>NZ_CM143103.1:0-2762690 GCF_054950095.1 Salinicoccus sp. Marseille-QA3875 | reverse complement strand
CAATTCTACAGACTTTGATGATAAAGGATTTTCTTTCGAAGATTCGATCTCTGTCATTAAAAAGATGGATGAGCTCGGTATCGATCATATCGAAATTTCAGGCGGAGATTATGAAAAGCCGGAAATGATGGGTCCTGGAGAGGCCTATTTCTTAGATTATGCAAAGAAAATCAGCGGTGAAGTCGATACTGCCATTGCTGTTATAGGCGGATTCCGTAAAAAAGAAGGTATGATTCATGCACTGACTGAGACTGAAGTTTCAATGATTGGGTTAGCACGGGCACTGGTTTTAAATCCACAGCTGCCCAATCAGCTGAAAACACACACATATCAGGATGTAACAATTCCGAGGATCACAACAAGAGTGAAGGCTTTGGATAAGACATTTGGAGGATTTATAGGAATTTCCTATTATGAACAGCAGATCAGAAGGCTAGGAAATCATCAGTCACCGAAAGTCCATCATAATGCATGGAGTCCGTTATTTGACATGGCAAAAGCTCATGGTCCCTTTGCATTTATGAGAAGGAGATAATCTCTTTATATGTCCTATTATGACGCTCCTGAACATCTCGTAAAATAATCAGCAAGATTTTGTGCCTTATTCAGTTTGTTATAATGTATCCACGAAAGGGCAGAGTCACAATGCTCAGTTTTAATAGTACAGATATAATTATAGGTGTCGTTTTATCACTTGGTATGTATTCTGTCGGTTTATATGCTTACAAAACTAATAATTTGTTTCTTTTTCGTTCAGCTATTTTTTAACACTTATAGCAATCATACTTTTATTTTTGGAATTGATATATTTCTATGTGAAATTCAAGAGTATTACAAAATAAATAGTATAAATCACTTGAGTTGTCAATTAATATACTGAATTTTAACTATTAAAATTGTCTATGTTTAGAAGAGAGGTTGGAACAACTGCCATCCTCTCTTTTTCTGCTTTTTCGATTGCTCATTACTTTTGATTAAATTACCATAATTCCTTATAACATTATTAACGATAAGACATTTCAGATTACCTTACTTAAAAGTACTTGAAATCTGCATCATTTATGATGTGGTCTTATTTAAGGAATCTAAAAATAATTTTTCTAATGCTGAAGTATCATGCTGCGATATAATCATTGCTTTTAAATATTCAAATCTGTCTATAGGTACAATTCCATGCACTAGGTGGTACAAAAGTTTGCACTTTCTCCCTGCAAAGCTCTTCACTTTCATTTTGCTGTGCCATACACAACACCGTAATCATACAGTGAGAAGCGAAGTATATCAGCATATACATGTTGTATATTTAGGGTCTACCCAAAATATCTATTTATAAGACTTTGACTTCAATCTGACTATCACTTCTGCCGATAAATTGCATATATTTTAAGTGTTGATTTGCACATTAAAACTTAAAACCCAACTGTCATCGTCAGAAAATATAAGCTGGGTTTCTTAACTATAGCGCAAGTTATCGTCTAGATCAGTGCAAAATAATTCCGAAAGTGGCACCTATCACATCTCTCATTGACTCAATCCACGTGAGAATCCCTCCTAAAATAGATAGAGAAGGACTGTCTTAAAGAGTGCAGTCTTTGGTATATTAGAAATATCATACATGGAGGGGGAGTTTAATGGAAATACTTACTGAATTATTCGGTGCACCAGGTATTGCTGGTGCCATGGGAGCAATTGTTATATTTTTTATAAAAACAACTTTTTCATCTCTTGTGAAAAGAAGTGAAAAAAGAACAGAAAACAAGATGGAGTTACAATCTTACAAACAAAAAGCACTTTTTGATATGAGGTTTAAAACGTATTCTAATATATACTCAAAAATCAAAGGGTTAGAAGGGACAATAAAGACCTTTGAAGACGTGTACTGGATATCTGAAACGAAATTGGAATCTGCGTTCTATTCGAAAGTTAATATGGAGTTCTTTAAAGATTTAAATGAGGATGAGCTTAGAGAAATTAAAATGATATATGATGTTAACCCAAACGGTAGGTGTATCATAAACTTTAATCACTTTATAGAATTAATGTCTGAGAGAAAATTGGATTTAAATAATTATGTTTCAAAAGAAGAAAGAATACTGAGGGAGGAAGAATCATTATTATTCAAAGAACTACTAGAAGAATCTGAAGTGTTAATTGAAAAAATCGGACAATCATTTAATGACGCATACAAAGAAACTTATGATGGCAAAAAAGATTCTGTAAAGCACTGCAACAAGTTAGCTATAAGACTTGATGATCGATTAAAAGAATACTTTATGAATGATTTAAGCAATCTTAATAATATAATAAGAGATATAGATAATAAATTTAGAGAAGACTTACATACATGACACCTGATGTAGACTCGGTATCAAGGAAACATTGAAAAAATCACTTATATTTGTCACAGTATCCTCTTATACTAAGTGCATAGGAGAGGAAATGTCTTTGATACGTTTATCATATATTACTCACTTTAAAAATCATCCTATACTATAGTAGAAACTAGTTCAATTCCTTCTTGATTCTATATATCGTCTGTCGTATAATGTCAACTTCTTTCATTGCCAAAACTTGACATCTCTCATTTTGATCTTTACTGTTGCCCCGGATGTATCCATTTTTTCGATTATCCATAGAAGTCATTTTCCCTCCCGTGTACTAGCGCTTTATCATACCAAAATGTTCGTAAAAGTATACACAAAATCTAGAACGTTCGTAATTGTTTTTCATGTGTTTATGAACGACTCTTTTTCTGCATTTAGGGGCAATTGTATGGTGTTCGTTAAAGTGTACTTTTACGAACAGATATTTCCGTGAACTTCAATTAAAAGTAAATTAGGAGATTAACTACTTTCAAAATTTAAGCGATGAACAATAATAAAAATATAGTAAATACCACCAGGAATATTAATTGAAAAAATAAGGTATAGTAATTTTATATTACACTCAAAAAGTGACCAAGTAAGATAGGAGTGCTCTCAATGAAGTTAGAAGAATACGCGTGGAACAAGCATGAGCAAAAAATGAAAGTAGAGCAAACAGAATTTAAATATAGTAACTCCAAAATAAAAATTATAGATAATATTGAATTAAGAAATGAAATTGAAGTGAGTCTTGAAAAAATACCGCAAAAATTCCTTGCTCAATGGGCATTGAGGGTGGCATCGGTATATTTAGATCATCTCGATGGTCATTTGAAAAATGACCCCCGTATAAAACTGGGAATAGAAACTTTAGAAGAACGAATAGAAGGTAGGGTTAGGGCATTTGATTTAAGGAAAGTTGGGTTTGTTGTAAATGAATTGGCTAAAGAATCCAAATCTGATATCAGTAAGTATTCTGCACGGTCATTTGCTCAAGCGATTGCAACAGGACATATGCGAGGACATGCTTTGGTTAGCAGTGACTATGCAATAAAAGTAGAAAACCTTCTAACTGAGAACTCCCTGGATGCCTCAACAAAGGAAAGGGAAAGACAATTAAAGATAATAGATGAATTATTAAATAAATGTAGTTAAAGACGAATCAACCATATCGATATACAACCAAATAAGAAATACTATATTTATCTCAAATTAAAGTGACATATAGAATAAATTCAAGTTTACATATCAACACTGATCGGTAGTTGCTAATAAATAAATTATTAAATTTTAGAACCAGCAACCTCTATACTAAGGTTACTGGTTTTCTTAAATCATATACAAAAAAGAACTTAAAATTAATGCAAGTTATCTCTTAAAGTGAAAGCAATGAAATCAATATTTTAGTATTGTTTATTTAGGGTCTACCCAAAATATGTAACCGTCAAGTAGAATTGAACAAACTGTTCACTTTAGTTTAGCAGTCACATATACCTAAAGAAATTTAATACTTTATAAGTTTCTTTTCATTTCTTCTGATAAAATTTTATCCGTTAAATCATTGGAATCACTTAATTGACTGATAATCTTATTTTTTTCGTTCTCGCTACGTTTTTGACTTAATTTGTAAGCTGCTAATATTTTATTTACCTTAATTTCAAAGCCTACAATGCCTTTAATTTGTTTTTTTGTTTTATCCGACATATTATCCCAGGTAGCACCATTTTCACGATGTTTTTCATATTTATCTAATAACTGTTCTAAATTTGCTACTAATTCATCTTCACTTAAAGTCTTCCCTTTGCCATATATATGAACGCTTTGATAATTCCAAGTTGGGACATCTTCTTGATCATACCAAGTTGATGATATATAACCATGTGCTCCTTGAAATATCACTAATATATTATTATCGTCTATGGTTTCCACTTGCTGGTTGCCTTTTGCAAAATGACCAGAAATGTATAAATCATTGTTCTTTTCTGTTATCATCACAGGAATATGTGTAGCTATAGGATGTCCATTTTCAGTAGATACTATAATAGCGAAGTTATTTTTCTCAATAAAACTTCTAATTTCTTGGTAATTATTAATTTGATAATATTTTGGAATATACATAGAATTTCCCCCTTTTATAATTCTTTTAACATAATAAAATCAATTTGTTTCTCATCTCCCATATAAAATGTATGTTCATCAATTTTATAGAAACCTAATTTTTTATAAAATTGAATGGCATTTTCATTTTGCTCCCATACACCTAACCATATATTTTCACACTCTAAATCTTTTGCAATTTTTATTGCTTGGTCGTATAATTTCTTGCCTAATCCATGTTTTTGAAATTTCTTCAATATATAAATTCGTTCAATTTCTATATTGCTACCTTCAATTACTTCAGTTTGTGCATCACTTATATTTATCTTTAAGTATCCAGCTAATTCCTCTTTAAAATAAATGAAATAAAAATATGAATTTGGATTGTTCAATTCGTCAATCATTCTTTTAGAAGTGAAGGTTGTTTTTAAGTATTCTTCAATATTTTCTTTTTTATTTTGAGATCTAAAAGTTTCATCAAAAGTTTTTTTACCAATTTTTTTCAATTCTTCTGAATCAGTCACATTACATATCCTAATCATCATTATTCCTCCTATGCTACTAATAGTTTCTTTTGTTGCCTTTTTTAACATAAAGCCAATCATTTGATATATTATTTTTAACTTTGTTTAATAGCTCTACCAAAGTTGTAATTTCTGTTTCTGTTAAGCCTTCTAAAGCAACAGAATTAGAATGTTCATTTTCTCTTATTATAAAAGAATAAAGTTCTTGCCCTTTTTCTGTAGCATATAATAGTTTGTTTTTCTTATTTTCTTTATCAGTTCTTTTTGTAATTATTCCATTATATTCCATATTTTTAATAGCTCGAGAGGCTGTTGCTCTATCAATTTTTAACATTTCTACTAATTGTTCTTGAATAATACCTGGGTTCTCACAAATTCTAACTAAATAAACAAATTGTCCTTTTGATAAATTGATATCTTTAAATTCAATATTACTTATTGAATCTAAAGCTCTTGCAATGATTCCTATATCTCTTAAGATATCTTTCATTAATGCACCTCCGTTTTATTGCAATTGCAATAAAATAAATATAATGATATTCTAACATAACTAAACTTCAAAAAATATAAAAGAAGGAAATTTATGATGAAAAGTAACTTGTTTAAGCTGCTGGAGGCGGTTTATTAATTTACATAAAGTAAGTATTAAAAGGAGAGAGCCTTTTATAATTTTATAAGCCAAAATAGCACATAAAACAGGTGCAAAATACCTCGTGTAATTAAGAACTTCAATAATATAGAAAAAAATAGAGTTTTTGTACTATATAAGAAAGAAACTGTGAGAGATATCTTCTAAAGTTTAAACAGGAAATACATCTCGTTAATATTCTTCAACCATATCACTCCATGATGCGAATTATTTGCGATAGTTTTCATTCCCTAATATCTTATTGACCTGATCCGCAATATCCTTGAACAGCTCTTCCGCTTCTACCTCCTGACTCATCCTCACGCCCTGGCCGCTCCAAAGATGTAGAATATCGCTTCTGTCTTCAGCTGCGGCCTTGCTCCTGATTTTCTTTGTCATTTTGTTTTGGAATGGGTAGGGGAGTATGTCTTCCTGATGTTTTTCCATATCATCTATGAACTGGTTGCGGATGCCTCTTGCATATTTCCCGCTGTAGGATTTGGTCAGTACAGTATCCGCTTCTGTACTGTTTAAAATCGCATTTTTATGAATTTTCGGTGCTGCACTTTCTTTTGTCGTTAGAAAAGCCGTACCGAGTTGGGCGGCACCGGCGCCGAGTATGAGGCTCGCATAAACTCCGCGGCCGTCCATGATGCCGCCTGCTGCTATGACTGGAATATCCACGGCATCTTTGATCTGCGGCACGAGTGTCATTGTCCCGACTGAAGACTGCAGTGCTTTTTGCGCAAACGATCCTCTATGGCCGCCGGCTTCAAAACCTTGTGCGACGACCATGTCCATGCCTGCCTGTTCGTTTAAAATGGCTTCTTCGACAGTGGTTGCGCAGCCGATCAGTGTAACACCCGCTTCTTTGAGCTTTTCAACAGTGACAGGGTCTGGTATGCCGAAAGTGAAGCTGCATATTTTAATATTGTTGACGATGACAATCCGGACGAGCTGGTCGAACGTATCGTCTTTATCCATGGTCGGCATATCCGGCTCAATATTGAATGCCTCATAATAGGGTGTAAGTATCTTCTTCATACGGTCAATCTGAGTACTGGTCACTGCATTATATTCAGGTACAAACAGGTTTACTGCGAACGGCTGAACGGTGAGTGCTTTTGTATTTTTAATATCTTCAGTCAGTTTATCAGGACTGTAATAACCCGCACCGATGCTGCCGAGTCCGCCGCCGTTTGATACTGCTGCAACAAGTTCGGGTGTCGTAGATCCTGCCATCGGTGCCTGAATGATGGGGTACTGGATGCCCAGCTGCTTGGACACTTCTGTCTCATTCCACATATTTGCCACCTCTTCATAATTATGATGCGAATGTAATTATTCACATCAATCTTATCATGTTGCCAGTGTTTTGGAAGCGATATTATTATTTCGAAAATAGAAATAGTTGTGCTAAAATATAAGAGAATATATAACAAAGGAGATTTGTAATGGATAAACAATTAACACTTATGAAAAGTTTGACTGATGCACACGGTATTTCCGGTTTTGAATATGACGTGAAGAAACTTATGAAGGAATACCTCGAGCCTGTCAGTGATGAAATCATCACGGATAATCTGGGCAGCATTTACGGTAAGCGTCAGGCGAAAAACGGTGATAAGACAATCCTTATCGGCGGTCACCTGGATGAGATCGGCTTCATGGTCACTGAAATTGACGATAACGGATTCATCAAATTCACGCCGATCGGCGGCTGGTGGAATCAGGTGATGCTGTCGCAGCGTATGAACGTCATTACGGATGACGGCATTTTAACAGGTGTCATCGGCTCTAAACCGCCGCATGCACTGTCACCTGATGAGCGTAAAAAACCGGTTGAGATCAAGAATATGTTCATTGATATCGGTGTGACAGATAAAGAGGAAGCTGAAAAAGCGGGTGTAAAAATCGGCGATCAGATTACACCGCATATGGAATTCACTGAAATGGCAAACAAGAACTATCTTCTGGCTAAAGCATGGGACAACCGTATGGGTTGTGTAGTGGCAGTGGATGTCCTTCAGAACTTAGAAGGTGAAGATCTAGGGGTCAACGTTGTCAGCGGTGCAACGGTTCAGGAAGAAGTGGGCCTTCGCGGAGCGAAAACTTCAGCGAATAAAGTGAAGCCGGACCTTGCAATCTCTGTAGACGTCGGTATCGCCTGGGATACACCGGGTATGAAGCCTGAAAACGGCAAAGGCAAACTCGGTGACGGACCGCTTGTCGTACTGATGGATGCATCCAACATCGGACATGTCGGTTTCAGACGCCATATCCAAAAAGTTGCCGAAGAGAACGGCATTCCATTCCAGTTCCAGGCAGTGCCTGGCGGCGGTACGGATTCAGGCGGCTTCCATGTCGCAAATGAAGGGGTGCCATCAGTGAATATTGGTGTCCCACTCCGTTATATGCACTCGAACGTGTCCATTCTCCATAAGGAAGATGTGAATAATGCGGTGAAACTGATTACCGAAATTGTAAAATCATTGGATGATGACACTGTGGAGAATATCATTTGGTAACAGAAGTCATCACTTCAAAAGATAACGCCCGCATTAAAAATCTTCGCAAGCTGCATAAGAAAAAAGAGCGCAGCAAAGCAGGCATGTTTTTAATCGACGGAGAACATCTGGTGGAAGAAGCGGTGAAGTTCAGCCAGCAGATCCACTATATCATCGCTGAAGAAAACTATTCGTTTTCCATTAATGTGTCAAACTTTGAAGTGATTTATGTGACTGAACCGGTAATGAAGACTTTATCCCAGCTTGATACCCCACAGGGCGTAATGGCAGCAGTGAGTTACATGCCGCCGGAAGTTTCCGGTAATAAAGTGCTCGTTCTGGATGATATCCAGGACCCGGGCAATCTCGGCACTCTGATCCGCACGGCAGATGCCTTCGGTTTTGACCGTGTTGTCATGTCGACTGAAACGGTGGATCCGTTCAGTGACAAAGTGCTCCGGAGCGCCCAGGGCAGTACTTTCCATATCAAGCTGGAAGTGACCGATATTCATCCGGTCATTGAAAGTTTCAACGGACTGTCCATCGGTACGAGTCTTAGAGATGCAGAGTATCTGGAAGACATCCCGCAGGCAGATGAAATGCTTGTCGTTTTGGGGAATGAAGGCCGGGGTGTCAGCGATGCTGCACTGAATTATGTCGACCGGACGGTAAAGATTCATATGCCGGGTAATTCCGAAAGTCTGAATGTGGCAATTGCCGGCGGCATACTGATGCATCATTTCAAAGCTGAATAAGTGAATGAAGCCCTGCGATTATCATATAATCGCAGGGCTTTTTATTTATCTGTATCGAAAATCATTAAAAAGTGCGGAGTCAGGGTAAACAGTTATTAAAGACAGAATCATTTATTAATATCATTAGGAGGAATTATGATGGAATTGAAAAAATATTTACTAGCCGGCGGTCTGGCTTCAGTTTTAGTACTTGGTGCGTGCAGTGATGAAGAACCGGAGGTCGGTGAAGATGCATCGGAAACCGATCATGGTACAAGCGATGAAGATGAAGCGGACACTCCAGTCGGTGAAGAAGGCCAGGACACCGGACAGGGTAATGAAATCGGCGAAGGTATAAATGAGGACGAAGAAGAAGAATCAGGCGGTGAGGAAGAAGAAGAGGAAGAAGAATCAGGCGGTGAGGAAGAAGATGAGGAGGAAGAAGAAGAAAGTGTAGAATAATTCATTCTGAATCCTTTCAGAAAACTTGATTTTTAATTTTTTTGACTTATAATAATCTTTATGAATAAAATACTTGCTTCATAGGAAGCCGGACATAAATGATTCCATGATTTATCTCAGGGAGCCGGGTACACGACTGAAATACCGGGCGGTAATGGGAATCAGGTTCACCTGGCGGATGAAGTGACGGGTAAATCCCTTATCTTTTGAAGTGTCTGCATCTGATCATGCAGAAATCTAGGTGGTACCGCGGAAATCCGTCCTTATTAATTTAAGGGCGGCTTTTTTATTTTAAAGGAGTGGAAAAATGGATACATCCGGAATGTCTCAAATTTTAGAAGAATTCAATGCATCGCTGGAAACTGTGGACAATGCAAGAAGTCTGCAGGATTTAAAAGTCCAGTATCTCGGTAAGAAGGGTAAAGTCACAGGCTTGATGAAAGAGATGAAGAACCTGTCGAAGGAAGAACGTCCTGAATACGGCCAGAAGGTCAATGAACTGCGTGAAAGTATCGATTCTGCGATCAATGAAAAAAGTGAAACGCTTGAAGCGGCTGCACTGGAAGAAAGGCTGGCGAATGAAACCCTGGACGTCACACTGCCGGGCCGTAAGTTCAACATCGGTTCCCAGCATCCGATTTCAAGAATCATCGAGGATATCGAGGACTTCTTCCTCGGTCTCGGTTATGAAATCCAGGAAGGCTATGAGGTCGAGACGGATTATTATAACTTCGAAGCGCTGAACCTGCCGAAGTCCCACCCGGCACGTGATATGCAGGATTCGTTCTACATATCTGAAGAGATTTTACTGAGAACACATACTTCGCCGGTGCAGGCACGTGTACTGGAAGAACGCCAGGGTGAAGAAGCAGTCAAAATCATCTGTCCGGGTAAAGTATACAGACGTGACAGTGATGATGCGACGCACAGTCACCAGTTCACACAGATTGAAGGGCTGGTCATCGATAAGAATATTCATATGAGTGATCTGAAAGGAACGCTTGAACTGTTTGCGAAGGAAATTTTCGGTACAGAGCGTGAAATCAGACTGCGTCCGAGTTTCTTCCCATTCACAGAGCCAAGTGTTGAAGTGGATATTTCCTGCTTCAAATGTAAAGGCAAAGGTTGTAACGTATGTAAAAATTCAGGCTGGATCGAAATCTTAGGTGCCGGCATGGTGCACCCGAATGTGTTGGAGATGGCCGGTTATGATTCCAGGGAATACAGCGGCTTTGCATTCGGTATGGGGCCTGACCGTGTGGCGATGCTGAAGTACGGTATCGAAGATATCCGTCATTTATATACGAACGACTTGAGATTCATCAATCAATTTAAACAAACTGAAGATGGAGGCGAAAGAAATGAGAGTCTCTAAAGAATGGCTGAATGAATTTATTGAAATAAAAACCGATATCAATGAGCTGTCAGAGAAAATTACACGCGGTGGTATCGAAGTGGATGACATCATCGACTATACAGCGGACATTAAGAAACTTGTGGTCGGCTATGTTGAGGAAGTGTCACAGCATCCGAATGCGGACAAGCTGAACATCTGTCGTGTAAATACCGGCGAAGAAGTGAAACAGATTGTCTGTGGAGCTGAAAATGTCAAGGCGGATACTTATGTCATCGTCTGCCAGGTCGGCGGACGTCTGCCGGGCGGCATTAAGATCAAGAAGGCGAAATTGCGCGGTGAAGTATCTGAGGGCATGATCTGTTCATTGGATGAGATCGGTATACCTGCTGAGTATGTTCCAAAAGAATTCCAGGACGGGATATTCATCTTCCAGAATGAGCAGGAAGCGGGTGCGGATGCTCTCTCTGCAGTATATCTCGATGATCAGGTGATGGAATTCGATCTGACACCGAACAGGAAAGATGCATTGTCGATGATTGGTGCAGCTTACGAGACGAAAGCACTGTTCGGCGGTGAAGTGAAGCAGCCGGCTGTGGACTTCACAGAAGTGGATGATGCGGTGGATGTCTCTGTAATGAACGAGGACAGTGAAGCGGTTCCCTACTACAGTCTGCGTGTCGTCAAAGATGTGGAAATTGGGCCTGCTCCGATATGGATGCAGATCCGTCTGATCAAAGCGGGTATCCGCCCGATCAATAACGTGGTGGACATTTCGAACTACGTATTGTTGGAGTACGGTCAGCCGCTCCATATGTTCGATTATGACAAAATCGGTTCAAGTGAAATCGTTACGAGATTTGCCTCTGAAGGCGAGAAGATGACGACGCTTGATGATAAGGAGAGGAGCCTCAAGTCGACGGATATCGTCATAACGAACGGCAAAGAGCCGATTGCGCTTGCAGGTGTCATGGGCGGAGACTTTTCCGAAGTGACGGATGAGACGACGAATGTGGTCATCGAATCTGCAGTGTTCAACCCCGTTTCAATAAGAAAAACCAGCGGCAGACTGAACTTGAGAAGTGAAGCGAGCAGCCGTTTTGAAAAAGGCGTATCCCATGAGTTTGTACTGCCGGCGCTGGAGAGGGCTGCCTACCTGCTTGAGAAGTATGCAGGCGGTAAAGTCTCAGCCGGTTATAATGAGGACGGTGAACTGGATACGAGTCATTCCGTGATAGAAACATCACGCGATTTCATCAACAACAGACTGGGTATGACACTCGAAACTTCTGAAATAGAAGAAACATTGTCAAAGCTTGGTCTTGAAACGGTAGTGAGCGGTGACGATCTTGAAATTAATATTCCTTCAAGAAGAGATGATCTGCAAATCGCGGAGGACATCACTGAAGAGGTGGCGCGTATATACGGCTATGATGCACTGCCGACGTCACTCCCGAGATTTGAAAATATCACTCCGGGTAAACTGACGGACGAGCAGAGCAAACTCAGAATCATCCGCCATCAGCTGGAAGCACTCGGATTATCACAGTCGATCAACTATGCGCTGACAAGCAAGGAAAAAGCGACCCAGTTCACAGACCGTACAGACGGCCTGAAATTGCTGATGCCGATGAGTGAAGACAGAGCGGTTTTAAGAAACAGCCTGATTCCGCATCTGGTGGATAATGTCGTCTATAACAACAGCCGCCAGCAAAAAGATGTCCAGTTGTTCGAAGTGGGCAAGATCTTTATTTCCAAAGGGCAGGATACGCAGCCGGATGAAGTCGAAAAACTCGGCGGAATACTGACAGGGCAGATGAACCGTACAGACTGGCTCGGTTCCAATGTGCCAGCAGATTTTTATGCTGCCAAAGGTATTTTGGACAGCATATTCGAGAAGCTCGGGATTCTGGATGACATCAAATATATTCCTGTTGAAGGCTATCCGGAAATGCATCCCGGCCGGACGGCGGACATAGCGCTCGGTGAAAAGAGAGTCGGATTTGTCGGTGAACTTCATCCGAAGTATGAAAAAGATCACGACCTGAACCAGACGGTTGTTTTCGAAATCAATCTCGATGAACTGCTTGATGTGAAACTGGGCAGTATCGAATATGAAGTATTGCCGAAATACCCATCAATTTCGAGAGACATTGCGCTTGTCGCTGACAGAGATGTACCGGTCAGCACACTCGTTGATATTATCGAAGGTGCGGCGAAGAAGTATCTCATCGATGTGTATGTATTCGATGTGTATGACGGTGAGCATATAGAAGATGATAAGAAGTCTGTCGCGATACGTCTGACTTACTTGAATAAGGAAGAGACGCTGACAGATGAAGCGGTTGAAGAAATACATCAGCCGGTACTTGAAGCACTGAAAGAAGAAGGATTCGTTTTAAGAGGATAATAATAAACCCCGCTGGAATCACTAAGATTTTCAGTGGGGTTTATATTTGAGGTACCATGGCATGAAAAAGAATTTGAAATGTGTTTCGTGCCAATGTGGTGTTGAAAATGACACGAAACATGGTTTTTGATAGAACTCATGTCAATTTTATCAGGAAAATGACATGAATTTATGCTTTTGAAGCGTCTCGTGCCATTCAATGTACATAATATGATTTACTTCAACAACGCCTGTACTTTCTCTCTTGTCTTGAAATGTTTTTTAGAAATGGTGTCGACAAAATCCATTCCGCGTTTTTTGGCGAGCTGTGCTGCGAACACATCTACTTTCTTGCTCGCGCCTCTCGGCACTGTGTCTTTCAGAGATTTGTCGAGGTTTGACATCTGTTCCAAATATTTTGCCCGGGCGATGATGCTGGCGGCAGCGACGGCAAGCGATTTGCTTTCAGCTTTGGTTTCCTGATGGATCTTATCCAGCATGAATGGCTCGGGTACGTATTTGTTGTAGGCGTTCAATGTCGTAAACTGGTCGATGACGATTCTGTCCATCTTCTGCTGTTCGGTTGCGTCCAGTTTACTGTATACGTTTTTGATGCAGTGGTCATGGAGGACTGCTTTCAGCTTTACGATGTTCCAGCCTTCATCAATCTTTTTATTGTAGGACGGGTTGTCGAGTACGACGAGTGAAAATGCAACTGTATGAATCAGGTCCTCCGCAATCTTTATCACTGTACTGTTCGACAGATTTTTGGAATCTTTGACGCCGAGTTCTTTCAATAATGCTATTTTATCTTTTGGTACATAGGCAGCGCACACTGTCATCGGACCGAAGTAATCTCCGACACCTGCTTCATCACTGCCGATGGTGTTATGTTGATCATAGTTCATAGAAAAAGTCCTTTATCATTTTGTAATTACTTTACTTGTGAAATCCATTGCTGATACGTATAATATATTAATGATAACATAATTGCAGATAGTTTGGATAAAGGAGGCAGACACATTATGGCTGAATATAAAAATCGGATTTACGTTGACATAAATGATCAGCAGTATACTATAATCGGCAGGGATGAGCCGGAACATATAAGACATATTGCAAATCTTGTCGACCAGAAGATGAAAGAAATCGGATCAAAAAGTGCTGGCCTGGATACGACGAGGAAAGCAGTGCTGACGGCGGTGAACGTAATGGATGATTACGTGAAATTAAAACAGGAATATGATGAATTGATAGACAAACAATCTGACCAGGGACGAGACGTATGACTTTAATAATATTAATTTTACTTATAATTGGATTGATAGTTGGATATAGAAGGGGTTTTGTCCTTCAGTTTTTCCACCTGATAGGGACCATCTCCGCAGTGATTATCGCTGCGCTGAATTATGAGAACCTGGCTTCCAGGCTGGATCTTATACTGCCATACCCGTCGACGACAGAGACTCTGGCCAACCCGATCTTTCCAAACATAGCGAATGCGGAATACGCATATTATGACATGTCTGCATTTTTTGTAATATTCATAGTGACAAAGATCGTCATCCAACTGGTCGTCAGTGCATTTGATTACTTCCAGCAAATACCGGTTTTCGGTACCGTTGGTGAAATCATCGGAGCAGTATTAGGTTTATTTGAAATCATTTATGTTTTAGTAGTTATTCTATTTATGCTTTCGATGGTGCCATTAGAATTTATCCAAACATCCATACAGGACTCGGGTCTTGCAAACTTCATACTGGAACACACATTCATCCTCTCCGACAAATTTGTGGAGTGGTTACAAATCGAGTCATAGTGATATGGCTCTTTTTTTGGAGGAAATTATGACTAAAAAAGATATAATCAGATTACTTGAAAACATTGCGGAATATATGGAACTCTCTTTGGAGAATCCATTTAAAGTTTCCGCCTACCGTAAAGCGGCGCAATCTCTTGAAACAGATCCAAGGTCGCTTTCAGAAATCGATAAATTCGACGATATCAAAGGTATAGGAAAAGGGACCAACGATGTCATAACAGAATATGTGGAGACCGGCGAATCCACTGTGCTGAACGACCTTAAAGAAAGTGTGCCGGCAGGTCTCGTACAGATGACCAAAATTCCGACACTCGGTCCGAAAAAAATTGCCAAAATCTATAAGGCGCTTGAAATCGATACGTTGGAAGGGTTGAAAAAAGCCTGTGAAAATGAAGAGATCAGTGCACTTCCGGGCTTCGGCAAAAAGACAGAGGAGAATATCAGTAAAGCGATTGATGATATTTTAACGCGGCCTGAGCGCTATGCGATCAATCAGGTGCTCCGTTTCAGGGAGATTGTCGAAACGTTTTTGGAAAACGATGAACATGTGGTCAAGTTCGATGTGGCCGGCAGTGCGCGCCGTATGAAAGAAACCAGCAGGGACATCGATTATATATTGATTGCAAAAGATGTTGAAGCATTTACAAAAAATATACTGGATCAGGAATTTGTGACAGAAACAGTGGCGGCCGGCGAGAAAAAACTGTCCATTATCATTAAGGATGATATGCAGGACATCAATGTAGATTTCAGATTTGTCACTGAAGAAGAGTACTATACGACTCTGCACCACTTTACAGGCTCCAAAGATCACAATGTGAAAATGCGTCAGATTGCAAAAGCGCGTAAAGAGAAAATCAGTGAATACGGTGTTGAATCTAACGGTGAAACGCTCACGTTCAAATCAGAAGAAGACTTCTATGATCATTTCGATCTGGACTTTATTCCGCCTGCAATGCGGGAAACGGGAGAAGAAACTGATCTCGACATCGGAGAGATTGTTACACTGGATGATATCAGAGGCGATATCCATATGCATACGGTCTATAGTGACGGTGCATTTTCAGTCAGAGAGATGGTTGAAGCGTGCATCGAAAAAGGGTATGAATATATCGTCATCACGGATCACTCTAAAAGTCTGCGTGTTGCGAACGGCCTGGATGAAAAAAGACTTTTCGCCCAGATTGAAGAAATCAGACAGATTAACGCGGAATATGATGAAATCGATGTTTATTCCGGAACTGAAATGGACATTTTAAAAGACGGCACACTGGATTATTCAGATGATATGCTGAAAGAACTGGATTATGTCATCGCCGCAATCCACTCGAGCTTCCAGCAGACGGAAGAAGAAATCATGCACCGTCTTGAATCTGCATGCAGAAATCCTTATGTGAGACATATTGCACACCCGACGGGTCGTCTGATCGGCAGACGCGAAGGCTATCCTGTGGATATGCCCCGTCTGATGGAGCTGGCAAGGGAAACGAATACGGTACTTGAAGTGAATGCCAATCCGATGAGACTGGATATCAATGCTGATGCAATGCGTCATCAGGATATTAAACTGACCGTCAATACGGATGCGCACCACACAGATCATCTGGATTTCATGAAATATGGTGTCGCAACACTTCAAAAGGGATTCATTAAGAAGGACCAGGTCATCAATACGATGACACGTGAAGAATTCCGCAAATTTATAAATAAGCAAAAATAGAGGTTTTAGTATGAATGATAGAACATTTAGGACATTGGAATTCGATAAAATACTATCTCAGCTGAAAGAGTACGCTGTCAGTGATAAGACAAAACGGCTCATCAATCCTGAAATGGTTTCGAACGAAATCGGAACCGTCAGGGGGATGATTGATGAAGTGGACGATGCGTCCACTATTTTAAGATACCGCAACGTTGAAATGGCGGGTATTTCCGATGTCAAAGAACATGTGAACAGAGCGGTCATAGGCAGTATGCTGTCGATCAGTGATTTCAATGATATTAAAAATCTGCTTTTCAGAAAGCAGTCGTTGAATAAACTTTTTGAGGAATTCATCGAGGATGAAGTGGCGCTTGAATCAATCGGTCATTATATTTTTACTCTGCCTGATATCCACCATCTGTATAAGAAGATAGTCAGTACAGTGGACGATGCGGCCGTACTCGATCACGCATCTGAAAATCTGCTCAGAATCCGGAAGAGAATTCATTCCGAAGAGGGCAAAATCCGTGAAAAACTAAACGATCTGATACGCGGCAGCCAGCAGAGGAAACTGAGTGACGGTATCATAACGATGCGGAACAACAGGTATGTTGTCCCGGTTAAAGTCGAATACCGTTCCGAGTTTAACGGCATTGTCCATGATATGTCACAAAGCGGGCAGACGGTCTATATGGAGCCGATGGCAGTCGTCCAGATGACAAACAGGATCCAGGGTCTGAGAGATGATGAAGCACTGGAGATAGAACGCATCCTGTATGAACTGAGCGCACAGACTGCAGAAGTGTCGGAAGAATTGATGATGATTGACGACCATCTGCACCATCTGGATATGGTCTTTGCGAAAGCGAAATACGGCGCTTCAATCGGAGCGACGAAACCGCAGATCAGTGACATACGAAAAGTATATCTGCCGGCTGCATTCCACCCGATGATCGATCCAAAAGAAGTGGTTAAAAATGATATCACCATCGACGAGGGCTCACTCGCTGTCATCATCACCGGACCGAACACCGGCGGTAAAACTGTCATACTAAAGACGGTAGGGCTCGCCCAACTGATGGCGCAGTCCGGCATACCCGTCCCTGCAAGAGACGGCAGTATTCTGCCAATTTTCCAGAAAGTTTACAGTGATATCGGCGATGAACAGTCGATCGAGCAGTCACTGTCCACATTCTCGAGTCATATGACGAATACGAAAGTGATCATCGATAATGCTGATGATGAAACCCTTGTGCTGCTGGATGAAGTCGGCGCAGGCACGGACCCTGAAGAGGGGGCTGCTCTCGCAATTGGAATTATAGAAGATCTGCTCGCCAAGCAGTCGACGCTGATTGCAACGACACACTACCCGCAGATCAAATCATTCAGCTATACGCGCGATGACGTCATCAACGCAAGTGTGGAATTCGACGTCAATACATTATCGCCGACATACCGTCTTCTGATGGGTATACCGGGAAGATCCAATGCTTTTGAAATCTCAGACAAGCTGGGGCTGTCCCCTTCGATCATCAGCAGGGCGAAAGAGCTGGTCAAATCAGACTCCAAAGATGTCAATGATATGATTACAGCCTTGGAAAACCACACTACCAACGCCCGGAAATATGAAGAAGAGACTGAAAAAGCATTAGAGGAAGCAGAAAGACTTCAGCAGGAATTGAATGAAAATAATGAACAGTATCAGGAATTTAAAGAGAAACTGTATAAAGAAGCACGTAATGAAGCGAACAGAATTATAAAACAGAGTGAAATAAAAGCCGAAGACATCATCGATCAACTGAATAAGATGAAAGAAAGCGGCGCAAAAAATCTTGAAGAGCATGAAATCATTGCGAAAAGGAAAGACCTGAAAGACAGCTATTACCAGGAATCGCTGAAACAGCAGATTGAAAATGAAAAAGTCGAGTCGTTCAATACCGGCGACAATGTGGATGTACTGTCATATGGTCAAAAAGGTGAAATATTATCAATAGAAAAAGATGAAGCAATTGTTCAGATGGGTATATTGAAGATGAATATCCCCCTAAAAGAACTCAAGAAGAGAAAGAAAGAGAAAATTTCACGGCCGGTGGCACGAAGAACCGGTAAGACAGCAGTCAAAAGCAGTCTGGATCTGCGCGGAGAGAGATATGAAGAGGCATTGATCAAGCTGGATCAATATTTGGACCAGGTGCTTCTCTCCAGTTACAGCCAGGTTGAAATCATACATGGTAAAGGTACCGGTGCACTTCAAAAAGGGGTGCAGCAGCATTTGAAGCAGCACCCGAGGGTCAAGTCCTACAGGATGGGCCATCCAAACGAGGGCGGCTTCGGTGTCACTATTGTAGAAATGAAGTAGGTGAGCACTTGGATAATTTTGATATGCTTAAACTGGCTAAAGTTTTAATTGCGGTGGCCATTGTAATGTTTGCAGCGGGAATATTCTATTTATTGTTTTTAACTTAAAGCAATTCAATTGTGGACATACAGACAATGCGTTATAATCAATTTATAAACTGGAAATAATGGAGGTATATAAACATGGCATTATATGATGTGAATGATTCAAATTTTAAAGAAGAAGTTGCGAATGGTGTGACTTTGGTTGACTTTTGGGCAACTTGGTGTGGACCATGTAAAATGATCGCTCCAGTACTTGAAGAAGTTGCGGTTGAAGTGGATGGTAAAGCAAACATTGCAAAATTGGATGTTGATGCTAACGGTGCAACTGCAAGTGAGTATGAAGTAATGAGTATTCCGACCCTCATCCTTTTCAAAGATGGAGAGCCGGTTGACAAAGTTGTCGGCTTCCAGCCAAAAGAACAACTTGTTGCATTGATTGAAAAACACGCTTAAAAATTTAACCGCCTGTGATGGCGGTTTTTTTATATTTGCATAGCTTAAAGAGGGATGACCATGACAGAATTAAAATTAAAACTCTCGGTACTGCCGACAGAACCGGGATGTTACCTGATGAAGGATAAGTACGGTGAAATCCTTTATGTCGGCAAAGCCAAAAATTTAAGGAACCGTGTAAGATCCTATTTCAGCGGTGCCCATGATGAAAAGACGATGCGTCTTGTACGTGAGATTACAGACTTTGATTTCATAGTGACGTCGACAGAAGTGGAGTCGCTGCTGCTGGAATTGAATCTGATAAAAAAACATTATCCACGCTACAATATACTGCTCAAAGACGACAAAAGCTATCCGTTCATCAAGATTACAAAAGAAAAGCATCCTCGTCTGCTTGTCACAAGAACGGTCAAACCGTCAACAGGCACATACTTCGGACCGTATCCGAACGCTTACAGCGCCCACGAAACAAAGAAACTGCTGGACCGCATCTATCCACTCAGAAAATGTAATACCATGCCGGATAAACTGTGTCTCTATTATCATATCGACCAGTGTCTCGGGCCGTGTGTCTTTGATGTCAAACAGGAGCAGTATAACAAGATGATCGATGGAATCACACGTTTTTTAAATGGCGAAACCGGGCAGATCATGAATGATCTGAAAGAAAAGATGGAAGCTGCATCCGAAGCGCTGGAATTTGAAAAGGCGAAGGAATACCGGGATTTAAGAGGGCACATTGAAAATACGATGATGAAGCAGAAGATGATGACGGCCGATATGACGTCAAGGGACATATTCGGCTACAGCGTATCGAAAGGCTGGATGTCGATATCAGTACTGCTGGTCCGAAATGGTAATCTGATAGAGAAAAAAGCGGATCTTTTGCCGATACAGGATGATGTCGAAGAAGAGTTCTACAGATATATCGTTCAATTTTATGATTTGAAATCCAGCCTGCCCCCTAAAGAAGTGCATATTCCGAAGGAATTTAATAAAGACATCATATCCGAAGTGGTCGGATCGAAAGTATTGCAGCCTAAGCGTGGCGCCAAAAAGGAAATGGTGGAGCTGGCCAATAAAAATGCGAAGATTGCAATAGATAATAAATTCGACATCATTGAACGTGATGAAAGACGGACGGTCAAGGCGATTGAAGCGCTCGGTGAAGCGCTCGATATCGAGACGCCGATCCGCATAGAAGCCTTTGACAACTCGAATATACAGGGAGTGGATCCTGTCAGTGTCATGGTGTCATTCATCGACGGCAGGCCGAGCAAGAAAAACTACAGAAAATACAAAATAAAAACAGTGGATGATATTGATGACTACGCATCGATGGCAGAGGCGGTCAGAAGAAGATATACAAGAGTGCTGAAAGAAAAACTGCCGCTTCCGAATCTGATCATCGTTGACGGCGCACTGGGTCATATGAACACTGTCAAAAGTGTACTGCTTGATGAAATGTCTCTGGATATTCCGGTTGCAGGGCTTGCGAAAAACGACAAGCACCAGACAGCAGAATTATTATTTGGCGATAAAGGCGAGATTGTGCCGATGAAGAAGAACTCTCAGAGTTTTTATCTGCTTCAGCGCATCCAGGATGAGGTCCACCGTTTTGCAATCAGTTTCCACAGAAGTATCAGAAGCAGATCACAATCGATGTCCGTACTCGATAACATCGAAGGCGTCGGTCCCAAGAGAAAACATAAACTTTTGAAACACTTCGGTTCCATAAAAAGAATGAGGGATAAGGAAGTGGATGACTTCATAGAAATAGGAATCCCTAAAAATGTTGCAGAGCATATTCTTGAGGGTATTAAGTAACTTTACATGATTAAGTTTTCACAATCTTTAAAAAGCATAAAGAATAGACCTTAAAGTGCCTTGATTTATAGTACCCTTAAGCGTAAAATAGACATTGTGAAAATGTAACTATAGTAGAGTTAGGGGGGAATTCAAGTGTCGAAACAAGATTCGAGTTTTTTAATACGCCGAATTCACTCGTTGCTTGGTGTTATTCCTCTGGGTGTCTTTTTAGTACAACACCTGGTGGTTAACCACTTTGCAACTAGAGGCGAGGAAGAGTTCAATACGGCGGCCGGTTTTATGGCTGATTTACCATTCGTAATATTCCTGGAGATTTTTGTTATTTATCTGCCAATTTTATTCCACGGCATTTATGGTATTTACATAGCTTTCACAGCCAATTATAAATACGGTTATCCAAGTACGTTCCGCAATATCAGCTTTTTAATGCAGAGAGTCTCAGGTGTGCTGGCTTTTATCTTCATAGCCATCCACGTGTATCAGACTAGAATTCAAGTCTTCATGGGTGTTGATCTGGATTTTGATCTGGTAGCGGATATCGTAGATAATCCGTTATGGCTGGTATTCTATATCGTAGGTATTCTTGCGACTGTATACCATTTTGCGAACGGTTTGTGGAGCTTCATGATTACATGGGGTATCACACAGTCTGACAGAGCACAGAAATACATGGGTTATGCCTCACTTCTTGTATTTGTTGTAGTGAGTATCATCGGTATCCAGGCAATATTAGCGTTTATATAATTAGAGGAGTGTAAAACATGGCGAACAATAAAATCATCGTTGTCGGCGGTGGGTTAGCCGGCCTTATGGCGACGATCAAAGCAGCAGAAACAGGTGCCGAAGTCGATTTGTTTTCAATCGTACCTGTGAAAAGATCTCACTCTGTATGTGCCCAGGGCGGTATAAATGGAGCAGTAAATACAAAGGGTGAGGGAGATTCAACTGCTATTCATTTTGACGATACGGTTTACGGCGGTGACTTCCTGGCAAACCAGCCCCCGGTAAAAGCAATGACTGATGCGGCGCCGGAAATCATCCACCTGCTGGACCGTATGGGTGTTACGTTTAACAGAACGCCGGAAGGTCTTCTTGACTTCAGACGTTTTGGCGGTACTTTGTACCATAGAACGGCTTATGCTGGTGCAACAACGGGCCAGCAGCTCTTGTACGCACTTGATGAGCAGGTTCGTAAACATGAAGTTGACGGACTTGTCAATAAATTTGAAGGATGGGAATTCCTCGGAGTCGTTCTGGATGACGAAGGTAAATCACGTGGTATCACTGCACAGAAGATAGACAGCGGGGAAATTGAAACATTTAAATCTGATGCTGTCATCATGGCGACAGGTGGACCGGGTATTATCTTCGGTAAATCTACTAACTCTATGATCAACACTGGTTCAGCAGCATCAATCGTTTACCAGCAGGGTGCGATTTATGCGAACGGTGAATTCATCCAGATTCACCCGACTGCAATTCCCGGCGATGATAAGCTCCGTCTGATGAGTGAATCAGCTCGTGGTGAGGGTGGAAGAATCTGGACATATAAAGACGGTAAACCCTGGTACTTCCTGGAGGAAAAATATCCAGACTATGGTAACCTGGTTCCGCGTGATATCGCAACACGTGAAATATTCGACGTGTGTGTCAACCAGAAACTCGGTATCAACGGTGAAAACATGGTCTACCTTGACCTTTCACACAAAGATCCACACGAACTGGATGTTAAACTCGGCGGTATCATCGAAATTTATGAGAAGTTTACAGGGGACGACCCTCGTAAAGTTCCAATGAAAATCTTCCCGGCAGTACACTACTCAATGGGTGGACTGTATGTGGACTATGATCAGATGACTAACGTGCCGGGCTTATTTGCTTCAGGTGAGTGTGATTACTCACAGCACGGCGGTAACCGTCTTGGCGCGAACTCATTGCTCTCTGCCATTTACGGCGGTATGGTCGCAGGTCCTAAAGCGATCGAATATGTTAAAGAACTTGATACTTCTTATGAAGAACTTGATGATTCAATATATGAGAGAGCGAAAAAGGCTGAAGAAGATAAATTCAACAATATCCTGAATATGGACGGCGAAGAGAACGCTTATGTCATCCATAAAGAGCTTGGCCAGCTTATGACTGACAACGTAACTGTTGTTAGACATAACGACCGTCTTGAAGAAACGGATAAGAAAATTGTCGAGTTGATGGAACGCTACAAAAACATCAACATCAATGATACTAAAAAGTGGAGTAACCAGGCGGCGTTCTTTACGAGACAACTGTGGAACATGCTTGTACTTGCACGTGTGATCACTATCGGAGCACTTAACCGTAATGAATCACGCGGCGCCCACTTCAAACCTGATTTTCCTGAACGTAATGACGAAGAGTGGCTGAAAACTACTAAAGCTCATTTCGAAGGAGATCTGACTGCACCAAGATTTGAATATGAGGATGTAGATGTGAGTTTAATTCCGCCGCGTAAACGTGACTACACTTCAAAATCTAAAGGAGGTGCCAACAAATAATGGCTGATAACAAAGTAATCAAGATAAATGTAAAACGTCAGGAAAACCCTGAGTCCAGTCCTTATTGGGAAGAATTCGAAGTCGGTTACAGAGAGAATATGAACGTGATCAGTGCACTGATGGAAATTCAGAGAAATCCTGTGAATGCCAAAGGTGACAAAACAACACCGGTAACATGGGATATGAGTTGTCTGGAAGAAGTCTGCGGTGCCTGTTCGATGGTGATCAACGGTACAGCAAGACAATCATGTACAGCACTTATCGATCAGTTCGAGCAGCCGATCAAGCTTGAGCCGATGTCAACATTCCCAATTGTCAAAGACTTGCAGGTCGACCGTTCATTCATGTTCGACAACTTGAAACGTGTTCAGGCATGGGTGCCGATCGATGGTACTCACGATCTTGGTCCGGGACCGAGAATGCCAGAGAAAAAACGTCAAACTGCATATGAACTTTCCAAATGTATGACTTGCGGAGTGTGTCTGGAAGTTTGTCCAAATGTCAACGATAAATCAAGCTTCATGGGCGCTGCAGCAATTTCACAGGTGAGATTATTCAACCTGCACCCGACAGGAAGCATGAACAAAGACGAACGTTTAGACGCTCTTATGGGTGTCGGCGGCGTCGCTGAATGCGGAATGGCACAAAACTGTGTGGAAGCTTGTCCGCAAGGTATTCCACTCACTACATCCATTGCTGCAATGCAGAGAGAAACAACTTTCCACATGTTTAAATCATTCTTCGGAAGTGACCACCAGGTGGATTAAACAGTTTATATCTAGGAAGAGCATATGCTCTTCCTATTTTTTTGTGCCGATTTACGATATAATTAATACAAAAATGATAGTAGGGACTGGAATTTATGGCAGATAAAGATTTAATCATATCAATAGAAAAATCTATCAGGTATATTTCAGTACATGTCCGGGCGCATGGCCGTGAAATATTAAAAGAATATGAAATCTCTCCACCTCAGTTTGTTGCATTGCAATGGGTAGGGGATAAAGAGGGCATCACAATCGGTGAACTGTCCAACAGGATGTATCTTGCACATTCCACAACGACTGATATCGTGGATAAACTAGAAAAATTAAAACTGGTCAAAAGATATAAATCCGAGAAGGATAAACGTCTTGTGCTGGTGAAGATGGAACCGACAGGAAAAGAAATCATCAATAAAGTCATCAATAAACGTATTTCCTATATCCGTGATATTACCGCCCACCTCGATAAAAAGGAACTCGACCTGTTACCTGAAATTCTTGAGTCCATCCTTAGAGAAAGTGAAAAAATCACTCATGGATAGACCAATCGGTGTCATGGATTCCGGGGTCGGCGGTATGACAGTAGTCAAAGAAATCGTCAGACAGCTTCCGCATGAAAAAATTTTGTACTTCGGAGATATTTCAAGATGCCCATATGGTGAAAAGAGCCAGGACGACGTCAGAGACTATACAATTCAGATTGCGGATTATCTTGTGGAAAAAGGAATCAAGATGCTTGTCATAGCCTGTAATACTGCGACTGCAGCCGCACTCGAGATCTTAAAAGTACGTCTGGATATCCCTGTACTCGGTGTCATTCAGCCTGGTGCGAGAAGTGCAATACAAAACAGTCGAAACGGTAAGGTTCTGGTGCTTGCGACGTCAGGCACTGTGAAATCGAATGCATACAGTGATGCTATAAAAGGCATCAACAGCGGTTTTTCAGTGTCCAGCCTTGCCTGTCCGAAATTTGTGCCCCTCGTTGAACAGCTGAGATATAAGGACGATGTTGTGTCTGGCATCATCATCCACCAATCTCTAAAGGATTACAGACATAATGAAGCAGACACGATTATTCTGGGCTGTACGCATTATCCTCTGTTGACTGCAGGTATAAGGAATTATTTTAATAATGAAAAGAAAGTGATTGATTCCGGTTATGAAACTGCGCGTGAAACAAGCACTATCTTGAATTATAATAATCTGCTCAGGACATGCGAGGAAGATATAGTGCACACGATATTAATCAATGGTGACAGCAGCCGATTTGAATATGTCCTCAGAGACTGGCTGCCGGGACTGGATTACCAGATCCAAGAAATTGAATTGTAGGTGGAATAATGACTAAGAAAATAGTAATCGCAACAGGAAATAAAGGAAAAATCAATGATTTTAAAGCTGTTTTCACAGGTTATGAAGTCGTCGGCATTAAAGAAATGCTTTCAGACTTTGAAGTTGAAGAAACAGAGGATACTTTCAGCGGTAACGCCATATTAAAGGCTGAAGCAGCATCCAAGGCACTTGGCCTGCCGGTTATCAGTGACGACTCCGGTTTATCTGTCGACAGTTTATCAGGAGCGCCGGGCATTTATTCAGCAAGGTATTCAGGTGAAAGTGCAACGGATGAAAAGAATAATGCCAAGCTGCTTGAAGCGTTGGAAGGCGTTACAGAGAGAAGTGCGCACTTTACATGTGTCATTGCACTCAGCATACCCGGTGAAGAAACGAGAACATATACAGGCGTATTGGAGGGTGAGATTCTCACTGAACCATTCGGCACCTCCGGATTTGGATACGATCCGCTGTTTAAGACTGATGAAGGAATCTATCTCGGCATGATTAGCAGCGGCGAAAAAGGGAAAATGAGTCATAGAAGCAAAGCATTGAAAGAACTGATGAAAGATAAAGATATCTTTGAAAAATTAACTTCAAATTAAAAGGAGAATTTTAATGAAGATTTTGATTATCAGTGACAATCATGGAGAAGAAGAAATCGTTCAAAGTGCATTGGACCATAATCCGGGTGATTTGAATATTCATCTCGGAGACAGCGAATTCACATTCGACAATCCTGAGCTTGAAAAATTCAACAAAGTCAGAGGTAATGTAGATGATGACAGCAGGTTCCCGGTGGAAGCGCATGACGAAGAATCAAGTATTTTCCTGACACACGGGCACCTCTATAACATTAAGAGTGACCGTGAAGTGCTCAGCGACAGAGCTTTGGAGTTCAAAGCGAAATATGCACTGTACGGTCATTCGCATATTGCACTCGCTGAAAATATTAACGGTGTATTCTGTATCAACCCGGGAAGCATTTCCATCCCGAAAGGTGAATGGGAAGCCAGTTACTGTGTACTCGATACAGAAAAAGATAAGGTTCAGTATTTTAACAGGACACATGAAGTGTTAGAAGAAGTCAACTTGATGGAGCTATAAAGAGAAAGGGGGAGATAACACAATGTTATTTCCCTTTCTTATTCGATGAGGCGGGTCAGCAGCATTAAAGCAGTGAGGAAAATCAGACTCACTGTAAAAATGTTGAACGTAATCTGTCTTTTTGTGTACAGTATAATAATGATTATGATGAATAGAGTACCTAAAATTGCAAATATTACAGCGTTCATATCAAAAGAACTGTAGCGCATCGTCAAATAAAGTAAAGCGATGATTATGAAATATGTAGATAAAAAGATATGAATTCCCTGTTTCATCGTATCCCCCTTTATATTATGACAGGAGTGGTATTATCAGTATATTATATTTCGACGACGACTGTATAATGTGTAATACATTTGCGAAGTGGATCGTGAAACTGGACCGCCGCGAGAAAATATACTTTGCATCAATCAAGGAACTGGAAAATATTTTACCGAAAAATATAGATTCCGTAGTTTATTATTCTGATGATCTATATATTAAAAGTGACGCTGTGATTGAAGTATTGAATGATGCAGCGAAGACTCGGATATTCAGTGCATTCAAAGTGATACCTGAATGTTTCAGAAACCGTTTCTATACATTGATTGCAAGGAACAGATACCGTCTGAACAGGGGCGGTGCCTGCGAAATCAACCACACAGTAAGAAAAAGAATTATTTCATCATAAGAAAGTAAGTGAAGCCAGTGATTAAAATTAATATAGATGAGGATACAGAGCTGCGTGAACTGACCCAGCGTGACCGGAAAATGATTTTTGATGTAGTCAACTATAATCGTGTTTACTTGAAAAGATGGCTGCCGTGGCTGGATTATACGACAACTTCGCACAGATATGTGGCCATGATAAAGTCATGGCAGCAAAATATCGAGCTAGGAACCGGTATGGAGCTCGGATTGTTCTACAGGAATGAGTTCATCGGGATGTGCGGTTATACTTCAATCGACCCGAATTCCAAAAGAGGCCAGATCGGCTACTGGATCAGCAAAGATTTCGAAGGGCATGGTCTGATGAGAAAAAGTGTGGAAGCGATAGTCGCCCATGGTTTTGATATGCTGAACTTGAACCGCGTAGAAATCGTCTGCGGTGTTAATAATTTAAGAAGCCGGAGACTTCCGGAATCGCTGAATTTCACAAATGAAGGGGTGATGAAAGAATATGAATTTCTTTATGACCACTTTCATGACTGCATTTTATACCGGATGCTGAGGAGTGAATGGCACACTCATGATGTTTAGACCATATTGCACAGTGGTATTGACAATTATACATTATATGAGAGGTGTTAATTATGAGTGAAGAAAGCAAAAATGAGCAGGCTAAAGGCAACTTGAAAGAGACGATCGGCAATGTCACCGGTGATAAAGATTTAGAATCAGAAGGTAAAAAAGATAAAAAATCCGGCAAAGCCAAAGAATTTGTCGAAGGTGCGAAAGATAAGGCAAACGAAACCATCGATAAATTTACGAAGAATGATAATGACAGGTAGAATCATATAAGTGATAAATGGAGACCACTGAAAAGTAGTACTGATTTCAGTGGTCTTTGCTGTATCAGTGGTTGGTGCAGAGGTGTTTTGAGAGGCTGCGAGGACTTTATTCGAATCCGATCCAGTCTACGATCAATAAGACTGCCGAAGCCGGGTCTCAAGCACCACGCCCATATTAAAATCATGTAAATAAAAAAACTGCTTTCCGAATATGGAAGCAGCATTCATAAGCAAGCGTCCCGGGAGGGGTTCGAACCCCCGGCCTATGGCTTAGGAGGCCATTGCTCTATCCAGCTGAGCTACCGGGACAAAAAACCCCAGTAAACCGATGTTTACCAGGGTATAAAGATTTTAAGCATTTACTCGTAGCGTCCCGAGAGGGATTCGAACCCCCGACCGATGCCTTAGAAGGGCATTGCTCTATCCAGCTGAGCTATCGAGACTTAATTAAGAACAAATTCAATTATAATCAATGAGCAGGGTATAAGTCAAACAAATTTTCAAAATTAATAATGTTAAATTACAATAAGTTTATAAACTTTACAATTCCTCATAAAAATCTTATTGTCTTATTTGATTTACAAGTAATTAAACGTTTTATAGAATGATAAGTGAGTGAAATACAAATTAGGAGAAAGATCATGAGTAAATTTGATGAAAAGATTTTAGCAGTACCAAGAGAAAACTTATTTAATTCAGAAAAGAATGCTTTTAATGGCTTTATCGGAAAAGATGACCCGCGCTATCCGGCCATTGTAGATACTTTTAAAAGTTTTGAAGTTAAACGCCGCGGTGATATGGAGGAAGATACTTCCTATAAGCAGCTGATCAGCTATGTCATCATTTCAACTGCGGATGACAAGGAAACTTTAGTATATGAGAGACTTGGCGGCGGCGGGGAACAAAGACTTCATGGTCTGCTCTCCATTGGCGTCGGAGGGCATATGAACGATATACCGGAAGTGACGGACATAGATGAAAAGCTGTCAATCAATGCTAAACGCGAGCTTGAAGAGGAAGTCGGTCTGGCCGGTGACGATATTAATGATATAGAAATCATGGGACTCATCAACGATGATGGTAATGATGTCGGTCTTGTACATATCGGACTGGTGATGAAAGTGTCCGTTGATAAGGACAGTGTCTCAAATATGGAAGCAGACACGCTTGCCCTTAAATGGGTGGATAATGATGGACTGTCTGATCTTTCACCTTATGAATCCTGGAGCGAATTGATCATTCGTGATGCTTATGGCAGATAAGATCACTACGCATCAGAGATTCTTAAAGAAAGCCGAAAAAGATCTGGTTCAATTATTCAAGGACAGTGAATTCAAGACTTTCATAGAACGTTATTATCATTATATCGGCATGAGCGCCACTGATATACGTCTGGAAGAAATGTTCTACGAATCTCTTGATGCTCTCAACGAATATGAAAAAATGTCCGATTATGCACTGATGAAACTGAATGAGGGCAGCGGGGATTACGAGATGCATATGCTTGAACTGCTGAAAGCCCTGATACATCAGGAGAGATATTACGAAGTCATCAATTTCTCCGACCATCTTATGGAAGAGAATATACCACAGGGTTTCAGGATCGATGTCGCCGCCCTCCGTCACCAGGCAAAAAAAGCGATTGACAATAAAAAGGCCGGTGCCTTGGAGCCGGCTGAAGAAAAGGCATCAGAGAAATTGGAAGTTGAAGACATAGACCTCGAAAATATGAGTCACCAGGAAATATTGAGGATGTTCAGCACTTTTGCCGATGAAAAAAATGACAAGTATGAAGATTTTGTACTGGATGCTCTCGAAAACATCAGTGATAAGGATATCGTCACTTTCATGCTGCTTTACTTGAAGGAAATAGGGTATAACAATAAAGTGAAGCATTTTAAATTCGGCAAAGCTGAAGAAGTCAATCCAAGTGAGCTCCCGATACTCGAAGAAGTGCCGCTGATCAGCGAAGTTGAGCCGGAAGTCCTGGATGTGCTAGAATCACAGGCGCCGCAAATTGTCAGTGAAGCGACTCTTTTGATGACAAGCCATGCGATATTCAACTATCCAAAAAATCTGGAATTCAGTTCCGAGGAGATGATTGAAGGGTATCTTGTATATATACTCGATCTTTTGAATGTCGATCATTCTTTCAGTGCGAAAGACCGGGTTTATGAATGGATTGTCAAAATGGAACAGATTGTCACTTCAACGAAAACTTAAATATAAGTCAATTGTTGGATAAGGAAAACTAGTATGTTATACTGAAAAAGTTATGAAAAATTGTATTAACGGAGGAATTATACTATGTCTCACAAATGGGAAAAGCAAGAAGGAAACGAAGGTCTTCTGACGGTAACAGTACCTGCGGAGGAATTCGATCAAGCGTTGGATGAAGCATTTGTCAAAGTATCGAAAGATGTTTCACTTCCAGGGTTCAGAAAAGGAAAAATTCCACGTCAGATGTTTGAAAAAAGATTTGGTGTAGAATCCCTATATCAGGATGCATTGGATATTGTACTTTCACCAAACTATGCTAAAGCTGTTGAAGAAGAAGGTATTACTCCAGTTGATCAGCCTGAAGTAGATATTGTAGAAGTTGAAAAAGGCAAAGATCTTATTTTCACTGCTAAAGTCACTGTAGAGCCTGATGCTAAATTGGGTGAATACAAAGGGCTGGAAGGAACTAAACTGTCAACTGAAGTTACAGACCATGACATTGAGCATGAAATCGGCCATATGCTCGAACACCATACTGAAATGGTCATTAAAGATGACGGCGAGATTGAAAACGGCGATACAGTCAACCTTGACTTCGACGGTTATCTTGACGGGGAACAGTTCGACGGCGGAAAAGCTGAAGAATTCGACCTTGAAGTCGGTTCGGGTTCATTCATCGGCGGTTTCGAAGAACAGCTTGTCGGTCTTAAAGTAGGCGACGAGAAAGATGTTGAAGTTACTTTCCCTGAAGATTATCAGGCAGAAGAACTGGCTGGAAAGCCTGCAGTATTCAAAGTTAAAATCAACTCCATCAAAGTTAAAGAGACACCTGAACTTGATGATGAGCTTGTAAAAGAACTTGATCAGGGCGTTGAAACTGTGGATGAGCTGAAAGCCAAGCTTGAGAAAGATTTGAAAGAAGCGAAAGAAAACCAGTCGGATGTAGCATTGAAAGAAGAACTTCTTACAAAAGCAAGTGACAATGCTGAAATAGATGTTCCGGAAGCAATGGTCAACACTGAACTGGACAGAATGCTTCAGGAGTTCGAGCAGAACTTATCACAACAAGGCATCAACCTTGAAATGTACCAGCAGTTATCCGGCCAGGATGAAAATGCACTGCGTGAAACGATGAAAGAAGATGCTGAAAAACGTGTCAGAACAAACATCACGCTGAAGCAGATCGCTGCAGATGAAAATATCGAGGTTGCTGAAGCAGACATTGACTCTGAGTTGGAAAAAATGAGTGAACAGTTCGGAATCGGGGTTGAAGATATCAAATCAACTTTAGGCGACCTGTCGATGCTCGAGCAGGACATCAAAGTTCAAAAAGCATTGGATGTACTTGTTGACAACGCTAAAATTGTTGAAGAAACAACAGAAGAAAAAATTGAAGCTGATTCAGAAGAATCAACAGAAGAAAAATAAATCCGTCTGATGATCAATAGCTCTGCGGCTTACTGGCTGCAGAGCTATTGGTATCATTGCCCGTGAGTTTATTCGTTGATTTCAACATCAACTTCTAGTATAGTTTACGACAATGATAAAAGAGGTGTTAATATGATTAAATTTAATGAAGATGACACAAATTTAACATGTTCTTTCTGTGGTAAAGACCAGGAACAGGTTAAAAAGTTGATCGCAGGCAGCGGTGTATACATTTGTAATGAATGTATCGAATTGTGTTACGAAATTATAGAAGAAGAACTGAAAACAGAACATAAAGCAATCTTTACAGAATTGCCGAAACCTCAGGAAATTCTTGAATCACTAAATGATTATGTAATCGGTCAGGACGATGCAAAACGTGCATTGAGTGTGGCAGTCTACAATCACTATAAAAGAATTAATCAGGAAAACAGCGATGATGATGTAGAGATTTCTAAAAGTAATATCGCTCTGATAGGACCGACCGGCAGTGGTAAAACATTGCTCGCGCAAACTTTGGCAAGAACACTTGACGTGCCGTTCGCCATTGCGGATGCGACAAGCTTAACTGAAGCAGGTTACGTCGGGGATGATGTAGAGAATATTCTGCTGCGTCTGATCCAGGCTGCAGATTTTGATGTAGAGCGTGCGGAGCAGGGCATCATCTATGTCGATGAAATCGATAAGATTGCACGTAAAAGTGAAAACACATCCATTACGAGAGATGTTTCAGGTGAAGGTGTACAGCAGGCACTCCTTAAAATATTGGAAGGCACGACTGCAAGTGTACCGCCCCAGGGCGGAAGAAAACATCCCAACCAGGAGTCAATCCAAATAGATACGAAAAACATTCTATTTGTACTTGGCGGAGCATTCGACGGTATGGATGAAATCATCAAGCGCAGAATCGGCGAGAAAATCATCGGCTTCGGCGGACCGGCAACATCAGCTGAAGATAAAGACGCACTTCTTTCCAAAGTACGCCCGGATGACCTTCAGAGCTACGGCCTGATCCCTGAATTCATCGGACGTGTGCCGATCATCAGCCACCTTGGTGAGCTGGATGTCGACGCGCTCAACTCCATTCTTACAGAACCTAAAAACGCTTTGGTCAAACAGTATCAGAAGATGCTTGCCATTGACGAAGTGGAGTTGGAATTCGATGAAGATGCATTGAACGCAATCAGTGAACTGGCGATTGAAAGAAAGACAGGCGCCCGCGGACTCCGTTCAATCATAGAAGAACGTATGGTGGACATCATGTTCAATGTCCCTTCAAATGATGATATCAAGAAAGTCAAAATTACAAGAGAAACGATAGTGGATGAAAGTGAACCACTGCTTTACGATAAAGATGGTAAAGAAATCACTCTGGATCGTAAAAGTGCATAACATGAGAGCTGTCTGGGTTCAGACAGCTCTTTTTATAAGGAGTTCAAAGAATGAAATTGAAAATAAATCCCAATAACGTTGAATTCATGATTTCAGCCATGGATGTTTCCCAGTATCCGACTGAAGGAAAAAGTGAGATCGCTTTAAGCGGACGCTCTAATGTTGGTAAATCGTCATTTATAAATGCTGTCTGTGGACGAAAAAATATCGCAAGAACATCATCAAAACCAGGTAAGACGGTAAATCTCAACTTTTATAATATTGATGGCCAGTTCAATATGGTTGACGTCCCCGGCTATGGTTATGCGAAACAATCTAAAAAAGACAGGGAGAAATGGGGGCAGCTGATAGAATCATATCTGGCTGAAAGAGAAGAATTACAAGCTGTTGTCCAGCTGATCGATCTGCGCCATAAACCGACACAGGATGATATTTTAATGTACGATTTTCTGAAACATCTTGGTATTCCTGTGATCGTCGTCTGCACGAAAGCAGATAAGATTGCCAAAAGTAAAGTTGATAAGCATTTGAAGATTGTCAGGGAAAATCTGAAAATCGAACCCGAAGATACGATCATCGATTTCTCATCGGTGGATAAGAAAAATCTTCCGGAAGTTTATGCAGCATTAAATAAATATGTCTAGGCTGGTACATTTTCATTTTGCTGCCGAATTCAACCGTGTTATATAGATATGACATGGTTTTTTTGTTATAATTAGAATTATTATTAATAATGTTTAATTGTGGTAGGAGGAAATTTGATGCACGTAATTTCGCTTAGTTTAAATTATAGAAAAGCGACAGTTGAAGAGCGTGAGAAAGTACAATTTAATGAAGTGGAGCTGACAGATGCTCTACATAAATTAAGAACCGAGAAAAGTATTTTGGAGACAGTTTTACTGTCCACCTGCAACAGAACGGAAGTTTATATAGTGAGTGACCAGATCCATACAGGTAAATACTATGCACAAAGCTTTCTGGCTGACTGGTTCGAAGTTGACCTGGAAACGATTAAAAAAATTATAGATGTAAAGGTCGGCGAAGAAGCGATTCAACATCTTTTCCATGTGACGGCTGGTCTGGACTCCATGGTGCTCGGAGAAACGCAGATACTTGGACAGATCAGGGATGCATTTTTGAAAGCTCAAAATGAGCATACGACAGGTACAATCTTTAACAAACTGTTCAAGGAAGCAATTACTGTTGCTAAAAAAGGCCACAATGATACTGATATATCTAAAAATGCAATTTCCACTTCGTATGCGGCTGTACAGCTGGTCAATAAGATTTTTGAACAGAATAGAGCGACAAAAGCGGTGGTCATCGGTGCGGGGGAAATGTCCGAGCAGTCAGTTCTGAACTTGACTTCAAATGGCATTAAAGATATCACGATTGTCAACCGTTCTGTCGAGAACGCAAAAATACTGGCAGATAAATTCGGCTGCAGCTACCAGCCGATGGATAAATTGGAAGACTGTCTCATGGACACAGACCTTGTCATTTCAAGTACATCTTCACGTAATTATGTAATTACCGAAGAGAACCTGGATAAAGTTCAGGCGGAGAGGGCGAATCGTCCGCTGATCCTTATCGACATTGCGATGCCTCGGGATATAGAGCCAAGTGCAACACAATATGACAATGTATATATGTATAATGTCGATGACCTTCAGGGTCTCATCGATTCCAACCTTGAAACAAGACAGCAGGAAGCCAAAAAAGTCGAAGCGATGATTGTGAAAGCTCAGGACGACTTTGATACATGGGTCAACCAGCTCGGTGTGACACCGGTCATCCAGGCATTAAGAACAAAGGCACTGACGATACATGAAGAGACATTCAAAAGTGTGGAACGTAAAATGCCTGACATGACTGACAGAGAAAAAACAGTCATCAGCAAGCATATGAAAAGTATCATCAATCAAATGTTGAAAGATCCGATTACTTACACAAAAGAAATCGGCAATGAAAAACACGCAATGAAAAATCTTAAAGAAATAGAAATGCTCTTTGGAATCGAAGAAGAAGTGCAGGAAGTCAAAGACAGAGAGCGGAATAAGCACCGAGAGAAACTTGTAAATAAGCAATCAGAATTTGCATTTGAATAAAATGGGTAGGGACTAATATGGATATTCTGTTCCGCATCAATGAATTTATCATGCTTTTATACTTTACTGGCCTTTCTGTGCTGGCGTACGATTTAGCTTTAAGAAATCGCCAGGCCAGAAAGGTTTCCTTTTATGTCATTATCTTTGCAACAACGTTGCATCTGTTGACTTATCTGAATGCTGTTTTCAGTCTTGAAAGGATACCGATGCTGACGACTTACGAGGGAATGTTCACCCTTTCCTTAGTATTATCCATCGTCGGTATAATATACTATTATAAGAATGACAGCGAACAGGTGCTGTTCGGATTCATATTTTTAAGTTTTATATTCTTTTCCATGTTCACATTCCAGCCCGAGCGATTATCACCACAGGTCGAAGTATCCGTCATCATGAACGAGCTGCTGGTCATCCATGTGGGTATGGCACTGCTTGCCTATGTCCTGTTTTTTGTTTCAGCACTGCATTCTCTTATTTATATCATTCAATATACGAATTTAAAGAAGAAGCGTTTCAACCGTACATTTTTTTCTTTATTCAGTATAGAAACGGCACGCAAAGTGATGGTGCGGACTGTAGGCATCGGAATGATGACGATGACAATAAGCATACTTCTGGGGTTTCACTGGGGTCTTCAGATCATCGGTTCAGATATCATTGCTGATATAAAAGTTCTGGGTACATCATTTATAGTAGTTTTATACGTCATATTGCTTTTTTACTTAAAAAAGATGCGTAATGTTTATGTTTTTGCTATTTTTAATATGGCGCTGTTTGTAGTCTGCATGATTAATTACTTGTTCGTTTCACAGTTTTCAAATTTCCATATATGGACTTAAAAAGGAGTATTTTTATGAGAAAGTTTATCGTTGGATCCAGACGCAGTGGGTTGGCCATGACACAATCAAAACAATTTATCGCTTTACTTCAGGAACAATTCCCGGAGACAGAATTTGAAATAAAAGAAATCGTCACTAAAGGTGACCGGATTGTTGATGTTCAATTGTCAAAAGTCGGCGGAAAAGGTCTTTTCGTCAAAGAGATTGAACAGGCTCTGGAAAATGAAGAAATCGATATGGCAATACACAGCTTGAAAGATGTGCCGAGCAAATTGCCGGAGCAGTTTAAAATCGCATGCATTCCTGAAAGAGAAGATATGAGAGATGCATTTCTTTCTAACAATAAAGTGCTCTTCAAAGATTTACCGGCAGGCAGCATCGTGGGCACAAGCAGCTTAAGGCGTGCGGCACAGCTGAAATCCATCCGTGATGATATTACAGTCAACTGGGTGAGGGGCAATATCGACACACGCATCAAAAAGATGGAATCCGGCGAGTATGATGCAATATTGCTTGCAGCAGCAGGACTTAAAAGAATGGGCTGGGGCGACAGCCGTGTGACTGAATACTTTGACGCAGAAGAATTCATCCCCGCGATTGCACAAGGTGCACTCGGCATCGAAATCAGAAAAGATGACCATGAGCTTGATGAAATGCTTCAGAAAGTGCACTCAAGTGATGACGCGTTGTGCACAAGCGCAGAAAGAACGTTCCTCAGCCGTATGGACGGCAGCTGCCAGGTACCGATCGGCGGTTATGCGACACTTGAAGACGGGGAACTTTATTTGACCGGGTTGATCATGTCGGAAGATGGCGAAGAGAAGTATCTTGTTAAAAAATCCGCATCAGATCCTTATGAACTCGGCAACCTGGTTGCTGATGAGATGGAGAAAATCGGAGCGAAGGAAATCATTGATAAAATCAATGAAGAATTATAACAGTATCAAAAGTAATGTTCTCGTCACTCAGACGAAATTGAACGCAGACAGTGATGAATTCGATATCATTCATGCACCGCTCATCAAGATACAGCCGCTGGCCATCAATGATGAATTTCTAGAAAAAGAGTACGACTGGATCATATTAACGAGTAAAAATGCAGTGAATTTATTTTTACCTTATTTGGAGAAGACCCGGTTTACTAAAATCGCAAGCATTGGAGAAAAGACGACGGAACTGCTGGTCAAAAACGGCTATCAGGTAGATTTCGAGCCGGCCGTCTATACGCAGGAAGGATTCATAGAAGAGTTCCCTCTTGATGAAGTGAATATCGAACGTGTACTTTATCCGACCAGCAGGGATGCAAGAAACATCCTTTATGACTATTTGGATGATCATGGTGTCGAAGTGGTTAAATTTTCAATCTATCAACCGGTGGATAATATCGAATCCATTCAAACGATCAACGATAGGTGGGATGACATAAATATCATCACTTTTTCAAGTCCGTCCGGCGTCAAAGTACTGAAGAAATATGTCGATCTGAATATGCTGAAAGAGAAACCAGTCGTTTCAATAGGGGCAGTGACTAAAAAAGAGCTGGATGCTCTCGGCATTCCGTCCATCTCTCCTGAAAAAGCGACACTTGAAAGTATATTCGAATTAATAAAAGAAAAATTATGAGGTGTAATAATGGAATTTGAGCGTCATAGAAGACTTCGTAAATCACCATTTATGAGAGATGTCGTGAGAGAGACACATCTTCGCAAGGATGATCTGATCTATCCGATTTTTGTTGTGGAAAAAGATGATGTCAAAAAAGAGGTACCTTCGATGAAGGGAGTATATCAGATTTCATTGAACATGCTGAAAGAAGAGCTGGATGAGGTCGTATCCCTGGGTATTAAATCCGTTATTTTCTTTGGAGTTCCAAATGAAAAAGACGCAGAGGGCAGCGGTGCCTATCATGATCACGGCATCGTCCAGGAAGCATGCCGTCTGTCAAAAGAGCATTATCCAGAACTTCTTGTTATTCTCGACACTTGCCTTTGTGAATACACTGATCACGGGCACTGCGGCCTGATTGACGAAAAAACTGAAGATGTCGACAATGATGCGACGCTTCCGCTGCTTGTCAAAACTGCAGTTTCACAGGCACGGGCGGGTGCTGATATCATCGCTCCGAGCAACATGATGGATGGATTTGTCACCGAGATCAGAAAAGGTCTGGATGATAATGGCTTCAGCCATATACCGATCATGAGCTATGGTATCAAATACGCATCCAAATTCTACGGTCCATTCCGTGATGCTGCAGAATCCACACCGTCATTCGGCGACCGCAGAACATATCAGATGGATCCTGCAAACCGCCTCGAAGCTTTGAGAGAACTTGAAAGTGACGAGAATGAAGGTGCAGACATGATGATTGTCAAACCCGCACTTTCATATCTAGATATTATACGTGATGTCAGAAATCGTTCCGATCTGCCGGTCGTTGCATATAACGTCAGCGGTGAATATGCCATGACGAGAACAGCGGTTGATATGGGGCTTCTCGATGAAGAGGTCATCATTGAACAGATGTTGTCAATGAAACGTGCAGGCGCGGATTTAATCATCACTTACTTTGCGAAAGATATTTGTAAAAAGATTGATCAGGGAGAGGTGTAGTAATGTTTAATAAATCTAAAGCACTTTATGAAAAAGCGGTGGATCTGATGCCGGGCGGTGTGAACTCGCCGGCAAGAGCATTCAAATCTGTGGGTGACCACCCATTGTTCATGGATCATGCAAAAGATGCACGCGTCTATGATGTGGACGGCAATGAATATATAGATTACTGTCTGAGTTTCGGACCTTTGATCTTAGGACACAGTGACGATAAAGTCGTCTCAGAAGTGGCAAAGACTGCTAAAAAGGGTACGACTTTCGGTGCACCGACAGAACTTGAAAATAAAATGGCTGAACTTGTCATAGAAAGAGTACCTTCAATCGAGATGGTCCGCATGGTATCTTCAGGTACCGAAGCGACGCTGGCAGCATTGAGACTCGCAAGAGGTTATACCGGCCGCAACAAAATACTTAAATTCGAAGGCTGTTACCACGGTCACAGTGACTCACTGCTGATCAAAGCTGGTTCAGGTGTCGCAACACTGGGACTTCCGGATTCGCCTGGTGTGCCTGAAGGCACGGCGATCAACACGATTACCGTCCCTTACAACGACCCGGAAAGCCTTAAAGAAGCTTTTGATAAATACGGCGAAGATATTGCAGCTGTAATCGTTGAACCGGTTGCCGGCAACATGGGCGTTGTTCCTCCGGTCGATGATTTCCTGAATAAAGTCCGTGAAATTACAAAAAACAATGATACGCTCTTAATCTTTGATGAAGTGATGACTGGTTTCAGAGTCGGCTATAATTGTGCGCAGGGGTATTATGATATCGATCCTGATATTACATGTCTCGGCAAAGTGATCGGCGGGGGACTTCCTGTCGGTGCATATGGCGGTAAAAAAGAAATCATGGAAAGAATTGCACCTGTAGGCGATGTTTATCAGGCAGGTACACTTTCCGGCAACCCGCTTGCGATGGCAGGCGGATACCATACGTTAAATCAGCTGACGGAAGAAAGCTATGAATATTTCAATGAGCTTGCAGACTTGCTTGAAGACGGCCTGAAAAATGTATTCGGCAAACATGAACGTCCGATTACGGTGAACCGTGCCGGGTCAATGATCGGTTTCTTCCTGACGGATGGCCCTGTGACCGATTTTGACAGTGCAAATGAAAGTGATCTTGTTTTATTTAAAGAATTATATCAGGAGCTTCTTAAAGAAGGCATTTACTTACCGCCTTCACAATTTGAAGGGATGTTCCTCTCAACAAAGCATACAAAAGAAGATATTAATGCGACAATTGCCGCATTTGACAATGCTTTAGCGCGTTTAGGTAAAAAGTAACTAAAATTTATGCTTCATAGTTGTCCATTTAAGTGTATAATAGGTATGAATAATATTTGGGGGGTCACAGCGGATGAGTGATAAAAAAGATCGAAACCTTACAGATAAGGAAGCAAATATGGACGGTGTCAGAGATAAGGACAGAACCTATATCGATGGCCAGGGCCGTGAAATGATTACTTATTCTAAGAAAGAGCAAAAAGAGGATGTCAGAAATCCTCTAGTATGGGTCATTCCAATCATGGTAGTGATTTTAATCATTCCATTAATGATATTCCATCTTGGCGGCCAGGGAGGCGGCGGTGAAGAAACTGCTGATACCGGTGCAGGAACTGAAGAATCAAGTGAAGGTTCTGAAGAAGATGGCGGTGGTGAAGAAGGTTCTGAAGAAGGCGCTTCTTCAGGCGATGTAGACGCTGAAGGCGTTGCGCAGAACAGCTGTGCTTCATGTCACGGTGAAGATTTCTCAGGCAGTATGGGACCGGCACTTGCAGGTACCAGCCTTGGTGAGGATGAATTTACAGATATCGTAAGGAATGGCCAGGGCTCAATGCCTTCATTCAGTGAAGATGAAGTGAGCGATGAAGAGCTGACTGCAATGTATGAAATGTGGTCTGAATAATCTACAAATGAGAACTCCCTGTTTCAGGGAGTTCTTGTGTTTTTTATAAAACTTTAACTAAATGGCAGGTTTTCTACATGAAAATAATCCGTTTAATCATGTTGTTATTATCAGCCATCGCCATATCCTGGATTTTAAATTCGGCGGGGATGATTTTACCCTGGCTTTTCGGCTCTATGATTGCAACGTTTTTATTCATAAGATTTTTGACAAAAGATTTTTATTATCCCAAGTGGCTCGGCAATCTCGGAGTGTTTGTCATCGGGTTTGAAATCGGATCGACTTTCACAGTGGATGCAATGCAGGAAATGTTGGGAGAAATCGGGAATATCATCATCATTACTTTCCTGATCATCGGTCTGAGTTTAAGCCTTTCGACGATATTCATGAGACTGACGAGATGTACGCCTGAAACGGCGCTTTTATCGTCAGTACCGGGCGCACTCAGCCAGATGCTGATCATGGCAGAAGAAGATAAGAAGGCAGATCTGCTGCTTGTGACAATCACACAGATGTCCAGAATAATACTGGTGGTGATTCTCGTACCGCTTATTGCCAGCCTATTTACTGCAGACAGCGGAAATGTTGTCATTGAAAGTGAACAGGCCCCGCTCTTGACCGAAGTACTTCAGCCGTCTCTCTTATTGATTGTAGCGGGTGCATTTGTTTTAATGTATTTACTTAAGTTGATAAATTTCCCGGTGCCTTTCATGCTTGGACCGATTATGGCGATGCTTGCATGGAATGTTACAACCGGCCAGCATTTTTCGCTCAATATAGAATTTATGAATATTGCACAAATACTGTTCGGTATCAGAATCGGTATTCAAATCTCATCGCTGCTGTACCAGTTGAACGGCAGAATGATCATTTCCATGCTGATTCAGAACATACTGCTTATATTCGGTACACTTTTAATTGTCGGTGCTTATCAGATGTTCACAGACCATTCTTTCAACAACTTATTTTTAAGTGCCGCTCCCGGCGGCATCGGACAGCTGATCATTGTGGCTGTAGAAATGGGCGCAGACATTGCGATGATTTCAAGCTATCATATTTTCAGGATATTTTTCATCATATTATTTGTTACACCTGCAGTCAGCTGCTACTTGAAATACAGACGCAGAAAACAGAGTGGAACTTGACAGTATCAGCATATTTGTATAAGATAAATTTAATTATATAAAGAAGTCAGAAGAGTAGTCATGATTGGGTTTTCAGAGAGTATGTGGCGGGTGTGAACATAACGAAAATCACGATGAAAGTAGTCTGTAATCAATTCAATCTGAACGGTGAGTAGGGTTGAACGTATATATGCGTTAAATATTCGAGTGCAGCAATATTTTTATTGTTGAATTTAGGTGGTACCGCGGAACTCCCGTCCTATTTCAGGATGTGGAGTTTTTTTATATTGAGAGGAGTTTTTTTTATGGAAATGCCAAAAAAGTATCATCCAGGAACAATTGAAGAAGGTAAATATGAAAAATGGATAGAAGCAGGCTATTTTAAATCAGATGCTGCATCGGACAAGGAGCCTTTCTCCATCGTCATTCCGCCGCCCAACGTGACAGGTAAACTGCATCTTGGCCATGCATGGGATACGACGCTGCAGGACATCATCACGCGTATGAAGCGTATGCAGGGCTATGAAGTGCTGTATCTGCCGGGTATGGACCATGCGGGTATCGCAACACAGGCGAAAGTAGATGCGCGTCTGCGTGAAAATGGCATCAAGGCGCATGAAATTGGCCGTGAGAAGTTTATTGAGCATGCCTGGAATTGGAAGGAAGAATATGCGGACTTCATAAGGAACCAGTGGGCAAAGCTCGGTCTCGGACTGGATTATGATAAAGAGCGTTTCACGATGGATGAAGGGCTTTCCAATGCTGTAAGAAAAGTGTTCGTGGATATGTATAATAAAGACCTCATCTACCGCGGCGAATATATCATCAACTGGGACCCTGCAACCGAAACGGCACTGTCGGATATCGAAGTGATCCATAAAGAAGTGGAAGGTAAATTCTATCACGTGAAATATCCGTTGACTGATGGATCGGGTTCACTTGAAATCGCAACAACGCGTCCAGAGACGATGCTCGGTGATACAGCAGTCGTTGTACACCCGGATGATGAGCGCTATAAAGATCTGATCGGCAAGACAGTTACATTGCCGATCATCGGCCGGGAACTGCCGATCATTGCAGATTCCTACGTTGAAAAGGATTTTGGTTCAGGTGCAATGAAGGTTACTCCTGCGCATGACCCGAATGACTTTGAAATAGGTAACCGTCACAATCTCGAGCGTATAAATGTAATGAACCCGGACGGTTCAATCAATGAGCTTGGCGCAAAATACGAAGGCATGGACCGTTTCGAATGCCGTGAAGCGCTCGTGAAAGATCTGGAAACTGCAGGGTTCATGATTAAAATCGAATCCCACACACATTCTGTCGGACACTCTGAACGTTCTGACGCAATCGTTGAGCCATACTTGTCCACACAATGGTTCGTCAGCATGGAAAAGATAGCAAAAGATACACTGGACAACCAGAATACCGATAACAGAATCGACTTCGTTCCATCGAGATTCGAGCAGACATTCAATACATGGATGGAGAACATCCGCGACTGGGTCATCTCGAGACAGCTCTGGTGGGGGCATCAGATCCCTGCATGGTACCACAATGAGACCGGTGAGGTTCATGTCGGTATGACAGCGCCTGAAGATGCTGAAAACTGGACACAGGATGAAGATGTGCTGGATACATGGTTTTCAAGTGCACTATGGCCGTTTTCAACGATGGGCTGGCCTGAAGAGACTGAGGATCTGAAGAAGTTCTTCCCGACGAATGTTCTTGTGACAGGTTATGATATCATCTTCTTCTGGGTGGCGAGAATGATTTTCTCTTCACTGGAACATACTGGCGAAAAACCTTTCGATGATGTTTTACTGCACGGCCTTGTACGTGATGCAGAGAACCGCAAGATGTCAAAATCGCTGGGCAACGGCGTAGATCCGATGGATGTCATCGACAAGTACGGTGCGGATGCACTGAGATACTTCCTTGCGACAGGCTCCACACCAGGACAGGATTTACGCTACAGTGATGAAAAGGTCGAATCAGTATGGAACTTTATTAATAAGATCTGGAACGCCTCCAGGTTCGCCCTGATGAATATCGGCCCGGACTTCAAAATGTCCGACATTGACCTGGACGGCAAAAAATCCCTTGCAGATAAATGGATATTGACCAACTTGAATACAACGATCAAAGAAGTGACACGCCTTTCCGGGAAATATGAGTTTGGTGAGGTCGGCAGACTGCTCTACAACTTCATCTGGGACGATTTCTGTGACTGGTATATTGAAATGGCGAAAGTTCCGATGACTGAAGGTACTGATGAAGAGAAGCATATGACTCGTTCAGTGCTGCTTTATACGTTGGATAAAATCCTTAAAATGCTTCACCCGTTCATGCCATTTGTCACTGAAGAAATTTATCAGACAATCGAAGGCGGCCGTACAATTGTTACGAGTGAATGGCCTGCCGTAAACAATGACCATATGGATGAGTCAGCGAAAAAAGAAATGGCGCTCCTCGTGGAAATCATCAAATCTGTCCGTCAGACAAGAAGTGAAGTGAATACGCCTCTGTCAAAACCGATAGATATCAAGATAGAAGTCAAAGACGACAGAAGACGTGAAGCTGTGGAAGCGAACAGGCACTACATCGACCGCTTCTGTAATCCGGGTACTCTTGACATCAGAGCTGCCATCGATAAGAATGATGATGACAAAACAAGCGTCGTAAGTGGCGCAACTGTCGTTCTACCGCTTGCAGGACTGATCGACAAAGATGAAGAAATTGAGCGCCTCAACAAAGAAAAGAACCGTTTGGCGAATGAGTTGAAACGTGTACATGGCAAATTGAGCAATGAAAAATTTGTTGCGAATGCGCCTGAAAACGTGGTGCAGCAGGAAAAAGAAAAAGAAGCCAAGTATCAGTCGCAGTATGATGAAGTGTCATCGCGTCTAAAAAGTTTGGAGTAAAGGGGTATTATCTTAATGAACTATCAAGAGAGTTTATCTTGGATTCATGACCAGATGAAGTTTGGCATCAAGCCGGGTATTGGAAGGATGAAATGGATGCTGGGGCAGCTGAGTTCTCCGCAAAATAAAATCACGGGTATACACGTCGCGGGGACGAACGGCAAAGGTTCTACATTGAGTTATATGAGAAATGCATTGAATGCCAATGATTATTCGGTCGGAACTTTCACTTCACCGTATATCGAAATATTCAATGAACGTATTTCTTTGAATGGTGAACCCGTTTCTGATGAAACAATCGCAGAATTGGCAACCATAGTCCGTCCGGTCGCAGAAGAGATGATTGAAAACACTGATCTGGGCGCAGCGACCGAGTTCGAAGTCATCACAACCATGATGTTCCTCTATTTCGGGAAACTTCAACCGGTGGACTTCGTCATCGTGGAAGCAGGACTCGGTGCGACACATGATTCGACCAATGTGTTTTCACCGGTCATGACCATACTGACCAGTATCGGGCTCGATCACATTGAAATTATCGGTGATACTCTGGTCGACATAGCGAAGGATAAAGCAGGCGTCATCAAAAAGGATATTCCGCTCGTTTACAATATAGCCGATGAGTTAAGCAAATCTCATGTCCAGAAAGTCTTGGCGGAAAAGAATGCCAAGAGCATTGAACTTCATAAAGATATATTCATTTATCATCAGGGCAATGAATTTGCTTTTAATTACGGAAACTATGACTTTGAAAACATCCAACTGAAAATGATCGGCATGCATCAGAGGGAAAATGCGGCACTCGCCATGGCAGCGCTTGTAGAGATGCAGGAACGCGGCGAAGTGAGGCTGGACCTGAATAAGATGGTCGATGCGATTGAAGAGACCGAATGGACCGGCCGTATTGAAACACTTCAGGAATCTCCTTTGATCATTGCGGACGGAGCGCACAATAATGAAGCCGTGGATGCACTGGTTTCAACGATGAAAGACTATTATGGCGATAGAAAGATTACGATACTGTTCTCTGCTGTCAAGGGTAAGCCGATCGGCCCGATGGTGGATAAACTGAATGAAATTGCGGATGAATTTTACGTCACTGAATTCGAGTTCTTTAAATCTCTGCCGCTTGATGTCATGTATGAGGCTGTTACCCATCCTCATAAAAAAATGGTTAAGGATTATCATAATTTCATCAAGGACTTTGATGGAGATCTATTATTGATCACCGGCAGCCTGTACTTCATCAGCGATGTAAAGCAGCACTTCAATCAATAGACAGTGTAGATTTCAATCATTTTAAAAAGGAGTCAGGTCCTGATGACAGGTCTGACTCCTTTTTGCCGGGTTATTTATCTAGAATGGCCCATATCCTATGATGATGCTGAGGGCCATGAAGATTGAACTTGCCACCACCCATGTCAGCATGACAGGCCAGACGAATCTCAGCCATTTTTCATATGGTATTTGTGCAATTGACAATCCCGCCATCAGAATTGCTGAAGTAGGGAACAGGTAGTTCGATAATCCGTCTCCAAGCTGGAATGCGAGTACAACAGATTGTCTCGGTATGCCGACGATGTCCCCGATAGGTGCCATCAGCGGAATTGTCGTTGCTGCCTGGCCTGAACCTGACGGGATGAAGAAGTTGATGATGAACTGTGTCAGGAACATGCCCACTGCTGCGATTGTTGCAGGCAGTCCTTCAAGTATTGAACTGACAGCGAAGATGACCGTATCGATGATTGAGCCGTCTTCTAAAATCAATAATATACAGCGTGCGAGCCCGACGATCAGAGCACCGAAAGTTACATCTTTTGCGCCTTTGATGAAATCCTCGGCGATGCCATTCGGGGAGTTGCCTCCGATGAAGCCTGAAAGTATGCCCATGGCCAGAAAGATGGCTGCGAGCTCTGTGCCGGTCGACCAGCCGTTGACAACACCGTAGACGATCAGAGCAAGGCCTGCCAATATTACGATTAAAACGGCAATATGTCTTTTCGTCAGTTCTTTGAATTCATATGTTTCAGAGCCTGCTTCTTTTTCAAGATTGTAAATGTAGCTGTTTTTTTTATCTTTCTGGACACGTTTACCGTATTTGTAGACGAAGAATGCCGCTATGGCCACAAAGACGAGCTGGACGATGATGCGGAGACCCATCCCTGAGAACAGAGGCAGTTCTGCAATTTCCTGCGCGACACCGACGGTGAAGATGTTCATGAATCCGCCGGAGAATCCAGCTGCGGCTCCGAGGGCGACCATGGACATGCCGGTCATTGCATCCATGCCGAGAGAACGTGCGAGTATGACTCCCATAGGGATGAATATCAGAGTCGATTCTGCCATTCCGAATGTCGCGCCGCCAAATGAAAATATCAGCATGGTCAGCGGAATCAGTATGATTTCTTTATTTTTTAAAAGAGATACAATCTTGTTGATGCCTGCTTCAATCGCACCGGTGCCGTTTATCATTCCGAAGGCACCACCGATGATGAATATCAGGAATATGATACTTGCAGCATCGACCATGCCAAGCGGGACGACAGTGAAAATCTGTGTCCAGTCAACAGGATTTTGATCAATATATGTAAATGTCGTTTCATCGACGACCTGTCTGCCTTCTGAATCTTCATAACGGTCATACTCACCGGCAGGGATGATATAACTCGCGATGGCGGCCACAATCACAATCGCGTAGATCAGTACGAATGCATGCGGCATTTTAATGTTTTTTAATATAGTAATCAGCCTCCTGTAAGTAAATGTACGTTTTAAGTATATCGTAACGATTTACTTATTTGTATACCATTTTCAATTTCAGAAGCATGAAATCTGAATATGATCAGGCGGAAGGGATAAAAAGGAAAAAGAAAAACCGGCAATTGCCGGTTTTTTCTAGTTATTCGGTTTGTTGTCTTTTACTAATGAATCTCTGATTTCTCTTAACAGTACGAGTTGCTCATCTTCTTCCTCTTCTTCGACGAATCTGTTTTTAGTCAGCTTATTGACCACTTTGATGAATACAAAGATTGCAGCTGCAATGATCAGAAAGTCGATGATTGCTTGAATGAAAACGCCGTAAGTGATGCCCATGTAGACCCAATCGGATGCAAAGTCAGTATCTCCAAATATCAATGCGATAGTAGGCATGATGATGTTTTCAACCAGCGCTTCCACAATTTTTCCGAAGGCTGCACCTATGACTACTGCTACAGCTAAATCTAATACATTACCCCGTAAAATGAAATCTTTAAATTCCTGCCACATAATTCTTTCCTCCAAATCAGTTTGTGTATTAAGTAATAATTCCACTTTTCAAATATACACCAATGAGTTGTAAATACAAGTGGTATTATTGTATTTTTTACATAATAAATATTTATGCTGCTCACATTTAATAATAAGTATTAGTTATCATTATTCGTTAATTATTCGTATCATACTTTGAATTGTGAACCGTTTACAAGCTTTGATTATCAGGTATACTATATATAAGACTAATTTTAGGGGGCAAATTTACAATGGGTCAAAATTACAAAACTGATGCAAAAAAGACTTTCAGTTTAAATAATGAAACGTATAACTATTACAGTTTGAAAACATTAGTAGAAAAAGGTTTTTCAGAAACGGCAAAATTGCCATACTCAATCCGTGTACTTCTCGAGTCTGTTTTAAGGCAGTACGACGGTGAAGTAATCAAAGATGAACATATTGAAGCGCTTGCGAAATGGGATGAGGGCAACTTCAGCAATGCTGAAGTACCATTCAAACCTTCCCGTGTCATCCTGCAGGACTTTACCGGGGTACCGGCAGTAGTCGACCTGGCATCTCTCAGAAAAGCTATGGATGATGTAGGCGGCGATGTACAGAAAATAAACCCTGAAGTACCTGTGGACCTCGTTATCGACCACTCTGTACAAGTTGATGAATATGGTACTCACCAGGCACTTCAGAAAAACATGGATCTTGAATTTGAAAGAAACGCAGAGCGTTATGAATTTCTGAACTGGGCAACAAAATCATTCGACAACTACCGTGCTGTCCCGCCGGCAACAGGTATCGTCCACCAGGTAAACCTTGAGTACCTGGCAAATGTTGTCCACGTAAGAGAAGAAAATGATGAACTTGTTACTTATCCGGATACTCTAGTCGGTACTGACTCACATACAACCATGATCAACGGACTTGGTGTACTTGGCTGGGGCGTAGGCGGTATTGAAGCAGAAGCAGGAATGCTTGGGCAGCCTTCATACTTCCCGGTACCTGAAGTTATCGGCGTGCGTATGAAAAACTCTTTACCTGAAGGTGCAACAGCAACTGACCTTGCACTCAGAGTTACCGAATTACTCCGTAAACACGGCGTAGTAGGTAAGTTCGTCGAATTCTTCGGACGCGGTGTAACAGAGTTGCCGCTTGCCGACCGTGCGACAATCGCCAACATGTCACCGGAATACGGCGCGACAAACGCATTCTTCCCTGTAGATCAGGAAACACTTGATTACATGAAACTGACAGGACGCAGTGCAGAACATATTGAGATTGTTGAAACATACCTTAAAGAAAACGATATGTTCTTCGATCCTGACGTTGAAGCGACATATACAGATATCGTCGACCTGGACCTTTCAACTGTGGAACCATCACTTGCCGGTCCAAAGCGTCCGCAGGATTTAATCCCACTTTCTAAAATGAAAGAAGAATATGAAAAATCTGTAACTGCCGAGAGCGGCAACCATGGTCATGGTCTTGATGCCAGCGAGTTTGACAAAACCGGTACTGTTCATTTCGATGATGGTTCAACAGCAGAGCTTAAAACAGGTGACCTGGCTATCGCAGCAATCACATCATGTACGAACACCTCCAACCCTTACGTTATGCTGGGCGCAGGTTTAATTGCGAAGAAAGCTGTAGAAAAAGGGCTTACAGTGCCTCCATATGTGAAAACGTCACTGGCGCCAGGTTCAAAAGTGGTTACAGGCTATCTGGAAGATGCAGGATTACAGCCATACCTTGATGAGCTGGGCTTTAACCTGGTGGGTTATGGTTGTACGACTTGTATCGGTAACTCAGGACCTTTAAAACCTGAAATCACAAAAACAATCGTCGACAATGATATGCTGGTATCTTCTGTACTTTCCGGTAACAGAAACTTTGAAGGGCGTATCCACCCATTGGTTAAAGCGAACTACCTCGCATCACCGACACTGGTTGTTGCGTATGCACTGGCGGGTACTGTTGATATCGATCTTAATAAAGAACCGCTTGGTCAGGATAAAGATGGAAATGATGTTTTCATGAAAGATATCTGGCCGTCAATCAAGGAAGTAAGAGACGCTGTCATGAGCAACGTTACACCTGAACTCTTCCGCAAACAGTATGAAAACCTGTTTGAATCCAATGAAACTTGGAACCAGATTGAAACGACTGACGCGCCGATGTATGATTTCCAGCCGGAATCAACTTACATTCAAAACCCGACATTCTTTGAAAATCTATCTAAAGAGCCGGGTACAATCAACGACATAAATGGTCTCAGAGTACTTGGTAAATTCGGAGACAGTGTAACTACTGACCACATTTCACCGGCAGGTGCGATCGGTAAAGATACACCGGCAGGTAAATGGTTGATCGAACAGGGCGTTTCTCCTCGTGACTTCAACTCATACGGTTCCCGTCGTGGTAACCATGAAGTGATGGTTCGCGGTACATTTGCAAACATTCGTATCCGTAACCAGATTGCACCGGGTACAGAGGGCGGTTTCACGACTCACTGGCCGACTGGTGAAGTGATGAGTATTTATGACGCAGCTATGAAATATCAGGAAGAGAATACAGGTCTTGTTGTCGTTGCAGGCGACGACTACGGAATGGGCTCCAGCCGTGACTGGGCAGCCAAGGGTACAAATCTTCTGGGTGTCAAAGCTGTCATCGCAGCAAGTTACGAAAGAATTCACCGTTCAAACCTTGTAATGATGGGTGTTCTTCCACTCCAGTTTGTAGATGGAAAGAATGCTGAAGACTACGGTCTTGACGGCAGTGAAACATTTGATATCAAAGTGGGCGAGACAGTTAAGCCTGGAGATATCCTCGATGTTACTGTGACTGATACAGATGGTAATGCTCAAGTCATTCAGGTCAAAGCACGTTTCGACTCTGAAGTGGAAGTAGATTATTACCGTCACGGTGGTATTTTACCGCTGGTACTTAGAAAAAAATTAAGTGAGTAATCAATTCATTTGAAAAACCCGGTGAAATCATATGATTTCACCGGGTTATCTTGTTTTTAACAGCGATTTACATAAAAGTTATTTTTGACTCTGTACCATCTTTAATCCGTTTCATATTCGATATATGACGGATGATGACGACAAAACCAAGTACGATCGCAAAGGCCATGAACAGTGGATCCTGTAAAAACAAGGAAAGAACGATCAATACCACTGCAGCTACAATGCTCGATAAAGATACAAATTTGCTCAATTTCAATGTAATTAAAAATGCAGATACTAAAATTATAAAGACGATTGGATTGTAGGCAAGCACTGCACCTCCACCTGTAGCAACGGCTTTCCCTCCTCGAAACTTCAAAAAGATGGGGTAGACATGACCGAGCGCACTGACGAGTCCCGGAATGAATATATGAATATCCATAGCCAGTAGAATGGTGATATAAACTGGGAGCGCACCTTTGAATATATCCAGAATCAATACGACAATTCCAGCTTTTTTGCCTAAAATTCTAAAAGTGTTTGTCGTCCCGATATTACCACTGCCATGTTCTCTAAGATCTACTTTATAAAATATTTTACCTATGAGTAAGCTAAATGGAATTGAGCCAATCAAATAACTGAATATGAGCAGAAGTATTATATTTCCCATTCTAGACTCTCCTTTATTATCAGGTACTAATAGTTTACCATATAAATAAAATATTATAAATTGATAAAAAATCATTAGTTTACTATAATAATATTATGTAAACTAATTAGTGATTTTGTCATTAATTTTTAGCAGAGACTTGCAAAGATTGCGTTTTTATATAAAAATAGTAAGGTAGATAAAAATTCGAACGTATGTTTGTAGGAGGTTTACTCTTTGTCAAAAACGAACAATTATAGTGATGATTCAATTCAAATATTGGAAGGTCTGGACGCAGTTCGTAAACGGCCGGGGATGTATATTGGTTCAACCGATGTGAGAGGTCTGCATCACCTTGTTTATGAAATTGCTGATAATGCCGTGGATGAAATATTGAACGGTTACGGTGATGAGATCAATATCAGACTGAACGAAGATGCCAGTATTTCAATTACAGATAATGGACGGGGCCTGCCGACTGGCATGCACTCATCCAAAAAAACAACACCTGAAGTCATATTCACAGTTCTGCATGCGGGCGGTAAATTCGGATCCGGCAGTTATAAGACATCAGGCGGTCTTCATGGTGTGGGTGCTTCAGTGGTCAATGCCTTGAGTGACTGGATGAATATAGAGATTCACCGAGATGGAAAAATACATGAAATAAGATTCAAGGACGGCGGCAAAGTCGATCAGAAGCTTTCAGTGACCGGCAAAACTAAAAAAACAGGTACGACGGTAACTTTCAAACCGGATACGGGGATTTTCAAACACGGTACTTCTTTCAATTATGAAATGATCGTTGAAAGGATGAGGGAATCTGCATTTCTTCTGAGCGGCTTAAAAGTGACAATCGTCGATGCGCGCGGCGATGACGAAAAAGTTGAAGAGTTCCAGTATGAAGATGGTTTGAAGTCTTTCATCGAGTTTTTGAATGAAGGAAAAGATTCAATTGGCAATATTGTCCAGTTCAAAGGGAATTATCAGGGGATCGAAGCTGATGTGAGCTTCCAGTATAATGACCAGTACACGGAGACGATCATCTCTTTCGTAAACAATGTCAGAACAAAAGACGGGGGTACTCATGAAATCGGTTTTAAGACCGGCTTTACTAAAGCATTCAACGAGTATGCCAGAAAAATAAAAGAATTGAAAGAGAAGGATAAAAACCTTGACGGCAATGATATCCGTGAAGGTTTGACCGCCATCGTCTCGATTAAAGTTCCTGAACACCAGCTCCAGTTTGAAGGTCAGACTAAGAGCAAGCTCGGAACGAATGAAGCGAGGGCTGCTGTCGAATCAACCCTTGTCGAGAAACTGCCATTCTATTTGGAAGAGAACGGCACGTTAAGCAGCCAGTTGGTTAAAAAAGCGATTAAGGCAAGGAATGTCCGTGAGGCAGCAAGAAAAGCACGGGAAGAAGCAAGGAACGGCAAGAAAAACCGTAAAAAGGATACACTGCTGTCAGGCAAGCTTACACCAGCTCAAAGTAAAAACGCCAAAAAGAATGAACTCTTCCTTGTTGAGGGCGATTCGGCCGGCGGCTCTGCCAAACAGGGCAGAGACCGTAAGTTCCAGGCAATCCTCCCGCTCAGAGGTAAAGTCATCAATACGGAAAAGGCTAAGTTTGAAGATATTTTTAAAAATGAAGAGATCAATACCATCATCCACACAATCGGTGCGGGTGTCGGGACAGATTTCAAAGTCGAAGATTCCAATTACGATAAAGTGATCATCATGACCGATGCCGATACGGACGGTGCACATATCCAGGTGCTGTTGCTTACTTTCTTTTTCAACTATATGCGGCCGCTTTTTGAAGCCGGAAAAATTTATATCGCATTGCCGCCTTTATTCCAATTGAAGAAAAAAGGGCGGAAAAAAGATGAAGTGCGTTACGTCTGGACCGAAGAGGAATTGGAGTCGGCCGAGTCAGAAATGGGCGGGAAAGTCGAACTGCAGAGATATAAAGGTCTTGGTGAGATGATGGCTGAACAATTGTGGGAAACGACGATGAATCCTGAAACGCGGACGTTGATCCAGGTTTCGATCGATGATGAGGCACTTTCTTTAAAACGTGTGACTACATTGATGGGAGACAATGTCGAACTTCGCCGTAAATGGATCGAATCGAATGTCAGCTTTACTTTAGAAGACCAGAACAGCATATTGGAAAATGAAGAAATCGATCATATGGACGAGGGGGGCGACGATATTGACTGAAAACATTCAGAATTTGAAACTTGAAGATGTTCTTGGCGACCGTTTTGGACGGTACAGTAAATACGTCATCCAGGACCGTGCCATCCCGGATGTAAGAGACGGCCTGAAACCCGTTCAAAGACGCATACTCTATGCGATGTTCCGGGAAGGCAATACATTTGATAAAAACTATCGTAAAAGTGCGAAAGCCGTCGGTAACGTCATCGGCAACTATCACCCGCATGGTGAGTCGAGCATCTATGATGCCATGGTCCGTCTGGGCCAGGGCTGGAAGATGAGAGAAGCGCTCATCATGATCCACGGCAACATCGGGAGCATGGATGGCGACCCGCCTGCTGCAATGCGTTACACTGAAGCGAAACTGGCTGAACTTTCCAACGAAATGCTTAGGGATATCAATAAAAACACAGTGAAATTCATGAACAATTTTGATGACACAGATGTTGAGCCTACTGTTATGCCGGCTCGTTTTCCGAATATACTGGTGAATGGATCCACAGGGATTTCAGCGGGGTACGCAACAGATATTCCACCTCATAATCTGGGTGAGGTCATCGATGCGACATTGAAAGTCATCGATAAACCGACAGTCGGAATTGATGAACTGCTTAAAATAGTGAAAGGTCCGGATTTTCCGACCGGCGGCATCATCCAGGGTAAGGAGGAATTGAAAAAAGCTTATGAAACCGGACGCGGCAGAATCATCGTCCGTTCGAAAGTTGAAACTGAAGAACTCCGCGGCGGTAAAAAACTGATTGCCGTCACCGAGCTGCCATTTGAAGTGAATAAGGCAAATCTTGTTAAAAAGATTGATGAAATCCGTGCGGACAGAAAAGTCGACGGAATTTTGGAAGTCAGGGATGAAACCGACAGGATGGGTTTGAGAATCGCTGTAGAAGTGCGTAAAGATGCGAACATCGATGGCATTATCAATTACTTGTACAAGCGCACAGATCTTCAGGTGGCGTATAACTTCAACATGGTTGCAATCAGCAGCAGAGCGCCGAAGCTGCTCGGGCTGAAAGAGATTTTAACGAGCTATATCGATCACCAGAAAGAAGTCATCCATAACCGCTCCCAGTTTGAACTGGAGCAGGCGAAAAAGCGCATGCACATCATCGAAGGTTTGATGAAGGCACTTTCGATACTGGATGATGTCATCCGTCTGATCAGAGAATCTGAAAATAAGAGAAACGCCAAGGAAAATCTTATCGAGGCATTCCATTTCACTGAAGCTCAGGCAGAAGCGATTGTCATGCTTCAACTCTACCGTCTGACAAATACTGATATTGTGGAGCTGGAAACGGAGCATAATGAGCTCGATTATACAATCAATCAGCTGAATGAAATCATAAATGATGAGAAGAAACTTTTAGCGGTCATTAAAAAAGAACTCCGGGACATTAAAAAGAAATACAGTTCTGACAGACTGACTGAAGTTGAAGATAAGATTGAAAATATAGAATTGGATAGGAAACTTCTGATTCCTCAGGAAGAAACGATTCTTTCCCTGACGAAAGACGGCTATGTTAAACGGACGAGTCCAAGAAGTTTCAATGCGAGTGAAACTGAGGAAATCGGCATGAAAGATGACGACTTCCTGATATATCTGAATGAATCTCATACACTTCAGCAATTACTGGTATTCACCAACCTGGGGAATTATTTAATCATTCCTGTAAATGAAATACCAGATATCCGCTGGAAAGACCATGGGGTCCATCTGTCCAGCCGCTTCAAGATTGAAGCGCATGAAATGCCGATATTCGCAATGACGGTCGAAGATTATAACGATACCCTCACGGTTGTCTCCACCACGAAAAATGGCCAGATCAAGCGCAGTGAACTATCATTGTTCGAGGCTGTACGCATTAAAAGACCGATCGTCTATATGAACCTGAAAGCAGGTGATGAAGTGGTCGATGTAGATACTTCCGTCACAGGGACAGAGGAGATTTTATTCGTTACTGAAAAAGGTCTGACATTGAAATACGGACTGGATGCCGTCAATCCGACAGGTCTGAGATCGCAGGGTGTCAGAGCGATGAATGTGAAGAAGGATGATGAAATCATCTTTGCAGGCCTCATCAAGGATGAAAGGTATTTGCTTACAGTATCCAACAGGGGCGCTGCCAAACGCACGGATCTATCTATATTTGAAACAGGGGCCCGTGCACAGGTCGGTACAATGCTGCTCAAAGAAATAAAATCAAAACCGCACCGACTTGTCGGAGCGAAATTATTCGATGGTAATATCAATGCAGTCATTGTTTCTGAATCCAATAATTCGATGATCAGAGGTAAAGATATCCGGGTTACAGGAAAATATGTGAACGGTTCGTTTGTAGTGGATGAAGATCAGTTCGGCGAAGTGATCGATGTACATTTTGATGATAATATATAAAAATAATAGTTTTATTTTCAGCTCCCAATGTTATAATTCATTAACATAAAGGGGGCTTTTTTTTAATGGAAAATTTCATCAGTGCTTTTGAAAACGTCATTGGAGTCATGAATGATTTGCTGTGGGGGGACTTTCTGGTCGGAATTCTGATCGTTGCAGGACTTTATTTCACTTTATCCTCTCGTTTTGTTCAGCTCAGATGGCTTAAACAAATGTTCACAGTATTAAAAGATAAACCTGAGACGCTGCCTGACGGCACGAAAGGTATTTCCGCGTTTAAGGCGTTTACAATCAGTGCCGCTTCCCGTGTCGGCACCGGTAATGTTGCCGGGGTGGCAACAGCAATCGTGCTCGGGGGCCCGGGTGCTGTGTTCTGGATGTGGGTCATTGCGTTCATCGGTGCAGGGACTGCATTTTTTGAATCCACTTTGGGCCAGCTGTATAAAGTGAAAGACAAAGAAGGCGGTTTTCGCGGTGGTCCTGCATATTATATGGATAAAGGGCTGAATCAGAAATGGCTGGCTGTGTTTTTCGCTGTTTTAATTACTATCACTTTCGGGTTTGCATTCAACGGGCTTCAAGCGAACACCATCGCTGCTGCATATAATGGTGCTTTCGGTATCGACCGTAATATCATCGGCATTATTCTCGCTGTTGTTACAGCTGCAGTCATCTTTGGAGGTGCCAAAAGAATTGCGAATGTAACGAGTTATATTGTACCGATTATGGCCACTATTTATCTTGCTGTTGTAATTTTCATATTGATTATTAACTATGATCTGGTACTTCCTATGATCGGTCAGATTTTTGCAAGCGCGTTTGGTCTGCAGGAAGCTTTTGCAGGTGCTGTGGGTGCAGCGATTTTGAACGGATTCCAACGTGGGTTATTTTCGAATGAGGCAGGAATGGGTTCTGTGCCGAATGCAGCAGCATCAGCCGCCGTCAGCCATCCTGTGAAGCAGGGGCTGATACAGTCTTTGGGTGTTTACTTTGATACGATGATCGTCTGTACAGCGACTGCAGTTATCATTTTGATGTACACTGATTTGAGCTTCGGTGAAGATGCAACCCAGGGCATTGAAGTAACACAGGCAGCCATGTCGGCCCAAATGGGTGATTTCGGTGCTGTTTTTATAGCAATTATCATTTTACTTTTTGCTTACAGCTCGATATTGGGGAATTATTTCTACGGACAGAGTAACATCAACTTCATAAAAGAACATCCGGTTGTATTGTTTGTATTCAAGGTGCTGGTCATTGCCATGGTTTACATCGGGGCGGTTATGGATATTACGCTTGCATGGAACACTGCAGACGTATTCATGGCTCTGATGGCAGTTACAAATATTGTGGCGATCATTGGCTTGAGCAAGATTGTCTTTACAGTATCGAAAGATTATTCAGACCAGCTGAAAGCCGGCAAACGTCCTGTCTTTTATATAGATAATGTCGATATCGACAAACACGGTATCGGAGAATGGGGCAGGGATCGTTACGACAAAATTGAAAAAGAAAAATAAAAAATGACCGCAGACATTTTTTGTGTGCGGTCATTTTCTGTTTAAAATAAGTTTCTGAAAAATTCAACGATATTGTTGAAGAAGTTGCGGAGCGCTGTGACGAATGAGTCCCAGGCGCCTGATTCCTGTATTTCCTGTCCAATTTCTTCTGCTCTGTCCTGTGCGTCGCTGAAGGCATCGCTTGAAGTGATCTGGTCCACCAGGTTGCGTGATGATTCGATTAATCTGTCCGCTTCTTCACCGGAGAATATTCCGGAGTCCTGAATGTTCATTATGATTACAATGATGCGGTCGATCTGATCCTGGGATAAAATGCCATCCAGGCCGTTTTCCTGCATTTTTTCATCGACGATGTTTCTGACGTCTTCCTCTGTGACTTCACCATCGTAGTTATTGACGATTTCGATTTTAATTTCTGTTATCATCTTGTTCAGCTGAACTTGTGAAAATCCGTCAACATCACTGTTTTCATCTGATATATCTGTAATGGCTTCGAGTTCATCCTGTGCATTCTGCGTACGTTCTTCGGAAATGTCTTCCCCCTGTACTTCATATGCCTTATATATACCCGACAGGGCGCTTTCACCCGTCACATCTTCAGCCGCCGCGATTGTGACATCAGCATCCGTCACACCCGAAGTAATCAACGCATTCTGATATGTTTCTTCGGTGATCTTGGTCACTTCACCCATTTCTTCATTGAGTGTAATATTCAGGCCGTGGCCCGGGTCTCTCTGAATGATACGGATACTGGATTTCAATACACTGTCATCATAGGAAACGTTCAAATAATTCTGCAGATCCTCGGAATACACATATCCTGTTTCATCATTATCTTCCGCTTCCAGAAGGGTACTTGTTTCTTCGCGCAGATTGTCGTCATTTTCAAGCGCTGCACCATATATCGTCACGGCATTATCCCATTCGGAAGCTGCCTTCAAAGTTGTTGGTATAATGGATATCAATAACACTGCCATAGCCAGCAGAGTAAACTTTTTATACATAATAATCCTCTTTTCATTCGATTTTCATCAATTTTACTACAGAGCAGATTTTAACACAATTTTTTACCGCCTTATTATATTTACTTTATTATTTTATCGTTTAAGAGTAGAATATCTTTTAGAGAAATTTTAGGAGCCTGAATATGAATAATGAATATAAACGTGTGGATAAGAATGATACGGTCACACGTAAGAAGCTGAAGCTGCGTAAAAGAGCGTATATACCATTAATTTTAATTATATTATTGATCATAGCAATTTTATATATATTCCTGTCTTATCAGTCAGGGTTAAGGACTGCAGAGGAAAACGGCGTGGATCACGAAGAGATGACATTTAACGGAACGGATAACAACGATGGCAAGAAAACATTTCTGCTGCTCGGTGCCGACAGGGAAGATGAGGGTGTCACACGGACGGACGTCATCATGCTCGGCCAGTATGATTATATGAAGAAAGATTTGAAGCTGGCATCGATAATGAGAGATGTTTATGTCGATATTCCCGGCTATCAGAATTACAAAATAAACTCCGTCTATTCTTTAGGCGGCGTTGAACTGTTGAGACAGACGCTGGAGACTAATTTTGATGTCCAGGTGGAAGATTATATTGTTGTCGATTATCAGGCGTTTGAGTCAGTTGTGGATGCAATTGACGATGATGGCATTATGATTGACGTCGAAAAAGACATGTCCGAGAAGATTACGACTGAACTGTATAAAGGAGAACAGCGGTTGGGCGGTTCAGACCTGCTTGAGTATGCCCGCTTCCGTCAGGATTCAGAAGGGGATTTCGGAAGGGTCAGACGCCAGCAGCAGGTCATCGGTGCGGTCAAAGATGAAATATTGACCGTCGGCGGTGTATTCAATCTGCCGAATGCCATGGGCACAGGTATGGGATACGTCAATACGAGCATGAGCGAAGCTGAACTCTACCGCATGGCCGGCTCATTTCTAGTGCGTGGTGATAAGGATATCGACTCACTGACACTGCCTGTCGACGGCTCATACCAATTCGTCGATACTTACCACGCCGGCAGCGTGATCGATCTTGATTACGATTGGAACAGTGAAGTATTGCATCAGTTCCTGGATGATGAACTGGAGGATACAGAGGCAGAACAGCCGGAACCTGACGGGGAAGTGCCGCAGGAATAGTTTTCAGACAGACGCCGAAAGGCGTCTTTTTTATAGTGACGCGATGCGGATGATATGTTATATTATATACGAACATACGTTCGTAAGGAGGCGGGGTTATGTATAACTATTATATTTGTCCGCACCGGGATATTTTATGTGTGGATTTAAAAAGTTTTTTTGCGAGTGTGTCCTGTATTTTAAAAGGGCTGGATCCGATGACGACGAAACTGGCGGTCGTCGGGGACACTAAGAGTATCGGTTCGGTGGTACTCGCTGCAACACCGGAATTGAAAAAGCTGGGCATCAAGACAGGGTCGCGTCTTTTTGAAATTCCAAACCGCCCTGATATTTATATCATTAATCCATCGATGAAAATCTATCTGGACTATTCCGGTAAGATCACTGAAGTGGCATTGAAGTATGTTGCGCCTGAAGATTTCCATCAATATTCCATCGATGAGTTTTTTATGGATGTTACAGAAAGTTATCATTTGTTTGAGGAGTCACCGTATCTTCTGGCGAGGAGAATAAGAAGAGAAATCTATGAAGCCACGAAAATTGACAGTGCCATCGGCATTGGAGAAAATATGCTGCTCAGTAAATTATCACTGGATATCGAAGCGAAGAAAATGAGTGACGGAATCGCAGAGTGGCGGTACCATGATGTGCCTGAAAAGCTGTGGCCGATTACACCGCTGAGAGAATTTTGGGGGATCAACCGGCGCAGTGAAGTGAAGCTCAACCAGCGCGGCATTTTCAATATCGGAGATCTGGCGCGTTATAACCCGGCGCATCTTAAACGCGATTTCGGTGTTGTCGGCGTCGACTGGCATCTTCATGCCAACGGTATAGATTTCAGTGTCATAAGGGAAAAGCATGTCGTCCATTCCCCGTCCATCGCGAAAAGCCAGATTCTGATGAGAGATTATGAATTCGAAGAAATCTATGTCGTTTTATTTGAACAGATAGATGAAGTTGCCCACCGGCTGCGACTCGCGCACCGGCTTGCGAGAACCGTACAGTTTTCAGTCGGCACAAAAGACGGTGAAGTCTATCGGAAACAGTTTACAGTCAAGGAAGGCACCAATAACGAGAATGATATGATGAAAACGGTGTGGGGACATCTGACGCAGATGGCGGATCCCGCTGCACTGTACCGGACAATCAGTGTGTCGCTCACCAATTTCATCCCCGACAGCGTCAAGCAGGTCTCACTCTTTGAAGATATGGAGGAAGTGCTGAAAGAAGAAGCCCTGGTAAAAACGATTGATGAGCTGAAAGTGAAGTATGGCCAGCTGTCCGTCATGCGCGCACTCAGCCGGACCGACGCATCTACACTGAAACTGCGTGAAGGCCTGATTGCGGGTCATAAGAGGTAGAGTGGCTTGAGGGGCGTAAATCAGGGGGAATCACAATATACTCGGGTCAGCTGTTGAGCAAACCGATTTGAATTGACGAATCATTAGTTCAAATCGAAACTGTGTATGGTACGATAAAAATATCTGAACATACAAGGGGACACATTACATGCACAGGGACAATGAGTTAATGATTCGGCCGATTCAAGAAGAGGATTTATTTAAAATTTGGACACTTATATTTAAAGATGAAGCGCCTGAGTGGAAGAAGTGGGATGCGCCATACTTTCCCCATTCTTCATTGACATATGAGGAATTTTTAAGAGGTTCAAACCCGTGGATTAATAAAGACAACCGCTGGCTGGTTGAAGTGGATGACGTTGTTATCGGTACCGTATCCTATTATTGGGAAGATGAGGCTTCCAAATGGTTGGAGGTCGGCATCGTCCTGTATCAGCCGGGTAATTGGGGCGCTGGCATCGGCACACGAACTTTAAAAATGTGGATAGATCATTTATTCAACACACTGCCGCTCGTCCGTGTCGGTCTGACGACCTGGTCCGGAAATGAGCGCATGATCCGGGTCGCAGAAAAACTCGGTATGCAGATGGAAGCGAGAATCCGCAAAGTCCGCTATTACGAAGGCCGCTATTATGACTCGATCAGAATGGGCATTTTGCGGGAAGAGTGGACCGGTGAAAGTGAATAAACTATCCGAGAACTTCTTTGAATCCCCATAAGAACATCAGGCCGTTTGCCACACCGAGGATGAGGGATACCATGGTGCCGACGAGGACGTATTCACTTTGTTTTTGGACGTTTTCATCGGATTTATCACCGGAAAATCTCAGAATGGATTTTGCAGCAATGATCAGTCCGAGTGCCGTGTATTGATTCAGAACAACAAAAACGATAATGATGAGTCGTTCTGAATAACCGATTGTCATGCCGATATAATCTGTTTCCGTGTTTTTCTCACCGGACAGTAATTCTAGAAACAGCTTAATCAGCATTCCGCTTAATATATAAAATAGAATGCCTGCTGCAATAATCCACATCATCTGTCACCTGACTTTCTGAAAGATTGGGTGACTTTATGCTGCAGTTTTGAAAGATCCACTTCATTTTCATAGTGTGATTCCAGGAAATCGAGAATAACTTCAAGCTGGCGGCCTCTGGATTTCTGGAGATGTGCGGATATGGTCGAGTGGCTTTTATTCAAAGTTTCTGCAACCTCCTTTTGTGTCAGTCCTGACATTTTCAGCAGCAGGACTTCACGCTGGAGTTCTGTCAGACTGTGCAGAATATCCGTGACATACATGAGTGCAACATCAATAGAGCCGTCAATATCCAGACCGGTAAAATCCTGGATGTTCGATTTTTTCACTTCATCCAGTGCGTTCCGTATGTCCTTTATGGCTGAATGTGTCCATTCTTCGGGATCTGTTTTGGGATATTCCAGATCAATCGTGTGAAAGCTGCACTTCAAAGGAAAACTGTTTTTCCGCCACAATAATTTGGCATAGAGTGCGATGAATAGGGTATAGTGAGGTTTAGAGGAAATGATGAATAATTCATCACCCATACGGTAATTTACATAAGACTTTTCCTGATGGTCAAGCCAGCCGGAAATTTCTTTTTCAAGCCATTTTATCTCTTTTGACAAATCTTGAGCGGCTTTAGTACTGCCGCTGACATCCATTATTAATATAGATATCATCGCTAGCCCTCCTTGTGTTTAATGATATAATATATAAGGTATGCCCATTATACTTAAATTCGTTTAAATAAGCGAATAATATATAATTCGTTCAAATAGACGAATTGGATGGAAGTACGAATAAAGATGAATTTTATAATGAAATTTGTTAATATACATAAGTGAAAAATGTGAACAGGAGTGCCAAAATGGAATTTACAGAATTAACAATAGAAGAGTTTAATCACTTCACACGCAGCAATTTCAGCCATTTTACCCAGACAGAGGAAAACTACCGGCTGAAAACAGAAGGCGGTATAGAGACTTATCTGGTCGGTGTTAAACATGAAGACGCAGTCCGTGCGGCATGTTTAGTCACTTTGACCCCTGTAATGAAAGTGATGAAGTATGCCTATACAAACCGCGGTCCTGTAATGGATTACAGCGATAAAAGGGCATTCGACATTTTCTTTACCGGTCTGAAAAAGTTTTTGAAAACTAAAAAAGTATTGCATCTCAGAGTCGATCCTTATGAAGTCATCAACGAACGCAGCCATGAAGGTGAAATCACGAAGGATATGGGCAACAGATATATTTTCGATTACTTCAAGGCACATGGTTTCCGCCACGATGGTTTCTCGGTAGGGTTTGATCCTGTCATCCAGATCCGCTGGCATTCGGTATTGGACCTTTCCGATAAAACACCGGAAGATGTGCTGAATGATATGGACAGTTTAAGAAAGAGAAACATTAAAAAAGCTGAAAAACATGGTCTCGGCATAAAATTTTTAGATTTGGATGAGATCGATGTTTTCCGTAAATTTATGAAAGATACTTCCGAGATGAAAGAATTCGTCGACAGGGATGATGAGTATTACATCAGCCGTAAAAAATACTTTAAAGATAATGTGCTGATTCCGCTCGTCTATGTCGACCTGGAAAGCTACAATGAAACGACTCAGAAAGACATTGATAAGTTGCAGAAGAATATTGAAAAGGCGCAGAATGCTGTTGAAAAGGATCCTTCAAATGAAAAGCAGCAAAAGAAGATTGTCAATTTGAGCGAACAGCTTTCAAATATTGAAGACAAACTTAAAGAAGGTAAGGAATTGCTTGAAAAGCACGGCAAAGAACTGCCGGTCGCAAGTGCGTATTATTTTGTGACGCCGCATGAAGTGGTCTATCTCGCGGGAGGCAGTGACAATGAATTCCGCCATTTCGCAGGGAGCTATCTGATCCAGTGGAAGATGATCAATTACGCAATTGAAAACAATATTGATATATATAATTTCTATGGCATCAGCGGTGACTTTACACCGGAGGCAGAAGACGCCGGGGTTGTTCAGTTCAAAAAAGGATTCAACGCCAAAGTGAACGAATACATCGGAGATTTTGTACAGCCGATCAATAAGCCTGCATATCTTCTGTATCAGTCCATGAATAAAGTGCGTCACAAACTAGGAAGGTAGGATGAAGATGATTTTTACGGAATTAACTGATTTGGAATATCAACGTTACATCGAAAAAGGGGAGGAGTCTGCCTTTTTCCAAATGATAGAGAATAAAGCAAACCGGAAGCTTGAAGAGGATCAGTCTGTCCGGCTTCTCGGTGTCAAAGATGATTCGGGTGAAGTGATTGCTGCAAGTCTGTTCAGTCTTAAATCGACAGGTCTCGGCCAGTACTTCTATTATTCCAACCGGGGGCCTGTAATGAATTATCATAACCATGAGCTGGTGCGTTTTTATTTTCAGGAACTGTCCACGTACTTGAAGAATAACAACTGCTCATATGTGAAAGTCGATCCCAACTGGATTTATAAAAAATATGATAAAGATGTCAATGAAAAAACAGATTATAACGCACAGGATGCACTGATTCAAATTATGGAAGAAGAAGGATACGTACATCAGGGCTTCACAAGAGGCTACTCCAAAACTTCACAGGCGCGCTGGATGAGTGTGCTTGATGTAGGCGGGTATGATGATGTGAACGCTCTAGTTAAGACATTTGATTCCCAGCGTAAAAGAAATATTAAAAAGGCGCAGAAATTCGGTGTCAAAGTCAGGTTTTTAGAAGTGGATGAAATGGACAAGTTCATGAAGTTATATCTTGCGACTTCAGAGCGCCAGGGTTTTTTCACACATCCGGATCCGCTTAAGTATTTCACTTACTTCAAAATGACATACGGAGACAAGCTGCTGGTGCCGCTGGCTTATATAGAGCTGGATGAATACATTGAGAATCTGACTAAAGAAAATGATGATCTTAAAAAACGCCACGCGCAGCAGGATTCGAAAGAGAACAAAAATGATAAGACGATAAATAAGATCAAAGAGATGGAAAAACAGATCAACAAGATTGAAGAAGATCTGGAAGAAGCCAGAGAGATTCAAAAAATCGAAGGCAACACTCTGGATCTTGCAGCGGGCATTTATTTTGAGACGCCTTATGAACTTGTTTACAACTCCGGAGCGAGTACAAGCAAGTACCCTCAATTTGTCGGGCCGTATATGATGCATCTGGAAATGATGAAGTACTGTATTGATAATGATATAGACCGTTATAATTTCTACGGCGTCAGCGGAGATTTTTCAGAAGACGGCGAAGACTACGGCGTCTACAGGTTCAAGCGCGGGTTCAATGCTGAAATTGAAGAACTGGTCGGCGATTTCGTCAAAGTCATCAAACCGGTGCCTTATAATGTTTATAAAGTAAAAGCCAAGTTAAGCCAGATGATTTCAAAGTAATGATAAAGGAAGGTTGAACTTAAAATGCATACCGCCAGGATAAGTGAGCAAACATTTAAACAGTTCATCGATGACTATGACAGTTATATGCATTATCTTCATGATAATCTGTATTATGACTATATATCAGGTCTATATGAGACGCATTTGATCGGTTTATACGAAAAAGAAGAACTCATCGGTGTTTCGATGCTGAGCGCAACGTCCGTCCTGAAAAGGTACCGGTTGTTTACATCTCATACGGGACCGTTGATCAAGGACTTCAATAATAAGCGTCTGGCGTTCTTCTTATCTGAAATTGACAAGTACGTTCAGAAAAACGGTGCGCTGCAGCTTATACATTCTCCGTATCATATTTACCAGATGCATGATAAAGACGGAAACCTGATTGAAGATGAAAAAAACAACCCGGCTATTATTAATATATATGAAAAACTAGGATATAAGCACCATGGATTTACAAAAGAACTGATTACAGAAGAACTGCTCAGATACCAGGGTGTACTGGATATTACACCGAGTGAAAAAGATTTGATGAAGAACATGGAATCTACAACAAGGTATAATACCAAGCAGGCGGAAATCATGCCGGTTAAACTGCGGTATCTGGATGAAGATGAGTATGATCTGTTCATAGATATTTATAAAGAAACTGAAGAACGGATCGGTTTTGATCCGGTGCCGGGTCATAAGATTAAAAATCTGCTGAAAACACTTAAAGAGAAGATGTATCTTGTAATGACATATGTCAACGTGGATGAATATCTGGACCAGCTTGCTGCAGAACGTGATGAACTTGCAGATGAAAAAAATCACATATTACAAAAAGAAAAAGAGGGCACTGCAACCAAAGGCCAGAAGAAGAAACTGGAACAGATTGAGCAGCAGTTGAACAGCAAACATTCCAGAATTGAAAAGATCGAAGGCTATAAAAAGGACTTTGGTACGGATTTAAACTTATCCGCAGGTATGTATTATTATAATAATCACGAGATGGTGTATCTGTTCAGCGGCAGTTATCCGGAACTGTCATTCTTTAAAGGAACGAACTATGCAACATGGGAAATGATCAAGAAAGCGAAAGAACTTGGTCTTGAACGTTTTAATTTCTTCGGTTTGACAGGCGATTTTACTGAAGAAGCCAAAGACTATGGTGTTTACAGGTTCAAAAAAGGTTATAATATCGATATTGAAGAACTGCCGGGAACATTTGATAAAGTCTTCAATAAATTAATATTCAATCTGGCAAGAAAATTAAATAAAATATAGCATCGGTAGGGGAGAAAAATTGTAAATTTTCTCTCCTTTTTTTCACTTCCAACTTTGAAAATAATACTTTTTTATGGTAAAAAGTAAATAATGGGATTATGAGTAGGGGGGAGAATCATGGAGATTGAATACATAAGTGATTATGTAATGTATGCAGCAGTTTTCGGGATAATGAGTTTTGTGTGGTTCGGATGGGCGCAGGAAGCACCGAGAAAAAGATGGCGGGCATATATAGGCATAGCTTCGGGTATCGCATTGCTGCTCGGTTTGTCAGGTGTTTACTTAAGTGTGACAAATTGGGATGCAGCAAGTGCTTTAAGAAATAACGATTCTTTGACGACATATATCAAAGTTTTTTGGTTGGAAATAGTTATAGGCACTATAGGTGTAATTGTATTATTCCGTATGAAAAAAAGAGAATACACAGCACCGTGGATCGCACTGATTGTCGGCGTACATTTTATATTTCTGGCAGAAGTATTTAATGATTACGCATTATATCTGCTTGCAGTATTAATGACTGCAGCAGCGTTGATGTCACCTCGGACTGATCAGATTTTTAATGACGTCATAAAAGTAAAAATGCAACTGTAAAAACAATGATCAGAAATGCAAATGAACCAACGACTGTAATGATGAACTTTTTACTTAACTTATTTTCTTTGGCTGTTTCAACATCAGACTCAAATTCTTTAGCATTTTGAAGTACGACAAACGCAGAAACTATCAGCACAAAGATCAATATTATTAAACCCACAAATAATCGCTCCAAATATCAGATTAATACGGTAATTATACCATAAATCAGACATCCTTTTAAAACACATACTAAAGTTTACATAACATATATTATAGGAAGTTATATGTCGCAGTTGAAAATTGAGGACATATGTCCCCTTATATGAGTATCACCATCATTATTAACCAAAATACGTCTTTTGAGATGTGTACCCTTTAGTTCGGTCATTACCGCTTGTATGCAGTCGTGAAATGCTGCAAAGCCCGCAGCATCTTCCAGATCCATATGAGTCATCATTCTGTCAGCCTCTCGTCAATGTTATCCTGCATTGCTGAACTTCAATCTCTTTCGCAAAGTGGTACCTTCGTAGACTATCGGTGCACTTTCAAATGAAGTCTTAATATCGGTCAGCTTGGATCGCAAAACACATCAATCACCTTTTTATCATGTCCAGTGCATGAATTTATTAAACAGCTCCTTTACCGGTTTATATTTACTAACATATGACTGCCCTCTTATTATTTATGTCACTTCACTCTATTGAAGTGAATTTACACTTTTAATACAGAGGATTTAAAAAGATGAATTGACATATCATCCAAACCAATATACATTATTAATTAGACATTAAAAATAGGACTCCGTAGCTCAGCGGGAGAGCGCTTGCTTGACATGCAAGAGGTCGGTGGTTCGATACCACTCGGAGTCACTCAAAATACATATTTAAGGATATACTTACAAGTTAAGTGTATCCTTTTTATATATTGAAAATGAACCCCCTATTCTGGCATTTTATCAGCTTTTCATTTCAACTTAGTCTGTGCAGTCTTTACAGCCTTTTTCATCTGATCAACCGGATTCTTGATCATGTCACCATGACCGACATATAAAGCAGCCGGTTGTTTATCAATGATTATTTTTGCGCTGGAGACCGCAGTCTCGTAACTCCATGTTGCAAATTTTGGGAATGGGAATGTAATGTTTAATTTGCCTGAAACTGCAAGCCCGCCTTTTGTTTGAAAAGCATCGCCAGTAAATATGAACTTTGTTTCATTATCCAAAAATGATACAGAGCCCGGCGTGTGGCCGGGTGTTTCAATGATGGATATATCTTCGACGGTTTCTTCAAAATTAAAATCAGTCGGGACTGTTTTTTTGGAAAACCCGCCTTTGATCTTTTCCTCAGCTTCCCCTCCCCTTAATGTAAAATCACCATCAAGTAATTTTTGATCACGTTCAGATATACCAACTTTTGCGGTTGGAAACTCTTCTTTAAATTGGCTGACCCCGTTGGTGTGATCGGCATGTGCATGCGTCAGTAGAAGATGACTCACGGGCTTATTGGTTTTATTGGATATGGACTGCACTTCCTTTATAAAATTCGTCATGCCCATATCAATAACAATCAAGTGAGTGTCCTTTTCTATTACAAAACAATTGATCGGGAATATTTTGGGGAAGATTGTAATCTGGTACACATTTTCAAATTTTGATACTTTCATATAAATCCCTCCCTGGCCTCTCTAATTATGACGAATTCAATCAGTTAAATAAAGTAAAAAGTAACTTTTTGATGGAAGTCATGCTAAAAAAAAGTCCATCCGACATAATCGGTTGAACTTTGAGTCTCTTCAAATATTTTCCTCTTCCTTATTCATGTCTGTTCTTCTGCCTGTTTTGCTTTCTTCTCTCTCTTTCTTTTACGGACATACAACACTGTCAGTATTGTCACGGTGATTGACAATACTGTTAAGAAAGCAGCATAACCGACTAACGGCTGCCAGCTCAGTTCTTCATAAAAATTCGGAAGAATGAATCCTGCAAGACTCATTAAAATCAATGAAGCTGCAGGCATCAGCCACCAGAATTTCATTTTAAGAAAAGGAATTAAAAAAGAAAGTATTATCACCATAAGAATACTGTTCACGTAAAACCAGATATCTCCTATCATTGCCTCACCCCTTACTTTTTATAATATCCCATTTAATTCTATTAAAACAATTTTCATATAAATGAGTGTGTTTTATCAGAATATTCATGTATAATAATATTATACTTCGGTTTCCGAAATTATAAAGGAGTGTCAAAGTAATGGGAGAACTAAAATCAAGACATGAAGTGGATGAAAATTATACGTGGGATCTAGCACCGCTATTTGAGTCGGATGCGGCATGTGAAAGCGCAATTGAGAAGTTTCAGGAAGAAGTATCTGGATTCGCAGCAGAGTATGAGGGAAAATTAAATGATGTCAATACAACAGTCACTGCGATTGATGGCTTCAGACAATTAGTTGAGAAAATGGTTCCTATCGGTACATATGCGAGCTTGAGGCTATCGGCAGATCAAAGTGATTCAGAGGCTCAAAAATTAAGCAGCAAAGTGAGTAATGCAAGCGCAAAATTCAGTACAGCAACGAGCTTTTTAAGAAGTGACCTGCTCGCACAGGATGAATCATTTTTAAATTCCATCAAAGAAAAAGATTCAGAGTTCGAAAAATTCGTGGATGATCTGCTCCGGAACAAGCCTTACCAGTTGGATGCGAAAGTGGAAAAAGCACTTGCTGCCTATTCCAACGTATTCAATGGGCCTTATGGTTTATACCAGAAGACGAAACTACTGGATATAGACTTTGGCACATTCAAAGCGAATGGTAAAGAGATACCTTTATCCTACCTTGCATATGAAGGTGAACTTGAAAGTCATCAGGACACTGAAGTAAGACGCAATGCCTATAAAAAATTTTACAGTAAACTGAAAGAATATGAGCATACGACTGCCGGCACTTATGATATCCACCTTAAAAAAGAAAAAACGACAGCGGATTTGAGAGGGTTTGATTCAGTAATCGACTATCTTCTGCATCCACAGGAAGTGGACAGTGAATTATACCATCGTCAAATTGATCTGATCATGAATGACCTGGCTCCGCATATGAGAAAGTATGCAAAATTGCTGAAAAAAGTGAATGGTCTGGATGAAATGCGTTACGAAGACCTTAAGATTTCATTGGATCCTTCAAGTGAACCTGAAATAAGCGTTGAAGATTCGAGAAAATATATAATGGATGCTCTCAGTATCATGGGAGAAGATTATACAGAGATGCTCAACCGCTCTTACGATGAAAGATGGATAGATTTCGTTAAAAACAAAGGGAAATCTACAGGTGCATTTTGTGCAAGTCCTTATGGTTCACATCCGTTCATATTAATCTCCTGGACTTCATTGATGACAGAAGTGTTTGTATTGGCCCATGAACTCGGTCATGCCGGTCATTTTTATAATGCAAACCGTGAACAGAATGTATTTGATGCAAGAAGCTCCATGTACTTTGTCGAAGCACCGAGTACAATGAATGAAATGCTGATGGCGAATCATCTTCTCAAAAACTCGGATGATCCTAAATTCAAGCGCTGGGTGATCAGTTCGATCATTTCCAGAACTTATTACCACAACTTTGTCACTCACTTGTTGGAAGCTGCATATCAGCGTGAAGTCTATAAGAAAGTGGACAATCACGAAAGTGTAGGCGCCAATGATTTAAATCAGTTAAAGCGCCGGGTAATTGAAGACTTCTGGGGAGATGATGTGGTCATTTCAGAAAATGCAGAACTGACATGGATGAGGCAGCCTCACTATTACATGGGGTTATATCCTTACACCTACTCGGCGGGACTGACAATTGCGACCCAGATGAGCAGACGTGTGTTGAACGAAGGACAGCCGGCCGTTGATGATTGGCTGAAAGTTTTAAAATCAGGCGGTACAAAATCGCCGGTCGAACTTGCCAAAATGGCCGGGATTGATATCACTACCGACAAGCCTTTAAAAGATACAATCGCATACATTGGTGAATTGGTGGACGAGCTTGAGAAATTGACTGAAGAAATTGAAGGATAGAAAAGGAGCTGTGACATAAGTCTATAAAAAGATAATATACCGGCTGATGGACAAAAAATCCGTACGTTTTACTCCTAGGGGAATAGCATCAGCGCAAGACTACAGGCTTGCGCGATGCCCCAGGAAAGAAAACGTACGGATGTTTTCTTTTGCTTTTTAAAACTTTATTTCTCATTTAATTGCTATAGTGATTAAGATTATGGTATTATCTCTTTTGTGTTTTAAAGCTTACATAATGTAAAGGAGATATAAAATGGACCATACTGCGAACTCTTGGGATCTGCCCAAAAAAGATAAAGCATTAATGATTGCCGCCCTGTTAACAGGTGCTTTCATGGGCATCATTAATGAAACTTTACTTGCAACAGCTCTGCCTTCCATACAGGAAGCATTTGGAATTACACAGGCGGAGGTCCAGTGGATGACCACTGCATTTTTAATGGCAAATGGTATTATGATACCCATTTCGGCATTTTTGATTGACCGATTTTCTACCAGGGGTTTATTTTTAACCGCAATTGGATTATTTGGTTTAGGTACTTTAATTGCATCAATCGCGCAGGTTTACCCGGTGCTTCTGCTCGCCCGTATTGTCCAGGCTTCTGGTTCAGGTATTATGCTGCCTCTTTTAATGACAGTATTACTTGCAGTCATCCCTGTTAATAAACGCGGTACAGCCATGGGCATGATTGGTATAGTCATCGCATTTGGTCCTGCAATCGGGCCGACATTATCAGGTTTTTTATTGGAATACTTCTCATGGCGCTCATTATTCATCACAGTACTGCCGATTGTCGCAGTGACCATGATTATTGCCTACTTATTCCTTCACAATGTGACTGATCTCAGAAAACCGAAAATAGATATACTGTCGATTATTTTATCTTCAGTCGGTTTTGGTTCGTTTCTATATGGTTTCAGCATCGCATCAAATGAAGGATGGACCAGCCCGGTCGTTCTCACTACTCTCGCCCTCGGCGTCATAATTATCGGGTTATTCGTTTGGAGACAGCTTATTCTGGAAACTCCGATGCTCGAGTTCAGAGTCTTTAAGTTTAAAATATTTACACTTGCAATCATCATTTCAATGACTGTAATGGTTTCTTTGATCGGTGCTGAGACACTGCTGCCGTTATTCATGCAGAATGTGCTTGAATTCACACCGCTCGAATCCGGTATGATGTTACTCCCTGGAGCAATTGTCATCGGGATCATGTCACCGATTACCGGCAGGCTATATGACCGGTACGGGGCAAAGTGGCTGGCATTGACAGGTCTTTCAATCGTGACAGTTACGACATTCATGTTTACCAACCTGTCACTGGATACAACGTTCACTTATTTAACAATCATTTATGCCATTCGTATGTTCGGGCTGTCCATGGCGCTTATGCCGGTGATCACTTCAGCACTTAATCAGCTCCCTCCGAAGTGGTATTCACATGCCTCTGCCATGACGAACACCATGCAGCAGATCTCTGCAGCTATCGGTACGGCGATGCTTATTACACTTGTATCAATGGGGGCAGACAGTTTTGTACCAGGTATGGATATGCCTCAGGAACTCGCAGGCCGCGTGGCCCAGGTCGTAGGATTTGAATGGGCCTTTATGGGCAGCACGTTCCTCGCTTTTACAGCATTTATACTGGCATTATTTATGAAAACACCGAAAGAGGAAAAAGAAATCATACGCAAATTGCATTTGAATGAATTTGAATAAGGAAACAAAAAGATACCTGTCTGCACCTTGCGCAGACAGGTATTTAACTTATATCATAATGCTTTGACAAGGCGTTCGACCTTGCTGAGCCGGCGGTCAAATTCTTCTTTTTTATCGTTAAAATACCTTTGTTCTTCAAGAATTTCCAAAGTTGTTTCACCCAGGTCTGTTATACCCTCTGAATTAGCCACCACCTGGCTCTGTACAACAGAAATGTCTGACCTGACTTCCCCTAGCTCATGTTTTAATTCATCGAAACGCTGATCAATCCCCTCGAAATGTTGATCAATCCCCTCGAAATGTTGATCAATCCCCTCGAAATGTTGATCAATCCCCTCGAAACGTAAATCCATGCCATCAAATCTTTTATCCACTGCATCAAATCGCTGATCCATACCATCCAGTCTTTGCTCTATTACATCGAAGCGTAAATCGTTTGCTTTGAATTTTTGGTCAATGGAATCAAATCGTTGATCCATGGCTTCAAATCTGTGATCAATAATCTCGAATTTCCTATCAACTGCTTCGAATTTCATATTCATGTTATCCTGAAAGCCGAGAATTAAATCTTTTAATTTATCAAAATCACTTTCCATCAGTCAGCCTCCTTTCAGTTTTATTTGGTTCTAACAAAGATAAGCCGCACTCCAAGCACCTATTTTTATTGATTAATCAAAACTCACACAATAATATTATAACTCATGATTGTTTATAGTAAAAATTTGACCGGTAGGTAGATAAATATATTAAACTATACCCTTTTATATATAAAAATAAGGTACAACACCAAATGTCATACCTTAATTGATCATTATATTTTAACATACAGTCACTTCAAATATGTTTCGCCGTCACGCTGTTCGACTTTGCGTTCTTTCATCAGTCTGCCTAATGCGCGTTTAAATGAACCTTTTGACATATTGAATGCTTCTTTAATATCTTCAGGATCTGATTTGTCCGTCATAGGCATCATGCCGTCATTTTTAGTGATATAGTCCAGAATCTTCTCTGCATCATCGTCCATTTTCTTATAGGCCTGCTGTAAAAACGAACCATTGATTTCACCTTTGTCATTTACGCCGATTGCCCTGAATTTTACGAGTTCACCGAGTCTTGGTTCTTTTTCTCTTTCAGATTCATGGATGAATACTTTCTGTCCCTCAGGCGTCAATAGAAATGTTCCGACTCTGAGCAGCCGGTATGGTCTTGCTTCAAACCATTTATTCTTGATTGTTTCAAATTCTTCCTGTTTGAAGGGGGTAAAACGTTCTGCGACTTCTTCTTCTGAAATCAACTTTCCAAAGAGCTGATTATCCGACTCTGCTCTCAGCTGGGTATATACTTCATCACCCTCTTTTGGCCATACATCCTTCACTTTGGGCAAATCCACCCAAGGGATAAGGATATCCCTCGGAGAGCCTATATTAATATACGCACCGTCCCTGTTTACTTCCACTACTTCAGCAAAGCCGAATTTATCGACTGCCACCGGCGGTACAATCGGCACCGCGAAAAGTTCGCCACTCCTGTTCGGATAGATGAACGCACTGATTTCATCACCGATTTCATGTTCTTCTTCCGTTGCTGAAGCGTTCATGCGGATGAATGTATTATTATCATATTTCAAATGATAAGTTGAACCTTCTTTTTTAATCACTTCTAAAAATTGCACTGTTCCTGATATGTTATCCATAATATGTCCCCTAAATATTTGTCATATAATTGCGTTAATCACATCTGTCATATCATCATTGATGACCAGATTTGCTTCATCATCCAATGGTGTATCATCCTGATTGATTATGACAAAGTTTTCACCGCTGAAATAAGTAGTTAAATAAGCAGCGGGATTAACGACAAGCGAAGTACCTAAAACGATTAGAGTGTCTGCTGCCTGCAGTTTAGACATCGCACTCAACACAGTCAACTCATTTAATGTTTCACCGTACAGTACAATGTTGGGCCTCACAACCCCGCCGCACTCACAATGTGAAATATCATTTTTCATGATCTCTGTTTTATGGTATGTGTTTTTACATTCTATACAATAAAACTCATTAAGTGAGCCGTGTAACTCATCGACATCTCTGCTGCCTGCATCACGATGGAGTCCATCGATATTTTGTGTGATCACGCCGTTGGATTTTCCGGATTTTTCCAGTTTGGAAATAAACTCATGGACTGTGTTTGGCAGCTTATCTGCAAGTAATAATCTTTTTTTGTAAAAATTGATAAAACTATCAGGATCATCTTCTAAATGATTGATGCTGAGTAAATATTCCGGCGAATGTCCATCAGCGGAAATTTCATCAAACAAACCGCCCATGCTTCTAAAATCGGGTATGCCACTTGCGACAGAAACACCGGCGCCTGTGAAAAAGACAATGTTATCCGAATCTGAAATGATATCGGATAGTTGTTGATATTGCTGTTTCATCACTTTTCTCCTCTTATATGTTATTTTAATAGTATCATATTTGTGGTATTATCGCTTAAGGAATATATTTAAGGAGAATGTGTATGTTACAAGTAAGTGACGTAAGTTTACGCTTTGGTGACCGTAAACTTTTCGAAGATGTGAATATTAAATTCACACCTGGAAACTGTTATGGTTTAATCGGAGCAAATGGTGCCGGGAAATCTACTTTCCTGAAAATTTTATCAGGTGAACTTGACGCTCAGTCAGGTCACATTTCCATGGGTAAGGATGAGCGCCTTGCTGTTTTGAAACAGGACCAGTTCGGTTATGAAGAGCACCGTGTTCTGGATGTAGTATTGATGGGACACCAGGAGCTTTACGATATAATGAATGAAAAAAATGAAATATATATGAAACCTGACTTCTCGGATGAAGACGGCATCAGAGCAGCTGAGCTGGAAGCCGAATATGGAGAGATGGGCGGATGGACTGCTGAAAGTGACGCAGAAAGCCTTCTGCACGGTCTGGGTATCGACAATTCTTTAGTTGATAAGAACATGTCGGAACTTGAAAACAGTCAAAAAGTTAAAGTGCTGCTTGCCCAGAGCCTGTTCGGGAATCCTGACATATTACTGCTGGATGAGCCGACAAACGGTCTTGATATTGAAGCAATCCAATGGCTGGAAGATTTCCTGATCAATTTTGAGAACACAGTTATCGTCGTTTCCCACGACCGTCATTTTCTGAATAACATATGCACTCATATTGCTGACCTGGATTTTGGAAAGATACAGTTATATGTAGGGAATTATGATTTCTGGTATCAGTCCAGCCAGCTTGCACTGCAGATGGCACAGGATCAGAATAAGAAAAAAGAAGAGAAGATCAAAGAACTTAAGGATTTCGTTGCACGCTTCAGTGCGAACGCATCAAAGTCCAAACAGGCGACGAGCCGTAAAAAAACACTCGAAAAGATCGAACTGGATGATATCAAACCTTCATCCAGAAAGTATCCTTTCGTCAACTTCACTCCTGAGCGTGAAATCGGCAATGATTTATTGTATGTCAACGGTCTGACCCACTCGATCGATGGCAAAAAAGTACTTGATAATGTCAGTTTCACTTTAAATCCTTATGATAAAGCTGTGCTCATGGGACATACTGAAGTTGCCCGCACTACCCTCCTTAGAATCCTTGCAGGTGAAATTACACCTGACGAAGGTGAAGTGAGATTCGGCGTAACAACTACCCAAAGCTACATGCCTAAAGATAACTCAGAGTATTTTGAAGGTGTAAATATCGACCTGGTCGAATGGCTGCGCCAATATGCACCTGAAGATGAACAGACTGAGACATTCATCCGGGGGTTCCTGGGGAGAATGCTCTTCAGCGGTGAAGAAGCGAAGAAAAAAGCAAGCGTATTATCAGGTGGAGAGAAAATGCGTGCAATGCTGAGCAAGATGATGTTATCAAAAGCGAACGTCATTCTGCTTGATGAGCCGACAAACCACCTTGATCTGGAAAGTATTACAGCGGTGAACGAGGGGCTCAAGAAATTCAAAGGCTCGATCATATTCACTTCCCACGACTTCGAATTCATCAATACGATCGCGAACACAGTGATAGAACTTAAGCCGGAAGGTGCTATCGTCAAAGAGTCCACTTATGAGGAATATCTGAAGGATAAAGGTGTTTTGAAAGTTTAAGGTTTACTTTCTGAATATTTGTGCGTATAATCATATTTAATAATTAAATAGCGAGATGAGGCGCATCGATCATCAGTAACTTATTAGCATTAATTCTCGGGGATTATAATAAGTGAAAGGGTAAGATGCCGAAATGGTATATTTTTCGAGAAGTATATTGTTGGGTCACTAGGTTAAGAGCTAATGACTTGTCATTATTGTAATGATAATGGAGTGCATCACTTGTATATAAACTATAAAAACAAGTCCGGCATTCCGGACTTGTTTTTTTATTATCTGACAATATCTCGTTCTTTAATAACATTTTAGGAGGAATTTTAATGGTAAAAGTTGCAGTTGTTGGTGCTACCGGCGTTGTAGGTAGCAAATTAATTGAAATGTTGGAGCATTATGAAATTAAATATGATGACTTGGTATTATTCGCTTCTAAAAGATCCAGCGGCAAGGAACTTTCAGTCGGTGGACAAAAATATGTTATTCAAGAACTTACTGAAGAAAGAGCGAAAGAGAACTTTGATTACGTCGTCATGAGTGCCGGCGGTTCAACGAGTGAAAAATTCGCCCCGCTATTTGAAGAAAGCGGTGCAATCGTCATAGACAACTCCAGTCACTGGAGAATGAAAGAAGATGTGGACTTGATCGTTCCCGAAATCAATAAACCGAAATTCAAAAGAAATATCATAGCGAACCCGAACTGTTCAACGATTCAATCGGTTGTTGCCCTGCAGCCGCTGCAGGATGAATTTGGAGTCAAGAGAGTCCATTATGCAACTTACCAGAGCGTTTCAGGTTCAGGTGAAGGCGGCATACGTGACTTGGAAGAAGGTGCCAATGGTGCTGAACCGACGACATACCCTCACCCGATCTTCAACAACGTACTTCCTCATATCGATGATTTCCTTGAGGACGGATATACAAAAGAAGAAAAGAAAATGATAGATGAAACGAAGAAAATACTGGAAGATGATTCAATCGAAGTCACAGCAACTTGTGTCAGAGTGCCAATCATCACGAGTCATGCAGTCCAGATGAATGTCACGCTGGATAAAGATGCAACAGTGGACGAAGTGAAAGAAGCATTCGATGGTTTTCCTCACATCGTACTTATGGATAATCCAAAAAAGAACGAATATCCGACACCGCTTGATGCTGCAAACCGTTCAGAGATCTTTGTCGGCAGAATTCGCAGAGATCCTACCTTACCGAACACATTCCATGTCTGGTGCGTAGGAGATAACTTATTAAAAGGTGCGGCACAGAACACTGTTCAGATTCTGAAGTCATTAATGGACAATAATAATTAATAGGAGTGTTGTATATGAACCCGATTTTTGAAGGTATTGGTGTTGCAATGACCACCCCGTTCAATAATAACGAAGTTGACTATGACGCATTTAAAAGACATATTGAATATTTGATAGAAAACGATGCACAGGCATTGATCATCAACGGTACGACAGGTGAATCCCCCACCCTTACAAGTAAAGAGATCAGACGGTTGATTGAAGTGGGAATCGAAACAGCCGCCGGCCGTGTACCGGTCATCGCCGGCACAGGTACGAATTCGACCATGAATTCTATTGAACTGTCCAAGTTTGCAATGGAGGCCGGTGCGGACGGTGTAATGCTGATTACACCGTACTATAATAAATCAAATCAGAAAGGTCTTGTGGCACACTTCAGTGCGATTGCAGATGCAATTGATATACCTGTAATCCTCTACAATGTACCTGGCAGAACCGGCATGACCATCGAACCTGAGACTGTGCTTGAATTGAGCAGCCATCCTAATATAGTCGCTTTGAAAGATGCAGTCGGAGATTTGAACTATACAATCAAAGTATTAAATCTGATCGACCAGGATGAGTTTGTACTGTACAGCGGAAATGATGATAATCTTACTGATTTCATCCAGCTCGGCGGCAAAGGTCTGATCAGCGTTGTGGGTAATGTCATCCCCGGAGAACTTCAAAATGTATACGAGAGAATTGTTTCCGGAGACTATACTGCAAAGCACACATTTACAAGCCTCATGCCAGTAATAGATGCCGTGCAGGTCGACGTCAACCCTATCCCAATCAAAGTGCTGACAAGCGAATTCGGTTTCGGCAACTATGAACTGAGACTGCCACTTCTTCCTGTGGAATCACAGATCCGCCAGGAAATTGTGAGAGCATATGAAAATTTCAAAGAGGGATCAAAAGTATGAGAGTACTCCTCATCGGTTACGGAGCAATGAATAAAATAACTGAACGTCTGCTGACAGAAGCGGGACACGAAGTTATCGGCGTCATTGCACGGACAAATACTTCAGACTACCCGGAATATGAAAATATCGATGATGCCGGTGCAGATGTAGCGATAGATTTTTCCAATCCGGAGCTGCTGCTGCCATTGATTGAAAAAGATTTTAAAACACCGATTGTTGTTGCTACGACGGGTGAAAAAGAAACAATTGTCGACATATTAAAATCAAAAAGTCAAAACGCTCCGGTTTTTTTCAGTGCAAATATGAGCTACGGTGTACATGTACTGGACAACCTGCTGCAAAGCGCACTGGAACAGCTGGACGATTACGACCTTGAACTCATCGAAGCACATCACAATAAAAAAGTTGACGCTCCAAGCGGTACACTGGTCAAACTTCTCGATACGGCACTTGAACATCGCAACGGCAGTCATGCTGTCTATGACCGTTCTGATGTATATCAGCAGAGAAATGAAAAGGAAATTGGTGTATCTGCGATCAGAGGCGGGACCATTGTCGGTGAACATACAGCTCTCTTTGCAGGACTTGATGAAGTGATAGAAATCAGACATCGCGCCCAGTCCAAAGAGATTTTTGCAAATGGCGCGATAAAAGCGGCAGAAGTATTACAGAAAAAAGATAATGGCTTTTATGATTATAATAATTTATTTAAAGGAGAATAATTGATGGAAAAGTTTACAGCAGAGGACATCATTCAATATATATCGGACGCTAAGAAGGAAACACCAGTAAAAGTATATGCAAATGGAAGTTTTGGGGATGTAACGTTTCCTGAAAGCTTCAAAGTTTTTGGATGCAAGAGCTCAAAGACCATCTTTGCAGATTATGATGAATTCAAAGAATTCCATAATGAAAATAAAAATATTTTTACAGAGGTAGAAATTGAACACGATCGCAGAAATTCAGCTATTCCATTAAAAGATCTGACAAACACAAAAGCACGAATCGAGCCTGGTGCATTCATCCGTGAGCATGCAGTAATAGAAGACGGTGCAGTCATCATGATGGGTGCAACAATCAATATCGGTGCAATCGTCGGAGAAGGTACGATGATTGATATGAATGCCTCACTCGGCGGCCGTGCGACAACAGGTAAAAATGTTCACGTCGGTGCCGGTGCAGTGCTGGCAGGTGTCATTGAACCGCCAAGTGCATCTCCGGTTGTCATTGAAGATGATGTATTGATCGGTGCAAATGCAGTAATACTTGAAGGCGTCACTGTTGGTAAAGGCGCAATTGTAGCGGCAGGTGCCATTGTCACTGATGATGTTCCTGAAGGTGCAGTGGTAGCAGGTACACCGGCAAAAGTCATCAAGCAGGCCAGCGAAGTTGAAGGGTCGAAAAAAGAAATCGTCTCAGCTTTAAGGAAATTAAATGACTGAGATTGAGTTTGTAACAAAACATCGAAGACATCTGCATGAAAATCCGGAACTCAGTATGAATGAGTTCGAAACAACATCATATATAATAGAGATCATAGAATCTCTGGGGATTGATTATACGCAACCACTTTCTACAGGAGTGGTTGCGTATTTAAAAGGGAACAGTGATACGACCCTTGGATTTCGTGCTGATATTGACGCACTGCCTATACACGAAGAGAATGATATATCCTACAGAAGTAAAACTGATGGCGTAATGCATGCCTGCGGACATGACGGCCATACGGCCGCCCTGCTTTTATTCCTCAAAAGGTGTAAAAGTCTGCATGATAATGGTTCACTGCCGCATGATTGCTATTTCATATTCCAGCCGAGCGAAGAGACGATGGCGGGAGCCAAGCAGCTGATAGATAATTGGAAGGACAGGAAAGCGATTGATGCGATTTTCGGCATTCACATCATGCCGGACGAAAGTACAGGTCTTGCCCTGTTCAGAGATAATGAATTAACTGCAAGTGCAACCGAATATAGATTTTATATCAACGGTCTGTCTGCACATGTAGCAAATAAGCATAACGGTAAATCCGCTGCCCAGGCCTTGATGTTCATCACAGGGGAAATCACTCAGATTCAGCAGTTCCATCTGGATGGACTGAACCGCAACATCATTCACATCGGACAGATGAACGCAGGTGAAGCCATTAACACCGTACCGTCAAATGGCTATCTTGAAGGTACGATCAGAACATATGAGGAAAATGATCTGAGCATCATTAAAAATCATATGGAAAAAATAAAGACGAGCGCGATGAATTTATATGACTGCGAAATAGAGCTGACTTTCAATGAAGGTTATCCACCTGTTAAAAACACGCCTGCTTTACAGGATATCGTGTACGAGAGTGTTCAGGAGACAGGCCTGGAAGCCGTCATAAAAGATAAGCCTTACCTTTTCGGCGAAGATTTCAGTTTTTATGATGAGATTGCAAAAACATATTTTATATTTATCGGTGCAGAAGATGAGGCGCTGGGTTATACAAGCAGTCTGCATACTTCTACATTTAACTTTGATGAATCAGTGCTTATTAAAGTCGCTGATTATTATGAGAGTATATTAAAGAATTACACTAACTGAGGTTGATAATATGAGCGGGATATTGACGATAAACAGAGAAAAACTTGTCAAACAGGCAAAACAGATGCAAAGCGGCACACCAACGATTGCTGTCGTGAAAAACAATGCCTATAACTTCGGATTGGAACTTGCAGTCCGCGCATTTTTAGAAGCGGGTATCAGCGCTTTTGCAACAACCTCTTTGAAAGAAGCGGAAGCGATAAGAAAAATCACTGAAGATTCAATGGTGTTTCTATTGAATCCCACTTATGAATTCGAACTCGTAAAATCATTGAACTTAAGCATGACCCTCCCCTCCCTCGAGTACTATCAAAACTATTACGGGAATTTAAACGGGATTAATGTTCATATAGAATATGCAGGGTTATTTAACCGGTCAGGGTTCGAATCCTTCAGTGAAGTGCAGGAAGTGCTCAATCATCAAGAGACTCTTGATGAGCATGAACGTTTCAATATTCAGGGCGTCTGGTGCCATTTCGGCTATGCTGATGAATTTGACGGCACTTATGAGACTGAACGGAAACATTGGCTGAAGTTTATCAGTCATTTCAAAGAGCAGGACATAGAGACAAGTTATATCCATTCTCAAAATACAGCGAGTTTCTCAAGGGATGGACTGCTTGAGGGCCATACACATACGAGACTCGGTATAGGGTTATATGGTTCAAAGCCCTATTCAGGTTTAAATGATGATTTATTCATTCAGCCGTTTGAACTGTATTCCACTGTTGTACAGATCAGGGATATGGATAAGGATATGCCCATGGGCTACGGCGGCTCCTTTGTCGCTGACAGGAACACCAAGGTGGCTGTAGTGGATATCGGTTACGGTGACGGGATACTCAGAAAACGTGCGTCATATGACTGTCTGATCAATGGGAAAAGATACCCGATCGTCAGTTTAATGATGAGCCATATGATTGTAGAAGTTGACGAAGAGGTTTCCATAAATGATAAAGTATATATATATCATCCTGAAATGAGGCTGGATGAGTACACGATTAAAGGTGTCGGCGCAAACTCCGAACAGCTTGCTACATTAAACTACAATACTTTAACGAAGGAGATTATACATGACTCTTGAATATCATAATAACAAACTTCAGTTCAGCGGACAGGACGTCACTAATCTGGCTGACCAGTTTGGTACACCGCTCATCATTTATGATGAAGTCCATATGCGCGATATGATGAGGCGGTTTCATGCAGTACTTTCATCTCATCTGGACAATTATTCTGTATCATACGCATCAAAAGCATTTACAGCTCTGCAGATGATCAATTTATTAAAAGAAGAAGATATGGAAATTGATGTGGTCTCCGCGGGTGAATTATATACAGCTGTAAAAGGTGGGTTCTCTCCGTCATTGATTAAGTTTCACGGCAACAATAAAACTGTGGAAGAATTGGAATTTGCACTTGATCAGGGGGTCGGATTATTCATCATCGACTCTCTTGACGAAGTGAAATTGATCAATGATCTCGCAAAAACACCTGTCGACGTATTAATCAGAGTGAACCCAGGTGTGGATGTGGATACACATGAGTTTATCTCCACAGGTCAGACAGACAGTAAATTTGGTATGTCAATCGCCGATGGTACTGCGCTGAAAGCAGTAATGGATATAGGCAAAGCGGATAATTTGAACTTTAAAGGGATACATTATCACCTTGGCAGCCAGTTATCCGGACCTGCTCCGTTCGTCAATGCACTGACGGCCGTCTATGATTGGCTGAATGATCATGAAGTCGAAATAGAGATATTAAATATGGGCGGAGGATTTGGTGTAAAATATACAGAAGAAGATATCAGATTTCCAATCGAAGAAGGATTTGAGGAAATTCTTACACAGCTGAAAAAAGTCTGCAGCCAGTATGATCAGGCGCTCCCCCATGTCATGATTGAACCCGGACGTTCGATTGCTGCTGAAGCGGCAATTACAGTTTATAAAGTCGGCACGGTCAAAAAAATACCGGGTGTCAGCAAGTATGTGTCAATTAACGGCGGCATGAGCGATCATATACGTACGCCGCTGTACGGGGCGGAATACGATATTATACCCGTTAAACAGCAAACTGATGACATTGAGGACGTATCTACGCATGTAGTCGGTAAACTTTGCGAGTCAGGTGACATTATAGGCAAAAATAAACCTCTGCCTTCAAATATTGGACGAGGTGACTATGTAGCTGTCAAGACAACGGGTGCCTACCACTACTCCATGGCGTCGAATTACAATCAGATGCAAAAACCTGCAGTCATCTTCATCTCCCCTCATGGTGTAAAACAAGTGGTCAAAAGACAGACTCTGGATCAGCTGATACAGAACGATATACTCATAGAAGAATAGAAGGACAAAAATAACCCCATTACTATAAAAGTAATGGGGTTTAATTGACAATCTATGACAATCGTTAATTAAATTTTCAAATTATAGTTTAACAACGTTTGCAGCCTGTGGACCGCGGTCGCCTTCAACTACTTCAAATTCTACTGATTGACCTTCTTCAAGAGATTTGTAACCTTCTTGATTGATTGCTGAGAAGTGAACGAATACATCGTTTTCTCCTTCGATCTCGATAAAACCAAAACCTTTTTCTGCATTAAACCATTTTACTGTACCTTGTTTCATTAATTGTTCCTCCAAAAAGACTATATTACAATAGTGCATAAAATCATAATTCTGAAAAAATAGATAGTCTAGTCTTTCTTTAATATGTTCTATCATCTATTGATAACTAAAGTATACTAGACAATGTACACTTTTGCAAACCTAATTTCATAAAATATTCATAATCTTCGGCACTTCCATAAAAACGTTATTTTTCATGCATAATGGCGTATAAAATATTTGAAGATCTTCTTCACAGTCTTCACAATATTCGAGTTCACATGTATTGTAAAACGCAATCAGATGATACTTTCCCTTTTGATAAGTATGGTAATCTTCAACCATCTGTCCGACTAATTTTTCGTAGTAATCCATCATGCTTATTTCAGAATTAAAGTCTTTGATGTTGATTAAGTCGTCCTGCCATCCTTCAAATAGCCACCAACCTTCGTAATCAGCTTTTAAAACGGCCACTTGATACATTTTTAAAACCCCTATCTATTATAATAAGATAATAGTCATATTATATACGCGAATAATTAGCAATATCAAGGAGAAGGTTTTATAATTATATATAAGAGGTGGGAATATGGAAGCAAAACTAATTACTTTAACTGGAAGAGTGCAAGGTGTAGGATTTAGATACCACAGTAAAATAATCGCTGATAAACACGGTATTACAGGATATGCAAAGAATTTAACAGAAGATGTTGAAATCATGGCCCAGGGCAAAAAAGAAGCTGTTGAAGCCTTTATAAAGCAAGTGGCCGATGGTGCCTCCCCCAGTTCCCATGTTGAAGACTACACTGTAAAATCTGTTGAAACAGATGCCAAATACAAAAAATTTAAAACATTATAATGATTGCAGGTGTTACAAATGAAATTTAAAATTTCACATTGGACTGCATCGATTGTGGCTGTACCAGTTTCAATTGTTACTGGTTTAATTTCTATGCTCGCTTTGGATATCCACCTTTTCTATGATATGTTGGTTGGTGCCGGTGGATTTTTTGCAGCTTATCTGCCTACTCAATCTTTAAGCCTGAATAGACAATTAAAAGAATACGGTTTGACTAAAAGCGAATACAAGTATATTCAAAATCAGATAAAAGAGGCTAAAGAAAAGCTGAATCGCCTCAGACAGAGCTACTATAATATTCGTACGTTAAAAGATGCGAAGTTGATATTTGATATTAACCGTATTGTAAAATCGATAATCAATACAGTCGAAGATGATCCAAAAATATTCTACAATGTGCAGCAATTTTTCCATTCCAACCTGGATTCAGCTGTTAACACGATTGAGCAATATCTATTCTTATATAAGATGCCTGGAAAATCCAAAGATGAAAAAATCAAACTGCATGAAACCCGTCTTTCTTTATTAGAGCTTAAAAGAACGCTGCAGGCAAATCTATCCCACATGAACCGTTCTACTTATCAATCGCTCGAAGTAGAAAAAGAAATTATAAGTATGAATAAGCGTAGAACTGACAAAAAGATGCAGCTCGATAACAAGTTGCATCGGCAAAAAGTGAAAATGCCAAAAAAAGAACAGGAAAAAGTAAAAGTCCCTAGGAGTGAAAATAATGAATCAAGATAATAAAAAAGATTTAAAGGACGAGCTTTTGAGCGATCCTTTCGCAACAACCCAGTCTTCTGATGTGCCTTCTCTTCAGCCTGAAAGTTCAGAGCCGGTACAGGATGGTTCAAAAAGTGTTTTGACCACATTCAAAGAGCGATTCAGCGAAGATGATATGAAACGTATTCAGGATATAAAATCCAAGATTCAACCATTGGACAACGATGCGCTCATTACTTACGGGTCAAACGCCCAAGAGGCTCTGTCCAAGTTTTCGCATCAAATGTTGAACGAGGTCCAGTCAAAAGATGTCGGCCCCATCGGTGATACATTGGAAAGTTTAATGAAAAAGCTGAAGGAGATTGATCCCGATGAATTGACCAACGATAAGAAAAATATCGTCAGCCGTCTATTCGGACGCATGAAGAAATCGGTCAATGAATTAATTTCAAAACATCAAAGTGTGGCATCACAGGTGGACCGTATCAGCATCCAGCTCGAACATGCAAAAGAAATTCTTGTCAAAGATGTTCATTTACTTGATAATCTCTATGACCAGAACAAAGATTATTTTGATGCAATCAATATTTATATCGCCGCTGCAGAACTGAAAAAGGAAGAAATCGAGACAGAAGTGCTGCCGGCATTAAGAGAAAAGGCAGATCAATCCGGCAACCAGATGGAAGTGCAGGATGTCAATGATATGATGCAGTACGTCAACCGTCTGGAAAAGAGACTCCATGATCTGAAGTTATCCAGACAGATCACACTACAATCAGCGCCGCAGATCCGTATGATACAAAACATCAACCAGACTCTTGCTGAAAAAATTCAAAGTTCCATACTGACAAGTATACCGCTTTGGAAAAATCAGATGGCCATTGCACTGACGCTTCTGCGCCAGGAATCAGCATCAAAAGCCCAGCAGGCAGTGACAAATACGACAAATGAGTTGCTGACGAAGAATTCTGAAATGCTTAAACAAAACTCGTTAAGAACAGCCCGCGAAAATGAAAGAGGCATCGTAGACATCGAAACGCTGAAAGTAACACAGGACAATCTGGTAACTACAATTGAAGAAACGCTGCAGATTCAGGCAGAAGGCTCTCAGAAACGTAAAGAAGCCGAAACAGAGCTTGTACAGATGGAAGAAGATTTGAAGACGAGACTGCTGCAGCTTAAAGAAGACCATAGATACTGATAATATTCATATTTAAATGAAAATCCGGAGCACCCTGCTATTTGGGATGCTCCGGATTTAAATTTCTATCCAGTTATTTTCTGTATACAACTTTAGTTTTGGCAAATATATCGTGTATGGCTTTTTTATCTTCTCTGACACCAATCATAATTGCAGATACGATTGCTAAAAGCCCCAAAGTGATTGCATAAAGTAACGGTGTCAGGAAATCTCTGATAATCATTTGAATCAAGCCCACTTCTGAATGATCATCTTTGATTATTCTGATACCTAAAGCACGTTTGCCAAGTGTGTATCCTGTCCATATTACAGGCAGCAGCACATAATACAGAAGTGTAAACACTCCCTCGAATGACTGCACCGCCCTGCTCTGTGTATCTAATGAGAAAATGGCGATGAATAAAAATATTATAACACCAATGACAATCACATCGATGACTCTCGCACCCAGACGTATCCAAAAACCTGCTGAATTTTCGATATGAATAATGCCTCCTTCTGTAATGATTTGTTATATATCATCCTACAGTAAAGCCATATATGTTAAAAGAGCTGCATTGCAAGGTAAATGACAAATGTGACTGTAATACTGCTGAGCAGCGTACTGTAGAGTACAACCTGAGCATGGAGTTCCGGCTCAACATCATATTCAAGCGCAAGCGTTGCCGTGTTCCTTGATGTTGGAAATGCACTCGCAATGAGTAATGATTGGGCAATCACACCGTCAATGCCAAGGGTGAATATTAAAATAAGTGCGACGACCGGCCCCATTATGAGTCTGCCGGCCAAACTCCATGGGATAACCTTGTGAAAAGATTTGATCTTAATACTTTCAAGCTGCGCACCAAGCAGAATCAGTGCCAGTGCTGCAAATCCGCCGGCCAGCTGTTCTATCGGTACAAGAAGGAATGTCGGTATCGGAGCCTCGAAAATTTTAAAGAGAAGCGCAATGAACAAAGCATGAATGATCGGTAATTTGAGTAAATCTTTTAAAAGTTCAAAAATGGTTTTAGAAGTCGAAATCAAGTTATACAAACCATAAGTGAACGTTAATAAGTTCTGTACTACGAGTACAATGATCTGCACTGATACACCCAGCGGATTCGAACTGAATACCAGTTGGCTGACCGGCAGACCGTAATTTCCTGAATTCATCAGTGATATGCTGTTTTTAAGGGCAGTTGCCTCCGCCTTTTCCAGATTCAAAAGACGGGTGAGAATATTGCTCAGTATGATTAAAATAGATATGAATAAAGTCAAATATAAAAACAGTTGAATCACAAGGGAAAGGTTGATTTCAGCATGGTAGATGTTAATGAAAACTGCTGCGGGCATAAAACAGTACGTGACCAGGTTAGCTATCGGTCTCAGCCGGAATTGGAACTTCTTCTGCAATAAAAGCCCAATTCCCAGAAGGATTAAAATAGGGACGATAACGTCCATAAAAACAGGAATGATATAGTTCAATTCCTATCATCTCTTTTCTATATCATAAGTTATCCTTATTATATCATTTTTTATCGATAAGAAATAGTGAACGTCATATATGAAAAACTTATTATAAATGATAAAAAAAGAGAAGAGCAGCGCTCTTCTCTGATTATTGTATTTTAAGTGTAGGATACTTTTTCTTTTTTCATTCCAATCAGGTAGCCGATAATATAACCGATAATCAATAATGGAATCCATTCAAATGATGAATCAAATAAAGGCATAGCTTCCAAGAATGAGAAATTTGCCCATTCATTTCTATGAACCACTGCAAAAATACTTGTAATAATAATCAGTACGATTGGTATTTGCAGAGCCATTCTAGGTGATGGTACAAAGTAACTGAAGATTAACAAGAGTACAGATGCCATCGCTATAGGATAAATGATGGACAGAACAGGTACACTTGTTGTAATTACCTGATCGAGACCCTGGTTAGCCAAGCCAAATGAAATCAATGTAAAGATGACTACAAAAGCTCTGTAAGGTATTTTAGGAACAATACTGTTGAAATACTCACTCACTGCAACTATAAGTCCTGCACCTGTAGTTATACATGCGAGCAGTACAATTATACCCAGAAGAATAGCTCCGAATCCACCATATGCATCAGAAGAAATGAAAGTGAGCAGGAATGTACCCAGGTTTTGTTCATCCGGCACTGCTCCTGCCAAATCTACTCTATTACCCAGCCAGCCCAATGAAACGTAGACCAAACCAAGTAACAACGCTGCAAGTGATGCAGATTTGATTGTACCAAACAACAATGATTTTCTATCTTTGACGCCTGTAGCACGGATAGCATTCAGAACGATTACTGAGAAAGCAATGGCGGCAATGGCATCCATTGTCAAGTAACCTTCCTGGAAGCCTGCGACGAATGGCGCATTTGCGTTAAAGCTTTCTCCTGCCGGATTGACAGGGTTTGATATGTACATTGCAATGGCAGTACCAACAAGCAGTAATATTGAAATCAACAATAGAGGTGTTAGAACTTTACCTATACTGTCAGCCAAAGTACCCGGACTCCAGCTTAATGCAAATACTATTAAAAAAAACACCAGAGAAAATACTAATAATGCAATCGCACCTGGCGAATCGAGAAATGGGATAAGTGCCATTTCATAAGCCGTTGTTGCTGTTCTGGGAATCGCAAAGAACGGTCCGATCGTTAAATAGATGACTACCAGTAACCCGATAGCAAAAGCTGGATGAATCGCTTTTAAAGATTCTTTATAACCTTCTTTGGAAATCGACCCTACGATAACACCCAATAGTGGCAGCCCCACTCCGGTAATGACAAAACCAAGAATTGCCAGCCAAAAATGCTCGCCACTTACAAATCCGAGGCCAGGCGGAAATATCAAGTTACCTGCACCAAAGAACATTGCAAACAGCATAAAACCTACTACAAAAACATTCTTATTACTCATCTGCGAACCTCCGTGTAAACATAAATTATAGAACCAGTTTACACGATAAACGAACTAATGTCCATAAGATTTAAAACTTTCAGATTTTTGACAGATTTGTCATTTAGAATAATTATCTGGTAATCGATAATAGGATTTTATTCAGCAAATTTGCAGTGGCATGAGGTATATCTGCCGGATGCTCAACAATTATTGTATTGTTTCCATAAATATCTTTGATTGATGCGAGAGTCTGGTCATCACTGTCTTCATTTATAAAAACATTGATAATATTTATATTCTTTCTGTTCGCAATATTTACTGCTTCATGTGTGTCTACAATGCCATTTTGATTATAATTTTCAGCGCTTGGCAGTCCGTCTGAAAACATGATGATAAACTTATCCGTTTCATCATGTTTTTCAATCAGTGATATTTCATGCTTCAGGATGAAACCATCTCTGTTATCGCCTGACGATTCTATATCAAGAATTGATACAGGATAATAATATCTGGATTTTTCAACAGAAAGGTGCTCATAAATTTTATTAGGGAAATTATTCGGACTCACTTCGAAAGTGTCTTCATGATGCGAAATGATACGATGTTTGATGTTCAATGATTTCAATATATGATTGAAAACAATCACTGCTGAAATGGTCTCTTCCAAATGAGATTCCATGGAAAACGACTGATCGATGACCAGCGTGAAGACAGCATCGATGTCAACAGATTCTGAATCCTCCTTTATAAATAGTTTATGACTGCCTTCTATTATAGGGAGCACTGGGTTTTTCATTATTTTCCCACTTGATTGATGCTTGCGAATATCATTTCGTTTAAAATTCAGCAGCTGCTGTATATCTCCTATTACATGTTTTGTAATTTCTCCGTAACGATTATATAGACCACGGTACTTATGATAATCACTCAATTTCACTTTAGGCTTTGAAACTTCAATCAGTGCATGCTGGTTTGTGGATGACAGATCCCTGAATTGATTACTTCCGGTATTTTTTCCAAATCCCTCATTAAATTCACTGATCTCATCATCGTACATATTTATTTTCTTACTGTCGGATTTTTGAGAGTTGAGTGCGTCACCAACTTCTCCAAGCATTGTTGCTTCTTTTGCAGCACCACTGGTTTTGGTGTCTACATCATCTTTATCCTCTTCATCATCCCAGCTGTCATCAGAAGATAGACTTTTTGGATCTTTCCTGAACTCGTCAGCTTTATTAAATTCATATAAATCACTGAATGATATGTCATGCAATGTGGACACTGACATTTCATCTAAGCCTAAATGGTCAGACATCCGTTCGTATATATTTAAAGCCAGTTCAATACTCTCTTCAGTTGAATCGGAAGAAAAATTGAAAGTCAAATTTTCGAATTCCATTTCTTCTTTAAAATCCAATATTTTCAAGTTCATCAAATATAAGAAATCATCTGCTTCATTTCGAGCTTTCTTTGAATAATTTCCTTTTAGAATCCAGTCCCCGGGTTCTAAAAGTTTTTTTATTACAGGTCTTTTTTCAATACTCTTTTTCCTGAGTCTTAAATATTCAATAGACAAAAATAATTGTTGAATCAGAGTATCTTTATTTTTCAATGTATCATATTCAGCATAGTTAAGAGTTTCCTCCGCTGCATAATGTGTAAAAATATCATGCTTGAATCCGTCCAGTTCAGTTATATCAGTACGGTGCTTCCAAAACATGCTGAAATTCATGATATTCTTCAGAGGATTGTAATATGAATGCTTTCGGACATTGACAGTTAAACTTGGATTTTTAAAAAGCAGTCGTGCCAAATCGGTCAACTCCATCATATTTCTTGAGTCAACAAGTTCATCATTGAATTTAATAAAAGAATAGTTCATATTTTAATCACAACTCAAAATGTAGTTTAAAAGCATTATAAATAGCTGTTTTTTCCTGGTCATTATCAAGTTTATCTATTATAGTTCTTTTTATTGCTCTGGATTCAGTGATAAGAGTGGTTAGATCAGCAAGATCTATTAAACTTCTGACACTGGATGACTCTTTCGATATTTGTCCCTGTTTAGTCATTGTGACCAGATCTTTATGAAAATCGGTCAGTTTACTTAAAATATCGTTGTCATCCTGAATGCTCTGGTTTTGTAAAATCTCTAAAAGCGCATCATCTGAAACATAATCGATTTCTACAATATTAAAACGGTTGAGCAGCGCTTCATTCATTGGCATTGTTCCGGCATAACCGATATTTATGGCTGCAATGACTAAAAAATTTTCATCTGCAACAATCTTCTCGCCTGTTAGCGGGTTTGTCATAGTTCTCCTGTAATCCAATGCCGCGTTGAGTATTGGAAGCACCTCAGGTTTAGCCATGTTTATCTCATCAATATAAAGGATGAACCCATTCTTCATTGCACGGATTACCGGTCCATCGACGAAAACTATCTCCTGCCTGCCATCTTCATACTCGATTGTTTTAAAGCCGAGTAAGGCTTCAATGTCGATATCGACTGAACAGTTGATACTGATCATCTCCTGCTCCAGTTCAGAAGAAAGGTCGTCAGCGAGCCGGGTCTTCCCCGCTCCTGTCGGACCTTTCAATAAAAGGTTTTTACTCAGCCTCAGAATATTCAGGGAATCCTCTCTAATCGTTGAATCTTCATGTTCAAACTTATGCTTATCCATATCAGTCTGTCACATCTTCAAAATATGTCTTATAGTAACCGCCGACTTTACCGGAGTTATCTATGACAAAAATATACTCTTCAGTTTCATTTACTACTGTATATGTCTTTCCTTGAGTCAACATATCATCCACCTTATATTTCTTAGCATCAGTATGTTTCACCTGGACAGTTCTTAAATTTTTATTTTGCCATGTCTCATGTAACATCATTAACCATTCTCCATTTCTAATTAGTAAAGTCATTATATTTTAACATAAAAAAGCAAGATACCAGAAACAGTATCTTGCTTTCTATCTTAACCTTCTAATAATAAGTCTTCCGGGTTCTCAATCAGTTCTTTGATTGTCTTCAGGAAGTTAACTGACTCTTTACCATCAATCACTCTGTGGTCGTAGCTCAATGCGATGTACATCATCGGACGTACTTCGATGGAGCCGTCAGGCATTGCAACAGGACGTTTTTGAATTGTGTGCATGCCGAGGATACCTGCCTGAGTACCGTTCATGATCGGTGTTGATAATAATGATCCGAATACACCGCCATTCGTTATAGTGAATGAACCTCCGGTCATTTCATCAAGTGATAGTTTTTTCTCGATTGCCTTATTCGCCAGACCTGCAATATCAGCTTCGATTTCAGCAAATGTTTTGCGGTCACAATTTCTTACAACAGGGACTACAAGCCCTTCGTCAGTTGACACTGCCACACCGACATCATAGAACTGTTTGTAGATCATTTCATCTCCATCAATTTCAGCATTGACAGCCGGGAATTGTCTTAGTGCTGCAACTGAAGCTTTAGTGAAGAATGACATGAAACCAAGACGTGTACCATCATGCTTTTCCTGGAATGATTCCTTTTTACGTTTCCTGAGCTCCATGACATTCGTCATATCCACTTCATTGAAAGTTGTCAGCATTGCCGTATTTTGCTTGACTTCATGTAAACGTTTCGCAATTGTTTGGCGGCGTCTTGACATTTTTTCTCTGATTACAGGTTTTTCAGGCTGTGTGTTTGCAGGCTTGGAAGCTGACTTCTCTTCAGATTTCTTACTTTCTGATTTTTGGTTTGCCTGTGATGCTTCATGGTTTTCTACATCCTGGGAACGGACATGCCCTCTTGGGTCACCAGCATTGATTTCTTTAAGAGAAAGGCCTTTTTCTCTCGCCAGTTTTCTTGCTGCAGGAGAAGCGATGATACGATCCGAACCTTCTGCGTCATCTGATTTTTCTTCAGATTTTTCAGTATCTGCCGACTCTGACTCATCTTCAGATTTTGAATCTTCTTCTTTCGAAGATTCCTGTTTATCATCTTTCTTTTCTTCTTTTTTATCTTCTGAAGGTGCTGCTTCGCCTTCACCAACAACAGCAACGACTTGTCCTACTTCGACAGTGTCACCCTCTTCTGCTTTTAATTCTGTAATTACACCGGCTTCTTCACTGATCACTTCAACGTTGACTTTATCAGTTTCAAGCTCTAATATATTTTCACCCTGTTCTACAGAGTCACCCACGCCTTTTAACCATGACGCAATTGTTCCTTCCGATATCGATTCTGCCAATTCAGGTATTTTTATTTCAGCCATTATTAATCCTCCTGCACTTTCATTGCATTTTCTATAATATTTTGTTGAATCATTTTATAAGTTTCGCCATCACCTTCAGCAGGTGATGATGAAACCGGGCGGCCAACATATGACCTTTTTACATTTTGCGGTAGAATATCAAGGATTTTTGGTAGTACAGAGCTGTACGCGCCCATGTTTTTCGGTTCTTCCTGTACGAATCTTACTTCGTCCAGATTTTCGATGCTGTCCAGAACATCCTTTATCTCTTCACCTGGGAAAGGATAGAGCTGTTCAATTCTGATGAGGACGATTTCTTCAGGGTTATTATCCTTTTGATGATTCAGCAGATCGACTGCCATTTTACCGTGAGCCAGAAGTACTTTCTTAACTTTGGATTTATCATGTTCTTCGACGATTATTTCTCTGAAATGATTGCCGATGAAATTTTCTACAGGATTACTGACAAGTTGATTTCTGAGTAAGCTTTTAGGTGACATGACCACCAGTGGTCTCATCTTATCAGTATTCAGATATTTAGCCTGTCTTCTCAACAAATAGAAATAATTTGCAGTACTTGTCAGATTGACTACTGTCATATTCTGATTTGCCCCTAAATGCAGGAATCTTTCCAGTCTTGCACTTGAATGCTCTGGGCCGGAACCTTCCTGCCCATGTGGCAGGAACAAAGTGAAGCCACTTGTTTCTCCCCATTTTGCATTACCGGATGACATGAAGTTATCAAAGTAAACTTGTGCCATATTGGCAAAGTCACCATATTGTGCTTCCCAGATCACGAGTGCTTCTTTATTTTCAACATTATACCCATAATCAAAACCGACAACCGCTGCTTCGGATAATGGTGAGTTATGAATATCAAACGTTGCTTTTACATCCGGTACATGATGCAGCGGAATGTATTCATTTCCATTTTCAGAGTCATGCAGCACAGCATGTCTGTGTGCAAAAGTACCTCTTTGAGAATCCTGACCAGTCAGTCTGATTGGTGTACCATCCTGATTAATGGTTGCAAATGCCAGTGCTTCTGCATGTGCCCAGTCTACAAGCGCCGAGTCGTCTTCAAAAGGCAGTTTGCGGCGGTCAAGAACCTGCTTCAACTTTTTGAAAACTGTAAAATCTTCCGGATACTCGAATAAAGCATCATTGATCTCTTTCAATCGGTCGTATGTGATTTCCCGTTCCGGTTCGTTCTCGAAACCTTCCTGAATTGTTTCAGGCACCTCGATTTCAGATTTTATGACGGTATCCTTTTTATCAATCTTATCATGTGCCGCACGCATTTCCTTTTGTGCATCTTCGATGATATCTTCTTTTTCTTCTTTTGAAATGATTTTTTCTTCAACCAGCTGACTGCCATATATATGCTCAATTGTATCGTGAGCTTTCACTTCTTTATAGAGCATAGGATTGGTCGTGCTTGGTTCGTCCATTTCATTATGGCCGTAACGGCGGTATCCGATTAAATTGATGACCGCATCTTTGTTGAATTCCTGACGATACTTAAGAGCGAGTTCAATCGTTCTCAGTACGTGCTCGGGCTTGTCTGCGTTAACGTGGAACACCGGCAGATTGAAGCTGAGGGCAGCATCTGAAGCATGGTCAGTTGAACGGGCATCGAATTCCTCAGTCGTAAAACCGACTCTGTTATTGGCGACAATATGAATGGAACCGCCTGTCGTATAGCCGTCCAATTTTCCGAGGTTCAATGATTCGAATACGACTCCTTGTGCAGGAAATGCAGCATCACCGTGTACCAGAACTGCCAATGAGCGGTTGAAATCCAAGTTTGGCAGACCATTATGGTCAGTGTCTTCCTGGTCTGCTCTGGTTTTCCCCTGAACTACAGGGCTGACAACTTCAAGGTGACTCGGGTTGTTTGCGAGTGTGATCTGCTGATCTATTCCATTGTCGGTTCTCAATTTGGAACCGCCAAGGTGATATTTGACGTCTCCGACCCATCCGGAAGTCAGTGATAGTGAATTATCCTCCGGCAGGAACTTCATAGGGTCAGTGTGCATGAACTCACTGAGCATCATTTCATATGGTTTTTCTAAAATATGAGTCAGTACATTCAAACGCCCTCTGTGAGCCATACCAATTTGAAGATTCGGAATATTTTCTTTAGCCATCAGTTTCAAAAGGTGCTCGAGCATCGGCACCATAGTATCCAAACCTTCAATGGAAAAGCGTTTAGCTCCGACAAAGTTTTTATGAAGGTATTTTTCAAATCCTTCAACTTTTGATAGTGTTTTAAATAATTCGATTTTTTCATCTGTTTTCAAATTGACTTCATCTTGATTTTCAATCGTTTCTTTGAGCCACTGTCTTTCTTTTGAATCATTGATGTGCATGAACTGGTACGCAATAGGTCCTGTATAGACTTCATACAAATGATTGAAAGCTTCGCTTGCATTGTCATATAAAGATCCTAAGTGGGGACTTACCAGTGACGCAGGTACATTCTTCAACAATTCATCAGAAATACCATGTTCTTTAAAGTCTAAAGAAGGTTTATTTTTAATCTCTGGTTCATATACAGGATAGATATCGGCTTCCAGGTGACCGAAAAGTCGAATCTCGTCCAAAAGTCTTAACATACCCTTTACATTTTGCTTCGCATCCTGACTTAAACTACCATCTTGGGATGTTCCAAGACTTTCAAACAATGTGCGCATTTCTTCGCTGACATTGTTTGGATTTTCTAAATAAGAATCATGAATATCAAGGAGTAAACCAAGATTCATACCGAATCTCATTGGAGCCTCTTCATAGGCTTTCCCTTCCATCTTTGCAGCACCTCTTTAGTTTTATATGTTTTATATATTATACATTCCCATTTTAGCACTACTTAAATCTATTTTAAAGGTGGCAACTTTATGAATTGCCTATATTTAAAGGGAATCTGATAATAACTTTTGTAAAATTTCCTTCTTCACTTTCAAACCATACTTTGCCTTTATAATTTTCAATTAATTTTTTGCCGATGGATAACCCCAGCCCGTTGCCACCCTGCTGTCTGCTGCGGGATTTATCCACTCTGTAAAATCTATTGAAAACATTTTCAAGATCTTCCTCAGGTATACCTATACCATGGTCCATTATTATGATATCAAAATAATCAATATATTTTTTTGTTTTTGTAATAATATATTTATACTCAGTATCATACTTTACAGCATTATCTAAAAATATAAGCAATAATTGCTCTAAATGATGATTGTTTATCTGAAATGGAATTGAATCATCCGAGTGTTCGACTGCAAAGTGATAGTCTGGATGTATCTTTTTCATACTGTCGACCCGGGAGTTGATTTCATCAATGATATTTACGGTTTCAATCTCTTCAAGCTGTCTGGGATTATTTTTAGTCAACAGTAATAATTCTTCAACAAGCTTATTGATGCGGTGTAATTCATCGATTGATATATCCAGGGATTCCTCTAGTATTTTCGGGTCATTTTTCCCCCACCGGTTGATAAGTTTCAAATGTCCCTGGATGATCTGCAATGGGGTTCTCAGTTCGTGGGAAGCGTCTTCCACGAATTGCTTCTGCTGATTGAATGACTCTTCAAGGGAATCCATCATGTTATTGAATGAGGTGACCATATAGTCGGTTTCCTCTGTGTCGGTAGATAACGTAAGACGTTCTGATACCCCTTCACCCTCTATCCGTTTCAACTGATTGGCAATGCTTCTAATCGGTTTGACCATCTGTGTAGAGAAGAAATAACTTACGATTGATGTAAATAATATTGACATGAAACCGATGATCAATGCTATAAGGACCATGGTTCGAATGATCAGATAATAATTGTCGAGTGGATGAATGACGGTTAAATATCCATTCCAATACATAGTATCAATATTCGACCGGCCAACCAGGAAATTTCCATCTTCGGTTTCGTGTGACGTAATGACTTTATCACTGACAGGGATAAAGTCTATCTGCAGACCGTTTAACTGATTTGCAGGTTCAGTAGAAACAATATTTCCACTGCGTGTATAAAGAACCATTGTCTGTTCGTCATAAAGACTCGTGATAATATCGTTTCTTGAGATTGTATTGTACGGTTGTGTTTCGTAAATATGCTGCAGTTCCTCAAGACTTCTGTCCAATGCCCTTTCTTCCAGGTCTTTTAAATAAAGACTTGTAAAATAAATCAAGAGAGTACTGAATATCAGATAGGTAAATGATATTATCAGCGTGGACAACCTCAGCCATTTATACTTCAGAGAGTTTTTGTTCATGCCCTGATCACGTACCCGACTCCCCTGACAGTTTCAATCACTTTATGTTTGTTGAACGGTTTAAGCTTATTGCGTAAATACCTTATATAGACATCTACCACATTAGTTTCCACTTCACTGTCATATCCCCAGACATGTTCCAGTATCTGTTCACGCCTAAGAACGATTCCCACATTTTTAATAAGCAGGTGAAGCAGCTCATATTCCGTCTTGGTCAGTTCCAGTTCTGTATCATCAATCGTTACTCTGTAAGCAGATATATCGACTGAAATGCCATGAAGTGAAAGGATTTTATTATTGTTAGTTTCAGGATCGTTTGTTCTTCTGAGCATCACGCGGATTCTTGCGAGAAGCTCTTCGATTTCAAATGGTTTGACTATGTAGTCATCTGCACCGTAATCCAGCCCCACCACTTTGTCATAAGTTTCACCTTTAGCAGTAATCATGATGATTGGAGTGTTTTTGGATTTTCGGATTCTGCGGCAGACTTCAAGACCATTTAAAGCAGGCAGCATCAAATCTAATAAGATACAGTCGTAATCATAATTCAATGCTTTATCGAGCCCATCTTCACCGTCCGCACTCAAAGTGACGGAGTACCCCTCATGAGTCAGCTCAAGCTCTATAAAGCGTGCCAGATTGAGCTCATCCTCTATAACCAGTACATGCTTCAATTCATTCACTTCCTTTGTGCTATCATACCATTTTTTATTTATATGAAAAATAAAAGACACATAATATGAATTATGTGTCAGCTTGCCGTAGAATCAGGCACATCCAGCATGTAATTCTGCTGTTTTATCATCAAATTCATCTTAACATCGGCCCATTCGTCATCGATTATGGAATAGACGATCAAGTTACGCGGAATACCGTGTAATTTACGCTCTTTTCTCAGCACACCTTCTTTGGTGAAGCCTAGTCTTTCAACTGCCCGGTTGCTTCTGACATTTCTTTCATCCACCCTGATTTGAACTCTCATCATATTTAAAGTTTCAAAACAGAATTCGAGCAGCAGGAACTTGCTGTCTGAGTTTACGAAGGAGCGGTGTGATTTTGTACCGAACCAGGTCGCACCGATTTCACAGCTTTGACGTTCATAGTCAATATATTGTATTCTCGTGCTGCCGACCACTTCTCCCGTAGTTTTCAATATAACTGCAAAAGGTATACTTTCCAATTGATTTCTAAGTTCGATGGCACTTTTAATCCATTCTGTCATGAGAGGAAGCGTCGTTGCTTGAAATAACATGTATGACCATATACTTTCATGGTTGATGTCCTGAAGTTCATTTGCGTGGCTCAGTTGAAGTGGGACGAGCCTGATCCTTTCATTTTCAAGCGTAATGGATTCATATAGATTTACAGCCATTTGAAATCACCTTCTTTACAATTATATAATGCAGATTAATTATAATTGTGTGAATGAAAAATGGCAATGCAAAAATGTTTGCATTGCCATTCAATATTAGACATATTGACTTTTCTTAAATTTGTTGTGAAGCAGATAGCTTGTACCTATAACTGCAGCTGTACCGATTGTTATGCCTGCTATGACATCTGTAGGATAATGGACGCCCAGATATACTCTTGATGAAGAAATCATCAGGATAAAGAACGCACATAAAGCGTACAGCACACTTTTATTATTCAAAGAAGTTTTATTTATAATCGCCATAAGGGAGCCGAAGAATATCGTAGAGCCTGTGGCATGCCCACTCGGAAAACTGAAGCCTGAGATATCTATCAATCTTAATAATGAAGGTCTTTCCCTGTCGAAAGCATTTTTCATCACAGGTATCATTATACTGCTTGCCAGCATTGAAATGATAAAGAACAGAGTATGGAATTTAAGTTTGTAGAGCATCAGTATGGCAATCATGATGATGGAAAGGATCACCATGGTCAGCACTTCTCCTATTTGAGTGAAGCCGAGCATGAATGCTGTTGTGATGAAACTTTCCGAGGCATATATGAATTCATATACTTCTCTGTCTATCCATTGTCCAAGTCTGGATTCGTGGAAGACGGCAATGACGCCGAATATTAAAGTGAATACCAGGAACAATGATAATTTTTTTAATCGGCTCACTAAACTTCCTCCTCATTTAGCAGCTTTGAGACCAATGTGTCAGGTTTAAACCCGCCTTTATATTGTTTCATATTCATAATGATGTCATGACGTGTCTCGTTAATATCATTGACGGCAGAATTGAAATTCTGCAGTGTCAAATCATCTTCCTGAATGACTTTCGCATAGCCCATTTCTGAAAAGTACTGTGCATTTTCCAACTGATCACCCCTGCTTTGAGTGAGAGGTAAAGGTATCAGTATCATTGGCTTGAGATTTAAAAGCAATTCATATATGGCATTGGATCCGCTGCGGCCGATGACAATATCTGAAATGTTAATGAAATGGGCAAGTTCGTCTTTGACGAACTCAAACTGGATGTAATTGTCATTTTGGGTCAGACTTCCGTCGATATTATCTTTGCCGCAAAGGTGAATTATTTGAAACTCCTGTGTCAGAATATCAATATTCTCTCTGACAAATTCGTTTATGGATTTTGAACCGAGCGACCCGCCCATGAACATGATAACCGGTTTCTCCGGATTAAAGCCGGACAGTTCGTAGCCTTTTTCGCTGTAGCCATTCAATAATTCATCCCGGATGACAGGTCCGAGATATTCGGTCTTCTCTTCTGGAAGATAGTCCATCGTTTTTTCGAACGTGACATAGCATTTAGTGGCAAACTTTGTTGAAATTTTATTTGCAAGTCCCGGTGTCAAATCAGATTCATGAATATAAACCGGTATATTCAAAGATTTTGCAGCAAGTACAACCGGTACGCTTACAAAACCTCCCTTGGAAAACACTAGATCAGGACCTTCCTTTTTTAATATTTTACGGGCATCGAATATTCCTTTTGCCACTTTGAAGATATCCTTCAAGTTTTCAAATGAAAGATATCTCCTTAATTTACCGCTGGAAATATTACAATATCTTATTGAAGTAGAGCTGATAATTTCTTTTTCAATTCCAGTTTTAGAACCTATGTAGACGGGTTCGACATTGTTATTCAGGAAACTGGGAATAAGTAATTTATTCAACATGACGTGGCCTACTGTCCCACCGCCGGTTAAAATAACCTTTCTTTTTGAAGTTTCCATAATAACCTCCATTTATCTTTATGATATAACTTTAAACCATTTAGAGTTTTGGCACAATAAAAGTCGCACAAAAAATTTTGTGCGACTGGGAATGGTTATTGTTCAGCTTCTTCCTGAAGCTCTTCTATTGATTTGATTTCAATATTTTGTGCATTTTCCTGTGCTTCATCTTCTATTTCTTCTGCGCTGTGCTCCCCATTGATGTAATCAACGAGATATTCCAGCTGTGCATCATTTTCATTGATGAATTCTCTTAGCTCAGACATCAGATTTACTGAAGTATCGCCCGTCACATTACCGTCTGCTTCCATATCATTATCTTCCTGGAAGCTTTTGACTGCATCATTCAATTTCTCATCGAAAGTTTCATTGATAGTTCCGACATCATAGCCGAGAGTTTCAAGGGCCACTTTTATGGACGTAATTGTCTCGCTTTCCTGTCCTTCTGTAAAGACATCGTCTTCATCAAGTACTTCCACACGGTAATAATCAGGATTGACCAGTTCAATATCCGGTGTAATGCCCTCTTCATGAACCCATGTACCTTCCGGTGTCAACCATTTGGTATTTGTGTATTTCAACATGGAGTTGTCATTGAAGTTCTGTGTCTGCTGTACGACACCTTTACCGAAAGATTGAGTGCCGGCAATGACAACATCATCAAAATGATCATCGAGAGCACCTGTGAATACTTCCGAAGCACTCGCAGAACCCTCATTTATCAAAATATAAACATTCATATCTTCTGTATTGTCATTTCGACGGTTTTCAGTTTCGAGTTCGACTCGCTCACCATTGCTGTCCTCCAGCATCAGGGCAACTTCATTCTTCGGTATGAACTGATTGATCATTGATACAGCTTCAGAAAGCAATCCGCCAGGATTATATCTGAAATCGACAATGATATCTTCGACCTCATCTTCTGAAGCCTGATTGATGCTTTCTTCAAACTCGTCAGTTGTTCCTTCCTGGAACCTGTTTATACTGATATGGCCAACATTATCAATCTCTTCATAAGTGACACTCTCAATGTGAATGGTATCTCTCGTCACTGTTATGTCCATCGGCTCGCCTTCACCGCGAACGATTGATAATACTACATCCGTGCCTTTTTCACCCCGGATCAGCTGGACAGCTTCCGTGGTCGTCATGCCTTCTATGCTCTCACCGTCAACTGCAATGATCTGGTCTCCCGGTTCAACTCCAGCAGCTTCTGCAGGTGAGCCCCTCATCGGGGACGTCACTACAATACGATTGCCTTCCTGCATCACTTCAGCACCGATGCCTTCGAAATCTCCGGTGACAGTTTCCTGGAATGCTTCAGTATCATCCATGTTCATATATTCACTATAAGGATCATCCAAACCCTGCACCATACCTTCTATGGCGGATTCAATCAATTCCTCATTATCGACTTCATCATAAAAATCTGTGGAAATCGTATCATATACACTATACAATTTCGAGAATTCACTTCTTGTATCAGTGCCGACATTGACAGCCTTCTCAGAGCCGGCTTCCAGGCTTAACGCCGTAATCACACTGGAAAGTATGACGGCGGCCAATATGGTTATAATCAGCCAAAAAGGATTGATACTTATTCTTTTGGATTTATGGCTTGTTTCATTATTATTTTTATTCTCGTCCAAATTACACACACCTAACTTCAAAGAGCATAATATCTTATAGTTTATCAGGTAGTTGACAATATTAAAAGAAAAAGAACAGTGGAAAATCCACTGTTCTTTAATAAATTATAAATTATTGAAAAATTATTCACCTGCAAATGGCAGTGCAGCATCAAGTGCTACTTCAATCATCTCATTGAATGTTGTCTGTCTTTCTTCACTTGAAGTCGCTTCGCCTGTCAGTACATGATCAGAAACTGTCAAAATGGCTAAAGCTCTTGCATCAAACTTTTTGCTGATCGTAAATAGTGCCGAAGATTCCATCTCCAAAGCAAGAACACCGTATTTGGCCATCATTTCCACATCGCCTTTTTCATCGTAGAAAGAATCAGCAGTGAATACGTTACCCACTTTGACTTCCAGACCCTTTTTCTTTGCTTCATTGTAACTTGAAAGTAATAGATCAAAGTCGGAAGTCGGAGCATAATCAAAGTTTCCGAATAATTTCCTGTTTTGGAAAGAGTCTGTTGATGCACTTTGTGCCAATATGACATCGCGGACTTTTACATCTTTTTGAATTGCACCGCAAGTACCGACACGGATAAGATTTTTAACACCGTATTCTTCCATCAATTCATGGATGTAGATTGAAATGGATGGTACACCCATACCTGTGCCCTGCACAGAAATGCGTTTACCTTTATAAGTTCCTGTAAAACCTAACATGTTTCTGACTTCGTTGTAGCAGGTCACATCTTCCAAAAAATTTTCGGCAATATATTTTGCACGTAACGGGTCTCCCGGCAGTAAAATTGTTTCTGCTATGTCACCTTTTTGCGCGTTAATATGGATACTCATTTTAAATCTCCTTTTGTCAGTGGTTTAACCAATTTTGATAGTTCTGGTAGGATTCATCGAATGCACTTAATTTTATATCAGGATAAGGGTTTCTTTCTAAATAATCACTAAGTTGATGGTAGTCGGTTTCCTGTTTGGGAAACATGCTGTCATTTTTAATAAAATCACTCAAAATACCGATATCGGATTTTTCACCGGCCCGTATTTTAATATACTGATAATATGAATAATTTTTCATTAATTCACTTCAGCTTTGGCAACAACAGTGTATGCTTTGCTGACATCTCCGGTTTCAACTATTTCGAACGATTTTAAAATGTCGCTGTTAGTGACTATGACTGGTGAAATAGTACTGTTCGCTTCTTTTTTTACAAGCTCCATATCAAAAGTGACCAGCTTATCCCCGACTTCGACGCTGTCGCCTTCGCTTACATGTCCTGTAAAGCCTTCACCTTCCATTGCGACAGTTTCCAGGCCGATATGAATCAAAAGTTCAATTCCATTTGCTGTTTTTATACCTATCGCGTGGTTTGTCGGGAAAACCTGCATTACTTCACCAGCAGCCGGTGATACGACTTCACCTTCAGAGGGTTCGATACCAAAGCCTTCCCCCATCATCTTTTCAGCGAATACCGGATCAGGTATATCTTCCAGTTTTACATATTTTCCGTTAAAAGGACTTTTAATTTCAAGTGTACTATCGACAGGTGATTCGTCTTTTTTCCCGAATAAATTCTTGAACATTTGAATCAACTCCTATTTAGTCATTAAAGTAATCTACGTATTCATTATACCCTTTTTCTTCAAGTTCATTCTTGGGTATAAAAGTCACTGCCGCAGAATTAATACAATAACGTAGTCCACCGAGCTCTTCCGGTCCATCTTCAAACACATGTCCCAGGTGGCTGTCTGATTCTGAACTGCGCACTTCTGTGCGTCTCATACCGAAGGAATCATCAAAATGTTCCGTGATATCATCGGATGCACCTTTTGAAAAACTTGGCCAGCCGCATGAAGAATGGAACTTATCCTTCGATGTAAATAATGGTTTTCCACTAATTTTATCAACATAGATACCGTCTTCGAAATGGTCCCAATACTCGTTTTGAAATGGCGGTTCTGTGCCTTGTTCCTTCATTACATTGTATTCTGTTGAACTTAATTCATCAATATTTTTTCTTACACTCATTACGATTCACCCCAATGATTTTCTATGAATGCTTTACGTCCGGAGCCTTTATAATATGCATTATAATGTCCACGGTTCTTCTTGTAAAAATCCTGATGTTCCTCTTCTGCTGCATAAAATGATTTTAGCGGTATGACAGGTGTATTGATCGGTTTATCGAATACGCCGCTGTTGTCTATTTCCTCTATTACTTTTTCAGCAGTTTTTTTCTGATCGTCATCATGGTAAAGAATAGCCGGCATATACTGGCTTCCACGGTCACCGAATTGTCCTTCAGTGTCAGTCGGATCAAAAGTTTTAAAGAATATTTTCAAAATTTCTTTAAAACTGATGATATCTTCTTCATAGTCAATCTGTACTACTTCTATATGGCCGGTTGTTCCTGTACTCACCTGGGCATAGGTCGGGTTGTCCACTTCACCGTTTGAATAGCCTGAGAGGACCTCATTTACGCCATCCCACTGATCAAAAGGTTTAACGAGACACCAGAAACAACCGCCTCCCAATGTTGCTTTTGTCAAATTAATTCACCTCAGTTTAAATTTTCAATAGAAAAATACCACGCATTATTCTGATGATCTATTTCTTCAATATCCAATGATAAATCACTATAATCATCGAACAGTGATTTATCTATTATCAATGCTTTCGAATTTGTACTGAATACAATACCATCTGGCAGATCGGCACTGGTTCTTATTAAGGTGTACAGCATATCTTCTGTTAAAGGCAGCTGTCCCACTGAAATATCACTGATTTCAAATATGATGGAGCTGTCGGTTATTTGCGGGTTCAGATTGAATGTCGTATCAAAATTCATATTCAAATATTCATTTTCAGAAAAAAGTTCAATGTTGTTCTCATCAATAGAAACCGAGATATCATTTGCTGAGTCTTCCCGTAAGAAAGAATTCAATATAGTTTCTACGCTGTTATTTTGTAATATCACAACATGTTCAGCTGAAGATTCACCGGTTTCCCCGATATCCACTTCATCATAATTTCCTGTTAAAAATATATAAAGTGCACCGACTGCAAGTATATTGAACAACAAAAGACTTATAAATGCCCATTTCCAGATATTCATCGTCTTTACACTTTACAGGTTTCTTTTCAGATGCATAAATTCATGTGCATATTTATTTTTTTCATCAACTGTTCCCGGGACAATCTTTTCAATTTCCCATTCAGTTACATCATATTCAGGAAAGAAAGTATCACCGGCAAAAGTTTCGTGAATTTTTGTGATGAACATTTCATCTACAAGATGCATAGTCTGTTTATAGACGTTGCTGCCGCCGAAAATAAAGACCTTGCCTTCAAGATTTTTTATTTCATCGATATCATGAATGATTTCTACATTATCAAATTCGTAATCCTTATTCCGTGTCAATACGACATTTTTGCGGTTCGGCAATGGTTTTTTTAAAGTTTCCAAAGTTTTACGGCCCATTACAATCGTGTTACCTTCAGTCAGATTTTTAAGGTTTTTCAGATCTGCAGGGAGATGCCAGGGCATATCCCCGTTAAAACCGATAACATTCTGATTTGCATGCGCTACGATTAGTGATACCATTTTAACCCTCCTTGATCAGACTGCAATTGCTGCTTTGATGTATGGATGTGATTTATAATCCACCACTTCAAAGTCTTCATATTCAATTTCAAAAATAGAAGCGTCGCTGTTTATCTTTAACGCAGGCGGTTCATAGCTGTTTCTTGATAACTGTTTGTCCACAGCCTCCAAATGATTGGAATATATATGTGCGTCACCCATAGTATGCACGAATTCGCCTGCTTCTAAACCACATTCTTTGGCAACCATCAGAAGCAGCAGTGAGTAGCTCGCTATATTGAATGGTACACCCAGAAATATATCTGCACTTCTTTGATACAGCTGCAGACTCAGTCTGCCGTCATTGACGTAAAATTGGAAAAAGGAATGACATGGCGGAAGAGCCATCGTATCAATTTCAGCAGGATTCCAAGCGGTGACGATATGTCTTCTGGAATCAGGGTTTGTTTTAAGCGCTTCGATTACATTCTTCAACTGATCTATTGAATTTCCGTCCGGACCGATCCAGTCTCTCCACTGTTTCCCGTAGACATTGCCCAGATTACCGTATTTTTCACTGAATGATTCATCAGTCAGAATCCGTTCTTTGAACTTATCCATTTCCTTTTTATATGTTTCATTGAATACTTCATCCTGCAATGCTCTGCGGCCGAAATCGGTCATATCCGGACCATCGAACTCAGCCGACTCAACCCAATTTTTAAAAGCCCACTCATTCCATATATTATTATTGTATTCGAGTAAGAATTTTATATTCGTATCTCCACGTATAAACCAGATGAGCTCTGTTGCAATCATTTTAAACAGGACTTTTTTTGTAGTAAGTAAAGGGAAACCTTCCGATAAATCAAAACGCATCTGATGACCGAAAACAGAATACGTGCCTGTGCCGGTGCGGTCATCTTTAAAAGCGCCCTCTGATTTGACACGTTCGAGAAGTTGATGATAGACCTTGTCAAAATTATTCATGATACCCCTCTTTTCTTTTTCACTGAACTTCTATATAATTGATTATGATAATAAAAATGACTACTTGGAGTGTTGACTCATGGAAATGATACTTTCAATTGGATTAGCCCTGATGGCAGCATGGTTCGTATCACTGTGCATTACTGAATAGGATAAATGATGACCAGGAATATTATTCCTGGTTTTTTTATGAAATATTTTCGTCGAATGATTCTTTGATATCCATCATTATATCGTTGATATCCCGGCCTTCAATCTGTTCACGAGGCATGAAATGAACAAGGTTCTTACCTTTGAATAATGCGTATGACGGGCTGGACGGTTCTTTTCCGATGAATTCTCTCAGACGTGCTGTCGCCTCTCTGTCCTGTCCGGCAAAAACTGTTGCTTTATGATGGGGCTGTTTTGGGTTTTGTTCAGCAACTGTAACTGCAGCCGGACGTGCAAGACCTGCTGCACAGCCGCAGACACTGTTGATGACGACGAATGCTGTCTCGTCCTCTTTTACAGTATCCATGAATTCATCCACAGTCTCAGGTGTCGTCAAATCTTCAAAGTTGCGATTTGTCAGTTCATCCCGCATCGGCTTCGCTACTTCCTTCATGTACTCTTCATAAGGATTCAATCTATCTCTCCCTTTCCTGAATTTGTTTCCACACACTGCCCATGGCTTCTTCGCCTTTTTCTATGCGTGCGATTGCAATCTCTTTTTGTAACTTGACATCATACTGCGAATCATCCTGATATTCATACAAATAAGGCAGACTGTCATTATCGCCTACTTCATAGATGAACATTGCAGCCCGCCAGCGGACGATTGGGCTTCTGTCATCAAGCAGTGGATACATGTCTTCCAATCCCTCTTTTAATCCGAGATCACTGTAGCCGTCTCCTGCTGTTCTTCTTACAGGTACAGCTTTATCTTCAAGTCCTGCTTTTAAATAAGTCAGAGTCTCTTTATCTTCAATCATGGCAAGTAAATATACTGCTGTTCTTCTGATCTGCATTTTTTCATCCTGCAATGCCAGTTCAAGCAGTTCATAATCATCCTTGGTCGGGTTTTCCATATGGTCAAGCAGGTTCAGGCGCTCTTTCCAGTCCTCTGCGTCTTTGAATTCCTGGACGCTCACTTTACGGTACTCTTTTGGAGCCGGCGGTAGTTTGCTTTTTGCTTCCTCAACCAACTTTTGAAGGGTTTCCTCATTATAAAGTGCGTTGATCTCTTCAATGACTTCAGTGAAAACTTCATCAGGTGTACCGTAACGTGTTGAATTCTGTTCCCACTTGCGGCCCATGATAATGTTATCTTCGGGCAGAGTAGCTTCTTCAACAGCGTTTACGAACCTCTCATCCAGTTGTTGCCTGTGTTCTTCCCCGTCATTGAGCTTAATCTGATAAGGAATCCCTTTGAAAGTCAGTACTTGAACATTTACTTCACCAAAGGGGGAACTATTTATTGGTTTTTTTTTACATCGGAATCATTGCTGTCTGCATTAAAAGTGTTTTCAATTTCAGGAATCAATGTTTCCCAGTCAGCTTTTGGAGATTTATCCACTGAAATGAAATTCATTGCATGAAAGACACTTGTAACATCTTCAAGTTCCAATACTCTGTTGATGAATTCAGGCGCTTCATCAGAAGCTTTTCTGTATGTCGCTGATTTCATATCCTCTTTCTCTTCACTCACAGTAATTTTCATAGTATTTGGACTTGGTGTTGGTTCAATTCTTATAATTTCCATTTAATATATCCTCCTATTGTAATTGGTTGCCGTGGCTGCGGATTTTCAGACCGACAGAACATTCGCTGATGCAAAATTTATGTGCACTCGTGTGATTTCCCCGGTCGCGGTTTAACTTTTTCAATAAACAGCCATGACAATATTTTTCTTCAAGTTGGTTGATTTTATATAATGTTTCCTGTTTCATCTTCAACCTCCTTAATTAATTATACAGAAAAGCACGAGATAAAAAAAGAAATGACTTTCATCATCTCTTTGTGTACTTATAAAGGGCTTCTTTCGCAAGATGATCTGCTGATTTATTTCTGTTTCTTGGTATATGAGTGACCAGAAACAAATCAAATTGCACAGATTTTTTTCGGATACTGTTGAAATATGGCTGAAATTTTTTATTTTTAACAAAATGTCTGTCAAAACTGTCGCTGATTATTTTAGAATCAGTATGGAGGATGACAGATGTAATGTTTAATGCAATCGCCTCATCGACAGCTTTATCGAGTACTGCCCACTCCGCTTCATGATTATCAAGTGCGCCCAGATCAAATTTGAATTCATGCCTCGACCCTTCATCATTGATGACCGCAGCACCTGCAGCATACGCCGGGTTCTGTCTGGCCGCAGCATCGGTATATATAAGTGCCATCTTGTCCTCCTATATATTTAAAGTATGGATATATTTCTGGGTGATGCGCAGGTCATGGTCGACGAGTGTCTGATCAATCTTTTCCTTATCGATGACCAATTTGCGGTGGTCCATATATTCATCGTGTGAGAACTCGACATCTGTAATGATTTTGGCCAGCTTGTGGGAGATCTGAAGCGATGACATATCATTCAATATTTTAGTCTGGAGACCTTTACTCAGCGAATCAATATTTTCAATGATGTTTTCTACATTCGAGTACTCTCTGATTAATTTCAATGCCGTCTTTTCCCCGATGCCTTTCACCCCAAAATAGCCATCCCCGGAATCACCCATCAATGCTTTGACATCTACAAATTGCTCCGGAGTGATGTCATATTCCTCTACGAATTTTTCCTCGTCATAGTAATGATATTCGGTGAACCCTTTTTTCGTTAACCATATATCATTATTCTTTCCGAGCAGCTGCAGTAAGTCCCGGTCTCCGCTGACTATGATCAGATCATCATAATTCACTGCGAGTGTGCCGATGATATCATCCGCTTCATAGCCGTGTATGCCGAGTTGATAAATCCCCATATCATGAATGATTTCTTTGACATAATCAAACTGGGGTATCATCTCTTCCGGAGGCGCTGTACGGTTTGCTTTATAACCTTTGAACCATTCGTTGCGTATCGTCTCTTTTCCCATGTCCCATGTGATTACCAAGTTTTCAGGCCGGGTGATTTCAATGAGCTTCATCGTATGTCTGATGAGGCCCTGGATTCCGTTTGTTGGAATGTTTTTGCTGTTGATCATAAACTGGTTCCTGAAACTTGTTGCATAGAAATGTCGGAATAATAATGCCATGCCATCTATTACCAAAGTCTTATTTATCATTAAAATGAACACCCTCTATAGTATTTGGCGATGTTTCCACTGTATTGGAGTCATCTGTAATCCATTCTGAGAAACTGCCTGTGTAAACTTTGACATTGATGCCGTAGTGATTGAGCAGTGTGAACATAGGTGTCGCACTCATGCCGGAACCGCAGTAGACAATTACTTCGTCATACTCTTTAAATTTTTCCAAAGCATGGTCAAGCGCATTAAGGTTCAGAAGACCGTCCGTATAAATCAGACTGTTCGGTATATTTACCGCGCCTGGGATATGCCCTTTTTTATAATCGATCGGTTCTGTAATTCCCAAGTATCTGTCTTCGCTTCTAACATCAATGAGCAGTATATTTTCATTGATTATCCCTTCAAGAGCTTCCATGGAATAATGGATGTCACGCTTGAATATAGAATCTCCCGAATCAAATTGGATCGGCAGTTCAACATCAATGTCATGAAATTCCTCCGATTGCCCTTTGATTATATTCAGATCATCATTGAATAAATAAACATCATGGCCGTACAGCAGGAAAAGATAATACAAGCGCGTATGGAAGAAGCTGTTATCATCTGCAAACAGCAGCAGCTCATATCTGCCTTCTTTTGACAGTGTATGGTATAAATCATCTATGACATTCTGGTCCGGCAAGGGATGCCTGCCTTCATTAATCCCATCGAATTTAAACATGAACGGCATCTGTGGAATATGAACAGCCCGGCTTATCTTATCCGATTGCACAAGTTGCTTTGACTCGTCAAACTTATCCATTATATTCCGGCAGTCAACGAGTATTGTGTTGGATTGATTCATTTTTTTCAAATCATTTTTATTTACAATAGACATTTAATCACCCTTAATTTCAGATAAAGATTCAAGAAGCTTCTGGTCCTCTTCGTAATCACTTTCTTCGATGACCGGGAGTGGTTTCTTCAACTCCTCGATCATTACAGGTTTCTGTTCTGAAATATCTTCCTGAACTTTATTCAAATATTCGTCAATCAAGTGCTTCATATCAGCGCTCAGTCCATCTATGTCCAGTGTAGTGCTTATATGTCCGGCAAAGTCCAAAAGGCTGTCTCTGAATGCTTTTTGGTTATTGCGTGCCTGGTGAAGCAGTTTGCCATACTTACCAAATTCAGATACATCAACCGATATTTTTGGTTCCTCTTCAGCCTGGCGGTTGAACACCAGTGAATGCGTAGTATTCGCCGCACTGAGTCTTTCATTGAACTGGGTAATATTTTGAATCATCAGCTCTTCAGCCTGGCGGTATACGGTATTGAAGACAGTACTGACTTCAATCGTCAGGAAATGTTCAAGCTCATTTTTAATGAGCGACTGATTTTTGACCAGATAGTTTTTATCCTGTATATCGGAAACTGTAATAAGCCCCTTCATATAATCGTACAACTTCAATTCAAACCGTTTTGTGATGAATGCCAGCAGTACATCTATCTCCTGGTATAGGTTACTCTTTATATCGAGTGCACTGAAAGTCTCCAGGTCAGTGAAAATATTGTGTCTGGTGCTTTCAATGCGTGTGCGTTCAAGATCCGCATTTTCATACTGGCGGATGTTGCTTTCAATATTTAACTTGAGCTGCTCCGCGGTCTCTCTGATGGACTGTACCTGGACATTGGAAGCGAGCTTATCAGTGATGTTCAGTATGTTCTCTTTAGCTTCATTGAACATGCTGTCTTCTGAGTTGAGCGCACGCTTGCTTGAAACAGGGAAAATCATGTTGGTGATGCCGAGAGAAATCAATGCATTCGACATGTAGTCGATGACCTGATTTTTATCTGCTTCATTTTTCATGAGATCCACCGCATTGATAATGAATATGATCGGGAAATTTTCCCCTTTGATTGATTGGATATACTTTAAAAATGCTTCATCGCTTCTTGAGAAGACGTGATTATAATATGAGACATAGATGATAAGGTCACTGTCTGCGATGATATTTCTTGTTTCTTTCGTATGTCTCTGGTTGATTGAGTTGATTCCCGGTGAATCAATCAAAGTGTATTTTTCAGTAATTTCATTTTGAAGTGAAACATAAGCCTTATGGACAAATGTAGAATCTTCATCAGAACTGACTGTACTGATGAGACTGGCTGTTTCGATTTTCCTCTTCATGCCGAGATCTGATTTGTAATCTTCATACTTGTTCAGAATCCCGTCAAGAAATGGCTTATATGTTTCAGGTACATTCTGCCGCTCTCTTTTAATCCATTTGAAGTAGCCTTCAACTGAATCATGCTTCTGGTTCGAGAGCATCTCAAGCGTACCTATCAAATCATCTTCAGTTTTAAATAGTATCTCGCTGGACTCATTGTCATTGATTTCTGTAATGGTGGCCGTCGTCGGGTTCGGGCTCATTGCGAGTTGGGCTTTATTCAACAGCGCATTGATGAAAGTTGTCTTCCCTGCGCTGAATCCGCCGAAAACACTGATGTTCGCCCTGCCTTTTCTGATACGTTCCAGCTTATCTTCGATCACTCTGTGGAAATCACTGTAACGCTTTTTGTCTTTAAGGTGTCCTGTGACTTCATAATAGTAATCAAGATCGACTCCGCCTTCGTTGATGAATTTAAAGTCGTCCCTCAGAATTTCCCCAGTTCCGGCAGTTTCTGAATCATTATTCAATTCGACTTCTTCGACGAGATTCAATTTATCAATCTCATCATCGATATGGATATAGAAATGACGGTAGCTTGTACTTTCTATGGAAGTCTGCAGACTGAGCAGTTTCAATATATTTTCATATCTTTTCAGGTCATCATCAAGCTGGGATTGTTCCTTGAGCTCACCTGCATCGGACTTTTCCATAGAAGGCAGATGGTTCATAACCGCATTTGCGGCATCGCTGACGATCTTCGCTTTAAACTTATCCAGGTAATTCAAGATGAACTGATTGTTCAGATGAGTGATCTCTTCCTCGATCAGCAGATCATTATTGAAATTGTATTTGAAAGGCTCCCCGGTCAGGCCGAGACCGCCGAAAAAGCTGTTGATCGGCGCATTGATTTCAGTTTTGAAAATATTGTTTAAATTCCGTTCGATCTCCACTTTGGATTGATGGATCATTTCCGCTTCTTTTTTCTTCCTGCTGAAAAATCCCGGTACTTTGACCTCACCGGCCATGATGTTTAAATAGTGCGTTATAGAACTCTTGACCTCATGCGGGAAGATATAACTGTCTTTTACAATCTTTCTTACCGAGTCTTTCACATGATTATTTAATAGCGTTTCATCCTGATGAAGGGATTCCACTTTCGATTTCTCTATTTCCTGATTGAGAAATTTGATATGACGTTTGACCTCATCGATACTGCGCGTATCGATTTCCTCCTCATCGCTCTCATGATCTGCCAGTTCGTCCTTCAAGTATTCCAATTGGCTGTTCTCTATCGTTTGAGTGATTCTGTTGAAATATGCATCCAGAAGTTCATGTCTCTTTCTTTCCAGTTCGTGGATGAATGATTTCAGCTCCCCAACCTGGTTGTACGGTGATTCGTAGATGCTTGTCGTGAATATTTCGTGCAGGGTGATATTCCAGTCTTTCAGCGTGTTTTTGATTTTTGATAAGAATGTATCCATGGTGATTTCCTGGTCATCATGTTTATCTATCTGGTTGATGATCAATATCAGAGGTATACCCATCATTGACAATTCTTTAAGAAGCACCATGTTATGCTCGCTCTCGACATGGTTATATTCCACTGTAAAGAATATGAAGTCACTGTTAAGTAAAAAACGGTTCGTGGATTCCCTGTGGCTGTCTGTATTTGAATCGACACCCGGAGTATCCTGGAGGACCGTATTATTTTTGAAATCACCGTGCTGGACATCTATATTGATCGCACTGATATCGATATCCTTAGTATTCAATGAACGGAGTTCTTCGTAGTCTTTCACCGCGACATATTGATACTGGTTTAAAAATGCGCTGATTTCCGCAGCGTCGCCAATCTGTACTGCCACAGTATTACTTGTCGTCGGCACAGGGGAAGACGGCAGAATATCCTGCTCCAGCAAATAGTTGATCAATGAAGACTTTCCAGCAGAATAATGGCCGATGAATGATAATACCAGCTGATCCTTGTATGTCTTTAAAATGGCGTGGTCAATCTGAGATACCAGAGTGTCATTTTGTGATTTGAGAATTTCTTTTTTTAATTTGTATAAAATATTAAGTGTTTTTAATTCTTCACTCACTGTTTACCGCTTCCCCCAATATTGATAAAAAGTCGTTTCTATATAACCGTTGAACAATTTTCTGCGCTTTGTCGCTTTTTTTCCAACAATATGTTCAAATTCTTTGTTGGATGTCATTAAATACACACTCATATCCTGATGCTTGGACATCAACTCACCGACTCTGCGGTACATTTCCTCAACTTCTTTTGCCTCGCCGATACGTTCGCCGTAAGGCGGGTTTGTAACGAGCTGTACATTATCATGGTCAATTGATAAGTCGTGTACGTCAGTAATCGCTAGCCTGATATTATCCTGTAAGCCTATTTCCATAATGTTTGTTTTAGCGACTTCTATCATATGCGGATCGATGTCGGAGGCATGGATGACGACATCTTTATCGTACAGTGCCTCTTCCTCAAGCTTCATCCGCATTTCTTCCCACAGTTCTTCAGGAATGATATCCCAGCTTTCACTGTCAAAAGTGCGGTTTGCGCCCGGAGCGATATTCAAAGCGATCAATGCCGCTTCAATTGCAATCGTACCGGAACCGGCGAATGGATCATACAGTGGCTTCGTGCCGTCATAGTTTGCCAGTCTCAGCATGCTGGCGGCAAGCGTCTCCTTGATCGGTGCTTCGCCCTGCTCTCTTCTGTATCCTCTTTTATGAAGTGCATCGCCGCTTGTATCAATCGTGAGGACGGCTCTGTCTTTCAATATGTTGACATCGACTTTATAGCGCGCTCCGGCTTCACTCAGTTTGCCGCTCAGGCTGAATGCATCTTTAAGATGTTCGACGATTGCTTTTTTAACGATGCGCTGGACGTCAGGCACACTGTATAAAGTCGATTTATGCGAACGGCCGGTAACCGGGAATTCTGCATCCGGGCCGAGTATGTCCGACCATGGGAGGGCTTTCGTCATTTCAAACAGATCATCAAATGTATCCACATTGAAATCCCCGATGATGATTCTGAAACGGTCTGCAGTGCGCATCATCAGGTTCGCTTTGACAATTGCCGTTTCATCTCCTTCAAAATATACACGGCCATTCTCAAGAGTTGTTTCATACCCCAGTGTTTCAATTTCATTCGCTACGACTTTTTCCAGGCCCATGGGTGTGTTTGCGAGCAGTTTAAAATTCATAATTTATCCTCCGACTAACTGATTTATATTGCTTTAATTTTATTATATAAAATAAAAGCTCTCCATCAAAATGGAGAGCTTGTCTCTAGTCCGGTATCTCTGTAAGCCATGTTCTGTCCCGCTGTGCTACAGACGTGTACTAGTCACACTCGCACATTGGTGATAATCATCTGTCTATATTACATTTGTAATATCTCTCATTGGGTTGAATTCCCGGCAGAGAGTGCTCCTACCTTGTTTGGATTGCTCACTCGAGGGGTTTACCGCGTTCCACCTTATCACTTTCATGATAAGCTCGTCTCTGTGGCACTTTATAGCTAATCCGACCGTATAATGATACTTAGGTCCTTTCACTGCCGTCAGCCGTTATTCACGAACTGCCCTGACTTATTGTTTCATCAGGCACGAACACTACGCCCGTCTCAGGTGCGTGTGAGCATGGACTTTCCTCTATATCTTGAAAGATATAGCGATTATCCGAGATACCGAATTAATTTAATTTACTTTTGATTGGCCAAAGACTTTCTTTTCTAAGCTTGACAATCGTTTCAAAATATCAATTTGATGATTTTGACTTTGGTTTTCCTGGGAACGGGAATTTGTTGCGACCCGTATTCTTAAATCCTCGACTTCTTTTTTTAAGCGAGCATTTTCTTCTTCCAGACGTTTCACGTTATTATTCATGTCTGACATCTTTTGATAGTCACTGATGACATCATCAAGGAAGCTGTCCACTTCGATGGGTTTAAAACCCCTGACCGATTTCTCGAACTCTTTTTCAAAAATGTCTTTTGCGGACAATTTTAAAGTCGTTTCACTCATTGCCTCACCTCTTAATTATCAAACCTGGAATCAATATAGCTGTTTATCTCATCAAATTGTATTCTTTCAATATTATAAGGATTTTCTCCGAGGAATTCAAGTATTTGGTTGTAAAGAAAACGTACTTTTGAATCGGCCTCCTCATCATATACGATTATTGCACCATCTGTATTGGAAATCAGGAAACGGTTGATGTGTTTAAACATGCCGGGATTACTGTACGGTTTCTTGTAAATATAATCCTTGAAGTCGGCATTCGACAAAACCGACTGCAGGACAGCCTGGTCACTTTCATTGAATCGCTCGTCATATTGATGGAACGGCATCAATACCCCAAGCTTAACATCGTAATTATCTTTTTTCAGCTCAAGAATCTCTTCGGCAGCGTAAAGTTCTATACCCGTGTTACCCTGGATGATGAACCACTCTGCCCCTTCATCTATATACTCAAGCAGCTTTGAACGGATGAACGTTTTCAGCGCCTTCACCTCATCCTGGTCGGACTTGAATATACCGAGTTCGTACGGCCTGTAGCCGCTGATCAGAATCCTCACATCAATCCCTCTTCTTCAGCATGTCTCAGCCAGAGATTTATGAATTTATATTTTTCGTAAAAATGTCTCTCCCGGAACCTGGAAGTATGGCACGCCATCAAAAGCTCCATCAATTCACCGGAAGTCTTTTCCCTTGTGCTATTGTGGAACCTTGAATCTGTATCGAAATTCAGTATATTTGAAGCGAGATCTTTATTCGCTTTCAAAAATGGTATGATTTCGGACTCAAAATCGAATTCGTACCCGTCCAGGGCTTTATGATATCTTTCATAAATCGTGTCCATTAATTGAACATACTCACTGCTAGTATGATTACTTGACAAAAATGTCACACTCCTTATAATATTTCATTGGTTTAATCTGTGTTAATTAATGTATAATATTATGACATATATTATAATGAAAGGCGATGTACATGAAGTATCCAAAAGGTATTAAGCCGGGACAATACTTTAACAGCCGTAAATCAAAAACTGACAGCAAAGTAAAATACGGTCAGCGTGGCATGACCCTTGAAAAGGATTTGGATATAACCAACAATTATTATTTGCAGGTTTCACGTGCGGTCATCCATAAGAAACCGACACCGGTACAAGTCGTTCATGTGGACTACCCGTCGAGAAATAAGGCGAAGATTGATGAAGCGTATTTCAAAACACCCTCGACAAGTGATTATAACGGAATTTATAAAGCACGATATATAGACTTTGAAGCAAAAGAAACGAAAAACAAGACGCGCTTCCCTTTTATCAATATCCATGAACATCAGGTGACTCACATGAAACAGTGTTATGAACACGGGGGCATCGTATTTCTCATTATACGCTTTTCCAGCTTTGATGAGACTTACTTGGTACCTTTCGGGACATTTTTAACACATTGGGAAAATTACTTGAATGGACAGCGCAAATCAATTGCCTACGACGATATCAAATCAGGCGGCTACATACTCAGACAAAGTATGAATCCCCGCATTGATTATTTGGCAGCTGTGGATGAAATTTATTTTCGGAATGGAGAATTTTAATGAAAGATAACTATAAACGAAGTACTGGGTCCAAAGGACGCCGGGAAAAGCGTGGCAGTAAAGAGAAGCTGAGTAAAAAATCAATAATTAAAAGAGTCGTCATATTTACGGTTCTGATCGGTCTTGTCTTTTTAGTGCTCGGATCGATGCTCTTTGCCTACTACGCTTCAAGAGCTCCTGCGTTCAGTGATGAAAAATTGAGAGACCCGGTGCCGGCTCAGATATATGACCGGAATGATGAACTTGTGACCACTGTCTATCAGGGACAAAAACGTGAACTCATCGATATAGAAGATGTGCCGGACCATGTAATCGATGCGGTGCTTGCGGTTGAGGACAACCGTTTCTATGAACATGGGGCAATCGACTTCTGGAGACTCGGATCTGCAGTACTCAGCAACGTATTTGACGGTTTTGGTTCTGAAGGTGCGAGTACGATCACCCAGCAGGTGGTTAAAAGGACATTTTTGACTGATGACAAGTCGATTGAGAGAAAAGCCCAGGAGGCATATCTTGCATACAGACTCGAACAGGAATATTCCAAAGATGAAATACTGGAAATGTATTTGAATAAAATCTATTATTCAGATGGTATTTACGGCATCAGAACAGCCAGTCTGTATTATTTTGACAAAGAACTGGATGAGCTGAACTTGTCAGAGTCTGCATATCTTGCCGGATTGCCGCAGCTGCCGAACAGATACAATCTGTATGTCGAAGACAACCGCGGCTCTGACAGGGCGCAAATAGTGCTCAGACTGATGAATGAACATGAGCGCATCACCCCGGAACAATACGAAGAAGCACAAAATCAGGATTTATATGCGAACCTTGTAGACCGGAGTGATGATGAGAGAGCATCTACAGAACCGGAAGATCCGGAATATGCTTCATACATCAACTTTGTTAAAAATGAAATTTCACAACATGAGAGTTTCAGTGACAGGGATATCAGCGAATTGATGGCAAGCGGCATTCAAATCTATACAAATATGGATGCCAATGTGCAGAGAAACCTGCAGGACCTGACAGATAACAGGGAGTATTATTATAATCCGAAATTCCAGGATGATGGTTTTGATATTGCTTCTACTATTTTAGACACTCAGTCAGGTGAACTTGTGGCAATTTCCGGCGGTCGCGACTATCAGGAAGTGATTGATCATAACCAGGCACTTGTACCGAAAAATACAGGCTCCACGATGAAGCCATTTCTGGCTTACGGGCCAGGGATAGAAGAACTTGAATGGCGTACCGATCAGACAATCGATGATGAGTACGAATATTCACCTGAAGGTTTCGACCAGATCAGCATATATAACTATGATATGCAGGATCACGGTCAGGTGACTCTCCGCAATGCACTCAGCCGAAGTTACAATATCCCGGCGGTGAAAGCATACGAGACTGTCAAGGATGAAACGAATGACAGTACACCTGAAGAATTTTCATCAAAGGTCGGACTGGATTACTCCGATAAAGCCGAAGGTGAATATGATGTGTCCTTCAATGATGTACTCGGAGGCAACCAATCAGCGTTCACACCGCTCGAGATGGCTGAAGCATATTCAACGCTCGGTAATAACGGTGAATATAATGAGGCACACGCAGTGAGGCATATTGTTACCAATGATGGGGATGAAGTGGAATTTGAACATGAATCGCATCAGGCGATGGAAGACTATACAGCTTATATGCTGACAGATATGCTGAAAGATACATTCCAACCATATGGAAGCGCAGATTACATTTCAATGGATGGTTTGAATATCGCAGCGAAAACGGGTACGACTTCATATTCAAGAGAATTACGCGAAGAACAGAATCTGCCGGATAATGCAGCAAAAGATGCATGGATTGTGGGCTACACCCCTGAATATACAATGAGCGTATGGACTGGGTTCAACACGACATCTGATGGCGGAGAAACATCATTTGTCGGTACTGATGAACATATTACGCCGCAGTGGTTTTTCAGAGACATCATGCAGACAATCAGCACTTATAACGGACAGGACTTCGAACAGCCGGACAGTGTAATCAGACTGAGTAACGGAGAACTCGCAGTCCAGGGCAGCGAAGATATCGAGCAGTATGAATCACAGGGCGGCTCTGATAACGGCTCGGACAGTGGTTCAAATGACTCCAACGGCTGGAACTGGTATTGGAACAGTGACGACAACAACGACACGGAAGAATCTTATAATGACTCAGAAGAAGAAACACCCGTAACCGGCGAAGATCCGAATGCATCGGAAGAAAATGCGACGGAAGAGCCTGTTCAGGAAACCGAGCCTGCTGAAAATGGCGACGGAGAAGAAGAAGCGGCTGAAGAGTCACAGAACAGCCCAGAGGATACACAGACAGAAACAGAAGAGACCCCGACGGAGGAACCGGCTGAATCTGAGAATAACGGCGGCACTACCGAAGAAGCGGAAGATGACGCTGCCTGACACAAATAAAAGGTCCAAATCCTGTACATAAGGATTTGGACCTTTTATTTGTGACACGGTGGGTTCCGGTCATTTCTGCTCTTTCAGTTTTCTTTTCATCCGTTTCTGCCCCTCTCTGCAATCATCCAGCAAAGGACACGTCTCACATTTAGGTGTTCTTGCAAGACAGTGGTAGCGTCCGAAGAAAATCAGCTGATGATGTGCTTTGCTCCATCTGTCTTTTGGTATTTTCTTCATCAATGTTTCTTCAACCTGAGTGACATTATCTTTATATCTGGTAATACCAAGTCGCTTGCTCACACGCTCAACATGCGTATCCACAGCGATTCGCGGTACATCAAATGCTACAGAAAGGACGACATTCGCCGTTTTACGGCCGACACCGGCGAGGCTGACGAGATCTTCGTAGTTACCAGGTACTTCCCCATCAAATTTATCGATTAGATCCCTGCATAATTTCTGGATGTTTTTAGCCTTGTTTCTGAAAAGGCCGATTGTGCGGATATCATTTTGGACTTCCTCAAGCGGGACCGCTATATAATCTTCAGGTGTTTTATATTTTTTGAAAAGGCTTTTTGTCACTTTGTTGACGTGGTTATCGGTTGCCTGTGCCGACAACAGTACAGCGATGGTCAGTTCAAATGTATTATCATGATTCAATTCCGCTTCGGCATCCGGGAACATGGAGTCGATGACATCCAGCATTTCAACAGTCTTTTTACCACTAATCATCCAAACTTTCTCCTTTGAGCCAATTTCTGATCGGCGGCCGCTCTTTTTTCGGTTCAAGCGGCGTGTGATTCAGATTGTTTAATATTCGTTCAACATACTGCAGTGAAGTGATCTGATTCTTATAGGCAAGATTGACTGACTCCTTTATCATATCCACTGAATATCCGGAATCATCCAGCCAGCTGTTCATCCTTTGAAATTCATTCGGAGACAGCGCTCTGCCGTATAAATTTTCTATGAATGAGAACAGTTCCTGAATTTGTGAAGAGTCGGCAGCGGACTTCTTTTCAGGTGACAGAAACTCTTCGAGTTTCTTATACGCAGGTTCAACGCTCAACAGTTCAGAATGCTGCTCCCCGTCTGTTTCATTATATATTTTTATAAATTCTTTAGTGAGCAGCTGCTGTATGATCATATTGATGGATTTGGTCGTCAATGTCGTTCCTTCAATCAGCCGTGTAATATCCGGCAGTGGTTGAGAGTCACTATGATGCTGCATCAGTTTAATTAATATGATCAGTTCACTTTCATCCAGTTCCAGCTCACTGTAATGGTCAAAAAGTATTTTATTGACCGGCAAAGTGATATTGCGTATATATTTATCAACCACAAATGAACCTTCTTTCTAATAAAGAACAGTGTGCACAATTGGATTGATGCACACTGCTCTCATTTTACATGTTTTTATTAAGGATACAGCCGGTTTAACAGTCTCGGAAACGGTGAAGTTTCACGTACGTGCTGAACGCCGGATAACCATGCGACGGTTCTTTCCAGACCAAGTCCGAATCCTGAGTGCGGCACACTGCCGTATTTTCTCAAGTCAAGATACCATTCATATGCATCGGCATTCAGACCGGATTCCTCAATGCGCTGTTTTAAAGTATCGTAGTCATGAATACGCTCACTGCCTCCGATGATTTCTCCGTATCCTTCAGGTGCTATCAAGTCTGCACACAGAACGGTACGAGGGTCTTCCGGATTTTCTTCCATATAGAACGATTTGATTGCTTTTGGATAGTTGATGATGAAGACCGGCTTTTCATAGTGACTCGCAATTTCAGTCTCATGCGGTGCACCGAAATCATCGCCCCACTCGATATCATCAAAACCTTTTTCAATCAGAAGGTCGATTGCTTCGGTGTAGGTAATTCTTGGGAAAGGTGCTTTAATTTTCTCTAATACGGAAGTGTCTCTACCCAATGCTTCAAGATCTAATTTACAGTGTTCGAGTACATTTTGAACGACATATTCAACATATTGCTCCTGTACTTCCATGCTGTCATCATGTTCATAAAATGCCATCTCAGGCTCGATCATCCAGAACTCGATCAGATGACGGCGTGTTTTGGATTTCTCAGCTCTGAAAGTCGGTCCCATAGTAAATACTTTACCATGTGCCATTGCAGCAGCTTCCGCATAAAGCTGGCCGCTCTGTGAAAGAAATGCATCTTCATCGAAGTATTTCGTATGGAACAGTTCCGTCGTCCCTTCAGGCGAACTGTTCGTCAATATTGGTGAATCAATCTTCTTAAATCCATTTTCAAAGAAGAAGTCATGTGTACTTTTAATGATCTGATTTCTGATATTCATCACAGCATGCTGTTTTCTTGAACGTAACCAAAGGTGGCGGTTATCAAGTAAAAACTCAGGACCGTGCTCTTTAGGTGTGATAGGATAACTTTCAGCAGCCTGTATGATTTCAATATTGCTGACTTCCATTTCATAACCGAATGACGAGCGGTCATCGCTTTTAATCATTCCTGTAACATACATTGAAGTTTCCTGATTGAGTCCTTTTGCGACTGCAAACAGATCTTCGTCATTCGCTTTAACTACGACGCCCTGCATAAAGCCGGACCCGTCTCTAAGCTGTAAAAACTGAAGTTTGCCGCTGCCCCGCTTCTGCAGCAGCCAGCAGCCGATTGTCACTTCCTGACCTTCATATTTCGGTGATTCTTTAATCGTAATCTTCATTCTTAAACTCCTTCTAATCTTTCTGTAACAAAATTTTTTATTCGTGTAATTGCATCTGTCATTACTTCTTCACTCGTTGAATAGCTGATACGTATATTATCATCCAGGCCGAAAGCGGACCCGGGCACAACAGCAACATGTGCATTCTCAAGGAGATCTTTTACGAAATCATCTACAGTATCGTATCCCATCTTATCCGTACATTCTTTAAAATTAGGGAAAAGATAAAATGCGCCTTCCGGCTTGATACAAGTAGTGTAAGGGATTTCTTTCAGCAGATTGTAAGCATGGTCTCTTCTATGCTTAAAAGTCTTATTGAATTCAGTCAAAAATGACAGATCCATTTCATAGGCTGCAACTGCAGCCCATTGTGACGGTGTTGACGGATTCGAAGTCGACTGGCTCGCGAGTCCTGTCAATCCCTTGATCAGATTTTTGTCACCACATGCATAGCCGATTCTCCATCCTGTCATCGCGTGTGACTTACTCACACCATTGATGACAACCGTACGTGCTTTCATATCTTCATTGACAGAAGCAATTGAGTGATGCTCAGCGTCGTATACCAGCACTTCATATATTTCATCGGCAACAACGATCAGATCATTTTCGACAACGACTTCGGCAATCGCTTCAAGTTCCTTCTTCGAATACACCATTCCTGTCGGGTTATTCGGTGAATTCAGCATAAGCACTTTTGTATTATCAGTGATATTTTCTTTCAGAAGTTCCGGAGTCAGCTTGAATGAAGTCGATTCATCAGTATATACAAGCACAGGTGTACCTTCAGCAAGTTTAACCTGCTCAGTATAACTCACCCAGTAAGGAGATGGAATGATAACTTCGTCCCCGTTGTCGATCAAAGCCTGGAAAACATTATACAATACATGTTTTGCGCCGGAAGCGACGAATATTTCATCGAGTCCGTACTCAAGCTGATGATCACGCATCATTTTTTTGGATATCGCTTCTTTCAACTCTGGAATGCCTGCTGCAGGTGTGTATTTGGTAGCACCCTTTTTAACAGCTTCAAATGCCTTTTCTATAATTTCCTCAGGTGTGTTAAAGTCTGGCTCACCTGCTCCAAGACCAATGATGTCAACACCGCCTGCTTTCAACTCTGCTGCCTTTGCAGTAATGGCCAATGTTTGGCTCGGTGTTAAATTTTGAACGCGTTGAGAGAGTTCCATATTTCTGCTCCTTTTAATTATGTTATTTTATTTGGATATAATAATTATAAATGACTCAAGTACTGTTTGAAAGTATTGCGTGAACCTTTAATTATATTTTCTTCCGGAAAATATTTTAAAAAGGCATTTCTATAAGGTTTTGATAAAATTCTATTATCAAGCAGCAGCACCAGGCCATTATCTTTTTTATTCCTTTTGACACGGCCGATCATCTGCCTGAACTGGAACACCGCCTGCGGGAGATCTTCATTGTAGAAGTATTTGAAGTCATCGTACTTTGGAATGGGGAAAGGCAATTTAGACAGCATGATGCATTTATCATCTGTGCCTTCAGTATTGATGCCTTCACTGAAGCTCGCAGTTGCGAGCAGCAGCACGTTCTCCAGCTGATTGTACTGCAGAAGCAGTTTATCATGGGATGCTGAACGGTTCTGCCTTAGTACGACGAAATCATTGAACAGTTCGATTTCCTTGGTAAGATCATACACTTTATTGAGCAGCTCGTAGTTCGAGAAAATGACAAGCAGTTTGCTGTTGGTTTCAGTCAGATACATGGACAGATAATCCACCAGCGCATACAAATATTCATCATCATTCTGATCATATGCCGGTATGTCATCCGGAATGAATAATTTGGTGTTGTTGAAAAGTGTTTCATCTTTGATGATGGAGGTGTTGAATTCTGTATTGCCGAATACATGATCCAGATGTTTGAACGATCCCTTCACTTCCAAAGTGCCTGACATCATGATCAGCGATCTTATATGATGATTGTCATGCAGCAGCTTGAATTTCGGATTGGATACGATGAATTTGACCCGCTGTATATTTTTATCATTCACTATACTGTAGTTTCCATTTTCTAATGCTTTGTGCAGATCATTCAATGTCATTTGAAAATAGTGTATATGATTGTATAAAGCCTGATATTGATTTGTACCGCGGATGGTCCCCAGAAATATAGAACAGAATTCTTTCGAACGGTTGATGATAGTCTCTATACTTTTAATATTATATGCCTGAATGGCATCAAAAAGCATATCCACATGCTGGTTGAGCTTTTCCATCAATTCTTCCAGTAAATATGCAGACTTGAAATCATTGTTTTCAATATAAGAACTGAGAAGCCGGTTCTGTCTCGGTGTACCGACCTGGCCTACAAAAAATTTCATACTCTGATAATTGTATTCGGTTACTGTTCTCTGTTTCAAAGACGTGTTCAGCTGATGTGCTTCATCAATGATCAGATACTTTGAGTTGGTCAAAAGCTCTAAACAGTCCTGTATGAAATAATGATTGGTGAAAACGACAGGTGCATTGGCCGCCTTTTTAAATGCAAGGTCAAAATAATAATTTTCATGAGTTTTACCGGTCTGTATCAGCATGGTTTTATAATAAGCCTCTTCAGGCCCTTTGAGACCGATTTCCGACAGATCTCCCGTCTCAGTTTCAAGCAGCCACGTGAGCAGTCTCATTTTCAGCAGTACAACTTCCGGATTGTTGTCTTCGGTTTCCAACAAAGAACTGACAGCATTCAAGTCCAGATAATTTTCACGGCCTTTCAGATTCACGTAGTCAATATTCAGATCAATCGCTTCTGTCAACTTACGCAGCTCGTTATTCACCATCTGATTTTGAAGTATTTTTCTTGAAGTGGAAACAAGAATTTGTTCATCATACAAAGAATGAAAGCTGATGGCAGCGATTAAAAGTGCACTTGTCTTTCCGACACCGGTATAAGCTTCAATCGCAAGGTGTTCGCCATTTTCAAAATGGCTGAATATTTCATTTGCGAGTTTAAACTGGTCTTCTCTGCTTTCGATGTTTCTGTAACTCACATACTTATCATAAAGCTCCCGCACAGTGACTGCCGGTATTTTATAATCAGTGGGATGAGTCTGTCTGATATAAAAATCATTATACAATTTTAAACCCTGTACAGGTTTTTCCAGATTTGATTCTGACAACAGGCTGAATATCAGATCTGCAAGACTGAACCTCAAGTGCTTGGATAAGTGATACAGCTGCTTCAATGTCTCGCTGTTTGTATGCTCCATCTTATCCAGCAAATATAAAAACAGCTCTGCGGTGGCATACGCATCCTCATCCGCCCTGTGTGCATTTGATAAATTGATGCCGATTGTCGAAGTGATTTCAGCTAATTGAAAACTGCTTTCAGTCGGTAGAAATATCTTTGCCAGCTCGACTGTATCAATTGAAAGATCTGGTGAATAGTCTAATTGACATTTCCCGAAATGATTTTTCAGGAATGCAAGGTCAAAATCGACATTGTGTGCAACGAATACATGATCATGCAGCTTCTCATAGAGGTCCGCCGCGATATTTTTGAAGGCGGGAGCATCCTTTAACATGGATTCATCGATATTTGTCAGTTCCTGAATAAAAACCGAAAGGTCGGTATTATCACTCAAAAAGGTGGAATACTGTTCAACGATTTTTCTGTTATTTATAAATACGATACTAAGTTGGATGATGCTGTCTTTATTTTTGTTATTACCTGTTGTTTCTAAATCCACAACAGCAAACTTCTGATTAATCATTAAATATCACCAATTTTTAAAATTCAATGTCAGCACTTATGATTTTATGTATCTCGCCTGTTTCATCTGCTACGATTAAAAAACCGTCATCAGTAATATCAACCGGCTTTCCCATGAAAGTACGGTTGACTTCAGAAATCCTCATCTGTTTACCAAAAATGATAGATTTTGAAATCCAGTCATTTTTCACCGATGAAAATGGAACGGATAAAAATAATTCATAATAATGCTCAATCTCATTGATCAAATGATTTAAAAACAATTCCATATCAATATCCATTCTATCATTTTTGAACAGTTCACTCTCTATTGAAGTGGCATTTTCTATTTCTTTTACTGCGTCGGTCTCATAAAGGTTGATGCCGATACCGCATATGATAGTCTGGATCATACTGTTTTCGCTGATTACTTCAGTCAAAAATCCACATACTTTTTTATTGTTTATATAAATATCATTCGGCCATTTGATAACAGCATTCAAATCAAAGGATTTTTCAATGGCATGTGCAATGGCTAATGAAATAAACAGATTGAATTTGATGATTTCACCTATGCTGATATCCGGTTTCAATACTGCTGACATATAGAGCCCTGAACTTTTCGGTGAGAGCCACTCTCTGTTGAACCGGCCGCGTCCTTCAGTCTGTTCATTGGAAACGACGATGAACGGATGATGTTTTTCGGTGATATTTTGAAATGCAACTTTTTGTGTTGAATCGACGGATTCACGGTAGATGATATCTGTGAATAAATCGGATTGTGAAATCATCGAGGACAACAGTGTCTCATTCAGCTTATCAGATGATTTGGTCAGCATATAGCCTTTATTTGTAACAGAGTCCACTTTGTATCCGTCTTTCTTTAAATTTTGAATGGACTTCCACACAGCTGTCCTCGAGACGCCAAGATGATCTGCCATTTTTTGTCCGGATAAAAATTGCTCTTTATTTAATAACTTTAATACTTTCTGGTCCAACTTCAACATGTTTTTTCACCCAATTGATAATATCGTTATGATTATTATTTATTCTTTCAAAGAGTACTTCCATTTCTATTATATTCAGGCATTCCTTTATCCAGGGACCGCTCTTTATTCCATACAGTTCAATGAGATGTCTGCCATTTATCTTGAGATCTTTTTTACTCCTTATCATAAGTGAAGGTTGTAAAGTGAGTCCCTCTTTCAAAGCGGATATGTCTTTTATTAAATTATTATCCTTATTCAGTCTGATGAGCCGGTCAATTACTTCCCCGTCAAACTGATAGGCGATGATTCTCGGAGAAACACCTTTGATGATGGCTTCGTGCAGGGTCAAGGCATTTTTAAGAAGGTTCTTTTCCGCATTTGACAGCTTTAAAACTTTGATTCTTCCGGCCAATGAACCATCTTTTATACATTGTAAGATGAGCTCATCCAAAAACTCACAGGCATGGGTATTCAGAAAATTTTTGTGATTGATATACTTTAAAAATGGGATATGATCCATCAGACGGGTCTGAACGATCTTTTCTTTAGCCTGTTTCAAACCGTTACCGGAATATGTCTTTTTAAGTTCTGTAACGATGCGTTCGACAGAAACTTGTTCCACAGTATGTGCATTTTGAATCATTGAATTTTCTGAGGATGATTCTATTGAAAATTTTAAAACCGACATGAACCGGATTGCCCTGATGATTCTGAGGGGATCCTCGGCGAATCTTTCGTCCGGATCCCCCACCGTAGCAATTTCCTTATTCTTGATTGACTCTCTTCCAGAAAAAGGATCATATAATGACATCTCTTTAGTCATTGCCATTGCATTCATTGTGAAATCTCTTCTCTGTAAATCTTCATTCAACCGGCTGCTGAAAAGAACATGAGCTGCGACACTGTGATCATCATCTGCTGCGCCTGTCCTGTATGCGGTCACTTCAAAAGGTATATCTTCAGCCATAACAATTATAGTGCCATGCTCTGTACCGACATCGATTGTTTTCAAAAAAAGCTTTTCAACTTCATCCGGTTTTGCGTCAGTAGTGATATCGACATCGTGCACCTGCCGGTTCATATAGTAATCCCTGACACAGCCGCCGACAAAATATGCTTCAAATCCATTATTGTTCAATGTTTTAATTATCTTTTCCCCGACTTTGAATAGTTCCATCATCATTAGTCCTCTTTTAATGAAATGTACAGATCTTCATATTGATTGATTATATTATCACTTTTAAACCTGGATTCAATTTCATTCAGCATTTTCTGCTGCATCTCTTTATGTTTATCATCGTCACTCAGTAACTCTACAATATATTGTGCAGCTTTTTTGAAGTCCCCGACTTCCGTTATATAGCCGGTTTCTTCATGCTGGATGACTTCTCTGATTCCGCCTGCTGTGGAACCGATTGGCACCACCCCGCAGTTCATCGCCTCAAGTAAAGCAAGCCCAAAGCTTTCCTGTTCGCTTAACAGCATGAAACAATCGGACATTTTATAAAATCGCACGACATCAGACTGCTGGCCTGCGAAAATGACCTTATCATCCAATCCAAGATTTGAAACGAGCTGTCTCATACGGTTCATTTCCGGACCGTCCCCGACAAGCACAAGTACAGAGTCAATTTCGGAAACCGCAATATTGAAGGCTCTGATAATGTCTTCAATTCTTTTGATCGCCCTGAAATTCGATGTGTGCATGATTACTTTCTTATTTTCATCAATACCGTAGCGTTCTTTAAGTTCCGATGAAATAATATCCTTGTCATTCATATTGAATTTAGTTTCGTCAATAAAATTATAGACAGTTGTTATTTCCTTATCAGGTTTAATCAGATGATAAGTATCATCCTTCAGACTGTTTGAAACTGATGTGGTGATATCCGAAGATTCGATGCCGAATTTAATGGCGCTTGTCAACGTCATGTCATGGCCTAGTACTGTTATATCTGTCCCGTGAAGGGTCGTGATGATCTTAACATCACTGTCTGCCATCTGTTTGGCCAATATCCCGCAGACGGCATGTGGTACAGCGTAGTGCATATGTATGACGTCTAAATCATAATATTTGATCACTTCAGCAATCTTGCTGGAAATGGTAATATCATAGGGCGGATACTGGAAGACACTGTAACTGTTCACATCTGTCTGATGTACGTATATATTAGGATGGTCGATGGTCAGCCTGAATGGTACTTTGGAAGTGATAAAGTGGACTTCATGCCCTCTTTTCGCCATTTGAATACCCAGTTCTGTTGCTATGATACCACTGCCCCCGACACCCGGGTAACATGTAATTCCAATTTTCATATTATCACTCTCGATCTATGTGGTTAAGATAATGAATGACTGCACTGGCAGTCCCTTCATTTGTAGCAAGAGGGACATCATAGACATCCGACAGTCTCAGCAGTGCAGATACATCTGGTTCATGGGGTTGTGCTGTAAGTGGATCTCTGAAAAAAATGATGATATCAATATTATTGTTTGCAACCATTGATCCGATTTCCTGATCGCCGCCAAGCGGACCTGATTTGAAACGGTGAATTTCCAGACCTGTCTCCTCCATCAGTCTTTTGCCGGTGGTTCCTGTAGCATACAAATCATGTTTTTTAAAAGTATTAAGAAACGCTTCTACAAATGTTATCAGTGCTTCTTTTTTCTTATCGTGTGCAATCAAGGCGATTTTCATAATGTCCCCCAAAAGTTATTATATTACCATTATAGATAAAATGCTTTGTTATGTGAAATATTAGAAATAAAAAAAACAGCCGGAATCTACCCGGCTGTGTTTATGATGGCTAGCTTTGGCTTCTTGCGATTAAAATGAATCTTACAAGCTCTGCGACCGCCACTGCTGTTGCTGCCACGTAAGTCATTGCAGCTGCATTCAGAACTTTTTTAGCATGTCTGTACTCTTTTTCATTCACAATATTCAGCGACTCTATCTGCTTCATCGCCCGGCTGGAAGCATCAAACTCAACCGGCAGCGTCACAAGCTGGAACAGGACGGCAAATGCCATCAGACCAATACCAGCCCATAACAGATATCCTCCGAACTCTGTATTCATACCGATTGTCAGTAACATACCGGCGATGATTAAGAAGTAAGAAAAGTTACTGCCTAACTGTGCAAGAGGGAACAATGCTGATCTGAAACTTAAAAACTTGTATCCGGTTGCATGCTGTATCGCATGGCCGACTTCGTGCGCAGCAACAGCTGTGCCTGCTACACTGGGTTTATCGAAGTTGTGTGGTGAAAGACGTATTACTTTGTTTTTCGGGTCATAATGGTCACTTAAAAAACCTTGACCTCTTTCCACTGCAACATCGTAAATACCATTTTCATGTAAAATTTCCTCTGCTACTTCTCTCCCTGTCAAACCACTTGTAGAGCGTACTCTGGAATACTTGTTAAAAGTGGATTTAACGTTCATCTGGGCAAGCATTGGAACAATCATCAATAATACAAAATAAATGATGATACCCATTAAATCAATTCCCTCCTATAATATATCTTCTTATATTTTACTTTAATTTTCACTCATTCGTCAACGAATTACTTCTGGGAACAAGCTGATAAAGCAGAACCAGGACCAACACTGTCAACCAGAAAGCGAAATATCCGATATGATCACTATACTGTGCAAGCTGACCATAAACCGGATACTGGCCATAGACGTAATCTATCACATCATTATGAAAAAGCCATATTGCAGTAATATAAAGGTGTATCGGTTTTATTTCCAAATATGGAAGGAATAAAAAAGCCTGTACAGCCATTATCCCGTGTGAAGCGACAAGCATCAGGCCGATCCACGAAATGAACCCGGTCTCCATAAACGTAAGAAGATTCATAACTACCGCCCATACACCGTATTTAATCAATGTAGTAAATGCGAGCGCGTCTATCAGTCCCCATTTTTTATTCATTAATATAAGGACGATCAATATGCTTAAAAACAGAGTCGCTGTCGGGCTGTCAGGCACAAACGGAATAAAGTACCATGCTGTGTCTGCAAGCTGACCGCCATACCAGTAATAGCCGTATATCGTGCCGATGAAATTGCCGATCAGTAATAATATTAAAAACCACTTATTGTACATCAGTTCAATTACTTTATTCATATGATCACCTAAGAAAAACCCCCCTTATATAAGGGGGGTTAAAAGTTTATTCTCCAGAGTCCGGTGTGTTCTGTGCTTCATCATCGGAAACTTCTTCAAGATTTGCAACGAATTCTGAAATCGCTACAATTTCATCATCAGTCAACTGATCTTCAAATGCCGGCATTACATCTCCAACACCGTTTCTTACAAATGCTTCCACAGTTGCAGCGTCGTATTCAGGCTCAATCAAGTTAGGGCCTGAACCGCCTGCGAGTTCACCGCCGTGACAACTAGTACAGTTGGTACGTATCAGTTCATTGAAAACCGGGTCTTCAGCATCCAGATTTGAGAACACGATCTGCCCCTGGGCATCCTGTTGTTCCCAATCATGGTAGGCAACTGATTCCCATGTTGTATAGAAAATGATTGCCACTGTCACAAGCATCAGTCCACTTGCGATTGGGCGTCTTTTCCAGTGACGGTCTTTCTTATTATCCAGCCAGGGTGCGAGTAATAATGCAGTAAATGCGATACCTGGTATTACGATGGCACCAATGACGTTAAATGGCCCGGATGCGTAAGTGTATTTCAGTATTTGATATAAAAATAGGAAGTACCAGTCCGGTAAAGGAATATATCCTGTATCAGTCGCATCGGCAACACGTTCAAGCGGTGCCGGGTGTGCAACTGTGAGACATAAGAATCCTATAAGGAATACCGCTCCTGTAATCCATTCTTTAAGAAGAAAGTCCGGGTAAAATTCTTCTGTGCGCCCGGGAAATTCTGAATAGTCGCGATTGAGCTTTGGTTTATCATATTTCTGTACTCGGGAATCACCGACAAATGTCAGTCCTTTTCCACTTTTCATATATTTTTACCTCCCTTTCTCCTATAGTGGACCTGCGATACCTTGTCTACGTATCATGATGAAGTGAATTGCCATCAATACAAACAATGCAGCAGGCAGGAAGAATACATGGATAGCGAAGAATCTTGTCAGTGTCTGTGCACCGATTATTGTATCATCACCAGCTAGCAGTGTCTGAATCCAATCACCGATAAACGGTACACTGCCTGCAATATCCAGTCCTACTTTAGTTGCAAATAATGCTTTCATATCCCAAGGTAATAAATATCCTGTGAATGCAAGACCGAGGATTGTTGCGAACAATAGCACTCCGACAACCCAGTTCAACTCTCTCGGAGCTTTATAAGCACCTGTAAAGAATACTCTTAAAGTATGTAAGAACATCATTACAACAACTAAACTTGCACCCCAGTGGTGCATACCTCTGACAATCAAACCAGCTGCTACATCATGTTGAAGATAGTAGACAGAATTCCAAGCATTAACGATATCGGGTACATAATACATTGTTAAGAACATACCTGATAAAATCTGAATTAATACAATGAAAAATGTCAGACCTCCAAAGCAATAGACAAACGCAGAGAAGTGATAGGCAGGGTTAACATGCTCCGGCACCTCATGATCTGCAACATCTCTCCAAATAGGAGTGATATCCATGCGGTCATCTATCCAATCATAAATTCTATTGAACATTTAGTTTCCCTCCTATACTAATTCGTTTGGAAATACTTGGCCTATTGTAAGATAACCATCGGACTCGCCAACTTCAAATTGATCCAATGGTCCTGTTGGAGGAGTTCCTGGTACGTTATCTCCATTTTTCTCATATAAACCGTTATGACATGGGCAGAAAAATCTATCTGGATTATTATCATCAGCAGCCCATGTAACTGTGCAACCAAGATGTTTACACACCGGTGAGAAAGCAATGACCTCTTCACCGTCTTTATAGACCCAGGCAAAATCTGTAACTTCGCTTGTATACCAAGCATCTTCCTGTTCAAAAGTGAAATCGACCTGCATCGGTTCTTCAGTGATTTCATCAATTGTAACACTTGTCGTTATCATTGACCCTTCTGACTCGTCCTGGAACAACGGATCCAGTGCCATTCTTCCCATTGGAAGTATCATACCAGCCGCCATGAATGATCCAACACCCATTAAGGAATAGTTCAAGAACTGACGTCTTGTAACTTTTTGCGACATTTTAATTTCCCCCCTCAAACACATGCGTTCTTTTACATTAAATATAACTAGGACATATTAATTTTAGCCTATTAAATTACGACGGTCAATAAGCTTTCACAATTTTTCATGCACGCTTTATGTGATAATTGTGTAAAAAGTATTCAAAGTTAACTGTTCCAAATGGAAATTATGGATTTCATCACTTTTTTGACTTCATCATTGACGAGATCAAATTTAATATCGTTACTCATATCCTGTAATGGAATCTGATTCAGCCTTATCGATTTGAATTCATCATCCAAATTCAAGTGTGTGAGTATGACAACATTTTTAAAGCCGTAATCATGAAGCTGTTCCTGATACTGTTTTAAAACACTTGTATCAGACGAGACAGTTGCCATTGACGGAGTGATGAATATTCTTCCTTTGAACTGTTTCTCCAGCTGAATGGTAACAAGCTGGACCAGCTCAATATCATTTGCATTCGACAAAGACTGATCATCCATATCGGCACTGATGAATGGAATGACGACAGTATCGACAAATTCGAGCTGTTCTTTCAGATTTTTTATATCATTAAAATTATATAACATGATTTCACCTTTCAGATGCGCTTCTTTTCTTAAGTTCTTCAGTCAATCTGTAAAATAGATCTCTGTCATTGGTCAGCAGGGCTGTATCGATCTGTTCTTCAAGTTCTTTAACTTGGTGATGAATACGACTGTGCCTATTGTCATATTCATTATTTTTCATTTCTTCATAGCGCTTATTGAGTGTGCTGAAAACAAATTCAAGAAATACCGGTTCCGTATCATTACTGTTCAGTTCATGCAGTATGACTTCACCGTCGGTAGTTACAATTGCACCTTTTTCAAACACGAGTGCCGGGCGTCCGGTGCTCTCTTCAGCAATTCTAAGTTTACGGTCAATAGTCCTGTCACTGAATGATACAAACTCGATGATGGTCGGATGCGCTTTGATGAAGTTTAAAATCCACACTGCAATTCTGTCTTCAAAATTAAAGTGATAGAGTACATAATCTATAAAATCACGTTTATGGTTCTTCGTCCTCATCTATCAAACGCTCCTTTTCATCCTGCCATTTCATATTGTCCGGTTCAAGCTCTAAAAGTTTATCAAGGATTTCCTTTTGCAGTGGATGTCTGATTTCACTCAAATAATAAAAGTAGTCTTCGTAGAATTCCAGTGAATCCCCGATAAGCGGCGATGCCTCTCTATAATACTTCATCGCTTTTTCATCGTCTTCATTGATCGAGTAAATCTTGGCAAGAAGATACAGAGATTCTCCGGACAATGCATGATAATCGAAATTTTTAATATAATCCCCGATGTCTTCAGTGGCATCCAGCTTCAGCAGTGTTTCAAAAAGCATCAGATAGGCATCATCATAATCCTGATCGATGTCAATCGCCTGTTCAAAATATTTCAGAGCATTTTCAGGCTGGTTCGTCCTAAAATGAAGTCGTCCGAGATGGAAATATACGAGCGGGTTCTTATCATTTTCCGTCAGATATTTCTGCATGATTTCAATTGCTTTTGGAAGATCGTGCTGGGTTTCATGAACATTCATCAATAAAATATATGCATTCATGTAATACGGCTCATTATCAAGCACTTTCTCCAACAGCGTAACTGCATGGTCATATTCCTGCAGTTGATATTCCAAAAGTGCCTGACGGTACCAGTCATCATTGGTAAAATTATCATTATCAGCTGCTTTGAAATATGCCCTGGCATCTTCCATGTTGAGAATATTCATATTGATTTCTGCCAGTCTCAGATTAATATCCACCTGATTCACCTGCTCGATCTCCTGATTCAGCATCAATTGATAGTGTCTGTTCGCTTCTGTCAGATCTCCATCATGGAAATATAGTTCGGCAATCGCAAAGTCGATAATTGGATCATCAGTCATTTCCTTTGCATCAAATAATGCTTTTACAGCGATATCATTCATATTCAACTGCTGGAATATCTCTGCTTTCAGCATCATGACAGTTGCCGTTTTATCAGAGCTGTTGATCAGACTGAGTGCCTCGTCCAGACGATTATCAGTAATCATCAGATCAGTGAGGTAGGCAAGTATTTCATCATCATGTTCCGTCTGGTGATAAAGATGGACATACACCTTTTCAGCATAGTTATGAAGACCGCTTGAAATTAAAGCATCTCCTAGTATGAACAATGCATCAAGATCGTCGCCTTCATGAATCTGCGGCAGATTATTAATGATGGTATTCAGTTTTCGCTCAGGGTATTCACCCTTATTTAAAAAATCAATGGCTTGATAAATTTGTTCCTGCATTATTTATATCCTTTCATCTAGCCTGTTTTAGCTTTTCCAGATCCTTTAAAAATTCAGGATAGGAAATACTGATTGCAGAAGGGTCATCGATGTTAATATCTTTACCGGCTGCAATGCCCATGACGAGCAGCATCATGATGATACGGTGGTCGTGATATCCGTTGAAATCATTATCAGTCAATCGGATTTCTGAAACTGGATGAACGATAAAGCCATCATCGAACTCTTCGAATTGGATGCCAAATTTACTCAGCTCCTCGATGACTGCCCTCAACCTGTCAGTTTCTTTGAAACGCAATTCTTTCGCATCTTTGATGATACTTGGGGAACTGCCAAAAGCGCCGAGGACAGCAAGTACCGGAATCTCATCTATCAATCTCGGGATGATGTCACCGGATATTTCAAATGAAGTCAATTCTTTTGAATGTTTCACTCTGACGTTGCCGATCGCTTCACCGTCCGTTGAAGTTTTATCCACTTCAATATCTGCGTTCATCTGTCTGAAGACATCAATGATTCCTGATCTGGACTCATTGAGGGAAACATCTTTTATAAAGATATCTGATCCCTCCGTTATCGCTGCGAGCACCATTAGAAATGCTGCTGACGATATATCTCCCGGCACCAGGACATCCTGAGGCTTCAATTTCTGGTTGCCTTGCAGCTTGACGGTCAAACCATCAACTGCGATATCGACTCCGAACTGCTCAAGCATGATTTCAGTATGGTCACGGGATTTGAATTCCTCATGTACAATCGTTTCGCCTTCTGCAAACAGACCGGCAAATAAAATGGCACTTTTCACCTGTGCGCTCGCAACAGGCATATTATACTCAATACCTTTTAATGTGCATGGTTTAATTTTTATCGGCGGATACCTGCCCTCTTTCAAGGAGATATCCGCACCCATTTTACCTAACGGACCAGAAACACGGTCCATCGGTCTGATGGCTATTGAATCATCACCTTCAATCGTTGCATTGATACCGAGCCCTGAGATCAGCCCCATCAGCAGCCGGGTAGTTGTTCCTGAGTTCCCAGTGTACAGGACATCTCCCGGCACCTTGAAATTTTCAGCTCCTGGGGAGTCGACTGTTATCTGCCCTTTTTCATCAGTGATCCTGACACCGAGCTGAGACATGATTTCGGAAGTTCTGTAAGTATCGTCGCTTTTAAGAGGAGATTTTATTGTGGAGGTTCCTTCAGCAAGGGACGCCATCATTAAAGCGCGGTGTGTAATTGATTTATCGCCCGGTACTTGTATATTACCGACAAACTTATGATTTAATAATGATTTCATATGGACTCCTTTATTTCATTCAAATAATTTTCAAGTGCATTGATATTCAATTCTGTAAAATAAGGAGAAAAACTTTCATCAACCAGAACAAAACCGATCGCTTCATTTTTAATATTTTTCTTATCATGCTTCATAAGGCTGATCATCCTTTCTGTATCCAGTTCACCCAATAATCCGACGGGATAGTCCAGGCCGGCAAAGTACTTACGATATTTATTCAGATCGAAAATTTCTTTTTCCGCAATCTGATTCGAAATGAACATCATTGCATATAAACCGAGAACAACTGCCTGGCCATGCGGTATTTTATATTGATATTCAATTGCATGACCCAGAGTATGGCCCAAGTTTAAAAACTTTCTGGAACCCGATTCGAATTCATCAGCGGTCACATAGTCCATTTTGGTTTTGATGCCGTTGATAATGCTCTCTTCAATACCATCTACACTGATTCCAGACGCAGTTTTTTTCATCAGCTCACTAACAGCTTTCTCACTGTTTAAAAGTGCATGCTTAAATACTTCGCCGAATCCGCTCAAAATTTCACTTTTCGGTAATGTGTCCAAAAAATCCAAATCATAAATAACGCCAGCCGGTCTGTGAAATGACCCGATCAGATTTTTTCCATGGCCAGAATTGATCGCAGTTTTACCGCCTATTGCAGAATCGTGTGCAAGAACGGTCGTCGGTACCTGGATGAAATCGACGCCTCTTAAAGTTACTGCAGCTGCAAAACCGCCGGCATCTCCTGCAGCACCCCCGCCGATGACAACAATGAGACTGGAGCGTTTAATCCCTTTTTGAAGCAGACTCTCAGTAAGATCAATGAAAGAATTGAAGGATTTTGCCGATTCACCGCTGTCAATAATAATCGGGTCTTCAATTCCTTTTAATGGTCCATCTTTAAAATGTCCGTATACAGTTTCATCAACTATATAAAATACTTCCTCATATTCTGATGTATACAACTTCATCACTTCATTGAAAATATCATGTCCCACATGGACGGTGTAATTATTAGCTGTATAAGTCGTTTTGAACTTGTTCATGATCAGAAGTTTTTAACTCTGTCATCATAGTCGTCAACAGCCTGTTTCAATTCTTCAAAGTTATCATGTGGGAATTTATCCAATACCGCTTTCGCCATTTCAATGGCAACCATATGTTCACAGACGATGGAAGCTGCCGGTACAGCGCAGGCATCACTGCGTTCCACTGTTGCCTTAAACGGTTCTTTAGTATTGATATCTACACTCATCAATGGTTTATATAATGTCGGGATGGGTTTCATCACCGCACGGACAACAATCGGCATTCCTGTAGACATGCCGCCTTCAAAGCCGCCCAAATTATTCGATTTACGAGTATAACCCTCTTCACTGCTGTAAAGGATCTCATCCTGAACCTGTGAACCCGGGGTATGTGCCAGCTTGAAGCCCATACCGAACTCCACACCTTTGAAGGCGTTGATGCTGACTACGCTGCCTGCAATTTTAGAGTCGAGTTTTCTGTCATAATGAACGTATGAACCGAGGCCGACCGGTGGGTTTTCGATGATGACTTCAACAATTCCACCGATAGTATCGCCATTTTTCTTTGCTGTATCAATCAGTTCTTCTGTTTTCTTAGTCTGCTCATCTGAAATCATACGCACTGATGATTCATCTGCACCTTTGGCAATTTCTTCGTATGAGTATTCGCCCTCATCTTTAACTTCACCTATTTGAGTCACACGGCTCGTCATATTTATACCCAATGAGTGCAGCAGCTCTTTACATAGTGCTCCTACAGCCACTCGTGCAGCAGTTTCCCGTGCTGAAGATCTCTCAAGAACGTTTCTCAGATCACGTGCGTTGTATTTAATGCCTCCGACAAGGTCAGCATGACCGGGGCGCGGCTTTGTGATTACACGTTTCATCTTCTCTTCTTCCTCGGGAGTCAACGGCTCACTGCCCATGATCGTCGTCCAGCTCTTGAAATCATCATTTGCAAGCTCGATCATTATCGGGCTGCCCAGAGTTTTACCATGACGGACGCCTGCACCAAATGTGAAAGTATCCTTTTCGATTTTCATTCTGCGGCCACGGCCGTATCCGCCTTGTCTTTTAAGCAGTTCTGCTTCCATGCGGTCTTTATCTATGGGCATATTTGATGGAAAACCTTCAATTATAGCAGTTAGTTTTGGACCATGTGATTCGCCTGATGTTAAAAATCTCATAATTCCACCTTCTCCTCTAAAATTATATTAAAAAAAGCTGAGTAAATAACCCAGCTCCTTGTTTTTTTGTTTAGTAGATCCAATCTTTGTTGATCAGATTGTAGTCAAGTACTTCAGCTTTATCAAAGAAAAGATTGATTTCTCTTTCAGCACTTTCAGGTGAGTCCGAACCATGGATGATATTTTTTCCAACAGTTAAACCAAAATCGCCTCTGATAGTTCCAGGTGCTGCTTCTTGAGGATTCGTGGAACCTACTACTAATCTTGCTGTAGAGATTACGTTCTCACCTTCCAATACCATTGCGAAAACCGGACCTGAAGTAATGAAGTCAACCAGTTCTCCGAAGAAAGGTTTGTCCTGGTGTTCCTGATAATGGGTTTTAGCAAGATCCTCAGACACATTCATCAATTTTGCACCCGCAATTTTGAAACCTTTATTTTCAAGTCTTGAAACAATCGGCCCGATAAGATTTCTCTGTACTCCATCAGGTTTAATCATTAGAAAAGTTTTTTCCATTATTAAATCTCCTTATAAATTAGTTATGTCCTTATATTATCATTAATTAATTTTATTGTTAATTTATTTCAGACGTTTTTTCAATCTTTCTGCTATTTCGAGTAAATATCCTTTAATAGGCTGCTCAATATCACTTAAATGCTCTATGGCAATGTCATAATGGTCTGAGCTGATTTTCAGAGATTCTTCAAGAACATCTGAAGACAATATTTGATCGATCAGTGAAGCGAGCTGTTCAGGCTTGTTTTTAAAGTGTGCCAACTGCTGCCTGAAATACTCATCCTTATCCCTGAGCAGAAGTACAGGTAAAGTATAATGACCGTTGGCCAGGTCGGAAAATTTCGGTTTGCCTAGTTCTGACTCATTGCCGGTAAAGTCCAGACAGTCGTCCATGATTTGAAAACTCACACCGATATGACGTGCGAATTCAGTCAGATGTTTCATAGTGCTCTCATCCAGATGGCTGGCATAGCTGCCTAGCTCGACACTCAGAACAATCAGCAAAGCCGTCTTACGATAAATCTTCTTATAGTAATCGTCATAAGTCTGGTTTTCATCAAACTGATGGTTGAACTGAAGCAGTTCACCGCTCACAATCTGCTCTATGGCAGCAGAGTACGTTTTATGAAATTCTCCATGCTCAATATCACTGACCATTTGAACGGCGGTCGATAAGAGCAGATTCCCTGTATTAACTGCCTGGAAGTAGCCATACTTATAATATGCCGTCGGCTTGCCTCTTCTGAGTTCACTGTCATCGATGATATCATCATGCACTAGAGTTGCCATATGAAGCAGTTCCAGACTCGCACTCACTTTGTAGACATCATTTATCTTATCGGGGTCCCCCAGCCTGCCCGCAAGAATAGATAAAGTCGGCCGTAATTTTTTACCTCCCGATTTATACAAGTCAAGACTCAGATCATTGGAAAGCACACCACTCGGTTTTAAGTTCTCTTTTATCAATCTGTCGACTTTTATAAAATCAGGTGCCAGGTACTTTTTAAAAGATACCATCGTTAATCCCCATCTATCGGCTTTATGGCAAAATGACTGGCTGCTGTACCTAAAGTGTGGGGAATTATTTTAATATTTGTAAACCCGGTAGAGAACAGCATTGCCTTAAGCTCCTTTTTTGAAAGGAATGAACTTGTGGATTCATGAAGCCATGCGTACTCATTCTTCTTTTTGGCGATGATGCCGCCGAGCACAGGCATGATTTTACCGAAATAAAGTTCAAATCCAGAATTGATCAGATTATTTTCCGGCCTGGACGTTTCTAAAATGACCAATGTGCCGCCCGGTTTCAATACGCGGTAAAAATCCGCAATCGCCGCGCTGTAGTCAGGCAGATTCCTTAATCCGAATCCGATGGTCACATAATCAAATTGACCATCCTCGAACGGAAGGTCCATTGCATTGCCGTGAATTAAAGATATATTATCCATTGCCGCAGTTTTTTCTTTTGCGACTTCAAGCATATTCTCGCTGAAATCAAGACCGGTTGTCTCTGCACCGCTTGCAGCAAGCTGAATCGTCCAGTCCCCTGTCCCGCAGCATACATCGAGAACATTCATGTCACTGCTTAAAAACATGTGGGACATGGTCTTGTTTCTCCACAGTGTGTGCTGATTGAAACTTATGATGTTATTCATATGATCGTAATCTTCTGATATGGTGTTGAATATTTTATGTACACGTTGTTCTTTATCCATTATTGTCACCCGTACTCTTTGTTATATATGGTAAATTCTCAATATTGATACTGTCTATATATTGATTGATTAACTGTAATAAGTTGTTATGTGCATAACCATTATCTACAAGATAAATAAGAGGTGCAAATAAAAGACTTTTTAATTCAGCATAAGAGGGGTTGTTAGCAGATGCGGCATAAGCTGATTTGATCGAAGTGATTTCTTTGGAAATACTGGACACATCATTTATCACTTTATACTCATTATGTAATGCTAAAATTTTATAAAACTGGCTGAAAAAATAATCGCCGGTCAAAACATGCTCTTCCCTATCTGTATCTTCTGGTTCTTCGTCCAGAATCTGTAATGCTTTATTAAAAAATAAAACAGCATGACAGATGTGTGCATCCCGAATGATATTTTCTTCATCCGTAAAGAAGGTGAAGAAAGGCTCATTATGTAATTTCAAATTGTTATTAATCAGATCTTTTTCTATTTGCTGTATAAGAGCTTCCATGGAAAATATCACCTTATAAATTAATAGACCTAACATCAACCGTTAGGCCTAATTCATTAATTATTTTACTGCATCCTTAAGTGCTTTACCTGCTTTGAAAGCTGGTACTTTTGAAGCTGCAATCTCTATTTCTTCACCAGATTGTGGATTGCGGCCTTTACGTGCAGCGCGTTCGCGGACTTCAAAGTTACCGAAACCGATCAGTTGCACTTTTTCACCTTTTTTTAAGGAATCTTGAATTGATTCAAATACTGCATCAACAGCAGCACCTGATTCTTTTTTAGTTAGATCAGCTTTATCGCTGACAGCATTGATTAAATCAGTCTTGTTCATACTATTCCACCTCCCATAATGAGTATAATGATAAGTTTTATCATTATGTTTTGACTTTAACACAGTAGATTGACCACTGCAATGAATTTTGTAGTTTTTCGTCAGAAAAATGGCTTTCCTATGCACTTTTATGCACATTTGTCATAAAAATCGGATCATTATTTTCATCCACTGTTATCTCGGGTGAATATATCGGGACAATCGGAGTATATTCATATAATACTTCACGGACATCATCACCAGTTTCAAACTCCAAATCGTTATCCTCGATAATTCTGCCGATTTCTTCCCTGTAGTCAACGATGAAATTCTCACCGCCGCTGTAGTAGACATTAAGTGCCCCGCCTGAATATGGACTGGCCACAGTCGGATTTTCATTCAGGTTATAAAAGTCCAGGTCCAGCTTGTATACATTTGGACCAATCGTTTCTTCAAATTCGACATGGTCCCCCATACCGTTGACTCTAAGCTGTAAAGAACGGATTTCTTCAGTAATTCTCAAGTCAGCCAACTTGATGGTCGGATTTTCTTCTGCATCCAGAATTACAAATTGATAATAGCCGCCTGCTTCATAGGCAATCTGCGGTCTTTCATCAAGATATTCCGGAACAAGTTTTTCGAAATCAATCTGGTATTCGAAGTATTCACGCGTTTCAGAAACAGTTTTAATCGGTAACAGACCATCAGTATCTTCTTGATACTCCTCGACAGCCTGCTGAACCATTTCAATCTGGTATTCACTCGGCATCTGGTCAGGCCGTTCAGATTCGGGATACATACAGGCACTTAAAAATAAAACTGAGAAAAGAACTGTTAAAAGTTTAAAATTGTCTTTCATTTAGCTGCCCCCTAAAACAGGTATCATAAGAAGAAATGCAAGAAGCAGCAGTCCCCATGCAAATATAGAGACGATGATGCTTATAATCCTTATTTTTATGACATAGCGTGCCACATAGATCAATACCGCGGCAACCGCCATTGAACCCATCGATATAAAGGACAACCACATAAGATCCATTGCAGATATTCCAAACATAGCTTATTGATTACTCCAATCTTTGTATTGCTCGTTGAGAAGCTCTTTCAAACCGATCGACTCGGAAGTCTTTTCTCTCATCATCAATTTGTAAAACGCTTCATCTTCACTGATATCATCAAACAGATATTGATGCAGTACTTTTGTAATAGGCATTTCAACACCATGGCTTTCGCTTAATTCAAATGCAGCCCGTGTCGTATTTACGCCCTCTACTACCATTCCCATCTTTTCTTCCGCTTCGGTCAGGCTCAAACCTTCTGCAAGCATGATACCGCATCTGAAGTTACGGGAGTGGTGGCTTGTTGCCGTGACTATCAGGTCGCCGATGCCCGAAAGACCAAGGAAAGTCAAAGGGTCCGCACCCATTTTCGTACCGAGTCTGGCAATTTCCTGCAGTCCACGGGTGATGATCGCCGCTTTTGCATTATCACCAAATTTCAAGCCATGTAAAGTACCGACTGCAAGGGCGATGATGTTTTTCAGAGCACCTCCGATTTCCACACCGACAAGGTCTTCATTTACATATACTCTGAAGTATTTACTCATGAATACGTCCTGTATTGTCGAGACTCCCTTATTATGGAGGGATGCGGTGCTGACCGTCGTCGGAGATTTCAAGGCAACCTCTTCAGCGTGGCTCGGTCCGCTCAGCACACATATATCCTCGACTGTTTCAGGCGTGGTCTCCTGCTCTATCACTTCTGAAACTCTTAAATAGGTGTTCAGCTCAAGTCCTTTGGCGACATGAACAATCAGCACTTTTTTATTTTTCTCAACTAATATTTTCTGTATATCTTTCGTAATTGTTCTCACTGCTTTGACAGGTACTGCAATAACAAGAAGCTCGGCATGGTCGACTGCTGCCGTCAAATCGTCCGTAGCCCGTAAGGCTGCTGGCAGCTGTATATCATTTAAATAATGTTGATTTGTATGTTTTTCATTGATTTCTTTGACAACAGCATTATTTCTCCCATACATTTGTACGTCGTGATTATTATCTGTTAAGACCATTGCCAGGCTTGTACCAAAGCTTCCAGTACCTAAAACTGAAATGTTCACAAGTACACGCTCCTTTAATTTCGTTTTCGACTGATGATGTGGATAGGCGTTCCATGGAAATCAAATGCCCGTCTCAGCTGATTTTCCAAATATCGCTTATAACTGAAGTGCATTAATTCAGTGTCATTGACAAACATGACGAATGTGGGCGGGCCTACACTGACCTGAGTACCGTAGAAGATATTCAAACGGTGGCCGTTTTTATCTGTCGGTGTCGGATTCATGCTCACACTGTCGACGATGACTTCGTTGAGAGTGCTTGATTGAATACGCTTCTTATGAGAGTCATTCACCAGCTTAATAAGTGGAAAGAGTGTGGTCAGACGTGATTTTGTTTTCGCAGATAAAAAAGTGACCGGTGCATAATCCAGGAACTGGAACTGCTGACGGATATCATCTTCGAACTTCTTCATTGTTTTATCATCTTTTTCAACAGCATCCCATTTGTTGACCACCATGACAATTGCACGGCCTGCTTCATGCGCAAGGCCGGCTATACGCTTGTCCTGCTCTATGATGCCTTCTTCACCATTGATTACAACAACTACAACATCTGAACGTTCGATCGCGCGTGTGGCCCTTAAGACTGCATATTTCTCAGTCGATTCATATACTTTGCCGCGTTTTCTCATACCGGCAGTATCTATCAATGTATATTCATCATCGTCAAAAGTATATTCTGTGTCTATCGCGTCTCTCGTTGTTCCGGCAATATCTGAGACGATGACCCTGTCCTCATTCAATATCGCATTGATCAGACTGGATTTTCCGACATTCGGTCTCCCGATAAGGGAAACCTTTATGGAATCATCTGCCTGTATATCAATTTCCAAGTTTTTAAAGTGCTCCACTGCTGCATCCAAAGCATCGCCAAGTCCAAGTCCGTGTGAACCTGAAACAGGATGCGGGTCACCAAGACCCAATTGATAAAAGTCATAAATTTCATTGCGCATTTCGAAATTATCTATTTTATTGACTAGTAATATAGTCGGTTTTTCTGATTTCTGCAGTATGCGGGCCACATGCATATCATCTTTCGTCACACCTTCTTTACCGTTTGTAATCATCAGTATGACGTCAGCTTCCAATATGGCAATTTCAGCCTGCATTTTAATTTGCTCTTGAAAAGGTTCATCTTTTATTTCGATACCACCGGTGTCGATGACATTGAATTCATGATTCAACCATTCACCATCTGCGTATAGTCGGTCACGTGTCACTCCAGGCGTGTCCTCCACAATCGCTTTTCTTTCACCTATGATCCTGTTAAATAAAGTTGACTTTCCTACGTTCGGACGGCCAACAACAGCAATTGTCGGTTTATACATGATTTCGCCTCCTTACCTTAAATTATTTTACCATAAAAATAAAATAAAGGGCGATTTTCATCGCCCTTTATCATCGAATGTTTTATCGGTTTATAAATCTAAATTCTTAAATTTATCACCAAACACATCACCTAATGTTGGTTGATCTTCATCAGTTTCATCTCTGTAGACTTTTGATGATTGTTCAGATTTTTCAGCCGGTTCTGTCGTTTCTTTGATTGATAATGAAACTTTGCCGCTGTCCTCGCTCAAAGATAAGATTTTGACCTGGATTTCCTGTCCTTCTTCAAGCACATCAGAAGGGTGAGCGACGTGGTCATGGCTGATTTCGGATACGTGAACCAGACCTTCCACCCCGGGAGCCACTTGTACGAATGCCCCGAAATCGACAAGTCTTTTAACAAGGCCGTCAAGAGTATCACCACTGTTATGTTCTTTGATGAATAATTCAAACGGACTCTCCTGAGCCTGTTTGATGGATAGGCTGACTCGTTCGTTATCAACATCCACATCAAGAATCTTAACATCAACTTTGTCTCCGATATTAACTGCATCTTCGACGTTTTCAACTCTCTCATAGCTCAGCTCGGAAATATGAGCCAGGCCGTCAATAGAACCTAAATTGATGAATGCACCAAAATTAGTGGTTCTGACAACTTCACCTTCAACGATGGAACCAGTTTCAAGTTTCTGAAGCTGTGTTTTGCGGTCTGCTTCTTTTTCAACTTCAATGATTTTCTTGCGGTTCAGGATGACCCGGTTTTTATCTTTATCGATATCTTCGACTTTAACTTCCAAAGTCTGATCCGCAAACTGCTCCAGATCTTCTACGTACTCATCTGACAGCAGTGATGCAGGAATGAAGCCTCTTACACCGACATCCACTACAAGTCCGGCCTGAACAACTTCCATTACAGTCCCCGAAATCGTTTCATCGTTCTCTTTGGATGCAATCAGATCATCATAGCTTTTATCTTCTTCCAGTTTTCTGATTGAAAGTATAAGGTTGTGACGTTCACTTTCATCTTCCACTTTAATAACAACAGCCTCGATTGTATCGTCTTCTGCGACGACTTCATCAGGATGTTCGATTCTTTTGTTAGTCACTTGACTGATAGGAATAATACCTTCAAAGTCAGTACCATCAATATGGGTCCTAACAAACTTATCCTCGACTTTAAACACAGTTCCGGTTACTTTATCACCTTCATTAAAGCTGCTGACTGATGCTTCCTGGTCAGCCGATTCATCTGAATTTGACGTTTCTCCCTGTGATTCTTGTGAAACCTCATTCTCTTCCTCAGGTGAGTTTTCTTCGACCTGTGAATTCTCTTCTTCGTTGTTTTCTTCGTTCAAGATATTATCTGTCGTCATGTGCCTGCCTCCATTACATTACTATAGACTATATACCTAACTTCTTATAAATATGCTGATTTGTCAAGTAATTGTTATGATAATAGCAAATTATTAATTTCTTCTTTCAATTCTATTGTTATATCTTTACGGTTTTTGCCCTGTGCGATTAATTCGTTCACATCAATCGGTCTGCCAAATACAAGTGTAACACCTTTTTGACGGTTATATTTACCTTTGATGGCTGCGGGAACTATTTTCGCCCCGCCCTTGACCGCCATAAAACTTGCACCCTGTTGAAGATCCTGGAGTTTACCATCTTTTGTGCGGCTGCCCTCAGGGAAGATCAAAAGCATATTGCCTTCTTTCAAAGCCTCGACAGATTTTTTCAATGCTTGACGGTCACCTTTGCCCCGGTCCACCGGTATGGCATTCAGACGGCTGATCAGATTGCCAAGAAGTGGTATTTTAAAAAGTTCCGATTTTGCAAAGAAAGACATTTCCCGCTTTGTACTGATTGCAACAAGTGGCGGATCAAACTCCGACATGTGGTTGCTGCATATTAAAACCGGTCCGGATTCCGGTATTCTTTCTTCCCCTATGACATTCACTTTAAATCTTGTATGATAAAACCTTTTGACAATCCCTCTAACAACTTTATATAGCATGCTACTCTACTCCTATCTTCTGCTTTGCCAGGTGTAAAATATGGGCTTCGACTTCTTCAATGGATAATTCAGTAGTATCCAGAAGAATCGCATCCCGAGCCTGTACCAGTGGTGAGATTTCACGGTTCATATCAAGTTCATCACGCTTGATGATCTGTGAAGTGAGCTGATCCAGGTTGATATGGTTTCCTCTGGCTGTTTCTTCGATGAGACGGCGTTCTGCCCTCACCCTCGGAGATGCCTGCATGAATATCTTCAACTCTGCATCCGGAAGCACTGTCGTGCCGATGTCGCGGCCATCCATTACTACACCTTTTTCAAGACCTATTTTTTGCTGCATTGCGACCAGATAACTTCTGACCACTTCAAAGCTTGAGACCTCACTGACTTTTCCAGTCACTTCCTGTGACCGTATTTCATCAGTTACATCCCGACTGTTCAAAAATACACGGTTTGTATCTTCTCTTTTGAAAGTGATCTCAACATTATTGAGATTATTGATTATATCTTTTCCATTTTCTATGTATAATAATGTTATCGCTCTGTACATCGCACCAGTGTCAATGTAGATGTAATTCAACTGTTCGGCGACGCGCCTGGAGATTGTGCTTTTACCTGCAGCGGCCGGCCCGTCAATAGCTATATTAATTTTATTATTCATAAGATGTATACCTGCCTTGATTCATTATTCTTGTTTATTTTATCATAGATTCATACATTAACTTAATAAAAGATATGCTTTTATTATTTTTCAAATAAATACAGTTACGAGGTGCATAAAATTTGAAGAAAATTCTGGCGATACATACAGGCGGCACAATCAGCATGTCTGAGACCGACGGAATAATCAGTGAGAACGAAGAAAACCCTTTGAAGATTGAAGGTCATTTGGATGGTGATGTGGACATCACGGAAATTTATCCTATTAAAAAACCCTCTCCCCACATCACTGTTGATGATATGAATGAAATTAAAAAAATCATCTCAGACAATAAAGGCCGGTATGAAGGGTTTGTCATTACACACGGGACGGATACACTTGAAGAAACTGCCTTTTTCCTCGACTTGACTTTAAATGTCGAACAGCCTGTCATCATTACCGGCGCCATGCGCTCATCTAACGAACTCGGCAGCGACGGTATGTACAACTACTTATCAGGACTGCGTGTTGCTCTCAGCCCTGAATCCAAAGACAGAGGCGTGCTAGTAGTATTCAATGATGAAATACATACAGCTCGTTTTGTCACAAAAACACACACATCAAATGTTGCGACATTTCAAAGTCCGAATCATGGACCGATCGGATTTTTGACGAAAGCCGAAGTATATTACCACCACACCATTAAGCATCAGGATAAATACTCAAGCGTCAACAGTGCTGTTAAAGTGGCCCTTATAAAAGCCCATGTCGGCCTGGACGAAACATTCTTCAATGCCATCGTTCAGGCCGGCTATGACGGACTGATCATAGAGGCATTGGGCCAGGGCAATCTTCCGCCAAGTGCCATGGAAGGACTGGATGCTGTGACAGAAGCGGATATTACGACTGTCATCGTCTCCAGATCTTTCAACGGTATTGTAGGAAGTTACTATGATTATCATGGCGGCGGATATGAACTGAAGGAAAAAGGCATCATATTTTCAAACGGCCTGAATGGACCGAAGGCGAGGCTGAAGCTGATGCTTGCACTTTCCAACCTGGAAAAAGAAGATATTAAAAATGCATTTGTATCATAAAAAAAGAAGCCCGAAACTTTTCGGACTTCTTTTATTTCTGCGCTTTCTTTTTCAAAATATCTTTAATGATCCGCTCGCCGTGGAAACGGCCGTTTTCAATGACTATCATGTTGGCATCATGACCTGCAGCAATGACCCCGGCAATATACAGGTCGTCCACATTGGTTTCCATCGTGTCCGGATCATGTACCGGTGACAGGCCATTGCCATATTCTTCAAGTTCAATGCCGAGTGACTTGAGAAAACAATAATCAGGATGATAGCCGATCATCGCAAAAACAAAATCATTTTTTATTTCAACGGTTCCGCCGTCTGTACTGAAAATGACAGATTCATCTTTGATATCAATCATGTCCGCATTGAAATAATGATCAACTTTTCCATGCCTGATCAAGGATTTCAACTGAGGCAGTATCCATGGCTTGATGCTCTTGGAGTAATCATTCCCCCGGTAGATGATAGTGACATGGCTGCCCGCTTTTTCAAGCTCGAGGGCCGCATCCACACTGGAGTTCTTACCGCCTATGATCAGTACATGCTGGTTAAAAAAAGGATGGGCCTCTTTAAAATAATGGAATACCTTATCCTTGTCTGCCCCCGGGACATCCAGCGTGTTGGGCTGACCGTAATAACCGGTGGCTACAATCAGATATTTACACATATACTGGCTTTTTGAAGTCTCTACCGTAAAGCCGTCTTCCGTCTTTCTCGAGGAAGTGACTTTTTCATAAGTATTGATATTCAGATTAAAGTGTTTAACCACTTCCCTGTAATATACAAGTGCCTGATTTCTTTTTGGTTTGTGAGCTTCTGTGATAAAAGGGAAATTTCCGATTGCCAGCTTTTCTGAAGAAGAGAAAAACGTCTGATGTGTCGGATAATTGTAGATGGCATTCACTATGTTGCCCTCTTCAATCACGAGATACTCAATGTCGTTCTGCTCCAGTTCAATTGCTGCAGAGAGGCCGCACGGTCCCGCACCGACAATAATGGTTTCATAATATTTCATTTCACTGTTCCGTTCATCAAGGGATTACAAGTTCTTGTCCCTCGTTTATATTGTTGCCGCTGATACCGTTCGCATCACGGATTCTCTGTACATACTCTGCAGAGCCGTCACCGTAGTATCTTTTTGCAATTTGAAATAAGTTATCCTGATCCGTGACGACATGAGTTGTGCCTGTCGTTTCTTCATCAGTTTCCTCTTCCTCTGATGATTGCTCCTGTTCAGAGTCTTCTTCAGACTGCTGTTCTTCTGCAGACTCATCTGTCTGGGTGTTTTCATCTTCTGACTCTTCATTTTCTTTATCATCAATTGCATCACCAGCAGCATCTTCCAGCATTGAAACTTCTTCATCACTATAATCAGCTTCTATATTTCCTGTAGCAAGGTCACTGTCAGAATTTCCGGATTCGTCTGAACCTTCACCGCCGTCCGACTGGCTTTCCTCTGATTCGCCGCTCTCTTCTTCTCTCGATTCTGCCAGACGTTTCTCCATTTCAAAGCGCTGCTCGTCCAAATCCTCGCTGACTTCCTCCTCATCCTGATTTTCTTCATTGCTGCTTTCATCGGTTGCAAGTTCCATTCCATCATTTGACGGCCAGAAATTGCCGATGATCAGAAATGCGAGGAATATTGTAATCGGCACTATGACGATTCCGCCGATTATCATCGGTAAGAGGCCTTTTTTCTTTGATTCTTCATCTTCCGGATTTTCACCTGAAGAAGAGTCATTCTGATTTTTCGGTTTTTTTCTCAGTTCATTCAATTTTTCCTTTGTGACTTTCAATTCATCATTGAACCGTTTATTGTAGGTGGAAAATTTACCGGCAAAAAATGCACGGCCTTTATTTAAATTATCCTTGTTGAAATAACTTTTAACTTTATTGGAGAATTGCTTGGGTTGATTACTTGTATTTTCTTTCTCTTTATATTTGGCAGTCCGTTTCATAGCAGGATCTTCATTTTTGATATTATCATTTTTCTCATTATTTTTAGTTTTCTTTTTGGATTGTGCCGTTTCTTCATGCGAACGTTTATGTTCAATATCTTTATAAAAATCGTCTTTCATTAGACATTCTCCTCAAACTTAAATCTTACATGTATATTATATTATTATTTGTGTGAATTTTAAAGCATTATCCGCCCAAAGTATGTTTTGTTCAAAATAAAAGTCATTTATTTGATAAAGATTCACGTTCATCATAAAATTATGTAGAAGTCTTTTGTTATGAGGTGAAAGCATGACTGTAAAAAAATATACCATCGTTGATATGGATACGTGCATTGCATGTGGAGCATGCGGGGCCTCTGCTCCCGATATATATGATTACGATGATGACGGTATTGCCTATGTAATTTTAGATGACAATAAGGGAACAGCTGCAGTACCAGAAGAACTATATGATGATTTGAACGATGCTTTTAACGGATGTCCGACAGATTCAATAAAATTGGCTGAAGAGCGGTTTGACGGAGATCCTTTAAGATATGAATAGTTAAAAGAGGCGGTGACGACCCGCCTCTTTTTTTATAACCTATTCAATTTTGGAAGTAATTTCTTATAAATGACAAATGCCACCAGTCCTACGATGATTCCCTTAATAATATTAAAAGGAACGATTCCAGCAGTAATAATTATTCTCAAATTTTCAATTATATCCGTCTGATCAACAATCATCCCGTAAAGCGGCAAAAGTATAAAATAATTGAAAACCGAAAGTATTATCGTTAAAACGAGCGTTCCGGCTATAAATCCTATAACTAAAGATTTTGTAGTCCTATGTCTCATATAAATGAAAAAAACCGGCAGCAGCAATGCAAATGATGCGATCAGATTTGCAAGCGGCCCTATGGGTTCACTTGCAGCAAGCAGGCCGTAGATTATTATTTTTAAAACGATAATCAGTGATCCAACTGCTCCTCCGTACATCATAAACCCTATGAAAGCAGGAATATCAGATAAATCCACAGTCAGATAAGGAGGCAGGAACGGTATCGGGAACTGCAGAAGCAGCAGCACGAATGAAATTGCCGAAAGTATGCTGATGATGATTAATTTTCTTAAACGGTTTCTGTCCATTGGCATCCCTCTATTCCTTACTGTGATTTTTTGGCAGGGTGATATCAAATACCGTGCCCACACCATATTCGCTATTCAGATCAATAGTTCCATGATGTCTTTTTATAATCGAAGAAACGATATACAGGCCGAGACCTGTACCGTGCTTCCCGCGGGTTCTTGATTCATCTACTTTATAAAAGCGCTCAAAAACACGGTTTTGATGCTCTTCTTTAAGACCGATTCCTGTGTCTCCGACTGAAATTAAAATTTCATCTCCATCGTCACGAACCTTCAAGGTAATTGTATCATGCGGCTTTGTATAACGGATTGCATTATCGAGCAGATTATTTATGACTTGTTCTATTTTACCATAATCAAAGTCGAATATTATACTGTCTTTTTCAACATCGACTTTAAATGATACCTCTTTATCATTCATTTCATGTTTAAACTTGAAACTGATTTCATTGACCAGGATCATAATATCATTTTCTGCAATATTCAAAAGATCTGCGCCACTGTCCATTCTTGCAATCGTAATCAATTCATTTACAAGTTTGTTCATTCTGTCAGATTCGTCTTTGATGATTTTTATCATTTCCTTGACTTCTTCCGGTTCAGTGACGATTTCATCCAGAATCGCTTCAGAATAGCCACTGAGCATGACCATCGGTGTTTTAAGTTCATGTGAGACGTTGGCTATGAAATCTGAGCGCATCGTTTCCGTTTTGACGATTTCAGTGATGTCGCGGATCAGAACGATGGCACCGTATGTTTTATTGTCGCTGACTACAGCTGTATATGATACTTGATAGTGTTTGTTCGTAATGTTCAATCTTTCTATGTGTGATGTTTTCGATTCAACAATATTAAGTACACTATCCATGAACAATTCTTTTTCATGTTCTTTTGAAGTTAAAGTCTGATAGATTACGTTGCCTTTTGCATTGCTGTATATCAGCTTTCCTTCAGTATCAAAATAAAGTACGCCCTCTTCCATGGAAGAGAAAATTTCTTCTCTGAGATTTTTCTCATGAAGTACAGCTTCGATATTATTTTTAATATCCTGGTTCATTTTATTGAAAGCCAATGTCAGCTCGCCTATTTCATCTCTGCTGCGGACTTTCAAAGGTTTGTATTTACCCTGGGAAGTGTTATATGCAGCAGTCTTTAATTTAGTGAGCGGCTGGGTAATTCTGTTAAGTAATAAGAATGCGAAAATTGTCGTACCGATGATCAATATTCCGGTTGTTATGAACATTATCATCGTGATTGTGCTGATGGACTGGTTTACTGCATCAAGGTCACGGTATTTTATGATTTTAATATCTTCATCAAAGTACCTGGTTAAATTTGAGGTTTTAATCATATACATACTGTCGTATAAATCATCCATTATAAATGTTGATTCAGGCATGTCATCAATATTTATCCGGTTGTAAATCTCTTCATCCAGGGCGGACAACGGCAAAATTGATTCATTGTCATAAAGGATAAGAAGATTATCCTCCAGCAGAAGGTTCGCATTGCTGACTGAGGATGCATTGATATCATGTTCGGTAAGCAGTACTTCTTCCACTCTTTCAATATCTTCTTCTAAAATTGTTTCAGTCGAATTGAATACATAACTTCTGAAGAAAAATATTAAAGCGAGAGTTAATATAATTAAAACTGCAGTCACCATTAAAATAATGGTCAACCACAGTTTAGAAACAAGACTATTTAATGATTTCACGATTCATTTACCTCAAACTTATAACCGATGCCCCACACAGTATGAATCATGCGGCTTGCTTCCGGTGATACTTTGTTCAACTTCTCTCTCAAACGTTTTACATGTGTATCCACCGTTCTTAAGTCGCCGTAGAAATCATAATGCCAGACTTCTTTCAACAACTCTTCACGATCGAAGACTTTGTCGGGACTTTTTGCAAGAAATAATAAAAGTTCATACTCCTTTGGCGTCAGATTAACTTTATGATCATCAGCAAGAACGCGGTGCGCATCATTATCTATTACCAAATGTTCATAGACGATGACATCCTTCGCTGTCGCCTCCTGATTGATGAACGCCGTTTCAGAAGAACGGCGCAGTATCGCTTTAACGCGTAAAACAACCTCCCTCGGAGAAAATGGCTTGACGATATAGTCATCCGCTCCGACTTCAAATCCTTCCACCCGGTTATTTTCTTCACCTTTGGCGGTCAGCATGATGATCGGAGTCGACTTTGTGCGGCGCAATCTGCCTGCCACCTCAATACCATCCATCTTCGGCATCATCAGATCCAGCAGTATACAGCTGTAATCATTTTCCATTGCGAGTTCGAGCGCTTCCTCGCCGTCCTCTGCTTCTGTAATATCGTAGCCCTCGCGGACCAGATACATGTTCAATAACTTTCTTATTCTTTCTTCGTCATCAACAATTAGTATTTTTTCAGTCATTTCAACCCTCTTTTCTAGCTATGCATATGAGTGAAGTCCAGCAACAATCAAGTTTATTGCAATCAGGTTAAAGAGTATCAGTATGAAACCAAGCACTGCAAGCCATGCAGATTTCTCTCCTTCATATCCCCGGTTTAATCTTAAGTGCAGGAAAACCGTATAGAACATGAATGTGATGAAAGCCCAGGTTTCTTTTGGATCCCAGCCCCAGAATCTGCTCCACGCTATTTGAGCCCAGATAGCTGCAAAGAAGATGCCTCCAAGAGCAAATAATGGAAAACCGATAATTACTGAGCGGTATCCGATTTCATCCATCAAGTTTAAATTAGCCCTGCTCGCAAACGGCTTGACAAACGCCATCAAGCGTTTTCTGAGTACCAGGCGGAGTATCCCGTAAACAATGGACCCCAGTATGATTGACCAGATAACTGTATTCAGTGACTGCGAGTTGATTACAGGCGGCAGATTGATTCCTGTGTGGAAATGATCTGCTTCCTCATATTGATTGTCGCCGAGGTGATCCACAGGGATTGCGTCAGCGTAGTTGATCAGGCTTGGCAGATGGTAATCCGCAATCATGGTTTCTCCCCGCTGATCGGTATACATGAATTCATCACTGTATCCTACTGCTCCCTGCATGACCAGTGTGGTTCCAATATAAACCAGCACAATGACAATACCCGCCATAATCATTTCAAGCGTCCGTGCTCTCAATGATTTTTCATTTTCCGGAATGGCTTTCAGTAAATATATTAAACCGGCAACAGCACTCATAGATAAGATACCGTATGAAACAGTTACTGTAATTACGTGTATTGCCAGCCAGTTACTTTGCAGCGAAGGTATTAAAGGGTTCGCATCCGTTGAAAATAAACTGCCGTACGCAATCAGTAATAATGAGACAGGAATGGCGAATAAACCTAAAACTTTGGTTTTGTAATAATGGTAGGTGATTAAATAACCTAAAATTAACATTATTGAAAACGTTGCGATGAATTCATACATATTGGATACGGGAGCATGTCCTGTTGCTATCCATCTTAGTATAAAATACCCAATTTGCATAATAAAAGCTACTACAGTCATTGTAATGGCGATATATTCTGATCTTTTCTTTTTACTTTTGATACTGATTGCAAGTGGTACCAGCGCTACTAAAAGAATAAAGAAAGCCGCTGTAATCAGCCCATTACTTATCGATAACATTGTTGATTCCATAATTATTTCTCCTCATCAGTGTTGACGCCTTCATTTTGATCTTTGGCGTCTCTGTCAAAGATGTGTTCATATCCATTTTTTTCTAATATCGGATTGAGCTCTTTTTTCAATCCAAAGTAGTTCTTATTCGTATGTGCACTGATATTCAACCCATCTTCGTCATTGATCCATATACGTCTATGGTTAATATATGAACCGATGGCAAGACCGATTAAAAATATGATGAAGCCGGTTGCTATGAACGGCAGCGTCAGATCTTTCTTCAAAGTCAGCACCGTTGCCCAGTGATTTTCATTTTCAACGAACTTGACACTGTATTCATTATCCTGTGTGATGTCGGTTGACAGCATGACCTGAAGCAGACTGAGTTCACTTGATTCTCCATCAGTAACTTCGAAGACAAATGCCGGGTTCGTTGCAACCGGAGTTTTGGAAATCAAAGATCCGTTATCATCAATTTCCACAAAGTCAGGAGCATAAGCCCGCATGTTCACTTCCATGCCTTCACCAATATCGTAAGATTTATCAGGATTATCAAGATCGACTGTGAACTGTTCACCTATGACCTCCCCACTCGAGTCTTCCAGCTGGAAAGTCATCGACTTCATCTGTGAGTTATCATAACTCGACTGATAAAGTTCAAACTGGTCGAATCTGTATGGATGGTTGACACGTATACTGTAATCTTCAACTTCTTTCAAATCAGGTGAAGAACCAATAACATCTTTGTTTTGATTTTCATAGAATGTGATATCGGTCTGGTAATTGCTAGTTACCGTCTCATTTGAATTTTGAAGCGTTTCATCAAATACAGAACCTGCATTCTCATCATACATATCTACGATGAAATCATTATTCTCAACATAATACTGACCCTCTGTTTCAGGAAGCTGAACAGTCTCTCCTTCAGTGATATAGACAAGTTCATCCACATACATACCCGGGAAAAACCTGAGCATACTTCCGAATAACAGGATAATCAGACCGGTATGGTTTATGTAAGGCCCCCATCTGGAGAGCCATCCTTTTTCAAGAAGATGATGATTGTTATCCGCTTTATGCTTGTATCCTTTTTTCTTAAGATCTTCGATGACACTTTCAGTATTGCCTGCATCTGTCTGATGTAAATTTAAACGCTGTCTTTTATAGAAAGATGGGTGTTTTTTTGCCCTTTGATTTCTTAATGATTTAAGTAAAGGGAGCCCCCTGTCAATACTTGCAGCAATTATGGATAAAGCAAGCATTCCTATCAGGATGATAAACCACCATGAAGAATATAAATTATGAAAACCCAGTTCGTAATAAAGGCGGCCTAATGTTCCATAGTTATCAGTATAATACTGTAAGGGCTCGACTCCGACAGGTATAAAGTATTCCTGAGGAAAAAGAGTCCCGATTGATGCTGATATTGCAATGATCAGTATAATGGAGACTCCTACCTTTATGGAAGTAAAGAACATCCATATTTTATCAAAAATACTTTTGGAACGGGTTTTAGAACGTATTGCACTGCCGTCATAGCGCATAAGATCTTTTATTTTCTTTTTATCATAGTCACTGTTGATCATCTTCCCACAGGATTGGCACAGCTGGGTACCCGGCGGGTTTACATGACCACAGGATTCACATTTTATTTCTTTTAATTCCATTAATTTTCATCCTGTTCCGAAGTCGATTGTTCTATAAAGTTATAAATATCGTCCGTGGTCAGCTGATGTTCCTGTTTTTCAACCACAACTCCGTCCTTATCTATTGCGATGGTCGTCGGTAAAGGACCGACCTGATAAGCTTTGGTCACATCTCTATTACTGTCCAGCACAATTGGAAAACTCAAGTCTTCATCAAGACTCGATAGAAACTGGTTGATCTGCTGATTACCTTCAGAAACGTTGACAGCAACAATTTCATAATCTTCATGACCTTCATTATAAATTTCGTTCATATCCGGCATTTCTTCACGACAAGGTTCACACCATGTACCCCAGAAATTCAATATTACACCTTTATCCCGGTTGATTTCAGACAACTGGATCTGTTCACCATCTAAAGTTTCAAGTTGGAAATCAACTGCTTCATCTCCTACTTGTATCGCTTTCGAATCGGAGGTCAGGTTAAACCATAGTGTAACGCCTAATAATATGACAATACTTGAAATGATACTTATACGAAGTATATTCCTGGTTCTTTTCTTCATAAATTTCACCTGCCGTAACAATTTTAGCTTCTTATTATTATAGCATTCATATATTAGTACGGTTTGACAGTATTATGACAATTCAAGCGTTAACCCTTCGCATTGGCAATCAGTTTTTTAACTTCATGCGGCTTCAGGAATCTGTACTCGCCTTCACTCAGATTATCCAGGTTTAAAAAGTCATATTTGGTACGTGTCAATTTGAGCACTTCAAGGTCGAAATACTCGAACATTCTTCGGATCTGGCGGTTTCTGCCTTCGTGGATCGTGACATCCAAAATCATATTCCTGTCTTTTTTATCACGGATGATTTCAATGTCTGCAGGAGCAGTCATACCGTCTTCGAGTTGTATGCCTTTGGTCATTTCTTTCTGCTGGTGTCTCTTAAGTATTCCGTCCACTTTAACTCTGTATGTCTTCGTGACTTCAAATTTCGGATGGGTCATGTATTGTGTAAAATCACCATCATTGGTCAGAAGCAGAACACCTGAGGTGTCATAATCCAGTCTTCCGACAGGGTAGATTCTTAAGTTCAGCCCGGCAAATCTCGATGTTACGGTTCTGCGGTTGTTATCATCATCAACCGTAGATATTTCACCTGATGGTTTGTAATAGAGAATATATACTTTTTCTTCCTTTGTTAAAGGTATACCGTCTACCTCTACTTTATCGCTGTCGGTCACTTTCGTACCCAGCTCCGTTACAATCGTACCGTTTACACTTACTCTGCCATCAATTATGAATTGTTCAGCCTTACGTCGTGAAGTCACGCCGCTGTTAGATATAACTTTTTGTAACCGTACTTCATTTGTCATATTCTTCCTCCTTCAAATTATTAAAGAACAGATCGATTTCTTCCTGTTCTTTAATGTCGTCCTGGGTCGGCAGATCATCCAAGCTTTCCAGTCCAAAAACTTGTAAAAATGTTTCGCCGGTAACAAAGTGTGCTGCACGTTCGTTCTCCAGGCTTTTCTTTAATATAAGATTTTTATTCATCAGTGTAGTAATCGGTCCGTCTGATTGGACGCCGCGAAGCTCTTCTATCATGGCACGGGATGCCGGCTGGTTGTATGCGATGATGGACAGCACTTCCAGTGATGCCTGTGAAAGTTTATTTTTAGGTTTATCCTGAAGTATTCTATCGATATACTTCTCCATTTCTGCCGTTGTCTTTAAAAAGTAGCGCTGATCGTGCCGGCTGATCGTCAAATGTGATTTATTATACTGCTCTATCTCATGACCCAGCTGCTGCCTGGTAATCGGCACATGCATGATCAGCTGCTCCTCAGTCAGCCCGACATCGCCTGCGATATACAGCAGACCTTCAATTATATCTATTTTTTCCATGAATATTACTGCCTTTCAAATTGATAATCTCCATCATCTGAAATGTGAATCATCATCTTATGTGATTTCACCCAGTCAAGGATGACTATGAAAACTGCTACAATCATCGGCTTTGATTCATCCAGACTGAACAAATCAAGGAACCCGAGTGAATTCTTTGTTTCAAACCTATTGTATATATATTGTTCTGCATGTTCCTTCGAAACGATTTCCCTTCTGATCGTTACAGTCTGTGGCTGGTTCAATGACACCCGCATTTTAACTTTCTGGTACGCTTCAATCAAATGTGATAAATTTAGTGAAAGATCTTCGTTATTATCATCAGTTTCCTCAAGGTCATGAGGCGGTTTGATAAAAGTTTTATCATTTTCAAGCTTAAGGTTGTGAAGTTCCTCAGCATACTCTTTATAATTCTGGTATTCCAGCAGCTGTTCCAGCAGTTGTTCTCTTGGATCTTCATAATCCTCTTCTACAGCTGCAGGTTCCGGCAGCAGCATGACACTCTTAATTTTCAGCAGTTCACTGGCCATCACTAAATATTCACTTGCTATGTTGATTTCCAACCCTTTCATCTGATTTATGTACTCCATGTACTGCTCGGTCAATGTTGCCATGGGAATATCATATATATCAATTTCAAGTTCTTTGATCAAGTGTAACAGCAAGTCCAGAGGGCCTTCAAAGATATCTAATCTAACCTCATAGGTAAGCATATTAAAACCTCAATTTTGGAGAATGATTATGGATAAAATCACTTTATTAAAATACTACAACGAATTTATTATAAAACAAGATTACTTTGAATGCCATGAAATCATGGAAGACTCATGGAAATCAAAAGAAAACTTTACAAAGGATCTTGATGAAGTGTTTTTCATTCAAGTGTCCACTGCTGAATACCACTACCGCAGGGGCAACCTGTACGGTGCCCAAAAAATATACAATCGCGCTGTCAAAAGATTGAACATATCACCGATTGATTATAAAAAATACGGTTTAAAAAGTGAGATGAAGACACTGATTGAAAATCGTTTACATAATATTTCTTATGTAAACTTCAAACCTTTGCAGCTGCCTCTTACAAAGGACATGTATCAATCACTGCACTCTTTTGCAATGCCGGATGTTTCATTTGAGTACTTCCTCGACTACATAAAATCACTTCATAAAACAAGCATAATGCTGGTTGAAAAGCATCGTTTGCGGGACCGTAGGGAGATAATCGATGTCAGAAATGCGAAGCGTATGAAAAAGCGTGACAAAGATTGACTGCCCCACAAATGAAAGACTGCGGACAAACAACAGTTATTTGTCCGCAGTCTTTCATTTTATCATACCAAAAATACCCAATACGAAATGCCCCAAACCAAAGCAAATATCAATATCAGAATAAAAACAAGCTTTCTGTTTCTCATATTACTTCAACTCACTTAGCAAACTTTTGCCTTTTGATTCGTAGTGCACATTGAAGTTTTCTGCGATGGTTGCTGCCAGGTCGCTGAACGTATCACTGTTACGCAGAGGACCATAGTTCAAAGGCCTTTTTGAAGTCATAAGTAAAGGCACATATTCCCTTGTATGATCGGTACCCGTGTGCGTCGGGTCATTCCCATGGTCCGCCGTGATGATGAGAAGATCATCATCCTGCAGTTTAGCTGTTATTTCAGGTAGACGTTCATCAAATTCCTTTAAAGCATTTGAATAACCTGCCGGATCTCTTCTGTGTCCGTAGAGTGCATCAAAATCGACAAGGTTTAAAAATGACATTCCTTCAAAATCACGATCCATGACTTCGAGCAGTTTATCTACACCATCATCGTTGTTTTTAGTTCTGACAGAGTCTGTAATACCCGAGCCGGTAAAGATGTCATTGATTTTTCCGATGCCGATAACATCTTTGTTATTTTCTTCCAATGCATTCAGTACTGTTTTTCCAAACGGCTCCAATGCATAATCATGTCTATTTTCTGTTCTTGTGAAATCCATTTTATTCGTTCCGACAAACGGTCTTGCAATGATTCTGCCAACCAGGAATTCAGGCTCTTTGGTCATCTCTCTTACTTTTTCACAGATTTCATAAAGTTCCTCAAGAGGAATCACTTCTTCATGAGCGGCAATTTGAAGCACCGGATCATTAGAAGTGTAAATGATAAGATCTCCTGTTTCCAGCTGATGCTCACCATAATCCTTAATGATTTCAGTTCCGCTTGCAGGGATATTGCCTACTATACCACGGCCAGACACTTCTCTGATTTTATCCAGTAACTCTTCGGGAAAGCCTTGTGGATATACTTTGAATGGCTTTTCGATATGAAGTCCTGCAATTTCCCAGTGACCGGTCATGGTGTCTTTTCCCTGAGACAGTTCTGCCATCTTACTGTAAAATGCATGAGTTGTTTCAGGGCAGCCGACTCCAGGCAGTTCATCGATACAGCCAAGCCCCATTTTCTCTAAATTTCCCAGCGTTACTGCAGAGTCTTCCAGAAGGTGTTTAAGCGTATGTGTCCCTTCATCTCCAAATTCCTTTGCATCATGCTGAGCACCAATGCCTACCGAATCCAATACTATTAAATGTATTCTTTTAAACATATAATCCTACTTTCTGGGGTGAAATTGTTTATACATTTCACGAATTTTAGTCGTTGATATTTGAGTGTATATTTGAGTGGTGCTGATGTCCGAATGCCCGAGCATTTCCTGAACAGCCCTTAAGTCTGCACCATTTTCAATCAGATGGGTTGCGAAAGAATGGCGGAAAGTATGGGGGGTTATATTTTTACTGATGCCACTTAACGTTTCGTATTTCTTTATCGTCTTCCACAATCCCTGACGGGTGAATCCCCGCCCCCTGTTTGTGATGAATAAATCTTCATTATCATCTCCTTTAAGAAGCTGAGGTCTGATATCTGTCACATAATGATCCAGCTTTTTGGCGACAAAATCGGTGATGGGAACAATTCTTTCTTTGCTGCCTTTCCCGCTTACACGAATAAAGCCCATCTCAGTGTTAACATCAGCTCTTTTTATACTGATCAGTTCACTCACGCGGATTCCTGAAGCATATAACACTTCCATCAGCGTGCTGTCCCTCATTCCAGCCGGAGAGTTATCAGGTGTATTGAGTAAAATTTCCATTTCTTCTATAGTCAAATACTCCGGCAGCTTTTTCTCACTTCTGACTGCAGTCAGTTTCACCGCCGGGTTCATTTCAATTATATTTTGATTAAGTAAAAACTGATGGAAATTTCTTAATGTGGACTGGGTTCTTGAGATGGTCTTTGCACTCAGCCCTTTTTCTGACAGAAATTTAATGAACTGGATCAATAATTCAGTGTCCACTTTATCTAAAGAAGTAATTTCCTCGTCTGCCAAATAATTTGAGTAATGCTTTAAATCCTGTCTATATGAGTTGAGCGAAGCTGCACTCAGTCCCTTTTCAATTTTCAAAAAAGTAATATATTCATCCACGTATACATCAATCATTTTCCTTGTTCTCCGAATTTGATGTGCAGGTTCTGCATATGCCATGAAAAGTTAAACGATGATCTGTAATTTTAAACTGAAAATCATTTTCAACCTTTTTTTCCACTTCACCAAGCAGGTCTTCTTCAATCTCTTCAACAGATCCGCAGTTGATACATACAAGATGATGATGAAAATGTTCAGCGCCTTCCTTGCGGAGGTCATATCTTGAAACGCCGTCACCGAAATTGATTTTATCCAATATTTTCAATTCATTGAGGAGTTCCAATGTACGATATACAGTGGCAAGCCCGATTTCAGGGTATTTATCTTTAACTTTCATGAATACATCTTCAGCACTTAAATGATCACTTTCATTTTCAAGTAATACACGCAGAGTCACTTCACGCTGGGGTGTCAATTTATATCGCGCATCATGAAGGGCTTCTTTTATATGCTGTATTCTTTTTTCCACAACGCCACCTACTTTAATCTTTTATCAATATATATTATACAAAACTTTCAAATGGATTAAAAGTTATTAATAATAATTATAAATAAACTTTCTTCTAATTGAGAATTATAAATTTAATAATATATATTGTACAGCAATTATGGTTTTAGCATCACGAAAATGCCCTTTTTTAAGATGTTCTTCCAATAAATCAATGGGTACTTTTACAACATCCAAAAACTCATCATTTTCAAGCGCCTGTTCTTCAAGTTTGAGATCCTCGGCAATGTACATATGAATCAATTCACTGGCAAAGCCTGGTGCTGTATAAAATTCATACAGCTTCCTGATATCAGAACTGACACCACCAATTTCTTCTTTCAATTCTTTCCTCGCAGTTTCGTAAGGCTCTTCGTCCTTTTCCACCTTCCCTGCCGGGATTTCCAGAATAACCTCTTCCGTCGGTGTTCTATACTGGCGGACAAGGAACAGATGGTCATCATGTACAGCAATGATGGCAACCGCCCCGTTATGATGCACTATTTCCCTTTTGGAAGTACTGCCGTTCGGAAGCAGTACATCATCATGTGTCACTTTTATAATGTTACCGTTAAATATTTCAGTTGAATGCATCACCTTTTCCCTAAGATGATCAAAAGATTCATTATTACTCATATGTTAGCTCCTAGACTGTTTATTTTCTTAACTATACCACTAAGTATAATGCTTTAAAAAGACAGGAAAAATAAAATTCAATGAAATTATTCAAATTTATTATGAAGTATTGATATAATTGTCATATTGAATCAAATGAAGGAGTTATATAATAATGAAAAATATCCAATCCAATAATGATCTCAGGTTTTCTCAAGTTGCTTTGGGTTGTATGAATTTACCGCTGGAAAATGAAATAAGGACTGAGGAAATTATAGAATATGCTCTGGCAGAGAATATTAATTACTTCGATACAGCGGATTTATACCAGTTTGGCAGCAATGAGAAAGTAGTGGGAAAAATACTGGACAAATACCGCAGCCGCCATGATTTTATGATTGGTACAAAAGTCGGCAATGAGTTCGATAAACATCTTCAGCAGAAAATCGGCTGGAATGCGACCAGCAGGTATATCAGGGATCAAGTTAAAGAGTCACTTCACAGGTTGAAGGTGGACAGTATAGATTTGTATCAGCTGCACGGCGGGACCATCGAAGACAATATGGAAGAAACGATTGCTGCATTCGAAGACTTAAATGCACAGGGGATCATAAGAGGTTATGGTCTCTCCTCCATCCGGCCGAATGTCATAGACTACTACATTAACAACAGTAATATCGATACATTGATGCTACAATTTAATCCGATTGACAACAGGCCTCTTGAGCTGATAAATTCACTCGAAAATGTTGTTGTGATGGCAAGGGGGTCTTTGATGAAAGGTTTATTTACGAAGAAATTCGAGAAAGTCTTGCAACAAAAATTCCCTGATGGTATGTTTAACTATTCATCTGAAGAATTGAAGTCTATTTTAAATGAAATATTTGAAACATCTGAAGATCTGAGCGCTTTGTCCTATAGATACATTCTTGATTCAGCTGATATTATCGTAAGCGGAGTCAGCAGTCTGAAGCAGCTTGAGAATAATATGGACAGTTACAGGAAAGCGTTGGAAATGAACAGTGAAGATTTTCCGGAGACATTTCAAAATTTTAAAAAGCAAAGATATGAGGAACATAGAATATGAGAAATTTAGGAATATGGATTTGGACAGGTATCCTGTCAATCATTACAATCGTAGTTTCATTGGCTTATTACGCTTCAACTCAGACATTATTTTTTAAACTGCGTGATGTCGAAGTCATTAAACGCAGGGAAACAAGAGCGAAAAGAATTAACCTCGATGAATTTAATAAGTTGCCGCAGGATGATAAGTTGATTCCCTCAAGATTCAATTACAGTATAAACGCGATATTCGTCTATCCGAATGAGACGAATAAATGGGTGGTCCTCTGCCACGGAGTCACAGAAAACAAGGTGAGCTCCATCAAATATTTAAATATGTTTGTAGAGATGGGCTATAACTGTGTAATCTATGATGCCAGAAGACACGGCAATACCGGCGGTATTCACTCTACTTACGGTTTTTATGAAAAGTATGATCTTGAAACGGTCGTTGATTATCTTCATTCACATTACGGTCAAGACATCGAATTCGGCATTCACGGAGAATCCATGGGTGCGGCCACTATGCTGCTTTATGCCGGAGAACTTTCAAATAAAGCGAAGTTTTATATTTCAGATGCTTCGTTCTCTAAATTCGCAGATCAACTGACATTTATTTTCGGGCAATACTCCAGAATAGCTTCACCTTTTGTACTGCTCGTTACGAATCTGTTTTTCAGATTCAGAAGTAAATTCTCACTATACAAAGTCTCGCCGATAAGAGTGGTTGATAAAATTAAACAGCCGATCTTGTTCATCCACTCTAAGAATGACAGGTTCATACCTTATCAGCAGACTGAAGAACTATATAATAAAAAGAAGGGGCCCAAAGTTTCATGGTACCCCGGACGCGGCGGCCACGTCGAAAGTTTCAACCGCAACCAGGAGGCTTATATCGAAAAAGTCACTTACTTCCTCGAGAATTATGTGAAATGGGAAGTTGAAAAAAATCATGGGCAAGAGAAACATTAGAAGGCAGTCTTGCTTTTAGTTCTTTCAGATAATCATCTTCATAACGGTTGCTTAAATGAGACAGCAGCAGGTGTTCATAACTGATACTGCTGAAATTATTCAGCACATCTGATATTTCCGAATGGAAGTACTGGTGTGCTTTTTCATTTTCATTATCCAGGTAGGTCGCTTCATGGACAATCAGATCGCTGTTATCGATCAGGGATAAATATTCCCTGTCTGAAACGATACGTGTGTCCCCGTGCACAGATATTTTCCGTCCTTTGATTTCCGGTCCTATGAATTCTTCTGTATTATAAGAAACCCCATCATATTCGAAGACGGAGGAATTTTTTATATCTGCATAAACCGGTCCCGGCTTTATCCCTAAATTTTTAAGTTTCTCTGTATTTAAAGCACCTTTTTTATTTTCTTCGATGAAAACATAAAGGTAGCTGTCGATAGTATGGTCCAATAAGTATACGCTGATGTTAAACTTATCGATTTTTATTTGGGAGTCATGCTCCACTTCAATAATACTCAAAGGATAGTTCAATCTGGAACTGCTGATTTCAAATGTCACAGCCAGCCATTCTTTCAAACCTTTAGGCCCGTAGATCGTAAGAGGCAGGTCCTCTCCGCCCTGGTGTGCCCGGGATGATAGAAATCCAGGTAAACCATATATATGGTCTCCATGTAAATGTGTAATGAAAATATTTCTAACTTTTGATGGTTTAATATTTGTATGTAACATCCGGTGCTGAAGGGCTTCACCAGCATCTATGAGTATGTATTGATTGATTTCATCAATGACATCCAAAATATAACTTTGTGTATTGCTTTTCTTAGAAGGCAAGCCTGCACCTGACCCGAGAACTGTAAACTGCATAAAATCACCTTTTTATATTGATTGGTCAATTATATCATAATTATTGTGTTTTTAAGGTGACAGTGAAATAATAATTATAAGAGAAAAAGTATTGTGAAGGTGGCATCAGGCAGTATGGAAACTGTAAATTTCATTGAAAAATTTATAATTTATATAGAAGATCACTTGAGAGAACAGATAGATTATAGTGAAGCACTTAATGATCTCGGTGTAGAGCCTAAATCCTTTATAACCATTTTCACTTCGCTGGTTGGTATGACACCTTATGAATACCAGCAGAAAAGAAGAATGACTGAAATTGCATATGAGCTTTATGAAGGTCACCGCAGACTGATAGACATTGCCAAGTATTACGGCTACAGTAACGTCGATGAATTCAAAGAATTGTACAGACAGACTATGGGCATCTCCCCTTATGAAACAGAAAGACACATCAGACATCTGGACCTGCTGGAAAGAATCACATTTGAAATAGTCCCGGTGGACACCCCTAAATATCCGACAAGGACTATATATGCCGACAGCTTCAGAATCATTGGAATCACTCAATATTTTTCAATCAATGATTACAGCCGGGAAAAAAAGCTGGCAGTATTAAAAAAACTCGAAAAAAATGGTGTAGTTGATGAATTGTTGAATTACAACACGGGTTTGATAAAGGGAATCATTCTCCATGAAAGAATCGTCAAAGATGAGATGGAGCTGATGATTGGTGTGAGTTCTGTAGACGCGACTCCATTTAACGAAACCTATACTGAATCAAGCGACTTCACGATATTTGAAGGTGTCGGCAGAGCCGGTACACTGATTGAAGACATTTATCAGTATATTTTCAGGAGATGGCGCTTCAAAATGAATAGAGACTTAAACTGCAACTTCTCCATCGAAGTGATTAAAAGCCCGTTTGACGTTGACTATTCTGAATCCAAAATACAAGTATGGCAATCATTGGAATAAATATTTAAATCCTGTTATAAATGCTGGAATACAACATTTATAACAGGATTTTTATTTGATCATTCCAATTGCAAATATAAATTACCATACTTATCCATCATGTGTTCAGTACCTTCAATGTAGATGATTGTAAAAGTATTGTGATAAGAGTTATTCACTTCCGCTGCATCATTATCTGTAACTTCTCCTGATACTTTCAACTGATTCGTATTATTGGACAATTCAATAGAATCTACAACAACTTCGCTGTTATGGCCCGCTGCATCTCCGCTCTCGACGTGGGTTTCAGTAATCTTCTCCTCACTGATATCGACTGTCATGTAATTGAACTCCTGGATTCTGCCATCTATGACCATTGTCCATTCACCCATGTAATCATCCTTTGACACACCGTCAGTATCGAACCTGCTGCTGAATTCTGAAACAGTAAAAGGTTCCCGTTCTTTATTCACCGCAGCTTCTGTTTCAAATTCACCGTCTATGCCAACCATTTCCATCCAGTTATAATCAGAGTTATATTCATAAAGCGAAGTCGCATTCAATGTCAGCCACCGTGCAGAAAATACCGGATCATTGTAGACGAGACCAAGATTCGACATTCCATCCAGCTGCATCAAGTAGGATGGGTGCTGATAACGATGGTTGCCATGGGTATTCTCGACAAAGCCATCCGCAAAACCACCCGACGCTTCATCCATAATTCCATAATCAATCAAATCTCTTAAATGCCCCTCACTTTCCTCCATCTCCACAGCTGGAGCATATGAAAAATTATAATCCAGGCCTGTTATGAAGTCGTTGACGTTGATTTCATAAGTATCAACTGCTTCATTCTGAAGAAATCTTCCAAGAGTTGGCACCGTGTTGAATTGTCCTATCAATTCATCATATTTATAAATGAAACGTGAAGGAGACTGCAGTCCGGTAGCTGCTGTTGCTGTAGATGACATCAGATTCTCCATGATGATTTCACTGATGCCATCTCCGTCCATATCTATCACATCCATAATCCTCGGTGTGGATCCACCGTAAAAATCATATGTATATTCCGCGTAAACTGCTTCTTGATTACTGTCAAAGATGGCAAGTATATAATGACCGAGCTTAACTTCATCTTCGTCAACTCGGGTGTTGTTCAATATTTGAACTGTTTCATCAGTGCCGTCCCCGTCAATATCTGTAATACGTTCATAATAATCCCGATCTTCTTCTGAAACGATTTCGAAGCTTTCTTCATTGACCAGCTGAGCGATTTTATTCGTTTCAAGATTACTGATCAGTGAGTCATCTTCTTCTGTCTCTTCCTCTGAAGGTTCTTCTTCAGCTTTTGTTTCATCTGCATCAGTATCGTTTTCCGCGACATGATCGACATTCTCTTCTTCCGGTTCATTCTGCCCAGTTTCCGAACTGCTGTCATTTCCAACCACGACTACTTCTTTGTTTCCATCATCACTTCCACAGCCTGACAACAGCAGAAGTACCGCAAGCATCAATAGATATTTCATATTTTCCCTCCTATAAAATGGCACCGGAGTAAAAACTCCGGTGCCAATCATTAAACGTCCTGGAAGCCTGTAATTTCAAAATCCAGTTCTTCAGGATCATATTCAAGCGTATATTTTGTAATTATTTCTGCAGGTTCATCGAGAAGATCATAATCTCTCTCACTACTCACATTAACCGTTATTGTACTGCCATCACGGGAAAAATCCGAGTATTGTATGTCTGTAATATACATGCCTTCAAATGTACCTGAATCAATGTTGGATTCCAGTGCCGCATATGCATCTGTTTCATCATTGACATAATCTTCAACTTGATCGATATCTTCAAACATGTACATCATTTCAAGAGCATAAAGATAGTCAGTCAAAAATGATTCAACGTTATCTTCCATGTCATCTTCGAAAGCTTCACGCTCTTCTTCCAGTTGTGCTGCATTACGTTCAGCTTCACCGGCATCATAGATGGCATCTGTATCAAATTCGAGCTCTACAAAGTGTACGGGCGCAGCTTCTCCTGTAGAATAATCCATACCTACTTCATCATAACTCAGATTAAGCGGCTCGTTTTTACTTTCAAAAGTTTCCCCTGCGTGTGTAACTGTCGCGCTGACATCCAGCTCTTCTTCAAACGGATAAGGGCCGAGTCTATCAGAGTAATCATTCGTGTTGACTTCAACTTCTTCCCCACCGACGGTGACAATAAGACTATCCTCGGAAACATCCTCATAGTACATGGAAGTCACGGATTCACTGATTGTCAAATAAAAGTACCCAGGATCCAGAACTGCAGACTCGCTGTTTTGAAAGTCGACATTTATGGAGGAATCATATTCTTTCTCATCAATTACAGCAAAGCCGTCAAATTGATATTTTCCCGGTATCAGTTCAGCAAATTTCTCACTGCCTGAAGTCCACTCGTAGTCGTTTCCATCCATAGTATAGACGAATTTATCCATATCATATGACTCTGACATATAAACGTTGGTTCTGGGTATCGTGAAACTGTAGTCATCAAAAACTAAATATTGAGAACCATCTTTGTTAACAGATAATAGTGTGTATATACCATCAAATATGTCAGATCCCGGCGCCCCATCACCAAGAGCCGTTTTTACATCTCCGACCCATGAATTATATTTCGACAATCCGGATACCTGATCGACATAAGCAATATAGGCTTGTGCCTCTTCAAGTGTAATGTCATTGTCCACAGCTTTCTTCAATGCTTCTGCATCTTCCTCTGTCACGGCTTCAGCAATAGTATCCAGCTTATTATCCGGGGACAGGGCACCTGCGACCAGGCTGTATACGATTGCTATGATTACTGCCACCATAGCGAAGCCTGCTGCAAAAATGATCAACAGTTTTTTCTTTGCCGGATCCATCGGTTTACTCGGTTCAGGCTGCTGTCTCTGAGCAGTATTTGTCGCGGAGGCCTCTACTTTGTGGCCACAGTTTGTACAGACTTTTGCTTCTGGGCGAATTTCTTCTCCGCAATTTTTACAAAATTTCATTTGATTTTCCTCTTTTCCCAGTTAAAACATCATGTTGTTTAATTCATAAATAAAGTTTTCCAAAAACATGCCGACTACCAGTCTGCCCATGATATAAAAAACAATTGCAGCAAGAACATAGTAGATTATCAATGCATAAAAACTGTCGAATTTCACATTATTATTTTCAGCATATCTGAGAAATATGTAGACCGGTGCAGTGATGAATAAAAGAAAACCGACCAGGCTCACTAAAAATCCAAGTTCATAAAGTGTGATCAAATTCAGTAAAGAAGCTAATATAAATAATGTAAATACAATGACGGCCGGAACAGAAAAATCATTAAAAATATCTTTCCAGTGCTTACTCTCTCTAATTACGATGAGAACCAGCAAATATGTAATACCAAAGAAAACCCCGAACAATATTATCATAGCGATAAGATATTCAAATAATGTTGAAAATGGAATGACAACATCACCAAGTGCAGATCTCATCTGTACGAAAGTAATTAATGAACCAATCAATAACAGTAAACCTATTGTACCTGCAACAATTGAAATATCATATCGACGTCCAATTGAACTGCCTGGTGAGAGCACTGCATCTTTGAAAAATGAAAGAACTTCAGTAAAATATGTTTTCGCTTTTTCATTTCCCTGATTTGACGAAGAGTTATAATTATTATTTTTTTCAGATTCTTTTAAATATGGGTCCTGATTTACATCATTTAGTACAGGTTCAGGATCCCCTGCAAGTGGTTTCATCTTAGTGAGATCTTGTCCACAATCACCACAAAACTTGTCCTCTTCAAATACTTGAGCACCGCAATTAGGGCATTTCATACTATTCCTCCTTATTTAATTCATGATAAAGTATACCAGTAAAATATTTACAGAGCAATATGTAAATAAAGTTTAAATTCAATAATGTATTTTAAATATTAAATTATCAGATAATTAATATTTTAAGTGACAAGTATGGAAATACAATTAAAAAAGCAGGAATTCATATTTTTCATGAATTCCTGCCTGGCCGATTATATAATATCATCGAGGTTCGTAAAATAAAGATATGAATATTTATTTTTTCTGATGCTGTACTTTTATGATTTCTACAACTAATTCTGCAGCTTTAATCAATTCTTCGACAGGTATCCTTTCAGCAGTCGTGTGAATATTTTCATATCCCAGACCTAAAACAACTGTCTGGATACCTTTACCGTTAAAGACATTTCCGTCGCTTCCTCCGCCGAGTGAAATGAAGTCGGCCGTTCTGTCAATATTTTCAATCGCTTTTTGCACAGTTGTCACCACTTCTGAATCTAATTCAGCATGAAGGTGATCATACATCAGCTCTATGCTGACTTCCGCCCTGCCGCCGAGTGATTCTGCAGCATTTTGGAAAGCTTCTCTCATATGTGCTGCCTGCTGATCCATCTTCTCCGGATTTAAACTTCTAGCTTCCGCCAGTACATAAGCATAGTCAGCAACGATATTGGTTGCACTGCCGCCTTCAATACGGCCGATATTGGCCGTGGTTTCTTCATCAATTCTCCCCAGTGTCATCTGACTGACGGCTTTGGCAGCAATATTGATTGCGCTGATGCCTTCTTCAGGAGCCACTCCGGCATGAGCGGTTTTACCATGGAGATGCGCCTCTATTTTACTTTGTGTCGGCGCAGTGGTTACGACGGTGCCGACTTTGCCTGTCGAATCGATTGCATAACCGAACCTGCTTTTCAGCAGGCTTGTATCAAATGCTTTTGCCCCCACCAGGCCGGATTCTTCACCGACAGTAATGACGATTTCAACATCTCCGTGAGGCATGTCATTTTCATTGATGATATGAAGCGCTTCTATAATTGCTGCAATGCCCGCTTTGTCGTCACTGCCCAGTATTGTTGTACCGTCAGATACAATGTATCCGTCTTCAATTTGGGGCTTGATACCAACGCCTGGTGTAACAGTATCCATATGCACGGTAAAATATACCGGTTCGACATCCGGGTCACCCTTTAACCGGATAAGAAGGTTCCCGGCTCCATGGCCGGTTACTCCAGCAGTGTCGTCCTCGATGACTTCCACATCAAATTTCTTAAAATACTTTTTTAAATAATCTGCGATTTTTCTTTCATTTCCTGACTCTGAATCTACTTTTAACATTTCGAAAAACTGAGTGATCAAACGGTCCTTATTCATAACGGTCCCTCTCCAATAATTATTGATTGTCATAAACGAGTGTAATATACTATTTATAGTAATTTATTTGAGGATGATATTAATGCAAAACAAGAAAGTAAGACTATTCATTATCTGGTTTATGGTATTTCTGATTGTCGTATCCGGTCTATTGTTCGGCATCAGCATGCTTACAGGTGTCTGATTAAATGAAAGAGGTCCTTTAAAGGACCTCTTTTTTTATACTTCTTCGCAGTGTTCTTCGAACCATGCCTGTAAGTTTGTAATCACGCTCATAGTCTCATGACCTTCGATTTCATGTCTTTCAATCATATCGACGACCTTGCCGTCTTTAAACAGTGCAAACGACGGTGAAGATGGCAGATATTCCGGCGCTCTATCACGTACATGCTCCGTCGCATCCTTATCCTGACCTGCAAATACAGTAAGCAGCTGCGTTGGCAGTTTGTCATAGTTCAATGCGTGTTTTGCAGCAGGTCGGGCGATTCCACCGGCACAGCCGCATACCGAGTTCACCATCACAAGCGACGTCCCCTCTTTATTTAAATACTGATCAACTTCATCAGGTGTCGTAAGCTCAGTGTATCCGGATTCACGCATTTCACTGCGTGCTGTAGTGACAATGTCGTTCATATATAAATTAAAATCCATATTACTCATATCGAATCTCTCCTTATAAAATAAACCTTATCTCAGGATAAGGTTTATAATATTTACTTTAAATTTAGTTTATCTTTAAAAATAAGCTTTGTAAAGGCTAATACACCGAAGTATGTTCAGATGAAATCTTTTCTATTTTCTCTTTTACAGTTTTCAGGAACTGGCCGGCAACAAGACCATCCAAAATTCTATGGTCTATTGACAGACATAAGTTCACCATGTGTCGTACTGCAATCATATCATCAATTATTACAGGCTTCTTAACAATAGATTCGACTTGCAAAATAGCCGCCTGCGGATGATTGATGATACCCATCGACTGTACAGAACCGAATGCGCCTGTATTATTGACGGTAAATGTTCCGCCTGACATATGCGCACTCGTCAATTTATGCTCTCTGCCAAGAGATGCAAGTTCATTCACCTGTTTTGCAATGCCTTTAATTGTCAGTTCATCCGCATTTTTAATGACAGGTACATAAAGCTTATCATCACTTGCGACTGCTATCGATATATTAATATCTTTATTGACAACAATTTTATCACCCTGCCATGAACTGTTCAGCATCGGATATTCTTTCAGAGTTTCCGCAACAGCTTTTACAAAGAAGCTGAAAAACGTTAGATTGAAACCTTCCGTTTCTTTGAACTTGCTCTTTAATTGATTCCGCGTATCCACCAAATTTGTTGCATCCACTTCCATCATCAGCCATGCATGTGGGATTTCAGTGGACGATTGAACCATCTTGTTAGCAATTGCAGCTCTTACACCGCTTACCGGTATCTCTTCACCGGCAGTCACCTCAGTGCCCTCTGGGAGAGAAGATTCTGCTGTCTCACGTTCAGCCGGTTCAGGTGCACTGTCAACTTTCCCTGCTGTCACTGATGGATCTTCAATCACTTTTAAAATATCTTTTTTAGTGATACGGCCGTTAAATCCGGTGCCTGTGACTCGATTCAAGTCAATGTCATGTTCACCTGCAAGGCGCATCACAACTGGTGAAATGCGCGCATCTTTTGGTTTGTCCGCTTTAACGGTTTTCTGTCGCGTTGCAGTTTTATTTTCATTCGTCTCAGGCTCATTTTCTACAGGGCTTTTTGTTGTGTCTTCATTTTCAACAGACTTACCGTCGGTCTTTATCGTACATATCGCTATGCCGACTTCAACGGTCTCTCCTTCATTAACAAGTATTTCGTCGATTGTACCTTCAAAAGTTGATGGAACTTCTGCTGTGACCTTATCTGTAATGACCTCACATAACGGATCATACTCTTCAATGGTATCTCCCGGTGAGACGAGCCATTTTTCTATCGTACCTTCAGTAACACTCTCTCCAAGTTTCGGCATCTTGATTTCTGTCACTGTGTCCCCTCCTTTAGTGCTCTATTAATTCCAGCATTTTCTCTTCTATTTTCTCCGGATTCACCATGAAAAAATCTTCCATCGGCGGTGAATAAGGCATAGCAGGTACGTCAGGCCCGGCAAGTCTCATAATTGGCGCATCCAAATCATATAAACAGTTTTCTGCGATGATGGCAGAAACCTCACTCATTATACTTCCTTCAAGATTGTCTTCGGTGACCAGCAATACTTTTCCGGTTTTTTTAGCGGATGCTATGATGCTTTCCTTATCCAGAGGATAGACGGTTCTCAAATCCAGAATTTCAATATCATGACCATCTTTCGACAATCTTTCTGCTGCCTGAAGTGAATAATTAACACACAGACCGTAAGTAATGACTGTGATGTCCTCACCGGATCGTTTAACATCGGCTTTTCCAATTGGTACCGTATAATCACCTTCGGGCACTTCTTCTTTTAAAAGACGATATGCTTTCTTATGTTCAAAATAAAGTACCGGGTCATTATCTCTTATTGCGGAGATCAGCAGACCTTTGGCATCACTTGGTGTTGAGGGGATGACAACTTTCAGCCCAGGCGTTGAGGCAAAGATGGTTTCAATTGACTGTGAATGATACAGTGCGCCGTGGATCCCGCCTCCAAAAGGCGCGCGAATAACCATAGGACAATTCCAATCGCCATTTGAACGGTATCTGATTTTTGCCGCTTCGCTGAGAATCTGGTTTGTTGCCGGTAAAATATACTCTGCGAATTGAATCTCTGCTACAGGACGCTTACCCATCATTGCTGCACCGATACCTGTACCGACAATGTTCGATTCAGCAAGAGGTGTATCCAGACAACGTAGTTCGCCGTATTTTTCCTGCAGGCCGTCCGTCACTTTGAACACTCCGCCTTTTTTGCCGACATCCTCACCTAGAATGAAAACGTCGTCGTTTTTACCCATTTCAAAATCCAATGCATTGTGAATGGCCTGGAGATAAGATAGTTTAGCCATTGTTTACCTCCTCATACACATTCTTAAGTGCATCTTCCGGTTTTGGATAAGGTGCAGCCTCCGCTTTTTTGGTTGCATCCTTAATAATTTCTTTAAGTTCCTCTTCAATTTCCACAAACCATGACTCTGCAGCTATTTCATTTTCAACCATATATTCTTTAAGGTGGACGACACAATCCGATTCTTTATTCTTTTCACGTTCTTCAATCGCACGGTAGGAATCATCATCGTCAGATGAATGTGCTGTCAGCCTTGTAGACATTGCTTCTATTAAAGACGCACCATCTCCATTAACTGCTCTTTCCCTTGCTGCTTTAACCGCTTCATAAACAGCGAACGGATCATTGCCGTCCACCTGTTCGCCGTGTATACCATAGCCGATTGCACGGTCTGACAGTTTCTCTGCGGCATATTGAAGGTGCGAGGGCACACTGATTGCATATTTATTATTCTCAATCAGGCAGATGACAGGCAATTTATGGACGCCCGCGAAGTTCAACCCTTCATGAAAATCCCCCTGGCTTGTTGAACCTTCACCTAAGGTTGTAAGCGCGACTCTTTTCTCATTATCTAATTTAAACTTATAGGCTGCGCCTACAGCATGGAGCACCTGCGTAGTCACTGACGAACCCTGCGTTAAAATGTTATTCACTTTTTTACTGAAATGTCCAGGCATTTGACGCCCGCCGCTTTGTACGTCACCTTCTTTAGCAAATGCCGACAGCATCGTCTCCAGTGGTGTCATACCGAAATGAGTGACCAATGCCAAATCCCTATAGTATGGGCTCAGGATATCTTCTTCTTTGTTCAGTGCGTATCCAGCCCCGACCTGGGTTGCCTCCTGTCCCTGACAGGATATTACAAATGGCAGTTTTCCTGCTCTGTTCAACAGCCACATTCTCTCGTCCATCTTTCTGGACAGTAACATCGTACGGTATATTTCTTTAACATCATCCGCTGTTAAGCCGACTTCTTCATGATTTCTCATGCTTTACCTCCTTAAACATGTATAGCCATTCCTTCAGCATCCAGTCCAAGTTCCATCAGGATTTCTGAAATCGACGGGTGTGCATGAACACTCGTTCCAAGTTCCAATGCCGAGGCATCTAAAAATTGTGCCAGTGCAACTTCATTAATCAATTCCGTTACATTCGGACCGACCAGGCTTACACCTAAAATGTCCTGAGTCGCCGGATCGACCAGAATCTTGCCAAACCCGTTCCTATTACCTTGAATGACAGCTTTACCAATCGCATTCAATGGTATTTTATGTGATTTAAATGCAATATCGAGTTCTTTCAGCTGTGCTTCAGTCCGGCCGATTGCCGCCACTTCCGGAGAAGTATAAATGCATCTTGGCACTTGATTGTAATTCAGCTTGTATGGTTCCGTGTCAGCCATATGAGTGACAGCATTGATCGCTTCTTTTGTTGCCACGTGGGCAAGTTGAAGATTTCCGATACAATCTCCTGCAGCATAAATATGATTATCTTTCGTCTGATAATATTCATTTGTTTTAATAAAACCATTTTCCACTTCAATCTTGGTATTACTCAAGCCGATATCATCAATGTTCGGACTTCTGCCCACTGCAACAAGAACTTTATCAAAAACCATTTCAGCATCTAAATTGATCTTCACAGAGCCATCTGACAAATTGACATTATTTTCATCCAGACTCACACCCGTTTCAAAATGAATGCCTTTATCCGTTAAAGATTTCTTCAGAGTGCTGCTCACATCTCTGTCTTCGTTCGGCAGGATACTGTCACCTGCTTCCAGCACTGTCACTTTTGAACCCAGGTCATTTAACATACTCGCAAACTCAAGTCCGATGACACCGCCGCCGATAATGGCAATACTATTAGGAATGTCCTGTAACTCCATCATATCATCACTTGATAGTACCAGGTCATGATCAAATGGCAGGAATGACAATTCGCGCGGCGCAGACCCTGTGCTGATCAAAACATTCTGGTTGACTAATATTTCACTCTCAGCTTCATCATCATAGGGATCTTCTACTGCAATTGTGCCAGCCATCGGCGAAAACAGCGACGGTCCTAAAATCCTGCCGTGACCTTCAAAGATATCTATTTTATGCTTTTTCATTAAATATTGAATGCCGTTATACATCTGATCGACGGTTTTATTTTTACTGTCGACAATGTTTTGCATTTCAAACGTCGGACTTTCACTATCGATGCCGAATATTTCAGCATTTTTCATGACAGATACTACTTCCGCTGATTTTAAAAATGATTTCGTCGGGATACATCCTTTATGTAAACATGTACCGCCCAGTTTGGAGCTTTCAACTACTGCTGTTTTCATTCCGAGTTGAGAGGCTTTGATTGCTGCAACGTACCCTGCAGTTCCGCCGCCTAAAACGACTAAATCATATTGATTTGCCATCCTTTGTCCCCCTTAGCTATATTCTTTCAGTCTTTCTTCACCGGAAAGTACCCGGTACGCACCTTCTGCAAGTGCCTGCATTTCCTCTTCACCGGGATAAACTTCTATATCGCCGAGGAATTCAATGTATGGTCTGATCAGACCAATAAGGTATTTACTGTATGCCAGCCCGCCGGTAAATAAAATACCATCGACCTCACCTTTTAATACAGCGGCTCTGGAACCGATCTCCTTGGCAATCTGAACACTGAGCGAACGGTAGATATCCATTGAATATTGGTCTCCTTCCAGTGCTTCCTGTTCTATTTTCAAAGCATCTTCTGTCCCTTTCAGTGATATGAATCCGCCCTGCTTACTGATCAGTGTATTTATGTCATGTAAAGTCAACTGGTTATCGAAGATGTATTTTGCAAATGCCCTGTTCGGTAATGCACCACTTCGTGTCGGGCTCATCGGCCCATCTCCGTACAGTCCGTCATTTACATCAACGACTCTGCCCCGCTCATGGGCACCGACTGTAATCCCGCCGCCCATATGAACAACGATTACATTGATATCATTGTAATTTCTGCCGACTGCTTTTGCATAATTACGTGCAACAGCTTTTTGATTAAGAGCATGAAATATAGAAATTCTTTTAATATCCTTTAAGCCGGTCATTCTGACTTCATCGATCAACTCGTCTACGACTACAGGGTCGGTAATCGTTGCCTGAATATTATATTCCCTGCCGATTTCGTGAGCAATGATTGCACTCAAGTTAGATGCGTGCTCTCCATTGGTGAAGCTTTTTAATTCGTCCAGCATTAATTTATTGACCCCGTAAGTACCGCCGTCGATCGGTCTGAGCAACCCGCCTCTGGCGCTGATGACATCGATTTTATTTATATCGATATCATTATCATCTAAAAAGTTATAAATCGATTTCAATCTGAAAGGAACCTGCTCCATCAGCGGCAATCGGACCTGTGACGTGGAATGTCTTAAAGTATCATTGCTGATTTCTTCAACATTTTCAAAGTATGCAACTTTTGTAGATGTACTGCCCAAGTTTAATACTAATATTTTTACAGTCATAAGTCTTTTATTATCCTTTATTAAATTGATTCTTTTCATTCAAAGAGAATGTGCTCTTCACACGCATCATTTGGTTGATACGCTTTTCAGCCAGACGATCCGCAGCTTCAGCAGTGAAAATGTTCTCCTCTTTTGCGATGCTGAAAATTTTATCCATCTGGTTATATATATCTTTGACTTTTTGAACGGCTCTGTCTTCATTGTATCCTTCCAGTTCATCGGCAACATTGACCACACCGCCGCTGTTAACAACATAGTCAGGTGCATATACAATATTCTTTTCAGCAAGCATCTCACTGTGTTTTACGTCATCCTGCAACTGGTTGTTTGCACTGCCGCAAATTGCTTTCACTTTCATTTGAGGAATGGTTTCCTCGTTTAGAATACCGCCGAGTGCACATGGTGCGAAAATGTCAGCTTCAACGCCGTAAATTTCATCAAGACCGACAGCTGTTGCGCCGTAATCTTTGACAGCTCTGTCGACAGCTTCCTGGTTGATGTCTGTAACGATAAGTTTTGCGCCTTCTTCATGCAGTAGTCCGCACATAGTATATGCGACGTTACCTACGCCCTGAACTGCAATAGTCCTGCCCTTCAGAGAGTCGTCACCGAAAGCTTCTTTAGCTGTTCGTTTCATCGCCATGTAGACACCTAATGCAGTTTTAGGACTCGGGTCGCCGCCGGAACCGAAAGATTCACTGATACCGCAGACATATGGTGTTTCCTGATATATGAGGTCCATATCCTGAACTGTCGTATTGACATCTTCAGCAGTAATATAACGGCCGCCCAGACTGTTTACGTATCTGCCAAGCGCTCTGAAGAATGCTTCCGACTTGTCTTTTTTAGCATCACCGATTATCACCGTTTTACCGCCGCCCAGATTAAGTCCGGCTGCAGCATTTTTATAAGTCATGCCTTTTGCCAGTCTTAAAACGTCTGTGACAGCCTCTTCTTCAGTTTCATAATTCCACATTCTCGCACCGCCGAGTGCAGGGCCGAGAGTAGTATCATGTATACAGATAATTGCCTTTAAACCACTAACCTCATCGTAACAAAAAACAAGTTGTTCATAATCATTTTGTTCCATTTCTTCAAATATCATTTAAAAACACTCCTTGTAGATAATAAATTAAGATATAGATTTCATAGCCAGACATATTGAGTTATATTTATCTTCAGCACTATCAGCCCTGGACGTTAAAACTATTGGTACTTTAGCTCCCAAAATTACAGCAGCCACCCTGGAACCCGCAGAAAAGACCAAAGACTTGTACAATATATTTCCAGCTTCAATTTGTGGTGCAACAAGTATATCTGCATCACCAGCGACTTCAGACTGAATCCCTTTTGTTGCTGCAGCATCTTTAGAGACAGCCAGATCATATTGAAGCGGCCCATCTATATGTGAATCATCTCTATTATAACTATTAATAATATTTTCAGCCTCTAAAGTACTTGAGATTTTAGGATTAATCTTTTCAATTGCAGAAAGCATTGCAACTTTAGGCTTTTTAATGTTTAGATTATGTGCAAAATCCACTGCATTATTTATGATATGTTTCTTGTCTTCAACCCCCGGCGCTATGTTCATTGCAGCATCTGTAAGTAAAACGGGTTTATGATAGTTGGGCAGATCGAACACTGCAACATGACTGAGCAATTTACTGACGATCAAATTGTGTTTCTTATTTAACACTTCTTTCAAAATGACAGATGTCGGAATCAGTCCTTTCATCAATATATTGCACGTATTGTCTGCCACTAATTTTACTGAGTATGATGCCGCCTCCTGATCAGTCAGAACATTATGTATAATAATATCAGGATGATCCAAGTATCCCTCATCTATAGATCCAATCAGTTCCTTGAGCTCTTTTTCATCATCTACGAGATGAGCGGTTATTCCGTAATCATCCACCAGCTTCAATACCGGCCGGAGCACATCTTCAGATGCCGCTCTGGAAACTGAAAGCGCAATCATTTCAGTATTTAATTGACTGAAAATTTCATCGAATTTCATTAAGTACCTTTCCCCCTTCAATTTTTATTATACATACTCAAACCGGAAATTACACAAAAAAGCCGATATGTGGAATATTAAGAATTTTTGTTGAATTGAACAAATTAATCGTACAATGTATAATGACAGAGACATTAAGATTGGGTGAGTAGAATGCAGAAATTCATTGCACTGTTAATACTGGTGATACCGGCGGTACTTGCTGGTGTGGGTGTAAAACTAATGCGGGACAGCATGTTTGGAGTCATCAATGATCCATTCACTATGACTGCAGTACAGTTCATTGTCGGACTTGTATTATCCATCGCAGGTATATGGTTTATCGGCGGGTATATTTTGCACCGTGAACAAAAGAATAAGCGTGCTGCTGAACGTTTCCAGAAAAAAGAAAACACAACTGTTGATAAAGATTAATCAACGGTTGTGTTTGTTTTTATTAATGAACGTGCATTGAGCAGTGCTGCTTCGGTAACATCCTGACCGCTCAGCATTCTTGCGATTTCATAAACATGATCATCATCTTTCAAATATTCAGTCTTTGTAATCGTACGCTCTTTGTCACTTTCCTTGGAGATGTAAAGATGCTGGTCGGAAATGGCTGCTGCCTGCGGCAGATGGGAAATGACCAGAACCTGCCTGCCGCGTGAAAGTATTTTCATCTTTTCTGCCATTTTTGTAGCAACACCGCCGGAGACGCCAGTATCGATTTCATCCAGTATGAGCAGAGACTGCTGATCATACTCTGTAAATATTGATTTGATCGCAAGCATGACTCTGGACATCTCACCGCCTGATGCGACTTTATTCATCTCTTTTAATGGTTCGCCCCTATTGGTTGATATCATGAACTGTATATCACTATACCCTAATTGATGGAATTTCCCCTGTTTGATTTTTATTTCAAAATCAACCTGGTTCATTTCCAAATCCATGAGTTCCTTTTGAATTCTGCTTTCCAAAAAATGCTTCCGGTCATTCCTGAAGTTATGAAGTGCATTGGCATTCTGTTCCATATTGTCCAGCAGTGCCTCTTTTTCGGAATTTAATTTTTCAAATGAATGGGATATATTTTCCAGTTCTTTAATATTTCCATCCAGCTCATCCATATATAATATCAATTCTTCATATGTTTTGTTGTACTTCCTCTTCAGAAAGTTGATGCTGTTCAATCTCGCCTGAATATCATTCAGTCTCTGTTCATCATAATCCATGGATGAGATACTGGACGTAATATGTGATTCCAGTTCCTGAATGATGAAATAGCTGTCCATGATTGTCGGTCCGTACTCTTTAAATTCTGAATTATATTGGGACAGGGATTCCAGCTGCTGATTCAGATCATACAGGGTTCCCTGCGGGCTTTTCTCTGAAGACAGAATATCCTTTATAAATCTCAATGAATCATAAACTTTCTCAAAATTCATCAAATATTCAAGTTCTTCTTCAAGTTGACTTTCTTCGTCCTGCTGCAGTTCGAGGGCAGAAATTTCCTGGAATTGGTGCTGATACAGCTCCAGCGATTCAATTCTGTTACGGTCTCTGTATTCCAGTTCATCTATCTTTTCTGTAATTGATAAATAATCATTATAATCTTTTTGATAACTGTCAAATATAGCTTCGTTCTGAATATCCAAAAACTTATCCAGATAAAGTATATGCTTCCCTTTATCCAGAGCATCCTGTTGTGAGGATTGAGCAAAAATACTCACAACCTCTTCCATTATTGTCCGGAGCTGGCTCAAAGTGATCATATGATTGTTGATTTTAATAATACTTTTTTTGTTCTGCATTATTTCACGTCGGACGATATAAAGCTCATCCTGGACGATATTAAACTGATCCAATAAATCACTGACACGCGGCGTATCCGGAAAATCAAATACACCTTCTATCAGGGAGCCTTCTGTATCATATCTTATATCCTCATGTGAAGCTCTTTTGCCATACAGATAATTTATCGCTTCGATGATCATACTTTTACCGGCGCCGGACTCCCCAGAGATTACTGTCAGTCCATTATGAAAATCGAGTTCTATATTTTCCAATATTGCAAAGTTTTTAATATTTAAACGTAAGAGCACTTACAACACTCCAATTTATCAGATCAGATTGAATATCCGATCTCTGATTGCTTTTTGTGAATCTTCGTTACGGCAGATCAATAAGCATGTGTCATCCCCGCATATCGTGCCAATGACTTCTTCCCATTCCAGCTGGTCGATGATTGCACCAATTGATTGTGCGTTGCCGGGAAGCGTCTTCAAAACAAGGAGGTTCTCAGTATAATCGAGTTTGACGAAACTATCCATCAAATACCTGCCCAATTTTTCCAAAGGATGATACTTGCGGTCTTTAGGAAGACTGTATACATAGGCACCGGTAGGCGTCGGCACTTTTATGAGCTGCAATTCCTTAATATCTCTTGAAACTGTTGCCTGTGTAACATTAAAATTATAATCATTGAGCATTGTTACGAGGTCTTCCTGTGTTTCAATTTTGTTATTTGTAATGATTTCTCTGATCTTTATCTGTCTGATTGATTTGTTTGACATCGTTATCCCCCATATTTAAAACATGTATATTTATACATATAATATCACAGCTCACAATAAAAGTGCACTAAAAAAGACATGCATCTACAAAATAGATTGAATGTCTTCATCAGTAATATGGTTTTTTATACTTTTTTCATGAGTTAAATACAATAAATATTCCTGATTCCCTTTCGTCCCCTTCACTTTCGACTTGACGACAGCTTCCGGGTGGAATCTCAGATCACGGCATTCTTCAATGACACGCTCAATTACATTTTTATGGGTTTCAATCGATGTAATGATGCCATTTTCCTCACGCTCTTCAAGAAAACTTTCAAATTGTGGCTTGATCAGCGCAATGATTTCAAAAGAATGATAAAATAATTCGCTGATATGTCTCAATATGGGCACGATTGATGTAAAAGACACGTCAATCGTCATCAGATCAGGCGGAGGATTAAAATCTTCGCTCACGGTACTTTTGAAATTTGTCTGCTCTTTAACGACGACATCAGGATGGATTCTTAACTTATAATCCAGCTGGTTCGTACCGACATCCACTGCATAGATCATTGATGCACCATTTTGCAGTGCACAGTCAGTGAAACCGCCGGTAGAACTGCCTATATCAATCATGACTTTATCTTCCAGCACGATGTCGAAGGATTCAATCGCATGCTTTAATTTCAATCCGCCTCTGGATACAAAAGGTTTGATATTTTTAAATCTGATATCAGCTTTGTCAGGCCGTATCATTTCAGATGGCTTATAGACGGGCTCATTGTTGTTCAAAACTTTGCCCGCCATTATAATCCTGCCTATTTCATCCAATGTGCCTATGTTGAAGTTAGCTTCCAAAAAATCATCAATACGTACTTTTTTCATGTTTTGTTCCCACTAGTCTTACAGCCTGCTGTGTAATATTTTCAGCAGTGATGCCGATATCCTCCAGTAACAGGTTCACATCTCCGTGTTCAATATATTCATTGTCTATACCTATTCTCTTGATCTTATTGGTATAGTGATTATCACTCAGAAATGTAGCTATCATGCTGCCAAGACCGCCGGTCAGCATGGACTCTTCAACGACGATAAGCGGAGTATCTGCGTGTCCGATTTTATGGAGATATTCTTCATCGAGCGGTTTTATGAATCTTGCGTTTACTACACCCGCTTCAATATCTTTTTGTTGAAGTGCATTCGCTGCTTCTTCTGCAAGTGAAACAGTCGGCCCGAATGAAATCACATGTACATCCGAACCTTCCTGCAAGGTTTCCCATTGACCTATTTCTAAAGGTTCTCTCGGAACGGTCATATCCACACCTTTAACATTTCCTCTTGGATATCTCAGTGCGATCGGGCCGTCATGGCTGAAAGCAAGATCAATCATCTGTTTTGCTTCATACTCGTCCTTCGGCATCATTAATGTTGTATTCGGCAGCGGAGAAATAAAACTTATATCGAATACACCCTGATGGGTCTCACCGTCTGCACCGACCAATCCACTTCTGTCGATACCGATGAATACATTGAGATTTTGACGGTCTACATCATGAAGCAGCTGGTCATATCCTCTTTGTAAAAATGTTGAATATATCGCAAGGTAAGGCTTCATACCATTGGTAGCCAGTCCTGCAGACATTGTCACAGCATGCTGCTCGGCGATGCCCACATCAAAAAATTGATTCGGCAATTCATTCTGGAACTTTGTCAGCTTGCTTCCGACAGGCATTGCCGGCGTAATTGCAACAATCGTTTTTTCATCTTTAGCTTTGTCCAGTACAGAGTTTGACATGAATTCACTCCACGACACTGTCGGTTTACTGCCAAGAACTTCACCGGTCTCTATTTTATACGGCCCAAGACCGTGCCATGTGCCGAGTTTATCATCCTCTGCAGGATGATATCCTTTGCCTTTCTTAGTAATTACATGCACAACTACAGGACCTTTATAGTCTTTTGCAGACTGGATCGCCTGTTCAAGGTCTTCAAAATCATGACCATCTACAGGTCCGATATATTTTATTCCGAGCTCCTCAAAGAAAACGCCTTCTACTACCAAATATTTCAGACTGTCTTTTATACGGTCGGCAACATCTCTTAATCTTGATCCGACCTGCGGCATTTTTTGAATAGCATCTTCAATATCATACTTGATTCGGTTGTAATTGGTATTCGTCCTGATTCTGCCGAGCATATTGTGCATTGCTCCGACGTTCGGGGCAATACTCATCTCATTGTCATTCAAAATGATTGTCATGTCCGTCTTATCGGAACCGATATGGTTCAGAGCCTCCAGAGCCATTCCGCCTGTCAAAGCGCCGTCACCGATAATAGGTACGACCTGATAATTTTCCTCTTTGATGTCTCTCGCTTTAGCAATGCCCATCGCTGCGGATAAAGACGTGCTTGAGTGACCGGCTTCCCACACGTCATGTTCAGACTCCCTTAATTTAGGAAATCCGCATAAGCCTTTATACTGTCTCAGCGTATCAAACTGATCGATTCGGCCGGTTAAAATTTTATGAATATATGCCTGGTGTCCGACATCAAAAATAAACTTATCTTCAGGTGAATCGAAATGCTTATGGAGTGCTATAGAAAGTTCAACAACACCGAGATTGGCACCTATGTGTCCACCGGTCTGTGAACATGACTGTATCAGAAATTCCCTGACATCCTGAGCAAGGGATTCCAATTGATTTATATTTAATTTTTTTAAGAATTTCGGGTCTTCGATTTTAAAAAGATTCATAATACATCCAACCTTTGAATTTACTGTTTTTAATTATAACATTATAAACAGTATCTAAGATACAGTTAGCTCTTGTATTTTAATTATCTCTTACTGTAAATTTGTTAAGTACATTTTTAAGTTCATTGACATTGATAACATCTTTCACAGCGTTCAGTTCTTTAAGGGCCAGACTGGCTCTTCTGTCCATCTCTTCCTTGGCACCTTCCAGACCGAAGGTACTGACATAAGTCACTTTATCCTTGCGGGCATCACTGCCGGTATTCTTACCTGTGATTCTCACATCACCGGTGACATCGAGAATATCATCTCTGATTTGGAAGATGATGCCAAGATAATCAGCGAATTTCAAAAGATGGAATGCTGTTTTTTCATCTGCTTCAGCAATGATTGCTGCGGCTTTTACCGGTGCACTGATCAGTTTACCCGTTTTGTAGGCATGAATCTGTTCAAGATCTTCAAATGAAATTTCTTTATTCTCAGCATCTATATCCAGCATTTGTCCACCTATCATACCATTTTGTCCGGCAGATTTTGAAATCATCTGTATGAGTTCCAATTTATTACCAGTAGACAGTTCTTTATCATTAGCAATTAGAGCAAAGCTCTCGGTAAGCAGATTGTCTCCCGCCAGTATTGCGGCGGCCTCTCCGAAAACTTTATGATTGGTGGGCTTTCCTCTTCTCAAGTCATCGTCGTCCATTGCTGGCAGATCATCATGTATAAGAGAGTATGTATGGATCATTTCGATCGCACTCGCTGTCTTCAATCCTGATTGCAGCGGGACATTGAATGCCTCCAGAGCAGCAAAAAGCAAATATGGTCTGAATCTTTTTCCTCCGGACTTGACAGAGTATTTACTCGCTTCCATTATCGTCTTTGAAACATGATTTTCTTCAAGGTGCCTGAGTATTACATCGTCAATTTTTTCAATATGATAATCGATATTATTCATTATTACTGTCCTTATTCAGAGTTTCCACTTTCAACTCTGCATCTTTTAATATTTTTTCGCATTCACGCGACAGCTCTACACCCTTTTTATAGAGTTCAAGAGATTTTTCCAATGATACTTCATCATTGTCCAATTCTTTTACGATGTCGTCCAGCTTAGTCATCTTTTCTTCAAAGGATTCATTTTTTTCTTCATTCATCATTGTTCACCTCTATTACTTTGGATATTATATTGCCTTTATGAAAATGACTCGTGATCATTTCATCTTCTTTAATGTTCATGGCATTTTTAATGACCTGGCTATCTTTTGTAGTATATGAATAACCACGTTTTAATACTGCTGTCGGACTTAATGAATCCAGCATATCAATTTTATTGAATAAATTTCTTCTGACATCTTTGTTAATCTGGAGGATTGAATGGTTCAAATCTTCATAAAGACCTGACAGCTGATTTTTATACATACTGATATCTGGCATCGGGGACAGATGATTTAAACTGGATTGCAGATGTTTCAATCCATATGTATGTTCTTTAAAGGAATTATTAAAGTTATTAATTAATTTATCTTTATGATTAATGAGTCTCTCTGTCTGCTGATCATACAGTAAGGAAGGGGTCTTAAATTTATAGTAGCCTGCAAGTCCGCTTAATGACTGCTTCTTGAATTGTATGTTCTGCATAATATCACGTGTGATTTTCAGTTCAGTCTCCTTCAGTCTGTGCAGGATATCCTGATAAAAAGGGACGGCAAGTTCTGCAGCTGCAGTCGGCGTCGGTGCTCTTAGATCGGAAATATAATCCACCAGTGTAGTGTCCGTTTCATGGCCGACACCGGTTATGACAGGCGTATCCGTATCAAAGACTGCAAGTGCTACGGCCTTTTCATTGAATGTCCACAAATCTTCGATAGATCCCCCGCCACGTGCGAGTATAATCAGGTCGGCATTCAATGTGTCTGCATACTCCAACTGGTCGATCACATCATCTTTACTTTCAGGTCCCTGCATCAGAGTATTTAAGACATGCAGTGTGACAAGAGGATAACGCCGCTTAAAAGTGGTTATCATATCTTTTACGGCAGCACTCGTTGCAGAACTGATCAAAACAACATTTTCAGGGAATTCAGGTATGGATTTTTTATACTCTTGATCAAAATAGCCTTTTTGTGCAAGTTCTTTCTTATCTTTCTCCAATTGTTCAAAAAGCTGGCCGATGCCGTCTATTTGAATGTCTTCGGCATAAACCTGATATTGACCGGTGTTTTCAAAAATGCTCACCCTGCCCGAGATAAGTACTTTCTGACCTTCTACCGGTTTGAATGTAAGCTTGCTCGCAGCAGATCTGAACATTATTCCTCTGATTACAGAATGTCCATCTTTGAGTGCAAAATAAAGATGCCCGCTTGAATGCAGCTTGACATTGGATAATTCGCCTGTAACAAAGACCCGTCGTAAATACGGGTCTTGGTCAAATTTATATTTTAAATATTTTGTTAAAGCTTTTACGGATAAATATTTATTGTTTTCCATCACTATTATCATCCATTCCTTCTAATAATGCAGGAAAGTTCTTAAGCACACCATTTACAAATTTGTAACTGTCTTTGTCACCGTATAATTTAATGATTTTAACCGCTTCATTAATGATTACTCTCGGAGGGGAATCTTGTAACAATAATTCAGATACAGCCATTCTTAAAACATTTCTTTCCGATTTGGAAATTCTCTCCAGTGTATAGTTTTTAAGATGTTTGCTGATATAGTCATCGACATTCTCTTTATTATGCTCATAATAGCTGACAACATCTTTTATATAGGAATAATCATCAAGAAAATCATAAAATGCAGCTTCATTCAACGCCACAACCTCATGATCTATTTGAAATAGTAATTGAAAAATTTTTTTGCGCTGTTCATGTCTGTTCATAAAAACACCAATCCATCTTTATTTAATGATATTCACAATGTGAACATTTATTTCTTTAACCTGCTGCTCCAACATAGTGTGTAAAGTTTGATTGACATTAAACTGGATGTTCTCAGCAACTTTATGAACGTTTACACCTTCTTTTAATACTACGTAAGCCGATAGAATTACTTCTTCGTCTTTTATATCGACGCGCACACCACGGCCACGATATTTCTTGCCAAGCTTTTCTATATTACCACTTGCAAAATTGTTTTGTAAACTGTGAACTCCGGGTGTCTCTGTGACTGCGATGCTTGTTATCACTTCTATCACTTCAGGAGAAATATTAATAACGCCTAAATTGGAATTTTTTGTTGAAATCTTCACTATCATCACCTCTTGACATTATTATAACATGATATCATTTAAGGCTAAAAAGTTTGTGTTGTAATTATTATTATTGAAATCATCATTTTTCAACAGATTCATATGGAAAGGGATCGTCGTATCGATTCCGCCAATAATGAATTCACCAAGTGAACGTTTTGAAATGTGAATGACCTCTTCACGCGACTCACCGTGAACAATCAATTTGGCAATCATGGAGTCGTAATACGGCGGAATAGTATAACCGCTGTAGCACGCAGTATCCATTCTGACACCAAAACCGCCAGGGGTGATGAAGTTTGTTATTTTACCTGCCGAAGGCATGAAGTTTTTAGATGGATTTTCCGCGTTGATACGGTACTCGATCGCATGACCGCGGAAAGTTATGTCTTCCTGTTTAAAAGGTATTTCTTCCCTCATGGCAATTCTGATCTGCATTTTAACCAGATCTATGCCGGTGATCATCTCGGTCACCGGATGTTCCACCTGTATACGGGTGTTCATTTCCATGAAATAAAAATTATCGTCATTCAGATCATAGATGAATTCTATTGTTCCCGCACCGATGTAATCAATGCTTTTCGCTGCAGTTACTGCAGTGTCGCCCATCGCTTTACGTTTCTCATCCGTCAGAATCGGACTCGGTGCCTCTTCAACGAGCTTTTGCATTCTTCTTTGTATGGTACAGTCGCGCTCACCAAGGTGAACAACATTACCGTGATAATCTCCCAGCACCTGAATCTCTATATGACGGAAGTTTTCTATATACTTTTCTATATATAAGCTTTTGTTGCCAAAGGCACTTTCAGCTTCCTGTTCCGTCATCTTATAGTTCTGCACCAGTTCTTCTTGATTACGGGCCACGCGGATGCCTTTCCCTCCTCCGCCGTAACTCGCCTTAATAATGACCGGGTAGCCGACAGATGATGCAATTTCTTTAGCATGATCAACTGATTGGACGACACCGTCACTTCCCGGCACTGTAGGAACGCCTGCCTTTTCCATAGTATTCTTGGCGACATCCTTGACTCCCATCAAAGAGATGGTTTCATACATCGGGCCAATGAATATCAAATTTGAAGCTTCGCACATCTCGGCAAAATCACTGTTTTCCGCCAGGAAACCATAACCGGGATGAATTGCGTCACACCCTGTTTTATTGGCGATAGTGATGATGCTGATCATATCCAGGTAGCTGTCTTTAGACAGCTTAGGTCCTATACAGTAAGATTCCGTCGCAAGTTTCCGGTGTAGACTGTCTTTATCCGCTTCAGAATAAATGCTGACTGATTCGATTCCGAGCTCACTACATGCACGAATGATTCTTACTGCAATTTCACCACGGTTGGCAACCAACACTTTTTTTATCATAGGACTCTGAACAATGGCTGATCGTATTCAACCATATCTCCATCTTCAACGAGTATCTCTACAATTTCACCGGAAGTTTCTGCCTGGATTTCATTGAATAATTTCATCGCTTCTAAAATACATACTACAGAGTCATTGGATACATTATCGCCGACACTTATGAAAGGCTCTGACTCAGGAGAAGGAGCTTTGTAAAAAGTACCCACCATTGGTGCTTTGATCAGCGTGCCTTCTTTTTCGACCGTTTCATTTTCAAACGCAGGGATGTTTTGCTGTGGACTGATATTAGCCGTCTCTTTAGCAGGTACTTCCATTACTTCACGAGGTGCCTCTTTTTTCAATTTGATGTCAACCTCACCGTCTTTATAAGACAGTTCAGATAAAGATGCTTTTTCCATACGTTCAATTAATTTATCAAGATTCTCAATATTCATAGCAATACTCCTTAAGGAAATTTCTTCATATAATTTTACTTCAGTGGTCCTACCAATTCAAGTAAAAATAATAAAAGCAGAGAAAACTCTGCTTTTATGCTCTGGATACATACGCACCCTCATCTGTATTGATTACTAAAACATCACCTTGATTGACAAAAAGTGGAACCTGAATTGTCAAACCTGTCTCAAGCTTAGCTTCTTTAGTAGCACCTGTTGCTGTATCGCCTTTGATTCCAGGCTCTGACTCTGTAACTTTCAGTTCAACCGTCTTCGGCAACTGCACGCCTAAAGTTTCCCCTTCATACATGATGATTGTAACATTCATATTTTCCTGTAAAAACTGCAGCTCATGTTCCAGTTGATCAGTCTGAAGCTCTACCTGATCGTAGGTATTATTGTCCATGAAGACGTGACTGTCCCCATCAGCGTATAAATACTGCATCTTTCTGTTATCTATTTGAGCCTTCCCAACTTTCTCCCCGGCTCTGAAAGTCTTTTCCTGAATGGCACCTGTTCTCAGGTTTCTTAATTTACTGCGTACAAAAGCAGCACCTTTACCTGGTTTTACATGCTGGAAATCTACAACTCTCCATATGCTGCCGTCTGTTTCAATCGTTAATCCTGTTTTCAAATCGTTTACTGAAATCACTGTATCTTCCTCCTCGTGTTTATATAATAAAAAGATCTTTTGAACTGTGGGTCAGTTTACGAAGTCCTTCATCCGTCACCAGACAGTCATCCTCTATTCTGACACCGCCTACGCCGTCGACATATATACCCGGTTCAACTGTAACGCACATGTTTTCTTCAAGTATTGTTTCACTGCTTTTGGCAAGTGCCGGACCTTCGTGAACTTCAAGCCCGAAGCCATGACCGAGTGAATGTCCGAAATTATCTCCGTAACCGTAGGAAGTGATGACGTCCCGTGCAACTTTATCAGCTTCTGAACCAGTCATCCCATTTTTGATATCATCCAATGCTTTCAATTGTGACTCAAGAACTATATTATAGATTTTTTCCATTTCATCGGAAACCTCACCGACACCGAATGAACGAGTAATGTCCGAGGCATATCCTTTATAGTATGCGCCAAAATCCAAAGTGACCATATCGCCGACTTCTATTATTTTATCCGAAGCGACACCATGTGGCAATGCACCACGGTATCCACTCGCAACAATCGTGTCAAAACTCGCACCGCTTGCACCCAGTTTAGTCATGTAACCTTCAAGTTCGTTCTTGACCTGCATCTCACTCATACCCGGCTGTACATACTTTATAATATACTCATAGGATTCATCGGCAATTTCACATGCTTTCTTAATCAATTCCAATTCTTCAGCTGTTTTAAACATTCTGATTTTCTCCACTTCATTTGTCAGTGGAACAAGTTCGAAGTTATCAGAAAAAGCTCTGTATGTATTGAAGTTTACATGAGCACCTTCAAAGCCTACAGTTTTAAGGTTCTTCTCTTTTAAAAATTTGATGAGGAAATCTATCAGACCTTTTTGCTGCAGGACAAATTCAAAGTCTCGAGCCTCTTCTTGTGCCTGAGTGTTATATCTGAAATCCGATATTAAATATCTCTCATTTTCAGTTATGATGACTGCACCGCTTGAGCCGGTGAACGCTGATAGATATCTCCTGTTGTAAGGGCTCATTACCAGCAATGCATCTAACTTCTCTTTCTTAATTAGATCACGTACTTTTTCGTATTTAATCATCTTTTCACCTCAAAATATATTTTACAGTATTAAACATCCTTTTTCATTTATAAGTATGACATAACGTGTTAAAATAATAAAATGATGTTAGGGAGATAAAATATGAAAAATTTAATCTTTTTATTCACTTTTAGTTTTATTCTCGCTTCCTGCGGCAGTCCATCTGCAGAAGAACAGCTGTCATCTGCAGAGGCCGAGAAAGAAGAACTGGAAGAATTGCTACAGACCGAAACGGTTAAGCTCGAAAGAAACTCCATGAAACTTGAAACATTGGAAAATGAAATTTCTCAGGCAGAAACCTCACAAAATGATGAAAATGTCCAGCTCTATATAGATACCATTGATGAATATACAAAATCATTGGTCACTGAATTGGAATCTCTCAATCAGATGATCAACGAAGATTACAGCTCGGATAATTACAATAATCTTAATGAAAATATCGATACGATCATTGAAAATATTGATGACATAATCAGTACTTATGAGACGGAAGTCAATAATCTGGAATTGAACGAAACTCTGATGAGACGGCATAACTCATTGGAAGTTGCACATGCAGATATGACCGGGGCTTTGGAACAAATAAAAACCGGTGCTGCAAATAATGACAATAAAACTGTTCAAGACGGCATCACTGCTTTAAACAGCATAAGTGAATTCTATTAAAAGGAAAGTAGCGAGAAAATGGGAAAAACTAAGTTTGGCGGCCAGGCTGTCGTAGAAGGTGTCATGTTTCAATCCGGAAACGACATGGTCACGGCAATACGCAGAAACAACGATGAAATTGAATACTTTGAAATGGAACGCCCTCAGAAAAACTGGGTACAGAAATTAAAAAAGATACCTGTTTTACGTGGAAACGTCGCAATTATCGAATCCAGTATTTTCGGAATGAAGCATATGGAATATGCGACGGACCGTTATGAAAGAAATCCGGAAGATGATGCGAATATAGAAACCGAAAAACAGTCGGCGAACATGACTAAAATTGTGTTGTCCACTGTACTTGTCGGCATCTTATCTTTCCTAATAGGTAAATTCCTATTCACTTTGATTCCTGTATTTGTCGCAGCATTGTTTTCGGGCATAATAACCAGCCATTTCGGTCAAGTTGCTCTGGAGACATTTTTCAAATTATTACTTCTTTTAGGATATATATATGCAATTTCCTTTACACCGATGATCAAACGATTATTTCAGTATCACGGGGCAGAACATAAAGTGATCAACACATTCGAATCAGATAAAGAACTTACAGTCGATAATGTACAGGACCACTCAAGGCTGCATTACAGATGCGGCAGCTCATTTATTTTATTCACAGTCCTGGTCGGCTTTGTCGTTTACATGTTCGTTCCAGTAGAGCCTTTCTATGTAAGGATTTTAAACAGAATACTATTAATTCCGGTCGTTTTGGGATTATCATTTGAAGTGCTGCAGCTGACCAATAAATTAAGGGATATTCCGGTATTGAAATGGTTGGGACTGCCGGGATTGTGGTTACAATATTTGACGACAAAGCAGCCCGAAAATGACCAGGTTGAAGTAGCAATCCACTCATTCAACCAATTATTACGGAGGGATAAAGCTTGAAGAAAATTTTGCTCTACCTATTTATAGCCATTGCCATCATCGGTTTGATATTTAATCTGGACATGGTCATGAATATGATTTTAAGCTCAGTCATTTTCATTTTGGTGCTCGGGGCTGTCGTATATGGAATATACTACTTCTTTATATTGACCCCAAGCCAGAGGAAGTACAGAAAGGCACTGAGAAAATCCAAAAGAAGATACCGAAGCAGAAAGAAATGATTAAAAGCATCCAGAGGGATGCTTTTTTGTTTGTCAAAACCTGAAACGCGGTCCATTTCTCCATTATGAAACTTCTTCACCCACTTCCCTCTTTTAAATTATATAAAAGTTAATTATAATGTTAAGTATGCATGTATTTATGAGGAGGACGTAAATTGGATACTTGGTTAATAATACTGATCGTATTAGTTGTGCTTATCGCTCTATTATTAGTAAATGGTCTTCTTAACATGAGAAATGTTAAGTCATTGCCGGAAGACGAATTTAAAAAAGATATGAGAAAAGTACAATTGGTCGATCTGCGTGAAAAAGAAAAATATGAACATGGTCATATTTTGGGAGCAAGAAATATACCCATGATGAACCTGTCGATTAAAATGGGGTCATTAAGGAAAGACAAACCTATCTATCTATATGACCAGACAGGCAGACTTTCTATCAGAGCTGCCAAAATGCTGAAGAAAAAAGGATACACAGATGTATACATGCTAAAAAATGGAATCAGTAAATGGACGGGTAAAATTAAATCTAAAAATAAATAAAAGCAATTCTCCAATTAATGGAGAATTGCTTTTTTATATCTGCTTCAATTAGTTTTTATGAAAAGGTGCTTTAACGAATTTAGCTTCTACATCTTTGTTACGAACTTTGATGATGAATTCTTTTTCAAGTTCATGGAAGTCTGTATCAACCATTGCAAAACCGATTGAACGTTTTGTGGCAGGTGACTGTGTACCACTTGTAACGACACCAACCTGGTTGCCTTCGTTGTCAAAGACTTCGTAACCAGTACGTGCAATTCCTTTACCAGTAATTTCAAAGCCTTGAAGTTTGCGTTTTGCGCCTTCTTCTTTTTGTTTCTTTAATACATCTTTACCGATGAAATCACCTTTGTCGACTTTAACAGCGAAGCCCATTTTAGCTTCGATAGGCGTAATCTCTTCAGTAAGATCCTGACCGTGAAGAGGAAGTCCGCCTTCAAGTCTTAAAGTATCACGTGCACCAAGACCACATTCTACCGCACCTTCTTCTTTGAACAGTTTCCAAAGTGCTACAGTATCTTCACTCTTACAATAAAGTTCGAATCCGTCTTCACCTGTATAACCAGTCTGGGAAAGAATGACTTCTTTACCATCTACTGCAACGTCCTGTCTGAATTCAAACATTTTCAAGTCGCTGATATCTTGTTCAACGTGCTTTTGAACCATTGCTCTTGCATTTGGCCCCTGTACAGCAATCTGCCCGTATTCAGGAGAGACGTTCTCAACTTTTGCATCGAATCCTTCAATTGAAGTCAACCATTCAAGATCTTTGTCCGTATTGCCGGCGTTAACAACAAGAATGTACTCATCTTCACCTAATTTATAAGCTACTAAATCATCGATTACTCCGCCTTGTTCATTACACAGGAAAGTATAATGTGCTTTTACATCAGTGAGTTTAGTAATATCATTTGTAAGAACATGATTTAAAAACTCTACAGCCTCTTTACCTGAAACTTTGATCTCACCCATGTGACTCACATCAAAGATTCCAACATCTTCTCTTACTGCATTGTGTTCCTCTTTGATGCTCGTGAATTGTACGGGCATTTCCCAACCACCAAAGTCAACAAGTTTTGCACCACTTTCATGATAATACTCATTCAATGGTGTTTTCTTTAAATCAGCCATAAATTGTTTTCCTCCTTAAAATAAATGAAACAGAACAACCGATCCGTTGCCCTGTTGAGTAACCTTCAGGAACGCGTCACAACACTGTTCTTTTGCCTGAGAGATTCACCTGTAAAGGTTTGCTCCTTCGGCGACGACTTAACGTGCTCTCCAGTATTGATCTTACGCAAAATTTTGTTGTTCCAACAATATACGTTCTCATTATATCAATAAGTGGAATTGTTAGGCAAGTTTTTAAGTTGAATCGTCACCTGCTGCTGTCAGCAGCTTCCAATTGCAGCAATGTAGTCACTAATTCCTCGACTTCGAGACTCGCATCCACTTTATAATGTGATGTTTCTTCATAATATTTTAAACGGGATTCATATAAATCCTTAGTGGCATCGTAACCATTTTTCAGCATTGGACGCCCTTTGTCATTTTTTATGCGCGCGTACAACAATTCAAAAGAAGCTGATAGAAAGTAGACATTATGATTTTCATTATTTTTCAGAAGTTTCCTCGACTCTTCATATGTAATGATGCCGCCGCCTGTCGAGATTACAGCCCCGGCATCGCCAATCACTTTTTTCAGTGCATCCCTTTCAATCTCCCTGAATCCACTCTCACCCTGACTATCGAAAATAGAGCTGATCGACTGTCCGGTCTCTTCCACAATGTAATGGTCGAGATCTATAAATTCTTTACCTGTTATTTCAGAGACCCGTTCACCTGCAGTCGTTTTACCACTGCCCATAAAACCTGTTAAAATCATCTTTTCACCCTGTCCCGATTATTTTATTGATGTAATTCTCATAAATTAATATTAGATTTGTTCTGATTTCAATCACCATCATGTATCTATTATAGAAGTGGTAGTAAACAGATATCAAATATATCAATATAATATACAATGAAAAGCTGATAAAACCCTCATTTTTTAATAGTAATTTCTTCATAAAATTCTCCATTGGTTTTAATTTTTATTTTTATAACACGCTCATCTTCTGTAATCTCCCAAGTTGAAACGTCAAACAACATTGTGATGAATCCCTGATCATCTATGCTTTTAATAATTCTTGCATTATTCAGCTGATATTCTATTTTGCCGCGTTCTGTTAAAAAAATGAGGGAATTTTTTCCTTTTTTCTTTACTTCATCAGAAGACTCTGAGGTTTCAATAATATCCATTATGAAAATATCACCGTCCAGCTCAGTGTCTATCATTCCAAACTGTGAAAATACACTGAACGTTGCCGGTAAAATAAATGCAATCAGACTGATGACAGATAATGAAAATAGTGTTTCCAAATAGGTGAAGCCGTCATTCTTTGATGCTGATGCACAAATCTTTTCTAGTCTTGTCACATATCTCACCCTGCCCCACCAGAAATTTATCATTGTTGCTTTTAAAATCTTCAAAGTTTTCGTAACCTGAAAGCGAAATGTACAACTCCCTGTTGAATCTCAACTGCGATTGAGTGACACTGTCAAATTGCACAAGTACAAGCAGCGCAGGCAGCAGTACATTGGTGATGACTAAAAGTGTCATCAATGACAATAGGGAATCCGCCAGTAAAAATCCTTCATCGTTCAATCCTGAACTGCCCTTTTTGAATTTGAAAAACAAATCGTACATCCTCCCCGCCGCAATTAAAGATTACAGTGCCAAATGCATTGGTGTTGCCAGAAGAAAGATAATTGAATCTTTTAAGGCCGCTGCTATGGAGCCTGCATGTTGTCAGTGCATACTCATAAACATCTTCCCGTTCCAGTGAACGGGCAATTAATTTATTATTTGTATGATCCATCAGGACAGTATGTGCAATCTCCTTATGGATACTCCTGGTTTGAGCAGCTTTAAAGAAATATGCAATATTATTGATTTCATTTTCCTTATCACCGGCATTGAAATCAGGTATCGAGTTGACTGATATGAGTAAGATGATGCCGACGACAGAAAGTGTCAGCATCATCTCCAACATTGTAAATCCGTTATTGTCTGACAGCTTGTCCATTGGCAATCCCTATTTCGACTCCATTGGCACAGCTGGTCTGATCTTCTGTTATATAATTGCCCGATACAAGAGCACCGATATTGGCAGGATCTGATCCTGTATTTAATTTATAAGCCTGGATCTGGCTCTGGACCATTTGTACTTGAGCATCACATCCGGTGTCCTGGACATTTGAGCTCTGTGCGGCGATATTTGGAATGATAAGTATGATCAGTACTGATATGACGAGCAGTACAAGAAGCATCTCAATCAGCGTAAATCCATCTTCATTGTTGACAAACTTTTTCATGAATAATTTTCTCATTGTAAATCCCCTTTTTTAATTTAATGTGGACATCATCTGAAATATCGGCAGCATGATGACCAGATACAGACAGACGATCAGCACTCCCAAAATGCTGAATATGACAGGTTGTATTCTTTTAGTTAAATTTTCTATACGCATTATTATTTTCTCCAACGTGTATTCACTGAAAATAACAAGCTCTTTTCCTACTTCGCTGTTCAGTTCACCGTGGCTGATGAATACCGATAGTTTTTCATCAAGTATTGGAATATTTTTCACAGCAGCAGACATTGAGTATCCCTGATTGAGTTTCTGCTCTATCTTAATAGCAATGTAATTCAAATATGTGCTCAATGATTGATTTTTAAACAGTGCAATAATCTCCTTCACTTCCAGACCATTATTTATAAAGTAACCGAATTCTCTTGAAAATCTGTATGTGTGATAATGGACAACATAAAATTTCACAAGGGGCACTTTAAGCAAGATTTTGATCTGTATATCGACCGGAGCAAATTTGATTATCAAAATGACAATCAGTACGGAAATGGCGAGAGCTATAATTATTCCGATGACAATGTTCGGCAGCAGCTCAAGCATCACTGTCAGTACACTGACAATCCCTTCTGCTTCTGTACCTATGGAATTGTAGAGGGATTGGAACTGCGGAATGACTGTATAATTCAATATGATTAACATGACAATGAAGATGCTGACCAGCAGAAGCGGATACTGTATTGATTTAATCAATTTCGAAAAGGTATTACGCCTATTTTCAAGATAGAGCGCTGATTCTTTCAGATTGTTGATCATTTCTCCATGAATCTCTGCAAAGGTGACCTGAATGATAATGGATTTTCTAAAGCCGAGAATCTCTAAAATGCTGCTGAGCTTTTCACCATCATCAATCATCCGCCCGGCTGCCTCTTTAGTATTTGTTTTTAAAACATCATACTGTTCGAGCAGGAACCTTAAAGCATTGTACATAGTGAAGCCATTTTCCATCAGAGTACTTAATTTCAATAAAAAATGACCATCATAAGTGCGTAGTTTATTTGAATTTTTGGTTGTAATAAGAAAATTCTTCATCATTTAAATGCCCTTCATTTTTAAGTGTCAGTAATCTGTCGTCAAGTGTTCTGTAATTCACAGGCCTGCCGAGTAAATGCTCATTGATGTCTTCAGCAGTTAAATATTCATAGATGATGAAACTTTTCAACTCTGTATGAATTATTCTCTGGTTCACGATTAAAGATATACTCTGCTTAAGTTCTTCATCGTATAGATCAAAATCTTTAAGGCGGCTGATTGTGCTGACTGCAGATTTACTGTGGAATGTACTGAATACGAGATGCCCCGATAAACTTGCGCGGATGAGTTCCCTCGCGATGGTACTATCTCTTATTTCACCAAACATCAAAACATCGGGATCACATCTCAATGCCCCTCTCAATAAAGGTTCATAGGATATATTTGCCTTATCATTGATCTCCACCTGCACCATCCCATCTATTTCATATTCAATTGGATCTTCTATACTGATCACCTGCCTTGATCCTTCTTTAATGACTTCATTTATAAGATTGGACATCAATGTGGATTTTCCTGAGCCTGTCGGTCCTGTAAATAAAATCAAACCTTGTGACAGCTCCGTATAATCTTTAAAGAAATCGAATTCTTTATCATTTATGAATAATGATTTGACAGGCCGCTTATCCAGTGAATCCAGAATCCTGATCACAACGACTTCATCCATCAGTGTTACTGGTAATGTGCTGACTCTCAAGGCAAGTTCCTGGTTATAGACTTTTAAAGTCGTCTTTCCGCTCTGAGGGATTTTATGCTCATTGATATCGAGTTCAGCGATAAATTTTAAAAAATTTACTAATCGTTTAAATTCATCTTTTGAGATTTCCTGAAAATTTTCCATCTTGCCTTTCTGCCGAAATTTTATCCTGCCACACTCACTTTCAAGTATTATGTGAATATCAGTGGCATTATTTTCCTGTGCACTTTCTAAGATAGTAATAATTTTATTTTTCATAAATTTCCCTCCTACTATATATAATCCTTAAAAGTGCACTTTTGATTTTTTCTCACTTAATTTCACACTTTTTGCATTTCTGTATACACAAAACGGAGGTATTACAGTATAATGTAATTTATTACCATGAAATTTAATATAAAGGCTATTTACTTTAAGAAATAGTTTATCTATAATTAGTAGTGATGAAATGTTTATAAATATTTACTTCGATGAAAGGACTGGTCCGATGGATAAGGTATTTAAAACTTTAGGTTTCTGGACAGCGATGTTTAGTATTCTGTTCTATGTGGGCGATATGATGATGATGACACTATTCTTCCTTGCCCAAACAGGATTCTTTGTTTTACTTGGATATATGAAATTGACTGAGAGAATGTATATGTATGTATTTGCAGCATATTTAGTATTCTTCTTCGTTGGATTTACATACTACACAACATTTATAATGGAGCCGGCATTCGGCTAAAAAAAAGTTCAAACCACATGGTTTGAACTTTTTTTATTTCGCTTCAGATTATATATGGATTTGTTTTCTTTTCTTTCTCAATCGATGTCTCATTGCCGTGACCTGGGTAGACTGCCGTTGCATCGTCGAGCTGAAACAGTTTATTTTTGATTGAGTCCATCAGTACATCGAAGCTGCCTTCGAGAAGGTCTGTACGACCGACTCCACCGCTGAATAGTACATCTCCGGAGAAAATTTTCCCGTCTTCTTTAAAATAAAAACTTAAACTGCCAGGTGAGTGGCCAGGCGTATGAAAAATCTCAAAGTTGAAACTGCTGATCGAGTAATCTCCTGTCTGAAGTATGACCGGTTCGATATCACTTTCAATCAGTTTTATTCCCATTGAAGCGCGTTTAACCGACATATTCAAGTTCGGATCACTGATCCATTCCCTTTCTTCATCAGCCATATAAACCTCAGTATCGTATTTTTCCTGTACTTCATCAAGTGCGCCGATATGATCATAATGGGCATGAGTCAGCAGTATGCCGGCTACCGGCAGATTGATTTCATCGACTGTCTGTATGATCACTTCTGCTTCCGCAGCAGGATCGACAATCAGTACTTCTTTTCCGTTGGACAGTATATAACAGTTCGTATCAAGCAATCCCAACGTTAAAGTTTTTACGTTCATTCAATCACTCCTAAAAATTCTTCTAGACAAGGTCCGATATTAATTATACAATAATATTGAGCTTAAAGAGAAATATGGGGGGTTAAAAAACATGCCTTTCTTAGACACAGGAGAATTATTTGAAATTGGCGGCATCACGATTCGCTTAGGTATTAATGCTCTGTCATTATTAATGATCATTGTTACTGCCTTTTCAATCTGGGGCATCGTAGGTGCACTTAAAGCAAGAAATCTATTAGCTGTACTCATGAGTATTGGCGCAACTCTTACTTTTGGCTTCTTTACGGTGGCCACAATACTTACATACGGCTATCCGGAACTTGGAGCTTAAATTGTAATTTATAGAGATTAGGATATCCTAATCTCTTTTTTATATTTAACAGGAGGAGAGAATTCCATGAGATATGTGTTTATTACTGGAACATCCAGAGGGTTGGGAAATGCATTACTGGAAATGTTCGAGGAAGACAGGGTCATCAGTATTTCACGAAGCAAAGTCGAGACAGAATATCCGTTATATAAAGAGTTTTACATTGATTTTCTTGATGAGAAAAAGCTGGAAAATTCTATAGAGGAAATTTTTGAATCCATAGAGGCGGAACCGGGAGATGATATATTTTTCATCAATAACGCAGGTGTTGTTGATCCGGTGAGATCCGTTTCAAATCTTGAAGCGGAAGAATTGCTGAATAATTATAAAGTGAATGTACTCGCACCTGCATTGTTTATGAAAGGCTTTGTAAACAAATTTAAAGATCATCAGGGTGCTAAACGCATACTTACGGTATCAAGCGGCGCGGCATTGAATCCGACCGAGGGATGGGCGGCCTACTGCAGTTCCAAGGCTGCTGTAAATATGGTCAGTGATGTTTTAAGACTTGAAATGGACCGTCTGAAGTATCCGATCTTCAGCGCAACGTTCCGCCCGGGTGTCATAGATACGGATATGCAGAGCGATATCAGAGCATCCGAAGCGGAGCAATTCCCTGATGTCGAACGTTTTAAAAAGTTTAAGGATACAAACAAATTATATAATAAGAAAACAGTCGCCTACGTATTAAAAAGAGTGATTACATCGGATAATTTTGCTTTCAGTGAAAGTTTCAGTATCAGCGATTTCTTATAAACAAATAAAAGTAACAGCCGTCAGCTGTTACTTTTTATATTGGGAAACTATTTTTGCCGCGCCATAGATTCCGGCATCATTGCCGAGAGATGCAAAGACGATCTCAGTACTGTCTGCTGCAGGTGGAAAAACGTAATCGTGGAACTGCTCCACTACTCTGGAGCGGAGAAATTCTCCTGCCTGACTCAGACCGCCCCCTAATATAATATGGGAAGGATTAACTGTCGCAGCTATATTGCTCATTCCGATAGCCAGATATGCAGCCATTTTATCAACAAGATGGAGACTCAGTGTATCACCATTTTCAGCATTCTCAAAAACGGCTTTCGCATTCAGTGACCCGGAGGATATCCTATCGTCCAGTACTGATTGTCCAAATGCATTCTGATATTTACCGGCTAGATTCCTGAGCCCCAGACTGGAAGCAACGGACTCAAGACACCCTATGCCGCCGCAATTACATTTCAAATTTTCTTCCACCGCGACTTTCATATGGCCGATTTCTCCGGCAGCACCACCCGCACCGTGTACGAGAAGAGTGTTTATGATCACACCGCCGCCGACGCCCGTACCAAGGGTGAACATGACGACATCTTTCTTGTTCTGACCCGCTCCGAAAGCCTGTTCACCCAAAGTTGCCAGGTTTGCGTCATTATCGACGATGGTCCACAGTCCACTGAGTGCTTCAAATTCTTTCTTAATATCTTTAGGACCGTGCCAGTTTAAATTGATGGCTCCGTTTACTGTTCCTGATTCAAAATCAACAGGCCCGGGCACACCGATTCCCGCACCTGTACAATCATCGAACGATGATTTATGCATTGACAATTTATCTTTGAAAGAAACATGGATATCACCCAGGATGTTTTTCCCATCTTCAGTTGTATCTGTCGGTATCTGCCATTTCTCTATTAATTTTAAAGATGAATCAAACAGCCCCAGCTTACAGGCCGTGCCTCCAATATCCACTGCCAGTATCATTCTTCTTCACTCATCCTTTTGTTGATTATGAGAAGGGAGTTCAGATACTCTTCTTTACCGATCAATTTATTTCTGTAGAGTTCCTGAATTTCCATCTTCATCAGTTCGAGACGGTTGTTCATATCTTTATCATAGACGTAGCTTCCAAACCGCAGCAGTATATCATTAATATATGTCAGATCTTTATTCAATTTCATCCAACTCCTCAATGATAAGTGCAAGGTCCGGATCGCTCACATCACCGTTATACTGGTTGACGACAGTTTTCATATCTTCAAACTGTTGATTTTTACGTAATTCTATCAGTCTGTGCTTTACAATAACATCACTCTGCTGATCGATTTGAAAACTCAAGTCATAATACTCTTTTGCCTTTTCCTCGTCTCCTGCATGCTGATACAGTGATCCGAGAGCGTAATATGTCAGACCCGTCTCATTGTTCATCGCGAAAGTCTGATTTACCATATCGAGCGCATCCTCATACTCGCCCTTTTCAATGGCATTCAGCACCTCTGTATCCATCGCCTGTGGTTCTCCATCTTCTGGTTGAATGAAGAACACCGGCAGAACCGCGATGATTACAAATACAGCGATGGATCCGAAAAACCATTTCTTCAGTAATCTATCAGGATTGAAAATCAATCCCAGCAACAGCCCGAAAATCAGTCCGCCGATGTGGGCGTAATGATTTACATTGCTGAAGAGTGAAGATAAGACCGCGATGACGATAAAAATTAAACCGACCTGTACGAGCAGCTTGTAGCTGAGCTTCTTACTGAGCATCAGATGAACGATGATGATGCCGAGCAGCCCGTATATGGCACCGCTTGCTCCGAGAGAAACCGCATCACGAAGAAACATCAGTGAAAAAAGACTGGAAAGCGTTCCTGTCAATATGTAAGCTGCAAGCATGTGCCATTTACTGTACAGCGACTCTACAAATTTACCCAGGACAAACAGAGCTGTCATATTGAACAGAAAATGTTCGACTCCGCTGTGTAAAAACGCGCTCGTCAATAAGCGGTAATAGTCACCGTTGGCAACTGCATGAAAGCTTACCGCCAGGTTATCAGTGACCTGTAACGAGCCTAGTATATAAAGATAGAATAAGTTTACTAAAAAGATGACCAGATTTACCGCAAGGAGCAGATAAGTCATCGGAGTGTACTTGCTCAAATGCGTTTCCAGCGGATGGCTGGACATTACTTTTTTTGCGTAATAATTATTGCCTTTGTTGGAATTCTGATTCATTTCCATTTTATAAAACGGGTGATTGATCAGACTTGTAAAGCTGGCGATTCCTTTATGAACGATTTTCATTTTGTCATTTTTATATTTCTCTTTAAATGGCTCAACTGTTTTATAGTAACTTCTGATATTTTTAATATTGAAGCCTGCCATTTTAGAAAATTCATGGTGTCTTTCAAGGATGTTGTCAGACAACATCTTCCTTCTTTCTTCTGAAAGAGGCTCCGGGTTTATGAGCATTACCGACTGCCTTTTTTTATTCTTAAGCCAGATGCTTTTATTATGATCATCATAATTAAAAAAAGAATAATCGGTAAAACGTATCACTTCATAAGCTGATTTCCATATATCAGACATGGATTAACGACCTGCTTCAGCATCTAATTTTCTAGTTGGTGTAATGATGTAATCGACAGGAATATCATGAGATTCATGTTCAACAGTGCCGAACTGTTCATCGAAAATCACAGATACTTTCTGCCCTTCGAATTCAGCAAGGAACTTATCATAGTATCCACCGCCGTAACCGATACGATAGCCCTGCTCATCAAATACAAGTCCCGGCACCACCACAAGCTCAAAGTTATTGGTTTTTACTGTTGTCGGCGGTATTCTGATACCTTTCTTATCTTTTAGAATATCTTCCATATTTGTGAACGGATAAAAGTTCATTACTTTAGCTTTATAATCAACTACCGGATTATATACTTTGATCCCATCTTCCAGAAGACTCGATATGATGCCATCCGTATCCATTTCATGCGGCATTGATAAGACGATGCCCACTGATTTAAAATTATTAATCTTTATATAATCGAGCAATTCTTGTTTTAGTATATCTTCCTTTTCCGATTTATAACCTTCATCCATTTCAGATAAAGTGTTGATCATATTTTTACGAGATTCTTTTTTAGACATATGCTGTCCCTACTTTCTTCATTTATACCTCAAGTATCAATATACATAAGTTTATAACAAAATAAAAGTATCCCCAGGGATACTTTTATTCGAAACTATTCTAATTTCTCGATCTTTTCACCAGTTATTACAAAATAAACATGTTCAGCAATGTTCTTCACATGATCGCCTATTCTCTCAAGATATTTAGCACATAACTGACTTTGCCCTGATACAAACAAGTCAGTGTCTTCAAATATATCAGAAGTCGTTACATGTACAAACAGACTGTCGATATCCTGATCACGTTCATATACCTCTTTACATAATGAAGTATCCTGGTTGAGATAAGCTGTATAGACATCTTTAAGCATCAATGAAGCCAGCTGCTCCATTGTTCTTAAACGAAGGAGTAATTTTTCATTAGTGATTTTAACACGTTTCCTTACCTCTGCCAAGTTACTGATGTTATCACTGATTCTCTCTAAGTCATAAGCGATTTTAATACTTGATATGATGATTCTTGTATCAGTTGCTACAGGTGCTTGTGTCGTTATTAAAGTTACAGCCTGTGTGTTGATATTATACTCTTTCCTATTGGCTTCAACATCTCCCGAAACCAATTCTCTTGCAGGTCCAATATCATCCATACTCAGAAGACTCGTGACGCCCTGCAGGCGGTCATAACAAATTTCACCCAAGTCGATAACTTCATTTACAAGTGATTGCAGCTCACCGGTATACTTTTCTCTATAGGGCATTATTATCCAAACCTGCCGGATACGTAGTCTTCAGTCCTCTGATCTCTCGGATTTTCGAAGATGACTTTTGTCTCATCATGCTCAATCACATAACCCTGATAAAAGAAAGCTGTAGTATCAGAAACTCTTGCAGCCTGCTGCATGTTATGAGTAACTACGACGATGCTGTAGTTCTTCTTCAATTCCTGCATCAAATCTTCTACCTTGGTAGTCGATATCGGGTCAAGAGCACTTGTCGGTTCGTCCATTAAAATGACGTCAGGCTCTGTTGCAAGCGCTCTTGCAATACAGATGCGCTGCTGTTGGCCGCCGGATAAACCAATTGCGTTATCATGCAGACGGTCTTTCACTTCATCCCATATCGCTGCGTCACGCAGACTTTTTTCAACAACTTCGTCAAGTACCTTCTTTTTACGGATTCCATGGACGCGCGGGCCGTAGGCAATATTATCATAGATTGATTTAGGGAAAGGATTCGGCTTTTGGAAAACCATACCTACTTTAGTTCTCAGTTCTTCGACCGTAAATTTCTTTTCAAAGATATCCTGGTCGCGGTAAAGGATTTCACCTTCTGTTCTGACTATCGGCACAAGTTCGACCATACGATTCAAAGCTTTTACAAATGTTGATTTACCGCACCCTGAAGGTCCGATGATTGCTGAAATTTCATTTTTATTGAAAGTGAGGTTGATATCCTGCAATGCATGGTTATCACCATACCAAAGATTAAAATTATTTGTTTTGAAAATAGGTTCCCTTATAATTTCTGTTTTTGTTTCACCTTGTGTCGCATCTTCTAAAGCAGCAGTATCTACAGGTTTTCTGATTACGTTTCTTTCTTTTATATTAGCCATTTATTATACCTCCAAATTAATAACGGGTTGAGAATTTATTACGAATGAATATAGCTATAGAATTCATTAACAATAGTATTACAAGCAGCACGATTATTCCAGCTGCAGCTAAATATTGGAACTCTTCCTGCGGCATCTTGATCCATGCGTAAATCTGCATCGGCATCGCCTGGAAGGAATCCAGTACACTGTCCGGCGTGACCAATAGTGTCGTTGGAACACCTATGACAACAAGCGGAGCTGTTTCACCTATTGCACGTGATACTGCAAGTATGATTCCGGTAATTATACCCGGGATGGCAGCAGGCAGAATAATGCGTGACACAGTCTGCCATTTTGTCGCCCCCATTCCTATCGATGCTTCACGTACTGTCGAAGGCACTGAACGTATCGCCTCCTGGGATGATACGACAATGACCGGCAAGATCATCAGAGCGAGCGTCAGTCCTGCAGCAAGAACGGAGTTCCCCATAGCCATCGCGCGTACGAACATTGCAAGGCCTAAAAGACCAAATACAACTGACGGCACGCCAGCCAAGTTTGAAATGTTAACTTTGATGAAATCTGTCACTCTGTTTTTTGGTGCATATTCCTCGAGATAGAGCGCAGTTGCAACTGATACGAATATTGCTACTGGTACAGTGACGACCATCAGCCAGAGTGATCCGACTATGGCACCATAGAAACCGGCATCTTCAACACGGGAAGAGCTGAAATTTGTTAAGAAATCAAGGTTTAAATAACCGATTGCATCACTGAGAGTATCAACAATCAATGTTATCAGAACGACTAGACCGATCATTGTACAAAGAAAAAATAACCACTTCATGACCTGATTGAATGTCAGACGTCCCGACCGTTTTTTTGCAATCAGTTCCTTATCGATAAGTTGCATCTAGTATTCCTCCCTAAATCTTTTAGATACCCACTGGGAAATAATGTTCATCGCAAATGTAAACAGGAATAAAGTCATGCCCACTGCAAACAGACTGAAGTATAAAGATGAACCGTAAGCAGCATCACCTGAAGTGATCTGTACGATAAAACCTGTCATTGTCTGCAGAGAGGATGTAATATCCAGACTTGCATTCGGTGTACTTCCGGCAGCGATGGAAACGATCATCGTTTCACCGATTGCTCTTGAAACAGCTAAGACGACTGATGCGATAATTCCAGAAACCGCTGCTGGAAGCACCACTTTAAATGTTGTTTCCAATTTAGTAGCACCGAGTCCTAGTGACCCTTCACGAGTGGAATTTGGTACTGAACTCATTGCGTCCTCACTTAAACTTGCGATCATAGGGATGATCATGATTCCGACAACAAGTCCGGCACTTACTGCATTATATAATGATATACCGCTGTAAAGTGACTGCAAAACCGGAGTTACAAAGTTGATGGCGAAGAAGCCGTATACAACCGTCGGAATGCCTGCCAAAACTTCAAGGATGGGTTTTATTATTTTTCTTGCACGGTCTGATGCATATTCACTCAGATATATTGCTGCACCCAAGCCGATTGGAACAGCAAATACTGTTGCAATAACAACAACTTTCAATGTTCCCATCACCAGTGCCCATATACCAAACTCAGGTTCCGAACTGTATGGCTGCCAGGATGCAGAAGTGAAGAACTGGACAAAAGATTCTCTGCTGAAAAATTCCAGTGACTGTGAAATCAAAGTATAAAGGATACCGATAGTGGCAAGAACGGAAATAGAAGTTATGATTAATAGTATGACAGGAATCAGTTTTTCAAAACCGGCGCCTTTATTTGATTTATTTTTTTGAATCATTTCCTGAATATTATAATTGCTCATGATTAGCCTCGCTTTCAGTCAAAAAGGACGGGCAAGTACCCCGTCCACTGATATAATTCTTTATTGTTAAAATCAGTTACCTGTGTTTGGTAATTTATCATATTGTTCCTGCTGAGCTTCTGCTTCAAGTGGAACATAACCAACTGCTTCTGCAGCTTCTCCCGAGTTTACAATCACATACTCAAAGAAAGTATGAAGTGTTTCATTGTTTTCAAGAGCTTCATTGCTTACATAAGAGTAAAGTGGACGTGCAAGTGGATATTCGAATGACATAACGTTTTCGCTAGTCGGTTCCACCGCTTCTTCACTGTCAGGCCCTTGAATTGATACTGCTTTTAAAGTGTCCTGGTTTTCAAGGTAGAATGCATAACCAAAGAATCCGATTGAATTAGGATCGCCGACTACAGATGAAACAACCTGATTAGTATCCTGGATCAGCTGACCTTCTACACCTTCTTCATCCATAACTTCTTCATTGAAGAAATCATGTGTACCGTGTGACTGGTCTGGACCGTAAGCTGTGATAGGCTCATCCGGGAAATCTTCACGTACATCAGACCAGCTTGAAGCTTCACCGCTGTAGATAGTGTTCAATTCTTCAAAAGTCAATGAATCTACGAAGTCGTTTTCCTGGTTGACTGCGACAGTCAAACCATCAGTAGCGATTAAAATTTCGCTGTAATCGACACCTGCATCCGCAAGCTGCTGTTCTTCTTCTTCAGCAATTCCACGGGATGCGTTGGCAAACTGTGCTGAACCATCTATCAATGCACTGAAACCAGAACCTGTACCGTTCCCACCAAGTTCTACAGGAATACCATGATCAGCATTAAAATCTTCAACCAATACGTTTAAAATAGGGAATACTGTAGATGAACCTTCACCAACAATCTGTTCATCATCTTCGTTAACTTCACCTGTTACAGTGAGTTCGCTGCCGTTTGAAGCACTTTCGTCTTCAGAACCTTCTTCCTCAGTAGATTCTTCTGTTGAAGCGTCTTCCTCAGTTGATTCTTCTGTAGAAGCGTCGTCTCCAGTATCTTCTGCAGACTCTTCAGACCCGCCACCGCCGCAGGCAGCAAGAATGAACATTAAGCTCATAAGTAAAGCTGATAGAAACAAGCTCTTCTTCATACTATAATTCCTCCAATGTCAATGTAGTAACTGGTGTTACATATATACAATAACGGTTGAATGTAAATGTGTAATTAACTAATTGTAAAGATTGTGTAAATGTGAAGAATCATAAAAAAACCTTTTAGAATTTCTTCTAAAAGGTTAGTATTCTCCGTATTCTAATTGTGGATAGAACCAGTCTGTATCGTAACTGAAAGGTTCCTCTTCATCATGCCCATATTCAAGTTCATAAAATTTGTTGATTACGTCTGCACCGAAATACTGTGCAGGGAAGAATGGGATGGTATACGGCATATTCGGGAATATCACTGAAAATGCCATGTCAGGATCATCGTAAGGTGCGTACCCTAAATAAGTCTGGTTGAATACATCTGTACCTTCCTTGTATGTTTCTGCCGTTCCTGTTTTACCGGCAGCTTTCGGTTCCAGTTCATGATAGGCATCCCAGCCTGTACCATATCTGTCCGTCGACTGATCATGTGTGTTGAACACATCATAAAAACCGTTTTGGACCTGATCCCATTCCTCATCAGAAATATCCACGGTATTCAGCACTGTCGGATTGAACGATTTCAGAACGGGGCCTTCTTCATTCGTATTGCTTCCACGAACTTCTTTTGCCAGATTCAGTTTCATTCTTTCACCTCTCGTGGCAATGGTTGATACATACTGGCTCAATTGCAATGCAGAGTATGTATCGTATTGGCCGATTGCCAGGTATAGGTAATTACTCGCCGGATACTGTCCGAAGTCCGGCGACAGACCGGTCGCTTCATTCGGCAGGTCAATACCTGTAGAGACACCGAGGCCGAATTGATTCATACCGTTTCTCAAAGTCTGCCCTGCTTGTGAAATATCGTGCGGCAATGACATATTATCCACATACTCCATCCCTGCAATACGCAGAGCTGTCTTATACATATATACGTTGGAAGATACCATGAGCGCTTCCTGGTCATCTATCGGAATACTTGAATCTCTGTTAAAGAATGATGTTCTTGGATTACTGTCACCACTGAAATTAAGCGGTTCATCCAGCATGACTTCGCCAGCTTCCAGCACATCTTCCTGATAGCCTGTTATTATTGTTGCGGCCTTAGTGGAAGACCCCGGTACGAAAGTGGAAGTAAGAGTGCCGTAATGATAATCCACAATTTCTCCATCATCATCTATCTGTTTGCCCACCATGGCAAGCACATCACCGTTATCAGGGTCCTGGACTGCCAGCAGTACTGTGTCAAGATGTTCAGGAATGATGGTGTAATCTATGTCGCCTGTAACTTCATTTCTTTCGGTGATTTCTTCAGCGAGTTGTCTGAGTGATGTCAGATGATGCTCTGCAAGTTCTTCGAGTTCAAGCTGAAGTTCAATATCGATTGATAAATAAAGATCATCTCCCGGCTTGCCGTTTTCCACGGTTTCCTGGCTGATAATACGTCCTGATTTATCCGTTGAATACTTCACCTGCTCTTTTTCACCCTGGAGGACATCTTCATATTGATATTCCAGATATGTTTTACCGACTCTGTCGTTTCTCGAATACCCTCTCGACAGATAGTCTTCCACCAGCTCTTTCGGCAGCCCTTCATCCGGCGAAGACACTTCTCCAAATATAGTTTTCAGAGTGTTGTCATAAGGATAATATCTATCCCAGTCCATGCCGGTGGAAATACCTTCAAGTTCTTCGAGTGCTGAATTGACACTTGCAAACTCCTCTTCAGTGACATCCTCATTTTTAATGACCACCGGGTTCAATTCCGGAGCGTTGGCCATTTCTACGTATATACCCAAAGTATTCAAATCTTCCTCAGATAAGATGCTATCCACATATTCCTCGTCTGCTCTATTGTAAAATTCTTCATTAAATTCTGAATGGCTGATGTTCCCGTCTTCCAATAAAGTAGATTCATCACTCATGAGAGTATCCATTTCATCAGGGTAGTTATTGATGATGAAATCCTGTTTATCTCTTAAGGAAATCGTTTCGATGTCCATCTGTATGTATTCGCTGAGTTCATCAGCAACACCCATGATTTGTGAAGTATTCATATTTCTGTGTCTTGTAAAATATATTGCAGGTTTGGACTCATTACCTACAAGCAGATTGCCATTGCGGTCATAAATCTCCCCGCGCGGCACACTCTGGTTTATCTCTACATATTGCGCATTCTCAATTTCTTCCTGATACTCTTCACCTTGAACAATCTGCAGATAACCCAACCTTAGTATAAGCAGAAGACATAAAATGAATATGACTATGATGACAAGATTGATTCTGCTTTTTAAAGTTTGCCTGTTAATTGCTTCCAGGCTTTTAACTTTTGCTCTTTTCAATAGACTTCATTCCTTAACCCATAAAAATACTAACGTCATTTTATCACAGCAGATGATTTATAGATATAAAAAAGACGGGAACGAGTCCCGTCTTTTTTTATAAGATATTATTATTTTGCATTTTTGTAAAGTTCGTTCACTTTGTCCCAGTTAACAACGTTCCAGAATGCTTTGAGGTATTCAGGGCGCTTGTTCTGATACTTGAGATAATACGCATGTTCCCATACGTCCACACCAAGAATTGGTGTTTTACCATCTGTGATCGGGTTGTCCTGGTTTGGAGTTCCAACAACTTCAAGTTCTCCGTTGTTGACAACCAGCCAAGCCCAGCCTGAACCGAATTGACCAGCACCTGCTGCTTCAAATTTTTCTTTGAAAGCATCCAATGAACCGAATTTAGCTTCGATTGCATCTTTTACTTCCCCATTAGCTTCAGCAGCATCAGGAGTTAACATTTGCCAGAATAATGAGTGGTTGTAGTGTCCACCACCATTGTTTCGAACTGCAGTTTTGATATCTTCAGGTACTGAATTCAAACCTTTGATAACTTCTTCAATATCTTTTGATTCTAAATCTGTGCCTTTCACTGCATCGTTCAACTTCGTGACATAAGTGTTATGGTGTTTAGAATGGTGAATTTCCATAGTTTCTTTGTCAATGTGTGGTTCCAATGCATCATATGCATATGGTAATTCTGGTAGTTCAAAAGCCATAGTTAATTCGCCTCCAATAATATTTTACATATTAAATATAACAATTCAAAGGTAGAATAACAAATGAATTGTTTACCCTGCTGGTATAATCATACCTTTGTTTGAATTATCTTAAACATTCTGAAGAGACTATGCCGCTTTGATATAATAAAATATAATTTAATAAAGCGAAGTAGTTACATTTCATGTTTATATTTAGTATAATAACAAATGATTTAAGAAAGTATTTATATTAAGGAGTTTGGATATGTCTGAAATTATACATCGTACTAAAACACGACAGGTAAAAGTCGGCGACTTGACTATTGGCGGTGAAGACCAGATTGTCATTCAAAGTATGACAACGACGAAAACACATGATGTGGAAGCGACGGTTGCAGAAATACACCGTTTAGAAGAAGCCGGATGTCAGATTGTTCGAGTGGCATGCCCGAAAGAAGAGGATGCTTTAGCAATCCCTGAAATTAAAAAACAGATAAACATACCATTAGTAGTAGATATACATTTTGACTATAAGCTTGCACTTCTTGCTGTTGAGGGCGGAGCGGATAAGATCCGTATCAATCCTGGCAACATCGGACGCCGTGAGCGTGTCGAGGAAGTCGTAAAAGCATGTAAAGCCAAAGGAATTCCAATCCGTATCGGAGTAAACGCAGGAAGTCTTGAAAGACACATCATTGAAAAACATGGTTTCCCGACTGCAGACGGTATGGTGGAGAGTGCACTGCACCACATCAAGATACTTGAAGATCTTGATTTCCACGATATCATCGTTTCGATGAAAGCTTCAGATGTCAATCTGGCAATCGAAGCATATACTAAAGCTGCAAAAGCATTTGATTACCCGCTGCATTTAGGTATTACTGAAAGTGGTACTCTATTTGCGGGAACAGTTAAAAGTGCTGCAGGACTCGGTGCCATCATTTCACAGGGCATGGGGAACACACTCAGAATTTCACTTTCCGCAGACCCTGTCGAAGAAGTTAAAGTTGCAAAAGAACTGTTGAAATCATACGGTCTTGCAAGTAATGCGGCTACATTGATCGCCTGCCCTACATGCGGACGTATAGAGATTGATTTGATTTCCATCGCCAACGAAGTTGAAGAGTACATTTCGAAAATTAAAGCGCCAATCAAAGTTGCAGTACTCGGCTGTGCGGTCAACGGCCCTGGTGAAGCGCGTGAAGCGGATATCGGAATTGCAGGTGGACGTGATGAAGGGCTGCTCTTCATGCATGGGGAAACCGTAAGGAAAGTACCTGAAGAAACAATGGTTGATGAGCTTAAGAAAGAAATTGATATTCTTGCTGAAGCACACTTCGAAAAAGAACGTAAAGAGAAAGAAGAAGCTGCAGGTAAATAATTATACAAAAAATAACGGGTATTCCATACAAGGAATACCCGTTATTTTTATTTACAGCCGGCGCACAGGCCGTACAGTTCAACTTTATGATTTGTGATTTCTACATCGTCAAGCTCACTCTGCCAGGTATCGACCGGACAATAATGTATCACTTTAGTATTGCCGCACTCTTCGCAGATGAAATGATGGTGATGATGATCTGAACACGAAATTTTAAACTGCATCTCACCTTCGAAGTTCGTATTTTCCAGCACTTCTATTTCCTTTAATGTGTAAAGGTTACGATAAATAGTATCGTAGCTCAAAGTTGGATAAATATCATGGAGCTGCTCCTGCACTTCTTTGGCACTTAAATAACGGTTTTCCTTCAAAAATAATTCGATCATCGTCATTCTTTTTTCGGTTATCTTTAAACCATGTTCTCTCAATTTCGTTTTATACTTCTTGAGTTCTGCTGCCATTTCTACTCACCCCTAATCGATTTAAAATGATTGTACCGAGCAAGATTAATATTGAAACTAGAACAATCGTACCGCCTGGTGAGATATTCAAGTGGAAACTTAGAAATAAACCGATGATCACAGCTATTTCACCGAATATCACACTGACGATCATCAGCTGTTTAAAGCTGGAAGTAATCCTCATCGCACTTGCCACCGGCAGTGTCATCAGTGCACTGACCAGTAATATACCGACAATGCGCATAGATGCACTGATTACCAGTGCAACAACAATGATGAAAGCGACATAAATCCATTTATTTATATTCATGACATTTGCATACTCTTCGTCAAAGGAGACCATGAATAATTCTTTATATAGAAAAAATATGAACAGGATGACTATTAATCCGATACTTGCAATCAACAGAAGATCGTTGATGCTTACAGCGCTGATACTGCCGAACAAATATCCAAAGAGATCCTGGTTGAAACCATCGGCCAGGGAAAGGAAAACAATTCCGACCGCTATGCCGAAACTCATTATAATCGGAATTGCCAGCTCTTCATAATGTTTATAGACGGATCTGAGCCTCTCTATCCCCAGCGCACCAAATATTGAAAAGATGATTCCCGTAATTAACGGGTTGATGGTGACTGCAAATATTGAGGACAGATAAACACCAAATGCAATTCCGCCCAGAGTAACGTGACTGAGGGCATCCGCGATCAAAGATAACCTTCTTATTACAATAAAAGTCCCGACCAATGGAGCAATCAGCCCGGCGATGACACCACTGATAAATGAATATCTTATGAATTCATATTCGAGCAAGGCCTGAATCATACACAGCACTCCCTATCGTGATCATGGCTGACGAGCTGCAGAGGGAAACCATAAATTTTAGAAAGTTCCGCCTCTCCGAGATTTTTGAATTCATGGTTGGTGCCATGAAAATGCAGATGACCGTTGAGGCAAGCAACTTCATTCGCATGATCTACCACCACTCCAATATCATGAGTAACCAAAAGTATTGTTACAGACTGCTCTTTCAGTTTTAAAAGTACCTCGTAAAATTCTTTGACATGCTGGCTGTCGATGCCGACTGTCGGCTCGTCCAGAACAAGTATGGAGGGCTGATTTATCAATGCCCTTGCAATGAATACACGCTGGGTCTGTCCACCGGATAACGAAGAGACATTCTTATTTTTCAAATCTACTATGTCCAACAGTTCCAATACTTCCTCAAGTCGTCTTTTATCATTTCCGGAAAATCTGTTGAACAGTCCTTTCTGCTTTGTCAGACCGCTTAAAATCACTTCGCTTACCGAAGCTGGGAAACCTTTCGCAAAGCTGTTCGATTTTTGGGATACATATCCAATTTCCTGCCAGCTTGCATATTTTTGATAGTTATCCCCTTTTATAAAAATTTCACCTTGCTGGGGCTTGATCACTCCCAAAATCAATTTGATCAATGTGGTTTTTCCCGAACCATTCGGGCCCACCAGAGCAACAAAATCACCTTTATCAATCTTTAAATTAATATTTTTCAGCGCCGGTGTATGTTCTAATTTATCTTTATAAGTATATGAAATGTTCTTTAATTCAAAGATTGGTTCAGACATTTATTTCGCTCCTTTAAAAATATAATCAATTTATTATAAAGTAATCATTACGATTTGTAAATAGGAATGATTACGAAAGAAAGCCACAGCATTTACTGTGGCTTACAACTATTCATCTTCAGCCATTAAAGGGTTAATGTCTGTAAGCAGGTTCGGATTGAATTTACCTTCTTTGATCATTTCGATTTCATGTTTATATGGCGCTTTTTTATTTTTCTTGTCGGTGCCGACAAATGGTGTTTCCAAAATCTTCGGTACATTTTTCAATTCTGGATGATTGATGATGTATGTCAATGTATCAAAGCCGATATGACCGAAACCGATGTTTTCATGCCGGTCTTTATGTGCACCGACCGGATTTTTCGAGTCATTCACATGCACAACTTTGATACGGTCCAGCCCGATAATATTATCGAATTGTTCCAGTACACCGTCAAAATCATTAACGATGTCATAACCTGCATCATGGACGTGACAAGTGTCAAAACAGACGCTCAGACGTTCGTTATTTTCCACGCCGTCAATAATTTGCGCCAGTTCCTCAAAGTTCCTGCCGATTTCAGTCCCTTTTCCAGCCATCGTTTCAAGTGCAATCTGCACTTCGTTATCGTTGCCGAATGTTTCATTCAAACCTTTTATAATGGATTCGATACCTTTATCCGCTCCTGCCCCCACATGGCTTCCCGGATGCAGGACAATCTGTTTGGACCCTAAATGTTCAGTACGCACAATTTCTTCCTGAAGGAACTCCACACCATGGTCGAAGACCCCGTCACGGACAGTATTAGCAATATTGATGATATAAGGCGCATGAACAACAATGTTTGATATCCCATGCTCTTTCATGTGTGCCTGACCTGCTTCAATATTCAGGTCTTCAATCTTTTTTCTTCTTGTATTCTGAGGAGCACCTGTATATATCATAAAAGTATTTGCTCCAAAGCCTGCAGCTGATTCACTTGCAGATTCCAACATTTTTTTACCGCTCATCGATACATGTGATCCTATTAACATAATACCATCCTTATTAACTTATTTTTTTCTTCTTTTTGATTTCGAATACTTGCGTCTCTCCTGCTGCTTAAGATCGTCGAGTTCTTTTGACATCTTCTTCTTGTACCCCGGCTTTACTTTTTTCGGTTTTCTTACTTTATAATTTAAATTCTGGGCCACATTTTTTTCGACTTTCTTTCTGCTGACACGGGAAGTTCTTGACTTGACAGGCTTCAATTCACCCTGCCTGACATCTTCATCTTCAAAATGATAGCCCTTCTTCTCAAGCTGGTCGATTAAATAATGCTCTTCAGGCGTATATATTGTTATCGCAACACCCTCGTATTGTCCACGTCCTACACGGCCGACTCTGTGAGTGAAGAACTCGATATCTTTAGGGATATCAAAGTTGATTACATGAGAAGCCCCGTCTATATCCAGCCCACGGGCGGCAAGATCACTTGCTATGACCCATTCATATTTCAATTCGCGTATATTTTTTATTTCTTTAGTTCTCTCACGCGGTTTCAAACCGCCATGAAATATACCAATGTTCATATTATGCTGTCTCAGGTAATCATACAAATCGTCTGCCCGTGCTTTTGAATTGGCAAAAATGATACCGATGTACGGATTGATCACTTCAGTCAACTCTTTGACTTTACCCATCTTATCTTCACCTTTGACAGGTACAAGTGAATATTTGATGGAAGCTTTATTTTTAGGCTGGTCAATGATGATCGTTTCGACATTGCCAATATATTTCTGAAGGAATTGCTGAAGTATTTCAGGAATTGTCGCTGAAAATACTAGAAATTGTGCTTCCTGCTGGAGAGTGTTTGCAAGTGTATCTATATCATTGAGGAAACCAAGATCAATCATCAGGTCGGCTTCATCGATGACGATGGTCCGGGTCTGATTGATTTTAAGAGAACCGTCTTTCATCAGCTCATTGATTCTTGTCGGTGTGCCGATGATGATCTGCGGAGATTTCTTAGCTTTTTCAGCATCTTTACTGAAATCGGTGCCGCCGATGAACAGATTTGTCTTGATATCTTTATAATTTCCAATCAGTTCATCAGTCATTTGAAACAGTTGGCTTGCAAGTTCTCTTGTGGGTGCTAGAATTATAGATTGAGTCGAGTGTTTATCGACATCGATATTTTCAAGTATCGGCAGGATGAATGCATGTGATTTTCCACTGCCGGTCTCACTCATTGCCACCACGTTCTCTCCCCTTTGGACTTTCGGAATGACCCTTTCCTGAACTAACGTCGGATGAGTGAAGTTTATCGATTTTATTGCATCGAGCATTTTATCATCAAAGTTAAATCGTTTAAATGCGTGACTCATAATATCACCTTTTCATTATTAAATTCGAATTCAATTATAACTGAAAAGTGCGGTACATGCTATAATGTAATTTCGGGCTTCATGATGATTTTAATTATAAACGATATTAGATATAATGATTATTGAGGAGGAATGGACTCTATGGATATTATAAAAATTACACCGAGAGGTTATTGTTATGGTGTTGTTGATGCTATGGTGATTGCAAGGAATGCAGCGATGGACAAATCACTGCCGAGACCATTATATATATTAGGAATGATCGTGCATAACAAACATGTGACAGATGCTTTTGAAGAGGATGGCATTGTAACATTGGATGGTCCCAACAGATTGGAAATATTAGAGGATATCAACGAAGGAACTGTAATCTTTACAGCTCATGGTGTCTCCCCTGAAGTGAAGAAACGTGCAAAAGAAAAAGGGCTGACTTGTATCGATGCGACTTGTCCTGACGTGCAGGTGACACATGACTTGATTCGCAGCAAAACAGAGAAAGGCTATGATGTCGTCTATATCGGTAAAAAAGGACACCCGGAACCGGAAGGTGCTGTTGGTGTAAATCCTGAACATGTGCATCTGATCGAGACGATGGATGACATCGAGGAGTTACCTGAAGTGCTGCATGACAGAAAACTTATTGTTACAAACCAGACGACTATGAGTCAGTGGGACGTCGGTCATCTGATGGACGAGCTTAAAGTTAAATATAAACACATTGAAGTGCAGCAGGAAATATGTATGGCAACACAAGTCCGTCAGGAAGCCGTTGCTGAACAGGCAGACCAGGCAGAGCTGCTTATTGTCGTAGGCGATCCGAAAAGCAACAACTCCAACAGGCTGACACAAGTTTCAAAAGAAATTGCACACACTAATGCATACAGAATCAGTTCATTAAGCGAATTGAAGACAGAATGGTTACATGGAATCGACTCAGTGGCTGTAACAGCGGGCGCTTCAACTCCGACGCCGATAGTAAGAGAAGTTATCGAGTATTTGAACGCGTACAATGAAGAACTCGCTGAAAAGCCTGTTTCAAGTGTACCAAAAGACAAGATACTTCCGAAAATCAGAAAACCGAAACCGGTTAAAATAATGGACTAAAAAAGAGAGCACTTATCCATCCGGATAAGTGCTCTCTTCATATTAAATATATTTTGTACGTATCCGCTGCGAAATATTTTCAACTACCAGCACAAGAATAAGTATGATGAGTATAATCATCAGAGCCTGATCAAAATTACGCAGAGACATTTGAGAACTCAGTTCAACTCCGATTCCCCCGGCGCCGACCAAGCCAAGCACTGTCGCCCCTCTTATTGATTTTTCAAGAGCATACAGGCTTGTACCTACAAATGACGGCGTGGCCTGAGGTAGAATTGCTCCTGTAATTACTCCAAAATATCCTGACCCTGTCGATTCCAGTGCTTCTTTCGGCTTTTTATCCAATTCATCGATTCTTTCAGAGAAAAATCTGGCGCAAAATCCGATGGTGTCCACTGTGATTGTCAGTATACCGGCGAACGGCCCGAGACCGACTGCGATTACAAACAACAGTGCCCATACAAGATCCGGAATTGTTCTCATCATGGTGACGGCACCTTTAGATATGGAACGGACCAAAGATATTGAGTTAGTCGACCTGGATGATAACAGAGCGATCGGAATGGACAGTATCACTCCGGCCAAAGTTCCAACCAAAGCCATTTCAAATGTTTCAATGATAGCGATTGTTATTGGACCAATACGGCTGAAATCAGGAGGAAAGGCCTGTGATATAAAATCACCGATATTCTGGACACCATTTATAATTCGTTCAAATGTAATATCAGCATTATTTATACCGGTCACTAAAAATGTCACGGTGATTAAAATTAGTACAAAAGACCATATAGACGGCATTTCATACCTTTTTGGAGGCTTTGGAGTCATAAGTTCTCGGCCTCCTCATTGAACTTGGTTAGGTTCTGATGTTCTTGTTCATTTTTCTTTTTTGAGTGTTCTTCGGTTTTAGAATCGCCGAATAGAACCCTTTCAAAATCTTCATCGATGACAGATACATCATTATCTAAAAACAGTTCCCCGTTTTTTAATGCAATCACACGTTCACCATATTTTTCCGCGACAGGCAGCTGGTGTAAGATCATAAGCAAAGTTATATTTCTTTCTTTAGCAATACCCGTAAGCAATTCCATCACTTCTCTGCCTGCTTTTGGGTCCAGACTGGCAATTGGTTCATCAGCTAAAATTATTTCAGGCTCCTGCATCAGCATTCTGGCAATCGCGACACGTTGCTTTTGTCCTCCAGACAACTGATCAGCCCTTCGTTTAGCCAAATGTACAAGACCCACCCTGTTAAGGGATTCCATTGCCCGCTCTCTCAGTGTCTGGCTTGCAAATATATTATATGTAGAAGGAGCAAATTTAACTTGACCTAAGGCTCCGAACAACACATTTTGAAAGACTGAGACATTTTCGACCAGTCCAAAATATTGGAAGACCATCCCTACTTTTTTTCTCGTTTCACGTAATCGGAGTTTGTTTCTAGGGTTTATTTCTTCATCTGATATTTTAACAGACCCTTCTGTAGCTTCTTCAAAACCGGCTATAGTACGGAAAAGGGTGGATTTCCCTGAACCATTATGTCCAAGGATAACCACCTTTTCCCCCTTTTTAATATTGAAAGAAACATTATTTAAAGCAACATCACTTTTATTAAAAACTTTAGTGAGTTCATCCACTTCAATGACGTTCATTCTACTCCTCGATCTCCAGGCCTAGAATTTCATAAGTTTCTCTCATGTTTGCATAGTCGTCATCAGATACTTCGATAATACCGCCGTCTTCGTATTTATCGTTATCTTCACTCGATAATATCGCATCTAATATCTCTTCTTCGTTTTCCATTAGAATATTATAAAATTCATCTTTAAATTCCTGGGGCAGAGTATCGTTCAGAATAAATGGATCTGCTGGAAGCGGTTCTCCTTCATATATAAGTCTGAATTCGTCCTCAAGCCCTTCTTCCTGGATTGTATGCCAATGTTTGACTCCGTCTGCCATTACATCGACTTCGCCACTTAATAGTGCTTCGAGTGATGCATCACCAAGTAATTCAATGTTAAAGTCGTTATCCAGGTCGTATCCTTCTTCTACCAATACACCACTTGGCCCGATATGCCCTGAAGTTGAGCCAGTGTCTTTCATTGCGATGGTTTCTCCCACTGCATCATCCAGATTTTCAATACCACTTTCTTCGCTTGCTATGAATACAACGTGGTAATGTCCATCAGCACGATGAACTCCGCCGGCAAGTTCGATTTCCGGCTTTGCCTCTTTTGAAAGGATATATTCTGACGGTCCCGAGAGTACGATATCTACCTGATCATACTCAAGTGCAGTTGAAGATACTGTTCTGTCCGATAATGCGAACAGTTCTACATCAGTATCCAACAGGTTTTCCATAGTCACTTCGAATTCTTCAAAACGCTGGATCAATTCTTCCTGGCCTTCCATGCCAGCTACAGCAAATGATACAGATTCCGGCCAATTCTCTCCGCGCTCCTCCTCTGCACTCTCTTCGCCGGCTACTGCATTGTCTTCTGTTTCTTCAGAAGTCTCTTCAGCTTCGGACGCACCGCCGCAGGCAGTTAAAGCGACTGCCACTAAAGAACTCATTAACAATAATAACCATTTTTTCATTATGTATCCTCCTAATATTGTAACTGTCATAAATACTAACACCAGTTTATTAACCTAATATTAGGAGGTTGTAAATTTATATGAGTATGATGTTAATTTAATGTTAAAAAAATTCTGGTCATTTGATTTTACTTTGAAATGGATTTGTATTCACTTTGCTTGAAACGACGTCTAAATCAATCTTTTTCCTGATTAAAGTTTCAAGTCCTTCTTTCATGAACATTTCAAGATAATGTCCTGCATCGATGACATTTCTCCCAAGAAGTTTTGCATCATATGCTTCGTGATACTTAACATCTCCTGTTATCAGAACATCGACACCTGCTTTGAAAGCTTCATTTGAGTAGCTCATGCCGGAGCCTCCGATGATTCCGACTGTCGAAATCTTTTCATCATTGCCCTTTACAACGTTGACAACAGGATAATCCATCTTATCTTCCAATAACTTGGTAAGATCATCCAAAGTACCTTCGTAACTGAATTTCACACCGAGTCCTTTATTAGGCACATTGTTGATTGTGAAAATATCAAACGCCGGTTCTTCATACGGATGAACTTTGAGCAATGCATCAATCACATCATCCTGCTGATCGGAATCAAAAACAGCTTCAACAATATATTCATCAACAATTTCCAGTTCATTGTTGGTACCAATATGAGGATTCGCATTTTCATTCGGTCTGAATTGACCTGTTATCGGATACTCAAAAAAGCATTCGCTGTAATCTCCCTGATTACCGACACCGCCTTCAGACAGATCTTTCTTCAATTTTTCTTTATCTTCTTTTGGTATATTCACTCTGAGTTTTTTCAGTTCATATTTTTTTGGTATCAAAATCTCAGTATCAGAAAAGCCCAGAGCTTCAGCTATCATGTGGCTGACACCGTTTGGCTGGTGATCCAAATTAGTATGCATCGTAATGAGGTTGATATCATTTCTGATCAGTTTTCGTATGATTCTACCGTAAAAATGATCGGTTATACTGTTCACTTTTGGAAATATGAGCGGATGATGTGAGACGATCGTATTTAAACCTTTATCAATTGCTTCTTCCACAGTGGCAAGTGAACAATCCAGCGCAGTCAATATACCTGTCACTTCAGCTTCATTGTCACCGACAAGAAGCCCGGTGTTGTCCCATTCCTCACTGTCTTTAAATGGAGCGATTTCATCCAATTGCTTCATCAGTTCATTAATTTTCATCGTTCAGCACCTCTTCCAGCATTTTTATTTTAGATTTTACTTCTCCTTTTTTACCGCTGCTTTTTTCACTGTTGATACCATTATATATACTGACCAAATGTTCATGTTCCCATTCTACTTTACTGATGAACTCATCATCACGGACAGACAAGTTTTCAGGACCGAAAGTCATTTCTTTCTCGGTTAAAGATATTTTATCTTCCGAATAATCACAGACGATCACTTCATAGTAACGTTTACCAAGTTTCAGGACTTTCTCATGTGTAATGGCGTAGTTTAAACCAGTGATTGTTTTCCTGATCGGATAAGTGAAATTATTCGCCTGTAGAATCAGCCGTGGGTAACCGGCTACATTGTCGTATCCCTCTTTTATTATGCTTGCAATCAATGGTCCGCCCATCCCGCATATTGTTATTGTATCCACCTTATCCTCTTTTGATAAAATCTTTAAACCATCTCCGAGTCTTCCCTCGATTTTATCAGACATATTATACACTTCAATATTCTTCAACGTGGAATGATAGGGCCCTTCCACCACTTCACCGCATATCGCAGTATTAACAATGTCATTCTGAATTGAATATATCGGGAGATAAGCATGATCCGAACCGATATCCACCATTTTATCTCCAATTATATAATTTGCAGCATATTTTAAACGCTCATCAATCATCTTTACCATCCTCTAAAATAAAAACCTCCACATCTGTGGAGGTTCCATTATCAATTATTGTTCTGAGAAAAATTCGTAAAGTGCAGTCATTTCCTCGTCGCTCACTTGACTTTCATCAAATGCAGGCATTGAACCTTGACCGTTTCTCACGATATCAGTGAATTCGTCTTCACCAAGGCTCGTGCCAGCAAGTGCCGGTCCCATACCTCCAGAAAAGTCTTCACCGTGACATGATGCACAGCTGTTTTGAGCAATGCCTTCTGCGTCTACGTCGCCAGATGATGCACCGTCTCCGCCTTCTTCTGAGCCTTCCTCGCCGCCACCTTCAGATCCTTCTTCAGTAGCAACTTCTTCTCCTTCTTCTTCCTGGTTCGCACCTTGTGAAGATAGTAAGAAGACAAGACCCACACCTAAAAAGATGATAAGTAAAAATGGTATAATTGGATTCTTATTCAAATGTTGACCCTCCCTTATATAAAAGCATATACAATTATAATTGTATATTAAAAATACATAATGTCAAAATGATTTTAGTTATAAAATTACACCTTTCATATCATCTTAATCCATAAAATCCTTTAACCTTTTACTTCTGCTTGGATGGCGCAGTTTTCTAAGTGCTTTGGCTTCGATTTGACGGATTCTTTCTCTAGTTACACCAAATACTTTTCCAACTTCTTCCAATGTTCGAGTGCGACCGTCATCCAGACCGAAACGCAGTCTAAGAACATTCTCTTCCCGATCGGTCAATGTATCAAGGACATCTTCCAATTGTTCTTTCAACAACTCGTATGCTGCGTGGTCGGAAGGGCTCTGTGCTTCCTGGTCTTCTATGAAGTCTCCAAGATGACTGTCATCTTCTTCACCGATAGGTGTTTCAAGTGATACAGGTTCCTGTGAAATCTTAAGGATTTCACGTACTTTTTCAGCAGGCAAATCCATTTCTTCACCGATCTCCTCAGGAATTGGTTCACGGCCCAGATCCTGCAGTAACTGACGCTGTATCCTTATAAGTTTATTGATCGTTTCCACCATATGCACAGGAATACGGATTGTTCTTGCCTGATCGGCGATTGCTCTCGTAATCGCCTGACGGATCCACCATGTAGCATAAGTGGAGAATTTGAATCCTTTTGTAAAGTCGAATTTCTCAACTGCTTTGATAAGACCCATGTTCCCTTCCTGGATCAGATCTAAAAACAGCATGCCGCGTCCTACATATCTTTTCGCTATACTGACAACAAGTCTTAAGTTCGCTTCAGCCAGTCTGCTTTTCGCAAAGTCATCGCCTTTTTCAATTCTTTTAGCAAGCTCGACTTCTTCTTTCGCACTCAGGAGATCTACACGCCCGATTTCTTTTAGATACATACGGACCGGATCGTTGATTTTCACTCCCGGCGGCGCACTCATATCATGCAGATTCAGTTTTGAGTCTGTATCTGTTGCATCTTTTTCATTTATTAATTGTATGTCATTTTCATTCAGTTCATCGAAGAATTCATCCATTGTATCGGCATCTAATTCGAAATTAGATAATTTGTCTGCAATTTCCTCATGTGATAAATGTCCTTCTTTTTTCCCTTTTTCAAGGAGTGCCTGTTTCACCTGTTCAACAGAAGTAAACAACTCTTCATCTTTTGTCTCAGTTGCTCCTACTTTATTTTCAGACATAAATGTACCTCCTAATTATATTGACTAACTTTTATATCTGCTGTTAATCTCCAACAATTGCTGCATTATACTGGCCTGCAGATCAATATCATTGTCCGCTTCGGCCTCAGCAAGTCGCGCAAATAATATTTTTTTCTCCCTGTTACTATTTCTTTTACCACTTAAGTCATTCAGGTAATCATCTATTTCATCCCGGGACACATCACTTTGAATCTTCAAATTATCAATATTAATTACAACTTCTAATAATTCATTCGGTATCTGTTGGATAAAGGATGATACTTCAAATGTATCATGGTCGTCAAAATAACTGCACAACCCTTTAAATATACCATAATATTGCTGTGAAGTTAATACTTCATCATCTATTAGATCTCTGCAATATTCGAACAGGCTTTTATCATTTATCAGTGCTTTTAAAAAATAACGTTCTTTTTTCTCACGGATGGAAAGTCTTTCTATCTGTTGTATACCACTTTCCCTTTTTACCGTAGTTCTAACAGGAAGTTTATTTTCTATTTGAGACTTTTCGATATCATATCTTTCACTGATATGCATTATGAGCCTGGATTTTATCGCACCATCGTTGACATACTTCAATGCATCGATCAATGTGCCTAAGTTTTGAGAGTACGCCAGGTCATTATGCATACTTTCATTTAAAAGTTTCTCGGATAAAAAGTGTACATAGTGGCGTTTTTCATTTTTAACGAGGTTGCGGAAAGCCTCTTCTCCATTTTCAACGATAAACTCATCAGGATCCATGCCCCGCGGCAACTGGATGACAAATGTGTTCAGTCCATGCTTGAGGAGCTGTTCACCGATACTCATCGTTGCGGTGGCACCGGCGTTATCACCATCGAACATCAGGGTTACGTTCGTCGCCAGCCTGTCCAGAAGATTTATATTTTCATCACTTAAAGCAGTCCCCATCAGTCCTACAATGTTTTCAACATTGACCGATTTCACTTTTAGAACATCGAGATGCCCTTCCATCAGTATGACTTCGTCCTGCTGTCTGATCGATTTCCTGGCGTCACTCAAATTGAATAATAAATGACGTTTTTGAAAAACTTTGGTTTCCGGTGTGTTCAAATACTTTGGTTCAGAGCCGTCTATGCTCCTTGCGGTAAACCCTATGACATAATCCTGATGGTTTTTAATCGGAATCATGATACGGTTAACGAACCGGTCATAATATGAAAAGTTTTCTTCATTACGTGAAAGCAGACCTGCACTGAATGCCGCTTCTTCCGTAAACCCTTTTTCAAGAATTGCGTTTTTAGTGAATGATGACATTTTTGGAGCGAGCCCTATTTTTTCTTTTTTAATAATGTCACTTGTAAATCCTCTTTCGATTAAATAGCTTAATGCTGCTTCACCTTCATTTGTGTGAATCAATATGTGGTGGAAAAGATCTGTGATATGCTCATGCATTTTGATGAACTGCATATCATTATCATCCACTCTGCTTTCATTTGCTGCAATTTCGACTCCAAGCGGCTTCCCAAGTCTTTTCACAGATTCAGAGAAGGATATATTTTCAATTTCCATCAGGAACTGAAAGACATTGCCACCCTTTTTACAGCCGAAACAGTGACAAATCTGCTTTTCGGGACTCACACTGAAGGACGGGGTTTTTTCATTGTGAAAAGGGCAAAGACCGACGTAGTTTCGCCCGCGTTTCTCAAGTTTTATGTACCCGGAAACGAGCTCTGTAATGTCGGTCCTGTCTTTTACATGTTCAATTGTCTGCTGTGGGATATTCACACTTATCACCCTTTAATATCTATTTTACCATCTACATACTTCATGATTTCATTTGCTGTTTCTTCAATGGCTTTTTCAGATACATCAATCACAGGACAACCTATTTTTTCTATAATTATGTCAAAGTATTCCAGCTCTTCTTGAATCCTTTCATTTTTTGCATAGCTTGCTGTATCTTTCAGTCCGAGCTGAGTCAGTCTCTCTTTTCTGATTTTATTCAGTGAAGAGGATTTTATTCTCAATCCTATACATTTGGAGGCCGGAATTTCAAACAGTTCTTTCGGAGGTGTCACCTCAGGAACCAGAGGCATGTTCATGACCTTGTACTTTTTAAGCGCCAAAAATTGTGATAATGGTGTTTTAGACGTTCTTGAAACGCCGATTAGTACAATATCAGCCTTGTTGAGTCCGCTCGCATCTTTGCCGTCATCATATTTGACCGCAAATTCTATAGCTTCGATTTTTTTGAAATAATCCTCGTCGAGCTTATGGACGCGGCCCGGTTCGTAATACGGTGTTTCTTCAGTCTTTCCTTCAAGTATTGACATCAGGGGTCCCATCACATCGACCGAAGGTATGTTTTCTTTTCTGAGTTCTTCTTTAATATAATTTCTGAATTTAGGGGTGATAATCGTATAAACGACGATTGCTCCTTTACTCTTTGCGAGATCCACTACATCATCCACGTTATCTTCAGAGTCAATATACGGGTACCTTATTAACACATCCGATGTACTGTCTATATCAAATTGTGCCAGAGATGCTTTAGCTACAAGCTCCCCGGTTTCACCTACAGAATCAGATGCTATGATTACTTTTATGTTAGACATCCAGACACTCCTTATTCCATTAGATTAACAAATACTTTTGTAATATTTGTTTTCGTTATACGCCCGATGACTATATCTTTATCGGCCTCTTTGTCTATTACAGGTATCGAATCAATCTGCTTCTCTATGAGCTGATTCGCTGCATAAATCAATAGATCGTTTGGATAGCATGTAGTGATATGCGGCTTTCTCGTCATGATGATACTGACAGGTGTGCGTTCTATATCGTTTTTACCCATCGTACCTTTTAGCAGATCTTTTCTTGAAATGACTCCGACAAGATCCCTGTCGTCATCTATTGCATACAATGTACCCACATCTTCCAGGAACATCTTTACAATCGCTTCGTAGATGGATGTATCCTCTTTTATCAATATCGGCAAACTTTGGACATCCCTGACTAAAATATTTCTGATTTTATTAGTCAATACTTCAGCCGGTTCTTTGCCGGTATAAAAATATCCGACCCGCGGACGGGCATCCAGATAACCACTCATAGTCAAAATTGCAAGGTCCGGTCTTAATGTCGCTCTAGTCAAAGACAGCTGTTCTGCAATCTTGCTGCCGGTTATCGGTCCATGCTGTTTTACAATCTTCAGTATCTTTTCCTGCCTGCTGTTCAGTTCCATGGCCTCACTCCCAATAATAATAATTATAATACATCTGATAAGATAAAGAAATACAATGAAACATTTGCACTTTCAAATTACATTTTATATAATGAGACTTAAGCGAGTTAAGGACGGTGTGAGCTTAACATGTTAAATGGCATATAAAATATTAAAAGATGACTATATTAAAAGTTGAGTGGAAACACTAATTTGGGTGGAACCGCGGGTATAGACCCGTCCCAGGATAGCTGAGCTATCCTGGGACTTTTTATATGCCGAAACAAATTATTTAAAGGAGTGTTTTATTATGGATATGGACAAGATTGTAAATTTATCAAAGGCAAGAGGATTTGTATTTCCGGGCAGTGAGATTTACGGCGGTCTGGCAAATACATGGGATTATGGACCGCTTGGTATTGAACTTAAAAATAACGTCAAAGCAGCATGGTGGAAAAAATTCATCCAGGAATCACCTTATAACGTAGGTGTCGACGCAGCGATTTTGATGAACCCGAAAACTTGGGAAGCATCAGGCCATTTAAACAACTTCAATGATCCGATGATCGACTGTAAAGAATGTAAGAGCCGTCACCGTGCAGATAAACTCATTGAAAACATCCTTCAAAAAGAAGACGACACTTTTGTTGCGGATGGTTTGAGCTTCGACGAAATGAAGAACATCATCGAAGAACGCAATATCGCGTGTCCAAATTGCGGTGCTCAGAATTACACTGAAATCCGTCAGTTCAACTTGATGTTTAAAACATTCCAGGGTGTAACAGAATCATCAACAAACGAAATTTTCCTCAGACCGGAAACTGCTCAGGGTATTTTCGTAAACTATAAAAACGTCCAAAGAACGATGCGCAAAAAATTGCCGTTCGGCATCGGTATGATCGGTAAATCATTCCGTAACGAGATTACTCCGGGGAACTTTATTTTCAGAACAAGAGAATTCGAACAGATGGAACTTGAATTCTTCTGTAAACCGGGTACGGAAGTGGAATGGCAGAAATACTGGAAAGATTTCGCTCAGAACTGGCTTTTGAACTTAGGTCTTGCAGAAGATAACCTGCGCATGCGTGACCACGATGAAGATGAACTATCCCACTACTCCAATGCAACAACAGACATCGAATTCAAATTCCCATTCGGCTGGGGTGAATTATGGGGTATTGCGAGCCGTACAAACTTTGATCTTAAACAGCATATGGAACATTCAGGAGAAGATCTCACTTATCATGACCAGGAAACAGGAGAGAAATTCATCCCGTTTGTCATTGAACCTGCTTTAGGTCTTGACCGGGTGACACTTGCTTTCATGAGCGATGCCTACGACGAAGAAGAGCTTGAAAACGGTGACTCAAGAACTGTCATGAGATTCCATCCGAGCCTGGCACCATTCAAAGCTGCAGTATTGCCGTTGTCCAAAAAGTTAAGTGACGATGCATTTAAAGTGTATGAAAAACTTGCCCCTGACTTCAATATCGAGTTTGACGAATCACAGTCGATCGGTAAGAGATACCGCCGTCAGGACGAAATCGGCACACCATACTGCATCACTTTCGACTTTGATTCATTGGAAGACAACATGGTGACAGTACGTGAGAGAGACACGATGGAACAGAAGAGAATGCCTATTGACGAAGTGAATAGCTTCTTAAAAGAGAGAATTAAATTCTAATGGAAACATATCATATAAAAACAGGTACCTGGATTCTTTTTAAAATCCGGATACCCGTTTTTTTTATTTGTAATTCTGAATTTATGATTTATGTTTTGTCAAATGTTACTGAATTTCGATCTTATGCATGTAATCAATCTTGTATATCTTTTACAAGTTTTCTCGCTTTAAAGTAGACACCTGCGTATTCATCATAGAGCATTTCTATAAAGTTAAGCAGTGCTCTGCCATTTTCAGGACTGGTTTTGACGGAATTGATCAAATCCAGTTTGACGTTTTTCATATATGCTGCGAGGTAAATGCTCCTGTTGCCGATATTTACCGCTCGTTCGAGTGTGTCCTCATTCGCACAATGATCACAGATGACACTGTGGTACATGAATGAATAATGGCTGAAAGTATTGTAGTCTCTGCTTCCGCAAAGTGCACATTCATCAACATTGATTTCAATGCCGTATTGCGGCATCAATTTGATTGCAGCCAGTGCTGTAACTGCATTTTTCTCATTTTCTTCCTTCTTTTCGAGCAGTCTGAAACATTTCATCAGAAGTTCGAAGTTTTTAGGTGTGACATCTTCATCAGTCAATATTCTCGTGACGAACTCCATTATATAACTGCCGTATGCAAATAAATCAAAATCATTGTTGATGCCTTTAAAATGTGAGATGACATCGACTTCGTTCAGAGTGCCCATGCCTTTAAACCGGTTATAAGTAAATAATGCTTCTTTGAACCCCTGCCTTAAAACGATAAACGGGCTTTTGGTCTTATTGAACCCCCGGGCCATCAGGGGGACCATGACACCATCTTCATTTAAAATAGTAATGATCCGGCTGGACTCACTGTAGTTTGTCTGCCGGATCATGATGCCTTTTTGCTGGTATATCATTTCATCACCTAGTATTCATCATCTTTATATCCAAGTGATCTTATAAAGTTGGATTTGTTGCGCCAGTCTTTTTGCACTTTCACCCAAAGTTCAAGATAGACTTTGTTTCCGAGTAAATTCTCTATATCGGCTCTGGCCAGTTTTCCCACTTCTTTCAACATCTTTCCGCCTTTGCCGATCACCATGCCTTTTTGAGATTCACGTTCAACATAGATGACTGCCTGAACATGGATTTTCTCACCTTTATCAGCTTTCATCTTTTCAACTTCAACACCGATGGCATGAGGGATTTCCTGACTTGTCAGATGCAGGGCCTTTTCACGGATGAGTTCACTGACTATAAAGTGTTCCGGGTGGTCGGTGACCCTGTCTTCAGGGTAGTACATCGGGCCTTCCGGCAGATATTTCTTTATTATATCCAGAAGCGTTTCCACATTATTCCCCTGCAGTGCAGAAATAGGCACGACATCACTGAATTCCAGTTTGTCCTTGTAGACATCTATCTGTTTCAGCAGATCATCAGGATGTACAAGGTCTATTTTATTCAGTACAAGAACAATCGGCGTTCTTGTATTCTTCAGCATCTCAATGATGAACTCATCACCTCTGCCGATTTCCTCAGAAGCATTGATGATGAATAGGATCACTTCAGTCTCTTTTAATGTGTTTCTTGCAACCTTCATCATATGCTCTCCGAGCTGATGTTTTGGTTTGTGAATGCCTGGTGTATCAATGAATATCATCTGGGAATCATCGGTCGTGTATACACCCTGTATCTTATTCCGGGTTGTTTGAGGTTTATCGGACATGATCGCTATCTTCTGTCCAAGCACTTTATTCATAAATGTAGATTTCCCCACATTCGGCCGGCCGATAATACTGATAAAACCGGATTTAAAATTATTTTCTGACATTACTCCATATCCTTCCCTGAAAAACCGAGTGGTAATAAATCATCTACAGTACGCTTGATCACTTCTCCAGACTTACTTGTTAAATAAACAGGCATATCATCATCACACAGCTCTTTCATCACCTGACGGCAGACACCGCATGGGCTCGCCGGCCAGTCTGCATCTGTGACGACGACAAGTGCTTTAAACTTAGTGATATTATTTGAATAAGCACTCACCAATGCACTGCGTTCAGCACATATGGATGCGGGATATGCAGCATTTTCTATATTTGCCCCGTAAATGTATTCATCATCTTCAGTAACCAGCAAAGCGCCGACATTAAATTTTGAATACGGTGTATAAGCACGGCTCTGTGCTTCAGTCACTTCTTTTAACCATTCATCTTTAAAAATTCCATCGTTCATATATGTCACACTCCTAAGTGAATAACTCAATTAATTTTGGAAGGAAAATTATCAATCCTGTAATAGCTGCATAAAATGATGCCAGAAATACGGCAAGTGCTGATGTATCTTTGGCATATTTTGCAAGCTCATGATAATCATCCGTCACAAGATCGACAGTGTACTCAAGGCTTGTATTGATGATTTCAGTAATCAGCACTATGAAAATTGCGCTGACGATAAAAAGCCATTCAGTTGAATTCAAGCCAAATAAAAATCCAAATATCATTACGGCAAATGCGATAATCAGATGGCCCGCAAAATGAAAATCCTTTATAAATAATGCTCTGATACCTTCGAAGGCATATTTAAATCTCTCCATCGCTACTCATCTCTTGTGACACCAAATGCATCCAAAATTTCATCTTGAGTCAAGTTCATCTCTTTCTCTTCTGCATCATCCATGTGATCATAACCCAGTAGATGTAAAAAGCCGTGAAGTGATAAAAATAGTAATTCACGGCGGTAGCTGTGTCCATAATCCTCAGCCTGTTCTTTGGCACGGTCTGTCGAAATGATGATATCACCGAGAGTTCTCGGAGCATCTTCATGAATCAGATTGAATTCATCATCTTCCATGGCAAATGAAATGACATCGGTCACTTCATCTTTATCCCTGTACTGACTGTTGATGTCACGGATTGATTCACTGTCCACAAATGACACACTGATTTCAGCATTTGAATCAGATTCTAATTTTTCATATGCAAAGTTCAATAAACGGCTGATTTCCTGCTGTTCATCATATGATGTATAGCCGCCATCATCTATAAAATCGACTGTAAGCATAGTGCACCTCTATTCGTATGCTTTTATTATTTTTGAAACAAGCGGGTGTCTGACGACGTCAGTTTCATCCATGCGGTTGACCGCAATACCTTTCACTTTCTCAAGCCTTCTCACAGACTCAATCAGACCGCTTTTTGAAGAACCCGGAAGGTCAATTTGAGTTTCATCTCCGGTAACCACCATTTTCGAACCGAAACCGAGTCGTGTCAAAAACATCTTCATCTGCATCTCAGTAGTATTTTGAGCTTCATCCAAAATACAGAATGCGTCATTCAGTGTACGTCCTCTCATGTAAGCAAGGGGGGCGACTTCTATTACACCGCGCTCAATCAGACGGTCTGTCTGTTCTGTGCCGAGCACTGTATGAAGTCCGTCATACAGTGGTCTTAAATAAGGATCGACCTTTTCTTTTAAATCACCGGGCAGAAACCCTAAATTTTCACCTGCTTCAACTGCAGGCCTGGTCAAAACAATTCTTTTTACCTGACCGTCACGCAGCATCTGGCACGCAAGTACGACAGCAAGAAAAGTTTTCCCTGTACCTGCCGGTCCGATGCCGAAAGTCAGGTCATGTCGTCTTATATTTTCGATATATATTCTCTGTCCGGTGGTTTTTGCACGGATGCCTTTGCCTTTCGTATCTTTGGCAATCACTTCATTATATAGATCTAACAAATATTCAATCGTGCCATTTTTAGCCATGCTTGATGCAGATTGAACATCTCTTAAGTTTATTTTCATCCCTCGCTGGATGATTTTCAGCAGATGAATGAGCACATCTTCTGCGAGTTCAACATTGTCATCATCCGATCCACCTACTGTAATTTCATTTCCCAACGTGTGAATCGTAACGTCGAACTCATCTTCTAGATATGTGATATGCGCATCATTTGCCCCGATGAGTGCCTGAGCCTCTTCGAGACTATCTATACTTATTATGTTAGGCATTTAGAAACCCCTTTAAATTATATTGTAATTACATTAAATTTACCATTATCAAAACCTGACTGCAATGATTTCGTAAGGTTCTTTCATCTTTTAATTTGGCCGCACAGCTGTATAATTGACAAATAAAGTACATGTGCCTTTCAAAGGCAGAAAAGGGGCGCGATGGTGTCTGCGCCCCTTTTTAAAATTCATTTTTAATCTATGACTTTTATTAAAGTGTTTGCGATAGTTCTCATTCCCTGAACATCAGGATGCACGCCAACGCCTGAATAAGAAGGGATTAAAACATTTTCTATCCCTAAAGTGGAAGTGACTTCTTCCATAATCGATGCATAATCACGTTTCAATAAACTGCTTTGGACATTTATAATTCTTATCGATGGATTCCAATACTGCAAATCACTCATCAGTTTTGAATAAGCACCACCAAAAGTGTCTAAATCACTTTTAGTCCAGTCGCTGTATTTAACAGTGCCTATCGGCGAGTTTTTACTGCTGTCATTTGTACCGCCAAAGACAATGATTACATCCGGTTTTAATTCAAGAACATTATCTTTTCCCATCGTTTTATCAAATCTGTTTATGAAACTTCTGTAACTCTCATCTTCACCATTACCGGTTTTATTACATATAGTCGAACCGCTCCAGCTGTCGTTGGTCATCAGTTTATTACCGGTTTGCATCAAGAATAAATGCCACCATGTTTGATTAACATTGAGTACTTCAGTTCCTTTGCTTGCAGCATCTGAATACCAGAACTTCGCATTCGGTGGTATCCATCCTTTAAATGTTGAAATTGAGTCTCCTAAAAAACTGATGTTTAATGGCCTTGATTGAGGGTTATTTGTAAGAATCTCAAATTCGTTTTTAATCATCTTTTTATCATTCTTTACAAAACTGCTGATTAGACGACTTAATTTCATCACTTCACTCCTTTTTATTAATCAAAATCATATCATAAATTAAAAAAAGACGGACAAATATAATTCTTGTCCGTCCTTCCTATTATATCTGTTCTTTTCTTTTCAAAAGTCCTAAAAGAATCGCACTGACAATCGTACCGACAAGAAGTGCCAGCAGGAACATCAGCACATTATCACCAACACCGACTACGAAAATACCACCGTGCGGAGCTGGTATTGTCGCACCGAGTCCAAGCGCCATCGCACCAGCAACTGCCGAACCTACCATCATCGAAGGTATGACACGCAACGGGTCTGCTGCAGCAAAAGGTATTGCCCCTTCAGTTATGAACGAAAGCCCCATCACCAGGTTTGTCGGTCCGGATGAACGTTCTACAGGAGTAAACTTGTTTCTGAATACCACTGTAGCAAGTGCAATCGAGAGCGGCGGCACCATTCCACCTATCATGGCAGCTGTGATCGGTTCAGGATTTCCTGCTGTCAGTGTCGCAATACTGAACGCATACGCCGCCTTGTTAATCGGACCGCCCATATCAATCGTCATCATACCACCGAGAATCGCTCCAAGTATGACGATATTTGTGCCGCTCAGGTTTTCTAGGAATGAATTGAGTGCTTCATTCAAAGCTGTCGCAGGCGGATCGACTATATAATACATGATGACACCAGTTAAAAATACACCGAGTAAAGGATATATCAATACCGGTTTGATTCCGTCGAGTGCTTGAGGAAGATTTTCCGTCACCTTTTTAATTCCAATCATCAAATACCCGGCAAGAAAACCCGCAATAAGACCGCCCAAGAAGCCGGAGCCCATCGTTGCAGCCATAAGACCGCCGACCATGCCCGGTGCAAATCCCGGCCTGTCTGCGATGCTCATCGCTATGAAACCGGCGAGTATAGGAACCATCAGTTCAAATGCATTGCTTCCTATGAAGTTAATCATCTCAGCTATCGGACTGTAATCTGCATGATCCGGATTTGCGGATTCTATACCCCAAAAAAAGCTGATTGCAATCAGTATACCGCCGGCTACAACGAATGGCAGCATATTGGAAACACCATTCATCAAGTGTTTATAGATTGACGGCATTCCTTTAGATGAACTGCTCTGAGTGCTGCTGCCACCTGAACCTTCATATACGTCACCCTGCTCATCGAGAGTGGACCGAATGAGTTCTTCCGGTCGTTTAATCCCATCTGATACCGGTACTTCCAAAAGTCGTTTTCCATTAAAACGGTCCATTTCCACTTTAGTGTCGGCAGCTACTATTACGCCTGAAGCATTCTTTATATCCGCTTCACTTAAAGGATTCTTCACACCGCCGGAACCGTTCGTCTCCACCTTGATATCCACATTCATTTCTTTAGCCTTATTTTTCAGTGCATCCGCTGCCATATAAGTATGTGCTATACCCGTAGGACAAGCTGTGACTGCAATAATATATGCCTTGTCTTCATTGTTAACGACAGTTTCAGCCGTCTCTTCTGACGGTTCTGATTCATCATAATGATCAATGGTATTTAACACTTCATCAGCATTCTGTGCCTTTAACAGACGTTCCTTTGCTTCAGGATTCATCAATATACCTGAAAGTTTCGCCAGAGCATCCAGATGTGTCGTCGCCTGGCCGTCCGGGGCAGCAATCATAAAGAACAGGTGTGCATTCTGCCCGTCCAACGAATCGTAATCAATCCCCTCTTCACTGCGTCCGAACATTATGGCAGGCTTTTTAACTTCCTTGGTCTGGGCATGCGGTATGGCGATGCCGTCACCTACACCGGTAGTACTCTGCGACTCCCTTTTTTGAATAGCCGACTCAAATTTGTCCGCATCGGTAATTATACCGGCTCTGTCCAGTTCACTGACGAGTTCCTTTATCACACTGTCCTTATCTTTCGCTTCAATATTCATCTTAATGGTGTCTTTAGTAAGCAGTTCTGTAATTCTCATATATTTCACCCCGATTAAATTTTTTCGATCTTCACTTTATCCAATAAAGAAATAATATCCTGACGTGATGCGAGATCACTGTTATAAGCTGTGGCACTCCCTGCAGCAACCGCGTACTTCACTTGTTCTGTAACACCTTTACCATGCTGACTGATAAAACCGGCAACTGTTGAATCTCCTGCACCGACCGAGTTGACCAGTTCTCCTTCAGGCGGTGTCAGTTTCATTGCACACTCTGCACTAACAAACATCGCACCATCCCCTCCCAATGTGACCAGTACATTTTGAGCACCCCGTTCTAATAACGATTCCGCAGCTTTTCTAATTTCCTCTACAGACTTCAAAGCTTTACCGGACATCTGTTCAAGTTCAAAAAGATTGGGTTTGACCAGATAAGGTTCAAAAGGCAGTGTCGATGTCAGTTTCTCACCTTCTGAATCTATGGAGAATGGAATCCCGTTTTCATATAATCTTCCGGCTAATCTTTTGTAGGCGTCTTTGTGACCCCCAGGCACACTGCCTGCAAATATCACGTGATCCTCCGGCCTCAGACGTGACAACTTTTCTTCCAAAGTTTTGAATTTATCATCTGAAATTTTGGGCCCGTCAGCATTTATTTCCGATTCCAACGATGTTTTAAGTTTCACATTGATTCTTGTCTCGCCTGAAACTTCTATGAAGTCATGCAAGATGCTTCTTCTGTCAAGTTCGGATTTAATATAATCTCCTGTAAATCCGCCTGTGAAACCCAGTGCTGTTGTATTTGCACCCAGTTCCTTTAACACTCTTGAAACATTGATACCTTTTCCTCCCGGATATTTTTCCGTGCGTGCCGTACGGTTCAACTCGCCTTCTTTAAATTGATCCACCCTCATAATATAATCCACCGATGGATTAAAAGTTACGGTATATATCATTTACACCTCTCCAATCACTGTCGTTTCCTTACTGATCTCTTTAATTAAATCTGATTTTGTATCATTAGTAATTAATTCCGCATCACTGAGTTCGGCAAATTTGACGAAAGCTGTCTTATGAAATTTAGAAGTGTCGCCTAATATGTATTTTGCTTTCGACCGCTTCAATGCGGTGCGTTTCACCGCTGCTTCATCACTGTCCGGAGTCGAAAAGCCGTGTTCTATATCTATGCCGTTCGTTCCGATAAAACATTTATCAAACGACAGATTATTCAGTTTCTCAACTGCTTCAGTTCCTATGATCGCATACGTCGTCGGTTTAACTTTACCCCCGAGGAGATACACAAGATGACCGTCTTTGACCAGGGAACTGATTAATGTGACACTGTTGGTAACTATCGTTAAATTCTTCTTATTGATAAATGGCAGCATTTCATATGTACTCGTGCCTGCATCGATAAAAAGTGTATCACCGTCTTCAATCAGAGCGGCAGCAGTTTTGGCAATATGAATTTTATCCTTCAAATTCATAACCGACTTATCTGTATAACTCTTCTCACTTTCTATGCGGTCTATCGTTGCGCCCCCATGTATACGGGAAAGCAGTCCCTCATCTTCCAGATGCGTCAGATCCCGGCGGATCGTCGCACTGCTTGTGCCCGTCAAATCTACAAAATCATTGATGGTGCCGTTACCGTATTCGTTCAAAAAATTTAATATCAATTCATATCTTTGTGTCGTTATCATATTCATCACCACTTATAGAATAATATAATTATCAATCTAATTCAATCAAAAACAATCAGTATCAATCAAAATTAAAAAGCTGTGCAGTAAATATCTGCACAGCATAAGTAATAAAACAATGTTCTTTTATTAAAAATTGGAGATGCTCAATATCAAAATCAATTTTGTCGCTGAGATGGTAATGATCAGTATTACTTGCAGTGAAATAAGCGGCATCAGAAATAAAATCCAGCCAGATTCCAAAATCACAGTATCATCAAGATAAAAAGGCCCCCTCGGGGGCCCTTTCAAATCACCACGACCAAATATATAATTACCCATGTACTGATCCACACAATATGGAATATTTCCATAATTCCCAGCTTTTTTGGTGTCCATCCTCTGTCATAAACACCTACCGCTCTGATGATTCCTATCAGGAATGCTATGCCCAGCGTGAAATGCCAGAGCAGCATGCCAAGGAATAACACTGCATGATATATGTAGGATGCATTTCTGTAATTGATATTCTTCCGTTCCCTGACGATTGTTTTGACAACCAACGCCGAACCGACAAAGTAGAACAGACTGACTAAAATTACAACTGTGATGCCAAGCGTCCATTCATGAGTGTTTAAAAATGCAATACCGCCCCCTGCAATTGAAAATATTGAAATGGCAACGATATCATTAATGATGTTCCGCTCATCTTTAATCATGGAGAAGTAACTCGTTATTGCTCCAAGCGGTATCATCGCTAAGAAAAAGTAGATGATTCTGTACTCAATAAACAAAGGATAGATAAATAGCAGAATAGCAATGACTCCAAACATCAAGGCCGCTTTTAAATAACCATAATCCTTTTTTCTTTTCATCCTTTTGATGAACATCAAAACATGATCTGCCGCAAAGAACATGAGTAGCCATCCTGATGCATAAAACAATTGTGACGGGTGAAATCCCCCTGCAGCGATGCCAAGTATAAGCGGCATGAAGACCATCGCCCATGCACCGTGTTGATTTTGTTTTTTGAACTTCATAATGTCACCTCTTAGCACTATTATAAGTTATAAATAACAACTGACAGTAATGCTTTTGGTACATTTTTGTGAATAATTAAACATAAAAAATAAGCTCAATGAATGAGCTTATTCTTCTACTTTATCATTTGTTTCGTTTCTTCCTCACGCTCCATGACAGCTCTTGCAAATGGGCACTGGGGGACAATCTTCTTATCTTCATCTTTCGCATACTCGACAACCATATTGACAAGCGTACTGCCGATGCCCTGCCCGCTCAGCTGGTTTGCAACCTCTGTACTATCGATGATCAGGTCACCTTCATCATCGACTATATAAGAAACGTAAGCTTCGGGGTTTAATTCATCCTCACCTACGAAAAACATATTTTCGCCTTTCTTAATATCTATGTCCATCATTCACACCTCCTGCTTAATACTTATATTCTCTTCATTGTACTATTTAAAACATAAAAACACATATCAATAAAATTGATATGTGTCTGTATTATTTTCTTCGCGATTTGGGTTTCCCTAATATTTCATTAAAAATGATACCGTTAACCACTGCACTTTTATCAAAAGTCAGATCTTTTGTTGTAATTGCTTTATCTTTGGCTCTGCCTCTTTCATGTATTTCCGTACGATCATCACCATATGAATAGCGTACTCTTTCAGTGATTTCTCTGCCGATACCTTTTGAAGCATCTGCAATTTCAATATCGCTTGCGGCATCATGAGCACCGGTATAAACACTTTCTCTTGCCCTCGACGCTCTTTCACTCTGTCTTCTTTCAACAGGTTTTTTATCTTTATATGTCTGGTTGCGTGATCTTTGACGCATCGAGGCCTGTTCTTTTTCCTGCTGTCTTTTTTCTTCCAGTTTCCGGCGTTCTTCTTCAACACGCTTTTTTATATTTTCCTGAGACATTCTACGTGATTGATCTTTAGTCTCTGATGAAGATTCACCCATCGCTTTGTCGTATTCTTTTTTAAATTCGCGTTTTAACTCGTCAAAAAGACCGCCGGACCCCTGCTCTCTCTGTGTCTCCGAATTAGCAGAACGCCGCCTCGGTGCCGAACGGCCGGGCCTTTCCATTTTACTGGGGTCGATATTTCTTTTTTCTTTCTCATTGCTGCCTTTGCTGGCTATGACAGAGTATATTACGCCGCCTGCAAATATTAATAGGGGCAGTAACGCTTCCATAATATCACGACCTATTCTTCATCTTCATTATAACGAGTCGGATTAGTCATCTTATTGATAGAATCTCTCATATTGGTATCTGCTTCGACATTTTTCAGGTCGTAATATTCACTGACACCAATATTACCGTCTTCAAGCGCTTTAGAGAATGCAAGCGGTACTTTGGATTCAGCTTCAACCACTTTGGCTCTCATTTCCTGAACACGCGCTTTCATCTCCTGCTCCTGTGCGACAGCCATTGCACGACGCTCTTCAGCTTTTGCCTGTGCAATGTTCTTATCTGCAACAGCCTGTTCAGTCTGAAGATCGGCACCAATATTTTTACCGATATCCACATCTGCGATATCTATGGATAAAATTTCGAATGCCGTACCTGAATCCAACCCTTTTGAAAGTACTGTCTGTGATATCGAGTCAGGGTTTTCTAGAACGCCAGAATGTTTTTCTGAAGAACCGATTGTTGAAACTATACCTTCACCGACTCTGGCTACGATTGTTTCTTCACCGGCACCACCGACAAGGCGGTCGATGTTTGCACGAACCGTGATACGCGCTTTCGCTTTGACTTCAATACCATCCATGGCTACACCTGAAATAAATGGTGTTTCAATAACTTTTGGATTTACACTCATCTGCACTGCTTCAAGTACATCACGACCGGCAAGATCGATGGCCGCACAACGTTCGAAAGTTAAATTGATATTCGCACGCTGGGCTGCGATTAAAGCGTCCACTACTCTGTCTACATTACCACCGGCAAGGAAGTGTGCTTCAAGCTGGTTTGTGCTCAGGTCAAGCCCTGCTTTATGGGCTTTGATCATCGGTTCAATTACGCGTTTTGGTTTAACACGTCTGAGACGCATACCCACCAGTGTAAATATTCCTACTTTGACTCCGGCAGCAATTGCTGAAATCCATAGACCGACCGGGACAAATGACAGGATAAATGACAATACGATAAAAATTACAACAATTAAAAATATAACTGTTAGTAATCCTCCGGATATAAACATTAAATCCATGTAAAACTCTCCTTTAAATTAGTTATTCTTCAATAGGACGGACAACTACTCTGGTTCCTTCAACATGTATGACTTTAACTTTCATATCCGCTGTAATATAAGATCCTTCTGCAACAGCATCAATTCTTTCTTCTCCGTAACGGATAGTTCCTGACGGTCTGAGAGGTGTGACAGTAATTGCTGTTTCACCAAGTAAATGTGAACGGTCATCAAAAGACGTATAACCGGATTCTGTATCTGTCGCATCACTCAGGATCAACCTGTTCAAAAACGGTATTTTTCTTTTCTTAGATTTGATAAGACCCACCACCATAAAAGATGCAATAATAATTATAATCAGCAGGAAGATTGAATACATTATCATATTTCCACTGACTAAAACAATGCTGAGCAATAATAGAATGACACCCAGTATTCCCAAAAAGGTACCGATTACAAAAAACTCGATAATAATCAAAAAGGCCCCGAGTACAAATAACGAGAGCGCAATAAGATTACTGCCTTCTATTAATAAATGCCCGGAGAAAAATAGAACAATGGCGGCAATAGAAAGTAAACCATAAAAATTGAATTGTTCAGAAAACAGTTGCATTACCAGTCCAATTATGAAGACAGCTAGTAATATAAAGGCAATTACAGGCATAGTAATAGCATCCCTGAATGTATTCACAATATTCCCTATCAAAAATGTATCAATTATCGCCATGTAAATCCCCTCCAATTTCATTATACATATAAAAGACGCAAAAATAAATATACTCTGCTGTTACATATGAAAAAGACAGTACTACATAAAATAGTACTGTCTTTCAAATATGATAATTTATCCGAGGGAGGATATATTATTTGAATTTACGTTTCCTTGCTGCTTCAGACTTCTTCTTACGCTTAACACTAGGTTTCTCATAAAATTCTCTTTTACGGGCTTCCTGGATTGTGCCGTTTTTTGAGACATTACGCTTAAAACGTCGTAGTGCATCTTCAATAGGTTCGTTCTTCTTAACGTTTGTTTTAGTCATAAATTTCCCTCCCTCCGAATAAACAAAAGGCTAATCTAAACATAGCATTACTATGTACTCAAATATTATAATATAAGTAACTTTTTTGGTCAACTCAATTTTAATAATTAGATTCAGATATGCCGCCTGTCACTATTTCAATACCGCTCGATGCACCGATTCGCGTTGCACCGCTTTCAATCATTTTCATTGCATCATCAGCCGAACGGACGCCGCCGCTTGCTTTGACGCCCATTTCTTCTCCGACAGTCATACGCATTAGAGTCACAGCTTCAACAGATGCACCTGCTCCGTTGAAACCTGTAGAAGTTTTAACGAAATCTGCCCCCGCCTTCTTGCTCAGTTCACATGCTTTGACAATTTCATCACTGTCGAGCAGAGCGCTTTCGATGATTACTTTAACAAGTGCATCTGTTCCAGCAGCATCGCAGACCGCTTTAATATCGTTGAATACCAGATCATGGTTTCCAGATTTCAAGGCACCGATATTGATTACCATGTCCACCTCATCCGCACCATTCTGAACTGCATTCATTGTTTCGAATGCTTTCACTTCAGAAGTTGTTGCACCAAGCGGGAAACCGATGACGGTACATACTTTGACGTCACTGTCCTTTAAGAGATCTGATGCAGTCTGAACCCATGCAGGGTTGATGCAGACACTGAAAAAATCGTATTCTTTTGCTTCCTTGCATAACTGGAAAATTTCATCCTGAGTCACGGCAGGTTTCAATAATGTATGGTCGATATATTTTGAAACTTTCATAATCTTACCTCCAAATAAACTATATAGTACGCTCAAGATAAGCGTAGTTTTTAACCATCGGCTTTTCCAGCACTTTGACAATTTCACCATGGCTTAATGGATAGCCTGGTTCTGTCACTTTTACTTTCACAAGTTCTCCGGTTAATGATTCGTCACCATCGATTGCTATTTTCATGTAATTATCTGCATGGCCTACAAGTTTTCCATCTTTGATTTCTTCGGGGATGATTTCTAGAACATCATCTTTGAAGCCGTCGGCATATTCCAATGCGAGACGGTCTGATAAATCAATCAGTCTCTGGACACGCTCATTCTTCGTATCATTATCAATCTGGTCTTTCATTTTAGCTGCAGGAGTTCCCGTACGGATGGAATATGGGAAAACATGTAATTCTGAAAAGTGGTGTTTATTGATAAAGTCATACGTTTCCTGGAACTCTTCTTCAGTTTCACCTGGAAATCCAACAATTACATCACTTGTTATTGCAACATTCGGCATGATTTCTTTCAGCTTCACTATGCGGGATTCAAAGAATTCCATAGTGTATTTTCTTCTCATGCGTTTCAATACAGTATCACTTCCAGACTGTATAGGTACATGAAGATGTCTTACTATTTTGTTCGAATCCCTTATTACATCAATGACTTCATCAGTCAGCTGGCTCGCTTCGATACTGGATATTCTCAGACGGTTGAGACCATCGATTTCTTCCAGATCCCTCAATAATTGAGCGAGATTGTAATCTTTCAGATCCTCGCCGTATCCGCCTGTGTGGATACCAGTAAGGACGATTTCCTTATATCCTTCGTCAACCAGATTCTGAGCCTGCTGAATCACTTTTTCAGGGTCTCTTGAACGCATTAATCCACGTGCCCAGGGGATGATGCAGAAAGTACAGAAATTATTACAGCCTTCCTGTATCTTTAAAGTTGCCCTTGTACGGTCAGTGAAATACGGTACATCCATTTCTTCATATGTACGCTTTTTCATGATGTTTTTGACACCATTGATCGGCTGGCGCTCTTCATGGTACTGGTTGACATATCCGAGAAGCTTATCTCTGTCTTCAGTACCGATGATTATATCCACGCCAGCTATATCCATGATTTCTTTCGGTGAAGTCTGTGCATAGCAGCCTGTAACGGCAATGACAGCATCCGGGTTTTTACGGATTGCACGGCGGATCACCTGACGGCTTTTCTTATCACCGGTATTCGTCACTGTACATGTATTAATGACATACACGTCTGCATTTTTTTCAAAATCTATACGGTCATATCCATCATTTTTAAATATCTGCCACATCGCTTCTGTTTCATAATGATTTACTTTACAGCCAAGCGTATGGAAGGCGATTGTCTTCTCATTCATATATATCAAATCTCTCTTAAAAAATATTATGATAGCTTTAAATATAATATCATAATATATATGGTCCTTCAATCAGGCCTATTCATATATACAGCTCATTGAAGATAGAAAATATAACGGTGCGGATTCTGCCCTCAGTATTCTTGGACCCAGTCTGACATGCTGTAAACTCCCGTCAAATCCTGTTTCACTCTCTGTGAGTCCGCCTTCGGGACCGAAGATGAATGCGAGTGAATCATCATCCTTGAACCTTTCAAGCCTGTTCAAAGACAATGATTCGTTAGTTGCATTGCCTTCATAAGCAATGATGGTATGGTCAAAGCCGGAAAAATCGAGCTGCTTTAATTTGCGGTCAAAATATATTTCAGGTATTACCGTACGCTTGCTTTGTTCACTTGCTTCTTTTATCACTTTTCTGTAGCGCGTTAGTCTCTTTTCTTTTTTCTTATCATCCAGTTTGACGATGCTCCGGTCGGCTTCATAAATGATAAATTCAAAAGCTCCGAGCTCTGTGGATTTCTGAAGCATCCACTCGAATTTTTCACCTTTTAACATGGGACAAATGATTGTAATCCTTAAAGGCATTTCAGGGCTGAATTCATATTTTTCAATCGGCTGGTAAATGACTGTCTGCCCCTCAAATTTTACAATATTACATAGAAAGATGTTTTTATCCACGTCCACCATTTCAAATGTATCATCAACACGAAAACGCATCACATTTATCATATGATGCGTATCTTCGTTAAGTGCTTCAAAAGTTTCACGAATATTCAATTGATCCCGTGTGAAATATCTCTGCATGGCAATCATACCTTCTCTGCTAATATACTTACCCAGCCGCCATCTTCCAGAATGTCTTTGATTATGAAACCTGTTTCCGACATTTTATTAACTACTTCATCTCGTTTCTCTACGATGATGCCAGACGCGATAAAATGGCCATTTGTATTTAATATATCATAGGCATCACTAATCATCTCTTCAATGATGTGGGCGAGGATATTAGCAATGACTATATCGTACCGGCCCAGCTCATCCTTCAATAGATCTGCAGTTTCCAAAATGATATCTTTTTGACAGTTATTGATTGAGAAGTTATCATGGGCGACTTTAATGGATAATTCATCTATGTCTGTCGCTTTGATGGACCTAGCCCCCATCAAGTGTGAAGCGATGGACAATATGCCGGAACCTGTACCTACATCGATTATTTTATGCTCAGGTTTGACGATTCCTTCTATAAATTTCAGGCACATGCTCGTTGTCGGATGGTCACCGGTCCCAAAAGCCATTCCCGGGTCCAGTTTGATCAGACGATCTGATTCTTCATAGTTGTAATCTTCCATTTCCCATGACGGAACTATTACAAATGTATCTGAAACTCTGAAGCTGTGAAAATATTTTTTCCATTCATTTTCCCAGTCCGATTCTTCTATGATTTTATGGACTATGCTTATATCATCTTTTTGTACGAGTCCTGTCTCAGTAATATGCTGATTGATTTCCTTCAAACGATCATCAATATTCTGAGTTTCATCAAAATAAACGACCAACCTGATATTCGATTCAGGATAATCTTTTGGATCAAGTCTGAACTTCTCGTCAAAATCGTCTACTTTCTGTTTCAGTATATCTATTGAATGTTCTACGGAGACACCTTTGGATATAGTGTTCAGGAAAATGGAAAGTGCCTCTTCATTTTCCTCAACGGTATGAATTGCAACTTCATGCCATTTCATCTTTAATCTCCTTTGAAGAAACGTTTAGTCCGGTCGAAAATATTCTCCTGCTGCTCATTGATCTTTTCGCCGCCCTGATCGGCCAAATTCCTGAAGATTTCAACTTCCTCGTCAGAAAGCTTAGTCGGTGTGACCACTTTAACAGTGATGAACTGATCGCCGTAACCGTATCCGTGTACATTTTTGACACCTTTTTCTTTCAGTCGGAATCTTCTGCCGGTCTGTGTACCTGCCGGAATTGTCAATACGACTTCTGAGCTGATTGTAGGTACTTTGATTTCATCACCTAATGCAGCCTGTGCGAAAGTGATCGGCAGTTCATAGTGAATATCGTCGCCGTCACGGGTAAATCTTGAGTCCGGTCTGACACGGAAAACGATATATAGATCTCCTGAAGGTCCGCCGTTCACACCTGGTTCACCATGGCCCTGAACACGGATCTGCTGGCCATTATCTACGCCTTCTGGCACTGTAACTTCGATATCCACATCTTTCGTAACTGTTCCAGAACCTTTACATTTGTTACAAGGTTCTTTGATTTCCTGACCAGTACCCTGACAAGTCGGGCATGTGCGCTCAGTCTGAATACGCCCGAACGGTGTATTCTGTTCCACTGCTACACGGCCTGCACCGCTGCACATGCTGCAGGTTGATTTGGATGTGCCTGGTTTGGCACCATTGCCGTCACATGTATCACATGTGACTTCCTTTTTTATTGTTATCGTTTTAGTGACACCAAACACAGCTTCTTCAAAATCCACTGTCATAGTGTACTGCAGGTCATCACCTTTACGGGGAGCATTTGGATCAGCTTGACGTCCGCCGCCGAAGAATGAACTGAAAATGTCTTCGAAGCCGCCGAAACCACCTGAACCCTGGAAGCCACCGCCGCCTCCAAATTGTGATTTCATCCCTTCATGACCAAAGCGGTCATATTGGGAGCGCTTATCTTCATCTGATAATACTTCGTATGCCTCTGCAACCTCTTTGAACTTCTCATCCGAACCTTCTTCCTTGTTTATGTCCGGGTGATATTTTTTTGATAATTTACGATATGCTTTTTTAATTTCATCTTTAGATGCACTTTTTTCTACACCAAGTATTTCATAATAATCTCTTTTAGCCATCCAAATATCCCTCCAACTTCCAAATCATAACATTTAAAAAAGTCAAAGCCAAATGCTATTGGCTTTGACTTTGAGTTCAAAGATTATTTTTTATCTTCTTCATCATCTTCGACTTCTTTGAAGTCTGCATCCACTACATCATCTTCAGTGGATTCATTACCTTCTGCGTTTTCACCAGCTTGTTGTTCCTGCGCCATTTGTTCATAAAGCTTCATTGACATACCTTGAAGTATTTCTTCAAGTGCGTCTTTCTTAGCATTGATTTCTTCCAGGTCTTCGCCTTCCAATGCAGTTTTAAGCTCTTCTTTGGCAGCTTCTGCTTTTTCTTTCTCTTCTGCTTCCACTTTATCGCCTAAGTCTTCAATTGTTTTATCAGTAGAGAAGATCAGCTGGTCAGCAGCGTTGCGTGTTTCTACTTCTTCACGGCGCTTTTTGTCTTCCTCTGCGTTATCTTCAGCTTCCTGGACCATTCTGTCGATATCATCATCAGTCAGGTTTGAAGAAGATTGGATTGTAATCTTCTGCTCTTTGCCTGTCCCCTGATCTTTTGCAGTTACGTTGACAATACCGTTTTTATCAATATCGAAAGTGACTTCGATTTGAGGGACACCGCGTGGAGCTGGTGGTATATCCGTCAATTGGAAACGGCCGAGTGTTTTGTTGTCGCTTGCCATCGGACGTTCACCCTGCAGCACGTGAATGTCCACAGCAGGCTGATTGTCTGCTGCAGTTGAAAATGTTTCTGACTTGCTTGTCGGGATTGTTGTGTTTCTTTCAATAAGAACAGTTGACACGTTACCCATAGTTTCGATACCAAGTGATAATGGAGTTACGTCAAGAAGTACAACATCTTTAACGTCTCCGGATAACACACCGCCCTGGATTGCAGCACCCATTGCTACGACTTCGTCAGGGTTCACACTGCGGTTAGGCTCTTTGCCAATTTCTTTTGTGATTGCTTCTTGTACAGCTGGAATTCTTGTAGACCCGCCGACCAGAATGACTTCATCAATTTCATTTTTGCTGATGCCTGAATCTTTGATCGCCTGTTTAGTCGGTTCCATTGAACGTTTCACAAGGTCGTGTGTAAGTTCTTCGAACTTTGCACGAGTAAGTGAAGTTTCAAGGTGAAGTGGACCTGCATCTCCAGCAGAGATGAATGGTAATGAGATTTGGGTTGAAGATACACCTGACAAGTCTTTCTTAGCTTTTTCAGCTGCATCTTTCAAACGCTGCATTGCCATTTTGTCATTTGATAAGTCGATGCCATTTTCTTTTTTGAATGTATCAACCAGATAATCAATGATTACATCATCAAAGTCGTCACCGCCAAGACGGTTATCACCTGCAGTTGCAAGTACATCAAACACGCCATCACCAAGTTCAAGGATGGATACGTCAAAAGTACCGCCGCCAAGGTCGAAAACTAATACTTTCTGGTCAACTTCCTGCTTGTCAAGGCCGTAAGCTAGTGCTGCAGCAGTCGGCTCATTTATGATTCTCTCAACTTCAAGTCCGGAAATTTTACCGGCATCTTTTGTTGCCTGACGCTCAGAGTCATTAAAATAGGCAGGTACAGTGACAACTGCTTTCTCTACTTTTTCACCTAAATAGCTTTCAGCAGTTTCTTTTAAGTTTTGAAGAATCATCGCTGAAATTTCCTGAGGTGTATATTCTTTATCACCAATTTTTTCTTTGTGGTCAGTACCCATATGTCTCTTTACAGACATTATTGTATCAGGGTTTGTGATTGCCTGACGTTTAGCAACTTCACCAACCTGAATCTCATCATTTTTGAATGAAACGACAGAAGGTGTTGTACGGTTGCCTTCAGCGTTTTGAATTACTTTAGCTTCTCCGCCTTCAAGAACGGATACTACAGAGTTTGTTGTTCCTAAGTCGATACCAATTACTTTACTCATATAAAATAGCCTCCATATATTAAATTATTTATCATATTGATTTTATACCTGTTACTCGCTGACTTTAACCATAGACGGACGAATCACACGGTCTTTCAACATATAACCTTTTTGGAATTCTTCGATTACTATTCCTGATCCTTCTTCTGATGCTTCAGTCATTACTGCCTGATGTACATTCGGATCGAACTCTTTACCGGTTGATTCAATCACCGTAATTTCATGTTTACTGAATATATTGAGGAAATCTTTGTAAACCATCTCTACTCCCTTTTTCAGAGAAGTAAATGCTGCGGTTTCTCCTTCGATGTCCATAGCTCTTTCCAAATTGTCCAGCACAGGCAGCAGATCTTCTGCAAACTTCTGTTCTTTGTACTTGTTGTTCAAGTCAATTTCCTGCCTGTTACGGCGTTTGAAATTTTCAAATTCTGCATAGAGTTTCAAATATTTGTCCTCTTGGATTTTTACCTCATCTTTTAAATTGTCGATTTCCTGCTGATGCGGATCAATTTCATCTACTGTCTCTTCTGAAACAGCACTGCTTTCTGACTCAATCTCATTCTCAGCAGTTTCAGTCGATACTGAAGAATTATCATCTGATTTTTCTTCATTTACCAGATTTTCATCCGGCTGTTGCTCTTTTTCATTATCGAACAAATCATTCACTTCCTTTTGTGCTCTGATTATTGATAGCATGTAATAGTTTGATCACTTTTTTATAACCCATCATCTCAGGTCCGATAATCATCAGATTTCCTTCTAAACCGGCAATTCTGAGGTTGGTGGTTATGATTGAAATAGAGTGATAATCTTCAGGCAATTCGTCACCCAGATAAACATCGACTCCTGATTCTTCAGATACACCAACGATATTGTCCAGCTGATTGGATTCGAGATCATCATAAAGTAATTGAAGCGTCATTGTATCCTCACTGATCTGATGGATTAAATGGTTGAATCCTGAATAACCGGTGAACTTCCTCGGTCCGTCGACATCCATGCTGATATTGTCTGCGACACTCATGATCATATGCTGCAGTTCCGAGTTTTTCAATGATGAACGCAGCAACCTTGATAACTCATGCAAAGGTGTGTCAATGACAATTTGATTAAAATAATTAGTCAGCATTTTCAACGTTTCCAATGAAACATTATAATCCATTTTAACCGGGATTTTTTTAATATTACCGGAATCAAGAACTATGATTACCAGCAGCATTATATCACTTAATGGTGTGAAATAAATCGCTTTGACTATTTCATCTTTACCAAGAAACGATACTCCAGTCAAATAATTAGTCAATGTACTGATTTTTCCAGCAATGTTTCCGGATAATTCTTCCGGTGAGTGATGATTTTGTAAATTGAGATGAACAGGTTCAGGTTTTGAATCTTCATCTAATTTTTCATTTAACCTTTTAATATAGAACTTGAGTGCTTCTCTTGATGGGATTCTTCCTGCTGAAGTATGCGGTTTTGTTAAAAAGCCTGATGCCTCAAGTATAACCATTTCGTTTCTGACCGTAGCACTGGAAATATCTAATCGATATTTTTGAATAATTTGTTTCGAACTAACGGGAACCATGGCGGCTAAAAATTCATCCACAATTAAAAATAAGATGAGCTCTTGCCTATTTGTAAGCATTGACTTCACCTCTTTAGCACTCCTTATCTCCGAGTGCTAAATATAATTTATCAAATTGGTCAAAGTATGTCAATCATTAAACTCAATTTATGTGGACTTTAAAAAAGACATGAAAACTTCATTGCCGACCATCCGGCCGTTTTCTGTCAGGGATACATTGATACCATCGTCATTGATCCATTTTTTATCCTTCAGATAATTCAATTCATCCTTATAATAATCATCAAGACTCTTGTCATATCTATCCTGGAACCTGCTTTTCAAAACACCGTCTGTCATTCTGAGACCTAAAAACATTTCCTCTTCAATCTGCTCGACCTCAGTTAAAGATATTGTTTCTTTTACGACTGTATTTTTTTCATTCATCGATTTGATATAGTGCGGTACCGGTTTGATATTATAATAGCGCTGATTGCCGACATATCCATGCGCGCCGGCGCCAGTGCCATAATAATGTTCGTTCAGCCAGTATGTTTTATTGTGCATGGATTCAAACTGGGGAGTTGAGAAGTTTGAAATTTCATACTGGGGGTACCCCAGCTGCTGCAGTCCCTCAATCACACGATTATATTTATCTGCTTCAACGTTATCATCGGCAATTTTAAGAGCACCTTTTTTAATCTGGTTATAAAATACGGTATGCGGTTCGATGATTAATGAATACCACGAGATATGTTTCGGTTTCAGTTCATCGACATATTTCAGGCTCGTCTCAATATCGTTCATCGTTTCCCCCGGCAGATTATACATCAGGTCCATAGAATAATTTGAAAGACCGATCTTCTCAAGATGATTAATGCTTCTGAATATATCATCAAAATTATGACTTCTGTTTAAAACTTTCAAAATGTCGTCGTTAAAGGACTGAACTCCTAGGCTGACTCTGTTCACCCCATAGTTTTTAAGAAGATCCAACTTCTCTGTCGTCACCTCATCCGGATTCGCTTCAAAGGTATACTCGGTTGAAACTGTGAAACTGTCTGCTATGAAAGATAATAATCTTTCAAGTTGTTTTAAACTGAGCGCAGTCGGAGTGCCGCCCCCTACATATATCGTTTCAAAATTTTTATACTCCAAAGTTTTAAGCTCCATAATCAATGCATCTATGTACTCATCAACCGGCTGGTTTTTAATGAGTACTTTTGTAAAATCACAATAAGTACAAATACGATTGCAAAAAGGAATATGGATGTATAAACTTTTCATATTAACACTTCCCTACAAAATTAAAAGCCACAAAATGTGGCTTTATCAATCTTCATCCATTTTCAATACGGACAGGAATGCTTCCTGCGGTATCTCTACTGAACCAACGGATTTCATTTTCTTTTTACCTTCTTTTTGTTTTTCAAGCAGTTTACGCTTACGGCTGATATCCCCGCCGTAACACTTACTTAGTACATTTTTACCCATCGACTTGATGTTCGTCCTTGAGATGATCTTCTGTCCGATAGCGGCCTGGACCGGGACTTCGAACTGCTGCCTCGGAATCAGCTTCTTCAGCTTTTCCACGATGATCTTTCCGCGCTCATAGGCAAAATCCCGATGAACGATGATGCTCAGGGCATCCACTGTTTCATTATTTAATAAGATATCCATCTTGACCAGTTTACTTTCTTTATAACCGATAATTTCGTAATCAAAAGATGCATATCCTTTAGTGTTCGATTTAAGTTGATCAAAGAAATCAAAAACGATTTCGGATAGCGGGATTTCATATATTATATTTACCCTTATATCATCGAGGTAATCCATTGTAATGAAGTTACCGCGCTTCTTCTGGCTGAGTTCCATCACAGCACCGACATAATCATTCGGAACCATAATCTGTGCTTTGACATAAGGTTCTTCTATACGATCAATCTTTTGGGGATCCGGCATCTGTGCAGGGTTGTCCACTCTGACAGTTGATCCGTCAGTCATGGATACTTCATAAATAACTGAAGGTGCAGTCGCAATCAGATCAATGCCGAATTCCCTTTCTATTCTTTCCTGTATGATTTCCATATGAAGCAGCCCTAAAAACCCTGTTCTGAAACCAAATCCTAAAGCCTGAGAAGTTTCAGGTTCATATTGTAATGATGAATCATTCAGTTCCAGTTTTTCAAATGCTTCTCTCAAATCATTATATTGATTTGAATCTATCGGGTACATCCCGCAGAACACCATTGGATTCATTGTCTTATAACCTTCCAGAGGTTCTGCCGCCGGGTTGTCTGCGTGTGTGATCGTATCACCGACACGTGAATCACCGACATTTTTAATGGCTGCAACAATATAGCCGACATCTCCGACCGACAATTCTTCTACCGGCATCGGCTTGGGTGTATTGATTCCCACCTCAGCCACTTCGAAAGTTTTGCCTGTTGCCATCATCTGGATTTTATCCCCCGGCTTTACTACACCGTCTACAATTCTGATTGAAGAGATGACCCCCCTGTACGGGTCATACATGGAATCGAATATCAGTGCCTTCAGAGGCGCATTCACATCTCCGTCCGGCGGCGGCACCATATCGACGATCGTTTCCAATATATCCTCAATGCCTATATTAGATTTTGCTGATGCAAGAACAGCATCTTCCTTACTCAAACCAATAATATCTTCGACTTCCTGAGCGACACGCTCAGGATCTGCTGCAGGCAGATCGATTTTGTTGATCACAGGCATAAGTTCCAAATCATTATCCAGTGCCAGGTATACGTTTGCCAATGTTTGTGCCTCGATGCCCTGTGCTGCGTCGACGACTAAAATAGCCCCTTCGCATGCAGCAAGTGAACGCGACACTTCATAGGTGAAGTCGACGTGTCCGGGCGTATCTATAAGATGGAATATATAATCTTCCCCATCTTTGGCAGTATACTTTAACTGTACGGCATTCAACTTTATCGTAATACCGCGTTCTCTTTCCAAATCCATTGAATCCAGCAGCTGTGTTTTCATATCTCTGTCAGCCACTGATTTTGTATTTTCTAATATACGGTCGGCCAAAGTGGACTTACCGTGATCAATATGGGCAATAATTGAAAAATTCCTAATTTTTTCTTGCCTTGCTATACGCTCATTATCATTCATTAATACCCAACTTTCTATACGCTCGAATGTTCATATTATACCAATTATCGATATTATCTTCAATTCATTTCCGGCTTTATATTGCATAACACACTCTAATTTGGTAAAATATTTCTTGTTGCAATTAAAGTTGTACAACTAAATTGTGGAGGTGACGTTATGCCTAATATTAAATCTGCTATTAAAAGAGTGAACTCCAGCAAAAAAGCGGGAGATGCAAACATTGCTCAGAAGAATGCGATGAGAACTGCTGTAAAGCGTGCAGAAACTGCTAAAGCTGAAAATGCTGAAAATGCGGATGCACTTATTGCTCACGCAGTTAAACATGTAGACAAGTCAAGTCAGAAAAACTTAATTCATGCAAATAAAGCATCACGTATGAAATCAAAATTAATGACTAAGTAAAACCTTCTTTTTCAAGAAGGTTTTTTCTTTTCTAAATTTCCATTACAAAAAGCTCAAATAACGTTTTCCGGTTCAAATAACTGGATTTAAATTTGTAATCCATATTTCGACATATGACCATTTTCTCCTCTAATTTATCCTGACGGTGCTTTCTTACTTCTCTCAATGCAAGCTTCACTCTGTATGGGTGAACCCTCAGATTCTTAGAAATATAATCCTGTGCAAAACCTTCGCTTGAAAGTAATTTAACCTGGTACAGCAGCCTGAACTGACTGATGATCAGATGTAACAATTGCATCGGCTCTTCTTTTTGCAGGATCAGCTGCCTGACCAGTTTGACTGCTTCTTCTTTTCTGCCGTTCAGTACAAACTCTGTAAGTTTGAATATATTCTGTTCCATGCTGATACTGACCACGTCATCCACATCATCAGCAGTAATGTTATTTTCCGCATAGAGGATGATTTTATCCAGTTCACTTTTAACATTGGAATAATTTATACCGGTCCTTTCCAGAAACATATCCAGAGCCATATTATCAATGCTCATATTTTCTTCATTCAGATAATCAGAAATAAAGGTCCTTATCTCAGGTTCCGTCATTTCCTTCACTTCAGTGACCACACCTTCTTTCTGAATGAGTTTAGTGACCTTTTTCCTCTTATCCAGCTGCTCGTTGAACACTTTAAAAATCAGCAAGGTATCATCATTTTTATTTTTGAGATAGTCTATGAACATATCAATGTCATGTTCAACGTCACTTTTAGTTTTTGCGCCTGTAAGAAAATATGCATCATTTATTATAATCGTCTTTTTATCCGATAAAAAAGGCAATGTTTGGGCTTCTTCAATTATGCTTTCAACCGGTGTATCTTTGTAATTTAAAGAAACCAGGCTGAATTCATCTATCTCTCCCAAAAAATCTTTTGCCATTTTCCTGGCTTCCTCTTCTATTCTTATAATATTCGTTCCATAAATCACTTGGATTAAGTTCATTTTGTTCACTCCACATTAAATCATAAATATATTATAGCTTTTATTTAAGAATTATCCTATAATAGATGTTGAATAGTTTAGGGGGTTTTCTAAATGAATAAGTTCGAAAAAAATGTACAATCAAAAAATAATGACATTGTGGACTCCGGTTTGGCTTTTGTAGTCGGTTTCCTCGGTCTTACAGCAATCTACGTCGTTGCTCATGCTTTTGAGATCGTCAGTAGAATGTTCGGGTAAATTTTATTTAGAGAGCTGATGGTTCAGCTCTTTTTTTGTGCAGTCATTTAATGATACATCCAACTTCGTCCGGACACACAGTCTATCACTTTTAATATTCAATTGTACCATCCCGGCATCTTTTGTACTTAATATTTTTATGCCTTCCAGTCTGTCCAGAACTTCCTGATGAGGATGTCCGTATTGATTTTCTGCACCAGCAGATATTAGTGCATATGACGGTCCCGCCGCATCAACGATTGCACTTCCTGTAGAAGTATCGGAGCCATGATGCGCGAGCTTTAATACATCCACTTTAATATCATTCCTCTGCTGCACCAGATACTCTTCCATTGCCACTGTCATATCCCCGGTCATCAGAAATTTATAGTCACCGAGTGTCACTTTCAAGACAATCGAATTCTCATTCGAATCTTCTCTTGAATCAGCGTAATTTACATCAAGGTTTTCAATAACCATGTTCCCCACACTCATTGTTGCAATTTCTTCAGAAGTTATTACATTCCCTTTGAAATTTTCTATATTGTTTTCCGACCATTCTTTCAATTTCGGATCATTCATGTTCACCATCAAATTCTTCACGTTTTTCTTACTTATGACATCCTTCGCTTCACCGACATGATCTATATCCATATGGCTTAAGATCAAAAGATCTATATCGTCTATCCCCCGTTCTTTCAAATAGGGCAGAACGGTCTTCTCAGCTAGCATTGACTCCCTGTTACCGAAGTTAAATACACCGCCGGTGTCAATCATCACCGTCCTGTCACTTTTATGATCTTCAATTAAAAATGCATCACCCTGGCCGACATCAATCATTGTAAAAGTAAAATCCTCACTGTCGGTGACATTCGCTCCATAAACTATGACCATTAGTACCAGGCTGTATACAACCACTTTAGTATAATTCAGCTTGCATACGCTGCGGACAATCAGGAATGTCAGTGCGGCAATGAGCATATAAACCGCCTCTGGGAGATTTTTAACAGAAAAACGATGTTTTATCAGATTGGCCAAACAATATATCATCTCCTGCAGAAATGTAAAAACGATATGATAGAAATTGTCTATCAGTTCGATTTTCGGCAAAATCATCACTGCCTGGAAAAGAATCACCATTGGAAATATGACCATTGAGAATAATGGTACGAAAAACAAGTTCATAACTACGCCGCTGATGCTGATTTCATTGAACTGTATAAGTATGACCAACAGCGTTGAAACTTCTGAAATCAAAGTGATTTGAAACAGTTGTACAAGTGCTTTCTGTCCCTGTATGAACGGTCTGGCAAGGAGAATGAAATAAGTGGTGATATAGGATAATTGAAATCCGGCATGGAATACGATATAAGGATTGAACAAAACTTGTGTAATGGCAGATAAAGAGACGATCGTCAAATACGGCTTTTTATTGAAAAATGATGAAACGATAAGCAGCACTGCCATGAAGACAGCTCTGAAAACACTTGGACTGAAAATATTAATTAAAAGGAAAAGCAACAGTGAGATGATCAACAGTATTTTGATTGTTCTCAATGTCAGCCTCATTTTTCTGAATAGAAAGTATAGAAATGCACTGATAAAGGCCACATGTGTTCCTGAAATGACATACAGATGGTATATGCCCAGTTTCTGCAGTGAATCAAAAAAATCACTTTCGATGTAACTTTTATTGCCTATACTGAGCGTCAAAAGATCAAATCTATAATCAAATGAAGTATAGTTCAGAAGCCTGTCCATATATAAGTACCTCAAAAAGGCAAGTTTCATTTTCACAGTCTTTTTTACGACTGCACAATTTTTGCCGTCCAGTGTATCTTCGTAAATGCGTCCACTGATTTGATTTACTGTCAACTTAAGATGATCATTGCTCTTTAAAATATTTCTCTGCCTGCTTATATCAGCCACATTAAAATTTCCTGTGCATTTTGTACCGATATCAACTCTCCCGTCCTCCTCTACAAACAATTCAAATGTAAGCCCGCCACTTTCTGCCAAATAATGAATTTCATCACGGTAATACTTATAATCGATGATAGTGAATTCCTCTATGTGACGCAGGTCTCCGGATGTCACAGACTTGGCAGCAAACAGCATACTGACTGCCACTATAATTAAAAATAGAAATATAAGAACTTTTTTCTCAAGCTTTCTATGGCAGATAAGACATAATATAAGCAAAAAAAATAAGCCCAAAATTGGGCTTACCGCTAATATATATCCTATTATGATGGATAAAAAGACGAAAAACATCATCATTTAAAATCTTCAAAATAACTGGCTACTTTATGTAAATCAAGTTCAATTTTAGTATAGTTAACTTTCGTTTTATCCAATAACTCCATCGCGTAAGGATGATTCTTATAATCTTCAGCATAGAAGATGTTTTTAATCCCCGCCTGAATCATTGATTTGGTGCAGTGAATGCAGGGGAAGTGAGTCACATAAACACTTGCGCCTTCCGTGGAAGCACCAAATTTTGAGCATTGCAGCAACGCATTGGTTTCTGCGTGGATTGTCCGTATACAGTGCCCGTCTTCTACATAGCATCCGACATCGATACAATGGTCTTCACCTGACACCGAGCCGTTATAACCTCCTGCAATCACTCTGTTATCCTTGACGATCAGGGCTCCGACTTTCAAGCGTTCACATGTAGACCTTAATCTCAATAAATGGCTTTGTGCTAAAAAATATTCATGCCAGTCAATTCTCATCAATTATCCCACCTTCTAATCTATTGTAATATAAGGCTCCAAACTGTCAAAAGTTTTCTCACCGATGCCTGATATATTCATCAAATCCTCTTTAGTCATAAACAGCCCATTCTGCTCGCGATATTCCAGGATTAACTGTGCTTTCTTTTCACCGATACCATTAAGCTGGGTTAATTCTTCAAGTGTTGCTGTGTTGATATTCACCTGCATCTCATCATCGGAATCAGATTCTGCTGATATCATGTTCACATTCTCAACCTCGCCAATTTCAGGTACATAGATGACCATCTCATCCTTAACCTTTTCAGACTGATTTACGGTTAACAGGTCGGCAGTGTCTGACACTAAGGCCAAACTTAGAACGTTAGTCACCCTCGCATCCACAGGCACTTCATATACACCCGGGTTTTTAACTGCCCCCTTCACCTCTACAAATACGTGATCTGAAATATTGACAGCCGGCTCAGCATCTTCCTCAACTTCTTCAATTACTTCCAAAGCATTCACCGGCGGTTCATTAATTGTCACTGCATTATCAGAAGTCACCAGATTGACGGCGAATACCGCAATAACGACAATCACAAAAGCAATACCGATGAGCGGAATGAATTGTTTGTATTTCTCATAGTAATGTTTCAGCATTTTATCTCTCCTTAAAATATCCCTTTACTATTATTAGGAGCAAAATGCCGTTTTTGATTTATTTTTTCTTCAAATAAATTAATTAATTCAAAAAAACTTTGCAACTATGAGTTACAAAGCCTTTTTAACGATGTAGAAAATTCTGTCGCAAACCGTGGTTACAGAATGATCTATATCGAAATCACTGAATGCAGTGTCGAGGTATAATCCTGCCTTCTCTATCATTTTAATGACATCCTTATGTTCGTATGACCTTTGAGTGTATACTTCGTCCACTCTGTCGTACATGCCTTTATCATTTCTCACAAAATACGTCATCTCATGCACTGCGGAAAGAGGCGTTTCTCCTGCCAGTGCATGCCAGATGTATGTGACGTGTTCCGTATCATCCGTATAGAGCATATCGTTGAAATCATTCTGCATTTTATATTTGCTGTGTATATCAAATATAAAAACACCGTCATCATTTAAATGGTCATTAACATTTTTCAATGTTTCTATAAACTCATTTTCATCTTGCAGGTAATTTAAAACATCAACTGTAGCGACAATCATATCGAATGTCTCATCCAGCGTGAAATTTTTCATATCTCCCCTGAAATAATTGATTCCATCATTCTTGTTGCGGGCAATTTCCAGCATTGCTTCGGATATATCCATTCCAAACTTCTTTTTAAAATCCAGCTGACTTGTCAGACTGCCTGTACCGCAGCCGATATCGAGAACTGACTCATCTTTATTTTTAAAATGGTTGATTATATCGAGCCAGAGATTGTAAGGGATATCATAGGTGAGTTCATTATAGAAGTGACCAAGAATTTCCTTGTTACTGTCTGTTGTCAATATACTCACCATTTTTAAACAACCGCTCCAGATTATAATACTCCCGTTCAGGACCGTGGAATACATGAACGATGACATTGTTCAGATCGCATAATATCCACTTGCCCTCATTATAGCCTTCGACAAGAGGGTCTATATCCAGTTCCTTTGCCTGTTCTTTAATTTCATCGGCAATCGTCTGAACCTGGCGGTCTGAGTTGCCGTGGCAGATGATATAGTAATCTGTAACTGTACTTGTTTCCTTCACATCAAAAGTCATGATATCTTCAGCACGCTTATCATCACATGCTTCGACCATTTTTTCGAGTAGTGCTTCACTATTCATTCTTTCACTCCTTAACCATATTATAATAGTTGTAACATTCAATCGTCCTATTATAAATCGGCCGGTTTTTCTTCAATAGATTCTTTAAAGTCAATCTTGTTATTTCATATATGGCCAAATCCAATTTCTTGTCCTCAAAGATTATTTCCCTGATCCTGTCCACTCCCTTTTGAGTGCGTTCAGGTTCGATAAAGTCCGCCACATAAATTATCTTCTCTATCAAGAGCATCTGGGCGCGTCCGGAAGTATGGCTGGAAATCGCATAAAATATTTCTTCGTCTTTTACGCCGTATTCAAATCTCATTTTTGTAGCTGCTACCGGTCCGTGAAGCAGCTCTGAGTTGAAGGCAAGCAGTGTCGGATCCAGATTATATTTGGTGACATACTGATACATATCACCCAGGTCATCATATTTAGAGAAATCATGAAGTATGCCTGCAAGGTAACATTTATCACTGTCGGCCTTGAATATTTCCGCCATCCTCACAGCTGTTTCAGCCACTCTGACTGAGTGGGCATATCTTTTTTCAGGTAATTTGTCTTCAATCAGTTTAAGTGCTTTTTTATGCTTCATATAATGCATTCTCCTTAATATATTCATACACGTCCTCATTAAGAAAATGTTTATAAGGCAGGCCTTCTTTGATCCGTTTACGAACGAGTGTCGAAGAAACTTCCACAACAAGCTGATCTGCCCGTATAAAAGGTGCTGATATTTCCATATCATCACTGTGCCTCATCATTACGATAAAATTCATCATGCTGATTAATTCATCATGTTTATACCATTTATCAAAACTTTCATACTGATCAGTGCCCATTAGGAAATAAAGCTCGTCATGTGGATATTTATCCCTCAAATATTTTGCAGTATCATAGGTGAAACTCTTACCATCCCTGTTCAGTTCAAAAGTATCCAATGAAAAACATTCAAAGCGGGCAATCGCTTTGTGTATCATATCAAGACGTTCAGTATTGCCTGTCGGCATAGTTTCCTTATGCGGGGACTGCCTTACAGGGATGAAAATCACCTTATCCAGTCCGAAGGAAATTTTAACTTCAAATACGGAAATGATATGTCCAATATGAATTGGATCAAAAGTTCCGCCGAAAATCCCTATTTTCATGACAGCTCTATCTGCTTATTACTTTTTGATTCACGGTAAATGATAATTGTATTTCCGATGATGTTAACAATATTACTGTCAGTACTCTTGCTGATGTCTTCAGCAATATCATCTTTATCTTCCAGGCAGTTCTGAAGGACGGAGATTTTGATCAATTCCCTTTTTTCGAGGACATCATTGATCTGTTCGATAAAATTATCCGTCACCCCATTTTTCCCTACTTGGAAAATGGGATTGAGATGGTGAGATTCTTTTTTTAACTGCTTAATGTTTTTTGATGATAATGTGGTCATTTCCTGGCACCCCCAATTTTTTATTTAAAGCTGCATAAACAGCATCATAATCCCCTGCATACCGATTGTCATACCATATCTCAAAAGCATGTACCGCCTGGTTCACCAGCATGGATAAACCGTTCATGGCATTCTCATTTTCAAATTCATGGAGGAACCGTGTTTTCTGAGGATTATAAATCAGATCTATTCCTATAGTTTCTTCAGTTATATTTTCAACAGGCAGAGACATCACTTGATATAAATCTTCATTTTTCAAGCCGATAGGCGTTGTATTGATGATGACATCAAAATTTTTCAACTTTTCAAGAGAAGATAACTTTTCAAATTTCTGTTCTTTGAATGTCTCAAAGCTTGCTTCACGTCTTGCATAAATCGTAATGTCATCTCCAAGCTCTCTGTGAGCGCGGTAAACAGCCTTTGACGCGCCGCCTGCTCCCAGTATGAGTACATTACGCTTACAGGTGCCAAAACGATCCGTATAAGCCTGTTTATACCCTGTGACATCAGTATTGTAGCCGTACAACTTATCATCTTTGACCAGAACTGTATTGACGGCATTCACTTCAAGCGCTCTCTGGTCAATAAAATCCAGATGCTCCATGATTTTTTCCTTATGGGGAATAGTGACGTTAAAACCGTTGAGATCATAATTTTTGATAATATCTCCAATATGATTCAGTTCTTCCGGTTCAACATGAAGCGCCCGGTAAGTGTCGTCTAATTCCAATGAATTAAAATTGGCATGATGTATCGCCGGAGATAACGTGTGTTCAATTGGAGAACCAATTACGGCAAAATTCATCTTTATAAACCACCTTTGAATATTGTCGGCCTGATGTTGACTTCCACACCTTTAGGCACATGTACCGTCACTTCAACACCGGTTTGTACATTTATGAAAGCATAACCGCTGATTTCAATGTCACTGTCCTCTGTTACTTTGAATGTATATTCTTTCATATCATTTAACAGGACCGGTCCACCGATTTCTGGAGGTCCAAGCAGTCCGTTGTAATGCTTTTCATAAAACTCATCTGCATTGGACAATTTTGTTCTGTGAACTTTGATCTGATTGGATGAGTATATTGTGAAACTGCTCTTGTCACCATTGACAAAATCAATCCTTGCGAGATTGGACAGGAATAAAGTCTGCTGGTCCTCCAGTTGGAAAGTCATCGGTTTTATTTCCTTCGAAGGTGTAATATACTTCAAGTCGTCAGCATTCACAAAATGTGCCATCTGGCTTGGAACGATCACGCCCGGAGTGTCGTATATGAATGTATCATCATCCATCGGGATATCGATCAGATCGAGTGTCGTACCCGGAAATCTGCTCGTAGTGATCACGTTGCCCTCACCACTGGTCAGCTTGATCAGCTGGTTAATAAGCGTCGATTTACCGACGTTCGTCGTCCCGACAACATAGACATCCTGATTTTTCGAATGTTTCTTCATCAGGGATATCAGCCTGTCCAGACCGTCATTTTTAATGGCGCTGATTGCAATCGTATCCACTGCCGTAATACCGTTCTCTTTAAGCATATGTTTCGCCCTGTGAATTAATCTCGCCGTATTGGTGGATTTAGGGAGTAGATCAATTTTGTTGATGACGGCAATGACTTTTTTATCACCGACGATACGATTGAATGATGGTATGAGACTCGCGTTGAAGTCGAATGCGTCAATCACTTTGATAATCAGCCCGTCCACCTCATACAGTGAATTCAGCATTGTGAGGAAATCGCCGGAATCCATATCAATATCCATGATTTCATTATAATGTTTCAGACGGTAGCATCTTTTGCATATTGCGTCTTCCCTGTTCAGTCCACTTGCAGGTATATAACCCTTTTGATCTTTATCTACAGATTGTAATACGGCTCCACAGCCTATACATTTTACTTCAGTCAATAATTAGTCCTCCTTGACCAGCAACCCTTTTTTTCTAAAGTATCTCATGATCATGCTTTCAATTCTTCTGTTCAACAGTGTCGCATAACCATCCTTACTCTTTACAGGAATCACCAGAATACTTTTTAGACCGATCAGGTTTGCACCAAAAATGTCAGTCATCAGCTGATCACCGACCATGATAGTTTCATTTTTTGGCACACCCATCAACCGGATCGCTTTTTTATAATTTTTTGATAAAGGTTTTTGTGCATTGAATATATAATCAATATTATGAGGGGCGGCGAAATTGCTCACTCTCTTTTTCTTGCCATTTGAAACAATCGTCACTTTAAAATCATTTTCATTCATGAGCTTGAACCAGTTTATAACTTTGTCATTGGCATTCATTTCATCATAGCCGACCAAAGTATTATCCAAATCTATAATTACAGCCCTGGCACCTAATTGTTTTAGTCTGGCAGGAGTTATATTTGTAAAATTATCAACATAGGAAGTTGGTAAGAAATATTTTTTTATCAATTTCAATGTTGTCCTCTCTTAACTGATTTATTATAGTTTATCACATTAATAAAAGCACCTTAAAATTTTAAGGTGCTTTTATTTATTCAATAATATCATTATCTTCAGTTTCAGTATCCCGGTAAATAAGATATCCAATTACAACAGTGGCTATAATCGATAATACCATCAGTATAGTCATTAAGGTCCCTCCACATTACAGTTCTTGTAACAATAATTTTACAGCTTCAGAAGAATTTATACAAGCTTTCTTTAAAAATTCCTCATAAGTCATATCTGCAGCCTGATCTGCCTTATCCGATATTGAGCGGATGATGATAAACGGCACATCAAACTGATAGCATGTCTGTGCGATGCTGGCAGACTCCATATCGACTGCAAGTGCCCCGGAAAAATTGACGATGATGGATGATTTCTGACTGCTGTCAGCAATAAAGGAATCTCCGCTTGCAATGAGACCGCTGAAACATTTTATGCTCTTATTACGGTCCAGTATTGTCATCGCTGCTTCAATCAGTTTTTCATCTGCACCGTATGCAGCGGGCATGCCCGGAACCTGACCGAATCGATAGCCGAATTCCATCGCATCCACATCGTGATGGACAACACTTGTTGAAACCACCATGTCGGTTACCTCGAGTTCATTTGATAAAGCACCGGCGACACCTGTATTAACAATCAGGTCAACATCATATCTGTCAATCAGCAAAGAAGTGATCAGCGTTGCATTCACTTTGCCGATACCGCTTTCCACCAGGATGATCCGCTGTGGACCATCGAGCGTGCCGATATATACTTCAGTGTGGGCAATGGATTCGGTTTTGGAAATATCCATCCATTCTTTCAATATTTCTACTTCCTCTTTCATCGCTCCGATGACACCGACAACTGTCTCTTTACGGTGATCAGTCAATTGAAACAATCTTCACTTTCATAGTTGAGCCGTTTGGCAGAGGTACGTCAATTTCTTCCTCCAGTTTAGCGTTAAGTAAAGACTGGGCAATTGGCGATTCATTTGAGATCTTGCCTTCGAACGGATCAGCTTCGGCACTGCCGACAATCTGATACTGCTCTTCATCGCCGTCAGGCAATTCCTTAAATGTAACAGTTTTTCCAAGCTGTACCGAATTGTTATCACCTGTATCTTCGATTATTTTTGCGTGTCGGATCATCTCTTCAATTCTCGTGATATCCTGTTCCACGAAGCCCTGCTCATCTTTTGCAGCATCGTATTCAGAATTTTCGGAAAGGTCTCCGAAACTTCTTGCAACTTTGATTTTCTCTACGACTTCAGGTCTCTTTGTTGTAATGAGATATTCAAGGTCTTCCTGTAACTGTTTATATCCGCTTTCCGTCATTGGGTATTCTTTTTGTGTTGTCATTAATAAAACCTCCGTAAAACTTTCACTTATATTTTTTAATTATACTTCTAATTTTTGTGGTGATAATATCTATTGCCACAATATTTTCGCCGCCTTCAGGGATAATGATGTCACTGAAGCGTTTTGTCGGTTCGATGAATTGCAGATGCATCGGTCTTACAACAGACAGATATTGACTGATGACAGAATCCATGGACCGTCCGCGCTCTTTGATATCTCTTGACATCCGCCGCAGTATCCGGATATCGGAATCGGTATCGACATAGATTTTTACATCCATCAGATTTCTCAGCTGCTCATTTTCCAGCGCAAAAATACCTTCAATGATTATTACGTTTTTTGGCTCAAGATTGATCGTCTTGTCACTTCTTGTGTGATTCACGTAATCATACGTCGGCAGTTCTACACTTTCGTTGTTGATCAATGATTTAACATGCTGGATCAATAGATCGTTATCAAAAGCGAACGGATGGTCATAATTTGTTTTCAACCGCTCTTCCATCGTCTTATGACTTTGATCTTTATAATAATAATCCTGTTCAATCAAAATAATATCGTGCTCTTCCAGTGAAGATATAATTTTTTTGGTGACAGAAGTCTTACCGGAACCGGTACCTCCTGCGATGCCAATAATTGTCGGCTTATTCATTTTCTACACCTAACTTTTTGAAATAACTAATAGACCGTCACCTATCGGTAGAAAGGATGTCGCATAGTTGCTGTTACTCATATTTTGATTAAATGAAGACACTTTTTCTTTTAATTTCCTTTTGTTTTTATTTTCTATGTTGTCATCGACGACCAATCCGCGTAAAAGTATATTATCAACGACGATTAAACCGTTTTCTTTAACGTAAGGACTGTATTTATCGAAGAAATACTGATTATTACCTTTTGATGCATCGATGAATAATAGATCCACCGACTGCTCATCAATGGATAGATCTAATGTTTTTGCATCATGCATATAAGCATCGACTCTATCATCCACTTTATATTTTTCAAAGTTCTGTTTGGCGATATCGAACATTCCGCTTTGTTTTTCAATGGTTATCAATCTTGAATCTTCATAGACCGAAAGAAGATGAAGACCGCTGTAACCGATTGCAGTTCCAATTTCCAAATATGTCCGGGCACCTGTCATCCTGATAAGATGCTTGAGTACTGATAAAGCATCACCGTCAATGATAGGCACATGGTTATCCGCTGCATAGCTGTATATTTCCGGATACAACTCCTCTACAGCATTCAAGTCTCTTACATACTGCCCAATATTCATATAATCACCACATACAAAAAATACAACTGATAACAAGAGTTATCAGTTGTGTATTCATTAATAAATATACTAACATATTATTCTTTACTTGAAAAGATTATTTTATTGATTATTGATATATTCTTCCCTGTTCTCGATATGCCCTTCGAATGTTTCTGCAAAATGATTATTCCCTTCACTGTCTGCCAGGAAGTAGTAATAGTTCGTATTGCTCGGGTTTAATGTGCTCTGAATCGATTCAATGCCGGGAGATGCGATCGGACCTGGCGGCAGCCCGGAATGTATATACGTATTATAAGGGTCTTCAACTTCCAAGTCTTCAAATAATGTACGTTCCTGATGTTCACCCAGAGCATATAGTACTGTCGGATCAGTCTGCAGCGGCATTGCCGGCTGTTCTGACATCCTGTTTAAGAATACGCTGGCAATCATCGAACGGTCGGCAAGCGACGTTGCTTCCATCTCAATCAGTGATGAGAAAGTCAGGAATTCATGGAATGTGAGTGCCTGGGATTCGCCTTCAAAATCGATCGTATACTCATCCACTGAATTATATATCGGGAAAGTGTTGATCTTCGTTGCATCCAACATCTGTCTGATCAGACTTTCAATTTCCGGTTCCTCTTCAGTAATGTCATAAGTCGCCGGGAATAAATATCCTTCCAAAGGATATTTTACATCTTCGTCCAATATTTCATCGGACAGCATTTCCGGATACTCTTCAATAAGTGATTCTATAAATTCATCATCTGTCATCAGTTCCAAAAATCTATCTTCAGAAACTGGAAGGTTCTGGCTGAACTGTTCAGCTATCTGTTCAACCGAATACCCTTCAGGTATCGCCACTCTGTGCAGCACTTCCTGGTAGATGGTACCGGTCTCCAGTGTACGGGCGATCTGTTCAAAATCCATGGCAGGAGACAATTCATATTCGCCCGCCTGGTAATTTGTGATGCTGTTCAATCTTAAGTATACTTCAAACATTCTGCCGTTATCTATGATTCCCTGTTCTTCCAACTGGTCACCAATCATACCTGCTGACGTACCTGAGTCAATTACAATTTCCTCAGTCTCTTCAGAATTGGCATCCAAGGGGTCACCTATCGATGTTATATAAAAGTATGCAATTATGGAAATGATGATAACACCGATTGCTAAAACACCAATAATAATTAATGACAGATAAGAAGATACATTTTTTGAAAATCTAATGTCATCATATCTACTCATAAAAGACTCCTATTCTTTAAAAATAGCTCCCAATCAGTATTGGAAGCTATTTTGAATCATCTGTATTTTTACTCTTCCGGTACATCCATTTGAGTATTTACAATTTCTTCAATCATGTCCCACTCTTCATCTGTCTCTACAGGAAGGAACTTCCCACCGTCACCATCTTCATCAGGTACGTTGATCATCGGGATCAGCTCGATGTCTCCATCTTCATCATTGAAATTGCCTTCTTCAGCAAGGATTATATAATCCTTGTTGAACTCCGGATGATGGAATTCAAGCATTTTTCGATATAATACTTCGTTCTCGTCTTCATCGAATAAAGTTAAAAGTTCTTCATCGTGATTAAAATTCATTTCATGAGACATAGTTTATAGCTCTCCTTTATTGGGCTGGTCTAAATAACCCTGTAAAATAAAGACTGCTGCCATCTTATCTATTACAGCCTTGCGTTTTTTGCGCGATACATCTGCTTCGAGCAATGTCCGTTCCGCACCAACAGTACTCAAACGTTCATCCCACATGATTATTTTAACACTTGGCATGTGTTTCGCAAGTATTTCACCGAAATTCAATGAACGTTCACCACTTTCACCAATGGAATTATTCATGTTTTTTGGCAGGCCGACAACGATTGATGACACATTGTTCTCTTCTGCTATCCTACTCAGCTCTTCCAGCCCGTACTTTTGATCGTGATAGTCGATTTTTAAAGTCGTCAGTCCTTGTGCAGTCCAGCCAAATGCGTCGCTGATAGCTACACCTATCGTTTTCGTTCCGACATCAAGGCCTAAAGTTTTAGTCATTTATCTCACGATCAATATAAGTTCTTACCAGCACTTCGATAATTTCATCACGGTCAACATGACGGATCTGGTTTCTCGCTTCATTTTGACGGGGAATATACGCAGGGTCACCACTTTGAAGATAGCCGACCAGCTGGTTGACCGGATTATAATCTCTTTCCTCAAGAGTCTTATACACATTGGTCAGTATCTCATTTACGTGTTTGGCACGGGATTCATCTACATTAAATTTAACAGTCTCATCAAATTGTCCCACAAAAGCACTCCTAACTCCCTATTGATTTGTCACCATTATACCATTTATACCCCGTATAAGTTAGATAGTAATGTACTCGTTAACGAATTGTAATGCAATTGTTAAATTGGCAGGGGTTGTACCTCCGCCCTGAGCCATATCCGGACGGCCCCCGCCTTTTCCATCTACACGTTCGGCCATACCTTTCATGATTTCGCCGGCTTTGAAGCGGCCGGTCAGTTCCTTCGGCACTGTTACGACCAGGGAAACTTTGCCCTCATTGATACTGCCGAGTGCAATGATGGCATTTTGGTTTGCAGATTTAATATCATCCATTATCGATCTCAGCTCTTTTGCATTTTTTGCATCGACTTCGGTTGATATCACATCTACTCCATCGATTGTCTGTTTGATATTTTCGACATTAGACAGCTTATCTTTTGAAGATGCAGACTTCAATTCTTTAATTTCCTGCTTCAGTTCGGACTTTTCATCATTCACCTGGTTTATTTTCCTGATGATGTTATCTTCCTTGACTTTAAGCAGATCAGCTATCTCCTGTAACTGGTTTTCCTTTTGCTGATAGTACGCCACAGCATACTTGCTCGTTACTGCTTCGAGCCTTCTGATACCTGCGCCGATTCCTGTTTCTGAAACAATTTTGAATAATCCTATATCTGAAGTATTCCCGACATGTATGCCGCCGCAAAGTTCCACTGAATAATCATCCATATCAACTACTCGTACGATATCGCCGTACTTTTCACCGAACAGGGCCATCGCACCTTTTTCCCTGGCTTCAGCAATTGGCATTTCAGAAATCTCCACCTTCAGACCTTCATATATTTTCTCATTTACCGAGTCTTCAATCGTTTTGATTTCTTCTTCAGTCAATGGATTTAAATGTGAGAAATCAAAACGCAGTTTTTCAGCTTCGACCAATGAACCCGCCTGATTGGCATGCTCGCCTATCGTATCTTTGAGTGCCTGATGCATAAGGTGCGTCGCCGAATGATTTTTGACGATGAAATTCCGTTTTTCAGCATCCACATTCAATTTGTATGCTGCGCCGGTTTCTACCGTACCGCTCACAACTTTTGCAAGATGGACGTTCTGTTTATTCGGCCCTTTGTATACCGCTTCAACTTCAAGCTCAGCAGTATCACTTTTAATTGTTCCGTAGTCAGCGATCTGGCCGCCGCTTACTGCATAGAAAGGCGTCTTATCAAATATCAGCTCAACGACTTCACCGCCGTCGTAGGATTCAAGTGATTCATCATCTTTGACAAGTAAAAGAAGTTCCGCTTCTTCTTTCAGGGACGCATAGCCTGTAAAAAGACTCGGTGTAGTAAAGTCGGACAGCACTTTGGACTGCACCTGCATCGACTCACTGGATTTACGCGCATTTCTAGCCCGCTCTTTCTGTTTGGTCATCTCTTCAAAGAATCCTTGTTCATCCACTTTCAAACCGTCATTTTCTGCGTATTCCTTAGTCAGTTCATAAGGGAATCCATATGTGTCATAAAGTTTGAACGCATCTTCCCCGGTAATCACACCCGTTGTGTCCTGTACCGCCGCTTTAAAAGATTCATAAATGCGTATGCCTTCATCCAATGTTGCGAGAAATCGTTCTTCCTCTTTTTTCACAACTTCTTTAATGAAGCCGCACTTTTCCTGTACGTTTGGATAAAAGTCTCTCATGATATCCCCTACGGTATCCACAAGTGAATACATGAATGCTTCGTTGATGCCGAGCTCTTTTGCAAATCTGACTGCACGTCTCAACAGACGGCGCAGTACATAGCCGCGCCCTTCATTTGACGGCAGTGCACCGTCCCCGATCGCAAAGCTGACAGTTCTCACATGGTCGCTGATCACTTTGAATGCAACGTCCTGCTTATCGCTTACACCATATGACTTGTTTGACACTTCTTCTATTCTTTTCAAAATCGGCGTAAACAGGTCCGTATCGAAGTTTGTCGGTACGTTCTGAACAATACTTGCCATTCTTTCCAGTCCCATGCCCGTATCAATATTCTTCTTGGGCAGCGGTGTGTAAGAACCGTCACTGTTATGATTGAACTCACTGAATACGAGGTTCCAGACTTCCAGGTATCTCTCATTTTCACCGCCTGGGTACATTTCATCAGCAGGGTCGTCCACACCGTAGCTTTCACCGCGGTCATAGAAGATCTCACTGTTCGGCCCGCACGGCCCTTCACCAATATCCCAAAAGTTACCTTCGATTCTGATGATACGATCTTCGCTCAGACCGATGTCATCGCGCCAGATGTTATAGGCATCCGTATCTTCAGGGTGAACCGTAATATAAAGCAAAGATTCATCGAAGTCCATCCAGTCGGCACTCGTTAAAAATTCCCAAGCGAGCTCAATGGATTCTTTTTTAAAATAGTCGCCGATGGAGAAGTTTCCGAGCATTTCAAAAAAAGTATGGTGTCTCGCAGTGAACCCGACATTTTCAATATCATTTGTCCTGATGGATTTCTGTGCATTCACTATTCTTGGATTATCAGGAATCACACGGCCGTCAAAATATTTCTTCAAAGTTGCAACACCAGAGTTGATCCAGAGTAAAGAATCATCGTCGATCGGAACAAGCGGGGCACTCGGTTCCACCATATGATTTTTTTCTTTAAAAAACTTTATAAATAAATCCCTTATCTCGTTACCTGTCAGTTGTTTCATAAGAACCACTCCTAAAATTAAATTAAAAAAACGCCCCTAAAAAATAGGGACGGAAGTTTCCGCGGTACCACCCAGGTTATGGCATAGCCATCACTCTAAATATTCGCTTTAAATAAAGTGCAGCACATGTATATACCAGTCATTGTTTCCACCTGCCACAATGTCTCTGTCAAGCATGATATATACACTCGATCACTTCTGAGTCTAATTGTTACTGATTATAAAATTTTAACACACTGCTGTCAAATGAAATCATACGGTGTTTTTTCGACGTTGATCATTGCCGGTATTCTGAACAGGTTGTCTTCTGTTAAATGCACCGGTGTGTCAACTTCAGCCATCGAAGGTTCGGAGGCTTCAGCTGGCAGATCCCGGCTTTCCTTCTTCTGACGTACAATATTGAATTTGTCATGCAGCGACTGGATCATCGTTGTGTTTCTTGTGATCCCCTCATTGCCCAGTGCATCATAAAATGCATTTTCATCACCGCATAAGATCAAGGATTCCTTCGCTCTTGTTATGCCGGTATAAATGATATTTTTAATCAGCATATGACGGTAGCTCTTTACAAGCGGCATGATGACAATCGGATACTCACTCCCCTGAGCCTTATGGATGCTTGTACAATATGCATGGGCCAGTTCACTGAGATCCCTGCGCTCATATGAGATATGTTTGCCGTCATAATCCACTACGATGATATCCTTATCTGTACTGTCATCATCTTCTTTGAGAATGATCTCATCAATGATGCCGGAGTCACCGTTGAATATATTATCTTCCCGCCTGTTGATCAGCTGAAGCACTTTATCACCGGTACGGAAAAAGATATCGCCAAACTGTATTTCCCTTTTGTCTTCATCCAGCGGGTTCAGAATTTCCTGAAGCACCTGATTCAGTTTATTAATGCCGGCATTACCACGGTATATCGGTGCCAACACCTGAATGTCACGCATATCATAACCCTTGGCTACCGCTTTTGTCACAATATTATCTACCAGTCCGGATATCTGGCTGATATTTGCCTGTATAAATACCCGGTCCTTAAATTTCTCACGGATATCAATGGATTTCTCTTCTTTTATTTCATGGGCGAGTTTGATGATGGAGGAGCCTTCACCCTGCCGGTAGATTTTAGTCAGTTCAGTCACTTTCATGACATCCGATTCGATCAGGTCATTGAATATTTTCCCCGGCCCCACAGAGGGCAGCTGATCTCTGTCACCGACAAACACAAGTTTTGTATCACTCGGCACATTGCGGAGCAGTTGATAGAAAAGCCATGTGTCCACCATGGACATTTCATCGATGATGATCAGTTTCGCATTCAGTTCGACATCTATGAAGTCATCTTTTTCCGTATCTTGTCCCCAGCCGATCAGCCGGTGGATCGTTGAAGCTTCGACACCTGTGGAATCATTTAGACGCTTCGCTGCACGCCCTGTCGGAGCAACAAGCTTGATCGGGTATTCCCCTTCTTCATAATCCTCGATGTTTTCCAGTTCATTCAGTTCATGATAACAGCCGATGATCCCTTTTACTATTGTCGTCTTACCGGTTCCAGGCCCCCCGGTAATTATGGAAATCTTTTCATTCATCGAAAGGTCTATCGCTGTCATCTGTTCGGAGTTATATTTGATGTGCTCATTTTTTTCAATGGTTTTTATCTGTTCGTTGACTTCCTCATCAGTGAATTGATCCGCATCCGAATGCTTGATGATACGGTAAATTTCATCCGCCGATTTATGTTCTGCATAAAATATTGTCGGCAGATAGATCTTTTCATCGAATATGACCAGCTTCTCATCTTCATGGAGTTCTCTGACCACCCCGTCGATTTCTTCATCATTGAATTGATCCTGATTGTTGAACATCAGCAGTTTCTTCACTTCGACCGCAAGCATGTTTTTTTCAATGAAAGTGTGTCCTGTAGAAAGTGTGATATCTTCAACGATATAAAGAAGACCCGCTTTCAATCTGCCTGTATCAGAAGGCTCAATCCCCTGGGCAAGTGCTATTTTATCCGCAGTATTGAAACCGATACCGTCTATATCCGCAACCATGCGGTATGGCGAGCTTTCCAGTATTTTCAGCGTATGGTCGCCGTAATACCTTAATATTTTCGCACTCATTCTGGCACCGAAACCGAGATCGTTCAGACGGATGATGATTTCTTCGGTTTTTTTGTTTTCCAAAATAGTATGGTGGATCATATCAATTTTAGCTTTGGACAGGCCGCCCACCTGCTTCAGTGAATTTTTATCATCTGAAATGATCTGCAGTGCATTGTGACCCAGCTTATCCACTATTTTTTCAGCTGTTTTTAAACCGATGCCTTTGAATGTATCACTTGAAAGGTACTGGATGACGCCCTGGTTTGTCTTCGGGAGCTCCTGCTTGAACTGGGTCGCATTGAACTGTTCACCAAATCTTGGATGTGATTTGATTTCACCACTGAACCTGTATGTATCGCCTTCTGTGATGTCATGGAAATATCCTGTGACAATGGTATCAAAAGTGAAGTGGGTATTGGTTTCATCTATGATGACTTTCAATACAAAAAAGCGTGTTTTTTCGCTTTGAAAAATAACACGCTCGACTTCACCTATAATATATTTCTCATCGTAAATTGACGACTGTTCCATTTTCTTCACCGCCGGAAAAAATATACTACTCTGAAATCTTTTTTAATGCATGATGTGCAAGATGATGATCTTTTTGTACATCAATCGCTTTTTGGAAATGTTCTTTAGCCTGTACTTTATCATCATCACGTACAAGTTTTAATAACCCTAGATTATATTGTGCATCAGCATGCGGCTTCTTGTCCACCACTTTCGTGAGCAGTTTCTCAGCAGGGTCGAACAGGCTGAGCTGACAGCACAGCAGGCCGTATTGAAAACAAATTTCAATATCATCCGGGTTTTGCTGGTGTGCCACTTCAAAAAACTGCAGTGCAGCTTTCGGCTGCTGTGTATTGATATGACTCATCGCCAGCATGAAGTTAAGATCTGCATCTTTTTCATTTCTGCTGTAGGCAATCAGATAAAGTCTGATTGCCTCTTCATATCGTTCATGGTTGTAATAAATGTTCGCAAGGCTGTAAAACGCACTCGTGCTCTGTGAATTCAGGTCGATCGCCTTCTGCAGGAATTTTTCCGCTTCTTCATCACGGCCGAGGCTGTGCAGCAGATTGCCGCCGTTGATATAGTGCACTTCAACTTCCGGTTCTTCTTCGATACTGTCAAATATCTGTTTCAGCGCTTCTTCCTGTCTGCCGTTTTTCAATGCATCTTCGTATGGCAGGCTCATCCGAGATACTCCAACACTTTTTCTTCATTGTAGACAGTATCAATCGTAGCGCCGCCGAGACAGATGTCCCCATCGTAAAGAACGACGGCCTGTCCCGGCGTCACCGCACGTGCCGGCTCATCAAATATGACTTCAATTTCACCTTCACCGAGTTTATTGACAGTGACAGGAACATCTTCCTGACGGTATCTGAATTTAGCTGTACAGCTGAATGAATCACCTTGCTCATTGATGAAATTGATATCTGAAGCTATCAATTTTGTTGAATACAATGAATCATTCTCATACTGTGAAACGACATATAATTCGTTCGTTTCCAGGTTTTTACCTGCAACAAAGTACGGTCCGCCTTCTCCGCCGATGCCAAGGCCCTGGCGCTGGCCGATCGTATAGTACATCAGACCGTCGTGCTGTCCCATATCTTCATTTGTATCCAGGTTGATCATACGTCCGGGATTTGCAGGCAGATAACCGCTCAGGAATTCTTTAAAGTCACGTTCACCGATAAAACAGATGCCCGTTGAATCTTTCTTGTCCTTCGTTGCAAGATCATACTTGTGTGCAAGTTCCCTCACTTCCCGCTTCTCCATATGACCGAGCGGGAACATTACTCTAGACAGCTGATCTTTGGACAGCTGATTTAAAAAATACGTCTGGTCTTTATTATTGTCGACGCCTCTCATCATCGTCACGGAATTACCATCGTGAGTGACTCGTGCGTAGTGGCCTGTCGCCACATAGTCCGCGCCGAGTTTCATCGCATGATCTAAAAATGCTTTGAATTTTATTTCTTTGTTACACATGACGTCGGGGTTCGGTGTGCGGCCTTTTTCATATTCCTCCAAAAAGTATCTGAACACACGGTCATAATACTCCTTCTCAAAGTTGACCGAGTAATAAGGGATGCCGATCTGTTCTGCAACCAGTCTGACGTCTTCGTAGTCCTCTGTTGCTGTACACACTCCAAATTCGTCTGTATCATCCCAATTTTTCATAAAAATGCCGATTGTGTTATAGCCCTGCTCTTTTAACAATTGTGCCGTGACGGAGGAGTCTACACCTCCACTCATACCAACGACAACTGTTGTTTTTGACGGATCCATTCAATACATTCCTTTCTTATCTAGATCATTTCTCTTTCATACAGCCTGTGATAAATCTTCTCCAGCTGGTTTACAATTTCTGATATATCTTCTTCTTCCATCAAATGTGAAAAACTGAAGCGGATGGACTGCAGCGCTCTATTCTCATTTTTGTACATCGACTGTATTACATGGGACGGCTGTACTGTCCCCGCGTTGCACGCAGAACCTGCTGATACATAAATGCCTGCCATGTCGAGCGCCGTCAGCAGAAATTCAGCTTCGGTCCAGTGGAAGTATATATTTATAATGTGACTCGATTGATTATTGACATCCCCGTTCACTTCAAAAGGGATTTTTTTCTCAGTCAGTTCGTTTAAAAACCGCTCTTTCAACTGCATCTCCTTGATCGTTCTTTTTGAACGCTCGGCGGCTGCCTTCTCCAGAGCAAGGCTGAATGCATGTATCCACATAATATTCTCAGTGCCGGCACGTCTGGATAATTCGTGTGACCCGCCGGTCATCTGCGCGGACAGTTTTATGCCTTCTTTCAAATACAGAAGACCGATGCCTTTCGGCCCGTATATCTTATGCCCGCTCAGCGTCAGAAGGTCTGCTCCGATAGTCTCGACATCGATGTCCATGTGTCCGAAGCCCTGTACAGCATCTACATGAAGCAGAGCTTTACTCTCTTTCAATGCTTCGGCAATTTCAAAGACAGGCTGCATGCTGCCGGTTTCATTGTTTACCATCATGATCGAGACCAATACTGTATTACTTTTCAGGCTGCTTTTCAACTCTTCAGCATCAATCTGTCCATTTTCTTTTGCAGACAGGAACGTCACGTCATATTCTTCACTTAAATTCTGATAAGTGGTCCTTACGGAAGCATGTTCAATGTCAGTTGTAATAAAATGCGGTTTATCATGTTGTGCGGCAATCCCTTTAATCGCAAGGTTATTTGCTTCCGTCGCCCCACTGGTCAAAATGATTTCATTCGGTTTCGCATTGATGGACTCCGCAATCTTCCTGCGGTGCTTCTGCAGGTCCGCCTTGGCATCTTTGCCTATACGGTGGATGCTTGAAGGATTTCCGAAACTTTCTGCGTTACCCGCGACTTCTTCGAGTATCTCTTTATCAAATGGCGTAGTGGCTGCATAATCGACATAAACTGACATTTTATTCACCCTTATCAACAATTAAATTATTAACTAATATATTCTAACATGTTTCAATATAAAATTATAATGTTTGAAATCAATCATTAGCTAAAATGCATATATATTTGTACACTTTTAATAGATAATAAAAACAGGAGATGAAAGAATGTCTAAAAAGTTAAATATTTCAGCACTCAATCTGGTTCCCGTCAGGGCAGGAACCAACGCAACACAAGCCATTGAGGACATGGTCGAGCTCGCAGCGCACATCGATGGGTCGAATTATCAGAGATACTGGATTTCTGAACATCATAATATGACTTCAATCGCTTCATCTGCTACAAGAATTTTAATCAAACATATTTTGGAACATACGAAAAATCTCAGAGTCGGGAGCGGCGGTGTCATGTTGCCAAACCATGCACCGCTCGTTGTGGCAGAAGAATTCGGAACGATGCATGCCATTTACGGAGACCGTCTGGACCTCGGACTCGGACGTGCCCCGGGGACGGACATGGCAACGGCAAACGCCATCCGGAGAAGCAACCATGACGGCGTATTCTCCTTTAAAAGTGAAATTGAAGAGTTGAAAAGATATTTATCTACGGTGCCGACACATGTTATCGCCTATCCGGGACAGGGGACGGAAATCCCATTATATGTACTTGGATCGTCAACGGACTCTGCACACATCGCTGCAGACCTCGGCCTGCCTTATGCATTCGCCGCACACTTTGCACCGGCACAGATGGAAAATGCTTTTAAAATATATGAAGACAACTTCAAACCTTCCAACCAGTTGGATAAGCCATATAAGATGGCGAGTCTGAACGTCATCATGGCAGATACGAACGAACAAGCGGAGTTCATTAAAACAACCCACTACCAAAATATCCTGAACCTGATCAGAAACACACGCGGCCAGCTGCCTAAACCGGTAGAAAACATGGCAGACAGATGGTCACCGAGAGAAGAACAGGCAGTTAAGTCACAATTCCCAATTGCGTTTTCCGGCAGCAAGGAAAAAGCAATGGAAGAACTGAGACTGTTCCAGAGCCAGTTCAATGTCGATGAAATCATGGCTGTGTCATACATATATGACATGGATGACCTGAAGAAGTCTTATGATTTATTCGAAGAACTCGTTGAAAAATTTAATGCAGAGTAGTCTGGATACGAGTATGCTGCTTTGAAATAAGGTTGTAATCGGAACTCGGAGCTTGAAAACGTGTAAGTCACCTGAAAACATGGGCATGCTCGGAAATTTGAGCTTTAAAACGAGCATGTCCACCTAGAATCAGACTGTGCTCGGATTTCCAGCACAAAAACGAGTCAAGGATATAAAATCCAACATATACTCGTTCCAAAAAGACTTTTACAATATCAAAAAAAGCTGCAGACGACTTTAATCAGTCGCCTGCAGCTTTTTATTCTACTCATCCATATCGGCTACGACCGTCAGCTGATAATCAATCAGAATGACTGACCTGACTGCTGCGCCATCTTCCGGACCTTTCATGACCGGTCCGACATAGTGGCTGACTGCTGAGTCATCCACCCCATATGTTTCGAGCGGTTTGGAAATTTCGAAAACCTCATGTAAGTCTTTGCCATCGACTTCGTACGGCTGTTCGCCTCTGACTTCGGGTATACCTATCGCATTGGTGCCGCCTTTGACATTCTTCCTCTCAATCAGATGAGCGAATGTAAAGGGTTCACCGTCCTGATGCAGACAGTCGGGTGAGGATACCGCTTTATCTTCATCATTATCCACCATAAGTTTCACAAAATGCACACCGACGTGTATCGGCATGATCTTATCTTCTTCCTGCCAAAACGTTTCATGATAATTTGCCATGATGATTTCCTTAAGCAGTTTATTTTCACGTATATCTGAATCGATTGAATGAAATTCACGGTAAGAACCTGGATGCTCAGGATTGAATTTGCCCTGGAAGTAAGCGGCATACTCATTGCCGTCCCGGTTCACATTCGGCAACCACTCTATATTGCCCGATGAAGGCAGTACAAGCGCACGTGAATATCTTCTGTAACGATTGAGTTCAGGTGCGTAGTCGTCGATCGGCAAGCCTTCAAAATAGCTGAGTATTTCCTCATAGTCCTTTTCAATCCCCTCATAGTGGAGGGCATCCATATAATCATATATTGCATAACCTTTATCTTTTAACTGACTCATATTTAATCGTCCCTTTACAATGTGTTGTCGATAAATCATTTTATCATAAAATGAAAATAAACCGAATGCGTGATGATAAACACATCGCAATTAAACCCGCGGTGCTATATTGAACATAAAATATTAAAGGAGTGAAAGACATGCTCACTGATGAATCTGCACAGCATGTTATTTATGAAATCATGAAACTGTATCCGGACGCAGTACCGAGCATGCGCTATGATCATCCATTCAAACTGCTGATGGTCGTTATTTTAAGCGCCCAGGCGACCGATGCTTCCATCCGGAAAATCAGGGATCGTCTTTTTGAACGCTATCCAGATCCGGAAGCGGTCGTCCAATCCTCACCTGAGGAAATTGAAACGTACATCCGGTCAGTCGGACTTTATAAAAATAAAGCCCGCTACATTTTTTCAAGCAGCAGGCAGCTGCTTGAAAACTTTGGCGGAGAAGTGCCAATGACGAAAAAGGAACTGCGGACTCTGTCCGGTATTGGACCAAAGTCTGCAAATATCATGCTGAGCGTGGCGTTCGGCGAAGATGCTTTTGCTGTGGATACACATGTCGCACGGGTGTGCAGGCATCACAAAATCGTCCCGGAAAATGCCACACCAGCCCAAATCGAAGCACGGGTAACTGAAATAATCCCGTCTGAATACTGGGGTCGTGTTCATCAGTCCATGATTTCCTTCGGCCGTGAAGTCTGTACACCGAGAAATCCGGACTGCAGAAAGTATCCTCAACTCTATAAAGACTTGGAATATACTGAAGACGACACGAAGAAATGATGATGGACAGTCATTTTTATATTGAAATCCCAATTTACTTGAAAGCCACAATCAAAACTCCGTACAAATAAAAATAACAGGCACTCCGCCTGTTATTTTGTATAGATTTCAAGTTCTTCATGTTCGACATTGTCGATTTTATTCAATTCCGCAATGATCTCCTGTACATCCTCTTTGGCGCAAAGTGTCATGACGCTCGGCCCTGCACCGCTGATGACAGTGGCATACGCATCTTTTCGGAGTGCACCCTCTTTAATATCATCAAATTCCTTGATCAGAGGTCTGCGGTAGATTTCATGGAACTGGTCTTTCATCATCAGTCTGCCCATCTCCACATATTCTTTATTGAATAAAGAGAACAACATAACGTTGTTAATTGCGTTCTGATTCACCGCCGTCTCTCTTGAATATGAATCCGGCAGTGCCTTTCTCGCCTCGTTCGTGTTGATCATATAGTTCGGAACGGAAATGATGAGGGAAAAATCGATATCATTCAGTACATGATAATATAGTTCACCCTGATTATAATAACCGACGAATACACCGCCTGTAATGCATGGCCCGATATTATCCGGATGGCCTTCAATATCACAGCCGAGCATGATCTTATCATGGTCTGATAAATCCAGATCACAGAAATAAGCTGCCACTTCGATCCCTGCAACAATTGCGGATGATGAACTGCCAAGACCATGGGCAAGTGGAATTTCACTGTCCATCTCCACTCTTACAGGCGGCATCTCTTTATTATATTTACGGGCGATGCTCTTCGCAGTTGAAATCACCAGATTATCCTCGCCCGGCGGCAGTATATCCAACTCAGGGTTTAAAAATTCGACTTTGAATTCATGATTTTCATACGCTCTGATCTTTAAAAACTTTGTGACTGCAACACCGATGGAGTCAAACCCCAGTCCAAGATTGGCACTTGTCGCCGGGATGCTTAAATTAATCTGTTTCATCATTTTTCAGGCTTTCAATATATTCGATGACTGCTTCTTCATCATTCGGGAGCACTTTAGGCTGGACAGCTGCTTCGTCCATGGCAGTCTGCGGGTCTTTAAGACCGTTACCCGTCAATACTGTAACAACTGTGCTGCCCTCTTCCACTTTACCTTCAGAGAGTGCTTTGAGCAGTCCTGCGATACTTGCGTTTGAACCCGGCTCTGCAAAGATACCTTCTTTACGGCCAAGCATGCTGTATGCACTTAAAATTTCATCATCTGTCACTGAGTCGATGATTCCGCCGGACTCATCACGCGCATCCGTCGCCAGATTCCAGCTCGTCGGGTTGCCGATTCTTATAGCCGTCCCCACTGTTTCAGGGGCTTCTATAATCTTATTCCTGGTAATCGCTGCAGAGCCTTCTGCTTCATAACCGAACATCTTAGGCAGTTTGGACCCTTTTTTCTCATTATACTCTTTAAAACCTTTCCAATAAGCTGATATATTCCCCGCATTGCCGACAGGAATAAAGAGATAGTCCGGCCCATCATCCAGTGCATCGACAATTTCAAATGACGATGTCTTCTGACATTCGATTCTGTATGGGTTCACAGAGTTTACCAAAGTGATGCCTTCATTGTTCTCTGCGACTCTGCGCACGATTTTAAGTGCATCATCAAAGTTCCCCTGAATGGACACGATTTTTGCACCATAGATGATCGCCTGCGCAATTTTACCCAGTGCAACCTTCCCTTCAGGAATGACGACGATTGTATTCAGCCCGAGTCTGGATGCATAAGCGGCTGCTGAAGCGGATGTGTTACCCGTAGAAGCGCAGATGACGGTGTGTGCACCTTCCTCTTTCGCTTTTGCGACTGCAAGTACCATGCCGCGGTCCTTGAATGATCCGGTGGGATTCAAGCCTTCGAATTTTGCAAAGGCATTGATGTTATATTGCTCACTGATTGAATTCAGTGGAATCAATGGCGTATTGCCTTCCTGCAATGATAATTCCGGTGTATTTTCTGTAACCGGCAAATACTCTTTGAATTCTTCTAGTAAACCTTTCCAGTACGCCATTCTATTCATCTCCTATGACAGGATATTCAGCCGCGACTTCCAAACTGCCGAGTGCTTCACCCAATTGATTTTTATTCACTTTCCCAGTGATTGCAACAATATTTTCATTTTCATTGTTGATTTCGTAGTCTATGCCCGCTTTATTCAAAGCAGTTGTCACTGCATCTTCATCGTCATTGAAACGCAGATAATACTGGTATTCGACGTCTTCATTTTGAATGACCGCTTCTTCTGAAGGTGCGAAGTTGCCTCTCACTGGCGATGTTAAGACATCTATCAAGTCGGAAACAACCGCACTTGCCGTTTCAAGACTTCCGGCACCCGGTCCGTAGTACATCGTCTCTCCGACTGCGTTACCGATGACATACACTGCGTTCTTTTCATAGTTCACAGATGCAAGCTGATGATCTGCTTTGAAAAAGATGGGCTCCACACTCGCACTCAGGCTGTCACTGAACTTGCCTATGCCGACAAGTTTCATAATATAGCCGAGGTCCTTCGCAATTTGGATATCCACGCTTTCGACTTTTGAAATCCCGATGCTCGGTACATTATTAATATCGACTTTTTTATTGAAGGATAATCTTGATAATAAAACGATTTTTCTCAGTGCATCGATACCTTCGACATCATTTGTCGGATCGGCTTCTGCATACCCTTTTGCTTTTGCATCTTCCAGAGCATCATCATATGTCCATCCATCGATGGTCATCTTAGTGAGTATATAGTTGGTTGTACCATTTAAAATACCCATCACTTCTGAAATCTGGTTTGCATTGAGGGAGTTTTCAATCGTCCTGATGATCGGTACTCCGCCCGCTACACTTGCTTCATAATTCAAATGAACATCATTATCGTTTGCAACTGCAACAAGATCGTCGATTCTTTCGGCAAGCAGATCTTTATTGGCAGTGACAACATGGATTCTATTTTTCAAAAATTGAAGTATGATTTCATAGGTATCGTCAATACCGCCCATCACTTCTATTACGGCATCAATATCCGCATTATAAATTTCTTCAACATCATCTGTAAGGTGAATACCTGATAGATCAATATCACGTGCTTTGTCAGTATTTTTTGCAAGTACGTGGGTGATCGTCACATCCTCACCAAGTAATGATTTAATTTTCTCTTTATTAGTATTCAATACATTAACGACACCAGTTCCCACAGTGCCCATTCCCAAGACAGCAATTTTCATAAGCTAGAATCCTCCATTTAAATACTTTATAACTATCCATATTAGAGTGAAAAGTTGAAAAATTCAAGAAAATAATGATTTAGTCTACACAATTCCTGACTTTTAATGTATTATTAGTTCTAAAATTCAGTTAAAGGATGTCTGCATGTGAAAGTAGCAAAATTCGGTGGCAGTTCCCTGTCATCATCAACACAACTCAAAAAAGTTTCCAAAATCATTCAGAATGACAGTGATATCGGTGCCGTCGTCGTCAGCGCACCGGGCAAAAGATTTGAAGACGATATTAAAGTGACCGATTTACTGATTGCGCTTCATGCCAACAAAATAACGGGATTACCATACAATGAAGCACTCGATGCAATATTGAGCCGCTATGAGGAAATCATCACCGGTCTGGAAATCGACTTCGACCTTCTTGATAAATTCAGAAAGACGATCCTTTCATATCTTGAGAATATCCCGGATAATGACAGACTGCTCGATGCATTGAAATCATGTGGTGAAGACTTCAATGCCCAGATGCTCGCACAATACTTGACACTGCAGGGCACACCTGCAAAATATTATTCACCAAAAGATGCAGGTATACTAGTGACTGATGAGCCGAGCAATGCCCATCTGATCAATGAATCTTATGATAATATCGGCAAGTTGAAAAATTCAGAGGAAGTTGTAGTGATACCCGGATTCTTCGGCATCTCGAGATATGATAATATAGTGACATTCCCGAGAGGCGGCTCAGATATATCCGGCGCAATCGTCGCGCGTGGTCTTGGAGCTGAAATCTATGAAAACTACACAGACCAGAGCCACATTTACTCCGCCCATCCCGGATTCATCGACAATCCGCATGCAATCGAGGAACTGACATATCGTGAAATGCGTGAATTGTCATATTCAGGATTCGGTATATTTCACGATGAAGCCCTGGAACCGCTCTACCAGGTGCAGATTCCGGTCATGATTAAAAATACGAATGCACCTGAAATCGAAGGTACAAAAATTGTTGCCAAAAGAGAACTTTTAAAAGATATACCTGTCATAGGCATCAGCTGTGATGTGAATTTTACTGCAATTTCGGTTAAAGACTACTTGATGAACAGACAGGTCGGCTATATCAGAAAGCTTCTGCAGATTTTTGAAAATCACCAAGTATCGGTGGAGCACATGCCTTCAGGTATTGATAACATCTCAATCATCGTCCGTGGTAAAAATCTGGGCGGAAAAACTAAAACCAAGCAGCTTTTGGAAGATATCAATGATCAGCTTGAACCAGAATGGGTGGAAATAGAAGAAAATCTTGCTCTGCTCGTCATTGTAGGTGAAGGCATGGAGTATACTGTCGGTCTCGCAAACAAAGCGACTAAAGCATTGACCGAAAATGGCATCAATATCAGAATGATGAATCAGGGATCTTCTGAATCGAGTATGGTGTTCGCAGTGAAAATGAGTGAATATCAAAAAGCATTGAATGCTGTATATAATGAGTATTTCACTGATATAGATTAGAAAAAGAGGTATCCAAATTTTGGATACCTCTTTTAAAACCGTCCGGACTTGAATATCGAATACAACAGTCCGAGAAATAAAAAAACCGCAAGTACAAAGCCGATTTCAATCGCCGGTATCTGCCATATCACCGTCGTCTGTCCTGCAATTGCAGCGCCGACAATCAAGCCGACCATTATGATGCTGAAAGACAGCAGGACGATACTGAAAGATAGTCTGTTACCGATCCGGTCCATCCTTCTGAACAGTTCTTCAAAACGTCTTAGTGACAGTTGAACAGGCACTTTCTTCTCACGCAGTGAGTCTGAAAAAATCTTCAGATTATTTGATACATCCACAGCAGTATCACTGACATCCTGCAAATTATTATATGCTCTGGAAGCAATGTTCCGCGGATCATATTTTTCTTTTACCAGCAGTCTGCCGAATGGTTCGGCGACATCCATGATACTGAACTCCGGATCCAGGCTGCTGACCACACTTTCCAATGTAATGATTGATTTCCCGAGAATTGTGAAGTCCTGCGGCAGGCCGATCCGGTGTTTATTTGCGATTTGGAAAATATCCTGGACCGCTTCACCGATGTTCAAATAACTGAGCGGAATATCGTAATATTTATCTCTCAATTTTTCGGCATCACGGTTCAGTACATTCATCTCGACCCCCGTCGGCACCACCCCCATTTTAACAATGGCTTTGACGACGCCTGAGGCATCTTTTCTCATCATCCCGATCAGCAGTGTTCCGAAATTGTATTTCATATCCTGAGAAAGTCTGCCGACCATTCCAAAATCCATGAGGGCGATTGTCTCATCTTCAAGCACGCTGACGTTCCCCGGATGCGGGTCGCCGTGAAAGAAGCCTTCGATGATAATCTGATGAAAGACTGCATTTGTGAGCCGCTCTGCCAGCACTTCCCTGGAGTAGCCACGCGCCTCCAGTTCCGTGTGGTGGTTGATGGGTATGCCGTCAATGAATTCCATGACAAGGACATTCTTCGTTGACAACTCCCTCATCATTTCCGGAATTTTAATCTGACTGTCGTGTTCAAATTGCTTTCGGATTTTATCCGCATTATTCGCTTCAATCGTATAATCAAGCTCATCAAGAATCGCTTCTGAAAACTCTTCGATCATATCGGTAAGATGATAGCGTCTCGCCCATTCCATACGCTGCTCAGCAAGCGTTGCAAGGTGATGCAGTATTTCCAGGTCTGTACGGACCCTTCTCTCTATATTCGGGCGTTGGACTTTGACTGCCACCGTCTCGCCTTCTATGGTCACCGCCTTATGCACCTGGCCCGTTGATGCTGAACCAATCGGTGTTTCTTCGATCGACAGGAAGACATCTTCAATTTTAACGTCTAAAGAGTCCTCTATCACTTTCTTCACATCTTCGAAATTGAAAGGTGGAACATCACTTTGAAGTTTTTCGAGTTCGTCGATGATGTCTATCGGTATCAGATCCGGCCTTGTACTGGCAATCTGCCCCAGCTTTATGAAAGTTGTGCCCATCTCTTCAATGAAAATGCGTATGCGTTCGCCTCTGGATTTTTCATCATCGCTTTTAGCCTGTCTTAATATGATCCTTTTTGGCAGGCTTAACAGCTCATCCAGTCCAAGCTCTTCAACAAGAAAGCCAAATCCGGCGGATGAGAAATTAATGGCAATTTCCCTGTACCGGTTTATATATTCAATACGTTTTTTTATTATCATATAAAAACTCCAGAAATAATTATTTAAATATGAAACATATAATCGTCAAGCCCCTCGCCGTCATAATCCACCATATCTTTTAAAGTCGTATGGTCCAGTACATCACTGATTGCATCTCTGATTCTGCCCCATAAAAATCTTTCATTCTTACTGTCTTTTTCATCACTTTCTACAGCAACGATGTTTTCTTCGACCGTTTTAAAAATTTGTCCTACAGTAATCTCTTCAGGAGGATGGTTGAGCTCATAACCGCCATACGCTCCCCTTGTACTCTTCACCAAATCATCTTTCTTCAAACTGGCTACAATCTGCTCTAAATATAAATCACTGATTCCTCGTTCAGTTGCTACAGATTTCACACTTCTTCTTTTTTCATCGTAGTCTCTGGCAAGTGCCAGCATAAAATATAGTCCATATCTGCCACGTGTTGATATTTTCATAATACACCTCTAAATATCTAAACTTTTTAATAAGTTGATTTTTGTTGTAATATATTAAATATATCATAATAAAACAGTTGGGTGAAAATATGACGACACAACCATTAAGTTATCGCATGCGTCCAAGAACAATAGATGAAGTGATTTCACAGAAACATCTGGTAGGAGAAGGCGGTATCATCAGACGCATGGTGGATGCCAAAAGGCTCTCCTCCATGATTTTATACGGCCCTCCCGGAATCGGAAAAACCAGTATTGCAAGTGCCATTGCGGGTTCTACAAAATACATGTTCAGAACTTTGAATGCAGTTTCAAATACAAAAAAAGATATGCAGCAGATTGTCGAAGAAGGGAAGATGAGCGGAACGGTAATACTTCTGCTGGATGAAATCCATCGTCTTGATAAGGCGAAACAGGATTTTCTCCTTCCGCATCTGGAAAAAGGCACCATTATTTTAATTGGTGCCACCACTTCCAACCCGTATCACGCAATCAATCCTGCCATCAGATCGAGAACGCAGATATTCGAACTGGATCTGCTGGATACAGAGGATGTGAAACTTGCGGTTTCACGGGCACTCGAAGACAGTGAACGCGGGCTCGGCAATTTGAATATTGAAATTGATGAGGATGCCATGGATCATTTCACTTTATCTTCCCAGGGAGATGTAAGAAGTGCACTCAATGCTCTCGAACTCGCTGCGCTCAGCACAAAGCCTGTTGATGATGTCGTGCACATTACACTGGATGATGCGAAAGCCTGTATGCAGCAGACTGCATTTCTACACGATAAGGACGGAGATGCCCATTATGACGTGATGAGCGGCTTCCAGAAATCGATCAGAGGAAGCGATGTGAATGCAAGTCTCCACTATTTGGCGAGACTGATAGAAGCAGGCGACCTCGTTACAATCGCACGGAGACTCCTGGTCATCGCCTATGAAGATATCGGCCTCGCAAACCCGCAGCTTGCTACACGTACTTTGAATGCGATCATCTCCGCCGAACGTCTGGGTTTTCCTGAAGCCAGAATACCGCTCGCAAATGCTGTAATAGAACTTGCACTGTCTCCAAAATCCAACAGCGCATATAAGAGTATCGACAATGCTCTCGCAGACATCAGAAAAGGTAAATCCGGCACCGTCCCGAAGCACCTGAAAGACGGGCATTACAGAAGTGCGGAAAAGTTGGGCAACGCCGTCGGATATCAGTACCCGCACAATTTCCCCAACAACATCGTCCGACAGCAATATTTACCTGACACTCTTATGAACAGAGAATATTTCATGCCGACGAAAAACACTAAGTACGAAGCGCAGCTGAACGAGATATACTCAAAAACAAAATCATTCTTTAATAAAAAATAGTATAAAAAAGCACCGGCCGCAGATGCAGCCGGTGCTTAATTTTCGAAATATCCAAGCTAAAGCCGTGTGTTTCAGCTGATAATTTTGGCCTGCTAAGTGCAGGTGGGTGTCCTGTTTCCAACTCCAAACGTCCTAAATGTCTAGGCGTGTTTTTTGAAGGAAAACCTATTAGACTCCCGATTTAAAAGGTGTTAGGTCAAAATTTAATTCAACACATCACGAACCTCTCAGATATTTCTATTAAATATACTATACCATACCTCTGAAATTTTGAGAAGCAAAATGATTTTTTATTAAAATATCTGACAGATATCAATGGTGCATCTGTCACAGTTGATATTACTCCGCAGAACATCCATATCAAGAACGGTTATGAATTTACGTTCCACTTTAATCACTTTCTGCTTCTTCAAATCTGACAGCATTCTATTGACCACTTCTCTTGAAGTACCGCATAACCCTGCAAGTTCCTGATTGGTCAACTGTGTATTGATCAGTATGCCATCTTCAACATTCACACCGAAAGAATTCGTCAGCCGTATCAGAACTGACTGCAATGCGCCCTGTTTCCCGTACAGCAGAAGATCTCTCATCTTTGAGGAATTTCTGTCTCTGTCGATATCCAGCCACTGAAGCCATTCCATCTTAATATTTTCATTGGTGAATATGAACTGTTCAAATTGTCTTTTTTCGTATTTATACAATATGCAGTCTTTTTTCACTTTTGCGTAAGTAGTGTGTTCTTTATTCAAAGAATGAAGAGTCAGAGCTCCAAAAACTGCATCATCCGACAAGTAATTCGTGACCATCTCCCGGCCGTCTTCCTGCATTCTGCTGATGAAAACTTCGCCCTCTTCCAAACAATAGACATATCTCGCAGGATCCCCCGGGTGGAAAACATATTCACCTTTCTCTAAAGTCATCCTTTTGCCTTTTTCCTTTAACAGTCTCACTACTGATTCAGGTTTAAATGTAAGTTCAGTCTTCACATCAACCGCCCCGCCTTCTTAATTAAAATATTATCATAAATTGTGACTTTTATCACTTTTTTATTTGACAATTTTATTTAACATCTTAATTAAGATTAATTATTATTTAGGAGTGAAATAATGACTGATAAAAATGTTGAAAAAAGCCATGATAACCTTGAAACTCACGATGTAGATCACTCAAAACTGGATCTGCGGGGAACATTTATGATGGTAATGTTTCTCGGCGGTCTGATATTCGTCAGCTGGTTCGGTGCTTTCATACTATTTTTAGGAAGAATGTAGAGAGGATGATTAAAAATGCATAAGTTTGAAAAAATATGGATGAGTGTGGGAACCGGATCTCTGATTATTTTCCTCGTCATCCTTGGTGTTTCTGCTGTACACGCGGGACATACCCCTGCAGCAAGTGGGATTGAGACGATCAACCCTGAATATGTAAGAGATGATGCAAGATTTGCAGAGCCGGGACTTCATGAATCTGAGGATGATGAATACGACTATAATTTATATTTTGTAGCCAGTGCTTTCCGTTATGAACCGGCTGAAGTCGAGATTCCACAAGGGTCGAGAGTGAAAGTGCAAGTCGTAACGACCGATGTTGTCCATGGCTTCCAGGTCGTCAATACAAACATCAATATGATGGTGGAACCCGGACTTGTTTCTACATATGGTGCTAACTTTGATAAGACCGGTGAATTTCTGATTGTCTGTAATGAATATTGCGGTGTCGGACATACTGATATGACATCCACAATAAAAGTCGTCGATGGAGGTGCTGAAGACAATGAGTAAAAATATACATCCGGACAATTTATTTTCCCTCAACAATCGGGTGGATGCAAAAGATGGTAAATTAGTTCTTGCAAATATGATATGGGTCATTTTCGCGTTGTTTATCGGAGGGACTGCAGGAATGCTGCAGACACTCGTCCGATCAGGTATGGTTGAACTGCCTTTTGGAATCGGCTATTATCAGCTTCTCACTTTACACGGAGTGATTCTCGCGCTTGTATTGACTTTCTTCTTTATAATGGGCTTCCAGATCGCATCACTTTCACGTTCTGCCGGTGCTTTCAACGACAGGGAAAGAAAGCTGGGCTGGATCGGCTTCTGGATGATGTCTGCCGGTACTCTCGTTGCCGCAGCAATGATAGCAACGAATGAAGCATCTGTACTTTATACGTTCTACGCGCCGCTTCAGGCACATGCACTCTATTACATAGCACTTGCTGTAATCATTGTCGGGACATGGTTCTCGGTTGCAGGTCAATTGATGAGATACTTCAGATGGAGAAAAGAATTCAAAGGTCACAAAACACCGCTTCTCAGCTTTATGGCATCAGTGAACAATGTCATGTGGCTCGTCTGTACCATAGGTGTTTCAATGTCAGTCATCTTCCAGTACATCCCGTGGTCACTCGGCATAGTGGAAACCATCAACGTTTCATTGAGCCGTACACTGTTCTGGATGTTCGGTCATGCTCTTGTATATTTCTGGCTGCTGCCCGCTTATATGGCCTGGTATGTAGTCGTTCCTAAAGTACTTGGAACGAAAGGATTTTCAGATAATCTTGCACGTATGAGTTTCGTGCTGTTTTTATTCTTCAGTATTCCTGTTGGTATACACCACCAGTTGACTGAGCCGGGTATAGATGCATTTTGGAAAGGATTGCAGGTCGTTTTGACTTTCGCAGTTATTGTTCCTTCCCTGATGACAGCATTCAGTTTATTCGCTGTATTTGAGACACACGGCCGTAAGCTGGGTGCGACAGGCATTCTGGATTGGTTTAAAAAACTGCCATGGACAGACGCCAGGTTTGTACTGCCGTTCCTCGGCATGCTGTTCTTCATTCCAGGTGGCATCGGCGGTATCATTAACGCTTCTGGACAGATGAACCAGCTGGTGCATAATACCATCTGGGTGGTCGGACACTTCCATATCACTGTCGGTGCACCGGTTATACTGACTTACTTCGGAATAATGATGTTCCTGCTGCCTCACATCACAGGGCGCAAAATAACAAAACAGTTGAATAATATGGGACTCTATCTTGGATATACATGGACATTCGGAATGGGATTGATGTCAGCAGCAATGCACTTTGCAGGTTTAAGAGGTGCGCCAAGACGTTCAACTTTCTCAGAGTACGGGGGAGCAGGCATCGCAGAGGAATGGATCACCTATCAGATCTTGCAGGCAGTCGGCGGTATATTCCTCTTCGTCGCCATCGTCATTGCAGTCATCCTGTTCATCCAGCTGATGACCGGACTCAAAACAGAAGAAGTGGAGGAGTTCCCTGTAGCATCCATGATGGACCAGAGTGTTCCAACCACCAAGTGGGTTGAAAACTGGAGAGTTCTGATCATCATTACAGTCTTCCTGCTGCTGATCGCCTATACAGTGCCTATTACGCAGATGTTTACAGAAAATATACCCGGGGCCAAAGGCTTTAAGCTCTGGTAAAAAATTAAGACGAAGATACTCAATTTCATAGGTATCTTCGTCTTAATTTATATGATGATATATCATTATTTTAAATTCATTAAAATACATATATTTTTAACAGTAAAATCAAGATTAGTTCTAGTGTTTTCTTTTGCCATGGCATCTTCTAAGTTTATAGGTCCATTTACAATAGAAAATATACTTGGATATACTTCAGTTTGTTTTAACATCTGAGTATCAACACTCCCACCTAGGGCTATAACCGGTATATTATACAGACTGGCTTTTTCTGATACACCTTGTATAACTTTTCCGAAAAAGGATTGATGATCTATTCTTCCTTCCCCAGTTATTATAAAATCGGTGTCTTCACAATGTTTTTCAAAATTTACTGATTCTAATATAAAGTCTATACCTGGTAGAATTTCTGCATCGAGAAATGCTTTCATAGAGCCACTAATCCCTCCTGCAGCTCCAGTTCCTTCTATTTTATCCAAATCAATATTTAATTCATTCTTCAAAAGCATATTAAAAAATTTAAATTGTTTATCTACATATTCAATATCTTTATCACTTAATCCTTTTTGTGGACCAAATATATTTGATGCTCCATTCTCACCTGTAAAAATATTTTTAACATCTGTAATAGCTTTAAAATTAACTTCATCTAATTTATTATCTTTCGATTTTAACGAAGCAGCTAGATGCATATTAGATAGACATATATCAATAAAATTATCGTTTTCATCAAAAAATTCATAATTAAGAGCTTTCAACATTCCTATTCCTGCATCATTAGTTGCCGATCCACCTAAACCCAATAATATTTCTTTTGCACCATTACTTACCGCATCTAAAACGACCTCTCCTAACCCAAAGGAAGAAGCTTCAAGAGGTTCTAGTTTATCGACCTTATCTAATCCGATAATTTCAGCAGACTCTATAATTGCGATACCAGTGTTCTTATTCAATAGATATGTTGTTTTTATTCTCTTCATTAGAGGATTATGGGCCATAACCTCAACAGTTTTAAATTCACTATTATGAGAATAACTTTCTAAAAAACCTTCCCCCCCATCTGAAATGGGAATTTCAACTAATTCTAAATCGTCGATCTGCTTTTTCAACCTTTTTTTTACCACTGCATTCAATTCACTGGAACTCATACTTCCTTTAAATGAATCAAGAGCTACAATAATTTTCATATATATTCCCTCTCTTTATAAGAGAAATGGTGCAAGTACTGATAAAATAACTAGTATTATTGCTCCACCAATTCTAGATGAAATTTGAAGAAATGGCATTAATCCCATTCTTTCAGAAGCACTCAACACTGCGACATCTCCTGATCCACCCATATCTGCCAGACCTAAACCCGAGGATATTGCTGATTCTACAAAATAAAAACCTACTAGTAGACCAGCAAAACCTGCCACTAAGACTGCAATTGTCACTGTAATAATCGTCAGACTAATATAAGTGGGATTTGTTACAATATCAATTACTGCTACGAAATCGATCATGCCTGCACTGATAGAAACTAAAATAGCAGGTACCCACGCTTTTGTTATAAAATCATACCAACCTTCTGTCGAGTCTTCGACGGTACGAGGAAGAATATTAAATAACTTCAAAGCGGCTGCACCTAAAATTATCCATACGTAGTAATGAAATGTTGGTACAATGCTAGCCATAATCTGACCAAAAACGAAGATTGTTGTTGCCAATAGCATACCTACAGTTAAAGCATTAATACTGAAAGGAATTTCGATTTCTTTTTCACCAAATTTTATACTTGATTTTTTTCTTAAAATATCTCCTTCACCAGAAAAATTTGTAGGCATATATTTTTGCTTCCCTAATCCATTAAGGATCGCAGCTGCCAATATGGTAATGATGTTAGCAACCATTACTGCCGGAGCAATTTGACCAAGTATATCTCCAGCGGATTCACCAGAAGCAGATGACATAACTTCTGATAAAGGCACAGCTCCGGCTGCCATCCCCCCGCCCATAATAGGACCTACTACATAATATAAAGCATTAGAAAAGCCAAATCCCATCAAATGACCAACTACTCCTCCTAATAATAGTGTAAAAACAATAGTAGTTATCAGTGGGATAAAAAATCTAACTCCAATTTTCAGTAACATATCTCTGTCCATACTTAAAATACTACCAACGATGATTCCTGTAACCGCAAAATCTGAAAATCCTAAATCATTATAAAATGTATCAGTTAGATCAGCAACAGATTCTGGCAATATACTAAAGTGGATAAAAACTGCAGGAACTAATATACATAGTAGAGCTCCTCCACCAAATGTGTTGAAAATAGGTATCTGATTCCCTAACCACATAAGAAATAGGCCCATTGACATAGCAACAATTAATCCCCCTGCAAAGTTAACAGGCAAAACTTCTAAATACATCGCTATAACAATAACTGCGAACATTGGCAAGAATAACTTTAAATGCATTCCACCAATAGTCTTATCTAGTGAGTAGTTTGATTTTCTTTCCCCCATTAAATTCATCCCCTTTAATTCATCTATTTGTAAAGTCTTTTTATAATTTCATCAGTTACTTCAGAAGTAGTTTTATTACCACCAAGGTCCGGCGTCTGATATCCATCAGCAGTTACACTTTCAACTGTATTAAGTAAATGTTCAGCAATTTTTTCTTCTCCATTGAATTCCAATAGCATTTTCGCAGTCCAAATTTGACCGATTGGATTTGCAATTCCTTTACCAATTATATCCGGTGCTGATCCATGAACCGGTTCGAACATTGATGGATATTTTCCGTTCAAGTTTAAATTGGCAGCTGGAGCTATTCCTACACTTCCCATAATTGCGGCTCCAATATCTGTTAGAATATCACCGAATAAATTACTTGCTACAATTACATCAAATTTCTCTGGATGAGTAACAAAGAAAGCAGCCAGCGCATCTATATGTTGGGAGTCAGTGGTAATTTCTGGATTTTTTTGAGAAACTTCTTTAAAAATATCGTCCCAAAATGGCATGGTATGATAAATACCATTTGACTTAGTCGCGCTAGTAACATGACCTCTTCTTGATTTCGCTAAATCAAAAGCGAAATCCATAGCTTGAGTAGTACCTCTTCTTGAAAATATCGCATTTTGAATTGCTATTTCGTTCTCATCATGAAATATTCTCCCTCCGACTGAACTATATTCTCCTTCACTGTTTTCTCTTACCACCATTAAATCAAAATCTTTTGGATCTGAAAGTTTCGACGGTACTCCTTTGAGCAACTTAGCAGGTCTTACATTAATTTCTTGTTGAAATTCTCTTCTTAATTTTATAAGCAACCCCCACAAAGAAATGTGGTCCGGCACTTTATTAATATCACCTACTGCTCCTAAAAAAATACTGTCGAATTGGCTTAATTTGTCCAAACCCTCTTCAGGCATCATTGTTCCATGTTTCAAATAATAATCGCAGCTGTAAGGAAATTCTTCATATTCAAATTTCAATCCTCCATGAATTTCAGAAATCGCTTCCAAAACCCTTAAAGATTCAGGCACTACTTCTTCTCCAATCCCGTCACCAGGAATAACTGCTAATTTTAACTTCTTCATCATTCTTCCTCCATATGTTCGACAGTCGACTGTCGTTAGTATGTCTACATTTTATATCATAAAAGTATTAATTTCAATAATATTCTGTTTTTTGACAAAAAAATTGCACTATGAGAGTTTTTTTCTCATAGTGCAATTTCTTTTTTACTAAATTATGGTCTCTATAGTGCTATCTATCTCTAATATTTCAAATAAATGTTCAACATCTTGTTTTAAATGTTCTATCATTCTTTTTTCTGCTTTATTAGAATCCCTATTTTTAATATAATCAAATATTTCTTTATGTTGTTTTAAAATCTCATTCGGTCTCTTTTCACCAGAGATATTTTTATTTCTGTAGTAATTTATAAGTGCATTGATAATTTTATAATGCCTTATCAAAATTTCATTTCCACTCTTGTTAAGAATAATTCTATGAAATTTAATATTTTCCTCTATAATACTGATATTCGACGCTTCTTGTTCAATAAGCTTTTCTACTTGCACTAGACTATTTTTTAATTCTTCTATATCTTTATCTGTAGCAAACTCTGTGAAGTATCTGGTAGTGTAAGATTCAATTGCAGCCCTAAAAGCATACACTTCTTTTATATCTTTTACTGATGCTTCGTAGACAAATAGTCTTGTATTCTTAACCACGATTAATCCTTCATTTTCGAGTATACGAATTGCTTCTCTAACAGGACTTTTACTCACTTTAAACTCTTTACTTAATTGAGATTCAACGATTTTTTCACCTGGCTGAAAAGTGCCATCGAAAATCTTCTCTTTTATAATACTGTAAATCTTTAAATAATAAGGTTCATTTTTCTCCAATAAGTTTGTCACAATTTTACCTCTTAATCTTATTTTTATAATACTTGTACAGTGCACTGTGATCTTCTTCATGGATGTCAGGACTTTCAAGCAACTCTCTCATGATCTTTTTTGTTTGATTTGTAATCGGAATGTTCTTAGCAAAGTTTTCATCCACACTTTCAAATGCATTATTCAAATCTTTCATATGCAGTTTCATCTTAAAGCCCGGTTCATATTCTTCTTCCATCATCTTTTTGAATTTCGCATCCATCACAGTACTGCCTGCAAGACCTCCGCTGATTGCATTATAGACCGTATCCAGGTCAAGGTCCAATTCTTTCGCAAGGGTGATACCTTCTGAAAGTGCAATGATATTATTTGCAACCACTACTTGATTGACCAGCTTCACCGAGTTGCCCGACCCGACCGGACCAGTATGGACAATACTCGCACCCATATATTCCAAAATCGGTTTTATTTTAGTGAAAGTAGACGAGTCTCCGCCGGCCATTACCGAAAGTGTACCATCTGTCGCTTTTTCTTCTCCGCCGCTCACCGGGGCATCGATATATTGATGTCCATCCTTATTAATAGTATTGAATACTTCTTTACTTGTCTCAGGATTGATCGAACTCATATCAATGACAATTGTTTCCGGATTGAATTTTTTATATAATCCGCTGCCGATTACAACTTCTCTGACCTCTGCAGAATCAGGCAGCATTAAAATGATAACATCCGACTTTTCTGCAACTTCTCCGTAATCAGCTAGAACATTGGCTCCGTAGTTAGATAATTCATCATTCGTATCATCATTTGAACTGCTGATATAGACATTCTGTTTGTTCTTTAACAGATTGACACACATTGGTTTACCCATTATTCCAAGACCGATAAATCCGATGTTCATTGAATCACTCCTAGATTTCGTAGTTGGACACCATTTCCCATTCATGCATTTCATAATAACGCGCACCATTCACAATGTAAGGATCCTGTTTGACGAGTTCTTTTATTTCAGCCTGGTCTTTTCCTTTGTAGATCACAAGACCCCCTGCCCCATCCGTGAACCTGCCATTCATGATGATGACATCTTTTTCTCTTAAATCTTCAAGGAACTTTAAATGTTCATCTCTGTAATCCTTGCTTTTCTGCTCATCCAGCATCGGTAAAAATACTGCAAAGTATTTCATATCATTTACCTCCATTTTAATATAATACTATCAAACTTTTCAGTTTTTTTAAACATGTCATGTTATAACGTTGTTTAAATGAAATATCTCAGGAGGATAGCCCTACTGTTTAGTTAGCGACAATTCCATGAACAACTAAACACTGAGTGTCCTTTGCCGTTTAGTTAGATGCAATTCCATAGACAACTAAACGCTGAATGTCCTTTGCCGTTTAGTTAGCGACAATTCCAAAGATAACTAAACGCTGAGTGTCCTTTCCTGTTCAGTTAGCGACAATTCCAAGGACAACTAAACGCTGAGTGTCCTTTCCTGTTCAGTTAGCGACAATTCCAAGGACAACTAAACGCTGAATGTCCTTTCCTGTTCAGTTAGCGACAATCCCATGGACAACTAAACGGCAAAATATATTCATACATTCGAAAAACTGCTCATTCACACTGAATGAGCAGTTCATGATCAATTATTCTTCTATATCCAGATCGATATGCAGTTCTTTCAACTGCTCTTCCGAAACTGATGACGGTGCATTCATCATCAAATCGCTTGCGCTTGCTGTTTTAGGGAATGCAATGACGTCTCTGATGTTATCTGTTCCTGCAAGGAGCATTACGAAACGGTCGAAGCCGTAGGCGATGCCGCCGTGCGGCGGTGCACCGTATGTGAATGCTTCGAGAAGGAATCCGAACTGTTCGTCTCTTTCCTGATCGGTGAAGCCAAGTGCTCTGAACATTCTTTCCTGAAGTTCTTTGTCATGAATACGTATTGAACCGCCGCCGAGCTCATAGCCGTTCAAAACGATATCATATGCATTCGCCTTAACTTCTTCAGGTGCAGTTTCCAGCTTATCCTCATCTTCTTTTTTAGGAGATGTGAATGGATGGTGTGCTGCTGAATATCTGTCTTCGTCTTCGTCATATTCAAATAAAGGCCAGTCTGTAACCCAAATGAAGTTGTACTGATTTTTATCAAGTAGTTCCAGGTCTTTTGCCAATTTATTTCTAAGATTTCCAAGTGCTGCATGAACAACCTTTTTCTTGTCTGCAACAAACAGAACTAAGTCATTGGAATTGATATCCAGGAATTTCTTGAGTTCATCCTGTTTATCACCGTCGAAAAACTTGGCGATCGGCCCTGAAAATCCATCGTCTGTCGACTTCATCCATGCGAGTCCTTTTGCACCATGAATCTTGACAAAGCTCTCAAGTTTGTCAATATCTTTTCTTGAGTAGGCATCTGCTTTATCCGGCACAACGATTGCATTGACCAGACCGCCGCTATCGGCTGTCGCTTTAAAAACTTTGAAGTCGACTGTTTTACTGAATTCTGTAATATCCTGAAGATGCAGGTCAAAACGTGTATCCGGCTTGTCCACACCGTATTTGGCCATCGCTTCATCATAAGTGATTCTCGGGAATGGTGCAGTAATATCGATACCTTTAATGTCCTTCATCACCCGAGTGATCAATCTTTCATTCAGTGCAATGATATCTTCCTGATCAACAAATGATTGTTCGATATCGATCTGAGTGAATTCCGGCTGTCTGTCAGCACGTAGATCTTCATCTCTGAAGCACTTTACAATCTGATAATACTTTTCCATGCCTGACAGCATCAATAACTGTTTATAGATCTGAGGCGACTGCGGCAATGCAAAGAATTCACCCTCATGGACACGTGATGGTACAAGGTAGTCCCTTGCGCCTTCAGGCGTTGATTTGCTCAATACGGGTGTCTCTACATCAATAAAACCTTCCTGCCCCAGAAACGAATGAACACTCTGTTTAAGCTGGTGGCGCAGTTTTAAAGTATTTTGAAGCTTTGGACGTCTCAGATCCAAATATCTATATTTCAACCTGACATCTTCTGTCACCGTTTCATCCTGAATATGGAACGGTGGTGTTTTCGCTTTTGAAATGACTTCCACTTCTTCAACGATGATTTCAATCTTTCCTGTATCGATATTATCGTTTACCTGTGATTCGTCTCTTTGTGAAATCGTCCCTTTGACATCAATGACATATTCACTGCGGATATCTTCAGCAATCTTTAAAGCTTCCTTAGAAATTTCAGGATTAAAAACGATTTGAATGATGCCGCTGCGGTCACGCAGATCGATGAAAATCAATCCACCTAAATCACGTCGTCTCTGAACCCAGCCTGACAGATGGATCGATTCATTTATGTCTTTCTCAATCACTTCGGATACAAATATTCTTGTCATCATTAATCCTCCAAATATTTTACTAGTTCACTGATCTGAACGGTTTGTGTTTCACCATTCTGCATATTTTTCAGTTCTACCTGTCCTGTTTCAAATTCCTGATCTCCGAGCACGATTACATACTGTGCTCTTTTTCTGTCCGCATCTTTCATTTGGGCTTTTAACTTTCTCTGCTTATAATCCATATCTGCACTGATGCCTTCAGTTCTGAGTTCATGCAATAAAGTCCCCGCCTTATTGAATGAATTTTCATCCAAAGTGCAGACATACAGGTCAATGCCCTCTGGCTGTTCGAGTTCGATGCCTTCTGCTTCAAGCGCCAGGAGCAGTCGTTCAATGCTCATCCCGAAGCCGATGCCCGTTTCTTTCGGGCCGTCAAGGAGTTCAAGCAGACCGTTGTATCTGCCGCCGCCGCATAAGGTTGTTATCGCCCCGAATCCTTCAGCATTACTCATCAGTTCAAATGCTGTATGGGTGTAATAGTCCAGACCTCTGACCAGATTGTAATCGACTTCATAATCAATGCCGATTTCAGTCAGTTTCTCTTTCACTGTTTCAAAATACTCTTTTGATTCATCATTTAAAAAGTTATACATGACCGGTGCATTTTTTATCAATTCATGATCTCTGTCTTTTTTACAATCCAGAATTCTCATCGGATTCGTATCAATTCTATTTTGACAGTCTGAACAGAATTCATCAATGCGCGGTTTGAAGTGTTCGACCAAAGCATCATTATATGCTTTTCTGCTGTCGTGGTCTCCGATCGAGTTGATGTAAAGCTTCAGATTTCTCAAACCGAATGACTGATAGATATGCATCAGCATGCTGAGTACTTCCACATCGATTAGCGGATTCTCGACACCGATCGCTTCAACACCAAACTGAACAAACTGACGATATCTGCCTTTCTGTCTTCTTTCATATCTGAACATCGGTTCTTTATAAAATACCTTTACCGGCTGATTCACATCATGCTGCATTTTATTTTCAATGTAACTTCTTACTACCGGCGCTGTTCCCTCAGGTCTTAAAGTTATACTGCGTCCACCTTTATCTTCAAAAGTGTACATTTCCTTATTCACTATGTCGGTTGAACCGCCGACACCTCTGACAAATAATTCAGTAGATTCGAAAATCGGCGTTCTGATTTCCTGATAATTATAATTTGACGCAATCTCTCTCAGTTTATCTTCTATGATCTGCCACTTATAACTTTCGCCGGGCAGAATATCCTGTGTACCTCTTGGTATCTGAATCATAATATTCACTCCTTATTAAATAAAAAAAGCCCCTTATACCTGTTATGGTATAAGGGACGAAATCGTCGTGTTGCCACCCTAATTTGATCATTCCTTTAAGAAACAATCCTCTAACATGATAACGATTGCCACCGCCTGATATTAACAGGTTCATCTCCAAAGTGTCAGCAAATATATTTTAAAGGCGTTTACTTTCAGCAAGTGTAAACTCTCTGTGACCCCGTATGATATATTCTCTTCGGATAAATCGAATTTCGTTCATATTCATTTTTATGATAGTCATTTCGTTATTCAAAGTCAAGAGAATCAATTCAAATAATTATGAATGCCTTCAGTAATCGCCTGCGCCATCAAATCCTGATAATCTTCAGATGACAGCATCCTGTCATCAATTTCATTGCTCAAATAACCGAGTTCTATCAAAGTCGCCGGATAATCCAACTGCCAGGTTACTTGATAATTGGACTGCTTCGTTCCCCGGTTGCGAAAATTTGAATATTTATCCAGAGCTTCATTCATCGTCTCAGCAAATTCTTTCTGGTTATCATAAGTATAAAAAGTCGTGAATCCAGTAATCGATGGATCTTCCATGGCATCACTGTGGAGGCTTATGAACAGATCACCTTCGGCTTTTCGATCATCGAGTGAAGCGTATTCACCGTCGCCTCTCGTAAATTCTACATTGGCACCATTCGTCTCAAGTATATCCGCTGTTTTTTCAGCAATCGTATAAACAATTTCCGCTTCTGTCTTACTTGATACACTCGGTGCCCCCGGATCTTTTCCACCATGTCCCGGATCGATTATGATCGTTTCTCCTTCAAAAGAAACGTCTGGTTTCTGGTCGAAATCAATGACTATGGATTCTGATTCCGCCGCCCGTCCATTTTCATCACTGAATATGCCTGACTGAAATATAAAATATAATACTGTAACAATTAAAACAGCGGAAACCATGAAAAACAATGGAATCATATAAAGTGATTTTTTGTATTTTAAAAATTTAATTGTTGCTCCGAATACTTTTTTCATCCATTCTTTAATCATATTCATCAGATAATTTTTCCGTCCCTGGATTCATAAATTATTGTAATCGGCCCGTCATTATTAATCTGTACATTCATATGTTCTCCGAAGAAACCCTCTTTTACGGTTATTCCGAAAGAACTGAGAACCTCGTTGAATTCCTTGTATAGGCTGAGTGCCTTCTCACTTTTTGCAGCTTTTGTAAAACTCGGGCGATTCCCCTTTTTAGTATCAGCATAAAGTGTGAACTGTGATATGCTTAAAATTTCACCTTGGACATCGCTGATGGACAGGTTGATTTTCCCATCAGCATCTTCAAAGTTTCTTGATTTTGCAATTTTTTCTGCCAATTTCCTGGCGTCTTCTGAAGTGGAATCTTCACTTACACCTACAAGTAATAAATAGCCTTTGTTGATCTCATTGAATAGATCACTTTTAACGACCCGTGCATCAGAAACTTTCTGTAAAACCACTCTCATTTTTTCACCTCATTTAAATACGCGTTCCACGCTGTAAATATCTTTCAGCTGCTTGATCTTATCAACTATCCGGTACAGATCCGTCGTATTCTGCACCATTACAGATATGTTGACTCTTGCATATTTATCTACATCACTCTTTGCGTTCACGTGTGTGATTGGAAATTTCGTGCTTGCTATGACATTCAATATTTCATTGACCAGGCCGGTACGGTCAAAACCTTTGATTTCAAGATCAGCCTGATATTTACGATCTTTATTTTTATTTTTAACCCATTCAACATCGATAATCCGTTCTGTTTCATTGATGATATTCGGACAGTTCGAAACATGAACTTTAACACCGTGCCCTTTTGTAATATAGCCTGTTATATCATCACCGGGTATCGGGTTGCAGCATTTGGACAAGTTGATCAGAAGATTATCCATACCTTCTACATAAACCCCGGATTCTGTTGATATTTCCTTATAATGATGGCTGCGGTCGATTTCTTCGATCTCATTTGCAGTCGTGCCCTCGGCAGCTTTGAATTTCTCCATCAGCCGGTTGGTCACCTGCTGGGCAGTTACACCGCCAAAACCGATCATTGCAAATAGATCATCTTCATTATTCAGGTTGTATCTGTCCAACACGGGCTCGATAAATTTATCTTTCAGAATATCGTCCGGTTTATATTCACGTTTTTTAATTTCCGCTTCAACACCGAACCGCCCCTTTTCAATATTACTCGCTCTGTCCTGCTTTTTGAAAAAAGACCTGATTTTATTTTTAGAACTGCTGGATTTGACCAGTTTCAGCCAGTCCAGACTTGGACCATATGACTGCTTACTCGTTCTGATTTCTACGATATCGCCGGTTTCGAGAGTGTGATCGATCGTAACGATTTTACCATTCACTTTGGCGCCGATCATATGGTTCCCGACTTCCGAGTGGACCTGATAGGCAAAATCAATCGGTACTGCACCTTTAGGCAGTTCGACAACATCGCCGTTTGGGGTAAACACATATACTTTATCACTGAGCAGATCAGTCTTTAACGCTTCCATGAATTCTTCAGCATCCGGTGAAGACGTTTCCTGATCAACCAGATCTTTGAACCAGTTGATCCTGGAATCTTTCACTTTAACATCCTTGTTTTCTTTATAGGCCCAGTGTGCTGCAACCCCATGCTCTGCGATTTCATGCATTTCATGCGTTCTGATCTGTATTTCAAGCGGATCCCCCTGCGGCCCGACTACCGTCGTATGAAGAGATTGATACATATTCGGCTTAGGCATGGCTATATAGTCCTTAAAACGGCCGGGCAGCGGCTTCCATATCGTATGGATGACGCCGAGGACTGCGTAGCAGTCTTTAATATTTTCAACAAGCACTCTGACAGCCAGCAGATCGAAAATCTGATCAAACTGTTTGCTCTGCTTTTTCATCTTTTTATATATGCTGTATATATGCTTCGGTCTGCCTGACAAGGTACCTTCTATTTTTGTCTTATCCATTTCTGTTTCAATCTTATCAATAGCTTCATTGATGACTTCTTCACGTTCACTGCGTTTCTTTTTCATCATGCTGACGATTTTGAAATATTGTTTCGGTTCAATATACCTGAGTGCCGTATCTTCGAGTTCCCATTTAATGCTTGAGATACCCAGACGGTGAGCAAGCGGTGCATAGATTTCCAAAGTTTCAAGAGATGTCCGATATTGCTTTTCTTCCGGCATCGCTTTTAAAGTCCGCATATTGTGCAGTCTGTCTGCGAGCTTTACCAATATCACCCGGATATCTTTTGCAATTGCAACAAACAGCTTCCTGTGATTCTCCGCCTGTTGTTCCTGCTGAGAGCGATATTTCACTTTCTCCAATTTAGTTACACCGTCAACAATGATGGCAACTTCTTCGTTGAACATTTCAACAAGATCATCATGTGTGTAGACCGTATCCTCGACAACATCATGCAAAAAGCCTGCAATGATCGTCGGTCCGTCCAGTTTCAGCTCAGCTAAAATACCCGCGACCTGCACCGGATGAAGTATGTAAGGCAAGCCGCTTTTTCTAAACTGTCCATCATGTGCTTCAAATGCCAGCCCATAAGCTTTTTTAATCATATTCAGGTCGTTTTCCGACAAATAAGCTTTACACATCTTAAACACATCGTCTTTAGTATATGGATACTCTCTGCCCATCGGCTCACCACCTTCCACAATAAAATAGATAGACCCATCATACTACAATTTATAAAACAAAGAAACGCCGCTATTAAAAAAAGCCTGATTTAACAGACTTTTCTTAAGAATCATATGAGATTAATGATATGGTATCATATTCCTTCAGTTTTTCCATACCATTCAAATACTTCAATTCGATTAAAAAGGCAATGCCGACCACTATGCCGCCCAGTTCCTCGATGAGTTTGATCGTTGCTACGATGGTGCCGCCTGTAGCAAGCAGGTCATCCGTAATGAGCACACGCTGTCCCGGCTTGATCGCATCCTTGTGCATTGTCAGTACGTTTGATCCGTACTCAAGATCATATTCATACTTGATCACTTCGCGCGGCAGCTTGCCGTCTTTTCTGACAGGTGCGAATCCGATGCCCATGCTGTATGCAACCGGGCATCCTATGATAAATCCGCGGGCCTCCGGTCCGACAATGATATCCACCTCTTTTTCTCTCGCAAAGTCGACAATCTGATCGGTCGCATATCTGTATGCGTCCCCGCTGTCCATAATTGTTGTAATATCTTTAAAGCTCACGCCGTCTTTTGGCCAATTTGGTACTTCTGATACATAATCTTTAAGATTCATTATTTCCTCCATCATCTGCGATTAACCTTTTAATATAAGTTTTTAATTCCTGATTTGAAGACATTTTGAGTTTTGATTCCGATTGTATTTTATGTTCTATTGCAAATTTGACTTTCGAGTTTTCCATATCACTCTGAACAATTTCATCATCGGTGTCCTTCTTTATTATTATACCATTTTTCACTTCTATTTTCTCAAGTTCTTCAAGTATATCAGTGACCATCTTAAGTAATTTCATACTGATACTGAAATGATCTGCCCATCTGCCCGCATCTTCGATTAAATTGATTGTCCCGCTGTCCCGCTTACGGATGAGATCATAGACACCTTCAATCAGTTCAAAATCCGGTAAACCAGTGAAATAAAGCTCTTCTCTGTTGTTGAATATCATGATGATTTTTGACACATGTATATTTTTCAATGATAGTCTGAGTCGCTCCAGTGAGTCGGGCAGGTCTCTCAAAACCAGAGTCTCTATGGCAAAGGGCAGTTTTTCACCATAATGATAATAGTTCGGGCCTTTTTTCTCAGCACCATTTCTGATCATGAAATAGTCTTCCGAGGATATCATAGAGAAATTCTGATTCACTTTACTTCTCATATCAATGATCTGGACATTGGATATTTCCGCATCCTGAATGATCATCTGCAATGATCTTTTTGAATTGAACTCATTGATATTGACGGTGCCGACAAGACTGATTGTGTCTCCAACGGATACTTCATGGAACAGATGTCCGAAATTGAAGCCTATCGTATCGATGGATATATTCTGAAAAGTGATTTTAATATGGTTTTTATCCTTGCCGACCTGCTTCAGACTTTTTATACGTCCCTGATTGATCATGAAAATTGGACGATTGAAAGCCTGACCAAAAGGCTTCAGATTTTCAAATCGTTCAAACTCCGCAATTTTATACTCATCTTTTTCCACCATCAGATCAATATATTTTACCGGTCTGAGTGATAAACCCTGATCTTTGAAATATTGTTCAATGGAATGGCTGAAAGCCTCGATTTCATCTTTAGATACTTCTATACCAAACGCCTGAGAGTGCCCGCCTGCTTTCCTGACAAACGTATCAGTGTCCCTGATGATCTGCAGAAAATCGAGGCCTTCAATTGAGCGGGCAGATCCCCTGTAAGTTTCACCGTCCAGCGTCAGAACGATTGCCGGTTTACCATAGGCCTCATTCAACTTTGATGCGACGATGCCAATGACACCCGGGTGATAGTCATCGCTGTAGACGATGATGACATCTTCACTTTCTTTATACTTCGTATCTGCATCTTCGAATGTTTCCTGAACAAGCAGTTTTCGCTCACTGTTCAACTGCTCCAGTTCCGATGCGAGTTCGAAAGCTTCTGATTTATCTGTTGTAAGCAGCAGTTCGACTGCGATTGAAGCGTCTGCAATGCGTCCTGAACTGTTCAGTCTTGGTGCAATTCCAAAACCGATTGTTTCCTCATCCACAAGCCCACTATGTCCGGAGACGGACAATAAAGTCTGTATGCCGGTTGAAGGGTTGGAATTGATCTGTTTCAGACCATCGATGACGAGCCTTTTATTCTCATCGATGATGCTGACGAGGTCTGCGACCGTTCCGATTGCGACAAGACCGAGCATCTCTTCATCCTCCAGCCCGAGTGCACAGATCAGTTTGTATGTGATGCCGACACCGGCCAGATGTTTAAAAGGATAGTCTCCTTCTCCATGAGCCGCGTGGACAATGATTGCGTCCGGCAGTGTTTCGCCAAATTCATGATGATCCACGACGATGACGTCTGTGCCCTGCTGTCTTAAATATTCTATTTCATCCACTGCGGAAATACCGTTGTCCACCGTAATCACCAGATCATAAAGACCCACAACCTGTTCTTCAAAGAGTCTGATGTTCGGGCCGTAGCCGTCATCGATCCGGTTAGGGATAAGGTAATCCACATTTTGACCAGCTTTTTTAAGCGCCATATATAAAATCGCGGTACTGGTGATTCCATCTGCATCAAAGTCTCCGTAAATAAGAATGCGGTCATCACTGTTCAAAGCATCTTCAATTCTTTTCACAGCCCGGTCTATATGATAAACGGCATGGAAGTCATAAATTTCAGTATCGTAAAGCTGGACAAGGTCTTGGTCGGTGACGTACCCCCTGTTTTCAAGAATACGCTGTTCAAGTTCATTAAGACGGTATTTATCAATCAGTTCCTGTGGCATATCATCGTCACTTTTACGGACTTTCCATTCATATTTTGACTTAAACATAATAAACACCCTTTAAAAAATGCCCGGAAAATCCAGGCATTTTAAAATAATATTATACTAATATTTTTTCATCGTTCGTTTTCGTCTCTTCATGGACGACCAGTTCGCCGCCATTTTTTCTAAGCTGGCGTTTCTTCAGGATACCCCATAATTGAATGGCGATGAAGAAAGAGGAATAGACCCCGCTGACCAGGCCGATAAGAAGGCCGAGACTGAAGCCGAATATCGCGCTGCTCCCGAACAGTACAAGAAGCAATACGACGATTACTACTGTCAGTACAGTATTGATCGAACGTGTCGCAGTCTGTCTGAGAGAACGGTTGATAATTATATCTATCGTTTCCTCGCTCTTAATCACCTTGACCTTGCGCAGGTTTTCCCTGATTCTGTCGAGCGTCACAATCGTATCATTGATGGAGTAACCCACAATGGTCAGCACTGCGGCGATGATTGTTATATCCACTTCTATTCTGAAGATGGAAAATACTGCAATCATGATGAATACATCATGCATCAGAGCAACTACTGCAGGCAGTGCCATGCGCCATTCGAAACGGATGGTCGCATAGGCGATGATTCCAAGAGATGCAATCAATAGAGCCAGCGCTGCATTTTGGGCGAGTTCCTTACCGATAACAGGACTCACTGTACTGATCATAGGTGTTGCACCGTACATTTCATCGAACGTATCCTGCATTGCGGTGACATCTTCCTGTGATAAGTCAGTAGTATATCTCGCAACGACAGTATTTTCACCCGATGTCGTAATACTTTCCGGTTCGATGCCGAGCTCCGTCAATGTATCTTCCACCTCATCGACATCCGCTTCATCGGATATTTCTATATCCGCCCGTGTACCACTCGTAAAATCAACACCGAGATTCAGATTGAATATGGCAAGCGCACCTGAACCCAGTATTAATAATGCAATACTGAAAGCGAAGAATTTTTTAGTATGCTTCACAAAATCAAAACGGTCCCATGGTGTGGTCAGATCTTCTATATCTTTTCCTTCACTCAGTTTGTATCTGCTTTTCTCCTTTATGCCGAACAGCCATAATTTATTATTAAGGAACCCCGAATGGATGAGCAGCCTCATCATTACCCGTGTCAGGAAAACAGCTGTTACAAAACTCATCACAATTGACAGTATCAGCATTGTCGCGAAACCTTTGACGCTGCTCGTACCGAATGCAAACAATACAAGACCGGCAATCAATGTAGTGATATTCGCATCCAAAATGGTCCATATCGAATTCTGTGCCGCTTTTTTATATGCCTTCTTGATGCTCCTGCCTATTCTGAGCTCGTCTTTCAGCCGCTCATAAAGGATGATGTTCGCATCAACAGCCATACCGACACCGAGAATCAATGCTGCGATACCCGGCAGTGTCAAAACACCGTTAATCATGTTGAACCCGAAAACTGTCAGATATATGTAGACGAATAAAGTCACAGTCGCAACGACACCCGGCAGTCTGTAAAAGGCGATCATATAAATGAAAACAAGTGCTATTCCGATGGCACCTGCAAAAATCGTTTCCTGCAGAGCCTGCTCACCAAACTGTGCCCCTACCGACGTCGAATAGATTTCATTCAATTCAACAGGCAGAGAACCTGAGTTCAGCAATGATGCAATGTTTTGTGCACGCTCAACACCTTCCTGACCGTCAAATCCACCGGAGATCATGACCTCGCTCGAGTTGATCGGTTCACTTACGGTCGGAGCGGATACGAACTTCGGATTTTCTTTCTGTGCTTCTTCTCTGAATGAGTCTTCACCTTCGACGAAGTCCATCCAGATGACCATCATGTTTTCACCCTGTGGTCTTTCGGATATCTCTTCGGTGACTTCTCTGAACTTATCAGCGCTCTGAAGTTCCAAAGTGACCATCGCATTATTGAATTCATCGAAATTCTGGGAAGCTCCGCCTTCAACGAGATCCGAACCGGATAACAGAACGTTATCCTCAACGTCGCGTATTGTCAGTTCCGCCTGTGTGCTGAGAAGTTCTCTCGCTTCAGTCTGGTCTTCTACACCCGCGAGCTGGACCCTGATCCTGTTGCCTTCTTCAATCTGTATATTCGGTTCCGACACTCCGAGTACGTTTACTCTGGAGTCCAAAGTACTGGCGGTACTGCTGACAGCAGTATCATCGATTTCGTCCCCTTCGTTCAGGGGTTCGACTTCATACAAAACTTCAAAACCGCCCTGCAGGTCGAGACCGAGGTTGACATCTTCACCGACATCGTCTGCCGTCAAAGCAACAACGGTGATCAGCCCGATACTCACAGCTAAAGCAATTAATATGTAGCTTATTTTATTTCTCAAATATGACACCTCTATTTTTCACAACTTAACATTACTATTATAACGTTAATAATATCAAATTAAAATACAAAAGCCGACACCAGGTGTCGACTTTGTGTTATTGAACTACTTCTTTTAATGCAACTCTTTCGAATTTAAGTACGGTGCCCCGGTCATCTGTAAGAATATACATATGTTTCTGGTCAAATGACTCGACACGGCCGTGTACGCCGCCGATAGTAATGACGTCGTCTCCTTTTTGAAGTCCCGCCTGCATTTCCTGGACTTGCTTCTGTTTCTTTTGTGCCGGGCGGATCATCAGAAAGTACATCACTAAGATGATTGCAATAAAAGGTAATAATGGCATTAGAAATTCCATTCTTTCTCAAACACTCCTCTAAAAGTTTTTCGGATTTTTTACATTCAATCCATATGAGTCGAAAAACGCTTCTTTAAAATCTGATAAACTATCATTTAAAATCGCACTTCGAACATCTTCCATCAATTTTAACAGAAAATACAAGTTATGATAAGTAGTAAGTCTGAGTCCGAGTATTTCATTCGCTTTTATAAGATGACGAAGGTATGCTTTACTGTAATTTTTACATGTATAGCAATCACAATTCGGATCAAGCGGTGTAAAATCTCTTTCAAACTTTTTATTTTTAACGACTACCCTTCCCTGTGAAGTCATCGTCGTGCCGTTTCTTGCGATTCTTGTCGGCAGGACACAGTCAAACATGTCCACCCCGCGGATGACGCCTTCAATCAGTGCATCAGGCGAACCGATTCCCATCAGATAACGGGGTTTATTTTCAGGCAGTAAAGGTATTGTATGTTCAAGCATTCTGTACATGACCGGTTTTGGTTCACCGACGGAAAGGCCGCCGATTGAATAGCCCGGAAAGTCCATACTCACAAGATCTTTGGCACTTTGTGCACGCAGATCTTCATACTCGCCGCCCTGAACGATGCCGAACAGCGCCTGATGCTTGTCATGACCTTTTTTCAAATGGTGCTCGAGCCCTCTTTCAGCCCACCTCGAAGTTCTTTCAAGCGAATCTTTGACATAACTGTATTCAGCAGGAATGGGCGGACACTCATCAAATGACATCATGATGTCCGAACCGAGGTCATGCTGGATATCCATCGCACCTTCAGGACTTAAAAACAGTTTTGAGCCGTCCAGATGGCTTCTGAAATGGACACCCTCTTCTTTGATTTCACGCGAGTCACTCAAACTGAATACTTGGAAACCGCCGGAATCAGTTAAAATCGGTTTGTTCCAGTTCATGAATTTATGAAGGCCGCCCGCTTCTCTGATTATATCATTACCGGGGCGCAGCCACAGATGATATGTGTTGGACAAAATAATCTGGCTGCCGATGTCTGCGAGTTCTTCAGGTGTCATAGATTTTACGGTCGCCAGTGTTCCGACAGGCATGAATATCGGGGTATCGATTACACCGTGCGGTGTATGCAGTTTACCCAGACGTGCGCCCGTCTGTTTACAAGTTTTAATATGTTCATAACGAATTGCCATCTTCGGCACCTCCATGAATGATCATCGCATCTCCAAAACTGAAGAAACGATAATGATTATTAACAGCATGCTGATAGGCCTTCAAAATCATCTCTCTGGAACAAAAAGCACTTACCAGCATGACGAGTGAAGATTTCGGCAGGTGGAAATTGGTAATGAGCACATCCACCGCCTTATATATAAACCCAGGATAGATGAAAATATCCGTAAATCCACTGGAAGCCTTGAATGTATCATGTCTATCCATGATCGTTTCAAGCGTTCTTGTACTTGTCGTTCCGACACTGATGATCTTGCCGCCATTTTTTTTGGCCTTATTCAGTACATCTGCAGTTTCATCAGACATCATATAGTACTCTGAATGCATTTTATGATTCTCGATCGTTTCTGCACTGACGGGACGGAATGTGCCCAATCCCACATGAAGAGTTATCGTCACGATTTTCACACCGGCATTTTTTATTTCATCCAGCAGTTCATTTGTAAAATGAAGACCGGCAGTCGGGGCAGCGGCAGAACCAGTCTCTTTCGCATATACCGTCTGGTATCTGTCTTTATCTTCCAGTGTTTCTTTAATATACGGAGGCAGCGGCATTTCGCCGAGAGCATCCAGTACGTTTTCAAGAATGCCGTCATGATGTAATTTCATATGACGTATGCCTTCTTCGAAAACACCTGTACATTCAGCAATAAGTTCACCATTGCCGAATACAACTTTAGTGCCCACTTTCACCTTTTTTGCGGGACGGATCAATACTTCATATCCCTCTTGCACAGGTGTGAGGAGCAGCATTTCAATCTTTGCGCCGGTATCTTCTTTAACGCCATACAAGCGGGCAGGCAGTACTTTAGTGTCATTCAATACCAGTACATCTCCTGCCTTGAAATACTTTAAAACATCATTGAAAGTATTGTCTTCTATTTGTCCGTCTGTCTTATCCAGAGCCAGGAGACGGCTGCTTGACCGGTCTTCAAGCGGCGTCTGGGCAATCAATTCTTCCGGTAAATCGAAATCAAATTCCTCAAGCTTCAAAATCATTCCTCATTTCTAAAGAAAATCTACTTGCTGTCATCTTTAAAATATTCATAGCTTTTTGCTGTTGCTTTCCGCCCTCTGGGTGTACGCTCAAGAAAGCCCTGCTGGATTAAAAATGGTTCATATACATCAAGCAGGGTGACCACTTCCTCACCTATGGATACAGCCACTGTCTCCAGCCCGACGGGCCCGCCGCCGTATGTATTGATGATCGTATTCATTATACGGTGGTCAACAGGGTCGAGTCCCATCGAATCGACTTCCAGTACTCGGAGCGCATGGTTTGTCGTTTCCATTGAAATGGATTTTTCGTCTTTGACGATTGAAAAGTCCCTGACACGGCGCAGCAGCCTGTTTGCGATTCTCGGCGTCCCTCTCGACCGTTTCGCCAGTTCGACAGCGCTGTCGGAATCAATATCCACATTAAAGATTTCCGATGTTCTTTCAACTATCGTAATCAGGCTGTCCAGATCATAGTATTCCAGTCTTAACTGAACACCGAAACGGTCACGGAGCGGCGCGCTCAAACTGCCGAAGCGCGTCGTCGCCCCCACCAGTGTGAAAGGCGGCAGATCGATGCGGATACTTCTCGCTTCTTCACCTTTACCGATGATGACATCGATGAAGAAATCTTCCATCGCCGAATAAAGAATTTCTTCGACTGCGCGGGGAATTCTATGAATCTCATCGATGAATAAAACATCCCCCGGTTCCAGGCTGGATAATATCGCAGCGAGATCACCCGCTCTTTCTATTGCCGGACCTGAAGTAGACCGGATATTGACTTCCATTTCATTCGCAATGATATTAGATAAAGTCGTCTTCCCAAGACCGGGCGGGCCATGTAAAATGACATGGTCCAAAGCTTCTTCCCGGATTTTGGCAGCCTGTATGAAAACCTGCAAGTTGTTTTTCATCGCATCCTGCCCGATATACTGTTTTAAGTACTCGGGACGGAGTGACATTTCAACTTCCAGATCCTCATCCATTTGATGTTCATCTAAAATTCTGTCATCATGCTCTGACATAATAACACCTCTATTGAACTAATAATTTCAATCCTGATTTCACTGCTGCATCGACAGATTCAAAACTCTCCGTCTGCAGTTTCTTATCCACTTTTGACAGTTCTCTCTTACTGTAGCCGAGTGCCTCAAGTGCAAGCATCGCTTCTTTGACATAATCATTATCCGACGTGGATACTGCCATTTTACCGCTCGCAGCAAGCTTGCCTTTCAAATCAAGTATGATCTGACTGGCAGTTTTTTTGCCGATACCCGGGAATTTGCTCATGTAGGTCTGATCTTCGTTTTCTATCGCCGTAATGACTTCATCCGGAGTGCTCGCCGCCGATATGGCAAGTGCACTTTTCGGACCGATTCCCTTTACTTTGAGCAGATTTTGAAACAGCTGCTTTTCTTCCATATTTTTAAAGCCGTACAAAGTATGACTGTCATCCCTGACGATCAGCTCTGTATATACTTTCAATTTAGTGCCTTTATCTTTTTCGAAACGAAAAGGATTCGGGACATGAATTAGATAGCCCACACCCGACACATCGACTGTGATATTGTGCGGGGATACAGTTTCAATTGTACCTTCTATATACTGATACATTTCCTCACCTATTCTACAAATTCAAATTCTCCGCCAAGTATCCTTACAGTGTCTCCTGTCTGGATACCTCTTTCTCTAAGTGCGTCATCAATACCCATTGAGCGCATTTGACGGGCAAATCTTCGAACTGCTGCATCTCTGTTAAAGTCTGTCATTATGAATACTCTTTCAATCGTCGGTCCACTGACTACAAAGGCACCGTCATCATCACGGCTGATCTTGAATGCATCAGGATCTTTTTCATGACGGTAGACGACACGCTCTTCCGTTTCATCGAGCGCTACTTCTTCCTCATCGCTTGCATCCAGAACATCCGCCACTCTATAAAGCAGCGGCTGAAGATTACCGCTTGTTGCTGCAGAAATTGCAAAAATCTCTTTATCTTCGCCCACTTCCTGCTTGAAGAGATCGATGACCTCTTCATCTTCAAGTAAATCTATCTTATTCAGAACGATAATTTCAGGACGTTCCAGCAGTGCCGGGTTATATTCTCCAAGTTCCTGCCTGATCGTATGGTAGTCCTGTACAGAGTCACGGCCTTCAGACTCACTGATATCGACCACATGCACGATGACTTTCGTCCTCTCCACATGTCTCAGGAACTGGTGACCCAGGCCGGAACCTTCTGCTGCACCTTCAATCAGACCCGGCAGATCTGCCATGACAAAAGAACGCCCGTCACCGGATTGGACCACACCCAGGTTAGGTGCAATCGTCGTGAAATGATACGCGCCGATTTTCGGTTTTGCTCTCGATACACTGTTTAGAATCGTCGACTTCCCTACACTCGGGAAACCGACGAGACCGACGTCTGCCATCAATTTCAATTCAAGTGTCACTTCGAACTCTTCGCCCGGTTCACCGTTTTCCGCGAAATCCGGTGCAGGATTCCTGCTGGATGCGAAGCGTGAGTTGCCGCGGCCCCCGCGGCCGCCTTTAGCGACCACTGCCTGCTGGCCATGTGTAGTTAAATCGGCAACTGTTTCATCATCTTCCGCTTTTTTTATGACAGTACCCGGCGGCACTTTTAAAATAAGCGGTTCACTGTTTTTACCGTGCATATTGGAACTCATGCCGTTTTCTCCGCGTTTCGCTTTAAAATGACGCTGATAACGGAAGTCCAGCAAAGTTCTCAATCCTTCATCCACTTCGAAAATAATGCTTGCTCCGTCACCGCCGTCACCGCCGGCCGGTCCACCCATCGGAACATACTTCTCTCTTCTGTAGGCGACTAAACCATTACCGCCGTCACCTGATTTTAAAAATATTTTGACCTGATCTACGAACATATTTTCACCTCAATTACTTTAATATTATATCACTGATATAAAGACTATGTATCAATATATCATCCTGCAATTCATTCAAAATAAAAAGCACCAGCAGTAGCTGATGCTTTTAGTAACAAAATTATTTTGCTTCCTGATAAACAGAAACACGTTTTTTGTCGCGACCAAAACGTTCATATTTAACTACGCCGTCAATTTTTGCAAATAATGTATCATCGCCACCGCGACCAACATTTTCACCCGGATGAATTTTAGTACCGCGCTGACGGAATAAAATAGATCCACCTGAAACGAATTGACCATCCTGTCTCTTCGCACCTAAACGTTTTGACTCTGAGTCACGGCCGTTTCTTGTTGACCCAACCCCTTTTTTCGATGCGAAAAACTGTAAGTTTAACTTTAGCATGTTACTCACCTCACATATATTCTATTCTTATATAATCGTTATATTCTTCTTCAATAGTTTTTAATGAAATGACCATTGCCTTCAGAAGCGTCTGCAGTTTTTCATCATTTGGATTTTCAACACTGAATTCCAAATATCCGCCGTCATCATCCAATTTTATATCCGGATCTGCATCCGTCATCGAGATGATGGCATTGACGTTTCCAAAAACGACTGCTGAAGCTCCGGCACAAACAATGTCTTTCCCATATTCATCAAAGTCAGCATGGCCGTTCATATCAAAAGATACAACCTGTCCAGCATCATTTTCCCGAATATTGACTTCAATCATTAAGCTTCAATCTTTTCGATAGTCAATTTTGTATAAGGCTGACGATGACCTTGTTTACGCTTATAGTTCTTTCTGCGCTTGAATTTGACAACTGTAATTTTCTTACCGCGACCGTGTTTTTCAACTTTCGCAGACACAGTTGCACCTTCAACTGTTGGTGCGCCGACTTTAACGCTGTCTCCACCAACTAAAAGTACTTTGTCAAAAGTAAAAGTTGCGCCTTCTTCTGCTTCTATCTTTTCAACAAAAATAGTCTGGCCTTCTTCTACTTTAACCTGCTTACCGCCTGTTTCGATGATTGCAAACATACTTACACCTCCTGATTTTAATTAAGACACGCCATCCATAGGTGGAACAAGTCACTTTGACCCATGATTGTGCGGTTGATGTCTGTTAAATCATCAACTTCTAGATTATAGCAACCCGCCTGATTTAAGTCAATGTTTTGGCAGGAAGTTTTTACGTACTTTCGAACTCTTCAAAGTGATCACGAATACAAGCATAAACAACAGCGCATTGATGATCAGGCTCGGCACCGCCCTGAGAGCCATATAATCAAACACCGGCATGTTGACCAGCCCCAGTATGCTGTAGATCAGATATACATAGGCATCATACAAAAAAGTCAACGAAAGGACGACAAATGCCATCGCAACAAAGTCTTTATAGAAGACTCTGAATGCAGTGTGCATGAAGAATACAAATGCAACCATGCCAAAAGTATGTACACCATAGACAAGACCGCTGTATATATCTATCAATACCCCGAATACAATCGCAATGAAACCGCTGATTGATGGATTAACGTAAATTGATAACAGCAATATATACATCAGCAGTAATTTAGGTACGGTATAAACCGTCAGCTGACTGATTTCAAAAGGACTGAATTCTGCGAATAAAAAATCACCGTACATTAATAGAAGGGCCGTTATGAATATCACAATTATCCTCATATTAATCTCCCATTGATTCCGGATTCCGTTCCAGAACAAAAACGACATCAACATCGGATGGATCACTTGAAAGCTGGATGAAAGCATTCTGACTCAGGCCGTGCTCATCATTTTCAACTTCCATTACCTCACCGACAATCAGCCCCTCAGGAAAGTCACCGACCAGTCCACTTGTAAATACTTCATCTCCGGCTTCCACCGTCGCATTATTTTTTATATTATCTATGACAAGCAGCCCTCTCTCACTGTCATAGTGATCGATTGCACCGTAAACCGTTTCATCTTCATGCCGGATCTCCACCGACAGGTTATTTTGAGAGACATTTGTCGTAATCATCTCTACAAAGCTCGAATTGCCGTTGACCCTTTTGATCATTCCCACCAGACCTTCAGGAGTCATGACAGCCATGCCCTCTTCTATACCGTCATTCTCACCCTTATCGATTGTGAAATTGTTCAGCCACTGATCCTGAGAGCGGGAAATCACCCTTGAATTGATCGTGTCATATTCTCTTTTAGAGCTGACTTCAAGTGCATCCCTGAGTTTCTCATTTTCTGCTTCGAGACGTTCAATGTCAGAGTACATCTGCGGCACCATTTCGAGCTGGGATTTCAGCACTTCGTTTTCATTAGAGGCACCGAAAAGACCTGTAAAATTACTGAATACATTGGAAACGAATTGAACAGGTGCACCGATGATGGACTGGGAAGCAGCCACAGTGTCGCCGGTAAATTGTTCAGCTTTAGTCGTTGATTCTCTATCAGTCATCGAAAAGCCGATAAATAAAATCAATATTATGATACCGAATAAAATAAGAAGCATTTTATTTCTGTTAAAAAGTTTATTCACTGAGCACTCCTCCAGTAAACCGTGTATATAACAGAATACCATATATTAATATGGTTAAGAAATATCTTTATAACGAAAATTTTACAAAAAGAGGGGCCGGATTTACCGGCCCCTGTTAAAAAGATAATAATATAATATATGATATCTAGAACGAGAGTTCTATCAAAAGGTTTTGTTGACTAAACAAGTGACCTTGTTATGTTAAAGTCATTATAATTATATGGTAACGATTTATTCAACATGAATCAAGGTCATTTCCGGACATTTAGTGTACATATTACACCACTCATGCATTGTGCATACTTTTACCTGGCATCTGCATGTTGAACATTTCAGCATAAACCCCGTTGATTTTCATCAGTTTCTGATGAGTCCCGCGTTCGATTATATCACCCTTTTCCAGTATGATGATCTGGTCAGCATGCTGGATCGTGGACAGCCTGTGCGCGATGATGAATGTCGTGCGCTTTTCGCTGACAACTTTCATGGCATGTTGGATCATCTGTTCAGTTTCACTGTCCACATTGCTCGTCGCCTCATCCAATACCAGCACTTTCGGATCGAATGCAAGCGCCCTTGCAAATGAAATCAACTGACGTTCACCCAGGGATAACGTCGCTCCCCTTTCAGGCAGATAAGTATCCAGCCCTCCATCCAGCTTTTCCATGAGCTCCCTGCCGCCGACTTCCATCAAAGCCTGCTCAGCAGATTCACGCGAAATATCTTCATTGTTGAGTCGGATATTATAAAGCAGCGTACCTGCATAGATGAATGGATCCTGAAGTACAATAGATATATGCTTCCTTAAATCTTTTTTATTAATTTCCTTTGTATCCTTCCCGGAAAATAAAATCCGTCCGTCCGTCGGATCATAGAAACGCATCAGAAGATTGATGATCGAACTTTTTCCGGAACCCGTATGGCCGACCAGACCGATGGTTTCGCCCCGTCCCACATTCAGATCAATATCTTTCAGCACCAGATGCCCTTCTTTATAGAAAAATGATACATTTTTGAAGTGGATATCTCCGTGGAAATGATTCATATGTCCGTCATCATCAACTTCTTCCTCTTCATCAATCATCTCAAATACTTTTACCGCAGCAACACGCGCCTGTTCAAATATTTCAATCTGTCCGACGATTTCATAAAGTGGATTGAAAAAGCGTGTGATATAGTCCACAAGCAAGTACATTGTTCCGACAGTCAGCGCTTCAGAAGGACTTAAAAATGCGAGGGAGAATACTATGACCATAAGCGCAAAGACAAATGACTGCATTCCGCTTGCGAGATTATCTCCTGTAATCCCATTTAATTTTACCAGTTTGGTTGCACTTTCCCTATATTCATCATTTAACTTCTTGAACTCACTTTCAATCTGTCTCTCTCTGTTGAATACTTGAATTGTCGTCATACCGTTTATAGATTCATTGATTGCCGCATTCATATCACTGTTTCTTTCACGCTTCAGATGATTATATTCATTCGAATATTTACGGTAAAGAATGATCCATAGTAAAATGACCGGTACAAAAATCAGCATGATCATGCCTGCATATATATTGACGATAAAAATTGCAACGGTAATTGCCAGCATCGTCAGACCATTCACAAGGAACATCGGCAGTACATATGTGAAAAATTCAAGCATCGATTCGGTGTCGTTTGTGATTCTGGCAACGACTTTGCCTGCTGGCAGATTGTCAAAGTACCTGATCGGCAGTCTTTGAATATGCTCAAAAACCTGGTGACGGATACTTTGAACGACTTTTGCTCCAGTCGACTGCAGAATAATCTGAGCGAAATATGCCGCCACTGCATGAAACAATTTAATGAATGCATACACTGCCAGAAGCAGGAAGACCGCTTCAACATTGATATTACCTGCACCGAGTCTGATATGATCATCCAGCACCGTCATGATGATGAGCGGTCCAATCAGCTCAAGGCATACCATCAGTACCATCATTACACTGCCCACGGTGAACCACCATTTATAATTCAGGGAGTATTTTAAAAGTCTTTTGATCTCACTCATTTTCATCACCGCCAGTCCTGTAGTACTGATTCTGTCTTTTGTACCAGCCGTCATTTTGAATCAGTTCATCATGACTGCCGGTTTCAACAATCTTGCCGTCCTCAAGTACGACAATAACCTCTGCATGTCTGACGGCAGACAGACGGTGGGTCACTATAACAGTGGTCTTTTCATTCCGCTCACGTTTGATGTTATTGATGATCCGCTGCTCTGTTTTTGCATCTACAGCACTGAGTGTATCATCAAATATCAGAATATCCGGATTTTTAATCAGACTTCTCGCGATTGATATTCTTTGTTTCTGACCCCCGCTCAGAGCGATCCCTTTTTCACCGACCATCGTCTCGAGTCCTTTCGGCATGAGCGCAACATCCGAGTCAAGTGCACTGACTTCTATTGCCTGTCGCAGCTCCTCATCCGTCGCCGCGGGATTGCCGAAAAGAATATTTTCTCTGACGGTTCTTGAGAACAGTATATTCTCCTGGGATACATAACCAATCTTATGTCTCAATTCCTTTTTACTGAGTTGAGTGATATTAATCCCATCAATGATAAGACTGCCTGCACCTGCAGGATACATTTTCAAGAGCTGCCTGATCAAAGTTGTTTTTCCGCTGCCTGTTTTACCGACGATACCTAAAGTCTCTCCCGCTTTCAGACGAATGCTGATTTCATTCAGATTTTTCCTGCTGCTCGAAGGATAGCTGAAAGATACTTTTTCAAAATCAATTTCACTCGATTCTGTGACTCCGTCCCCGGCATCGATTACATCATCTTCTGCCTGGAGCACATCTTCAATACGGTTCAGTGAAGCATTGCCCCGCTGCATTATATTGAACAGCATCCCCATAGCAAACATCGGCCATATCAACATATTCAAATATATATTGAATGTCACGACTTCTCCGACCGTCATTACACCTGCATTTACCAGAACCGCACCGTAACCGAATGCGATGATGAAACTGATAGACACGACAAAAATCGTCAGCGGCTGGAATAGCGCATCCAGTTTTTCGACTTTCATAAACTTGCTCAAATAATCGTTTGTCTTTCCTTTAAAACTTTCTGCTTCCGCCTCTTCCTGTACATAGCTCCGCGTCAACCTCACGCCTTCAACGACTTCAAGTGCAGAATCATTCATCACGCCGAAGGACTTCTGGCTCTCGGTATGACGTTTATTGATCAGTCGCCCGAGGCCGACTTCAATGATGATCAAGAGAGGTAATGGCAAGAGCGCAAAAAAGGTCAATTCCAGATTAATGGTAAAAGCCATGACCAATACGATTGTAGTGAGGAAAGTGCTCGCATCAAGCAGAGTGATCATGCCGAAGCCCATCGCCCTGTTGATACTCCGCATATCATTCGTCGCTTTTGCCATCAGGTCTCCGGTCTTGTTACGCTCATAAAAACTTGGAGATAATGTTAGAAACTTTTGCATCAACCTCATTCTTAAAATGCTTTCAATATTATACGCACTTCCGAACAACAGATAAAACCATGAGAAGAGCATTACATACGTGCCGATGATGACGATGATGAATAAAAAGAATATCAGCCACATAGATTGCACAGTCATTTCACCCGTATTGATCAAATCGATTGTACGACCGATCAGCTGCGGCGGAACCACTTCAAGCAAATTCGACATCACAGCCAATATGACAATGATTAAATATTTCAATTTATGTTCTGAAAAATACCATTTAAGTTTATAAATAAAATCAATCATGATTAACCAACTTTCTTATGTTGAGTAAATTTTGCAATAAAAAAAGTGCACACCATTTTTGTGCGCACTTGAATTAAGGCATAAAAACAGGGAGGTATACACCTCCCCTGTTACAAATATCTGAATTGGTCATCAATGATCATCATGTTTAAAAATAACCATGCAGGGAGGCGATATTCAATTCTACGTTGTTTAAATTCGCTGCAATAATGTTGAGCATAGTTTTGTCCTCCTTCTGAATGATATTTTCAGTATACTTCATGTGATGTAAAAATTCAATATAATTTTAAATATTCTATTATGTTTTCTATTTATAGTTCATGATCCCAATTTTCCAAAGAAGCCATTGTCAATTCTTCTTTGGCGTCCAGTCTTAATGGTGCAATCAATTCGATGCTGTTCCCATCAGGATCTTTGAAATAAACTGCCGCATGTGCCTTGGGTACTGCTGATAGATCATGCAGAGTTCCTTCAGGCAGAAAATCAAAGTTGGCAGAACCATTTATTCCCCGTTTTTTCAACCAGTCTTTGTCATTCTTCATATCTTCCAAATCTATTTGCAATGCAATATGCCGCATCGAGGGATGATAAGGCGCATACACCCTGTCCGTTTCCCAAAGCCCGAGCCAGCTTTTATCTTTTTCAATCCAGAAAAATGCCAGATTCTTCTGTCGGTAGGCAATCTCCAGATCCAGATTTTTATAAAACTCGATTGACGTCTCGAGGTTGCTGACCGGCAGATGAGATTCATACATTCCTTTAATCATGACGCATGTCCCCTTTATTGTTGTTACACTTTTAATATAATATTGATCCATTATGATCACATCGACCTACCGTCTGATTTATCAATACGTAAATAGTCCTATCCATTCTCTGCAACCAGCCTGCATCAAGCAATTTTCTTCCACTCTTTCTAAAAGTAACCTGTAATCAGTTGCACTGGAAAGTTCATCAATCCATGGATGATGATAAGTACCCATACATTCCTGTATTTCGCCCATAAAAATCCTAAAAATAGTCCAAGGACACCCTGGTTGATCATTACATTTGAAAATGCAATGTCTGCAGAGTCCCCGCCCTGAATCGCCATATGCCAGACCGCCCATAGTACAGAGGCAATCATGATGGCCGGCCATGTCCCGAGCAAAGCTTCGAGCCTCGTCTGCAGCCACACTCTGTAAAATAATTCTTCAAGTACACTGTTCAGAAGAAATGAAAACAGTGCACCGACAGCAAGTGTTAAAAAGCTCATTTGATACTCGGGTCCATCCGGTGAACCGAGCGGACTGAAAAAATATAAGATTATCCAGGTGAACGTAACCATACCAGGAAAAATCCACTGATTGTTCTCCAAATAAGAGTGATCCGATATTTTATTATTCAACCCTTTATGTTCAAAGTAGTAGAACATGATAATCGGACCGATCATCAGCAAAAAAATTTTAAGCAGAGGGAAATATATGATTGCAGATTCAAAAGGTAGAGCCAGCAGTGTGACAGTAAAAAGAACAGCCAATGTCATAAGTATTACAGACTGCCTGACCACCATCTTTCTGTCCAATAACTTAAATGGATTACGATTCGTATATTTCGTGGGCAGGACTATCATCAATAAAATCAATATCCCTGAAATAATCCAGTTATGCCAAAATGGAACTGTTGAATCGTGATCTGCACTGACTTCAATCATTCCGTCATTTTGAAAGATGATCCAGACTGCTGATAAAATTATAAGTGTCAGACCACTGTAAACAACCCAGTTGTATCTATTCATTCTAATGTTTTCATTCATTTTTTAACCCCTTTCTATGTCGAGTCAATTGATGACAAATTAATATATCGAGACTTATCTTCAACTTTTTTAACCGAGTAAAAATAAAATAACCCGCCAATCATCCAAAATGGTTCCCAAAAAACCAATCTCCAAAATGTCGCGTAGCCATCCAGATTAAAATTCAATATATTGAAAGTGCTCAGTGAAATTGTAAAAAAGTTGAGCAGTCCATATAGAAATAGTAATATGCCGACAGATTTTGTAATGTTATAGAGAATTTTAACTTTAAGAGTGCTTCTCCACTTCACCAGCAGCATCAGCAGCAGTATTACACCCAATAATTTTATAAAACCCGTCATCCATACGACGATGATAAATGATAGTTCAGGATTCAATGATATTTCATAGATTTCTCCCCCAAGAGATCTGACACCGACCATTCCCCCAATTGCCCAGTAGAAACTCATAATCGCAAAAATTAAAGTCCATACAATGCCCAAAGTAATGAATAATTTATTACTTTCCATAGAAAACCCCTCCTTTTCTAATAATGTACGTATTAACAGTGTAAAATAGCTCTAAAAATAAAAATAGTTACAAATGTAATGTGAGGCCATTACATTTGTAACTAAATTCCTCTTCTGATATATATTCTATTCTTCATTGTTCATTGCTCATATTTTCTGTCAAAATTTCCTCCATCAACAATAGTATAAAAATACTCGAAGATTTATGTTTTTATAAAAATTAGTGATTGCGTATTTCATATAAACCTAGTATTTTTAATAGAACCATATTATATGTATATAAAAGGATGTGTGACCATGTATAAAAATGTATTATTACCATACGATTTTGGCAACTCTTTCAGCAACGTTCCGGAACAATTGAAAAAGCTCGTCGGAGAAAATCCGGATCATATGATTACAATTTTCAACATCATTTCAGAAAGTGAACATGCCAACAGTGTCAGATACGAAGGGAAACATTTCGATACTCTTGTTGAGGAAAAGAAAAGCTTCATGAAACCTTTTACCGACCAGCTCGAAGAACTTGGTTTGAATTATCAGATACAATTTGAATCCGGCCTTATCATGAAGACACTTTTGAAAGAAATAAATAATAATAACTATGATATTGTTGTCATGAGTAACAAACGCTCTAAAAGAGAAATCAAGCATGTACTCGGTCATGTCACTCATAAAATCGCAAAACGTGTAAATACACCTGTCGTTATAGTTAAATAATTATATCTCACGCGTAAGATGCCTTTTGATTAAGTGACAAAAAGCATCTTTTTCTTCCTCGGTCTCATGTCTTTCTTCATTCCGTTGATATACTTTATCAGCGGTTTTACATTTATGCCGCTGGTACCGTTAGTCGCATTGATCATCAAATACATAGCAAAGAGAAAAATTACGCTCGTTTAAGTATGGAAAATATAAGTCACAAATAAAAAGTCTCAATGAAACAAATTACCGTTTCATTGAGACTTTCATTTATAGATGGTTATTCCAATGCCTTTTCAGATTATTGATTAATTTTATTAGTGGCTGATCATTCCCACAAATGTGCAATGTTCTTCAGCCTCTCAACACATTCTTTAAGCTGCTTATCTTCGATTGCCATGGAAATACGGATGAAGTTTCTGCCTCTGGAGCCGAACGGAATTCCGGGTGTGGCAAGAATGGATTCTTCTTTCAACAGATATTTGACAAAACTTTCACCGTCAAATACTTTCGGCACTCTGATCCAGCCGAATATGCCGCCCTGGATCGGCTCAACCGGGATACCCGCTTCAGAAAGTTCACTGACAAGAAGATTCTTTCTCTCTTTGAAAATATCCCTCTGCTCAATTAAAAAGTCATCTTCATTATTCAAAGCATCGGTCGCCGCTTCCTGCAGCACACCCCACATGCCTGTCTGGGTATGATCCTGATAAATATTGATTGCTTCTATCATCTCTTTATTGCCGACCGCAAATCCCGCACGGAAACCGGACATATTATAACTTTTTGAAAATGAATATATTTCAATCGCCGTCGATAGATCCGGATCACTTTCAAGGATGCTCGGATGTTTGCCTTCAAATCCGAAACTTGCATAGGCAAAATCATGTACGATTTTAATGTTGGTACCCTTGAACCTTTTGATCGTTTCATCAAAAAATGACTTTGATGCGACAGTACCGAGCGGATTGGAAGGGTAATTCAAGTAGATCAGACGTGCATTATCCAGTTCTTTCTGATCCAGTGCATCGTAATCCGGCATATAATTGTTTTCCTTAAGAAGCGGCAGCTCATACTCAATACCTTTCGCAAGGCTCACACCTGCCGAGTAGTCCGCATACCCCGGGTTTGGGAGAAAGACGCCTTCTCCCGGTTCGATGAATATCATGGGAAACTGGACGAGCGCACTTTTTGTGCCGTAAAGAATCGCGATATTTTCATCTTTCAAATCCACATCGTAATGCCGTTTATAGAAGTCTATGATTGCAGCTTTGAAGGACGGACGTCCTCGGAAACCCGGATACTTGTGGTTTTCAGTAATATCAACCGCATTTTTCACTGCTTTCTTTACACTTTCCGGCGCACTGCCGTCCGGCACACCGACAGCAAGATTGATCAGCGGCTTTTCACCGATCTCCAAATCTTCATTTAAAGTGCTGACGCTCGCAAAGTAGCTTTCCGGCACAGATTTCAATAACTCATTCATCGTTTACTCCTCCTCCGGCTTATCGAATCCCTGGAAGTCTTCATCAATGACCTGGTCAAAATATTCAGACTGGGCTGCTTCTATCAAATCTCCGGCAAGGTCAGAATCTTTGTCATCCGTATTGACGACGATCCTGTTTCTGAAATACTCATTCATGCTCTCAAGCACCAATGCATCCTCAAGATTCATGTCGCTGGCCAATGCAAAATTTCCGGGCACGAGCGACAGGCCGATCTGATCCACGCTTCTCGGCAGCTGACCCGCATCCTGGAAGACAAACTCGAGGTTTCTATTGTTGCTGGTAATGTCCGCTTCTTCAATCGCGAACATATTGGCATCTTCACTGATCGTGATGAGTCCCGCTTCTTCGAGCGTTAAAAATCCGCGTGAAGAGTTGACGGGGTCCAGTGGCAGAGCAACTTCACTGCCATTCGTTATTTCTTCCAACGATTCAAATTCGCTCGAATAAAGTCCCATCGGCGCTGTCGGCACCTGGATAAGACCGTGCAGGTCCGTGCCGTTCTCTTCGTTGAAGTTTTCCATGAATGTCAAGTTCTGATACAGGTTCGCATCAAGGTCGCCATTATGGAGTGCATTGTTCGGCTGGACATAGTCTGTATACTCGACGATTTCAACCGAATACCCCATCTCTTCAAGCGGCGGCTTCAACGCAAAGTTGACCATATCACTGAAAGGGCCTGTAGATGCACCTATTGTGATCACTTCGCCTTCATCTTCATATAAAAGTACGCTCGAGATGATAATGACACCTAAAGTGCCAAGTAAGAATAATATAATACCACGCATCTATTTCCCCTCCTCACGACGGCTTAAAAAGTCACCGATTAATTGTACAAGCTGGACAATGATGATCAGCAGGATGACCGTAATGGCCATCGTCAAAGTGTCATAACGGTAATAGCCGTAACGGATGGCAAGGTCACCGATACCGCCCCCGCCGACAACACCGGCAGTCGCACTGAATGCGATAATTGTAATGATTGTCAGCGTAATTGCCTGGATAAGGCCTTTTTTGGCTTCAGGAATCAGCACATCCGTCACTATCATGAGTATTGGTGCACCGCCTGCAATGCTCGCTTCAATGACACCGCTGTGAATACTGTTGAAACTCGACTCGACCAGTCGTGCAAATAAAGGTACCGCGGCAATCGACAGTGCGACACTCGCAAAGACCGGACCATGAGAAGCGTTGACAAGCCAAGTCGCAAACGGCATGATTGCAACAATTAAAATGATGAATGGAAATGAACGGATGACGTTCACAAGCGCACCGAGAACCTGATTCAACGGTTTCATTTTAAAAAGTAAGTGGTGTTGAGTAATGAATAATAAGACACCGAGCGGCAGCCCGACCAACACAGCAAAGAAAATGGAAATCGAAACCATTAAAGTCGTTTCCAAAAATGCTTTGTAAAGTAATGGCCATAAATTCGTTAAACTATTCATATATCTCAGCCCTTTCTATACCTGGAGTGTCGTTGATGTTCCGGGTCAGCCTGTCTATTTCTGAAGGCTCGCCCGTCACCTGCAGCATAAGAATGCCGAGGGGTATGCCGTTGATATATTCGATTCTGCCGTTCAGTATGCTGATGGACAGATCAAATTCCCTGTAAAGTTTATTCAAATAGCTCTCTTCAGCACTTTCCTGCAGGAATTTGATGGTGATGATCTTATTGTCATCTGATTCAATTATGTATTCCGGAATCTGGAAATCATAAATATCCTGGACAAACCCCTTAGTCACTTCGTGGGACGGCTCACTGAATATTTTATAGACATCGTCCATCTCAATGATTTCACCATTTGACATGACACCGACGCGCTCTGCAAGTTCCTTGATGACTTCCATCTCATGAGTGATCACCACAATCGTAATACCGAGTTCCTTGTTGATCCTCTTCAAAAGATTCAATATGGTCTTTGTCGTTTCCGGATCCAGCGCACTCGTCGCCTCATCACTGAGAAGCACATCAGGGTCATTGGCAAGGGCTCTTGCAATACCCACACGCTGTTTCTGTCCGCCGCTCAGGTTTTTAGGAAACACCGTCTTCTTGTCGGTCAGTCCGACAAGTTCAAGCAGTTCATCGATACGGCCATCAATTTTAGATTTTGGATATTTAGCCGCCCTTAGGACAAATGCGATATTATCTGCGACCGTCTTTGATTCAATCAGATTGAACTGCTGGAAAATCATCCCGATCTTCTGGCGCTTCACCCGCAAATCCTTTTGATCTAAAGCAGTCACTTCATCATCTCCGACATGGATTGTTCCAGTCGTCGGCGCTTCAAGCAAATTGATCAGACGCAGAAGCGTACTCTTCCCCGCGCCGCTGAAACCAATCAGACCGAATATTTCTCCTTCATTGATTGTCAGGCTGGTCGGTCTTAAAGCATTGATTTCTTTACCTTTATGTAAATAGGTTTTTGAAACATCTTTGAAAACTATACTCATGTAAATCCTCCTTTTACTTTCTAATAATAAAAAAGCCATCTGCACTAATGCAAATGACTGGAGTGATTATCATTCAAGCCCTTGCTTGTTGGAATTAGCACAGTACTCTCCCTGAGTCCGCTGCTGAGACATCTCCGGGCCAAGTCCCTCCGTCTGCTCTGGATAATTGGTTATTAAGTTGTGATTAATCATATAGTAAAAATGAGCGGTTTGCAAGCCATGACTTCAATTGATTCATATATTTTAAGAAAGTTCCATATACAACATACTAATCATAAAAATCAGTAATATTACTGACAACACGACAAAAAAGATGCTCCATGGGGAAATCTTTCCATCTCTCCCACGGATTTTCGTTGAGAAAAGTATGGCAAATACGATTAAAACCACAATGCCGATTATAAATCTGAAAGTCATAATATCACCTCACTTCACAATACCCGGAATTTCAAAATATTATGTATGTAACATGGTAGAAAAGTGAAAAGATGGTGGCCACCCTTAAAGGAAGAGGTGGTGCTTATAAAAGCATTCAGAAAATCTTCAGGAAGGATATTCATATGTGATGAGCACTGTAGAATCATTGCAGCTAATGATGAGTTTTGGGATTTTCATACTCACTTGAATTGCTGTGATGGTTGCGATAATTAAAATATTACAAAAATAACCATCTCACTTTGACAGAAGATGGTTATTTTTCGTCTTTATGTCACTGTCTTGAGCGGTACTGCCAAGAGTCCGTGTTATCTGCATGGGCTTTTTCTCTTTCATTATACCTTAATTTCTTACAGTTTTACGACTTCGTTACCCATGCTTCTGAAAATATTATTGTATTCAATGGCGCTGCTGAATGGTGTCAGTGTTTATTTTGAAAGTGCCATTTTGATATGTTCAAGGTGATGCTCTTCATGCCATGCGAGCTTCGCAACTTTTGTCGCCACGGTTATTTTACCGTTTGCTTCATGAATGAAATAACGCTCAAGCTGATTTTCAGTCAGGCTTTTACCCAGCGCAACGATCCTTTCATTGATACCTTCCAGTATTTTAATTGAACTTTCCACGGAAAGCTCAGTGTCCGGCTGCACAGCCCACTCATTCTGGAGGAATCCCGGCACTGTCGGAGCATCGTCAGTCAAAGCGAGTTTCAGCCGCTGATACATATTCAATTGGGAATCCGCAATGTGATGCACAAGCTGTCGGACATTCCAGGCACCTTCACGGTAAGTTTTGTTCAACTCATCTTCACTTAAGTTGTCGACCGTTTCACGTAACCTTTTCGTATATGTAGCTGTCTGTCCATTCCACTTCTGAATATCTTCAAGTGTTACATTTTCAGATACGTCCAGTTCTCCAATAGGAAATTTAACATCCATCTTAATAATCCCTTTCCGTAATAAGTGTTCTCTATTATAAATATACTATAACTTCAAAGAAACCTTAAACAAGATGCATGCAGCTCGATGTAATAAAAAATAAGACAGGATTATCCCTGTCTTTAAATTGAAATTTATAATTACTCCACGATAAAACCGTATTTGAATGGGTCATCAGGATCAATAAAGATATTTGAGATAGCAGATATAAATGCTTTTCCGGTTATTTCTGTAATTACACCATTTTTATCTCCAAGCTTTACTTCCTCTGTAGCAACACCTTTGAACGTTCCTCCTACAAAACCTTCACATACGATTCCTTCGTTCAGTTTAAGTTCATCTCTACCTACCATTCTAGCCACCATTGCAGTCGTACCGGTGCCTCCAGGAGAACGATCTGCTTGATTATCACTAAAAATATGAACGTTCTTATAATCAGCTTCCTCTAAAGTTGGCTTTGAAAAGAAAGTGACGATGTCAATATAATTGATATAATCATTTGTAGGATGCTGGACTTTATAATTTTCATTAACTTCTTTCTTTATTAATGCAGCAACTCTTTTAATTTCTTTTGTGTTCATTTTGTCTATTTTCAAACCAATCTTGTCGGCATCTACCCATGCAAAATAATTACCACCAAAACTAATGTCTGTATTTATTTCACCATAATCAGGTATTGTAACTTTGAAGTCTCGAGCTTCAAGGTAAGCAGGAACGTTTTGAAAAGTAACTGAATCTACTTTCCCAGCTGTCATTTTTACAGTTGGATAAACTTTCCCAGCTGGAGTTTCTAATACTAACTTAACTTCCGGCCCATCTGCTTCTACCATTCCAGTTTCGACAATAGCCATAGAAATACCAATAGTGGCATGCCCACACATATTTAAGAAGTTTCCATTATCCATAAACACTACTCCGAAGTCTACATCATCACTAAGTGGTGGCAATAATATTGCTCCAAACATGTCTCTATGACCTCTTGGCTCTTGTATTAGAGCGCCTCTGAGCCAGTCATAATTTTCTGCAATATAGTCCCTTTGTTCTGCCACTGTCTTACCTTCTACTTTAAACAGACCTCCATTAACGATTCTTGTTGGTTCTCCAAAAGTATGTGTGTCTATTACATTTAATGTTTTGTTAAATATCATATTTATCTCCCTTTATCCTATTATTAACCTTGGTAAATACAACATGATATCTGGTAAATAAATCATTAGTAATAATGCTACTATTAAAACTAAGATATACCATATGTTGTATTTACTAGCATGTAACATACTTACTTTAGCTATTGCTGTTGTAATATATAAACCACTGGCGACCGGCGGAGTTTGTTGTCCTATCCCCCAAACTATAATAACTATCATGGCAAATTGAATGGGGTCAATAGCTGTCGCTGCAACTATTGGTAAAAAGAGTGGTACCAAAACTACCACCATAACGGTTCCATCAAAAATAAATCCACCAATCAAAAGTATAAAGCTTGCCATAAACATGATCATGATTGGATTATCAGCGAATTGCATAAATGGTTGCATCATTTGTTGACCAATTCCCAAACTTGAAAATGAAAAACCTAATATAGTTGCAGTTGCTACTATAAACATAACCAATGCTGTATTTCGAACACTATCAACTAACGAAAACATTAATTTTTTAATTGTAAGCTCTTTAGTTAGAAAGCCTACAATAATACCTGCTAGTACAGCTAAAGCTGCTGATTCAGTTGGTGTTACTATCCCAGTCAGTATACCTCCCATGATAATCACAGGAATTAATAGAGCCGGTATAGCAGAGTAAAATTGTTCAAAAACCAATTTCCAACTGAAGGCTTTTTCTTCCATCTCATAGTTTTGACTTTTCGACATAAAATACGCCACAATCGTATACCCTATTGCAACAGCTAATCCCACAAAAATACCTGTGATAAACAAATCTGCTACTGATATGCTTGCTATCGAACCATATAATATCATTGGAACACTCGGTGGTATTAAAATTCCTAGCGTTGACCCTGCAGATGTTGTTGCAGCAGCAAAACCTCTGTCGTATTTTTTTTCAATCATTGCGGGAATCATTATTTGACCAACAGCTGCGCTTGCCGCTGCTGCAGTACCTGTTATTGCTCCAAAAAATACAGATGTAAGGACATTGACGTATGCAAGTCCTCCTTTTACAGTTCCAATTAAAGACAATGCAAAATTAATTAGTCTAACTGACATGCCCCCTGTATTCATTAGTGAACCTGCGAGTATGAACAATGGGATAGCAAGTAATGGGAAGCTATTAATTCCCAAGTAAAGCTGTTGAATCATCAAACTAAGTGGTAAATCAGTTAGTAGGAAAAGAAATATCACAGCTGTAATACCTAATGCAAAAGCAATTGGAACCCCTAGCGTAAGTAGAAGTAGTACTAGAGCAAGCATAATTATTATTGTCATATACTGCTCCCTTCTTCTGATGTATTACTTTCATCAGATTTTTTGGGATTTAAAAAGTCCATTATTTCTACAATGATTTGAATAATAGTTTCTAACAACATCAAAGCAATCGAACCCCAAATAATTGCATAAGGCAAGAGCATCGTTAGACCAGTAATTGGTAAAGTTTTAGACACAGAACTTTCTAATAAAGGAATGCCCGCCACAGCTGCTATAATTAAGAATGCTATTATTATTAATTTTGTAATAACCTTAAATATTATTGAAGCTGTTTTGGGTAAAGCGTTTTCTAAAAATGACATTTTTAGATGACTGTCTTCAGCTGTACACTGATAAGCTCCTACAAAAGTAACCCATATCATGGATAATAGAGCGATTTCTTCTGACCATGAAAGTGGATCATTCAGGAACTTTCTATAAATTACTTGCACTAATAAAATCAGAAACATGAAAAAGAGCACAACAGCATTTGAATACAATATAAAATTGTAAATCCAAGCTCTAACTTTTTTCATATATACCCCTAATTTCTTTCTAAAATTGAATTAATAACTTCCTCACTGTCTCCACCTAAATCCTCAATCAAACTATCATAAACCGTTGAAGTGGCCTCTTGGAATACTGTCATATCTTCATTAGAAAGTTCATATACTTCCATTCCCTGTTCTTCCAATGACTTAATTGCTTCTGTATCCTCTTCTTCATTCAATTCTCTGTTTAAATCTCTTCCAGCTTCCGCAGCCTGTATGAGTACATCTTGGTGTTCTTCACTTAACTCATCCCATGTATTCAAATTAACAAATAATGAAGCTGGAGAATATACATGGTTAGTTACAGTAAGATAATCTTGGACATCATAAAAAGATGAATTCTCGATGACGGATAATGGATTTTCTTGACCATCAATTGTCCCCTGTTGCAACGAAGTAAACACTTCTGAGAATGACATAGGTAAAGGGCTTGCATCAAGTGCTTCAAACGTTTCAATTCTAAGATTGCTTTCTGGAACTCTTATTCTTAACCCTTCAAAGTCCTCTGGGCTTTTGATTTGTCTTTTACTGTTAGTAACTTGTCTAAATCCATCTTCCCAATAAGCTAGATGTTTTAAATTTTCGTTTTCTAACCCTGATGCGATATCTGTCCCAATTTCACTGTCTACTGTTTCCCAAGCCTCTTCACGATTATTGAACAAATAAGGTAAAGAGAAAATTTCGACTTCTGGTAAAATTTGAGCTAACGGTGTAGATGATATACCTATATCTATTGTTCCTAAAGAAGTACCTTCTTGAATTTCTCCCCCTGAACTTCCAAGAGATCCTCCATTATGTACTTCTATCAAAATCTCTCCATCTGTTTGTTCTTCAACAATAGTTTTAAATTCTTCAGCGCTTTGCCCCCATGGATGGCTTTCCGGTAACTCATTCGCCAATGTCAAAGTAACACTATTATCATTATTAGATTCGCCATTGCCACTTTCATTTCCACAAGCAGTAAGAACTAGTAATATGAACATCAAAGATAGAAATAAAGTATAGCTTTTCTTCTTCATATTCATCCCCCTTATTTATTTACTAAATTTATATAGTTCTTGTTATCAATATCTGCCACATATTCATAATCCAAAATACCATAAACATGTTTTTCATAAATTTCTTTAACGACATCTTTATCTCTGGATTTCAAAGCTTCTAGAATATCTTCATGTTCTTTCAAGGTTCTTTCGGCTAATTCTCTTTTCCCCATAAAAGCATAACGAAAAGCCATAAAATAATCTTGTAAGTTTTCAAGCATTTTTTCAATTCTCGGTAATTCTGCTGAATTAATAATTACATTATGATATTCGTCATTTAATTCAATCATTGTCTTTATGTCATTCTTATTAAATGCCACTCGAGACCTTAGTAAAACGCTTTCAAGAAACTTTAAATCTTTCCGAGAAAGTTTATCTGTGGCTATAACTGCAGCTTCTGGTTCTAGCTTAGCTCTGATTAAGTTTATTTCATGTATTGAGTCGATAGTAATCCCTTTTACAAGACAATGTCGACGAGGAAATATTTCTATTAATCCTTCTTCTTCTAATCGATGAAGTGCTTCTCTAACTGGAGTTCTACTTACTTCTAATGTTTGCGCTAACTTGCCTTCAATAATTTTATCACCAGGCTTCAATTCGTAACTAAGAATCATCTGTCTTAACTTTTTAAATACTTGTTCTCTGATTGGCATATTATTTATATCCTGAACCATGAACTGTTCCTCCTCTCTTAATTAGTTTTTTTCATTATAACGTATACTGTATCCCAGTTCAAGTTGCAAGAATGACTTTATTAATTTTGTCAAAAATATATATGAAATTTAAAATTTTAAATATATATATAACAGTCTAGCAAAATAACGCTTTCTAATGATTAAGTTAGTAATTAGTAGTGAGCGTTATTTTGCGCACTTTAGAGATTATATATTATTAATGACCCGGTTATACCAACCGAAAACAAAAAAAGAGTCTAGCTCGCTTTATGCGAACTAGACTCAAAGATCTCCACGCCCATCAACCTGATTTGACGTAGAGCCAAATAATACTTCTAATCGAGTAGGAGGGAATAATTAAATTCCCGTCCCCTCACACCACCGTACGTCAGACTGTCTAACAAATAATCGGTAAAAGTGTATAATATAAATAATTTAATATGTAGAGGAGATTATTCAAATGAGTAACGTTCAGGGTTTTTCAAGGGATCAAGTGAGTTTCCAGTTCATATCTTTAGATGAAATGATTGATACAGAAAATCCTGTCCGAGCAATCGATGCCTTCGTTGGCTCACTCTGCTTGTCTGAAATGCAGAGATCCTTGAATATCAAAGAAATAACCCTGGGCAGCAACCTTATAATCGAAAAGATTTATTGAAGCTTTTTATCTACGGGTATTTTAATAAGATTCGATCTTCTCGTGCATTAGAAACAGAATGTAAAAGAAATATTGAATTAATGTGGTTAATAAACGGTATTCGTCTGGATCATGGTACTATTTCATTGTTTCTAAAAGAAAATCGTAAGAGCTTCAAGAAAGTGATGCAGACATTCACAGGCTTGCTTAAAGGCTGGGGGCTAATTGATGGTGCGCTCATTGCGATTGATGGTACAAAAATACGTGCGCAAAATAGTAAGAGTAATTATATTACACCCAATGGGCTCACAAAGAAGATGGCGTATTTTGATGAAAAGATTGAACAGTACCTTCAGCGACTAGAGGAAGTGGCGCAAGAGGATGAATTGGGGGAAGAGACTGTTGCCTCTATCGAAACAAAAATTGATAAATATCAGAAGAAAAAAGCGCATATGTCAGAGTTAAAGCAAGAAATGGATAAAGGAAAAAAGAAACAATTAACCATCACAGACCCTGAATCCAGGGCGATGAAGAAAAATGGGAAAATAGATGTCGCCTATAATATGCAGTCTTCCGTCGATAATAAACATAAACTCATTATTACTCTAGACGTAGTGAATGATGTGAACGACCAGAGCCAATTGACGCCTATGGTTTCGGAAACAAATGAAATATTATCCAAAAACAAAAAGAGAGTCATATTAGCGGATACGGGATACTATAATGCGAAAGAGATAAAAGATTGTTTGGTTGAGGGAAATACATTATATTTAAAACCTCAAAAAAAGAAAAGTGTGTCAGGGGATTCTGATTATTCAAAAGATAAATTTCAATATCAAAAAGAAACAGATACTTACCTTTGTCCTCAGGGACAAACACTTCCTTTCGAGGAGAACACTTCTAAGAATGGTTTGAAGTATAAAAAATATATTGGGGGCGATGTTTGCTTATCTTGTCCTGTATATGGCGTGTGTACAAAAGCGAAAAGAGGCAGAAACATCCAACGGTGGGAACATGAAGAAATTCTCGAAATGCTGAAAGCAGATACCGAGAACCATCATGAAATCTATAAGAAACGATTACAGATTGTAGAACATCCTTTTGGCACAATCAAGCGATCGTTCGGCTACACATATTTTTTAGGAAAAGGGCTGGATTCTGTCAACGTAGAGGCAGCTCTAATTGGCGTTGCCTATAACTTCAAAAGAATAACGAAAATCAAAAAGGTTTCCGAAATTGTTGGGTTATTAAGAACTTGACCCCACCGAAAACCTTTGATATTTTCATTTTCAGAAGATTTTTAAGAAAATGAGGATAACCTACCTTTGAGTTCTGAGATTTGATTGTTTGTTAGACAGTCTGACGTACGGTTCCGTATACGGCGGTTCAATTTTATACTACACATGTACTTTGTTATAATGTGATACATAAGAGACGAGTCCGAAACGGGCGAGTCTCTTATTTGTAATGGTCGTCGTCAGTATCCACGAATACGCAATGCGAACGGTCCCCTTACTGGTGTGACTGTACTTATAGGCGGTGTATTGGTCCACGCCCAGTGTGATGAGATGCTTCCGTCGGTTTCTGGCAGTTTTCCACTTCTGTCAAATGCACATTCTGAGGCGCATTCGCGTATGTGAGTCAATGCCCTTAAGTACCTTTTTCATCTTACCGACTTTGAAGTCGTTCACCCAACCCCGGATGACCTGGTTGATGCGCTCGACCTGATACTTCGTGTCGACGCTCCAGTTTTTCCGGGTCAGCTGTTTCAGTTTGAACTTAAAACTTTCCACGGATTTCTTGTGTGGTTTCGCCTTATATTCCTTGGCCTGGTAATCATTATAGAAGCCAAATCCGAGGAATTTCATCTCCGGGTCATCGGGACGGGTCACTTTCGATTTCGTCGCATTGACAATCAATCCGAGCTTATTCTCGATGAATGCGGTCACCGACCGCATGACCCGTCTCGCTGCCATGTCGCTTTAGACCATGATGATACAGTCATCAGCGTATCTCACGAAGCGCAGTCCACGTTTTTCCAGTTCGATATCCAGCTCTTTAAGCATGATATTGCTGAGCAGTGGGGACAGGTTGCCGCCTTGGGGTGTACCGATGATGGCTGCTTTGTATTCATCATCAGTCTGTATGCCGCTGACCAGGAATTTACGGACCAGGGAGATGACATCCCCATCGTCAATGGTTCTGGACATGAGATTCATCAGACGGTCATGGTTGACTGTATCAAAGAAACGTTCTAAATCAATATCCACAATCCAGTCATAGCCTTCATCCAGATATTCTAGTGTTTGAAGGATTGTCATCTCTGCATATCGATTGGGCCTGAAACCATAGCTATATTCACTGAAGTGTCGATCGAACACAGGTGACAGTACTTGGGCGATTGCTTGTTGGATCAGTCTGTCCTTCACCGTTGGGATGCCTAGGAGACGCACTCCGCCGTTCGGTTTCGGTATTTCGACCCGGCGTACAGGTCGGGTTGGTATTTCCTCTGCCGAATTCGGGAAATGATTGCGTCCTTCTTCCCAGTCATGTAGCTGCTCATCTCGTGCACGGTCATACCATTCACACCGGCGACGCCCTGATTTCTCTTCACTTGTTTATAAGCCTGGTTCAAGTTGTCCCGACTCAGGATTCTATCCAGTAATTTATCTGTATTGATGCGTGTTACTTCCTTTCTTTCTCGAGAGTCCGCTATCCACTTTTCCGCTCTGTGCCAGTGGTCTGCGCCGGTCTCCAATCGAGCGTTCCGTAACGATAAAATTGTTCAGTCCTTCGCTCTTTCCGGCTTTCGCCGGACATCTTCACTACTACGACTTCGGCTGACTTCTCACGTTCCAGTCTTATATCACTACAAAATTTTGGTACAGAGACGTGAGACCTCCATCTATCCGCCATATTTACACCGTATGGTTCAGGGTAGTTATCGGACCTCAGCTTCTTATGCAGCTTCATCCACATACGTTGCCTCTTATATGGTTTCTGTGCGTCGGACCGGAGGTTTGCCTCGAGCTGCCTTCAGATTCCACCTCACGTTGGACACCCTGGCTTTTGGCTATGTGTTTACCACTACCGGGTCACACTCGGGACTTCCACCCGTTAGAATACGCCCATGCTGGGCAAACATAAAAAAGCCATCTGCACTGCACAGATGACTAAACTGATTATCGTTCAAGCATCTGCTTGTTGGAATTAGCACAGTACTCGAAATGAGTCCGCTGCTGAGACATCCCCGGGCCAAATCCCTCAGTCTACTCTGAATAATTGGATATTTAGTTGAAATCAATAATATAGTAAATCAGTATAATTTGCAAGGAAGGATTACATTTTGTGATATGAAACGATCTTTTATAGATTTCACATCATTCTTTATATCACCTTACTTCGATAATGCGATTTTAATATGTTCTAAATGATGTTCTTCATGCCATGCGAGCTTCGCAACCTTTGTTGCAACTGTTACTTTACCGTTCGCTTCATGAATGAAATAACGCTCAAGCTGATTTTCAGTCAGGCTTTTACCCAGCGCAACGATCCTTTCATTGATACCTTCCAGTATTTTAATTGAACTTTCCACGGAAAGCTCAGTGTCCGGCTGCACAGCCCACTCATTCTGGAGGAATCCCGGCACTGTCGGAGCATCGTCAGTCAAAGCGAGTTTCAGCCGCTGATACATATTCAATTGGGAATCCGCAATGTGATGCACAAGCTGTCGGACATTCCAGGCACCTTCACGGTAAGTTTTGTTCAACTCATCTTCACTTAAGTTGTCGACCGTTTCACGTAACCTTTTCGTATATGTAGCTGTCTGTCCATTCCACTTCTGAATATCTTCAAGTGTTACATTTTCAGGTACGTCCAGTTCTCCAATAGGAAATTTAACATCCATCTTAATACTCCCTTTCCGTAATAGAATCTGCTCAATTCCAATATACTATAAGTCCATACAAAGCTGAAATATATATGGCAGACGTTTAAATGAACACATAATAAGAAATGAGATCAGAGAACTCCGATCTCATTTCTTTTTATTTTATAAATTGGTGATGACCACTGTAATTACCATTCGGTATTATCTCCAATTGATACAATGCAGCTTCTTTCAACCTATTAAAATCAACATTCGTTTTATAATTCATATCATTTAACATATAAACCATGTCTTCAGTAGACAGATTTCCAGAAGCTCCTGGAGCAAATGGACAACCACCAAGGCCGCCAAGAGTAGATTGAATTTTTTCAACCCCCTCTTCTATAGCAGCGTAAGTATTCACAACTCCCATATTTCTAGTATCATGTATGTGAATTTGTAAATCTAATGATGGGTATGCTTTCTTTACCATATTTATTATATTTCTGATTTCTTTCGGGTTAGCAACACCAATGGTATCGCATAAATTTAAATCTTTAACACCTAATTCAACATAAGGCTGAATGAAATCCACAATTTTATCTGTATTTTTCTTTCCTTCAAAAGGACAACCAAATGTAGTGGATAAATCCAGTGTGACTTCCATTTTTGGAAAATCACTTTTAATCTTTCTGAATTCCTCAAGGGATTGTTCGTGAGTTTTATTTATATTAGCTTTGTTATGTGATTCACTCAGAGATACTACATAAGCAACCTCTTTTAATCCTACTGAATAAGCAATTTCTACACCTTTATAATTTGGAACGAGTGCAGAGAAGTTCACTTCAGGGAAATTCTCGAGACATAGGTTTGACAGTTCTCTAGCATCTTTCATTTGTGGAACAGCTTTAGGACTTACAAACGAAGTATGCTGTATGTTCTTAACTCCGGCTTTAACCAACTTTTTTATAATATTAAACTTTTCATCTAATTCTATATAATCATCTAAATTTTGAAATCCATCTCTTGGACCGACTTCAACTATATTAATATGTTTCATTTTATCATCCTATCCTAGTAAATTAGGTATTAACATAACCAATATTGGAATGTATGTTATTAAGAGCAACACTACAAGTCCTAAAGCTATGTATATCACTAAATGTTTATTCAGTACATCGGTTGTTTTTACACCATCATGCAACCTCGTTGCAACGAAAAGGTTTACGCCTAGCGGAGGTGTAATTAATCCAATGCTCAAGTTAACAATCATCACGATACCGAAATGAACAGGATCAACTCCTAGTTCGGTCACTATTGGTAATAATATAGGTGCAACAATTAAAATCGCTGCGTTCGTTTCCAAGAACATCCCGATAATTAATAACATTATATTAATCAGTAATAATAAGATTATAGGGTTATCAGTAGTACTTAAAATCAAATCTGATATCATTAATGGGATTTCCGCCTTTGTCATTACGAATCCGAAGGCACCCGCAGCTCCAACTATAAATAGTATCATCGATGAATTTATCACTGCGGTCCTCATTAAATCAAGGAATTTATTGACTGTCATTTCTTTATAAATAAATATACTTATAATCAGTCCGTAGAATATAGCGACAACTGCAGATTCAGTAGGGGTAAAGAATCCACTATATATACCTCCAATAATAATTATAGGCATAAGTAAAGCCCAGATTGCTGCTTTGAATGTGCTCAATACATTTCCAAAAGAAAATGAAAAATTATTTTTTATGTTCTTTTTTCCATAAAAATACGCATATGAGGACATAATTAAAGTCAGCATAATACCAGGTATAATCCCACCTGCAAATAGATCACCAATTGATGCTCCAGAAGTAACACCATAAGTAATCATCGGAATACTCGGTGGAATTATAGTCCCTAAAATTCCTGCTGTTGCAAGTGTAGTAACACTGAACTTTAAATCGTATCCTTCCTTGAGCATGGTTGGTAATACAAGTGCCCCGATTGCTATAACAGTCGCTGTAGACGAACCAGATATAGCACCAAAGAATGCTGAGGCAATGAATGCAACTATCGCTAGTCCACCGTGCATTCCACCAACTATAGAATTTGCAAAATCAACCAGTCTTTTTGACACTCCACCCTTTTCAAAAACACCACCCGCAATCATGAAGAAGGGCAAGGCCATCAAAGTGAAAGAGTCGATCGAAACAAACATTCTTTGTATAAGAGCAACAGGGTCAGTATCAGTAAAGAATAATAAACTGAATCCTGAAGATACGAGTAAGCTGAGGGCAATTGGTACTCCAATTAAAATTAGAATTATCAGTGCTGCGAATAGAAATAAAGGCATATTTTAAACCCCACTTTCTATATCGGAACTGTTAATCTCTTTAGTTCGATGTTTGATAAATATTTTTATTGAATGATAAGCTGATAATAAGAAACCTAAAGGAATTACAGTATAGATAATCCAAAAATCTATTCTTAAAACTGGTGTCACATGACCAATATTAAACATGTAATATACAAATTGAACAGATAGTAAAAATAATGTTAAGAAAGAGATGATTAGAAAAATCCTAAAAAACCCTCTCATAAAAGTTTTGATTTTTTCTGGTGCAAAAGAGTCTAATAAATCCAATGCCAATTGAGCATTTTTCCTGGTAACAATACTTATACCTATAAAAACGCCCCAAACCATTAAGTACCTTGCTAATTCTTCGCTCCAAATCAGTGGGCTTGAAAAAATGTATCGATATATAACTGCCAACAAAGTAATAACACTCATCATAGTAAAACAAAATATAGTCACATAGTCCTCAAATTTGATAATAATTTTATCTAACATGCAATCCCCCCTTTATTCAAAATCATTTAAGATTCTTTCCAACTTTTCCTGATCTAGATTATCTTCATATTGCGTAGAAATATCTTCCCAGACTTCTTCCCTGAATACCTCAGTATCTGGATGAGTTATTTCATACCCCTGTTCTTCTAAATCTGCCAATGCTTCATCTTCAATTTCTTTATTTAAATCTCGTTGGAATTGAGTAGCATTTTTGGCCTCTTCTTCTAATATAGTCTGTAGATCATCTGGCATATCATTAAATAAATCATCGTTCATCATTAAAATAGCTGATACATAAAACTCTTGACTGGTTGATATATAGGGAGCGACTTCATGAATATTACTGGTATACATAGAAGGAATTGAAACACTGACACCATCCACAGTTCCATTTTGGATACCTGTATATACTTCACTCCAACCCATCGTGACAGCACCACCATTCAGCGCTTCGTATGAATCAATGTGAATTGGATTATCATTGGCTCTGATTATAAGACCATTAAAATCTTCTGGTTCTTCAATGGGACGTGTGGCATTCCATGTATTAAAAAAACCATTCTCCCAGTTCGCCAAACCTTTTACTCCAATGTCATCTAAGGAATTTAGTGCATCTTCACCTATATCACTATCCAGTACATCATGGGCATGCTGATGGTCCCTAAATAGAAATGGTAAATCAAATATCATATAAGAATCTGTGTAAGCTGATAAATTTGCAGAGTTAGACAATGCCATATCAACTGTACCCATCGAAACGCTTTCAACTAAATCTCTTTCATTACCAAGTTGTGCACTTGGAAAAATATTTATTTCTATTCTCCCTTCAGATCTTTCCTGAACATTTTCAGCAAACTCTTCCAAAGCATATTGATACGAATGATCAGAAGCAACAACATGTGCTACTTCCAGTTCGTATACTTCTTTCTCAGAGCTTGCTGTGGAATTACTGCATGCACTGATAAAGAATATGAAAACTAAAACTAAAAGACTATATCTCTTCATTATGCCTCATCCCCCTTCATGAATTAAATATTAATCATCTCTATCACTGTTATTTTTAACTTCTTCATTATGTTCTCCAAGTTTTGGACCTGCCCATTTCACTTCTCCAGGAGTTTCACTCATTTTAGGTACAATTCCTGGCATTTTTAAGGAACCTATTGCAGTTTCAACATCTAATATCATATTTCTGAAATTGTAATGTTCATCCTCAACAATATCTTTCACACTATAGATTTTCCCAGCTGGAATACCGTTATCATTTAAAGTTTCAACCGCTTCATCAATGTTCATTGACTTCGTCCAATCTGAAATCAAGCCATCTAAATAATCAGCTTGTAAAGAACGCTTCTCATTGGAAGAATACTGTTCATCCTTGGCAATATCTTCTCTGCCTATTAAATTCATCAGTCTTTTAAATATTGAATCACCATTCGCACCTACAACAATATATTCGCCATCTTTACATACATATGAATTTGAAGGAGTAATCCCTGGTAAAGTGCTACCTGTTCTTTCTCTGATAACATCTTTTCTATCATATTCTGGAACCATGCTTTCTGTTAAACTGAAAATCGATTCATATAAAGAAACATCGATACACTGGCCGTTGCCTTCAGGGGAATTATCTCTATGATAGATTGCCATCATACCTCCTATTACTGCATACAGTGCTGCAATGGAATCTCCGATACTCAAACCTACTCTTGTTGGCGGTCTATCCGGGTAACCAGTTAAATATCTTAAACCACCCATTGCTTCTCCGATTGATCCAAAGCCCGGGAATTGACTCATTGGCCCATCTTGACCAAATCCAGAAATTCTGACAAAAACAATTTTAGGATTTATTTTCTTTAAATCCTCATAACCTATATTCCATTCCTCTAGTTTCCCTGGTCGGAAGTTTTCAATAATAATGTCTATATCTTTAACTAATTCTTTTATATAGTTTTGATCTTCATCTTCTTTTAAATTTAAAGTGATTGACTTTTTATTTCTGGATTGTACGTACCACCATAAGCTCGTTCCATCTTCCATTTCTCTCCACACTCTGAGTGGATCACCAGTTTTATCATTTTCAACTTTAATTACTTCTGCTCCAAAATCAGCAAATATTCTTCCTGCGAATGGTCCAGCAATCAGCGACCCTAACTCAAGTACTCTTAATCCTTCTAGAGCTTGCCTTGACATATATATCCCCCTAAATTTTTATAATTTCATTGTTATAACTTTTTTTGAAGTTAATTCATCAATTACGTATTTCGGACCTTCTTTACCTATTCCACTGTCTTTCACGCCTCCATAAGGCATATGGTCAGGTCTGAAATTTGAAGTTTCATTTACATGCACACTACCTGCTTCTATTCTTTCAATCGCTTCCAATGCATTTGTAAGTGATTCTGTATGAACACCGACTTGTAATCCATACTCTGAGTGATTAGTTAATTCTATTGCTTCATTAAAATCCTTGTAAGTACTGACCGTAATTACTGGTCCAAAGATTTCTTCAAAGAACACTTTCATATCTTTGGTCACATTTGATAATAGTGTTGGCTGTAGTGCCTTATCTGTTAGTTCTCCACCAAAGTTAATATCTGCGCCCTGTGCTTTAGCCTCCTCAATCCATGATAAAATCCTTTTGTTTGCATTCGGATCTATCAAAGCAGATACAGAAACATTCTCATCAAACGGATTTCCAACATTAATATTTTCTAATTCATTCTGAAGTTCTTTTATAAGTTCATCTTTAAAATCTTCTTTGACAATTACTCTTTGAACGGAAATACAGGATTGTCCATTAGTACTTAAACCGCCTTTTACTAATAGCTTGGCAAACTGCTTGATATCTTTATTCGTATCAATAATTGTTGCAGCGTTAGATCCTAGTTCTAATAGAACTTTCTTAAACTTTGCTTCGCCACTGATGATTTTTCCTACCTTACTACTTCCAGTAAAGCTAATTGCTTTTATCTTCTCTGAATCTATTATTTCTTTACCTACTTCTTCATCACCATTAATTACTGATAATGCACCAGCAGGAAGACCCGCTTCTATAAATAATTTACCTAATAAAATACTTGAAATCGGTGTTTTTGGTGATGGTTTTAAAACTACAGTGTTTCCCGCACCAAGTGCTGGACCGATTTTATGAATCCCAAGCAGTAAAGGGAAGTTGAAGCCAGTGATTGCGCCGATTACTCCAAGTGGCTCTACTTTAGTAAAAGCTAATCTTTTACTGCTGTCTTTCAGAGAATCTAAGTTTAAAGTTTCACCTTTAATTTGTTTTACTTCTATTGAAGTAAATTTTAAAGTAGAAATAGATCGTTCTACCTCTCCAATGGCATCATTAATTGGTTTTCCTGTTTCAAAAACTATTAACGAAGCTAAACTTAATTTATTTTCATCAAGTTTCGAAGCGACTTCATCTAGGATTAAGCTTTTCTCATAAGAAGTTAATTGTTTCATGTCACTTAAGCTTTTATCAGCAATCTCAATAGCCTCTTTAACATCCTTTCCATCACCAATCGAGTACTGCAGTACATCTTCATCATTGAAAGCGAACTTTAAATCTTTTATATTTTCATTACTTCTATAACTCCCTCCTATTAAATTAGGAACGGGACCATCAATATCATATTTTTTTAATAAGTCATTTACATCATCTAATTTCTTTTCAATAAGATTAGTCATTAAAACTCACCTTGCCTTCAAACGCATTAGTAAATATGTGTTCGATTTCTTGAACTTCTAACCTTTTAGGTGAGTTAGTTTGTAATCTCTCTTGAGTGTTGCTACTTTCAGCAAGCTTTGGAATTAATTCTTTGTTGATTTCCATTTCTTCAAGAGTGACAGGAATGTTTAAATTCTTTTGAAGTTCAAATATTTCCTTAATAAAGTTATCCACTTTTTCCTCTTTAGAAGAGCCTTCAATATTTACTTTTATTGCTAAAGTATTTAATGAGTCAATGGCATGTGGTTTTAAATAATCTAGTGTATAAGGCAGTACTAAACTGTTAGATAGACCATGTGGTAGATTACAATATACTCCTAATGAGAATGCCAAACCGTGCACCATTCCAGCCCCATCAGTAGTGTTCAACACTAAACCACCAAGCATACTTCCTAGAGACATTTCATATCTTGCATCCTTGTTACCGCCGTCATCATATGCAGCCTGTAAGTTATTCCAAATCTTACCCAAGCCAACGAGCGCCAATTCATTTGATAAGTTTGAATTTCTAACAGCCAAGTAACCCTCGATACAATGTACAAGTGCATCTATACCTGTGTTGGCTGTAATGTGTGGTGGCAATGAAGCAGTTAACTGTGGGTCTACTACTGATATTGTAGGCACAATATTAGGGCTTGCTATGACACTTTTCAGTTTTGTTTTCTCATCAGTTAAAACTGCAAATTTTGACACTTCTGAACCAGTACCCGATGTTGTTGATATCATAATAGTTGGTAAACCTTTTGAAGGAACCTTATTGACGCCAACATAATCAAGAAATTCTGCATCGTGCTTTAAAAATAAAGCCACTGCTTTGCCGAGATCAATAGGACTTCCTCCTCCAAGACCAATTACTAAATCAATTTCATTAGATCTATTTTCTTCCAATGCCTCTTTAAAATTTGAAATTGTTGGTTCTGGATTTGTATTATCGAAAATATGGAAATTAAGCTCCTCACTTTTTAATACATCTAGAACATTTTCAACAACTCCTGCTTTAACAAGGCCCTTGTCTGTGACTATTAAAACATTCTTAGATTGAAATTCTTTTAAAACACCTTTTACATCTTCTAGTGCATTATCTCCGAATAGTAATCTTTCTGGAAAACTTGATAAATGACTCATTTTTCTATCCCCTATCATTAAATAATTTTGTAAAGTACTTCATATCATTATTGATATGTTCGACCATCAATTGCGCTGCTTCTTTAGCATTACCTTCTTTAATTTCTTTAAATACATTTATATGATCATCTATAAAATCATAATCATTATTAAACTCAAGGAATAAAATATTTCTATAATAAATGATTAAAGACCTTATATCTTCCATCATTTTTATTAATCTTGAATTATTAGAGCTAAACAAAATCTCATCATGAAACTCTGTGTTTTGTTCAACAATATTTTCATAACTATTCTCTTTAATATCGTTCTTCGTCTTATTCAATAAAACCTCTATTTTGTTCAATTGTTCCTGAGTAATATTACTTGTGCCCCAATATACGGCAGAATATTCCAGACCTGCACGCACTTTATACAATTCAATTAAATCTTCCAGTGAAGGCTCGTAAATAAACAGAGTGCCTTTAACATTAATTATTAGACCTTCATTTTCTAGCATTCTTATAGCTTCTCTAATGGGGCTTCTACTTGTCCCAAATTCTTCAGCTAACTTAGAATCAACGACTCTTGTTCCAGCTTCAATCTCACCGTTAAGTATTTTAGTTTTTAATACTCTGTAAAGTTGCTCATATAAAGGTGCTGATTTGATTATTTCACTAATTTTAATCACCTCTCTGTAGTCTGTCGACAGTATTCGGTCTACAAGTAAATTAACACATGAAAACGTTTTATGCAATGTCATTTTTAAAAATAAATAATATTCCAAATATTTATACTTTTAGATATTAAAAAAAACAGATGACTCATACTTCTAATTAAGTCATCTGTAATATCGAAATATATTTTATTTTATAAGAAATGAATAAATAGACCAATCTAAACTTACACACCATATAAAATGTTTCTGTAATAACGAAACCGTCCATATCTTATTAATAATGTTTAAAAGTATCAAACGCCCATCAACCTGATTTGACGTAGAGCCATAAAAAAATGAGGCCGGATATTTCCGGCCTCATTCACAGATAAATAATATAATATATGATATCTAGAGGACAAGCAGTGTCACTCTATCGGAAGGCGTCGATGAAATCAAATAATATATAACGAAATACTTCGTTGACGTCCTTGTTATGTTATATTCATTATATTTTAATCTGATTCTCATTTCAAGGGTTTAAACCTATTTTCTTAATTTGTAACCTGATTGTAATATTGTTTACCAAATGAAAATATGGCATAAACCGCTGTCTGAAGGTTTTCTCATACATTGGAACAGATTCAAATATATCTTTTATTATGATATGATTTTTTGATCCTCTGTTAGTTTAGATATGAATCTGTCCTTCTTGTCACTGTTCAAACCTTCCACCAGTTTCAATTCACTCATCAAGAAGCTTTGTGCCTGTTTAAGTTGATTTCTTTCACTCGAATTCAATTTTTCTTCTCTCTTCATGCTTGATAATCCGTAAATCACTTCAGCACACGCTTTTAAGCTGCCTGTTTTGATCATATCATTGTTCAGCTTGTTTCTCTTCTTCCATGACAGGTCTTTATCAGATTCCACTGTACCAATCATCTTTGCAATTTCTTTAACAGTCTCCAAGTCCGTAATCGGACGGATATTCGTTTTAGAGATCTTATTTTTCGGAATCATTACCTGCATATTATCATTTATCATATTGATAATATAATACTTTTGTTTTTCTCCTGATACTTCTTTTTCTTCAATCGCCGTTATCTTGCCTGCACCATGCATTGGATAAAATATGTTATCTCCTACTTGATACAAAGTACCGCCTCCATCTTTTCTCTCTTTAAGTATAACACTTTTATATAAATTAATAAAACTTTTAATCTTAACACCTTCATCAATATAATGTCAATAGATTTAATCATTTGATTAACATAAGTAAATCCGTCAGGTTTGCAGTCTCTATCTTGGATCTCCAAATAATCCTTTTGTCATCTGTCCATGAAAATATTAAAAATCCAGATTGATTGCTCAAAATGGATTTTCCAATGTTTATTATTTAGGTATTTTTGAATAGTTCATGTCTGTTGCTATGTTCAAGTTACTTCGTACTCTTCTTTCCTTATCAGCATCATACTGTGGCACGATTGGACTTTTCACCAGTTCGAGGTATAAAAAAAGTTGTATTTATTGAAGTCCAGAAATTTAGCATGATAGAAATCTGATGCTGCCTGATCAATATATGTGTGATAGATTCTGCCGTAGTCATATGATCCGAAAAATGGACCTGGATGTGTTGGTAACAATAGATTTGCTTTTTCTCTATTGTATCTTATATCATTCAATATTTGATACACATCCTCTAAAATTTCATCTGACAGCTGAACTTTACCGCAATTTGGTATATCAAATTTTTCTACAAAATATCCTTGTAATGCATTGAATTTTCTATAATAGCTATATTCGATTATCTCTGATGTTTCTTTATCTTCTAAATATAAATATGCATCCAGCCCCATAATATAACCCCTTTAATTGATATAGTTCATTTCTTTAAGACTAAGATATTTTCCTGAACCTATGATGATATGGTCTAAAAAATCTATTCCAATCAATTCCCCGCACTCTTTCAACCTTTGTGTCACCTCGATATCTTCCTGAGATGGTGTCGGATCTCCGCTTGGGTGGTTGTGAGCACAAATTATAGCTGCAGCGCTCCTTTTTACAGCTTCTTTATAGATTTCCCTTGGATGTACAATCGAAGTATTCAAGGAACCTTTAAATAATGTGTTTTGATGGATAACCATATTTTTAGTTGAAAGATATAATACGACAAAATGCTCCTGATGGTAATATCTCAACTTTTCCATTAATAACAACGATACATCTTCAGGACTTTTTATATAAACATCTTCCTCTAACGAATGTGTATGCATCCTGACGGCAAGTTCCACCATTGCCAATATGGTGACCGCCTTGACCTTGCCAATCCCTTTTAAACTGGTCAATTCCTGATATGTTATATCTCTCAAATCTCTGATTGTTTTAAAATCCTTTATTATTCTATTTGCCAAAGTCAAACTTGATTCGTCCCTGCTGCCTGTGTTGATGATTATTGCCAGTAATTCCTGATTATTTAATTTATCTGCCCCGTAAGTCATCAGTCTTTCTCGCGGTTTATCTGAAGCATGCATTTCCCTGATCATCAATGTCATAAAAACCCTCCGGTATATATTAAATGTATCTCATCATATAAATAGAAAACAATCAGTGCGCCGTTTGTAATAAAAGGGACCAGCGGGACTTTATCAACTCTGTCATTTTTGTATAAGTTTATTAGTATTACAAATAGGCCGCCTATCAAATATGTGAACATTACAACGTACAAGAAAAAATTCAAAGGTGTGATCAAGGTCAATATTGTAAATAATTTAATATCCCCATAGCCAACCGATCCATGAAACAGAAAATAAAATATTTGCAGTGTCATGATTACAGCCAAATCTCCAGCTGGTTCTATATATTGTAAATTTGTTAAATACAATCCGGTGAATAAAAATATTAAGTTTATATGGTTGGGTATAGTTAACGTTTCAAAATCGAAAACAGAAAGTGGTACAAGAAAAGTGATTATCAGATAGTAAAGTGTCAAATCTGCTAAGCTTAATTCTATGAAAATTGGACTGATGAATAATACAATCATTAAAACTTCTACGACAATATTAGATATAGGTATCTTGCTTTTGCAAGTAAGGCAGCGGCCTTTTAGAAATATGAAGCTTAACACTGGAAATAGTTCATACCACTTAAGTGATCTCATGCAACTATCGCACCGGCTTCTTCTAAATAGAAAAGATGAGTTTTCAGCAGATGTAAGTGCAAAGATGAATGATGCACAAACACCGCCCAGCAGGATTAATATAGTCATTTAACTCCCTCCTTAAATAACTAAAGTCATCATACTTCGCAGTCGAATTGTTGTAAAATCGCAACAATTTAAAATCTGCACAGTTATTATTACCAAAATGGAATAACTGTATTAAAAGTGAACAGTTTTCCAATATCTGAATGCAGTTTTATAATTTCTGTATATTTTCAAATTCTTTACAATCAAATTACTTATTACAGTCGGAAATATTCTATATAATGGAAATTAAGAGGTGATGTTGATGAGCTTTTATAAAAATAATAAGAAGGAAATACTTACGCTGCAATTAATTTCACAAATACTTGGGAAAATTAAATTGAACTACGCCCCTCAGGAACCTCAGTGGGCGCATGTCATTTTGGATATCACAACCAGAGGTTTTTCAACCGGGACTTTAAGGTGCAATGGTATTTATTTTGATATTGAAGCCAACTTGACGAATAATGTCATCACGATAAGAACAACAGATAACGAAAATAATATACAGCTGATCGACGGTAAAACTGTCCGTGATTACTACTACGAAATCATCACGGTCACCCAGGACCTTGGACTGAATATCAAAATGAACACCAGACCGCAGGAGATGGAAACGACGATACCATTTGAAAAAGATACTGAACACCATCATTACAACAGAGAAACTGCCGCACAGATTCTTAAATGGTTCCAGTTCGCAAATGACGTGGAAATGAAGTTTATCGCCCCGATGAGAAAGAGAAAAGTATATCCCGGATTATTCTGGGGCACCTTTGATGTCTCCTGTATATTGGTGTATAAAGAACACGAGCCTTTTCCTGATGATTCCAAAGTGATCGAGAGGGCTGCATTTGATGAACATATGGTGGAATTTGGATTCTGGCTGGGTGATGATAATTCAGAACACCCCACTTTCTTTGTATTGCCATATCCATTTGTCAGCGGAACAAAGCTTGCAGTCACTGATGATTTTCCTGAAGGCAGTTATTTCAGTGAACAGATGGCAGAGTATCTGATTGAAATGATGGATGAAGTTGAAAACATAAATCCTGAAGATATCATCCGGTTTTTCGATGCCTCGTTTGATAAATCAGCCAAGTATCTCAAATGGCAGGGAGTGGATTACTGCTATAAAAAATTAAAAATGGAAAAGAACTTTAGAAATAATGGACACTAAGAAAAAATTACCCCGGACTCAAAATTGGATATTGAGTCCGGGGTAATTATATTACTGTGGAAACGAGTTCCCAAGCACACTGTTCACATCATTCACAACGACAAAAGCATTTTCATCATATTTCTTGATCAGACGCTTCAATCTGACGAGCTTCGATTTGTTGATAACCACATAAAGGATATCAAACTGTTCTCTTGAGTAGAATCCCTGTCCATTGACCATCGTCACTCCCCGGCCGATTTCACTGTTGATCAGCGTGCCGAGTGCCTCGGGTTTTGAGGAGACGATTGTGATGGCCTTTTTAGGATTCAGTCCTTCTATTACAAAATCCATCACTTTGACTGCGGTGAACATGGCGACGATTGTAAGCAGCACCTGCTGGACTGACAGAACTGTAAGACTGAGCAGTATCACAAACAGATCGACCAGTAATATTGCATTTGCAATTTTCATATCAAGATACTTATTGGCAATTCTGCCGATGATTGCCGACCCTGCGGTGGTTGCACCGATTCTGATTACAAGGCCGTTGCCCAGTCCGATGAACAGACCACCAAATAATACATTCAGCATGATTTCATCATTTTCGATTCCCCATGACTGGGTGAGGCCAAGAAACATTGACATCAGTATGACCGCAAAAATCGTATAGTACATCGCTCTTTTAGACAGGAACCTGAAACCGATGATCAGAAGAAGACCATTCAGAATCAATGTGGAGATCGCAAGAGGTATATCAAAGGCGTATAAAAAGATGATGGACAGACCTGTAACGCCGCCTTCACCCAGATTACCTGAAATCATGAATACGTTGATACCGACCGCGAAAATGAATGAGCCAGCTATGACTGATAATATATTCAAGAGTGTCTGTGCAGTGATTCTGGGAGTCATGGATAGCTTTATCTTTTCAAAATTTATATTTTTAACATTTCTTTTTTTCTTCATTAATTATCCTCCTTTTGAACAGGGGTTATATACCGCTGATTAATGATATAAGAGAATGGCTGCCAATTACAACTCTTTTATTAATGTTCCTAATATTGAGTATTTTTAAATCGATATATCATCTGATCTTCCTGTCCAGCATCTCTTCCATCATTGACCAGGCAGCATCATAATTTTCATCCGTATATACCGGTTTAAAGCCAAAATTCAGGTACATATTTATCGCCTGCCAGCTTGTAGTCTGTGAAGTCAGATAGAATTCCTCATGTCGGGCTGCCAGCATATACATCGCCTTACTCAACATTGGTTTGGCCAATCCCCTGCCCTGGTATTCAGGCACGATGCCGACCCAGTGAATTCTTCCAAGTATGCGGCCATCTCCTTTTAAATCTCCATACCATGCGGTGGTTGTGCCTATAGCTTCACCTTCTGCTGTTTCTATGAATACACACCTCTCTTCCATTTCATCGATAGAATCTCCGAATTCACTATAAAATCTTTTAAGTGCGTCATCTTCAGTCTCAAATTCATCCACTCTGGTTTCAATGTCCGCCCACAGCTTTTGATCTCCATCCCTGAACATTCTGAATACGAATCCTTCCGGTAATTCGTACTTAGGAATGTCATTGGAAGTTGTTCTTATCATCTGTAGTTTAATTCTCTCCATTTGATAACACCTGCTTTACAGAATTAATATTTTTCTTATTATCATTATAGTAGATTATCCTGTACCAGACTTCTCGTGACATCAAAAAAGAATGGCTATACCTTTATTTTCTCTATAAAATATTATTTCAATATATTAATCACTCCTATTAAGTTCTTCCTCTAGTGACTCTCATCTTAAATCTGTATAATGGTAATCAACTATGAGAAGAAAAGGGGTCTAGTCATGAATTCAGAGCCGCATGAACAAAGTGCTCATTTAGAAAACAGAATTTGGACTCGTGATTTTATCTTTGTTTGTCTGGCTAACTTTTTTGTCTTCCTCGGCTTCCAGATGACACTGCCGACTCTTCCTTTGTTCTTGAAAGAACTGGGTGGGAATGACCAGCTCGTCGGTCTTATCGTCGGTATCTTTACGTTTTCAGCTTTACTGCTCAGACCTTATGCGGGTCATGCGTTAGAGTCGAAAGGCCGTGGGTTTGTTTATAAGACAGGACTTGTTGTTTTTGTACTATCAATAGCCAGTTATAGTTTTATTTCAAGTATTTTATTTTTATTTCTATTAAGAATTGTCCAGGGTATGGGATGGGGATTTTCAACAACTGCAGGGGGCACAATCGCCACCGATATCGTTCCGCCCAAGCGACGTGGTGAAGGGCTCGGATACTTCGGTCTGTCGGGTAACGTAGCGCTCGCACTCGGCCCGACTCTTGGATTGACACTAGTCGGTGTCATTTCATTTCCACAGCTGTTTTTAATTTGTGCTGCTTGTGGATTGGTTGCATTGTTGTTCGCATCACAAATCCGTTATAAAAAAGTGGAAGAAGCTGAAACAAGATCAGCGAAGCTGAAGTTTGATATCTTTGAAAAAACTGCGATAAAGCCATCCGTCCTGTTATTTTTCATTACAGCGTCTTTCGGAGGTATTGCTACATTTCTGCCGATCTATGCCATAGAAAAAGAAATTCCAGGCATAGAACTATATTTTCTGCTTTATGCAGCGTTTCTTATGATATCACGTACTTTCGCAGGAAGGATTTACGATAAGAAAGGCCATCTATATGTATTCATGCCGGGGGCTTTCTCAATATTCATCGCCATGCTTATGCTCGCATGGCTGCCGAATACCGCCGTTCTGCTTATTGCTGCCTCACTTTACGGACTCGGTTTCGGAAGTGTCCAGCCTGCCCTGCAGGCATGGTCGGTAGAAAATTCACCGGCCAACAGACGTGGTATGGCAAACGCAACGTTTTTCTCTTTCTTCGATTTAGGTATCGGTCTCGGCGCGATCCTCTTCGGACAAATGGCTTTCATATTCGGTTATGCTTCAATTTATGTCGCATCTGCCGGTTCAGTCGCCATGTCCATGATCATCTATATCTTTCTGTATATACGTGCAAAAAGACTGCACACATGAATCAGTACGGCAGTTTAAATTCAATATTGGAATGAGCAGTGCTTGACATGACGAGCATTGCTTTTCTTTTTGAATAATTTCCTTTGACAATTCCTTCTGATGCTCCTATAATGATGAATTCATACTAATTAACTAAGGTATAGGAGGATTTATTTGGTCAGTAATATAAATACTGTTAGTAAAGCTATGGATCCGGTACATCGTCATGCTGATGCTCTGAAAGATCCGCAAAAGTTGCTTATTGGCGGCGGAATTCTAGTCAGTCTGGTCTTATTTATATATTTAGTAATCACGCAGTCAATCATGCAGCCGGTTCTTATGGTCATCGGCTTACTGCTCGGTTATACGTTGTTTCACGCACGCTTCGGTTTCACTTCAGCTTTCAGACGTCTGATGTCTGTCGGCAACGGTGAAGCAATACGCGCTCATATGGTGATGCTTGGCACAGCAACTCTGTTATTCGCACCGATTTTAGCGCTCGGCCTTTCATTTTTCGGTGCTGAAGTTACAGGATACGTTTCACCGGTCGGTGTCAGTCTTGTTGTCGGTGCATTTTTATTCGGCATCGGTATGCAGCTCGGAGGCGGGTGTGCGTCAGGTACACTGTATGCCATCGGCGGCGGACGTTCTGTAATGTTCATCACTTTGATTTTCTTCATCATCGGTACGACAATCGGTGCCGCACACTTACCGTTCTGGACAGAAGAGCTGCCATCAATGGGTGAATTTTCACTCGCAACTTCCACTGGTCTTGGCTACGGCGGTGCTTTAGTCGTATCGTTATTGATATTCGGTTTAATCGCCTTCATCAGTAAAGTCGTTGAGAAAAAGAGAAACTCTCCTAAAATTGCACCTCTGCCAAGTGCACACGGCTGGAAGAGAATCTTCAGAGGTTCATGGCCTTTAATGGTTGCAGCAGTCGCTCTTGCAGTATTAAATGCTTTGACTCTGATGACACGCGGTGAACCATGGGGTATCACTTCAGCATTTGCACTATGGGGTTCCAAAGTCGCAGAATTCATCGGATTTGACGTCGCCAGCTGGGGTTACTGGCAGGGAGAGGCGGCAACAGCTCTAAACTCTTCCATTTTTGCCGACTCCACTACAGTTCTTAACTTCGGTGTCATACTCGGTGCATTTTTAGCGTCAGCTGCAGGCGGGCTGTTCAAATTCACTAAAATTACCAGAGGCAACTTCATGGCTTCGGTCATCGGAGGACTCCTTATGGGCTACGGCGCCCGTCTCGCATTCGGCTGTAACATCGGAGCATATTTCGGAGGCATCGCGTCGTTCAGTCTTCACGGCTATATTTGGGGGATCGTCGCAATCGGCGGTACATTCCTTGCACTGTACCTCAGACCTTTGTTCGGGTTATCCGTACCAAAATCGAATGATTCTGTATGCTGACCCATTAAAAATGACTTTAAAAACCCGGACGGTATCTCTTTACTTGAGATACCGTCCGGGTTTTATTGTAGAATCAATCCGCCCTGACTCTTTGGCCTATTGCTTTATCTTTTTGTTTCTGAGGTATAAATAAATGCCGATATTAATAATGATGAACAGTATACCGACTACATACACCGTTGTTACCCAAAAGCTGGAGAAACCGCTGAAAGGGACAATTGAATTATAATCATAGTGCATATATTCCACTATTCCAGAATTTTAAACATCACGGCTGTTCTTATTATCCATTTCATCCCTCTCCGGCATGCCGCTCTGGGCGCCGAGTTTCCTCACTGCAAGTCCTGCAGCATCGTTGGCAAAGTAGATTGCATCTTCGACTGTCATGCCTTCGGCGATTCCCACTGCGAATGCAGCATTGAAAGTGTCCCCTGCACCGGTGGTGTCGACGACATCAACACTTTTCGGCGGAATGATGATTTCTTTGCCGTCCATAAAATATGAAGCGCCCTGGCCGCCTTGTGTGGTGATCAGTTTTTCATAATACTCAGGCAGTCCGTCTTCCTGCATTTTAAACAGCTGGGTTCTTTCATGTTCATTCGGAGTAATATAAGTTGCCGCCTTCAGATATTTTTGTTCGAGCTCCGCCACAGGCGCCGGATTTATGATTACCGGTACATTCTCTTTCATACAAATATCAAGTGTGTGCCTGATGGTATCCATCGGAATCTCAAACTGCAGCAATACCATGTCACTGTCTTCGATCACCGAAGCGTATTGATCGACATGTTTTTTATCCACTTTATCATTTGCTCCGGCGATGATTATGATGCGGTTGTCGTTGTCGGATACGATGATATTGGCAATGCCGGACGGTGTTTTTTCTTCAACCGCAATTCCGGAAGTATCGACATCATTTTCTTCGAAGTTTTTAATCATCTCGATGCCGAATGCATCATCACCGACTTTGCCGATGATTGATACATCTGCTCCGAGTCTCGCCGCTGCGACCGCCTGATTTGCGCCTTTGCCGCCGAACAACGTTTCAAAGTCTTTTCCCGCAACAGTTTCACCGGCGTTCGCCACCTGCTCTGTCACTGTGATCAGGTCCATATTTATACTGCCGACGATGGTGATTTTAGGTCTACTCATCTGCCTCACCATAAGAAGCCAGTACATCCTGGAAGATATTCCAGAACGTTTCAGTATTTACACCTGTTGCAAATTTAACGTTTTCAAGCCTGCCTGTCGTCTTCAGAAGATCAACGACAGTCATGCCGTATGTCGCTTCACCTTTAGTTTCAATCGTGACATTGACATCTTCAAACGTGAACATGTCTGGGTTTATCAAGTACATCGTCGTACAGGCATCGTGGATCGGTCCACCTGGGAAACCAAAATGATTTTTGTAAGTTTCAGCAAAGAATATAAGCAATTCTTTGACGAACACGGCAATGTCATTATCCAGTTTTGATACTCTGTCAATGGCTGCCGCATCGGCAATGACCTGATGTGTCACGTCCAGACCGAACATCGTCACAGGGAGACCGCTCTCGTAAACGACCTTTGCCGCTTCTGCATCGACATAAATATTGAACTCGGCTGCAGGGGTCCAGTTGCCGAACGTGCCGCCGCCCATCAGTACAATCTCATCAATGTTTTCTTTTATCGAGGGGTCTTTTATTAAAGCGAGTGCAATGTTCGTGAGCGGACCCGTCGGCACCAGCGTCACTTTTTCCCGGCTGTTCTTAACCTGTTCAATAATAAAATCCACCGCATGACCGGGCATCTTTTCTTTTGACGGCATGTCCAATACAGGACCATCCATGCCTGTTTCACCATGAATTTCAGGTGCAATCTCGCTTTCTCTTACCAGGGGCCGTACAGCACCTTCCACTACAGGCACATCCAGTCCGATCAACTCGCATACTTTCAATGCATTCACTGTATTCTTTTCCACTTCAACATTTCCTGCGACAGTTGTAATTCCGAGTATGTTCAACCCACTTCTCTTTGAAGCACCGATAATGATGGAAATCGCATCATCATGTCCCGGGTCGCAATCTAAAATAACATTTCTCATCAAATCACCTTTTCAACCTTTTTAACTAATCGTAGCACAAAGGATAAAAAAAAGTCCTCTTAAAAAGAGGACTTTCAGTCAGATATTGTACGGTTGCTTCCTGCAAAGTAGCCAAAAAATGCAATGAGAAATGAAACGGCGATCAAAATCATCAATGAGATATTCCATGTGCCTGTATACTCTGCAATCATACCAAGAAACAACGGTCCTGTTGCTGCAAGCACATAACCGACTGATTGTGCCATGCCGGACAATTGTGCAGACTGCTCGACAGTCTTCGTGCGCAGAACAAAGAACATCATCGCAAGACTGAATGTCGTCCCGGCACCGACACCGGTAACGATCAGGAACGGAATGATCATCCAGTGGTTCGGCATCAACATTATACCGATCAGGCCCACGGCCCACATCAGACCGCTCGTTGCGCCGAGCCCTTTCTGTCCGGCAAATTTATATGCAATGACCGGTGCGATGAATGTCGTCGGCAGCACGCCGAGCTGATAGATCGTCATCAGCCAGCCGGCCGTGGTCTGACTGAATCCTTTTTCTATTAAAATAGCAGGCAGCCATGCAAACAGAGTATATGGTACTAAAGACTGCAGTCCCATGTAGAGCGTCACTGCCCATGCCAGACGGGAGTTCCATAATTTTTCAGATGGGACATCGTCTATTTCCTTAAATACTTTTTTTCGCTCTTCCAAAGTTCTCGGCATTCTTAAAATTAAAACCAAAACTGCCATCAACGGAAATATACCCCACATTGCAAGCGCTGTGCGCCAATCAAAATCCGGACTGGTTGCTACCGACACTGACAGTCCTGCTGATAATGCACTCACGATATTCATCGAAAAGGAATACAGGCCGGTCATGATTCCGACTTTAAAAGGGAATGTCGCTTTAATCAGTCCAGGGGACAGGACGTTGCCGACCGCAATGGACATGCCGATTATTGCAGTGCCTAAAAACAGCATGAATGTACCATCCATCCCCCTCATTAAAATACCCGCAGTTAAAAATATCATGGCAACCAGCAGTGGTACTTCCATACCATACTTACGTGCCATTTTTGGTATGAATGGCGAGAACAGGCCAAAGGCAAGTAAAGGGAGTGTGTTTAACAGACCGACTGTCGTGTTGCTGATTTCCAGCTCTTCACTGAAAAAAGGCACCAGCGGCCCTATTGAAGAAATCGGCGAGCGGAGTGAAGCTCCGACAAAGATAATAACAAGCAGTAATAAAGCGATGTAATAGCGTTCTTTACGAACAGACATATTTTCCAACTCCCTTCTCATAAATTCAACATCATATCATGGATAACAATTGAGATTGAACCCTTTTGCTCAAAAAAAAAGAGCAGTTGCCTGCTCTTAAATGCTGGTTTATTCCTTTTCAATTTCGCTTGTCAGTGCAGCGACATCATCTACAATCTCTGTAACCGGAAACCCTTTATCTCCCTGATCGAGACCCGGATAGGATTTTCTGATCGTACCTTCTGAATCAATTAAGTAAAAACTTGTCGCATGTGTCACCTGGTCACTGCCCTGCGGAGCAGGTGCAACAATTGTTTTAAAATTCTTTTCTGCAAAACTGCGGATGAAATCATGATCGTAACCTGTAACGAGATGCCACTCCGTCTCTTCGGGCACTTCATAGTAACTTATATATTGGGATAATTCTTCAGGTGTGTCTCTTTCTGGATCTACACTGAAACTGAGCACGCCGTAATCTTCAATTCCCTGATCTTCAAGTTCCTGGGTCAAGTGTGTCATATTTGCCGTCATAGGCGGACACACCGTTGCACAGTTTGTAAAAATAAAGTCCAGCAGCCAGACCTTGCCTTCCATATCCTCGTCTGTAACTGTTTCATCATTCTGGTTGGTGACCGAGTACTCCTGTATTTCATTGCCGAATTGATTCATGGTTTCCACTTCGGAATCACTGCAGGCGCTTAAAAATAATACAGAAAACAGACCAAACAAGATAAAATTTTTCAAAATAACACCCTCCATGTCCAACTCATCTTAATATATCAAATAAAAATTGGATATTGTGATGCTTTTTATATTTTATTGTGAAATTATTATGTCAACGGAATCAAATTACCGCTCTTCTTTACTTATATACTTCTGCTCTTTTAAAAAGAACGCCATGACCAGTCCGATAAATGCCAGAACCGCTGAGACCATGAAGGATACATTTACACCCATGATTTCCTCTGCATTAGTCGGTGAGCTCCCGCCGGATACACTTATGGCAAATCCGGTCATCACGGTAATGAGCAGTGCCGTAAATAAAGAACCGCCGATCTGCCTCATCGTATTATTGATCGATGTACCGTGCGGCAGCAGGTGGTCTTTCAATGCATTCATCGCAAAAGTCGTCAGCGGCATCATGGATAGACCCGTCCCGAGCAGGCGGAATGTATACACGACAGTGATATATGTCCATGAAGTATTTTCATTTAGCACAGACAGCAATATAGACGTCACCAATATGATGCCCATCGATGTGAATGTCAGTGTTTTAATGCCGTATTTATCAAACAGAACGCCTGCGATCAAACCGAATGCACCCATTAAAACCGCGCCCGGTAACAATGATAGTCCTGATTCGAACGCTGTATACCCGAGCATATCCTGCATCAGGACTGGAAGAATATTATTGGCACTGACCATCGAAGTGAATACGATCACCCCGATCAGAGAACTGATCAGAAAATATTTATTTTTAAATACTCTCAGCTGTAATATCGGAATTTCCAGTCTGAGCTGCCTGCGTACGAAAATGGCTACTATGATTCCACCGGCTGTGATCGGGATAAGTACTTCAGGAGAGGTCCACCCACTGATACCCGCAACAGAAAAACCATACAACATTCCGCCGAAGCCCAGTGTCGATAATATTATTGATAAGTAATCCACCGGCGGGTCCGTCGTTTCTGTGACGTTCCGCATAAATTTATACGCAAATAGAATATTCAACGCGGCAAATGGCGCGACAATGATGAATAATGTTCTCCATGGCCATACTTCAACTATGTAACCGGACAGGGAAGGTCCGATGGCCGGGGCAAAACCTATGATCAGTCCGAATAAACCCATTGCACGTCCCCGTTTTTCAGCAGGAAACATCTTAAGCAGCACCACCATCGTCAGCGGCATCATGATGCCTGCAGCGGCTGCCTGGACAATCCTGCCGGCGAGGAGAAGTGTAAATACCGGAGATACGACTGAAATAAGCGTTCCCACAGTAAACAGCGTCATTGCGAAAATATATAATTTACGCGTCGTAAATTTATTGATCAGAAATGCAGTGACAGGAATCATGATGCCATTCACCAGAAAGAACCCTGTTGTCAGCCATTGGGCGGTACTGAATGGTATGTCCAGGTCAGCCATTATCGAAGGCACTGCTGTAACCAGCAGCGTCTGGTTCAATATCGTGATGAAAGCGCCGATGATCAGATTGGCGACCACAAAATTTCTCTCATTAAAAAACTTTGATTGTTTAGTATTCATATTGACACTACTCTCTTAAATCAGAAATAAAATATTAAAAATTAAAATCAGCTGTACTAATCTCATCAGTCGATGTCACTTCCAAAATGTAATTTAATCTTTCTTTCAATTCACTGACATGTGAAATGATGCCGATTGTCTTACCGTTTGACTGCAGATCTATTAAAGTCGAAATCGCTATTTCAAGTGTTTCTTTATCCAGTGTACCAAACCCTTCATCGATAAACATCGTATCCAGACTGATACCGCCCGCTTCCTGCTGGACTGCTTCGCTGAGTGCGAGTGCAAGAGACAATGAAGCCTGGAACGTTTCACCGCCGGATAAAGAAGAGATGTGCCGCGCGGAGTTGTTATAGTAATCGAACACTTCAATATCGAGCCCTGTTTTCCTGCTGATTTTAGCCTGGCTGCGGATCAGTGCGTAACGGTGGTTCGTCATATCCAACAGTCTTTCATTTGCTATATTCAATATCTTCTCTAAAAAGTACATCAATACATAACGCTCGAGCGACACCCTGCTTTCATTATTGCCGCCAACTTTCTGAACGAGATCGCTGACCGCTTCAAAATGCTGTTTCTTCTCTTCATATTCACCGATATATTCAGACACTGTAGCGAGAACCCTGTCATACTGTCTGATGTTATTGTTCAGTACTGCAAGCTCCCGCTGGAATTGATCGAGTGCCGTTTCTGCTGATTCTATTTTCTCTTCATCTTCAGCAGTGTTGTAAAACTCATTTTGAACCAATTCTTTTTCTATTTCACCAATTCGCTTTTCTGTTGAACTTTTTTCCTGATGAAATGCGTTGACTTCTTTTTCCTTGGTTTCTATATCCGTCCGGTTTAAAATCTGTCTCAATTCGCTGCGGTCCAAGAACGGTTCTTTTAGTAGGAAAGCCTCAACCACTTCACTCTGGGCGATCATAGCTGTTTGATTCTCTTCTATGCTTTCACGGCTGTGTTTAAGAGACTGGCTGACTGTGGTAAGCTCTTTACTCAGCACATTCTGTCTTTTTTCCAGCTGGTCTTTCTTCATTTTAAATCGTGTGACAGCTTCTTTCTGTTTTTCCATGTAATTTCTGAATTCTGCATAGTTTTCAAATGAAGTCTCCGCCTTGAATTCATCCAGCAGCTCTTTCAGCTGAGCAAGTTTATCATTGTTTTTTTCATGGGCAAATCTTGACTGCTGTATCTGTGTTGAATTTTTTGACAGCTCTTTGTCGAGCAGATCTTTTCTGACGAGCGCTTTTTTCACTGATACGATTTTGTCAGAGATCTTTACAATCTTTTCTTCCGCATCAGCAAACGACTGGGACAATCCATCATATGAATGACGCTCCGTTCCATTCAGCAGTGTTTTATAGAGTTTAGAATCATTTTCCAAAGTCTTGCTTTCGTCTTCCAACTCTTCAAGCTGTTCATTTAAACGACTGATATCTTTTTCTTCACTTTCACTCAAGTATGCGATGCTGTCAGGAATTGTTTCCACCGTGCTCTGACAGACCGGGCATGCTTCGCCGACTGTCAGATGGCCGAGGAGATGTTCAATATGCGGCTGGTCCTCTTTTCCATATTTACTTTGTACAGACGACTTAAGCTCTTTAAGAGATGTTTCACACTGTTCACGATTTTTTTCATTCGTATTGATCAGACCGTCAATCTCTTCAAGGTGATTATCGTAGCCCATGTATTTCTTCTCATCATCAAGTTTCTTTTTGATATCATTCTGGTCGAGTTCCAGACGGTGTTTCCTCGTTGTCAGTTCATCCTCTTCATTTTTAGAAGCGGTGATGCTTTCCAGTTCTTCAGTATAGGAATCGTGAGCCTCTTTCAGTTTTTGAGCGGATTGTTCCAGAGTTTCCATCTTTTCTTTGACAAGTCTGATTTCTTCCGGTATTTCTTCATATTTCGCCGTCAGATAACGTTCATTTCTTGTTATATATTTTTCATTCTCAAAAATTTCTGCTTCATTTTGTTTCAGTTCATTCAATTGTTCCGTCAGCTGATCATACTCTTTTTGTAAATTTTCATACCGGGAATTCAGTTCTGCCTCATTTTTCTCGAGCTTGCCTATCGTCTCTGTCAGTTCTGCTTCCCGTCTGAGCTCAAAATCGATTGTCTTGACCATGTTGTAGTCGGCAATATCATTTTCCATCAGTTTGATATTTCCAGCATGAGCATTCAGTGCAGTCTGCTGTTCCAGCAGCTTTTCAAGCTGTGCAACTTTATCATTATGGGCGTCTTTCTTCTTCAGCTCCTCCTGCAGAACATTACGTTTTTCTCTGGATGCAATGATTCTTTTTTCCAGAATTCCGGCTTCTTTCTTCACATTCTCAATTCTTGATTTCAGTGATTCAATCTGATGGTTGAAGCTCGGATGCTCCTCATTATCCTCGAGCGTACTGAGCTGCTCGCCAATTTTCGCCTCCAGCTGGTGAAGTCCCGCCCTGTCGCTTTTCTCGAGTTCTTTCAACTTGTTTTCGAAGTCGACAAAACGTTCTGTCTGGAATAAAGTCCGGAGTATCTTCTGTTTATCTTCACTCGTCGAGACAAGCAGTTTTTTGAATTCCCCCTGGGGCAGTATCAATATCTGCCTGAACTGGTCCGCAGTCAGCTGGATGATATCGATCACTTTGCCGGTAACCCCTGTGACGGAGCTCTCGAGGACACTGCCGTCAGCGGCGTAAAGTGCAGCTTTCGACGGTACTTTCGACTTTCTGCCCTCTTTATTGAAGCTGAGTTCCCTTTCAACTGTGTAACATTTTTTTCCTACGATAAACTCCAGGCTGACTTTTGAAATATCACTGTCAGAAGCAAATTGGCTTCTGACTGAATACTCATCACGGTCGGTCGTCGAAGTCTGGCCGTACAGACTGAAAGTGATGGCATCAAAAATCATCGTCTTTCCCGAACCTGTTTTACCGCTGACGAGAAACATCTGACCGTCAGCATGTGTAAAATCAATTGTTTCATTTTTAAATGGACCGAAATATTCCATATGCAGTTTAACTGGTTTCATTATTGCTGCCTCCAAAATGCTGTTCAAATAACTCTGTTTCAATGGCCGTCGGCGGCCTCTGGCCGATTTCCTCTATGAATGATGAATATATGTCATAATCGCTTGTTTCTTTCATATCTATCGTCGTCATATTAAAATCGTTGTTTTCAGACGTCACTTTCAGTTCCAATGTATTCGGGTAAATCATTTTAATTTTCGACATCGGTTCTTTCACATGTCTTAAATCGGACAGTACGAATTTAAAGTAAGCTTCCTTATCTTCAAAATCGATTTTCTCATTGATGATGTCATCATAGCTGCCCTCATACTCTACGATATCGTGTACAGGTTTCAAGGGGATGAATTTAACCGAATTTTCATCAGTATCGATCCACCTGAACCCTTTCGGCTGTTTCACTTCATTGAACGAATATTTGAGAGGTGAGCCGCTGTAAAATATTTTGTCATGGTTGATGGCGAATGGATGATGTAAATGTCCGAGCATCACATAATCGAAAGGCTGAAATATTTCACTGTTCACCTCTTCAGATAGACCGATCGAAAGTGCCCTTTCAGATTCACTCTCTTTACCGTCCTGGATAAACAGATGTCCGATCAGTATATTTGTCGTGCTTTCATCCAGCTTGAGCTGTTCCACAATGTGTTCATAGACATCATGATGGGTCCGGAGCTCTTTATTATCAAAATAGTGCCGTGCTTCAAGTACATCAATATGCGGAATGAGATAAAAATTGTGATTTCTGATGTTGACAGGTTCCAAAATACCTTCAAGAGAAGTATGGATATGAAGGTCCGAATCTTTGAACCACTCAGAACCGTAATCAAGGAGTGCTTTAGAATCATGGTTGCCGCTGATCATGAGCACAGGCAGTGCCATCTCCTTATTCATTTTGTAAAGATAATGATTAACCATATTCAGCGCCTCTTTTGAAGGATTGCTCCGGTCGTACAGATCTCCTGCAAGCACAATGATATCCGGCTTCAATTTTTCTATATGATGCATTAATTGTTCCAGGATAAATTTTTGATCTTCTATTAAATCTCTGCCATTCAGTTTCTTTCCGATATGCCAGTCGGCAGTATGTAAAATTTTCATTTCAACACCTCAAATCAATTATACTAAAAAAACGCCCTGATAAAAATCAGGGCGCCCTATTTTAGAGTTGTCGGATAGTGATGATGAGGTCATCCAATTTCCTTTCCATGCGGTGAAGCAGGAAAAAAGTGATCACTACCGGGAAACCGACATCACTCACGAGTGGTATCCAGTCCATTAGATGATGACTTGTGTATCAGTGCTGACCACTTTGGCCGAATGAACACCGATGGGTTTCCCCTGCATCGGGTCAAGTGCATCCGAGTCGATCAATTTCTGTGCAGCTTCCAGCAGCTCGGCTTCAGTGACCGCTTCATTCGGATTACGGAAGTTCATCGTAAAACGTCTGTTTGCATTAGTATTAAAAACAAAAACCAGTCTTTTCTCCATTTGAAATCCTCCTTGATTTTAATTATCCAATGACGTATGTTTCCAGTTTTTCAACTAACGCATATGAATCCAGTGTCAATGTTTCAAATACTTCCATCACCTGATTGATTTCGTTGTCACTTGATGCCACATTGATATTCGGTACTGAACGATAACGTAAAATCTCTTTGCCTTCTGCATCTGTCGTCATGTAGTAAAATCTTGCACTTGTACTTTTATGCATGCTCTTCACCTCCTCACACTATATATCGTCACAAATTCGTTTATGGACATATTTCTTTTTTTTGAATATAATGGTATACGAGGTGAAGGGTATGACTGATACGTTGTTCATGTGGGGAATTACCCTGTGGATGTTCATAATGGTCGGTGCATTATTCATAGGCGGATTTTTTATGTTCAGGAAATTTTTAAGAAGAATGCCGAAAGAAGACGGATACAGTGAACTCGACTGGCAGGATTACTATATAGAAAAAGGATTGCCGCTTTGGGATGATGATACAAAAGCGCTGTTGAATGAGCTTGTAAGCCCCGTGCCGGAGCTGTTCAGGCAGGTGGCGAAAGAAAGAATCGCCGGAAGAATTTCCAAGGTAGCTTTGGATGAAGGTGTGAAAAAGATAGAACTCGATCAGATAATGAAGGGTTATATCATCGCAACACCGAAGAAAGACCACAGATTCATGAAGAAAAAACTCGATCAGCTTGAGATAGATTATACTCCATATGAAGCACTGTTCGAATATGCAGATGATGAGAAAGAAAAATTCTCCATATTTGAACAGACAGAAAAAGTAAAGCAGCTAGGCTAGACAGCCTGCTGCTTTTTAAATTGCTTAAATTTTATAAACATGGACAGTCTCCATATGACGATCATGACGAACGCAAGAAGAAAGAACATGCCGCCGATCTCACCGGGTGAAATCGTCATCGATAATATCGACTTCAAAGATGTCCGGATGATCAATAAGGCCAGTAAAATACCGATGAACCATTTTGAAGGTTTGACGAAGAGCTGGTCGTCCTTCTGTTCATACTTCGTTGTAACGACAAGCAGCACTGAGAAAATAAGGCCGATTATAAGCGCTTCAAGTATCTCTGTAGCTGACAGCCTGAAATATGGAAAGACGAACATCAATGCACCGGTCGACATCATCACAGGCGGTATCAATATCTTTTTAACCGACAAAGGACTTTTTGAAGCCTTCTGCCGGACGAATATGACACCGATGCCCATAAAGACTGCCATGATTGAAGCCAGTGTGAATAAAAGCATTTCTATATCAATATTCAATGTATCATACCTTCTTAAAATCCTTGGAAATCACCAAATAATGGCTGTAACCAAATAATAATCTGAGTCAGTCCGTCAAAATACAGCAGGATTCCCATCAAAATCATCACAACGCCGCCTGCTTTCATGATGGCGTTTGAATATTTGAGCATCCAGCGTGTTTTTGAAACAAAGAAACTGAGGACAAAGAATGGGACTCCAAAACCTAAACAATAAACAATCATCAACACGAGTGCATTACTCGGTTCTGTTGCACTCATTGCAAATATCGCACCGATGATCGGGCCGTTACACGGTGTCCAACCGGCCGCAAAAGCCATACCGATCAAAATGGAACCAAAAAATCCCGCCGGCCGGTTTTTGAAGTTGACTTTTCTGTCTTTCATTAAAAATTCAAACTTCAGTACACCTGTGATGACCAGGCCGAACACTACAATCAATATTGCACCGATCTGTCTGATCAGGTTGCCGTATTCTATGAATATTCCGCCAAAAAAGGAAGTTCCGAATCCAAGCGCAATATATATTAAACTGAACCCTATCAGGAAAAATAACGTATGGAATATGGCACGGGCATTAAATTTCTGATTTTCAACTTCGTTGTAACTCATCCCGGTTATGTATGAAACGAAAGCCGGGAAGACGGGTAGCACACAAGGCGATACAAAACTTAGTACGCCTGCTCCGAATGCCAGTAAAAAGGTCACTTCACTGCCCACATAAATACCCCCTATTCAACTGTATTTTATCAGAGATACAGCGGTTTAGGGGGTTTTATTTAGAATAAATTATGACATTTGAATGGACTTATCCGTTTTGAAGCAGATACATCTTATGATAGATGCCTGCCGTCTCCAGAAGTTCCTCGTGAGTCCCTCTTTCGACAATTTCCCCTTTGTTCAGAACAAGAATCAGATCGGCATCCTGTATGGTTGAAAGTCTGTGGGCAATCGCAAGTGTCGTCCGCCCTTTTCTCATCACATTGAGTGACTTTTGAATCTCCTCTTCAGTTTCCGAGTCTATGTTTGCCGTCGCCTCATCCAGAATCAGAATTTTCGGCTCCACAGCGATGGTTCTGGCAAACGCGATCAGCTGTCTTTCCCCGCTTGAGAAAGTGCTGCCCTTCTCCAAAACTTTATGGTGATACTGATTGGGCAGTTTCTCGATGAAGCTGTCCGCTCTGACAAATTCACCTGCCGCTTTGACCTGCTCAAAAGTCATCGTCGGATGATAGAGCTTAATATTGGACTCGATCGTCCCGTAAAATATAAATGGATCCTGAAGCACGAGACCGATATTTTCTTTCAGTTCGGACTTCGGCATCTCTTTAATGGACTGTCCATCAATCAAAATTTCACCATGCTCGAATTCATAAAACCGCATGAAAAGATTGATTATGGAACTTTTTCCGGAACCCGTGTGACCGACCAGAGCAATCGTTTCCCCGGGCATGGCTGTAAAACTGATGTTTTTCAGCACATCCACTTTACCGTCATAGCTGAAAGTGACGTTGTTGAAATCAATCCGGCCGTCGATAATTTTATTATCCGGATTTTCCTTTTGGGCAGGCTCCAGTGTACCGTCATCAATCAGTCTGAACACACGGCTCGCTGCGACTAATGCCTGCTGGAATATACTCAAATTCTGACTCACCTGATTGATCGGTTCAAAGAACCGTTCCATGTACTGGATGAATGCAAAAATCAAGCCTGCTGTAATGGACCCTTCAAAACTGAGCAGTCCGAAATAGCCTAAAATGACTGCGATGGCCAGTATTTGGATCATGCTGATTGCCGGTCTTAATAATAACCCATCCAGACGCACGGTTTTCATATTATATTCATAATGGTCTTCATTGATTTCTCTGAATTCTTCCTGCAATCTGTTTTCCTGATTAAACACCTGAATGATTTTCATACCTTCAATGGATTCCGATAACTTTGCGTTTAAATCAGATAATAACTGTCTTGCATGAGAAAAGAATATCGCTGAATACTTACGGTAGACCAGCATGATCAAAAATATCAGCGGCATGAATATAAGGGCTATGAATGCCAGCCTCACATCCAGCACGAACATCATTACATAGCTTGAGGCCATCATGAAAAATGCCATTAGAAATGTGGCAAACACACCGATGAACATCTCCACTATCGCTTCAGTGTCGTTCGTAAGACGAGACACGATGCTCCCACCGGGCACTTTATCAAAATACTTCATGCCTAGTTTACCTATCTTATTGAAAGCATCGATTCTAAGCTGCTGAATCACTTTGAATGCCAAATACTGAAATAAATATATATTCATGTAGGTCGTGATAGCACCGACAATCTGCACGATAAGAAATATTGCAATAAGCACAGTCATATCCCGCTCGGGAAATACGGCCGGTGTCAAATAATCATCAATGAACACCATTACCAGGTACGGAACGACCATCCCTGCGACAGTGGACAGGACGAGCATCACAAATGCCAACGCGATGATGCCTTTGAAAGGGAAGGTATATGTGAGCAGCCGGAGGAGGACCTTCAGTTGATCGCGTGCAGTCAAGTTGACTGTATCATTCATATGACTCATCCCCCTTCACTAAATCATCTAATTCATCCGTCAAGTTTTGACGGAGTGCCTGCTGTTTATGCGTTTCATAATACCAGCCGCCCGCATCCAACAGCTCCTGATGGGTGCCGCGTTCAACGATGGTCCCTCGATCCATGACAATGATCAGGTCCGCCTTCGATACTGCACTGATTCTGTGTGCTGTGATGATATTCGTCTTGCCTTTTCTGACTTTTGAGATATTTTGTAAAATGTTAACTTCTGTTTCGGCATCGACTGCAGACAGCGAGTCATCCAGAATCAACACTTCCGGATCCGTGATGAGCGCTCTTGCGATGGAAATCCGCTGCTTCTGTCCGCCGGACAATGATACACCGCGCTCCCCTACAACAGTTCCGTAGCCTTCAGAAAAGCCGAGTATATCTTCGTGTATATTGCTCAATCTGCTTGCTTCATGAATGACCTCGTCATCCAGATCAGGATTACTGAACGCAATGTTTTCCCTGATAGTTGTCGAGAAGAGGAAATGATCCTGCGGTACATATCCGAACTGCGCACGTAGATTTTTAATGTTATAGTCCTTTAAACTTACATCACCGTATGTGATATCATTCGGATTGTTCGTATCAAATTCACGCAGTAACAGTCTGATGATGGCACTCTTACCTGAACCGGTCCTGCCGACAATACCCACCGTCTGCCCTTTATTTATGTCAAAGTCGACATCGCGAAGCGCTACTTCATTGTCTCCCGGGAAGTTGAACGAACCTATATTTAATCTGATATCCCCGTCGGGAGCGTCCTCGATCAGATAATCATGACCGATATCATTTTGTGTATGCATGATTTCTTCGATTCTTTCATATGAAGCACGTCCGCGCTGCACAAGATTGAAAAACATACCCAGCGCAAGTAGCGGCCATACCATCATTCCAAGATAAGTGGTAAACGTAATCAGCTGTCCCAAAGTGATTTCATCAGATAGAACCATCTGGGCACCAAAGATGATTGCAAGAAAATAACTGGTTCCGATAACAAGCGTAATCGTCGGATCGAACAGTGCATCAATCTTTGACACTTTCAAATTCTTTTCTACAACATCATCGCTGAGTGCTTTGAAATCTTTCTGGTCACTCTCTTCGTAACCGAATGTTTTAGTCACTTTAATGCCCGCAATACTCTCCTGAGTCTTATCATTCAATTCACTGAAAGCAGCCTGTGCTTTTCTGAATCCTCTGTTTAAAAGCTTTCCGTAGTAACTTGTCAAAACGACCATGAAAGGCAGCGGTATCATTGTAATCAAAGTCAGCTTCGGGCTGATAGTGATGGCCATGGTGATCAGTACCGCCCCGCCTGTTATGATTGAATCCGCTATGGTCAAAATACCGGGCCCGGCCGTATTTTGAACAGCACGGATATCATTGGTCGCATGAGCCATCAGGTCCCCCGTCCTCCGCTTCTGATAAAAATAAGGACTCATATGAGAGAACTTATCATACATTCTTTTACGTAATATTTTGCCCAGCCGGTGACTCGCACCGAAAATCAAAATTCTCCAGTAATATCTGAATATGTATGTAAAAACTGCTGTAACCAATAATACAGCGATAAATATCGTCAAACCCCTTGGCGTCAGCGTATCTTCAGTAATGCCGTCTATCACCATTCCGATGATCTGAGGCGGTATCAGCTCCATCAATGCAACAAGTATCAGCATGAATATACCGAATATATAGCTGTTTTTCTCCTGTTTAAAAAACCACCACAATTTTTTAAAGACTTTCATTCTTAATCCCCCATTTGCCTTACATCCACATCTCTCCCACTAAAATTTTACCATATATTTCGAAATATGAAATACTTACAAAGTCGTAAACATAAAAAAGCATGCTGTAAATTTCACAGCATGCCTGTATTTTATTCTACTCGGAGAATGACACTTTATCGAATCTGACTCCGCCGGTCGGAGCGATGTCGATGTCCCTGACCCACTTCCGATCAGATTTGACGGTGCCGAAATTGACCTTCAAATCGAAATCACACATCGAATTCGATTTGACAATGCCAAATTCCAACTTCAAATCGAACTCGAATCCAAAAACACAAAAAACCGCCGATCCTCTTTCGTAGACCAGCGGTTCACAAATACTATCGTTATTTTTTAGCGCGCTCTTTCTGAGAGCCTGCGTTTTTATTCATCATACTCATCATCTGATTCACTTTTTTCTGCGATGGTTTCTGACCCATCTGCATCATCATCATGCGTAGCATATCTTCATTTATCGGCGGGTTTTTCTCCAAGTAATCCATCATATACTTTCTCGCAAGAAAGAATCCTAAAGCTAAACCACCAACAAGTGCAACGATAACGATGAGTATCCAAATCCATGTAGCCAAGCGACTTCACCTCTTTCTCCGTACATAAACCATTATATAGTTTATCTTAAAATCATTAAATTTTCAACAAACTATTTTTCTAAAACGGTTCTCATCACTTGTTCTACTGTGAAACCATATTTTTCAACTACGATGTCACCAGGGGCACTTGCTCCGAATGTATCAATCGTCAATAATTTGCCGTCAATGCCTGTAAATTTGTGCCAGCCGAGGCTCGCAGCCATTTCTACAGCTGTTCTGTTTTTAATATCTTTGTTCAGAACACTATCTATATAATCCTGATCCTGCTTCATGAATGCCTGCATATTAGGAATGGAAGCGACTTTGATGTTAACGCCCTGTTCTTCCAACTTCTTCGCTGCGTTCACTGCAAGTGAAACTTCACTTCCTGAAGCGAAGACGATTGCATCATCACCTTTATCATAGATGATATAACCGCCGCGTTTGACACCTTCATCGACTGCTTTGTAATCCACATCAGTCACTTCAACATCCTGACGTGTCAGAATCAATGCAGTCGGTGTATCTGTGGATTCAATGGCAACTTTCCATGCAGCTCTTGTTTCATTGCCGTCTGCCGGACGTATTGTATTCAAGTTCGGAATTGCACGTAAACCGGCCAGCTGTTCGACTGGTTCATGTGTCGGACCGTCTTCGCCCACTGCGATGGAGTCATGCGTCAATACATAGGTCACAGGAAGTTTCATCAGTGCGCTTAAACGGATTGCCGGTTTTAAATAGTCGCTGAATACAAAGAATGTTCCGCCGTAAGGCTTGATGCCGCCATGTGCGGACATGCCGTTCAATGCGGCTGCCATTGCGAATTCACGCACACCGAACCAGATATTTTTACCGGCATAATTATCTTTGCTGAAATCTTCTTCACCGCTGACAGAAGTTTTATTACTTCCGGCAAGGTCAGCTGCACCGCCGAACAATGATGGGACTGATTTGGACAATGCCTGAATCATGTCTCCTGAAGTGCCGCGTGTCGCTTTTTTAGTGCCTGCATCATATTTTGGCAGCTCTGCGTCATAATCAGCAGGTACTTCTTCGTTGATTGCTGCGATGAATTCAGCATGTTTTTCCGGTTCATCTTTACTGTATTCCTCAAGAAGATTTTCCCATGCCTCCTGAGTTTCATTGCCGCGCTTATTCAATGATTCATTAAAGCGTTTATAAACATCTTCCTCAACATGGAAAGTTTTCTCAGGATCTAAACCGTAATATTCAAATGCAGCCTGACGTTCTTCACTGCCGAGCGGCGCACCATGTGCATCACTCTTACCGGATTTGTTGGGCGCACCGTATCCGATGACAGTTTTCACTTCGATCATTGCAGGCTTATCCGCTTTTTTGGCATTGTTTATCGCCTGGTCGATCTCTTCCAGGTCGTTACCGTCTTTTACCAGCTGATAATCCCAGCCGTATGCTTCAAATCTCTTTTTAATATCTTCGGAGAAGCTTTTATCCAAGTCGCCATCAAGTGAAATATCATTGGAATCATAAAGGACAACCAGATTGTCCAATTTCAAATGACCTGCGAACGAAGCTGTTTCGTGAGAAATCCCTTCCATTAAATCACCGTCACTCACAAGTGCATAAGTGTAATGATCAACCACTTTATAATCTTCAGTATTATATTTAGCGGCGAGATGCTTCTCAGCCATAGCCATACCGATACTCATAGCAAAGCCCTGCCCCAGAGGCCCCGTTGTAATTTCCACACCTTCAGTGTGTTTGAATTCAGGATGTCCTGGTGTTTTGGACTCATATTGTCTAAAGTTTTTAATTTCTTCAAGTTCAAGTCCACCTGATAAATGAAGTAAACTGTAGATCAGCATTGATCCATGCCCCGCACTGAGCACAAAGCGGTCACGGTTGAACCAATCCATTGAATTCGGATTGAAGTTCAGATGTTTGCTCCACAATGTGTATGCCATAGGTGCAGCACCCATCGGCAGTCCAGGGTGACCTGAATTTGCTTTTTCAATTGCATCAATTGAAAGTGTACGGATAGTGTTAATTGCTAATTGATCAGTATTATCAAAAGCCATCTTAATATCTCCTCTATTTTCTAATATTTTTCTCTCGTTGAATTGATTTTAACTTTTCCGGAGTCACGTCACTGCCTTCGGGGTCGATGACTTTAGTCTGTTCAACCTGGGCTTTGAATGATTTGCGGAAAGTTTTCAAATACTCTTGTCTTAATTCCTGTTGTTCAGTTGCTTCCGGCTTAGTCAGAGTACCATTTTTCTTTTTCTTCGCAAGTTCATTGATGCGATCGAGTTTTTTCTTTTCAAGCATGAAAATCAATCCTTTCCTATATAATTTAACACAAAAAAAAGTATGAGTACATTCTCATACTTAAATAATTATTTTCCCATAGTGACGGACTTCATATCACTATCAATTTCCTCGGTGGTCAACATCTTTTCTTCAATAATTTCATCTAATGCGTTCGTATCGTGTTCGATTGCCATTGTTTCATTGTGTACTTCTTGTGTATATATATTATCAGAATGTGCGTTCTTTCCATAATTGTTAGAATAGATATATATTGTGCCGATCATCACTACTGCTATGAATAATAAAGAAAAACCTTTGATTTCTTTAAACATCAGTCATCCTCCTCGAACATTTGTTTGTAATCAAATATTAACAGAACACTTGTTCTCAGTCAAGTGTTTAGCGAACAAACGTTTGTAAGATGTCCGAACTTATGCTATCATTATAAATAATAAAGGGCTGGAGGTCTTACTATGAAAGAAATCAGTGACAGACAGAAACAGATCTATCAATATATAAAAAGAACAGTTCAAGAAAAAGGTTATCCACCGAGTGTCAGGGAAATTGGAAATGCAGTAGGTTTGCAGTCCAGTTCCACCGTACATGGACACCTCGCAAAGTTGGAAGAGAAAGGCTATATCAGAAGAGATCCGACTAAACCGAGGGCGATTGAAATCGTCCAGGCGGAAAATCAGGCACATACTCCAGTAATTCAGGTGCCTGTCCTAGGTAAGGTCACAGCAGGTCTCCCTATTACGGCAGTTGAAAATGTTGATGAATACTTCCCTTTACCTGAACATTTTACAGCAAACCATAACAGTGAAATATTCCTGCTCAATGTAGCCGGGGACAGTATGATCGATGCCGGCATCTTTGATGGGGACCGGGTCATCGTCCGGAAACAGAACATCGCCCATAATGGTGATATCATCGTAGCAATGACCGAAGAGGACGAAGCGACTGTTAAGCGGTTTTATAAGGAAAAAGGATATTATCGTCTGCAGCCTGAAAATACTGCACTCGAACCGATCTACCTCGACAGTGTGACTGTCCTTGGAAAAGTGGTCGGTCTGTTCAGAGAATTTTAAAATTTAAAAATCATTATAATAAAAATAGATTCGTCCGGAGAATCCGGACGAATCTATTTTTTAATGTAATTCTCTGTATAATAAGGGACCTCTTCATCATTATATTCAACACCGATACCCAAATGTGTATATTTATCATTCAGCGTATTCACTCTGTGTTCTTTAGAGTTCATCAGACTGTGATGTGAAAATATTGGCGAAGTATGGCCCATGGCAATATTTTCTCCTGCGAGTCTATAAGATACTTCCAAAGATTCAATTCTGCTTTTTAAAGTACTTCCGTCAGGTGACTCGTGGGAAAAAAAGTCATTTTCCGACATATCTCTGCTGTGCCCTCCGGCTGCTTCACTGACCAAGTCCTCATGTTCCAATGGGGCCACACCATATTTTTCCCTTGTCGCATTGATCAGATGATAGTTTAATCGTTCGTTATCTTTTTCAGGCGGATGATTATACATTGTGTCGCTGTGCTTCATCTCTGATTTATCCACTGTCAGAAGCCCGTTGACTGCATCTTCCTCATACACATCATAAAAGAAATAGACATACTTATCATTGATTTCAAAAACATCATATTCTTCATTTTCCACTACCAGATGTTTTCCGCCCTTATCAACCGTTTTTACAGGATGATCGTAAATTTCTCTTATAGTTTCACGGTCCATATCTTCTATATTGATAGAGTCGATGGTCACTTCATCATCATTAGTATAAAGTCCTGTAATTTCTCTGTCGTTCACTAGAAGAATATGAAAGATATCATTTTTATCCATGATATGAAATTCTCCGGAAAATTCACTGTCGATGACAGCATTGACATCTTCAGCTTCAGCTTCAAATCTTTCCCCAATATTGTATTCAATCGAATATGACTGTGTACTGTTGACCTGCTCTATTTTAGAAGTATCATAGTTTGGCAGCACATACAGATTCAACCATTCGTTGGCATAACTCTTATTTAATCCATTTTTAAAATTATATGACTCAACGGCTGGGTACAAGAAAAATAAAACCAGCAGTAACATTAAAAATGCGATTGTTTTTTTAAACATGGCTTCACCTGCTTCAGTCTTCAGTATTGATTAAAAATCAATTCATCAAAAATATCCTGTCGCTCTTATTCCGTGTAATTTTCATCAACAATATCATTCTCTTAATAATTCTATTCATTTATTTTCACCATCAGATTATCGATTAATCTCGCTCTTTCAAATTGTACAGCAATGAATATTATAACATTCGAGACAACATACGTCATTATTCCCAGATCGGGATGGCTTAAAATTTGAACGTCATCCACCGTACCCGAAGTATTTTCATTAATGTGAGCGGTGATCTGTTTCAATATTTCTTCAACATCCCTTTCGCCGCTCTGAATCAGTTTATTGCCGAGCTGCAAACTTTTGTAAACATGAGGAGCTTCGAGCAATTCCTGCTCATTCAAGTTCGTGTTTCTGCTGCTTTTGGCAAGTCCTGTTTCTTCACGTTCTGTTTCCACTGCCAGAATCTCTATATCATGATTGAAATCTTCTATCATCTTCTGGACAATCATCAGCTGCTGCCTGTCCTTCTCGCCAAAGGTGACATAATGCGGCTTGATGATATTAAACAGTTTATTGACCACGGTCACGACGCCTTCGAAGTGTCCCGGGCGCTTAACACCATCAAGTACGTCTGCCATACTTTTCAACGAGATTTCGAGTTCCATTTCTTCAGGATACATCTCATGCACTTCAGGATGGAACACATAGTCAACCCCATTTTCCTTCAGCAGTTTAAGATCCTGATCCAGGTTCCTGGGGTAGTTGTCAAAATCTTCATCAGGACCGAACTGCAGAGGATTGACAAATATGCTGACCACTACAGTATCACCATGCTTTTTGGCTGCCTCGACCAGCTTCAAATGGCCGCTGTGCAAATAGCCCATAGTCGGAACCAGGGCTATTTCACCTATATTTTCAGCACTTAAAAATTCTCTTATTTCATTTATTTTACTTGTTGTCTTCATCCTCATAAACCTTCTTTTTATAAGTAGTCTTTTCGTCCGGGAATTTACCCTCTTTCACTTCCTGCACATATTGCTTAATACCCTTTACCCCAATTTCATCCATATCTCCATACTGCTTTACGAATTTAGGCGGCTTGTCCGAGCCATATTTTAAAATATCATGATAGACAAGTACCTGTCCGTCAGTGCCGACACCAGCACCGATGCCGATAAGCGGAATATCCACCCTCCCTGAAGCCTTTACCGCGAGGTCACTCGGGATCGCTTCGAGAACGGTCATGACCACACCAAGCGTTTCAAATGTCTCGAGTGCAGCCAATAATTCTTCCGCCTCCTCCCTTGAAGATGCCTGCATTTTAAAACCTGTGATACCCACAGACTGCGGTGTCAGCCCCAGGTGCCCGACAACAGGAACACCGGCTTCGACTAATATATGTACAAAATTCTTAAGGTGTGCGCCTTCTATCTTAACAGCATCTGCACCACTTTCCTGATAGAGTCTGATTGCATTTCCCACCGCTTCTTCACTGCTCACATGGTAAGTGCCAAACGGCATATCCACAACAATGTATGTATCGGGCGCTCCTCTTCTCACAGCTTTCGTATGATGGATCATATCTTGAAGAGTCACCTCTATAGTCGAATTGTAGCCCAGCACAGTCATGCCGAGTGAGTCACCGACGAGTATCACGTCCACACCAGCCGCCTCCGCCTGGCGCGCACTCGGGTAATCGTACGCCGTCAGCATCGTAATTTTTTCTTTATTTTGTTTCATTTCGATAAAATCCATTGTAGATTTCATTAATCTTCCCCCTGTATGTCAGATAAGTTATAATTATTTTACCATATTAATATAAAATCATTCGGAGGAATATTATGAAAATTGCCTGTATCGGCATCGGAGCGGTCGGGAGCATCATTGCCAGAGAATTAAAATCAATGGATTTGGACATCACTCTATTCTCAAGAACTGAAAGGAACGGCTTTACCATATTGGAAAACAATGAATATATTGATTACGATTATTTTATTCAATCGATTGACAATCATGATGAAACGAAATTTGATATAATTTTTATTTCCACAAAAGCAACAGCTCTAAGAAGTTTAGTTAGTACCATCTCGGAAATTTCCCATGATGACACGGATATCATACTGTGTGAAAATGGCATGGGTTATGATAGTTGGTTCAAAAACAGCATACCGGCAGTCGTCTATATCAGCGGCCAGAAAAAACACGATTACATAGAACATTTCAGGGACAGCAGACTGATCATCGAAAATAAAAAATACCGTCACCTTGATGAATTGATCGAGCAGCTTGAATCAGACCAGGATGTGGAACTTGAAATCATCAAAAATGACAAGTTTGAAAAACTGCGTTATGAAAAACTTCTGATTAACCTGGGCGTGAATACGATGACGGCGTTATCACAGAATACTGCACAAATCTTCAAGGACGCGGATGTCGTTGACCTGACAAAGCAGCTGCTGAAAGAAGGCCAGAAAATTATTAATCAGGAATCTGACATAATAACCGATGATTTCATCGACGAGTCGGTAAAGCTTTTCCAAAGTTATCCGGACCATATGGGCACAAGTATGTATTACGATGTGATGGATCAGAAAGAGACTGAATATGAATTTATCCAGAAATACTTCCACGATAATAAAGGCGATTTGAGCACCCCTGTACTCGATGTCATCTACACATTACTGAAGGGATATTCATATGGGTTCACCCGTGGGAACAATTGATAAAACTAAATTGACAGCAGGGCTTGACGCCATAACTCGAGTCAAACCACCCACACTTACAGCGCCAGTCGTAAAACATTTTATATTATCAAAAAACTATCCGGCACAAATCAGTGCCGGACAGCTTTTTACGTACCGCAAAATGTATTTTGAATCATCTCTTCATCTTTCGGCGGTCTTTTATAATATTCATCGTGTTCGTCACTGTATGGATTTTTGAATATCTCCACCAGTTTCTCAACTTTGGTCATGTCGTCTGTCTTCACCGCATAGAATAAAGCCTCTTCGACAAGGTGGTTACGCGGAATGACAGCTGGATTGACGCTTTTCATAAGTCTGAATGCATCATCGGCGGACTGGTCTTTATTTTCAAGCGCAGTCTGCCATTTTTCAAGCCATGCATTGAATGTTTCCGTGTCTTTCACTTTAATATCAGATGCCTGGTCCAGTGACAATGCTCTGAAGGTTGATGTATGGTCGAGTGACTCTTTTTCCAGAATTTCCAGGAAGTCAAGAACGAGCTCAACATCACTTTCCTCCGGTTGTACAATACCCAATTTATTCACCATATTTGTCAGCCAGTAGGTCTGGTACAGATCTTTATAGTGATCCAGTTTTTCCTGCGCTATTTCTATCGCTTTATCCTGATCTTCATGAAGCAGCGGAATCAGTGTTTCTGCAAATTTGGCCAGGTTCCACTGTGCAATTCCCGGCTGGTTCCTGAATTGATATCTGCCCTGTACATCAATTGAACTGAACACCGTCTTCGGGTCATAATAATCGATGAATGCACATGGCCCGTAATCGATCGTTTCACCGCTGATAGCCATATTATCCGTATTCATTACACCGTGGATAAAACCGATCGACTGCCATTTGGCAATCAAATAACTTTGGGCATGGACCACAGCTTCCAAAAATAATTCATATTTATTTTCTTTATCAGAAAAATCCGGATAATGACGCTCGATTGCGTAATCAGCCAGTTCTTTTACAGCTTCTTCACTTTCAATGATTGCATACTGGAAAGTGCCTGCTCTCAAGTGGCTGCTCGCCACTCGTGTCAACACCGCACTCTTCAATGCCTGCTCCCGCATGACGGAATCACCGGTTAAAGTGACAGCAAGACTCCGCGTCGTCGGAACGCCGAGTGCATGCATGGCTTCACTGATGATATATTCCCTCAGCATCGGTCCGAGCGGTGCACGTCCGTCACCTGAACGGGAATATTGAGTCCGTCCTGAACCTTTCAGCTGCACATCATATCTTTCACCATGATGCATATGCTCACCGAGCAGCAGTGCTCTCCCGTCGCCAAGCATCGTGAACTGTCCGAACTGATGGCCTGCATAAGCCATCGCAAGCGGTGTATCCTTGATTATTTTATTGCCGGCCAGTACTCCGGCACCGTCGTCTGAATTGAGTGCCGATTTATCCAGACCAAGACTGTCACTAAGACGGTCGTTGAACAATAGGATTTCCGGGTTGCTTGATTTCTCGGGTTCCGCTTCAGTATAAAAATGTGACGATAAATTCTTATACGTCGTTTCAAAATTGAAACCAAATGTCATTCTCTCATCTCCATTTTAAATAAGTTCTTCCAAAGCCATGTGCAGTGCGTATATTACATGCTCCATCACGAGCCCGCCCTGGACAAATACCGTGTAAGGGGGTCTGATCGGTCCATCCGCACTCAGCTCAAGGGATGCACCCTGCACAAATGTCCCGGCTGCCATGATTACCGGATTCTGATATCCCGGAATGAGGTCCGGGATCGGCATGAATTTCGCATTCACCGGACTTGCTTTTTGTATCATCTGAGTGAATTTGATCATCTCCTCTTCACTATTGAAGCTCACTGTCTGGATCAGATCGGTCCGTTTATCTGCCGGTGCGGGATCTGTCGTCATACCGATTTTTGCCAGTACATGACTTGTCAGAACAGCACCGTTCAAACTTTCCACTACCGCATGCGGTGCCATATAGAATCCCTGGAACATATCTGTCAGGGCATTCAGGCTCGCGCCCATCTCTTTCCCTATTCCGGGGACTGTGAGACGGTAGCTGACTCGCTCAACAAGATCTGCCCGTCCAGCGACATAACCACCCATTTTCGCAAGACCGCCGCCGGGATTTTTAATAAGGCTTCCTGCAATAATATCAGCACCCGCTTCAAGCGGCTCTCTATCCTCGACAAATTCACCGTAACAGTTGTCTACGAAAATGATGATTTCGGGATGTCTTTCTTTAATACTCCGGCAGACATGTTCTATCTCATCAATCGTCGTCGATGCTCTCAGTGAGTATCCCCGCGACCTCTGGATGCCGATGACTTTCGTCTTATCTGAAACTGCATCTAAAATTCCATCGATATCAAACGTATCATCTTTCAGCTCCACTTCTCTGTAGGACACGCCTTCCTCATACAGGCTGCCGATATCCTCTTCACTGCTGCCGATGACCTTTTCCAATGTGTCATAGGGCGTGCCTGTAATATATAACAATTCATCCCCCTGCTTTAATAAAGACAGTAGTGTCAGGCTGATAGCATGTGTCCCTGAAATGATCTGGGTTCTCACAAGTGCATCTTCAGCTTTGAACACGTATCTGTAAATATCTTCAAGCTTATCCCGGCCGATATCATTATACCCGTAGCCGGTCGTCCCGGAGAAGTCCGTGTCCGTCACTTCATTCTCGAGAAAAGCCGCCATCACTTTTGAAAAGTTCTTATAGCCGAGCTTTTTATTTTCTTTAATGATTGGTTCTATTTCATCCAATGATTCTTCAATCAGGTTTTGTACCGCCAATGTCGTCACTGCCTACAATCCTTTCAACCCATCCACCTTCGGGTGAATGGCCTTCTACTTTTAATATGCCGGTCTCTTCATCCATTTCACTGCTCTCGATAATGGTTGCGCTCTTGAGCGAATAATACAGATGCATATCTTCAGCCGGTAATTCAACTTTGTAATCTTCAAATTCTTTTTTCATGAAATCTTCCAGATGCCTGTTCATTTCTTCCTGCGGTGTATTTTTTGAAACGTATACGCTGTGTTCTGCCGGAATGAGATTCAGTTCATCATTGAGATCCGTCTTATTGAAGAAGATGATCTGGGGGATGTCAGTCATATCCAGCTCCTTCATCAGACCTTTGACAGTATCGTAATGTGTCGTAATATTATCTGCATCATTGTCGATTACATGAATGATGAAATCACTGTCGCCCGCTTCCTCCAGAGTGGACTTGAAGCTTTCAACGAGCGTCGTCGGCAGATTTTGAATGAATCCGACCGTATCCGTCAGGACACAGTTGAACCCGCTCGGCATTTCCAGTTTTCTCGTCTTCGGATCGAGTGTTGCGAATAATTTATCCTGCTCCAAAGTATTGCTGTCAGCCATGACATTGAACAACGTAGATTTCCCGGCGTTCGTATAACCGATCAGAGACACTTTGACCACTTGATTCTTCTTCCGCTGTTCACGGTATCTTTCACGGTGGTTGATGATTGTCTTCAACTGATTTTTAATCTCTTTTATGCGTGTATTGATATGACGCCTGTCCGTCTCAAGCTTCGTCTCACCCGGTCCTCTTGTACCGATTCCTGCACCGAGCCTCGACAGGTTGATCCCCTGCCCTTTCAGCCTCGGCACCAGATATTCGAGCTGTGCCAGTTCGACCTGCAGCTGACCGGCTTTACTCTGAGCCCTTAAACTGAATATATCCAGAATGACCTGTGTACGGTCAATCACCTTAGTATCCATAACTGATTCTATCTTTCTGTTTTGACTGGCAGTGATTTCATTGTTGATAATACAGTAGTCGATCTCTTCATCATAGCTTTCGGCAACAGACTCTAAAAATCCTATCCCGACATAGCTTTTCGGATCCATCGAATTTCTGTTCTGTACATGTGATCCGATGACCTCGATACCGCTTGAAACGGCGAGACTTTTCAATTCTTCTATCTCTGATTCGATATCTTTCACTTCGAATGTATTCACAGCAATGATAATGCCTTTAAAATTCTCAGACATATTGTCAAAACACCTCCACCGGTATAAATTTTCATAAAATAAATGTTTGAAATTATTATAAATTGTGTACATGATTTATATAGAGAGATTTTTTGTTAACCAGAAAGGGGCCCTTCAGGTGAAAACTCATTTCTATGACTTGAGGTTCAACAATGCACAAGGCGAAGAGCAGTCAATGGAGTCTTATAAAGGTAAAGTAATCTTAATACTCAACACCCCGGTTGAAACTGAAAAAAATGATCAGTTGACCGAAGTCGATTATATATATGAGAAATATAAAGATCAGGGACTCGCAGTCCTTGGTTTTCCTTCCGATGATTTCAACAAAAAACCGCACATCCAAAACCTGCTTCAAAACAATGACGATAATGGCGATAAAATACCCTATAATCCTACTTTCCCCCTAATGGAAGAAGTACACGTCCGGGGACAGGATATCCATCCGGTTTTTCAATATTTGACAGAAGGCAAATCCGCCTTATTCATCAATAAAGTCAAATGGGATTTCACAAAATTTATCGTCTCGCGCGAGGGCAGGGTTGTTTCAAGATACGCACCCCAGAAATCTGTAATGCAGCTTGAAGATGAAATTGAAGAGCTGCTGAGCGGCTAAAATAAAACCCACCCGGTGATGGGATGGGTTTTATTGTTTTACGAATGTACTGATAGCATGCTTGTAGATCAGATGAGTCTTGCCGCCGGATTCGACTTTGATGACATACTTATCAAATTTTTTGACTTTGCCCTTCATCTGATAACCATTTTGCAGTATTACCGTCACTTCTTCGTCCGCGTCTTTAATACCATTCAGAAACTCATCCTGCAGATTTAAGTTGCTCATTTTGCATTTCCCCTCTTCATTTATTCAGAAATTCAGATATATCTTTAAATATTTTTTCTGTACTCTCTTTTCCATCCAGATCATACCATTCAACATTCAGTTGATTCCTGAAGAATGTCAGCTGTCTTTTGGCAAACTGTCTTGTATTCTGCTGAATCTTTTCTTTGACTTCATCCAAAGTACATCCACCTTCGAAATAAGGTATGAATTCCTTATATCCTATAGCACCTTTGGCGGTCGTCGACAAGCTGTGCTCCTTATATAACTTCAGAGCTTCCTCCTCTATACCCGCCTCGAACATCTCTTCCACTCTCTGATTGATTCTATCGTATAATACAGAGCGTTCACGCTCCAATCCTATTATAAATGTATCATATTTGGGCATCTGTTCATAGTTTGAGTCCTTGCCGGTCATGCGCTGGCTGATTCTTTCGGACAGCTCGAATTTTATCAGCTGCCGCAAAATTCTTTGTCTGTTATTCGGATGTACACCCGCTGCGAGTTCTTCGGATATTTCTTTTAATCTTCCATATAATATTGTCGTGCTCAATTTATCGAACTTTTCCATCAGATCCCTTTTCTCCTGGTCATCTTCATCATGGAAGTCATAATCATAAATCAGCGCACGGATGTAATGACCGGTCCCGCCGACGATGAAAGGAATCTTATCATCTTCATGGTAAGTATCTATCAGATCATCCACTTCAAGTTTAAAATCATGGACGGAGAAGCTTTCGCTTGGCTTTTTGATATCAATCATATGATGGATGATCCCTTTTGTTTCTTCGGGTTTTATTTTCCCTGTCAGAATATCCATATCCTGATAGACCTGCATGGAATCACCGCTGATGATGTCAAAATCAAATTTTTCCGCTATATCTATTGATAAAGATGTTTTCCCGACTGCAGTCGGTCCGATCAGAACAATTAATTTTTCATTAGTCGACACGTAACATCACCCACTCCAAAAGTTTTTGATACACCTGTTCCCTGTTTTTCTCATTCAGCACTTCATGACGGCTCTTCTCATACAGCTGGACCGTTACAGAATCCGTATAGCGGATCAGATTTTTAGCGAGCTCCCTGATATCTTTGCCGAAATCGGAAAATGGATCTTGTTTGCCGCCGACCAGCAATATCGGAATATCTGTCTGATACCTGCCCAGTACATGATTACTGTTTGTCAGCCTGATGCTCTTCACTATTTCGGCAAGGGCGTTGAACGACATATGGCAGCCACAGTATTCATCTTCATTATAGCTTTGAACCACTTCCATGTCACTGCACAGCCAACGGTTTTCAAGCGTTTCAGGAAAGTGCTTATCATAGCCCAAAAAGGCCAGGTCCGTCAGAAGTTCACCCTTCATCTGAGGTTTTAAGCGTTTGGTCATATTCATCAGAAGTGACAGCGGTCCGTCCATAATGCCGTCCTTATTGCCCGTCCCGATGACGATGCCCGCATCATATTCATGTGTCGCAAGGAGTCGTCTCGCTACGATGGAACCCATGGAATGACCAAGTATAAAAGTTTTCAAGTTTTTGGGAAGCAGTGATTTGACGGCCAGAGCATCGGTGATGAGATCATTGAACCTTTCAAAGTGACCCGGGTTTTCCGCACCTTTTCCGTGTCCTCTGTGATTATGGATGACAACATGTATATCATTCGCCATCAGCCATGTACAAAATTCATTGTACCGTTCCAGATGTTCTGCCATGCCGTGGAGAATCTGGATGGCTGCAACCGGCCGGTCGGGCCTGAATACTTTCGCCTCTATTTCATAATGTCCATTATATACCTTTTCGTAAGAAATCACCTTATCCCCCCTATTTCATTATTCTATTGAACATCTTTTCTATCTCATAAGTCGTCATGTGTATGATTACAGGTCTGCCGTGCGGACACGTATACGGACTGTCACATTCATTCAGTTCTTTAAGGAGTGCTTCCATCTGAGTCTTATCCAGATAATGATTTGCTTTGATCGATTGTTTACAGCTCATCATGATGGACATCTCCTCCCGGTAGTCATTGACGCTGAAGTGCTCTTTATGGCATATGAAATCGATCAGTGATGCAATATCTTCTTCAGGGTCGTCCGTTCTGATCCAGTTCGGATAACGGGAGATCGAATAGTTTTTAATGCCTGTTTTTTGAATATCAAATCCAAGTCCTTTCAGATCCGTCATCTTTTCATCGATTGTAATGACGTCATCCAATGGAAATTCGAATGTATAAGGAATCAGCAATGGTACACCGTCACCCTCATTTTGAATATTTTCATAGTAGTACTCATATTTTATTCTTTCCTGTGCAGCGTGCTGATCCATCATGTACATGCCCGTGTCATTCTGCATCAGTATATAAGTGCCGTGCAGCTGACCGATAATTTCCAAGTAAGGCAGTTTCTCTTTTTTTAACGGCGGTATATCCTGTACTGAAGTTGCCCGTGTTTGCCGGAAAGGATTTTTCTTCGCATCCGGGGCTCGTTTCTTTCTTTCGTAGTCAGATGTATCTTCTGTTTTGATGAAAGAATTCCCTGTGTTTATAGCCGGGCGCTCTGTTTTGTCTTCAGTCGCTGCCTCCGAGACATTCTCCCGCCGGCGGAAATCATTTGTTTCAATTCTTTCACCGCGCCCCGCCGGGTCATTCATAAAATCGAACTGTGACTGCTCTATTTTCTCTTTGGTTTTTGTCTTCTGTTCAACGTCCGGTATGAGTGTTTCATCCCGCAGCGCTTTTCTCACTGCACCTTCGACAAGCTGATTCAGTTCAGATTCTTTAGAAAATCTTACTTCTGTTTTTGCCGGATGGACATTGACATCCACTATTTTAGGATCCATATCTATATTGATTACAGCAATCGGAAATTTATCTTTCGGCTGTAGAGTGTGATACCCCTTGATGACACTCTGGGAAAGGCGGAAGTTTTTAATGAATCTCTGGTTGACGGACAGGTTGATATAATTCCGGTGACTTCTCGTTATTTCAGGACGGATGACAAAACCGCTCACTTCAAAGTCTGGTGATGAGTCTTCAAGCGGAATTGCGAGCCGAGCGATATTAATGCCGTAAATATCAGCGATGACCGCCAACAAATCCCCTTTGCCGCTTGTGCGCAGCTTTTCTTTACCGTCAATCATAAGACGGAAACTGACCTCCGGGTAATTCAGCGCCATGCGCTGGATGATGCCGATGACTTTCCCCGCTTCCGTTCTAAGTGAACTGACATATTTTAATCTGGCAGGGGTGTTGAAAAACAGTTCCCGGATAATAATATCAGTCCCCGGCCTTGCTTTGCCCGGTTCATTTTTCGTCTCTGTACCGCCTTCGTATTGTAATCTGACCGGTTCGGAATTTTCATTCATCGTCTCCAGTGTCACTTTGGATACTGCGCCGATACTTGCCAGTGCCTCTCCCCTGAAACCGAGTGAACGGATCTGGAAAAGATCATAATCGTCATTGATTTTACTAGTCGCATGACGTTCGAACAGAAGTTTTGCATCATCTGCTTCAATGCCGTCTCCATTGTCGATGATTCTGATCTCTTTCATGCCCGATTCTTCAATATTCACCTGGATTTCCGTGGCATTGGCATCAATCGAGTTCTCAATCAGCTCTTTCACGACAGAGCTCGGCCGTTCAACCACTTCACCGGCGGCTATTTTATTTTGTATCTTTGGGTCCAGAATTTTGATTTTACTCATTCAGATCACCTTTTAACATGTGTTTTAAATCATTTAAAGCCTGCAGTCCCTCGAGTGGTGTCATACTGTTGACATCTATCGACGTCAATTTATCCATGACATTCTGCGCTTCATCACTCCGTTCCCGGGTTTCCATATCATCAAGTGGCAGTTCCAGCTGATAAGTGTCCGTCCGGCCGGGCGTGCGTCTGCCAGACTCGAGGGAGGCGAGTTTTTCTCTTGCGTATGAAGTCACTTCCTCAGGCAGTTCAGCGAGCCGTGCCACGTGTATACCGTAACTTTTCTCTACAGCACCCGGTTTCACTTTATGAAGGAACACCAGCTTCCCGTCATATTCAGTGGCCTTCACATGATAATTTGAGAGACCGTCCAGTTCTGCATCGAGCTTCGTCAGTTCATGATAATGTGTGGAGAATAAAGTTTTCGCCCCGATGAAGTTATGAATGTACACCAGCATACTTTCAGCCAGCGCCATCCCGTCGTAAGTCGACGTTCCACGGCCGATTTCATCGAATATCAGCAGGCTGTTCTCCGTCGCTTTTCTTAGAGCATCATTCGCTTCCATCATTTCAATCATGAAAGTCGATTTACCGCTGGACAGATCGTCGCTGGCACCGATTCTCGTGAATATTGCATCAAACACCGGCAGTGTTGCACTTTTCGCAGGGACGAACATGCCCATCTGGGCCATGATGCTGATGATTGCCACCTGACGCATATAAGTACTTTTACCTGACATGTTTGGACCGGTGATCAAGTACATGAAGTCTGACTGGTCCATTTTCAAATCATTCGGTACATATGTGTTTTCTCCGATCACCTTTTCTACAACCGGGTGTCTGCCCTCTTCAATTTCAAATTTATCCTTATTGAAGTCCGGTTCAGTCAGGCGGTATGTGTTTGACACTTCAGCATACGACAGCAGACAATCGAGTGAGGAAATCATCTCCGCTGTCTTCTGTAACCGTTCGATATATCCTTCCATCTCTGTCCGCAGTTCAGTGAACAGACGGTATTCCAAAACGATACTTTCATCTTCTGCTGTAAGAATTTTAGTTTCCATCTCTTTAAGCTCGGGCGTAATGAAACGTTCTGCATTCGTCAAAGTCTGTTTTCTGCTGTATTCAAACTTTTCCGCATCAAAATTCATCGCATTCACTTTGGATATTTCAATGAAATAACCGAAAACCTTATTAAAACCGATCTTAATGTTTTTAATGCCTGTCCTGTCACGTTCAGATTCCAGATATTCATTCAGGTAGCTTCTTGCATGATCCTGTATATACCTGAGTTCCGACAGTTTTTCATTATATTCCGATTTGAATATATTTCCGTCACGTACCGTTTTCGGCGGCGGGTCCAGCAGACTCTCATTCAGAATATGAAAGACATCTTCAAGTGCATCAAAGTTTTTGAAAATACGGAAGTCCAGCAGATCCAGCTCGGAAAGAATCCGTTTAATATCAGGCAGTCCTTCCAGTGAATCCCTGATCTGGACCAAATCTTTCGCATCAATGTTTCCAAAGCTGAGACGGCCGACAAGACGCTCGATATCATAAACCTGATTCAACAGTTTGAGAAGGTCTGCTCTCTCAATGAAATTATCCAGAAAGATATTGACGACATCATGTCTTGCTTTGATGTGCGTCACATTCATCAGCGGACGCTCTATCCAGGACCTGAGTTTTCTTTTCCCCATCGGTGTTTCGGTGCGGTTCAAATACCAGAATAATGAACCTTTTTCCTTTTTCGTCTGGATGTTGCTGAGCAGTTCCAGGTTTGAAATCGCGGTGCTGTTCAATTTCATCGCTCCGCTGATATTGTGCTTCTTTACAGGTCTGAAGTGCATCAGGCTCTTCATATTATTTGCTGTGATGTAGGATAAAAGAAGGTTGATGACATCATCCTCATGAACATTCTCTTCCTTTTCCACATTATATTCCTGAACGTTCTCATAGACCGTGTAAAGCGGCGGATCATTATAGATGAATTCAATTAAAGGCTCACTGTCTTTATCGACCACGATTTCTGCAGGGCCGATTCTTTCCACTTCACTTTTCAGCTCATTAGTGTCGGTTGTCTGGAATGAGTACAATTCTCCTGTAGATATATCAGCATAGCCCGCGCTGTAATGATGACCATCAGTATGTAATGCAAGCAGATAGTTGTTTCTGCCGTCATCCATACCGAAATCATCGATCAGAGTGCCGGGAGTGATGACTCTCACTACTGCACGCTTGACCATCCCTTTAACTTCTCTCGGGTCCTCCATCTGTTCGCAGATAGCCACTTTAAAACCATTTTCAATCAGTTTTTCTATATAGTTTCTTGAAGAATGATGCGGTACCCCGCACATCGGTATCGGGTCTTTCTTTTTATCCCGTGCAGTCAATGTAATTTCCAGCACTTTGCTTGCTGTGACTGCATCATCATAAAATAATTCATAAAAATCACCCAGTCTGAAAAATAGAAGAGCATCCGGGTGCTCATCTTTGATAGACAGGTATTGTTTCATCATCGGCGTTGTTGACGCGGCCATAATAACACTTCCAAATTAATAATTTTATCTCTTCAATTATATCATTATTCAAAGTGATGATTGAAGAAATAAGGGTCAATCCTGCATTTTGTGAAGTACATTGCGCTTTTCCAGCTGCTTTAATATGAACCATGATATGACAGCACCGAGCAGACTGCTTATAATAAACGCCGGGGCCAGTACAAAGAAGAACTCGCCTTCCAGCCCCAGCACCAATATGAGCGGGTAGGTCATCAGTGCACCGATGATTCCTGTGCCGGCCACTTCACCGATGGCGGCATAGTGCAGCTTTTTGAACTGTCGGTACATCAGCCATGCAAAGAGTGCCCCCACCATGCTCCCGGGATATGCAAACGGTGTTCCGGTCCCCATCAGAATCCGGATCGTCGATGAAACAAAAGCCTGCAGCACAACCCACGGACCGGTAAATACCGCCCCGAGGACATTGATCAGATGCTGAACCGGTGCTGCCCGTATTGCGCCGAGCGGTATGGTTACGATCATGCCGAGTACTACATTCAATGCGACGAGTATGCTTGTCAATGTCAACTTTCTTGCCATAATGAAACTCCCCTTTTAGTTAAATTAAAACCGGCTGCACATCAATAAAAGATGTACAGCCGGTTTTGAAATTATATTTATAGTTCTTCATTATTTTGGTTCGGTCTGTTTTCCACTGCCGCACCTGTTTCACCCATCAGCAGGTCTCCGCCTGTAGATGTGATGACTTCTTCTGTGACCGTTCTGCTGATTGCATGTGATACCAGCTGCAGCAATTCATTCATCTGGCGCTGGGAATCTTTGAACTGTTCCACAATCGGCATTTCATCCAGTTCATCCTGGATTTTCTTTATTTTTTCTTCCGTCATCTGGTAGGCACGTTCCTTACCGTAGTTTTGGAAGTTGACGGATTGCTTCTGCAGACTCTTCAAGCTCGCCATGCCTTCACGGACATCTTTGTTTTCGTGAATTTTGGCTTCCGCTTTTTTAAAAAATTCAACCTGTTCCGTTTCAGCCATCATCTTGCCCAACTTTTTCGCTTCTTCAACTATTTCCTGCTTTGTATACATATTACGCTTCCACCTTTTCTTCATTAAGCACTTCTACAAATTCACCCATTAGAGAAAAATTCCTTGTTTCCGTGACTTTTACTTTTACTATTTTACCAATGACATCGTCACTAGGTGCTGTGAAATTCACAAGTTTACTTTTATCTGTATAGCCTGCGTAAATATCGTCACGCTTCTTGCTTGTACCTTCACAAAGTACGTTCACATACTCGTCCTGGTATTTGCTCAGCGCGTCACGCGTGTAATGCGTCACCAGACGGTTCAGTCGCTGCAGACGGTCTTTTTTATCCTGATCACTTACATTGTCTTCCATTTTGGCTGCCGGCGTACCGTCTCTCGGCGAGTAGATGTACGTATAGGCATGCTCAAAACCGACTTCCTGATAAAGTGACATCGTATCAAGGAACTGTTCTTCGGTCTCATTCGGATACCCGACGATAATATCAGTCGTGAGCGCTACATCAGGCATTTTCGCTCTGATTTTACCGACAAGTTCGAGGTAGGCTTCTCTCGTATACTTTCTGCCCATGATTTTAAGCACATCGTCGTTACCGGACTGTACAGGCAGGTGGATATGCGGCATCAGGTTTTCACCCGTCGCAAGCACATCAATCAAGTTGTCCGTGAAATCCCATGGGTGGCTTGTTGTAAAGCGCACGCGTGGAATATTGGTCTTTGCCACATCGCTCATAAGGTCGCCAAGATCATAGCTGTAGTCCAGATTCAGGTCTTTACCGTATGAGTTGACATTCTGGCCGAGCAGCGTAATTTCCTGGTAGCCTCTTGCAGCGAGATCCCTGACTTCTTCAAGAATGTCTTCAGGCATTCTTGAGCGCTCTTTACCGCGTGTGAAAGGTACGATGCAGTATGTACAGAACTTATCGCATCCATACATGATGTTGACCCATGCCTTCGTGCCGCCTTCACGGACTTTGGGCAGGTTTTCAATAACGTCGCCTTCTTTGGACCAGACTTCTATCACTTTCTCTTTGGACATGTATGCTTCATCCAGTATATTCGGCAGACGGTGAATGTTATGAGTACCAAAAATGATATCAACGTTCTGATATGATTTAAGGATTTTATTCACGACCGACTCTTCCTGAGCCATGCACCCGCAGACTCCGATCAGTACTTCGGGATTATTCTGCTTCACATGTTTCAAGTTACCGATTTCACTGAACACTTTGTTCTCCGCATTCTCACGGATTGCACACGTGTTCAGCAAGATGACATCTGCATCATCCGTCGTATCGGTATGCTCGTACCCGAGTGCCGTAAATATGCCGGCGATGACTTCCGTGTCATGCACATTCATCTGGCAGCCGTAGGTCCTGATGAAAAATTTGCGCCCTTTGCCGAGGCCCATGAAGCGTTCATCAATTTCAAAATCTTTATGATACTCAACTTCCGTCTTTCCGCGCCTTCTTGCATCTCTTAGATTCGGAGGCTGATAGACATGTTGAAAATATTGACTGTAGTCTTTTTCTTCTGTTTTCTGCTTGACTTTTGAAGCATCCAATCTCTGTTCTTCATTCATCTTAAAACCCCATTTACTCCATTGAAATATCTTTATATAGTATATCGGTTTTCATCAGTAATTTAAAGTACATTTGATTGATTACCTCGCATCGGTGACATTAATCAGATTAAATGCCGTTCCGAGGAAGAGAGAAGCAGAAGCGATTACAATGATCATCAGTACAAATAAAACATCATATTTCGAGAATGCAGTCTGATAATAGTAAGTTCTCGGTCCGTCATCGAACTGTTTCGCCTCCATCGCAACACCGAGACGGTATGCACGTCTGATGCTTTGTGACAATAAAGTGATCACCGTCGTGATGAACCCTTTAATACCTGAAATATGCTTTTTATGAATGAGCGGTTTTCTTACCTTTCTTGCCTGTCTCAGCATCATATACTCACCTGCAATAATCGGCACCATGCGGATTGCCGCCATGAACGAGTACGCAAATTTCGGCTTTAATTTAAGCTGGATCATCAGACTGTAAAATACATCCGTCAGCTTTGTAGTGAAAATGACGAGCGCACCGAAAAATGACAGCGTCAAACCGCGCATCATGATGTGGATCCCCCTGATCAGACTCTCTTCGGTTATATGAATGAGCCCAAGGCGGAATAAAGTCGTCGACCCGGCGCCGTAAAATATCATGTACATCGCTGAAAATAGACCAAACACGAAAAACAATACCAGCACCACAGCCAGATACCGGAGTCGTATGCCCGATAAAATGATCATGGTGATCAGCATGATGAATGATAGATAAAACAGTTGATTCGGATTGTGCATCAATACGACCAACAGAAATAACAGTATGCCTATAAAAATTTTAGTGAGTGGATTCGTCCTGTCAACGAATGTATGATAATTTTTTATCTGTTCAAGCATGACCGTCACCCCGGACTTCCGTAATCCCTTTATTCTCAAGTATCAGTCTTCTCGTCGGATATCTTTCTGTAATGCCGCGGTCATGAGTGATCATGATGACAGTGACGCCTTCCTCGACGCGTTCATGGAACATCTTGAGCAGTTCGTATGAAAGCTTCTGATCAAGACCGAATGTCGGCTCATCAAAAATCATGACTTCCGGCACACCGCCGGTTGCTGTCGCTACAGAAAGGCGGCGCTTCTGCCCCGTAGAAATTTCAAGCGGATGCAGATGACCCACATGATCCAGACCGATTCTGCCGAGCAGCGCCTCACATTTTTCATGCGCTGCATCCTGTGGATAATGCATCTCCAGGTTGATGAACACTTCGTCGTAAACTTTGTTCGTAATGAACTGCAGTTCCGGGTTTTGAAATACAGGGTAGACGGTGCCCGCAATATCTTTTGTCTTCCTGACTTTTTTGCCATTCACATGGATGATGCCGTCCGTTTTGACCAGCTTCATCAGCGCCAGCATCAGACTCGTTTTTCCGGTGCCGTTTTCTCCTTCAATTGTCAGCCATTCACCTTTTTTGATTATTAAATTGTCAATGTTCAAAAGTGTCTCTCTGCCTCTTTCGAGCGTCATGTCATTTATTTCTATGAGCGTTTCATCTTCTGGCTCAACTTTAGTGAAAACCGGCGCATAGTCCCATGAATATGGGTGCCATACACCGTATTCGTTCAGCAGTTCAATGTAGTTATCCATAATGCTGTGGGGGCTGTCGTCCATGATAAGTTCGCCTTCTGCATTCATTAAGACGACGCGGTCGACCTTATCCCATATCTCGTTCACGCGGTGTTCCACAATGACTACGGTCTTGTCCTCCCAGATATTTTCAAGTGTCTGCCACAGGCCGCCGACCGATGCTTCGTCCAGCATGCTTGTCGGTTCATCAAGCAATAAAGTTCCACTGCCCTGAAGCAGTGCCGAAGCGATCGCGAGACGCTGTTTCATCCCTCCTGATAAATTATTGATGGGCATCTTCAAGTCTGTTTTCAAGCCTACTTTAAAAAGAGCATCCTGTATCATCCGGTCCATTTCCCTACGCGGTACATTTCTGTTTTCCAAAATGAACGCGAGCTCTTCAACGACAGTCGGCATCGTGAACTGTGAATCCGGGTCCTGGAACACGTAGGCAGCTTCTGTATCGACATCCAGGACATCCGCTTTAAAAGGGATATCCATACTTCTCGGTATATTACCGCCGAGAATATTGAGAAGTGTACTTTTCCCCGAACCTGAAGGGCCGAGCATCAGCACCTTCTCGCCCGTCTTTATATTTATATTTAAATTGCTGAACTGTCTTTTATCCGTTTCAGGAAACTTCAGTCTGAGGTTCTTTATTTCAATAGCCAAATCTTCTACAATCCTTCATCATGATTTAATTTGCGGCTGCCGACGAATTTCAATACGCCGGTCTCACGGAGCGCCTGATAGATCAAGTGCGCGAGCACACCTGCAATCAATGCACCGCTGATGATTCTGAACGAAAACATCAACACAATATTCCATGTGGCCACTTCGGCCAGATAACCGTAGAACCAGTCGATCGGCAGTGTGATCAGTGCTGCTGCGATACCTGCGTAAACTGCCGTCATCATCCTGGTGCTTTCATATTTAAAGAGAGCAAAGATGATTTCACATGCGAGCCCCTGAAGCAGAGCATAAACGATTAAGAATACGTCAAACTGCAAAGTGACGATTGTTTCCCCCGCCCCTGCCGCAAACTCAGCAAGCAGTGCAACACCCGGCTTCCTCAATATTAAATAAGCGACGACAGCTGCGATGAACCACATGCCGTAAGCCAGTTCATTCAAGTGCAGTCCGAGCGGCTGGAGAACCGTGTAGATTGCTCCCCACAGCGAATAGATCACTGCAAATACAAAACCGATTACAACTGTTATCAGTACATCTGTCAACGTCAGACCTTTTCTTTCTGCCATAACAAAACCCCTAAAAATATATTTCCAAATAAAAAACACACCGCAAACGTACGGTGTGCATATATTGAAATATGCCACTTTCCTACGCTAGCATAATCTAGATCAGGTATTAAGGGTGAATCTCAGCCCGCACGGGGCACCCCTAGTGGATGTGTTTATTATTCAGTTAACTAGTATGATAGTACACTTGATGCTGTTTGTGAAGTCATTTGGCATTTATCATTTCATAGTAGCGTCCCTCTTTAGCGAGCAGCTCCGCTTCCGACCCGGATTCCAGCATCCGGCCGTCTTCCAGCACAAATATTCTGTCCACCGCTTTGATCGTATTCAGACGGTGTGCAATGATGATGCTCGTTCTTCCTTTCATCAGATGTTCAAGCGCTTCCTGGATTTTAAGCTCGGTCACCGTATCAATGCTTGATGTCGCTTCATCCAGAAGTAGAATCGCTGGATCTGTGATCAGTGCACGGGCGATCGAAATCAGCTGCTTCTGCCCCTGTGAAATAAACCCTTCATCCAGTTCGAGCACCGTGTCATAACCATCTTCGAGCTGAACGATGAAATCATGTGCATTCGCAAGCTTCGCCGCTTCAACCACTTCTTCGTCCGTGGCATCCAGTTTTCCGTATCTGATATTTTCTCTGATGGTCGATTCGAACAAGTACGGGTCCTGCAGGACAAATGCTGTCTGTGAACGTACATTATGGCGTTTGTATTCAGTCAGATTCGTTCCGTCGATCAGCACTTCACCGCCGTCCACTTCATAGAAACGGGCGAGAAGCTGCATGACAGTCGTCTTACCTGCACCCGTCGCACCGATCAGTGCGACGGACTCACCTGCATCGATCGAGAATGTCAGATCTTGTATCGTCGGTTCAAACTGTTCTTTATCATAAGAGAAATAGACATTTTTAAAATCGATTTTGCCTTGTATTGTCTTATCTTCAATCGTTCCATCGTCAGATTCCTCTTTTGTATCGATGATCTGGAACACACGCTCGGCTCCCGCAATCGCAGACAGCACCTGGTTGAACTGGTTCGAAAGGTCTGCAAGCGGACGGGTGAACTGTCTCGCAAACTCTGCGAAGATGACGATGGTTCCGATTGTAACAAGGCCGTCTGTATATAGCGCCATCAGGCCGCCGGCACCGGCGACGATCGCAAAGCTGATGTTGTTCAGCATATTCATTATCTTAGGGATGAAACCGGCATAAAGCAGCGCCCAGAAAGTGACATGCTTCAGTTTTGATGCCCGTTCATCGAAAGCCGCTATCGTCCTTTCCTCCTGTGAAAAAACTTTGACGATTTCCTGTCCGGAGACTATCTCTTCGATATATCCGTTCAGTTCCCCGGTTCTCCGCTGTCTCTGCTTATAAAGGGGACCGGTCCTTTTTGTTACGAATGCCACACCGAAAATGAGCACCGGGACGATGGTCATCGTGAGCAGCGTCAGAAGCGGGCTTAAATATAACATTACAGAAACTGTACCGATCAGCGTCACTATGCTTGTTGTGAACTGGATGAACGATGAGTTCATCGTCTGAGACAATGTTTCAATATCATTCGTCATCCGGCTCATCAGTTCACCGTGCTGTCTCTTATCAAAAAATCTGACCGACAGTTCCTGCATATGTGAAAATAAACGGACCCGCAAATTGTAGATCGTCCTCTGTGCCAGTCCCACCATTAAGAAGGAGGCAAGGTACTGGGTCCCCGATGACAGCAGATAGATGAAGAATATGAAGACCAGCACCCCGATCAGTCCGTCGAACTCCTGGACGACGAGATAATTGTCGACAGTCTGTCCGACAAGGAACGGTCCCGCTATTGTCAACAGACTCGTTATCATCACCACGAAGATGATGAAGTACAATAATCTCCGCTCATTCCTCATGAACTGCCATAGGCGGACCAGCGTCCCCCAGAAATCATTGGCCCGCTGATCCTCTTTTTTCTTCTTACCTTTAAGATCTTCCTTGGTTAAGATCGGTTCATAGCCGAACGGTCTTTTTATTTTATCAATCATCGATATGCCCCCCCTCATTTTGGGATGCGTTGATACGTCGGTACAGCTCTGATCTTTCCAGCAGTTCCGTGTGGGTGCCGGTTGCACTGATCCTGCCGTCATCAAGGAGGATGACTCTGTCTGCAGTCTGTGCCGTGACAATCTTCTGTGTAATGACGATACGGGTCGCCTTCTCTTCATTCAGAGCGTCCCACAGCGCCGATTCAGTTTTAATATCGAGCGCAGAAGTGCTGTCATCCAATATCAGTATCGAAGGACGTCGGACGAGCGCCCGCGCAATTGACAACCGCTGTTTCTGGCCGCCTGAAAGTGTCACACCGCGCTGGCCGACAATCGTTTTATATTGATGATCGAAGTCTTCGATATTTTCATGAATCTGTGCTTTTTCAGTCGATGCGACAATATCCGTATGCAGCGCTTCATCGTCCCCCCATAACAGGTTTTCATAGATCGAGCCCGAAAACAGGATTGCCGACTGGGGTACGTAGCCGATCGTCTGTCTGAGATCTTCTTCATTCCAGTCCTGGACGTCTATGTCATTGACGTAAACATTTCCTTCGATTACATCATACATCCTTGGAATCAAACTGATTAAAGTACTTTTGCCTGAGCCTGTCCCTCCCATGATTACAAGATTTTCATTTTCAGCCACTTCAAAAGTGATATCTTTCAATACATATCTTGTGGAACCCGGATATTTGAAAGACACATTGCTGAAGCGTACAGAACCCGCTTTCGCCTCTTTGTAGATTGCCTCATGATTATTCTCTGTAACCGGTGAATCAAGCACCGCATTCATACGCTCGCTGCTCGCCTTCGAACGGGAGTAGGCAATGATGATGAATGCAAACATCGAGAATCCACCCTGCATTCTGAGGCCGTAGTTGATTACGGCAACCACTTCACCAATCTGAACATTGCCCGTTGACAGCAGGTCTGATGATGCCCATATGACAATCAGGAGACTCGTGTTCATTATGAGAAGCAGTACGGGTAAAATCGACTCCATCAGCCTCAGGCCGCTGACAGTATCATTTTTAAGCTTGCCGGCCACACCGAAAAATTTATCGTTTTCAAATGACGCACGGTCGTTCGCCTTGATCAGGCGCACCGCCTCCAAATTCTGCTGGATGAATCTGTTCAGCTTATCCAGACGCTTTTGGACACGTAAAAATATTTTTGCCCCGTGTTTTGCCGCTATGTATAAAAATATCAGAAGGAAAGGCGTCAGCAGGGATAGATAAAAACCGAGCGTCGGATTTACCACGAACGACATGACCAGCGATCCGACGACAAGGAGCGGTGCCCTGAGTACAATACGCAGAGACATATATAACAGCATCTCAGTCATCAGGACGTCCTGCGTCAGTCGCGTAATCAGACTCGAAGTCGGAAACTTGGACAGCGTAGTCAAAGTGAAGTTCTGAATCCTTTTAAAAATCGCCATTCTGAGATCATAACTGAAATTCGTAGCAACGAAACTCGCAAAATACGAGTTGATGATTCCTGCGATGAATGACAGTAAGCTGAGTGACAGCATGACGCCCAAATATAACCAGACGACATCGATTTCCTGCATGACAATTCCGTCATCAATTACCTTTGATATGAAAAATGGCTGCAGCAGCTCTACTGTGAGCTCTGTCAACATACATAACAGAGCTATCGCCATAAACCATTTATATTTAAAAGACTTCTTAAAAATCTTGAACAATTGCTACACCACATTTCTTTCGAGTACCGAAGTATTGGTTATATTATGACACAATTTCGTGATGATTAGTAGTCCGATTTTTCAAAAAAATAAAACCGGCTGCTGATGAACAGCCGGCCTAACCGGTAATTGTCACATTCATATTGGAAAGCACCTCGATCGTCATATCATGGAGTTTATCACTCGTACTGGCAACCAGCCTTTTATTTAACATGATTTCGGCCTGGGGGAAGATATTTTGAATCACCATTATATTCGCAAGGATGCATATGTTCGTCTCGGCCCCGACAAACTCGATTGGACGATTGTTTTCAACATCATACCTGTACTTTTCAAGAAGGCTTTTTGCCTCATCCGGCGGAATGCCGTAAAATGTTTTTGTATATTCATCTCCGTGACTTTCAAGAAGCTCTCTAAACTGTGGATAGATGGCTTCATCAAAATGGATGCTCTCTTCCGAGCGGTTTTCGTACTCGAATTCAGGATACAGATTTCTCGTATATATGATCGGCTCATCTTCCTCTATGGCCTTTTTAATTCTGGCCTCGATACCGTCATTTATCTTGTTTGTCCATTTGGCATAACCTGAACCTCTGCCGTCAAAAATATCATTTTGCAGATCAATAGCTACAAGCATCGGTAGACCCCCTATTAATTTAGTCTATTATGTACTGATTTTACTATTTTATGCGGGCGTGGTCATTTATTTGAGCTTGGCTGGTTGTGGAGAAAGCGACGTAAACCAGTTATTTTCGATGGTTCGCTTGTTTCGGAGTGCGAGAATCCGAGCATAGCCATGATTTTCAGCGGCTCGCTCGTTTTGGACGACAGGAATACGAGCACAGCCATGAATTTCAGCGGCTCGCTCGTTTTGGACGACAAGAATACGAGCATAGCCAGGAATTTCAGCGGCTCGCTCGTTCTGGACGACAGGAATACGAGCATAGCCAGGAATTTCAGCGGCTCGCTCGTTTTGGACGACAGGAATCCGAGCACAGCCAGGATTTACGATAGCTTGCTCATACTTAAAGACTTAAAAACATACGTTTTCAAGGTAATTGTCCTTTCATGGGTCAGAGCTCCAACATTTTATTCTTCATATGCTTTCTTATGTAGAAATCACTGATTTGTCCTCCTGAAAATTTCTGGACTGATACTGGGTTCAGTGACCAACACCGGTTCAATATTTTCATTTCTTCAATTACTCGGCGGGCTGCTTCAAGTATATGTACCGTCTCACTACATACACCACATTTAAACCAGTACCGGTTCAATCGCACCAACCGTTCGCCGCATCCTACACAGAACACACCCTTTTCCAGACTCTGAAAATCCACAACCGCATCGCCCTGGTATTTCAAGTCGAATAAACGCCGGGACTCAAGATTATCCACGAGCTTGCTGTGATCATAATGATTGTTGACCATGGCTTTGGACAATTTCTTCTTCAAATTACTTCTGACTATGATTTCATTTCTTGCAGGCAGATTAAAGATCGTCTGGTTTTCATTAATAAAAACCACTAAATTGAACATCCTGATCCTATGCCCGAAACTGCCAAGCAGCCTGCCCAGCATATCCCGCTGTTTCACCACTTGTATCAATGGATCCGAGAACTCATTGCCATTTTCAAAATACCACTTGGCATCCACATAATTAAGGTCGAAACTGTAGTTCTTGATTTCAAATGTATATAAAAAGTCCTTAGCCAAAATCAAATTATCAATCTGTACGTGTGCCGCGTCCTCCTTCGACCGGGTCAAAAGCTGCTGGTCGATATCTTCCGGGTAAAAGTTATAATCTTTCAGATGAACGATGTTGGACTCGCGTATAAAACCTTCGATCAGTTCATCAAAAATCAACTCACCTTTATAACCTGCTTCAAGTTTCTGCAGTTCCTCTTTTTCATAAGATGACAGTTTATACCGACAGTTCAAAATCTCCAGCTGTTGATGCCGCCTTGTTTTTTCTCTCAAATCACATGCCTCCGGTCTTTATTTTCAGCATAAACCGGTTTTGAATTGTTGTCATATCGCAGCAATTCAAATTTTGTATGGAATCATCCACTAAAATATAAAATCTGATTTAAAACTGAACAGTAATCCAGTTTCCGCCCGCAGAATTACAAAATCTGTAATTGAATCAAAAAATGCCCGTGACTTGAGTAACAAGTCCCGGGCATCTCGCCATATTACTATTTAAATTCTGCCATCATATCTTCGAAAGTATCTCTCTCAAGTCTCATTTCACGTGAGATGAGCGGCTGTTCATCATATCCTTCAATATGCTCTTCATAAGAAGGTGCATCCGGATTATGATAGATGATGCCTTTTAACAGTCCATCATTTTCCATGATCGAGTTCATCGCGCCTGTCGCATTATGAACATCATATCCCTCAAGCTCGGCGATCGGAATCAGATTCTCTTTGAACCAGTCATAAGTATTCACTTTGTTGTATGTCACACAGGGACTGAATACATTCACAAAGCTGAATCCTTTATGTGCAATCGCCTGCTGGATGATGGAAGTCAATTCCTTGATGTCCGAACTCACGCTTTGGGCAACGAACGTTGCACCGCTCGCAAGTGCAGTTTTGATCGGCTGGATCGGCTGTTCGATCGAGCCTTTCGGTGTTGACTTGGTCACGAAACCTTTAGAAGACGAGGGGCTCGTCTGACCTTTTGTCAAACCGTAAATCTGGTTGTCCATGACGATGTAAGTAATGTCGATATTACGTTTCAGGGCATGGACTGTATGTCCCATGCCTATCGCGAATCCATCTCCGTCACCGCCTGAAGCAATGACCGTGAGATCTTTATTCGCCATCTTGACACCTTGTGCCACCGGCAGACTGCGCCCGTGAGTCGCATGAAAACCGTATGATTTGATGTAGCCGCTCAATCGGCCGCTGCAACCGATTCCGGTGATGACTGCAAGCTCATCCGGTTCCAGTCCGTTGCCTGCACAGGCTTTTTGAATTGCAGCCTGTACACTGAAGTCGCCGCAGCCCGGACACCAGTTGGGTTTGATATTATTTCTGAAATCTTTAAAAGTAGCCATTTATAAAACTTCCTTTATTTTTAAAATCGAATTGATATACTTTTCAATCTCATTCGGCTTAAACGGCGTTCCATTATATTTTGTGAATGACTTCATTTTGCTGTGCATATGGTAGTTCATTTTCACAATATTAAATAACTGTGCACTGTAGTTCTGTTCAATGACAAGGATGTCTTTTGCACCTTCCAGGTACGGATACAAGGCTTCCGCCGGGAACGGATGCAGCTGTTTCAGCTGAACATGTGTAATGTCGCCCACGATTTCTTCGTCGAAACGACTGATCGCTTCTGCTGCGACACCGTTGACGCTCAGGAAACTGATGACAAGAAGATCGCTTTCTTTCCCGCCGTTCACTTTGAACGGCTCATCCATTACAAAGTGATTCAGTTTACGCATTCTTTTTTCCATCATGACCTGACGGTTGTCGGCTGTTTCGCTCGGCGTCCCGATCGGGCTGTGTTCCACACCGGTTACATGATGTATACCACCTTTCAAGCCGGGAATCGGACGTTCTGAAATACCGTCATCGCTGTCGCCGTATCTTTCGAAGTAATCCGTATCATCCTCTTCGCGTTCGATATCTTCAAGTATTGTCTTGCCGCGGTTGATTTCAACCCGGGAAAGATCAAACGGTTCGGATGTCTGTTTACCTAAAGACATCTGCAGATCCGACAGTAAGATGACAGGCACCTGATAATATTCAGCCAGGTTGAATGCATCGATTGTCGAATAAAAGGCATCTTCAACATCGGTCGGGGCAAGTACAATTTTAGGAATGTCGCCGTGAGTACCGTAAATCATCTGATTCAGGTCTGCCTGTTCCTGCTTGGTCGGCAGTCCCGTCGACGGGCCGCCTCTCATCGTGTTGACGATGACGAGCGGTGTTTCTGTCATCCCTGACAGACCGATTGATTCCATCATCAATGACAGCCCCGGCCCGGCAGATGCCGTAAAACTTCTTGCACCTGCATAGTTTGAACCGATTGCCATCGTCACTGCAGCGATTTCGTCTTCTGTCTGAATGACAGTTCCGCCGAGTTTAGGCAGATGCTTGATCATATATTCCATGATTTCACTTGCCGGTGTAATAGGATAGGCAGGCATAAAACGGACACCGGCATTGACCGCACCAAACCCTATCGCATCGTTTCCGATGAGATAAAGTTTCTCGGTACCGTCGGATCGACCGAGTTCAAAATCGCCGCTGATATCCAGTTCATTATACTGCTCATCCATCGCTTCAAATCCAAGACGGAGTGCATTGTGGTTGCTGTTTACAATCTCTTCACCTTTTCTTATGAACATCGTGTGGATCATATCTTTGAATGGTACCATCGGCAGGTTCATGAGTCTCGCACTTGCACCGATTGCGACCATGTTTTTCATCAACTGGCTGCCCTGCTCTTTAGCAATTTCAGTAAATGGGATCACTACTAGAGTGACATTCAATGATTCATCCACTGTCGGCTTAAATTTGGCATCGGCCAGAATAATGCCGCCTTCGAAAAGTTCATGGCTGTTCACATCTATCGTCTGCTGGTCAAATGCCACAAGAATATCTATATTATCATCAACTGAACGGACTTCATCCACTGAAATCCGTATATTGTTGTTTGTATGTCCACCTTTTATACGGCTGGAAAAATGACGGTAACTGTAAAGGTGATAACCCAGACGGTTAAGCGTGGTCGAGAATATCTCACCAGTCGACTCGATTCCTTCACCCTGCTGTCCGCCGACTTTCCAGGACAACTGTTCTTTCATAATAAATGCCTCCTTATTCAATTAAAACTATATCAGAAAAACAGTCTTTAAGCATGATGAGACTGCCGATTCAACTCAAAATCATACTTGAGTCCGAGCTTGTCACTCTGTTATTTTTATCTTTTCAATTTTTTTATAGTCTGTATCAATCAGAACCCCGGATAAGATGCCTTTACCTTCGTCAGGCACATCATGTTTTACAGGAAGCTGGTTTAAAAAGCGCTCGATGACTTCCTCTTTGCGGATGCCGAGAATGCCGTCTTTGTAACCTGTCATTCCTGTATCTGTAATATACGCAGTTTTTCCTGGGAGAATCTGTTCATCATTCGTCTGCACATGCGTATGTGTACCGACTACTGCAGTTGCCCTGCCGTCAAGATACCAACCCATCGCCAGACTCTCACTTGTCGTTTCGCTGTGAAAATCGACAAATGCATAGTCATGTTCATTCTCCTCAAGCACTTTATCCGCCGCTTTAAACGGACAGTCGATGGCCGGCATGAAACTTCTGCCCTGCAAATTGATGATCAGAAGCTTTTTATTATTGATGTTGATGGTCTTAAAGCCCCGGCCCGGTGCCGTTTCAGGATAATTCAAAGGTCTGATCATATTGACATTTCTGTCCAGAAGTTCATAAGCATCACTTTTGGCAAATGCATGATTCCCCAGTGTAATAAAGTCCGCGCCGTAACCCAGCAGTTCTTTATATATTTTTTCCGTGATCCCCTTCCCATGCGCAGCATTCTCACCGTTCACTATCGCAATCTGGGCGCCGTGCTCTCTTTTTAATTTTAATAAATGTTCTCTCACCATTCTTCTGCCGATTTTACCGACAACATCACCTATGAATAAGATCCGCATCAATTTCATCCTTACTGTGTTAATTTTTATTAAATTTTGTGTTTATTGTATAACTCGCTGGGTATGATTTAATATAAAAAATTTAGGAGTGAATAAATTGTCACTATCAATCGATCCGAAAGAATTTGCAAAATCCGTCCTGATGGCCAACCCTTCCGATTCGTTGTCAACCGTTGATGAAAAAGCGATGGAAGGATTGGAACTATACTTGACAGCATATCGTCTGGCTGAAAAATATGAAAGATTAGCAACCACTCATAATACTCAGGAGACCGCTGAAATCCTTCAGATGCTGAAAGCCGATGATTCCAAAATGTAATTATACATGAAAAAGCCCTGAACTTGTACATGTTCAGGACGATTTTAAAGACAAAACGGTTACAATTTTTATTATTTAATCTATTATACATCAACTTGCATGTAAAAGAAGACATTAAAAAACCCGAACTCATAAAGTTCGGGAATTTTTTATTTGGCATATTCCACTGCCCTCATCTCGCGGACAACTGTCACTTTAATGTGTCCTGGATACTGCAGTTCATCTTCCACTTGTTTCTTGATGTCTCTGGCCAATCTATGTGCATTCAGGTCATCAATGCTATCAGGTGCAACCATCACCCTGATTTCACGGCCTGCCTGTATTGCAAACGTTTTCTCAACGCCCGGATGGTTATCTGCAATTTCTTCCAAACGCTCTAAGCGTTTCACATAATTTTCCAGTGTTTCACGACGTGCACCTGGTCTTGCAGCACTTAAAGCGTCTGCTGCTGCAACCAGAATTGATATTACATTATTCGGCTCAACGTCACCGTGATGAGAATGAATCGCATTGATTACTGTTTCCGATTCTTTGTAGCGCTTCGCCAGCTCCACGCCAATTTCCACGTGACTGCCTTCAATTTCATGGTCGATGGCTTTGCCGATATCATGTAACAAGCCTGCACGGCGTGCGATCGCAACGTCTTCACCCAGTTCACTTGCCAGCATCCCTGCAAGGTATCCGACTTCAACCGAATGTTTCAATACATTCTGGCCGTAGCTCAGACGATACTTCATCTTTCCAAGATGTTTGACAAATTCAGGGTGCAGGTTATGGATATCGAGTTCAAATGCTGCAGCTTCACCTGCATCGCGAATATCCGATTCCATATTACGTTTTGCTTTATCCACCATTTCTTCAATTCTTCCAGGGTGGATGCGACCATCCTGTACCAGTGATTCCAATGCGTTTTTGGCAATTGCCCGACGTATTGGATCAAATCCTGATAAAATCACCGCTTCTGGTGTATCGTCAATGATCAAATCTACACCTGTAAGAGTTTCCAGTGTACGTATATTCCGTCCTTCACGACCTATTATACGTCCCTTCATTTCATCATTTGGTAAATTCACAACGGAGACGGTAGACTCGGAAGTATACTCGGCAGCGTATCTCTGTGCTGTCAATGCGAGCAGTTCCTTAGCATCTTTGTCTACATCCATTTTCATCTGGTTTTCTTTTTCTTTTACCATAACAGCCATATCATGTGACAGTTCTTTCTCTAGTTCAGAGAATAGTTCTTCGCGTGCTTCCACACGTGTTAAACCGGAGATGCGGGATAATTCTGTTTCTTGTTGATTGATTATTTCTTTAATCTTTCCATCCTCGGCATCAACCAATTGCTGTTTTTCTTCAATTTTCGCCTCTTTTGCATCCAATGCTTCGTCTTTCTTGTCCAAATTTTCACTTTTACGGTCAAGACTCTGTTCTCGTTGAAGCAGTCTGGATTCAAATGCCCTCAGTTCGTCACGTTGAGTATCAACTTCACGTTCCATGGCATCTTTGAGATTTTGGTTTTCTTCTTTTGCTTCCAACAGCTTTTCTTTCTTGATACTGTTCGCTTCTTTTTCAGCTTCACCAATAATATGGTCAGCTGAAGAGCGCGCTTCCTGCTGTTGCTTAGTCAAAATTGATTTTACTATAAAATATCCGATTACAACGCCTAGAATTATGCCGAGCAAGATTAAGAGAATGTCTATCAAATCCACAATAAACACCTCCTTAAAAGGCTCAAGCTAATATATATAATATAGTTATTAAAATATTATATATAACAATTCTAAATATAAACCTGAATAAAATCAAGCACCAGCTTCATATTTATATGAGCTGGTGCTGATATTCCATTATTTACTGATCTTCATCCTCGAAAAGCGAATTTTCATCCGCAGCAGAATCTTCAGGGACTTCTTCATTACCGCCTTCGCCAAAGCCGAGATGATCTCTCAATTTTCCCTGGATTTCTGCAAACAATTCAGGGTTTTGCTCAAGATGTTCTTTTACATTTTCCTTACCCTGGCCTAAACGTTCACCATTATATGAATACCATGCACCGCTCTTCTGGACGATTTCCGCTTCTGATGCAAGATCGACGACTTCACCGGTTTTGGAAATACCTTTACCGTACATCATATCAACTTCTGCAACTCTGAACGGCGGTGCCACTTTATTTTTAACAACCTTGATCTTCGTTCTGTTACCGACGATTTCCTGTCCAAGCTTCAGCTGTTCTGCACGGCGTACTTCGAGTCTGACAGAACTGTAGAACTTAAGGGCACGTCCACCCGGTGTCGTTTCCGGGTTGCCGAACATTACACCGATTTTCTCACGGATCTGGTTGATGAAAATTGCTGTTGTATTACTTTTTGCAATCGCTGAAGAGAGCTTGCGTAGCGCCTGTGACATCAGGCGTGCCTGCAGGCCGACGTGTGTATCGCCCATCTCACCTTCGATTTCAGCTTTCGGTGTGAGTGCCGCGACAGAGTCGACGACAACAATATCAACAGCACCGCTCCGGACGAATGCTTCAGCAATCTCAAGTCCCTGCTCACCGTGGTCCGGCTGTGATAAATATAAGTTTTCCGTATCTACACCCAGATTTTTTGCATATACAGGGTCCAGGGCATGTTCTGCATCTATGAATGCGGCGATGCCGCCATTTTTCTGCACTTCTGCGATCGCATGTAATGCGACTGTCGTTTTACCAGAGGATTCAGGACCGTAAATTTCGATGATTCTTCCTTTCGGATAACCACCTACACCCAGTGCTTTGTCCAATGTGATTGAACCGCTGGAAACTGTAGATACGTTTCTCCCGGTATCATCACCAAGTTTCATGACGGAACCTTTACCAAAAGATTTCTCCATATTTTTAATTACAGTATCTAATGCTTTTTGTCTTTCGTCCATGTTATCCCTCCAAATATTACTTCGAAAATATTATATCATGTAGAAAACAAAAAAGCGAACATATATTCGCTTTTGCTCTGCAGAAATTAAATTTTTGTGACGCTGAACAATGATTTGAACGCTTTTACATGTCTGAAATCGCATTTCTGCATGGGACTGCCTGCAGCAAAGATTTTATTCAGGCTTTGCCTTGAAGACTTCCCGTCCTTTGTAAAAATACTCGATACCGGACAGAACAGTAAAGAACACTGCGATATACATCAGCAGCATACCTAATGAAAATGGTAAGAACTGTGTGAATATATCTCCGAACAGTAAAAAGATCAGTGCGAGCATCTGGAATGTCGTCTTCACTTTTCCGAGATTCGATGCTGCGCTGACAAAGCCCTGCTCGATCTGCAGAAGCCTCAGTCCGGTGACTGCAAATTCCCTGGCTATGATGACGACTGCAATCCAGGAGGATATGGTATGCCATTCCACCAGAACAATCAGACCTGCAGTGACCAGTAATTTATCGGCCAGCGGGTCCAGGAATTTACCCATATTCGTAATCATGTTCCATTTACGTGCGAGATAGCCGTCAAGAAAATCTGTAAATGTTGCTACAACAAAAATAACCGCTGATATGAACTGTTCCACTCTGATAAGTTCCCCGCCGAGAAATTCCATATCGCCAAAACCGAAATCGGCCAGAGCGAATACCATCAGGACAGGTATCAGAACAACTCTGAAAACTGTGAGCTGATTTGGTATGTTCATACTATCACTCCCTTACAATGTTAAATTCATAATGCACTGTGATTGCATCTGTCGATTCACTGCTTGACACGGTTTCTCCGCCGACAGTCAGTTCCTGGGCCGGCGCGTTGCCAATGGTCAGATACAGTGCCTGGGCATCCTCGGCTATATCATATTCACCTTCGGAAAGTTCCTCGTACGCATAAGTGTTTCCTGCATCATCCGACAGGCTGACCCATGAATTTTCTCCTGCCAGAGTCACTTCCAGATTACCGCTCACTGTGACGTCATAATATAATGTATTATTGTCCATGCCGATATAGCTGATATCCGCTGCAGATTCTGATTCAGAGCCGCCCTCTTCTTCAGAAGTTTCCTCATCTTCTGCCTGGTCACCGGTCTCCTCTTCATTCTCGTCTGAAGATTCTTCTTCAGTATCGTAAGATTCGATATCGAATGCCGTTGATTCGTAGATCGGTGTCTGTTCGAACATATCCGTTTCAGAACCTATCTGCAGCAAAATCAGCCATAGTACAAATAAAATACCGATCATTGCAGCGAAACTGATCAATACTTTTCTTAAATATTTAAAGTCTTCATTCTCTGACTGCTGTCTTTTTTTTGATTGTCCATTCTCTTCAGGAAGATCGTCAGAGAACCTTGAAAACAAATGATCTGCATCAAGTCCTAAGACTTTAGCGTATTTTCCAATTAAAAAGTATACATGATTCTGTTCGGGTAATTTACTGAAATCATCCGCTTCGATAATTTTTATTATACTTTTCCTGATGCCTGATTTTTCCTGCATTTCTTTTAAGGTAACGCCGGCTTTTTCACGTTTATCTCTTAAATACGCTCCTAGTTTCATAATGCCTCCTAAAACCCACTGAAGAAGTCCATATCCTCATTCTCGAACCAATGTTTCTTCTTATGTTTTTCATATGTGATCTTCTGATTTTCATGCTCTCTCAGTTCAATGATGTAATCGAAGTCATCCATGGTATATTTCATATCCTCATTGAACAGATCCGGGTGTTCAACAACCTTCACTGCAGGGAAACTCATCAGTTCCCTGATGAGGTTCTTATGTTCTCTGTTGGTTGAGTTGGCAGTTACCGCCCCGTCGATGATATAGACGTTGCCATCGTTATACTCACCTTTCAGAAGACTTTTACGTTCTGTCTGCTTTATAAGGGTGCTCGATAAAAACAGCCATTTTTTCTTAGCAGTGACACTCGCGGCAACAATCGACTCCGTCTTGCCTACCCGCGGCATTCCGCGAATACCGATCAGGCGGTGTTTGTTCTCAAGGAATATTTCTCCAAGAAAATCAACAAGAATACCAATTTCATCGCGGGTGAATCTGTATGTTTTCTTATCTTCGTCCCTCTTTATGAACCGGCCGTGCCTGACTGCAAGACGGTCTCTGACCTGCGGCGTTCTGACTTTGATGATATTGATATCATCCACATACTGGCTGATATAGACGAAACGTCTGAGTTTATCGATATTATCTGTACGGACAATCAGCCCGCGTCGTGTTTTTTCTACACCGTTGATCGTGTTTATACTGATGCCGAGGTTACCGAGCAGAGAAGATATATCGCCCAGCAGACCTGCTCTGTTAACCACGTTCTCATACTCCAAATACTGTTCTATATTACGTTCTGGGTACTGCTCTAAATCAGTTTCATGATATATATCTTTTGATTCACTCATGTGTACCATCCTCCGTTTATATTCAGTATTTCACCATTGATGCTTTTCGAGCTGTCTTTCAATATGAAACAGACCGAACTGCTGACTTCAGAAGGTTCAATCAGTCTCTGCTGGGGAAGTTCACTCATAACCGCCTGCAGATCTTGTTCTTCGAGTGCATGCGTCATACTGCCTTCAACCACACCCGGAGCCACTGCATTTACAGTAATATCTGTCGCTGCTAGTTCTTTGGCAAGAGATTTCACCAGGGTGTTCTGAGCACCTTTCATCGTCGCATAGATGCTTTCAAAACTGGCGCCTGCTTCTCCCCATACAGAAGTAATTACTATTATTCTACCACTTTTGCTCATTTTTAGTTTTGGCAATATCACTTTTATAAAAATGATCAGTGAGCGGATTGAAATATTATACTGTTCATCCACGGATTTCAGACTCGTATCCTGGAACATCCCGAACAGTTCGGCCCCCGGTGACCATATCAGTCCGTCAATGACATCTAAGCGGCGTGTAATTGCGTGGACATCTTCTTCAGTGAGCGGTTGTGACAGATCAAGGTAATGATGTTCACTTTTATATTTCGGCGGCCGTATCTTCGATACTGATACAATGTTTTCACTTTGCAGGTCATTGTGGACTGCCTGTCCGATGTCTCCGGAAGCGCCGACGATGAGATACGTCTTATCAGCCATCAGCACTCACTTTTTCATCTTCCGGCTGCAGCACACACTCGACCATATATTCAGGATCCAAAGCATGGAATATATATTTCTTAATATCCAGGACAGTGATCTTCTCAATGATTTCAGGCAGCTTATATAGATCATAGCCGTCCAGATGATATTTTGTATATTGATTTGCGATATACTCAGGTGAGTTCAGGCTGGATAAATAATCTCCGAGCACTTCGCGCTTCTGATTGTTCAGTTTCTCTTCTTCGAAAATATCTTTATTTTTAATATCCTCTATGATCTGCAGAATGGTCTGTGTAAACTTTTCCGGATCATCGGTCTGAGTCGTCATGAGTATATGGGCGAAATCCTTCTCCTCATTGTGTGCGAAGTTGAATGAATCATCTATGATGCCTTCTTCCAGCATCTGATAGTAGTATTCGGACTGTTCACCGAAAACCATGTCCAGGCCGAACATCATCGCGAGATCCCGTGTCAGACGTTCCGAATCGGAATCGATTTTTTCATTTTTAAAACCGAGCATCACTTTTGTTTCGGCAACATCGAGATACAGGTTGTGCTTTTGTTTCACTACGTCACGCTTCTCATCAGGCAGGATTCTTTCAACATCCAGCGGTTTTATTTCTCCACGGGCGTTCTGATGTTCCTTGACAAATGTCATCGTTTCTTCCACATCGAAATCACCGACCATGATGAGCACCATGTTGGATGGATGGTAAAATGTCTCATGGCACAAGTATAAGTGATCTTTAGTAATCTCGCTGATTGAAGGCAGCGTTCCTGCAATGTCTATCTTTACAGGCAGCTCGTGATACATCTGGCCGATTGTATCGAAGTACAGTCTGTAGCCGGGATTGTCCTGATACATCTTGATTTCTTCATTGATGATGCCGATTTCCCTTGCCACCGTTTTTTCTGTAAAGTACGGCTTTTCGACCATCTCCATCAGCAGGATCAGGTTTTTATAGAAATCTTCCGTCGTGCTGAATAGATAGGATGTTCTGTCATACGAGGTGAATGCATTGGCGTTTGCGCCGCCTTTGGCAAACAGATCAAAGACATCGCCGTGTTCTTTTTCAAACATCTTATGCTCCAGAAAATGTGCGATGCCGTCGGGTACTTCATACTCTTTGTCATCGACTTTGAAATGGTTGTCGATTGAACCGTATTTTGACGTATAGGTCACAAATTTTTTGTTATATCCTGATTTTTGAATAATGAACACTTGAAGACCGTTATCCAAAGTCTCCTGATAAACATTTTCATCAATCTCTTTATATTCTATGTGTCTCATTCAATCACTTCCCTGTTAATGTATATACCGTATCCAGATAAATTTGATTGGCAACTTTAACGATCAGCTCATGATCGACTTCATTCAATGATTTTTCCCAGTCACCCTCGGTACTGTCGTTCAAGTACTGATTGTAGACAAGTGCAATCAGACCTTTTGGCTTATCGACAATTTCATTTCTGTTCACCTGCATCAGATGTTTCGTTTCAGACAGGAATTCCTCTGTGAAGTCTCCGTCCTTGATTCTCTCGAGCTCATGCAGCACTGCATTCTTCGCCTTTTCGGCCTGGTCGGGGGAAATGCCCGCCAGGACAAAGAGGAAACCATTTTTTATATCTGTCTGCGAATGAATCTGATAGGCCAGACTTTCTTTTTCACGGATATTTTTAAATAAATAACTCGTCGCACCGCCACCGAACATCTGATTGGCAACATTCAGGGCCATTCTTTCTTCTGAAGATTTCAAGTCCGCCCTGAAACCGATATTGAGCTTCGCCTGTTCGAGGCTTTCCTTGTCCGTCTGTTCTTTAGCTGTCACTTCTTTGAAATCATAGCCCTCATATGGCAGGCGGATCGTTTCATCACGGATGATAAGACCTTCAAGGCTGTCATCCGCCACTTCATCCAGGTGTCCTGCAATAAGAATGACCACTTCGTCATTTTTCATCATTTCCTGATGTTCATCTTTAATATCTTCCAATGTGATATTCTCGATATCTTCAAGGACACCATGGGATAAATATTTATACGGCTCATCTTCGAACATGATATTCAATAGATTTTCAAAGCTCTTTTGGCCTTTGTTATCTTTAAGACCTTTCAACCGGTTGATGTATAGACGTTTTTCCCGTTCGAAAAATTGAATGTCTTTCTCACCATAATCAAATGGTGTCTTCAGTACATCTTTCAATACTTCAGACATTTTCCGAAGAAGGTTCAAGTCTTCTTTGACGAACCTGGAATTGATGAACTCCAGATTGAAGGACACCAGATGATCCCGCCCTTTTTTAGTTACGCCTGAAGTGAGGTGTGCACCGTAATGATGCGCCAAATATTTTAAGAAGTCACTTTCAGTTTCAAATGACCCGGTTTTCTTAACCATCATACGGCTGAGCAGATATCTTTTGGACACCCGCTCCCTTTCAAGTCCGCTTCTGAACTGTACTTTCAAATTGATCGTCTTGAATTTTTCCGTATGAATAAAGACCGTTGGGATATTGTCTATCGTTTTTAATTGCACATTATACATAATTAACTCCTTACTCATCGTTTTCGACTAATACGTTTCTCGGCTTGCTGCCGCTGGCGGGACCGATGATGCCGTTTGCTTCCAGATCATCCACCAGCCGTGCGGCACGGTTATAGCCGATACGGAACTGTCTCTGCAGAAGAGATGCGCTCGCACGCTGCTCTTCAATCACAAACCATTTGGCATCCGGATACAATTCATCTTCAGATTCAACTTCTTCTGTTTGGGGTTCTTTATTCATGATAGATTTCTCATAGTTCGCCTTCATCTGGCTGGTGATGAAGTCAACCACATCCTGAACCTCGTTATCTGAAAGGAAGGCACCCTGCACGCGGAGCGGCTTGGATCTTCCTGAAGGGAGGAACAGCATATCTCCTCTTCCAAGTAGTTTTTCGGCGCCTTGTGAGTCGATGATTGTTCTTGAGTCGATCTGTGAACTCACACTGAATGCAATCCTTGAAGGTATGTTCGCCTTGATGATTCCCGTGATGACATTCACCGATGGTCTTTGGGTCGCGATGATCAGATGGATCCCTGCTGCTCTTGCCATCTGTGCAATCCTTGTAATGCTCGCTTCAACATCTTTAGAAGCCACCATCATCAAGTCTGCCAGCTCATCGATGATGACGACGATATAAGGCAGTTTCTGGACTTTTTCCGGATTGTCGCTTTCACGTTCCAGATACTGGTTATAAGCTTCAATGTTTCTAGTATGTGAATGTGAGAACAGATCATAGCGCCGTTCCATTTCTGAAACGATCCTGTTCAGGGCGTCACTCGCCTTTTGAGGATTCGTCACAACCGGTGACAACAGATGCGGAATGCCGTTATAGACATTCAGTTCAACCATCTTGGGATCGATCATCATCAGTTTGACCTCATGCGGCTTCGCATTCATCAACAGACTCACTATGATGCCGTTGATACAGACTGACTTACCACTGCCGGTAGCCCCTGCAACAAGCAGGTGGGGCATCTTGTTCAGTTCAGCTAAGATAGGCGCACCAGATATATCTTTACCGAGCACCACTTCAAGCGGATTCTCCGATGATTTCCGCTTCAGTACTTCCCTGACGGTGACCATGCTGACTACCGAGTTCGGCACTTCTATGCCGACTGCAGATTTACCCGGTATCGGTGCCTCAATACGTATGTCCTTCGCTGCAAGACTCAGGGCAATATCATTCTGGAGGTTGATGATCTTACTTACCTTCACCCCTATGTCCGGCTGCACTTCAAACTGTGTAACAGCAGGACCGATCCTGATTTTGGAAACTTTCGCATTGACACCGAAGTTAAGCAGTGTTTCTTCCAAAATTTTACCCTGTTTTAAAACTTCTTTATTATCCATTTTCTCTGAAACTTCCACATCATCCAAAATGTTGATTGAAGGCAGTTCATATTGTTTCAACTGCTTCAGTTCATCATCATCGAATTCATCCACTTCATTTTCGCCTGAAGTCTCTGCCGGGGCGACAGTGTCGGTGAAGTCCTCGCTCTCATATTCAATTTGCTGAGGTTCTTCTTCCGCTTCGGCTATTTCAAGTGCGCTTTCTCTCTCAGGTTCACGCCCTGCAGCTTCGTCTGCAGGCTCTTTTTCTTCCTGAATATTTTCCTCACGGTCAAGACTGCCGGCCAGCTCTTCAAGCGCTTTCTCATTTGCTTCTTCATCTTCGCGTTCATAGCTGTACATATCTTCTATGATCGTCTCATCATGAGAGAAGTCGTCCAATTGTTTCGGTTCAGCATATGCAACTTCGTCTGCATCTGATTTTTTATTGGCGGCAACCGCTTTTTCCTTTTTAGCAGGCTTTTTTGTACTGCTGCTTTCAACGGACGCTTTCTTCCTGTTATCAAGAAGGCTTGCGATGCCGTTTTCAATGCCTTTATAAATCCATACGAACATGCGCACGACTGCAAGGCCTATGGCTCTCACGACTTCAACGACCTTATTGGTATGCGCAGTCAGTGAATCCGCAATATTTCTATGAGTGATCATTAAAATGCTGAAATAGATGAATATCATGCTGAGAAGCAGCGTACCGATCAGTGATATGCCTGTGGAAGAAAATGCAAAGAGCAATTGGCCAAACACACCGCCGCCGAAAAATTCCGAACTGCCCGGTTCACGGATGATTGTAAAAATCTCATTGAAAGTGAAGTAGTTTTCTGTTCTCGGCTGATTTGACAAATACAAAATGGAATGCAGTAAAAACAGCAGCCCGAACTGAAACAGCAAATAACCGGACATGCGTTTAGTAAGCGGTATCTTTAGTTCCCTGATGATGTAGATACCGGCTAAAATCGCAATGATATATGTAAAATAACGACTCGTTCCTAAAATATATGCAACACCAGCATCTAAAAAAGCACCAACTGCACCGAGTCGTAAAATTGCAATGATTATTATCACAATGAACGCAAAAGTTAACAGTGAGTAATAAGTTTTATTATTTTGTTTTTGTTTTTTTCTGCTGGCTGTACTTTTTTTACGCTTTGAAGTCATAAAAACTCCTCTTTCGATTGATAATGAGACTGCCAAAATGGCAGTCTCACTATAGTTTATATTTCAGATATTATTGGTATGATCATCGGGCGGCGTTTCGTACTGTCATATAAGTACTTGCCTAAGTCATCCCGGATGCTCTGTTTGATTGTACTCCAGTCCAATTTTTTTTCCATGAGTGCGTCATTGACAATGTCAGTGACTCTGCTCTCTGCTTCATTCAGCAGATCTTCGCTCTTTTTGACATAGACGAAACCGCGTGACTGAAGTTCCGGCCCTGCCACGATTGTACGGGCGACAGGATCAATTGTGATGACTGCAATGAAAATTCCGTCTTCACTTAAAAGTCTTCTGTCTCTGAGCACAATGTTACCAACATCGCCGACGCCGCTGCCGTCTATCAGAGTATTTCCTGCTGTCACTTTTTCAGCACTGATCATTGTGCTGCCGTCATATGATGCAACATCACCCTTTTCCAATAAAAAGATGTTCTCAGGCGCCACACCTGTCTCTGCTGCAAGTTTTGCGTGCGCAATCTGCATTTTAAACTCGCCCTGCACAGGTATGAAGTACTTGGGCTTCATAACATTCAGCATCATTTTCAATTCTTCGCTCAGACCGTGTCCTGAAGCATGAGTGTTTTGGGAAGGCGTCACTACGTTCGCCCCTGCTTTCACCAAATCGTTCAACGTACTGTATAAAATGACTTCCATATTTGAAGACGGTGTCGTCAAAATAAAGACCGTATCGCCTTCTTTAATATTCGTCACATCATGGCTGCCCCGCGACATCTGTCCGAGCGCTTCGATCGGTTCACCCTGTGAACCTGAGGCAATGATGACCGTCTCATTTTTAGGATAGTCTTTAATCTCATGTATCGGTACAAGCAATCCTTCAGGAATATCGAAATATCCCAGATTTCTCGCTGTTTTGAATGAACTTTCCAAAGTTCGCCCTAAAAATGATACTTTACGCTTTGTCTTAACAGCATTGTTTAAAACTTGCTGTATCCTTACAAAGTTGGAAGCGTAACACGACACGATGATGCGTCCATTCGCTTTATAGAAACCGTCCAATATCTGGTCTTCCACCACATTTTCTGCAGTATTGTACCCCGGTTTCTCGGCCTCGGTGGAGTCACTGATCAATGCCAGCACGCCATCTTCACCTGCAATTTCATACATTTTAGCCATATTATAACGGTAGTCTCCCGTCAAACTCTGGTCGAATTTAAATTCTCCGGTATAGACGATTGAGCCGTATTTAGTTTCAAGACTCACACCGTATGCATCCGGAATGCTGTGACTCACTTCAAAGAAGTTCATCGCAACGTTTTTAAATTTCATTTTTGATTTACTGTTAATGGTATAGAATTTGACTTTCTTATTGACACCCTTTTGCTTAAGACGGTCTTTGACAAGTGCCAATGTTAATTTGGAACCATAGATCGGCACATTCAACTCTCCGACAATATAGGGTATCGCACCGATGGCATCTTCATGGCCATGGCTTAGAAAAATTCCTTTTAATTTGTTTTTATTTTCTTTTATATAGGAAATATCAGGGATGACAATATCGACACCTAACATTTCATCTTCCGGAAACATCAGTCCTGCATCTAAGATGAACATCTCATCATCCACTTCGACGACATACATGTTTTTGGCAATCTCACCAACACCGCCGAGTGGAATGATTTTGATATTTCCTCTGTCTGTTTTTGATGAATTCAAAACTTTACCTCCTAGTATCACTTGAACGTGGCATGATAATGCTTGCCATCTATCGTAATGTGAGTGAGCTCCACTCCTTTTGTATCATATCTTGTCTCCTGAATATTGCGGAGTTCCAGATGTTCGATATCCCGGTCATCTGCAGGCAGTTCTTTCAAGTATGTTCCTAAATTCAAATCTTCAAAAATGATTTTCACTTCATTATTTTCTTTGATTCTAAGCTGTCCTTCAACGTCAAATTCTCTGTCATTCAAAATTACAGTATCAAAAATCATTATTTATCCTCCTGTTTCTTATCTTCCATCATCGCTTTCCTGGAAGCATTTACGCGCCCCTGATTATCGATATTGGTTACTTTGACAAGGAACTGGTCACCGATTTTTGCGACATCTTCAACATTTTTGACATGTTTTGTGTCCATGTTGGAAATATGAACGAGAGCATCCTTACCTGGGAATATTTGAACAAAAGCACCAAATTTCTCAATGCGTTTCACTTCTCCCATGTATACTTCTCCAACTTCTGCCACACGCGTCAGATCTTCAATGATCTTTCTCGCTTTGGCAATCATTTCGGGATCGCTGTGGCCGATGTAGACCGTGCCGTCCTGTTCAATGTCCAGTTTAGCACCTGTTTCATCAATGATTTCGTTGATCTTTTTACCGCCCGGACCGATGACATCCCGGATTTTATCCGGCTTGATTTTCATAACTTCCACTTTCGGAGCATATCTGGATAATGTCTCTCTCGGCTCATTGATTGTTGCCACCAGATTGTCCAGTATTGCAAGTCTGCCCAGTCTTGCCTGCTCAAGCGCTTCTTTCAGAATGCTTTCATCAAGACCATCAATCTTGATATCCATCTGGATTGCAGTGATTCCTTTTTCTGATCCTGCAACTTTAAAGTCCATATCTCCAAGCGCGTCTTCCATACCCTGGATATCGGAAAGTATCGTATAATTTTCATCTTTTTTAATCATACCCATCGCAATACCGGCTACTGGCGCTTTAATAGGCACACCTGCATCCATCAATGCCAGTGTAGAAGCACAGATTGATGCCTGTGAAGATGAACCGTTCGATTCAAGCACTTCTGAAACGACACGGATCGTGTACGGGAACTCCTCGGCACTCGGAATCACCTGAAGCAATGCCCTCTCCCCCAATGCGCCATGACCGATTTCACGGCGGCCGGGTCCACGGATAGGACCTGTTTCACCGACGGAGAAATGTGGAAAGTTATACTGGTGCATGAAACGTTTCTGCTCTTCGGCACCAAGACCGTCAATAATCTGGTATTCACCAAGACCGCCCAATGTAGCTACAGTTATCGCCTGTGTCTGGCCGCGTGTAAATAAACCGGAGCCGTGCGCCCTCGGAAGGAGTCCGACCTGTGAGTCAAGCGGTCTGATTTCATCCGGCTTACGTCCGTCGGGACGTATTTTTTCTTCAGTGATCAGACGTCGCACTTCCGCTTTCAACAGTTCATCGATAATTTTATTCGCTTCTTTGATTGTTTCTTCATAGCCTTCACTTTCTTCGTCGAAAGTTTCGAGTATGCTGTCTTTTGCACTTGTAATGCCTTCTTCACGGGTTAATTTGTCGACTTCCTGGATCGCATCGTACAAACCGTGCGTCTTCACTTTTTCTTCGATGTCGCTTCTTAAGCCTTCACTTTCCTCTTCCAAATCTGCCCCATGCTTTTCAGGCTGAATCTCTGCAACGATTTCCTCCTGGAAACTGACAAGTTTCTTGATTTCTTCATGACCGAACAGAATTGCTTCCAGCATGACATCTTCTGTCACTTCTTTTGCACTCGATTCAACCATGTTTACAGCGTCCTTAGTACCTGCAACCTGCAGATCAAGCTCTGAGTTTTCCATTTCATCAGCTGAAGGGTTGATGATGAACTTGCCGTCAACCAGACCTACTGTCACGCCTGCGATCGGACCTTCGAAAGGAATATCACTTACACTGAGCGCCAGGGATGAACCGAGCATTGCTGCCATCTGTGGTGAAGCATCCGGGTCTACGGACATTACCATCGAGATGACCTGGACGTCTCTTCTGTATCCTTCAGGGAACAGCGGACGGATCGGACGGTCGATCAGCCGGCTTGTCAAAGTCGCTTCTTCACTCGGTCTGCCCTCCCGCTTATTGAAACCGCCGGGAATCTTGCCTACAGCATATAATTTCTCTTCGTATGCTACTGTTAACGGAAAAAAGCCGATGTCTTTCGGGCCTTTAGATGCTGTTGCCGTTGACAGTACAACAGTGTCACCGTATCTGACGAGTACCGAACCGCTGGCCTGCTTTGCCATTTCACCGTATTCTATTATTAAATCATGTTTACCCATTGTCGTTTCATATATCTTTTTTTCTGATCCTGTCATGTTCAATATTCTCTCCTTAGTATGCCTACTTATTAATAATCATATCACTTTTACTTTAAAATATATATAAAAAAAGGGCATATCCTTGTAGGATATGCCACATGTGATTAACGGCGCAAGCCAAGCTTTCCGATTAAGTCACGGTATCTATGAACATCTTTTCCACGAAGGTAAGTCAGTAAGTGTTTACGACGACCAACCATCTTCAAAAGACCACGTCTTGAGTGATGATCTTTCTTGTGCATTTTCAAATGCTCGTTCAATGAGTTAATCTCATCTGTAAGTACAGCAATCTGTACTTCCGGAGAACCCGTATCTGTTTCGTGTACACGGAACTCCTGAATCAGTTCATTTTTGCGCTCTTGTGATATAGCCATTAAGAAACGCCTCCTTTATTTTTATTCACCTGTATCCGAGCAGCAGTTGGAGTGTCTGACAGCCAAGATAAGGTACTTAAATCATTATACACATCTCAATCTATATCTTCAAGTAGTTTTATCGCATCTTCCCGGTCAATTTCCATCTGCTCCACAAGTTCATCCACACCGTCGAATTTCACTTCGCCGCGAATATAATGATGGAAGTAGATCGTCACCGACTCACCGTAAATGCTCTCATTGAAATCAAAGAGATGCACTTCAATGATCGGCTTCGTTATGTCATCATGGAATGTCGGTTTCACACCGATGTTGCCGACACCTTTATGAATCTCCTCTGTAGAGTGTACTTTGAGCGTTACAGAATAGACACCATTTTTAGGCAGGAAGTACCTGAAATCCGCTTCAATATTCGCTGTCGGGAAACCGATTGTCCGGCCGCGTTTTTCACCCTGCACCACTACACCCGAAATTGTATACGTACGGCCGAGCGCTTTATTCGCATCTTCAAGCTGTCCGTTTGAGAGACTTGTGCGAATATGTGTCGTCGATACTTTTTCATCCGTGAAGGCATATTTGCCGACAATCGTCGTGTTGAACTCGGTATACCCGGTCAGATTGGTGGTGTTTCCGCGTCCTCTTGCGCCATATGTATAGTCGAATCCTGAAATCAATTCACTCACATTGGCCCCGATGATATATTTTCTGACAAAATCATCCGGCTCGAGTTTAGCAAGCTTACTTGAGAAATTGATGACAAAAACATAGTCTATTCCCATGGATTCAAACATCTCAAGCTTGATTTCCAGCGGTGTCAGATAAGTCGTTCTCTGAAATTTGGGATTCAAAACCACCGATGGGTGCGGATCAAATGTCATAATGCCTTTTTTCAAATTTTTCTCTTCAGCAATTTTAGTCATTCTGTTGATCACTTTTAAATGTCCGCGGTGAAGACCATCAAAAAAACCGATCGCTGTTGCGGTTTTTTCTATCTCTTCGATACCTGCATCATCTGTATAATTCAGTTGAATAATCTCCATTACAATCGCCTCTTAACTATAGTCTATTGAACATCTTATAAGGTTTTAATTCAGATTCTTTTTCTGGATGCTGATGGTACATCCCGATAGGTTTGCCCTCTTTGAGAAATACGATGTACTTATCCTTTTGGCTGACCATTTCCATAATATCAGATTTGATCAGTTTCTGCCCATGCTGAACTTTGAAAAGCAGCTGTTCATCGTCAATTTCCAATAGATTTTCTTCACTGATTATATCTTTTACAGGCTGAAGATATTTCTCTTTCTTATCATCCTCTAGCATTCTGAGTTCGTCCAAAGTGATTGTGTCACTGATATTGAAGCCGCACGAAGCTGTTCTGACAAGATGGGACATGTGTGCAGGCACCCCGAGAGCACGCCCGATATCGACAGCAAGTGTGCGGATATACGTCCCTTTTGAACAGGTCACATTAATATTGAATTTTATTGCTGAACCTGTGAATTCAATTTCTCCTGTCCTTTCAATATCTCTGATATACACCGTTTTGACAGGTCGTTCAACCGGTTCGCCGCTTCTGGCATATTCATACAGTTTTCTTCCATCCACTTTGACAGAAGAATACAGAGGCACCTGCTGATGGTATTCTCCTGTGAAAGACCGGACTGCTTCATCAATCGTATCATCGGGCAGCCGATTCATCTGCATGGTTTCTGTCACTACTCCCTGTGCATCTTCAGTATCTGTAGAAATCCCGAGGGTTACTTCTGCACTGTAGGACTTATCTTTGTTCTGCATGTATTCTGTCAGCTTCGTGGCCTCACCGGCCACAATTGGCAGCACGCCTGTGACATCCGGGTCCAGAGTGCCGGTATGCCCCACTTTTTTCATATGTAATATTTTGCGCATTTTATAGACGACATCATGGCTCGTGAGCCCTTTTTCCTTAAATATTGGAAATACACCATTATACATTTTCATCACCCGTATAAGTTAAAATGGCAAACCATACTGGTTTGCCATTAATTTTATTTATCTTTAATTTCGTTTAGCAGTGACTCGATTTTATTGCCGTATTCTATCGAACTGTCATATTTGAATTCCAGTTCCGGCGCTTTTCTCAATCGTATTTCTTTGGCTACTTCAGAGCGGATCAGCCCTTTTGCCCGGTCCAATCCCTCTGCGACCTGCTCTTTGTTATCGTTCAATGAAGTATAGTAGATCGTTGCAGTTTCGAGTTCTTTGGTCACTTCGACTTCTGTGATTGTCACCATGCCGATATCAGTATCGTCAACTTTCGTTCTCACCGCTTCACTGACTACTTTCTTTACTTCTTCAGCAACTCTTTCATTTCTGTTGGACATCTATATCACCTTTCAATCTCTACCATGATATAAGGTTCGATCTGGTCGCCCTCTTTGATATCATTGAAATTTTTAATGGTGATGCCGCACTCATAGCCTGCAGCCACTTCTTTGGCATCATCCTGATATCTTTTCAGGGTGTCCAGCTCACCTTCATAGATGACTATACCCTCTCTGATGATTCTAACACCTGAATCACGGGTGATTTTACCGTCAGTCACGTAAGAACCTGCAATCGTACCGATTTTGGACACTTTGTAAATTTGTCTCACTTCTACATTACCGATGATCTGCTCTTCATATTCAGGGTCGAGCATCCCTTTCATCGCCTGTTCGATCTCTTCGATCACTTTGTAGATGACCCGGTGTAATCTCATATCGACTTTTTCCTGTTCTGCCGCTTTCTTTGCATTTGTATCCGGACGGACGTTAAAGCCGATGATGATTGCGTTGGAAGCATTTGCCAGAGTCACGTCCGACTCGTTGATTGCGCCCACCCCTGTGTGGATGATACGGACATTGACACTTTCAACATCTATTTTCAAAAGAGAGGCACTCAGTGCTTCGACAGAACCCTGTACATCACCTTTGATGATGATGTTCAGATCTTTCATTTCTCCTTCTTTCATCTGTTCAAACAGATTATCAAGACTGACTTTCTGAGTCTGTTCACGATCGCGGACAATTTGGTCGCTCTGTCTGGATTCTCCGATTGAACGTGCTTTCTTATCATCTGCAAACACTACAAAACGGTCCCCTGCAAGAGGTACTTCGTTCAGCCCTGTAATTTCAACAGGGGTTGACGGTCCAGCACTCTTGATTCTCTGGCCGAGATCGTTGACCATCGCACGCACTTTACCGTAAGTATTGCCGACAACAAGCGAGTCGCCGATATTCAAAGTGCCATGCTGTACAAGGAGTGATGCTGCCGGCCCTCTGGATTTATCCAGTTCAGCTTCAATGACTGTTCCGACTGCCGGACGGTCACTGTGAGTTTTCAACTCCTGCATCTCTCCGACAAGACCGATCATTTCCAATAGATCCTCGATGCCGTCTCCGCTTAAAGCAGAAAGTGGAACGAAGATCGTATCGCCGCCCCAGTCTTCCGGGTAGAGGCCGTGTTCACCAAGCTCAGTCATTACACGATCAGGATTTGCTGTCGGTTTATCAATTTTGTTGACAGCGACAATGATCGGTACTCCAGCTGCTTTAGCATGGTTGAGTGCTTCAATCGTCTGAGGCATTACACCATCGTCCGCCGCAACAACCAATACCGTAATGTCTGTCACCTGCGCACCGCGTGCACGCATTGTTGTAAATGCCGCGTGTCCCGGTGTATCTAAAAACGTGATTTTTTTGCCATTCGATTCAATCTGGTATGCACCGATATGCTGAGTGATGCCGCCCGCTTCGCCGGCCGTCACTTTCGTTTCACGGATTGAGTCGAGCAGTGTGGTCTTACCATGGTCGACGTGCCCCATGATCGTCACGACACTCGGTCTCTCCTCAGTCAGTGATTCTTCATCAAGCTCAAAGTAATTCTCAAGGTCAGCCGCATCATCGTTGACTTCCTGTTCAGCAGTAAATCCGTAATTGTCTGCAATGACTTCAACCGATTCTTTCTCAAGAGACTGGTTGATGTTTGCAACGACGCCAAGCATGAACAGATCTTTGATTACCGTAGATGCATCAGTGCCGATTTTCTCTGCAAGTTCTCCTACTGAAATGCCTTCTTCATACGTGAACACTTTTTTTTCTGATCCAGTATCCTGCTTCTCTTTGACTTCCTGCTTCCTGGAATCTTTTTGCTGATTCTGTTTCTTCTGCTTATTTTTATTATTATGGTTCTTTTTCTGTTTGTTGTTCTGGTTTTTTCTGCCTGACTGGACATTATCCTGCGGCTTACTGCCAGTGCCGGAGTTGTTTTCTTTTGATGATTTTTTAAAGTGCTTATCCAGCATTGGAATTTCGTTGTCTTCCAAAGAGCGCATGTGGCTGTTTACCTCCACACCTTTTTTGCGCAGAAATTCCATCACTTCTTTACTTGTCAAATTATTATTTTTGGCATATTCATGAATTCGGATTTTACTCATTGAATCACTTTCCTTTCTCAAAAAGGTCGATGCACTTATTGGCAAAACCTTTATCTGTGACAGCTAGTACTACACGATTTTCACTTCCTGTAGCTATGCTCAGTTCTCTTTTATTATAATTTTTTATTAAATAAACTTCATAGAATGCAGCTTTGTCGGTAACCTTTTTAAATGTTGAGGTCCCTGCATCTTCAGCTATGAAAACGACTTTAGCTTTTTTATTTCTGATCGCTTCCACTGTGCGCTCTTCACCATTTACGAGTTTGCCGGCCTTGGTGATCAGACCGAGCAGGTTCAAAATCGGGTCTCTCATCGTTTTGGAATGTCCTCCCTGTATATGAGCCTGATGATCTCATCGTATATGGGTGCCATCTCCTCACTCGAATGGTTCAGCTTTCTTTCAAGAACCTTCTCTTCGCGGGCCGTTTCGACTTTCTTCAAATCTTTGACGACATAACTGCCGCGTCCGTTTTTCTTGCCTGTCGGGTCGACGAAAATTTCATTTTCCTTATTTACTACAATACGGAGCAGTTCTTTCTTTGGATACATTTCATTGGTCAATATACATTTCCTAAGTGGAACTTTTCTTGCCATGTTATCACCCATTAAAATTAATGTTTTTATTCTTCTTCAATGATGCCTTCTTCTTTTGCGTCCGATTCACTTTTTATATCGATTTTCCAACCGGTCAATTTTGCTGCAAGTCTTGCATTCTGTCCCTTTTTACCAATTGCCAGTGACAATTGATTATCCGGAACAATGACTACAGTAGCCTGGTTTTCTTCATCAACCTGGACCTCGACGACTTGTGACGGGCTCAGTGCATTTTTCACGAATACTTTCGGATCATTATCCCATAGGACGATATCGATTTTCTCACCGGAAAGCTCATTCACAACGGCTTCAACCCTTGCACCTTTGGCCCCGACACATGAACCGACAGCATCAACATCTGTATTTTCAGCGTGGACACTGATTTTGGAACGTTCGCCCGCTTCGCGCGCCACACTCATGATTTCAACTGTACCGTCATAAATTTCAGGCACTTCTTTTTCAAAAAGACGTTTGAGCAGATTCGGATGTGTACGTGAAACAAATATCTGAGGGCCTTTCGTCGTCTGTTCGACTTTATTCACATAGACTTTCAGACGTTCGTTAGGACGGTATACCTCATTCGGAATTCTTTCCGATTCACTCAGTACGGCATCTGTACGGCCAAGCTGGATGTATACGAAGCGGTGGTCGACCCTGTCGATCAGACCTGTCATGACTTCATCTTCCTTGTCGACGAACTCTTCATAAAGAATGCCGCGTTCAGCATCTCTCAGTCTCTGCATCACTGCCTGCTTCGCAGCCTGGGCACCTACACGGTTGAAATCTTTCGGTGTCACATCTTCATCGTACGGGTCGCCGATTTCATATGCAGGATTCACTGTGCGTGCTGTTTCCAGGTCGACTTCCGCCGTATCATCCTCAACTTCTTCCACCACATCTTTTCTTGAAATGACGCGGTAGCTGCCGTTCGTCAAATTCAAATCCACTTTGACATTTTTATGCTGGGTATAATTCTTTTTGTAAGCAGTGAGCAGTGCTGCCTCAATTGTTTCTATCAGTATTTCTCTGGGAATGCTCTTTTCTTTTTCAAGATAGTCCATAGCATTCAATAATTCTTGATTCACAACCTATCTCCTCCAATCAGATTAATACTGCTTTTCTTAAAGTAGCGATTTTTTTCCGTTCAATAGAGATCGTCTTCTTTTTGGCTTTATCTTTATATTCGACCGTGACAGTTTCATCGTCGTATGATTTCAATACGCCTGTCCATTCTTTTTCGCCACCGATATGCTGGTATGTCTTCACATAGATGCCATTATCCAGAGTCAGCTCCAGATCATCATCATTTTTTATGGGACGTTCGGCGCCCGGTGAGGAAACGTCTAGAAAGTATGCGCCTTTAATAATCTCCAGTTCATCCAGTTTTTCACTGACCACTTCACTTGCAGCAGCACAGTCCTCTAAAGTGATGCCACCTTTTTTATCCAGATATAATCTTAAAAAGTGATCTTTACCTTCTTTGACGAACTCAACTTCAATCAATTTAAAATTCAGTTTCTCCACTAATGGAGCTGCATTGTCAAAAACCTTTCTTTCAGTATGATTCATGTTCAAATCGCCTCCTTTAAACGTAAGAAAAGAACGGGCGGACCCGTTCTTCTCCATGTGCAGTGAGTATTAATATCATTAATATGATACCATAATTGAAATTGTTATGCAAATTCATCAGATGTCGAATATCGACAGCTGCGCTTTATCCGGCAGGTGTCCAAGCGTGCCGAGCTCTGTCAGATATTCAACGACTTTCTGGGCGACCCCGCCGCGTTTATTCAGATCCTCTTTTGAAATGAAAGGTTCCTCTTCACGAGTGGCAACAATGCGTCTGGCAACGTTCGCGCCGAGGCCGGGCACCGCGATGAACGGCGGTATGAGCCCGTCTTCAGTAATCTTGAATTCAAACGCCTCAGACTTCTCAATGTCCACCGGATGCATTTTAAATCCTCTGTGGGCCATCTCATTCGCGATTTCCAGAACAACCAGTGTATCCTTTTCTTTCTTGGACAGTTCATGGAAATTGCTGTTCATCTCTTTGATTCTGTGACGGATCGTCGATTTATCCTTGACCATCGTCAGAAGGTCGAAATCGGATGCACGGACTGTAAAGTAGCTCGCATAGTAATAAAGCGGGTAGTGTACTTTGAAGTATGCGATACGGACAGCCATCAATACGTAGGCTGCAGCGTGCGCTTTCGGGAACATGTATTTTATCTTCTTACATGACTCGATATACCAGTTTTCAACGCCGTTGTCCCTCATCGCCGCTTCATGTTCTTCAGTCAGCCCTTTGCCCTTTCTCACTTTCTCCATGATGTTGAAGGCAAGTGATGGCTCAAGGCCTTTGTACATCAATGTGACCATGATATCGTCACGGCATCCGATAACGTTCGACAGGTCGCAGGTGCCGCTCCGGATCAGTTCCTGTGCGTTGCCGAGCCATACATCCGTTCCGTGTGACAGTCCCGAAATCTGAACCAGTTCACTGAACGTAGTCGGTTTCGTGTCTTCCAGCATCTGGCGGACGAAACCTGTACCGAACTCCGGTACACCGAGCGTGCCTGTCTTACAGACGATTTCATCTTCTGTGACACCGAGTGTTTCAGGGGAACTGAACAGCCCCATCGTCTCTTCATCGTCCGTCGGCAGTGTTTTCGGGTCGATGCCTGACAAGTCCTGAAGCATGCGGATCATTGTCGGGTCATCGTGACCGAGTATGTCCAGCTTCAACAGGTTGTTATCAATCGAATGGAAATCGAAATGTGTCGTTTTCCATTCTGCTTCGATATCATCTGCCGGAAACTGTATCGGTGTAAAGTCGAATATCTCCATATCATCCGGGACTACTATGATCCCCCCTGGGTGCTGCCCGGTCGTCCTCTTGACGCCTGAGCAACCTTTGACCAGACGGTCGACTTCAGCGCCGCGTTTTGTGATGCCATGGTCATTCATATAACCTTTGACATAGCCGTAAGCCGTCTTTTCAGCCACGGTACCGATTGTACCTGCCCTGAACACATAATCTTCACCAAACAGTTCTTTTGTGTAGTTATGTGCTTTCGGCTGATAATCTCCGCTGAAGTTCAAGTCGATATCCGGTACTTTGTCACCTTTGAACCCAAGGAAAGTTTCGAACGGAATGTCCTGGCCTTCCTTAATGAGTTCGGCACCGCAGTGGTCACATGATTTGTCAGGCAGGTCATATCCCGAAGATACGCTGCCGTCCGTAAAGAACGTCGTGTCTTTACAGCCTGGACAGATGTAGTGCGGCGGCAACGGGTTCACTTCCGTAATTTCCGTCATGGTTGCGACAAAACTTGAACCGACTGAACCGCGGGACCCTACAAGATAGCCGTCATCCAGAGACTGTTTTACGAGCTTCTGACTGATCAGGTAAATGACACTGAAGCCGTTGCCGATGATGCTGTCCAGTTCTTTCTCTATTCTTTCCACTACAATTTCAGGCAGGTCTTCGCCATACAGTGCTTTGGCATTGCTGTAGCTCATATCCCTGATTTCATCATTCGCACCCTCGATGTTCGGGGTGAACAGGTCATCTTTGATCGGTTTGACGACATCGATGCTGTCAGCAATTTCATTCGGTGTGTCAATGACGATTTTTTTCCGTGTTTCTTCATCAAGGAAAGCGAAGTCTTCATACATTTCAGCAGTCGAACGGAAATGTGCTTCAGGCAGGTTGCCGCGGCTGAGTGGATTCCCCGGGTTACTTTTCACAAGGATTTCACGGCACAGTTTATCCCATTCATCCAGATAGTGGACGTTCCCTGTCGCAACTACCGGCTTATCCAGCTCTTTACCGACTTTGATGATATTGGAGATGATTTCTTCCAGCGTCTCTTCGCTTCTTATGATCTCACGGTCAAGAAGCCTTCTGTACAGGGCTTTTGGAAATACTTCCAGATAATCATAAAACTCAGCAATTTCTTTGGCATCTTCATAGGGCTTCTGCATCATCGCAGTGAATACTTCACCCTGGTCACATGCACTGCCGACCAGAATGCCGCCCCTGTATTCCTCAAGAACATCTTTACGGATCCTCGGCATTTTATAGAAGTTGTCCGTCAGTGAATAGGACACTATTTTAAACAGGTTTTTAAGCCCTTCCTGCGTTTTCACAAGCAGGGTCACATGGCTCGGCATCGTACGCTTGTATGCATCCCGGGTCATGAGCTTTTCATTGATATCTTTATGGTTCGTGACATTCAGCTGCTTCAGCTGGTACAGCATCTTGATGAAAATGTATGCCGTCGCCTCCGCATCATAGATTGCCCGGTGATGCTGCGTAAGCTCGACATTATATTTTTTGGCAAGTATGTTCAGGCCGTGCTTTTTAAAATCCGTATTGACTGTTCTCGACAGTTCGAGTGTATCGATGACGCCGTTCTCATAACTTCCAAGGTTCTCTTTCTGATAGGCGGCTTCTATGAAGCCCATATCAAAACTTGCGTTATGGGCAACAAAGATTGCATCGCCGACCCATTCTTTGAATTCTGTAATCACTTCACTGATCGGCGGTGCATCGACCAGCATATCATCTGTGATGCCGGTGATTTCCTTGATCGTCTCAGTCAGCGGCTCATCAGGGTTGCTGAACGCTTCATAGCGGTCGATGATTTCGCCGCCTTTGACTTTGACGCCTGCAAGCTCGATGATTTTATCGTATTTGGAGGAAAGCCCGGTGGTCTCCACGTCAAAGACGACAAATTCATGTGATTCAAGGTCGATGTCCTGCGGCTTGTACGCTATTTTAGCACCGTCATCGACAAGCAGACCTTCCATGCCGTAAATCACTTTCACACCGGTATCCTGGGATGCGTAGTATGCATCCGGGAATGCCTGCACGTTGTTGTGATCCGTAACGGCGATAGCCTTATGTCCGTAATCACCCGCCCGTCTGACAAACTCGCCGATGTTATTCAGACCGTCCATCTGGCTCATGGCAGAATGGAGATGGAGTTCAACACGTTTTTCCTCCATATCATCCCGTTTAGGCGGCTTTTTTACTGCTGTTAAGTTTTTGATGTTCAGCACAAGGTCTTTGACGAAATCATCATATTCCACATGACCTTCTATGACGACCCAGTCATTTTCACTGAGTGCCTCAAATACCGCTTCATCATTCTTATTGTTCCTGGAAAACATTTTCGCACTGATCGAATCACCGTAGTCGGTAATTTTAATGTTCAGGATCTGTCTGCCCGTCCGCAGCACTTTGACATCCTTATTGAAAATGACACCTTCAACTTTTACATTGTACTCTTCATCAAAGATATTGCTGAGCGGTCTCGCACCGTCGAATGTCACATATTTTCCGATCTGTTTCTCAACATGTTCTTCGCCGTTCTTCTGCTGTTCTTTCATCTCTTCCTGATGGGTGATGAAGTTCTGTACCAATTCTGTCCTTTCTTCCTGCAGACGTGTTTCCAGACTGTTTCTCTTTTCTGCATCAAGATCCGCATCCACAGTAAATTCGATATCCCCGATCGGCATGCCGAAATCATGATACGCGGCTTTCAGGTTACCGTTGACGTGTTTATTGAAATGCGCTCTTGTAATTTCATTTTGGACATTAAATATCAATTTGCCGTCACTGTACTCTTTTTTACAGTTCAGCAGCTGGAATCTGACGTTGTCGTTAATGTTCAGATAAACTAAAATATCTTCCAGATAGTCGATCACATTGTCATCTGAAAAATTATCGCTGTAAAGTTTCACTTCAATATCCGCGATTTCAGCAAAAGCACTTTTGATGCTGTTGATCAGCAGCTGTCTCAAAGATGCGGGTATTACATTATCAAAGTGTATGTGGAACTGGAAAAGGCGTTCTTCATCATCCACAATAACTTTTTTAAGCACCCCGCTCGCGAGGTGCTCATTCATTTCTATTTTTGCTTGTGATAATAATACTTTAAATTGCTCATGCCCTTGCATTTACAACACTCCTAGAACTTTAAACACTATCGTTGGGCTAATTTGAATCCTCTGCTATAAAGCTTAAAACATCAGCAATATTTACATCGACAGATGTTTCATCGGTACGTTTCTTAATTTCCACCATGCCGTCTTTGGCGCCGCGGCCGACAACAATTCTGTAAGGCAGTCCGATCAGATCGGAATCTGCGAATTTGACGCCCGCCCGCTCGGCGCGGTCATCATATAGAACTTTATATTCATTCTCCAATGATTCATATAATTGTTCTGCTGTGTTCAGAATCGTTTCATCTTTATTGTTTGCAGTGATGATGTGCACATCAAATGGCGTGACTGATTTTGGCCAGATGATGCCACGGTCATCGTGGTGGCTTTCAACAATCGCAGAAAGCGTCCTTGAAACACCGACACCGTAACAACCCATCATAACAGGCACGCTGCGGCCGTTCTCGTCCAGGACATTGAGTCCCATGGATTCGGAATACTTCGTGCCGAGCTTGAATACCTGCCCCACTTCTATACCTTTCATGAACTTCACTTTGCCGCTGCCGTCGATTGCCATTTCACCTTCGTTGATGAATCTGAAATCCCCGACACCTTTGATATCAAAATCACGGTTGTGGTTCACATTGATGAAGTGGTAATCCGTCTCATTGGCACCTGTCGGATAATTTACCATCGCATCCACCTGATAATCCAGATAGACCGGGATATCCGTACCTACCGGTCCGAGACTTCCCGGTGTCGCATTGAAGTTTTCCATGATTTCTTCTTCAGTCGCAAATTCAATTTCTTCTTCAGCATTGAAGAACCCTTTGACTTTGACATCATTCAGTTCCTGGTCTCCGCGCACAAGAATCATGATGAACCCGCCATTTACCTTGACGACCATCGTCTTCGTTGTTTCTTGTAATGGTATATCCAGGTGATCCGCAAGCGACTGGCATGTTGTGACACCAGGTGTTTCAACTTTCGACATGTCCTTCATATCAGCAGTCGATTTTTCTGCCGGATGACACTCAGCCTTTTCTATGTTCGCTGCATAGTCACTCTCTTCAGTGTAGGCAATGGTGTCCTCGCCGATATCGGCAAGTGCCATGAATTCATGTGTATGGCTGCCGCCGATCGCACCAGAATCCGCTTCAACAGCACGGTAATTCAGACACACACGTTTGAATATTCTTGAATACGCATCATACATATCCCTGTACGTTTCAGTAAGTGACTCATCATTTGTATGGAATGAGTACGCATCTTTCATGATGAATTCCCTGCCGCGGAGCAGTCCGTATCTCGGCCTTAATTCATCTCTGAATTTAGTCTGTATCTGGAATAAAGTAAGCGGCAGCTTTTTATAGCTTTTCAGCTCATCACGGAGCAGTGCGACAATCATTTCCTCATGTGTCGGTCCAAGTGCAAATTCTCTGCCGTGACGGTCATTCATTCTCATGAGTTCACTGCCGTAGGCTTCCCATCTGCCGGACTCTTCCCATAATTCTTTCGGGTGGAGGACAGGCATGTGAATTTCCACGCCGCCGATTTTATTCATTTCTTCACGGACGATCTGTTCAATATTATTGAGTACAAGCTTTGTAATCGGTAAATAAGTATATATACCGCTCGCCATCTGCTTGATCATACCCGCCTTCAGCATCAGACGGTGGCTAAGACTTTCAGCATCCTGCGGTGTTTCTCTTAATGTTGGGATAAACATTTGCGACTGTCTCATTCAACTCACTCCTATAGGAAAAATGTTTTTATGTCATTCCATGTAACCAATACCATTATAATCAGTAAGAACAATACCCCGAGCAGCTGTATATTGATTTCCACTTTCTTGTTCAGCGGCTTTCTGAATATACCTTCGTACAGGACAAAGAGTATGCGTCCGCCGTCCAGCGCCGGAATCGGAAGCAGATTCATGATGCCGAGATTGACACTCAGCACTGCCGTAAAGTTCATCAATACCAAAAGCCCCTGTGCCGCCACTTCTTCAGTGACTTTATAAATGCCGACAGGACCGTTCAGCATATCAAAAGAGAATGTTCCTTCAAATATACTGATGAATAATTGAACTACCAGTTCAAAAATCAGAGTACTCATTTCATAGGTCTGCTGGACCCCCCACCACAGCGGTGCGACAGTCCCTTCTTCTGAAGCTGCGCCGATGCCGATGATCAGACGTTCGACCGTTTCACCGTCCGGCAATTCTGTCACATCTATCACCGGCGTCATTTCGACTTCCCTCACTTCACCGCTGTTCTGATTCTCGACTTCGATATCAAGCGTCGTCTCGCCTTCCTCCTGGATGAGGGCGGACATGTGATCCCAGCTGTCGACCTCAGTATCATTGATGGTCATCAGTCTGTCACCTTCGGTGAGGCCCGCTTCTTCAGCAGGCGTATCTTCTGCAACCATGCCGACAATCGGATCATCAACCGGCTTGCCGTTAATATAAAATAATAATGTAAACAGTACGAATGCAAGGACAAAGTTCATAAGCGGTCCCGCAAATAAAGTCCAGAATCTTGCCATCACCGACTTCGATTCAAAACGTGCCGACGCCGGAGCAATGCGTTCGAGCTCCGAGTCCTGTACATAATAAGCTTCATGCGCTATTTTATAAGAGGTCTCCACATTGTCATATGTACGCATCGCCCTCACAGTCATTGCCTTCTGAATATCCGAGTCGACGATTTCTATCTCTTCAATATCATTAAAGTTGTGTTTGTCATCAAGCAATATATGAGTGATTTCACCGAGGTCATTCAATTTAAGCTGGACACGCATTCCCGGATTGAGGGGATTGATTTCCATATCTGCCGAAGCCATTCTGACATATCCGCCGACCGGGAGCAGGCGTATCGTGTAAACTGTATCATTGAACTTATAAGAAAAAATTTTTGGTCCCATTCCAATAGCAAACTCGGGACACATTATACCTGCTCGTTTTGCAACTATTAAGTGGCCAAGTTCGTGAACAGTGACCAGCACGCCGAATACTACTATAAAAGCTAAAATGCCGGTCAAATCTATCACCTCATATTTGATTTAAAAAGTTTATCATAATAAAGGATGGTTTCCAGGTCCGGCTGACCAATCACTTTATGTTCGTTCATCCGTAATTCTACTATCTTTTCTATATCAAGGAAAGAAATCTCACCTTTTAAAAATCTATCAACGGCATACTCATTCGCAGCATTCATCACTGCCGGCATCGTGCCGCCAATCTTGATTGCCTCATATGCCAGTCCCAGCATTCTGAAACGTTCAAAGTCCATCGGTTTGAAGTTCAGCTGACTCATTGTATCCAAGTCCAGCGGATTATTCATCGGCAGACGCTCAGGATAGCTGAATGCGAACTGGATCGGTAATTTCATGTCTGAATTTCCCAGCTGTGCGATGATGCTGTTGTCCACAAACTCCACCATTGAATGGACGGTACTTTCTTTATGGAGGAGTGTTGAAATCTGATTGATTTCCAAATCAAAAAGCCATTTGGCTTCAATGACTTCAAGTCCTTTATTCATCATGGTCGCAGAATCAATAGTAATCTTCTGTCCCATGGACCAGTTTGGATGGTTCAGCGCATCGGCCAGTGTCACTTCATCAAGCTCTGATCTTGTCAGATCTCTGAAAGAGCCGCCGCTGGCAGTAATGATCAGCTGCTTGATTTCAGAATGTTTTTCTCCGCGCAAACATTGAAAAATCGCCGAATGCTCTGAATCGACGGGGATGATGTTCACATTATTCTTCTTTGCAGCAGCCATCACCAGCCCGCCTGCAGCAACCAGTGTTTCCTTGTTCGCGAGGGCAATGTCCTTGCCGTTCTCAATCGCTTTTAAAGTCGGCGAAAGACCGACACTTCCCATAACGGCTGTAAGCAGAATATCACTGTCGTCGCATGCAATGGCATCCAGTCCGCTTTTGCCGCTGACAAATGTGATGGCCGGGAATTCGGATTCAAGCGCTGTTCTGTCTCCCTCATCCATGACAGAGACGAGTTCCGGATTCACCGACTTTAAAATTTCACGTAATTTATCAATGTTTCTGCCGGCAGATAAACCCACCAGCTTAAACTTTTCCTGATTATTTTTCAGCACTTCGATTGCCTGTGTACCGATGGAGCCTGTCGCTCCTAAAATAGAAATTCTTTTCATGTTTTTCACTCCAAAAATCTAGCTCACCAATGGCAGGATGTTCATCAGTGGCAAGACGAATATAAAGCTGTCGAAACGGTCCAGTACGCCGCCGTGTCCCGGCAGCAGGTTACCCGAATCCTTGACATCGAAATGACGTTTCAAGGCGGATTCCACAAGGTCTCCGAGCTGGCCTGCACCACTTAAGACCATCGTATATATGATCAGCAGATAGATCGGCACGTTGTCGATCAATCCGAATGCGCTGAATATGACTGCGAGCAGCACGCTCGACAAAATTCCGCCGACGAATCCTTCGACCGTTTTGTTTGGGCTGATCTGCGGCCATAATTTCCTTTTGCCGAAAGTTCTGCCGGCAAGATAAGCACCGGTATCGGTCATCCAGACAATCAGTAAAGCATATAGTATGAATATTATACCGGCTTCTCTCGTCTCATAGAAGTACATGAATCCGATGCCGATATAAGCAACAGCAAGTACACAAAATCCCATATCAACGAATGAAAACCTGTTTTTGCTGATGACGGTGAAGCTGAGCATCAACAGCGCCATGACGATGATCATATCCACCTGGGATTCGGTAATGACCGTTATATACGAATAATCCGCCCTGGGCATGATCACAATGGATAATGCAATAAGGGAAAGTATTCCCGGTATTGAAAATATATGTATACGGTTCATTTTGAGTATTTCATACAGTGCGGTAAGAGCGAGAAGGTATACTGCAATGAGCATCGGCAAAGATCCGATGACAACTATCGGTATGAAAATTATTAGTGCAATGATCGCCGTAATAGTTCTTGTTCTCATATTTATACCTCCCTGTCATTTAGTCCGCCGAAACGTCTATCCCTTTTTCTGTATTGTATGATGAGTTCGTCCATTTCATCCGGGCCGAATTCCGGCCATAAAGTGTTTGTGAAAAACAGTTCACTGTATGAGGACTGCCATAATAAAAAGTTGCTCAATCTATATTCACCGCTGGTCCTTATTATCATTTCAGGATCCGGTATGTTGTAAGTCATCAAATAATGCTTAATCATTCCGTCGTCGAGGTCTTCAGCCTGAAGCTTTCCGCCATTGATATCTTCATGCATTTTTTTAAACGCCTGTATCAGCTCGTCCCTGCCGCCGTAATTCAGTGCAAATATCAGATTGAGGCCCGTATTATCTTTTGTGTCATCCACAGCTTTCGAGACTGCCTTTATCGTATGCTTCGGAAGATCATCCATATTGCCTATCGTCGTCACTTTAACATTCTTCTCAATCAGCTCCGGAAGGAAAGACCCTAGAAAGTCTCCCGGCAATTTCATTAAATAACTCACTTCAGCGCTTGGTCTGCTCCAATTTTCTGTCGAAAATGCATACAAAGTTAAATATTTAATCCCGATATCGGAGGCATGTCTCGTGATTCGTTTTACATTTTGCATACCTTCATAATGACCATGCACACGCGGCCGTTTCTTCATCTTTGCGTAACGCCCGTTACCGTCCATGATCATTGCTATATGTAAGGGTAAGTCCTTCGTTTTATCTGCTTCTTTTTTTCTGCCTAACATATGGTCCTCCACAAGAATTATATTTAATAGTATACATCTATAGTTATGTTGACTCAATTAATTTATTGTACCATAAATTCCGGACACAAAAAAAAAGAGCAGGTTCAACCTGCCCTGTTTTGGCTAAACTTCCAAAATATCTTTTTCTTTTTCATCGCAAAGCTGATCAATTTTGGCAATCGAGTCATCAGTGAGCTTTTGCACATCTTCTGTATAAGTGCGCAGTTCATCTTCTGAAATATCTCCGTCTTTTTCCTGTTTCTTCAACTTATCATTGGCTTCACGACGGATGTTTCTTACAGAAACTTTTGCATCTTCGCCTTCTTTTCTTGCATCTTTGACAAATTCTTTACGTCGTTCTTCAGTAAGCTGCGGTATCGTGATACGGATCATCGTCCCGTCACTTGTAGGGTTGATGCCAAGATCAGCCTGTTGTATCGCTTTAAGGACATCATCAACCGAGCCTTTGTCATAAGGAGTAACAGTCAGCATTCTCGCCTCTGGTACAGCGATTGTTGCCAGCTGGTTGACCGGTGTCGGCGCCCCGTAGTAATCAACAGTCACTCTTTCCAAAAGGTTTGCGTTTGCATGACCTGTACGGATGCCTGCAAGTTCTCTCTGCAGACTTTCTGCAGTTTTCTGCATCCTGTTTTTAGCATCTTTTAAAATTGCATCACTCATATGATTCTCTCCTACTGATTTTTTTATTTAGTAATCGTCGTACCAATTGTTTCTCCGGAAACTGCACGTTTAATATTGCCCTGCTCTGTAATTGAAAATACCACAAGCGGGATGTCATTGTCCATACAGAATGAAGATGCTGTCGCATCCATCACCTGCAGATTTTCCTGGAGCATTTCCATATATGTTAAAGTATGATATTTAAATGCTTCGGTGTCCAGTTTAGGATCTGCAGAATAAACACCGTCGACATTATTTTTACCCATCAATATTACATCTGCTTCTATCTCAGCAGCTCTGAGTGCCGCGGTTGTATCAGTAGAAAAGTATGGGTTGCCGATTCCTGCAGCAAAGATGACAATTCGGCCTTTTTCCAGATGCCTGATCGCACGTCTGCGGATATATGGTTCTGCAACCTGCTTCATCTCTATTGAAGTTAGTACTCTCGTTTCGCAGCCAAGCTGTTCAAGACTGTCCTGAAGGGCCAGTGAATTCATCACGGTTGCAAGCATACCCATGTAGTCCGCTGTTCCGCGGTCCATGCCTAAGTCACTGCCCACTTTACCTCTCCATATATTACCGCCGCCGACGATAACTGCAATTTCTACTCCCAGGTCTTTTGCTTCTGAAACTTGGGCAGCAACATTTTTGATGACTTCAGGGTTGATGCCGAAGCCGTCATTGCCTGCCAATGCTTCGCCGCTCAGTTTTAACACGATTCTTTTGTACGTTGAAGATTCAGCCATTATAATTCCCTCACTTATGATATTTGATGAGCTTATTTTTGAAAAAAAGACACCGAAGTGTCTTTTTCATTACTTATTAACCTGACCCATAACTTCATCAGCGAAGTTTTCTTCTCTCTTCTCAAGACCTTCTCCAACTTCAAAACGAACAAAATCAACTAATTTTGAATCGTGCTGCTGCAAATATTTTTCTACAGTGATATCTGAGTCTTTGACAAATGGCTGGTTTACAATGCTGATTTCTTCTAAATACTTACGCATTCTGCCTTCCACCATTTTATCAACAATTTTTTCAGGTTTACCCTCGTTAAGCGCCTGCTGTTTGAGGATTTCTCTTTCATGATTAAGCTCTTCTTCAGGAACCTGGTCTGAAGAAACATATTTAGGGTTGAGTGCTGCCGCGTGCATTGCTACACCTTTGGCAACTTCAGCGTCAGTAGTACCTTCCACTACAGAAAGAACACCGATGCGTCCGCCCATGTGCAGATACTCGCCAAACGCACCATCATCAGTTTTTTCAGCAAGAACGAATCTTCTTAAAGTCAGCTTCTCACCGATTTTCGATACTGCTTCTGTAATCTTATCTTCAACGGTCTGGCCGTCAAGTTCTGATTTATTTAAAGCATCGACATTTTCAGGCTTAACATCAAGAATGTGGTTTGCAATATCTTGAACAAGCTTTTGGAAATCTTCGTTACGCGCAACAAAGTCAGTTTCTGAGTTGATCTCGACAATTACACCGTCGTTACCTTTGGAAGCAACGTGTACAAGACCTTCTGCTGCGATACGATCTGATTTTTTAGCTGCTTTTGAAATGCCTTTTTCACGTAAATGATCAACTGCTGCATCAAGGTCTCCGTCTGTTGCCTGAAGCGCCTTTTTACAGTCCATCATCCCTGCACCTGTTTTTTCACGTAGTTCTTTTACTAATTTTGCTGAAATAGTAGCCATTACTTAATCCTCCTGGATTCATATTTTAAAAAAGGTGATAAGAGAATTTACTTATCACCAATATTAAACATTTAATCTATTAAAAACTATTCGCTTTTAGTTTCTGCCGTTTTTTCTTCTTGAGCAGGAGCAGGTTCAGCTGATTCTTCCAAATCAATGTTCTGTTCTGCTGCTACTTCATCATCAGAAACACCTTGCTTGCCTTCTAAAACAGCGTCTGCCATTTTACCTGTCATAAGACGGACTGCACGGATTGCATCGTCGTTTGCAGGGATGACATAGTCTATTTCATCCGGATCACAGTTTGTATCAACCATTGCGATGATAGGAATGCCCAGTTTATGAGCTTCCGCAATTGCGTTTCGCTCTTTACGGGGATCAACGATGAACAATGCCTTCGGCATTTCTTTCATGTCACGGATACCGCCCAGGAATTTGATTAGACGGTCGTATTCCTTACGGATCTCAACAACTTCTTTTTTAGGAAGGACTTCGAAAATTCCGTCCGCTTCCATTTTTTCAATTTCGTCAATGCGTCTGATACGCTTTGAAATTGTTTTATAGTTAGTTAAGATACCGCCCAGCCATCTTTGGTTGACGTAAAGCTGTCCAGCTCTTTCCGCTTCTTCTTTGATAGCATCCTGAGCCTGTTTCTTAGTGCCGACGAATAAGATTTTACCGCCGTCTTCAGAAATGCTTTTAGCAAAGTTGTATGCTTCAGCAACCTTCTTAACTGTTTTTTGCAGGTCGATGATGTAGATGCCGTTTCTTTCCGTGAAGATGTATCTCTTCATCTTAGGATTCCAACGACGTGTCTGGTGACCGAAGTGTACACCAGCTTCAAGTAATTGTTTCATTGTAATTACTGCCATGATATTTCCTCCTTTTGTTGTTACCTCCAATGCTACTGAATGAAACCACTCAGTGATGAGCACCGATTTCATTCTGCATAACATTGTGCGTAATCGGCAATTTTTTTGCCGTTAAATAATATACCATATATATACATATAAATCAAATGTAAAATTAGTTGTCTTTTCTCAATTCAGGCAGGAAGTCTTCTTTTTTCACTTTTATGAAAGTACCTTTCATACCCAGTGAACGTGATTCAATGACACCGGCACTTTCCAGTTTACGGAGCGCATTGACTATGACAGAACGTGTGATGCCCACTCTGTCCGCCACTTTGGATGCGACAAGAAGCCCTTCATCTGCGTTCAGTTCATCAAAGATATGCTCGATCGCTTCTCTTTCTGAATACGATAATGAACGTATTGCCATAGCAATACTGGCTTTGTCACGGGCTTTCTTTTCAATCTCTTCATGTTTTTCTCTTAAGATTTCCATACCGACTACAGTTGTTGCATATTCAGCAAGAACAAGATCATCCTGGCTGAACGGCTCTGTCACTCTGCCGAGCGCCAACGTGCCAAGACGTTCTCCGCCGCCGTATATTGGCAAAATGGTCGTTTCAGAATCCTGGAATGAATCTTCGGTAGGGAAAATTGTAAGTTCGTTTCCAAATTCGATGTTTTCTGTAGTTTCGCTGACTCTCATAATTTTGTTGACATATTCTTCCGGAAAACGGCGATTTTCCAGCATTTCAATAATACGCTCATTTTCAATTTTGTGATTAACACCGAAACCGAGCAGTTTGCCTTTACGTGATACGATGAAAACATTACATTCCAACACCCGGCTCACTTTTTCCGAAACTTCATTAAAATCTACTTTAACGCCAGCAATACTTTGGATCAATGTATTAATTTCTCTTGTTTTTTGTAATAGTGTACTCATATAGAATTCTCCCTTATTATTTTATAATATGAATTGACTTAATTTCTTATCGTCCTGAATGTAGGATAATTTACTGTTTACATACTGTTTTGTTATTTCTACATGTGCGCCCTGCATATTGCTCGCTTCATACAGCAGTTCCTCGAGCAGCGTCTCCAATATTGTATGGAGTCTTCTGGCGCCGATGTCATCCGTATCCGTATTGACCTGATGTGCCGTTTTGGCAAGTTCTGCAATAGCTTCGTCCGTAAATGAGATTGTAACCTCTTCGGTTTGAAGCAAAGCTTCGTACTGTCTGATCAGAGAACGTTTAGGCTCTTTCAATATCTTTTCAAAATCCTTGTCGGTCAGTTTATCCAGTTCAACCCTGATCGGGAACCTGCCCTGAAGCTCAGGAATCAGATCGCTCGGCTTGGAAACGTGGAACGCTCCGGCGCCGATGAATAATATATGCTCTGTATCAATGGAGCCGTATTTGGTCTGAACCCGGCTGCCTTCGACAATCGGCAGAATATCTCTTTGGACGCCTTCCCTCGAAACATCGCCCGAGTTCTGGCCGCCACGCGCAATCTTATCCATTTCATCGATAAAAATGATGCCCATCGTTTCTGCCAGATGAATCGCTTCATCATTCACATTATCGGTATCAATGATTTTTTCTGCTTCTTCCCGGGTCAGATATTCCCGTGCTTTTTTGACCGTCATGGTGCGTTTATGTTTTTTCTTCGGCATGAACTGTTTAAACATATCCTGCATGCCGGACTCTTCCATCCCCGGCATCATCATGCCCATGGCGTTCTGTTCTTCCTGAACTTCTATGCTGACTTTCTCATCCTCCAGAAAACCATTGAGCAGTTTTGAACGGAGGTTTCTGCGCTTGTCTTTCACTTCCGGAGTAATTTCTTCCTCCGGTTCTTCTCCGCCCTGCTGATTCATCAGAGCTTCGAATGGATTTGTCGTCGTCTTTTCCTTTTTAAATCCTGGCGCCAGGAGTGCAATCAATCTTTCATTTGCAAGATCTTCTGCATCTTCCTTCACCAGGATCATCTTTTCATCTTTGACCAGTTTGACACTTGCCTGAACAAGGTCTCTGACCATACTTTCAACATCACGTCCGACGTAGCCGACTTCAGTGAACTTGGTCGCTTCCACTTTAGTGAACGGGGAACCCGTGAGTCTGGCCATACGCCGTGCGATTTCTGTCTTGCCGACACCTGTCGGGCCGATCATCAATATATTTTTAGGAATGACCTCATCACGAAGATCATCATCCAGCATCATACGCCGGAACCGGTTGCGCATTGCTATTGCCACTTTCTTTTTTGCTTCATCTTGTCCAATGATGTCTTCATCCAGCTTCGATGTAATCTCTCTTGGAGTCAAATTTTGTTTCAATATGAACGCTCCTTTAATCGATAGATTCTACTATTATATTGTCATTGGTGAATACGCATATTTCACTGGCAATGAGCAGACTGTTATATGCTATTTCCTTCGCTGACAATTCACTGCTGTATCTCTTCAATGCACGGCCGGCACTGAGTGCGTAATTCCCTCCGCTGCCGATGGCGAGTATGCCGTCATCGGGTTCAATGACCTCACCTGTCCCTGAGACAAGTAATAATGTATCTTTGTCCATTACGATTAACATTGCTTCAAGCTGACGCAGCATTTTATCTCCCCGCCATTCTTTTGCGAGTTCGACTGCAGCTCTTTGCAGGTTGCCATTATAGGAGTACAGATTCGCTTCAAACTTTTCAAATAAAGTGAATGCGTCTGCCACACTTCCCGCAAAACCGGCAACAACTTTATCATCAAACAATCTGCGTACTTTCTTAGCGGTGTGTTTCATTACGACCTGATTGCCGAGTGTCACCTGCCCGTCACCTGCAATGGCCCGGGAGCCGTTATGCTGAATCGCAAATATCGTAGTACCTTTTATAGCCATTTCTTCACCTCTTCTGACTTCCAGGATGTGTATCCAAATATGTTTTTCTGAGTTGTTCTTTTGAAATATGTGTATACTTCTGAGTTGTCTGTAATGATTCGTGTCCAAGTAATTCCTGGACTGCTCTTATATCCGCTCCATTATTAAGCAGATGGGTAGCAAAGCTGTGCCGCAGTTTATGAGGATGGAGATCAAAATTTTGTGCACTCCGTTTGACCATCATATCAAGCACATGTCTGAGACCTCTCACTGTCAATGGTTCATACCGGTAGTTCAGCCAGAGCGAACCATTTTCGTCAATGAATTTCTTAAAATGTCTGATATATTCCTGTAAACTCGATTTTGTACTCTCATTAAAAGGCACTATTCTTTCTTTGTTCCCTTTTCCGTATACTTTAATAATCATATGATTAAAATCTATTCGCTCTATTTTTAAAGAAATCAATTCTGATGCACGGATTCCTGTAGCATACAGCAATTCAAGGATGGCTTTATCCCTCATGTACATTTTGCTGCTCTGATCCAGGGAATCAAAAAGTGCATCGATTTCATTTTCATATAAAAAGGTAGGTAATGCTTTCTCTTTTTTTGGAAAAGGCAAATTTAAAAATGGATGATTTTCCACAGCTTCCTCTTCGATAAGATAATGATAGAAACTGCGCAGTGAAGAAATCTTTCTGGATACAGTCGATCGTTTTAGTCCCTTGTCATACAACATTGCCAGATAGTTTCTCGCATCCATATATTTAAAAGTACTTATATTCAAACCTTCACTCTTTAAAAAATCATGAAATTCATCTAGATCTTTAGCATAGCTTTTAATTGTGTGTTCCGATAAATTTCTCTGATAAAGCAAACGGTCCAAAAAACGTTGTTTAAAAACGATTGGATTTACCTCCTTTTATCAGAATCTTATCACAATTCCAAATAGCCTTTCAATAATTTTACTGTATGGTTAAAAGCATAATTAAGTGCCCATTCAGTATTTTAATATATTTTACCCAGAATTGCACACAATAATATGAATATTATCAATAATCCTCTAATCAAACAGTCCATAAAAAATCTACCTAATGTCATAGGTAGATTAAAAGTTAATTATTCACTTTTTCCGTATAATCACAGTTTGAACATTTAACCTGGGCATTCTTACCTTTTTTCGCTTCGACAAGATGATGGTCACACTTCGGACAATTTCTGCCTATAGGCCTGTCCCAGCTGATGAAGTCACATTCAGGATACTGATCGCATCCATAAAATATACGGTTCTTTTTGGATTTGCGTTCAATGACATCGCCTTTTTTACATTTCGGACAAGTCACGCCGATTGATTTGACGATTGCTTTCGTATTTCTGCATTCAGGGAAATTGGAACATGCCTTGAATTTACCGTATCGGCCCATCTTATAAACCATCGGAGAACCACATTTCTCGCAGTCTTCTCCCACCGGCTCATCTTTGATTTCTATTTTCTCCATCTCTTCTTCCGCACGTTCAACACGCGGTTCGAACTCCTTATAGAAATCATCGATGACTTTTTTCCATGATGCATCACCATCTGCCACACTATCAAGGTTTGCTTCCATCGTCTTCGTAAAATCAACATCTATTATGTCCGGGAAGTATTCTTCCATGGACTGGTGGACGATCTCACCGATTTCCGTCGGCATGAAACGTTTCTGGTCCATGCGGACATAATTACGCTTTTGAATGGTATCGATTGTCGGAGAGTATGTTGACGGACGGCCGATGCCCAGTTCCTCCAATGTTTTGACAAGTCTTGCTTCAGTGAATCTCGGCGGCGGCTGGGTAAAGTGCTGATTCGGATCGATCTTCAGGCTCTTGACCTTCTCACCTTCAGCGATTTCAGGAAGACGGTTATTCAATTCCTCTTCCTCATCGTCTTTACTTTCAATATAAATCTGCATGAAACCTTTGAACTTGATCGTCTGACCGTTACTTCTGAAGATTACACCGTTATTCGACATGTCCATTCTGACAGTATCCAATACCGCAGGCGCCATCTGACTCGCTATGAAACGGTCCCATATGAGTTTGTACAGACGGTGCTGGTCACGCGTCAGATACTGCTTCATGTTTGCGGGTGTTCTCGCACTTGAAGTCGGTCTGACAGCTTCGTGAGCGTCCTGGCCCTGTGCACTTTCTTTTTGCTTCTTTTGAAAGCCCAGGAACTCTTTACCGAAGGTTTCAACAATATAATCCGCCGCTTCTGCTTTTGCGACCGGAGAAATTCTGGTGGAGTCAGTTCTCATATAAGTGATCAAACCGACTGTTCCAGATCCTTTAATATCGATGCCTTCATATAATTGTTGAGCAACCATCATTGTTTTTCTGGTCTTGAAGTTTAATTTTCTTGCAGCTTCCTGCTGCAGTGAAGAAGTTGTAAAACTGTTTGCAGGAAAACGTTTCTTCTCTTTTTTCTCAACTTTATCGACATTGAACTCATCGCCTGAAAGCTGTTCAAGTACCTTATCGACATCTTCTCTCGTTTTCAATTTCACTTTTTTATTATTGACAGAATTGAATTTACCTTTGAATTCTGAACGCTTATACTTAAAGTCGCTTTCAATCGTCCAATATTCTTCCGGTTTGAATTTGCGTATTTCATTCTCACGATCGATGATCAGACGGAGTGCAACAGACTGTACACGTCCGGCAGATAATCCTTTTTTAACTTTTTTCCATAACACCGGTGATATATTATAGCCCACCAGTCTGTCCAGTAAACGTCTGGCCTGCTGTGCGTCGACCAATTCCTGATTGATTTTACCTGGGTTTTTAAAGCTTTCTTTAACTGCTTCTTTTGTTATTTCATTAAATACGACTCGATAGTATTCATTATCTTCACCGAGAGCATGTGATAAATGCCATGCAATCGCTTCTCCCTCGCGGTCCGGGTCACTAGCTAAAAACACTTTCTTGGCTTTTTTCGCTTCTTTCTTCAAATCTTTCAAAAGCGGACCTTTGCCTCGAATTGTAATATATTTTGGTTCGTAATTGTTTTCAGTGTCAATTCCCATTTGACTGCGGGGCAAATCACGCAAGTGTCCCATTGAAGCCACGACTTTATATCTTTTGCCTAAATATTTCTCAATCGTTTTAGCTTTCGCAGGGGATTCCACTATTACTAAATTGTCAGCCACGATGCGTTTGCCTCCTTCGGTTGTAGTTTCAAAATCAAATACTAATTGCATTTATTTCTTTTGTCAACTCTTTAAGGTTATTCACATTGGTAAAATACTGGAAATTTCTAAAAATAATCCTTTAGAATATCATCACTCGAGAGTACTATTTCAGCGCCTTCCTGAATACGCGAATTCGTTCCTTTTGATAACAATGAAGTGATATTTCCCGGCAGACAGTAAGTGTTGCGATTTTCATTCATTGCCATTTCCAAAGTGATCAGACTGCCGCTTTTCTCTTCAGCTTCTGTGACGAGAACACCGTTTGATAAGCCTGCTATGATACGGTTGCGTGCGATAAAGCGCCATTTTTCAATCGAAGCATGCGGCGGATATTCACTGATTGTGAGACCGGCCTGTTCCATCCTGTCCCGTACACTATATGTAGATTTTGGATAATGCAGATCATGGCCGAATGCCAGAACGCCGATCGTCGGTACGTTATAAGAAAGACACAGTTTATGTGCGATTTCATCCGCTCCGTATGCAAGACCTGAAACAATTGATAGATTTTTCAAGTCAGGAATGATTTTATCCAATGATTCCGAAGTGTACCGGGTCGCTTTACGGCTGCCGACTATGCCAAGCATTGGTCTTTTCAACAGACTACGCTGCCCTTTCAGATAAAGTATATACGGCGGATCATGTATCTCTCTCAGCAGTACCGGATAATCCTCATCATCGATTGTTATGAATGTTATATTCCGGCGGAGGAGCTCTTTATTTATCAGCTCGGTATCCAGGCGGTTGGCGGCAGAGAGCTTGCTTTGTATTTTCTGTGTCAGTCTGAATTCGGACTGCACTGTTTTAATCTCCCGGTATTCCTGCACAGTGACTCCAGCATAAGACAGCGCTAAAAAGTTCAAGTCATCACCTCTTTATATGATAACTTTAATTATATGTTATAAATCACCTTTTAAATTTTACAATATCAATTCAAAAATTGGAAATTAAAGACAAAAACAGTGCTATCCGCAAATGGAATAGCACTGTTTTTAATTAGATAGCTGTGAATATGAAGTTTATTTTACAGTTAAGCACTTTTCATACAAGCCGTCTTCTTTTTTAATACGGTTGATCAGAGTTTCACCGATTTCTGATGGTGTATCTGAAGTTTCAATACCGCATGCATTCATGGTTTTGATTTTTTCGTCAGCTGTACCTTTACCACCTGAGATGATCGCACCAGCGTGGCCCATGCGTTTCCCTGGAGGTGCTGTGACACCGCCGATGAATCCGACGACCGGCTTAGTCATATTTTCTTTGACCCACTCAGCCGCTTCTTCTTCAGCAGTACCGCCGATTTCACCAATCATGACTACCGCCTCGGTTTCAGGATCTTCGTTGAATGCTTTAAGCGCATCGATGAAGTCCGTGCCGTTTACCGGGTCTCCGCCGATACCGACTGCAGTCGTCTGGCCGATTCCCGCCTGAGTCAGCTGATGAACCGCTTCGTAAGTCAATGTACCTGAACGGCTCACTACGCCGACATGGCCTTTTTTGTGGATATATCCAGGCATGATGCCGATTTTACACTCATCAGCAGTGATGACACCTGGACAGTTTGGACCGACAAGACGTGTTTTCTTGCCTTCCAGATAACGTTTTACTTTTACCATATCGATTACTGGAATATGCTCCGTAATGCAGATGACAAGATCAAGTTCCGCATCCGCACTTTCGATGATTGCATCTGCTGCAAACGGTGCCGGAACATAGATAACTGATACTGTTGCACCAGTTTCTTCTTTAGCTTCTTCTACTGTATTGAAAACAGGAACACCCTGAACTTCCTGGCCACCTTTACCTGGTGTTACACCAGCAACGATCTTAGTGCCATATTCAAGCATCTGCTCTGTATGGAACAACGCAGTCGAGCCAGTGATTCCTTGTACTAATACTTTCGTATCTTTATCAATAAAAACACCCACAGTGAATTCCTCCGTTAAATTTATTTATTTTCTTCTACTGCTGCAATAATCTTTTGAGCACCTTCAGCCATTGTAGTCGCAGGAGTGATATCAAGACCTGAATCTTTCAGAATCTTTTTACCTTCGTCGACGTTCGTACCTTCAAGACGTACGACCAATGGAATTTCAAGTCCTACATTCTCAACAGCTTCTACTACACCCTGTGCAATGATGTCACATTTCATGATACCGCCGAAGATGTTGACGAAAATACCTTTTACGCCCTCGTCGCCAAGGATGATTTTGAATGCTTCGGTAACTTTCTCAGCAGTCGCGCCGCCCCCTACGTCAAGGAAGTTGGCAGGCTTTCCGCCGAAGTGGTTGATGGTATCCATCGTTGCCATTGCAAGACCGGCACCGTTAACCATACAGCCGATGTTGCCGTCCAGCGCAACGTATGATAAATCATATTTTGAAGCTTGGATTTCTTTTGGATCTTCCTCATCAAGGTCACGCAGTTCAACAACATTTTTCTGTCTGAACAGTGCGTTCTCATCGAAGTTCACTTTTGCATCGAGTGCAAGGACGTCACCTTCGCCTGTAGTTACAAGCGGGTTGATTTCGATGATTGAAGCATCTTTTTCAATGAAAACATTATAAAGGGAAAGCATCAATTTTGCTGCTTTGTTTACAGATTCTTTAGGAATGTTGATATTGAATGCCAGTCGTTTTGCCTGATAAGGCATTAAGCCGACAATCGGATCAACAACTTCTTTAAATATTTTCTCAGGATTAGTTGCTGCAACTTCCTCAATTTCAGTTCCGCCCTCTTCGGAGCCCATCAGAACTATTCTGTCAGTTGCGCGGTCAATGACAAAACCGATATAATATTCACTTTGAATATCGCAGCCTTCTTCGACAAGCAGTCTTTTAACTTCTTTGCCTTCAGGCCCTGTCTGTGGAGTCACTAATACTTTTCCAAGTAATTCCTTGGCATACTCTTTTACTTCATCGATCGTTTTGGCAATTTTGACTCCGCCGGCTTTGCCTCTGCCGCCGGCATGAATTTGAGCTTTTACTACATAGACATCCGAGTCAAGCTCTTTTGCTGCCTTCACAGCCTCTTCCGGTGTATAGGCAACGCTGCCTGTTGGAACGTTTACACCCATAGAGCGAAAAATTTCTTTCCCTTGATACTCATGAATATTCATGTTCTTCCTCCTAAGATAATTATAATCCTTACAGTTCAATTATAGAAAAGGTAAATATTAAAGTAAACTGTCAAAACAATGTTTTCTGACTAATTTTACTTTTAACCGGTTCAAAAGTTTTCCTGTGTATTCTTGTTACACCGAAATTCTCTATGCCGTCGAGATGTTTCTTAGTTCCATAGCCTTTGTTATTTTCGAAATCATAGCCTGGGAACTCCTCACTATAACTATCCATCATCATATCACGAGTTGTTTTGGCAAGCACGCTTGCCGCCGCAATTGAATTGGAATTTGCATCGCCTTTAATGATTGAGGTCTGTTCAATGTCGGTATCGAGCATCATTGCGTCTATCAATAAGTGCTCCGGCCGCTCCGTCAGATTTTCCAATGCCCGCCTCATCGCCATCCTTGTCGCCTGATAAATATTATATTGATCGATTTCCTCGACCGTTGCTTTACCGATACCGAAATCTGCATGTTTCATGATGAATTCACGGAATGCCAGTCTTTTTTTCAGAGACAGTTTCTTTGAATCATCCAGCCCCGGGAGTACGAAGTCTTCGGGCAGAATGACTGCAGCGGCAATCACTTCACCGGCGATTGGACCGCGGCCCGCCTCATCGATTCCAGCGACAATCTTTCCTTGATGTTCATTTTCATATCTTTTCATATACTCGTACTTTTCCAGCAGAACAGCCTGTCTTTCAAGGTGTGTCTTATGTTGGAGCAGTGCTTTTCTGACTCCCGCCCGACCGTCTTCATGATGCGGGCATGATGCCAGTGCATCCAGTGACTCAATCAGTTTGATTTCACTTGTTATTTCACTGACTGTCGCCATTGAAACCACTCACTTTATCCAATGTATACCTGCCGATTTTGCCATTTCTGATATCGTAGATGACTTTGTCGGTCACCGCTTCGTAATTGATTTCATTGCCGCTCATCTTAAGGCCGCGGCTCCTGCCGATTGCATCGTAAATATCGATGACACCACTCTCTTCTTCGACTGATACATTATAAAATCGATTCAGGTCAGCCAGATGATTTTCCTGTAGAAACGTGAGACCGAAAATAGCCACTTCATCCAGCGGCACTACTGAATCTTTTATCGCACCCGTCAGAGAAAGTTTCTTTCCAACCGTATCGTCTTCGAATTTCGGCCAGAGGATGCCCGGCGTATCCAGCAGCTCCATATTTTTTCCGGCTTTTATCCATTGCTGTGCTTTGGTGACACCCGGTGTGTTCCCCGTTTTCGCGATCTTCCTTTTGGCAATATTATTGATGACCGTCGATTTGCCGACGTTCGGTATACCGATGATCATGGCTCTGATCGCTCTTTTATTTATCCCTTTACTCTCCATCTTTTCAAAAATCTCTTTTGTCGCTTCAGAAGCAAGCGGCTCTATTTTCGAGATGATCTGATGGCTGCGGCCGTTAATCGCCACAGGAAACTTACCCTGACCTTTGAAATGGCTGATCCACCGGTCCGTTTCACTCTCATCGGCCATATCCATCTTATTCAGAACAACCACGCGCGGCTTATGCTGTGTGATTTCATCCATCATCGGATTATGGCTGGAATATGGGATTCTCGCATCCAGAATTTCTATGATGACATCTATTTTCTTTAAATTTTCTTCAACTTCTCTTCTCGCTTTGGCCATATGACCCGGAAACCAGTTTATACTCACAGTTCTTCCCTCACTGTCATAATATTTTATATCCAGACAATCATACCAAAATAAAAACTCGGACATCAAGTTGTGATGTCCGAGTTTTCATCAAATTATCTAATTTCTCTGATACGCGCCGCTTTACCACGCAGATTGCGTAAGTAGTAAAGTTTCGCACGACGTACACGTCCACGACGAGTAACATCAATTTTCTCAATTTTTGGCGTGTGTACAGGGAATGTACGCTCTACACCCACACCATATGAGATTTTACGTACTGTAAACGTCTCAGAAATGCCGCCGCCGCGTCTTTTGATTACTACACCTTCAAAGACCTGGATTCTTTCACGGCTTCCCTCGATGATACGTACGTGAACTTTTACAGTATCTCCGGCTTTGAATTCCGGAAGATCTGACTTGAGCTGTTCTTTCGTCAAATCGTTAATTAATTGTTGTGACATTGATATCTTCTCCTTCTTCCAACTATCTTGCCGATCATAGCAGCGGATAGTTGTGATTAGTGCCTAAACACTCGTATAATATTACCATATACAGTCCGCTCTTTCAATTCTTTTCGCCAAATAAAAATATTAATCCAATAAATCCGGCCTGCGCTCTTTCGTACGCTTCAGACTTTCGCTGTACCGCCACTCGTCAATCTTCTTATGATCTCCGTTTAAAAGTACTTCCGGCACCTTCATCCCGCGGTATTCCCTCGGACGTGTATAGTGCGGATGCTCCAGCATACCTGTTGAAAATGAATCCTGCTCATGGCTTTCCTGGTTACTGATGACATTCGGTATCAGCCTGACAATCGCATCAGTCATCGTCATGCTCGCAAGTTCCCCACCTGTCAATACATAATCACCTATGGAGACTTCATCAGTCACCAGAGTGCGGATCCGCTCATCGTAGCCTTCATAGTGGCCGCAGATGAAGACAATGTCCTCCTCCGTGCTCAAGTCTTCAGCCATTTTCTGATTGAACGGCGCACCCTGCGGACACAGCAGTACCACCCTCGGATTCTCAACTTCCAGAGCATCCATCGCGTTGAAGATCGGCTCCGGCTTTAAAACCATCCCCGCACCTCCGCCGTATGGATAATCATCCACCTTATTGTGCTTATCTTCGGAGTAATCGCGAAAATCTATCATATTATAATCGACAATCCCTTTATCTTTTGCACGTTTTAAAATCGAGGAATTCAGCACCCCTTCGTACATTTCCGGGAACAAAGTCAAATAATGGATATTCATTCCAACAGCCCTTCCATCGGTGTAATGATTATTTTCCCATTTTCCAGATCGATCTCCTTAACGACATCTTCAATATACGGGATCATATATTCTCTATTATTTTCATCACGGACCGCCCATACATCATTCGCGCCCGTCTGGAAAATGTCCGTCACCTTGCCGAGTGCTTTATTTTCATCTGTGAATACGGACAGTCCGATGATTTCACTGAAATGAAATTCGCCCTCTTCCAGAGTAAGTTCCACACTTTCTGTATCCTGCAGAACATCTTCATCTTTTAAAGCTTCGACTTCACTGATATTTGCGACGCCCTCGAATTTTAAAAGATGAAACTTCTTGTGCATACGGTATTTCTCTATTGTGAATTCTTTATTTTTTATATGAACGATCTGCCCAGGTTGAAAACGCTCCGCAGTGAAGTCAGAGTTGCTCATAATCTTCACTTCACCCCGGACCCCGTGAAAACCGACAAGTTTACCTATAGAAATCATTTTATAACCACCTTAAAAATAAATACATACATGATGAGCCTTTACTGTGGCAGACCCGTCCCTGCCTGGCATCATCTATTATATACCCGTTGCCGACAGGCAGACAACCATTAAAATCGATTGGAATTTTGTGGGGTCTGAATGATTAGACGTTGGCCGTGCAGATGGCGTCGGATTAGTCTCTAACTAAACGGCTGTGGGCGTCAAACGTTTAGATGGCGAGAAATCAGAGGCTAACTAAACGCCTGAAGACGTCCAACGTTTAGATGGCGAGAAATCAGAGGCTAACTAAACGCCTGAGGACGTCCAACGTTTAGATGGCGAGAAATCAGAGGCTAACTAAACGCCTGAGGACGTCCAACGTTTAGATGGCGAGAAATCAGAGGCTAACTAAACAGCTGTGGGCGTTTGCTGTGCAGATGCCATCAGAAATGTCTCTAACTAAACGGCTGTTGGCGTTGGCTGTGCAGATAGCATTGATATTGTCGCTGACTAAACGACATGAACGGCAAGATGCATCAAAACGCCGGCCCGGGCACCAAACATAAAAAAGACACGACCCTCATGGGGCGTGTCCTCAAAATTTAATCTACATCAACAAACACTTTCTTGGAACTGTCGTGATTTGTATTGGACATGATAATGCGTATCGCCTTGATTACGCGTCCGCGTTTACCAATTACACGTCCGACATCATCACTGTGTACTGATATTTTGTAAGAAATATTGTACTTTGATTCTTCAACAGAGATTTCCAAGTCTTCCGGATGATCGAGCATCGGTTTAAGAATTGTTTGTAATAAATTTTCCATAGTGCCTATTTCCCAAGTTTTTCATTGTGGAATTTTTCCATGACACCTTTGCGGCTCAGTATGTTGCGAACTGTGTCGCTCGGTTTGGCACCATCTTTTAACCACTCAATTGCTTTATCTTCATCTAAAGTGATGTTTTCTTCTTCTTTAGAAACTGGATTGTATGAACCGATCTGCTCGATGATACGACCATCTCTCGGGCTTCTTGAATCTGCCACTACAATACGGTAGTAAGGATTTCTCTTGGAACCCATACGTGTCAATCTTAATTTTACAGCCATCTGAATAACTCCTTTCTGTCTTCAATTTCACTTTTATTACTATAACAGATAATAAAAAACTTGTAAAGAGTTTTTCCTTTACAAGTTTTAATTTCTTTATTTTAGAAAGGCAGCTGCATATTTCCAAATGGATTTTTCTTCTTGCCTTTGCCGCCTGTCATCTGCTTCATCATCTTCTTCATATCGTTGAACTGCTTCAGCAGCCGGTTCACTTCCTGCAGGGAACGCCCGGAACCTTTTGCGATTCTCTTCTTTCTGCTCGCATTGAGTTTTTCAGGTTTTTCACGCTCTTCCATCGTCATTGAACGGATGATCGCCTGGACGTGGTCAATCTCCTTACCGCTCATCTGCATCTTATCAAGGCCCTTGATCTTATTCGCGCCGGGCATCATTTTAAGCAGCTCATCGAGTGGGCCGAGAGTTTTCACCTGGTCCATCTGCTCGAGGAAGTCATCGAGAGTGAAGCTCTGATCTTTGATCTTCTTCTCCAGTTTCTTCTGCTCGTCCATATCCACATTCGACTGTGCCTTTTCGATGATGGACATCATGTCGCCCATACCGAGTATTCTCTGTGCCATGCGGTCCGGGTGGAATGATTCAAGTCCGTCCATCTTCTCTGAGACACCGATGAATTTAATCGGCTTTTCTGTAACCGAACGGATGGAGAGCGCCGCCCCGCCCCGTGTATCCCCGTCGAGTTTTGTCAGAGTGACACCGGTAATGTCCAGAAGGTCGTTGAAGGACTCTGCAACATTGACCGCGTCCTGACCGGTCATGGAGTCGACGACAAGCATGATCTCATCAGGTTTTGAAATCTCTTTGATATCTTTCAGCTCGTTCATCAAGTCTTCATCGACATGCAGACGGCCTGCCGTATCAATGATGACAGTGTCCAGATGCTCTTCTTTGGCATGTGCCATTGCTTTGGTCGCGATTTCCTGGGGCTTCACTTTATCGCCCATATTGAATACAGGAACGTCTATCTGTTTACCGACTGTTTCCAGCTGGTCGATCGCAGCCGGACGGTAGATGTCGCCTGCGACAAGCAATGGTTTCTTATTGAAATTCTTTCTCAGGTGCAGTGCGAGTTTACCTGCTGTCGTCGTCTTACCTGCACCCTGCAGACCCACCATCATGATGACCGTCGGCGGTTTCTGGGCAAGATTGATTTTTTGATTCTCTCCGCCCATAAGTGCCGTGAGTTCTTCTTTTACAATTTTTATGACCTGCTGGCCGGGTGTCAGTGACTGCATGACATCACTGCCGAGCGCGCGTTCACGCACCTGGTTTATAAATTGTTTGACCACTTTAAAGTTGACATCGGCTTCAAGCAGTGCGAGACGCACTTCGCGCATCATCACTTTAACATCCGACTCAGTGACCTTGCCTTTACTCTTCACACGGTCCATCGTGGCCTGGAGTCGTTCTCCTAAACCTTCAAAAGCCATTGCTACTCCTCCTCCAGAGTTTCAAGTTCATTTATAACATCGTTGATTTTACTGACATTTCCTTTTTGTGCATACTCTTTGATCTGCCGGTAATACTGCTGTCTCTTCATGAAATCATGATAGAGCTCCAAGTTCTTTTCATAGTCTTCAAGCAGATCTTTAGTACGTTTTAAATTATCATAAACAGCCTGTCTTGTCACATTCAGAGTTTCTGCAATCTCACTGAATGTGTAGTCTTCCAAATAATAAAGTTCTACATAAGCGCGCTGTTTATCAGTCAGCAGTGAATGATAAAAGTCATATAGATAATTGATCCGGGTCGTTCTTTCAAGTTCTTCAGTCATTGTCATCACTTGTCTCTTCTGCTGCGTTCAACTCTTCTGACTGGTGAATCATATCGGCAAACAGACCGTAGACATAGTTTTCAGCATCGAATTCCTGAAGGTCATCCAGCTGTTCGCCGAGACCGACGAATTTAACCGGAATGCCGAGCTCATTTTTAATCGCAAGAACGATACCGCCTTTTGCAGTGCCGTCAAGTTTCGTGAGCACGATACCCGTAACATCTGTCACTTCTTTGAATGATTTCGCCTGGATCAGAGCATTCTGGCCCGTAGTTGCGTCCAATGTCAGCAGTACTTCGTGCGGTGCCGCAGGCACAACTTTCTGAATGACTTTTTTCATCTTGCCGAGTTCATTCATCAGATTCCCTTTATTCTGCAGACGCCCTGCAGTATCACAGATTAAAACATCCGTGCCTCTGCGTTTTGCCGCATTGACTGCATCAAACATCACCGCCGCAGGGTCACTGCCTTCAGCCTGCCTGATCACATCAACACCGACACGGTCACCCCACACCTGCAGCTGGTTGATTGCACCGGCACGGAATGTATCGCCTGCTGCCATCATGACGGATTTGCCTTCATTTTTATATTTGTGTGCCAGTTTACCGATACTTGTCGTTTTACCGACACCATTCACACCGACAACAAGAATGACTGTCAAACCGTCTGCCTGGATATTCACTTCTTCCGCCAGATCGTCATTGCGCTCATAAATCTCAACCATCTTTTCAACGATCGTCTCTTTTAAATCTTCTGTTTCAGTAATGTTTTTGACTTTCGCTTCCTGTCTCAACTCGTCGGTCAATTCCATCACTGTGTTGAAACCGACATCTGCGCCGATCAGCAATTCTTCCAGCGCCTCGAAAAAGTCCTCGTCCACTTTACGGTACATCGACATCAGCTGATTGATCTCGGACTGGAATTTCTCACGGCTCTTCTCAAGTCCCGCTTTGAACTTGTAGGCAAGCTGTTCCTGTTCCCATTCCTCGAATTCATCAATACTGATCAGACCATCATCGAGCTTCTCATTTTGACGTTCGGCCGACGGCAGATCTTCTGTCTGTTTCTCAGGTCTGAACTTCTTTTTAAAACGATCAAAAATACCCATTTATATGCACCTCTATATTAATCAATCTTAAACATTGGTTTCTTCATATTCTTTCAGATCCACACTGATCAGCTGGCTGACTCCGCGCTCCTGCATCGTCACGCCGAACAGTCTGTCCGCCTCTTCCATTGTACCTTTTCTATGCGTAATCACAATGAATTGTATATCCTCGGAAAGCTTTTTCAAATACTGTGCATAACGCACCACATTCGTCTCATCGAGCGCCGCTTCAACCTCATCCAAGATGATGAAAGGGCTGACTCTCACTTTCAACATGCTGAATAAAAGACTGATGGCCGTCAGAGCCCGCTCCCCGCCGGATAACAACGACAGGCTGGATAATTTCTTGCCCGGCGGCTGCGCATAGATTTCAATGCCGGAATTTAAATAGTCATCTTCTTCAGTCAGTCTCAGTTCAGCAAGACCGCCGCCGAACATTTCTTTGAATACTTCACCGAAGTGGCGGTTTACTTCATGATAGGCAGTCTCGAAGCGTTCTGCCACCGTATCATCCATCTCCGCAATGACATCAAGCAGCGTCTCTCTCGCTTCAAGCAGATCTTCTTCCTGAACTTTAAGGAACTGATACCGCTCATCCACCGTTTTGAACTCTTCAATCGCTCCGATATTCACAGGCCCCAGTTCTTCGATGCTCTTTTTATTCAAATTGATCTGAAGTCTTTTATTATCAATATCTGTGAACTCGGTATATTTACTGCTTTCATGTTCATAAGTCGTCTTATAATTATCCGATAAATACTCAAGTTTCTGTTCCAGCTGGGCATCCAATTTTTCTTTCTGGCCCGTCGCTTGACGGAGCGTATCCTGCAGTGTTTCGGACTGACGGTATATTTCTTCTCTTTCTGAACTCTTTTCCTGATAGCTCACTTTCAGGCCGTGCTGTTTCTCTGAAATATCATCGGCCTCTTCATAAAGTGCATCGAGTGCCGTCTCCAGTTCCTTCTGCTCGGTTTCAAGCGCCCGGACATCCAGAGTCGTCAGATCAAGTGATACGATTTCCTGCTCGTTTTCGATCTCTTCTATATCTTCGGTGACTTCCTGCAGCTGTTCGTTCAGCCTGGCATGCTCGCTCTTTTTGTAGTTGTGACGTTCAGTCGTTTTTGTCATCTCATTCTGGATTGCATTATATTCGTCGGATAACAATTTCAATTCTGTCTTCTTATCTTTATCTGATGTGCTGATCAGACGGATGCGTTCATCCAGATTTTTAAGTTCCTGATTTTTCTTTTCAATCTGTTCACTGTAATCTGCATCATCGGTCTGCTGCTGTCTTGAAGACAGTTCATCCGTAATCATCTGCAGTGTTTCCTGTCTTGACTCGAGCTGGTAGCTGATGGACGATACACGCCGTTTCAGCTCATCGAACCGGTCACCCTGTTCTCTGCCCTCATCTTCCAGTTTCCGAACGTTCATATCAATATCTGTAATGCTTTCGCTCAAATCTCCTACCTTTTTCTTCTGGGCTTCAATCAGACCGCCATATTCCGACAGTTTTTTACTGATTTCATCAATTTCATTTTTAGTTTCCAAAACGGACCCTTTTGACTGCTTTGAACCCCCGCTCATTGCGCCGCCCGGAAATACAGTTTCACCTTCAAGCGTCACAATCTTCACCCGGTGTCCCGCTTCTCCGGCAATTTTACTCGCGTCATCAATCGTATCGACGACAAGCGTCGTCCCGAGCAGATGCCATATGATGTTTTCATATGCCGGATCGGTATCGACTACATCAGCCAGCACTTCTGCTTTAATCCGTGAATTGTTCACCGTATTTTGAATCTGCTGATTCAGCTGACGCCTTTTAATGACGTCAAGCGGAAGAAATGTTGCAAAACCGCGTTTCAGATTCTTCAAGTACTGTATCGCCTTTTTAGCGTCATTTTCATTCTGCATGACAATGTTCTGACTCGCTGCGCCAAGTGCCGTATCGAGTGCTGTGACGTATTTGCTCTTTGCATCGATCAGTTCACCGACCGCACCGACTACACCATTCAATCGTCCGTCATTTTTCAAGACGGCTCTTACACCCGGAAAATAGCCCCTGTACTCATTTTGTACTGTTTTCAGCATATCGTGTTTTGATTTCTGCTGATTGTAATACTGGATGCTTTTTTCAAGCTTGGCATTTTCTTCAAGGTAGGATTGATTCAGGCTGTCCCTGTCAGCTGTCTTTCTTTTATAAGTTTCCCTCAATGTATTTAACTTTTCTTCGCTGCTCTTAAGCTCAGCCTGTCTGCCGGTCAACTCTCTTTCATATTCGGCAACTTCTTTTTGAAGCTCCTGAAGACGCAGTTTCTGCTGGCTGTAGTGCGAATTTTGATCGTTTAATATTTCTGCATTTCTTTTCTGTTCATTTTCAAGCGTGGTTTTTTCAACCATCAGTTCGTAATAGTCATCTTTCAGACTTTCTATCTCATCGCTGTTATCTTCGCTTAAATATATTCTTTTCTGCTCTGTTTCCTTCAGACTTTCTTTCAGTGATTTAATCATGCTGTCATATTCTGCCAGTTCTTCCCCTAATTCCTTGACAAGACCGTCCAGCTTTTCCCGCTCGGCATGCCTCGTTTCCAGACGTTCGGATAAATCTTCTTTCATCTGCCCTTTATTGGATTTCCGCTCTTCGAAAAGCGCGATTTTCCCGTTCAGCTGTTCAAGTTTCTTCGATGTTTCAATGATTTTTCTGTTGAGCGCTCTCGAGGTCGTATCTTCCGCGTCCCGGTTCGAACTGAGTTCAGATAGTTCCCGGTCGAGATCTGCAGTCTGCAGCTGGTATTTCTTCAATTGGTCTTCAGAATCAGAAACAGTTTTGTTTTCGGTTTCAAGACGCTGGAGAAGATGGTTGATATCGTAAATATTGACCTCGATATCCGCCTTTTTCATCTCTTCCTTCAATGCGAGATACTCTTGTGCATTGGCACTTTCAATTTCAAGCTTTTCTACTCTGGATGACAGTTCCTGGATGATATCGTTGATGCGGTTTAAGTTGTCTTTCGTCTCCTCAAGCCTTTTCACCGATTCTTTCTTGCGTTTTTTATATTTCATTACACCGGCAACTTCTTCGATAAGCGTTCTTCTCTCATCTGCCCGTGCTTTCAGCAGTGACTCCACTTCTCCCTGGGAAATGATATTGTAGGCATTTTTACCGAGCCCCGAATCAAGGAACAGCTCAGTAATCTCTTTTAAACGTGTACGTTCGTTATTGATGAAATACTCGCTGTCACCATTTCTGTACAGTTTGCGCATGATATTCACTTCATCCGAATCCACAGGCAGCGTACGGCTTTCATTTGCCAGCTGCAGCTTGACTTTGGCAGCGTTCATCGGTGTTCTTGAATCTGTGCCGTTGAAGATGACATCTTCCATTTTGACACCGCGTATCGATTTCGCAGACTGCTCACCGAGCACCCAGCGGATTGCATCAGTAATATTACTTTTACCGCTGCCGTTCGGACCGACGACCGCCGTCAGGCCGCTGTCAAACTTTATATCCACTTTATTGGCGAATGATTTGAAACCATCCGCTTCTATTGATTTTAAATAAACCATATTCCTGCTCCTAGTCGTGAATCGCGAACAATGCGTTTTCGGCAGCACGCTGCTCTGATTCCTTTTTTGAACGGCCGTGTCCGGTCCCCAGCTGCCTGCCGTCTATGAAGACGCCGCTTTCGAAACTCTTATTGTGGCTCGGCCCTGATTCTTTCAGCAATTTATACTGAAGTTCTTTATTATACTTTTTATGCGTCTCTTCCTGCAATAAAGTTTTATAATCCACGACTGCATTATAGTGGGCATCTTTGATGTCTACAAAGATGTACTCCTGTAGAAAGCGTTCTGCCGTCTCATGCCCTTCCTGAAGATAAAGCGCACCTAAAAATGCTTCAAATGTGTCAGAAATGATCGACGGCCGGCTGCGCCCTTCCGTCTTTTCCTCACCCTTGCCGAGGATGATGAGCTCCGGCATTTTCAATTTAACTGCGAATACTACAAGTGAAGGTTCACACACAATGTTTGCTCTGAGTTTCGTCAGGTCCCCTTCAGGTAATTCCGGGAACTTTTTGTAAATGAAGTCTGACACCATCAATTCTAGTACAGCATCGCCGAGAAATTCGAGGCGCTCATTATTATAAATTTTATTCAAGTTCAGATCATTTATGAAGGAACTGTGCATAAATGCCTGCTGGTATATCTGATGTTCACCAAGCTCAAGATTGATACGTTTTTGAAAATCTTTGAACAATTTATTGAAACTGTCAATCTTATCGAGGGCATATTTATCTTTATTCACCTTGTTCGAGATTGCCTTCATCTATCACTCACCCCTGTCTTTCCATTTTATCCAAAATATTTCATTTGGAAAAGAAATTCATAAATAAAATCCACTTGTTCAAGTGGATTTTATCTCTTTTAATTATTTTTCTAATTTGTCGATATAGTCAAGAGCATCGCCGACTGTAAGAATCTTTTCAGCTTCTTCATCAGGAATTTCCATTTCGAATTCATCTTCAAGTTCCATTACAAGTTCTGCAATGTCCAATGAATCTGCACCCAGATCATCTTTGAAAGATGCGTCTTTAGTGACTTTCTCTTCATCAATTCCAAGTTTGTCGACAATGATGTCTTTTACTTTGTCAAAGTTTGCCATATATCTCACCTCCCTTTAATAATATCACAGCGGTTATCCCATGTACATACCGCCGTTGACGTGAATTGTCTGGCCGGTAATATAGTCCGCCTTACCGCTCGCAAGGAAGTTCACAGTATCTGCAATATCCTGCACATTTCCGAAGTGTTGAAGCGGAATCTGGCTGAGCATGCCGTCTTTTATTTCATCAGACAGTACATCAGTCATCTCACTCTCTATAAAACCGGGAGCAATCGCGTTGACTGTAATCCCTTTTGGAGCCAGTTCACGGGCGACGGATCTCGTCAGCCCGTCCACCGCCGCCTTTGAAGCGACGTAGTTCGCCTGTCCCGCATTGCCGAGTGATGCAACGATGCTTGATATATTGATAATTTTGCCTGACTTCTGTTTCAGCATCGGGCGCGTGACGTTTTGAATGACATTGTAAGTCCCTTTCAAGTTTACATCGATCACACGGTCGAAGTCCGCTTCTTTCATTCTCATCAACAGACCGTCTTTTGTCACACCGGCGTTGTTGACGACTACATCGATCGACCCGTGTGCACTTGTAATATGTTTGATCATCGCTTTTACATCATCATAGATTTCCACGTGGCACTGATAGCTCTCTGCACTGCCGCCCGCTTCCTTTATCTCCTCGACAACTGAATTCGCTTTATCTTCGGACCCTGAGTAATTGACGAAGACATGATATCCTTCCCTGCCAAGTTCAAGAGCGATACCTCTGCCGATACCCCTTGACGATCCTGTTACTAATGCTGTTTTAGTCATCTGAATACTCCTTTACCTGATCTAATGTATCAATATTTTGTACTGATATTGATTTATCGATTTTACGCACCAGACCTTTCAACACTTTTTTAGGTCCGGCTTCGATTCCTGCTGTCACTCCGTGTTCAGCAGCTGTTTCAATGCATTCGACAAATCTTACAGGGCTTGTGATCTGTTCGACAAGCTGTCTTTTCACTGTCTCGCCGTCTGTTTCAGGCTGGGCGCTGACATTTTGGATGACAGGGATTTCTGCATTCTTGAATTCGATATTATCAATGAAAGTTCTGAATTCATCCTGTGCTTCTTTCATCAGATGTGAGTGGAATGCTCCGGAAACGTTCAATGGCATGACACGTCTCGCACCGTGTTCTTTCGCCTTCTCTGAAAAACTGTCGACCGCTTCTGCATCACCGGAAACGACCACCTGGTCAGGCGCATTGATATTTGCCGGTGAGACTTTGAGCGAATCATCTGATACGGATTCACACAGTTCAATCAGATCTTGATAGTCCATACCGATGACCGCCGCCATTTTACCGCCTTCCGACCGGCTCATCAGCTCCCCGCGTTTCTGCACGATTTTCACACCGTCGGACATAGACAGCACACCCGCGTGTACCAAAGCCGGAAGCTCTCCGAGACTGTGGCCGAGCACGAAGTCGCCTTTGATGTCCGCTGCGGCAATGACAGCGAGAGAATGTGCAAACAGGGCGGGCTGCGTGAACTCTGTCTGGTTCAGACGCTCATCTTCTTCAAACATGATCGATTTCAAATCGAAATCCAGTTCATTGAAAATTTCATCCAGAACTTCTTCTGCACCCGGGTTGTTCTCATACAGATCTTTTGCCATTCCGCTGTACTGGGCGCCCTGCCCAGGGAATAAAATGATTTCAGCCATTATTCCTCACCCGCCTTTTCCTTGATTTTTTCCAGTGCGCCGCTCTCTGCCATGCGTTTTGCCTGCTTGACAGCATTATGAAATGCGAACGCATCACTTGAGCCATGCGCTTTCAGAACGTAGCCGTCCAGGCCGAGCAGCGGTGCACCGCCGACCTTTCTGTAATCGAGCAGATCTTTTATACTGCCGAAATCTTTTTTCAGAACGCCTGCGGCCAGCTTGTTTTTCGTACTCTTTAAAAATATATCTTTCACTTCTGTCATCATTGATTTTGCAGTGCCTTCAATCGTCTTCAGTACGATATTTCCTGTAAAACCGTCTGTCACCGCAATATCGATCGTGCCGGAAATGATGTCCCGTGTTTCGAAGTTGCCCGCGAAATTCAGGTCGCTTTCTTTCAGCAGTTCAAAAGCGCCTCTCGTCACTTCATTTCCTTTATTTTCCTCACTGCCGATATTGATCAGACCGACTTCAGGATTATGTCTGTTTTCAATGCCTTCCATGTAGATGCTTGCCATTTCAGCAAACTGGTACAGATGTTTCGGCTTATTGTCGGAATTCGCGCCCATATCAAGGAGCATGATTCCTTTACCGGTAGTGTTCGGGATAATTGACGCGATTGCCGGGCGTTCGATGCCTTTTATTCTGCCGACAACGAATAATCCCGCACTCATTATTGCACCTGTGTTGCCTGCGGATACACAGGCATGTGCTTCACCGTCTTTGACCGCTTTTGCCGCGCGGACTAAAGAACTGTCCTTCTTTCTGCGGACAGCCTTCACCGGATCGTCTTCAGACTCCACTTTTTCAGTGACTTCGATGAATTGGACTCTCGGGTGCGAACCGGTGTAACTGCCTTTTAATCCGTAAGCCAGAACCTCAATGGAGCCGTCCTCTTCCACTGCCTTCATCACACCGTCGACGATCGCCTCCGGTGCATTATCGCCGCCCATAAGATCGACCGCAATTTTAACCAATATTATCACCCTCATTCGAATAGTACATTTCAAACTGTCCTTTAAATATCAATCTGCCGTCCACTTTGGATTCGACCGTAATGGATGCGTTGTTATTATCCATATCGTTTACAACCGCCTTCGATATGACTTTGTCATTTAATTTTGCCTGTCTTATGAATTCGATGTCGGCACTCCGGGTCAAAGCCAGCGGCTCATTGATTACAGCAACACATAATGAATTCGCCTGTGCGAATAAAAAGTGGCCTCTTGCAATTTGGTTTCTTTCAAATACATGTCCTTCTTCAATGATGAACAGACTCAATGCCTGTGAATTCAGTTCAATATCAATAATCTCACCGGTGACTTCCTGCAGCGACAGACTTTTGATCTTGTCCACTTCTTCTGTCGCAACATTCTTAATGCGCGCCCTGAGCTCGGGTATGGCGAGCTCCAGTCTGTCCAGACGGATGGTCTGAATGCTGACATTGAAGATTTCTGCAAGCTTCTCATCGGTAAGGAAGGGATCTTCGTTGATTCTCTCAACCAGTATTTCCTGCCGTTCACTTTTTTTATATTTTGACATACTGATACCTCATTTAGTAGTTGGTACTAAAATCAGTATATATAAGTGTATTTAGGATTTCAAATGATTTTATAAGTTTTTCAGAAAATAAAAAGAGCACTTTCATTTAGAAAGTACTCCAAGAGTATGTTTTTAACTTAATATGAGGTTTACAAGCTCTTCCGCTTCGATTTTGCCGAAGTAATGATTGAGGTCGAGCTTACCCAGCACCGACTGCAGTTCACTTCTTTCAACACGTGAACCGATCAGCGACTCTTCCACATCTTTGATGTCGCCCTGGCCGAAGAAATCTCCGAAGATTGAACAGCTGCGGATTTTACCGGATCTGATCTCGAGTGACACTTCCACTGTTCCCGGAGTGAGGCGTGCATCCCGGTTATATGAATACTGCGGGGATTTGCCGTAGTTCCAGTCCCAGTTTTTATATTTTTCTTCAACAAGTCTGTCAATCGACTGCCAGTCTTCACTGGTGAGCGCATAACGTTTTGCATCATCCATATCTTTCAGGCTGAGCAGTTCTTTGATCATGAGATCTTTGAACTCCGACGTCGTCACATCCTTATACTCCGGTGCCAGATGTTCACGAATGGTGGTTACACGAGAACGGATGGACTTTATTCCTTTGGATTCGATTTTTTTGCGGTTCGGATTGAGTGCCGCAACCATCGCCTCCGGGTTGATGTCGAGCAGCAGTGAGAAACCGCCGTATACACGGCCCTTGGTCAGTGTCATCGCCGCACCGGACACTTTCTTTCCGTCGATGACGAGATCGTTCCTGCCGCTTTGCTCCACGTTGCGGACGCCGAGATTTTTAAGCGCCTGTATGACCGGCTCGTACATTTTTTTATAGTCGCCGTACAGACCGCTGTCTTCAGAAACTAAAAAACAGATGTTCACTGCACCATCATCGACAAGAATTGCACCGCCGCCGGTTTCCCTTCTCATCAGCATGATGCCGTTCTCATCCAGATAGTCCTGGTTCACTTCAGCTGCTGCGTTCTGGAATCTGCCGATTTCAAGTTTTGGATCGCAGTAGTATGGAAAGATGATGCCATCATCCAGAAATATATTTTGCTGGACATGCACCTGCAGTGCAGTAGCATACGCACCATCTGTAATATATTCACCGTTTCTGTATGGTTCGATCAGATACATTGAAATCATCCTTCATATGTTAATTGTTTATGTGCATTTAAAATGTTCTTTTGAATATCGCCGGCGAGCGCCACGGTCTGTGGTCTGACAGTTTTCGGCGTCCTGTAGGATTTCTGGTTCATCGGCACGTACAGTGCATCTTCGTTGCTGCGGGTCATTCTCCAGAACGGATGCTTGATGAACTGGGGTGTCGTATAACCGACACCGATTTCAAGGTAGAGCACTTTGCCTGAACTGTTTTCTTCGAGAAATGCTTCGTACTTCGCGCGGTCCGCCTCGAAATCACCGTCTTCGACCATCCCTTTGTCCGCGGTGCGCTTATTGATTTCCATCGGCGCGTCACATTTTGGACAGTATGGAATGAGCTCATACGGGATTTCCATGTCTTTCTGCGCACGCACCATTTCACGGATTTTATCATCATGGCGGTAAGTCTGCTGATGACAGAAGTTGGAACACTGCCATAATATATATTCCCCCTGGTAATAAAATACTTTATCCATATCGTAGTCCGCTGCGTAAAAAGCATTGTCCGCATTTGTTGTAATGACGTGATAGTTCTTATCCTCGATCATCTTCCTGAGTGCGATGTATGCTTCCCCCGCCGGCTGATCAAGATAATTCAACTCGACAAAGCGGCTCTGGAACGCCCAGTATTCCTGCCTTGAAGGAAACTCGAAAAGGCTCGCCTGCAGCATATCGAACCAGTTATATTTTTCAATAAAGTCCGGAAAATTCTTTTTGAACCGGTCACCGATATATGTAAATCCGTCTGCTGCGGACATACCGGCCCCGATTCCGACCACGATTGCATCCGCCTCATCGATCAGCCCCTCAAGCAGTCTGCTTTCATCATTCTCTGTTTCTAACGTCTTCCAATTTTTCATAGAAATTCGACCTTCCTTATGTTAGATGTCTCCTGTAAATTTCCAGATCTTCATCATCATATACATTGAAGATGACTTCGAGTCCAGTTTTGGTATTCTGTAAATATTTTTTGACCGTATCAACAGCGATTTCCGCCGCCGCTTCTTTCGGAAAACCGAAAACACCCGTCGATATGCTGCAAAAAGCGATATTTGAAAGGCCCTTCTCATCGGCAAGTTTCAAACAGCTGGTGTAGCACTTTTTGAGAAGGTCTTTCTTCATGGGAGAGACTTTGCCGTCTCTGACATACGGGCCGACGGTGTGAATGACGTGATCCGCCGGCAGATTATGACCGGAAGTGATCTTCGCTCTGCCGACCGCTTCCTTTCTGCCCTGCGCTTCCATCATCTCTGCACATTCCAGACGAAGTTCCACGCCTGCTTTCGTATGGATGATATTATCGATGCAGTTATGGTTCGGTATAAGACAGCCCAGCATATCCGGGTTGGCGGCATTGACGATTGCATCCGCCTTGAGCTTCGTAATGTCTCCCTGCCATAAATACAGGCTGCCGGAAACCGGTGTCAGTGTCTTAAGATCTGTAACACCTTCACCATTATCCTCTTTTAAAAAAGCGTCCTGGATTTCAATGAATTCCTCCGTGACCGGTTCAGCCGGACGTGCGTTGGCAAGTCCGCGGAAAACTTCGAATCTTTCGTCAAAATCTTCCGGCATTGATTCTTCCTCATTCTTTTCACGTTTCATATATGAAATTAAATAATTCAGTCTTTCCTGTTGGGACATGACCATCACCTGATTTCTAAAAAATAAGCTTACATTCCATGTTGTGACACATGAATGCAAGCTAAAATTTAAATTTACTGACACTTATACATTTTCAAGTGCATTAAAATCAGCTTCATCAACAGCTGTCAACTTCACTACCCAGCTTTCTGAAGGGTCTGCAGAGTTCAACAGTTCGGGTGAATCTTCAGCTTTTTCATTGATTGCAACAATCTCACCAGAAAGCGGAGATGTTAGATCCAGCACAGTCTTTGAACCTTCAAGCTCAAGCAGTGAATCATCTTTTGCCACGGTTTTATTTTCCGTGAATTCGACAAATCCGACCGTTCCCACATCATCCTGCAGTTCCGGTGTCATAATCAGTGTGTATTCCTCACCGTTCTTTTCAACCCATAAATAATTCGCCAATTTTTTCATTCTGATCCCACTTTCTGCAATTTATATTATCAATTCTGTAGCGATTGTTTCCAGTGCACGCTGTCTGTTTTCTGCGCCCGGGATGAGCGGTATGAGCATCAGCTCATCTGCGCCGAATGTTTCTATGATTGATGATAGTTGTGATGCGACACTTTTTCTATCCCCGACGACCATGCGCGTGCGGTTGCTCTCTATATTTTTTCTGTCTGTTTCAGTATAAGGATAATTTTCAGCAGTTTCAACCGAAGGCATCCGGTCGAACTCACTGAAATTATCTTTGCCGAGCAGCCACAGATCCAGCGGCCGTGCAAGCTGATCGGCTTCTTCTTCAGTTTCTGCCGCGACAACAAAAGGGGCAACCATGACAGTCGGCTCTTTCATGACTGCAGACGGCTGGAAATTCTCCCTGTATATACGGACTGCTTCCCTGCCGACTTCTGTCTTATCTTCTGAAGCATAGGGGAACAGCCCGAATGTGTAGCCCGTGCCCTGCCGGGCAGCTGTCTCTGCGGAACGGACGCTTGTGCTCAGCATCCACATTTCCGGGTTGCCGGGGCTCACCGGATTCGCCTTGAGGCCGTTATACCGGTGTTCCGGATCATCCGTGTTGGTGACATACTTTATGATGTCACTGATATTATCTTCGTAGCGCTGTTTTCTGCGCCGTGTTTCATTCAACGCACGGTTGACGATTTTCGTACCGATCGTGTTGCCGACCCCGAGATCCACACGGCCGGGATATATCGTTTCCAGCATCCGGAAATTCTCAGCGGTTTTCAGCGGGCTGTAGTGTGGAATCATCACACCTCCTGAACCGAGTCTGATCGACTTTGTCTCTCCGAGCAGATGCATCATCAGCATTTCAGGGCTGCTGCTCGCAAAAGCACTGACATCGTGATGTTCCGCCATCCAGAACCTGTAGTAGCCCAGTTCCTCGGCTTTTTGACACAGTTCAACAGTTTCCGCGATTGCTTCTTTCGGTGTTCTGCCTTCATCCACTACTGCATAGTCAAGTACATTAAGTTTTACCATTCACACAAATCCTTTGGCATTCAATGCAAATATTTAACATACTTATTATAGCTTCCGTAAAATTCACCGTCAATGGTATGAACTTCCCATTCATTGACACAAAGCTGTTCTATTGCTAATTTTAATATAATGAATTTTGTCAGCAAGCTGATTAAGGAGCCAGGAAATGAACAGTAAATACGCACCATTATTCGAACCTTTAAAATTAAAGAACGGAATTGAACTTGCAAACCGCTTCGTCCTTTCCCCGATGATTACGAATTCGTCCACGGCGGACGGCCATGTGACAAAAGAAGATGAACTCTACCATGCACGCCGTGCAGATTCTGCACCGATCCAGGTGACGGGCGCAGCCTACATCGAACCTTACGGCCAGCTTTTCGAATACGGCTTCAGCGTGAGTGATGACCGGACGATACCCGGTCTTACAAAGCTTGCAGATGCCATGAAAAAGGACGGTTCCAAGGCAATACTGCAGCTGACGCATGCCGGACGGTTCTCCAACCAGGCAATACTGGACCTCGGCGTCGTCTACGGACCGAGCTTCATGGAACTGAACGTACCGGTCAGACACCAGGTGCTGCCGATGTCGAAACGTAAAATAGATGCAGTCGTCAGGCAGTATGCCGATGCAGCAAGACGCGCAATAAAAGCTGGATTCGACGGTGTCGAAGTCTCAGCAGCACAGCGTCTTCTGATTCAGACTTTCTTCTCCAAGTTTTCGAACCAGCGCGAGGACGAATACGGCCCGGACACGCTTGAAAACAGATCCCGCTTCGGTCTTGAAGTGATCAAGGCAGTGAGTGATGTCATAAAAGAAGAAGCACCGGAAGACTTCATCTTCGGCTTCAGAGGGACACCGGAAGAAACACGGGGCAGTGAAATCGGCTATACTGTCGATGAGTTTCTGGAGTTTGTGGACCGTGCAGAAGAGATTACAGATATCCACTATCTCGCAATCGCCAGCTGGGGCCGCAATATTTATCAAAACGAAGTGCGCGCAGAGGGCCCGAACAAAGGCAGGCTCGTCAACGAAGTCGTCTATGAACATGTCAGGGGCAGAATCCCGATGATGGCTACCGGCGGAGTCAACAGCCCGGAGAAAGCGCTTGAAGCGCTGGACCATGCAGATATGGTCGGTGCGTCCAGCCCGTTCATTACAGAACCCGATTTTGTGAACAAGCTTGAAGAAGGCCGGGAGGACGAAATCGACCTGCAGTTCACCATCGATGAGCTGGATGACTTGAAAATACCTCGGGCGGCATTTAAGGACATCGTACGCATGATGGATTACGGTGAGGGATTGCCGAAAGAGACGAGAGATGAGCTGAGAGAACTCGCAGAAGAAAAATAGCATAGATGGAAACAACCCCGATACCATCCTGGAATCGGGGTTGTTTCATATTTGTGGCTTACTCTATGATTTTTGCCTTGACAATCATCCTCTCTTCGAACAACAGAGTATCGGGATTATACGAATCACATGTGATCAGTGTCAGTTCCTGGGGGTTATCCCCGTTCTGATCCATCACTTCAACCTGTGAGGGATCCACATTGAAAATTTCAGTGATTTCATATTCCCTGACGTTGTTCCTTGTCACGAGTTCTATCGTGTCACCGATTTCCGCACGGTCCAAGTAATTGAATCGTATGCCGGCACCTTCCACACGGTGGCCTGCAATGGGCATGTTCTGCATATCCAGATGGTCATCTTCGTGTACAAATGAAATACCGTTGCGCATTTTGGCTTCTGTGACAGGTCCGTAGTACAGCGGTTCACTGATTTCTGCACTGTCGATATTCAATACACCAGCCATATCGTCACTGATGTTGATGCCTCTGTTATCCAGATTATCTGCTTCGTCTTCAGTGTTCGCTGAAGCATCCGGTTCGATTCCGGTGATGAAACTTTCAACGGAATTGACTTCAACATCCTCGTCGCCGTTTTGAAATGCCTCAATTACACGGTCGTTGACCCTGTCAGTAAAATGTTCACGTATATCCTGCCAGAAAAACAACACAACAGCTGCTGCTATGAGCAGCACGCCGGTGGTTCTCATGATCATTCTCATCTAGGCACCTCCCATATGTTCAAATACACTGACCGCTTCTTTTCTCGCATACTCCAACATGCGGTAATCCTCTGTCAGATCTGCCACTTTGAACTGCGGCAGACCGCTTTGACGGACACCGAAAAAATCACCCGGGCCGCGCATTTCCAAGTCTCTTTCACTCAGTTCGAAGCCGTCGGATGTCGAAGTCATGATCTCCATACGCAGCTTGGCATTATCCGTCTGCGGCTGACTGACAAGCAGACAGTAACTCTGTTTGTCACTGCGCCCCACACGGCCTCTCAGCTGATGCAGCGTCGACAGACCGAAACGTTCGGCGTTGAAGATGACCATCATCGTCGCGTTCGGCACATTGATGCCGACTTCGATGACCGTCGTCGATATCAACACTTTCTTCTGCAGTGTTTCAAAAAGCTGCATACCGCTGTTCTTCTCTTCCGGTTTCATCCTGCCATGGACAAGTTCCACTGTATCTTCACCGAAGGCAGTGACAAACGTCTGATAGATTTCACTGACATTTTTCAAGTCCAGCGTTTCTGATTCCTCAATCAGGGGGGCGACCACGTAAGTACTGTGGCCCTCATTGAGGGCAGCTCTCACTTCACTCATGACATAGTCGAGTTCATCAAATGTATGCCATGAAGTGATGACCGGTTTCCGGCCTTTCGGCATTTCACGGATGATGGATACATCCATATCACCGAATGTCGTAATTGACAATGTTCTCGGAATCGGCGTCGCAGTCATGTATAGTATGTTCTTACGGAAAGATTTCTTCTGGAGCTTCTGTCTCTGGTTTACACCGAAACGATGCTGTTCATCTATGATGATGAACGATAATCTGTTGAATATGACATCGTCTTCAATCAATGCATGCGTGCCGATCAATAAGTCGATATTGCCGAGAGCAAGCTCCTCTAAAATGCGGGCTTTCTCTTTTTTCGACGTCGTCCCCGTCAGCTTCTCTATCGTCAATTCGTCTTTGAAAGTATCCTTGAAAGAATCATAGTGCTGATTGGCGAGCACTTCAGTCGGCACCATGACCACACTTTGTTCAGCAATCGTTTTGACCGCATAGACACAAATCCCGGCAACGATGGTCTTGCCGCTCCCCACATCACCCTGCAGCAGTCTGTGCATCGATACGTTCTGCTTGAAATCTCTGCATATGTCATTGACGCTCGTCTTTTGATCTCCCGTCAATTCAAACGGCAGTGTGCGTATAAATCTTTTCAAAGCTTCGATATCATAGTCGATGATGTAATGTTCATTTCTCACGCGTTCCTTTTGCCTTTTATGCATGAGCTTCAACTGGAACTGATACAGCTCATAAAATTTAACGGTCCGTCTCGCCTGATGCAGACTGTCTGAATCCGATGGAAAATGCAGCCGGTACAACGCTTCCCTGAGCGGAATGAGCTGATACTTGCTTTTGAGCGTTTCCGGCAGATCATGGTTGAAGTCATAGTTTTCAAAGACTTCCTTCACAAATTTGCTGAACGTCCTGGCATGCATCATTTTGTTCAGGCTGTAGCGTACTGTATAACCTGGAGAGGTATCATAAATCAGCTTCTGGCCGTTTATTTCCAGTTTGTTCTTGTTGAACTTGCCGTAGAGCCGTGCAAATTCATTGATGACCAGCTTTTCCTTCAAGTAGGGCTGGTTAAAAAAGACGACTTTCGTATGGATGCCGTTAATATCCATGAAACATGTCAGCCGGCTCATGCCGCGTCTGAAGAAGGCAAGTTTCGGTTCGGTCACGACAGTGCCTTCCACTGTTATGGAAGACTCATGCGGCGCTTCCCTCAAATCCACCACCGACTGGTTTACGTAGCCGGTCGGCAGATGAAAGACGACATCGTTCACATCATGTATACCGAGCGCATGAAGTTTCTCTGCAGTTTTTTCACCCACTCCATTCAGTTGACTGACACTTGTTTTTGATGTGATGACTTCATACATCGCGCTCATTTTATCCTTCTCCGAAAATTTCCTGCATCAGACGGTTTCCTGTAGGCGTTGCCGCAAGACCGCCGCGTCCTGTTTCACGTAACGCAGAAGGCATTGTGAGACCGATCTTATACATCGCCTCGACCACTTCATCTGCAGGAATTCTTGACTCGATGCCCGCGAGTGCCATGTCCGCTGCTGTCAGTGCATTTGATGCACCGGCTGCGTTTCTTTTGACACAAGGTACTTCGACAAGCCCTGCGACAGGGTCACAGACGAGACCGAGCATATTTTTCAAAGCGATCGCAAAAGCGTGTCCGGACTGATCAGGCGTGCCGCCTGCCGCTTCAACGAGACTTGCTGCAGCCATTGCACTCGCACTGCCGACTTCAGCCTGGCAGCCGCCCGCTGCTCCGGAAATGCTCGCGTTGTTGGCAACGACGAAACCGAATGCGCCCGAGGCGAATAAAAATCTGACCATATCTTCTTTTGTCAAGTTTCTCTGTTCATTCAGCGCAAACAAGACACCTGGCACCACGCCGGCAGAACCCGCTGTCGGTGTCGCACATATTTTGCCCATCGCCGCATTCACTTCGTTCGTACTGACCGCATAGGCGATGGCAAGCAGGTTCATATCGCCGCTGAGACCTTTGCCGCTCTCGATATATTTCTTCATTTTCACTGCATCATGGCCTGTCAGGCCGGTCTTGCTCGCCACACCGCCGAGACCTTCATCGACCGCGTTCTGCATAACATCAAGGTTGCGTTCCATATCCTGATACACCTCCAGATATGAACGTTTCGAAACTCTCATTTCCTGCTCCATCATAATTTCACTGATGGATTTATTTTCGGAATTTGCCATGTCTATTAATTGTGCAATACTATTAAACATAATATTACCTCCTGATTATTAATCGTCAGCCATCTCAATTACACGTTCCACACCGTCTATGTTCATCACTTCCTGAATGACCTGTTCACTGATTTCTTCATCCAACTCGATCGTCATCAGGGCAATATCGCCTTTTTCTTTTCTCGATACATTCATCTGGCTGACGTTGATCTCATTATTCCCGAGCACTGTCGTCACGCGGGCAATCGTTCCGAATGTATCTTCATGGAAAACGAGCAGTGAATGATAATTTCCTGAAATATTGATTTCATAATCATTGATGCTCACAAGCTCGATTTTACCGCCGCCGATGGAAATCCCTTCAAGCTTGAGTCGGTCATCACCCTTCACCAGATCGACGATTGCGGTGTTCGGGTGGCTTCTTTCTTCTTCATGCAGAGTGAAATTCACGTTCAGCCTCTGTTCTTCTGCATATTTTTTCGCTTTGATGATACGGCTGTCATCCGTATCGAATCCGAGGAGGCCGCCAATCAAAGCAACGTCGGTGCCGTGCCCCTGGTAAGTATCTTTAAATGAGCCGTATAAATGAATTTCCACATGATCCGGTGTGTCACCAAACAATTTTCTTGCAAGCAGGCCGATGCGCGCTGCGCCGGCTGTATGTGAAGAAGATGGGCCTACCATCACCGGGCCGATAATATCAAAAACACTTTTATATTTCATAATATAACCTCCATTTGCAAAAATGCCACATCAGTTTCTCACTGATGTGGCATACGAACAATCCGGCATCTATTCAACAGAAACCAAATAACTGTATACTGGCTGTTGTCCATCATGCACTTCAAATTCTATATCGTCATAACTATCTTCCAATTTTCCGATGATTGAAGATACTTCATCTTCCGATCCTTCATCACCGATGATGATCGTCACTATTTCACTGTCTTCATCCAGCATATTGACAATCAGACTTTCCAATGTTTCACTCTTTGAATCACTTGCTAAGTTGATCTTACCATCATTGATTCCCATATGCTGATTTTTCTTGATTTTGACGCCGTCAATCGATGTGTCGCGGACAGCATAGGTGACCTGTCCGGTCTTGACATGCTCAAGTGCTGCGTTCATCGATTCCTTGTTATCATCGAGCGTCGCATCCGGTGAGAACATCAGCATGCTTGACAGTCCTTCGGGTATTGAAACCGTCGGGATGACAATTGCCGGGATATCCAGCATCTGCTGTGCCTGTTCCGCTGCCATGATGATGTTTTTATTATTGGGTAAAATGATGACCTGCTTAACATCATCATCTCTGATCGTGTTCAGGATATCTTCAGTGGAAGGGTTCATCGTCTGACCGCCGTTGATGACGTGAGTCACGCCGACGCTTTCAAACAACGTTCTGATTCCGTCGCCTGAGGAGACAGTGATGATTGCAGTATCATAGGACTGGCGTTCTTTATTTTTCTCAATGCCTTTGCTCTGCTTTTTAGATTGGATATCTCTGAACTGCTCGCGCATATTCTCGATTTTCATCTTGATCAGCTCTCCGTATGATGAACCGTACGTCATTGCCTCGCCGGGTGTTTCAGTATGCACATGGACTTTGACGATTTCATCATCGGAAATCACAAGCAGAGAGTCTCCGAATTCACTCATCTCGTTGCGGAAATCCTCTTCGTCGAAACTGCGTTTGCCATCTTCGAACCGTACCATGAACTCGGTACAGAAACCGTACTCGATATCTTCAACTGTCATGAAATCATCAAATTCATGGTGATCGTTCACAAAAGTGTCAGTATCCACCGCGCCTTTGGACACTTCAACCTTCTCACCTTTTAAAGCGGCAAGAAAACCTTCATAAACATAGACGAGCCCCTGCCCGCCTGAGTCCACAACGCCCACTTCCTTCAGTACAGGAAGTAAGTCAGGCGTCCGTTCCAGTGAAGCTTTCGCTTCCTCGACCACAGCTTCCATGACTTCTATGAGAGATTCGGCATCCTCTGCCGATTCAAGCGCTTTTTCACCCGAGTCTTTCGCCACTGTCAGAATTGTACCTTCAACCGGTTTCATCACTGCTTTATATGCGGTCTTCACACCCTGGTCCAATGCGTTCACGAAAACTTTTGCATCCACCGTTTCCTCGTCGACGATCGCTTTGGAAAATCCTCTGAACAATTGTGAAAGAATGACACCGGAGTTGCCTCTTGCGCCCATCAGCAATCCTTTCGAAAAATGCTTGCCCATTTCTCCAATGTGCTTTATATCCTTGTCTTCGACTTCAGTTGCTCCCGAAGTCATTGATAAATTCATGTTCGTTCCAGTGTCGCCGTCCGGCACCGGGAAAACATTCAATGAGTCAACATAATCAGCGTGCTGCCTTAAATTGTCAGCACCGCTCAAAATCATATCTTTGAAAAGTACACCATCTATCGTATTCATGATATCGTCTAAGTCCTCCCAGCTTACTCGTCCGTATTAATCATTCTGACACCTTGTACATGAATGTTAATCGTATTTATAGTCAATCCAAAAGTTTTTTCAAGTCTGTATTTCACACTTGTCTGTATATTATTCGCGACTTCCGAGATTTTTACACCATATCCTACTATGATGTATAAATCAACATCCAAAAGTCCATCGCTGTTCTCTACAACCACTCCGCGGGAGTAGTTCTCTTTCCCGAGAAGTTCGGCAAAGCCGTCTCTTACCTGATGTTTTGACGCCATACCGACTACACCGTAGCTTTCCACTACAGCACCGCCGGCGATATTTGCGATGACATCTATCGCAATATCTATGGATCCAAGTTCGTTTTTAATTTCGAGTGTCATTACTTCGCCTCCAATACATCATTTAATTATAATCAATAACATCTGTGAATTACAAGATATAAAAGTATTTTATTACGAATTTCCATTCTGATTTATATGAGCATATACATCTATTATAATTTATTGCAGTCAAAGTTAAAAGCATAATCGGCATTTATCCCATTATTGATGACTTTATTCACCGTCATTCCGGGGTTTTTATTTGAAAAAGCATGGGTTTTAAGCCACAACAATCATTGACATACAGCGATTCCCACTAGACACAGCGCAGTAATTAATGTATTATATTGTAGTATGTTGATGAAGATACAATCAAATTAAAATGAACTTTGTTAATAAAGGAGATGTACGATATGACTAAACAGTGCTATTACACTGGACGTAAAAGTGGAACAGGCAACAACCGTTCACACGCTTTGAACGCAAGCAAAAGACGTTTTGGTGCAAACCTGCAAAAAGTAAGAGTTATGGTCGACGGCAGACCACAAAGAGTATGGGTTTCTGCCCGTGCTTTGAAATCAGGTCTTGTTGAACGCGTTTAATTTTTAAAATAAAATCCCCTCCCCCTGGCTGGATCACTGATTCAGCAGGCGGAGGGGTTTTTTTGTTGGTGTGTTGTTGTACAGTATCGGAAGTGTCGTCAGCTGTGCAGATAAGCGTGGTATTTCTCCAACTAAACGGCTGTGGCCGTTTGCTGTGCAGATGGACTTGATATTGTCTCTAACTAAACGCCTGAGGCAGTCAGCCGTGCAGATAAGCGTGGCATTGTCTCTAACTAAACGCCTGAGGCTGTCAGCTGTGCAGATAAGCGTGGCATTGTCTCCAACTAAACGTTTGAGGCTGTCAGCTGTGCAGATGGACGTGATATTGTCTCCAACTAAACGCCTGAGGCTGTCAGCCGTGCAGATGGACGTGATATTGTCTCCAACTAAACGCCTGAGGCACTCAGCCGTGCAGATGGACATGATATTGTCTCCAACTAAACGCCTGAGGCACTCAGCCGTGCAGATGGACATGATATTGTCTCCAACTAAACGCCTGAGGCTGTCAGCTGTGCAGATAGACGTGATATTGTCTCCAACTAAACGCCTGAGGCAGTCAGCTGTGCAGATGGACGTGATATTGTCTCTAACTAAACGCCTGAGGCTGTCAGCTGTGCAAATAGACGTGATATTGTCTCCAACTAAACGCCTGAGGCACTCAGCTGTGCAGATGGCATCAGAAATATCTCCAACTAAACGGCTGAGTCATACAAAAACAGCAGCCGCCGGCTGCTGTTCTTTCCAGACTGTATATTAGATGATGTTAATAATATAAACCATGATCATGCCGACAAAAATTGCCGGGATCATGTTTCCGACACGCATTTTCGTGATGTTCATCATGTTCATGCCGATCGCAAGGAGGATGACCCCGCCTGTGGCACTGACCTGGAAAATGACCTGCTGCAGAATTTCATCGGGCACGACGACTGCGATGCCCTGGGCTGACAGTATGATGATCGAAATGTAGATCAGTGTCGGCACGCCTGATATGATGACACCGAGACCGTATGTCGTGGTCATTACAACTGCGATGAAAAAGTCCATCATCGCTTTCGTATAAAGTACATCATTCGATCCGCGCAGTCCGGCGTCGAGACCGCCGACTATGGCCATGGCACCGACGATGAACACCAGTGTACCGGAGACGAAACCCTGCGACAGATTACCGGAGTGCTTGTCCCCGAGTTTGATTTCCATCCAGTGGCCAAACCTGTTAAGGAGTGATTCCAACTGGATGATTTCCCCGATGATCGTCCCGATGATCAGGCTGAGCAGTGTGACGATGATTGCTTCAGCACCGACGACCATCTGAATACCCAGTGTCATGATGACCAGCGCCTGGATTTTCATAATGGAGTCTTTTATCGTATCTGGTATGAATGTAAAAACAAGACCAAGCAACCCCCCGACGATAATGGCGAGGGCGTTCACTATAGCACCGAGTAATATCATGATGGCACCTCCAACTAGTCAATTGATTGAATCATTAAAATCGGGTCTGTTGTTTCCACAAAACCTTTATCCCCCGTAAATTCATTGCTGATTGTCAAAGTCGAGCCGAGGAAAAGCTCTGACCTCTCCAGCGGATATTTGAACGCTTCCAAAGTGAGCATCGTGCCGTCATACATCGGAAGAAATGAAACATATTTCATCTTCTTGTTTTTAAATACCGCGTGGCGGCCTTTATCCAACAGCTCCACCACATTCTGTCTATCGATGATTCTGATTTTAACGTCAGTCAATTTTTCATGCAGCAGCATCTGCGTATTGCCGAGAAGATGATCCAGCCTGCCGCCGGTGGCACCGTACACATCGATTGAAGTATACCCTCTCGACGTCAGGTCTAAAAGCGCAATCTCAAGATCCGTATCATCTTTTTCACTCTCGACCGGATCAATATCAAGTTTCTCATCAATGAACTGCCGTTCTTCTTCCGTAATGGAGTCAAAGTCACCGTATGTGTACTCCGGAATGATTCCCTCTTTGAGCAGCAGATAAACGCCGTGGTCGACACCTGCCCACGGAGTTTCTGTAATATTTTCAATCGGATTTTGTGTTTCTCTGACCAGTACATTGATATGCATGGTTCAGCTTCTAAGCTCCTCGATGGTCGTTTTCTTATCTTCTGCCTTAAACAGGAATGAACCGCTGACAAGCAGATTCGCTCCCTCTGCCTTACACAGTTTTGCAGTGTCATTGTTGATGCCGCCGTCTACTTCAATATCAAATCCAAGATTCTTCTCTTTTTTAACCGCGTTCAGTTCTGTAATCTTCTCCAGACCTTCCTCAATAAAGCTCTGTCCGCCGAAGCCGGGATTAACAGTCATGATGAGCACAAAATCCACGTCATTCAAGAGGTGCTTCACACTTACGACCGGAGTGTGCGGGTTCAGTGCGATACCGGCTTTCATGCCTTTACTCTTGATCAGCTGAACCACTCTGTGCGGATGATCCGTCGCTTCAATATGAAATGACAGCATGTCGACACCGTATGATTTGAATTCATCGACGAACTGATCCGGGTTCAGGGTCATCAGGTGCACATCCAATGGAATGCTGGATGATTTGCTGATCGCTTCCACAACCGGCAGTCCGTATGAAATGTTCGGCACAAACTGGCCGTCCATAATATCCAGGTGGAAAATATCCGCACCTGCATCTTCCATGATTTTTATCTCTTCACCTAGTTTGGAAAAATCACTTGCTAATAATGACGGGAGTACTTTATTCATGTCAATACCTCTCTTTTCTGGATTCAATTTCTTCAAATATCTGTTTGTAGCTGTCATATCTTGATTGTGCGAGCTCTCCTGATTCCACCGCATTCTTCACTGCACACTTTGGCTCATTGATGTGCAGGCATTCCCTGAACTTGCAATTATCGCTGTACTGGTTGAAATCGATGAAGCAGAACATCAGGTTATATTTATCGATCGCCGAGAAATCAATCGTGCTGAAGCCCGGAGTGTCTGCAATAAGGCCGTCCGCGATTTCAATCAGTTCGACATGCCGTGTTGTATGCTTGCCCCGGTTCAGCTTGTCGGAAATCTCATCTGTAATCAGTTCCGCTTCCGGCAGAATCGTATTGATCAGCGTCGATTTTCCGACACCTGACTGACCGGCGAGGACACTCAGTTTATTTTTAAAAATAGGCAGTAACTCTTCATTCACATTGATCTTATCCGTAAAATAGATGGGATACATCGAATATGTTTCCTTTATCTTCCCGACAAGCGCCGGATCCTCCGACAGATCGGTCTTAGTCACAATGATGACCGGTTTGATATCGTGCACTTCGGCATAGGCGATGAAACGGTCCAGCAGATAAAAGCTGAACTTCGGGGAGAACAGGCTCATGGTGATCAACACCTGGTCGATATTTGCGACAGATGGACGGTTGAGGAAATTCTTCCTGTCATCAATCGAAGTGATGTAGCCCTCAGTCTCATTTTCAATCTGGAATTCAACGATATCCCCCACGAGCGGCGATTCGGAAGTATTCCTGAACAGACCGCGTGCGCGCGTCTGAAATATTTCATCTTCCGATTTTACATAATAAAATCCACTCAATGCTTTTATAATCTGACCTTTCTTCATAACTCACCCCAAATACTATAATACATCAATTATAACAGTTCGCAGGTTGTGGTAAAATATTATTATCAAAACATTATTGAAAGGTTGGGTATTATGGCTAAGACAGTACATGTAAGTGACATTAACAACGTGTTGAAAGATGATGGCACGGTTCTTATTGATGTGAGAGAGACCGATGAATTGAAAGAGACCGGTTACGTGCCGGGTGCAATCCACCTGCCGCTGACCACATTTGATATAGATGATAAAGATCTCAGGGAACATAAAGGCGGCACGGTATATGTGATGTGCAGAAGCGGAAAGCGCTCCGAAAGAGTACAGCACATGCTGATTGACGAAGGCTATGATGCTGTCAACGTCGAAGGCGGCATTCTGGAATACGAAGGCGACAGAGAAGAACTTTGATAATGAAAACCTCCCCGATTAAAAATCGGGGAGGTTTATTTATGGTTACATTAGGTTCTGTCTACATTCTCTTGTACATTTTCAATGATGAAACCGCTGTTGATATAACCTGGCAGGCTGTTTAAATCCACAGTCAGATCCTGTTCAGGTACGTCGTAGTTGATGCGTGAAGCGAAGTATTTCATCGTCTCTTCCATGATGATCACTGTCATCCACTCACCGGCACAACGGTGGTTCGTGTGGTAGTCTCCGCCGCCCTGAGGGATAAGGTCGAACGGGCTCCCGTCCCAGTCTTTGAATCTTTCAGGATAGAACTCATTCGGGTTTTCCCAGACATCCGGATCATGCATCGTACCGTAAATATCCAGCGCAAGCATCGTGTCTTTTTCGAAGTCATAACCTTTATACTGGAAATCTTCTTTCACTTTACCCGGCAGATAAGGTACGAACGGGTAGAAACGTCTCACTTCCTGGGCGAACATGTAAGCATAGTCGTCATCCTGCTTGATTTTCTCTCTTGCCACAGGGTTTTCATACATTGCAAGCGCACCGAAAGCGACGAATCTGTTGATTGCGATCAACGGGCGGAATGTATTCATCAGATCGATGCCGCACAGTCTTGAATCCATCGGCTCGCCTTTATAGTCTTTCCAGTGGGCGAACTCATAAAGTGCAGTGCCTTTTGGCGGATGGATCTTGCCTTTACGCGTCTGGATGATCTGGTCTTCAAGCCAGTCTTCAACACGTCGGCGTGCAGCTTTAGACGCTCTGTAGCCTTTGAACGCGCTGCCGACTGCTTTGAATGAATCGATCATGATATCCATATCTGTTGCGATATTTTCAATTTCCTTCTCAGGTGCCTGAACACCGGCCCATCTAGTACCCACTTTAGTCAGCAGTACAATCGATTCACGGTAGACATTGACCTGGTCCATGCTTTCCATTCTCTGTGTATTTGTCTGCCACAGGTTACGAGTCAGTTCCCTTAAGTATTTCAGGTTTCCTTCTGTCATCAGTGACATGAATAGTGCTTTGCGGTCGATGTGCACTTTCCCGGTCGTCGTATGGATGGCACCTTTACCGAATAAAGTATTGACGATACGTTTCGGCAGCGTGCCTGAACGTTCGATTTTGTCGTTGTCGTAGAAAAGTTCGGCACCGTCTTTGCCTGACAGTACGATGATTCTCTTACCGCCTAAAGCACGTGTTTCAAATACGCCGTCTGTTACACCGAGACGTTTTCTCTGGTTCGTAGTGTATAAATAACCCTGTTTCATCAATTTAACCGAGTTATCCAACCCTTTATCTTTTTTAATAGTAGCCATGAGACATCCTCCAATTAACTGTTTTCTAGTCTAGTATATTATAAACCAACGTGCGATTACCAATATTTACTCAATGTTTTTCTGTTATTTTACTCATTATACGGAATCTCTTCATTGATAACTTCTTCCCCATCGACTTCAACCATAAACATTCCGGTTTCATCCGGCTCAATTTCAAGACGGATCGTCTCATTCGTATCTTCAGTGATTTCGAGTGTATCATATACATCTTCTATGCTGTTATTTGCATCTTCCAAATAGATTTTGACCGTCTTCGGTTCATTTTCCGGCTCCGATTCGCCGTCTTCATCATCTTCTCCGGAGCCGGCTTCTTCTGAATCCGTTTCTTCTTCACCATACGGGATGTTGACCGTCGTCGCATACTGCATATTCTGCGGCGGTTCTTCGCCCCGGGACACAATCAGGTCAATCGTCGAGCCGGGAAGGAAATTGCCGTAGTTCGGACTTTGGCTGATGACGTTACCTTCTTCCACACTGTCATTGTACAGCTCTTCAGCAATATTTACATTGAAGCCGGCCTGTTCGAGTTCACTACGCGCTGTTTCTGCAGACTCACCTGAGTAGTCGACGATTTCTATCGCTTCCTGCCCCCTGGAGACGTTCAATGTTATCGAACCTTCGTGCGGATAAACTTCTGTGCCGGCTTCTACAGTCTGGCTGATGATTGTACCTTCTTCAATTTCATCATGATAAGAATCTTCACGGTTGATTTCGTTGAAGTTGACATTGTTCAGAGTTTCCTCTGCACTGTCGTATCCACTCCCTGTAAAGTCCGGAACAGTGTATGTTTCGACACCGAGTTCCAGATCATGATCTTCAGGATAGACCGCTTCGCCGCTGTCTATCGACTGGCTGGTCACAGTACCCGGCGGTGATTCATTGTTTTCAGGAACGAGGGTCACACTGTTGAAGGCCAGATTATTTAAAGTATCCATGATATCAACGTAGAATTCCCCCGTAAAATCACTCATTGAGTATGGTTCCAGTCCGCTTGATACTAAGAAGTCCACCGTACTTCCCGATTCAATCGATTCATCGACTGCCGGTGTCGTTTCAATTACCTGCCCCTCTTCGAAAGTATCACTGTAGTCCTCGGTGACTGCACCTGATTCCAGATCGTGTTCAATCAGACGCTCTTCAGCCTCTTCAAGAGTCATACCGGCAAGGTCCGGCATATCCATCGTCACCGTTTCATTCTGCTGGAAGAACATATAGATGAGGAGCCCCGTCCCGAGTACTAGGAACAGTATCGGTATAAGCCATAGGGCCTTCAATTTTTTCTTCGGTTCTTTTTCTCCGTGAGGCGCTTCTTCAGGCACATCGTTTTCTTCGGCAGCATCAGCCATTCCGGCGTCCGGTGCCACCGCTTTGGTGACAATCGTCTTATCCTCATGATTCTTATTGTCACTGACGTAAGGTGTCGTGTTGCTCCGGTACTTCTTTAAATCTTCAAGTACTGTCTCCACATATCTGTAGCGGTCGTCCGGATTCTTTTCTGTACATCTTAAAAGAATGTTCTTCAAACCCTGCGGCACTTCCCTGAAGTCATCGATGTCCGGCAGATGTTCTGAAATCTGCTTCAAAGCGACCGATACCGGCGTTTCCCCTTTGAACGGCACCTGTCCGGTGAGCAATTCAAACAGGACGATGCCGAAGGAATAAATATCTGTTCTCTCGTCGGTATTCTGCCCTTTTGCCTGTTCAGGCGAAATGTACTGTACAGAACCCATCACCTGGTTGGTTTCGGTCATCCGTGTTTCACTGAGTGCTTTCGCGATGCCGAAATCCGTAATCCTTACTTTCTTTTCCGCATCAAGCAGTATGTTCTGCGGCTTGATGTCACGGTGGATGATGCCCCGTTCGTGAGCGTGCTCAATCCCTTTTAAAATCTGGACGGACAGTTCAACCGCCTCATCGATGGAAATCTCATGATTTTCATCGATATACTGCTTTAAAGTCGGCCCGTCGACCATTTCGGTGACGAGCAGTTGATATTCATCGGTTTCATCGACATCAAGCACGTTGACGATGTTCGGATGCGAAAGCTGTATCGTACTTTCAACTTCCCGTTGAAACCGCTGACGTGACTTGTCTTTATTATGAACATCAACTTTAATCATTTTTACAACTACATCACGGTTTAAAATGATGTCTTCGGCTGAATAGACAGAGCTCATGCCGCCGCCGAGATATTTCTGTACCTTATATCTATCAGAAAGTAATTGACCGATCACATTGTAGCACCCGCCTTCAAGTCGGCAAGGCAAATACTGATATTATCTCTGGAGGCATTTTCTTCCGCCTGATGTATTAATGAGTCCAACCGCTCCTGCAAAGTTAAATTTTTCTGATAGACCGTGGTGTGTATACTGTCTTCACGCAGTACATCCGTGAGGCCGTCCGAGGCAAGCAGTATATAATCATACTGCTTATTGCGCAGTCTGAAAATATCAGGCTGGATCAGACGATCACTGCCCATCGCTTTTGTGATGACATTCTTTTTAGGATGATTGATGGCTTCCTCTTTTGTGATTTCGCCCGACTCGACCAGCAGATTGACGAAAGAATGGTCCGTCGTCACCTGCTCTATCGTCCGGCGCTTCATTACATAAGCCCTCGAATCCCCGATGTTCAATATGAAAATCGTATCTTCGATGACCGATGCGAGCACGAGAGTGGTGCCCATGCCGCTGTATTCATCATGCGCATTTTGAAGATCATACAGCTGACGGTTCGTCTTTATGACGAGGTCCCGTAAAAACTCTTCGGCATAGTCTCTTTTGATGAGGTTTTCCTGCTCCCAGGCTTTCTGTATCTCATCATTGACAAATTTGGATGCAACATCCCCATGCGCATGACCGCCCATACCATCGGCCACTAAAAACAAAACCTGATTGGTTTTATTATAAAAAACGCCAGATCTATCTTCATTCAGCTCACGAAACTCCCCGCGAATACTCTTGTCAATGATTTCCAAATTAACCCCTCGTCTCTTCTTTTGATTCTTTGGCTCTCAGCTGGCCGCATGCGGCATCGATATCCGTGCCCTGTTCACGTCTGACAGTTGCGTTGACACCCTGGTTGTTCAATGTTTCCAGAAATTCGAAAATATCATCACGCTTAGTACGCACATAATTTCTTTCCGGCACATGATTGACCGGAATCAAGTTGACATGGCATTTGATGCCTTTAATCAATTCAGCCAGTCTAAGCGCATCTTCCCGGCGGTCATTGACGCCGCCGAACAGACCATATTCGAATGAAATTCTGCGGTTCGTCTGCTGCTGGTAGTATTCCAGTGCGTGAATGAGCTTTTCAATATCAAAAGCTTTGTTGACCGGCATCAGTTTTGAACGCTGCTCGTTAGTCGGGGCATGCAGGCTGACCGCAAAGTTGATCTGGATATCTTCATCGGCAAAGTCGTAAATTCTCGGTACGATGCCACTTGTTGAGACAGTGATATGGCGTGCGCCGATGTTCAGTCCGTCATCGTGGTTGATGATACGGATGAATTTCATCATCGGGTTATAGTTTTCAAACGGTTCACCGATTCCCATGATGACGATGCTTGAAACTCTTTCGTCAGTGTCATCAAGCACTTTTTGTATCTGCACCACCTGCGAAACGATTTCACCCGCTTCCAGATTACGCTTCAGTCCACCGAGAGTCGACGCACAAAACGTACAGCCCAGACGGCAGCCGACCTGTGTCGTGACACAGACGGAGTTGCCGTAATCATGTCTCATGAGCACCGTTTCAATCGTATAGCCGTCTCTCAGTTTGAAGAGAAACTTCATCGTACCGTCGACACTCTCCTGCTTGACGAGTGTTTCAAGCGGTTCAATGCTGAATTGTTCCTTTAATTTTTCACGCAATGCTTTCGGCAGGTTTTTCATCTCGTCGAAATCGTCCACACGGTGGTTATAAAGCCATTCGAATACCTGGCTTCCCCTGTAGTCGTCTTCTCCCCATCCTGTCATGAGATTTGTCAGATCTTCTTTGGACAAGGAGTAGATCGACGGTGTGTCGAATTCCGGCTGGAATAAATCCTTGATTGGTTTTTGAGGTGGTCTTTTAATCATTTTTAAACATCCTTTTTAAACCGAGCGATAAAAAATCCATCGGTATTTAATTCATATGGTAATATTTGGCGGTAAGGGCCGGTAAAATCAAGTGCGGGAATGTGAAAATCGTCAAATTCAAAATTATCATTATTCTTCTTGAATGTATATGCCACGTTTTCATTTTCCATCTGATGGATGGTACACGTTGCATAAATCAGTATACCGCCCGGTTTCAGAAACTGCTTGACATGCTCCAATATGGACAATTGTAATTCTACTAGATTATCGATGTCATTGCTATTTCTTTCATACCTTATTTCAGGTTTTCTTTTGATGACGCCGAGACCTGAACACGGTGCATCGACGATGATCCGGTCGTACATCTCTGGATACTCATGCGATGCGGCATCCGCTTTGAAAGCAGTATAGTTTTTCAATTTCAGCCGCTCGGCATTGTGCTCTATCGTTCTGACTTTATGGTCGTATATATCGCTGAGGTCGACACGCCCCGTCGTCAGTTTCTCCAGCGCATGCAGACCTTTTCCTCCAGGCGCACTGCAGGCATCGAGTATGATGTCGTCTGCATCAGGCTCGAGTGCAGTATTGACAAACATCGAGCTCACGTCCTGTACGCTGAAAAGCCCCTCTCTGTAAGCTTCTGTTTCCATGATGCTCGCCCCTGTATTGACAACCAGTGCATCGGGATGGAGATCCGTCGGTTCGACTTCATGCCCTTCTTCTGCCAGCGCCCCGAGTAAAGCATCCGGATCCGTCTGACTTGAATTCACCCGTATATACATCCCGGGTCTCTCACTCAGACTTTTCGCAATTTCTGCAGCACCCGCCATCTTGTAATGCGTTTTCCAGTGCTCGATGATCCAGGCGGGAATGCTCGTCTCTATGGACAGCCGTTTCACCGGATTCTTTATCGATCCCGGGTCTCTCAGCGGTTCCCTCATGAAATTTCTGAGTATTCCATTCGTTACGTTCCCTGCCTGCAGTCCGCCGTAATCCTTGGCGATTTCAACCGTCTCGTTAATCACTGCATATGCGGGCACACGGTCAAGGTACTCCAACTGATAGACCGCCATATTGAGCAGATGCCTGTGCCACTGCTTGACCTTCGTCTTATAAAACGGCTGCAGATAAAACTCCAAAGTGAGTCTGTTCGCAACTGTACCGTAAACCAGTTCGGTAAATAAACCCTTGTCCTTTTCGGAAAGCTCTCCCGCATCCAATACTTCATCGATGACGATGTTGCTGTATGCTTTATCATCCATGATATCCAGATAAGCTTCGAATGCAGCTTCTCTTACTGTCATATTCATCATCCTAACACCGTGCCGGTCAAATCCTGGCGGTTCCGGCCAAAATCATTTGCAGCTGTTTTTTTCTTTCCTGCGAGCTGTACTTCCGTAATCAACACTGTTTCGTCACCTGCTGCAACATGAATCCCGTCTTCATCAATCGACAGTATTTCACCTGCTGGCCTGCCCGTCTTGTTACCCGTCAGTTTCGCACCGTATATTTTGAACCTTTTGTCTTCGAGCATCGTATAGGCGCCCGGAAAAGGCGACAATCCGCGTATATGGTTGAACACTTCCACAGCGGTTCTGTTGAAATCGAGCAGCTCATCCTCTTTTGAGATGTTCGGACTGTATGTCGCTTCCGCATGATTCTGTGCGGTTTTATTATTTTCACCTTCAAATATCGAAGGCAGGGTGTCAAGCAGCAGTTCACTGCCGAGCAGGCTCAGTTTGTCATGCAGTATGCCGGTATCGTCTTCGTCTTTAATATCGATTGCGGACTGGGCGATGATATCTCCGCTGTCCAGACCTTCAGCCATGTACATGATGGTGATGCCCGTCGTCTTCTCACCTGCAAGGAGCGCATGATGGATCGGCGCACCGCCCCGGAATTTCGGCAGGAGGGATGCATGGACATTGATAGCGCCGAATTTTGGCAGTTCAAGCAGTTCTTTTGAAAGAATCTGTCCATATGCTGCAGTCACAATGATGTCCGGCTCCATCTTTTTCAATACTTCAATGGAAGAAGCGTCTTTGATGTTGGATGGCTGGAACACTTTGATATCCAGTTCTTTCGCAGCAGACACAACTTGCGGGGGCGTCATGACCCGCTTTCTGCCGACAGGTTTATCCGGCTGGCTGACAACCAGGTCCACACCGTATGTTTCATGTAAATCTTTCAAGATGGGCACCGAGAAATCCGGCGTCCCCATAAAAATAATATTGGGCATGATATCCTCCTACATAATATACTTCGGATCTACATCGATCTTTAATGATAATTTATCCTTCTTATATTGTTCATTATAATATTCATTTATTTTGTGAAGCACTTCCATCAGATTCGGTTCCGACTTATATTTCAGCAATATTTGGAACCGGTACTGCTTGTTGATCCGCTCGATCGGGCTCGGTGACGGTCCGACGATGATCGCCTTGTCGGTGACGCTGTCCACGAGTTCCTTATGGATATGCGTCGTCGCTTCCAGACACTTTCCGACCTGTTCATGTGATACCGTGAACAGGACGTGGAAATAATAAGGGGAATAGCGCGCCAGTCTTCTAAACGCCATCTCTTTATCATAAAATGCCCGGTAATCGTTCGACTCTGCAAGTTCAATCGCATAATGCTCCGGGTTGTATGTCTGGAATATGACTTCGCCGGACAGCTCGTGTCTGCCGGCCCTTCCTGCAACCTGCGTCAGCAGCTGGTACGTCTTTTCATTCGCCCGAAAGTCCGGCAGGTTCAGCATCGTATCCGCGTTCAATACGCCGACCAATGTCACATTCGGATAATCGAGCCCTTTTGCAATCATTTGCGTGCCGAGCAGTATCGGAATCTTTTCATGTTCAAATGTATTCAATAATTTTTCATGCATGCCTTTTCTGCTCGTCGTATCATTATCCATTCTGACGATGTCCACATTGAATAAGTCCCTTAAAGTTTCTTCGACTTTTTCAGTACCCGTTCCGCGGAATGTTACATCATTGCTGTCGCAATTATCACATTCCCGCTTCACACCATCTTCATATCCGCAGTAGTGGCACAGCAATGAATGCTGCATCTTATGGTACGTCAGTGAAATATCACAGTTCGGACAATTCGGTACATGTCCGCAGCTCTGGCATATCTGGAAATTCGCATATCCCCGGCGGTTGAGCAGCAGCACGGTCTGCTCACCGCGTTCAATTCTCAGTTCGATCGCTTTTTGCAGCGCTTCGGAAACGATTGAAGTATTGCCTTTCCGGTGCTCATCGGACATGTCTACCGTCTTCGTTTCAGGCAGGGTTTTCGTCACTGCCCTGTGATTCAACTCGAGCCTTGTATAAACGCCCCTTTCACTTCTTGCATAACTTTCAAGGGAAGGTGTCGCCGAACCTAAAATCACCGGACAATTATAATGCCTGCTGCGGTATTTCGCAACTTCAACCGCATGATACATCGGTCTGTCCTGCTGCTTGTAAGTCGTTTCATGCTCTTCATCCACTATGATGACGCCGAGGTTTTCAACCGGCGCGAAGACACTGCTCCGTGCACCGACGACGACATCCGCCTGCTGATTTTTCACTTTCAGCCACTCATCATATTTTTCACCATGGGACAACCCCGAATGGAGAACAGCTACATCATCACCGAAACGGGCTTTGAAGCGGTTCACCATCTGAGGTGTGAGTGCAATTTCCGGCACAAGCATCAGAGCGGTTCGCCCCTTTTCCAGCACTTTCTGGATGACCTGCAGATAAACTTCTGTTTTTCCGCTCCCTGTAACCCCGTGAAGTAAAAAAGTTTCAGCTAGATCATGATCTACTGAATGGCTTATTTTATCATATGCATTTTGTTGTTCCGGATTTAAATCCTTCGGCAGATCCTCTTCAAACACTCTCGATTTATAAGGATCCCTTTCACTCACGACATCCATCTTTTCAACATAGCCTTTTTTGACCAGTTCATTGATCGTACCTTGAGTATAACCGTTATCAATCACTTCCGACTGTAATACATGCTCGTCATACTGTTCGATGAAATCCAGCAGCTCCAGCTGTTTGTATGCACGGCCGAAATCCCTTCTCGGTATGAAGGTCGGCTTCAGCGCACGGACATATTTCTTCTTCGTATGCTGCGTGACGATTGTTTCTTCCTTCACTTCTCCGGTGCGGATCAACGGTTTCAATTCAGAAAGCTGCGCCGTCGACAGTGTTTTGACTTCGATTTCAGGCGGAAGGTTCATGCTCTGCCAGATCATTTCCGCCTCTTTTGTACTGTCTTCATCCAGTGACAGCATCTTTTTCGACTTGCTCTTCAGTGCTGCGGGTAAAATCGTTTCTATCACCGATATATATGAAGTGATATAGTAATCCGCAAGATGCTTCGCCAGCTGGATCAGCTCAGCTGTCAAAACCGGCTTCACATCCAGCGCGCGGGTAATCGGTTTTATTTTCGAAGGGTCGTATTCGACTTCGTCTTTAATATCGATGACGTACCCCTGGATCTGGCGAGGGCCGAACGGTACGAGCACCCTGTGCCCGACCGCGATGAAATCGGTCAGTCCGTCAGGGATTTTATATTCGAATACTTTGTTGACGTCGCTTGCTGAAACGCTGACTATAATCGAAGCGAACATTATGAACGCCACCCATTATGGTCCGCCAGATTTTGCACAATCTGGTTCGCAAGCTGTACTTTCGATGCCTTTTTCAAATACGTTTCCGTGCCGTCCTTATACAGTATGGCCACCTCATTGTCATCGCTGTTCATGCCGATTTCAGGATTTGATACATCATTCATGATGATGCAGTCCGCATTTTTCTCCTTCAGCTTTTTCAGCGCATAATTTTTCACGTCATCCGTTTCCGCTGCGAAACCGATGACAGTCATATTTTCACTGTTGTGACCCACATATTTCAAAATATCCGTCGTCTTCTTCATTTCGATGACGAGAGTATCACTGTCATCCGTCTTTTTCATCTTGCCTTCAGAATATGTGACAGGTGTATAATCACTGACCGCTGCAGAAAAAACGCCGATATCCGCATCCATATGTTCTTTGACACTGTTGAACATATCTTCAGTCGATACGGCATTGATCGTCTGTACGCCGTTCGGCGGTGCGAGTTCCACCGGTCCGCTGACGAGCACGACTTCCGCCCCCAGCCCTTTGAAACTGTTAGCGAGGCTGTATCCCATCTTGCCGCTCGAATGGTTGGTGATGTAGCGGATCGGATCGAGTGATTCCCGCGTCGGACCGGCCGTGATCAGCACCTTTTTGCCTTTCAGCGGCTTATCATCTTTACTGCCGAGGAAATCCTCAATGTAGCCCATTATATCCGGAACGTTTGCCATGCGTCCTTTTGCATTGTATCCGCACGCTAAAAATCCGGATTCCGCATCAAGCACCTGGTAGCCTTCTTCCAGAAGTTGTTCAATATTACGCTGAATCGCAGGTTGTTCGTACATGTGTACATTCATGGCAGGTGCGAGGAGTACCGGCTTTGTATTAGCTGCAAGAACATTGAGCAGCATGTTGTCATATATGCCGCATGCAAGCTTGCTGATCGTATTGGCGGAAACGGGCGCAACGATGATCAGATCCGCCCACTCCCCGATATTGATGTGGGAAATGACCGATGGGTCCTCTTCTTTGAAAGTATCCGTATATACATGATTTCTGCCTATTGCCTGAAAGGCAAGCGGTGTGATGAACTCTCCCGCATTATCTGTCAGTACCACCTTCACTTCATGGCCGTTCTGAATCAATTTACTTGTCAAATCCACAGCTTTATAAGCTGCGATGCTGCCGGTCACACCGATGACAATATTCGCCATTATAAATTCACCCCAATTTTAAAAAAAGCTGACAATACTTTGTCAGCTACTTTTTTACCCTTACTTTATTTTCAGCAATCTCTTCGAATGCCATGCCTACTGTTTTAACAGAGTTATAGTTTTCCAAAATTGTGCTGTCAGGATAATCCTGCAGTTGTCTTGCTCTCTTTGCCGCAAGAGTAACTACGAGATATTTTGAATCAACGTTCTTCTTCAATTCATGTGCCGGTGGGTATAACATTAATTGTTGACCTCCAATAATAACTTTCTTAATTTTGATTCTACGCGTGCACGTCTCATGTGGGAAGCTTCGACTATACATTGTACACGGCGTTTCGCCAGTTGTACATCATCATTGATGACCACATAATCGTAAAGGTTCATGAGGGTGAGTTCCCTTTTCGCCTCTCTGATCCGGTGTCTGATGACTTCCATTGAATCCGTGCCCCGGCCGATCAGACGCTCTTCCAGCTGCGCGAGATTCGGCGGCGCCAAAAAGATGAACAGAGCTTCCGGGAACCTCTCCCGTACCTGCTTTGCACCTTCCACCTCTATTTCCAAAAAGACATCGTGTCCTTTTTCCATCGTTTCCACTACATAATCAACTGGTGTACCATAGTAGTTGCCTACGTACTGAGCATGCTCTATGAATTTATCCTGTTCTATAAGAGATTCAAACTCTTCCCTTGTTTTAAAAAAGTAATCAACACCATCCACTTCGCCTTCGCGCTTTTTGCGTGTCGTCATTGAAATTGAATATTCGAATCCCGTATCAGGATCCTCGAAAATAGCTTTTCTCACCGTGCCTTTACCAACGCCTGAAGGGCCTGAAAGTACGATTAGAAGTCCTTTATCTGAAGTCATAGCGAGTTACCTTTCTTTTTGTGATTATCTCTTAATGTATCATAAATAAAGGGAGAATTCATCTTAAAAAGTATTGAATTGTAATAGTTCGTGTTAAAATATTCTAGTAGCATATAGAAGGAGAGACAAAAATGGCATTTGATGGTAATTTTGTTCATGCACTGTGTGATGAACTCGAAACGATACAATCAGGCAAGATCAATAAGATTCAGCAGATGGATGATACATCACTGATTTTTAAGATCCGCAGCAGGGGCAGGAACCACCAGCTGCTGATCAGTGCACATCCCATGTATGCCCGTTTTCATCTGACTGACCATAAGTATGAATTCCCATTCGACCCGCCGATGTTTTCCCGCGTACTCAGAAAACACATAGAAGGCGGCATCATAGATTCCATAAAACAGGTCGGCAACGACAGGCAGGTCCACATCAGGATCAATTCCAAAAATGAAATCGGCGATGATATCACCCGCATTCTCATTTTGGAAATCATGGGGAAACATTCCAATATCATCATAACAGATACGGACTATAAAATTATTGAAGGCATCAAGCATCTGACGCCGAACAATAACGTGCGCACGATCATGCCGGGCTATTTGTATGAACAGCCTCCGACCGATAAGAAACTGAATCCGCGGACGGACGAGCTGAATGAACTGCCAAAACACATCGATTTCAACAGCGGAAAGATCAACCGTCAGATTTTGAAGGCCGTAGAAGGCTTCAGCCCTTTATTCATAAAAGAAGTGGCGTATCACGCCGGACATCTGACAATGCAGAATATCGTCGCCAGCATTCGGGAGACATTGGAAAAATCACGGGAAATCACCCCGGTTCTATATAAGAAAGAGAAAGATGTCTTCTATTTTACAAAGCTTGAACATATGGAAGCTGCACCGGTTGAATATGATTCTCTGAGCGGTCTGCTGGATGATTATTATCATAACCGTTTCCAAAATAATATGATCAGGCAGAAAGCGCATGATTACGTCCATGTCATCGACAGGGAATATGAACGCGTCGAACGGAAGATCGACAAGCTGAAAGAAGATCTGAAGGAAGCGGAAGTCAAGGATGAGTATCAGAAGTACGGAGAACTCATTACGGCCTATATGCATGAAATCAAACGGTACGACAAAGAAGCCGTTGTTTTCGACTATTACACGAACGAGGAAATTGCGATCCCCCTCGATCCGGAAATCGCACCGAACGACAACGCTCAGCGGTATTACCGCAAATACAACAAGCTGAAAGTCCGTGAAACGACTGCACGCAGGCAGCTTGATAAAGCGTATTCGGACCGGGAATACTTTTTGAACCTCCTGCATCAGATGGATGCGATCACGACTTCGGATGAAGTTGAGGAAATCAGGGAAGAACTTGTCGAAGAAGGCATCCTTAAATTCAAGCAGTCGAACAAAAAGAAAAAGAAGAATAAAATCCAGCTGCATGAGTTCAAGACGTCAAACGGCCTGACGGTGCTTGTCGGCAAAAATAATAAACAGAATGATTATTTGACATCCAGGAAAGCACAGAACAACCATCTGTGGTTCCACACGAAAGACATCCCGGGCTCGCACGTCGTAATTACACATGCAGCACACGAAATAGAAAATGAGGATATTTTGGAAGCAGCGATGATTGCGGCATTCCATTCGAAAGCCGGAAATTCTGAATCAGTGCCTGTGGATTATACTGATATTAAACACGTCCATAAAATATCAGGGGCAAAACCGGGTTTTGTCACGTATACAAATCAGAAAACAGTTTTTGTTACCCCGGTTGAAAAAGATGTTGATAAGATGAAAGTGATCAAATAGATGAGGTGAGAGGATTGTCTGAAAAGATTTGGGAAAAACATATTGATAACAGTCTGATTACTGATGACATGTATGAATCAGCCAGTGATAGAGACCATGAAGATGCCTATATTGCCGACCTTAAATTCGGTACGGCGGGCATCCGCGGTAAAATCGGTCTCGGACCGAACCGCCTGAACAGATATACAGTGGAGCGCGTTGCCCTCGGACTCGCAAAGTCTATGAAAGAACGCGGGCAGGATGTTGTTGTCATCGGCTATGACATCAGGCACCTGTCCAGAGAATTTTCGGAAACGATCGCTTCTGTACTCGTGAATAATGGTATGAAAGTTTATTTATCGGAAGGTTATATTACTACACCCGAGCTGTCATTTTTCACAAGAAGCCATGATGCGGATTTTGGAATCATGATTACAGCAAGCCACAACCCGCCGGAATATAACGGCATAAAAGTTTACGGTTCCGACGGTGCACAGATCACTGATGTGCCGGCAGAGGAACTCAGCAGTAAAATCAACGCCATCAATGATTTCTTCAATATCGGATCCGTTGATTTTGATGAAGCACTTGCCGACGGCAGAGTTGAACATATCGACTATGAACATTATGGAGATTACCAGCAGAAAGTGAAAACTTTGTCCGGACAGATACCTGAATCAGATCTGCAGGTCGTATTTTCAAGCCTGCACGGCACGGCACTGCCGCTCACACAGTATCTGCTCGAGTCGCTCGGATTCGACAATTTGATGCTTGTCGATAAGGAATGTGAAGCGGACAGTTACTTTACCAATGTCACGAGTGCCAACCCGGAAGATACCGATGCGTTTACCGGTGCGAGGGCACTCGGTAAAGATAAGAATGCCGACCTGCTTATAGCGACAGATCCGGATGCGGACAGAATCGGCATCGAAGTGTGGCATGAGGGTGAGTATGTCCACCTGAACGGCAATCAGCTCGGCGCAATACTTTTATACAACCGTCTGGATAAGACAAAGTTTGAGAAAACACCGGTTGTTGTAAAATCTGTCGTAACCAGTGATCTGAGCAAGAAGATTGCCAGGAAATTCGGTGCAGAAGTCATCGAAGTACTGACAGGTTTCAAATACATCGGTCAGGTCGCTTTGGAACTGGAAGAAGACACAAAAAGAGAATTCGCTTTCGGCTACGAGGAAAGCTATGGATATCTCATCAGCGACTTCGTCCGGGATAAAGACGCCATCCAGATCGTTCCCGCCATCGTCAAACTCGCAGGCAGTCTTAAAAATGAGAACTCGACACTCGTCGATTACTTGAACGGCATCTACGAAGAATTCGGCCGGCGTATGGAAAAGATGATCAGCCATAAATTTGAAGGTATTGAAGGCGAAGAGAAAATTGCAGAAATCATGGACCAGTTCAGAAGAAATACACCGACAGAGATCGAAGGCCGGAAAGTCATCTGTGTCGAAGATTTTAAAAACAGAGAAAGACGCCTGTCATCAGGTGAGACCGAAACGATCGGCCTGCCAAAAGCAGATGTCATCAAAATCCATTTCTCAGACGGCTGGATCGCCCTCAGGCCATCAGGTACGGAACCGAAAATCAAACTTTATGTATCACTCGATACCAACCACATCGATGAAGAGGCAAAAATCATCAATGACATGGTGTTTGGCGTGTAAGACAGGGTCAACACATGTTCGCGGGACTCACGGGCATGTGCTGGAACATTAACACACGTTCGCGGAGGTCACGAGCATGTACTGGGACGTAAACACATGTTCGCGGAGGTCACGAGCATGTACTGGGACGTTAACACATGTTCGCGGAGGTCACGAGCATGTGCTGGAACGTTAACACACGTTCGCGGGGCTCACGATCATGTGCTGACACATGTTCCCCCCATCCATACGGATGGTTTTTTTATTCTCACAAAGTGGTATTGATAATTAAAAACGGTGATAATATGAAAATCTATACAATCGGTCATTCCAACCACACTAAAGAAGAGTTTCTTGAAATGCTGCATCATGCAGAAATTAAATCCATTGCAGATGTGCGTGCTTTTCCATACAGTAAAAAGCATCCTCAGTTCAACGGTGATGAATTGAAAGAATGGCTGAGGGAAGCAGATATATCATATGAACATTTTCCGCATCTTGGCGGCAGACGCGGCACTTCATCAATAGTCGGACCAACGCTGAACGACGGCTGGGACAACCAGTCGTTTCATAATTATGCGGATTATACTTTGTCCGATGATTATAAGGAAGGCATCAAAGCACTCACAAAAAAGGCAAAGAAGCAGAACGTCGCCTATATGTGTTCTGAAAGCCACCCTGCCAGATGTCACAGGCTGATCATCAGCAACTGGCTCGCAGCGCACGGTCACGATGTCTGCCACATCATCCACCGTGCCAAAGGTGTTGAACTCGACACCCATCAACTTGGCAGGTGGGGTGCGATGCCGATTATCGAGGAAGACCATACAGTTGTTTATCCTGAACTGAAAGAGCGAGGTGATTATCATGTCGAATGAAAATAAGAAAGCATGGATCAGTATGATTGTACCTGTAATATTTTTAATTTTTATAGTCTTCTTCCCCTATCCTGAATCGTGGGGTTTTATTCTGAGATTTGTAACAACTCTCATTCCATTTCTGATCATCCAATATTATTTAAGCAGATTTTTAAATAAAAAGTTCCCGACGTATAAGGATTTACGGGATGACATAAAAAGCCGGTAAAAAAAACGTGGACGCCTCTCGGTCATCCACGTTTTTCAATCTATAGACCGTCTCTGAATCTGACGACTTCTTCCCGCTCTTCTTCAGTCAGCAGACTGTCTTTAATACTTACATCAAGTAAAGTATCAAGGTCGGACAGTGTTTCATATTCAAATCCGGAGCTTTCAAAATTATCATGTGCTTTTTCGAGCTGGTAGCTGAAGATGGCGAGTACAATTTCCACTTCTGCACCCTCTTCTTTCAAAATTTCAGCCGCTTCAATACTTGAACCGCCTGTTGAGATCAAGTCTTCGATCAGCACGACTTTCCTGCCCTTCACAGCAGCACCTTCAATCAGTCTGCCGGTGCCGTGTTTCTTTTTACTGCCGCGGACGTAGCTCATCGGCAGATCCATCGCATCGCTGATGAAAGCCGCATGAGGAATGCCTGCAGTAGAAGTTCCGGCAATGACTTCTGCGTCCGGTGATATTTCTTTAATCTTTTCAACAAAATACTGTACAATTTCTTTTCTTGCTTCAACATTGCCGATAATCTGTCTGTTATCGCAATAGATCGGTGAAATTATGCCGCTCGCCCATGTAAATGGATCATCCGGCTGTATTTTCACTGCACCGATATTCAGCAATGCTCTGGCGACGTTCTCACTGTTCAACTGCAGTTCCCTCCCACAGATCTTTGATTCTCTTATATTTCTCTGCCGGGTTTTCATCCTGCGTAATTGAACGGCCGACAACGATATAATCAGACTTCATGTCTCTGGCATCGACCGGTGTCACTACTCTCACCTGGTCATCCCTGGAGTCTTCCGCAAGGCGGATGCCCGGTGTCACAGTCAGAAATTCAGGTCCCAGTTTTTCATGGATGATTTCAGATTCAAGCGGAGAAGATACGACTCCGTCAAGTCCCGCTTCTTTGGCAAGTGTTGAATAATGTACAACACTGTCAGTCAGGGAGAGAACAGTCTGCTGTTCTTTTTGTACCATTTCATCACTCATTGATGTGAGCTGTGTTACTGCAATCAACTTGCCGTCCGGGTTGCCATCCTTGAATGATTCCACCGCACGTTTCATCATCGCAGTACCGCCCTGGGCATGTACATTCGTCATCTGTATATCCAGCCTGCCGAGACTTTCCATCGACTTCCCGACAGTGTTCGGAATATCATACAGTTTCAGATCCAAAAATATATCGTGCCCCATTTGACGAATTTCTTCGACCACTTTAGGACCATTTGACAAATAAAGTTCCATTCCTACTTTGACGAATAATTTCTCATCAAATTGACCTAAAAAATCTTTCATCGTGTCAAACTCTCGAAAATCAAGTGCAATAATTGGTACGTTCATAATATTTTCCCCCTATTTTCTTATGAATATGCTCTGCCTTTCAAATCATGTATATGATTCAGGCTCAGACTTTCCACTCGCTTTTCCAGATCATCAATCAGTGTCGGGCATATGTACGGGTCGGTAAAATTCAATGTGCCCACCGCGACCGCATCCGCGCCGACTGATAAGTAATCAAAAATATCATCCACTGTTGCAATGCCACCCATTCCGATTATCGGGATATCAGCTAAATGCTGCCTGATCTGGTAGATCATATTCAGAGATACAGGCTTGATGGCCGGTCCGCTGAGTCCGCCGGTAATGTTCGCCAAAATCGGTTTCCCGAATTTATCCAGGCGCATTCCAACGAGCGTGTTGATCATCGTCAGACCATCTGCCATATCTCCGACACTGTTAGCCATATCCACAATATTAGTGACATTTGGTGATAGTTTAACATAAACGGGTACTTCAGATACATTTTTTACTTCATAAGTGAGTTTTCTTGCTGTTTCAGGGTCCGTACCGAACTGTATGCCGCCCTCTTTGACGTTTGGGCATGAAATATTCAACTCCAGTGCATTGACATTCGGCGCCGCGGATATCTTTTTGGCCACACTCACATAATCTTCTATTTTTGTACCGGCCACATTCGCAATGATCGGTACATCGTATTGTTCCAGATATTTCAATTCATGCTCGATGATATGATCGACACCCGGGTTCTGCAGGCCGATGGCATTCAGCATGCCGCTCGCAGTCTCCGCAACCCGCGGTGTTTTATTCCCGCTGCGCTCTTCTTCAGTTGCAGCCTTTATCATGATGGCACCGAGCTTTGACAGATCATATAACTCAGAAAATTCCTTGCCGAAACTGAAGCAGCCGGAGGCAGGCATGACCGGATTTTTCAAGTCAAGACCGGGAAGCTGTACATGCAGTTTTGAATTTGTCATAGTACGACCTCACCTTTCCTGAATACCGGTCCATCGGTGCAGACTTTCGCCTGCGTGCCGTCGGTCCTGTCGCAGACACATGCATAGCAGACACCGAAGCCGCAGCCCATTCTTTCTTCCAAAGATACGTAACCGTCAATATCCAGCTCATCGCTGACCGCCCTCAACATCACTTTAGGACCGCATGCATAAAACCGGTCAAATTCTGCTGTCAGATTTCTGGTCACATCCGTGACGAACCCTTCCGTTCCATAGCTCCCATCCGCAGTGGCAATAAAAGTCTCCCCAAGTGCTTTGAACTTCTCTTCATAAAAAATGTCTTTCGCCGAGTTGAAGCCGAGTACATGAGTCGTCTTTACACCGATGCTGTTCAGCTGTTTCGCGAGCTCATAGAGCGGCGGGACACCGATGCCCCCGCCGATGATGAGTACATGCCCGCTTTTTTCGACCGGATAGCCGTTGCCCAGCGGTGAAAGAATATCGATGCTGTCCCCTGACTGATATTCCGTGAGCTTCCTCGTGCCCTCGCCGTCTGCTCTGTAAGTGATTGTGAACTGTGATTTTTCCAGGTTGATATCAGAAATCGATATCGGTCTGCGCAGAACATTCGATGTCCCGCCGCCTACCCTGATATGCACAAACTGTCCAGGGGTCTTCATGCTGTCTGTAATATCTCCCTCGAGCACCATTTCATAAATTTTATCAGCGATATTTTCCTGAGAGACGACAGTCATTATTTTTTTCATACTTACACCTACATTTCATTCATATTAAATGTCATGCTTTCAATGACTTCGATCAACGTTCTCGCTGTATCTAGCGACGTCAGACATGGCACGCCGTTTTCGACGGATTCACGGCGGATTCTGAAGCCGTCACGTGCAACTTCTTTACCTTTGGTCATCGTGTTCACTACGATCTGGACATTGCCATTCTGGATTGAACGGAGCAGCGTATTGTCGCCTTCGCCGATCTTGTCCACTATGACGACCGGAATGCCGTCTTTTTTAAGTGCTTCCGCTGTGCCGCTGGTCGACAGGATACGGTAGCCGCACTGTGAAAACCTTTTGGCCAGTTCGACCGCTTCATCTTTATCTTTATCTGCAATCGTAAACAGCGCAGTGCCGTGGTCTTTGACATCCAGACCGCTTGCGACGAGACTCTTATAAAGTGCTTTGTTCAATGTTTCATCTTTACCCATGACTTCACCGGTTGATTTCATCTCCGGCCCGAGTGTAATGTCCACATTTTTCAGCTTGGAGAAACTGAAGACCGGCGCTTTCACATAGAATCCATCTTTCTCAGGCTGCAGTCCGAGTGGGAACCTGCTGTCTTTAAGTTTAGTGCCGAGAATCGCGTGCATGGCAAGTCGTGCCATCGGCACTTCTGTAATCTTGCTTAAAAACGGTACCGTACGGCTCGATCTCGGATTCACCTCAAGGACGAAGATGCCCTCTTTAGATAGAACGAACTGGATATTGATGATGCCGATGATATTCAGCCCCTTAGCCAGTCTTTCCGTATAATCAACGAGCGTATCGATCTCATCCTGCGACAGATTTACAGGTGGATACACTGCCATGGAATCTCCGGAGTGCACACCCGCTCTTTCAATATGTTCCATGATTCCTGGAATTATGACACTTTCCCCGTCACAGATCGCATCCACTTCGATTTCCTTGCCTGTCAAATAGCTGTCTATCAGCACCGGATGCTCAGGTGATGCTTTAACTGCGTTACGCATATAGTTCTTCAATTCTGATTCGTCATAGACGATTTCCATCGCACGGCCGCCGAGAACATAACTTGGGCGCACAAGTACCGGGAAGCCGATATGTTGTGCATTCGCCAGTGCTTCATCTTCATTCGTCGCCGTCTTACCATGCGGCTGCGGGACCTTTATTTCCTGAAGCAGTGCCTCAAAACGTTTTCTGTCCTCTGCACGGTCGATATCGTCAAGGCTTGTACCTAAAATCTGAACGCCATTTTCGGATAGTCTGTCCGCCAGGTTGATGGCAGTTTGTCCGCCGAACTGGACGACGACACCTTTCGGGTTTTCATTATGGACAATGTTCATCACATCTTCGTGAGTAAGCGGTTCAAAATAAAGCTTGTCTGAAATTGAGAAGTCGGTCGATACCGTTTCCGGGTTGTTATTGACGATGATCGCCTCGTAACCCGCTTCCTGAATCGCCCATACGGCGTGAACAGTCGCATAGTCGAACTCAATACCCTGTCCTATGCGGATCGGACCGCTTCCAAGTACAAGGATCTTCTCCTTATCACCCGGCAATGATTCATTCTCTGTTTCATATGTGCCGTAGAAATAAGGCGTGTTCGATTCGAATTCCGCGGCACATGTGTCCACCATCTTATAGACAGGCATGATGCCCGCTTCTTTTCTGATCTTGAACACTTCGTCTTCCGACATTTCCCATCGGTGGCCGATGACACGGTCGCTGAAGCCGAATTTCTTCGCCCATTTCAAGTAGTCGACACTGCCCGGATTTTCTTTAAGTTCTCTTTCTATATCGATGATATGTTTGAACTTATTCAGGAAATAAAAGTCGATTTTCGTCCAGTCATGAATTTCCTCGAGCGTCACACCGCGACGGATCGCTTCTCCGATGAAGAACAGTCGCTCGTCGCTCTGTGCTTTTATTGAATGGATCAGGTATTCCAGTGAATGGTCATCGCCGTTCGGCAGGCCGAGATGATGGACCCCGTACTCCAGTGAACGGATCGCTTTGAGCAATGATTCCTCATAAGTACGTCCGATTGCCATCACTTCGCCGGTCGCCTTCATCTGTGTGCCGAGCGTACGCTCACCTTTTTCGAATTTATCAAACGGAAAACGCGGTATTTTGGAAACGACATAATCCAGTGTCGGTTCAAATGCTGCGTAACTTGTATTTGTCACCGGGTTGATCATTTCATCCAACGTCATGCCGACAGCAATTTTCGCAGCGAGCTTCGCAATCGGGTAGCCCGTCGCTTTTGAAGCAAGTGCACTTGAACGGGATACTCTCGGGTTCACCTCTATGATGTAATAGTCGAACGAGTGCGGATCGAGTGCAAGCTGAACGTTACAGCCGCCTTCTATTTCAAGCTTCCTGATGATGCTTAAAGATACATCTCTCAACATCTGATGCTCTTTGTCCGTCATCGTCTGGCTCGGTGCAACAACGATCGAATCTCCTGTATGTATGCCGACAGGGTCGATATTTTCCATGTTACACACAACGATTGCGTTGTCATTTGAATCTCTCATCACTTCATATTCAATTTCTTTGAATCCTGCAATTGATTTTTCCAATAAACACTGGCTGACCGGTGAGTACTTCAAACCATTCGTAACGATTTCCTTCAAGTCTTCTTCATTGTAGCAGATGCCGCCGCCTGTACCGCCCATCGTAAATGCCGGACGCACAATAAACGGGTAGCCGACCTTTTCAACAAACGCGGATGCTTCATCAAGCGTATTGATGATATCGGATTCGGGTACCGGAACACCCATATCATTCATCAGATTCCTGAACAGATCACGGTCTTCCGCCTGCTTGATTGAATCCAGTTTCGTACCGAGCAATTCAACGTCGTTTTCACGAAGTACGCCTAAACGGTCGAGTTCCACAGCCATGTTGAGTCCGACCTGACCGCCTAGTGTCGGCAGCAGTGCATCAGGCTGTTCCTTCCTTATGATGCGGCTTAAGAAATCAGGTGTCAGCGGCTCTATGTAGACAACATCAGCGATTTCCTGGTCGGTCATGATTGTTGCAGGGTTGGAGTTTACGAGAATGACTTTGTAACCTTCTTCTTTCAATGACAGACACGCCTGGGTGCCCGCGTAATCGAATTCCGCCGCCTGTCCGATGATGATCGGACCGCTTCCTATGACAAGAATTGTGTTGATATCTTTACGTTTAGGCATTTATACTTCCTCCTTAGTCGTCATCAGATCGATGAATTGATCGTACAAATAAGATGATTCATGGGGTCCGGCACCAGCTTCAGGGTGGTACTGGACACTGAAAACCGGTTCCGTCTTATGTTTGATGCCTTCGACCGTGTCATCGTTGATCGCAATGTGAGTGATTTCAAAATCCGTATTTTTCAATGACTCCGCATCCACTGTGTACCCGTGGTTCTGCGAAGTGATTTCAACTTTATTGGACGACAGGTTCTTGACTGACTGATTGGCGCCTCTGTGGCCGAATTTCATTTTGTAAGTGCTGGCACCACCGGCAAGAGCAATCAGCTGGTGGCCGAGACATATACCGAAAATCGGTATATGTCCGATCAGATTTTTAAGCATGTCGATTGCTTCGGTGACATCTTCCGGGTTGCCCGGGCCGTTCGACAGCATGACGCCGTCCGGTTTCAGCTGCATGATCTGTTCTGCTGTTGAATCATGCGGCATCACTGTGACATCACAGCCGCGCTGATTCAATGAACGGACGATGTTTTCCTTTTTACCAAAATCGAGCAGTGCGACTCTGTGTCCTCTGCCTGTTGAAATATAAGGTGTTTTTGTCGACACACGTTTCACCTGGTCTTTTCGAAACTCATGTGACTTCAATGCACGGGCTGTCTGATCATGGTCGGATGAATCAGTAATCTGCCCTTTCATCACACCCGTTTTGCGGATTTTCTTTGTAATGCTTCTCGTATCGATGCCGCTGATACCGACGATGCCGTGTCTTTTCAAGTAAGTATCCAGATTTTCAACCGATCTGAAGTTCGATGGATATTCCACCGCTTCACGCACGACGATACCACTCGTTGTCGGCAGCAGTGATTCGCTGTCTTCAGTATTGAATCCCGAGCTGCCGATGAGCGGATAACTGAAAGTGATGATCTGATCTGTATATGAATTGTCACTGATGATTTCCTGCATGCCGGTCATTGCAGTGTTGAACACGACTTCGCCCGGACATTCACCGTCCGCTCCAAGTTTGTATCCTTCGTACACAGAACCGTCTTCCAATACTAAATATCTCTTGTCATTTAACATTACTGTCCCTCCGCCTGATATTTAATTTCGCCGTTCACAACCGTCAGATAAATATCCGATGTCAGCTGCTCACCGTCAAATGGTGTGTTCTTTGATTTTGATAAAAATGCTTCTTTATCAAGTGTATATTCCTTGTTGAGATCGATGACCGTAATATCCGCGTCACTGCCCGGCAGTAAAACACCACCGTCCAGATTGAATACTTCTGCCGGTTTCACCGTCATCCAGTCCACAAGCTGCTGCAGCGTGAACACGCCGGTTTTAACCAGTTTCGTATAGCACAGCTGGAATGCATTCTCGATGCCTGTTATGCCGAACGGTGCTTTTTCAATGCCTGCCGCTTTTTCTGAATCCTGATGCGGTGCATGGTCCGTCGCGATAAAATCAAGGGTCCCGTCAAGCAGTCCATCAATCAGTGCCTCGCGGTCGTCCGAGCCTCTAAGCGGCGGATTCATCTTGAAGTTCGGGTCACTGTCCGTAATATCATTTTCATCCAGTACCAGATGGTGAGGTGTCACTTCGCCGGTCACTCTGATCCCTGCACGTTTAGCGTCACGGATGATACGCACACTCTCTTTAGTCGATACGTGGCACACATGATAGTGACAGTCCGCCGCTTCAGCAAGCAGCACGTCTCTTGCAATCTGAACGGATTCAGTCACTGCAGGAATGCCAGGTATGCCGAGCTTCTCACTTGTTTTGCCGTCATGGATCGCACCGCCGCGGATCAGCGTATTTTCTTCCGTATGCGCAACAATCGCCATATCAAGCTTTGCAGCATTCTCCATCGCACGAAACATCATGTCTGCACTCTGCACGCCGACACCGTCATCTGTAAATGCGAATGCACCGGACGCTTTCAACCCTTCAAAATCTGCGAGAGCTTCACCTTTCAGACCTTCCGTTATTGAAGCATACGGTCTTACTTTTATATGTGCATCTCGTTCAATAATGTTATTCAATTTTTCGAGTCGTTCCACCGTATCGATGATCGGGTTCGTGTTCGGCATCGGTGAGATGGATGTGAAACCACCTCTTGCCGCCGCTTTCGTGCCCGACTCGACCGTTTCCTTATGTTCGAATCCCGGTTCTCTCAAGTGCACATGGACATCAATCAGTCCCGGCGTGACGAGCTTACCCTGTAAGTCCACAACTTCGGCAGAACCTGCTTCCAGATCTGTGCCAAGCGCTTTTATTTTCCCCGCTTCGATTAAAACATCCTGTTCAACAAACTCATTATTGTGAAGTACAACACCATTTTTTAATAACATTATTGACTCTCCTTTAAAATGTTTTCCAAAATACTCATCCGCATATACACGCCGTTTTCCATCTGGCTGAAAATTCTGCTCTTACCCGCCTCGACCAGTTCAGACGAAATTTCCACGTCCCGGTTCATCGGCGCCGGATGCATAATGATTGCATCCTTTTTCATTTTTTCATAACGCTCCATATTGAGTCCGTACTCTTTATTGTACCCTTCTTTTGAAAATGTCATCTGGACAAAGTGCCGCTCATGCTGCACCCTGAGAAGCATGATGACATCGCACGTCTCAATCGCTTCATCGAAATCCATATATGCATTTTCATAACCCGGATCCTGCCAGTCTTCAGGCCCTGAGAAATAAACTTCTGCCCCCAGGCGGGTGAGCGCCTGAAAGTTGCTGTGGGCAACTCTCGAGTGGAATATATCTCCCGAGATCACCACTTTCAATCCTTCGAACCGTCCGAAGTTTTCATATATCGTCATCAGATCAAGGAGACACTGGGTCGGGTGGGACCCGCTGCCGTCACCGCCGTTGACAATCGGTACATTGATGTTTTCCAGTGTATCGAAGTATCGGTTGTCTCCGTGCCGTATGACCAGCACGTCCGCACCGATCGCTTCAAGCGTCTTGCATGTATCGTATAGACTTTCACCTTTTTGTACAGAACTTGTATCCGCATCAAAAGGGATGGCATGTATTCCCAGTTTGAACTCGGCCATTTCAAAGCTCAGCCGTGTCCGTGTCGAGTTTTCAAAAAACAAGTTGACTACGGTTTTATCCCGGAATTTTTCGGGCAGTTCCCCTTCTTTAAAAGTCAGTGCTCGTTTGATCAGTGTCATGATTTCAGTGTTACTGAGTGACTCCACTGTCAGCAGATCATTCATTAACCGCTTCCTCCTTCGGTAATACTGCGTTTAGTACAATACCTGCAAGCGCTGCGAGCGCCATGCCTTCCAGGTTGAATGGGATATCCCCGATCATGAAGTCCAGGTGCGCCTTGCCAATCCCTATCACAAGAATGACGGATGCAATTACGAGGTTCCTTTTATTATCCAGGTCAATCTGTGCATCAATCAGAATTCTGAGCCCGCTTGCTGCGATGATTCCGAAAAGCAGTATCGAAACCCCGCCCATGACAGGTGATGGAATCGACTGGACCAGTGCGGTGAATTTCCCGACAAATCCGAGTACGACCGCAAATACCGCAGCACCGCCGATGACCCATATGCTGAACACTCTTGTAATTGCCAGCACACCGATGTTCTCGCCGTAAGTCGTTGTCGGCGGGCCGCCGATCATGCTGGCGAACATCGTCGCCGCCCCGTCACCGATCAGTGACCGGTGGAGCCCAGGCTTCTTGAAGAAGTCCCGGCCGACAATCTTATTGATGACAACCTGGTGGCCGATATGTTCGGACACTGTCACGAAAACGATCGGCAGCATGACGATGAACAGTCCGACATTGATGCTCGGTTCGTAAGAGATGACCGGCAGATGCACATCCGGCAGGACGAACCAGCCCGTCTCCCGGATTTGCGTGAAATCCACCACTCCGAAAATCATTGCCGTAATGTAGCCGCCCACAATTCCGATCAGTATTGGAATGAGTGACAGCACACCTTTAAGGAATACAGAGGCACCTATAGTAATGAGCAGTGTGATGACTGCTATCGTGATGAAAGTCAAACTGTAACCTTCCTGGTTGCCCGAGTCCGTGTACATCGCCATATCCACTGCAACCGGAGCAAGTCCGAGGCCGATAACCATGATGACCGGCCCGACGACGATCGGCGGCAGCAGGCTGATGAGCCAGTTTGTACCGAAGACCTTTATGATGAGGCCGATCACAACGTACAGTATCCCACTGAAGAATAACGCAGTCAGGACCTCCCCCAGAGTGTTCGCACCGAGCGCTATCGTGATCGGCAGGATAAATGCAAAACTTGAGCCGAGATACGCAGGAATCTGACCTTTCGTAATCCATATGTAAAGCAGCGTTCCGATACCGCTCGCAATGAGCGCCGCACTGACCGGCAGACCTGTCAGAAACGGGACCAGTACCGTCGCACCGAACATTGCAAACAGGTGTTGGGAGCTGAGCAGCGCCCACTGTGACATTTTCGGTTTTTCATGAACATCAAGCTTCGGTTCAAAACTTCTTTTGTAAAGACTGTCTGTAGGTAGTTTCTCTCTCATGATTTTTCTCCTATTCCGTTAAAGTCACTGCGTTTTCATTATCCACTTCCATAAGTGCCACATTGATGATTTCACCTTTAGCCGTCGGAATATTTTTGCCGACGTAATCTGCACGTATCGGCAGTTCCCTGTGTCCGCGGTCAATCAGGACTGCGAGCGAAATTTTGGACGGCCGCACCGAGTTCAATATCGCGTCCATCGCCGCCCGGATGGTGCGGCCGGTGAACAATACATCGTCGACGAGCACCACATGCTTGTCGTTCAAGTCCGTATCGATGACAATATCTTCGTCATTCAATGTCTGACCCGCTTTGTCATCCCGGTAGTTGCTGATATCGATCGTGCCCGTCGGAACATTTACCGATTCAATCTGACTGATCTTATCCTGCAGCCGGTCAGCTAAAAACTCCCCGCGGGTCTTTATTCCCAAAAGAATTATATTTTCAGTACCCTTGTTCCGCTCCAGTACCTCGTGCGCCATCCGCGTCAGTGACCGGCTGATCTGCGCCTCGTCCAGAATAGTCCGTTGTTTCATCTTTACGCCTCCAATTATTTTCCATAAAAAAATACCCATGCCAGCCGGCATGAGTATATACGTATCCCTTGAAACAGACTGTCTGTAAAAAAAGTGACCGACAGGTACACTTGTAGCGTTAACAGACAGACTTGTCCTCGTTTATATCATGCCTTCCCGGCCTCACAGGACCGGTTTTAAAGACATTAATGATCAATATTTGATTGTCATTTGTATTGTTAATAAGCATAGCCTTGTTGAAATTCATTGTCAAGGTTTAATGGAGGGAGGTTTTACACTTGATTGGAACGAGGCCTGCTCACTTGAAACTGAAAATAAAGCTAAGTGAGCAGTCTTGTTTCTGCAAACGTTTAGATAGCATAAAAAATCCTCACAACTAAACACTTATCGGCTGCAAACGTTTAGATAGTAAAATATTCTTCCTCAACTAAACGGGAATACGTCTCAAACGTTTAGTTAGCAAAAGATTCATCAGCAACTAAACGGCTGGGACGGACAAACGTTCAGTTAGCAAAAAATTCATCAACATCTAAACGGCTGGGACGGACAAACGTTTAGTTAGCATCAAAATTACTTCCAGCTGCACACGTAACAGTCTCAAACGTTTAGATAGCATCAAATTCTTATCTATCTAAACAGTACGCACCACCCCCCACAACAAAAAAACGCAAAACCCCTCAAACAGGGATTTTGCGTCTGCCAATCAATAACAAGCTACTTCTCTCTCATTCTCAAATCTTCCAAAATTTCTTCAAAGTAGTCCGGCAGTCCCGTTTTGAACTCGAGACGTTCCCGGCTCACGGGATGTGTGAATCCGACGATACCTGCGTGAAGCATCTGGCCGCCGGTGTCCATCGTCTTTCTCTGTCCGTATTTCGGGTCGCCGACAATCGGGTAGCCGATGTATTTCATATGGACACGGATCTGGTGGGTTCTCCCGGTCTCCAAAATACATTCGACCAGCGTGTAATCCTTGAAACGTTCCAGAACGTTGAAGTGTGTGACGGCATCTTTGCCGTCATCCACGACCGCCATCTCCTGGCGTTCTCTCGGATTGCGTCCGATCGGTGCTTCGATGGTACCTTTGTCATGCGGAATCACGCCGTGGACAAAGGCCGTGTACTTTCTCGTCACACTTTTATCCACGAGCTGTTCGACAAGGTCCCGGTGGGCGACGTCGTGCTTCGCCACCATCAGCAGTCCGCTCGTGTCTTTATCGATACGGTGGACGATGCCCGGACGGAGCTCGCCGTTTATCCCGGACAATTCATCCAGCTGGTACATCAGCCCGTTCACCAGCGTGCCGCCGTAATGGCCGGCAGACGGATGGACGACCATGCCTTTTGGTTTATACACTACGGCAACGTCGGAATCCTCATAGATGATATCCAGATTCAGGTTTTCAGCCTCGATATCCGCTTCTACGAGCTCACGCTCTTCCACGACAATCTCGTCATCCGCCTTAACTTTATAGTTCGGCTTCACCTGTTCTCCGTTCACTGTCACAATACCATCCTTGATGCGGCCCTGTATATCGCTTCTCGATGAATCCGCAACGACCGTGCTCAAAAACCGGTCGAGACGCTCGCCTTCATTATTTTTGCCTACTGTTATTTCGTTCATTATCACCACTCCGTCCTGTGAAGAAAAACTCGATCAGCATCAGTATGACACCAACCGTAAGTGCACTGTCCGCGACATTGAAAATCGGAAAATCGTAACCGAAAATCAAAGTGTCCACAAAGTCCACGACTTCCTGGAAAAGGATTCTGTCAATAAAGTTCCCGACCGCACCAGCGAGCAGCAGTGTAATTGACAGCTGCATCAAAAAGTTGTCTTCAGCCTCTTTTTTATAAATGTACAGCAGCAGTGCAACGACAATTAACGTTACTATATAAAAGAAAAGCATCTGTCCCTGGAACATGCCCCAGGCAGCGCCTGAGTTCCGGTGGGAGGTCAACTGAAGAAACTCACCGATTATCGTAATGGACTCACCGATTTCCATATTTCTTACAACAAGGTATTTTGTAATCTGGTCGATGGCTAAGACGGCTGCACCGATGCCGAGCATCGGCGCAATTCTGAATTTTTTCATCATACCACCTACGATAACGAATCAACGACAGTTCGGCATCTTGGACAAATATCGTCTTCGCCGCTCGTCAGACTCTCTGCAGTGGAGAAGTTCCAGCAGCGCTCACAGCGCTCACCTTCTGCATGTTCAACTTTGACACTTACAGTATCGTACTTCGTGCCATCTTTCAGACTGTCCACGACTTCCACCTGTGAAACGATGAATAACTGTTCCAGATTGCCATGCAGATCATCGAATTTCATTTCTTCAGGCTCTGTCACATAAACTTTCGCTTCCAGTGACTTACCGATGACTTTTTCATTACGTGCCACTTCAAGCGCACGGTATACATCATCACGCACTTTCAGGAAGTACTGCCATTTTTCAACGAGTTCAGTATCCACTTCTGCCACTTCAGGCAGGTACTCAAGGTGCACGCTCTCTTTTTCTGTATGCGGCGTATGCTGATAGATTTCCTCAGCAGTATGCACAAGAATCGGTGCAAGCAGTTTATTCAGATCGGTCAGGATCTTGTAGAGCACTGTCTGCATGCTGCGGCGGATCGGCGCATCCTCTTTTTCAATATAAAGGATGTCTTTACCGTAATCCAGATAGAAGTTGGACAGGTCGACGTTGATGAAGTTCTGCAGTGACTGGTAAACCGTCACATAGTCATAGCGCTCGTAGCAGTCGCGCACCATGTTGATGACTTCATTGAACCTCTGGTACATGAACTGGTCTATTTCATACAGATCATCGTACTGGACGGCATCCTCCCGCGGATTGAAGTCCGCAACGTTACCCAGCATGAAACGGAATGTGTTGCGGATTTTACGGTAAACTTCTGACACCTGTTTAAGGATATCATCGGAAATGCGTACGTCCTCTTCAAAATCAGAAGACATGACCCACAGGCGGATGATATCTGCACCCATCTGCTTCATCACTTTTTCAGGCAGAATGACGTTGCCGAGTGACTTGGACATCTTCTTGCCTTTTCCGTCCATGACGAAACCGTGGCTTAAAAGCTCCTTATACGGTGAGTGCCCTTTAGTCGCAACACTTGTGATGATTGAAGAGTTGAACCAGCCTCTGTACTGGTCTGAACCTTCGAAGTAGAGGTCCGCCGGATACGTCAAATAGTCACGGTAGTCAAGCACACCGCGGTGCGTCGAACCGGAGTCGAACCAGACGTCCATGATATCGGTCTCTTTGGAGAACTTGCCGTTTGGTGAACCGGGATGTGTATAACCTTCAGGCAGAAGATCTTCCGCATTGCGCTCGAACCAGATGTTGGAACCGTGTTCTTCGAATAATTTCGCAACATGCTCGATGACATCGACATCGACGATTTCCTCACCATTTTCAGCATAGAAGAACGGCAGAGGCACACCCCATACACGCTGACGTGAAATCACCCAGTCGCCGCGGTTTTTAATCATGTTGTGCATGCGCTTCTTATTCCACTCGACCTGGAACTTCGTATCGTCGACCGCCTTCAGAATATCATCGCGGACACCGTTGATCGACGCGAACCACTGAGGTGTCGCACGGAAGATTACCGGTGTCTTCGTACGCCAGTCATGCGGGTACGAGTGCGTATAGAAGTTCAGTTTCAATAAAACGCCTGCGCTGTCAAGATCTTCGGTGATCTCTTTATTCGCATCATCATAGAAAAGTCCTGAATATTTGCCTGCTTCATCTGTGAATACACCTTTGTCATCCACAGGACTCAGCACCTGCAGACCGTATTTCTGTCCGATGATGAAGTCATCGTCACCATGGCCCGGTGCAGTATGTACAAGACCTGTACCTGCATCCGTCGTTACATGGTCACCGAGTACAACAAGGCTCGTGCGGTCATACAATGGATGTTTCGCTTCAATATATTCAAGCTCGGAACCTTTGACTTCCTTCGTATGTGTCACCTTCTCCTTATCGAAGCCTGCTTCTTCACAGAGGTGATCCAGCAGGTCTTCCACTACGACATACTCTTTGCCATCATAGTTGAACTGGACATAGTTCAACTCAGGATGCACAGCAACCGCCATGTTCGAAGGAATCGTCCAAGGCGTCGTCGTCCAGATGACAAGGCCGACACCTGTGTCAAGAACACCTTTACCGTCTTCCACTTCAAATGATACATAGATGGACGGTGAACGTTTGTCCTTATATTCAAGCTCAGCTTCCGCAAGAGACGATTCACTTGCAGGAGACCAGTAGATCGGCTTTTTGCCTTTATAGATTAAATCTTTCTCGACCATGTCTTTCAATACTCTGATTTGTGATGCTTCGAATTCAGGTTTATAAGTCAAGTAAGGATTGTCCCACTCACCGTCGATACCCATGCGTTTGAAACCTTCACGCTGAGCATCGATCTGAGTGTTCGCAAATTCGATACACTTGTTTCTGAATTCCTCGATCGTCATGCTCTTACGGTCCACACCTTTGTTCGTCAGTGCCTGTTCAATCGGCAGACCGTGTGTATCCCAGCCCGGTACGTAAGGTGCATAGTAGCCCTGCATCTGTTTATTACGGATAATGATATCCTTGATGATTTTGTTCAGTGCGTGGCCCATATGGAGCGCACCGTTTGCATATGGCGGGCCGTCATGCAGAATATATGGTGTATTACCTTCGTTCTGCTTCAGTTTCTTTTCATATAAATCCATTTCACGCCATTCTTCCTGCATTTTAGGTTCTTTGTTGATCAGACCGCCACGCATTTTAAATTTTGTTTTCGGCATTAATAACGTATCTTTATAATCCATTCTCTACTCTCCCGTTTCAATAAATTATTTTAAAATAAAAAAACTCTAACTGAATCAATAGGGGCGAAAAATTCCGCGGTACCACCCTTATTGACTCCCAGTCAGAGCCATCTCTTCTTAATAGTATTCATTATCAATCATTAGTGATATCAAAATGCTGTGACTCCGGAACTCTCACCATCTTCCGGTCGCTTTAAATTATCTCACATTCTGCTTGTCTAACAATATATATATTATGCTAAAATAATCACGTTTCGTCAATATTTACTCTTCATTATTTCCATACTCGTTTTCAATTTCGCGTACTTTGTCCTCATTGTCCAAATCGTAATCGAGCAGATAATCCCAGTCATCCGACTGGAGCAGGTCAAGCTGCGCCTGTACAAGCATTCTGAAACGCGCTCTGAAAACTTTGGACTGGCGCTTCATATCTTCAGTCTGGCTGCCAATATGACGTGCCTGGTTCAACGCTTTATCGATGATGATGTCCCGCTCAGCTTCAGCGCTTCTGATAATTTCTTCGGCTCGCTCGGATGCAGCCTTCTTTGTATCGTCGCCTGCTCTTTGTGCAGTCAGTATCGCTTCATTGATGCTCGTTTCGACTGATCTGAAGCTGTTCAGATTTTCATCACGTTCCTTCAGCATCTCTTCAAGCTGTGCGATTTTCCTGTCGCGATCTTCGATCTCACCTTCGATTCTCCGCAGGTGATTCCGCACTTCTTTTTCATCAAGGCCCCGGTAGACAGTGGCAAACTTTCTGTCTGTCCTTTCACTCGCTTCCATATTTTTCACCTCTTATTGACTTTTTATTTACTTTTATAAACTTTGGCTTTTACTCTGTATTTCCCTTTTTTAGTTTCATGTAACATCTCATCAATTTTATAACGTCCGAAATGACGAACCGATACAACGTCACCTTCTTCGAGAATAAAGGCCGGGTTCACTATGACCGTGTGATTCACTTTCACTTTGCCTTTCTCGATTCTGTCTTTGGATTTCGCCCTGCCCTCTTTTAAAAGGTCGCTCGTGACAGTGTCCAGCCTGAAGCTCGAAATCAGTATCGTCTGTGAAATACCGTCATCGACATTGTCGATAAACTCCGTATGCGGCACTTCACTTAAAGTCACAGGCGCATTTTTAATCGTCTTGAGTTCAGCTTCAAAAATATGAAAGTAAGGTTTCGCGATCGCAAACTGAATGGTGTCACCTATAACTATATCACCAATCAGATTTCTGTCTAAGCCGACACTCATGATGGCACCTAAAATATTCCGATGCTCAAGATTAACAAATTTTTCGGGATAGTCAAGTTCAAGCACCATCACTTCGAAATCATCCTTTGAAACTTCCAGCATTTCCGGAATCAGCATCGCTCGCATCCGTTCACGTGACTCGCCTCCGCCGTAAAATTCTATTTTCAAATCGGGATAATAGCCGGAAAGGCTGCGGACGATGCTCTGCTCTCTCGGATCAAGAAAATCAAGAAGCACAGGGTAGTAGTCACGTTCAGCAATTTCAAAGCGGCTGTTCAGTTTGATGATCGTCTCTTTTTCTTCAGGTCTGAAGTGTTGAAAGATTTCCTTCACGATAAATGCTCCTTAATTTGAAAATCACGGAGATAAATGAATATCACCGTGATAATGCATTAAAATTGTATTATAAATGTCGCTAATGCATTGAAAACTGCCACCAGGCCACTTTGGAACAACCATAAAACGATGAATAATATGATCGGAGACAGATCAAGCATGCCTCCAAGCGGCGGAATGATTTTTCTGAACGGTTCAAGTATCGGTTCAAAAATCTTTCCTAAAAACTCACCGAATTTCGATTCCCGGAGAGCCGGCAGCCAGGAGCTTAAAATATATATGATGAGCCCCCATCTTAATAATTGTAAAGCTATAAACGAAATATCCGCTATTATTGAAACTATATTGAGCAGTAGTGATTTATCCAAAATAATTCTCCTTACATTTCTTCTGGGTATTCTTTATCTGAAGAGATTTCACCTTCAACGACAACACTTTTTGGTGTGCAAAGGAAAATATCATTGCCGACCTTTTGGATATCTCCATCTAATGCATAGACGGTACCGCTTAAAAAGTCCACGATCCTCTTTTTAGGACCTGAATCTACTTTAGATAAATTGACCAGAGTTGCACGTTCGTTTTTAAGTTCATCTGCAATGTCCTGTGTTTCAGAAAAGACCCTCGGTTCAAATAAATGAACTTTGGCATTCATGTTATCAGCATTCATCAAAGTGGTCTCCTTATGACTGTGTGGTGAATTCTTTCGTCGTCCTGTCGTATTGTTGTCTGCAGGTTTTTGGCGCTCTTTTTTAAAGAAAGACCCCTGTGATCTATTTTTATCCCGAGATGCAGAAGTATTTTCACGAGCCTTCTTATTTTCAGATGAACTCTTTTCATTTCTGGATAAATCAAGCTGTGTCACTTTGTTCTTAGTATCATTTGACTCAGGACCGGCTTTTCCCTTCGGTCTGTCTGCCGGCTCCCTTACTTTTTTACCGGTATCTTCGGAAACTTCCTCTTCGACTTCGACGACTATCAAATCTTTAAAAAAGTTTTTTATAGCGATAAAATTCACCTGCTTCCCATAATTTTGGAGCCGATTCGAATATAAGTCGCACCGTAATCCAGTGCGATTTTATAATCGTTGCTCATCCCCATGCTCAGTTCGGTAATCTCCGGGTAAGTCTGCTGTAATTCATCTCTCAGTTCTTTCAGACGGCCGAACGTCGTATTCAGCACTTCACTGTCTTCTGTGAGAGGTGCCATCGTCATCAGTCCGATGATTTTAACTTTGCCGTATGGCGTCAGATTCTCTATGAACGGCTGCACTTCATCCACAGATAATCCATGTTTTGACGATTCTTCAGATACGTTTACCTGTATAAAACATTTTACCTCATCGTCTGCATGTTGTTCAATTTTTTTGGCGACACTTTCTCTGTCAAGTGAATGGAGATGTGTCATGGATCCTGCGATGTCCTTCACTTTTCTGGACTGCAGTGTGCCTATGAAATGTACATTCGCATCTTCCGGCAATGCTTTTCTTTTTTCCAAAAATCCTTCAATACGATTTTCACCAAAGTCTCTGACGCCGGCTGAATATGCTTCCAGCGTTTCTTCAACAGTGTGATATTTAGTCACAACTATAATATTCACATCATCGGTCAATTCTTCTTTTATCGCATTAAAATTTTCTTTAATCATTTGATACTCTCCCTATAAATGCTAATGCACGGCCTGTTTTTCCCTTCTCAAGACGATAGGAGAAAAACTCATCCGTATCTTCCGTACCCAGCGGTGTGACATGGATATCATTCTCGTCCACACCGAAATCGAGTGCCTGGTTTTTATTGACTGTTTTAAGATCAAGCTGATAACCGCTGTCCGTTTCAACGACCGCATCTTTTAAGTACCGGTCATCTAAAGCATCAATGACTTTTTCATCCACTTCATAATGGGACTGGTTGATGCTGATGCCGATGATGACGGTTAGATCGCACGGATGGCCGTCATATTCATTCAGCGTGTTTTTTAATATGTCTTTAGAAGTACCCTTCCATCCTGCATGCACCAGAGCTGTAAAGCTGTTGATCCTGCTGTAGACATAAACAGGCACACAATCAGCATAATTCATCGTGAGAAGCACATTTTCATCATAAGTATATATCGCATCGATATCATTCAATCCGGCGGTTAATTCACGGACATTGGTTCCACGGTCATTTGAAGTGACTTCTTTTACCCTGCTGCCATGCGTCTGAATGGGGAGCACCCAATTTAGAGGGCTGATGTCGATTTCACTTGCCAGCATGTCCTGGTGCCTGTTTACATTATCCGTATCGTCGCCGATATATAAAGCCATATTGAAACTGTCTTTTGGATAATCACTCAGACCATCTGTCCTTTTTGTGTAACCAAAAAGGCAATCACCTTCTTTATTACCGTAAAAGTGCCGATGCGGCTGAAAAGAAAACTGACTCATATTCCCACCCCAAAAATAAAGTCAGAAAGGCGCGCCTCTCTGACTTTGATCTAAATAATTATTAGCGTCTGCGACGATTACGATTTCTTAAGAAAGTCGGCACTTCATAATCATCGTCCTGTGAGCTGTTTACGCCGGTATCTTCATCTCTTTGGAAGCTGCGTGTTCTTTTCGGCTCTTCGTCGTTACTTGAGAAACCGAATGATTCTCTCTTTTCTTCAGCAGCAGGCCTTTCAGGCGTACGGTTCACACCTTTTTCATTGAAACCTGTAGCGATGACAGTAACGATAAGTTCGTCTTCAAGTTCAGGGTTGATGACAGTACCGAAGATCATGTTTACATCTTCATCCGCCGCATCCTGTACGATGTCTGCTGCTTCCTGTGCTTCAAACAGTGATAATGACTCTCCGCCCGTAATGTTCATCAGGACACCCTGTGCACCGACGATTGAAGTTTCAAGCAGAGGACTTGAAATAGCTTTTTTAGCTGCCTCGACTGCACGGTTTTCACCAGCTGAAATACCGATGCCCATAAGCGCTGACCCCTGGTTCTGCATGATTGTCTTAACGTCTGCAAAGTCAAGGTTCACTTCACCGCTTACAGCGATCAAATCCGAAATACCCTGAACACCTTGACGAAGTACGTTATCCGCTTCTTTGAACGCTTCCATCATAGGTGTTGATTTATCAACAATATCCAATAAACGATCATTAGGAATTACAATCAGTGTATCTACTGCCGCTTTCATGGCATCGACGCCGGCTGCTGCCTGTGTCTGGCGTTTTCTGCCTTCGAATGAGAATGGACGAGTGACGACACCTACTGTAAGGATGCCCATCTCTTTCGCAATTTTAGCAACGATTGGAGCAGCTCCTGTACCGGTTCCGCCGCCCATGCCTGCTGTTACGAAGACCATATCAGCACCCTGCAGTGCATCTTCGATCTGTTCACGGGATTCCTCAGCCGCTTTTTTACCGATATCAGGGTTTGCACCAGCGCCGAGTCCTCTCGTCAATTTTTCTCCAATTTGTATTTTGGATTCTGCTTTTGATAGATTCAAAGCTTGTCCATCTGTATTAATTGCTATAAATTCAACATTTTGCATGCCGTCATCAATCATGCGGTTGACTGCGTTATTACCGCCGCCACCTACACCAACAACTTTCAAAGTTGCCAAATGGTTAAAACCTTGCTCAAATTCCAACATCTTGTTTTTCCTCCCAATGATTCATCTTATTCAAAAAGATTCTTAAATAACTTTTTCATATAACCGCCCACATCTTTCGATTCTTTCGGCCGGTTCTGCTCTGTTTTCGCTTCGTTGACTTTCTCATCATCATCGTATGAATACTCCGTATATTCTTCATACTCCGGAGTTTCAACAACATTTTCATCTGGCTCTTCCTGCTGCACCGGTGTATTTTCAGTCGATATATTTTCTGCTTCATTCTTATCTTTTCTGTTCTTGAATAAGCCACTGAAGAAGTTTGAATCGGCATCCTCCGGAGTTTCTGAAGCGACAGGTTCTGTTGCTGTGTCATAATTATCAATTGTAACATATTCCAGTAACTCATCAAATGAAATTCCACTGCTTACTGTAGAAATTGCACTTGCGAATTCCGGTTTTCTTGCACCCATCTGGTTCGGGACATGAATACGCACTTTTTCAGACACCATATCCTGCATCAGCTCTTTGATACCGAGCATATTTGCAGTACCGCCGGTGACGACGAATCCGCCGCTGACTTTGGTGATGGACTGGCGCTGGAGGTCTTCGAATACATCAAGCAGCAGCTCTTCCACTCTCAGTTCAATGATATCTGCTAAATCCTTTGGTGTCACTTCAATTGCATCTTGTGAGTTGACCTGATTCAGGCGGATGATATCTTCATCATTTGCCATATCGAAGAATGCATGTCCATATTGGTTTTTGACTTTCTCGGCATGATCGAACGGCATGTTGAATGCCTCGGTCAGATCATTGCTGATCAGATTGCCGCCCACCGGGATACTTGAAGCATATTTCAGGGCACCGCGTTCAAAGTATGCATACTGTGTCAGATCGGCACCGATGTCTATTACAACGCCGCCGAGTTCTATTTCTGCATCTGTCAGGACATGTCCGTAGTTCACTGCATCTGAATATACATCGAGTATCGTCAGACCGGACGCCTCGACACATTTCACTGCATTGATCAGCAGTGTGCGATTGATCAGGACAACGCCTGCTTTGACAGCAAGTGACTGTGTTGCGACCATCTCTTTCGGGTCATCCACTTCATGAAGATCATCCACGATGAAATGGACAGGAAAGACTGTGACGACCTCTTTGTCCCCGGCCATTTCTTTTTCTCTTAATGATTCCAACAGGGACTCTATATGTTCACCATTGATTTCTGTTGACTCTCCGCCGAACCTGATCGCTTCTTCACTGAATTTCACTTCCGAGTCAGTAATCGGCATTTTTAAAAATACTTCATCAATTTCTACGCCAGATGAAATACTTGCTTTTTTGACTGTATCTTTAATTGCACTTTTAGCAAGCTCAAAATCTGTAACCATCCCTTTAGATATACCGTCAGTGAAAGTTTGACCGATTCCGATGATGTTTACCCCATCATGAAACTTCTCACCGACGACTGTTTTAACACTTGATGAGCCTATATCAAGGGCTACATAGTAATGTTCCTTCAAGTCATCTGCCTCCTAGCGAGCTATCAATTTACTATTATCAGTTTACATTATCACAGGTTAATTGTGAACTATTTACAAGAATTATACAAAAATTTAACCTGGATACTTTATTCTTCCTCATATTCCCCGAATTGATTCAGTGTATCTTTGACACTATTCAATGAGGTGTTCAACTCGTTGACATATCCGGTGGCTTCCGGTGAGTTGTATATACCACTTTTGATCTGACGGGCTTCATCTGAATTATAAGGCAGGAAGCTGCTGCCTATTTCGATATCGATGATACCTTCCGTATCGTCACCGATTTCTTCTTTCATGCCGATATAATGATTCATCTTTTCCCCGAAGTCACGGTAATCCGCCACAATTTCCTGGCCGTCATTCATCAGAAGATGAATTCTGCCGAGCGAATTCTCTGTCGGTCTGAAATAAATTTCTGATATGCCCGCTCTTATTTCGGGTTCGATGTCATTAAGGTTTTGAACAAGATCGTCCATTTCCTCGCCTTCAAAAAAATAGATCAGAGGCCCGTTTACCGGACTGACATGATAGCCTCTCAATATTCTTGCATTTTCGAGCACAGGGTTATAGCTGCCTTCGTTCTCGATATAGCCGAGCACATCATGTTCACTGATGCTGACTGTGACACCATTCCACCAGTTGCGCTCCACATTGACATCCACGATGATCGGGAGCAGCGAGATATTTTCCTCTGCGGTGCCTATGTCTATACTATACATCTTATCACCTGCAGAAAAATCAAGCCGGCTTTCAATTTCTTCTTCGGTGATGATTTCGTTGCCGCTGATATCAATTTCCTTCAGATCACTTGCATCTGTTGATACATACCAGATGAGTGATGCAAATAAAAGGAATAAAATGACGGCGGGAATCAGTATGTATTTTGGAATCAGCATGATGTTTTCTTTTAAAGTCGTCAGCTTTGTATATTTCTTCGGATTTTTTTGGCGCTTCGGCTTTTTTTTCTTTCCGCCCTTTTTCATCTTTGCTGTTTTTCCAAATGTTTTCTCAGATTTACGGGACTTCTCTTCAGCTGTCGTCTTTTCATTCACAGCCTTCTTATCATCAGGACTTTCAGACTGCGCTTCCTCCGCCCATTCATTTTTTTCTATGAGCGACTCGTCCAAATATTCTTCTTCCGGAAACTCATGTTCATCCGCCTGTGGATCCTTCATCCCTTCTGAAGGGGCTTCATTGCCTGCTCCGGATTTTTCATCATCACCCGCATCATCTTCCGGTGAGCCGTAAAGACGGGACTCTATTGATGTCTGCGAGAACGTCTTACGGTTCTGGCGTAGTTTATCCCTCAGTTTTGAAATTTCTTCTTCATCTCTCATCTTGATGGCTCACCGCCTTTTTCAGTAGATTTTATGGAAGCCTTCTTTATAATGATCGCCGCGTGCTTCGTAATCTTTATATTGATCCCAGCTCGCGCATGCGGGTGAAAACAGCACGATTTCACCGGCACTGGCAAGTTCTTTCGCTGCAAGAACTGCATGATACGGATTTTCAGCGAAACTCACTTCAATGTTTTCTATTTTGGCAAACTCTGTTAACCGCTCCGCTGTTTCGCCGTAGGCCACCAGATGTTTGACATGGCCGACATGATTTTTCAAATCATCGAACGGCTGGCCTCTGTCGAGCCCGCCGGCAATCCAGACCGTCGGCACCCGGAAGCTGTCCAAGGCAAATGATGTCGCCAGATTGTTCGTCGCCTTCGAATCATTGTAATATTTGACGCCGTCTATAATGCCGAGATATTCCATACGGTGAGGAATACCGCCAAACGCTTTCAATGTTTTGACAATCGCACTGTCTGACACGCCGAACTGTTTGACCGCTATGATCGCTGCCAAAATATTTTCATAGTTATGGCTGCCTCTCAGAAGAACGTTATCGATATTCATCAGTTTCGTATTTTCAAAACAGATGTACCCGTCTTCGATGTATGCATCCGCTCGTCCTTCCCCGGTGAAATATTTGATTTCCGCCGGACCGTCGTAAGTATCCAGAAATGATTTCTGCTGCGCGTTGAAAACGATCATATCCGATGCGTCCAGATTATCTAATAAAGACAGCTTGGCATTTACATATTCCTCTCTTGAAGAATGGTAGTCCATATGCGCTTCATAAATATTTGTCAGCACTGCGACATCCGGTTTGAAATGCTTCACACCCATCATTTGGAATGATGACAATTCCATCACGAGTACGCTGTCCTCGTCAGCTTCAAACGCCGCTTCACTCGCAGGATAGCCGATATTGCCGCATAGGATCGGTTTTTTATTATCATTGGTCATCATTTCTCCGATTAGATGGGTAACGGTCGTTTTGCCGTTCGTTCCTGTGATGCCGATGATTCCTGCATCAGTGATGTCTTTCGTCAGCTCGACTTCGGTAATGATGGGAATGCCGCGTCTTTGTGCTTCCTGGATGAATTCAATCTTGTAAGGTATTCCCGGGTTTTTGATAATCAGTTCAGCATCGTTCAAAAGGCTGACAGGATGATGACCGTCGACGATTTCGACACCCTGTCCTTTCAGCAGCTGTCTGATGCTTTCATCCGCGAATATTTCGTTCGTCGTCAAAACGACGTTCGCTCCGAAACGGATCATCGTGTTGACGGCACTCCTGCCGCTCCGGCCGTATCCGAGAACGATGACTTTTTTATCTTTGTATTTAATATGACTCATTTAAAGTCCTCCCAGCAGAATTCCAATCACACCGGCTGCTGCGCCTGTCGTCCAGAATACAGCGACAATTTTCCGTTCACTCCATCCGAGCAGTTCGAAATGGTGGTGGATCGGTGTCATCTTGAATATTCTTTTTCCTGTGAGTTTGAATGACGCCACCTGCAGTATGACTGACGCCGTCTCTATAACAAAAACAACGCCGATGATGAGCAGCAGCAGACTGTTATTGATCATGATCGACACAATGCCGATCAAACCGCCGAGAGCAAGCGATCCCGTATCTCCCATGAACAATTTAGCAGGGTATTTATTATAAATAAGGAAACCGATCAGTGCACCGATGATGATGCACAGGAACAAAGCAATTTCGTATTCATGATACATCCATGCGATGGTCAGAAACGCACCGAATGCAATGATGGACAGACCCGTCGCAAGACCGTCCAGTCCATCCGTCAGGTTGACGGCGTTACTGAAGCCCACCAGCCAGAATATAATCCACAGCACAAACAGGAATCCGAGCGGAATCGACCATTCCGTCCCGGGTATGTGGATGCTGTTTGAAATGTCAGGAATCCAGTTGGCCATTATGATGTAGACGATGATCGATACTGCAATCTGGGCAATGAATTTCTGCTTTGAAGAGAGACCTGTATTATCTTTTTTTACAACGATGATATAGTCATCGATGAAACCGATCAGGCCGAAACCGATCGTTACGATGATCAGTACAAGCATCTTGTATATATCATCGACAAAAAACAGTGCCGCAAAAGCGAGCAGTATCGTCGGAATCAGATACGTCAGACCACCCATTGTCGGGGTGCCGGTCTTCGCCATATGGGATTCGGGCCCCTCTTTTCTGATCGATTGTCCGAACTTCATGCGCTTCAACAGCGGTATGGTAATCGGCACTAATAGTGCAGTAAATGCAAATGCGAGTAATAAAAATATAAAATTCATCATGTCCTCCTAGTCATTTGGATCATTTGACGATAATGTGATGTTGATTTCACTGCCCTCTTCAATCGCATCACCGGCCTCGACCGACTGTTCAGTGATGTAACCTTCACCTTCTAAAGTGACTTCCACACCCGCAAAATCTCCAAAAATTATTGCTTCACGTTTTGACAGGCCGCTGAGGTCCGGCATTGTCGCCTGCCCCTCTGTTTTGACGAATAATGTGTCATACGGCAGCAGCGCGCTGTTTTTCGGGTAATGATCCTCGATGATTTCACCTTCACCGATCACAAGCTGATGAATCGTTTCATCTTCAGGCAGCGCCGCTTCTGTCATACTTTTACCGGTATAATCTTCGACAGGAACGAGTTCAGCAGTCTGTTCCTCATCCTGTGAACCGACTTCCAAATATTTGAGTGTACGTTCCATCAATGGGTTGAAACCGTGCATTACACCGTAGTCCCAAGTGTCTTCCTTATTTTTTGAAGCAAGCTTGATACCGTAGTAGATGATGACTTCAGGATCATCTTCCGGTGCATAGCCGATGAACGAAGTTAAAAACTCATAATCGCCACTCATATACCCGCCGTTTTCAGGATCGATGATCTGTGCGGTTCCGGATTTACCGGCCACTTCATAATCATCAAGCTGATACTGCGGGTTTCTCTCCATCGAGCCGTCTACAAATGTATTGATTTCCTGCTGTGTCTTTTCAGCGGCCTCCGGACTGATCACCTGTCTGACGACAGACTCTTTACCATCATACAGCACTTCATCCGTATTCGGATCGGTAATCGAGTCGATGACATACGGTTTTTTCATCTCGCCGCCATTCAAGATGGCAGTCATCCCCTGAATCATCTGGATCGGGGTCACCGTCGAAGTCTGTCCGAAGGATGTTGTTTTGCGCTGCAGTTCCTCATCCCACGCAATGACACCCGGCACTTCACGAGGGAACTCGGAATCGGTCGTCTCTCCGAAACCAAAGTCCTGATAGTACTCAAGCATCTTATCTTCGCCGACTTTATCCTGCAGAATCATCATGAGTGCGTTGGAAGAATACTGCATACCTTCATTATAAGTGATATTTCCCCAGCCTTCAGGCTCCCAATCATAGATTGTGTGTCCACCAACATCAAACTCCCCGGATTCAAACGTCATATCCGGCTCATATTCGCCCGCGTCAATCGCAGCTGCAAGGCTGAATACTTTAAAAGTGGAGCCCGGCTCGAATGAATACTGATAGAGCATATTCAGCCAGCTGTTGCCGAAACCTTCACGCGTCCTCGGGTTGAAGGACGGCCTCTGTCCGGAACCCAGAATCTCACCGGTTTCAGCATCTGCAACGACCGCAAACAATTCTTCAGGTTCAAAATGCTCTTCCATCGTATCGAGGGAATCTTCCACATACAGCTGAATATTCGAGTCGATCGTCAGCTGGATATCCGCACCATCTTCAGGCGCCTTGACCTGATTTTGTGTATTCGGCACTATGTATCCCCAGACATCCTGAGTATATCCGGTCGATCCGGATTCTCCCGAAAGCACATCATCATACGCACGTTCCAGACCCATCTGGCCAAACAGCTCATTCGTCTCTTCATCCTGCTCGGCATAACCGACAAGATGCGAGGCAAAATTACCGTTCGGATAAAAACGCTTAGTCTCTCCGACAAAATAAAAACCGCTGACTCCTGAATCGGGATCCGCCTGTATTTCTTCAAGTTTCAGTTTTTCATTATAGGAAATATCCATGCCCGCTCTTCCAAGCTCCACCTGGAAGCGCTCATCTTCGATTCCCTGATCTATCTTTTCAATCACTTCAGCTTCTTCCATATCCAGCACTTCATTAAGTACAGATGCCACTTTTTCCTTATCATCCACGTGATTCGGATAGTCTTCATCAATAATCAATGCGACACGGTAAGCTTGCATATCACTCGCAAGAATATTGTTATCCCGGTCGGTGATATCGCCTCTTTCGGCACTGTTGACTGCTGTTCTTGTGAATTTTTCATGTCCGTGTGCGACCAGATCTTCATCTTCCAATGATTTTCCGATCATCAAATATGAAAATTGCCAGATTATCAAAAGAAAAAGCACTCCTATACCTAGATATATTAGGAGCGCACCTACTGAAAATGATATCGTTCTATTCATAAACCTTACTTTAATTTTTGCCATGTCTTTCAACAACCTTTACATTGCTGTTGTCCAAATCCAGACCCAGCTCAGCAGCTTTCTCGTAAATTCTATCATAGGATGCCAAATGTGTCACTTCCGTATTCAACTCATCAATTTCACCATTTTTCGTCGCAATTTCACTTTCGATATTCGTGATTTCACTCTGCATCTTATAGGCCTCCATCTTCGATGAAAGGACAAATACTGCAGCAATGGTAATCATTATCATGAGCATTACATAAACAAGCGCTTCTCCACGTTTGATACCGACGACTTTACTTTTTTTCAGCGTTTCAGGATTTGATTCCACCCGGCTTTGATCATTCGGTTTCGTATTCGGTACTGCTTGGCGATACCTCTCTACTGCCATATTTAACACATCCTATTTTTGTTTCTCTGCAATTCTTAATTTCGCACTGCGTGCTCTCGGATTATTTTCTAATTCTTCTTCATTCGCAAGAACCGGTTTACGGTTTACTCTTTTTAAATCCGGTTGATATTCTTCCGGAATTACAGGCAGGCCTTTAGGCAGGTCCGGACCTTTTTCATATTCAACGAACATCTGCTTACATATTCTGTCTTCCAGTGAATGGAATGTGATCACTGACACTCTGCCATCCTTATTCAATAATTCAATCGCCGCTTCGAGTGAACGTTCAAACACTCCAAGTTCATCGTTCACTGCGATTCTGAGCGCCTGAAACACCCTTTTTGCCGGGTGGCCGCCTGTGCGGCGGAACTTGTGCGGTATTTGGGATTTTATTATTTCAGTCAGTTCTGTCGTCGTTTCGATATTCCGTTCTTTTCTTCTTCTTTCAATTTCTCTCGCGATGCGCTTGGAGAACTTTTCCTCACCGTATCTGAAGAAAATTCCCACAAGCGCTTCATAGGAATACGTGTTTACAATTTCATGCGCATCCAGAGACTGGGACTGGTCCATTCTCATATCGAGCCTCGCTTCTCTCGTATGCGAAAAACCTCTCTCGGTAATGTCGAGTTGAGGACTTGAAACACCCAGGTCATACATGATTCCATCAATCTTTTCTATATCCAGAGCTGAGAGTTCAGCCGTCAGATTTTCAAAATTACTATGTACAAGGATCAGTCTTTCATCATCTTTAAATCTTTTCTGTGCGTGTTCGATCGCATAAATATCCTGGTCGAATGCAATCACTCTGCCGGTCGTGACTTTACTGAGGAGATATTCAGTGTGACCGCCGCCGCCTAAAGTGGCGTCCACATAAATACCGTCCTCTTTAACATTGAGACCGTCCACTGTTTCTTCTAATAATACCGTGTCATGACTGAACACATTGTCACATCCTATAAATCAAAGTCTATTAAGTCTTCTGCTATATCTTCAAAGTTTTCCTCTGAATCCGAATAGAAATCTGACCATTCTTCTGAATCCCATATTTCAATCCGGCTGGAAACACCAATTATTGTGCAATCTTTTGAAAGTCCTGCATAAGTGCGTAAATTTTGAGGGATATTGATCCTCCCCTGCTTATCCACCTCGACCGCAGTTGCGCCTGAGAAGAATAACCGCATGAATTTGCGGGCATCACGTTTTGTCAGCGGCAGGTTTTTCATCTTTTCTTCAATGCGGGACCATTCTTCATGTGTGTAGCCAAAGAGACATTTATCAAGACCCCGTGTAATTACAAACTGCTCCGATAGATCCTCGCGAAACTTGCTCGGAACGATCATTCTGCCTTTTGCATCGAGTTTATTGTTAAATTCTCCCATGAACATGGTATCCACCTGCCTCTATTTATAAATTACCACATCCAACCACTTTTCACCACAAATTATATAAATAAAGTGCCATGATTTTAAATAATATAAAAAAGGCGGCTTTCTAAAATTAGAAAGCCGCCGGCTGAATGTTGATGCTATGGAGTTTTGATGATGACCAGATCCGTTGTGTAGGAAAGTGGGGGGAAATCCCTGAAATCAGTCATATATTGCCAAGGATGGTACATTCTTTCATGCAGGCCGCCGTCCGGCAGTAATTTTTCCTGCAGTTCGCTCAGGTCGCCCAATTCTTTTCTTCTGTGCCGCTTCACTTCTGTTTTGTATCTGCGTTCCAGATAATCCAGCTGTTTCAGGTGGTGTTTGAAGTTCGACTCGACAATATCCGTCATGAAATCCTGACTGTTGATGTCGTGCAGTTCTTTATAACTTTTTTCGGCGCTTCTCGTAATGTCCCGGATTTTATTTATGAAATCCGGATTGACACCATCCTCCACCATCGAACGTTTAAGTTTATCGACAGTATCATAGAACTGCGGGTTGAATTCAAGCTCATGTCTGTCCATCAGTTTTTCAAGACGCGGTGATAAATATTCAAACTCGATGCGTTTTAAAATGATGGGCATATCCACGTCCATCACTTCAAACACTTTATGCAGCTCGCCCCAATATTTCACTTCGGCGCTGCCGCCCAAAAATATCAGAGTGTTGAAAAGCATCTCCTGCATCAGAGGACGTGTCACTACATTATTGCTGAATATCTCTGGTGACTGCTCCAGGAGACCGAGCAGTTCATCTTCAGTATATTCCGCATCTTCAGCTTTGAAGTGTTCACCATTCTTTTCAAGCAATGTACGGACCGTCGGTGCGTTGATGAAGAGATGCACGTTATTGTCCGTATGAATCGTCGGTGTAATATCGAGTGTTTCAACCAGCTGTTTCTGCCCGCTCACGAAAGCCTCATCGATTTTTTCGTGCGATTCTATCATCGATCTGAACATCGATTGTTCAAGCTGCCTCACTTCGGGTGTATGGCTGTTGAATATCAGCACACCTTCATCTTTGAACAGATCATGCACCAGCGCGTGGAACAGCTCAGTCCAATAAGTGTGTTCATCAATGAATCCGGCGACTTTATCTTTCAAAGCTTTCAAATCCGAACGGTCTCCGCACATTTCGATGATCTTATCGAGCGTTTCCTTCATCGCCTGTTTATCATATTCATAGAAACCGACACTCATATTCACTTTGAGATTCGGCTTATAACTGATTTTCTTCTTTTTTCTGTGCATGTCGTCATAGACGAATGTATGATTGATCTCTTCATAATCATGGTCCTCTCCGGCTACCCAGAAGACAGGTACCGCATCATAATCATATTTGTCTTTCATATCTTTTGTCACGATGATGAGGGACATTATTTTGTGGACGATATAGGCCGGACTCATGAACAGTCCTGCCTGCTGTCCTCCGATGACTGCACGGTGACCGTCCGCCAGCAATTGCAGGTTCTTTTCCTGCGCATCCGATAAGCCGATTTTCTTCATATCAGCCTTTATGATCTCAGCAAGTTTTTCTGTATGGTCATGCGCCGGTCTCGCCAGCACCTGCTTGATACTGTTTTCATTCAATGAGAGGTTTTGATAAAATTTAAGAACATCCTCTTGCTGCTGATTAAATTTATCAATATAACCATCTTTAGAGAATTTCATACATTCAATTTCCATTGTCTTTCTCCTTTGTCACGGTGATTAATTAAAATTATAGATTTTTTCATTTTATAAAACAATTGAACTGTTTATCAATTATAATATAATGGATGAAAGGAGCGATTTTAATGATTGAAATCAAACATCTGGCAATCAACTATAAAACTGCCGGGGACTTTAAAAAGTTTGGAGAGTACGGGACCCAGGAATTGCAAATGATGGAAGAGCTTGAAGGGAACTTGATTGATGCAGATACAGACTCGCCGTTCTACGGTATATACGTCGGAGAAAATTTAGCTGCACGCATGTGTCTTTATAAAAAAGAGGATGATGACCGTCCTATCTTCGATCCGCCTCACGACTACCTTGTCATATGGAAACTTGAAGTGCTGGAAAAATATCGGGGCAGAGGATTCGGTTCAGCGCTGATCAATTATGTAAAAGAGCAGAATATGCCAATCAAAGCGATCAGCCGCCAAAACGCGCGCTCTTTCTTTGAAGACCACGGTTTTGAAACTTTAAAATATGATATTGAGAGAGATCTTGCAGACAACGCACTGATCTGGTTTCCTGAAGGATATTCTCTGCAGCAATAAAAAAAGATGAGCACAGGCTCATCTTTTTAGTTATTTACTACTTCTTCACCTTTATAGCTTCCGCATGATTTACAAACACGGTGTGAAAGTTTCATTTCACCACAGTTTGAACATTCAACCATTCCTGGCGTTGAAAGTTTAATATGCGTACGGCGTTTATTTTTACGAGTTTTAGATGTTCTTCTTTTAGGTACTGCCATGATTAATCCTCCTTTTCTTCATCACTATCAAGTAGTGCTTTTAATTTTTCAAGTCTGGGATCTGTTTTTTCCTCACTTTCGTGAGCAAACTCATCTTCATCGATGACTTCCCAATCATTTCCACTCCCAAGTGGTTCATCGCTTGTCGTATAAGCGTTCGGAAGGTTCACAATGATGAGTTCCCTGATAACAGGTTCTAAATCCAATGTATGAGTCACAGGATGAACATTTTCATCGAGATCATCATCTTCATGGACCGTTTCATCAAAGATTTCCAATGATTCAATTTGAAGCGGGACTTGAATGTCTTCAGATGTTCGACTGTCGAGCATGTTGATAATCGCATCGATATTTATCTGCGCATTGAACTGTCTGCTGCGCACAAATATTTCGCCTTTGACATTGAGTGATGCGACAGATAGGATATCCTTCCTGTCCGTCAAATTCTCAAGCTTCAGGTCATCATCAAATTTGATCACTTCATCATGGAATTTTCTTAGTTGAGCCAACGTCCATTTCATACTCTTCACCTCTTATGAGCACAAAAAATATTGTACATTTTATGGGGACTTATGTCAAGTTATTTTCTTAACAGATTATTTGATACAATACAGGATAAAGGAGGCTTTTTCAATGAATGTCACATCCCTCATCACCGAATATAATCCATTCCATAACGGTCATATATATCATATCAATGAAAGCCGTAAAGTTTCAGATGCCGATATCGTCATCGCGGTCATGAGCGGCAACTTTACGCAGCGCGGCGAAGCGGCAATTACGAATAAATTCATCAGAGCTGCCCACGCCGTAAAACACGTCGATCTCGTCGTCGAGCTGCCGCTTAAAAACAGCATCAGCTTTGCGGACGATTTCGCACTCGGCGGCGTGAGGATCGCCGAACTTCTAAAGAGCACGCATCTTGTATTCGGCAGCGAGTCCGGCGACATCACCGCCTTGAAACAGCTGTACACCGACAGCCGGGACAACGTCAGCAAAGACGAACTGTCCGCACTGATCAAACAGGGGTACAGCCACCCGCGCGCACTCTCAGAACTGCTCGAGGGCGACGACATCAGCGGCTCGAACAACATACTCGGCTTAAGCTACATACGCGCCATTGAAGCACTCGGCAGCCGCATTACACCGCTCACAATCAAAAGGCAGAGCAACCGGTACAATGAACCCGGCCTGTCCGCCGGCACATTTTCAAGCGCCACCAGCATCCGGAACAACATTACGGCCGGCAGCCTTGAAGCTGTGAAAGCATTCATGCCGCCGGAACTTGCAGATGAGATTTTTAAAAATAAAACCGTCAGCAATGCGGACTTCTTTCAGACGCTCAAGGTGATCATCACACATAAGAGCCCCGGCGAGCTGAGGGAAATCTATATGATGACAGAAGGCCTCGAAAACCGGCTGAAATCCAACATACGCGGCGCGGATACTTACGATGACTTCATGCACCGTATAAAAACAAAGCGCTACACATGGACGCGTCTGAACCGCCTGATGGCATGCATACTCCTTAATATCACCTACAGCGATATGGATGCGCATGATGTTCAGAATATTAATGCAGTGCGTGTACTCGCCATGAACAGTGCCGGCCGGGAATATTTAAAGACTCTGAAAGATACGGACGTCCAGATCATTACAAACGTGAATAAAGAAAACAGCCGCCATATCAGCGATGAGATCATGGCGACAGACGTATATAACATTGCACAGAATTCAGATCAGAATGACTTCAATACGCCCGTCATCATCGATCGCTGAATTTTTCCTGCAGCAGGTTCGCAACATGCGGCGGTACGACATCTTCTATCTTGCCGCCGTATTTTGCCACTTCTTTGACAATCGAAGACGAGATGAATGAGTAATTGTTATTCGTCATCATGTAAATCGTCTCGATGTCACTGTCGAGCTTTCTGTTCATGCTCGTCAGCTGCATTTCATATTCGAAATCACTGACCGCACGCAGACCTCTGACAATGGCTTTGGCACCCACTTCGTTACAAAAATCCACAAGCAGACCATCAAACTGTTTCACTTCCACATTATCCAGGTGGCTCGTCACTTCTTCTATCATATCCACCCTTTCCTGCGGCATGAACAAACCCTTCTTGGAAGAGTTTCTGAGAACCGAAATATACACTTTATCAAACACTTTGCTCGTTCTTTCAATTATATCCAGATGCCCGTATGTAATCGGATCGAAACTTCCCGGACAAACCGCTACTCTTGTCATGATGATTTCTCCTCAATATTAATCAATATATTTACTTTAACTGTACCATAAACGACCTCCCGTACATTGTCAAAACCCGGGTTCTTGAATGATTCATCCTTCCCCGATTCTACAACAATCCGGCCGTCTTCATTCAATAAGCCGAGTCTCTTTATTTCCGACAGGGCAAAGGAGACCATATCCTTATCATACGGCGGGTCCAGGAAAATCAGGTCGAAAGACTTGCCCCTTTTGGCCAGTGCCTTCAGTGCGCGCCTGTAGTCATTGCGGTATATTTCAACCGGCTCCCCGATGCCTTCAGTGTTCTTCTTCAATACCCCGACCGCATCTTTCGCACCGTCGATGAAAATACAGCCTTCGGCGCCTCTGCTGAGCGCTTCGATGCCGAGAGCACCCGTACCCGCGAATAAATCCAGAACCTCCCCGTGGACGGGCCCCAGTATATTGAAGATGTTTTCCCTCACTTTATCCGTGGTCGGCCTTGTATCCCGATGTGACAGAGCGGAGATTTTCCTACCTTTGTAAAAGCCGCTGATTATTCTCATAAAAATCCTCTTTCCATTTTTTGATGTTTTGAGATAAGATGAATAACAGGAGTTGATCATACATGCAAAAATTCATCCGGCTTGGTGACGGCTACGGCGATATCTTCGAGCTCGAAGCACTCATCAATTACAATCACCGGCGTATAAAATCAGGCATATACCTGCACGTTGAAAATGAACCATCCACCTTTGTGCTCGTCATGGAACCCGTTCGTGGAAATTTCCAGGCACTCTATACGATCTACAGAGGTATTCCCATGACAAGCAGACATCGGCAAAAATATAACATCATCAATGAAAGCCTCGAGAAATATGACATTCAAAAAGTGGAGATGACTACAAGACCTCCCGGTGACTTCCATGATCCGGAACAGTACTTCCAGTACATGATCGGCGTGCTGAGACTGAATCATCTGCTGCCGCCGATGACTTAGATGACTCTGTAGTCTTTCGCTTCATGCTTCTCACGTTCATATTCCCTTTTAATATTGGGATATTGTGAGACAATGACATCTGAGACGTATTTAAGCTTATTCAGCTCTTTCATTGTTTGAGAAACATCTGATTCGTTAATATATAATAATAAGTACTTCTTATCTTTATTTACATAAATCAGATGGCCATAACGTTTTAATTGTCTAATGAATTTATTTTGTTTAAAATAAATATAAATACCAATTCGTTTCTTTAACATGTTTGTCCCACCCATCTAATTTGTATAAGGATATCATACCATTTCAGCAACAGATTTTTAACAGTATCATACAGAATCATATTGGAGGATATTTTAAATGAGAAAATGTATCAAAGGAATTTTAACAACAATCGGTGTTGCCGGAGGCATTGTCGGTGGTTTGTGGATCGGTACGAAACTGACAGCAGAAACAAAGGTTCAGAACATCAAGCCCTACTTTAAAAGACGCTCACCTTACATTTTCGCACACCGCGGAGGCATGGCACTTGCGCCTGAACATACTAAGCTTGCATTCGACAAAGCCGGCGAATTCAATGTAGAAGGTTTTGAAATCGATATCCGTCTGACAAAAGACGAAGAAATCATCGTCATGCATGATGCATATGTCGACCGCACTTCAAACGGTGCAGGCCGCGTCAGCAACATGACCCTCGCTGAACTTAAGGAACTCGACTTCGGCTACCATTTCAGGGATGTCGAAGGCAACACACCTTTCAGAGGACATGCAGACGCCAAGATCCTCACTTTGAAGGAACTGCTTGAAAACTATCCGGACAAATTGGTGAACATCGATATTAAAGATAAGCCGGAAACTTACGAAGGCAGTCTGATGCCGACAGTACTCTACCGTCTGATCAAAGAACTCGGCGCAGAGGACCGCGTTCTCGTCACGAGCTTCCACGACGCACAGATCAACAGATTCAAACTCTATTCCAGAGACGAGATTGCACTCGGTGCCGGTGAAGACCAGGTGACAAAAGCTTACTTCAGCTTCAAGACAGGATTCAAACACCTTTACCAGCCGAACGCAGACACATTCCAGATTCCGGTGAACGTTAAAGGCTACCCGCTCGATAATGAGAAATTCATCGCATTCCTGCAAAACATGAATGTGGCCGTCGGCTTCTGGGTCATCAACGATATGGACAAGATGGACGAACTCATTCAAAAAGGCGCCCATACAATCGTTACAGACTTCCCCGACATCAGCTACCACCTGATGAAACAGAGATACTAGGTTAATATCAGCCCGGCTCAGTTGAGCCGGGTATTTTTGTGGTCATTTTGAGGCAGAGCGGTGGTGATGCTGTTTAGTTAGAGACGATTCCCACGCTATCTGCACAGCATACTGCTCCAGCCGTTTAGTTAGAGACGATTTTCATGCCATCTGCACAGCATACTGCCCCAGCCGTTTAGTTAGAGACGATTCTCACGCCATTTGCACAGCATATAGCCCCAGCCGTTTAGTTAAAGACGATTTTCATGCCATCTGCACAGCATACTGACCCAGCCGTTTAGTTAGAGACGATTCTCACGCCATTTGCACAGCATACAGCCTCAGCCGTTTAGTTAGAGACGATTTCCATGCCATCTGCACACCATACTGCCCCAGCCGTTTAGTTAGAGACGATTCTCACGCCATCTGCACAGCAAACAGTTCCAGACGTTTAGTTAGAGACGATTTCCATGTCATCTGCACGGCAAATGCTGTAAGAGCTGCAGCGGCTATGCCCCATCCACCCGCCACACCAAAACACAAGACACCCTCAACCATCTCCGGAAGATGATCAAGGGCGTCCGGTTTTTATTATAAAGTTTATACTGCGCAGGAACAGCTGCCGCCTGTGGAGCAGCCTCCGCCTGAATCTTTCGTGAAGAATGGATTGTCGCTGACGATGTTGACATGTTCGCTGACGTCTTCGCTCATATGGAAAAGCACTTCGTCGAGAAGTGCCTGGAGCTGATATTCAGCGCGTCTGAACTCCATGACAATCGGATGTAAATCTAATTTTTTCTTATATTGGTTGACTTCCCGTCTCTTTGTTGTAAAGTCAGGATGGTATTTGCCGAAACGGCTGACTTCTTCAAAGTCTTCTTTCATCCTTTTGAATGTAGAAATGATTTCGAGAACTTCCGGATCATTATTTATAAGATGATTATATTTACAGTAATGTTTAAATTCTTCGGTCTGTGTAATCATGTGATTCAGTCTGTCGAGCTGGTCCAGCAGTGTTAATTCTTGTAATGTTGTCATAAAAACACCTCTCAATTTATAGTAACAAACTTCAGATTTCTTTGCGAGAGTGAAATTCCATTTGCAACTATTTAGTTTATAGATTAAAATTGAATTAATGTTATTAATGCTAGGGAGGAAATTTCATGATTTTCGAAAACTCTGGTCTTGAGAAAGTTGTTGTACCTCAAGATGTCTTACAAAATGTTATGAATAAAAACGGATGGGTTCTTGGTGGTTCCTGGGATTACGAGCGTATGACTTTTGATTTCAAATATGAGATACCTGAAGGTATCTACTACCTGCGTCTGCCGGGTTACGCTGTAGACGGCGATGTTGGTGCGAACAACGCGACACTCCAGCTGATGGATCCTTATATGGGTAAACATTACTATCCAACAGGTATTGAATATGGCTCTGACGAGAATTTCCCTGAAAGAATCGTTGAACATGCTGTAAACAATATCCGTAAAGTAACTAAAGAGTTAAAAGTGTTGATCTAATACTTACATTCAATAAAGAACGGCCGCAGATCTTTTAATCGAGGTTTGCGACCGTTTAATCTTGATTCCATAAAAATAAAACAGCACCAAAGCCTTGTATCCGGCTCTGGTGCTGTTTTAATGTCATAAACCCATGTATTTCACCTTAATGGAAGATCGCATCAAACAGGCCTGCTGTGGAGCCGCCTGGATAGATGATATAAAGTAAAGCATAGACCATGATACCCGTGATAGCTGTCAAGAACCAGATGATCGCTGCGACCGGCCCCACTTTACGATGTATTCCGAGCTTCCTTTTAGATCCTGTAAACAGCTGGTATGCACCAAGCACACCGCCTGTTGTGGATAAGATGATATGGCTGATTAAAAACGTTACATAGAATGGTACCAGATTATCCGGGCCGCCGAATTGGGTACTTCCTATAAATACGGTTTTTGAAACATAGCCTATAAAGAATATCAGTGCAGCAAGTGCTGCGAGCTTCATCCATTTTTCATGCAATTCAATCTGCCTGGCACGTATATGCTTCAATCCGATTGCCATGAATACTGCACTCAGGATGATAAAAAATGTATTGATTGTCGGCAATAAAAATTCCATATAGTTATGTCTACTCCTTATTATCTGAACTGGTTCTGAAATTCTTTTCTGACTCTCGCTTCTTCAAGAGAACGGCGTGTCACTTCTTCTTCATCTCTTCTTTCATCTTTGTACCAACGGAAGAATATGAATGCGAGCATGAAGCCGAAGAACACTTCCTGCATCACTTTCATGATGATTCCACCCGTCTGCTGATCGTGGATCGGCTCTGAATCTGTAAAGTACTCCGGTCCTGAAATCATACCCTGTCCGACCAGACTGTCCAGCGTACCCGCAGGTACACAAAGTTCCATCGCAGAGAGCCATGCATCGCCGTCAGTGTATGTACTGAACATCGGCTCTGAGGCGAATATTATCAAAGCACACGCCGGCGTCAGGAGCACACCGATGCCGAATATATACAGCATTTTGAACAATCCGCCCATATGGTTCTCCTTCGGTTCCACCTTGTTGAAAATCGGATAGAACATTACCAGGGCCAGTACGAATAAAAGTATGATTACAGCATTATGTGCGACTGCGCTCATTTTCAAACCGTCCATCACCACTGGCAGGTGGTAAACAGAAAATACACCATTGAACAGAATCAAAGAGATCAACGGCTTTTTTGCAATCGCAAATATCTGTTTTATCACAGGAAGACCAACCAGGTATTTCTGCAGGTATTCAGGCAGTGCAGCATAGAATAACGGTGCTGCGAGCAGGAATCCAAATGCCATCTGAAGCATGTGGAAACTGAAAAGTATGTGGCTCAGAAGATCTACGGGAGAGCCGTATAAAATATAGATTAAAACCATATTTGTTATGAATATAGCCGACTCTTTATTCGTAATCGGACGTCCGCCTTCAAATTCACGGTACCATCTTTTCGTCACCAGAAAATAAACGACTGTGACCATGACGATGAAGACAAACCAGTAAGGGCTCCAATTAGCCATAAATCCAAATATAGATATGGACGATAAATTTTCCATTAAAATCACCCTTTTTTTTCACTTATCAATATTATAAGTTTTTTTGTCATTTTAAACAATATATACAGGGTGCATTACATGACAATATAATGACAAAAGACCAACACACGATGTGTTGGTCTTTAATATTATTCGATTGGCGCCCCGATCCAGACGATATAGACGAAGCACACGACGAATGCTATTGCGAAATACATTCCTGTCATAATCAGCAGTTTGGCGAAATCATGTCCATTGTCTTTCATGTGCATGAAATAATAGAACTGAAGAATGACCTGGATAAATGCAAAGCCGAGTACGATCGGAATCGTAAACTGCCCAGGTACATCCGATGCCGCCAGACCGAAAGCCATGAATGTCAGAAATATCATCAAACCGAATGATACCAACTGATGGCGCATTTCTTTAGTACGTTTTGTCCTCAAGTATTCAAGCTGGGTTTTTGTCATAACTTCCTGATTCATTTCTGCCATACTATAACACTCCTAACAGATAAACGATAGTAAAGATGAATACCCATACAACGTCTATAAAGTGCCAGTACAATGAAAAGGTATTTACCTTTGCTGCTGTATAAACGGACATACCGCGTTTAGCATTACGTAAAATGAGCAGTGTCACCCAGATCAGACCGACGATTACGTGGAAACCGTGAGTACCGATCAGGAAGTAGAATGCACTGCCGAAAGCACTCGTACGGAAACTGTGTCCGAGACCGACGTACTCCACAAACTCATAAATCTCCAGTGCAAGGAAACCTGCACCAAGAAGTGCTGTAATTCCAAGCCACAACTGCATCTTCTGGAAATTGTTGTTTCTCATGTGATATATCGCATACACACTTGTCAGGGACGATGTCAAAAGTAACATCGTCATGACAAATGCGAGCGGCAGGTGGAACAGTTCTGCTGCCAATAAATGATCATCGCTCGGTACTGAGTCTTTCAGCGCCAGATATGTCGCAAAAAGCGATGCGAATAAAACAGTTTCACCAGCAAGGAATATCCAAAATCCTACAAACTTATTCTTTCCTTCTGCCGTAGCAGTTTCGGGATGGACCGGCCATCTTTCGCTAGGCACATTGTATTCCAAGTTAGCCATTATTTCGCACCCCTTTCCAATTCTTCAAGATCTTTCTCTATTTCTTCTTTAGTTACATAATAACCGAGGTCGTCTTTCCATGAACGCACACCCATCGAAACGAATGTGATACCCAGTCCGATTACAAGAACAGGCAGTGCCCATGGTTTTGCATCCAAGCCGGATACTGCATCAATCGCCCAATCTTTGCCGTCGGCAAAGTACAGTGCACCGAACGATGCTATGAACAGGCCGAGTGACATGATCAGTGGAATGATCGAGTTGTTCGGCATATGGAAGTCTCCGACTGATTCTGCAGGTATGATCTTGCCGTCTCCCTGCTTCTTCTCGATCCAGTATGCATCCAGTCCACGAACGAGCGGTACCTGCGCAAAGTTGTAATAAGGAACCGGCAGTGGCAGTGACCATTCAAGCGTACGGCCGTCTCCCCAAGGATCCGTTCCAACTCTTTCGTTTTTCACAAGTGTCATTACAATGTTGATCAGCAATAGGATCACCCCGGCGGCCATGAAGAAGGCACCGATGGTGGATATCATGTTGGCTGCGTTATAACCCTGTCCGTCCAGGAAAGTGAACACACGTCTCGGCATGCCCCATAATCCAAGGAAGTGCTGGATCAGGAATGTCAGGTGGAAACCGAACACGAACAGCACGAATGTAATCTTACCGAGAACTTCGTTCAGCATCGTATTGAACATTATCGGCCAGTAGTAGTGGAGTCCTGCAAGGAGACCGAATACTACACCACCAACGATAACGTAGTGGAAGTGGGCCACGATAAAGTATGAGTCATGGTACTGATAGTCTGCCGGTGCAGCTGCCTGCATGATACCTGTCACCCCGCCCATTACGAATGAAGGGATGAATGCAACTGCGTAAAGCATCGGCGTTGTAAACTCTATGCTGCCGCCCCATATGGTGGCGATCCAGTTGAATATCTTAATACCTGTCGGCACTGCGATTGCCATAGTCGCTACTGCGAAAATAGCGTTTGCCGTCGGTCCAAGACCAACTGTAAACATGTGGTGCGCCCAGACCATGAATCCGAAGAAACCGATAAGGACTGTAGCGAATACCATCGCTGAGTAGCCGAATAATCTCTTACGGGCAAATACTGAGAATATTTCAGAGAATATTCCGAACGCCGGAAGTATCAGTATGTACACTTCAGGATGTCCGAATATCCAGAATAAATGCTCCCAGATTATGGTGTTACCGCCGGCTTCTACTATGAAGAAGTTTGAGCCGAACATACGGTCAAACATCAACAGGAAGATACCGATTGTAAGCGGTGGGAATGCGAATACGATTAAAATTGCTGCTACAAGAGTCGTCCATGTGAATAATGGCATTCTCATGTAAGTCATACCCGGTGCTCTCATCGTAATGATCGTTGTTGCAAAGTTGATACCAGTCATCAATGTACCTGCACCTGTGATCTGAAGACCAAGAGCGTAGAAGTTGACGCCGTGTCCAGGTGAGTCGATTGACAGTGATGCGTAGCTTGTCCAGCCCGCATCCGGTGCACCGCCCATGAACCATGAAAGGTTAAGGAAGATACCACCAAGAATGAATAACCAAACTGCCAGTGAGTTCAGGAATGGGAACGCTAAGTCACGCGCCCCGATCTGCAGTGGAACCACTGCGTTCATAAATGCAAATAGTAACGGCATGGCTGCCAGGAAAATCATGGTCGTACCGTGCATGGTGATCATTTCATTGAACAATCCTGCTGATAGGAAGTCGTTGTTTGGAACCGCAAGCTGTAAGCGGATCAACATCGCTTCTATACCACCAAGTGCGAAGAAAAATCCACCAGCGATCAAATACAGGATAGCAATCTTTTTATGGTCGACCGTTGTCAGATATTCCCAGATTACAGAACCAACACCTTTTTTCTGAGTACTTGTCTGTGCCATGTGTTAGTTCCCCTCCTCTTCATCATTTTCTGAAGACTCTTCTTCGCCTTCAGAACCTTCATCTTCTGAAGTGTTTGCCTGTCTTGTTTCTTCAAGCGCTTCGACATCTCCAGAGCCTTCTTCAACAGACAACTCCATCAGGTAAGCTGAAACTGCTTCGATCTCTTCGTCATTCAACTCATAAGCACCTGTCATTTTATTTCCAGGCTTAAGTGACTCAGGATCTCTGATCCACTCTTCTAAGTTTTCTTCATTGTGCTCAAGATAACCGGCGATTAGTTCACGGTCTGCGAAGTTCGTCAGGTTAGGGCCCATTGCGCCTGAACCTGTCGGAGTCGTTGCGTGACAACCCATACATGAGTCAGCAAAGATTTCCTCTCCCGCCTGTGCATCTTCTGATGATGCCTGTACCGGCTCTTCAACAGCCTGCATGTCAGCTAACCACTGGTCGTACTCTTCAGCAGGCAATGCCTGAACTTTAAAGTCCATCAAAGCGTGTGAAGGTCCGCAGAGCTCAGCACATTTACCGTAGAATAAACGATCACTTTCCTGTGCACTATCTTCATCAAATACAAGATAGAAACTGTTGATACCGTCAACGTTGGTATCAAGCTTACCGCCTGCTGCCGGCACCCAGAATGAGTGCTTTACGTCTACACCCATAAGGTTGAAGTAAACTCTTTCATCAGTCGGTACTACCATTTCCTGTGAAGTGACGACTTGTTCTGTTGGATATTCAAACTCCCACCAGTACTGGTAAGCGCGGACGTTGATGACATTTTCCTCAGGATTCACTTCACCTTCGTCAGTCACACTTGCACTAGTATCCGCCTGTTTAAATACCAGATACACTGTAGGAACCGTTAAAATGATAAGTAAGATGATCGGGATTGATGTCCAGATGATTTCCAAAGTGTGGTTTGTTGCCACGTCCTTCGGTTCGAAATCTTCACCTTTCTTACTGCGACGGTTTTTAGCCACTGCAATTGTAAATAATACTGTAACCACTACTACTACCAAAAGCATAATAATAATTGAGAGTATCATTAAGTTAAACTGCTCTTGACCCACTTCACCAGCCGGTCTCAAAGCACTCAAATGATTCTTCCCACAACCAGATAAAAAGACCATAAGGACAGTGATCAATCCTATCCATTTAGCTTTCATCCAATGATTCTTCATGTTTTAACCCCTCTTTCATCCTCTAACTTTATATATTCACGAGTAAGCCGGCAATCACGATCATTACAAAAAATATAACGATGTAATTTAGTGAGAAGACAAATACCCGACCGGCATAGCGGTTATAGTCTTCAATTGGTTTAAACCGGTTCAATGATATGTACAGCCAGGCCACATTTAATGCGGTGGCAAGAAGCACAAACCATAGACCAAGTTCTACCATTAAAACAGGTGTGAACAAAAGAAGTGTTACCCAAAACACAATAGAGCGTCTTGTTCTTTCATTACCCTTTACAGATGGCAGCATTGGAATGGCAGCAAGCTTGTATTCTTCGCTTCTTCTGATTGCTAATCCGTAAAAGTGCGGCATTTGCCAAATGAACATCACGATGAACATCGCCCATGCAATCATATGAAGTCCCGGGTCAATGACAGCCCAGCCGATCAACGGCGGCATCGCTCCAGGCACAGCCCCAATGATTGTATTGGAAACAAAATGTCGTTTCCCAAACATCGAATAAACGACGGTGTAGCCAAATGCTGCGACTAAACCCAGCGTTCCGGCAGTTGGATTAATGGAGAATAACATGATCAGCCCAACGCCTAGGCAGCCGAAACCAATCAGCAAAATCTGCTTTCCTGTAAACGTTCCGTCAATACTTGGACGATCCTTTTTTGATTCCATGATCCTGTCTATGTCTCTGTCATAAAAATTATTCAGCGCACAAACTCCACCTATGACTAAAGCTGTCGCTACAGTCATCAGTAATAATAGTGGTAAGTTCTGAAAAAATGACAAGCTGTAATACATCACAGCTACAAATCCGGCAGCAAATGCTGGAATGAGATTGGACTTTATTATCCCATCTTTTAATAACGTTTTAACTGCTTTGAATGTTATATCATTTGGATTCTGCTTTACAATTTCACTGTAAGCATCACCTTGCATCTCTACGCCTCCTTTCATAACAGAAACATTTAACTCTAATAATAAATTAGTTGGGACACAAATACTATACAATTTCACAATAAAATTGTTACATTTTATATGTTTCATCGATTGTTCATTAAATCTTCATGAACAGTATGTGTCATAAATGATAAACTGACTTATACTTATTTAGAGTGTTTCACATATTGATTTTACCATATATTTAAGAATTGTTAAGAGTAATTCTAAATAATAATATTGCAATGACAACTTCTTTCATATATATTATGGATTCACAAGGTTAATTTCTTAAAGTCTTAATAGAGGTGTGACAATTGTACAAAAACTTAAAAATTGTGGCACTCATAACCACTATAGCCATGGTCTTCGTCCAGGTGGGCGGAGCGCTGGTAACCAAAACAGGCTCCGAAGATGGATGCGGTGATTCCTGGCCGCTGTGTCACGGTGAATTGATACCGAGCAGCTGGCCGATAGATACCATCATAGAAATCGCTCACAGAGGCGTTTCAGGTATAGCCATTATACTGCTTGCCATACTATGTATCATGGCATTGCGGCAAATACCCGAAAAGCGTGAAACCAAATTTTTAGTTGCAGTTTCATTCGGTTTCATCATCATCCAGTCATTGATCGGGGCAGCTGCTGTAGTTGGTATATGGGAAGGCGATTTTGTACTGGCAGCACATTTCGGTATATCGCTAATATGCTTTGCTGCAGTATTCCTATTGACATTACTAGTATTCGAGGTCGACTTAAAATTTGACGCAACCAAATTGAAAGTAGGATCATTTTTAAGATACAATACGATATTTGTAACGATTTACATATATTTCGTTGTTTATTCCGGGGCTTTGGTCAGACACACTGACTCATCCCTCGCATGTCTCAGCTGGCCCCACTGTAAACCTGGGCACATCATGCCGACAAACTTCTACGAAGCAGTCCAGATGGGACACAGAGCCCTCGCAGGAATCGCGATCATATGGATCTTCCTTATCATGATCCACGCAATCAGAAATTACAGCCAGTACCGCGTACTCCATTACGGATGGATCATTGCATTTATTTTAATAGTATTACAGATGATCACAGGGCTGCTCAGCGTATTTACAATGGTCAACATCTTCATTGCGTTGATGCACGCACTCTTCATCACATTACTATTCGGACTACTGTGCTACTTCATCATGTTATTGTCGAGAACAAAATGATATTTAGAATTTTGAATCCAGCCCGGTGACTATATGTTGCCCGGCTGGATTTTTTTGTTTGTATGGAAATGATTAGACGGTATCCGATGGTCGAGATTTAAGCTGATTGGATGTTTAGGAAAGATGCCGTTTAGTTGTTCTCATATTCCTTCCCAACTAAACGTTTCGAGGCTGCAGGCGTTTAGATGATTTCATATTTCTTCCCAACTAAACGTTTCGAGGCTGCTGCCGTTTAGTTGATCTCATATTTCTTCCCAACTAAACGTTTCGAGACGGATGCCGTTTAGATGACGTTAATTTTTACGCTAACTAAACGTTTAGAGATGTCCGCCGTTTAGTTGATCTCATATTTGTTGCTAACTAAACGTTTCGAGGTCGCAGGTGTTTAGGTGACGTTAATTTTTATGCTAACTAAACGTTTCGAGGCTGCAGGCGTTTAGTTGATCTCATATTCCTTCCCAACTAAACGTTTCGAGGCTGCTGCCGTTTAGTTGATCTCATATTTCTTCCCAACTAAACGTTTCGAGACGGATGCCGTTTAGATGACGTTAATTTTTACGCTAACTAAACGTTTAGAGATGTCCGCCGTTTAGTTGATCTCATATTTGTTGCTAACTAAACGTTTCGAGGTCGCAGGTGTTTAGGTGACGTTAATTTTTATGCTAACTAAACGTTTCGAGGCTGCAGGCGTTTAGTTGATCTCATATTCCTTCCCAACTAAACGCTGAGAAAAAATAAATGGTCACTCAGCTCCGAAAAAGCTCCCAAGTGAGCAGCCCCCTGCCATCTCCAACAACACCACATAATAAAAAGACAGCTGAGCTGTGGATAAGCTCAACTGCCTCACTAAAAAATCTTCTGCGCTATTCTACCTGCTTCTCTTTAACCCAGTTGATGATTCCTCCGGCCAGCAGGATATCTTTATGACGGTCATTCAGACCGTGCGTGACTTCGACAGTCTGGCCGGTGCCTTTTATTTCCACTTCGAATGTGTCGTCATTCCTTATATTCTCGTGTATGTTCCTGAATTCAAGCACAGCGCCGGCCTCTATCAATTCATATTCATCATCATTGACGAATGTGAGCGGCAGGATGCCAAAATTGATCAGGTTTTGGCGGTGGATTCTTGCGTAGTCCTTGACCAGCACGACCCGCAGCCCTAAATATCTTGGTGCGAGTGCGGCGTGCTCTCTGCTGGATCCTTGTGCATAGTTGTAGCCGCCGACGACCATATGACCGCCCTTTTCCTTCAGTTCTTTCGCATCGTCTGTGTATGTTTCGTCGACTCTTTCAAATGTGAATTCACTGATTTTTTGAATATTACTGCGGAATGGCAGCACTCTCGATCCGCCGGCGAGTATTTCATCCGTGGACAAATTGTCACCGACTTTCAGCAGTACCTGCAGGTCAAAATTATCCTCGATGGCATCGAAGTCTGGTATCTCTGTAATATTCGGACCTTTATCGAGTTCGATGCCGCTGTTATCTTCAGGTGGCGCTTCCATTAAAAAGTGGTCGATTTTAGGTTCAGGATCGGGTATTTCAGGATATTTCATATCCAGCGTTCTCGGATCTGTAATCTTACCGGCAAGAGCTGAGGCCGCCGCAGTTTCCGGACTGCATAGAAATACGGAATCTTCTATCGTCCCGGAACGTCCGGGAAAGTTTCTCGGCGTCGTCCTTAAACTGTTGTGACCTGTTGCAGGCGCCTGCCCCATACCGATACAGCCGTTGCATCCCGCCTGGTGCAGCCTTGCACCGGCTGACAGGAAATTGGCGATATGTCCATTTTCAACAAGCTGCTGGAGCATCTGCCTTGAGGTCGGGTTGATATCGAAAGATGTTCCTGGAGCAATGACGCTGCCTTTCACAATTTCACTTGCAATCGCAAAATCATGATACCCCGGGTTTGCAGATGAACCGATATAGGACTGGTAGATCGGATCCCCGGCCACTTCACTGACCGGTACCACATTGTCCGGGCTCGTCGGTTTGGCAATCAACGGTTCCAGTTCCGACAAATTGATATGTTCATGTTCATCATACCCGGCACCCGTGTCCGCCTTCAATTCAAACCATTCGTCTTCCCTGCCTTGAGATTTCAAAAACTTCTTCACCGCTTCATCAGAAGGGAATACAGATGCTGTCGCACCGAGTTCGGCACCCATATTCGCAATGACGTGACGGTCCATTGCAGACAGATCATCCAGTCCGTCTCCATAATATTCGATGATTCTTCCCACACCGCCTTTTACACTATGGCGGCGCAGCATTTCCAAAATCACATCTTTTGCACTGACCCAGTCAGGCAGCCTGCCCGTCAGTTCCACACCCATGACTTTCGGCATTTTGATGTAATACGGCTGACCGGTCATGGCAAGCGTGACGTCAATCCCGCCTGCTCCCATCGCAAGCATCCCCATCGCACCATTCGCACACGTATGACTGTCCGAACCGAGCAGTGTCTTTCCGGGCTTCGCAAATTCCTGCATATGAACCGGGTGGCTCACCCCGTTCCCCGGCTGACTATAATGGATGCCGAATTTATTCGAAGCACTCCTTAAAAAGTTATGGTCATCCGGATTCCGGTAATCATCCTGGATCAGATTGTGGTCCACATACTGCGCGGAAACTTCCGTACTCACCTTATCAATCTTCATGGCTTCAAGTTCCAGCATCACCAGCGTGCCCGTAGCGTCCTGCGTCAAAGTCTGGTCAATATTCAGGCCGATGGATTCTCCAGTCTTCATTTCACCGGACACCAGATGGTCCCGAATCAGTTTCTCTGCAACATTCAGCTTCATTTTTAACCCTCCTATGGTTATTTCTTCCTTATTAATATTATTCACTTAACTGGAGATGTTAAACTTACAAACTGAAAACAGTATTTTATTTCAATAAAAAAACACCAGCCACTCATGTGACTGGTGTCTCCACTTATATTAATCTTTCTTTTCAACGAGGACCATGAGGTCATTCGATTCAACACTGTCGCCTTCTTGTACAAATACTTCCGTAACCGTTCCGGCAAATGGTGCTTTCACGGAGTTTTCCATCTTCATCGCTTCTGTAATGATGATGATGTCACCTTTTTCAAAAGTATCTCCGGCTTTGAATTTCATTGAGCTGACCGTACCCGGCATCTGTGCACCGATATGTCCGATTTCTTTCGGATCCGCTTTTTGAAGTCTCGCAACTTTTGATTCCACGCTGTCATCTTTGATCTTGACTTTACGGGGGAAACCATTAAGTTCAAAGTACATCCAGCGGTATCCGTCTTCATGGACGTGACCGATTGATAACAGGTTGACGATTAGCGTCTTACCTTTATCGATGACGATTTCCAGCTCTTCATTTTTACGCATACCGAACAGGAATGTCGGTGTATCCAATCTGTCCATGTTACCGAAATTCTCATTTGTCGTAACAAAGTTTTTGTAGACTTTCGGATACAGGGCGTAGCTCAGTATATCCTGATCTGTCACTTCAGATTCCTGGAACTCTGCAATTTCTTCCCGAAGTGCATCAAAATCGATTGGTTCCATCAATTCTCCCGCACGTTCCTTGAGCGGCTCGGTACCTTTTAACACAAGTTTCTGCAGTTCTTCATTGAAACCTGTCACAGGAATACCGATTTCGCCTTTGAAGAAGCTCACTACGGAATCCGGGAAGTCCAGATGTGCACCGCGTTTGAATAATGATTCCTCATCCAGTTCGTTCTGCACCATGAACAGCGCCATGTCGCCGACAACTTTGGATGATGGTGTCACTTTGACGATATCACCAAAAAGCATATTCACTTTCTGGTACATCTTCTTCACTTCACCGTATCTTTCGCCAAGACCCATTGATTTAGCCTGTGACAGAAGATTTGAATACTGTCCGCCCGGCATTTCATGCTGGTAGATTTCAGTGTGTGGACTCTTGATATCACTTTCGAAGTCCACATAGTATTTACGTACATCTTCCCAGTACTGGCTCAGTCTTTCAAGACCTTCCACATCTGCACGGATGTTTCTCTCCGTACCATCAAGTGCGTATGACAGGCTGTTCGCACTCGGCTGTGATGTGAGGCCGCTCAGCGCACCGAGGGCTGTATCGACGACATCGACGCCAGCTTCAATCGCTTTTGCGTAGGTGAATACGCCGTTACCGCTCGTATCATGTGTATGCAGATGGATTGGCATATTCACAGTCTGTTTCAATTCGCCGATCAGCTCGTAGGCTGCTTTAGGCTTCAGCAGGCCGGCCATGTCTTTTATTGCTAAAATATGCACACCCTGTGCTTCAAGTTCTTTCGCCATGTTCTTATAGTAATCCAGAGTATAGACATTTGAACGTTCCGGATTCAAAATGTCACCTGTATAACAGATGGCGCCTTCTGCGACTTTGCCTGTTTTAAGAACTGCCTGGATCGCAGGCTTCATCGCTTCCAGCCAGTTCAGCGAATCGAAGATTCTGAAGACATCGATACCGTTCTCTGCACTCTCCTGGACGAACTTCTCAACAAGATTATCCGGGTAGTTTTTATATCCGACTGCATTTGATGCACGCAGCAGCATCTGGAACAGTACGTTCGGAATATCTTTTCTGAGTGTTGCCAGACGGTTCCACGGATCTTCTTTCAGGAAATTGTACGCAACATCAAATGTCGCGCCGCCCCACATTTCAAGGCTGAAGGCATCTTTCAGATCATGGGCCGTATATGGTGCGATCTGCTTCATATCATAAGTGCGGATACGGGTCGTCAGCAGCGACTGGTGCGCATCGCGCATTGTCGTATCTGTAATGAGCGTCTCGTCCTGCTCTTTCAGCCATTTGCTCAGACCTTCAGGCCCGCGTGCGTCTAAAATCTGCTTCGTACCGTCAACAATCTCCGGTGTATAGTCCGGTATTCTCGGCGGATCGAAATGAGGCTTTTCCCTCTTTTCCACACCAGGGAATCCGTTTACCGTAATCGTTGAAATATATTCGAGCGTCTTCGTACCTCTGTCCTTCGGTTTTTCAAACTCGAATAATGAAGGCGTCGTATCGATGAACTTCGTCGAATAGTCCCCTTTAAGGAAATCTTCGTTCTCAACAACATTCAGAAGGAACTGAAGGTTCGTCTTGATGCCCCGGATACGCATTTCTTTAAGGCTTCGTCCCATCTTTTCATTCGCATCTTTATAAGTCAGTCCGTGCGTGGACAGTTTTACAAGAAGTGAGTCATAGTATGGTGAAATTTCAGCACCCTGGAAACCGTCGCCTGCATCCAGTCTGACACCAAAACCGCCGCTTGAACGGTAAGCCATTATTTCACCTGTGTCCGGCATGAAATCATTCAGCGGATCTTCAGTTGTAATACGGCATTGTACCGCAAAGCCCATCAGCGGAATGTCTTCCTGCTGCGGCATACCGATATCTTCACTGAAAAGACTCTTACCGTCTGCAACCTGGATCTGTGTCTTGACGATATCCACACCGGTAACCATTTCCGTAATCGTGTGCTCAACCTGAACACGCGGATTGACTTCTATGAAATAAAATTCGCCGTCAGCGACTAAAAATTCAACCGTTCCGGCATTAATGTAGCCGATCTGTTCAGACATATCTCTTGCAGCTTCACAGATCTCTTCACGAAGCTCTTTTGTCAGTCCGACTGAAGGCGCCACTTCAACAAGTTTCTGATGACGTCTCTGCACCGAGCAGTCTCTTTCATACAAGTGCACGATGTTACCGTGTGTATCACCGATGACCTGTACTTCGATATGTTTTGCCTGATCAATATATTTTTCAAGATAGATTTCCGCGTTTCCGAATGATTTCAATGCTTCACTCTTCGCACGGTCATAGCTGTCTCTCAGATTATCATCTTCGTTTACAACACGCATCCCTTTACCGCCGCCGCCTGAAATGGCTTTGATGATGATAGGATAACCATTCTTTTCGATGAATTCTTCAACTTCACTGAAATCGCCGACTGCATCCTTGCTGCCCGGAATGATCGGCAGACCAGTTGAGATTGCAGTTTCACGGGCACGCACTTTATCGCCGAACATTTCAAGGTGACGCACTTCAGGTCCGATGAAAATGATGCCCTCCTCAGCACAACGCGTTGCGAATTCTTTATTTTCACTTAAAAAACCGTAGCCTGGATGTATTGCGTCCACGCCTGCTTTCTTTGCCACTTTGATGATTGCTTCAATATTAAGGTAGCTTTCAGTAGGCGATAAGTCCGGATCAACCAGATATGCTTCATCCGCCTTATAACGGTGCAGCGCACCTTTATCCTCATTACTGTATATTGCGACAGTCGTAATATTGAGTTCTGTTGCTGCTCTGAAAATACGAGTCGCAATTTCTCCCCTGTTCGCAACGAGTAATTTATGTATCTTGTCCATAGAAAATTCCTCCCAAAAGCATAATGAACTTATTATATAATAAAAATCATAAAATTCACACTATTAATTTAAAAATAAAAACCGGCAATCACTGACTGCCGGTTACCCGAACCCTTCTTTTTCTTTCTTTACATGTTTTGCAGCGATGATCAGAAGGCCGATCGCTATTGAAACTGAGAGGAATGAAGACCCCCCGTAACTGAGCAGCGGAAGCGGCACCCCTGTCAATGGAATGATCTTTGAAATCCCGCCGATATTGACGAAAAGCTGAAGTGTGATATACAGTGCCACACCGACACAGATCAGACTGTAAAATTTGTTCGTGGATACTGCAGCATATTTCAAAGCTTTGAATATTAAAACCATGAACAGTATTATTATGAAAAATACGCCGATGAGCCCAAGCTCTTCTGCGAGGACTGCAAAAATGAAGTCGGTGTGAGGTTCAGGCAGATAACCGAGCTTCATCACACCGTCGCCGAGACCCGTGCCGGTCAAACCGCCGTGGGAAATGGCAATCAATGAATTTGTCAGCTGATAGCCTGCCCCCATCGGATCCACAAACGGATTCATGAACGTCTCTATACGTGCAATCTGGTAATCCGATAAAATCTGACCCTGGAACAAGTAGGAAATCAGTATAAGCACTCCGCCTGCTACAGTGATGACAAGCCCTGTTTTCAGGATGAATTTGAGCGGCACACCCGAGTATATGAAGATACCGATGATGATGGCTGCAACAACCATCCATGTACCGAAATCGGTAAGCAGTACGAGACCCGAACATGCGCCGATGAATGTCAGCGGATAAATGTAATCCTGATTCTGCATTTTCGAAAGCGATAACTTCTTATCATATATATATGCCATATAGATGATGACCAGAACTTTGAAAAATTCCTGCGCCTGCAGACTGAATGGACCGATTCCGATCCTGTTTCTCTGTCCGTTGACCACATCACCGAAAAACAATGTGTAGAGCAGCAGCAGCATGATGATGACAATTGCCGTAAGCTGGAATTTTTTATTTTTTAAAATTTCACCCGACATGAAGTAACTCATAAAGAATACTATGAAAAAGCCGAGGATGATGAAAAGTCCCTGTCTTATGTAAAAGTACTCCGGTGAAGAGATGTTGTCATTATTTGCAGCCATGACCATGCTGGAACTGTAAACCATGACGAGCCCTGTCAGACTGAGCAGAACATATATGATGATGATTGTAAAATCTACATATTTGGAATAAGCTTTGACGTAATTGAAAAAATCTTTGACATATTTCACAATGTTCCCCTCATTTAAAAAAAGTCTAAAGATTAAATTTCTTTAGACTGAAGTTTTTCCTCTTGCATATATAAATCATGGACTTTCGAGACTTCTTTTTCCAGGCTTTCCAACAGCTCACGTCCATCTTCTGCATCAACAAGCCCAAGACGTACGGCGAAATTCACTTCTTTGGAAAGTCCGAACATCTGGGTGTCTAAAACTTCCTCGTAGACCGGGCATTGGGGCATCGTCAAATTGTCCATCTGAACTTTAATCAGCTGTACAATACGATCAGCGTCTGCTTCAAGCTGTTCATATGCCTGATGGCGCAATTCTTCTTTCATGGACACACTTACCCCCTCTTTTAACTATAATAAAAATTTTATATCACCACCGTGAAAATTGCAAGGAATCAAAAGACTAGAAATTCATTAATGACGTATTATATCCAACTATATTTTGATATAATGAGAAATATAAGGAGCGATTTTATATGGTTATACAGATTCTGGGAGATATCAAGTTTCAAATTACATTAGATCCTTCAACATGGATTTTTGATGATCGTAAAATTTCTTTGGAAGATGCGCTGGCAGCTGAACAGGATGACGACGGCATTTCATTTTCCGATAATACGGAATGGAACCGTGAGATCATTGAAGGCAGCAGCAAGCCGCCGACTTTGAAGTCAGAAAAGAAGTATAAAAATTCACAGCTGCTGGAAGAAACATTCATCATCAAGCTGGATACTTTCCTCGAGTACACAGAGCCCGAACGCGGCGAAGATGCGATGATTACATATACACATGACGAAGGCACGACAATTCTGCCGTACAATGAACGGAGCAGACACTACGCACAGTTCAGTAAAGACGGCAAGAGAATGTATGATGACAATCTGATCGACCTGGTCATCCTCTCAAATAACAATATTGAAACGAGACTGCAGCATGTCACAGGCATCTCCATAAATTAAAAATCACGCCGGACAATCCGGCGTGATTTTTTATATCAGTTTTCTTTCTGTTTTGGCGGTATATTGCCTGCCCGACGTTCCCTGTGCAGTCTGAATCTGTACAGCCCAAGTACAATCGCAGCAACGATCAAACTTTCCGCAACCGGCAGGAATGCACCGAAGAAAGTTAATACTAAAGCGCCGGCGAACATTGCAATATAGACGATGACATTTTGCCACAGTTTGATCTTACGGGCAAAACCGAGTACATAAACGAGTATGCATAAGGCGAATATTGTGATGAACAGCAGCCACATTCCGGTCTCAGGATTCGTGTCCAGGCCGTAAAGTCTGCCGAAAAAAGTCAAGCGCTCATTTACATTAACTGAAGCACTCGATAATACAGCTGGGAGAAACACTTATACTCACTCCGATTCAAGTCTTATCTTTTCTTTCTTTTGTGAACGTTCTCTTGCGCTTTTATCCAGTATACTCTTTCTCAGCCTTACAGTTTCCGGTGTCACTTCCACAAGCTCATCATCGTTAATAAACTCCAGAGCTTCTTCAAGAGTCATACTGCGCGGTTTTTTCATCGTTGAAGTCTGCTCTTTCGTTGCAGAACGGATGTTGTTTGCCGCTTTCACTTTAGTGATGTTGACAGTCAGGTCGTTATCACGTGAATTTTCACCGACAATCATACCTTCGTAAACATCCGTACCGGGCTCCATGAAGTTCGTACCGCGGCCTTCAAGCTGCAGAATCGCATAAGTCGATGCTGCACCTTTATCAATCGATACGAGCACACCGTTACGTCTGCCGCCGATCTGCCCTTTAATCACCGGACGGTATTCTTCGAATGTATGGTTTAATATACCATATCCACTCGTCATGGACATGAATTCAGTTCTGTAACCGATCAACCCTCTTGCAGGTACTAGAAACGTAATACGCGTCTGGCCGTTTCCGGTGTTCACCATATCCAGCATCTCGCCTTTACGTGCGCCGAGTGATTCGATGACACCGCCTGTATTTGTTTCAGGCACATCAATCTGGACACGTTCAAACGGTTCACATTTTACGCCGTCAATTTCTTTGACGATAACAATCGGCTTGGACACTTGAAGTTCAAAACCTTCACGTCTCATATTTTCTATCAGAATTGATAAATGAAGTTCACCACGTCCTGAAACCACCCATGCATCCGGCTGGTCCGTCTGTTCAACTTTCAATGACACATCCGTCTCAAGCTGCTGATCCAGGCGTTCCTGGATCTGACGGGCCGTAACGTACTTGCCTTCACGTCCTGCGAACGGCGAGTTGTTTACGGAAAATGTCATCTGAAGTGTCGGCTCATCAATTCTGAGTACCGGCATTGCTTCCTGATGGTCCGTCGGTGTCACCGTCTCTCCGACGTTGATATCTTCAAGTCCGGAAAGTGCAATCAGATCGCCCGCCTTGGCGTGCTCGATTTCCAAACGGTTCAGACCGAAGAAGCCGAACATCTTGGTCACTCTGAAGTTCTTTATCTTGCCGTCGTTTTTGATCAGTGAAACCTGCTCGCCGACTTTTATTTCCCCGCGGAATACACGGCCGACACCGATACGGCCGACATAGTCGTTGTAGTCAAGCAGTGCCACCTGGAACTGCAGCGGTTCTTCACTGTTATCAACCGGTGCAGGCACATATTCCAAAATCATGTCATAGATGGACTGCATGTTCTCTTCTTGTTTCTCAGGTTCGGGTTCAAGACTTGCTGTACCATTGATTGCCGAAGCATAGGCGACAGGGAATTCCAGCTGCTCATCATTTGCATCAAGCTCGATGAACAGTTCGAGCACTTCGTCGATGACCGCTTCAGGGCGTGCTGAATCCTTATCGATCTTGTTCACTACCACAAGCGGCTTCAAATCCTGCTCAAGCGCTTTTTTCAACACGAAACGCGTCTGGGGCATCGTACCTTCATACGCATCCACAACAAGGATTACGCCATCCACCATTTTCATGATACGCTCCACTTCGCCGCCGAAGTCTGCGTGTCCCGGCGTATCCAGAATATTTATTCTGTGATCTTTATAATCAATTGCGGTGTTTTTTGCCAAAATGGTTATACCGCGTTCTTTTTCAATGTCATTTGAATCCATCGCACGATCTTCTACATGCTCATTTTCACGAAATATACCAGACTGTTTCAATAACTGGTCTACTAATGTCGTCTTTCCATGGTCTACGTGTGCGATAATTGCAATATTACGGATATCTTCTCTTAAATTCATCAAGACTTTCCCTTCGTTTTTAGAATCTTTTCTTTCCTCAACTGTACCATTATATCACAATAAATCTCTGAATCATATAGCAGTAATTCTATTAAATGACAAGCGATTATGCTATAATCAGAAGAATATTGAACTTTAAAGGAGTACGTGGCAATGGAAAAACCTAAATCAAAACTGATCTTTCTGGTACTTGCTGTTCTTGCCGTTTCCATGATGGTCGCCTTCTCTGTCTTCGCAGCCGAAGCGATGTGGATACCGGCGTTCCTGACCGTCTTAATATTTATCGGTATTTTCGGCGTCGGCTTTACACTCAAGAAAAAATACCGTGAAAACGGCTGGTTATAAAAACTACAAATTTCGTATTTCTGCAGCTTTTTTCCGGCAGAAACCGTATTTCGGCAGAACAGAAATCCATTTTCTGTTCTTTTTTCATGCCCAAAATCAAATTGTTGCATTTTGACGACAATTTGATTGTTATGCACAATAAAGACAGTACAGAAAAGGGGGATAAATGAAATGCGCAAAAAGAATGAAAAGCTTAAAATTTATGAGTTTTTGTACAACCGCTTACCATTCACAGATGATGAAACGAAGGAGTACCAGGCACTGTGCCGCTCCGAGGCCCTGGAAGAAGAATTCGAACAGTATTTACAGGGCATAAACACGACGAACATGGATATTTACTGGCACTCTGAAGTTTTCGTTGACGGCGGCTCTGAATTCGTCCATGTCCTATTGATCACGGATTACTGCTACTACATATTCATTCTTCATGACCTGGAAGGCGGGCATTACATCAACCCTTTCAACATATTGTGCTCGGACAGTCATGAAGCTGTCATGGATCTGAACCGCAGCGAAAAGCTGTATCAGATGTTCAAGTCCCAGCTGATCGACGAAGGAGAATTCCAGCGCCCGATCATCGTCAAATATGTCATGATGAACGACCGCTTCCGATTGAAGACGCGTAAGAGCGATCTCTTCCTGTCGAAAGAAAACCTTCCATACTATTTGAAAGCCATCGAACATTCAGCCGTCATTAAAAATAAAAATACGCCCATGCCTGGCTGACTTGTTTCAGCAGCATACGTACAGCTTCAATATGAACATGTTCACTCCGGGCCTCCGCTGTTCCGGATGCAGGTCGAGCGACCTGACACTGTTCAACAGCAACATCATCCAGTGCAGCGTCTGTCACACCATCGACAGCCTTCATCAGCTGATCGGCGACTATTTCTTCTGCCTTTGCAGATTGGAGCCTTCAGCAGAATTCCGGAGGAGTGACATCCATATGCATATCGGTTTTCATTTGAATAATTATGCTTACAAAAAGATTACGGAACATTTCTTTGAAAAAGTGTCAGCACGGAAATATAAATTTACAGGCGGTGGAATTCCCTATGATTCCTGATGAACGGCTCATCTTTTTTGAAGTGTTCTATGATTTCGCCGTGAATCGTCTTGTTGGAGGCGAGAATGCTGTTTGTATCAAGCAGTCTGATTTCGTCGCCGAGCAGCGTCGTAGTAATGCCGCCTACTTCTGTCAGGATGATGGTGCCGCCTGCGAAGTCCCATGGATGCAGTCTGTAGAACAGTGCTGCACTGCTCGTACCGCGCACCACGTTTACGAATTCAAGCGCAGCCGAACCGAGTGAGCGTGTGCTGCGCGCCTTTTTGACCACGTCGGTGAATGGCACGTTTATGCCGTCACGGATCAGCCAGTTCGAATTGGTAGAGATGAGCGATGTTGCAAGGTTCGTTTCCTCGATATCCGGCAGAAGCTCGTCGTTCTTATAGGCACCGTGCTCAAACGCTGCGTGATAAAGGTCGCCTTTCATGACATCCAGTATCAGGCCGGCATATGGGTTGCCGTCGATATAGATCCCGACGGAGATTGCGAAATTCTCCATCTGATGGACGAAGTTGAGCGTGCCGTCGATCGGGTCGACAATCCATATGACACCTCCGGTCTCTGTGATGTCACGGCCGTGACCTTCCTCGCCGAGGATCCTATGTTCCGGATAACGCTCTTTAATTCTGTTGTTCAAAAAGTCTTCTGTTTCTTTATCTACATCCGTGACGAGGTCATTCGGATTCTGTTTACTGTTTATGCTGAATTCTTCAGTCATGCGCCGGCGGATGAATTCCCCGGCTTCTAAAACTGTTTCTTGTGCGAATTTATAGATTTCCATAAAATACACCTCAAAAGTTTGATTGGTTTCTTTTATTATTTTATCATAGTTCACAAGCATATTATTAGAAAGGAAAAAGTATATGACTAAATATCGCTTTACTGAAAAAGATTTCGACACTTTCAAAATTGACGGGCTGGACGCACGCATGGAGGGCATTAAAGTAGGTCCCCGCGTGAAGCTGTACAATCTGGGCGGCCACTTTTCAGGATTCCTTACGGACCTGACCGGAGACGAACAGTTTTCACACGTTGCGATGCATGCCCGCCGCAAAGTGAATCCGCCTGATGATACATGGGTTGCATTTTCCACAAATAAAAGAGGTTACAAAATGATGCCCCACTTCCAGATCGGCTTATGGGGCGACCACGCCTTCTGCATGTACGGCGTGATATATGAGTCACCGGATAAGAAGAATCTAGCTGGGAAATGGCTGGATGACCTGGACCTGTTCCGGGAAATTCCGCAGGAGTATTCGATTTCCCTCGACCACATGAAACCGGCCAAACCAGAATTATCCGGACTGTCCGATGAAGATCTGGAAGCAGGCCTCATCAGGTTGCGTGACGTGAAAAAAGGCGAGTTTTTAGTCGGGAAAGTCTACCGGCCGGGGGACGAGGAACTGAAGACAGATGAAGCATTCATCGAAGATTTAGAAAAAGTGATGACAGAACTTATCAAGTTTTACTGATGAGAGCGAAAACTGTCAAGCTGATGCAGCTTGAGATTTTGAACCGGCGCACCATGCTTTCTGATGAAGACAGGAAAAGTTTCAATAAATGCCGGATGGGACACGTGGGCGAGCTGCAGTTTGACTCTGTAATCGAGATGCTCGCCTGCCCCGTCGTCCATTTGAAAGATTACAGATTTCAGCTGGATGATTCTGCCGGCAGGGATAAAAAAGTCGGGAACGGTCCGTCAGAAGTACAGATAGATAACATCATCATCACAGATGATCAGCTCTATACATTTGAGATCAAAAATTATCAGTATGACATGGAATATTACGCCGACCGGCCGTGGCGCTTTGCCGGAGGCAGGGAAATCGTCAATCCCATGAACCAGGTCGACAGCCACCGAAACGTATTGACATCACTGATGAAAGATTTCAACATGCAGTTCAATCTGTCTGCCAACCTGGTGTTCATTCACCCGGAGCAGACAATCTACAATCTGCCGAACCCCCCGAACATCTACACCCGCAGCAATCTGAATAAACGTCTGAAGTATCTTTTGAAGCCGAACCGTTACGATTACAGCCGCTTCGTCGAGATGCTCGACACGAGACGCATATTCAAGTCTGCCTATGACAGCGATGCCAACGTCACCTTCGAAGAGCTCGCCGGCGGGGTATTCTGTGCCGATTGCGCCAACAGCAGACTGCGCCGCGTGCACCGGGATAAGTTCGTCTGTGATGAGTGCGGTGATGTGATGACGAAACCTGAAGTCGTCCAGCAGCTGATCAGAGAATTACGCATTCTTAATTCGACGTGGCAAGTCAATTCTGAAATGATAGCCAAATACAGCGGTAATCATTTCAGTGGCTCAACCATTCGTAGATATCGGCTGAAAGGCTACATCGATTTCTGATGAAATTTCTATATAATGTTCACTTGTAACGTGATTGTTGCTGAGTGGACATTTTTTTATCCTTTCGACGTTTAGATAGTGGATATTTTCAGACTATCTGCACGGCAGATTGTTTCAGGCGTTTAGTTAGAGATTATTCCAAGCTCATCTGCACAGCTGACTGTCTCAGACGTTTAGTTAGAGTCAAATCCAAGCCTATCTGCACACCTGACTGCCTCAGGCGTTTAGTTAGAGATAATTCCAAGCCTATCTGCACAGCTGACTGTCTCAGGCGTTTAGTTAGCGATAATTCCAAGCCTATCTGCACAGCAAACGGCCTCAAACGTTTAGTTAGCATCTATCTCACTCATAACTAAACTCCACACCCACCATCTCAGCTGAATACCTCCCCACGCCAAAAAACGCGCCCGAACAGTCCGGGCGCGCCTCATTGCAATCTATGACTTTCATCTTAATACTGCTGATTTCGCTCTCGCATCGACTCTCGATTGAGAACATGCACCTGATCGTGCTCCGAATGCTTTTTCAGCTAAACCCGCTTCTTTGCGGAGTTCTGCTGCAAGGCTCTGGATGTCGGGCATTTTCGAGATATCGATGTTGCCTCCACTGACGATTACACCGGTTTTATCGGAGTTGATATCATCATGGTGGCTGAGCAGGCATGCCAGTGCTGCTGCACCTGCACCTTCAACTAATGTCTTGCTTCTTTCTAAAAGGTAGATCATCGCATCAGCGATTTCTGCTTCCGATACGCAAATTACATCGTCTACATACTTATTGATTATAGGCAATGTCAACTGACCTGGTTCTTTGACTGCAATTCCTTCTGCGATCGTTGATACATTTTCCAATCGTTCCACCAGTCCTTGATGATAAGCGTTAAACATTGATGGTGCTCTGTCAGTCTGCACACCAATCACGCGTATATCCGGGTTTATGCTTTTAGCAGCGACGGCAATACCGCTGATCAAGCCTCCCCCGCCAATAGGAACAATCAATGTATCCAGATCTGGTTGTTGTGATAACATTTCAATTGCAATCGTTCCCTGACCTGCCATAATATCGTAGTCATCAAAAGGGTGTATATAAGTCGCCCCTGTTTCCTGCTGGTATTCAAGAGATGCATCATATGCTTCCTGAAAACTCTCCCCCACCAGAATCACTTCTGCTCCGTAGCCCCGTGTGGCTTCAACTTTATTTGTCGGTGTTGCTTCCGACATGAATATTGTCGCCTGTGCACCGAGCTGGGCTGCAGCAAGTGCCACGCCTTGTGCGTGATTGCCGGCAGATGCGGTCAATACTCCTTTTGATAACTCCTCAGCAGATAATTTCATCAACTTGTAGCTTGCGCCTCTGAATTTGAATGCGCCTGTCTTCTGTTGATTCTCCATCTTCAAATAAACATCTCTGTTTGTACGTAAGTTCGTAGTATTCGATGTGACTAAAGGCGTATTGTGGATCTTATGTCCGAGTACCTCCCAGGCATTCTGGACTAATCCACTGGTTAAGAAATCCCCATGCGACCACTCTCCTCATATTGATTGATTTTATCCTCCAACTGCAATGTCAACGAAATGTCATCCCATCCGTTGATAAGTTTTTCCTTATGGTATGACGGGATGTCAAATTTATATGCTTCACCGTCAGCAGTCACTGTCTGTTCCTCCAGATCAACTGACAATTGGAAGTCTCCACTTTGTGCTTTGTCCTGCCACTCATCGACTTTGTCTTTGTCTGCCTCAATTACAATAATACCGTTTTTAAAGGCATTGCTGTAGAAGATATCTGCAAAACTCGGTGCGATGATCACTTTAAAACCGAAGTCCAGCAATGACCACGGTGCGTGTTCCCTTGATGAGCCGCAGCCGAAGTTTTCGCCTGCCACCATTACAGATGCACCTTCATATTTCGCATTGTCCAGATCAAAGTCCTGTTTCAAGTTGCCTTCATCGTCAAAGCGCCAGTTATAAAATAAAAATTGCCCGAAACCTGTTCTTTCGATACGCTTTAAAAATTGTTTTGGTATGATTTGGTCGGTATCCACATTATCTCTGTTCAGAGGATATACCTTACCTGTATGTTTCTCTATTGCTTCCATGTGATATCCTCCTCCTAAGAAATTTTCTCTTCCAACGTATAACTGCGGACATCGACGAATCGTCCTTCGATTGCAGCTGCTGCAGCCATTTCAGGACTGACCAGATGTGTTCTTGCACCGTTGCCCTGGCGGCCTTCGAAGTTACGGTTTGACGTTGATGCACAGCGGCCGCCCGCAGGGATGATGTCATCGTTCATGCCGAGGCACGCGCTGCATCCTGCGTCACGCCATTCGAATCCAGCGTCTGTGAAGATCTTATCCAGACCAAGCTCTTCTGCTTCCGACTTCACTAAAAAAGAGCCGGGAACAACAATCGCTTTGACACCGTCTTTCACTTTCCTGCCTTTGATGATTTCAGCAGCACTTTCCAAATCCGGAACTCTGGAGTTTGTGCATGACCCGATGAACACATGATCGATCTCGATGGACGTGATCGGCTGGTTCTCCGTCAGATCCATATAAGTCAGTGCACGTGTAATTTCATCTTTGTTGTCCACTCCATCGACTGACGGTGTGGCACCGCTGATTGGTACAACCATACCCGGGTTCGTCCCCCATGACACTTGAGGTTCGATTTCAGTCGCATCGATTTCAATGGTTTCATCATAAGTTGCACCTTCATCAGTTGCATATGCCAGCCATTTTTCACTCAATGCTCTAAACTCTTCTTCATCTTTTGGAACGTAACGCCTTCCTGTCAGGAAGTCTACAGTTTTCTGGTCCGGTGAAATCAACCCGGCTCTTGCACCGCCTTCGATGGACATGTTACATACCGTCATACGGCCTTCCATCGATAAGTCACGCACAGCTTCTCCTGTATATTCAACCACATAACCCGCACCGAACTTGACGCCGAATTTTGCGATGATCGCAAGGATCAGGTCTTTAGCCGTAACACCTGCTCCGAGAGGTCCGTTCACTTTGACGTTCATCGTTTTCGGACGGTCACCGTATAAAGTCTGTGTCGCAAGGACATGTTCGACTTCACTAGTACCGATACCGAATGCCAGTGCACCGAATGCACCGTGCGTTGACGTATGACTGTCTCCGCAGACGATCGTCTTTCCGGGCTGTGTCAGTCCCAGCTGAGGACCGATAATGTGCACGATACCCTGGTCCGGGTGGAACATATCTGCAAGCTTGACACCGAAGTCTGCACAGTTTTTCTTCAATGCATCCATCTGTTTCGCTGAAATTTCATCTTTGACATTTTCACGGTTCTTAGTCGGGACGTTGTGGTCCATCGTTGCGAAAGTCAGGTCAGGCCGGCGGACTTTGCGTCCGGCAAGCCGCAACCCTTCAAATGCTTGAGGAGAAGTGACTTCGTGAACTAAATGTTGATCAATGTATATTAAATCCGGCTGTCCCTCATCTCTATGTACAACATGGTCTTCCCAGATTTTCTCAATAATAGTCTTTTTCTCAGCCATTCCTCATATCAACTCACTTATCCATTTTATTTAATATTTTTCAAAACTACTTCAACCATCTCTTCAGTGGAGACGGTCCTGCCGCCTTCGATATTCAGATCCATAGTATGAAAGCCCGATTTCAATGCGGCATCCACACTTTTCTCAACCGCCGCTGATTCTTCGGACAGATGGAATGTATATTTCAACATCATCGCCGCCGACAGAATCATTGCGAGCGGATTCACTTTATTTTCACCGGCGATGTCGGGCGCAGAACCGTGAACCGGTTCATACAGACCAAAACCGGTACTGTTCAGACTGGCCGACGGCAGAAGTCCGATCGATCCTGTAATCACCGATGCCTCGTCACTCAATATATCTCCGAAAAGATTTTCAGTCACGACCACATCAAAGTGATTTGGATTCGTAATCAGTTTCATCGCTGTCGAATCGACGAGCGCGTGCTCGACTTCAACTTCAGGATAATCGGCACTTTTTGCATCCACTATTTCACGCCACATGCGGCTGGATTCCAAAACGTTCGCCTTATCCACGGAAGTCAGCTTTTTGCTGCGCAGCGTCGCAGCCTGAAAGCCGTATTCAACGATGCGTTCTATCTCTTCTTGCGTGTACTGGAGTGTATCGACGACTGAGTTGCCGCCGTCTCTCCGCTCACTCGGCTTTCCGAAATAAAGACCCCCCGTCAGCTCACGCACGAATAGAATATCCGTGCCGCCGACGATCCGTTCCTTCAGCGGGGAAGCAGGAATCAGCTTGTCAAAAACCTTGATCGGCCGGAGATTTGCAAACAGCTCCAGTTCCTTGCGGATTTTAAGCAGCCCCTGTTCAGGCCTTAAAGTTTTATCCACCTCGTCCCACGCCGGTCCGCCGACTGCACCGAGCAGAATGGCATCTGCCTGTTTTGCCCGTTCCAGAGTTTTGTCATCAAGGGGCGTGCCATCCGCATCATATGCGGCACCCCCGATGAGGCCTTCTTCAAACGTAAATTCATGATTATATTTTTCTGCGATTCTTTTTAGAACTTCTTTTGCACCAGCCATTACTTCTGGTCCGACGCCGTCGCCCGGAAGTGTCATTATGTGTTTTTTCATGTTTAATGGCTCCTTTTCGTCAGCTGCTGATCGAAATCGATTTTTCCTGTGTATTCTTGATCAGATAACGGTTGACTGCGTTGATGTATGCATTCGCTGATGCTTCGATCACGTCCTGTGCTGTACCGCGGCCGTTCATGACCTGGCCGTCCACTTTCAGCTGTACATGAGCTTCGGCAAGTGCATCTTTACCGCGGCCGACAGAGTTCAGCTGATAATCGATAAGGTTCAGTTCCATCTCGATCAGACTCTTGATCGTACCGTAAAGTGCATCGACGCTGCCGTTACCGATAGTCGTATTGGAAATGGTCTTCCCTTCAGGTGTTTTTAGTGACACTTCACTTTCAGTGCCATTTTCAGGACCGTAATTGACCTGGAAATTCTCCATCTTATACATAGGAATATCTGAGTCTTCGGTTTTTATTTCCATCAATATCGTATATATATCATCTTCTGTGACTTCTTTCTTCTGGTCTGTAAGAAGTTTGAATTTCTTGAATGCTGTTGTGACTTCGTCTTCTGAAAGTTCAAGTTTGAACTCAGCCACTTTGTCTTTGAATGCATGACGCCCGGAATGTTTTCCAAGGAATAGAGTGTTCTCAGATACGCCGACAAGTTCAGGTGTAATGATTTCGTATGTCTCAGCGTTTTTAAGTACGCCGTCCTGGTGGATGCCTGATTCATGAGCGTACGCATTCCGGCCGATGACCGCTTTGTTTGCCTGGATGTACATGCCTGACAGTTTACTGACAATATCGCTGGTCCGCTTGATTTCTTTTAAGACAAGTGACGTTTCATACGGGTAGAAATCCTTACGGATTTCAAGAGCTACCGCAATTTCTTCAAGTGCCGCATTGCCTGCTCTCTCGCCGATGCCGTTGACGGCGCACTCGACCTGAGTTGCACCGTTTTCAACAGCAGCCATCGAGTTTGCGACTGCCATGCCCAGATCGTCGTGACAGTGGCATGAAAGATTGACTTTGTCGATGTTCGGAACTCTCTCTCTGATTGTTTTGAACATCCGGCCGTATTCATGAGGTGTTGTAAATCCTACAGTGTCCGGTAAGTTGATGACCGTTGCGCCTGCATCGATAACCTGCTCGATGAGCTTAATCAGGAAATCGATATCGGAACGCGTCGCATCTTCAGCTGAGAATTCCACTTCAGGGAACAACGTTTTAGCATATGTTACCATTTCAATGGATTTCGCCAACACTTCTTCTTCTGACATCTTCAACTTATATTCCATATGGATCGGAGATGTTGCGAGGAAAATATGAATCCTCGGTTTTTCAGTGTTTTTCAATGCTTCATATGCACGGTCGATATCTTTACGGTGCGTACGGGCGAGTGCCGTCACTGATGATTCTTTGACAGTGTCGGCAATGAGCTTCACCGCTTCAAAATCCCCGTCGGATGCTGCAGGGAAACCTGCCTCTATAATATCTACACCTAAGCGTTCAAGCTGCTTGGCGATCTCCAGTTTTTCACTTTTATTTAGATTGACTCCAGGTGACTGCTCACCGTCTCTAAGTGTAGTATCAAAAATTTGAATATCAGCCATTGCCAATCATCCTTTCATTATTTATTAACAGCTTCTCCGACGAATGGCATTAAGTCGCGAAGATCTTTACCAACCTGCGTGATCGGGTGGTTGTATTCCTGATTATTGATGGCGTTATATCTCGGACGTCCTGCCTGGTTTTCAAGAACCCAGTCTTTTGCGAATGAACCGTCCTGGATTTCTTTCAGGATTTCCTGCATGCGTTCTTTAGTTTCGTCGTTTACAACTCTTGGCCCGCTTACAAAGTCGCCCCACTGAGCTGTATCGGAAATCGAGTAGCGCATGTTTTCAAGTCCGCCTTCATACATCAAGTCAACGATCAGTTTCAATTCGTGCAGACACTCGAAGTATGCAACTTCCGGCTGGTATCCTGCATCTGTCAATGTTTCAAATCCTGCTTTGACTAAAGATGTCATACCGCCGCATAATACTGCCTGCTCGCCGAACAGATCCGTTTCAGTCTCTTCCTGGAAAGAAGTTTCAAGGATGCCTGCACGTCCTGCGCCGATGCCGCCTGCATAGGCCATTGCAACCTGTGTCGCTTTACCTGTTACGTCCTGGTAGATTCCGTATAATGCCGGTACGCCGGCCTCTTCTTCAAAAGTACGGCGGACCAGGTGACCCGGGCCTTTTGGTGCAACTAGAAATACATCTACATCTTCTCTCGGTACAATCTGAGTGAAGTGAACGTTGAAGCCGTGGGCAAATGCCAATGCACTGTTCGGTTTCAGATTGTCCTTGATGCTTTCGTTGTATACTTTAGGCTGGTGTTCATCCGGAAGTAAAATCATCGTGACATCCGCATCTTTGACCGCTTCACTGACAGGCTTGACTTCAAAGCCGTCCTCTTTTGCCTTATCAAAAGATTTTCCTTCTCTTAGACCGACAACGACTTCGTTGCCTGAGTCTCTTAAGTTTTGTGCGTGAGCGTGTCCCTGCGAACCATAACCAATGATGGCAATTTTTTTCCCGTTCAATACTGCTTGGTCAAGATCTTTGTCATAAAATACTTTAGTCATAATAATTTTCTCCCTTTCATTCCTTAAGAATTTATACTATTAATGTTTGATAGTCTGAAACTTGTTTGTTCTGTTTACCACGAGTGAATGCTGTAATGCCTGTGCGCGAAAGCTCTTTGATGCCGTATGGTGTCAGTAAATCTATAATCGCTTCAATTTTATCCGGTTTGCCGGTAACTTCAACAATTAACGAATCTTTTGAAATATCAAGTATGCGTGCTCTGAACGGTTCCACGATGCCGTTTATTTCCGAACGGCTCTGGGGTGTGGCAACCACTTTGATCAGGCACAGTTCGCGTGCCACTTTGTTCGTGTCGGTGATGTCATTCACTTTCAGTACATCAATCTGTTTGTGGAGCTGCTTTGTCAGCTGTTCAATCTTTTGTGACTCTTCAACATCCACAACAAATGTGATTTTAGAAATGCCTTCAAGCTCCGTCTCACCGACAGTGATGCTTTCAATGTTGAAACCGCGCCGTGACAGCAGGCCTGTCACCCTGTTCAAAACCCCGCTGGAATTTTGAACTGTTGCTGTAATTATTCTTCGCATGGTTTCACCCCTATCATTTCGTGATTTCCTTTACCTGGTGCAACCATTGGAAATACAAGATCCAATTTGACGACTCTGGCATCGATCAGTGCCGGACCGTCGTGTTCAAATGCACTTCTCAATGTTTCTTTCACTTTACTTTCTTCTTTAACCTGGAAAGCTTCAGCGCCGAATGCTTCAGCAAGCTTTACGAAGTCAGGGTTCTTATCAAGCAGCGATTCAGAATAACGCTCTTCATAGAACTTCTCCTGCCACTGTCTGACCATGCCCAGTGCTTCGTTGTTCACGATGACCACTTTTACAGGAAGATTATAATGTTTCAATGTCTGCATCTCCTGCATCGTCATCTGGAAACCGCCGTCGCCGACGATGGCTACCACTGTGTCATCTTTGGCTCCAAGCTGTGCACCGATTGCTGCCGGCAGACCGAAGCCCATTGTGCCGAGTCCGCCGCTTGTTACGAAACGGTTTGGTTGATCAAGCTTGTAGAACTGTGCCGCCCACATCTGATGCTGCCCGACGTCAGTCGTAACAATCGCTTTGCCGTCAGTTTCTTCATATATCTGTTCGATGAGCCACTGCGGTGAAATCAGTTCGTCACTGTTTTCATACCAGAACGGTGAATCTTCTTTGTTATCCATCACCTTCTTGTACCATTCGCTGTGGTCTTCACATTCAACCGGTGAATTAAGCATGCGTTTCAATGCTTCTTTCGCATCACCTACTACCGGGATGTGTGTTTCCACGTTCTTGCCGATCTCTGCAGGATCGATATCGATATGGGCCACTTTAGCTTCAGGAGCAAAGTGCTGCAATGCACCTGTCAGCCTGTCGTCGAAACGTGCTCCGATGTTGATCAGAAAATCGCATTCGTAGATTGCCATGTTCGCTGCGTAAGAACCGTGCATGCCGGCCATGCCCAGAGACTGTTCGTGTGTGCCCGGGAAAGTTCCAAGACCCAGCAGTGTTGTCGTCACCGGCACTTTATGCTTTTCAGCGAACGCTCTCAGCTCTTCACTGCCGCCTGCAAACTGTACGCCCGCTCCGGCTAAAATCATTGGTTTTTTTGCTGTTTTCAATGCATTCATTACGCGTTTGATCTGCAGTGGATTCGGATTGACCGTCGGCTGATATCCCGGAAGGTGGAAGTCTGTATCAAAAGTTTCTGTTACGACTTCCTGTGCAATGTTCTTCGGGATATCAACGACTACCGGACCCGGTCTGCCCGTCGTTGCGATGTGGAATGCTTCTCTTACTATTCTTGGTAGATCCTTTATATCCGATACCTGGTAATTATACTTCGTAATAGGCGTCGTCAACCCTATGACATCCGCCTCCTGGAATGCGTCTGTACCTATTACTGCTGATGATACCTGACCGGTGAAACATACGACAGGCAATGAATCCATCATTGCATCCGTAATTCCGGTGATCAAGTTTGTCGCGCCCGGACCGCTCGTTGCAATTACGACGCCTGCTTTGCCGGTCGTTCTTGCATATCCTTCAGCTGCGTGTATCAAACCTTGTTCGTGTCTGCATAAAATATGATTGAATGATGCATCGCTCTTATGGAGTGCATCATAAATCGGTAACACAGCACCTCCAGGATAGCCAAAAACTGTATCAACATCTTGATTAACTAATGCTTCAATTAAGACATCCGCACCCGTTATAAAATCCTCTTCAATTCTACTGTTCAACTGCGCTTCTTTTATTGCCAGTTCTGTCTTCATTGAAAAACCTCCTCATTCAATCACATGATATTTAAATAAAAAAACTCTTTTCTCACACTGCTACATAGTAACAATGGGGAGAAAAGAGTTCATTTGCTCACGGTACCACCCAAGTTTGTCACTGCCTCACGGCAGCAACCTTATGGACTGCATGTGTAAGAAGAGGTAAATGTTAATAAGGAGTTAATTTATGGCGGTCATTCCATTTAATTTATGACTTACCCCATGCAGTCCGTTTACTTAACGAGTGGCGGACACCCGGCTGTGCCTAGTAAGTGGAATACCTTTCAGCACAACGCTCAGGGATGAGCATAAAGTTAACATCGATCTGGGTTTTCAGCCGTGCCCCATTCTCTTTAAATCAATAGTGGTAACTTTAAATTCCCTTCAAAGCTTTTTCTGAGAATATTCAGTTCTGAATTAATCTGATATTTCTGTAATATGATGTTGAGAGTTATATTACAGCCTTTCCGGGAAGAAATCAACTCTTTTTATCGAATATTTTTAAATTGTCTAAATCTTTAGTCATTGAAAACGATTACAATGCTTTCATGATGCATTGTTCGGTTTTTCAAACTTTTTTCAAGTTTTTCTTGTTTTCATGTATTATGATTTACGTATCGCGAAAAATAGACATAAAAAATCCCGGACGATTCAATTATCGTCCGGGTTTTATTTTCATTACTTCTGATACAGGTCGTCTCTGTTCAGGAAATCCGTTACAGCACCAAGGGATGAGTTGGACACGATATGTGCATACTTCCCAAGTACACCCTTCTTATAAAGAGGCGGCAGCTCGAGTTTATCTGCACGTGCTTTCATCTCTTCATTGGAAACATGCATCGTAATTTCTTTAGTATCCTGATCGATTGTCACAGTGTCTCCGGTCTCGACGAGCGCAACCGGTCCGCCTTCCTGCGCTTCAGGTGCAATATGGCCGACGACAAGTCCGCGCGTACCACCGGAAAATCTTCCGTCCGTAAGGAGCGCGACATCTTCGCCGAGCCCTTTACCGGAAATCAGACTGGACAATGACAGCATCTCAGGCATGCCCGGTCCGCCTTTTGGCCCGACGTATCTTACGATTACAACATCGCCTTTTTGGATATCATTCGCCATGACCGCATCGATTGCTTCCTGCTCGGTATCGAATACTTTCGCAGTCCCTTCGTGGCGGCGCACTTTTACGCCGGACACTTTCGCAACCGCACCTAGCGGCGCCAGATTGCCTTTAAGTACAATCAGAGGTCCGTCTGCACGTTTAGGATTATCAAGAGGCATGACAACATCCTGACCTTCTTTAAGATGCTCGACCGCTTCAAGGTTTTCAGCAATCGTCCTGCCTGTAACTGTCAGACAGCCGCCGTGGATCAGACCGTTCTCATAAAGGTACTTCATGACACCCTGTACTCCGCCGACATTGTAAAGATCCTGGAATACATACTTGCCGCTCGGCTTAAGATCGGCCAGATGCGGTACTTTTTCCTGCATCACATTGAAGTCATCGATGGAAAGTTCAACTTCTGCTGCGTGCGCAATCGCAAGCAGGTGAAGGATTGCATTCGTCGAACCGCCAAGGGCGTACACGACAGTGATTGCATTTTCAAAAGCTTCTTTAGTAAGGATATCTTTAGGATAGATATCTTTTTCCAAAAGATTCAATACAGCCTTGCCAGCTTCATAGACATCCTGTTCTTTATCTTTTGTAGCAGCCGGGTTTGATGCCGACCCCGGAAGACTCATGCCCATCGCTTCAAGCGCTGCAGCCATGGAGTTTGCCGTATACATCCCGCCGCAGCCGCCGGGTCCCGGACAGCCGTTGCATTCAATCCCCTTTAATTCTTCGTCATCAATTTCACCATTATTCCATTTACCGACCCCTTCGAACACACTTACCAGATCGATATCCTCACCCTTGTGTCTGCCCGGGGCAATCGTACCGCCGTATACGAATACAGCAGGCACGTTCAAATTCGCCATTGCAATCGCACAGCCCGGCATGTTCTTATCACATCCTCCGATTGCAACTAACGCATCCAGGTTCTGTCCGCCGACCATCGTCTCGATGGAATCAGCTATGATATCTCTTGAAGGCAGTGAAAAACGCATGCCCTGAGTACCCATTGCAATACCATCAGCAACTGTAATCGTATTGAACTGGATCGGCACCCCGCCTGAAGCGCTCACGCCTTCTTTTGCAAACTGCGCAAGGTCGTTCAGGTGAATGTTACATGGCGTCGTCTCCGCCCAGTTGCTTGCGACACCGATCTGCGGCATCTGAAACTTTTCATCAGTGAAACCGACCGCACGCAGCATCGCACGGTTTGGCGCCTTGACGTTACTTTCTGTGTACACTTTACTGTTAATTCTAAGATCTTTTTTCTCTGACATAAATTCTCCCGCCTTTTAAGTGATTATTTCTTCCGTTTTACCCGTCTCTTCTACTTCTGTCGCCTTATCATCATCGTCATTCTTCATTTTACTCAACCAGTTCGCAACAAGCGAACCTGAAATGTTGTGCCATACCGAGAAAATCGCACCGGGTACAGCGGCAATTGGTGAGAAATGAGCAGTCGCAAGCGCTGTCGCAAGCCCTGAGTTCTGCATACCGACTTCGATTGATATCGCCTTCTGATCCTGGACTTTGAAATTAAGCAGTCTGCCGATAAGGAATCCGACACCGTAGCCCAACAGGTTATGAAGGATGACCACAGCAAAGATCAACAATCCAGTTTCGATGATATTTTGAACGTTCGTAGAAACAACAGCTGTGATTACAGCGATTATACCAACAACTGACACCAATGGTAAAACCCCGACCACTTTTTCCACTCTTTCACCGCCAAGCAGGTAGTTGACCACTACACCCGCAACAACCGGTATCAATACAATCTGGACGATTGAAATGAACATATCCATAAATGATACAGGAAGCAGTGCACTCGCAAGCAATAAAGTAAGCATCGGCGTGATGACCGGTGCGAGCAGCGTGGAAATCGAAGTTGCCGCAATGGATAATGCCACGTTGCCTTTTGCAAGGAATGTCATAACGTTCGATGAAGTACCGCCCGGACAGCAGCCGACTAAAATGACTCCGATTGCAATTTCAGCAGGCAGTTGGAATATCCACACAAGAAGTACTGCGATTCCCGGCATGATGATATACTGGGCAGCCACTGTTAACAATACGGCTTTCGGAGCCTTAACCACTTCTTTGAAGTCACCGAGCTTCAAAGTCAGCCCCATGCCAAACATGATGATACCGAGCAGGATTGAAATATAAGGTGCAATCCAGCTGAATCCGGATGGAAATACAAATGCCAGAACAGCAAACACCAGTGCCCACACAGCAAAAGTATTACCGACAAACTGGCTGAAACGAATTAAAGCATTCATAAACAAGACCCCATTCTATGTAATTTTATTTAATAGAACTTATATTATCAGATTTTGGGCAATGTCAATAGCTTTATTTTTAAATTTTTAGAATCTTGTAACGTTTCAATTAATTGCATGTACCTCTTCCATGTTGATTTCATCACATTGGTAACGATTCCATATATGCCTTGAAAAATTTGTAACTTTTTGCACTGGAGTTCAGTAAGCCAGGCCAAATTATGCTTTATCACATGTTCGTTCTGTTGGCGAACATGTATTAAACCTCCATCACATGCTCGTGCGGCTGGCGAACATGTATTAAACCTCAAATATGATAATCATTACAAAAAAAACCCGCAAAAATGCGGGCTTTCAAATTAAACTTTATAGTTCATCATTGTTGCGACGGTCTACATTTTGACGGCGCTCTGATGAAGCATCGTTATCGTAGCCGTAGGTCTTGCCTTTACGGTCGACTTCTTCGCGTGCATCGAAGGCGGGTGCGTTATCTCTTTCGCGCTTTCTTCCTCCGCGCTCGCGGGAAATTCCTGAACCGCGTTCATTTTCGACTTCCATGCCGTGTGTACGGTTGAACTCATCATCTGTAACAGGTTCAACTGCGTCGGATGAATCAATGTTACCGTCGACATAGTTATCACGTTTTTCAGAATCTCTGTAGTCCTTTTCATCAATCTTGCTGAATTTTCGTGTCGCTTCGATATCTTCGTCACGACGGGCATCGCGTCGGCCGTCATCTTTGTAATCACGGTCGGTACGTACATCATCATCGAGCGGTGCAGCGACTCCCGCATTGCGGTCTCTTTCAAATTCACGGTCGCGCTCGAGCTGATTTCTGCGCTCGAAGTCGCGGTCTCCGTCCAGGTCACGTTCGCGGTTGACAGGCCCGGCATTCGGGTCTTCCGCACGGTCTCTCACTCCGCCGCGGTCCATCGGATCGAGTCCGTCATCCATGATCACTTCATCTTTTCTGACAAATAAAAGTATTGCCGCGATGATGAAGAATAAAGGAATCAGACCTGTCACGACACCGATTACCAATGGTGCCGACAGTATACCTGCAAGCAGCATCAGAAATCCTGACAAAATTCGTCTCTTCATTGTTAATAGTCCAAAAAGACCTAAAATCAACGGTAAAATCAAATATAATGCAATCATCCAGAAACTGTTCAGCATGTTGAGTGCAGTCTGAGTCAGTTCTTCAGGTGTGAACCCTTCTACATTCTGTGCTTCAAAGGATTGTTCCATCTGTGTTGTAAATTGATCGATAAACGCCTGGTCATTCACTGTTACCAGTGAGAAAAATAAAAGTCCGCCGGCAACTAAAAGTAATCCTAGCCATGCCAGCCAGCCAAATATTTTTTCTGCAATCCGGCGTACCGGCCGTATTGTTTGAGTATATTCTCGTCTAGCCATAGGGACCTCCTGTAAATATGTCTTTTTGTATATGTCCTCTTTTAAATATTACCCAAGTTTATAAATATTAATCACGATAATTGACAGTATACCTTTTGATTTTAAAAAAGCGGGTGCTGTATCCCGCGGTAAATCATGGTCTTAAGATGTCTCCATCTCCAGAGTCCTTCAATTGTCTTGTCAAAGTGAAAGGTTCAAAACCGCTTCTTTCCTTAAACTCTTTGAACAGTGTCTTCTCTTCACTTTTCGTCGGCACGACTTTCTTGAAGTTTTTATAATGGTCTTTAAGCTGACCGGCTCCGATGCCTTCGTCATAACCGGTTTCAACCGCTTCAAAAAATTCGACGACTGCGATTATCTCTTCGGTCGACCAGTCATCATCCAGCGGATAGCTGTATCCTTCATTCACTTTTATTCACCTCACGCAAATATAAATCAAAAATAAAAGGCGTCATAAAGACGCCTTCAATCATATTACATAGAGTGGATCGGACGGCCTAATGCAACTTCAGCCGCTTCCATAGGAATTTCACCTAAAGTAGGGTGTGCATGGATTGTCAGAGCAATGTCTTCTAAAGTAATGCCCGTCTCAACTGCAAGACCGAGTTCAGCAATGATGTCTGAAGCACCGTCACCGGCAATTTGAGCACCAAGTACAAGCCCGTCCTCTTTACGGGCAACCACTTTGACGAACCCATCCGTTTTGTTAAGGCCGAGCGCACGTCCGTTGGCACCGAACGGGAACTGTCCTGTGACAACTTCGTAGCCTTCTTCTTTTGCATCTGCTTCGTTGAATCCGACAGTTGCAAGTTCAGGTTCTGTGAAACATACTGCAGGCATGCCGATGTAATCAACTTCTGATTTCTCGCCGGCAATCGCTTCAGCAGCAATTTTACCTTCGTAGCTTGCTTTATGTGCAAGTGGAAGACCGTGAACAATATCACCGATTGCGAAAATATTGTCGATTGAAGTTCTTGACTGCTTGTCCACTTCAATCAGGCCGCGGTCATCTTTTTTGACGCCGAGCTCATCCAGGCCGATTTCTTCAGTGTTCGGTTTACGGCCGACTGTTACAAGTACGTAGTCCGCTTCAACTTCGTGCGTTTCACCTTTAGCTTCATAAGTGACTTTCACACCGTTTTCAGTTTCTTCAGCAGATTGGGCCATCGCTTTTGTAACGATTGTCGCACCTTTTTTCTTAAGGTTACGCTTCACAAGTGAAGTCATACGCTTTTCGAATCCGCCGAGGATGTCTTTCTGCCCTTCAAGGATCGTCACTTCTGTACCGAAGTTTGCATATGCAGTACCAAGCTCGGTACCGATATAGCCGCCGCCGATGACAACCAGTTTCTCAGGCTTCTCTTCAAGAGCAAGTGCACCTGTTGAGTCGATGATACGCTCGCCGAATTTGAATCCTGGAATCTCAATCGGGCGTGAACCCGTTGCGATGATTGCATTTTTGAATTTGTAAGTCTGCGACTGTTTTTCATCCATCACTTTCAACGTGTTGTTATCTACGAAATAAGCTTCACCTTTGACCATGTCCACTTTGTTGCCTTTCAGCAGACCTTCGACACCGCCGACCAATTTATCAACGACGCTCTCTTTGAAAGACTGTACTTTAGAGAAGTCAAGGCTGACACCTTCAGTTTTAACGCCCATTTCCTCAGAATTGAGTGCTTCCTGATAACGGTGTGATGATGAGATGACCGCTTTTGACGGAATACATCCGACGTTCAGGCAGACGCCGCCCCAAGCTTCTTTTTCTACAATCGTCACTTTCTGGCCTGTCTGGGCTGCACGGATTGCCGCAACATACCCACCAGGACCTGCACCAACTACAATAGTATCTGTTTCAATAGGAAAATCTCCAACTACCATTCTACTTATCCCTCCATTAGTAATAAATCCGGATTGTTCAATAATCTCTTCATATGATTTAATGCAGTTTGAGCTTTCATGCCGTCAACCTGTCTATGATCATAGCTCAATGATAACGCAAGAACACGTGCCGGGACAACTTGTCCTTCTCTTACAATTGCTTTTTCTTCAATGCGGCCGATACCGAGTATTGCTACTTCAGGCTGGTTGATGACCGGAGTGAAATGAGACCCGCCGGCTGAGCCGAGGTTTGAAATGGACATTGATCCACCCTTCATTTCATCACCTGACAACTTGCCGTCACGTGCTTTTTCAGCAAGCTCGTTAATTTCATTTGAAATTTCGAACATTGATTTAGTGTCTGCATCTTTGATCACAGGTACAACCAGACCACGTTCGGTGTCTGCGGCAATACCTACATTATAGTAATGTTTCTGAATTATTTCCATCGTTTCGTTGTCGATTGAAGCATTCAGTTCAGGGAATTTCTTCAATGTTGACACAATTGCCTTAACTACATAAGGGAGGAATGTCAGTTTAACACCCTGCTCCGCAGCAATGTCCTTGAACTTCTTACGGTGATTCCAAAGATCATCCACGACAACTTCATCCATATGAGTAACGTGAGGTGATGTCTGTTTTGAGTTTACCATCGCTTTTGCGATCGCACGCCTCATGCCGGACATCTTTTCTCTTGTTTCGCGTGAACCCTCCTGTGAAGCACTTGCTGCAACTTGAGTTTCTTCCTGAGTCTCTTCTTCAGATGAAGCTTCTTCGGATGCTGCCGGTGCGTCGCCACTCTTGAAGGCTTCAATATCTTCTTTTGTCACACGGCCATTTTTGCCTGACCCTGTCACTTCGTTGATGTCCACATCTTCTTCACGTGCAAACTTGCGCACGGACGGCATGGCGATGACGCGCCCGCCGGAAGATTTCTTTTCTTTCTTCTCTTCGGACTCATCTTCGGACTTGGAGGCTTCTTTGTCATCTGCTTCAGAATCGTCTTTCTTTTCATCTTTGGACTCCTCTTTTTCAGATGGTTCTTCAGATTCGCCGCTGTCTTCCGACCCGTCGTCGATAGTTACGATAACAGTACCGACAGTCGTCGTTTCTCCTTCATCAACATGGATTTTTTGGATTGTACCGTCAACCTGGGACGGGATTTCAACCAATGCTTTATCGTTCTGGATTTCAACCAGAACGTCATCTTCTTTGATTTCATCGCCTTCGGCAACCATCCATTTTGCTATTTCACCTTCGTGGATACCTTCACCGATATCCGGCAGTTTAAATTCAAAAGCCACAGTAACTCCTCCTTTGTATGGTGTTTATTTTAGAAATTGTAAACCTCTTTAGCTTTTTCAACAATATCATCTTTGTTCGGCAGCCATACTTCTTCTGCCTGAGTGAACGGATATACAGTGTCCGGAGCCGTGACACGCTTGATCGGCGCTTCCAGGCTGAGGATTACACGCTCTGACAGTTCAGCTGCAACGTTTGCGGCAATACCTGCCTGGCGCTGTGCTTCCTGCACAACAACTGCACGGTTCGTCTTCTCGACTGATTCGACCAGTGTGTCGTAATCCACCGGTGATACAGTTCTAAGGTCGATCACTTCTGCAGAGATGCCGTCTTCTTCAAGCGCTTCTGCAGCTTTGATTGATTCCTGTACCATCGCACCGTATGCAATCAATGTCACGTCAGTGCCTTCTCTTTTAACATTCGCTTTGCCGATTTCAACCGTGTAGTCCTCTTCAGGCACGTCTTCACGGAATGAACGGTAAAGTTTCATATGCTCGAGGAACACGACAGGGTCGTTTGATCGGATCGCTTCGATCAGAAGACCTTTCGCATCCACCGGATTTGAAGGAATGACCACTTTCAGACCAGGAGTCTGGGCCATCAGCCCTTCCAATGAGTCCGCATGCATTTCAGGAGTGTGCACACCGCCGCCGAATGGCGCACGAATGACAACCGGCATCGGTTTTGAAGCACCTGAACGGAAGCGGTGTCTTGCGATCTGACCCGCCACCCCGTCCATTGCTTCGAATAAAAACCCGAAGAACTGGATTTCCATTACCGGGCGGTAGCCTTCCAGCGTCAGTCCGAGTCCAAGTGATACAAGTCCGCTTTCTGCAAGCGGCGTATCGAATACGCGCTCCTCGCCGAATTCTTTCTGCAGGCCTTCAGTCGCACGGAAGACGCCGCCGTTGACACCGACATCCTCACCAAAGACCAGGACATTCTCATCATTTTTGAGTTCAGTGGCCATCGCTTCTGTGATCGCCTGAATCATTGTCTTTTCAGCCATTGTTTATTTCGACTCCTTTTCTTTGTAGACTTCATACTGCTCTTTCAAGTTTGACGGCATATCGTCATACATGATTTCCATCAGCTGCGTTACAGTCTGCTTGTCAGCACCGTCCGCTTCCTTGATGGCTTTTTTAATTTCTTCTTTTGCCTGTTCCATAACTTCTTCTTCTTTATCTTCGTTCCATAAATCCTTACCTTCAAGGAATAGACGGAAACGCACCAATGGGTCTTTCTTCTCCCACTCGGAATCCTCATCCGACGTACGGTAACGCGTCGGGTCGTCGCCCGCCATCGTGTGTGCACCGTAACGGTAGCAGAGTGTCTCGATCAATGTCGGGCCGTCACCAGCCACTGCACGGTCACGTGCATCTTTGGTCACTTTATATACAGCGAGCGGATCCATGCCGTCTACATAGACGCCCGGAATTCCGACCGCGACCGCTTTTTGCGCAAGTGTTTTAGCATTCGTCTGCAGTTCGCGCGGCGTAGAGATTGCGTAGTGGTTGTTCTGGATGACGAAAATCGCCGGCGCCAGATATGCACTCGCAAAGTTGATGCCTTCATAGAAATCGCCCTGTGAGGAACCGCCGTCACCCGTGTAGGTGATTGCCACCGATTTCTTACCCCGCTTCTTGATGCCGAGAGCAATACCGGCAGTCTGGACAAACTGTGCACCGATGATGATCTGTGGACTTAAAGCGTTTACACCTTCAGGGAACTGATTTCCCTTGAAGTGCCCGCGTGAGAATAAAAATGCCTGTGTCAGCGGAAGACCATGCCATATCAGCTGAGGTACATCACGGTATCCCGGGACGATGTAGTCCTCTTTCTCCAACGCATACTGGCTCGCAAGCTGTGAAGCTTCCTGGCCGGCAGTCGGTGCGTAGAAACCGAGACGGCCCTGTCTGCTGAGTGAGATTGAACGCTGGTCAAGGACACGTGTCCAAACCATGCGCGTCATCAATTCTACAAGTTCGTCGTCTGATAAGTCGGGCATGTCGCCCTTGTTTACTACTTCCCCTTTTTCGTTCAAAATCTGGTACATCTCAAATTTGCCTTCGATCTCTTCCAGTGTTTTGACTGGATCGAATCCTTTTTTAGGTGCCATTGAATGTTCACCGAACCTTTCACATTTTTTAATGTTTATTTTGTAGCTCTTATTAATAATTTTATCACAGTCTGTTACAACAGTAAATTCAGCAGTTGCGAAACAGATAGACCGAAACATTGATGCTACAACGTTTACTTAATGAAACAGAAAAATCTGTTATAGCACACTTTAAGATTCATCAAGAATTTCATAAACTTCACGCTTCACTTCATTCAACCGATCCGTCGCTGTGGAATATTCTTCCTGCAGCGCTGTCAGCCCGTCATATTCTTCATTGAGTGTATTGATCTGGTCATCGATATCATCCTGGCTCAGATTTTCGGCTCCCTGCAGATACTCGAACAACTCCTCTTCGCTGCCCAGTACATTTTTAAACGATTCCATCAGTTCGCCATGTTTCGCATAACGGTCATCTGCTGCAGCAATCAGTGCTTCTGCCTGCTGACGGTAATCTTCATTGCTGATATCCCCGATCAGCTCTTCTGATTCCTCCGCAGCCGTCCTGGACTCCTCCATCACTGACGACTCCTCATTGATCAGTTCAAGCCGTTCAGATGTATTTTCAGCCAGTGATTCGCTCATCTCATTCAGTTCGCTGCGTTCTGCAGTCGATAGGTCTTCCTGAATCTGACCACGTCTGTTCTCAAGCCTGTTGAAGTTATCATTGATTTCACTGATTTCAGATTCAACATCCAGCGTTTCCTGGAACTTCACATAAAAAGTTTCCAGTTCATCGATCTCGTTATTACAGGCCGACAAAATAAAAACCAGCCCCAACATTAATGCTGTAATTCTCTTCATTGATAAAAATCCTCCGCAACATCAAAATTTATGTAATCTTAGTACTGATATACACGACTCTTTTATAGTATACTATAAATATTCTTACACAAAAACAGGAGGGTTTACCTTGCTAACAATGAAAGATATCGTCCGCGACCCGGCCCCTATTTTAAGGAAGAAGGCTGCGGAAGTGAGTGAGATTGACGAAGAAACAATTTCACAATTGAAAAGTATGAGAGAATATCTCAAAAACTCTCAAAATGAGGAAATGGCAGAGAAATATAAATTAAGGTCAGGCGTCGGCCTTGCGGCACCTCAGATCGGTCTCGACAAGCGCATGCTTGCCATATATATCGAAAACACTGAAGGCGAAGTCGAATATGACTACATGCTGATCAACCCGAAAGTGAAAAGCCATTCGGTTGCTGAAACATATTTGCCCGGCGGAGAAGGCTGTTTGAGTGTTGACGAGGATATCGAAGGGCTTGTCCACCGCTACAATAGAATACGTGTCAGTGCGACGACCATTGACGGCAAACAGATTGAGATTAAAGCAAAAGGCATGCTCGCAGTCGTTCTGCAGCATGAAATCGACCATCTCGACGGCATCATGTTCTATGACCGCATCGATAAGGATTTCCCAAATGATCCAAAAATAGGCGCACAGCCGCTGGAATAATAAAAACCCGTGGATTCACGGGTTTTACATAAAATCATCACGACGTTCTTTAAATGGAACGTTTTTTTCATAAAGCAACGGTTTTAATTCTTCGAAAGTATCGGTATTCAACACCTCCGGATCTTTGTCGTACCGCGGCCGATGGACATCCACATGAGCGGCATCGTCGTCATATTTATAATTCATGACCACCCCTTTGTCACGCACATTGAACTCCAAACCGGTAAAATTGCGGTCCTCACGTTCTTTTTCCAGCAATATCTGAGATAATAGACTTTGTGCTTTCACAAGCTTCCCTCCAATCACTTCTATTATAAAGTCTTTGCATGCCAGCCGTCTATATTGTAAAATAAAATTAAGTATATATGGGATGTGGTCAATATGCTCAGACGGTTACGTCAAAGATGGAAGCAGAGACTCAGACGCATTCTCGGCAGAAAAGGTTTATTAGGCAATGAATTCTCGAGGAAAGATTGATCCGGAAATTGTGCTTGAACGTCTTTAAGCACAATTTTTTTAATGATATTGATAAAAACCAACAAAAACAAATATACTATAAAAGGAGATATTAACATGGCAGTATTCAAAGTGTTCTATCAGGAAAATCTAACAGATCGTATCATTCGTGAAGATACGCAGACAAAGTATTTCGAGGCGGAATCAGAAACGGAAATCCGTCAGCTTTTGAAAGATTCAGGTTATAACATTGAATTGGTGGAAAAGCTGAGCGATGCTCATCTGGATTACGAAAAAGAAAATAATGTCGATTTTAAGGTGGAGAATTTATAATGTCACTTGAAAAACAGGAAGTTGGCGTATACGCGCTGGGTGGTCTTGGTGAAATCGGCAAGAACATGTACTGCGTGGAATACAAAGACGAAATCATCATCATCGATGCGGGCATCAAATTCCCCGACGATGAACAGCTCGGTATCGACTACGTCATACCGGACTACAGTTATTTGATTGAAAACCAGTCGAAAATAAAAGCCGTCGTCGTTACACACGGTCACGAAGACCATATTGGCGGCATCCCGTATTTACTGAAAGAGATCAACGTACCGATATATTCGGGTCCGCTTGCACTTGGGCTGATCCGCAACAAATTGGAAGAACATCGTCTGCTGCGCACGGCAGAATTAAATGAAATCCATGAAGACAGTGTACTGAACTTCGGCAATATGAGTGTCGATTTCTTCCTGGTTACGCACTCCATACCGGAAGCGTACGGCGTCGTCGTGAGAACTCCCGAAGGCAATATCGTCCATACAGGCGACTTCAAATTTGACTTTACACCTGTCGGAGAGCCGGCAAACATTGCCAAAATGGCACAGCTCGGTGAAGAAGGCGTACTATGCCTGTTGTCGGATTCAACGAACGCAACCGTCCCGAACTTCACAGTCAGTGAAAAATCAGTCGGTCAGAATGTTGAAGACATCTTCAGAAAATGTACAGGCAGAATCATCTTTGCAACATTCGCCTCGAACATCTACCGTGTACAGCAGGCCATTGAAGCTGCAGTGAAGTTCGACCGCAAAATCTGCATTTTCGGACGCAGCATGGAAAACAACATCAAAATCGGAACGGAGCTCGGCTATATTAAAGCGCCGCCTGAGACGTTTATTGAGCCGAAAATGATCAACAAGATTGAAAAGCACAAAGTAATGATCCTCTGTACAGGTTCACAGGGCGAGCCGATGGCCGCATTGTCAAGAATTGCGAACGGCACACACCGTCAGATCAGCATCATTCCTGATGACACTGTAATTTTCAGTTCATCACCGATCCCCGGGAACACATTGAGTGTCAACCGTACGATCAACTCACTGTTCAAAGCAGGCGCTGACGTCATTCACGGCCGTCTGTCCAATATCCATACTTCCGGGCACGGTTCACAGGAAGAGCAGAAACTGATGCTCCGCCTGATCAGGCCGAAATACTTCATGCCGATCCACGGTGAATACCGCATGCTTGATCTTCATAAGCAGATGGCCATTTCAACAGGTGTCGAAGAAGACAACGTCTTCCTTATGGAAATCGGCGACGTACTCGCTCTGAAGAGTGATTCCGCCCGCATGAGCCACCGTGTTCAGGCAGGAACGGTTTTCGTCGACGGCATCGGTATCGGAGATATCGGCAACATCGTCCTCCGCGACCGTAAAGACCTGTCCGAAGAAGGACTTGCAATCGTCGTCGTCTCCATCGACTTCAAGACGAAGCAGCTTTTAAGCGGGCCGGACATCATTTCACGCGGTTTCGTCTACATGCGTGAATCATACGGCCTCATCAGAAGTGCCGAGAAGAAAATCAAGGACGACGTGAACAAACTGCTCAACTCCAAAGACAAAGTCGAGTGGTTCAACATCAAGCAGCTGATCATCGAAGAACTCAGCCAGCATCTATACAGAAAAACAAAACGCAGCCCGATGATTCTTCCTATGATCATGAGAATCAACGACGACAAACTGCAGAAGAAAAAATAAAATCATGATTATGCGAGGCCGCCCGGCAGATAATATGTCCGGGCGGCTTTTTTGTGATGCATGAATTTTTGGCGGTGTGAATGCGGCGTTCGCAGTTGATATTGTCGGATTTCATAATAAGATATTATGCATCAGCCGTTTAGTTGGAGACAATTCTGATGCCATCTGCACAGCAAACGCCCTCAGCTGTTTAGTTGGAGACAGTTCCCGCCTCATCTGCACAGCAAACGCTCTCAGATGTTTAGTTGGAGACAGTTCCCGCCTCATCTGCACAGCAAACGCTCTCAGATGTTTAGTTGGAGACAGTTCTGATGCCATCTGCACAGCAAACGCCCTCAGATGTTTAGTTGGAGACAGTTCTGATGCCATCTGCACAGCAAACGCCCTCAGATGTTTAGTTGGAGACAATTCCCGCCTCATCTGCACAGCAAACGCCCTCAGATGTTTAGTTGGAGACAATTCTGATGCCATCTGCACAGCAAACGCCCGCAGCCGTTTAGTAGGAGACAATCCACGCCTCATCTGCACAGCAAACGCCCACATTCTTTCATCGACAAAAAGCCGACCTCCGCAGGAAGGTCGGTTCACATGCACGTAACGGCTATCCCATCATCTTTTTCTCGAAATGTGTCAGGTCGTCGTCATCGCCTATTGAAATCAGCACGTCCCCTGTCAGTATTTTTACAGCGGGATCCGGGGACACGATGATGTCGTCATCGCGCTTGATCGCCAGGATGCTGATGCCGTATTCCGCGCGGATATCGAGGTCCAGAATGGAGCGGTTGATCATCTTTTCATTCGCGAGGTACTCGACAACCGAGTACTCACCGCCGAGCTCCAAATAATCCAGCACTGAATTAGAAACGAGTTTGTGCGCAATTCGCCGCCCCATATCACGCTCGGGATGGACGACAAAATCTGCGCCGATTTTCTCAAGCACCCGTGCATGATATGTACTCTGCGCTTTGACCGTCACTTTTTTCACGTCCATATCCTTCAGCAGCAGCGTCGTCAGAATACTCGACTGGATGTTATCCCCGATTGCAACCACCACATGATCGAAATTTCTGAGACCGAGATCTTTCAGAACCTGCTCGTCTGTCGTATTGGCAATCACTGATTTTGTTGCGATATCCTGAAATTCCTTCACCCGCTCGGCATCAACATCAATCGCAAGCACATCAACGTCAAGTTCCCTCAACTCATTGACGATGCTCCCGCCGAACCGGCCGAGCCCGATCACTGCAAATTCCTTTTTCACATGCCTCAACTCCGATTCAAATTATACTCACTAAAATATACCATCTCTATGATAAACTTATCCGGCCGGAATTTCACATATTTTTTCAAAATAAAAGCCTCGGCCCACACGCAGGGGCCGCGGCTTTCTTTATTATCAGTATCCATCTCCTTCTTTACCTTCAACATAATCTTTATCGAAGATGAAAAGTCTGAGCAGAAGGTACAGGCTCGGAATCAGCAGCAAAAGACCGAGTATGAAGACAATCGTCAGTGCAAATGCCATCGATTCGTTGACGACGCTCGTGTTGATTTCTATATAAGGATACAGGATATACGGCAGCTTACTGATGCCGTAGCCGTAAAACGCGAATGCAATCTGCACCATGATCATGATGAATGCCAGACCGAAATTGCGTTTCTTCCAGATCAGGAAGATGGCGATGATCATTGACAAAAGGCTAAATCCGAATAAATACCAGTAATCCTGTGCGGACTGGAAGTGTTCAAAGTTATGTTCCCGAAGGCTCAGGAATGTGAACTGGCTGATGACAATCATCGGCAGTGACCAGATCAAAAACCACTTTCTGAACGTTTCCATCGCATTTTTATTTTTCGCTTTTGATGCGTAATAAGTGAGGAATCCGCTGGACACGTAAAGGACCAGAATAATCGCTAAAAACACGACTGTCCATGCATATGAACTGAACAGCAGCTCCTCCAGATGCAGCTGGACGCCGCCGGCATCTTCATATATATAACCGCCTTCAGAAATCACAAGCACGATGGACAGTGATGCAGGAATCAAGAGTCCCGTCACACCGTATAAAAATGACCATGATTTACGCGGCTTCGTCGCACTCGAGTTGAATGCGTAATAGCTTCCCCTGATCGACAGTAATATCAGTGCGATACTCCCCGGTATCAGCAACGTCGTTCCGAGATAATACGCCGTATCGGGATAGAATCCGACGATACCGACGAAGAAGAATACGAAGAATACGTTCGTCGTTTCCCACACCGGGCTCAAATAACGCTGGATAATATGACTGACTTTCTGGTGTTGCCCGGTTTCTATCGCATAATAGTTGAAGAATCCGGCACCGAAGTCAATCGATGCCACAATCACGTAACCATACAGAAACGTCCAGAGCACGGTAATACCAATCATTTCAAAGTTCAAATCCATCATTTTGCATCCACTCCTTCACCGTAAAATTCTTCGCGTGAAGATTCAGCAGAACTGTTGTTGAACATTTTGACCAGCACGTAGGCACATGTGAAGCCGAGCAACGCGTACAGTACGATGAATGACACCAGCACTATGCCGAGCCCGTCCGCATTGGTCACGGCTTCTGAGACCCGCATGTAACCTCTGATGATCCACGGCTGCCGTCCCATTTCCGCCAGGAACCATCCTGCTTCGATTGCCATCATGGACAATGGACCAGCCAGGAAATAGAGGTATAGCAGCGCCGGATGGTGTTCATTAAACTTGGTGAACTTCTTGATGATGAAGTACAGCAATGCCACCCCGAAGGCGTACATGCCGAAGACGACCATCAGGTCAAAGAAGTAGTGTATCACCAGAGGCGGATGTTCCTCCTCCGGTATATCGTTCAGACCGGTCACTTCCGTGTCGAACGAGTTGCCGGACAGGAAGCTCAGCGCCCACGGTATTCTGAGGGCGTAGTTGACTTCCTGATTCTCCTCATCCAATAATCCGAATAAGACCAGATCCGCATGCGACTCGGTCTCATAATGCCATTCCATCGCAGCCAGTTTCTCGGGCTGTTCATTGTGCAGGAATTTAGCCGAGAAGTCACCTGCCAAAATTGTGAGGAGCGCTGTGACGATACCGATTGACATCGTCACTTTCAATGCTTTCTTGTGGTACTCCGCATCTTTTTCGAATTTATTTTTAATGAGTTTGAATGCTGCGATCGAACCGAGTATGAATGCGGCCGTCATGTAAGCCGTCGCCACCACGTGGAAGACGCGGACATAGACAGACGGGTTCAGCATCGCCGCGATCGGGTCGATGTTGACGAACATTTCCTCTGACAGTTCAAACCCTGCCGGTGTGTTCATAAATGAGTTCACCGACGTGATGAACACCGCCGACAATGTTGAACCGATGACGATCGGAATGTTCAAAAGCCAGTGATGCCAAGGATTTTTGAAACGATCCCATGTATATAAGAAAATACCTAAAAATATAGCTTCAAAGAAAAACGCAAAAACTTCCATGAACAGAGGCAGTGCGATGATCTGTCCGCCGAGCCTCATGAAATCGGGCCATATCAATGATAATTGGAGCCCGATGATGGTCCCTGTAACTACCCCGACCGCGATAGTCACCGTAAACCCTTTGGCAATCCTTCTTGCCATCGTAAGATATTGGGAGTCTTTTTTTCTGATACCCAAAAATTCCATGACCATAATAACAATCGGTATACCGACACCAATAGTCGCAAAGATTATGTGGAAACCCAGTGTACTTGCTGTTATTATACGTCCTAAAAGAACCTCATCCACTTAAATCACTCCTTATATGCGTACCCTATATTATATATTCAAATGTGTCGATTTCAATTGATATCACATGACAATATTGTGAAAAATTGTGCAAATAAACTACTCAGACACCATATCATCCGCTTCTCTATCTTCTTTGACAAATGTATGGAATATAATTCCAATGATCACCATGACCAGCAGGCTCGTAATCGCAATTCGTGAAGCGAGCGGCCCGTACTGGCTGAGTGCCAGAGTTATCGTCCCGTATATGAACGGTCCGACGATCGCACTCATCTTCGCACTGAATGCGAACAGCCCGAAGAACTGCCCTTCACGTCCCGGCGGCGCCAGTTCGATGATCATCGTTCTTGATACCACCCAGACAGACCCCATCGCGATGCCGAACATCGATGCTGCGATCCAGAAAGTCCACATCGGCATCGGTACGGCTGCGACTGTAATCGCGGCTCCGAGTAAAATTGAAATGATTAAGAAAGTTTTCTTGGAGCCGAGGGCTTTATTCACAAAACCGAATATGAGAGCGCCGACGATGCTGAAACCGGTCGCCACCATGAAGACGACCAGGAAATCCGACGGGCTGAAACCGACGACCGTCGTCGCGTACGGCTGCATCATCGCGATTGCCGTCGCGAGCGCATCGTTCACAAAAAAGTAGGCGATCATGAAAAAGAATATCGAGGGATAATTCCGCGCCTCTTTGAAGGTCTGGTAAATATCTTTGTATCCCTTCAGAAAAGATTTTGATGAAGATGCTGCCTGCTTGACATGTTTGTCTTTATTGATGAAAAACAGCGGCAGTGCAAATATCAGGAATAAAATCCCCGACAGCCAGAATGTGTTGTGGATGCCGGCGTCACCGACGACATACATGACCGTGATGATACCGAATAGTGTACCCAGATAACCGAGCGCCACACCGAACCCCGATATCAGCGGTATTTCCTTTTTCCTGCCGAGCGACGACAGCATGCCGTCATAGAACACATTTCCTGAGCTGAAGCCGAATTTTGCGATGACGAAAATAATGATGGTGAGTACGAGGCCGTTCGGCAGTCCGAATATCAGACCTGTGTTCATATCACCGAAGATGCCCATTAAAATCGCGCCCGTCACTGTAATCAGAGTGAAGATCATGACAAAATGCTTCCGCCTGCCCGTCCGGTCCATGACAACACCGTAAAGCGGGGAAAACAATATCAGCAGAATCGCCGCAGCCGCGTTGGCATAGGCGATGATCGTCGACGCAATCTGCTCAAGCTGGGGATTATCCCCCACCACTGCCGTAATATACTGCGGAAAAAACAAAGTGACGATATTCGCCGAGAATATCGTATTTGCAAAGTCAAAAAATGCCCATGCCAGAATCGGCAGAGATAAAAACAGAGCCAGCGGTTTACGTGTCTTTTCCATATGGACCTCCAAAATAATCATAATCACTGCAGGTTATTTGTATTTCGCATTGAGCTTTCGTTGATCACACGTTCGCTGTGGGCTGCGAGCATGTGTTAAACCTCCAGCACACGTTCGCGCGGGCCACGAGCATGTGTTAAACCTCCAGTACACGTTCGCGCGGTCCACGAGCATGCGTTAAACTTCCAGCGGAGCCTCGTTTCCATTTCAAGGAGGTGTTAACAGGCACTCGCACCACCCACGAGTTCCTACAAGACTTCTAACAGGCACTCGCAACTCCCACGAGTTCCTACAAGACTGCTAACACGGCCCTTCCTCATTCATCCAGTCAAAAAAGACACATGGACATTCACAATATTTCCATGTGAAATCCATGTGTCCTTTGATTAGGAACGTTCGGTATATTCTTTGACAAGGGCAGTGACTGTTTCTGATTTCGGTGAACGCATTGCTGCGTCTGCCAGCTGTTCCATGTCCGTTTTCTTAAGGCCTGCAATCTGCTTTCTTGCTTTCAACACGCTGCCTGCACTCATTGAGAACTCATCCAGACCTAAACCGATGAGTAATGGCACTGCAGTTTTATCGCCTGCCATCTCTCCGCACATGCCGACCCATTTGCCGTTGTCGTGTGCCGCTTTGATGACATTATGGATCAGGCGTAAAAGCGCCGGATGGTAAGGCTGGTATAGATATGATACATTTTCATTCATGCGGTCTGCTGCGAATGTATACTGGATCAGATCGTTTGTGCCGATACTGAAGAAGTCCACGACTTTCGCAAATTCATCTGCAAGTACCGCAGTGGATGGAATCTCGACCATGATGCCGACTTCGATATCATCTTTGACGTCGACTTTGTCCGCTTTCAATTCATTCCGGCATTCGATGAGAAGCGCTTTCGCCTCTTCGAATTCCTCGATAGTCGCGATCATCGGGAACATGATTTTCAAGTTGCCGTGGACGCTCGCACGCAGCAACGCCCGAAGCTGGGTCCTGAACAGCTCTTTATTGTCCAGAGCCATACGGATGGCACGGTAACCGAGGAACGGGTTGAGTTCCTCCGGCATGTCCAGATAGGACAATTCTTTGTCACCGCCGATATCTATCGTACGTACGACAACCGGTTTATCCTCCATGCGCTCAAGTACAGCTTTGTATGATTCGTACTGTTCGTCCTCTGTCGGCAGTTCGTTTCTGCCCATGTAAAGGAATTCGGTACGGAATAAACCGATGCCTTCCGCACCGTTTTCGAGCACCATTTCGACATCTTCAGGCGTCCCGATATTTGCACCGAGCTCGACTTGGATGCCGTCGGAAGTTTTAGTTTCATCGTCTTTAATTTTAAGCAGTTCAAGTCTCTCTTTTTCGAGTTCCTGAGATTTCACTTCGTAGGCTTTGATCTCTTTGTCAGTCGCGCCGACAATGACGTCGCCTTTTTCACCGTCGACGATGATCATATCGCCTTCGGTGATCTCAGAAGTCACACTTTTCGTTCCGACGACTGCCGGAATTTCAAGCGTACGCGCCATGATCGCAGAATGCGAGGTGCGGCCGCCGATGTTAGTGACAAACCCTTTGACGAACTGCTTATCCAGCTGTGCGGTATCGGACGGCGTCAGGTCATCTGCCACGATGACCACTTCCTCGTCGATGCCTGCAGGGTTCGGCAGCGGACGGTCGAGAAGATTTGCAAGTATGCGTTTGCCCACATCTTTGATGTCGGCTGCACGCTCCTGCATATATTCGTTGTCCATGTTTTCGAACATCTGCACAAACTCATCACGCGTTTCCACCAGCGCCTGTGGTGCACTGTAGGACTGATTGGTGATTTTCTCTTCGATGGGATTGATCATTTCAGGGTCTTCGAGCACTAGAAGGTGCGCATCGAAAATAGCCGCATGTTCCGGCCCCACAGCAACTTCCGCATGATTGCGTATTTTCGTAATTTCCACTTTTGTTTTATGAATACTGTCTTTAAACTTTTGAACTTCTTCTGCAGATGCACTGCTGTCAATGGAAGTTTCGGTAAAATTTAAATCGGGTTCGACAAGTGAGTAGACTTTTGAAATCGCAATGCCGTCACTTGCCCCAATCCCTTTTAGTATTTTAGACATTAGCCAGTCAGCCCTTCATTGCTCAAAGTTTCTGTGATTGCTTCAAGTGCTTCTTTTTCGTCATTGCCTTCTGCGTAAACAGTCACTTCGGAATCTTTGCCGACACCTAGTGACATGACACCCATGATTGATTTCAAGTTTACTTTCTTGCTGTTGAATTCAAGCTGAAGCTCAGAATCGAACTTCGATGCCGTCTGTACCAGAATCGTTGCCGGTCTTGCATGTATTCCTGTTTCATCTGTTATAAAATATGATTTTTGCTCCATTGCTGATTGTCTCCTTCATATCATAGAATAAATTTATTATTTAAAGTAAGTTTACTTTCTTTGATTTTATCATTATTAACAGATAAAAAGCCAACGAGATGTCGGCTTTTCACCATTTAAACAGTTTCTTCTTTTAAATAAGCCATGCAATGCGCGATATGGTCATTGCCTAGTTTTTTCATCAGGAAATAACTGACTGCCGCACCGAGTGTTCTGCCGACGATGCTGACAAGACCGAAACGGCTGAATTTCTTCTTCTTACTGATTCTTCTGAAAAGAAACGGCGTCAGCCTTGAACGCACAACGTCACTTCCGATACTCGTCACCATGACCCAGCCGCGGGTCATCAGATCATCATTGGTTGAAGAAACATCTTCATGCTCGATTTCAAAGATATCTTCGATTTCACCGTGGATATCATTCATCAGCTTCATATCCGTTCCGATATCCAGGAGCGGAATCGGCAGCACTGAAGCCACACTTGAAATCATCGCCTTTTTCTTGACGAGCGCTTGTGCTTCCTGCTCTTTATTCTTCAAATTTTCCGTAGTTACAGGATATTGGACCATTAATAAACCCTACTTTCCTTTTAATGTTCATCTAATGTTCCTAATACCCGTAATCTCTGATTTTAATCGTTGCCGAGCTGGATCGTCACGACTTTCAAATACTTGCCGGTCTTATATCCCTTAACGGTCTTAAAGTCTTTCGGCAGCCCTTTGACGTCTTTTAAAGTATATGAGGTATTCATACTTTTCAATGTATTGTCAATCTGCTTTTTAAATTGATTCAAAGAAGATGTCTCCAGATTCTGGCTTAAGATCAATCGTCCGTCAGGACTTAGAATCTTCAACGCTTCCTTGATCAGCTTCGGATAATCGCGCTCGACCTTGAAAACTTTCTTCTTATTTCTGCTGAAGCTCGGCGGATCGATCAGAATCGTATCGAACTGATGATTTTTCCGTTCCGCAAATTTAAGGTAGTCGAAAGTATCCATGATGTGGATGGTGTGGTTGTCCGTCTTCAAGTTGTTGACATTGAAGTTGTCTGTGATGAGTTCCGTCGTGCGGCCCGCAAGGTCCACACTCGTTGTCGACATGCCTGACAGTGCAGCTGCAACGGAAAATGAACCGCTGTATGCAAAAAGGTTCAAAAATGTTTCGTTGTGCGAGTGTTTATTTTTAAGAAGGGATTTGCGTGTTTCCCTCTGGTCTAAAAACAGTCCCGTCATCGGGCCGTCGTTCAGATTGACGTTGAAGCGCATGCCGCTTTCTGTGACCTGTATCGTTCCCGCCTGATTGCCGGTCACATGATTATTCTGAATCTGCATCCTGCCGCCTGCTGAAAACCTCGTCTGTTCAGTAATCGACTCGGGCTTCAATTCTTCAATCAGCACCTGGACGACCAGGTTGCGGATCTTATAGATCCCCGCTGAATAATAAGTGATGAACAGGTGGCCGTTGAAATTATCGATCGACAACCCGCCGATGCCGTCCCCGATTTCGTTGAACAGTCTGAAGACGTTTGTGTCGTCCTGATTGTAAAGCGGCGTGCGGTCATGGATTGCCGCAGTGATCTGTTTGCGAATAAAGCCCTCATCGATCGGGACGTTTTCATCGGTACTTAAAATCCAGCCGTACGCTTTCTGTTCAAAGCTCATCATCGCATACCCGATGAATCTGCCCAGATAATCAGTCAACCGGACCATTTCGCCGTCCTTCAAAAAGACGGAATCGCTTAAATCATCCTGGCCGATATCAAGCCTGCCCTGATGAAAAGGTCTCTCGACCCCTTTTTTTAATTGTATTGTATTCATTTAACAGCATCCTTCGTAATTAAAAACTTGTGGATAATACTGGCAGCGAGTGCACTTGTACGGTCACCTTCATCGAGAGCCGGTGCCACTTCACTGATATCAAAACTGATCAGATTTTCAAGTTTTGCCAGACGTTCAATCAGCCCGTGAATTTCCACCGGTGTAAATCCATTCGGCGTCGCCATGCTGACACCCGGTGCCGCATATTCTGCTATCGAGTCCATGCACAATGTCGCAAAGACATAATCATAGTTCTCCAGTGCCTTGAACATGTAGTCGGAAACCTTCTTCGAATCACGGATGTCATCAATCAGCGCATAGTTCACCCCGAGCGCATCCGCCGTATCGAACAGCACCCCCGTGTTGCCGTTGTGCTGAATGCCCATGACGAAATAATCGACATCTTCGTCCTTCGTCAAAATCTGATAGAACATCGTCCCGGACGTTGCCACCGGTTCAATTCTCATATCGAAATGCGCATCAAAGTTGAGCACTGCAATCTTCGCATCCGGATGCGCTTTTCTCACACCAAGATAGTGGCCGTACAAAGTTTCATGACCGCCGCCGATGATGAGCGGAAAATCCTTTTCATTTAAAATATCAGCCACTGCGCTGCCGAGTGCTTCCTGCGAATTTTCCAAGTCTTTCGTGCCCATGACGGTACCGTAATCATACAGCGTGTCCGTATATGGCATGCCTGCCAGTTTGTCTCGCACGCTGAACGGCCCTTCCGCCGCGCCGGCGAGACCTTTATTCCGCGTCACGCCTTCGTCTGAACTGAATCCGAGGAGTACCGTCGACGGATCTTTAGATTCCTTTTCACCGTAATCTTGAGTGATCTGGTGGATGCGGTCTTTCACATCCGGGTTGTCAATGCGTGCTTCCATATTATGCTTTCTTATTTCTGTCAATTTTTGTCCCTCCATCAAAATCTTTAAAAATACTGAACAATAACAGCGGCGTCGTAAGGATCACGAGCACGATATTGAACGGTAATATGAATAACGACAATTCAACATCTTTGAAAATCGTAATGTAAAGACTGACCGTAAGCTTCAGCCATAATCCGGCAATGACGATCATCTGCCTGTTGTAGTGGACATTCCTCCACGAATTCATCACTGTGAAAACCATGTATAAAACAGCCAGCGACAGCGTGAGGAACAGATTGATCCATTCATAGATATAGCTCATCTGCGAAATTCTGAAATACCCTTCCGTGAATACACCCTGCCTGTTGTTGAATTCGACCAGGATGAAGACCAGTACGAGAAATCCGAACAAAAGCTCCAGGTAATTGATCTTCAGCCAAGACGGAATACCTATTTCAATAAAGTCCTTCGCCTTCTCGAGCAGGCGGTTTCTGAACTGGTAGATCTTTTCCGAGAACCCCAGATACTGATTCGGATTCAACTTGTTGATGCCGCGTTTAGAGGCCCGTGACATCTCTTCCTCTGTTCTCACTTTCGGTTTCTTGAGCAGGTTTTTAGATTTCGAAAGAAACACACCCACCCAGAGCGCAAGCAGGGACAGTACCCAGATCAGACCGAAAAACATGTTAATGCTGAGCACATCAGTCGGGTTCAGTGATTCATCAATATTCGAATACACCGCGTTCTGCGTAAAGAAATAAGCGATGCCGTAGAAAAACATGATGATCATATAATGTTCCTTACGGTGCAGCGGATTCAAATACTCATTATATATGTTATAAAGCAGGTGGACCAGAAATGCGATGAAAAATAAAATCGCCCACCAGCCGTATACCTGCATCATCAGAATTGTCGTCACTACAAAAAGCAGCAGTGATAATCCCATGAAGAAAAATGACAGGAAGCCGTCGTATTTGGTCGTATCCCTGACAGTCTGGCCGACCTTGAACATAAAGACACCAAACAAAATAATAAGAATGCCGGCTATGATCGGGAAATCACCAATGATAATCGACAGCATGTTTGTCACTTCAAGGAAAAAAGCATTGATCAGGTCGAGTATCGTATCGATGCTCTCCTCATCTACAGGACTGCCGTCAGCCGTACCGCGGATCCTTCCTGTATTGAATAATATAAAAATACCTAATACCACAAAGAATAAGCCGAGTAATAAACTGATATGTACCTCGCTCTGGCTTCTTAATTTTTTAAACATTGTGTTCACCTCAGTCCTTAACTATTATAGTTTAAATTGCCGAATATTGCATTGATGAAGTCATTCATTTTCATATTACAGACAGATGGATTTTATTTATAATAATTATGTTTTTGATGTTTACATGGAATTCCGCTGGGTATATATAGAGTACAGATGATAATATAATATAATGATATTCTCCCAGGAGAGTGATTCAATTGGCTTTGGATAAAGACAAGAAAGATGTATTCGAAGAAGAAAAACGTGAACAGGAACGAGATAAAGAGCGCGACAAAAAAGATGAACCCAAAGATTCAGGTGACAAACAGGAACAAGGCGTCGATAAGACGAAAGAAGACCTTAACGACGCTTTTGAATAGCATTAGATTTTAGATTTGGCTTTAAGATTCAAGTTTCAGGCATTTGGCTTCACAGATTCAGGATTTGGCTTTATGCAAAACGGCACCCTTATACGGAGGGTGCCGTTTTTGTGTGGATTTGGAATATTAATAATTTTATCAGAGCTTCGTTTCCGGATCGAGGCTCCGTTATTAACTTTTTAACAGGCACTCGCAACCCCCGCGAGTTCCTGCAACCACACGAAAAAACACCCGCAGATCATGCGGGTGTCCTCGACTATCTATTTCATCGCTCTGAAACCGATGTCTTTTCTGTAGAACAGTGCATCGGTCTCGTACTCGATGCGGTCCACGCAGTCGTATGCGGCATCCACTGCTGCATTGATTGTCTCTCCGTAGCCGGTGGCTAATAAAACGCGTCCGCCGGAAGTGATGACTGCTTCAGATGCATCCTGGTCCAGTCCGCTGATGAAACACTGGGCGGTCAGATCTTCCGGAATGCGGACTGAGCTGCCGCGCGCGTACTCGCCAGGATATCCTTTGCTCGCGAGCATCACACCAGCGACAAAGCCGGGACGCCACTCGAGGGTGAACGGTTTTTTATTGTACATATTCTCCAGCACTTCGCCGAGGTCGGATTCGAGGAGACTCATCAGAACCTGTGCCTCCGGGTCTCCGAACCTGGCGTTGAACTCGATGACTTTGACGCCGTCCGAAGTGACGATGGCGCCGAGATACATCACGCCAAAGTAGCTGAGACCTTCTTCCACCATCGCACTCGCGGTCGGCTCAACGATTTCACGGACCGCCTCAAGCCGCACATCTTCACTGATGTGCGTGACCGGTGCATAGGCACCCATGCCGCCTGTGTTGGGGCCGGCATCGCCTTCGAATGCACGCTTATGGTCCTGTGCCATGACTTCGAACGGATAGATGAATTCTTCATTGACCAGCACCATCAAACTGAACTCTTCACCGTCCAGAAACTCCTCGACCACCACCTGGCCGCTGTTTTCGACGAGCATTTCGTGCAGCGCTTCGAGGGCCTCCTCCAGCTCCATCGCGACGACAACACCTTTACCTGCAGCGAGACCGTCTTTCTTGATGACGATCGGGGCGCCTTCACTTTTCACATACTGAGCTGCCGCATCGTAATCTTCGAACGTTTCATATTTTGCAGTCGGAATATCATACTTGGCCATAATATCTTTTGAAAAAGCTTTCGAGGACTCGAGCTGTGCTTCTAGCTTTCTCGGGCCGAACACTTTAATGTCGTATTCGTCTTCCAAATAGTCGGCCAGACCTTCCGATAAAGGCGCTTCCGGTCCGACGACCACCCAGTCCACATTTTCATCGATGCAGATGCCTGCGATTTCCTCAAAGTCGGTGACGCCCACTTTGTTGATCACTGTCGCAATATTTCTCATGGCATAGTTGCCCGGAATCGCCACGATGCCCCTTACCGACGGCGATTCATGCAGCTTTTTAACAATCGCATGTTCGCGGCCGCCGCTGCCTATTACTGCTACTTTCATTTTTCTACCCCCATCACAAAATAAAATGCTCGTGAATTTTTAGTGTTTGAAATGACGCATGCCGGTAAATACCATCGCAATGCCGTGGGCATTACAGAAATCAATCGACTCCTGGTCACGCTTGGATCCGCCCGGCTGAATGATTGCCTTGATGCCATGTTCGTGTGCAAGTTCAACCGAGTCCGGCATCGGGAAGAAACCGTCACTTGCCAGCACAACGTTATCATCCAGCTGAATTGCACGTTCCGCTGCGATTTTCAATGCACCGACACGGTTCATCTGTCCCGCACCGATTCCGACGGTCTGCTTGTCGTTCGCAAGGACGATCGCATTGGATTTCACATGTTTTGAAACTTCCCAGGCAAGCGCCAGTGCTTTCATCTGCGCTTCCGTCGGTTCAACTTCGGTCACCACGTTGATTTCTGCCGGGTTCAATCTGCCTGTATCACGGTCCTGCACAAGGTAGCCGCCGGACACACTGACAAATTCGTCACCGTCCAGGTCCTCGGTGAAGTCCACCGCAAGAAGACGCAGGTTTTCTTTATCATCAAATACTTCCAGCGCGCCGTTCGTATATGACGGTGCGATGACCACTTCCAAAAAGATTTTGCTCATCGCTTCCGCCGCCGCTCTGTCGACCGGCCGGTTACACGCGATGATGCCGCCGAAAATCGACTGGTCATCTGCTTCATACGCATTGTTGAATGCTTCGACCATCGTCTCGCCGGTGCCGACGCCGCACGGGTTCATATGTTTCACAGCAACCGCCACAGGAATATCGAACTTTTTAGCAAGTCCGAACGCACTGTCTCCGTCGCGCAGATTGTTGTAGCTGAGCTGTTTGCCCTGAAGCACTTCAGCATTCAAAATCGTGTTCCGGTCATCCGTCGTCTTGACAAGTTTCGCATCCTGATGCGGGTTCTCACCGTAGCGGAGTGTACGTTCGCTGCCGGTAAAATAGCTCACGATCGCATTATCGTATTCAGCCGTATGTTTGAATACTTTGACGCTCAACTGACGTCGGTACGCCTCATCCAATGCGCCGTCCGCAATCTTCTCGAGCACTTCATCATAATCCTGCGGGTTGACCACGGTCGTCACATGCTTGAAATTCTTCGCCGCTGCACGGAGCATCGTCGGCCCGCCGATATCGATGTTTTCCACCGCTTCTGTTTCCGTCACACCGTCTTTTGCGACCGTTTCCCTGAACGGATAAAGGTTCACAACGACAAGATCAATCGCCTCGATATCATTCGCTTTCATATCTTCGACGTGCGACGCGTTATCGCGGTCCGCCAAAATGCCGCCGTGAACTTTCGGGTGCAGTGTTTTCACACGCCCGTCCATAATTTCCCCGAACTGTGTCAGATCGCTCACGCTGTGCACTTCATAACCGAAACTCTTTATCTTGTCATAAGTGCCGCCCGTGGAATAAATTTCATAGCCTGCTTCAATCAAACCTTTCACAAAATTCTCCAAACCTGATTTGTTGGATACACTGATCAATGCTTTCACTGTTTGTCCTCCTCTGCTTTAGCTAAAACCATTTTAACCGCCTGCGGGTAAAGCTGATGTTCTATACTGTGAATTTTATATTCCAGATCTGCGAGAGTATCGTCCGGCGCAATGTCCACCGGCACTTGTGCGATGATTTCACCGGTATCAATGCCTGCATCAACGAAGTGCACCGTCACACCCGTCTCGCTTACACCTGCATTGAACGCATCCTCGATGCCGTTCGCCCCTTTGAAATCAGGCAGCATCGATGGATGGATATTGATGATCCGTCTCGGATATTCTTCGATGAAGTCCGCTGACAAAATGCGCATATATCCTGCAAGCAGAATATACTCGACCCGGTACATCTTCAAAATACTTAAAACATCACTTTCAAAATCCGCTTTTGTTTCATATTTTTCCCGCTCGACGACAATGTAGTCAATCCCTTTATTGATCGCCCGCTGAATCGCATACGCAGGATTATAATCCGAGATGAGCACTACGATTTCGATGCCCGTCTCTTCCTGTTTATTCACCAGATTTTCAAAATTTGTGCCTCCGCCTGAAGCGAACACGGCCACACGCGTTCTAGTCATGTATAGTGATTCCTTTATTGCCGGTCACTTCACCGATCAGCACCGCTTCTTCATCGATTGAATTGAGGTGATCGATTGCCGTATCCGCGTCTTCAGCGTCCACTACAAGAATAAAACCGATACCCATGTTGAATACGTTATATGCCTCTTCAATATCAATCTCTCCAAGCTTCATCAGCCAACCGATGATTTTCGGCAGTCTGATGTTTTCAGTCGTCACTTCGGCACCGAGTGTTTCCGGTATCGCACGCGGGATATTTTCAATGAAACCGCCGCCTGTAATATGGCTCATCGCTTTCACATCGACCTTCTCCATCACACTCTGTACCTGGCGCACGTAAATGCGCGTCGGTTCAAGAAGCAGGTCGATCAGCTTATCGCCGTCCAGAGTTTCCGTTTCAACATCAATATCATTGTCCGCAATCAATTTGCGCACAAGGCTGTAGCCGTTGGAGTGCACACCGCTCGACGGCAGACCGATGATCTTGTCACCCGGTTTTGCGCCTGAGCCGTCGATGTACAGATCTTTTTCGACCGCACCGACCGCAAACCCGGCAATATCATATTCACCTTCACCGTACATGCTGCCCATCTCGGCAGTCTCACCGCCGATCAGCGCACATCCGGCATCGATACAGCCGTCGGATACACCTTTTACGATATCTGCAACACGTTCCGGCACCACTTTATCGACCGCTATGTAATCCAGGAAGTAGAGTGGTTCGGCGCCTGTCGTTAAAATATCATTGACGCACATCGCGACAGCGTCGATACCGATCGTATCGTGTTTGTCATAATCAATCGCCAGTTTCAGTTTCGTACCGACACCATCCGTACCGGACACAAGCACCGGTTTTTCCAAATCCAGTTGTGACAGATCGAATCCCGCGCCAAAACCGCCGAGACCGCCCAGCACTTCAGGACGCGCCGTCTTTTTGACGTGACCCTTCATCTGCTCTACAGCTTCGTAGCCCGCCTCGATATCGACGCCGGCCTTTTTATACTGCTCGCTCATCACTACACTCCTTTTTGTTTGAGTTCCTTTTCCTGAGGCAGTATCGCCTCTTCTATATCAATCGGATAATTCCCGGTAAAGCACGCATCACACTGCCCTTTCGAACCGAAACCATGATACACGTCATGCATCTTATCCACTGACAGATACGTCAGTGAATCCGCACCGATTTCATCACGTATTTCATCCGGCGACTTCCTGCTTGCGATGATCTCCGCATGAGTGGATACGTCGATGCCGTAGTAGCACGGGTTTTTAAGCGGCGGTGAAGAGACACCCATATGCACTTCGGCGGCGCCCGCTTTTCTCAAAGCTTTGACAATAAAACGGCTCGTCGTGCCGCGCACGATCGAATCATCGATGACGATCAGACGTTTGCCTTCAACGATATCCCTCACCGGCGACAGTTTCATCCGCACCGCGCGTTCCCGCGCTTCCTGTCCGGGCTCTGTAAATGTCCTTCCGACATAGCGGTTTTTAAGAAGCCCCTGCTCCTGCGGGATGCCGATCGCTTCACTGAAACCTTTGGCCGCAGCAAGCGACGAATCCGGCACACCGATGACGATGTCCGCCTCGACATCCATCTCTTCAGCGAGCGCCCGGCCGAGCTCCTTTCTAATCCGGTAAGTCGAAGTGTTTCTGAACTCGGAATCCGCACGCGCAAAATAGATATATTCCATTGAGCACATATTCGGGTAGGTCTTATCCGTATAATAGTCAAAATCGATGCCGTCATCCGTAATCGTAATCAGCTCGCCTGCTTCAATATCACGGATATACTCCGCACCGATTGCCGTGAACGCACACGTTTCACTCGCCACACAATACGAATCATCCTTCCTGCCGAGCATCAGAGGGCGCACGCCGTGATCATCAAGAGCCACAGTCAGACTGTCCTCATGCATGATCATAAAAGCGAATGCGCCTTTCAATTGTTTCAAGGTTTTCTTTATTCTGCTCTTACGCTTTTCAAGCCCTTCTGCACCTGCACCTTTTTCACGGCGGAGAAGATGCGCGAACACCTCAGAATCCGAAGTCGTCTGGAAAATCGACCCCTGATCTTCAAGTGCACGCCGCAGATTCATCGCGTTCACCAGGTTGCCGTTATGCGCGAGTCCCAGGTCGCCCGTATGGCTTTTGAACAAAAACGGCTGGACGTTTGAAAGTTCACTGCCGCCTGACGTCGCATAGCGCGTATGGCCGATGGCATGCGGGAACGGCTTGAGTGAATCAAGCTGTTCCTTCGACAAAGCTTCCGTGAGAAGCCCCATGCCGCGTGCGCCGAACAGATACTCCCCGCTCGAACTCACCATGCCCGCACCCTGCTGGCCGCGGTGCTGCAGACTGTGCATCGCCATATACGTCAGTTCGCTCGCCTCCGGGTGTCCCCAGATGCCGAACAGGCCGCACTCTTCCTTTAGTCCGTCGAATTCATGCATTCCGGAATTGCCCCCTTCAAAGCCGCATTGATTTCTTCAATATCGTATTCTGCATTAAAGTTCTGTGCCTGCACTTTGAATGATTTCCCTGTCAGTTTACCGATCTCTTCAGCACCGTCGATGTCCATGCCTGCCGGTGCGACGACGATATAGTTCGATGCACTTTCAGAGAAAAGAAGATCTCCGCGCACGTCGATATCGATATCCATGCCTGAGTCATGGAAGCTTGCGAGCTGTGCAAGTTTCATGATCAGTCCACCACGGCCGAGCGGTGCGATCTTATGGATTTCGCCGTTTAAATACAGATCTTTCAGCATGCTGCCGCGTTTGGATTCGAGGTCCAGGTCGATCGCACGTTCTGCATGGCGGATGTCACCGTCGATCAGTTTTTCAAGCTGGGAACCCTGGAACTGCGGTTTCAGGCCGCCGACAAGATACACCGCGTCGCCCTCAGACACTTTGTCTTCTTTTATTTTGTTGACGTCTTCGATCAGACCGACCATGCCGATGACCGGTGTCGGCAGAATCGCGCCTTCTTTCGTTTCGTTATACAGGCTGACGTTGCCGGAAACGACAGGTGTGCCGAGCGTGTCACATGCTTCTGCCATCCCTTTTGTCGATGCATCCAGCTGATTGTAGATCAGAGGTTTTTCAGGTGAACCATAGTTCAGGCAGTCCGTCATCGCCAGCGGCGTCGCACCTGTTGCAATGATTTCACGGTAGGCCTGTGCCACCACTTCCTTGCCGCCGTTGTAAGGGTCCGCATAAACGTAGCGGCTCTTGCCGTCAAGCGTCATGGAAACGGCTTTGTCCGTCCCTTCGATACGCACGATGCCCGCACCGAAACCGGATTTCTGGAGAGTGGTTTCCGGATAGCCCGGATCAAATGCATCGTGTATGAATCCTTTGCCTGCAAGTGTCGGATGGCTCAAGAGGGATTTGAACGCTGCACCAAGATCTTCATTCGAGTAGTCATCTTTCACTTCATCCTGTTCCGGCTTCTCGCCTTCAAGGATGTAGACAGGCGCTTCTTCGCTCAAAGGCTGGACCGGAATATCCGCATACAGTTCATCCTCGAAATAGAGCAGCAGTCTGTCATTGTCGGTCACTTCACCGATGACTGCAGTCGCAAGATCCATCTCTTCGAATAACTTCAGGAACTTATCTTCGGAGCCGTCTTCGACGACGAGCAGCATGCGTTCCTGAGTTTCGGACAGCATCATTTCATATGGAGAAATGCCTTCTTCTGATACAGGCACTTTATCGAGATTCAGCGTCATGCCGTGATCACCTTTGGCCGCCATTTCAGAACTTGAAGACGTCAGCCCCGCAGCACCCATATCCTGGATGCCCACAAGTTCAGGATATTCTATCGCCTGAAGCGTCGCTTCCATCAGCCTTTTTCCTGTTTCAGGATAGCCGACCTGTGCCGTCGGCGGTGCCACATCAGCATCCTCTGACAATTCTTCCGAAGCGAATGAGGCGCCGAGGATACCGTCACGCCCGGTTTCAAGACCCACGTAGATCACTTTGTTGCCGACACCTTTTGCTGTACCTTTTTGAATTTTATCATGATCGATCAGACCGACGACCATCGCATTTACCAGGGGATTTCCGTCATAGTGGCCGTCGAATTCCACTTCTCCGCCGACAGCAGGAATGCCGATTTTATTGGCGTAATCACTCATGCCGTCTTTGACGCCTTCGAGCAGTCTGCGGTTATTCGGATTCGTCAGTTCACCGAAGCGCAGTGAATTCACCAGGCCGATCGGTCTCGCACCGATGGAGACGATGTCACGCGTGATGCCGCCGACACCTGTTGCAGCACCGTGGAAAGGCTCGACAGCTGACGGATGGTTATGGGATTCCACTTTGAATACGACTGCCTGGCCGTCACCGATATCGACGACACCGGCACCTTCACCGGGACCCATAAGCACCTGCTTGCCTTCAGTAGGAAACTGTTTCAGGAATGGTTTCGAATGTTTGTATGAACAGTGTTCGCTCCACATCGCGGCGAAAATGCCCGTCTCCGTGTAGTTCGGGGCCCTGCCCATGATTTCATTGACTTTTTCATATTCAGCGTCCGTAAGTCCCATGCTCTGATACAGCTTTTCGTTTTTAATGTCCTGTTCCGTCGGTTCAACAAACTTATTCATTATTTTAAAGCCTCCATTTTTTCATAAAATTTCCTATAAGTATCCACTACAGAGCCGGTCCCTTCGCGGAACACGTCCTTGTCAAAATTCTCTCCGGTTTCCGGGTCCCATATGCGGCATGTATCAGGCGAAATTTCATCCGCCAGCAAAATATTGCCTCTCGTATCCCTGCCGAACTCCACTTTGAAATCGACCAGTTGCAGCCCCATCTCTTCCATGATGCCGATGAGTGCCACGTTCAGCTGATGCGCACGCTTTTTCAACTCGCTGATTTCCTTATCCGTCGCAATGTCCATCTGGATCGCATGCGCACGGTTGATGAGCGGGTCTCCGAGCGCATCATCCTTCAAATAAATTTCGAGAAGCGGCGGTGCGAACTCTGCCCCTTTTTCAAAGCCCAGCCTCTTCGTGATGTTGCCGGCAGCAAGATTACGGACGACCACTTCAAGCGGGATGATTTCCACTTTACGGACCAGCTGCGTCGTGTCGCCCGTCCGCTCGATGAAATGCGACGGGATGCCGACCGCTTCAAGTTTTTCAAACATTTCAGAAGTGATGATGTTGCTGAGCCGCCCTTTGCCCGGCGCTTTTTCGCGCTTTCTGCCGTCTGCTGCGGTCACTTCATCTTTGTACTCGACTTTCAGAACGAAAGGATCTTCGATTTCAAACATGCGTTTCGATTTTCCTTCATATAGAAGTTCCATGTCGCCTACTCCTTTTCAAAATCCGTTTTTAATTGATTCAAGGCTGCTTCAACTTCGTCCGTCAGCATCGTGACATGCCCCATCTTACGCTCAGGCTTCCTTGCCGATTTGCCATACAGATGAACGTTCCATTCCGGATGTTCGAACAGATCGTCATTCAGACGGTCGAGATCCTGCCCGAGCAGATTCATCATGACTGCCGGTTGATGCTGGACAATTTCAGGAAGCGGCTGATTCGTCACCGCAAGAATATGCGCATCAAACTGCGAAATGTTGCATGACTCGATGGTATGGTGTGCAGAGTTATGCGGACGCGGTGCGATTTCGTTCACGTACAATCCGCCTGCTTTGTCGATGAAAAATTCGACTGTGAACACGCCGGTGAAATGAAGTTTATTCATAATTTTAGCTGTTTCTTCTTCCGCCTCTTTCTGGTAGTCGACCCGTGACGGTGCGATCGTCCGGTACAAAATCTGATTTCTGTGCAGATTTTCCTGCAGCGGGAAGATGACGGTCCCGCCTCCGGCACTTCTCGCGACTGTTAATGAAACTTCACGTTCAAGGTCCAAATACTTTTCGGCAATAAACTGCGCGCGGCCGTATGGAATATCCTCTGTTTCAAGATCCGCTTCCGACTCGATGAGATACTGGCCCTTGCCGTCATATCCGCCGGTTGCCGTCTTCACGATGACCGGATAATTTTCTTTTGCTGCGAATTTTTTGACGTCCTCGTCACTTTCGACTTTGTCGAACGGCACCACTTTGGCACCGGAATTTCTGATTGCGTCTTTTTCGTCTTCACGGTTTTGCAGAGTGAGCAGCGTGTCCGCCCCCTGCGGTACGTAATATTTGTCGACCATTTCTTTCAGCAGCGGGCCGTCGATATTTTCAAATTCGTAAGTGATGACGTCTGAAGCGTCCCCGAGCTGTTTGAGGGCCTGTCTGTCATCGAACGCTGCATTGATGAACATGTGGCTCGTCGCACTTGCGGGTGCGTCGGCCGACGGGTCCAGCACCGCCACTTTGTAGCCCATGCGGAGTGCGCTCTGGGCGAGCATTTTACCAAGCTGGCCGCCGCCGATGATGCCGATCGTCTGATCCGGATAAATTCTATTGGTTAAGGTCATTCTGCATAGCCTCCACTTTGTCCTCTAGTGATTTCTTATATTCTGTCAGTTTCAGATTGACATCTTCACTCGAAATTGCAAGCATTTGAGCTGCGAGGATGCCGGCATTTTTCGCCCCGGCGTCACCGATCGAAACCGTCGCCACCGGAATGCCGCCCGGCATCTGTACGATGGATAATAAGGAGTCCATCCCTTTCAGCGATTTCGATTCGATCGGTACCCCGATGACCGGCACATTCGTCATGCTCGCGACCATGCCCGGCAGGTGCGCGGCACCGCCGGCGCCGGCGATGATGACTCTGACTCCGCGGTCCCGCGCCTCTTCTGCATACTTCATCATATCTTTTGGTGTGCGGTGTGCGCTGACAACTTTCTTCTCATACTCAATACCCAATTCGTCCAGCATATCTGCTGCAAGTTTCATTGTCGGCCAGTCCGAGGAACTGCCCATAATAATGCCAACGACCATCATTCATCCTCCTGTATACTGTTAAAGTTGTTAAAGTCGAATGTTCTCTTTCATTTTATCAATTAAATCAATCAAATTCAACACGAATCACGAACGTTTTAATTATTTTTATTTTTAATGTTTGTATATACGAACGATGACAGGTAGTTTGCATGGTTAAAGTTCGTGAATTTGTATTGATTGAATTTTTCCTCACAATCGTACATAATATAAATGAAGAGAAAGTATATCTTAGGAGGAAAATTTTTATGACTGCTGAAATATTAAACGGCCGCGAAATCGCCAAAGATTATCGCGCAGGACTTGCAGAAGAAGTAGAAAATCTAAAATCACAAGGAATCACACCTAACTTGACTGTAGTCATCGTCGGTAACGACGGTGCTTCACTCAGTTATGTCAAATCTAAAAATAAAGCTGCTGAAAAAGTCGGCATGACTTCAGGCATCATCCATATGGAAGAAGATGCGACTGAAGAAGAAGTGCTTAAAGAAGTTGAACGTCTGAACAATGATGACGATGTACACGGCATTCTTGTACAGGTACCACTGCCGAAACAGGTGGATGAGAACAAAGTGCTTGAAGCCATCTCACCTGAAAAAGACGTGGACGGATTCAGCCCGATCAACATCGGCCGTCTGTACACAGGACAGCGCACATTCGTGCCATGTACACCACTCGGAATCATGGAACTGTTGAAACACACCGGTTCACTTGAAGGTAAGGAAGTTGCTGTCATCGGCCGTTCACACATCGTCGGCCAGCCGGTCGCCAAATTGCTCACGAATGAAAACGCGACGGTGACACTGATGCACTCACGCACAAAAGATATGGTTTCCAAATTGAAAAACTTCGACGTCGTCGTCTCAGCCGTCGGCCAGCCGGGACTCGTTACAGGCTCCGACCTGAAAGAAGGCGCAGTCGTCATCGACGTCGGCAATACAATGGTAGACGGCAAACTGAAAGGTGACGTAGACTACGACTCCGCAGAAAAAGTCGCGAGCTACATCACACCAGTTCCAGGCGGAGTCGGCCCACTGACAATCACAATGGTACTGAACAACACACTCCTCGCAGCCAAATGGAATAAAGGACTCGAATAAATGTTTGAAACCCCGGTCAGGCGACCGGGGTTTATTTGTGTTTGGAGGGTGATTTGAGTATTTATCAGCTAATTTACTGTTAATACATGTTCGCGCGCGCCGCCAGCATGTGTTAAACGTCTATCGCATGTTCGTGCGCGCCGCCAGCATGTGTTAAACGTCTATCGCATGTTCGTGCGCGCCGCCAGCATGTGTTAAATGCCTATCACATGTTCGCGCAGCCCGCCAGCATGTGTTAAACGTTTATCGCATGTTCGTGCAGTCCGCCAGCATGTGTTAAATGTCTATCGCATGTTCGTGCAGTCCGCCAGCATGTGTTAAACGCATATTACATGTCTCTTCAAATTACAAATCATTACATTAACTGTTTATTTTTATCATATCGAAAAATAAGGTCCTTAAACAAGAATTCATATTCTAATCGTGGATTTGAATATTCAGCATAACGTCCCATTTTAATAATCTTGAAATACTTTCTCAAAATTTCACTTAGTCGTATTTTTGAGATCACTCCACCCAAAAACTGATGCACCTCTTCCAGTTTCAACTCCCGCTCATGCCGCAAAACCCCGTACTCACAAATCGTCCGGAGCACCGCCTTCTCCTTCGATTCTGCATGGCTGCATCCGCATCTGACATGATACCGGTGCACCGCTACATCAAATCCGGAACATTTCTCGCAGCAGATGCCGCTTCTCACACGGCCCGACTCCGCTTCATCCAACTCGCGCGGCTTATATGGGCACGGGATAATAAATTTTTCAATCGCGCTCGCCACCTTTCCGATATCCAAACTTTCATTCCATCTTTCCTCATCAGCAATATTATGGATTTTACGTTTAATATCATTACGCATCACCACCTCGATATCCACATCATCCACAATCTTCACATCATTATGTTCATTGATGAATACGATCGAACTGTACAGACCCCCTGATCTTCCCATCCAGTAATGCATCAGATTCACTTTCTCCATCGACCGCTTCAGCTGAATAAAGATATCCTTCCCCAGACGTTTGCCTCCGCTGAACCATTTCCCGTCCACATACTCAAGCGTCCCGGAATAGTTCTTCACATCGAACACATGAATCCCTTCGCCCGTCACAATCAGCGTATCAATCTGTGTCGTGCCGCCCGCGTCGATCCAGATGTCCTTGAAGATTTTCCAATGCGGGCGGCCGTAGTTCAAAATCCAGTCGTCGAATTCACACTCCCCCGCATAACCCGCGCTGAGGCACTTCAAATTCTGCACATCTTTATCACTGCCGCCGCCTCTCGCACACAAAATATGTAACCATTGATGATTCAAAGTCTTGATTCTCAAAATAAAAAAACCTCCTGTCCGGCAATATATTTTTCAAGGTAAAAAAGAACCCCTCATAATATATATGCCGAAAAACAGGAGATTTGATTTTTCTCATGTCAGGTTTATTAAATTTCTTGAGTAAAATAATTAACCTTCAAGGTCAATTATCAGGATTTACCACACAGAGCTAATCATTGAAATCCCGCACAACTTATCCTCTCATTACAATATAAACAATATAAACCACATAAATCACAACCAGCACGATACCTTCCGTGCGGTTGAGATGGTACCTGGTTTTGGCCATGACGAGCACAGTGACGGTGATCAAAATCATGATGAATATATCAATGATGATTGTACTGCTTACCGCCAACGGGGCGATGACGCCGGCTATTCCTAAAACGAATAATATATTCAAGACGCCGCTGCCGACGAGGTTTCCGAGCGCCATTTCGGTTTCGCCTTTAAACGCGGCCATCAATGATGTGACCAGTTCAGGCAGCGAAGTACCGATTGCGACGATGGTCAGCCCGACCAGCGCCTGACTCATTCCGAGGGCAATCGCAATATCCGTGGCGCTGGATACGACGAGTTCACCGCCGAGGACGATCCCGACGAGTCCGACAAGTAAAACTACTGACAGCATGCCCCAGCCGCGGGATGCGCTTCCGTGTGTCGTTCCGCTTTCGATCGCTTCATCATCGAGCGTCGATGTCCGGGTACGCATCGCTTTTTTGAATATGTAGTACATATAAAAAGCCAGTGCCGCTAAAAATATCAGTCCGTCAATTCTTGTCAGTACACTTTCTCCCGAGCCGCCGAACCAGCGTTCACTGACCAGAAGCAGCAGCAACAATGCCGCACCGATTGAAAAGACGATATCCCGGTTCGCCACACTGCGCTCCACGACAATCGGCGACACGACCACGGTCAGCCCGAGAATCAAAGTGATGTTCACGATGTTGCTGCCGACGATATTACCGGCGACCATATCGCCGTTGCCCTCTAAAGATGCGATGATGCTGACGACCACTTCCGGCGCACTCGTTCCGAGCGACACGATCGTCATCCCGATGATGATCGGTGAAATCCTCAATTTCTTTGCCATCGCGGAGGCACTGTCCACGAACCAGTCCGCACCTTTGATCAGAAGCACGAACCCCACCACAAGCCAAACATATGTCATAGAAGTCCCTCCCATATAGTCTCTTCCTCTATACCCCATTTCTGAAAAATTAAAAGGCCCCCGGCGGAATGAAGTCCGCAGGAGGCCAAACATATAAAGCCTGTATAATATCAGTTGGATGCCGAAGCGACAGTTTCGCCGATGACACTCATCTTCGGACCGAATGGTTCGAAGTGGATGTTCTCTTCTTTAAATCCGACTTCTGACAATACTTTGATCATCGCGTTCATGAAATGCATGGATCCACAGATGTAGACGCTGCGGTCCGAAAGCCCTTCGAAATCCTCGTGGGTCAGATACCCTTCCGTATCGGAATATTTTACCTTCACATCGATTTCTTCACCAAATGCTTTCATCTCATCTTTGAACGGGTGCATGCCTTCGTTCTGCACGCTGTAAATGAACTTCGAGTCCTTATCAGCCGCAATCGCCTCTTCGATCATCGCCATTACAGGTGTCGCGCCCACGCCGCCTGCGATGAACAGGAATTTGTCCTCTTCATGATTGAGCAGGAAATCGCCTGCCGGTGCACTCAGTTCAAGCGTGTCGCCGACTTTGACATCGTCATGCATATAGTGGGAAACGACGCCGGACTTTTCGCCCGCACCTTCTTTTTTGACTGCGAACTGAAGACCTTCGTCAGTCGAGATTGAACAGATTGAATAATGGCGCAGCGCTTCGTTCGGATAATCTTCCGGATCCACTTTGACAGTGATGTACTGACCGGCCCGCAGATCGTATTCAACAGTGTCGTTCTTCACTGTGTAGCGGACGATATCATCGGATAGATGATCTTTTTTCACCACTTCGAACGGAACAAATCCGTCCCAGTCGGCCGTCTGGTACATGCCGTTTTCAACGTCGATGAAAATCTGCGCAATTTCGCCGTAATACTCTTCCCATGCGTCCATGATTTCAGGCGTCGCTGCGTCGCCCAGTACTTCCTTGATGCCGATCAGCAGGTTTTCCCCTACGATCGGATAGTGTTCAGGCAGGACATTCAGTGCACGGTGTTTGTGCGCAATGCCGATGACCGCCGGTACGATCGCTTCAAGATTGTCAATGTGACGCGCCGCCTGCAGCACTGTGAATGCAAGTGCTTTCGGCTGATCGCCGACTTTCTGGTTCGTCTGGTTGAACATATTTAAAAGTTCCGGGTGTTTTTTGAACATTGTCTGATAGAATACTTTTGTTATCGTCGTACCGTGCTGCTCCAGCGCCGGTACCGTCGCTTTAATAATTTCTTTTTTATGAGATTCCATGAAAACGCTCCCTTGTTTAAGATATATATATTATACATCTTTAATTCTAAAGGGTGGAGGTGTTAATATCAAGTATATGTAACAATTTTCACAAAAATGTCATAGTTTATTAATTATTCGAAATCCGGCCATTTCGTGGTAATATATATGTATGAGGTGAATAAAATGAAGTTGACAATGTATACTGATTATTCATTGAGAGTGCTGATGTATCTCGGCACACGGGACCCTGACGAAAAAATTCAGATAGATGAAATATCCGAATACTATAATATTTCGAGAAACCACCTGACAAAAGTGGTACATAACCTGGCGAAGCTTGACTACGTCCATACTGTACGTGGCCGAGGCGGCGGGATTATGTTAAAATATAAACCAGAAGAAATGAATGTCGGACAGATCGTCAGAGACACGGAAGATAATTTCTATATCGCCGAATGTTTCAGGCCCGACAACGAATGTGTACTGACACCGGTCTGCGGACTTAAATATGTTTTAAACGATGCACTGAACAACTACATCAAAACATTGGACCAATATACTCTGTTGGATATATTACCTAAAGCACTAATGAGGTGAGCGAATGAATGGAAGTTTAATAGTAAAGCTGATGGCGGGCCTGCTGCCCGTCGCACCGATCACATCGGATATGCTTGATGAAGACCCCGCTTATGAAACAGGCGTTTCAGACGACTCGGAGAACGGCGGCGAAGCCGATTCACGGTATGCTGATTATGACGGACCGACAATGGAAGAAGAAGTCGCCGCATATTCAAGCTCCACCCCGACCATCAGAGGGATGGACAGCATCAACATCCAGGTCGGCGACAGCTTCGATCCGCTTGCCGGCGTCTACGCACTGGATAATACCGACGGCAACATCACAGGAAACATCCAGGTGTCGGACAACAATGTTGACACTTCGAGCCCCGGCAGCTATACCGTCACTTACAGAGTCGAAAACAGCGGCAACGGCTGGTTCGAATACACGAGACCGATCACCGTGTCCAACGCGGCGAGCGACTCCATTCCACTCGTTCCGCCGACTGAAGAACAGCTGACGGGTGAATCTTCGTCTGAGGACGACAGCGGCAGCACATCCGACGTCCAGTTCAAAAATATGGATGATACATCGATCAGCGCCGGTTCCGATTTCGATCCGAAAGAAGGCATACAGATCCTCGACACGGACGGCATCGACATTACACACACCGCCTACATTTCAGGCGAAGTCGACACCGAAACACCCGGCGAGTACACGATTGCATACGCCGTCTTCGACCAGTTCGAAAACCCGCATGCCCATGCACGCACAATTACAGTTCAATAATCCTTATAAAATAAACCCCTATGTCCTTTTGTGAGGATATCGGGGTTTTTGCTGGGCGCGGGCGGTGTTTGGAACCGGCTGGGAAGCCGCCGTTCAGATGCGCCCCATATTTATAGTAAGTAAACGGAGCAGGACGAATTTTGTGCAGATAAGCCGAAATCACTCCCTATCTGAACAGCTGAAGCCATTTGCTGTGCAGATGACGTCGATTTTACAGTTGACTGCACATTCACTGTCTTGAAACGTGCAGATAGCCGATGATCCGGCGCTGTCTAAACAGCAATAAAAATTTTGACCCTGCTCACTTACGCTGAAAGATGCGTCTGAGTGAGCAGCCCCGAAGAAAATCTTCTCACTTACGCTGGAAGATGCGTCTGAGTGAGCAGGAACAACAAGCATGAGCGTTCCGGACGCAAAAATCCCCTGCTCATAAGAACAGGGGACGGTTTTTATTATTCGTTCAATGCTTCCTGGATTGCATTGTTGAAGTCTTCCAGATCTTTCGGTGTACGGCTCGTAATCAGGTTGTCCGACACGATCACTGACTCGTCGTGATAGATTGCGCCTGCGTTTTCCAGGTCTTTTTTGACGTTGGCAACGCTTGTGATGTCGTAACCTCTCAGCAGATCAGTGTCGACAAGGAACTGCGGGCCGTGACAGATCGAGAATGTCGGTTTTTTATTTTCAAGGAAATGTTTGGCAAATTCAGCATTTTTAGGATTGCCGCGCAGTACGTCCGGTGAAAATCCGCCCGGGATCAGAATCGCTGCATAGTCGTCAGCTTTGGCATCTTCGATGCTTTTGTCGGCGTTGAATTTTTCACCGTTCTTGCCATTTATCTCTTTACCGTCCGGCGAAATGACTTCAGTCGTATAGCCTTTCGCTTCTATTGCTTCTTTCGGACTCGTATATTCAATTTCTTCTACATAATCAGCCATCAGGACTGCTACTTTTTTACTCACAAAACATCTCTCCTTATTTTATGATACATCAATATAACTACCCTTTTGCCATTTGGAATAAACATCATCATGCCTTTTGAATACATACATATTTAAAATTCTGAGACATTTCCACATTAATTCGTGCGTTATATGTTTACTCCTTTATATACCGGGTAGATTGACAGTGTAAGCAAAATGAAACACTAAACAAAAAGGAGAGTTTTATTATGGCTGACAAAGGATTTTTTGATAAGGCAAAAGACACTGCATCAAATGCAGGCGAAAAATGGGACAATGTGAAGGAAAAAGGTGACAGCGTCGTTGACAAGATTGACCGTGGCGACAATGACAACGATAAGAAAGACAGTAAAGACAAAAAAGATAAAAAATAAAATAATGGGTTTTCATTCACTGTAACCGGAATTATCCTTTTACAGTAATTAAAACATATAAGAGCAAAGCTGAATGTTCAGCTTTGCTCTTTACTCGTCATTGACGGATGTGATCAGATCATTGATGCTTTCATCCGCCTGATTTATATAATCATTGCTGTTTTCTACATGAATTGTGAGGAGTTCCTCGTGCTTTCCGAAATCATCTTTGTCATAAATCGACTTGAATTCTATCAGGGCAAGCGTCCGATTGTCCACAGCGCGTATAATTTCTTCAATTGCCTCTTCCACTGTCCCCATATTATTTTCTGCCATGGATTTAGGCACTTCCAGAGCCATCAGATTTTGTTCAAGCTCAGCATACTGGTTATGCAGAGACTCGATCCGGGTCGCAATATCCTCAGTCTGATCTTCACTCAGCGTCATATTTTCATCCTGGATTATGTAGGAATGATTGAGATAATTTGAGTAAAGGCTGTTGAAGTCGTTTTCCCAAATTTCTCCGACCGCACTTTTAGCAGAAATCAGTTCCGAGACGAAAATTTCAACTTTCTCACTGGTATTCACCAGTTCTCCGTTTACGAGAGTGACCGGGTCGAACTCAAGCGCTGCCGGAGCCGCACTATCATCGATCTTCAATCCGCTCTTATCACGCTCAAGCGCAAAATCCGACAATTTATTTACCTCATGCACGTAAGCATGATGACTTTTATTTTCAGTGATTTTAATTTCGCCCTCTGCTTCGCCGCAGCCCGCCAGGCCAATAGTTAAAACAAGAGTTGTTAACCATACTATTTTCCGGTTAATCATAAATTATTGCTCCTAATTTATAGAGTAAATTCGTGTATGTATATAACGTAATTATTGTAACATACTTGTAATATAAATAAAATACTATTTTATGAAAGGGTTTACATTACTGAATACTCAGATCCCCAGGTGGGGTCGGAGATGCACGGCAGAGGTGATTTAGCGGGTGGAAATAGGGTGAGTTTGGACGCTATCAACATCCACCCATAAAACTAAAAACCCCCACTTCACCGAAGTGAAATGGGGACCGTCAAATCATACAAATTCTACTCGACTTTACCAAATGTTTCTTTCAATATATCGTATGATTGCTTCAACCGTTCTTCGTACTCTGGCAGGTCCCATTCTTCCCATTCAAATGTGGACATGCCGCCAAGCTTCCCGCTCTCAACAGCAGGAAAGCTGTCTACAACGGATTCGCCGGCTTTCAACAGAACCCCGGCTTTCACACCATCAATATGAACACTCGCCTCGAGCCCCTCAGTCACGATATCTCCGACGAACTCACGTGCAGACGGATCACGCGCCCCGATCAGCATCCACGGAATGCGGATTTCAAGCACGCCCGCTTCACGATTCCAGTAGTAGTCGTTCAATGAATCATAGTCTTCGGCTTCAGGATTCGCCATGCCTTCTTGGAGCAGTCCAGTCTCATACGACTCAAAAGGAATCGTCTCATCCCGGTCCGGCAGATAAAGGGCTTTATTCAACGCATAATGAATTTCATTGAACTCACCGGAATCTTTCTCCGGCTTACCGCCTTCAACCTCAATCATCTCAAGCGTATGACCATACTGAATCTTGAAAAAGTCATAATAATCATCAACGACCACTCTCGAATTATCATCATTGATACGGATCACAAAATCAATCCCATCCATACTCTCAATACTACCAACATTATGATTGCCCTGACCAGGCACGATATCCAACGGAATCTCGATCTCCCCGTCAAATCCGGGCTCATGTTCCACCTTGAAATACATATACCGCTCATCATGATCCATCGTGAAATTCTTCAGCGCCGATTCATCTTCATACAGCACATCCGCATTCCAGTCATCCGCATCGCCGTCGACACCAATTTTATGAGTATCAAAACTCAATATCCCGAACTGCTCCTCGTTCGTCTGTGCATTCGACCAGTACGGACGGGCATCCGGATTATCATAATCCATCGTGTTCCACGTACGTTTGAACCACTCATCCTGCCACGTAAACACCAGACCGCCCATCATTCCTTCATGCAGAATATCCTCGTACAATGCCGAGACATATTCGCCCTGCTCCGTTTCGGAAATAAAGCCCTGATTCCAGCCGAAAGGATTTCTGTGTGTCATTCCGCGGGACGCCGGCAGTCCGAACTCCGCCACCAGCACCGGCATATCATGTGCCTCGTGCAAATCATGAAGATACCCTGCATAGTTGTTCTTCTCACCGCGATGGTCCTCAAATTCCACATAATCCGGTTCATAGTTCAAAAAGTCCGGATAATACGGATATATATGGTAGGAAGCAAACTGACCGACATCCTCCATGACACCTTCAACATGAATTTTATTCGGATCGACGGTCACTAGATCTTCCATATCCGAAGAGTCCGCCGGATGATCCAGCAGGTCCGTCGTCACCCAATTTGTAAAACTCATCGGACGGAGCGACTCATAGGTTACATAATCGTAGCCGCTCGCAAATTCCATCTTCTCCGCCAGCCAATGTTCAAACGGCGATCCATCATCTGTCGAATAATAATCGCCCGAAAACTCGCCGATATCCGCATGCAGCGCATTCGTATTCACCACATACGGTGGGAACCACTCTACACCGAGAATCCAGCTGACCACATACTCGGACACATCCGCCGTATAAGAACCGTGCGCCTTGCCCGGCGTCTCTTCAATCTCAGCATTGCCGTGAACCGCATCGATTACGTGCTGTATATCCGCTTCAAATTCATCGTTCAAAGCCTGATCGAACGCATCGAGATCCGCATGCATCTTATTTTCATCCGCCCAGAAACCGTGCATCACGTATACAGGCTGCTCCGGGTGTTTATTATTATAATCCTTCAAAGCCTGATAAAATCCTGGTGGATGCAGCGTGTACACGCGCACTGTATTGGCATTCATCTCGCCGATCATCTCAAACCAGCGGCGGTATTCATCCTCGTCAATGGCCGCTTCCCCCGGAAAATATCCCGGTTTTGCCATGCCCATATTGACCCCCTTTACCGTCACCGGGGCAAACCCTTCCGCAGAATTCAATTCTATTTTCCCATCGTGCACTCTCGCCGGCTGCATCTGATGCGCCTCCTTTTCTTTATCGCCTGCAAACACAAACACACCGGCCAAAACCAACGCCAGCGGCACCATAATCCATAATAATTTTTTCATCATGTCCCTCTGCCGAGTCCCTTCCTTTCCATGTTGCCCCATTCCTGTTTCTTGAAAATAAAGCGCATCATGCCTTCGATTCTGAATAGGATCATCATCGGTCTGTACCAGAATGTTTCGGTAATCGACATCAGCACGAGTTTCAAAATACTTTTCGGCTGGGCATTATTGTGCGTCGTCCATGCTTCGATCATCAGCGACAATGTAGAGAATATCGAGCCGTAAATGACGAATGTGAGAAGCAGCAGCACCGCAAATTCCGTGTTCAGAAAGCCCGTCGAAAATGCGACGATCAGATACGCATAACCCGCAAATTCAACGAGTGCACCGAACGCCTCGAACATCCAGAAATAAGGAAATGCAAGAAAACCGAGACGGCCGTATTTCGGGTTGAGTGTCATATACTTATGCCGCCAAAGACTTTCAAACAGCCCCTGCGACCAACGGCGGCGCTGACGCCGCAAAATTTTCGCAGACGTCGGCGCCTCGGTCCAGCACACCGGGTCCGGTACGAATTCAATACGTTCATCTGTCCCTTTTTCACGGATCCAGCCGTGGACTTTAACGACGAGTTCCATATCCTCGCCAATAATATCGGTCGAATACCCGCCGACTTCGGTGACGATTTTTTTATTAAAAATACTGAAAGCACCGGAGACGATCATCACCATATTGAAACGGCTAAAGAAAATCCGGCCGAGCATGAAAGCCCTCAAGTATTCGACAATCTGCATCAGCACCATCGGATGATTGCCGAGCGCACGCTGTTCCATCGCACCGTAATGGATATCGTTGCCGTTCGCGATACGGACGTTGCCGCCCGCTGCGACGACTTTGCCGTCGGATGCGATGATCGGCAGCATGACTTTGAGCAGCGAATTTCTGTCGAGGATTGAGTCGCCGTCGATCGAACAGAAGTAAGGATAGCGTGCAAAATTGATGCCTGCGTTCAGTGCATCCGCTTTGCCGCCATTGTCCTTCTGGATCAGATACACATTCGGGTGCAGTTTCGACTGGTAGACACCGAGAACTTTTTCAGTTGTGAGTGCGCCCTGCTTCAATCTATCCGTACGCTCCATATGGAACGCGTCGATCACCACTTCCGACGTCTGGTCTTTCGAGCCATCATCGATGACGATGATTTCCGTTTCCGGATACCTTAGCGTGATGAGTGAATGCATCGACTCGATGATGCCAAGTGCTTCATTGTAGGCGGGAACCAGAATAGACACCGGCTTCGTAAAAAGGTTCATCTGAAGCTCATCTTCCAGCCAGTCATGATCGAGCCTCTTCCTGCGGGCGAGCGTATTATAGGCAATCGCCATCATCGCGATATAGAATGTAATAATCAGCATCATATAGATGATGATCACAATACCGAGTATATCCGTTAATGTCTGCATCATTCGGTGACACCTTCTCTCTGTTTCAGCAGTACCGGTTCAAGCTCGACCGACCAGCCAATCTGTTCGTACTGGAAATACTTCAGCGCTTCAATCGCTGCATTCTGGACCATCGGGTTCGGATCATCCGCACATTTTTTAAGGCCCGGAACCGCAGACACTCCAATGTAGGGTGCAAGTCTCGAGACGATCATCCGCTCCTCCCATACGTCCGATTGGAAAAATCGCATGTAAATAAAAGGATTGCTGACAAGTCGGAGCGTCATCAGTGCTTTCAGTGAACGGATCCTGATTTCGGTATTGTCGCCTTTTAACAGAGATTCCAACCATTTGACCGGATGAAGACCCGCCATTCTCGATACTCTGTCAATATAGGCATATTTACCCGATTCCGACATCACGACATAAAGTGAGCGGATATCCAGGATTTGCTCATCATCCAGACGCGTAAAAACTCTTTTCAGCTCATGTTCCGTGAGTGAGTATTTATAAAAGAATTTCTCTTTGAACTCGCTCATGTCCATAGAGGATAAGTAAATCAGATACAGGAAAAATTCAAAGCGTGTCATTTTGGATATTCTGCGGTCATCGAAAATGTCGGTAAACCCAGGCACTTTAAATTCCGCAATCTTGTTCAGCGCGTTCACACGGTTCGCCCATAAAGGAGAGTCCAAGTCTTTTCGGTATTTCTCCGAAAACTTTTCCGACGCAAACTCGGTGATTCTACGTTTAATATCAGACGAGCAGCCATTATTCAAAAATGTCGAGAAAATCTTTTCAATCGCCATCTGTTCATGATCCGCACCCGTTTCATACGCCGGAACCTCTGCACCGTAATACAAATGATCAAACCATTCGTCAAAATGATCATCGACATACGACCTGATTTTATCCTGTCTGTTTCGGTGGTAAACCGCCCGCCATATCGTGAGAGACACAAGCACCGCGAGCAAAACGAGCAGGACGATGATGATCCACCATACTGCTTCCGATACGTTCATCACACCATATCACCTCTGATGATCCGCCGTTTGATGAGTGCCTGGAAGAGACTCAGATTGAGTGGTTTTACGAAATAATTATCCACCCCGGCGTTGATAGCATAGATCATATCCGATTCGGTATTAGACCGTGTCAGAAAATAAATAAGGCCGGTCTCATCGAAAGTCCGTATGTATTTTGCGACTTCAATACCGTTCTTTTTCGGCAGAACGTCACTGACGATATAGATCGTTCGACCAGCTTCCGGTTTTATTTTTTCCATAAAATCGTAGCCGTCCCTATAGGATTCAATGTGAATCTGGTAGTCGGTTTCAATATCTTTCAGGGTTCTAAGCAACACTTTCAAAAAAAGGGTATCAGATTCCAGCACATGAATATTCACTATATTTTCAGACAATTGACTCACTCCCGGATTTATATGTATTGCACTATTTATTTTACACCTATATACTGACTTTGTAAGTTTCAATATGTGTGTGTTTTGTTAATTTTAAGGAGGTTCTGTCTTGTGTTGTTTCAGATGTTCACACTCATCTGTGTCCTGATTGCAATCCACTACATATATTATCAGGCCAAATTGATGATGGGGCTTGCCCTCAAAAACAGCATCCGGGAAAAAATTGTGAGCGGTGCAGTGAGTGCAGTGATGGCGGTCATCTTAAGCTTCTATGCGATCGAAACAAGTTTTGACATCAACTTCGGGCTGGCAGTCACTGCACTTCTCGTCTGCCTTCTCTACAGCGGCATCATGGCTTTTATGATCGGATATACCTTGTTAGGTATATGGACTTATGCTTTCACTTATACAGATCCGACATTTTCATTGGAAGTTTACATATTGGTCAGTCTGGTTTTTATTGTCGTGGATATATTCATCAAAGATTACAAAATCCATACAAAAGGCGTCGTTGCCCTTTTCATACTATCTTTGATGTTCTTCCTTAACATCTATGTCATCAGCAATGAATTGAACTTCGCAGTGACGACGGCTTTGATATACCTTGGACTGACGACAATCAGCCTGTTAGTGGCCATCGGCATCATCCGCTACCAGCAAAATTACGTGCGTCTCTATAAGCGTCTGGCGATGGAAGCGACCCATGACAGCCTCACCGGACTGCCCAACCGCCGCTCATTCGAGGAAACAATCAATCAGCTGGACCCGGGGTCTGAGGTGTCTATGTTGATGATAGATATCGATTATTTTAAAAAAATCAATGATGTGCACGGCCACCCTGTCGGCGACCTCGTTCTGAAAGAAACCGCCGCTGCACTGAGAGACGTCTGTTCAGAAAAAGAGACGGTTGCAAGAACAGGCGGCGAGGAATTCGCCCTCATATTAAGAGACCAGACATTGGACACGGCAACATCCATTGCCGAAAAAATCCGTGCATCCATCGAGTCTTTGGACATCATAATCGGAGATGAAATATTGAAAATCACCATCTCCATCGGCGTCGCCGGCTATCCTAGCCAGGCCGATTCCATCGATGACTTATATGCCCTCGCCGACGAACATCTATACATAGCCAAAAAACTCGGCCGCAACCAAGTCTGCTGCGAAAAGAAACAGTCAATCATCGTTGAATGATTGACTGTTTCTTTGATTGTTAGCGGCCTATCGCCGCCTCGTATCACAAACGAAGCTCCGTTGGAAGCCTATCACCGCCTCGATTCACAAACGAAGCTCCGTTGGAAGCCTATCACCGCCTCGTATCACAATCGAGGCTCCGATGGAGCGCTATCGCTTCTTCGAATCACAATCGAGGCTCCGATGAAGTCCTTTCTGCACTAAAAAAACAGGCATCTCACAAGAGATGCCTGCCTTATCCTACTCGATCTTATCGCCGTTACCTTGTCTCAATATGAGGTAGTCCAGCTCTTCTTTTGTCATCGAGTTGATCTTTTTAAATTGTGTCATGAAGAATATGATTCCGAGTACGATCCAGGCACCGAGTGCAATCAGTGATGGCATCGTCAGTGCTGCAGGCGACCCCGGGAACAGCAGTAACACAAGAAATACCACTGAAATGATTGCACCGAGTACGCCGAACACGACGTAGACCATATTTTTCTCAGCACCTTTGCTGAAGAATTTAACTGCGACCAGGCTCGTTGCGAGGAACGCTACGGATACACCGACCGAGGACATGTCCACGATCCAGTTCAGTGCAGTGCGTCCGAGCCACGGCGCTGCCAGTGTCACAATCATGACGAACCATACAGCGACATAAGGCGTTTTATTTTTCGGGTGGATCTTGGCAAATATTGCCGGAACGAAGTTCGCACGCCCCAAAGCGAATATCAGACGGGATGATGACAGATAAAATCCGTTCAGCCCTGTAAATACACCGAATGTGATCGCGAAAGCCAAAAGAATCATGCCGATTGTACCCATCGATGTCTGGACGACGGAGCCTGTCACCCACATCGCGCCGTCGATCGCATTCTGGTCAGCAAAGATCCATGATGTAATCAAAATCATTGCGACATACGTCAAGATTGAGGCGATGATACCGAAGACAATCAGTTTGAACGTCTTATCTGCCGGAAATTTGAATTCTTCCGCCGCCTGCGGAATATTGTCGAATCCGACATACATCCACGGAGCAATCGCAACGATCAGGATGATCGACGTCCATACACCGTTTTCCGCATTGAACACCGGCTGTGCGTTTTCAAATGAAAAGTCACCGACAAAGAACGATGTCGCGAAAAGTCCCGCAACAACCAGTCCCATGAATAAACAGAATATGAACTGCAGATTACCGGATAATCCCGATCCCTTGGACGAGATATACGCGAAAATCACCAGTACGGCTGTAGATAATATGACTTCCATGATGTAGACATCCCAGCCGGCAATCGTATACAGATAGCCGACTTCAAGTACATCGGGCAGTACAAATTTAAATAAAAGACTGAACGCGCTGGCATTCAGCGCAACAATACATATGTAACCGAGCACTAAAAACCATGATGCGATAAAACTGAAATACTTTCCGAACCCGGCATACGTAAATGCGAATTCACCGCCTGAGACCGGGAATTTTGCCGTCAATGCCCCGTATGCCACCGCGATGATCAGCATCAACAGACCGCCGATCGTAATTCCGAGTGTCGCGCCGAGCGTACCGGATGATGCCAGCCAGTCGCCGGGTAATATGAATGCGCCCCACCCGATGGATGAGCCGTAAGCGACCGCCCATATAAAACGTTTTGACATCGTGCTGTCAAGTTCCTGACGTTCGAGGTTCTTCGTTCCTGCCATAATTTCACTCCTATTTTCATTTCAATAACTTATTATACCCACATTTAAACAAATTATAACCGTTTCCATAAAAAACAGCGGAAAAGACTAAACTTTTCTCGCTGTCATAAGCAGGTAAATAAAGTACGGTCCGCCGATGAGCGCGACCACAATGCCTGCCGGGATCACCGCAGGTGCGAGCAGCAGCTTGCCGGCCAGGTCCGCTGCGCTCAAGAGCAGCGCTCCGATTCCCACCGTCCCTAGAAAGATCAATTTCATATTCCGGGGAAATAAAAGCCGGGCAATATGCGGGGCAATCAGACCGATAAAGCTGATTGCGCCTGCGACACTGACCGCGACGCTCGACAGGAGTGCCGCACAAATAATCAGAACAATCTTTTCAAAGTTGACGTTCATCCCAAGGGCTGAAAGGTTTTCATCTTCCAAATTGAGCATCGACATTTCATTGATCTTCATCCAGACGAACACCGAAACCAAAATAATGTACGGCAGGATGGCGATGACGAATGCCCAAGAGTCGCCCCATATGTTGCCGGCGAGATACCGGTTCAGCATCGTCATCTGGCTGTCGTCGAACGTCGATGTGAAGACGTAGAGGAAGCCGGTCACACCCATCGCGGTCGCGATGCCGATCAGGATGAAGATGTTGCTGTTGAAGCGTCCGCCGATAAACGACAGGAAGAATACGATGAGCACTGTGAGCAGCCCGCCGGTAAAACTCATCAGCGGCAGTGAGTACAGATTCATCGTTCCAGTACCGCTGACGAACATGATGAACAGCACGACACCGAATCCACTGCCGGCATTGACTCCGATAATGCCCGGGTCGGCCAAAGGATTGCGGCTCAAAACTTGTAAAATCAGTCCGCTCAGTGCCAGCGCCGCGCCGCAGATGATCGTAATCAGCATGCGTGGCATACGGAATTCATAAAACACGAGCTCAACGTCGTCAGCAGCACTGAAAGTTAAGAGAGACATAATATCACCGAACGTCAGACTGTAAGTACCCGTAAACAATGTCGCCAGCATGACGGCAGCAAGCAGCGTAAAAATAATGATGAATTTAACTGGATTACGCATATTGACGCCCTCTCTGTCTGATGATGTATATGAAGAACGGCAGTCCGATCATCGAAATAACCGCATTGACCGGCGTCTCGTTCAGCATCCTCGCCACCATGTCCGACAACATGAACAGCGACCCGCCGAGAAGTCCCGTGTAAAGAATCGTGTACTTATGCATATAGCCGACCGTCATTTTCACGATATGCGGCACAAGCAGTCCTAAAAATACGATGTTGCCGACAATCGCCACACTCATGCTCGCAAGCATGATCGCGCACACGAGTGAAATGATCTGATACAGCACATTTTTCTGACCGAGTGACGCCGACATCTCATCCCCGACCAGAAATATATCCAGTTCTTTCGCCAAAAAGTACAGCACCCCGATGACGACAAACGCAAAAGGTGCAATAATCATAATCTGACCGAGCGACACACCGGCCGCACCGCCGCTCGTAAAGAATGCGACATACTGCCCAAGATTATTCGTAATGACGAAAAAGTCCGTCAAAGCATAGAGGAATAAAGAAATCCCCGCCCCGGCCAAAATCAGATGTATAGGCGACTTGAACCGCGTGACGAATAGAATGATGAAGCCGACAAGCATCCCGCCGATAAAACCGCCGATGACCATGCCGACAAATGACAGCGTCGGAATCAGCAGTGCCCCGATGACGATGAAAAAGTTCGCCCCGGCATTGATTCCGAGAATGCTCGGCTCACTTAAATCATTGTGCGTCACCGTCTGCATGATGAGTCCCGCAATACTGATCATGAGACCCGCAAGGAATGCTGCAATGACCCGCGGCAGACGGATTTCATACAAAATCTGCGACACGGAATCCCCGGCTTCATAATTAAAAACACTCGAAAATACCTGTCCGACAGTATAATTTTCAACGCCGAACATCATCGCAGCCGTAAACGAAAGAATGATGCCCGCTATAAAAACAGGCATCAATAACCACTTATTTTTCATTGTAAGCCACATCACTGCCGCCGACCGTATGACAGAAAAGTTCGTAGTCCGACAGCACCGGTTTCCCGCTCACAGGGTCCGTCATGATTTTGCCGTTGATATTGAACACTTCGTTCAACACTTCATTCGTCAACACTTCAGACGGTGTACCGGTCTTTATTACCCGACCTTCGTTCATTACGACGATATGGTCGGAATATTTAATCGCCTGGTTAATATCGTGGAGGACCATGACGACGGTCTGTTTTGTCTTCCGGTTCAGACGCTGGATGATGTTCAGTGTTTCCAGCTGGTGGTGGATATCGAGGTACGTCGTCGGTTCATCCAAAAGCAGCACGTCTGCACCCTGCGCAAGCAGGAGACTGATCCACACCCGCTGTGCCTGGCCACCGGACAGCTCGCTCATCATGCGGTCCTTGAACTGATCCGCACCTGTCTCCTCGAGCGCCCAGTGGATGATCTTGTAGTCATCGGGCTTCAAACCCTGGAACCTTTTCAAATAGGGATATCTGCTGAAACTGACAAGATCCATCACTTTCAGATCATACTGCAGACGGTTTCGCTGGGATAATATACTCACCTTCTGCGCCAGCTGCTTCGATTTCATCTGACGGATATCGAGGTCGTTGATGTACACCGCCCCGCCGTCCACATGAAGGATGTTCGAAACCGTCTTCAGCATCGTCGACTTGCCGCAGCCGTTCGGCCCGATGATCGTCGTAATTTTTCCCGACAGCAGTTCCACATTTATATTGTTCAAAATTTTCTTCTTATCGATATGAAGATCCACGTCCTGCATTTTGACGCTCGTCATATTACCACCTGCTTTAATTTATTCTGTCAGCGCACCGACTATGATCTCTCTCTGGTGTTCCAGTGAATACGGGTCATTATAATAGAACACCGGTGATTCAAACTCGATCACACGGTCATTTTTCACCGCATCAAGATCTTTCCATACATTCGTTTCCCGGTATGCATTATCCGCACCGGAGTCGCCGGTACCGACAAACATGAAGTCGCCCGCGAACTTGCCGACCTCTTCAGCAGAAATATTTTTCCATCCCGTTTCCACCACTTCGTATTCCACCGCTTCAGGTACACCTAAACCAAGGCCCTGATAAATAATCTCCGTGCCGCGGCCCCAATTGGTCCCGTACACATAAATATCTTTCGCATACTGTTCAACCACGCTTGCAGTCACGTCCGTGCCGACCGCTTCTTCCACGGACGTCTTATCTTCTTCGAGCGCCGTTTCCCATTCATTTACCCACTCAGCCGCTTCATCTTCTTTGCCGATGATCTTACCGAATTCCTCGTGAATATCGAGATAACTCCATTTCTCATACTGTACCGGAATCGTCGGTGCCACAGATTCAAACTTCTCCAGATTCTCATCCGTTGAAAACGCGATGATCAGATCCGGATCCAGCGCCATAATCTGCTCGATATTCCCCTCTTCAACCATCTCGACATCTTCAGTCAGCGGCTCAAGCACTTCACTTTCAGTGACGACCGAATGCGCACCGACCATATTCGCATCCAGCTGCTTGAAATTGCCGAAATAACTCGTCGCCATCACCACAATCCGCTGCGGATCTTTTGGAATCTCAATCGTCTCCCCCGCATCCGTCGTATATTCCTTCATCGCCACTTCTTCAGATTCTTCACTGCTCTGAGAGTTGCCGCAGCCCGCTAAAAAAATTGCTAAAACCATACTTAAAAATAAAAACCGGTACTTATTCATATGTAATCCACCTTTGATTTTTTATCGCTCACAATTATCAATTGATAATCATTATCAATGTAGTTATAATAAAACATATTAAATGAATTTACAATCATAAAGGGGAATTATTTATGAAATCTTATGACACGCTTATTATCGGCGGCGGACCGGCAGGCCTATATGCTGCATTTTACGCAGGGCTCCGCGGGATGTCGGTCAAATTGATAGAGCATCATGCATCACTCGGCGGAAAGCTCAATATATACAGGGAAAAATTCGTCTGGGATATCGGCGGCATGCCTGCAAATACCGGCGATAAAATCGCAGAACAGCTGATTGAACAGGCATATACGTTTAATCCGGATATTTCCACTAGCACAACATGCGAAGACATCATAAAAGAAGAGGGACAGTTTATCGCGAGTACGACAAACGGACAGTTCAGAGCGAAATCCGTCATCATTGCGACTGGCCTCGGTATTTATTCACCCGTCAAACTCAATATTTCAGGCGCCGAAAAATTTGAAATGTCGAATTTATATTACACTGTGAAAGACTTGAAATCGTTCAAGGATAAAGATGTACTGATCTCCGGCGGCGGTAATACGGCGGTCGACTGGGCACATGATTTAAGCGGCATCGCAAATTCCATTACGCTCGTCTGCCGTAAAAGCGAGCTGAGAGGCCATGAAGCCATGGTCGACAAACTGGATAAAGACAATATCCGTGTCATCAAAGGTGCATCAATCGATACGCTCATTCCGAATGATGATGAAGATAAAATAAGAAGCGTTCAGCTGTCAGACGGTACAGAAATTTCGACAGACGCCGTCGTCATCAATCACGGGTTCGACGCCAACAGCGAATTCATCGGAAAACTCAAAGAGCACATTCCAATGAACGACTATCAGATGATCGAGACCGTCAACACCGTTGAAACCGGCATCCCCGGCCTGTTCGCGTGCGGCGACCAGATCACTTACGACAACCGCGTCCACCTCATCGCCAGCTGCTTCCCCGAAGCCGCCATGGCCGCAAACTTTGCCAAAACTTACATCTCAGGCGGCGAAGCCCCGGATGAGGCCATCGTCTCCAGCCATAATGAAGCCTTCGCCCGCAAGAATAAAGAGATGATTGAACAGATATAACCTTATCGGTCCGTCCCGTGGAGCGGGATGAGCTGTTAGACTGCCAACGGTCCTTCCCCGAATGCCGGATGATCCGTTAAAGTCACAGCAGACCGTCCCATGCCCCGGGACGGTCTGTTGTATCTCCTAATATATATTTCCTTCTACTTCACCAGCACCGCATCAAGCACCCGCGATTCCAACACTTCGTCAGGCCACTCGATATTCACTTTCTCAAATGAAACCCCCGCATCTTCCGATATATAAATTCCAAGATTATTCACGGCATAAAACACGCCGGACTGTCCGGAGTCTGTCAATAGCGCAAACACTGATGAACCGCCGGCCGCAGGCAATCCTTCATCGATAAACGTCCAGTCTCCACCGCCGGTCCTGCGCACCAACCGGGTATTTGCGCGTTCCGGCATATACGCTTCATAAGGCCCTTTTGCAACGGAAGCGATCATCGTATCTGCATCACCCGGATCAGCAGCAACATCCACCATGTAAGTGTAATCACCGAGCCCGTCATTAAATTTAGCCCATGAATCTCCGCCGTCCATACTCTCGGCAAATCCTTCACCGGCAGCTTCATAGATCCGGCCGCGCACAAAAGGGTGCGCTTTAATCGAATGGCTGTCATGATGAGACCCGGGCTTCCGGTCCTCCCACGAGGCACCGCTATCTAAACTCCGCATCACCCCGCCGAGCTCGATGCCGACAAAAATCCTATACGTGTCATGCAGATCTGGCTGGATCGTCCGCACGTGATGCGTCTCAGGCCGCGGCGGAAAACTCCACTCCGGCTCGGAAGGCAGATCGAGCAGTGCCGGTGATTCCGTCCACGTCATGCCGCCGTTCTCACTCCGGTACAACATGCTCGGCTCCGTCCCTGCCCATATCACACTGAACTCGCCAAGCTGCTCCGTCTTACTCACCGCAATACTCATCACCCGCTTATTAAGGGCATCTTCACCGAGCCGCTGCCACGATTCGCCATCATCATCACTGCCAAGCAAACCATCATTGAAAGTCCCAGCAAAAAGCCGGTTCGAAATCTCATCAAACGCAATGCTTCTGATCTCCTCCGGCCCTTCAATCGTCTCAAGCGTCCAACGGTCTTCTTCCCCCGCTGCTTTATATATCTTATCTTTCGTCGCGAAATAGATTGAAACCATCATTCCCACTCCTTTTAAATTACTTAATATCCATATACCCTCTAACATCATTCATTAAATAAAAACCGTCCCCATATGAAACGACCCCGCACTATAAGCCTGACATCGCTCTCTGATTAAAAAAACACAGCTTTCCAGGCCGTGTTTATGTCTATATATCAAGCTTTTACTGCTACATTCATTTCAGCATGAAGTTCTCTATCCGAATCTTATCATTCGGCACGGCGGGGATATCATTGAACTCGAACCCGAAGTCCTGCGGCGGGAATTCGAACGTGAGATCATTGACCAGAAAGTTCAAAGTTTCCCGGATCATCACAATGGTTATGAACTCGCCCGCACATCTGTGGCCGAAATCATAACTGCCGCCGCCCTGCGGCACAAAGTTGAATGGCGTCTGCTGCCATCCGTCAAAGCGTTCGGGCATGAACACCTCCGGGTCCACCCAATCATCAGGGTGTCTGTTCGTACCATATAAATCCAATAAAGTCAGCCTACCTTCCTTAAACGTATATCCTTCCCACTCGAAATCCATATCGACTCTCGCAACAGCAAATGGAAAGAATGGATAATAACGCCGTACTTCCTGGATGAACCACTCCATCTGCTCTGAATCCGCATCTTTCAGCTTCCTCGCTTCCGCTTGGTGCTCATTCAACGCAAGGCCGATCATCGCAACCCATACACTGTTCGCATTCATCGGACGGACCAGATTGAGCAGCTCCACCGTCACAATATCCTCATCCAGCAGCTCACCGGCAAGATCCCTGTGCCAGGCAAACTGATATAACGCACGGCCGGAATCCGCTTCAATCTTCCCCGCACGCACATCTTTCACTGCGCCGCCAATCCAGTCCTCAGCCTTCGACCGCGACCGTCTGCCGCGCCAGTGCTGTAAACCAAGTGCCGCCGGTGATTCGTACAAGTCGGAAATCTCAGCCGCACGCGCTTCAACATCCTCACCAAAAAGACTCACACCTGCCCATTCACACGCAACATTGAGGAATACAATTTTCGTCGCCTCATACAGCTCAACCGGCTCATCCGGGTCACGTTTTTCAAAATACTCTTTCCAGTATTTCTTTGTCATATTGCCGATCTCCGTCATTTCATCCGGCCCCATCAGCCCCATGAACATCGCCTTCCGGTGCCTATGCGCTTCACCGTCCAGACCCTGCACGCCGCCTTCACCGAACAGCGTCTTCTCTACACGCTTTGGCGCCGCATCACTCCGTCTGAAACGCGTATGATCGTAAAACAGTTCAGCCGCCCTGCTTCCGGTGAGACAAATCGTCTTCTCACCCAAAATGCGCGTTTCGAACACATAGGACCCAAGCGCTTTATTCCGGCTCATCACAAAATCATAACCCTCTTTCAGAACATTCAGCGTCTGATCGAACCCCTTATCTTCCGGCATATTAGAATCCATTCGAACACTCCCTTAATTTATGTATTACCCCTCTCTACCCTAAACTACAGGTGATATGCATATATAATTGAAGGAAATAAAACCGGTCCTTTTTGTTGGAGATTGGTAATATCTTTACTTTCTTTTGTAGTAGTATAAAAGCTTTATGACAATAGAATGCAGACTCCGACACATGTGAATTCCATCAAGCATGTGGACAGTAGGCTTCTTTTCCTTTATCAGTTTCATAGTCTTCGTGTTCCCTCAGAAATTTATTGGAACCGTCTATAAAACTGATCTTTTCATTGTCCAGCTCATATTTATATGACAAAACTTCCTCGATTATTTTCGGAAGCTCGATATCATCAAAGTACTTATTCAGTTATTTATATAAAGTCCTCGTTTAAACCGAATGCATTCTGGTACTATAATAATATTCCTTATACGTATTGAAATTAATCAATAAACATAACAAAATTATAATGTATAGAAGTGGGAAAGGGGAATTAAAATGAAATACTTATTCGTGATGGTCGGCGGTTTCTTTGGCACCATCTCCAGATTTGCTGTCAGTGAGTGGTTTCATACGGCGGGTGGTTTTCCGTTCCCGACTCTCTTCGTCAATCTGGCCGGTTGTTTCGCCCTTGGATGGCTTCTTACATATATCAGCCGGAAGACAAATATCAGACCAGAATATGCTTTGATTATAGGCACCGGATTCATCGGCTCCTTTACAACATTTTCCACTTTCACTGTTGAAACTTTGACTTTATTCAGCCAAGGATTTTTACTTCAGGCAATGATATATGTGGCAGTTTCTATAATAATTGGGCTGTTGATGACTTACATAGGTTATAAATTGGCCTCACCAATGAAAAGACGGGGTGACAGCATATGATTTTCCTGGTTGGGACAGGCGGCGCTTTAGGCGCCTTAGCGAGATTCATGCTTGGTAATATACAAAACCGGTATGGTTTTCCCATATGGACTTGGGTGATCAACATTACCGGCTCATTTTTATTAGGTTTTCTGGCCCAGCTTCATTTATCCGATCAAATCAGTGAATGGCTGTGGCTGTTCGGCGGTGCCGGATTTTGCGGCGCATATACGACTTTCTCCACTTTCAGCTTTGAAACGATTCATTTGTTCAGACAGAGTAAAGTAAAGTCAGCTGTAAGTTATGTACTCACCTCTGTTGCGGCAGGAATCGTTGCTGCGGTTGTCGGCTTTAGTGCCGGACATGTTTTTTAAAAACAGACAAAGGGTACACTTAATAAGAAGACGCTATTAAAGTGATAACGACTTTTATTATATAAATTCAGGAGGAGATTTTTGTGAAAGAGTATCAAATTTACTACAACGGCAAATGGCAGAATTCCGATTCCGGCGAATTCAGCGAAGTGGAGAACCCTGCGACTGAGGAAATCATCGCAAAAGTTCCAAAAGGCAGCCATAACGATGTGGATAATGCGGTCGAAGCTGCGAAAAATGCATTCCCGGAATGGAATAAAACTTCTCCGGAAAAAAGAGCGGAATATGTCAGAAAGATAATGGAAGGCATCGAAGCGAAAAGCCAGGAACTCGCTGACATCATGGTCAGTGAACTGGGCAACTCGCAGACTTTCTCAGAAGAGGGACAAGTCCCTTTATCATTGAAAGAAATGAGTGCAACACTCGAAGATATAAAGAATTTCAAATTTGAAGACGAGCTGGACGACGGCACAGTCATCCAGAAAGAAGGTTTCGGCGTCGTTGCATGCATTACACCTTGGAACTATCCGCTGAACCAGATTCAGAGAAAGATGACACCGGCATTGCTTGCAGGTAATACTGTAGTTGTCAAGCCGGCAAGCCTGACACCGCTCACGGCGATGCTTCTCGCTGAAATCGTGGATGAGGCTGGCCTGCCTGACGGCGTGTTCAATGTTGTCACAGGCAGCGGCGGCGATCTCGGCGACTATTTGACGAAGCATAAAGATGTGTCCGTCGTATCATTTACAGGTTCCACTTCAGTCGGCCAGAAGATGTATGAAAGTGCTGCAGTAAACATCAAAAAATTAGTGTTGGAACTCGGCGGTAAATCACCGCTCGTCTATCTTAAAGGCGGCGATCTGGATCAGGCCATCGATCAGGCGGCACAAACCGTCATCAACAACCAGGGCCAGAGCTGTTCGGCACTGACACGCCTGCTCGTTCCAAGAGAACAGCTGGATGAAGTGAATGACAAGATCAAAAAGTATTATAAAGATGTGAAAATCGGCGATCCGACCGATTATGATACGGATATCGGTCCGCTGGTCGATGAAAACCAGATGAAAACAGTGCTCGACTATATCCAAAAAGGTAAGGATGAAGGTGCGGAAGTGCTCGTCGGCGGCGGCAAAGTCGACAGAACCGGCTACTACGTCGAGCCGACAGTATTTACGAATATCAAGAACAGCATGACCATTGCACAGGAAGAGATCTTCGGACCCGTCCTCGTTGTCGTGCCATATGACGGCGAAGAAGAAGCCATCGAACTTGCGAACGATGTCGATTACGGCTTATCCGGTGCAGTGACAGGCCCTGACTTTGACTCGGCGATGAGAGTCGGCAAACAGATCAGGACAGGCAACGTCTTCATCAACGGTGGAGATCGTTCACCACATGCTCCATTCGGCGGTTATAAACAATCCGGCCTGGGACGTGAAAACGGACTGTACGGTGTGGAAGATTACCTTGAAGTTAAGGCGTTGTTTGTTTAAGAAAAAAATCCAGTAATTTAAAGTGAAGCCTCGAATCTGAATCCAGATTCGAGGCTTCTTCAATTTTATTGATGTTTTTTCATTCAAAAATCTAAAGCTTCAATTACTTTTTCATAAGCTGAACCATTTGCTGCGCAGATAGACTGGAAATTGTTACTAACTAAACAGCAGAGATTATTGCCTTACCATGCTCGACAAAAGTGGCTAAGATGATTATAAAACACTCTGGATTCTGAGTTTATATAACTCAGAATCCAGGGTCTTTTTAATTTTAGGACTACACCTTGGCATCCGTATCATCAGGTATATCGATCAAATGATACAGTCCCAGCCGGTAACCCCACATCTTCACAAATTCCCTGAACCATATATTTTTCGCATAACTCTGTTCATGCCACGGTTCTCCGTCTGCGCCCGGTGCTGCGATGTATGTGAGATCGAAAAGACCGTCATAACGGTTTTTATTCACCCGGTCATGAATCAGTTTCGACCGCTTCAAATGGTAGTCACTCGTCGTGACCAATGCACTTTGAAAACTCCGGTCTTCCATGATTGCCAGTGTTTCTGTAGCATTGGTGTATGTGCTGGTTGCAGCAACTTCTTCGATGATCGCTTCTTCCGGAATGCCGAGATCGAGCGCAAACTGCTTGGACTGTGCGTAATGTTCATCCATCGCCGGTGAGATGATGACATAGTCGGAATATCCTGCGTGATACAGTTCCGCTGCTTTTTGCATCCTGCCCGTGTCACCGCCGCCAAGCATGATAATGACGTCCGCCTGTTTCGGGTCCTCGGTTCTATTGTGGTTGAAACTTTCTATGATAGATACTACCGTCAGCATCAGAGTGATGCATATGATAATGATAATTAGCCTGATTTTCATTTTTTACCTCGAATTTTAAATACGTCTTATAGACCACCATGATAGCATGAAGAGATTAAAATCGGGTAAACTTTTGATAAATGGTATCGCTCTTGTATAAGATTGCAGTCCCAAGTTTATTTCTTCATTTCTTTTTTAAATCTTCCTCTTCTCCCTCATCCCATCTTCAGCATAGTGAACCCGGTCCATCCATACAACAAGGTAAACACAGACGTGAAGAATGCAAGAAACAAAAACGGCAGGAAGGTAAGTGGTGCTACGCCGAGTGCGGCGGCTGCAAATATGGCGTTGCCATTTCCAGCATATCTAACCGTGATGAATACCGTCACGGATATGGTCAGGAAGTAAATGATGAGACATAAAATCAGCTCCACATTGTCGGGCAGGTTCATTATCGTTACAGTAAATAAAATATATACCAGGTAAAGTAAGAACATCGTCTTTGAAAAATCAATGAAGACCTGTTTCCAATCTTCAATTTTCTTTGTAACTATGCCTTGGAACACAACTGTAATTACATAGGAAATTAAAAAGAATACGGATAAAATGATGAAATTCGGAATGACTATAAATACAATCTCGAGTCCTGGGCCGCTGAATCACTTAATCCATCCATTATCTGCATAACCCCGACTGTTAAAATTATAGTTAACATTAACCTACTGCTGTCAAAACTGTTCTCAATCGATATGGGGGCCGATTGATTTCCATGGTGATGCAATCGCATTTTTAATAAATGGCGGAAATCCCTCATCTTTCGCTTCCTTCTTGTTGTCATCCACCAGATCATGTCCACATTCGTTACAGTACTTATTACCTTCAAAAACTTCTGCATCACAGTTCCGGCACTTCATACTATTCCGCCTGGTTGATTTTACAAAAAAGTCTATCAGTAAAATATTTATAGTACAATAAATTAGAAGAAGACTTTACATTATATAGTAGTTTCATTCGTTAAATTTACAGATAATTACAATAATAACGTTAAAATAATGTCTCCGGATATTAATGACCTGAATTCTCTTTTTCAATTTAATAATTCAAAATGCCTCAAAAGTTGAATTTAATTTCAGCTTTTGAGGCATTCTGACATGAATTAGAATCTCTTAAATTGGAAGTACTTAGTAATTTCTATGATTAAGCTGAAATATCACATAGACGCTCATTCCAGTTTTACATATAAACTTCTGTAATCTCGGGGTGTTTTTCCTTGAGATTTTTTAAAAGTCGTAGCAAAATAGGTCGCACTGGAAAATCCTATTTGATGTGCAATCACTTCTATAGGAAGTGAAGTTGATTTAAGCAGATACTTAGATTTTTCCACCCTTGTCTCGGTTAAAAATTCTATAAAGCTGGTCTCTGTCATTTCTTTAAATAATTTACTGAAATGAGATGGACTTAAATATACTTTTTCAGAGACATTTTTCAAGCTAATATTTTTGTAGTAATTTAAATTGATATACTCTATTGCTGTTTTGATGGGTCTTGAAATATCAGGATCAAAATGAGAGGTTTCATTTTCAGTTAAAAACAAAGAAGTTTCAGAATCAGACCGTATCGTATGGCTTAGAATGATACGATCAATCGTTTCAAGAAATTCATGTTTAACAAGTGGTTTCAGATGAAAACCGGAGAAGCCTATGTTAATAGATTGCTGCACTAAATCAAACATCTTTAATTGTGAAATAGCTATGATTGCAATACTTGTTAATTCTGAGAGAAACTTCTTGCCCAATTCTAAACCATTCAAATCATTCAAAGAGAGCTCTGTAATAATGATTGACGGATTAATGTCTTTAACTAGTTTAATAGCTTCATTTGCATTCTCAGCTTCTGAGACTTCAAAATCCGAATGCTTCGATTGACTTAAAAAGTCTTTGATTCTTTTATTACTTTCTAAGTCATCATCAATTATGAGAATAATCATAAAGGGTCTCCCCCTCCCTCTTTAAGATTTATCAAAAGCACCGGTTTTTAGCAGTTTACGATTTAATTTTCCTTTTTTTGTTTTTGGAAGATTTTTTATAAATTTATAATTTCTTGGTCTTATCTGACTGCTTAAGTCAGATTTTTTACAAAAAGCATCTAAACTCAGAAAATTAATGTCCGAATTTTCACTGACAATATAGGCAGTTATAATCTCTCCAAATCTCTCATCCGATTCCCCAACTACAGCCGATTCTAAGACATCCGGATGATTGTTAAGTATTTTTTCAATTTGTTCAGGATGTATGTTTTCACCACTTGATAATATCATTTCATCTAATCTTCCAACAACAATCAACTCTCCGGTATTTAATATTCTCCCTATATCACCTGTATGATACCAGCCGTTTTTTATAACTTTAGCGGTTTCATCAGGTCTGTTCCAATAACCTTTGAATGCCTCATCCGAATCTAAACTGACTATTATTTCACCTATTTCCTTGCCACTTTCATAATCAATTCGATATTTCCCCTTTATAGGTGCTATTTTGATCCGACTATGTAAACCTGCTTTACCAGTAATCCATGGCTTTTCTCTTACTTGATCCGTACTGCAGATAGTATAAATTTCTGTACTTCCATAATGGTTGATAAATTCTGTTGGATTGAAAAATTCGTTACATTGATTAATTAATTCAGTTCTCATTGGAGCCCCTGCATATGAAATCACACGTATACTATTCATATTATATGTATGCTTTGATGATGATAGCAGTTCATGAAAATGAGTTGGAGTTAAAAATAAAGTTGTTATCTTATATTCATGTATCTGTTTTAAAATATTGTCCGCATCAAATTGCGGATTCGAATAGTAACAGCCTCCCAGAAAGACCATACTCAAAAAAGCTCTCATCCCCATGGTGTGATAAAGTTGAACTGCACCTATAGTGCTGTCTCCAATCCTGTATGTATTTTGAATAATATGCGCAAGTGTGGATGCATATTCGTTTTTGTGCGTCCGTGGTACACCTTTAGGCCTGCCTGAGGTACCTGAAGTGTATAATATTATCGCTAAATCTTCATCATCTTTTATAGAAGACTGTACTTTTCCACTATCTTTATTCACCATTTCTTCAAATTTAATATCTGTATCCCCTTCTAAACTTACCAATATTAAATCGCTGTTTAATTTCATTTCGTTTATCGTTTTATTGTTTTTATTTTGCAGGAACATTATTTTGGCTTCAACATCATTTATGCAATACTTAATATATTCAGAGGGCATATCTAAACTGATTGGTACATAAACAGCATTAATTTTTTGGGTTGCCCAAAATATAATTATGTTCTCAATATTATTTTTTAACATTACTATGACTCTGTCTTGTTTTTCTACACCTATTCTCATTAATGAAGCTGCAACTTTATTAGCTTTAGAATCAATATAATTAAAAGTATAGAATTGATTATTTATAAACACAGCAGGAGTATCAGGTGATCTTTGTAATGAGTTATTAAACATCTGAACAAGATGCAATTTTTCATCTCCTTATATTATTACTAATTAGGACATACTATGAAGTATGTCCTAATTATAATCATCAAATTAAAATAAGTCTATTCAGTTCTGGATACGCTTTCAAGAGCGGGGATTTTTTCTTTAATATTTATTGTCTCTGGTACCGTCTCTTTAAAATCATCTTTTTCAATTATTAAAGAAACAACTACCCCGCCTATAATTGACCAAAAAGGGGCACTGATTCCAAAAAGTGTCACACCTGAGATACCAATAATTAATGCAAAGAACGATCCTACCTGGAATTTCGATTCTGAAAATGCCGCTTGTAATGAACTAAGCAATACTCCAATCATTGCCAATCCTGCGACTACAGCTACGAGAGCTACTGGCATCGCTGTTACAAAAGGTACTGCAACACCGGCAAATATACCGAATAAAGCAAATAACGTTCCACACACTAAAACTGCACCGTATCTCTTATTTTTATCTTCTCCTGCTTCTTCAGATGCACATATAGCTGTCATGGGACCTGCAATATTTGCATTATGACCTCCAAATAGGGATGTCAATATTCCGCCAATACCACTTACTATTGTCATCTTATTAACCGGCGGTTTATACCCTTGTGACATAAGCACTCCTGTTGCCTGGGCATTTTCAGCTCCTATGACTAATAATGCAAGTGGAATAGAGATAGAGACAATTGCTTCAAGACTAAAGCTCGGAACAACCATTTGCGGTAACACTAAAGCTGGTTCAAAGCCTGATAATGAAAATTGGCTCATCGCAGCAGCTACTATCATTGCACCGATAAAAGCTGGTAAAATAGCCGGTATTTTTTTAGTTATTGCGGTCGATAGCAGATATAGGGCAATTGCTGTACCTGCAATCCATGGGGCTTCTTCCAATGATAGTATCATATCTGTTCCAAATGAAATCATGGCTCCAACTATCATTGCCATAACGATCGGTCCTGGCAACCATCTCATAACTTTTCCGATCATTCCACTTATACCAAGTAATAATACTATTATACCTGCTACTAAATATGCACCTGTAGCTTCACTCAATGTAGTGGATGTCAAGGCTCCAGCGATTAGAACTGCTGCAGGTATAGAAAATGCTCCTGCTATCGGCTGACGATATCTCAAGGATAACAATACACCTAAGATACCTCCAAAAAAGTAAATGGCAAACAACCAGGAAATTGTTTCAACTTGTGTCAAGCCACCATTTTGTGCTCCACCAATTACAATCAAAGCAGGACCTGTACAACCGAAAATAGCTGCCATTGTACCTGCACTAATAGTTTTTATATTGAGTGTGTCTTTAATTTTCATCACTCAATCCCCCTTTTTATGAAAGCAACATATAATTTTCACAACTTGTTTTAATACCCTTTAAACTCAGGTTTTCGTTTTTCATAAAAAGCATCCACGCCTTCTTTAAAATCATGTGTACTGCGTAATAATCCATAAGCGTATCCTTCGAGCTCCAAGCCGGCACTGAGTGGTGTATCCTGAGCACTGTTTAAAACTCTCTTGGAAACTCTTTGTGCAACAGGCGAAAATTTCACTAATTCTTCTACGAACTCTTCCACCTTATCATCAAGCTCTTCTCTCGGGACTAATTCAGTCAATAAACCCCATTGAAATGCTTCATCCGCTTTAATTCTTCTGGCACGCATTATCATATCTTTGGCTCTGCCAATACCCACAATTTTTGCAATACGCTGAGTGCCTCCACTGCCTGGAATCATTCCAAGATTCATCTCAGGTAATGCCAGTTGAACATTTTCTGAAGCGACTCTGAAATCACAAGACATGGCTATTTCCAGTCCTACTCCGAAAGTGTAGCCCTGCAGTTGTGCGATTACAGGTTTTGGTGATAATTCAGGAGCCGCAACATTCTCATGTAATAATGAAAGCTCTTCGGGCGTCCGGTCCATAAATTCTCTTATCGTTCCACCCGCAGTGAATGCTTTCTCTCCTGCCCCCTTAATAACAATCACTCTTACATTTTCATCTTTGTTGAGGTCAAAAAATATTTCTTTTAAATGCGCTCTTCCTTCATAACTTAGTGCATTCATCTTTTCTGGTCTATCAAGAATTATAGTTGCTCTTTTTCTTTCTTCATCTTTTTCAACTAAAATGTGATCCCATTTTTGTGTATTGATCTGTGTCATGATTATGATACTCCTTCTGTGAGTTCTTTCATTATTTTTTGTTCTTTCAGTTTATTTCTCAATATTTTTCCAACAGGACTTTTAGGTATTTCTTTTATAAACACGTATTCTCTCGGTCTTTTGAAGTTTGTCAATTTCGGTTCATTTTTACAGTATTCATCTAATATCTCAGAATTTATCTTTTGGGAATCAGAAACAATAAAGGCGACTACTCTCTCTCCCCATTTTTCATCTTCTATTCCAACAACGACTACCTCCTCAACCGATGGATGTTTAGCTAAAACATCTTCGACTTCTAACGGATGAATATTTTCACCTCCGGAAATAATCATATCGTCAACTCTTCCGACGACATATAGATCTCCGTCTTTATCAATCTCACCCATATCTCCTGTAAAATACCATCCATCTCTCAATGCTTTTTTAGTGGCTTCAGGTCTCTTCCAATATCCTTGAAATGACTCAATTGAATCAGTACTCACAATTATTTCGCCGGATTCGCCCTGTGGCACTGTATCTTCGGGACTGACATCACTTTCAGGGTCTGGAGTAACTAATCTGATATATTGATGAAAACCGGCTCTGCCGGCACAACCAGGTTTTTCATTCAAATAATTACAGATTGAGTAAGTATACACCTCTGTACTTCCATAATGATTAACAAATATCTCTGGCTTTAATCTTTTGTAAACTTCTTCTGTCAATTGTTTTGTCATAGCTGCGCCAGCATAGCCAATTTTTTTCAATGAAGTTAAATCATAGTTATCAATATTACATGTCAGTAAGTCATGAATAATGGTAGGCACCAGATAGACACAACTGATTTTTTCTTTTTCAATAATATTCAAAACTTCATCAGGTTTAAAATCAGGTATCATTACTATCGTCCCATTTAAAAATGTCATAGATAATAGCGATCTCATCCCCATGGTGTGGTAAAGAGGCATAATCCCCAATGTTTTTTCCTTAGATTGATATTCATTTTGTATAATATGAGCTGTACTCGCGCTGTACTCATTCTTATGGGTGCGAGGCACTCCTTTAGGTCTGCCTGTTGTCCCTGATGTATATAGCATCAAACATATATCTTCATCTGACAGTTCAGGCTTTTCATAACTTTCACTCCTGCCACTAATAAGTGATTCAAAGTTAGCATCTGCTTCAGAATCATTGTGGATACTGACCAGTATTGGTTTATTATCTTGATTCACAGCTTCAAATAGCGCTTCTTCACTTACAGATTCATAGAGTACTAACGCAGCTTCTGCATTTTCAACACAGTATTTGACCTCCCCTGAAGATAGTCTGAAGTTTATGGGAGTAAAAATACCTCCGATTTTCTGCACAGCCCAATACATGGTAACCATTTCAAGTCTATTTTTTGTCAGAGTGACTATTCTATCCCCTTTTTTAATACCTATTTTTTGAAGCTCATGTGCAAGTCTGCTGCTCATTCGATCAAATTCCCTGTATGTGTACTGCTCATCCTCCTCTTTAATGGCAATTTCATTAGGATGGCGATTAACAGTGAATTCAAATAATGATGATAAAATCATAATACTCACTCCCCCCCGGTATTAATTTCTCTTGAAACTTCCATAACCGCTTCAACTATTCCTTCATATCCAGTGCATCTGCAAAGATGCCCTGATAACATCTCTCTGGTCTCTCTTTCAGTCGGATTTTTATTTTCATATAAAAATTCTACGGATGACATTAATATTCCAGCAGTACAAAAGCCACATTGAAGCGCATGATGTTTTGAAAAAGCTTCTTTAAGTGATGAACCTAATTCCTTTTTTTGAAGTCCTTCAATTGTATAAAGTTCAGCTCCATCAATTTGAATCGCAAACATTAAACAACTCCTTATCGCTTTATTATCAACTATGATTGTGCAAGCTCCGCAAACTCCGTGTTCACAACCAACATGGGTCCCATTTAATGCAACATCTTCCCTCAAGAAATCACTTAATAGCTTGCGTGTTTCAACTTCAGCCTCATAATCTTTCCCATTTATCTTAGTTTTTATAGACACTTTTTCATTACTTTTAATTTGCAGCATTTGTAAATTCACCTTCTTTCTGAGCTCTTTGATATGCTTTTCGCAAAGATTTCCTTATTAATACTTTTGCCATGTGAAATCGGTATTCGGAGGTGGCATGTAAATCACCATCGGGTTCTGCCATTTCCAAAATAGTATTGGCTACATCTTCAACTGTGTTTTCATCCAGTTGAGTGCCAATCAGCGGTTGCAAGTCTTCCTCTTCAGCAAGTAGTGGCACATGATCTACTCCACCTACTGCGATTTTCACCCTGGAGATTTCACCCGTTTCTGTGCAATCGACCATACTTGTTGCTGAAACTAGCGAAAAATCACCGTGCCTTCTACTTATTTCCTCAAAAGCATACCCTTTTGGTAAATCTTTAATTGGTAGATGTATCTCGGTTAACAATTCATCCGGCATCATATCTGTAGTCATATATGTCAGGAAAAACTCTTTTAAATCAGCTTCTCGCTGTTCTAGTTCACTACGAACTATCACTTTCCCTTCCAGTAATAAAAATACCAAAGGTAATTCTGCACTGGGGTCTGCATGAACAACGCTTCCTCCCACTGTTCCTCTATTTCTAGTCTGTCTATGACCTATATAGCCACATGTTTCTCTTAAAAGTGGTACTTTCTTATAAACTTCTTCAGAATCTTCAAGACTTCTCTGTCGGGTCAATGTACCTATTTTCAACAGTTCATCATCCAACTCTATAAAATCCAATTCCTTAACGTTATTTATATCAATTAAACACTCAACTTCGGACATACGCATATTAAGTATTGGTATAAAACTTTGTCCACCTGCCAGTACCTTACCTTCATCACCGTAATTTGCTAGAAGTTTGAGTGTTTCATCAATAGTTCGCGGTTGATAATAATTAAACTTTGCCGGTTTCATACATTGCTCCTTTAAATATAGATTTTAAGGATTATGCTGCATCCTGTTTTTTCTTCATTTCATTTTTAGCTTTTTTAAAGAAGTCATTGATCACAAGTTTGGCGACTCCTCCTAGCATTCTTTGGCCGATAGACGCTATTTTGCCGCCCGCATCTGCCTCATATTTATACGTTATAAGAGTTGTCTCATCGTCTTTTTGCTCAAAGTATATATGTGCTTCGGCATCGACTAACCCTGGATTCCCTTCACCATGAATGACTAGTGTATAAGAGTTTGGCTCATCTATATTTTTCACTTCAATATCCGCTTCATACTTTCCTTTTACAGCAGCAATCCCTACTTTTAAATCCGCTTTATATATATTTTCACTTACAACATGTAGTTCCTCACAACCCATTATGCATTTCTCCAACAGCTCTGAATCTAACATCTCTTTAAATACCTGCTCTTTTTTACCAGGTAATTCTATTTTTCCTTTCCCTTCCATTAAACTTCCTCCTTAATTTTATGAATCACTTCATTTAATTTGCTCCATACCATAGTTGGAGCAAGCGGTAATTTGTTTATCTCAATTTCTAATGGTTTTAATGCGTCATTGACAGCGTTGGAAATAACAGCAGGAGCACTCATCGTATTACCTTCTCCAAGTCCTTTAGCTCCTAAAGGCGTAAGAGGTGAAGGTGTCTCCTGATGTTGAATGGTTATCTTCGGCATTTCTGTTGAAGTGGGACAGAGATAATCCATAAAACTTCCGGTTAGTAATTGACCTTTATCGTCATAAACAAGTTCTTCGAACATTGCACCACCCAAACCATGTGCCAAACCTCCCAAAATTTGACCATCAGCTATTTTGGGATTCAATAACGTTCCTGCGTCGTGTACAGTGACATAATCTAAAATATTTACTTCCCCAGTTTCCACATCCACTTCAACTTTTACTGCATCTACGACAAAACCATGAGTAGCAGAACCATTTACAGTATCATCCGAAGAAGGCGCTTTGGCAGTTTCGATATTATAAAATGCAGTTTCATGAATGCCGGCCTCCATACCCTCAGGTAATGCCTCAGTATTCCAATGCGCTGTTCCTATTAATCTTTTTAACGAGACACTCTGCTCGTTATCATTTTTATTTACTACTCTTCCTTCTTCGATTTTTAAATTTTCTGAAGAAGTATTCATCTGGTATTCTGCTATTTTCAACAATTTATTTTTAACTTTCTTCGCAGCCTCATATACAGCACTCGATCCGATAGGACCAAATCTGCTGGAGTAGCTTCCAGAAGCCACTGACCAGGGGCTGGTGGCAGTATCCATTTCGGCATGTACTTTAATTAACTGGTCATCAATTCCTAGAACGTCACTAACAATTTGTGTAGCCACTGTTTCATGGCCCTGACCTGTAGGCACCGTGCTTATTCTTACATTCACACTGCCTCTTGGATCTATACTTACAGTTGCACCTTCAGCAGAACCTGATTTCGGTAATCCTTTATCCCGTTCTTCAGGTGTTAAAGCGATGGTTACATAACCCATATTTGAACCTGACGGCTCTACGATACATGCAAGCCCGAGACCTAAATATTTTCCATCTTTCCAAGCTTCTTCTTGTTCAGATCTAAAGTTTTTATAATCCACAGTTTCCAGTGCTTTGTTGAGTGCACCCTGATAATCTCCGCTGTCGTAAACTCCGCCGGAAGCAGTTTTATACGGAAACGCTTCTTTTGGTATCAGGTTTTTCTTAATCAGTTCAGCAGGATCCATACCTATCTCCTTAGCGATTATCTCCATCATTCTCTCGAGTGGGAAATACAGCTGAGGACCACCATAGCCTCTGATTAATCCTGTCGGGCTTTTATTGGTCATTACCGCAATTGTTTCCATTTGCAAGTTCTTAATGTCGTATGCTCCAGTACTATTGGAATGGGTCCGGTACAAGTTAGCCGGCTCCGGGGCTCTAATATAGCCTCCGACATTATCAGCCATTTTCATTCTCAAACCTGTGACGGTCCCATCCTTATTCACCGCAGCATCTATCCAGGTTACTCTATCGGTACCACTCGAACTCGCCAGTAGATTCTCTTGTCGATCTTCGATCCATTTGACAGGTACCTCGACAATTCTGGATACGATGGACATCAATACAATATAAGGATAACTTCCTGATTTTATACCATAACTTCCACCGATATCTTTCGGGACATGCAGCCTTAATTGATTACCGTTCACTTTTAATGCGGAAGTCATTACTGAATGTAATGTGAATGGGCCATGAAAGTTAGACCACACTGTGTACTGATCATCACTTTTTGTATAATCTGCTATGACTCCATAATTCTCAACAGGTGTTGCACTGTACTTTGGATATTTAAATTTCCTGCTTACAATTAAATCTGCATCATTAAATGCCTTATCTGTTTCCCCATAATCAAAATATCGATGATTGACTACATTGGTATTTAAGTTTTCATGAAGTACAGGTGCATCGTGCTCCATTGCTTTTTCAATATCTACCACCGTTTCCAGTGTTTCGTATTCAACCTTTATTTCGTCTAATGCATCTTCTGCGATATATCTATCTTTAGCTACTACTACTGCTACGCCCTCACCAACAAACCGAACTTTATCAACTGCTAAAGAATAATATTCCACGGGTTCGGACACACCCACCGGAAAAGGTTTCGACAGACTTGCAACATCTTTGCCGGTCACTATACCGACAACACCTTTAACTTTTTTTGCTTTATCTATATTTATATTTTTGATTTTGGCATGAGAATAAGGACTTCTTAATATAGCTGCATGGTGTATGTGGGAAAATGGAGTTAAATCATCTATATAATTTCCCTCTCCCGACATTAATCGTGCGTCCTCAACTCTCGTTTTTGAGTCGCCTATTTTGCTGTTCATAAACATTCACCTCATTTTTGATGTACTTTTGATAATTTTCCTTCGTATCCAAATCCATCGGCTGATTAAAATCGACATCCATTAATTGTCGTTGGTCGTGAAATTTTTTAATGATTTCTCTTCCACCTTTATCTCCTGTCACTTTCAGTAATTCATCAAATAGTACCTTGTTAAAAATGACGGGATGTCCAGGACCATCCAGATATCTTGGTTGGGTAATTAGAAAATTCTTCCGCATATGCTGTGAAATCAATCTATTTATCAATTCTGGTGTTATTCCAGGTTGATCTGCTAATAAAATCATGATGTTTTCTGTACGATGTTGTGAATTTCTTATTCCTAAGGCTATGGAATATGACATGCCTCTGTTCGAATCATCATTCCATATTATATTTGTTGAAATATTTTTCAAATCTTCTTCTAAAAATTTATAATCCTTGTTTAAGACGACATTAATATATTCAGCTTTACTGGAAATAGCATTTTCAACTGTTTTCTGCAACAGCGTTTTACCACCAATATCAAGAGACATCTTAGGTTCTCCCATTCTCACTGATTTGCCTGCTGCCAATACTAAAATATTGATTTTAACCACCTTCACGGAAAACGGTTTCAATTCTAAGTATGAATAGCACCAACCTTATTTAATAATGAGGTAGCGGTTTTACCGTTTTTAACTTTTAATATTTCAGCTAAGATACTCAGGGCAATTTCTTCTGGACCTTCAGCACCAATGTCCAGTCCCACAGGATAATGAATATCATCTCTTTTCTCAGAAAAATTTAAAGCGTTCAGTAATTTTTCTGTTCTTTTTCTGGAGCCGAGAATACCCAGGTAGTTTATATTGTGTTTAAATAAATGCTCAAGATACATCTTATCTTTTTCAAAGTGATGAGACATCACTACTACAGCTACGTCCCCCTCAAATGAAATTTTCTCTAAATCATTTTTATTTGAATATAAAAATCTTTGATCAGCATTTGAGAAATAATTCCCTTCTATATACCCAGGTCTGTGATCCACAACTTTGACATACCAGTTCAGATTTTTTGCCTGATCAGCTAATGGTATTGCATCGTGCCCTGCTCCTAAAATAATAAGTTGAGAGATAGGCTTTATAATCTCTACAAAACAATTAACCTCTATTAATTTTTCAAAATGTTCAGCTTCAGCATAAAAAGTAAGTATATTATTATGACTAAACTCACCTTCAATATTCGTCACTAAAAACTTTTCATTATTTTTACTTTGAATAATTCTTACAGCATCATTGTTAAGGAGATTTAATTCTCCTGGTGAAAAATATGCTTCATCTTCACTTTCTAAAATAGTAAGCACACAATATTCAGTTGGACTATTCAAAGAAAAAGAGTATATATCTAATAGATTTTTAGCTTCTTCACTTTGTGTAATTGGATCAAAGATTTGCAGAAAAATTTCCATGCCGCCATCACAACCCACTCCAAAACCAAATATCGGATCGTCGTCTTCCAAGTTATAGAATATGTGCTTAGGTTCACCGGTTTGAAATACATCCTGACAATGTGCATAGATATCACCTTCTACACAGCCACCACTCAGAACGCCTTCATAACTTCCATCCTCGTAAAAAATACTCTTTGCTCCCGTTTGCCTATATGTGGATCCTACTGTATTGATTATTGTCGCTATTACGACTTTTCTCTTTTCTTCCCAGTTCTTATTAAGCGCTTTCACAAATTTAAGCAATTTATTCACCTCGCTATTTTTACTATGCATCTTATTCTAGATGCTTTCTAATCAGAATAGATTAAATATTCTGTCAACAAGGTTTAAAATTTTTCTGCCAAAAATGATTTAAACAGTTAATAACCCCAAAAAACTTAACTATATTATTATTAAAGCAATATATTTAAAGTTTTTTATTCGACTAAACATAAAAAAAAACGATTTTCATAACGGAAAATCGTTTTGTTCTTATTAATTTAAATTTTTTAAAATAATAGTTACAGTTTTAAAATCACATCGAAATGAGCTCACCTAGACCCTGCTTTCCAGCTCGTCTTCAATATAAAACTTCCGTGTCGCGACCATGCCTGCACCAAAAAACATCACAACAATGAGCAGATATAAGAATAACGCCGGTGTCCAAGAATCAGTCACATCATATAAGTAACCGATCAAAAACGGCCCGATGGCAGCAAGCAGGTAGCCGATGGACTGTCCGAATCCTGATAAGGAAATGCTGCCCGAGTCTGTTCTTGCTTTCAATGAAAACAGCAGCATGCATGTGCTGAATGCAGCGCCTGTACCGAACCCGATGAATATCATGCTGATGACGAGCAATCCGAAGGATCCGGCAAATAACAGCAGATAACCGGTCAGCAGCAATCCGGTGATGAACATCACAATCACTCTCTGGCTTTCGACTTTACTTGCGAGTATCGGGAATAAAAAAGTCATCGGCAGCTGGGCGAACTGGCAGAACATGAAGAAATATCCTGCTGTTTCCGGTGAAAACCCTTTGTCCATCAATATTGACGGCAGCCAGGCGACGTTCGTATAAAATGTCGTTGACTGGAGGGCAAACATGATGGCGATGGCCCATGCCATTTTGGACTGCCGCATCTTACGTTTCGGTGCACCACTGACATCGCCCTTCGCTGCCTGCAGTCCTTTCCCCGCACCACGCAGCTGCGGAATCCAGATGATCATCGCCACAATCGCAATGACAATCCATATCGAAAGCGACAATTTGTACCCCAATCCGCTCAATTCAGCGAGTGGGACACTGACCCCGCTGCCAAGCCCTGCGGTCAAGTTCATCGTCGAACTGTATATGGCCGTGATGAATCCCATCTGAAGCGGGAATTTCCATTTCGCATAACTCGGCAGTGTGACGTTGCCGACACTGATTGCGACACCGAGCAGAATCGTCCCGATTACGAACCATTCAAGCGACCCCAAAGTCCTTATGTATAGTGATATGACTAAAAGTATGATCGCATAAAATAGCGTCACCGGCATCGTAAACTTTTCGACTGCTTTGGAAACAAATGGCGACACTGCAGCAAATGTCAGAAGCGGAATCGTGGTGAGCAATCCTGCGACCGTGTTCGTAATCATCAGATCATCGCGGATTTCATTAATGACCGGTCCCACTGCCGTCAGCGGTGCACGGAGCATCGCAGCTACTGCAATGATGCCGATGATCAGTATTATATTATCTTTCAGTTTCTGTGATTGTTGAATGTTCTGCATAACGGCACCACTTTCAAATTGATAATCAGTTTACTTTAAAGCTATATCTTTTAATGATAATATGCAATCCTTATAATAAAAAAGAGACGATCCCTGTCGATAGGAACCATCCCTCTGATTGTAATAAATATCATTTTTTACAAGTGTTGGGAACATCTACATTGTTTACGATGTTACTGTGAAAATCTCTGAAACAGTGCAGATGTCTTGGATTCATATTGTGCAGCACATGCGTGCGCACCACATCTTTGTCATCGATCACCTTTACATAGAGGACACCCGTTTCGTAATGTGTCTTCTCTCCATTTTCAGCGAACTCGAGATCCAGCTCTATAATTTTCTTAAATGGATAGTGGGTCACTTTCCAATCCAACTTTTCAACGTCTTCATTGAAATTGGACGTACTGACTGTGACGATTTCTTTTTCGAGCAGGAAATATATCCCCACGCGTGTGAAATTCATCAGACACGTCCCCATGCAGTGTGCATTTTCCGACCGGTAACTTTCATAGTATGCATATTTTTTCAGAGAGTCATTCGCGCTGAGTATGAACTGCAGTTCCCTGCCTTCCAGTTCATATTTATATTCCAAAACTTCCTCAATGCTTTTGGGCAGTATGATGCTGTCGAGATATTCATTCAATGTGGGATAGGATATCATCGTCCATCCTCCTTCATTTACAATATAATGGTAGATATTAATATCTTTCCCTCTATGAACTGTCATTAATCACAGTGTTCATACCGCTTCAAATGCACACTTATTGGAAATAAAAAAGATAGCAATTCCCTCAGGAACACTATCTCCTTCATAGCTCATCCATTAAATTCAATAACTTCCGGTTTATCGATCTCATCATTCGCATTCATCAATTTAATCTCTTTTGGCATGAACTTCAAGACGATAAGTACCTCTTCCTCTTCCAGATCAAAACGCTGATGATCTTCCCGCTTCCACAGCCAGTCGATTGTATCCTGTTCCATGACAACTTCTGTTTCTGCCAGAATCTCCAAATAGCTGGACTCGCTCTCAGCATCGTACCCGAGTATAATGTAAGAAAGATTATTCTTTTCGATTTTATCGACGTTTACCGATTCCGCTATTGTTTTTGCATAAAGGTTTTTACCATCGTTATAGAGAAGCATATAACGGCTGTAGGGGACATTGTCATAAGCAGTGGATACAATCCCTCTCTCTAGCGTTTCAAAAATTTTTTCGATTTTCTTCCAGATTTCTTCTTTTTTCATGTTTACCACCCTCTTATATAAATGCCTTCAATATAATATTGATAAACATAAATTTCAATGAGACACTCTACAAATCAGTGAATTTTTCTATCTTCCATGACCCATCTTCGAATATTATATTATAACCTGTTCTATATTCATAAATTTGATCTAAATTATCATTTGTTCGTTCAGACAATACTTCAACATAAATATTATTGCCGGATTCAGTATATTCCACAACTTCTACAGAATAAATAGTCAGATTTGGAAAATAATCATTTAGCACATTTTCTCTCATCTGATTGTAAGCTCCCGACCTTGGTACTAAATCACTTTCAATTATTGAAAAGTCACCTAAAGCATAAGCTTCTTCCAAAGAGTATAAGTAGTCAGTGATAAATATCTCTGCTTCTCTTCTGCTGCTGTCATCAGAATCACTGCCATCACTTGATTGTGTTGTTCTTGATGTAGATTCAAACCTATTGAATATAGTTTCTTCATGTCCTTCAATATCGGCAAGTCGTTTTCCTTCGTAAATTTTTGAGAAGTCATCCAATAACGGGTTTTCAAACTTTTCTCCATTAAATCCTTCATATTCGACTACAATCGATTTAATGGAATGTATCGCATCCATTTCTTCAGTGAGTTCGAATCCATAGTTTCTGCCATGAGTTTCTCCTGGTGCTATATTTACACTTTCTCCCGTACCCGTATATAGATAGGAACCACCGCTGAAATCCCAATCGCCCTGAATTCGGATTGGCAGACCGTTGTCATCCCAGGCCACATAACCATAAGTGATATTATTGATGTCAGTATCAGAATTGTTTTTGATAACAGTTGACAGCATGTCAGGATAAAGCGCCTTATACTCAGTATCCTGTATCAGATATTGAGTATTTTCTACGACAACATCCTGCTCTAGTAACTTCTGTTCCAATTGAACCGCATCTAAGGTTTCATCATCACTTTTTACTGCTGGAAGATTTTCTTCCTCATCTTTTTCAGAAATTACTTCCCTTGCTTCTTCATTATCGGAACTTGTTTCTTCAATTTTTTCAGGACTTTCATCGTCTTCAGAAGTTTCAGCAGAAGCTGTATCTTCAGCTGGTATTTCTGCAACTTCATTATTTGAGTCAGAACTGAATATAATAACCCCTAAAAATAAAAATATACCCAATAACGCAAATGCAATGAGACCCAACAAAAAGTTTTTCATTACATCTAACCCTTCCTTATAATAAAAATCGACAGCTCCGCAGATTGTTGGCATCTGAAAAGCTGCCCATCCATTATCTTAATCATATCCCATTATCTAACAGTTAAGGGCCGATTTTGGTACATAATTTTGACATTTATAACTTTATATTCAGGCACCCCTTATTCTCCTGTTATTCATGATGTTTGAGTAAAAATCTCTGAAGCATTCGATATGTTCGGGATTTATGTTGTGAAGTACATGGGTTCGGCTGACCCCCTTATGATTTCTCACTTTCACATAGAGTATCCCTGACTCATATTTCTTATTAATGATATTTTCAACCATCTCGAGATCGAGGGCTTCAATCACTACAAAAGGAAAATGATTGATCCGCCAGTCGGGTTCGGCACCGTTCATCTCTTTTAAATTAGATGTGCTGACCGTCACAATTTCATTATCCAGCAGAAAGTACAGCCCGACTCGCGTGAAATTGAACAGGCATGTTCCGATGCAGTAGACTTTCTTCACCTTATAATTTTCATATCCAGCATACTCTCTCAAAAACTTGTTGGCACCAATGATAAATTCCATTTCTCCATTCGTGAAATCAAATTTGGAATCTAATACTTGTTCAATCGTCTGCGGCAGTTCGACTTTGTTCAGATGATCATTCATAGTTTGATAAGAAATCACGGTCATCACCAACTTCTTTCAAAATGCACTGCACACTCTTTGACTCTTCTAATCTGGTATATCTATAAATTTGTACAGTCCCAGTCTGTAGCCCCATATCTTGTAAAATTCTCTGAACCAGAGAATTCTGGCATATGACCTTTCATGCCACTTCTCCCCTTCATCACTAAGCGCAGCAACGTAAGTTAAAGCAAAATCATTCTCATTGACCCTTTCAAAAATCATTTTTGAACGTTTTAAATGCCAGTCGCTTGTGACAACTACAGCACTGTCCATTTCAAGTTCCTCCATCATCTCCAGTGTTAAGGTGGCGTTTGTATAAGTGCTGGTTGCCTCAGTTTCTTCAATGATTGCCTCATCCGGAATACCGAGTACATTGGCAAACCCTCTGCTCTGTGAATAAAATTCATCCATGATCGGTGAAATCATCACATAATCAGCATAACCTGAGTGATATAGCTCAGCCGCTTTTTGCAACCGTCCCTGATCTCCCCCGAGCATGATGATGACATCCGCTTCCACCGGTTCGTCTGTTGCACTATGGTTGAAACTGTCGATGATTGCCAAAACGATGAACAGTAAAATGATGCAAATTACAATGATAATGATTCTAATCTTCATTTGGCCACCTCAGTCTGTTCACCGGTAGGCAGGGAAGAATGATCTGTCTTTATCCATCCCCCTCATCTTACACAGCTTGTCATATACTTCCTCATTCCAAATCTTCTTGCCGATATAAAAATCGAACTCTGTATGTTTGCTGAAACGCTTTTTAAAATGAAGCACAGGATCGTCTTCAGCATTGGATACTCCACCCCCATAATGAATCTTGGAATATCCGTTTTCCACGCCCCATTTCATCGAAGCATACTTCAGCAGATAGGCAGGTGAAAGCTCCAAATGCTCAGGCTTCGTCCCGTTCAAATGATCATGAATGATGTCTCCCGATAAGAAATAAAGCCCCATGGCAATGATTTCATCTTCAAATTTTACACTGATGGTCAAAATGTCATCATGGAACTTATCTTTCAACGCATAGAAATATTCTTTGTTGAAGTAATAGAACTGTCCCGCATTATGACGTTCCATCGTCGTGTTATAAATGTCGATGAATGTTTCTATATCTGCAAAACCTTTTTCAACGTGAAATGAAAACCGGTCATCTCTGAGCCGTTTCCTTATTTTCGTCCGGGCAGTCCTTGAGAATTCATTCTGGAATGTATCCTCAAATTTTTTAAAGTCGGTGCCCACAGTTTTCCTCATATATGTGGTATCGTATATATCTTTGAAATCCAACTGATTCTGCTCAACAGGATGAAACCTGATAAATTCTGAAACGATATTATTATTATGGCAATACAGTTTGAAACATTCATTGAATTCGGATGTGATTTTATTTAAATCGGTATGACTGTGGACGACCGGTCCGCCATATCCGTACGGTGAAATCAGATCGTAATATTTCTCACCGTCTATCGTCGTATGAATTTCCCTTTTGATGGCACTGTGGGTAACATGGCCATGTTTGCTCCAGATCTCAAAAAACTTGGCTTCCCCGTTTTCAATCAGTTCATTGAGTTTGGCATACTCCTTTGTAAAGTAAACATCTATATTCTGTCTGGCATCAGAATCCCTGGCAGGATCCATGACTTTTAAATAAGTCATTAATGAATGTGCCGGTTCCTTTTCATTTCTTATGTCTAATGCATCCACTTCAGCCGGTCCGTCGTTTGAAACACTCCTCATCATTTTTCTTTTAAACTTGGCCACCCTTATTCTAGTGACAGCAGCATCATCGTGTAATGCAGGTTCAATCAATTCCGGTTCAAGAAGTTTTTCTCTAAATGTCCCCTGTTCAGCACCCATACTGTTTTGAGTCATATCTTGACACCTCTCCCTAATGAGCTAGCCCGTTTCAGGCTGTAATTCTTCTTGCAGGCAGCAGCTCTCTGAATAACAAAATAACTCTGTCTACGTCTTCTTCAGACATGTTCGTATCCGAAGGCAGACATAGTCCGTATGCAAATAGATACTTGGAATTATCCCCGGCTTCTTCGAAATATGCATTGCTTTCAAACATTGGTTGAAGATGCAGCGGTTTCCATACCGGCCGTGCCTCAATATTATTTTTTGCAAGGCGCGTTATGACATCTCTCGGTCTGATAATCGTTTTTCTGGGATCTATCGTCAATGTCGTAAGCCAGCGGGTATGGAAAGCACCTTTGATTTCAGGCATGAAATCAACTGCAATGATATCGCTCAACCCTTCAACATATCGTTCGAATATTTTACGTTTCTGTTTGATCCGCTCATCAAGCACTTCCATCTGACCACGCCCGATCCCTGCACTTATATTACTCAGACGATAATTATATCCTACTGAGCAATGTTCATAATGGATTGTATCTTCTTTAGATTGTGTCGCTTTCTTAAATATTTTTTTAACAAGAATCTCGTCATCGGAGACAACCATGCCGCCTCCGGAAGTGGTAATTATCTTGTTGCCGTTAAAAGAAAATATGCCAATTTTTCCAAATGTACCGCTTGCCTGCCCCTGGTATGTGGCACCGAGTGATTCTGCAGCATCTTCGACTACAGCCACACTGTATCTGTGACATATTTCTAAAATCTGATCCATTTTAGCAGACTGGCCGTAAAGATTTACAACGACAACCGCTTTTGGCAGTCTATCCGTCATCCTATGAAATTTTAACGCTTTTTCCAATGCTGCCGGTGACATATTCCAACTTTCCATCTCTGAATCGATGAACACTGGTGTCGCTCCCAGATAGAGAATCGGGTTTGCACTGGCTACGAATGTCAGTGATGAACAAAAGACGATGTCTCCCTTCCCAACACCCAGAACATCCAAGGCAAGGTGAATCGCTCCTGTACCACTTGATACGGCACATGCTGCATTTGCACCTGTATATTCTTTAATTTCCTTTTCAAATTCATCAACATTTTCACCCAGCGGTGCAATCCAATTTTTCTTAAACGCTTCTTCAATATAATTTTGCTCCTTGCCACCCATATTTGGAGATGATAAATATATCCTATCCAATCCCATATTAATTAGCCCCCTTGCCCTTATAACCTAATGTCTCTATACAGCCGTCTTATCATTCCCCTGAAATGCGGTGGCTGTACTTTCCCCTTCTTCAGTAATCCCTTCACGCTCAATAACTTTTTTAGCAGTCATAAAAATGATTCTCATATCAGTTAAAAAAGTTCTGTTTTCTGCATACCATACGTCCATTTCAAATTTTTCTTCCCATGTGATCGCATTTCTTCCATTGACTTGTGCCCAACCGGTAATACCGGGTTTAACCGTATGCCTTTTTTTCTGCTTCTCATTATAAAGCACCAGATAATCCATAAGCAGCGGTCTTGGACCGACTAAGCTCAAATCTCCTTTAATGACATTGAGCAGCTGCGGCAGCTCATCAAGGCTTAAAGAACGCATGAATATCCCAAAAGAAGTCAACCGCTCCGTATCAGACAGCAACTGTCCATGTTCATCTTTCTCATCCGTCATCGTACGAAATTTATACAAAATAAATGGCTGACCATACAAACCAGGTCTTCTCTGTTTGAACAACACGGGTCTGCCCATTTTCAACATCACAATAATTGCGATTATGCCTGTCAACGGTAAAGTAAGCAGCAGTACCGTAACTGAGACGATTAAATCGAATGCTCTTTTCATAATTACAGCCTCCAGATCGATTGATAGCCTGTCAGACAATCATCATCCAATATGCCTTTTATATCTACGGCAATTCCATTATCATTCAATAGTTTCATGTAGTCTCCGAGATTCCTTATATATTCTTTATGACCGACAGCAAACACAAGTATATTGGTTTCACCAAGATACTCTTTTTCTACCAAATCAATATCATATAGAGATTTGGCTTCCTCTTCATCTGCCAGCGGATCATGGACGACGATGTTAAAACCAAATGCCTCCAGCTCTTCGACCAGCTCTATGACTTTTGTATTCCTTAAATCAGGTGTGTTCTCTTTAAAAGTCAATCCCAGAATATTGATTGTTGCACCACGTACCGCGATTCCTTTTTCAATCATCGCCTTCACAATGGACAGTGAGATGTACTTTGCCATATTGTCATTGATCCGTCTCCCAGCTAACACCATTTCAGGATGATATCCGAGTGACTGTGCTTTATGGGTGAGATAATATGGATCGACACCGATGCAGTGACCGCCTACCAGACCGGGATAGAATTTTAAAAAGTTCCATTTTGTTTCCGCCGTCTGCAACACTTCTTTCGTATCGACCCCGACCATTTCAAATATAACCGCAAGTTCATTCATTAAAGCAATGTTGACATCACGCTGGATATTTTCTATCAGCTTTGCAGATTCTGCCACCTTTATACTCGATGCTTCATAGACCCCGGCTTTTACAACTGTCGAATAAACTTCAGCCACAACATTTCTCACTTCATCAGTCTGACCACTGACGACTTTAATGATATTTTCAAATGTATTCACTTCATCACCCGGATTTATACGTTCCGGTGAGTACCCGATATGAAAATCCACTCCGCCCGTCAAACCTGAATACGCTTCCAAAATCGGCAGGCATTCTTCTTCAGTGGCTCCAGGAAAAACCGTTGATTCATAAACGACAATCATTCCTTTTTTCAAAATACTCCCGACTGTTTCACTGGCTTTGTGAAGTGGCAACAAATCAGGCTGTTTATGAATATTTATCGGAGTCGGCACCGAGACAATGATGAAGTCCGCTTCTTTCAAATCCTCTTTGTTTGTCGTAAACATGATGTCCGTGCTCTTTAAATCATTGCTGGCCACCTCTCTTGTTCTGTCATATCCATTCTGCAGTTCTTCAATTCTTGATTCGTTGATATCAAATCCAACCACTCTGTCCAATTTTCCGAATGCTACAGCGACCGGCAGACCAACATAACCTAAACCTACTACCCCCACTTTTCTATGCAACAACATCACCTACTTCATTTATGATGAATCTTACTTTACCGCTTTTTTCTTTTGAAATATTATTTGTATAGTTGAAAGTGATTTGAATATCTTCCCCGAGCATCCGGTACATTCTCTCTCTTATCTGTCGTTCCTCCATGTCGGTATAACCACTGTCTTTTACGATATTCACCACAAATTCATTCATGGCCTTCTGGATGAACTGAGCCTGGACTATAACCTCTTCATGACCGTCCATAAGGAACATAACAATATTAGTCATTACCTTATGTCCATCAGTATGATATAGGTAATCCGCTTCTTTTCCCATGATTTTCACGATGTTGAAGTCTGCTTCAAATGAATTGAAGTATTCCCTATCAGAGTCGACTTCAAAAAGATCGCCTATTTTATACCGTACAATCGGTGTCGCATAATTGATGAAACTTGTCATTACCCCTTCATATATCCGGCCTGAAACTTTATAGAACTCCACAAGACCGGTCTCATCACCAATTTTATAACCGCCGTCCCGGGTGCCGTATATGAATGGTGCCCCTTCCGCACTTGAGTACTGATCGATGACGACCGTATTAAATGCCTTTTCCAAATCTTTTTTAATATATGGCAACAAAGTCTCTGCGGTCGGGAATATCGCTTTAACATCCCAATCAACTTTAATATCATTTTTGAGGATATACTGTGCCACCATATGCATCGAATAAGGCATACCGTCAAAAGATACGGGTTTGAAACGCTTCAGACTTTCATATATTTTCCCGACATTATCAGGTCTCATGCAGCCTGTGGAATATAACATTTGACGCATTGGATGGTTGTACCGCCACATTTTATCTTTATGATCGACCGGCGTGAGCTCCTGCCCGGTAAATGAAGCACGTTTTGAAAATGGCATCACACCATTAATATATTTAATGTAATCAAGATAAGCCATGCGTTCCTCACGATCATATTCCGAGTCATAGACAATGAGGTTGGCACCGGTTGTCCCGCTCGTCCTGGATATCCGTATGATCCCTTCCTTCCACGAGCGCTCCTCCAGCTCATTTCTTAATTCGTTCTTCACAGTGAACGGCAGTTTGAAAAAACTTTTCATAATATCATCTTCATCCACTTCAATGTTTTGATAAGCCGCGATGTTATCCTTTAAATGATTCATAAAGTGTATCAGTTTCTGTTCTTTGTCAAAATCTCCTTTAACATACTTTTTAAGTGCATTTTGATAAATCTTTCTGTATCTTTCCCTTTTCAGCTTATATCCGTATGCGCTGGTCATAACATGCTGTATGAATATCGGCGACTTATAATATATGTCATGTACTTTGAATGTTTTGATCTTTTTCAGCATTTTCATCCCCCTGTTTACAGATGCTGTCATAAAAATCCAGAAATTTCCGATGCATGATATCTCTATCAAAATTTTCAGCGATGAATTCCCTTGAAACGCTTGCCATCTCTTTTCTTTTTGCATCATTTTTCATCAACTCATCAATCGCTTTGACAAGTCCGTCCACGGACTTACTTTCAGTGATCAAACCTGTTTTCCCGTGTTCTACTGTGTCACTTGCACCTGTAGAATCAAATGTCACCACTGGCACCCCCATACTTTGAGCCTCGATACTGACATTTGAAAATCCTTCCCGGTAGGTCGGCAGGATGAATAAATCCATCAAGCTGTAGTAATAATCCATTCCGTCCGTATAAGGTACATAGATGATATCCCGGTGTTGATGGATGAGATCAGCATTTTCTTGTTTCAAAGGATCACTGCTCTCAAAATCTCCAATGAGAAGTAATTTCAAACCACCGTTCACCTTATACAACTTTTGAAAAGATTCTATGAGTAGATCGATGCCTTTGTCCTTAGTCAGACGGCCGGCATACCCTATGATGAAGTCCTTGTCATGAATCTCCAGTTTTTCCTGTAATCCATTTAAGTGCTGGTCATCAATATTTGACGGATTGAATCTGTTCAAATCGATACCACTGCTGCTCCCTCTGCCTATCCTTACAATTTTACTTTTCCGAGTTAAGTTCCGCCGTATGACTTCATGCTCCATGCTGTCTGAAATGACCATGACATGCGTACTGAAAGTACATGCGATTTTCTCTGTTGTATTGAGTATCATTTTTTTTAGTCCAGTCACTGTTTCTAGACGCAGACCCCTTATCATATATATTCGTGTTCTGATGCCGCATATAAATCCTGCAGTCATCCCCAATAATCCCGCTTTGGGCGTACTGAAATGTATGATATCCGGATTCTCTTTCCTCAAATATTTACTCAGTTGAAATAATGTTTTTATATCTTTGAAAGGGCTGATTTCTCTTTCAAACGGTATATGTTCCACCTCAAGCCCTTCGTAAGGCGATTCGAAGTCTTTATTGCAGACGACTTTCACTTCATAACCGTTATCCCTTATAAAATCAACCTGGTCTTTGATGAAAACTACAGTCAAATACGAAGTAACCCCCTGTATCATCTTCATTCCCATCGACACCCCCTTACCCGCTTGCATTTCTACTCCCTATCACACCTAGACAATATTCATAATTTCAGCTTGCACGGACTTGATCAAGCCTTTCCTCTACCTCTTTTTCCTGACATACAAAATTGATGAGAATTTCTTTCAATTCCTGCTCGTTGATACTTAAGAAAAGGTTTATCTTCTCTTCTATTACTGACAATGATGATTCTGATACTCTGCCTCTGTATATTTTTTCATAAACCTGCTCTGGATGAATCTCACTTTCTTTCAGCAATTCTTCATAAAGTTTCTCACCTGGCCTGATGCCGACAAACTCGATTCCAATTTCATCTTCATTAAATCCACTCAGCCGGATCATATTTTTAGCCAGATCGACTATTTTTACCGGTTCACCCATATCCAGAACAAATATTTCACCGCCCTCGGCAATCGTACCGGCCTGGATCACCAGCCTGGATGCCTCTGGAATTGTCATGAAATATCTTGTCATTCTCGGGTCAGTCACTGTAACAGGTCCGCCCTGCTTAATCTGTTTTTTAAACTTTGGTACTACAGAACCATTACTGCCGAGTACATTCCCAAATCTGACTGCGACCAGAGTGGTATCTTCATTATTTTTATCAAGCGCCTGCACAATCATTTCTGCAAGACGTTTTGTCGCCCCCATTACATTGGGGGGATTGACAGCTTTGTCGGTTGAAATCATTACAAATTTTTTAGTTTTGTAATGACAGGCAGCTTCTGCCGTATTTTTTGTACCGACGACATTATTGCGTACCGCTTCGACCGGGTTATATTCCATCATCGGTACGTGTTTATGTGCGGCGGCATGATAGACGATATCCGGCTTATATTTATCGAACACTTCAAACATACGTTTACGATTCTGGACATCTGCAATGATAGGAATATATTTTATGTTTTCTTGATTGTTCTCCAGCACTTCTTCGAGGATTGTATAAATACTGTTCTCACCATGACCCAGAAGCAATATGGTTCGCGGTCTGAATCTTGCAATCTGACGGACAATTTCAGATCCGATGCTCCCCCCGGCCCCCGTAACTAAAATCGTCTTGTCATTCACCTGACCTTCTATCCCGACAACATCAAGCTCTACCGGTTCCCGTCCAAGCAGATCCTCTACTTCTACATGTTTCAGCATATTCACTTTGAGCCGTCCTGAAAGTACATCTTCAATGTTTGGCATAGTCATCACTTCTACACCATCGATATTCGCTATCTCATGAATTTTCCTCAATTCCGTTTTACTCAATGATGGTATGGCAACCACCACCTTTTGAATTGCATATTTATGGACCAGCTGCTCAATATCGTCTCTTGTCCCCTCAACTCGCACTCCTCCTGCAACCTCCATATTTTTCAATACAGGGTTGTCGTCCACGATGACGACCGGATGCATGCCCATTTTTTTATTGGTAAGCATCTGCCTGATGAGAAGCGTTCCCCCTCTACCTGCACCGACGACCAAAGTTCTTTTCATGCCTTTTCCATTTGTCCGTTTACCTTTGAACTGGTAATGAATCAATTTCCATGACAATCTTGAACCACCGATCAGTATGAGATGCATCATCCATGTAATTAATATTAATCTGAAAAATGTCATATCAATCAGTAGATATATGAGTATCGGTGCGGCTATCATCGTTGCAGTCACGGATTTTGTCACTGCAACCAGTTCTCTGACACTCGCATGCACCCATGCTCTGTGATACAGATTGAAAATATAGGCAAAGATGTGATGACAGATTAGGATGATGAACGCTGCAATACCCAGCACTGCCAATGAATACTCTGAAAAATATGGTATAAGAATGTAGTAGCCGATAAATAAAGATAGCGTTACGATAAGTGAATCGATGAACACGAAGAAAAAGTATCTTTTTTTAGCCCCCATATTACCCTCTACTTTCATAATTCTATTTTTACAATCTATTCTTCTCCTTCCTTTAAGTAATATCTTTTTAAAAACATGAATCACCCATAGTTTCCCCTGTTACATTTACATCATATATTAATCAAGCGTCTGCTGATGCTTGATAGAAATAACGATAATCTTCTTTCTTAGACTTTTTCATCCGCTGGTTCAACACAATACCAATGATATTCGCACTGGATTTCCTCAAAAGTTCGATTGCTTCATTTAATCGATCCCTGTTGTTTTTCTCCACATTCGTGACCAGAATGACGCCATCTACATTTTTGCTTAATAGTTGTGCATCCGTCACTGAAAGTATCGGCGGAGAATCAATGATTACCATGTCATACTCGGTCTTCAGATGAATCATGATTGCATCAAATTTTGATACAGATAACAATTCTGCCGGGTTCGGCGGAACAGGACCAGAAGTCAGTAAGTCCAAATTATTAAAGTTTGTCTTACTGATTACCTGACTGACTGGTATCTCGTTGACTATCGCAGTGGAAAGCCCAACCTTATTTGTAACTTCAAATGTATGATGGCTGGTCGGCCGTCTCAAATCAGCATCGAGCAATAATGTCTTTTTTCCAGCCTGTGCATATGCAACAGCCATATTGGCAGCGACAGTGGACTTTCCTGCAACTGGTGTATCCGAAGTGAATAGTACCGAAGTAATATCCTTCCCGACTCCAGCATACATTATGTTGGTCCGTATACTTCGAAATTGTTCACTTACGACCGAAGACGGATTGGTACCGACAACCAGGCTTCTTCTTGAAGTATCTTTTTTATTTCGTTTTGCCATGTGTATCACCACGCCTTTTCAATTTTCTATCTTATCTATTGAACCGATAACAGGTATAGATAAATGTTTCGATACATCCTCTTCATTCCTGACTGATTTATCAAAGAATGAACGTCCAAATGCAAGTGTCACACCTGCCATCAGGCCGACAACAAGACCCAATGTTATATTGATGAAAGAATCTGGAGCAACTGGAGATGTATCCGCCTCCAAACTTGCCGGTGCAAGGACAGATACGTTATCTACCTCCATGATTTCAATGACCTGTTCTTGAAATACATCAGCTATCTCATCTGCAATGACTATCGCATCCCCGATACTGTCATCTGTAACAGTGACAGTAATTACCTGTGACTGAGCTTCATTTGAAACAGTGATCTGCTCGGACAAATCTCTGATTGGCATGTTCAGATCCAAATTATTAATCACCTCTTCCAATATGATCGGACTGAGGATGATGTCTCTGTATGTCGTAATCAGCTGAAGACTCGTTTCAATGCCCTGGTTATTCAAAGTTTCTGCATTTTCCGGTTGACTGACGAGTATTTGAGTTTCTGCTTCATATTTTGGTGTTAATAAAAAGAAGGTCACTAGAGCCATGAAAAATCCTGTTAACAACGTTAAAGCAATAATCATAAATGCATTTTTCCGCAAAATCTTTAGAACAGCCTCGAGATTCAATGAATCAACCATACTGATTTCCCCCCTTTTCGTTATTTGCTTAGCAGCATCATTTTTTCTGTATTGTCACCGAAAATTGGCTTGCCGCTGACCATTTGTGGAAACCAGACGGACTGGCCAAAGATGTTGATTTCCAACAACACGATTTTTTCATTCGAATCAATTGTGAAATCCCATGAAATGATTCTCATATGCGGTGTTTTTTCATGCATTTCTTTTGCGGCTCTGATGACTTCAGGCACTTTTGAAAGCTTTAAATCTTTAAATACAGTACCTGTGTCCGGGTGATAGCGGAAAATTTCCTTGAAATGCGTATACCCTTCCCTATTCAGCTCGCCCTCATCGGAAACGGCTACAGATACGCCTCCCGCCTGAATATTATCTACATGATTCCCAGCTCTTCCCATGCTCAAAGTCACCGGTGCATGATCGACATGATCATCGATTAAGTAAGTGATGACTCTTAAAGTATTTACTGAATGCGGATAAAGTTCACTCATCTTCGAACTGGGTATGATTCTTTCCTGGACGAGGAAATTTTGATTGTATCCTTCTAATATTTCAGCAACTGGTTTTCCTGATTTAATGTCGATGCCTCCCTTAAAGTTAAAGAGATGAACAGAATCTCCGGAGCTTGAATCCAATGTCGGTTTGATGATGCATTCTCCGATGTTTTTAAGTATTTCCATCGCCCCGTCGTGATTGATGATTTTTCTGTCCCCGCTATAGTAGATGCCACTGTTGTTAATCAAATAAGTATCCGGCAACCGCACGTTTTCAATGTCTTTATAGTAAATCGGATAAAGACTTTTATCACTGATGATTTTTGCGATTTCTCTATTATTGAGCTTTCGTTCAAGTTTTGTCGTAAATATTATTTCCGGAAAATATTTCTTGTTATATGCACCGTTGTAACTCTGATATAGTCTGTGCCATCTCGTCGATATCTTTCTTCCGTAATGTCTCTTCCAGAAATGCTGTACTTCCTTTTCCTGCTGGACACCAAGTTCAATATCTTTATATAGTCGTTTCTTTCTGAAAATATTGAAATACTCTCCTATAAAAATCTTTACAAGATACAAGGAAAGAATAAATTTCATCCCGCCTTTTATTACTGCCTTTAAAATATTTTTCATGACTCTGCTCCCCTCGTTATTAATCTCATAACCTAACTTCTCATAATCGAGATATATTTTTAAAAAAATTATCCATCGCTGACTGAAGACAGAATCTAAAGCACGTTTAAAAGCCCGATACTTTTTTCTCGTCCAAATCAGCCGGGCTCTCTTTCTCATAGTATTCCATGTACCAATCTATAAATTTATTGATACCATTTTGTATATCAGTTGATGGTTTGAAATCGATCGTATTGTATAAATCACTGACATCTGCATACGTGGCCGGAACATCTCCGGGCTGTAAGTCCATATAGTTCTTAACAGCAATTTTACCCAGTCTTTTTTCAATCGCTTCGATGAAAGACATGAGTCTCACCGGTGAATTATTTCCGATATTGTAGACCTTATATGGCGCAGCACTTGATGCTGGATCTGGTTTTTCACCGCTCCATTTTTCATTGCTTTCAGCAGGATGATCAACCAGTCGGACTATTGATTCGATGATATCATCCACATATGTGAAATCACGCATCATATTTCCATGATTATAAACATCAATCGGTGAATTTTCTAAAATAGATCTTGTAAATTTGAATAATGCCATATCCGGTCTGCCCCACGGCCCATAGACAGTGAAGAACCGAAGACCTGTGGTGGGTAAATTATACAGATGGCTGTATGTATGCGCCATCAGTTCATTCGCTTTTTTGGTTGCAGCATACAGACTGACCGGGTGATCAATATTGTCAGAAGTGGAGAACGGAAGTGATGTGTTGGCACCATAAACAGAACTGGAAGAAGCATAAATCAGATGTTTTACATTCAAGTGTCTGCAGCCTTCAAGAATACTTGTAAAACCATTTAAATTACTCGTAATATATGAATGCGGATTTTCCATACTGTAACGCACACCTGCCTGCGCAGCAAGATTAATTACAATTTCCGGTTGAACTTCTTCAAATACCCCCATTACCACCCCGCTGTCCTCAAGATCGATTCGATGATTTTTGACCTTTCCATCCAATAACACCTGCAGTCTGTCTTCTTTCAACTTTTGTGAATAATAATCATTGACGTTATCTATGCCAACGATATTATACCCCTCGTCAAATAAACGTTTCGTCAAATGCGAACCGATAAATCCAGCCACACCAGTGACTAAAATTGTTCTTTTCATTAGATTGGCCCCCTGCCCCTATTTCACTTTCTTAAAAACCCTCCCATATGCATACTGCAGTAATGTCGGATGTGTCCAAATACGACTTTCATCCGAAAGCGGTGTTTCATAAACGATATTTCCATCCAATATCGAACGTATGACAGCGTTATGATTCCTCAGAGCTGCCCCGGTCTGAAGATGCGGATATGTCAAAAAATTATCCTTCTCACTGATACTTACAGTCGTCTGGTCCAGAACCTGGCCCGTATCTATACCGGTGTCAACAAAGTGAGTCGTAACACCAACCAGATCAGTGTCTCCGTTATACAAAGCCCAGTATCCACCATGCACCCCCCTGTATTTTGGTGTGATACCGACATGTATATTCAGGAAATGACAATCAGCAGCATCCAGTATATGGCTTTTAATAATTGATGTGCCGTTGATGATCACCAGATCAGGCTTCATCTTCGATATTTCCTCTTGCATTTGAACCGAATTCACAGAATCGATATACTTTACTTTTTCTGCAGGAATATCTTCCCTGTTCATACCAAATTCTTCGTTGATTGCTTTGATTCTTCGATCAGCACTTCCCCTTAAAAACAACTTCGAATAGACTATGAATAAAACTTGCCCAGCCACTTTCCAAAATCCCAGCCGTTTAACCCGTTTTTTCAAAAACTCACTTTTCTTTTCATCTCCTGCGATGAATACTTTCGAAATATAAAACGACTTTTCAACGTTGTTGTATACATAGTTGGAACTGTCACCCGCACCGCAGATCATTATGATTTTATCCATCTGCCCTCACCTTTTCAACATATGATTCCATACTCTCAGAACTGAAATGATAGGTTTTATTCAAATAATTGAAATGCTCTATGATGCTCTGTAGAAACATGAAATTCTCTTCAGTAAATCTTGAAAAATTGTGAGGATGCCACCATAGATGATAATAATGATTATTTTTAGCTGCATGTGTCATTTCATCTTTGATTCTCTTTAGCTGAAGTTTTTTGAACGGATGACTGGTTCTATTTACCGGGCGGAGAAAACGACTTGCTTTGATATTAAAGATTTTTTCATGAGACCCAACGTTCGTGTGAGTAATATTGCCCGCTATGTTCAAGTAGGTGTCGATTAAATGCAGTGCTCTTATAAAGAAATTGTCTTCCTTTCTTGTTTTATATATGAATTTTTCAGGGTTACCCCTGAAAATATTAATATTATGATTTTCTAATTGTTCTATGTAACTATAATCATACTGATTTCTTGGGAACACGATGCTTGTTAATGAAATCCCTATATGATCTGCGAGATTTCCTGCCAGCATCAGGTCATTATTGAACTGTTCAATCGTCTGTCCCTCTTCCAGAGAATAATAATGGGAAAAAGTGTGAGTACCTATATCCTGGTACTTAGATTCTTTTAATATAGTAACCAGTTCACGCGCGAAAAATACATCATCTGTATATTCATCAGTATCATGTATAATTGAATAAGTTTTATAATTGTTAAGCTTTTCATTTTTATATGAAGGAGCAAGTATACCAGGCTGAATATTTTTCAATTCCATAGCATCATTCATCATGAGTAAACCCACTGTTGACCAGGTCACTCTGATTGCATTTTTTTCAAATACATCAATCAGATCTTCAATAACTGACCGTGTATGTCTGAACCTGTTCAAGTTTCTGCGATAATCTTCACAGTCCAATACGCCCCAGAATAGCTCAAAATCTAAAGAAATGATAAAAGATCCATTTTTCATATTTACCACCACTTTTTTTGGAGTACACTCTAATACATCAAATGTTATATTATAACTTTAGTTTATATTTACACATAATATGATTAAATCCATTATATACACATACAAGTAAATATACAAGTATAATATTTATTATTCATTGTGTTAATATTCAAAACAGTCAACTATCAGAATTATTTGTGTATAATACTGATATTTCCGTGTATGTAAAGAAGTTATCGGGTTTATAAAGCTTATATTCTTTATATATTGAATAAACGATGTATAATATATGAAAACATTAAACTGTATAACACATCATTAAACATGCACTTCAAGTGTGGTTTCAGCCGCTTTATTCCCGTTTATAAATGAATGAAATATGTATGTAAAATATATTTTTATTTTTCTTAGTTTTAACGTTAAAATTATCCTGTATGAAACAAAAAAATAACCGATTTGAATTAAAAGCAATTCAAAAAGGTTGTCATCTCTGTATATCATTTCTGGCTCCTTCAATTCTCACTCTGCTGGTTCACTCCATTTGTCTTTCAACATGTAAGAACTGATTACTAAGTACAATACTATCGGGGAAAAGTAAGTGAACATATAAAGCCAACTGTATTCGAACATACCGATTATAATGAAGGCGATTATAAATACTGCACTGCTCAGAGTTTTTATTGATCTGGCTGCTGCAACAAGTGTAAAAAGGAGTAAGGAAACGAAAAGTATACCAGTCACAATGCCGTAGCGTCCAAGTGTATCGAAAAGAATATTATAGGCATGAAGGAGATCTGTGAAGTTGAAATAGTCATGTCCATCCCCAAACCACTTTCTATTATGGAATACAGTGACCCATAATTCATACCTGGTAGATGTCAGTAAGTTCCAATCGATTCCGTCTCTTCCTACACTGCCGTCGGTAAAGAATTGATACAACGGTCTGAAAAAGAATATCAATACTGCAATCAGTCCGGACGTTACTACGCTGATGAAAATCAGTTTTTGCCGCTTCAAAGTCCGGTACATATAGATGAACCCGAGGTGGATGAAGAAGATGATAAAAAATGTAAGTATTGCTGTTCGGCTCGTCGTTATTGCAAGCAGCAAGGCAAAAGTGATGAGCCCATATAACAGCACCCAATTACTCAACTTCGGCATGATCAGAAAGCCGGCTGCAAATATAAGCACCAGTGTAGATCCTGATTCATTCAATGTTGATTCAGCTAAAAGCAACGACGGGGTCGATAGAATCACAGCTGTAATCAGGTAGACCAGCAATTCCTTTCTCATTCTGAATACAAAGACCAGGATGATCATTATAAGTATCAATGCTTCCAACAGAACGAAATGATGCGCCGCTATCATACTGATGAACATCGACAGTGCATACAAGGACCATAGTGCGAAGAAAGTGATTTTCATTGTGGATAGTGGCCGTTCAATTACAGAGTTTTTGTAAAGGTAGGCGAGAATTGCGGACAGCATCAACCCCATAAATAGTTCCTGCCCCTGGATAATGGTCCGCAGTGAAAGATAGTCGATCATAATCAAGTTTGTAACAACGAAGATCAGTGTGAATAACGAGGTCAAGAATATGCCTGTGGCATCAAACATTTTACGGTCCGGCGCAATCCTTACCATCTGTCCATCCCCTAGATTATAAAGTCTTCTTTTTCTTCAGTGATTTTACTGCCCGGTAATAACTTTTCGCTCCGGCAAGATTTTCGGAGCGAAAAGTTATTATACATGAATATTAAAAGTCACATTCAAACTTGGATGTATTAATTTTTACCGGTCCCGATGATTTCATTTTGAATGAAATTATAGATTGCGTCATCTCTTTTTTGCTGTAATTTCAATCGGTCGTATTTCCCAAGCGCGGCAGAATTTGAAGAGATGATTGCCTTCTGATTTTCATTCAATATGTTGGTAAGCGCCCTCTCAAAAGACGTATATTCTACAGGGGCGAATATGAATCTCTCTTCGATAATTTCCGGCGTGCCGCCTGCATTCGACGCAATGACCGGAATCTGATTGTTCATGGCTTCCAAAACCACTCTCGGCAGCCCCTCGGTCAAACTTGGATGGATGAACAGATCAAGAGTTTTAAACCAATCGTTGACCTCGGACCTGCTTTTCAATTCCCCTTCTTTAATGAGTTTTACAGAAGGATTGTTTCTGTATAATTTCTCTATCCTGCTGTGTTCTCCACCGCCTGCAATGGACAACTCAAATTGTTTCCCGTATTTTTTCGCATACGTCTGAAGAAATTTCAAACCATTATAAAAATTTTTATATGAGACATTCATTGCGCCCATGAACCCGACCCTTATCAATGGATAATCCTTCAGCTGCACTCTTCTCTGCTTCTCTTCCGTCACCTGTGTAGAATCCACTTCCATAGTCACATTGGATATGGATGACTGATTGTTATCATTGGGATAAATGTCCTGCAAATATTGCTCAGTCACATAGATTACCGACCCCGCATTTTTCACTACATTTCTCACTTTCCGGTGATAGTATGGTGCTATGATCTTACCCAGAGCGCCGCCTCTGTAATATAAAGTATCGTAACCGTTCCCCACGACTTCCACGATATAAGGTTTCCTGAATTTCCGAACGTAACGGTAGGCATCTACACCTAAAATACTAGGAAGCCGCAGTATTATGAAATCCGACTGTTCTATGACCGGTTCCATTTTTCTGAGGGACGAGCCTCTGTTTTTCAATGCTCTTAAACTGCTGTAGTTCTCAATCGGGTTAAAAATGATATCGTCTTCATGATGGGCTTTCAATCCATGATTTTTCTGCAGATCTGCCCCTTCTTTTCTGCAAATTATATCCAATTGTCTAATATGGGATAAATAACGTTCCTTCAAACTTGCCACCATTTCTTCCTCCGGATACACTGCCTCACCATTCGCATGAATCGGAAAATCATGTATAAATGTCACTTTCATATCCCTTCCCCCTTTGATGATAACCAACTTATCCTCATACGGACAGCTGTGCCTTACTTGAAACTTAATTTTCCACTTCAAGTAGTTACTCATTTTCAACCCCTGTGCGTATCAGAAAGGCGTAAATATTCAAAGATACAAAGATTAGTATGATCGAAGAAAACTCATTTATAAAGATGCTGATATTTTGCAGCGGTGTGATCAACATCCTTAGCATGATCACTATGATGATCAGGGAAGTGAACAGATAAGTACCTTTCAAATACTTCAACAGAATATATAATGTGGCAGTGAACAATATGACCGAAAACAGATTGCCGACGATGCCGAAAGCATAATGGAACTGCCCGACGAAAGGAATAATCTGTGAAACATGTCCCTCTCCAAATATCCTCTCATTGAATAATACGGTACTGGTTTCCAGTGTATCCGACCGCCACAGCAGATTCAGCCCCAGGAACGGTCTCACTATATCATAGAGAAGTGTGAGTATGGGATTCTGGTTTGAAAGCGGGTCCAGTTCCATGCTTAAAGCCACGTTATAGACCCCGCCCATATAGACTTGCAGATTATCTGTGATGAAAGCAGCCGTGTCTTCTACGATCCTGTACTCGAAAGTCCCTCTGATCTGTGAAATGAGATACAGGGACGTCACGAGGAAAAATACCGAAATGAAGTTATAGAGGATCATTTTACGTTTATACAAATAATTGAGTACAAGAAAAGATGCGACGAACGGCAGTATGACATCCATCCTGTTGACACCGATGAAGATTGAATTCACTGCAAGAACAAAAACGACTGAAAAAAAAACATACAGACCATGTCTGCTCTTTGAATACTGTTTATAAAAATAACTCAACGCAAAGCCGATCAATAAATATTTTGAAATGTAGACGCAGAAGAAAATCAAGTTTTGAAGCTGGTTCGACTCACCGACATTTTCGTCAACACCCAGGCCCAAAAAACTGAGTTCATGAAAGACGAGCGGAGATACGAGAATCGTGAATATGATGAATAACATGTAGACGAATTCCCTGAATGGATGGTTGAGCTTCAAATTCAGTTTCGTCCTGTATAAATTGATATCCATGTCCTTCAAAAATAAAAAGTAGAAGATGTTGATAAGTATGAACTCCACTCCCATTAAAGCGACAGCCATATCATAACTGCTTTCTGCAGGGGGCATATGTCCTCTGCCCGTGTACCAGCCTGTATAGACTACCATGAAATTCAGCACGACGAACCTGAGAAAATACAGGAAATATATCAGATTGATCACAATCTTCTTCGAACCGGACCAGCTCATAATGACCGCAAAGATACCATAGAGAAAAGGCAGCAAAAACACTTTATCATAACCGTAATGAACATTATTGACAAAAACGTAAACAGATACGAAGAATGCCGCTGCAGCGAATACACCATATACTATTTTATTGATAAGCCTCCCTCCTTCTCACATGGACATTGTAATAAACTGCTTTTGACACTGTATTCAAAACGCTCAGAAGTAATAACGTCAATGCTGCGCCCAATAGACCATATTCATCCACCAGTACGTAACCGATGACCAAAGTGATGATGGAGACACCTGCAAGGATGAACGGCTGAAGTTTTAAAGCACCACTGATCAGAAGTGATGAATCATATGACCAGCCGGACATGCTCAATGAAATGACCGCACTGAATATATACAGCAGATAACTGTGTTCAGCAAATTCTTCTGAAAATAAGACCGTCAATAGAAACTCTCCAAAAAAATAAGAAGGGATGATGAAGAGTAAGCCGACGATTACTGCAAGGATATTTATATATATATTCAAAAACTTATTGAATTTGTGTATGTTTACGGCGTAAATGTCTTTTAAGTAAGGCAGTAATGTCTGATTCAGAGTAGTCATCAGCAAATCGAAAATGGTGATGATATAAAGTATCCCTGCGAATATTCCCACTGCTTCCAGACTTGCCATCTGTTCCAGCAGATATTTCGGAATATTGCTTGAGAAGCTCAGCATTGCCTGAACCATCCCGAGCGGGATCAATATCATGAACAATTGCTTAAGGTTGACGTTCGATCTGTATTTATCCACGTCCACCAGAGATAAATTCACTTTCTTTTCAATCTGCAGATAGAAAAAGAAAAAGATTGTCTGGATTATGAGGGCAGTGGTCAGACTCCCGGTGAAGTAAAGCACTAAAAAGAACATCACGGTTGATGCAGTCACTTTCACTATGAGAAGTATCGCAGGTATATCGAATTTTTTCTCTTTGTTCGGATAAGCCTGGTAGTACTCAGTATTGATATCCAGTATTTTGATGAGGGCAACCAGTATGACAATCACTGCAATATCCGGATAGAAAAGCACTGAAATCAGAACAACAAAAATGAACGCGAAAAGATTGGACACTTCCCTGAACTTCATGAACTTTTGAAAGTCGATGTTGTCATTGGAAACGATATACGACCTCAGCTTCATATTGAACAATAATGTGACAGGTGCGGTGATTGCCAGAGCAAGCGTGTATACACCGAGTTCATATTCACTCAGAATTTTCACAATGAATATGACAATCAGAAACTTTGAAAGAGCGTTTATGATATTAGCGACAAATACATATGAAAGACTTCTAAATATATTTTTCATTGACATGACCCCGATTGGAAATCTAAAGTGTGATCCTGACCCGGATCTTTAAGCTTTTTTCAATTTCATTTTCATGTCTATTGCCGGTGAACCTTATCCCCTCAACATCAAATATTACCCATTTAATCAGCCTTTCAGCTTCATTTCTCCTCTCTACAGCAACCTCATCATTTATTATATTTACAATTTTCACTTAATTGATTTGACTTAAATATATCATCATTTCTAAAAATTAGGAAGGTAATTTTAAACTTTTCATATAAATTTACAATATATTCAGTTTGTTTTCAGATTTCTTACGGGTAATAGGATGTTACATCTTTCATCACATGGAGGCTTGATTGTACAGATGGCAGTGTTATTGAATATAGTAAAAATGTATAACCAATTAGCTCCGCATAAAAAATCAGCCCAAACCATAGTTGATTTGGACTGATCATTTTTTTTATATTGTCATTTTCCGCTTGTCACTGGTGATTTGTTTCTGCCAGAAAATCTGTTTTGCCACATACGCACTGCCTTCCATAATTCGTCTCGATGTTCTGGCAACAGCTGTTTTATGAAATATGGCTGTTTTGCCGTCATCTTCGATATCGATGACGAATTTCATCTTTCCTGTCGGGTGGCCGATGGTGACGTCGGCGGTATTTCCGTTACTTTCATATACATCATGCACTATCGTTCCTTTCAACTGTGAAGCACTGGCTGTACAGATTCCACCTGTAACGGGAAAGGCTTTGTGCATTTTCTGCATGGACATTGCTCTTCCTGTAATGTTGATATCTCCTGCTGAAATTTTTTCTTCTGTTTCTGAAATATAGTTCTGTCTTTCGGATACAAGGATCACTTTCGGTGAGGACGGCGTTTTATTGACCGCTTCATCCGCATATTCTACAAAACCGATTCTTTCGGCTGCGGTCCCGCGGATTTCTTCCAAAATATCCAAGTGATATCGTGACAGTTCACTGCTCAATTCCGTGCCATTCAGTCCGATGCTTTCTGCTTTTACAAAGACGGCAGGTGTTGCGACATCGACAATACTCACTTCAACGTCTTTGAAGTCTTCCAGATCAAAGCGCTCTTTTCTTTTTCCCGTCGGGAAAAGCTGACCGGTTTTTGAACCTGCTGCATCGATGAAATGTAGAACGATCTTAGAGCCCGTTCCCGGGACGCCGTCAATGGAATAATCGCCTTCACTTACCGCTTTACCATTGAAGACAGGAACTTCTGCATTGATCACTTTGTTAGTATTCGTATTGTAGATTTTGACCGTTGTCACCGGTTCCTCGATTTCAACCAGGCCTTCGTCTATCGCAAACGGCCCGATACCGCTCAGTATATTGCCGCAGTTTGAATTATAGTCCACGTTTCCCGTCGTCACATCCACCTGGCCGAATGTATAGTCGATATCCGCATCTTCCCGTTTCGACACACTCACTATGGCGACTTTGCTCGTCAATGAATTTGCACCGCCAAGGCCGTCAATCTGTCTTTCATCAGCACCGCCGAATATGGATGAAATGACCTTGTCCCGTGTGACGGGGTCCGACGGCAATTCATTTTTCATTATATATACACCTTTACTCGTTCCGCCTCTGATGATTACAGAACGGATCTTTTCAAATTCATGCATATCATGATTTCCTTTCTATATTATAGTCCCAGCAGGCTCGAGGGCCATGCAATATTGATTGCAGCGCTCAAATATGACACGACGACTAAAACGATTGCGACGGATACCATTGATTCGATGACTTTCATCTTTGATTCAAATATTAAGAACACGAACAGGAATATCGATGTTGAGATGAGAAAACCAAAGATGTACATCATGATCAGGTAACCGATCACCCATCCGATGTAACGGAAGGGCATGAGTATTAAAACATGTTCTCCACGTTCTTCAGCCGTCGTTTCCTTTCTGTAGTCGATGATCGTCTTGATCAGATACACTAAAGAGAGGATTGATCCGGCCATTGAAATGTACAGCGGGAAAAATTGTGCCAGCCTGGAAAATGTCGTTGCTTCCACCCATGCCACTGTGAACAACAGGAATATGAAGCCTGTAAATAAAATATTCGCTAATGCCTTGTTCATTGGCTGTCACCTCCGCTTTCCACTTTTTTACTGAACTTCTTCATCACAGCACCTCCGCTAAGAAGCATGACGATGATGATGGCGATACCGATGACCATCGGGTTGGTAATCCATTCCCAGCCGTATCTTTCAATCGATATCCAGTAATATCTTTCCGCTGCCATCGCCAGTACGAAACCGATGAGAAGCGGCGGTCTCGGCCAGTCGAGAATGGTCATGACATAACCCAGAAGACCGATGATGACAAAGACGACCAGGTCGCCCCATGACAAGTTACTCTGATAAGCACCGATGACCAGCAGCACAAGCAGGAACGGCACGATCTTCTCACCTTTGATCAGACTGATTTTGGATATCGGTCTGACGAGCAGTAAACAGAGTAGAGCACCAAATATATTGGCAAATACCAGCGTCCAGACAATCGATAATGTAACGTCCAGATCTGTCGTGATCATTGACGGGCCTGCCTCCAGCCCCATCAGAGTGAGACCGCCGAGCAGAATCGCAGTCGTCCCGCTCCCCGGTATACCGAACAAAAGTGTCGGTACGAGAGACCCGCCTTCTTTGGCGTTATTCGCACTTTCAGGTGCGATGACACCTCTGATGTCCCCTTCACCGAAACGGTTGTTTTTAACTGTCTTTTTACCAAAGCCGTATGCAATCCAGTCGACGACACTGCCGCCGAGCCCCGGTACGAAGCCGATCAGTACGCCGACGACGGCGCTTCTGAGGACGAGAAATTTATTTTTAATCGTTTCTTTTACGCCTGCGAGCACCCCGCCCTTCAGTTTCTCACTGTCAGACACTTTCTTCTTGTCGGTCAGCATCGTGATGATGATCGGGAAAGCGAATATCGCTATTGCGACGACTGGCAGCGAAATACCATTCGTCAAATATAAAGTATCAAAAGTATAGCGGTATTCCGGTACTGCAGGTGCGCTGCCGACTGCTCCGATCAACAGGCCGAGCAGCCCGGAAAGCACCCCTTTGAAGACCGATTTGCCGGCAAGCATGCCCGTCATGCTCAGACCGAGCATCGTCAGCATGAACAGTTCCGGTGAACTGAATGAGGTGATCAATGGTTCAGCAAATGGAATCGTCAGGAATAATGCAATACCCCCGATGACACCGCCGACCATCGAAGCGAAAAATGAAGCGCCCATCGCTTTTGCCGCTTCGCCTCTTTGAGCCATCGGGTACCCATCCATGATGGTTGCCTGGGAGCCTGAAGTGCCCGGAATGCCGAGTAATATTGATGGGAAAGTATCCCCTGTGTGGATGACGGCAACCATACCGATCAGAAGTGCCATCCCCACGTATGGATCCATGCCGAAAACGAATGGGAGCAGCAGTGCCATACCGACAGTCCCGCTTAATCCAGGCAACAGCCCGACTATGATACCGACGCCGATTCCAAGGAACATATACACCATCCTGGAGGGGTCGAGTACGATTGACAGTGCTTCAATTGCGCTTTCTATCATTTAAACCCCTCCTATAACTCTGTGATGTCCATTTCATATTCTTCCAGCAGATACTCCTGTATCAGGGCTTTATTACTGTCGGAAATATTGAATGCATTGTTGATGCGTTCTTCAAGTGCTTCTCCGCTCAAGACATCATAGCCTTCCAGCACTTCCTGAGATTTTTCATGAAATGCGTCGTCCCCTTTAATGTCTTCGACACCGGCCTGCAGCTTTTCTATTTCTTCCTCTGGTGCATCCTCATGGACCCAGATGGCTTTATTCAATGTATAAGAAGCGTTCACCATCTGCTTGAATGCCTCCCATGTTTCACCGGAAGGTTTTTCACCGTACTGCTCGACATACACCTCTTCAACCGTTGGCAGATCCGGGAATTGCGGATCGCGCGTGAGATTGCCGTCTTCATCGATCTGACCGAGAGAATATAACGGTTCAGCATTGCCTCTTTCCACCATCGGCTCTACATTATTGCTATAGGCTGTCGTCGTCTGATAATCGATGTTGCTTTCACCCTGTTCAAAAGCGACTCTTGACGGCCCGCGCCCTTCATAACCCAATACTGCCTCGAAATCGAGTCCCAGTACTTCATATGAAAGAAGTGTCGCAAGGTCGAGTCCGCTTGGTGAAATGCCTGCATAATAGAGCGTTTCATCGAAACTCGCCAAATCCTCATTCATCTGTGCCGCATTTTCCGGCGTCGTATAGACGACTCCGCCTGTTGGAGACCCGACAATCGGCTTGAAATTTTCCAAATCGAATTCTACAGAAGACTGGTCAAGCATATATGGAATATGTGATGATGCACTTGATGTCAGTATATGGCTGCCGTCACGGGGCTTTTGGAGCGCAAAATCATTAGTGCCTGTAATACTCGCCCCGCCCGGAATATTTTCTACCTGCACTTTAGGATTGGCATCCATATGTTCAGAAAAGTATGGTGTGAAGAACCGGCCGTATATATCAGTCCCGCCACCCGCTTCAAACGGTACGACAAATGTCAGTAAATCGTGGCCGGCAGAATCATCACCGCCAGGGTTTGCGATACCACCATCATCGTTCAATGGATTCAGTGCCATCAATGCACCACATAAAAATATAATGACTATCATCACAAATGTTTTTTTCATATTGATCATCCCCCCGAATGTTATATTCTCTACAGTAAACGCTTTCACTGCATAAGTGAAATATTGAATATTTATGTTATGTGATAGAATAATTTGATAACATTGATTTTAAAAGGCATAATATACTACGTATAGACTAAATATTTAAAAAATTCAAGGTGATATTTCATGGATAATAAAGACTGGAAAATGTTGAATGTGCTATATGATGAAAAAAACATCACAAGAACAGCAGAAAAACTGTTTGTTTCCCAGCCGTCCCTCAGCTACAGGCTTAAAAATCTGGAAGAGGAAATCGGCACGGGGCTGATAATAAAAACCAAAACAGGCATTGAGTTTACTGCTGAAGGGGAATATCTCGTCAGCTACTCGAAGGAGATGCTGAAACAGCTGCAGATCATGAAAGATAACATCAATAATATGGAAGAGGAAATCGCAGGCACTTTGAAGATTGGTGCATCGAGCAACTTTGCGCAGTATATCATGCCCGACCTGTTGAAATCTTTTTCATTGAAGTATCCGAAAGTGCATTTCAATGTCACTACAGGATGGAGCAGAATCATCCACGGTGCCTTATTGAAAGGATCCATCCATGTAGGGATCGTAAGAACAGATTACCCTGGACATAAAGAAAAGATATTACTGAACAGAGAACCGTTGTATATCATCTCTCAGAAAAAACTGAACTTGAACCGCCTGCCTGAATATAAACAGATCGAATATAAGACGGATGCTTCATTAAAGGGCATCATCGACAGCTGGTGGGCAGACCGTTATTCATCACCTGCCAATGTAGAGATGGAAGTCGACCGTCTGGAAACGAGCAAGGAACTGGTCAAAAGCGGTCTCGGTTATGCCGTCGTTCCGGCCATCTGCCTGAAAGCGGAAGACAATGTATTTAAAGAAGAAGTCAGACTGGCTGACGGGACGCCCGTCACAAGAGATTCGTGGCTGATGTATAACGCAGACGTCGAACATCTGTCAATCGTCAGCAAATTCATAGAACATATCCGGACGTGGGGAAATGTCGAACAATGACAAATATAGCGGCTAAGATAAAACTATCCTCAAAATAAAATAACCGTACGTTTTCTTTCCTGGGGCATCGCGCAAGCCTTTAGTCTTGCGCAGATGCGCTTCCCCTAGGAGTAAAACATACGGTATTTTTGATTATTATTTATCACTTTCTTTTATTATGGACTTTTGTTCCATCCGCTATAATTTGTCTTTCCATCAGATTTTTGCAGGCTGTTTCAAATATTCCCTTACAGAGTCGCCTGCCGTCCTGCCGTAGACCGAACCTGACATCAACCCCGATCCGCCCGGATAGTTATGGTAGAACAAGTCGCCCACCATTTCCCCTGCTGCATAGAGACCGTCTATCTTTTCACCATTTTCATCCAGCACTTCCGCCTGATCGTTCACTTTGAGTGCACCGAATGTGAATGTGATGCCGCAGGTAACCGGGTATGCGTAAAATGGCCCTTCTTCAAATTTCAATGCCCAGTTGGTCTTTTCGGGAATGAGCCCCTTAGTGGACTTGCCGTCTTTTACACCCGGGTTGTAGTCCCCTTCCTGTACAGCGGCGTTATATCCTTCGATCGTCTCCAGGAAATTGTCCTTGTCGACGTCCATTTTTTCTGCAAGAGACTCTAAAGTATCCGCTTCAATGACTGTCGCTTCATCAAGGTCGTATTCTTTCCTGAGCAGGTGTCTCACTTGTGAATCATAGATCTGGAATGCTTTCTGATCTGTCTGCTTCAAAGTTTCCTTACCATATTTGGCATAAGTATAGTTTCTGAAATCCAGACCTTCGTCTACAAAGCGCTCTCCTTCGACATTCACAATGAGACCGAGTGGATAAGACGACTTTTTATAGATATCCCCCGGCTTCGAGTAATCTCCCGTACGCGGCGCGTTGTAATCCGTCGTATGTGCGTGACAGCCGTCATACTGTCCGGCCCTTGCAGCTCCAACTTCCAGTGCCATTGAAATGCCGTCCCCCGTATTGTACTCGCTGCCGCGCACGACTGCATTTTCCCACTGCCTGCCCAAATATTTCAGACGTTTTTCCTTATTGGCTTCAAAACCGCCGCTTGCCAAGATTACAGAACGGCACTCGACCCGCACCTCACCGTGCGCTTTACTGTCGACCTGTATACCCGAGATTTTACCATCCGTCTTTTCAACAGATACCGCCGGTGATTCATACCATATATCAATGCCGCTTTCATCCGCTTTTTCAAATAACGCTTCGACGAGCCCGATCCCTTTATCGACTGTTTTGATCGGCAGCCCGCCCCAGAACACTTTCTTGCCATCCCGCTCAAAGTACTGGTTTTCATTCAGCTGGAACTTCACGCCCTGCTCTTTCATCCAGAGAATCGTCTCGTAGGATTTTGAGCTGAGATGGTCAGCCAGGGCTGGATTACTCTTATTTTGCGTCACTTTCATGATGTCACCGTAATAGTCCTCTTTGGAGTACTCAGGCATTTCAATGTTTGCGAGTTCATCTTCACTGAGATCATCTACTATATTGGCAAGCCCTTCTTTATCATGATAAGCCAGTCTGATTGCACCATCGGTGAAGAATGAATTCCCGCCACGTTTATGTTTCGGGCCCTTTTCCACCATTAAAACTTTCAAGCCTTCTTCGTTTGCGCTGATTGCAGCACTCAGTGCCGCGTTTCCAGTTCCGACGACTACAACGTCATAATTATGTTTTGTCATGTTCATACCCCTCACTTAAGATTTGTATCTTCAGAATAGGACAAGCATCATGATAAGTAAAATATTGTTTTTGTATAAAGTATGATAGAAATTATTAATAACACCTTGATTTGAAGGGCTGACATCATTTGATGATGATCTCGTCCACTAAAAAGTATGGCATTTACACTGGTGCCAAGTTGCACTACAATGAAAAAAAAGCACATAAAGGAGATATAGATGAAAGCAATATTATTGATGATCGGTATTTTTCTGCTGCTCGTTGTTTCATTCGTAATCATTTGGTTTATGACCGCAGACCGTGCTGGAAATGCGGCCATGCTTCCTGAAAATATCATTGAGTATGTGGAAGCTGACCAAGAAACCTTCCATAATCAAATGTTCATTTAAATATATCCATAATTTTTAATTAGTGACATAACGATGAAATTCATCTTTGTACAAATGAATAATCACAAAGATAAAAGAAAATCCTGTCAACAGTAATAATACTGATGACAGGATTTCATATTCATCTCCGATGAATAATAGAGACTTCATCAGCCTGCACTGCTCAAATGTAGTGATAAAATGTTTTAATAATTATAAAAAGGAAATTATTAAGTAAAAGTACAGGTGTCTGGTCGAACAGTTGCATGCGATGCAGAGAAATGACTATCATGCTGGCGAAGCTGGTAGAACTTTATTGTTTTAAAAAATTAAAACCGATAACGATTGTATGTGCATCTCCATACAGGCTGGATCTCTGATCCGGCCTGATGAATCTTGAACCACTTTTGGGGGGATTGGATGGCAGAAGTATTTCTCACAATTTTCATTATTTTTTTCCTGTTCCAGATCGGCGCATTTGCGAAGACAAGAGGTGATATGAAACAGACACATAAATTTTCATTGCAATGGCCGCTTTATCTATATATTTTCACTGTGATGTTTTCGCTCACTCTGACTTTTGCGATAATCTATTATATCATTTCGTTCGATACGCCGATTTTGATCGACAGCAACCAGGGGGAAATAATGACCAATCACAACTTTGCAGAAATGATCTACTACAGCGGTGTGACACTGCTTTCCATAGGTTACGGGGACTTGAACTCCCTTGGTGCTGTACGGTATATTTCACTGTTTGAAGGCTTTCTCGGCATTGTCATCCCTACCGTTATCTTTGTCAGCGAAATCGCTAAACATAAAAATTGATGAACAAATGGTCATTCTTATCCGGCGTTCCTAGTACTGCTAAAAACTTAATATTTTATTCCAGCAATCACTTTTCCTGTAGCCGAACGCGGGTCGTTGCGCCCGTTTTTTTCGGAGACAACGGAAGTTTTAAAATTGGATTTAAGGGAAATGACATAGTGAATTCAAATCTACAGGAGGTCATTTGAATGGCTCATAAAGAACACCATCAGCTGATTGAGGCGTTACATGAATGTATGGAGGCGTGCAATCATTGTTTTGATGCATGCTTACAGGAAGAAGACGTCAAGATGATGGCGGAATGTATCCGTCTGGACCGTGAATGTGCCGATATCTGTGCATATGTCGAGCAGGCAGCGACGAGAAATTCGCCATTTGTAAAAGAACTGGCCGGTGTATGTGCAACAATCTGTGAGGCATGCGGCAATGAATGCCAGAAGCATGACCATGAGCATTGCCAGAAATGTGCGGAAGCGTGTTTCAAGTGTGCAGAAGAGTGTAAGGCAGTAGCGTAAAATCCAAAAAATAAAGACCTGAGGCATACATGAAATATGCCTCTTTTCTCATCCGGCTCTTTGTTCATATTTGATTGATCCTCTAGAGTCAGCCTTCTATACTTTTTGTTTATCTCATTTACATATTCTGTAACCTCTACTATAAAAGTTTCCGAATCAGCTTCTATAATTGATTATGATAAAAATCCGCATGATATCTTGTGAAATGTCATCATTATCCATTAAATTTCCAACTCTAATTTTTAGATTTGCCATTTGTTAAAATTGTTAGTACGTTTAATATAATAGCCAATACTCACGAAAGGACGTGGCAGTGTGCATAAGAATATTCTTTTACCGTACGATTTCGACAACTCTTTTTCAAATGTGTCCGAGCAGATAAAAAACATTGCGCCTGCAGATGACCATCTGATTACCATTTTTCATGTCATTCCGGAAGGCGAGGTTTCTGACAGTGTGATATTCGAAATGAGATATTATCCCGATCTCGTAAAGCAGAAGGAATCACAACTGGCGCCATTCTTGCAGGAACTCGATGAACTGAAACTGAACTGGAAGGTGAAGTTTCAAAGCGGCCGGGTCAGTTCAACAATCATGAAAGAAATCAATGGACATGACTATGATATTGTCGTCATGAGCAACAGGCGTTCCAAACGTGAACTGAAACATGTGCTCGGAAATGTCACCCAAAAAATCGCAAAACGTGCGAATATTCCTGTGCTCATCGTAAAGTGAGGAATTACAGGAATATCATTTCAAGCCGATGTCTCGGAATATAAGCCCGCATTGACCGCCATCCTTCTCCTGCCGACCGCTGCAAACAATCATGATATTTACTGACTTTATGTAAATAACGCTTAAAAAAGGATTGTCATTCAACCTGGAATGACAATCCTTTTTTATCTGTTTCGCTGTCACTTTTTTGTGGTTTCATTTGATCTCGCCAATCCCATTCCATCTCCCTGTCAAATTTAGAAATCCTTATTGATCAGATCCTTCATCATGACTTTCGCAATATCTGAGCCGCTTGCGGCGGCATTGATCAGATGGCTGGAAACGTTCGTCTCTGTTTCCCCGGCAGCGAATAGGCCGTGTATTGACGTTTCACCAAGCGGATTGATCCGCAGTCCACCGTCCTCTTCCCTGTCCGGGTCCAGGGTCTCCAGGAAGTCAAACCGGGTGTCCCAGGTCATCTTGGCAAACATGCCTTCAATGTTCTCCCTCGTGCCGTCCGCGAAGACGAGCGATTCCACCAGGCCGTCACTGCCTTCCATACTGGAAATGACCGATTCATTATAATCAAAACCTTTATTTTCGAGCATTTCTTTATCTTCATCGTCCAGGAAACTGTCGCCATCCGTGCATATGATGAGGTCGCTGCTCCAGTTGGCAATCAGCATGACGAGGTTACGCATAGAGTCTTCATCGACCATGACCGCAAGCCTGCGATTTCTCATTTCGTAGCCATCGCACCACGGGCAGTAGAATGCGGAAGTGCCATAAAACTGATCGAAGTTCTCAATATCAGGCGTCTTCTCCTTAAGCCCTGATGCGAGCAGGACATGGTGGCTCTTAAATTCATCCGACGTTGTGGATACGATGAATTCCTCCCCGTCTTTTTCGATATCCGTCACCCTGTCACTTTCCAGTGTCACATGTTCATACTTCAGCACATCACTCTGTGCATTTTCCCTGAATTCAGCCGGACTGGTGCCATCCTGAGTCAGAAAGCCGTTTGACATTTCCGTCACTCTGTTCCTCGGCTTCCCTCTATCAATGATGAGCGTCCGTTTCAATCCGCGTCCGAAATTCAGGGCAGCACTCAGTCCCGCAGGCCCGCCGCCGATGATGATTACATCATACATATTCATTCCACCTTCATTTATATATGTTAAATAAATTACATTCACATATATATTATCTTCCCGATTCATGGAATATTAATGCCCTCTATAATAAAAAAATCATATCCACCGAATGGGTGAACATGATTTTTCATATATCCTGTCGCAATAGAGAATCCCATTACTGGACACTCCAATAGCAATATAGATGTGATTTCAGTTTCTAAAAGCATTCGTAAATTCAGTACGTTTCGTCATTTTAAGAGGCAATTATAAATTGCATTGAGCTAAAAGTGAAATATCATGATTTATTCTTCTCTTTGATCTCTTCCATTATTTTCAGCATAAATCCATCAAAATCGCCTTCTCTATAAAGTCTCATCGAATTAGGGAAAATAGTATCCATCGCTTTTTCACTATATTCATCCCGATAATCTTTTGTCTCTTCTTTGAATTGAACGCATGCTTCAATTATTGTTCTTACCGCAAGTCCATTAACTTCCCTGACAATGTCTTCGTTGTCTTCAAATAGTTTACCAATCTCTTCAAATAAAAATCGGATACTTTGAAACCCCTCTGTATCCATTGGGGTTTCCGTTATAAATACACCATCACCATGTTCATATAAATAATTTGCATGACCAACCATCTTTACACCGTATATTTGAAGTTCCGGAAACTCTTTTTGCAACTCTTTTGTATCTATAAGTGTAGATAAATTAACAAAATTCGGAGCTATGCCGTTTGAAGCAATCTCTTTCTGTGCTTCTTTTAAAAAACTGCGAATCACTTCAGATGGTAATGCCAATAAAACCACTTTTTGTTTTAGCAATTCAGTAAAATCAACAGATTCAACTTTATCGAACCTGCCGGCAAATTCGCTTCGTCTATTTGAATCTGGATGATAAACAAAAACATTTACATTTTTACTTTCCAACTGCTTTGTCAAAGCTTCTCCTAAATGACCGATCCCTGCAACGCCGCATGTAGTCAATATCATCGTCTCCTATTTATGTATTTTAATTTAAAATTATCTATAATAAAACTTTACCATAGGTATCCTTGACATAGTAGTTTTCAAAGGTTATAAAAAGAACTTCCGAGAGTGAGTATTCATTTTATTTCACTTACAGATTAGGATCGGTTGGTGAATCAGTAGATTGATTCAGCATACAAATCTAATCTCCTTAGTCTAGTTTTAGCAGACCCCCACACATGTCTCTTCCACTACCTATATTCAATATACCCCTAAAAACTCCTTGATTTTCCTCTCCATATCATCCAAATTCTCTTTCCTCTTATATATATGGCCTTCATTTTCATAAGATGTGAACATCACATGTTGGTTATTGTTTTTCATTGATTCCACTAATTGAACGGATTCGGAATTAGGTACTCTTGTATCATGTACACTGTGGAATACCAAAAGAGGAACTTGAATATCTTTCGCTCTCGGCAGCGGTGATATCTCTTCAAAAAATTCATCATGCTTGCCGAGGACCCCATATTCAGAAGACCGTTGTTTTCTTCTCCATGGCGAGGTATTCGTTAGGAATGTTTTTAAATGTGATATTCCAACGATATCTATAGCAGATCGCCATAACTCAGGATGATGCGTGATTAAAAGAAGTGTCATGAAACCACCGTAACTGATGCCCATTAATGAAATATTGTCTTTATCACAGTCATGATTTGAGATTAGATTTTCTCTTAAAGAGAGTACATCTTTCATAGCATCAAGGCGCTTTATCTGATTATCCAATTCAAGATAGTATCTGCCGTAACCCTTACTGCCTCTTATATTAGGAATGACAATTGAGATGCCCTGCTGCTGTAGTTGATAGTATAATTCTTTGAATTCAGGTCTCTCCTGTGACTCAGGACCGCCGTGTATATAGATTAAAGTCGGTGCTTTACCCACATTTTCAGATTCATACATAAAATAAGGCACATCCAGCCCATCAAACGACTTATATGAATGCATTTTCCAGTTGATTGTTTCCGCTGTACCGTTGTTCTCCACCAGAGTGCTGTAAGTATTACTCTGAAGGTTATAGTTTACGATACAGTGCGGTACATCAACAGATGAAAATAAAATTAATAACTGATTTTCATCCCTCTTTTGGATTGAATGGATCACAACATCGTTTCTGAATTCAATTTCTGTAATATCACCAGTATCAACATCAAAGTTATATAATTTGGAACAACCGTTCTCGTTTACTATAACCGTTGCCTGATCGTACCTTTCGGACCAGACAATATGTTCAATGTCCCAACTAAATGATGTCAATCTTTGATAAGACCAATCGATAAGATTTAATTTATAAACATTGATGAAGCCTGTTTCCCAGTCAGATAAGCAGTATGCGTAGTCTTTTCCATCAACATTAGTAAAACTGAGAAACCTGGAAGGTGCAATGGGTAACTTCTCAACTTTCAATGAATCAGTATTAAAAATGTATAGCTGCTTCATAATATTACTGTTTTCATATGTTAATAATAATTGGTTATTTTCTATAGAAGATAAGATTACGACCGGCGCATCAAAATCATATAAAACCTTTAGTTCCTCAGTTCTTTTTATCAGACACAGTTCAAATGCTGATGAATCATGATGATTTCTGATTATATAATAACCATCCTGATTTTCATCGTATGTTCCATAGTGATGAAAATATTCCTCATCTTTTATTAATGGATTCAAATCATTTTGATTTTCCAAGCTATATAATTGATGCCGTTCATTGCCATTATAGTCAATTGCCACAATATTATCATTTGGCTCCAACCAGTAGTCGTTTATATTCTGATCTTCATCTGTCACTTGAACTTTTTCATCATTATCTAAATCATACTTCCATAAATTGTGGATGCCACTCTCATCACTGATATAGTAAATAATATTTTGTCTTTCATCATACTTCATATTTAAATATTTGTTGAAATGATTCACCAAATTCTCTCCTTTGCTTATTGAATAATATAAAAAGAGGCAAACAATAATGCAGTGAAATGTTTGCCTCTCTTAGCGGTAATTCAGGACCTTAGTTTATTGCTCTGTAAAATTCACTTCTCTAAAATCGAAAAGGTTGAATCTGTCAACATCGATACCTTCCACATTGTTATTATTAGCATGCAGGTTTTCGCCGTATCTAATATAGATGCTTGCTGCATCGTCCACCAGAAGCTGTTGTGCCTCTTCATAGATCTGCTGACGCTCTTCTTCATCACTCACTTGTCTACCTTCATCAAGTAAAGCATCCAATTCCGCGTTATCATAAAATGTACGATTTCCTGAACCACCAAAGTTTTCGGAGTGATATAACGGCGCCAGTCCATTATCCGGGCCACCTGTGAAATTGAACCATCCCAATACCAGCATGTCATGCTCACCTTCAGCAGTAACATCCAGAAACGCCCCCAGTTCGACCTGTTCCACTGTCACATCGATATTAAGTTCAGCCAGCGATTCCTGTAAAAATACCGCCAGATCAATACGTTCAGGGTTATCATCCTGGACCATAAGTGTTATATCAAAACCATCAGAATAGCCCGCTTCATCTAATAATTCCTGTGCCCTTTCCATATCATACTCCAACACTTCAATATCTTCTGAATAGCCGATTACACCTGGTGCCAACGGACCAATTGCCGGTTCACCGGAATCGTTATATATACCTTCCAACACAGCTTCTTTATCTAACGCATGTGTAATCGCCTGTCTCACCAATGAATCATCAAGTGGCTCTTTAGAAGTATTGAACCCGATATAATCTAACGATATAGATTCATTTGTAGACAATGTCGCCTCATCATTATTTTCAACTCTGTCTATGTTATTCGTTTGAACAGATACTATAAAATCAGAAGTTCCTGTTTCCAGTTCAGCCAATCTAGATCCAGTTTCACTGACAACTTTGTATGTAACACTATCAACTGTAGGCGAACCACCCCAGTAATCATCATACTTATTCAAAACAGTATTTTCACCAGGATTCCTCGACTCAAACTGCAAATAGTTAGTACCTACCGGCTCTTGTTCGATTAAAGTGCTGACATCATTTCCTATTGCGTTTGCTATTTCTTCATGAGCCTCGCCACCCTCACTGCGAAGTTCATAATATTCCTCCACCGTCATATCTTCACCAGCTTCTGACAGTGCATTTTCATAATCAGCATCGATCAAATCTTTACTGATCATTTTTCCTGCCCCATGAGTTAAGCTATTCAATAATGGTGAGAATGGGTATTCAAGTTTAAATTCTACTGTATGGTCGTCAATAACATTGACCTCAGAAATCGCTTCCAATAAAAAGGCCCTTGGAGAAGCAACAGCAGGATCCAACAAACGGTCAATATTCGCTTTTACAACTTCCGCATTGAATTCACTTCCATCATGAAAAGTAACCCCTTCTCTCAATGAAAACTCCCATGTTGTTTCATCGATTTCTTCCCACTCTTCAGCAAGTAACGGCACCAATTCTAAATCCTCATCCAGAGTTATCAATGGTTCGTAAATCTCATCTCTGATTTGCTCGGATGGTACATCATTATTACCATGTGGATCCATTGAAATCGCATCACTCGGAATTGCGACTGTTAGATCCCCACCGTTTGACGTTTCAGCATCACCAGTCGTTTCTTCACCGACATTATCATCATCTGTACATGCTGCTAATACTAATACCAAAATACTGACTAAAAAAAGTTGTTTGATTTCCTTCATAATTTCCCCCTTTATTGATTTTTTACACTTAAAATAATCATACGCTATTATTAATACTCATTCAATCTAATTCTCTGAAAATATTGAATTTAATGAATGTGTAAAAAGTATTATTTACAAAATCATTAATAAGAGAACTATTGAAATAAAACTTTCCTTATCATAAACACTTTTAGATGCTGATTGTCTTGTTAAGATTTTAATTCATTCAAAGAAAGATGAATATGAAACAACAACCTTCTTTAATTTTCCATTCATAAAAAAAGCACGCCCTAAAGTTAAATTTAAAGTTCAACGTTAGGGCGTACACTAATATTTTACTCAGGCACTAAATGTATCGTATGGTCTGTTGCCTCTTCAATTTTGTCGCGGCTATACAATAAAGGTATTGCTTCATCGTTTGCCCAATCATCGAATAAATTGTCGTAGAATTTACTGTCTGGATCTCCTGATTGACCGGGACTGTTCATGGCAATCGAGTTATCCCATTCTCCAACATCGACTATCAATCTGAAGGTTGCACCGTGTGTCTGATTGAAGTCTGAATCATAGCCGGAAGCGCCGACCGTATCACCACTGCCTCCACGAGGGAGCGGTCCTACATTCATTCTTTCCTCTTGTCCTTCATCAACGATACCGGGCAATTGATGTTCTAGATAGGAGTGTTTCAAATCTCCCCATCTCCATGCATCCATATCTGAACCAAGCTGTTCTACTACATCATCGATTGCATCAGATAGAGTATCCAACAGAATTTGATTGCGTACTTCTTCAGGATTTTCTCCCAACCGTTCATCTGGATTTTCTAATAGATTCAAGGTGGCAAGAGGGTCTCCAGAGCCAATGTGTTCTGCTGCCTCTTCAGACATGATTGCCTGCACAACCGCAGAACGTAAATGATTCTGGTACCATATTTCAAATAAAGGAGCGGCAGAAGATTCAACAGATAAGTCGTTGTCCCACTCCCGTAACATGTTCAAAGCCTCGTCTACCTGCTCATCTGAAGATTCCAGACCATCCAGCAGAGCGGTAATGCGTTGTGCCGGTACCGACGTATAATCTGTTTGTAGTTCAAGTGAATCTTCAATACCCATTTGCTCAACGTTTTCCATTACCTGCTCAATACGTTGATAACGGAATGGTGTGGTCCATTCGAATCCAAGCGGATGGCTCCCATACACGTCCACGCTTCTTTCTAAATTAAAATAGTCCTAAAAACTTCTTTTTCTTTCTTTTCTTCCTGTGAGTATCTTCCGATGTCCACTTCTTCGGTGGTTTGACTTTCACATCTCTGTTATGCAGAATTGCTTCTGCATTGTATTTCAACCGTTCTACATATTCTTCACCAAACTGTTCTTCAATGACCTGATACGCTTCCTTCAACATGAACGGTCTGTTCGCTGCATGGTGTGCATCACTGGCAACGACATGCACCAGATTATACTCAATCAATTTCAAACTCTTCTCCTGCAGCCCCTCACCAAGTGCACCTGCCACTGAAGTGGCTGTCACCTGTCCAAGCGCACCTTTTTCTACCAAGTCATACAGCTTATCCGGTTCCTTCATTAACGGTCTGCACCTCTCCGGGTGCGCAATCAATGGTGTGTAACCTTTCATCTGCAAATCAAAGAATAATTTCCCGGTGTAGTTTGCTAGTTCTGTAAATGAAAACTCGACCAGTACATACTGCGATTCGTTGAGCGGGATGTTGATGTCCGATTCCAGCTCATGCACCAGCTCACCGTTGATCCTGATTTCCTGTCCGGGATAGACATTGAGGGGGAAATCATGCTCATCTATAAGGGCTTTTATTTCTTCCATCTTTTCTAAAATTTTACATTTAGGATTAATGAAATCCCCACTATACTGATGTGGGGTTACAATGATGTCTGTGATTCCATTGTCTATCGCCTGTTTCATGAGTGCCAGTGCTTCCTCTTCATTCTGCGGCCCGTCATCGACGCCGATCAGCAGATGATTATGAATGTCTATCATTATTATTCACTCCCGTAGTAATAATAATAACTGTCGCCTTCGTCCTTGATTCTCTTGTTGTTCAGTACGACGCCCAGCATATTGGCATCCGCTTTTTCAAGCAATTCCTTAGCCTGCAGCAGGCTGTCCCTGTTGTTCGTCTCAACGTTGCTGACGAGAATGGTGCCGTGCACCATCTTGCTGAGCAGCTGCGCATCCGTCACTGCAAGTATCGGCGGTGAATCAACGATGACCATGTCATACTGCATGGATAATACTTTGAAAAACTGTGTCATTTTGTTGGATGCGAGCAGTTCCGACGGATTTGGCGGAATGGGCCCGGAAGTAATCAGATCGAGATTTTCCACTTCTGTCGTCTTCACGACTTCTTCGGCCTGGATATCATTCACGATTGCGGTCGACAAGCCTCTCTGGTTTTGGACTTCGAATGTATAGTGCGTCGTCGGACGCCTTAGATCTGCATCCAGCAATACCGTTCTTTTTCCTGCCTGTGCAAAGGCAATCGCCACGTTGGCAGCCGTCGTCGTCTTACCTGCTCCAGGTAAGGCGGACGTGAAGAGTACGGATTTTATTTCCGAATCGATGCTTGAATATGTAATGTTCGTTCTGATTGTTCTGTACTGCTCACTGACCGGAGACTTCGGCTCTTTAAGAACCATCAGGTCCCGTGGATCTGTTTTGAAATCTAAATGTTTGTGTTTTCTTTTCGCCATTTATCCCAGTCTCCTATTTATCAAATTTCGCCACGGTACCCAGTACCGGCAAATCCAGAATCTTTTCCACTTCTTCTTCCGTTTTGACTCTCTTGTCGAGGAATTCTCTTAAGAAAGCGATGCCGAGCGCAAGCAATACGCCGAGTATCAGGCCGATCGCGATGTTGACGAGCGGCTGCGGTGAAACCGGTGACGGGTTCTCCCCGACATCCGCCGTCGCAAGTATTGAAACGTTATCTACGTTCATCACATCTGCGACTCTTTCCTGGAACACATCCGCCACTTCGTTCGCAATCTTTTCGGCATTTTCCGGGAATTCGTCAGAGACTGTGATCGTCAGCACCTGCGACTGGTCCTGGTTGTTGACTGTGATTTGATTCGCGAGTGCGTTTGAAGTTTGTTCAAGGCCCAGGTTTTCGACCACGTCATCTAAAACTGTGGGACTTAAAATAATATCCCGATATGTATTGACGAGCTGCAGGCTGGCTTGTATGTCCTGATTGTTGACTGCGCCATCAGAAGATTCCTGAGACTGCGTGACCAGCACCTGTGTGTTCGCTTCATACTGCGGCGTCATGATGAGTGCCGTAGCAAATGCAGCGGCCGCCCCGAACAGTAAACCAAGTGAAATAATCATGATGAGGTTTTTCTTAATAACACCCAGAATATCTTCCAGGTTCAACGTTTCTTCCATGCGACATCCTCCAAATTATATGTAGTCCAATTACTTTATGTAAGTACAACAGTATATAGTGTAACATTTTACACGTGAATGTTGTAGACTTTCTTGAAAAATTTATGACAAATCAGGGAATGATTTTACACTTTCGTGAATGGGGTCATTCTCATAAAAGAGATTGTAAATTTTATATCCCGAGGGGTTGTGATTAGTTTCTCCACTTTCCAATTGATAAAATATATATTTTGTGCTACGATCGTCTTACAAGGAGTCGGAGGTGTTGCTATGAGTATTACAATACGTTTGGAAAAAGAGGAAGAGGAAATTTTACGTGGTATAGTCGAAGCTAAAAACACAAACATGTCCGTTTATGTAAGAGCGCTCATTTCAGAAAAGATTGATGAAGAAATCGACCGGGAAATGTACAAAAAAGCTGTTAAGGTGTTAGAAGATAGTGGTACTGAATTTGTTTCATGGGAAGAAGCCAAGGAAGAACTCGGTATAACAGATGAAATATAAATTAAAAATTGAGAAAAAAGCATTAAAAAAATTAAAAAAAATGGACAAAAACAGAAGTGCTTTACTCATCTCATGGATAAACAAAAACTTAGTCGATACTGATGATCCAAGAAAACATGGTAAAGCCTTATCAGGAGACTACAGAGGATTGTGGCGTTATAGAGTCGGAGATTATAGGATTGTCGCAATGATTAAAGATGATGAAATTTTGATATCAATAATAAATTTAGGTCATAAAAAAGATGTTTATAAATGATCGATGACTTTATACCGGTAACAATTATTTCATGCATTAGAATCCAGTTGAATATAGATATTTACCATAAAGAAGTACAGAACCTATTTTCGGTTCTGTACTTCTTTTAACTTCCACTGAAACTGTAAAAAACCCCATAAAAAATGACACGGCCGCGACAGCCATGCCATTTCTTTCATTTTTCAATTTTAAAACGGATAGACATTGAGATCAATCCCATAGACGATTGGCAGGAGCAGGTACGTAACGACCACTATTAGAAGCAACGCGATGAGGTTCAGCCCGAAACCGGCTTTTGCCATTTCCTGGATGGATATTTTTCCTGTACCGAAGACGATGGCGTTTGGCGGTGTTCCGACCGGCAGCATGAATGCACAGTTTGCAGCCATTGCCGCCGGCAACATCAATGCAAGCGGATGGACATCCACTGCCATCGCCAGTCCTGCAAGTACCGGCAGGATCATCGTCGCTGTTGCGGTGTTCGAAGTGAACTCCGTGAGGAATAGGATCAACAGTGATACGACTCCGATCATGATTAGAATGTTCGTGCCTTCGATATTGACGAGCAGCTCACCGAGCCACTGGTCGACGCCTGTTTCAACGATCGCTGCAGCGAGTGCCAGACCGCCGCCGAACAGAAGCAGTACGCCCCAAGGCAGGTCTCTCGCCACCGACCAGTCAAGCAGACGACCCTGCTGTCTTCTCGTTGGGATCAGGAAGAGCAGCACCGCAGCAAGCATCGCAATGGAACCGTCGGTCATCAACTCTAAAAATGCAAAGTGTTCAAAGACGAAGCCGCGCAGTATCCACATCGACGCTGCAAAGAGGAAGACGACGAGTACCAGTTTCTCCTCTTTTGTCGTCTTACCCAGCGCTTCAAATTCCTGGTTGATGATTTTAGCGCCGCCCGGCAATTCTTTCAAATCATGTTTGAACGCGACAAACGTCATGAAATACCATGCGATGATCAATAGAAGAATTACTGTCGGCACACCGATCAGCATATATTGTGCGAAGCTCATATCGTAACCGAAGATTTCATTCATCTGACCGGCTAAAATGATCAGCGGCGGTGTACCGATCAATGTTCCAAGACCGCCGATGGTCCCTGCGTAACCGATTCCAAGAACGAGCTGCTTTTCAAACTTCGTGACGTCTCCCCCGCTCTCTTCAGTCGACAGAGAATGTGCTTCTTTAATGATTGCGAGACCAATCGGAATCATAATCATTACAGCGGCCGTATTCGACACGAACATCGACAGCAGTGCCGTCGCAATCATGAAGCCGAGCATGATCGTCGCCGACGTGGTACCGATTGCACGAATGATCGTGAGTGCGACACGCGTATGTAAATTCCACTTCTCCATCGCCACAGCGAGCAGGAAACCACCGAGGAATAAGAAGATGATATCTGCACCATAGGCACTGGATACCTGGTCGCTTCCCATGACTCCGCCCATCGGAAACAAAAACAAAGGCATGAGTGAAGTCGCCGGAATCGGAATGGCTTCAGTCATCCACCACGTTGCGATCCACAGTGCTGACGCCACGACGAATATTCCGCTTCTGTCCAGGCCGTCCGTCTGTAAAAATAATAAGGTCAAAACAAAAAGCAAAGGCCCCATGATCAGACCCGTCATCTGCAGTCTATTATACGGCGGGTAGCCTGAGCTATCATCTTCCGGTTCATTTTCCACCGTTTTTTTCATATCTTCTGAACTGAAAAATTTGAGCAATGACTTTGTCCGCCTCGACTCTTTCCATACTTTGTCATAACTCTGTTTGACGAAAGATGTTTCTTCTTTGTCGAACTTTGATTTGCCGTTCACATTATCACTCCTGATTCTTTGAATAAGTACAATAAACTGAATTTACCATACACAGAATATTTATGCTACATATATTTAAAGTCCCAAGGAGGACGGGAATGAAAGCGTTGTCGTTCGGGTATAGGCATGATAGAGCTTTCAGTTTTTATCATGTAAAACAGACTTTTCTGATAAAATGACAGTGACTAATGATCAGGAGGTTGGATTGATATGAAAAAATTATTCAAAGCATTGGAAGAAGAATTCGATAACATGGTCGACTTCCGGAGGGACATGCATATGTATCCCGAACTGTCCCACCACGAGGAGAAGACGCCTGAAAAGATTGTGCAGTTCTATAAGGATTTAGGTGTTACGGACGTTAGGACGAGAGTCGGCGGACGGGGTGTTGTCGCAACACTTGAAGGCGGCAAGCCGGGCCGGACGGTCGCACTCCGTGCCGACTTTGACGCACTGCCGATCCAGGATGCGAAGGATGTGGAGTACAAGTCCAAAGTGGACGGCGTCATGCACGCGTGCGGTCACGATATCCACACTTCGACGCTCCTCCATGTTGCGAAGGTTTTATTTGCCAATAAGGATAAGCTTCCGGGTAAAGTCGTGTTCCTGCACCAGTTCGCAGAGGAAGTTATTCCGGGCGGTGCGAAATTCATGATCGAGGACGGGGCGCTCGACGGTGTCGACGGCGTCTTCGGGGCGCATGTCATTTCAACGATGCCTTTCGGCAAGGTCGGTGCCCTTTCGGGTCCGTTCATGGCGAGCGGCGATACTTTTGAAATTACGGTGCAGGGTAAAGGCGGTCATGCCGGCATGCCGCAGCATAATAAGGATCCTTTGACTGTCGCAACGACGCTGTTCCAGAGTCTGCAGACGATCGTCAGCCGGGATACTGATCCGCTGAAGTCCGGTGTGGTGTCCGTCACGACATTCAATACGGGCGAGGCGAACTTCAATGTCATTCCGGATAAGGTTGAGATCAAAGGGACCGTCCGGACGCTCGATGATGAGACACGTGATAATGCGGAAAAAAAGATCAAGCAGATGACGGAAAATATTGCGAAGGCGTACGGCATGAGTGCCGAAGTGGATTACACGCGGGGCTATCCGGTGGTTGTGAATGATGCGGAAGAAACGGCGCACATTTCCAGGCTTCAAAAAGAAGTCATGGGCGAGGACAACGTCATTGATATTACGCCGCAGACGAGCATGGAAGACTTCGGCTATTATCTGCTCGAGCGTCCGGGCTGCTTCTTTATCGTCGGCGGTACGATGCCGGACTCAGGCGACGTCTTTCCCCACCACCATCCGAACTTCAACGTCGATGAACGCTCGATGATCAATATCGGCAAGATGTTCATCGCCACGGTGTTCGATTATAATGGGGATGAGGGGTAGAGATATGGATAAGAGAGATGAAGCGATTGCTCAGCTTAAAGAGAAGCTGATGGTTGCTGAAGCGCAGCGATTGAACGGTGAAGAAACGACTCCGCGTGAAGAAATGATTAAGAAGATTGCCAGGCGGAAAGAGACTGGGTCTTAGAAATTCAGCAGAAAAATAATCCGTACGTTTTCTTTCCTGGGGCATCTCGTGAGCCTGAAGTCTCACGCTGATGCTATTCCCCTAGGAGTAAAACGTACGGATTTTCTGTTCCTCAAACTGTATATTATCTTCTAAACTTCCGTTTTTGTAGTAATAGACTATTCCATCGCTTCTTTCAACATCTCAAACGATTTTATCTTATCTTCTATAGAGTGGGTATTCGTCGAAATCATGATTTCTTCTATATCATATGCTTCTGCGAGTTTCTTAAGCCTGCCGGCAACGTCTTCGCGGGTGCCGACGAACATTGAACCGAGCCTTCTTTCTACATTCACCCGCTCTTCATCGGTCAGTTCGAAGTTTTTCGCATCTTCAATGCTCGGGATACCGTCGTCTTCAGTACTCTCACCGAAAGCGCGTTCTTTTTCGATGCCCCAGATGAGGGTGCTCATGGCGATATCTTTTGCTTTTTCTTTTGTTTCAGCTACAAAGGCGGTGACGGTGATCATCACCTGCGGTTTCTGCCCTTCTGCTCTTGGTTTGAAGTTATCCCTGTAAGTATCGATGACTTCTTTCATATCCCCGGCGTTCGACATGAAGTAGCCGAAGCAGTAATTCATGCCGAGTGATCCTGCCAGCTCGGCACTTTTCACACTGGTGCCGAGCATCCATACTTCGGGCGAAGGGTCTGCAAGCGGGCTTATCTTGATCTTTTCCGTATGGTTATTATGATGGATGAAGCCCATCAGCTCGCTGACGCGTTCTTCATTTGCATAGACATTTTTAAGATATTCCTTGTTCAGCGCTTCCGTCGCTTCTGCGGGGCCGCCGGGTGCGCGCCCGATGCCGAGGTCCACCCTGCCTGGAAAAAGCGTCGCCAGTGTATGATAATTTTCCGCCACTTTATACGGACTGTAATACGGAATAAGCGTCGCACCGGAACCGATTCGAATTTTTGAAGTCGCGCTGCCTATCGCAGCGAGCGTAATCTCGGGCGTGCTGGATGCGAATGCCGGCATCGAATGGTGCTCGGCGAGCCAGAACCTTCCGTAGCCGAGCACCTCGCCCGCCTTTGCGAGCGTGACCGCATTGTCCAGGGCTTCAGAGGCACTTGAGCCTTTCGACACCGGGGCCTGATCTAATATGCTGAGTTTCATAACATTCCCTCTATCTGCCAATATTTTTTAACGTCACCGTATACTCATCCGCCGTCGTATTGTCTTCTGCTTCGTACAGATTGACGATGCCGCTGTAGAAGTTGATGATTTCTCCCTTGAACTTGAGATTCCGCTCAGGCACTTCCACATCCAGCACCTTTTCATATAATATACTGGCCGTTTCACTGTAGACATCTTTCGTTACATCAAACTTCACGGTAATCTCTTCCACATCCCGGGCACCCGACTTCTCACCTTCAGCGTAGATGGGCTTCTCCTCGTAATCGTTCAGTTCAATTTCCTTGTTGTTCAATACAATCTTTTCTACCACTTAATATCACACTCACTTAATTTTGTCTGTTTTGGATTTCCTGGATAGATATTGACGTAATCAGATTCGGGTTGAGCAGCAGCGTTCTGCCATGCTCCAGGGGTACACGTATAAACTGATTCGTATCGATTGGTTTCTCAAATACTCCGACCAGATGTTCCACTGCTTCAGGCTGGACGATTTCTGTCGAATCGCCGCCGACATTATATATCGTTATCATTTTCTGGGTCATCATTTCACCCTCCTCACGAAATCTTTCTACTATAAATTATACCCCTAATCGTCCATCACAAAAACCACTTCGGCTTGAGAGGTTCTCTCCTATATTAATATTGGGTAAATTCCGTGTCAGATCAGTTTTTATTTTCCAAAGGTTTTATCACTTGTATATACCGGACATTGTAATAATTGGTGTAATAACCGCATGTTATTTTACATATATTTTAGTTACATTACAGTTCTGTTACAAATGAAACTTTCTTCACCTTTTCTGTTAGTATAGGAGCTGTTGATAAATAAAGTGAATTATTCAGACAATTCGTCGAGAAAATTGATAATAAAAAATTAGGGGGATTTCCTTTTATGAAAAAGGTCATTACTGCACTCACAGCAACAGCAGCGATTTCTACATACGGTTTGGCAGAAGATGCATCTGCAAACACTGGTAATGCTACATATTCTGTCTTAGGCGGAGACACACTCTGGAAGATCGCCCAGGAAAATAACCTGACTGTCAATCAGCTTAAAAATTATAATAACTTGAGCTCGGATACGATTACAGTCGGACAAAGCATTGCGACTAATACACCATCTACATATACGGTCAAAGCAGGAGATACGCTTTGGGGCATCGGCCTTCGTAATAATATTTCTGTTGAACAGTTGAAAGAATGGAATAGCTTATCGAGTGATCTGATTCTGGTTAACCAGACATTGACTTTAAATGGTGCAGTTGAAGAAGAAGTCGTTGAAGAGACTGAACCGGTTGAAGTTGAGGATGAAGCAGAAGTGGTCGAGATTGAAGAGGACGTTGAACCGGCTGTAGAGGAAACGGTTCAGACGGATGCAGATACATATACAGTACAACCGGGCGACACGCTTTTCGGTATTGCCGGTGAACATGGCATGTCATACCGTGCATTGATGTCCGCTAACGGACTTTCAGATTTCCTGATTTTCCCTGGACAGGTTTTACAGCTTAACGGCGAAGCAGCTGAAGAAGTTGAAGTTGTTGAGGAAGAAACTGTAGAAGAAGAGCCGGAAGTTGAAGAAGTGGCTCAGGTTGAAGAGGAAGTTACAGAAGAAGAAACTGTAGAGGAAGAAGTCATCGAAGAGGAGCCTGTTGAAGCTGAAACTGAAGAGGTAGAAGTCGAGCCTGAACCAGTTGAAGAGGAAGTCGTTGAAGAAGCTGTAGAAGAAGAGACTGTAGAGGAAGAGGCAGTTGAAGAGGAAGTCGTCGAAGAAGAACCGGCTGAGGAAGAAACTGTAGAGGAAGAAGCAGTTGAAGAGGAAGTTGTTGAAGAAGCGCCGGCTGAGGAAGAAACTGTAGAGGAAGAAGCAGTTGAAGAGGAAGTTGTTGAAGAAGCGCCGGCTGAGGAAGAAGCTGTAGAAGAAGAAGCAGTTGAAGAAGAAGTTGTCGAAGAAGCGCCGGCTGAGGAAGAAACTGTAGAAGAAGAAGCAGTTGAAGAGGAAGTCGTCGAAGAAGCGCCGGCTGAAGCGCCTGAACCTGAAAACATTACTGGTGACACTTACACAGTTCAAAGCGGTGACACTCTTGCGAGTATTGCTAACCGTGCGGGTGTCAGCTACAACAACATTATGGAATACAACGAAATGGATTCGGTTTTAATTTATCCTGGTAAAGTTCTTGACCTTGTAGACAACCGTCCGGCTGAAGTTGAAGCGCCTGAGGTTGTTGAAGAGGAAGTTGAACCGGTACAGGAAGAAGTTGTTGAGGAAGAGGCTGAAGTTGAAGAAGTAGAACCTGAACCTGCTCCAGAACCAGTAGTCGAAGAGGTTGTTGAAGAAGAGCCTGTCGTTGAAGAAGAGCCTGAAGCTGAGCCTGAAGAACAAGCGCCGGCAGCGCCTGCTGCATCTTACGGTACTAACTGGTACCAGACTGGCGAATGTACTTGGTACGCTTTCGAACGCCGTCAGCAGCTTGGCAAACCTGTCAGCGGCAGCTGGGGCAACGCGTCCAGCTGGGCAGGTAATGCAAGCGCACAAGGTTTATCAGTAAGCAACACACCTTCACATGGTGCAATCATCCAATCAAACGCCTGGTCAAATGGCGCTTGGGGTGCCGGCCACGTTGGAGTTGTTGAGCAAGTTAATGGTGACGGATCAATCATGATCTCAGAAATGAACTGGAGCAACGGCCTGGGTGGAAAATCATTCAGAACACTATCCGCTTCAGAAGCAGCAAACCATAACTTCATTCACTAATATTTCCAATCTTATATATATAGATAAAAATAGCAAACCCCGCTTACTTTTGTAGGCGGGGTTCGTTTTTGTCATTTTTATGGTGACTGATATGACTGGATATGTTTAATAACTCATTCTTTTGCGGTAGATGAGCTGTTAAATGTGGTAACGGACCGTCCCGCCATGCAGGATGCGCTGTTAGACTGCCAACGGATCGTCCCAGCATGCGGGATGCGCTGTAAAAATGAATTAGCTCATCCTAAAAAATAAATGAAAATTTATATTCAAGAAGTAAATTAACATTACTAGTATTTGGCTATTTTACTCTTTATAATTAAAGATACAGCAATTCCATATATGGGATTACCGAACACATTCAAATATAAGATAATCAATTGAAAATAAATTCAGTAAGTCAGCCTAGTATAATCGAATCGAAAAATCCATCTGCTCTTACAGAAGTAGATGGATTTTTGTTTGGTTAACTTTAGAGGCTTCTCTCTATTTGGCCGATGGGTCACAGCTAATTACCGCTGAGGCAAAAAAAGAACAAAACCCTTTTTCAAACAAAGTTTTGTTCTTTTTTAAATTGTGTTAATTTCTTTTACAGTCGCTAACTGGCCACCTTTTTAGCATTTTTATAATCTTTGTAAAGACTGAATACAACGGATCCTATAGCTATAACCCAGAATAGAGCTGCGATTGGCTGAGTAATAAATGGAAGGAAATCTCCCCCAGTCATTTGCAGACCTCTACGTAAATTGACTTCAGCAATCGGACCAAGTATGAACCCTAATATAATTGGTGTAATTGGAAACTTCGCTTTGATTAACAGGTAACCGATAACACCGAAGAAAATTAATGCGCCCGCATCAAAAATTCGGTTATTAACCCCTATTGAACCAACAACGCAAAGTACTATAATCACTGGGTAAAGATAATGCTTTGGTATACTCAGTAATTTTACGAAACCTTTCATACCACTGATAAGTAAGATTGCCATAAATACGTTCGCAATCAACAGTGCAACAAAGATACTGTATACAAGTGGTCCATTATTTTCAAACAATAATGGTCCAGACTGGACGCCATGAATCATCAGACCACCTAATAACATCGCTGTTACAGTGTCGCCTGGGATCCCTAGAGAAATTAACGGTACCAATGCACCACCGACAGCTGCGTTATTTGATGACTCTGATGCAACCACTCCATCATCTATACCCTTACCAAATTTTTCTGGTGTTTTTGATTGTCTTTTGGCAGTGACATAAGCTATGATATTCGCTGTTCCTCCACCAATACCTGGTAAAATACCAATACCTATTCCAAGTAATGTCGATCTTATAAAGTTATATGGTTTTTTAAATACTGCTGCAAACGGTAAATTAACCTTTGTTGTTTTATCCTTTGTGTCTTTTGATTCGATGGGGTTATCTTTTCTTTCTTCAATAACTTTTAGCATCTCAGAAACTGCAAAGATACCGATAAGTACAGGAAGTAATTGGAAACCTGCACTAAGGTTGTCCATGCCGAAAGTCCAACGTGGATAGGAGTCTATTGGCGCCGCGCCTACGAATGAGAATGTAAGCCCCAGTAGAGCAGCTATTACACCTTTTACGAGAGATCCGTCAGATAAACTTGAAATTAAGGTCAAAGCAAACATTGTAATCGCAAAATATTCAAATGGACCAAATTCAAGCGCCACTCTTGCCAAAGGTGGTGAAAGAAGCATCAGTACAATAATACTGATCAGTCCACCGGTAAATGATGCAATGATTGATATGCCCAGTGCTCTTCCTGCCTGTCCATTTTGAGCCATCGGATACCCATCAAATGTGGTAGAAATACTTGAGGGAGTACCTGGAAGATTCAATAGAATCGCTGGAATCATACCACCAGAAACCCCGCCTATATAAAGTCCCATCAGTAATGCCATCCCGTTACTGGGATCCATACCAAACGTAATTGGTAAACAGATTGCTACAGCCATTGTGGCTGTCAGACCTGGTATCGATCCAAATATTAAACCTAGTATTACACCACCCAGAATAATTAATATCGATTGAAAATTAAATAACAGTTGAAAACCTTCTAAAAATAAATCCATACTTGTCCCCCTTACCCAAGTAATCCTGCTGGAAGCATCAAATTAAAGAAACCTTTGAATATCCAGTAGATTAGTCCGGAAGTAGCTATTGAAACAATAATGAAAGTAATGTACTTTCTATTATTTTTCTTTGACATGATACACATTTGTAGAAAAAGAAAAATTGTAGTAGAAATAATGAACCCTAATGGTTGAAGTAATGCAACACATGTAATTAAGAGTACGATGGTAAGTACTACTAATCCATAGTATTTCTTCTCTTTTTCTTCATTTTCTGACTTGCTGACTTGATACTGTTCCATTGCATTTTCATCACTCTCAGCTTCATCTTTTCTTTCTGCATTTTTCTCTTTGATTTTCTTCTGAATAAATGGAGAAATAATTAGCAGGACACTCATAACAGCCATACTTACTGATGCTATTTGAGGGAAAAAGGCTGAGCCTACTCTAGATTCTGTCATTTGTTGAAAGCCAAATGTAGATATGAATAAAGTTATCGAAATAATCAGGATTATTATCCCGGAAAATACATCTACTTTTTTACTTGAGTCCATGGACTCCCTCCCCTTTGTTACATTAAAGTTAACTACGATTCATAAAATCGGTTTTTTAAAATAAAGTTACTGAATTTATCAATGTATTCTTTATGCCAATATTTCAAGTCAGGTAACTTACTTTCAATCTTATCTATATCTAGATAACGCTTACAAATATTAAAAGTTTTCTTACAAAGGCATTATGTCGAATTAGTATATGTCATTTTGATCAGTTCGATTAGTTGTTCTCAACATATATTGAGATGTGCAACTATTTTATTATGATAATTTCTCCCTTCACCACAAATTCATTTATAGACTTCTGGATTAATCAAGTTTGGAGGTCTTTCACCATTCACGCCTGCAGTTAAATTTTTAATTGCTAATTTTGCCATTTCATACCTTGTTTCTAGTGTAGCTGAACCAATATGCGGTAGTGTCACCACATTACTTAATTTCAATAGTTGATTATCCAAATCAACTGGTTCTTTTTGATACACATCTAGTCCTGCTGCATATATCTCTCTATTTTTTAAAGATGCTATCAATTCTTCTTCATTTACAAGCTCTCCCCTAGATCCATTAACTAATACCGCATCTTTTTTCATCATCATTAACTCTTCTTTTCCTATTAGGTTCTCTGTTTCCGGTGTTAAAGGAGCCACCAAGCAGATAAAATTCGATTCTTTCAATAATTCTTTCAAACTGCAGTATTTAGCATTTAGTTCCTTCTCCAACTGACCATTTTGGGTACGGTTATGGTACAAAATTTTCATATTAAAACCTTTATGTGCCCGCTTTGCCACTGCTCCGCCAATTCGACCCATCCCAATTATGCCTATAATCTTATTATGAACATCTATTCCGAACAATTTTTCATCAACCTTATCTTGCCATCTACCGCTTTTAACGTAGTAATCCAATTCAGGGATTCTACGCGCTGCCGCAACCAACAGACCAAAAATTGCATCAGCTGTTGTCTCTGTTAATATATCGGGTGTATTGGTTGCCATAACTCTCCGTCTTGTTAGATCATCTATATTTAAATTATTATAACCAACAGAAATGTTAACAACGATTTTTAACCGGGGAGCATTATCCAGCAGCTGTTCATCTACATGCAATCCACTCCCAATAAGTCCGACAGCATCTTTCAAATCATCCGTAAAATCCTCTCCAGAAGGAGGGTTTAACTGATTATAGTAACTTATTTGATATGATTGACGGAGTTTTTCCAACAGATTTTCTGATAAATAAGTATAAACAATGATTTTTGGTAATTTTTCTTCTTTTCCCACATTATATCCCTTCATTATTTATTTGTATTACAAATATAATTTAAAAAGATATGAATGTCAATTTTTTATTTAATAATTCTGACTTTTTATATCAAGCCATGCAATTCACTAAATCATATTCGATACGAACTCAACTTTTTAAATTTATTTCTTAATATATTCAATCATTTTTTGAAGTCTTTTTAGAAAACATTATCTAACCATAGATGGTTTTTTTGAATTAAATTCCCATCCAGGGATTAAGTATTGCATTGCTATTGAATCATTACGATCATCAAGTTTTTCATCATAATATAATTTACTTGCTTTCTTCACCGCTTCTAGATCGATATCGATTCCGAGCCCCGGCTTATCTGGCACTTGAACTTTACCATCAACTATTTTTAATGGATTTTTAGTCAAAAACTGTCCATCCTGCCAAATCCAATGTGTATCAATTGCAGTAATATTACCAGGGGCTGAAGCTGCTGCATGTGTGAACATTGCCAGTGATATATCAAAATGGTTATTAGAGTGGGAACCCCAAGTCAGGCCAAAGTCATTGCATAGTTGGGCTACTCTCACTGAGCCCTGCATAGTCCAAAAATGTGGATCTGCTAGTATAATGTCTACTGAATTGAGTTGAATCGCATGGTTTAACTGACGCCAATCAGTAGCTACCATGTTGGTAGCTGTAGACAATCCTGTTGCTTTTTTAAATTCTGACATTATTTCTCTAGCAGAGTAGTCACCTTCTGCTCCAACAGGGTCTTCTGCATAGGCAAGAATATCATTTTTCCCTTTACAGTTATTTATAGCCTCTTTCAATGGCCATCCACCGTTAGGATCCAGAGTTATTCTTGCATCAGGAAACCTTCCTTTCAATGCTTCTATTGCCTGCATTTCTTCTTCAGCACTGAAGACCCCGCCTTTGAGTTTGAAATCTTTGAAACCATAACGCTCATAGGCTGCTTCAGCTAACTTAACGATAGCCTCCGGAGTTAAAGCTTCCTCATGTCTCAGTCTGAACCAATCATCTTTTGAATCTCCATCACTTTCATATGGAAGATCCGTTCTATTCTTATCACCGACATAGAAAAGATAACCCAGCATTTCAACTTCTGTTCTTTGTTGCCCATCGCCCAACAACTCTGAAACAGGCACTTCAAGGTTTTTTCCAAGTAAATCCAGCAGTGCAGATTCAACTGCCGTAACTACATGAATAGTTATTCTTTGATCAAAAGTCTGTTTTCCTCTACCTTTAGAATCTTTATCCCTGTATTCATCTGCAATTGAATTCAATGTTTTTTTATATCTCCCTAATGAAGTTCCAACTATAAACTTCTTTGAATCCTCTAATGTCTTCCTTATCATTTCCCCACCAGGAACCTCACCGACTCCAACATTACCATTATCGTCTTCAATAATAACTATATTACGAGTAAAAAATGGACTGTGGGCACCACTGAGGTTTAATAACATGCTATCTTTACCAGCCACAGGGTATACAGACATCTGAACTACTTTTGGCGCATTGTAATTATTCACTATCTAACCTCTTTCCAAAAAATTTAAATAGTCTATAAAATGTCATTCTGATTGTTTACAAGACTTGTGAAATTAAAGAGAAAAACAGAACTAAGGTTTAAGATATTAATACTGATGATAGGTTCTATCCTTTCCTTAGTTTCTGGTTTCTTTATTTGTATAATAATCTTTTATAAGTTTTTGTATAAATCAGATGGATAGAGTTCTAAAGCTTTATCTAATATTTCTTTCATCTCATTATAATGTTCATCTTTAACTTCAATTACTGGAGCTCTTACTGTCGCCCCGACTGGAAGCCCTACGATATTCATACCTGCTTTTATTAATGCAACAGCATATCCTTTTTCTTTTTTCCTGATTGCATGTAACGGAAGGATGACATTCTCATAAATGGTCTCTGCTACTTCGTCATCCCCTTCTTGAATCGCATCAAAATACTTTCTCGAAATATGAGGGATATAGTTGGATATAGCAGAAGAATAAGAATCATAACCAAGGGGCATGTAAGTTGACATCGTTACTTCAGCCATCGGCATTCCATTCAGGAAATCAACTTTCCCTTTAAATTTATGACTGAATTCACTGTTAAGCTCCATATTTCCGTAACCATCTTTAAATCCTACAATCTGTTCGACTTCAATTAATCTTCGCAATGTGTCCGCTTCTAAAATCGCATTATCTCTCTGATAAATGATTGCGTTAAGATTGCTGGCTTTTGCTATTTGTGCAAAATATTCATATATACCGTCTTGAGAACCTATGATAAGGTATGGCGGCATGATCAAGTAACCATCTGCACCAAGTTCTTCAGATAATTTCGCTCTTCTTTTTGCCTCTTCAATATTCCCACCGACACCTGAATATACCGGTACTTTACCATTGACTGTCTTGACGGCGAGGTCAACCAATGTCTTGTACTCTTCATCATTCAAGTTAGTGTATTCTCCTGCACCGCATGCCGGGAACACAGCCTGTAATCCACCCTCCACTAAAAATTCGATATTTTTAACAAACGCTTCTGTATCAATTTCTCCATTTGACTTCATTGGTGTGACCGGAAATCCTAAAATTCCTTTTGGTGATGTTCTATTCATAGTATATTCTCCTCATATTTTATTATATATAATTACATTATAATTGTCTTACATTATATTAAAAAATTTAATACTATCGCTAGTATTATTCCGACAACAGATAGAATGATCAAATATAAACCATTCATTTTAAATCCTATTTCCCACCATTTTGTTTTTAACAAATTGGAAACAAGAAGATTGGTTAAGCTGACTGGTGATGTGACAACAGATACACTCCAGCCCAGTATGAATATGAAACTCAAAACTAGTGGGTCAATTCCGACAAGTTCCGGCGGTACTTGAATAATGATTAATGGCACGACAACTATTTGGTGTAAGCCAATGAGTGTCAGTGAAATAATCAAAAACAGTATTGTTATAACAAACAATATGTATGAATAATCGGATATTTCAACCAGTAATGGTGTCAAAATCCCTCCGAATGACGTACCTGACAGCACACTTGCCAACAGCCCCGCTGAAAGAAACAGTATCGTTTCATTTTTGAAGTTGGGGAAAGTCCCGCTGATTCTTATAATTTCTTTGAGTACAGGTTTTATATTACTTGTGAGGACACCCCATAAAATCGGTATGAATATCGCTGTTAATATTATTATGGTGATGATATTTCCTTTAGTAATATATTCAATCAAGATGATTAATCCGATAAAAGCTGCGATGGAAATAAAAACTTTATATATATTATTCCAATCTTTCTTGAGCTGATGTGAATCTATTTCCATTGAAATATTTTGTTCAACATCAGTTTTATTTCTAAAGATATAAAATATTAAAATACTAATTAAAATCTGTATAATTCCAAGCGGCAAACCGATTAAGATATAATCACTTAAAGACAAATCTTCAAACATATACAGAATCGTCGCAACAGAGGCAAAATAAGGCGACCACACTATTGCTGAAGTGTATGCAGGGATATACGCCCTGGCCAGAAAACGCTTTGAAAAACCAATCTCTGATATAATGTCGTGCGTGATCCTTATGGATCCGATATTGAACACCGGTGAAATGACGAACAGGAAAGTCATCAGTCCACTGTATGCTTTAATTGTATTGCCGCTTAAAGACTTTAAAACATTAAACAAAGATGTTAAGTAACCCTTCAATCTAAGTGGAATCGCAATCATCGGTGCCATCAGTATTAGCGACAAAATCGGTACATTTTGATTAATCCCATATAATACGGTTTTCCAATCAATACCATACAGAACAGCTATCAGTATACTTCCAATGAGTAATAAAGAACTGATTACTCTCGAAAAAGCATTTGAACCTATAAAACTGAATACTAATGTAATAAATGCCAGTATTGATAGTATTCCTGTTACCAATTCCAAGCCCGTGAACACGCTGATGAGATAAGTGAATATCATCAAAATCATTAAAGCTTGTTTCAAATGGATCTACACTCCGTCTTTTTTAATTATCAGGTTGACGTTCTATCCTGCAATTGATGTACTGTCACTTCTCCCCAGCCAAGATCGGGCACTTCATACTTAGCGAGTAATGCTTCATCCAATTCTACGCCGAGTCCTGGAATATCCCTGTCCGGCAAATGAAGGAAGCCATCTTGATAAACAACTTTGTTTTTTACTACATCACCTACATACAGTTCCGGTCCGGTTGGATCAGAAGTATAATTAATATTGGTAAGAGAACCCCCCAGGTGTGCCATTGCGGCTGTACCTATTGAAAGTTCCTGCGTTGTTCCGATAACTACTTCCTTATTGGCGACTTCTGCTGCATATGCTGCTTTTCTTGCTGCAGTTAAACCACCTATGAATACCGGAGATATATTGAATATATCCACAGATTCCTGTTTAAGCATCTCACTTTGCTGCATTGAACTCCATACATGCTCGCTGATAGGATAATCCACTCTGGTTCGTAATTGATATAATCCGTCAAAGTCATTTCTTGGCGCTGGACTTTCAATCATTTCCAAGCCCAGTTCATGAGGGAGCAATTGTTTTATTACTCTCAGTGAATCTTTCCATTTCAATAAGTGACTGAAATCAAATGATTTCACTTTTACTTTACTGCCGAATTCTTCCTTGATTCCTTTTAGCAGTTCAATGTCCGCTTCTGTATTTTTACCGACATAGAGTCTGAATACATCGAAGCCCTCTTCATATCTTTGTCTCACTACTTGCAAGTTCTCTTCTACCTCTTCCATAAATCTCTGACGGAAGATAGGATAACAGACTTTAAATTTTGATTTGGTTCTGCCTCCAAGGAGGTCACCGGCTGAGACACCTAATGCTTTTCCACATAAATCGTATAAAGCATTATCTATGCCGTTTCTGATAAAACTGCCTTTTTCATAGTAGTACATTGCTTCCGGGAAATTATCGAGTAATTCTTTATTGATATCCATGATATCGAAAGGGTTTCTACCGATTAACAGGTTATTTAATGTAACATTTAAATCATTAAGATCGACCGCATACTTTGGCAGATGTGAAAAGTCCGACATCTCACCAATGCCAGTCACACCCTCATCTGTTTCCAGACGGACAATGACATGTTTATTAATGAAACCTGTATGACGGGGTATACCTACAGCATGTAATCTGACTTTTTTTATTTTCATAATAATTACTGCCCTTCATACTTATTTATCGTCGTTATTTTCCCAGCTGCTTTAAATTTCATCATCTTAAAGCAGCTGAGGAAAATCTACGTCTTTATATTATTGAAAGAACTTTATCGCGCAAGTTTTGGTGTTGGTATAGAAATCAAGTGCTGCCTGACCCTGCTCCCTTGAATTGGAGCTTGAATCTTTCAGTCCGCCAAATGGGGATTGATATTCAACACCTGCTGTCTCCTGATTGACTCTGACCATTCCCGCTTCACTGTCTGCTAAAAAGCTATGAGCATGTGTCAAGTTCTCTGTAAAGATCGCAGCGCTCAGACCAAATACCGTATCGTTTGCTAGCTCAATAGCTTCTTCATAATTTTTAACTTTGAGTAATGAAGCAACCGGTCCGAAAATCTCTTCCTTTACCAATGCATGATCTGAAGGTGCATCAGTAATGACTATTGGTGAAACATAGTATCCGTGTTTGTCTGACTCCACATTCTTTTCAGCAACGATATTGGCTTCGTCGCGTGCAAGTTTGATGTAGGAATTCACTTTATCAAATTGATCTTTTGAAGCGACTGGTCCCAGATAAGCATTTTCATCCAAAGCATTGTCCAATGTGATATCTTCCACACCTTTTTGAAGACGCTCGACAACTTCGTCATAAATACCTTCCTGTACAATAACACGGCTCGTTGCAGTACACTTCTGTCCCGCTGATTTAAATGCACCACTTAAAATAATAGGTATCGTCTTGTCCAAATTAGCATCATCCATGACTACAGCAACATTTTTTCCGCCCATTTCTGTTTGATACTTAATATTTCTTGCTGCACATGTTTTAGCGACATAACTGCCTGTATTTCCAGAACCTGTGAATGATACGCCATTAACATCTGCCTCTTCGAGCAATGTTTTACCGACTACGCTGCCCTTACCGACTACAAGATTCAAAACACCTGCCGGCAGTCCGGCTTCTTCGAATAACTCCACCATTTTTGTTGCAGTTAATGAGGCATTTCCTGCAGGTTTCCAGATAACAGCATTACCGCAAATTAATGCCGGAGCCATTTTCCAGATTGGAATCGCTACAGGGAAGTTCCATGGTGTAATCAAGCCGACCACCCCGAGCGGGATTTTTTGAGAATATTGAAGAACGTCTACATCACTCGCTGGAATTACATCACCGTTTGATCTGATTCCTTCTCCAGCATAGTAACGGAGTAAATGAATCCCGCGTGTCACTTCACCTTTCATTTCACCAATTTGTTTCCCCATTTCTTTACTGCCCAGTTCAGCCACTTCTTGAAGATTGTTCTCCAAAGCTTTTGCCATGTTATAAAGAATTTCAGCTTTTTGCGGTCCTGGTTTTCTAGCCCATTCTTTTTGTGCTTTTTTCGCTGCTTTTTCAGCATTTAAAACGTCTTCTTCAGTTCCTTCATTGATCACACCAATTTTTTCGCTTAAATCCGACGGATTAAATACATCTGCTGTTGATTTATTTGGTGTGCTCCATTCGCCACCTATAAAATTTCTTGTTTCCATTCAAACACTCCTAGCTATTTTTATTAATCAATATATTCATTAAAATCTATTTTGAAACGGGATCGAATTCCCAGCGTTTCATCAGATTATAAACACTTTCTTTGTCCTCTGAGTCCAGTGGTGCCACAGGTGCTCTCGTCGGACCTGCTTTCAATCCAATCAGTTCCATGGATTCTTTAATCACAACGACATTATTACCTGAATTATACTTTTCTCGCAGATCTTCAAATTCAACTATTTCATGCCATATTTTCATTGCCTTGGAATAATCATCATTTTGTAAGCTGTTCAGCATTTCAAATGATTTTTCCGGATAAACATTCACCAGACCGGATGTGAAACCGACAGCACCAGCCATGAAATAAAATGGTGCCCATTTTTCTGCTGTACCACAAATCATGGCAACTTTACTGTCCTCAGGAAGCATTTCTACAGCTTTCGCAAATCGCGGAAGGTCATTCACCGCATATTTAACACCAACAAAATTATCAAGATAAGCCAATTCAAGTAAAATTTCATCATCCAAATGTGAATCTTTAAAATAAATGACGGTTGGCATATCTACACCTTTAATTATTTCTTCAAAATAGTTTTTTGCACCTTCTGAAGTGATGTAGGGATGTACAGGCATATGAATCATTATTGCCTCTGCCCCATTTTTCTTAGCTTCCAGCCCCATATCGATAGCCGTTTTTACTGAATATCCGACACCGGCAACGACAATAGCTCTCTTTTTAACAATTTCTACAGTTCTTTTAGTTTCTTCGTTAGCCTCTTCAATTGATAATGCATAGAACTCACTTGTATTTCCGCAGGGAACAATCACTTCCAGGCCTTTATCAACCAGGTATTCAACATTATCCTCGACGCCCTGCCAATCTATTTCCTGATCATTATTAAACGGTGTAACAGTTATACCTGAAATCGTTTTCAGTTTCTCATAAAATTTAGATTTGTACATTTGCTTCCTCCCTTATTTCTATTTGTAATACAAATATAAAGTAAATCATTTATAAAGTCAACGTTATCTAATAATTCCGATGATTTATTATTATTAAATTGAAAATATTTGTTTTCAGCTTGATTTTTTGCATGAAAAAAACCAATCACTCTAATGTGATTGGTTAATTTATAGGTTTTCTTTATTTTCTAAAGTTGAAAGTATTTTTTCTCTGACAAAACTAAGGTGCTTGTACATACTTTCAAAAGCAGACATCGGGTCATGATTTTTTAAGGCCTGGTATATATCTCTATGGTGTTGTGCTGTTATATCAGGATCACGGTATGGAATGAGGCTGTCTGTTTTCTCGTGAGCGATAAGTAAAGAATCTATCATTCCTTCAACAACCGGATTATTTGCACTTTGAGCAATGATTCTATGGAATTTTTTATCCAATGATCCGTAGTTATTATCCGCACTTTCCTCTATCTGAGTGATTGTATCCTTCAACATCTGCAACTGATCCTCATCAATTTTTTCAGCAGCTATCGTTACAAGACCCAGTTCCAGTGTCATTCTGGCTTCAATAATTGCTGGTATATTATTGATTGATAAAGAAAGCATTGCCCTGAATGGGCTGTGTCCTATCTTTTCATTTATATATGTGCCGCCTCGTGGTCGTCTTTTGACTATTTCCAATGTTTCAAGCGAACTGAATGCTTCTCTTAAAACGGGTCTGCTGACATCAAAAACATCCATTAAAACTAATTCTGAAGGCAGTTTATCTCCAGGCTTCAATTCTCCGGACATCAACGAATGTATAAATTTTTCCAGCACCTGTTGCGAAAGAGTGTTTCTTTGGACCGAGTCAATTTTAAAATCCGACATACTTCTCATCCTATCTCACGGTAACTATATTTGTTTAATTGTTTTACTATAAAACATAGTATTTATACTAACTATAGCCATTTTTTTACTATTTTTCAACTCTTGAAAAAAAATGATACAGAAACCATCCAAGGCGCTGTATCATTTTCTTTATTATATCATCAAACATTATCTTCCTTTAAATTCTGTCAATGCTGTTAATAACGCCTTTATATATCCAATGGAATATGAAAAACCGAGGCTTGAATTTGTCCATCCAATATTTGAATTCGCCCATCTTTGATCCAAATCAGGGCTGTCGCCGGCAAATGTAGGCACATGATCAGGATTTAAACAACCGTCATATCCGACCTTGTCGAGCTCAAGCAGAATTTTAAACATATTTAAATCACCATCGTCAAGCAAGGCCTCTTCAAATGCGCCAGCAGTCGGAATGCTGCCCCTGACATTTCTGAAATGGACTAGAAAAATTCTGTCTTTCCTTCCAAAATGATTGATTTCATCAATCACAAGAGGAGACCCCCCTGCTTCTGCCCTGCTGCCTATACAGTATACAAAGCCCACATTTTCATTAGGAAAATCATCAATAATCCTATTCAAACCAATTCCACCAAAAGGAGAATCGGGATAAGGGGGATCTGAAGGATGCATAGCAATGTTTACATTCATATCTTGTGCAACAGGAACAATTTCTTTGTAAACACTCTGGAATCTGCTCCACCAATTCTCACTCTCTTCCAACGTGGGGGTAGAATTTTTATTTTTCATAAAACCAGCACTTTCTCCACGGGCGATTGCACCGCCTCTTTGAATCGCCTTATAATCTTGTGCCTGACCTTCAAATACGTCGCCTTCAAAACGCTGGCGGACAATTTTTATATTTGCTTCGCCAAATACTTTAACCGCGTTTATAGAATTCTGAAGTTGTATTTCAGCATTTTCTTCATTATTCATATAAGCAGATGTGATGTTAGGCAAAGTCACCCTGTTTATGTCCATGCCCCATGATCTGATCCGTTTCTGAAGCTTAAGCAGCTCATCAAGATCAGGATATCCCTGGGCATCGACACCTTTAAATCCATTACCGTTACCAAAATCAATACGATCTATCCCCAATTGGGACATCTGCTGTAAGTCCAGATCACTCAGTTCAGTTGTATTTACAGTTACAGAAACCTTCAATTAACTACACTCCTAAAAATACTATATTTAGTGAATTTACTGGTCAGAATTTTCATAAACTTCGCGATATTGCTCATCAATTTCCCCAAGTTTTTCAATTGTCTCATCACTATCAAGATAAGTCGGTGTTAACCAGCTATTCGAAATCTCTTCTTGGAACTCTTCATTTTCTACCACATTTTCAAGAGCTTCTGAGAACTTATCTACAACCTCTTGAGGTGTATCTTCTGAAAATGCCCAATAAAACACTTTATCAATAGACATGTCTACACCTTGTTCTTCAAATGTCGGAATATCCGGTGCGCCTTCCAGTCTTTCTTCAGCTATAACACCCAGCGATTCAAAATCACCAGCTTCCAAGTAGTCTTCCACTAAACCTAAAGATGTAGGAACGACATCAACTCTGCCTCCCAATAATGCTGTGATCTTTTCAGAAGCCCCGCCTGCATCGACAATATTCAAATCTACATCTGCCTTTTGTTCAAATTCCAATAATTGCAGGTGAGTCATCGCACCAATCTCGGTTGCAACATCAACTTCACCTGGATTTTCCTGTGCATATGCGATAAATGATTCTAAATCATCAAATTCCGCTTCACTGGATATCAAAAAAGTATTTGACTGATCTAAAATCCCCATCCCTGCATATTGGAAATCTTCATAAGTAATATCTGAAATACCATAGATATTATTTACCAGCATTGCATTATGATAAGTCAATACGCTGTGTCCATCGGACTCTTTTGATAAAAATTCATTGATAGCAGTCGTGCCCCCAGCACCACCTACGTTAGTAACAACAAGAGTTTCTCCAAGTTCTTCTTCAAGATATTTCGCTGTAATCCTGGTATTTAAATCCGTATCGCCACCTGCTCCTGCAGGAACAATGACTTCAATTGACTGCGTTGGATAATCAACTTCTTCTTCCTCATTGGATACTGTTTCACCATTAGCTTCATCTGATCCATCGTCCGATGCTTCTTCAGATCCATTGTCTGAACATGCAGCTAAAAATACTACAGTTAAAAGCATTAAAAATATTTTTGGAAATTCTAATTGTTTTGCAAACATCTTAACCCCTCCGTTTAATTGATAAAACAAGTTCATGAATCCACTATGTATGAATTCCTTTCAATTGAATCTAATTCCTTCAGAAAATTAAAGTGACGTAAGCGCTATCAAAAAATTTATGATTCATATCAAATATGACTTCATCCCCTTTAAAATATTTGAATATTTGGTGTTTATAATTGTAAGACAAATAATATGTATTGTCAATAACTTGTCTTGCTTTTTTATTATTTTTAATAAAAGAAAAAATATGTCTCTTTGTAAAACAACTGTAGTGATAATATAGTTTGATTCGTAGTTATAACCACTATTAGTATTATTTTGATAGATTAATTAAAAGGCGCTCTTATTCATGAAGTGTCTTACAGAAAGAAATTACAAAATTGCTTTCTGTCAAAGGGATTGCCGACACTACTGAAGATTATTATTTAAATGATGGTGAAAAAAATCACTGTAACTTGACCGCCTATTTATCAATGATGATGATAATACTGCAACTATGAAGCCTTCATTTTATGAAAATTATTACGAAGCAATAATGGTAGGCATCGCTCCTAGAAATGGGAAGATAATTGAACCTACATTATATAAAAATCCTGTCAGAACTGAGTTGGTGATTTGAAGAACGAAGACTTGTCACATAAACCCTTCTCAGGCTCAGCCGCCATCAAAGCTGATATGCAGGAGATACCCACTTCTATCATTAAGAAAGCTGATTATATTTCTGTGATTCTTATGACGCATTTTCAGAATGAGGTGAGATGAGTGTTGGAAGAGATTTAAGATATTCAGAAGAGAGGCTCCTGACTTAAAACAGATCATTAAAAATGGTGCATCAAAAGAAACCCAGGATCAATCTAGTATTTTCAAATCAGTAGGTATCACTATCTTTGATACATTTGCTGCAATACTTGTCTATGAGAAAATGAATAAATAATGTTGAAATAGCGACACTCTGTTTGAATGGAGTGTCGCTATTTATTATCGGCCCTATATTAAATTTTTCTTCGAGCGTCTGTTCATTAACCAGCGGATGGCTAGACCGAGGCCGATGAGGAGGCCGAGTATGCCGAATGCCGGGTAGACGATGCCGACGAGTTCGACGAATCCGACGAAGCTCAGGAAATACCCGATGACTGCTGCTGTGATGAGTATTGTGTAATACTTTTTCGTGTACGGTTCGCTGTATCGTTTCAGGAACGGATACATGACGCCGACGCCTGTGTTGTAGATGACGAGCAGCATGACGATCGACAGTGCCACCTGCAGCACCGGATGGATGTTCTGTGCGAGAACGAGTGTCGGCAGTGCAAGGTCGTTCACGATATCCATGTTGGATATGAGACCTGCGTTGATCATCAGCATGAGTATTGTAATGATCACGCCGCCGAGCAGTCCGCCGCGTGCGGCGGTATTATGATTCGATGAGTTTGCACCCATGATGGACAGGAAACTGAAGGCGGTCGCCAGTGTGAACCCGGCATACATCGCCCCGTCCAGGAACCACAATCCGCTTGGCGTACGGTCCGGACTCGCATACTCGTTCACCGTATCGAGCGGTACTTGCGGATTGAATATGTTGAACATCGCAATGATGATTACGACTGCGATTAAAAACGGTGTCACCACGCCGAGTGCCGAGACGATTTTATCGAAGTCGAGCATCAAAGTGACAACTACAAGAACTACCATGATCAGTGTGCCGAGCCAGTACGGTACGCCGAAACTTTCGTTGAACGCAGACCCTGCGCCCGCGAACATGATGACGGCAATGCCGTACAGGAAGAACACGAATAAGTAATCGATGATCGTCCCCGACACTTTGCCGAACATCGTAAATATCGGGGCTTTATGTGATTCCGCCTGAATGCGGTAACCGAATTTTGTTGCCTGTCTTCCGATGAATAAAACCATCAAACCTGATAATAATATGCCTAAATAACTGTAGAGGCCGTGGTTTGTAAAGAACTGGAGTATTTCCTGTCCAGTGGAGAACCCTGCTCCGACCACGACGCCGGTATAGGCAAACGCAATTTTCCAAGCTTCCCTGTTCAATTTTCAAAACCCCTCTTTTTACAAGATAAGACTTTATTATACCGATTTTTCTGATTAATGTTAAATCTGTATGGAAGGGATTTTATTCTGCCAGTAATTTTTTCACTGTGCCGAGCATCACTTCAGCCCCCGCTTCAATATCCTCCGTCGAAGAAAACTCTGCAGGATTGTGGCTGATGCCGTCTTTGCTCGGAATGAAGATCATGCCGGCGTTCATTCTTCTGGAAAGCGGGTTGGCGTCGTGGTTCGCCCCGCTTGTCATCACTTCAAAAGTGAAGTCTGATTCTTCTGCGGATGTTTTGATGTAGTCCATGATTTTCTCCGACATGTGCGCGGGTTCCTTCGCCGGATTTTCGATGATATCCACTGTATGATTGTCCTCAGCATATTTTCTGAATTCTTCTTTGATCTTGTTCAGCTGGTCCATATCGTCTCCTCTGAGGTCGACGGAGAACTCGACTCTGCCGGGAATGACATTGGATGACGCCGGGAATACTTCCAACTGGCCGACGGTGCCGACGTTCGGGTGGCCGTATGATTTCACGATGCGTTCGAATTCGGTCAGTATTTTAGCCGTGTGCATCAATGCGTCTTTCCGTTCCTCCATTCTGATCGTGCCGGCATGTCCCGCTTCACCGTGGACGGTAACATTCATGCGGTTCAGGCTTGCGATGGAACTTACGACACCGATATTCAGATTGTTGGTCTCAAGGTGCTTGCCCTGCTCGATATGGAGCTCGACGTAATCAGTGTAATCTTCATAGCCGATCGAGTCATCGACGGTGGCGACCGTCCTGTTCATTGCTGTAAGTCTGTCCTCAAAGCCCTCACTTCTGTCGATCAGATCTGTGAATACACTGCTGCCGATGAGTCCGATCTCTTCAGCGCGGAATGCGACGACGGTGACCGGTTTTGTTAATTCTACGTTTCCGTCAAGCAATGTCAGTGCAGCTTCGAGTGCTGTGACCACACCGAGGGCGCCGTCATATTTGCCGCCATCATTGACCGTATCCAGGTGTGAACCGATCAGTATCCCTTTCTTGTCTTCCGGTCCGATCGTCGCAAAACTGTTGCCGAACGCATCCTGACGTGTGCGGAAACCATACTCTTTGCTCTTTTTAATAAACCACGCATGAGCCTGATCTTCCAGCTCAGAAAACGCCGGTCTCGTCATTCCCTCACCATCTGCGGTGATCAGATTCACCTCATCGAGGTGGTTTGAAAGTCGTTTAGAATTTATTTTCATAGAAAATTCCCCTTCCCTTGATTTCACTAAATTGTATACGCTTTAATATTATCAGAATTCACTGGCAACTTTGACAGGTCACCTGCAAGTATGTTTACAATGATACTTGTGTTTCATTTTTCACATTTGAATGTATCTGGATGAAAACTTGTTCGATCCGTTTTTGGGGCAAACGTGATTATATTTTATAAGGACATTATAACAAAAATACATACGGAGATGATTTTTTGAGTTCTGATAACAGAAGCGCAATAAAAATAGGATTTGCCTACGTGGGTGTCGTACTCGGTGCGGGATTCTCAACGGGGCAGGAGATTTTACAGTTCTTCACCAACTTCGGCGCGATGAGTTACGCTGCAGTCATATTGTCAGCGGTCGTCATCATGTTCATCGGCAGGCAGGCGGCAAAGCTCGGCAACAGGTTGGATGCTGATTCGCATCTCGAGCCGACAAAACTTCTTTTCGGTGAAAAGCTCGGAGCAGCGGTCGACTACGTCCTTGTATTCTTTCTATACGGCGTAATGATCATCATGCTTGCCGGCGGCGGATCGGCATTCCAGGAAAGTTTCGGCGTCCCTGCATGGCTGGGATCTCTGATCATGGCAATCGCGGTGCTTATTACACTGACCCTCGACTTTGATAAAATCTTGGTCGCACTCGGCGCGGTGACACCGGCTTTGATTATCATCGTGATGATTATTGCGGTTATGAACATGACAAACCCGTCAGTGCCGCTTTCCGAAGTCGGCACGTATACGGACATCACCAAAACACCGACGGGCATATGGTGGCTGGAAGCCATCACTTACAGCGGCATCGTGCTCGCGATGGCGTTCAGCATCCTGTCCATCGTCGGCGCGCAGTCCACGATGAAAGTCGCTAAACGCGGCGGTTTATTCGGAGGGATCATACTGCTCGTACTGATGCTTCTGATGAACGGCGGTCTGTTGTCACAGATTAATGTGACTTCTACTGCCGAGCTGCCGACATTGGTGCTGGCAAGGGAGATCCATCCACTTCTCGCACTCGCACTGACGATTGTCATGCTGCTGATCATCTATAACACAGCAGTCGGCATGTTGTATCCGTTCCTGACGAGATTCTGGACACCTTACTCCAGACGCTATAAAGTCGCACTTGTCATCAGTGTGGTTGCCGGCTACTTCCTGAGCCTCGTCGGATTCGTGGACTTGGTAAACTTCTTCTACCCTATCCTCGGGTATTTGGGCATCGCGATTGCGGTACTGCTGACCGGCGTGTGGATATGGAGTAAAGTGACGGGCAAAAGAGTCAAGAAGCCGAAAGTAGTCGTGAAAGAAGAACAGATATAAGATTGAATTGGAGCCACCGGAAATCGGATGATTTTTGGTGGTTTTTCTGTGGGTTATTCTTCTCTGCCCCGACATCGTTTTTGCGCCATGTCGGGGGAACGCCCCTGCCGCGACATCGTTTTTGCGCCATGTCGGGGGAAGGCCGCTGCCCCGACATCGTTTTTGCGCCATGTCGGGAGAATGCTGCTGCCCCGACATCGTTTTCGCGCCATGTCGGGGCCCCTGCGTTATTTATACTTAATGACGGAAAAATTCCCAGACGTCAATTAATCGTCCGGGAATTATCCTTTTAATCTTTTAATCGCATTATTGTAAACTTCACTATTTGAACGTTTACCCATCGCTGCTATTTCAATTATTTCTATCTTATTATCAATTTGACGAAAAACGATACGGAGACCGTGTTTTTTATTTTTCAACTTTCGGCAATTTTTCAAATCACCTTTTAGTGGCTGGCCCGCTTCCATACCTCTTTCCTTAATTCGTTGAAATGCTTTATCAACGAATACTCTTTCGTTTCCATCCAGACTTCTCTCTTCTTTTAAAGAGTGTTCTGTAAACTGTAGTTCATATACCATTTACTCCCACCCGTCATTCTCATCATATGCGACAGAATCTAAGCGATTGCCCAACGCCTCTTTTTCAGTATAAGTTTTATAGTCTGATTCTGCTAAACGCTCTCTAATGACATATTCTTCAAGACTGTCCTGGAGCATTTCGATTTTATTATACATTGCTTCATATTGGTCCGTTGTCATCACGACACCATAAGGCTTATTATTTTTAAACACATATACACCGGATTTAGATTCTTTTGCTTTGTCAAAGGCGGCGCTCGGGGACTGTTTCATTTCAGTTATATTAGTGTGTGGTACATCCAATATTTTCATTTTTATCCCTCCATATATATGTACTTTATTATATCATAAAAAAAGACTTAATATAGTACTTAATTCAGTATTTATCATCATACATTTATAGCAGACCATCGGGGATAATTGTAATTACTGTCCTGCAGTAATATACTTGTAGAGAAAAATATGGGAGTGAATAATAATGAAGAGAATATTTATGGGTGCCCTCTTCACCACTGCAGGCACCGCCCACTTTATGGCATCGGGCAGATTCGCGAAAATCATACCGGGGTTTATTCCGTTCAAGAAGTTCTTAGCACTGTTCACCGGCCTATTGGAATTGATCTTCGGAATGCTGCTGCTGACGAACAAATTTAAAAACTGGCAGCTGAGCGGCATTCAGGCGTTTCTCTGGGCAGTCTTCCCGGCAAACATCTACATGCTGACCCACCGAGATAAACTCGGTCTCCAATACATTCCGAAGTGGGCACTGACCTTGAGACTGCCGCTGCAATGGCCGATGGCGAAAATGCTCGGGCAGATCAAGAAATGAATGAGTGTCACATCAACCGGGTAATTGTACAGTATATGACTTCCTAAAGGGAGATGAAAAAATTGCCGAAGGTTAAAAGAGATAAAAATTATTTTGAGTTTGATATAGGCAAGTTTGGAATCTTTTTCAATAAACGCTATCAACTGCTTGCGATCATCAATGATTTGATGCTCGGGATATGGTTCACGATCGGCAGTGTGCTATTTTTATTCAGCCAGACTCAGACTATAGGGACGATTTTATTTATACTCGGCAGTGCCCAGCTGCTCGGCAGACCGATTTTAAAACTGCTTCATGCATTTTTTATTAGAAAAGAATCAGGGAAGCAGCTGGAAGAATATCCATCTGACGTCATAGAAGAAATTCAGGAGAATAGAAAGCAGGGATGACTGATGATGGTTATCCCTGCTTTTTTACTGCGTGGTTTATACCCGCTTAGATGGGGAATACATACATTGATATATGTAAATAGAGACGGAGGCTGAAATTATGGGCAGGATTGAATCATTTTCGACTGAAAACGTACTGATGGACAGAATAGAACAATTGAAATCGGATGGCTTGGAAGAATCCCGCATGACGGTAATTTCCGGTTATGGTCTGCCGGATACCCAGGAGAGATTTGTCGGTGTAAAGCAGAAAAGGACGGACAGAGATCCGTGGGACGGCATCGTCGCCTGGTTCCAGGGTGAAGACAGGGAGGTAGAGGTGATGAGTACTCTCGAACTCACCACTTTGGAAAAGGAAGAATATAAAACACAGCTCTATGAGGGACTGTTGCTGCTTTACATCGATTATGACGAGCGTTCCTTCTACAGATTCACGAACCCTGAAGATGAATACAGCTATAAGGATCAGAAACATCCGCGCCGACGCACGAATCTCGACCATACCGTACGGAATGATTGGGCCGATACGCCTGAGATTAGAAGCGCGGAAAACACCGAGGAAGAAAGTTTTAATCTGAGAAAAGAAGAGCTGTCGGTAGACAAAGAAAAGAAACAGGTCGGCGAAGTCATTGTCAATAAATTTACTGAATCCGAAGTTCAGGATTTTGACGTCCCTGTCGACCATGAACATGTCACCGTCGAAAGACGCAAGCTCGAAGACGAGCCGCTCTTTGAAACATACAGCCATGATGATTCAGATGACGAAGAAGGCGTCATGCGCATTCCGATCACAAAAGAGCGGATCAAAATCGTCAAGGAACAAGTCGTAACCGAAGAAATCATCGTCAAGAAAAAGATAGTTACTGATAATAAACACATCTCCGAAGTTGTGAAACATGAAGATATCAATGTGATTGAGAGAAAAGATGAAGATGATGAAGAGCGGAGATTAGAAAAGCCGTTTTAAATGAAAAATGAAGTGGAATATAGATGCCCGGACGACTTTTGAATGTTGTCCGGGTATGTCTAATGGTCACTGGTGCAGCTGATTGACCAGAAAAAGTAAGTTGCCGGTCACTGAGAGTTCCGAGTGACCAGATAAAGTGAGTTGCAAGTCACTGAGAGTTGTGAGTGACCGGATAAAGTGGATTGCCGGTCACTGAGTGTTGTGAGTGACTGGATAAAGTGGATTGTCGGTCACTGAGAGCTGTGAGTGACCAGCAATCCACTTTTTAACTTAATATACCGCTATATCTCTATCTCCATACCGGTTTCCGCCAGCACCGCTTCTTCAATCCCTGCTGACTTGACCGTCTGAAGGAGTTCCTGCAAATCGCCGTAATGCGGCAGGTGGGACAGTACCACTTTTTTCGCTCCAGATTTTTCTGCGAGCAGCGCAGCTTCTTCAGCATTCATATGGCCGAGGCTTTCTGCGTCTTCTCCTTCGTAGTGGCTGCATTCGGTGATCAGTACATCGGCATTTTGCGCGAAACGGGCGAGGCTCTCCTCATAACTTGTGTCTGCAGTATAGACAAGTATCTGCCCTTCGTCATCCATAATTTTCATGGCGTATGTTTCCACCGGGTGGGTATTTTTATGGAAAGTCACAGTAAACGGCCCGATTTTGATTTTGCTCGTTTCATCATATGGATGGAACGTATTGAACTCGGTTTCTGCCACCTGCCCCGCAACGTCCTCATCTGCGGGGCCGTAAATGTTCAGATGCTTTTTTGTTCCGCCGATGTATGTGCCGATCATCCGTCCGAACATGAACGCACCGAGATCAACCGAATGGTCGTAATGATAATGGGAAATAAAAAGATGATGCAGTTTATTCAGCTCGATATAATTCTGGACGTGTGCCGCAACGCCGCTTCCGGCATCCAGCAGGATCGCAAATCCGTCTTTTTCGACGAGATAGCCCGACGTCGGTTCATTCTTCTTCGGGAACCCGCCCCACATACCTACTATTGTACATATCATAGAAGACACCCCAATGTTTTAAAGTTAATTCCATTATATACTTTTATCCATTTGCCAGTCTAACTTCAACCACACTAATAAACCCCCAATCTACTAAAGATAGATTGGGGGTTTGGTGATACTATGGAATTGATTCTTGTGATATCTATAATATCCCCAAGACTAAAAAATAACAATCCTCATCCTCTATTATATGAAGAAACACAGAAGTCCGGTATAATTGACTGGATGAAGACATTTATTTTATGAGAATATTCAAAGACGGAGTGTTAAAGATGCAAGTGACTGAGAAATTCATCCGCTACTTACACAATGAGACGATTTATAACAGAGGCAGAGCATACTATCTGGACGGGAAAGTGAAGAAGATTGAGCATGAGCCTGAAACGGATACATGGACCGGCAAAGTCATCGGAACTAAAATTTACCGGACGCGCATCATCATCCATTCGACTTATGTATCGGAATACTGTAACTGTCCGGCCTATTACACATACGGCAGGTGTAAACACACGTGCGCAACACTTTTTGCGATTTCGAGTGCCCAGCAGGCGGAGATGGGAAGTCCTCCGTCCCGCCCTGTTGAAAATAAAATCCCTGACAGCTCGAGATACAATTACGCATCACATCTGATCCGCTTCTTTGGTGAAAGCGCGCAAGAGGCGCAGACCGCCCCTTCCGGCGGTAAGGGACTGCTCAAAACTGAATTTACGCTCCGCACGTTCATGCCTGGTTTTTATTTCCGGATGAAGGAATCGTTCAATATTCAGATGAGAATCGGCGAAGAGCGGCTGTATGTGGTGAGGGATATCCGCGATTTTTTGGATGCGGTTGAGCGTAATGACGCGCTCATGTTCGGGAAGAATTTCACTTTCGACCCGGAATTCCATTATTTTTCTGATGAGGACCGGGCGGTGATCGATAAGCTGCTTGAAATCAGACGGACGGAAAATTTCTATGACAACAGCGTGGACTACATGCCTGCCCGTAAAAAAGGCAAGGAACTGCTGATTCCGTCTTACGCCGCGGACGATCTGATTACGGATCTCCAGCATGTCAACTGCCGGTTTGAAAATGAAAATTTTAAATATAAAGAACTCGTCGTCAGCACTGACAGCCTGCCTTTTTCCTTTTCATTGGAAGAAGGCGATACGGATGAATATCATCTCAAGATTACCGGCCACTCAGGCGGTTTCCATTATGAAACATACGGCTGGTACGCTGAAGAGGGTGTGCTGTATAAACTGACACCGGACCAGAACGAAGCGCTCAAACCCTTCACCGAGTATTTGGAAGAAGGGACATCGCCGGACATTCCGATATCTGCGCACCAGATGGGACCGTTCGTTTCAAGCACACTGCCGAAAATCGAACAGATCAGCGATGTCACACTGTCAGAGGCGGTGACGGATAATGTCATCAATCCTGAACTTGATGCAAAGATCTATGTCGACGGCACGGACTACAGTGTCGAACTCCGCCTTGAATATCATTATGGGCAGGTCATCATCAATCCGTTTGATAACACTGAGAAAGTCAATGTCCCTTTCGGTAAAATACTGATCCGGGATGACGCGCGTGAACAGGCCATCATGTCCGTTCTTGAAAACTCCGACCTGAAAGTGGCGGGTGAACGGCTGTATGCAGATACCGAAGACGGACTGTTCGAATTTCTGCATGACACACTGCCGCTGCTTGAAAACTATGCAGACATCTATCTCGCCCCGTCCGTAAAATCGATGATTCTGCCGGCGGCGCCGAAAGGCGAAGTGTCGGTCAATGCACCGGAAAGCGGCAATTTCCTCGAAGTGAGCTTCAATTTGGAAGGCATCAACCAGGACGAGATTTCACGCGTCCTTCAGGCGGTCGTCGAGAAGAAGCGGTATATCCGTCTGCCAAGCGGTGCGTTCGTTTCACTCGAGGACGAGGCGCTCGGTGAGATGGCGGATATGCATCATCAGCTTGAGGACAAAGCGGCAGGTGAAGCGGACGGCATGATGACGCTGCCGCTCTACCACGGCATGCTTGTCGATGAACAGATGAAGGATCTTGATTTCCAAGTGACCGATTTCAGTGAAAATTTCAGAGAATTTATCGATTCCATCCGTCAGCCGGAAGAGAGAGAGATAGAGCTGCCGGCAGGACTTGAAGCGGACTTGAGGGAATATCAGGAGACCGGATTCAAGTGGATGAAGGCATTATCAGAATACGGGCTCGGCGGCATTCTCGCAGATGATATGGGGCTCGGCAAGACGATCCAGTGCATCACTTATATATTGTCCGAAATCGAAGATGGCGCCGATGCGCCTTTCCTGATTGTTGCGCCCGCCTCCCTCGTCTACAACTGGAAAAATGAATTCCATAAATTTGCACCGGGCTTGAAGGTCGCGGTGGCTGCAGGCAGTAAAAAAGAACGCCGGGAAGTTTTGGAATCGGATGTGACACCCGACGTCTACATTACGTCATACCATACACTGCGCCAGGACATCAAATGGTATACCGGACAGATGTTCCATACACTGATTCTTGATGAAGCCCAGGCGATCAAGAACTACAGGACAAAAATTGCCCAGTCCGTCAGACTGATTACGGCACCGAAACGATTCGCACTATCCGGTACACCGGTCGAGAACTCGATGGATGAACTGTGGGCAGTGTTCCAGGCCGTCATGCCGGGGTTTCTATTCGACCAGAAGACGTTCCGCAACCAGGAACCGGAGACGATCGCAAGATTGGTCAAGCCCTTTATTTTAAGAAGGCTGAAGGAAGATGTTCTGACGGAGCTGCCGGACCGGATCGAGACGGTGCATTATTCAGAGATGAATCAGTCGCAGAAAAAGCTGTATCTTGCCTATTTGAATAAAATTCAGAGTGAGGCGGCGGAGTCGCTTGCGACCGAGGGGCTGAATAAGGGCCGCTTGAAAATTTTGGCGGGGCTCACGCGCCTCAGACAGCTTTGCTGCCACCCTTCCCTCTTCATCGATGATTATTCGGGGGCGTCGGGCAAGCTTGAAGCACTGTTTGAAATCATTGAAAATGCGCGGGAGAACGGCCAGCGTATGCTGATATTTTCACAGTTCCCAAGCATGCTGAGAATTATTCGTGAAAAACTGGAAGCGTCCGGACGCAGCAGTTACTACCTGGACGGCCAGACACCTGGCGCCGAACGGGTGCGTCTGGTCGAGGCGTTCAACGAAGGCGCAGAGGATATTTTCCTGATTTCGCTGAAAGCCGGCGGAACGGGGCTGAATCTGACCGGTGCAGATACCGTCGTACTTTACGACCTCTGGTGGAACCCGGCGATTGAAGAACAGGCCATCGGCCGCGCCCACCGCATGGGCCAGAAAAATGTCGTGCAGGTCATCCGCATGATCGCCCAGGGGACGATCGAAGAGAAGATCAACGAGATGCAGAAGCAGAAGAAAGAAATGATCGACTCCATCATCCAGCCAGGCGAAGCCAAGCTCTCCTCCATGTCAGAAGAAGACATCAGGGAAATACTGTCGATCTAGAGGTGTTGGTGGTTGTACGTCTGGCGTCAGAATCGCACGAAATCACGGGAATGTACCTCGTTCATGTGGGGATCGTGATGCCGGATTCGTAAGCTTTGTGCTATTGTAATTCAGGCTTACGAAATTAGATATTAAAATTATATGACATCACAAGCAGAACCGACCTCACCAGTCATGGCAGGTCGGTATTTTTATGTCCAAAATCCGAATTTTACAGATTTGGAGTTTATTTACAAATGTTGAAAGAAGTCCTCTGTTATCATTAAACTGAGTAAGCATTTATGCAGGAGGCAACTATGGGCAGAATTGAAGTATATGAGACGGAAGCGGCGCTGATTGACAGCATCGTGGCCAAGAAAGATGAAGGATTAAAAGAGGAACAGATGACGGTGATCGCCAATTCCAGTTTGGACAAAACCATCTCACAGTTTAAACACATCGAAAATAAAAGTGCCGACCTCGGCCCGTTGGCTAAATTCATTTCCATCTTCTCAACGACAAGCCGCGAGGAAAAGCTGATGGACGCACTCGACCTTACGGATGATGAGAAGAATATTCACAGGAAATCTTTGGAAGATAATAAACTGCTGCTTTATATCGAATGAAATAAAAATCGAACCCCCAATCCACTTTTTTTGCAGATCGGGGGTTATTTTTATTAGTAAATCAGGTATTTTTTAAAGTTCTATCATGATGTCCGCAATTCCTTAAAACAATTGTGTCAGTTTTTTCAAAGTGAAAAGTAATGCGTATATCCATATTGGCACCTGCTTCAAATATGTAATCCCATCCCTCCATTTTTTTCATACGGAGAGAGGGATGTTTGAAGTCAGTGACCAAAAAGCGCAGCGCTTTTTTTATAGCTTTTTGTGCCTGCGGATCAAGTTTTGTAAAGTTGGTATCAAAACGTGCTGTCCTTTGCAAATTCATCATCTTTTAGTCCTTGGAAATCTTATCTAAATCACTTAAAGTATCTTCTAAGTTTTTAGCTTCCGATAACTTCCCGTCTTTAATTTGCTGCTCGACTTCCCGCTCTTCCTTTTGCCACTGTTCCGACCAAAACCAGGCTTGGTCTTTGGGGATTGATATTGTTGGTACCAGAACGATTTTCCCATCTTCCAGACGGCATTGTAAATCGTCACCTTCCTTAAGGTCTAACGCTTCTACAATTTTACTCGGTACTGTAACTTGAGACTTCTTTTTAAACCTCACATGCTCAGGTTTTAAAGCCTCATTGTCTTTTTTCTGTGTTTGATTCACAATCCAGCCCCCTATAAAATCCTATTTTTCGAACTGTTCTAAAGTTAAACTTTCTAACTTATTATACCATATTAATAAAATGTCGCCTAATTTCAATCATTTTTATAGCTGGACTATTCAGCAGATTTTTAACGAAGGCTCATTCTCTCTAATTAACTTAAATCTCTTTTTTTAAATATTTAACATAGCTTTAATAACAACTTCCACAGCCCTGACGCTGGCCAGCATGTGTTGGACCGCTATCACATGTTCGCGGTGCTGGCCAGCATGTGTTAACCCACTATCACATGTTCGTGGCGCTGGCCAGCATGTGTTAAACCGTTATCACACGTTCGCGGCGCTGGCCAGCATATGTTAAACCACTATCACATGTTCGTGGCGCTGGCCAACATGTGTTGGAGCGCTATCACATGTTCGCGGCGCTGGCCAGCTGCTCAGAAAAGAGGCGCACTCACAACAAACCGCAATCCGAAGATTGCGGTTCCTGACTTTCATATTTTTTAACTTAACCCCTTACCCTAATAAGCAAGCAGCAATCCCGGTTCTTCCAATAACCGCTTCAGTTCGTTCATTGCTTCCTGGGCCATGACGCCGTCCAAGACTCTGTGGTCATAGCTTAAAGACAATGCCATTCTCGGCTGGATTTCAATATCGTCATCGTCTGTCGCAACAACTTTTTTCTCGATTCTGCCGATGCCTAAAATGGATGACTGCGGCGGATTGATGATCGGTGTGAAGAACGCACCTTTCGCCGATCCGACATTTGAAATCGTCGCTGTGCCGCCAGTCATATCATCCGTGCTAATATTGCCGTTTCGGGCTTTATTCGCAAGGTCCTGGAGTTCTTTCGCGATCTGGAACAGCGATTGTCTATCTGCATTTCTCACGACAGGCACGAGAAGTCCCTGATCCGTATCTGCCGCAAAACCGATATGGTAGTGTTCCTTCAATATGATTTCCTCACTGTCTTCATCAAAGCTTGCATTGAGATATGGATAGTTGTAAAGCACATTGGTGAATGCTTTGACGGCGAACGCCATATATGTGAGCTTGACTTCTTCAATTTCAAAATCCTTTTTCAGCATTTCCCGGAGTTCTACGAGCTTTTCAACATTCGCCTCATCAAAATGGGTGACATGCGGAATCGTCCGTGCCGACTGTGTCATCGTTCTTACGACCACTTTTCTTATGCCGGTCAGCGGCACCCGCTTCTCCGCATCTTTCGTGCCGTAGTCATTCTGTCCATCGCTAATGTATGACTGGGTGGCATTATCGATCATCAGGTCGTTATCCCGGGCATATTTTCTGACGGAAGGTGTTGATAAAACTCGTCGGCGAGGTTTCTCCTCCTGCGACTCTGCTCCGTCACTTTCCGCAAACATCCGCACGTCTTCTTCGGTCACTTTGCCGTCTGACCTTTCAGGTTTTACCAATTTCCAATCGACACCCAGCTCTTTGGCTATCTTTTTCACTCTCGGTGCCGCTTTTTTATTGTCATCGGATGCCTTCTGCCCGCTCTCTAAAACTGCCAACACTTCATCGACTGTTACAGTATCTCCACGCTTCTTGACGATTTCCTTGATGACGCCGGACGCCGGTGCCTCTACTTCGCTCACTGCCTTTTCCGTCTGCACCTCGACAAGTACGTCACCTTTTTCGACCGGGTCACCTTCTGACACCTGCCAGAAAGTGATCAGGCTCTCATCCAATTTCTCGGATTGCCGGGGTAATTTTATTTCCATTGCCACGATGATTCCCCTCCTCGATTATTCATCCATCAACTTAAGTGCTGCTTTGACAATTTTATCTGTCGTCGGTATCACATACTGCTCCATCGGACGGCTGTATGGAATCGGCACGTCCGGCAGCGCAAGTCTTTTCACCGGCGCTTCCAAGTCGAATAAACCCTCTTCGGCAACGATAGCGGCAATTTCAGCCGACACGCCGAATGATTTGTAGTCTTCATCCACGATCAATAGACGACCGGTCTTCTTAAGGGATTTCAAAATCGTAACTTTATCGAGCGGGACGATGGAACGGAGATCGATCAGCTCGGCATCCACGCCCTGCTCTTTCAGTTCCTTGACCGCGCCCATACCGTAATGCGTCGTCATCTGCATTCCGACAATCGTTAGATCGGTGCCCTCTTCAACGACATTCGCCTTGCCGAGCGGCACCGTATAGGATTCTTCAGGCACATGGCCCTGGGACGTATCCAGCTGTTCCATCCAGCCAAGTCCCTGCAGCGTCTTATGGAACATGAACACCACCGGATTATCGTCGCGGATGGCTGAAATCATCATCCCTTTCAAATCATACGGGGTTGTCGGTGCCACCACTTTCATACCGGGCAGATGGCCGAACGTCGCATACAGTGTCTGGGAATGCTGCGCGGCATCATTATATCCGCCCCCGACTCCAGTCATCAGCACCATCGGCACTTTCACATTGCCGCCGGACATATATGGAATCTTCGCCATCTGGTTATAGATCTGGTCCATTGCGACCCCGAAAAAGTCTACGAACATCAGCTCGGCAATTGGCCGCATGCCTTCAGTCGCCGCGCCGACCGCCGCACCGATCAGTGCCGTTTCCGAAATCGGCGTGTCCATGATCCGCTCCGGTCCGAATTCATCAAGCAATCCTTCCGTCGAACCGAAAATACCGCCGTATGCTCCGATGTCTTCCCCGAGCACAAACACATCTTCATTATCCTTCATCTCTGAACGAATTGCCTCAGCCATCGCTTTGTTACCCGTCAATAAACGTTTCTTCACTTCCTGCATTGTCATTTGCTCCCTTCAAATATTATTTATACGAATACATCTTCTAAAGCAGCCGTCTCGTCAGGGTAATCGCTGTCCCTTGCGAACTGGTACGCTTCGTCCACTTCTGCGGCCGCTTTCTTTTCGATGTCGGCAATTTCGTTTTCATCAAAGCCATGATCTTTTATTAACACATCCCGGTACATATTGACCTGGTCTTTCGCTCTCAGTTCCTTCACTTCATCTTCCGGACGGTACTGTTCAGCGTCGCCCTGGAAATGCCCGAGATAACGATACGTTTCAATCTCGATGATCGATGGTCCTTCGCCTGCCCTCGCACGGTCCACCGCCTCTTTCGACACTCTATACATTTCAAGCAGATCATTATCCTTTACATAGTAGCCTTCAATGCCGTATGCACCTGCCCTGAGGTCATTCGATGCAACAGACGTTGAATCATCCCTAGCGACAGAAATACCGTACTTGTTGTTTTCAACGACGACGATGACGGGCAGATTCCACAGTGCCGCAAGGTTCAATGACTCGTGGAACGACCCCTGGTTCGCTGCACCCTCACCGATGTAGGCGACCGCAACAGAATCCTTGCCCCGCTTCTTCGCAGCAAGCGCGCCGCCCACTGCATGCGGAATACCGGCACCGACAATGCCGCTGCATGAAAAATGGACGTTCGGATCAAACAGATGCATATGTCCGCCCTTCCCTTTACTGAGACCGGTGACTTTGCCGAAAATTTCAGCAGTCATGCGGTTCAGATCGATGCCTTTCGCGATCGCATGATGATGCGGCCTGTGCGGTGCCGTCACAATATCATCCTGACGCAGGTGTACGCTGATACCCACCGCCGCTGGTTCCTGACCGGTCGACAGATGCATTTCCCCGGGCACAGTCCCTGCACCGATATTGAACACAGGCTGTTTTCCTTCCATATATACCTCTTCCAGCTTATCCTCGTAATAGCGGATCTTGTACATGTGCGCATACATCCAATGTAATTCTTCTGTCGAAATTGACATCTTACTTCCTCCTTATTTAAAGTGTGCTGACTGGCGGGAAGCTTTGGCAACATTGTGTAAAGCGCTTTCATAAATCATTTTAACAAATAAAAGAATTTTCAGACAGCGAAATGTCTCGAATGGAAAGTATTTCTGACAGAATAAAACCACCCGGCCGTTGTGACGGGAGGTCCCTTATTATTGCACGACACTCTCCCGACATGGCGCAGAAACGACGTCAGGAGAGAGGCGTTACCCCGACATGGCGCAAAAACGATGTCGGGACAGAGGCAGTCTCCCGACATGGTGCAGAAACGATGTCGGGACAGAGGCGGTACCCCGACATGGCGCAAAAACGATGTCGGGGCAGAGGCAGTCTCCCGACATGGTGCAGAAACGATGTCGGGGCAGAGGCGTTGACTTGTAAAATTGAATCAAATTTTAAAAAGGGGGGTATAATGTAATTAAGAAGTTATTTGTCAGTCAACTAATATATAGGGGGGAAATATTATGAAAGTTTATAATATCAAAAACTTAGAAAAAGAAAATAAAAAAAGAAGACCGATAGCCATCAAAGCTGTCCGAAAAGTTGACCCTGATTTTGTGATTGGCAAACGAAAATTTGATGTTCCCAGAAAAACTGAAGGCAAACAGGAAATTTTAGACAGATTGGAAAAAGAAGAATTTGAAGAATGGGTAGAATTGGCTCAAAATCCATAAGGATGACATGTAATGACTGTCTCCTATTAAAAAAAGTCTATCACTCAAATAAAACCTCCCGGCCGGGAGGTTTATTTCATTATTACACCACAACCTCTGCCACACGCTGCTGTTCCATTTCCATCACCTTCTGTTTAATGGACGCATCCGACTCGTTCATCGCAATGGATGCCACCTGGGATTCCCTTGCATACACGTCGAACAGTTCGGATTTCTCGCCGAGTATTTCAAGCATGCTGACGTCTATGCTGTCTTCAGTAAGCAGCCGGTACACGACGACCTTCCTCGACTGCCCCATCCGGTATGCCCGGCTGATGGCCTGTTCTTCGGTCGATGGTTTCCACTGAGGCTCGCACAAAACGATGATGTTCGCCGCCTGTATATTGAGCCCGACGCCGCCGGCCTGAATCTGGCTGATGAGCACAGAACCCGGTTCCGCTTTTGTGAAATCATCGATGATTTCCTGACGCCTTATGTTCGGTACGTCGCCGCTGATCGGCTCAAACGTGCGATCTCCGAGATGGCGCTCAATCGTGCTCATGACATCTCTGAAATATGAAAACACCAGCACTTTATGACCGTTATCAGCCGCTTCCTCACAAATATCCAGCAGCACTTCCAGCTTCGGCGATTTTTCAGGCGTACCGCCTGTCCAGGCAGCCCGTCTCATCTTCATCAGCTGTTCGTTTGAAACGACTTCCTTATAATACCTGCTTTCACCATCTCCAAATTCGGTCCACTTCGGAATGATATCCAATTCAGGCAGCTCACCCAGTACATCCACCCGGTTCCGCCTCAAATATACCGGCGCCACCGTCCGTTTGAATTCCTTCGGTTCAAGAAGATACAATTCCTGCGTCAGCCGGTCTGCAACCTCCGGCTGAAGTACGCGAATCAGCTGTTTCATCTCAGCGAGCCTGTTCTCAAGCGGCGTCCCGCTCATATACAGCACATACTCCGTATTTTCACCCAATTTATACACACTTTGCGAACGCCTTGCGCCCGGATTTTTAACAAAGTGCGCTTCATCAACAATCAGCACATTGAGATCCGGAATCTCGTCCCTGTCGAGCTTCCCGGCATGACCATACGTCGTCAGCATCACACCCGACTCATTCTTCCAGCCCTCGAAAGCTTCATCCCGGCCGTTCCCATGGAAAATAAAGACCTTCAGCCCGGAGAATTTCTGTATCTCCCGCTTCCAGTTGGCAATCACGCTGAGCGGGCACACCACAATCGAATGCTTCTTACCTTCAAGACGCAGATGATTGATCATCGCCATCGCCTGGATCGTCTTGCCGAGCCCCATCTCATCGCCGAGAAGCGTCCGTTTATTTCTCAGTGCGTACTTCGCACCGAATGCCTGATAGTGTCTGAGCGTCAAGTCCAGGCCGGTCGTCTCCAGCGGAAATGCCTCAACCGCCTTGACGATTTCAGATGGGATGTCCCCCGCAGTTTCCATCTGCGAATACCCCGTCACTTTCTCAATTTCTATATAATACGCTGCGTTATTATTGATGAAATGCTGGATCAGCTCAGTTTCAGATACGGAGAAATTTTCGATCTCATGAATCTCGTTTTTTATTTCTTCCAGCTGGTATCGGTTTTTATTCAACGCATCGAATGCTTCGTCAATCTTATCTTTCTCATCCTGCGACTGGAACAGTCCCACGAAAAATTTTTTCTTTTTCTTTGCGGTGGATATGTAAGGATTCACTTCCGTTTCATACTGCTTAAGCAGTTTTTCCGCCTTCTCAGCTTTGGTCAGAATCTCCCTTTTCCTATGGACCGTTTCAATCAGTGTCAAATCAAGATCGGCCAGATTATCCGGATCCATTCTGGGATGCGCCTGCTGATAGACCGATTCCTTTATTCTCGTTACGGCATCGTGAATCGACTCCGCATATGTATCGCCGATGCCGTTAATATTTGCCAGCTGGTCCACATCATAAGGTGCCACATCGTAAATCGTTCTAAAACCGTTGTTCACAAGCAGATTGATCGGCATCCCCTTTTCCAAAGTGGAAATCGTATCGATATGCATCGATTTCAGCTGTGCATTTCCCGCGCGGATCTTCAGCTTCTGCCACAGATTTTTGATGTTCTTGTCAAAACTCTCCTCAGAATAACCGCTGATCTGTTTATCAATACTATTTAGTTCATTTTCCAAACGTTTAACATCTTTTTTATTCCTTAACATGCCGCCCCTCCATACTCGCTGCCTGATTATCTTTAATTATAGTGAAAACCCGGAGGAATTAATATGGAAGTGATTGATTTCGGACTGATCATCTGAATCCTCCCGACATGGCTCAGAAACGATGTCGGGAGAGAGGCGGTTTCCCGACATGGCACGAAAACGATGTCGGGGGAGAGGCGTTACCCCGACATGGCGCAAAAACGACGTCGGGACAGAGGCAGTTTCCCGACATGGCACATCAAAAAACCTCCAAAGCTTTTCAGCCCTGGAGGTACTCTTGTCCGATCTCTTATTTATTTGTCGGCTTTCTTCTCTTCACGAGGAATCCAAGTCCGAGTGCCGCTAAAATTCCAGCGAATATTGTCGTGCTTTGTTCTGCGACACCTGTGTTTGGAAGCACTTCTGACTCTGCCGCCGCGCCGTCAGCTGATCCGTCTCCGGAATCGCTCACTGCAGCTGCCGCCTCAGTATCATCCGCTTCTTCTGTGTAGACAGCCGGATGCTCGTTTGCACGGTCAGTCGACTTTTCGCCGGCTGAATGATCTTTATTCTCAGAAACCGGTGCAACCGTCGTGTTGTCCGCGTCTTCAGTGCCGTAGACCACCGCATACTGGCTGAAGCTGTCAGTTTCTAATACCGCGTAGCCGTCCTCGGTTCTGAAGTTCACCGCTTCCAGCGTCTCGCCGATATTACCAAGATAATAGACGTTCGACACATAACCACCCGCCGGCAGATAAACCGTTACCGGGTTCTGCAGGTCATACAGTGCGCCATTTTCATCGAGCACATGGATGTCGTAAAGATCATGTTCCGCACCGATCGCATCCGACGAACCGAGCACCGTCACCACAAGCGACTTGCCGTCCAGCTCGTCAGACTTACTGACGACTCTGACGCCGGTTTCAACATCTTCGAGTGAAGAATAAACGTCTCCATCCTCACTATCAGCCGTTGCTCCGCCTGATGAATCATCCTCGCCCGCGTCTGTGGAACTTGCGGATTCCTCTCTGCCATTTTCGGCATCAGATTCAGTATTTTCATCTTCCAACTCATCTGAATCCTCTTCAGAACTGCTTTCAGTTTCGTCTGAATTTGTGTCTGTCGACTCAGTTGTATCATCGTCAGATTCTGAACTTTCATTTGAACCGGCATTTCCAGTTCCTTCATTAGATGTGTCTTCCTGTTCTACAGAATCTTCAGAGCCTCCATCTGAACTTTGGTTATCATCATCCGACTCTGAATCTGTTTGCTGATCGTCACTAGTGTCACTCTCTTCCGGTGTTTCAATTGAATCATTGCCAGTGTCCGCTTCATCAGAACCATCATCTTTTGAAGATTCGTCTAATTCGTTGTCTGTGCCCTGGTCGTTATCAGCGTTGTCATTACCTGATGTATCTTCTGAACCACTGTCAGTGTCCGCTTCATCAGAACCATCATCTTCTGAAGTTTCGTCTGATTCGTTGTCTGAGCCCTCGTCGTTATCAGTGTTGTCATTACCTGATGTATCATCTGAATCTTCATTATCGTTGTCTTCCGGCTCTGAATCTGGGGTTTCTTCTGACTGATCATCGTTGCCTTCATCAGGCGTTTCTGGTGTTTCATTCTCGTCCGGAGTCTCAGGTTCAGGCGCATCTGTTTCTTCTTCAGGCTCGACATCCAAAGCAGAAGTCACGACATCGCCTGCATACATCCAGCCGATTTCAGTGCCGTCAGCATCCGCAAGTAAATAATATTCTTCGTAATTGTAGATTTCAGAACGAACGACATGCAAGTCCTGACCGAGGTAATTACTGGCATCATAAGTTCTGACATCAGTGATACTTTCGTACAGACCTCTGTTCTGATTCGTGATCTCTCCTGCAAGATTCTCTGTATCTCCTTCATATGTCGGCATATAAATGCTCGGAGCAGTCACTTTATTATATAGATTGTCATAACGACTGCCGATCAGACTGATGACGTCTTCATATGCATAGCCGTGACTTGCGAAGTATTCATACGGGTCTGGTGACGCCGTGCCTCCCATTATGTGGGACACTTCAACGTGAGACCAGAGCGTACCTTCTTCTGTCGAGGCATCCACCCTCTCAGCAGGCAGCTTATATTTGTACAGCAGATTCGCAATGTAGTCCGCATAGTTGTTGATGGATTTTGCGAAATCATGTTGATTGTCATGGCGGACGAGCTCTACATGCAGATGCTTTTGATTGGAAAATTCTCCGGCACCATATGCCAAATAATCCGTATTCGCGACTTGAATGATATTATCTGCATCCACAAACGCATGGACGAACGCATTATCCCAGTTTTCTGACATATAGCTGATTTCACCATGGATCGTGGAATTTTCATTCCCAACGTCATGCAGCACAACGCCCGACGGCTGGCCGACTTTGCCGTTTTCCGGCTCCCATCCATAGTTGGACTCGAACGCATATTGCGGCAAGCCTTCTATCAGATCATATTGGATTTCAGCGACATCAAAATCGTTCGCAGCGATATATTCATTGATGTCAGTAATCGCCTGAGACATTGACATTGTACTTACATCTGCAGAATAAACTTCATTTGCTGCAAGATCGATGCCGTGCTCTTCTGAGATTGCTTCAGTCAGTTCATTCAGCATCTCTTCGTCCGCTTCAATATCATCAGCATTCTCTTCTAAAAACGCTGTACGTTCTTCTTCAGATAAGTTTTCAAGTTCCTGCTCCAGAGATTCAGAATCGTAGTTATATGTATCTTCTTCTGGCTCTGTCTCTTCAGTTTGTGTGTCGATATCTTCAGTTTCCAGTTCGGCAGTTTCAGTTTCTTCTTCAGAGGCGGCTGCTTCTTCTTCAACTTCGTTCGTTTCCTCAGCTTCTTCTGAAACTACAGCTTCCTGTTCATCGGATTCGTCAGTGATTTCTTCTTCACTGTCATCTTCTGATGAAGTTTCTTCTGCCGGAGTTCCCTGCTCTTCTTCAGTATCTACAGTGTTTTCTTCAGCATCTGAGTCTTCTTCCAGCTCTTCTGAATCTGCATCTTCAACTGACTCTTCAGATTCCTCAGCAGCATCTGCTTCACTGTTTTCTTCAGGTGCAGTTTCTTTAGATGGTGCTTCCTGTTCTTCTTCACCATCTACAGTGTTCTCTTCCGAGTCTGTATTTTCTTCCAACTCTTCTGACGTGAGTTCTTCTTCACTGTCATCTTCTGAATCTGTATCTTCAACCGAGTCTTCCTGCACGACATCAGCTTCGGTGTCTTCTTCTATAGCATCAGTTTCCTCAACGACAACTTCTGATGTTTCTTCTTCAGTGTCGGATTCTTCATCCTGAGTTTCTTCAGCTGTAACTTCTGTATCAGTTTCCTCCTCGACTGGAGCTTCAACATCTTCTTCAACTATTTCAGTCTCATCTACTTCATCTGATGCTTCTTCCTCAATTTCACTTAATTCTTCATTTTCTTCAGCAGTTTCTGCATCATTTTCTTCTTCATCAGTGATATCCACATCTTCTACTTCATCTGATGCTTCTTCCTCACTGTCATCTTCTGATTCCTCGTCGGAGTCCTCGTCTTCTTCATCGCTGTCTTCCGGAGATTCTTCATCTGTATCTTCTTGCTCATCTGAGTCAATAAAGTCCAAATCAGTTTCTGATGTCTGATCTGCATTAGAATATTCTGCGATATTCTGCTGTGAATACTGTTCATCCTGTTCTACTTCTTCTGCGTTAACCACTATTGTTGATGCAAGTAAACCCGTGGAAACGAGTGTTGGAACAATTAAACGATTTTTGTACTTCATAAGTAACCTCCATTAATAAATTGTACAACTTTCATTGTAAATGTTAATGTCACGAAATTGTTGGAATTTACAAAATTTAATACAATTGTAATATTCAAAAAAGTCGATTAATTTAATGGACAGTTTAAACACGCGCTGCCGATCACTGGGAATTGCGAGTGACTGGATAACGTGGGTTATCGGTCACTGAGAGTTGTGAGTGACTTTATAATGTGGATTGTCGGTCACTGGGAGTTGTGAGTGACTTTATAATGTGGATTGTCGGTCACTGGGAGTTGCAAGTGACCGAATAAAGTCGGTTGTCGGTCATTGAAAGTCACGAGTGACTGGAAAACGTAAAGTGTCGGTCACTGAGAATTGCGAGTGACTGGATAACGTGGGTTATCGGTCACTGAGAGTTGTGAGTGACTTTATAATGTGGATTGTCGGTCACTGGGAGTTGCAAGTGACCGAATAAAGTCGGTTGTCGGTCATTGAAAGTCACGAGTGACTGGAAAACGTGGCTTGTCGGTCACTGAGAGTCGCGAGTGACTCGATAAAGTGGATTATCGGGCGAGTGAGAGGCGGTTTGGCCGATAATGATGAAATCTGCACCGGCCTTGCTCATAAAAAGACCGGTCATCCATTGATAACCGGCCCTGGCAATCTTAATTAATTTTCTGATGATTCACTGTGTCTATTTTCTCATCTCTAAATATCTTCTCTGTATTATTAATCAGCTTATCTGCATAACTCTTCCCGAGTCTTTCTTCGATTAAATCCAAAGCTTCCACAAGTTTGAATGGTCTGTAGTCTGCATTGTGGGCGTCGCTCGCCACCACGTGGATCAATTTATCCTCCACCATTTTCAAGCCGATTTCCTGCAGCGTATCTCCGAAGTCGCCGGTGATGGACCCGGCGGTCACCTGCGCCACAGCACCTCGAGCAATCAGGTCATATAATATATCGATATCATCCACGATCGGCTGGCATCTTTCAGGATGTGCAATAATCGGTGTATAGCCGTGGCTAACGAGCTCGTCTATCACCGCGCCGTAAAACGGCGGGAGCTCGCCGAATGGCAGTTCCACCAGTAAATAACTGGAGTCATTCAACGTCGTGTTGATGCCGTCACGGAGTTCCTCCAAAATATGTTCGTTGATGCGGATTTCCTGACCATGATGGACGTTGATATGAATGTTGTTGTCGTCAATCATCGCTTTTAAGATCTTTATTTCCTCGAGCACTTTTTGCTTCGGCGTATACCAATTGCCCACCTTGTGGTGCGGGGTGATGAAGACGTCTGTGATCCCCTGCGCCGACGCCTGCTCGAGTAAAGCCTGTGCCTCATTCTTTGAAGTTGGACCGTCGTCAATATTGATTAACAGATGGTTATGAATATCAATCATCAAATTCAGCTCCAATGCATATTTGAATACACCCTCATCCTACCATGTCATGTGAAAAATTTCTTATTTGGCCCCTTTTAGGGGAATAAAATCCGTCGTCATCATTTTCGTCTGCACGCTCTTTCCCCTTTATAGCCAACCCAGTTGCCTTCGGTCATATTGCCTTTATCGATCTGTTATCGGGGTCGTCCTTGCCTCAAGCGCTGAGTGCAAGGACTGTGAGGGCAGGATAATAAATTTTATCTTTTTCTTGGTTATTCTTTTTGATATGTATTTTTCTAAATATAGTTTATCATGAATGATAGGAAAATAGATGGGTTTTGGTGATGGGTGAGGATTATCTTGGGGTCCCGACATCGTTTAGATTCGATGACGGGATAGAGAGATGTATGATTAAACATACATCAAAAAAGCTGAGGACTCATCATTTTCATGATTTCATCTTCAGCTTCGAACTATATCAGTCTTCTATAGGTTTATTTAATAATGAATGGTTCTTTTTTCACTGTGCTTTTTGGTTGTACTTTTCATTTTCTTTCCTATGTTTTTCTAAACCTCCATCGATACGACATATACTAATTTTTCATATCTCTCAATCCATCTTTGTAAATCAATGTAATAATATGTTTTGTTTTCTAATTCAGAATTTTTTATTGAAATCATCCCCTATTTTTGGGAAACCTAATCTTCTTTTATTTCTATACTCAATCTCGCTCCGGTATTTGTCTTCGCAAGTATAGATTGAAGTCTTCCGATACTGATGTACTGAATGTCATTCTCAATGTTTGTAATCAATGTTTCGGGCACATCAGTCGACTTTGCAAATTCTTCTTGGGTCAGACTTAAATCCAAGCGCAATTTGATGAATTGTGCTCTGAGTCCCTCATTCATATTGCTGACTGGATCTTCTATAAGCGATTTGAATTCAGGACTTCTTTCAGACCTGTCTTTGATATAACGATCTAAGAAATCCATGTCGTCACCCTTTTCATAAGAATAATCATTTTATTTATTATACTATACAATGGCTAATATGTGTATTTTTACATAGAAAAACTGACCGCTAAAAATAGCAGTCAGTTAGTTTGAATATTACTTGGAACGACGACGTTTAAAGACCAGAAGACCCCCAAAGAAAGCTGCTAGTGCTGCAGGTATAGTAAGGTTGTTTGTTGCAATACCCGTATTTGGTAGCTCTTCCTCATTGCTAACATTTTCATAAGATTCTTTACTGATAGAATTTTCTTCTGTCTCGTCAGAATCAGTTGAAAGATTCACTGTATTTAACTCTTCGTTATCAGGTTCTACACTTGAACCAAAAGGAACCGATTCCTGAGGTTCAGATAAAGCATATCCGGTGTTGCTTGACTGATCTGTACCATCATTTTTTTCCCCTGAAACAGAAGAGGCAGATGTTACACCAACCAAAATTTCATCTTCAGATTCTACTATCTTATCAGTTACTGATGATGTATCGGTAGATTCTGGTTCTTCTTCAAGTTCAGACGCTTCTATTACATCAGGAGCATCTGACTCTCCTTGCTCAACTTGAGTTTCCGGCTCTTCTGGTTCAACAGGTGTCTCTGGTTCTTCAGGCTCAACTGGCGTCTCTGGTTCTTCAGGCTCAACTGGCGTCTCTGGTTCTTCAGGCTCAACTGGCGTCTCTGGCTCTTCAGGCTCAACTGGCGTCTCTGGCTCTTCAGGCTCAACTGGCGTCTCTGGCTCTTCAGGTTCAACCGGCGTTTCCGGCTCTCCTGGTTCAACCGGAGTCTCTGGTTCTTCAGGATCTACAGGTGTCTCTGATTCTTCTGGATCGACTGGTGTCTCTGGTTCTTCAGGTTCGACTGGTGTCTCTGATTCTTCTGGATCGACTGGTGTCTCTGGTTCTTCAGGTTCAACCGGTGTCTCTGGTTCTTCAGGTTCAACCGGTGTCTCTGGTTCTTCAGGTTCAACCGGTGTCTCTGGTTCTTCAGGTTCAACCGGTGTCTCTGATTCTTCTGGATCGACTGGTGTTTCCGGGTCTTCCGGCTCAACAGGCGTCTCTGGCTCTTCCACATTTCTATTTGCTACCAATACTTCAATATCATTAAAGTTTCCGATATAATAACTTCCATTCGAAAACCTCGATGTCCATCCTCGTGAAACATCTACTGAATCATAATAATAAACTTCTGAATCGATATTCTGCATTGCATTTCTGATAACATCATCAATTGTACTGTAGCTTTGTGTTTCAGCTGAAAAAAGTTCAGTGCCTTCAATATTCACGATTGTGACGATTTTAAGTTCATTGTTCACATTATTATTATTATCATATAATGTGTGCTCGGGTATAAATGGTCTCTCAATAACCGGTGGTGCAACTTCCGAGTTATTCAATAGATATATAGAATAGTTACTTGTAGTTCTGGAAATCGTCACACCATTAACTGTCGATCTGTTGATTGTCCTTCCGTCTAATCTCTCCCTTTCAACAGAATATTCAGTGCCATGTTCTTCGTTAATATCCTGCACCAAATGGAATAAACGATCATCAAAAGTCTGACCAACAAAAGTTACACTGGTAATAACATTAGTAGTTTCTGAATCATATAATGTAATTTCGTTAATGTAATCTGGAGATAAGTCATCGTTTATTTCAGGTTCGTCTTGATTCTCTGATTCTTCAGGCGTTGTCTCCAGTGAATTCCGTACCTCAATAGATAAATCCAATTCATCTCGATAAGAAGAATAGCTGCTGGAAAATTCGTCTTCATATAAGAACAGATTACTCAAATCATATATACTGTTTGGTGTTCTTTCCGGAATATCTGCATAAACTATTGCTTCAAAATTCCCATTTTCCAACCTGCTAATTTGATGTTCATATCCTGATAGTGATCTCGGACCAACATCGCTTGTATTTGAAAATGATACAGTTACGTAATCCAGGCCTGTTTCATCTGCCGCCACAACTCTCAACTGAATCTGTTCTCCGGCATTATAAACTGATTTATCTGATGTAACGGAAACTAATGTGGGCGGATCTACATCTACAGTATTATTATTTCTCACCTCTATTGATAAATCCAATTCATCTCGATAAGAAGAATAACTGCTGGAAAATTCGTCTTCATATAAGAACAGATTACTCAAATCATATATACTGTTTGGTGTTCTTTCCGGAATATCTGCATAAACTATTGCTTCAAAATTCCCATTTTCCAACCTGCTAATTTGATGTTCATATCCTGATAATGATCTTGGACCAACATCGCTTGTATTTGAAAATGATACAGTTACGTAATCCAGGCCTGTTTCATCTGCCGCCACAACTCTCAACTGAATCTGTTCTCCGGCATTATAAACTGATTTATCTGATGTAACGGAAACTAATGTGGGCGGATCTACATCTACAGTATTATTATTTCTCACCTCTATTGATAAATCCAATTCATCTCGATAAGAAGAATAGCTGCTGGAAAATTCGTCTTCATATAAGAACAGATTACTCAAATCATATACACTGTTTGGTGTTCTTTCCGGAATATCTGCATAAACTATTGCTTCAAAATTCCCATTTTCCAACCTGCTAATTTGATGTTCATATCCTGATAATGATCTTGGACCAACATCGCTTGTATTTGAAAATGATACAGTTACGTAATCCAGACCGGTCTCATCTTCTGCCACAACTCTCAACTGAATCTGTTCTCCGGCATTATATACAGATTTGTCAGAGGTCACTGAAACTAACACAGGTGGATCCACATCAATACTGGCAGTACTCATCATAGGATTTACTTCTTGAACTTCATCTTCAGTTTCTGTTAGTTTTTGATCTTGTAATTCTATCTCTTCATCATTTTTAGAAATTACTACCTCTTTCTCTAAAGAAATAGGTTGATTCTCTTCTGCACTTTCATTTTCTTGCTTAGGCTCTTCTATATGTATTGCCTCTTCTAATACATCGTTATTAATATCAACTTGTTCATCAGGATTTGGTTCTTCATTAACAACCACTTCATCTTTGATTATTTCTTCTACTTCATTGCTGATTTTTTCAGGTTTTTCGATGTCACTTTGATTTGTCTCAGTAATAACATCTTCTTCAGTCTCCAGTACTTCTGTTTCATCATTTTCTTGAGGGTAAGTTACTGGTTCCTCGAACTCTTTAGGAATTTCTTCTTCGACTACCGGTGCTGTCTCTTCCATAGTATTGTTGACGTCGATTTCTTCAACTATTTCTCGGTCAGCTTCAACCGGATCCTGTCCAACTTCTGGGACTTCTTCGACTGCAGGCTCCTTAACAAAATCTTCCACTATTTTATCTTCTTCTACGCTCTCAACAACTTCTACGGATTCATTTTTTTCTACATTGACGTTTTCAACATCATCATTGGCTTCTGCATTTCCCATATGTGTAACTGCGATAATACTTAAAGCACTTGCTAAGGATAATTTTTTAAATGGTATCGTACGTTTCCTGTTCAATAAAAATTCCTCCAAAATTGTATTACTTCAATTATCCATCATTAGAAAATTTTTACAATACCATTTATGTGTTAAATTATTACAATTGTGTAACAAATTAAAATATAGTTTATTTACCCCACTCCTAATTACTATAAAACCTCGTGAACCTGTCCTCCCGCTTCTTGATGACCAGCCTGGCGCCGGTCTCAGTGTTCGCCAAAATGGTCTGGAGTTCGCCGACGGTAATGTCTTCGATATTTTTATCCAGTTCACGAATCGTCGACAATTCGGCGCCGGTCAGTTCCGCAAATTCCTCCTGCGTCATTCCGAGGCCGATGCGGAGGCCGATGAGCTGCAGCTGCAGATTCTCATTGTACTTGCTCAGTTTATTTGCATCGGATTGTTTGGCTTCAGTCTTCTTCACTCTGTTTTTGAAGTGCTCAAAAATTTTCATCCCGTTCATCCTCCCCCGAAAATTTATGTATGTCAGTATTATGTTTTACCTCTATTGGAAAAATGCAAACAATTCATCACAGTATGTTAAACTGTATATATATTCATATTTTATGAGAGGGGTCATGGTATGTGGCATGTGAAAAAGTTTGAGGAACTCAGCCTTACTGAGCTGGAGCAGATTTTAAAAATGCGTCAGGATATTTTCATCATCGAGCAGGAGAGCCTGTTCAGTGATATCGACGGCAAGGACCAGGAGGCGACGCACCTGATGAAGAAAGAGGGGAATGTGATCACTTCCTACTGCCGGATCCTTGTCGGTGATAATGTAAATATCAACCGTGTCGTCGTGAATAAAGACCACAGGGGCAACGGTACGGGCCGTGAGCTGTTCCAATATGCAATGGATTATGCAAAAGATGCTTATCCAAATAAAAAGATAGAAATCATTGCGATGGCGTACTTGGATGAATTCTACTCGTCATTCGGCTTCAAAGCCGTTTCCGATACATACGACATCGCCGGTCACGACCATTTCGACATGGAATATACGCCGTAGTCATGAAAATGACAAGAACTGATGAAAGTCATCGTTCTTGTCATTTTTATTTGGGTCAGATTTTCGTGTCATCCAGCATTTCTTCGAAAGATTCGTATGACTTTGAAGTGCGGGCTTCTTCAATCAGTTTATCGATGGCGTCAGGAATCTGCCCCCTTCTTTTTGAAAAAGCTTTCTTCAACTCTTCTACTTCGTAGCCTTCATCAACTAGATCGGAAAGTATCTCTTCTGAAAAATCCTCAGATTCTTCTTTTACAGGTCTGATTATAAGACGGTCATTTAAAAGTTCGACTGTGACTTCGTTACCTATGCCGAGTGCATCAACGAATGTTTCAGGTATGGTAATCTGATGGTTTAAACTGACGGATACTTTTTTAATTGTTGCGCTTCACCTGATACTGGCTTCAGAGACATAATAGTCGCCCCCTTATATTGTTTAATTAATATCGGTTTCAACATGGTCAGGTTTTCTTCTCATTTTTAAAAAACTTGAATAATATTTACTTAGGTAGGTATAATAGTAATGTATATAATAATAAACAGTGATTACTCTTGTAGTGATGAGTCTTAGTACCCACTCTGGAGGTCACTGTTTTTATTTTGCCTCGTTTATGCCCCTCTTTTTTGCTCATTAATAATCTCGTCTATTCATTCGAATATATATATTATACAACTATCTCATAAATAATATTACCAAATAGGACGATGGCGTAAATCAGAATACATTCCAACATCTTATCGATAAGGAAGCTGGCATAATTGCTAAGGAGAAAGTTGCCGACGGATCTATTCAATGCACTTCGGCTATATGAATTTTCGGCAAAAGAATTATCAACACTTTGAAATTGATGAAATAAAAAACTCCATACGAAAAGCCCCGGTCCAACTCACCGGGGCTTTATCCATTCAGTTATTTTGAGAAATCCACCACTTGCGATTTGCCGACGTTGTCCTGGTCGTTCATCACTTTGATGGATTCGGGGTTTATTTTCAATACTGTGAAATCAGGGTCCTTTTCGGAATCGAAATACGTCTTATCCTGATTCTGCCACAGCCAGTCGAGTGTTTCCTGATCTTCGACGATTTCCACCTTGCCGTCGATTTCAAGGAAGCTGTCATTCGACGTCTCCTCATAGCCGAGCAGCACGTGCGTGTTCGGATTCTGCTTGATCTCATCCGCTTTCGGTGTAGCTTCGTCTGTCTTCGTGTAGAGCGTGTGGCCGTCATTATAGAAAATCATGTAACGGCTGTTCGGTTTGTCGCCGGATATCGTCGACATCACACCAACTCTGGATATATTCAGTATATTTTCAATCTCTTCAATCACTTTTTGTCTTTCCATCACTATCACCTCTATATAATATGTGTTCCACAAATTACAGGCGAATAAACATCCACGGCCCGTGCCAGGACATCTGGATTTGAATTGATAACCGATTAAGTCGGTGAGATTGACGAAGATACTCGGATTTCATTCACCAAAAACGAGCAAATCAGCCTGAAATCTGAGTATGCTCGGATTTCACCCGCCCAAAACGAGCAAGTCGGCAAAATCCACAAAGATAATCGGATTTCACCTTAAACAGGACAAACAACAGACAGCTGCCGGGGCAACACCATCACCTGGCACCGCCTCCGCCTCCACCGCCTGCTCCGGCACCGCCGCCAGCACCGGTTGCGCCCCCGCCGCCTGAAGCGGCGGAAGATGCGGACGAGTGGAATCCGCCCTGGCCGAGCCCTTTCGTCCAGCTTTGTGAGGCCAGCATCGGCCCGTAATAGTAATGCATCCAGACAGGATGGGCGCCGTCCGCGTCATCTTTCGTCACTTTCAGCAGATGTTTCCTGATATCATCGCCTTCGCCGACGAGGACGCTCCAGATCATATCGTTTCTGTAATTGTCGTCATCCTCATAGATGCGTCCGTAATCTTCCTCGATATAATTTTTGTACTGTACGAGCTCATCGAGCAGTGCCTCGCCTTTTTCGGTCGGAACCGAAATCGGCACGGTGATGCCGAATATCTTGTCCTTCCTGAACTCGAAATAGCCGTTCGCCTCGAGCCACCGTTTGGAATACACCGTAATTTCGTCAGCAACGGCACCGACAGCCTTCGCATTTTTCTTCGACCATTTCGTCAGTGATTTATCATCAATAAAGCCCGAATCATCCGCCGCGTCAAGAAGCATCCACCATAACAGCGGCTCGTAACCACCTGCAGGCACTTCCTGCTTCAGGTGATCCTTCACATCTTTGAATGAATGGGAATAGCCTTCGATCAATGTTTCATAATCATGGATGATGATTTCAGTTTCGCCCTTATCCAGTTTCTGACCCTCTTTCCGGTCAATCTCGATCGAAATCCGGCCTTCGTCCATCCACTTCATCATATAGGCCTGGAACGTCTCTTCGAAATGCCCCATTCGGAGATGCATCAGGACAAACGCGATGCCTGCATAGTCTTCAACAGCGGGCGGCTTTTCGGCCTCGAGCCCTTTATTCCTACGGTGGATGGTCGCACCCGAATCGATGTGTCCCGCTTTCTGCTGGCGCGAAATGAACTGCTGGACGAAGATGATGACCAACGCGAGAGCGGCACCGATTCCGCCGACGATTCCGCCGATCGCCCAGCCGCTCATGCTGCCGTCATCATAGATGGAGCCGTCCATCGCCGCTTCGGCCTCAGCTTCCAGCGTGCCGTCATCCGTCACGTCGGTATTATATGTGGCTTGCGGAAAATGCATGAGCAGCACCGCATCGTTACCGTCTGTCAATGTTTCATCCGCAGTCCACGTGACGCCGTCACTTCCCCGGTTGATATCACCTTCAAAGCCGAACCCCCAGAACTGCAGCTCATCTGCGAGCGGCACTTCCGAAGAAACATTCATCGTGAAATCATCCACCGGCAGTCCGGTAAATGTATCGAAGTTCCAGTACAGCGACTGGCCGTCCTCAAGATTCCTCACGACATTTTCAAGCGTATAATTGACGACATACTCCTGCTCGCCGTACTCGCCGATGCCCCAGACGAGTTCGATACCGTCATCCGTCTCAATCACACCGTACTCCCCCGCTTTTTCCTCCAAAGACGCATCCGGGTCCCAGTCCGGCTGCTCGGTGAATCCTTCCACGGAAAAATCCGTGACCTCGACCGCATCCATGTCCGCCTCATCGAAGACGATATAATTTTCCGTACCCTCGGTCATATCCGCCTGGCGCGTTTCCGTCACAGTCGCCGAGCCATCTTCATTTATTTCAATATCCATCTCCATATTGGTGATCTCGTTCGCAGACACATCCGGACTGAACGTCAGAGCCGCCATCAAAACCACCAGAACAATCCCCAGTCGCTTCATCATCTCTTCCCCTTTCGTATGTATACTTATTACCATTATTCCACTATTTTCAGAAAATAAAAACCGATAACCTATTGAAATCCATTGACATTTAAATTTACCGGCATGTTTATTTACACAGTTTATAATAAAGTATATAATAATAGAAAGACATCATGGGTGGTGGCACATGTCCAGAAGAGAAAAGATGTATGAAAAACTTAAAAACAACCCTAGAAATATAAGCGAACAGGAATTCAAATCTGCTTTAAAGATGTTCGGTTTTACATTGAATTCCAAAAAAGGAAAAGGCGGACACCAAGTTTATCGGCATAGAAAAATACCAGTTTCAATCATGGGACAACGCACAGTGAATTTCACAAAACCAATGCGCCTCCATATTATTAAATCCCTGATTCAGGATATTGAGGAAGTGATGGATTATGAAAAAGACCAATGATTACATGAATCTCAACTATAAACTGATTGTCATTCCAAAAAAAGATTTTGATGACACCGAGTATTTTGTGGCTGTCTATGAAGAGTTGAAGGGCCTTGAAGGCGTCGGAGATACAAAAATAGAAGCGATTGAAGATTTGGATATTGCCAAAGAAATCTGGTTTCAAGTCATGTTGGAAAACAAAGATGAAATTCCCTTGCCAAGAGATTATGAAGAACAAAAACCTGTTAAAATGACTTATAGAATTCCCAAATCACTTAATAGCGAAATTGAAGCTTACATGAAACAGGAAGCTGTTTCAAAAAACCAGGCCATCAACTTATTGGTTTCTAAATCCCTTCTGGAAGAACGACTTACAAAATAATTTTATATATACTGAAAACCTCCGGAGCAGCAAGCTCTGGAGGCTTTTTGCATCATTTATTTTTTGCAGGATTTGAGTTGTAGAGCGGCCCTACCGGCCAAACCAACCATCACTTGGCCGATAGAACGCTTCTATCAGATTAACTGCGAGTCAGTTAGTTGATAGTATCAATTTCTTCTACTCCTCGAACCACAGATCCGCCAAGAGTTCCATCGACCGCTTCCGATCAGCCGGGTCGTAAGTGTATGTGACGACAATTAGTTCATCCGCGCCGGAGTCTTCGGCGAAAGCTTCCAGTTTGGCCTTCACCGTTTCGGGTGAACCGACGGCTTTCAGGCTGAACATGCCGTCCATCATCGCACGCGTCTCTTCTGACCCAAGTTCTGCAGGGTCGACCGGCGGCTGGAGTTTACGCTGCTTGCCCGTCTGTATATCTGCGAGCATCTGCTGGGATGTCGTCCAGATTTTTTCCGCTTCTTCGTCCGTCGGTGCCACGATGACGTTTATTCCCGCCATGACGTAAGGCTCCGAAATCTGTGACGTCGGCTGCGAGGTCGTGAATGCCGAGCGGTATGTTTCAATTTTCTGTTTGTAGTCATCCGGCACGAAGTGCGTCGCAATGGAATATGGCAGGCCAAGCTGGCCGGCGATCGACGCTCCGTTCATGCTGGAACCGAGCACCCATATCGGGATGTTCGTCCCAGTGCCGACGGTCGAAGTGACCGGGACGCTCTTGCCCTGGCCTTCGTCGCTGAACCAGCCGATCATGTCGTAGATCGAATTCGCAAAATTCTGGGCATCACTGCTGGAACGCGTAATGAGCTGGGACGTCATCTGATCCGTCCCCGGTGCCCGTCCGAGACCGAGGTCGATCCGGTCCGGATGCATCTGTGCAATCGTGCCGAAATTCTCCGCCACCTGAAGCGGTGAATGGTTCGGCAGCATGATGCCGCCCGAGCCGACACGGATATTTTCCGTCCGGTCCGCCGCCATCTGGATCAGCTGCGCGGTCGAAACCGAAGCCAGGTTTTTCGTATTATGGTGTTCTGCGAACCAGAGGCGTTTGAAACCCAATTTGTCGATCAGTTTTGCATTTTCCATCGCCGCTTCGATCGCTTCCCTGACCGTCTGGTTTTCAGAGATGCCCACCAGTTCGAGCAGATTGAGTGGTATACGTTTTGTCATGTGATTCCGTTCTCCTTTATGTATCAATTCTACCCAACACCGTATCATTATTGGGGAGTGCTCTCAAATGATTGAGACTGAGAAGGACTTTATTGGAAATAAAAAATCGGCTGACAGAATTTTCATCCGCCACCGATATTTTTATATTACTTCTGTATGTGCAGCTATTGATCTTAAAAGTTGATGTTTCAATTGTTCCTGTAAAGTATCAACTATTTTCGTATCTCCTACTGATAGATCTATCGCCCTTATTTGAACCGTGTCTATGATTCCCGTCACTTTGTTGTTCTTAGTTTTTAAAGGAATATCAGATGGAAACCGCTTACTTCTGCTCGTAATTGGCATGACCCAACTGATTGTATTGCTGCTGTTCAATAAATCATTACTGATAATGACACAAGGTCTGTATTTTCCTTTTTCTTTTCCTTTAGCAGGATCGAAATCTACTAATGCTATATCGAACTGCTTTACCATAGTTCTTTACCAACAGATTCACCGAAGTCTATTTCTTTTTCATCATATTTTCCGCCTTGACGGTAAAAATCTTGTATTTCATCTTTGATATCTTTTTGTTTTTTGGTGAAAGTTAATTGCTCATCTTTAATTTCCACAATTAGTTCATCTCCTATTGACAGACCCGCTTCATTAAAAGCCGACTTATTCAAACTGATTGCCTGACTGTTACCACTCTTAAAAACCTTTGCGTTTTTAGAACTCATAATCAACACCTCACATTTATAATCGTAACAAATGTACTTACTTATGTAAATACAAAAGGTGTGTCTCTTTATTGTTGATAATTTCTTATTATGAATCATCCTGGTCATTAATCAGTAAACTTTTCTTGCAGTAGAAACAGAACTATCAATTAAACTATACCCTCAGTACCTCACTATCGTTTTCAAAATCTCCTTATTGTCGCAGGATAGGATCTTCAGCACATATGGCAGGTGATGTTGCCGGTTGGAAGAATTGAAGTACATATTAAAATTTTCCTGATATTCTTTTGCGTATTCAAATAATTCACCGACAAGAATCTCGATCGCAGCCTCTTTCGTCTCGCCGTTTTCTGCAATGTCCAGATCCACCATGGAGAAAGTCACCGAACCATCTTCTTCATTGAAATATTCCGCTTCCAGCACAAAATAATTCAGGATGGCATCAAACTGATTGGTGCTTATGGCCACCCACTCCATTCCATCCTTTTCAACGAACGCAGGTCCTGAACCGATCACGTCATCATTGAAGTCATCCCACTCTTCCCTCACATCTGCAGCTTTTAATACACGTCTCACGTTCTCCACCCCTTTTATGTAGATTATACTACGAATGAATTTTATTACACTGTTAAAGCCATAATAAAAACCTCTCAGCAGTTTCTAAACTGCCGGGAGGTTTCTGATTGTTCCCTATCATCCGAACCAATTATACAATCCGAATCTGTAACCCCATGTCTTCACAAATTCATTCAGCCAAATGGTACCGGAGTTTTCCCGTTCATACCATCTCTCACCTGATAAGTTCATGGCATTGATGAAAATAAAGGTCTTATCGCCCTCGTTTACCCGGTCGAAAGCGAGTCTTGATCTTTTAGTATGATAGTCGTTCGTAACGACGAGCGCCGAATCGAAGCCTTCTTCTTCCATGATCTTGATTGATTCCTCTGCATTTGTATAGGTGCTGTCAGATTCTTCCTCGACTATGATATCCGATTCGTCGATGCCGTAATGTCTACCGATGGACTTCAGCTCTTCTCCACTGAATCTGTCTCCGATCGGTGTCATGATTACTGTATCCGCATAACCGGCCTGATACAGTTCAGCAGCTTTATCCATCCTGCCCTGGTCACCGCCGCCAAGGACGATGATGACGTCACTGTCTTCCGGCTCATCGGTGTAGTTATGGTAAAAGCTGTCGGCAATGAGAAGTCCGAGCATTGAGATGAAGAGCAGCAGAATGACGATATAAAGTTTACTGTTCATCCGTTACCACCATCTGCATGCCGTTTTTATTCTTCTTATTGAAACTGACGATGACGCCGTCCGCTTCTTCCACCGTTTCTACCGTCGCCGGCGTGTCCTGATGACGGATGGTCTCAAGGAATTTCTCACCGTCATAGTACGCAATGTACGTCGGGTAATTCACTTCGTATGCCTTATCCGGATCGTAAGGGATGAACTGCGAGCGGACCATCGTGTTGTTGTTCTCTTCCGCGCCTTCATAATTGATCCAGCTGTCGTCGATACTGTTGACTTTATTAATCAGATTTTCATTTACAGATTCAGCCTGACAGGCACTCATGACGAGCACCGAGGACACGAGTAGCAGTCTGATGATTTGAGTAAACACACTTTGTCCTCCTGTCATCCATTATTTAATTTCAGCTAAATGATACAACTTACAAACGTTTAAAATCAATCAATAACAATTACCGCATCAAAAGGATGACGGCAAAGAAGATGATTGCAGCAATCAGTATCTTCTCAAGCAGCTTATCCGGCAGGACACTCGCATACTTGCCGCCTAGAAAGCCGCCCGTCGCTGAACCGATGGACAACGCAATCGCAAATTCCCAGCTGATGAGGCCATTCGCTATAAAGACGAATGTGGACACTGAAATATAGATTGTGACTACGAGCACCTTAAGACCGTGCATTTCAGCCATCGGTATTCTCGGTACAAGTGTCAGCAGCGTCAGCATGATGAAGAATCCGACGCCCGCCTGCAAGGCGCCTCCGTATATGCCGATGAATATGAATGCGATGAATAATAAAATGATGGACGTCGTCTGATTGAACTTCTCTTTGATGAACCGCTGCGGCTTTATGATGAGCAGCACCGCAAATATGATCATGAATGTCGCGAGCAGATTATCAAACGTGTTTTCTGCGATATCGACAGCGATCTGTGCGCCGTAAATGGAGGCGATCGTCGTCGGTACACTGAGCGACAGCCCGAGCTTCCAGTTCAAGTGGCCGTTTTTATGAAACTGATACATCGCGAAAATATTTTGGAACAGGATCGCAATTCTGTTCGTACCGTTCGCGACATTCGACGGCAGGCCGAAGAAAATCAGCATCGGCAGTGTCAGCATCGAGCCGCCGGCCGAGACGATATTGATGAAACCGACACCGATACCGACGATCAGTATGGCTAAGATTGGTAATATATCCATTGCATTCGCTTCTTTCGTTTTCTAATCTGTCTGGTTTTCTTCAATCATTACAAGATCGTTCATGTCGTCAAGGTTGTAAGTGATATTGATAAAATTGGCATCCGGTACATTTTCGATATAACCCTCGTCGTCGACGGAATGGATTTCAAGAAATTCACTGTCGCTGTAATACGCGATAACCGCAGATTGGTTGATGGCATATTCCAAATCACCATCGTAGGCAATGCCGCGGGTGGTGGCCATATCATCCATTGCAGTGAATGCACCATTTTCGTTGATGCCCTGGTACATGAACAGGTCCTGATCTGTAAATTCTGATGTATCGAGTACGACCTCGCCTTCTATAGAACTAAAGTCGAACGCTTCGGAAGAAGATTCATCCGCTTCTCCGCCATTATCCGACCCGGATTCTGATCCGTCCGCTTCGTCTGACCCGGCCTCTGCTTCTTCTTCAGGCACATTTTCATGCCCGGCTTCAGCACCATCCAGTGCTTCATCGGTAAATATGATCGCATCTTCATTATTCTGATTGAAGCTGACCTTGACATGTGTCGCTTCCGGCACTGCTTCAATCAGCACTGGCATATTGTCGACGTACAGGTTCGTCTGAATGAAATCCTCTTCATTGTAGTAGGATATGTATGCCGGACGTGTCAAAGAATAGTCCGTCTCTGCATCGTATTCGATGAAGTCTGAAGTATACATCTCTTCGTTCTCGGATTCCCCGCCGTTATAGTTGATGTAATAGCCTTCTTCAATCTCTGCATCGTTCAACAGCGAATCTTCACCATTACCGCAGGCAGCGAGTATGAATAATAACGGTAGTGTCAATAAAACTCTCATCTTATAATTTATCGTGATAACCCCCAGAAATTATTTAATCATTACAATATACATCTTCTTATTAATAGAGGTGAAAGTCAAAGGTGGAGATGAAATTTTATTCACTGCCACTCCCCCATTCCATCCAATTTTCTGTATAATGAATCAATATAAAAATAATACTGATTTAAAAAGGGGTCAATTCATGTCTTGGTACATCACCTATTTCATACTATATTTCATTTTCATGCTCGGCATCGCCTTCTGGTATTTCAGAAGGATCCACACGTATGAAGACTATTTGATCAGCGGCTGGAACACCGGCTTCTGGAAAATCACGGGGACGGTCATCAGTACGTTTTGCGGCGCTGCGGTATTCATCGGCTGGATGGGACTCGGCTTTACGGTCGGCCTGTCCGGTTACTGGAAATTCGCTTTCGTCGCCATCGTATTTTCATTGATACTGATTCTTGGTTTCGCAAAACCGCTCCGGAGGCAGAGGCTGATTACGCTCGCCGACCTGTTCACGGTAAGGTTTGGCGGCAAAGCAGGTATCATCCCTTCCGTCCTGTCGGCGTTCATCTATTCGGTGCCGACGACGGCACTCCAGCTTGTCGGTATGAGTTCGGTGTTCAACATTACGCTGAACATGAGCATCCCGATGGGCATATTTCTGTCGTTCATCGTCATTTTGATATTCACGGTCATCGGCGGACTGCCGGCGACGATTCTTACGGATGCGATCCAATCGATCATCATCATCATTGGTGTCGTCGTGCTCGCAGTCGTCACGATCAACCACGTCGGCGGCCTCGGGGCGCTTTTCGCGAACAGTGAACCGCAATTTGTGAGCTTCACAGGACCGGACGGCATGGGCGAAATTTTATTGTACGCATTATCTGTTGGCCCGTTCTATATGGTCTGGCAGTCGACATGGCAGCGGATCTTCGCAGCGAAAGATGAGAAGACGGCGATCGGCGCAAACTCGCTCGGCTTCATCATCGCCGGTCTGATTTCATTTCTGCCATTTTTGATCGGCCTGTCGGCACGCCAATTCGTGCCGCTCGACATGCATCCGGATCTGGTATTCTCTTACGTGACGGATACACTGCTCGCGAGCCCGGTCGGCGGCGTCGTCTTCCTCGGTCTGCTTGCGGCACTCATGACCGGTGCGACGTCATTCATCCTGCAGGGCTCAAGCAACCTGACGGTCGACATCTATCAGAACTTCATCAATAAAACTGCGAGTCCAAGAAGAATGCTCATATCATCGAGAATTTCAGTTCTCATCATTACGGGACTCGCATGCATCTTCGCCTACTCGATCGAAGATATCGCAACGACGTACCAGTGGGCACTCAGGCTGACCGCAACCATCATGGTATTCCCGTTTTTAGCCGTGATGTTCTGGAAAGGCGTCACAAAAGCGGGTGTACTCACCAGCATGATCGGGACAGCGGTACTGGTACTCGCCTATCCGTTCCTGCCGATCGGCATGGACCATGCGCTGTTCGGCTTCACCGTTTCATTCGTCCTGCTCGTCGGAGGGAGCCTGTTTACGAAACATGCCCCTACAGAGACGGTACAGGCGGCATATTTTGAAAAACTTGAAAGAAAGGAAAGACTGTAATGGCAAGACATATGACAATCATCAATGCGAAAGTGCTTGATGTTAAAAAGGGTACACATGAACTGTCAACGGTAAAAATAGAAAATGGGATCATCTCTGATATCAAAGCCCAGGATGGTTTCACTGTAGAAGAAGGTAAAGATATTTTGGACATACAGGGGAAATTTCTGTCACCGGGGTTCATTGATACGCACAGCCATCTGGTGATGTACTCGAACTTCAGACGCCAGCTGAACTGCTCGCCGGATAACATCTCGAGCATCGAAGAGATGATAGAAAAGTTCACAGAAGAAAAAGATGAGATATTACGTGACGGCTGGCTCCGCGGCTACAGCTACAATGAGTTTGAACTGGCGGAACAAAGGCACCCCAACCGCTTCGATCTGGATAAGGTGTCGACAGAGATACCGATCTATGTGCAGCACAGCTCTGCCCATATGGGTGCAGTGAACACGAAAGCACTCGAAATCATGGGTGTCGGCCTCGAGGACGCGGACCCCGAAGGCGGCCGTTACGAACGTGATGAGAACGGTCAGGTCAACGGCGTCCTGTTCGAATTCCCGGCACTCGATAAGGCAAAAGCCGTACTGCCGGAAATCAAGGCGGAAGACCTTGCCGATGATATCGAAGGCGGCATAAAAGATTACCAGTCACGTGGCATCACCAGCGCCACCGAAATGTGCGTTGGCTTACTTAACGGCATCAACGACTGGCATGCGGTACTGGAATATCTCAAACGCCCGCAGCACTTCAGAACACGCTTTGCGATCGACTATAAGCTGCTTTTGAATGATGAAGCGTTTGAAGGGGAAAACGGCGATTCAATCAAGGAAAAACTGGAAAGTTTAAGCAAAGGCTTTGCCACACTCGGCGGCGCGAAGTTCTTCAATGACGGCTCCATCCAGATCCATACAGCCGCCCTCAGAGAAGATTACTATGACGGCACGAAAGCCGATGATACACAGTTTACCGACGAAGAACTGATGGAACTGTACACCCATTTCCAGAAGCTCGGCTACCCGCTCATTACACATGCCAACGGAGATAAGGCGGCTGAAGCGGTCATCGGTGCGTATGTAAAGACGAAGGAATATAAGAAGACAGATATCCAAAACCGTGTGGAACACCTGCAGACAGTCAACCAAAAAGACATTCAAAAGATGGTCGATAACGATATCGGGGGTTCGTTCTTCATGAACCATATATACTATTTCGGCGATGTCCATAAAGCGAAATTTTTAGGACCGGAACGAGTCAAGAACCTCGAACCCGTCAGGTGGGCGGAAGAAGCGGGCATGACATCCACAATCCATTCCGACTGCCCGGTCACAGACATCTCCCCGCTCCACTCCATCAGCATCGCAGTCGACAGGAAGACGAGGAACGGTGACACACTCGGAGAGACTCAGAAATTAACGAGACAAGAAGCCTACCGTAAGATGACAATCGATGCAGCGAGACTGAACGGCACTGAAGACATGGAAGGTTCTGTCGAAATCGGAAAATATGCAGACTTTGTCGTGCTGAGCCACAACCCATTCAAAGAATCCAATACATTGTCGGACGAACTCATCCAGATGACGATTGTGGATGGCAGAATTGTATATGAGAGATAGAAAATTCCGATGTGAAAATCACATCGGAATTTTTTCATGAATGTATTCTTTTCTGATTTGTAATCTGTTTGGGATGTCGTCAATAATATGTCCAGATTAAACGATTCTACTGTTCTTTCAGCAGCTCATAAACATGTTTCCAGTCAAGATTGAGATATTTCCTCAATACATATATCGTACTGATAATCATTTCCGAACCTTCCGACTGTTCAAACTCGACTTTGTATTTTCTTATAAAATGATTAATCTCTTCCATGAAGTCATCATATTTCTCATTGAAAAGTATACCTTCCTGGTAAACCGCTTCTGCTTCTTTCTTAAAATAAGTGAATGCTTTCCTACATTCATAAATCAGTTCTTGAAGATCAATTTCAGATAAGGGCATATATACATAGTACATCAATGGCTCGGCCATATCCTTATTTTCAATGTATATAGTTTTGGTCAATGGAACTTCGAACAATCCATTCTCCAATTTATTAAGATTGCGTAATTTCTTACTCTCATAATGAGAGACACATATATATTCATCTTCGAACAGTGCGATATAAAGATCCAGCATATGGTCTACGTCGAATGAGTTGATACTGTCGATTACAGTCCTGCCGTCCAGATGAATCAACTCTGCTTCCTGGGAGAATGTAAAAACATGTTCGTCTTCCGACATCATACCGTTTATGTAATAAAGGCATGGTCGTGAGCCGTCGTATTCTGCATACAGGTTGTCTTCTTGTGATTTGATATCCAGGTAAAGTGGAATACTAGATTCATTTGAGTTTGTCATATATTACCTCCTGAAAATTTTCCTCATATAAAGCCTCTTACTCTTATAATAATACATCCCATTTCTTTTAGATAATGAAATAACTTAAAGAACAGAATCCGATGACTTAAATATGAAAAGTAGATAAACAACAAAATATTAAGGGAAATAATAACTTGATTATTACACTTATTAAAGTAAGAGACTGTGAGATTTCAATCTGTGTTTTAATAAATTTTGTTTATTTATAGACAGGGAGATTATTCATTACTTTATTAATCAAATCTTGTCTGCGTTTGTTTAAACTGAAGTAATTAGAAATATATTTATCCTCATTTTTAATGTGATACTTCTTAGACGGCTGATTGATGTTCTGATACATGGTTACCAGTGATTCAACATATAATTCAGTAGGGTTTTTACCTTCACCATAAGTTGGTAAATATGGAAGACTTAAAAAAGGATACGAATTGATCTCCAAAATCACTGGATTAATGTCATCAAAAGATGTCATCATGATATCAATACCACATGTATTCAGGTTCGGTATAGAAGCCATCGCATTTAGAGCTGCCTCTTTTGTTTCTTCACAGACTAGATTGGTTATATCAATAGTTTCGCCGCCATAAGCGATATTAGATATGGAATTTAAAAGTACATTTTCTGCTTCTGGAGGAATGTAATCAAAGTTCATACCTTGTGCTGTTAGAAATTCCTGATTAGTTTCAGATTGAGTAATTAACATATCTTTTCTGAAATCACATTTTTCTCGCTCCTTATTTTTAATCTCTATTAACTCACTAATGGTATTCTTGCCATTCCCAGTTACATATGGAGGTACTCTCACTATGATCGAAAGCAGCTGCCCCTCTATTATGGTTGCTCTGGCCTCAAAACCTTCGACCACATTTTGAACAAGTATATATTCATTTTTTAATCTCAAAGCTCTTTTAACAATATCCCAGTTTATATCAAACCTGTCTTTTGTGACATTGACTTGTACACCCCTGCCCCTGGATGAAGAAAGTGGTTTTATAACAACTTTTTCTTTCTCTGTAAAACTTTCTTGTTTTGCAAGTTCTCTTTCACTCATATGGTACACCTTGGATTGAGGTGTGTTAATCCCAAATTGTGATATGTATTTCTCCGTTTTTAACTTGTCCTCAACTAATTTCCTAATATTCCTTCCATTATTAGGGTACTGCAACTCTCTAAGTTCAAAAATCGAATTATCATTCAAATCTAATATTTGATATCTGTTTCTAATACTTTTTTTTGCCTTTAATTTTTTGTAATTGATGACTGAAGATTTTAAATAGCTTTCCTGAATTGCCAGATTCGATGTGGGGACATTTTTATAGTAATTTTTATATTTGAATGGATTGTTATTTAAAAGATACTCTAAATCGTGATTATTCATTTCATACCTCTTTATAATTTTTATTTTGTGTACATTCAATATTATCATATTAATGATTTAACAATTACAACAAACTTGATGTATAATTTAAAGAAAAGACTAGGAGTTTATTATGGATAACAAAGACTTGGAATACATATATAACAATATAACCTATGGACAAATGAATATTTATGATGATATTACAACGATAAATACTATGGAACAGTATATAACTAAAGCTGAAAATCTAGGATTTAATCATAGCGTTAAAAATTTAAAAAAAGGATTTAAACAGCTGGATATGCTTAGAAAAGATGACACTCTGATAGGTTCATTGAGAAGTCCCGTATATCCTTCAAATTCAGCAAAAGGCAGAAAGGTTTCAATCAGCAAAATAGAAACTGAAAAGATACTCACCTTAGCTGATATAAGAACTACGATATCTAAAGTATACAAAGGTAATGAGATGAAAAAAGCCAAAATTGATTCCTTTAAAAATTTTGATGATACTGTAGTTATAAAACCAAATAACATGTCTTTAGGTAGAGGCGTCTACGTAAATATTTCTGCAGATGAATTTGAAAAATTTTGGAACTTAACCCGTAATACCATGATTAAACATGGCAGAAAACAAAGTCAGAGTATATTAGTTCAAAACTATTTGAAGGGCTTTGAAGCAAGGGCAACTATAATTGAAGGGAAATTCAACTCCATTGTCGCAAGAGTACCTGCTTATGTTCGAGGTGACGGTGAAAATACTATAAGTGATTTGATTAACCTAAAAAATACTGAGAGGAAAAAATGTGCTCACTTAAGCAGGAAACTTATAAAATCCAGTGCCACTCCAGCTATGGAATCTTTTTTAGAATACTCAGGTTATACTTTAGATTCTGTTCCGGATAATAATGAGTACGTTTTGTTACTTTCAGTTTCAAATACTTCTCTCGGTGGAGAAATGGTGGATATCACCAATTTTGTAAGTTCAGAAATCAAGGAAATAGCAGTAGATGCATTGGCAGCTCTTCCTGACATGCCTTCTGGAGGAGTAGATATTATGATGGAGAATTTTGAGGATAAAAACCCGGCTGTCATAGAAATCAATGCTTTCCCAATGCTGCAATCGACAATCTACCCCACATATGGTCCGTCTACTGATCCCCAAGCTTATTTTTTAAACTCATACTATGCCAGGGATCAATTTCTTAATGATGTTCAGGATAAATATAAAATAGAAAACGAAAATGAATATATTCGAAACTACATGTTATTCCAGGAAAAGCAAAAATATTTCAGAGATTTAATCTATAAAAATACTTCATTAAATAAATAAATTTCAATAATAGTTTACTGTAATGAAGCCATGCGTCATTATGATTCATGGCTTCATTTACATCTAGTCTTATAACCTATTTCTAAATTAGAAAAAAATACTAAATCAAGCTAAATTATTATAATCGTACGGTTCACAGTAATGGTTCCTCCATATTTTCTATCTACATAATGACTATGTATACAACTCAAACTTAGGTTATAATAATTTATGAATATCAGCCTTATATTAACAACATTGATTTAAATGATACCGCTTAGTATGAGTCATTATGATAATGAATACTAAAATACATAAGATAAAGGATTGAACTAGACTCAATGGAAGAGAATTTACTGAAAGAAACATTAGACAAATTTAATTTTATCTCTCAAAATACATATCCAAAAAATACAACTACTGATTTACTGAAAATTACTGAACGGGAACTGACTGAACTCGGTATAAGATATAATAAAAAGCAAAAAAGAAAACGCAGAGCTGGAAGAATCCAATATTATTTGAATTTATTTGATCAAGAGCATTCCTTAATGAACTATCATAAAGGCTTCTATCCAAATAACACAGATTTAGGACGCTTAATATCAAATGACAAAATTCTTTCTGAAAGATTTTTAAAATTTTCTGATGTCAAGACACCGGATACGAAAGTGTTTAATGAAAAAGAATTCAATGAAGCATATGATTTTATATCTCAAAACGATTCTTCAATCTTTGTACTGAAGCCCAAAGACTTGAGTCATGCACGGGGTGTATTCATAAATATTAACAAAGAAAACTTTAGAAATTCCTGGAATTCATCTTTGAAAGTACAAAAAGAGTTTAAAGTTGCGAATCCTGCCTTCATAATTCAGAAGAAAGTATCAGGACTTGAATTGCGGATTACAATTGTTGAAGGAATAGTAAATTCGGTGATTTTCAGAGCCCCTGGCCATGTGATAGGAGATGGCAATTCTACAATTGAAGAATTGATTCATATTAAAAACAAGGAAAGGGAATTGAATCCCTTTCACCGGAAAAATTCCATTCAAATAAATGAGGAATTAAATGACAATTTAAAGTTCACCAATAATTCTTTAAATACTGTTTTACCAAAAAATGAATTATGTATTTTGTATACCCACAGCAGCGTAGCTGAAGGAAGGGAAAACTATGAAATAACAGACCATATCTCTCCTGGTATACTGCAGCAGGCAAAAGATGCAGTCCTGGCCATACCCGGAGTATCAACAGCTGGTGTGGATATTATCGTAGATGATATATCAGCTGAAACAGGCACGGTGATAGAAGTGAACCAGCGCCCAAACTTCCAAATGAACTATTTCCCTATGTATGGACAGCCGCAGACTCCTTTGAAGCAATTATTTTATATTACACGTTTGGAGAGGAGAATAAGGGACAACCGACTTGAATTAAATTCCCTCAGCGCAGAAGATTTCAATATATTAAACGAACGATTTAAATTCGTCAAAGATAAGATTAAAGTTTCTGATGAAAGCATCAAAAATTTAATGTGAATATCTGATTGATTTTGATTATAATGAAAGGAATTATATTAAATGAATAATGAAAATATCCGTTTCTCAGATTCAAGTTCTTTGAAACAGACAATACTGGATCTTCATGATATCAAAGTTCAAAATTATCAAAAAAACTCAATCAGCTATCATGGTGTATTAAGAAGACTTTCTTCTGAAAAAGGATTACAAACAAAAATCCCAAAACAAAAACATACAAATATATATTGGGGAAAAGAATTAATCGGGAAGATGAGAAGATTGAGACCCGGAACGACTCATAAAGATTCTAACAGAATATGCGGTAATAAATGGATTGCAGAGAATTACCTAAAACAGTTTGATATAAAAACAACAAATTCAAAAATGTTTAAAGAAACAGAAAAAGATCAGGCACTGGAGTATGTCAAAAACAACAATCACAAAGATTTATTAATCAAGCCACTGACATTGAACAGTGGAACAGGATTAGAATTCAATGTGAATGAAGACACTTTTGATACAAAATGGGATAATTCAATTAAAGCTCAAAGAACTTACTTTGATAAAGAAGTGAAATGTCTGATTCAAGAATTGAACAGTGGATTTGATATACGAATAGCAGTTACCGAAGGCGTATTTTCCTCAGCTACCTTGAGATTACCTGCACACATAGTCGGTGATGGTTTAAATACTGTGGATACAATCATTGATGATAAGAATGCTTTAAGAAAACAAAACCCTTATCTCAAAAGTAAACTTATTCAAAAAAATGATGAGCTTTTAATGTCATTGAAAAAGCACGATTACCACTTACAAAGTATACCGAAAGCCGGTGAAGTTATTGTTCTTCAAAAGATTTCCAATCTGACTTCGGGCGGGGAAAGTGTAGATATTTCCCATGTTATTTCTAGAGATGTTGTAGAAAATTGTCTGAGGGGTGTAGCTTCCATCCCAGGCTTATCAACGGCAGGGGTGGACATCCTCACTCCTGACTTTATCAATGATCCCGGTATTATTCTTGAAATAAATGCAAGTGCTAACTTTAACCTGAATTACTTTACTTATAAAGGGCAAGGCATCCATCCCTTAGATCAATGGCTCGACTTAATGCTTGTTAAACATAAATTGAACTCTGATCGCCCATTGAGTGAAGTTGAATTTAAACAGGCAGCAAATATTTTTAAATTTAATGAGTTGAAAACAAAATACTTTGGAACTTTCAGCAGTTATAACATAGATTTTCTTTTAAATAAAACTGGCTTGTAGTAAAAGCTTAGAGGTGTGAAGACGACGATTATAATTGTCTGCTTCACATCTTTTTAAATCAATATAATATGTACGATGTCATCTATACAATAGTTAACTATTTTGACAAACTCATTTTTTATGAATTCAAATAAAATGAGTATAACCCTACTTCAAAGTCCTCGCATAAAATTTGAAATTACTTAATGAAAAAATAACTGAATATTTTTTGGATTGAGATATTTCCAATCCTGTTACATATCACAATAGAATGTTGTATATTTAAGTAAGCTTAAGCATTGATGCAGGAGGACAACAAATGAACAACAAAATTGAATTGGAAAGAAAATTCCGGCCGGAAATAGAAGGTTTGAGAATAGTTGCAGCTCTGTTAGTTGCTGTGTATCATATCTGGTTTAACCGAATTTCAGGCGGTGTTGATGTATTCTTTGTAATATCCGGTTTTCTTATTACTACGTCAATCGTATCTAAATATAATAGAACTGGTGAATTTAAGTTTTTCCCATACATATTTAACCTTTTAAAAAGGTTGCTGCCATCAATCATTGTTGTTGTTTTTACAACTACACTAATCAGCATATTCTTATTGCCAAAGTCGATTATTGAAAAGACGTTTAATGAAGCTGTGGCATCACTACTTTACTATCAGAACTGGCAGCTGGCGATATCAAACACAGATTATTTAGATCAGGAGCAGATGAGTACTCCTTTCGAACATTTTTGGGCAATGTCGATACAAGGTCAGTTTTATATCATTTGGTTTTTAATTTTTACAGTCATATTTTTTATTCTTAAAAGAAACAATATAAGCGGAATGAAATTAGTGAATATTTTTCTTGGGTCATTATTCGTTCTATCATTTTTATATTCCATTTACTTAACTGGTGTGAATCAGCCATGGGCATATTTTGATGTGGGTACCCGAGTTTGGGAATTTTCTTTAGGTGGACTGCTCGTAGTGAATCTGGCACGGATTAAGATCAATCCATTTTTCGGTGATATTCTTGGCTGGATGGGCTTAATCGGCTTATTTTTAACAGGTATTGTCTTTGATGTCTCAACAATGTTCCCAGGTTATGTTGCTTTGTGGCCGATGCTCTGTGCATCAGCAATACTCATTTCCGGCAATATTGATACGAAGTATGGGGTGAAGTCATTCCTTGGCTCGAAATGGATGATGAAGGCAGGCAGCTATGCTTTTGGACTTTATCTATGGCATTGGGTCTTACTATCTTTCTATCAGTATCATTTTGAAGGAACTCCAGACTTCTTTGTGGGATTAGCTATCATAATTATCTCATTTGTACTTTCATGGCTGATGACTGAATTTATCGAGTATCCAGTCAAATCAATGCAGCTTGGTAAGAAACCAATAGCAGTCTTGGGCTCTGGTTTGATACTGACTCTTGTTGTACTATTCGGGTTATATTTCTATCACCAAAGTACTATTACAGATATTGATGGTGAATATATTATAGACGGGCATCCTGGTGCGCTAGTCATTGCAGATGATGTGAGAGTTGAGCAAAAAGAGTTTATACCTTCATTTGCTCAGGCAAAGGAAAACCTTGCTGATATATACGATGATGGTTATGTTTCAGCAAAATCCAGTGAAGAGCTCAGGATAGGTGAATATGGTGTGTTGGAAGATTACGACCATACCATTGCTCTCGTGGGAAGTTCACATTCTGCCCATTGGCTAGGCGCACTTCAGCAGTTTGCCGAACAAGAGAATATACGTATATTAACAATGATTCAAGTCAGCAGTCGTTTCTCCACTGAGCATGAAGAAGGTACATCTCAGAAAAGATGGAATGATAAAGTAATTGCATATCTTCATGAAAACCATGAAGATTTAGATTTAGTTGTTTCTACATCTGATATAGGGGTTGCAGAACTACCGGTACCACCTGAAGGTATGGCAGAACAGTTGAATATTATAGGTGATGAAGTCGGTTTACCAGTGATGGCGATTAGGGATAACCAACGATTTGGATTTAATATAGTTGAACATCTAGAACAGTACGGGTACGAATCCACCAAAGAAAAAATGATGAATGTTGAACCTATCAATGAAACACTTCCATGGGAATTAGTAGATTATAGATCCCCAAATATATATCCTGTAGATTACACAGAGTATTTTAAAGTAAACGGTGAGTATGAGCCAATCATAGGAAATGTATTAATATATTATGATGGTGGGCATATCAACAATACTTACTCTAGAACTTTAGGGCCAATATTACAAGATGATGTCATGCATATTATTGAAAGTAATAATTGATAATCAATAAAATCCAAGTCAGTAGTAGACTTGGATTTTTAGAATAATTATATCTAATTTGAAATTATGAACTATTGTTCGCTAAGTGAGATTGTATTTCTAAAAGAATTATGATAGCTCACTTGTATATTGTCAGCATTCTCGACCTGCTCGATTAAGCCTTCGGCTTGTTGAACTGTTTTAATAAATTCATCTCCACTATAATATGTTACATAAGCACCTTTATTTATTTCGTAATTTTTATTTGGATTATAATCAATTTTTGGAGTTATGCGATATTCATTATTTCCACCGACATCACCTTCATAATTAAGCCATCCTTCTTCATTATCGCTTAAATCGAGTAAGCCAGTGTCATGAGTTGGATCCTCTTCAGTTGATTCTGCTTCACTTTCTGATGTATTATCAGCTTCTGGTTCGTTACTTTCTTCAGTTTCAGCACTCAATGTTCCCATGCCTTCTTCTGAGTTCTCATTGGTTTCTTCAGATTCTCCACCACATCCTGCTAAAATCATCATACTAACACCTAAAAGAAATAGTTTTGTTGTTTTCATAATTAATTCCTTTCATTATTTAACTTTTTAATTAAAAATGCCTCAACTTAATCATATAAAAATGATAATTTAATAACTTTAATTTTACATCTAATAAATATATTTACAACCTTAAAAATATATTTTCAAAGACACTTGTGTTTCGCAATAAGAAAGTACATAGAAATGCAATGAAAAAATGCAGAGGGTTGCCACCCTGTATTGTCCATTTAACGTGATTTCGATAATGCATGACTGAGGCGATAACTTTCTCCGGTAAATGACAGTACGTGAGCGTGGTGGATGAGCCGATCCACCAGCGCAGCCGTCAGTCGGGCATCGACAAAGATTCTGTTCCATTGACTAAACTCCAGGTTCGAAGTGATGATCAGACTCTTCTGTTCATACCACTCGGAAATGAGCTGGAACAAAAGCTCCGAACCTTCCTTGCCAAACGGCAGGTACCCCATTTCATCGAGGACGATCAAATCCACTTTCTCAAATCGTTTTCTGAATGCTGATAATTTATCTTGCCGTAATGCGGTTTCCAATCGTTCCACCAATTCAGCGACTCTGAAAAACCGCACTTCATAACCGTGTTCACAGGCTTTTCTCCCCAGACCACTCGCCAGGTGGCTCTTTCCATTATAGAAAGCTTTACATAACGGTAAAACCCACCTCTCAACCGGTCTCGGCATCCACGCGGTGAATCAGGGTTATCAGGTCTCGTTCGTCCCCATGGACCACCTGGTGTACATACTGAAAACACGGGAGTATATCAGTAAGTCGAGAACCCGGTATAAACGCATGGCCGCATCCGATTTAATCATCATCGATGACATCATGTATATGGCGTATGAACCCCAAGATGCACAGCTGTTCTTCCAGTTCATCTACGATATGTATGACAAAACAGCGTTCATCCTGACATCGAATAAGGGCCCAAATGAATGGGGCAAGTTTCTGGGAGATACGACACTCACCACGGCAGTCTTGGATCGTCTCCTCCATAGAAGTGAAATCATCACCTTTGATGAAAATCAAGACAGTATCCGAATGAAATACAGAAGAGCATTGTTTGAAGAAAGAAGTGTTGAGTTCTACTTGACGGTTACAACACTTCATAATTTTCTATATTTATTGTATCTTATTGCTTTTACTAAATACACTCCATTCCAATCAAACATAATTTTGTATTCACCAAGTAATTCTGGACACTTGATATTTTAATCTTATATTATAATAAATAGAATCCTATTTCTATATGACGTATAATAGAGTTTATAGTTTCAAAAGTATTTTAAAGGAGAGTCATTATGAAAGACATACTAAAAATGTACCCGTTTGGATACATATTTTCAGAAGATAAATTATCAAAGTATCCTTCACACTATACTGAGAATATTATTGCTAATGATTATTACTATTACGTTGACAAAGATATAAATTATGACATAAGTATAAAAGATGGAGACTTTTTAATAATCCACGGTGATTACGTTCATATTGGGATATCTAATGATATCCCAATAAATGATTTAGCCGATATATTGTTAAATTCATTTATCAATAATCGTAATGAGTTCCTAAATACACTTGACTTTATAGGAGGAAGATTTACTATAATTGTTAAATCTTTCAATAATGTCTATTTATATCCTGATGCTACAAATGGCAGATCAAATTACTTTTTAGAAAATAGAATACTAGCTTCTTCACATGCTAAATTAATTGCAGATACACTTGATATTAAAAAAGAAAAAAAAGAGTCTGTGTTTGGGAATGTATTGCTTGAAACACCATATGAAAATATTAAGTCATCATTACCTAATCATTATGTTAATTTGAATACAAGTGATGTCACTAGATTTTTTCCACGTGAAAATAATCCATATACTCAAATGTCAGAAGAAAAAAAACTGAGATTAGTTGAACAGTTTTGGAAAAAACAAATTGACTATTATGCAAAAACTTCTAGTGATATTATTTTTTCTATTACTGGTGGTTTAGATAGCCGTTTCTCATTGTCACTTTCAAAAGAACATATGCATGAGTTAAAATTCTTCACATATGTTTTGACAAATAAAATTGACAATTCTACGCCTAGATCAAAAATGCTATCTAAAGATTATGGAGTTGTAAGTCAAATACTCGCTGACATCAGCTTGCAACATAAATTCTTCTATTTAGATGACAACCCAATAGTCTTAACAAATGAAGAAAAGAAGATACTCAGTAAAAATACAATTAGTCCTCATAAACCTCAGTTAACAAAATATGTCTATAATGAATTTGGAAAAAATTTACTACATATCAGGGGCAATTTATTAGAGATAGGCCAAGTTTATCTACACAGAAGAAAAAAAGTAATTAGTAATCTTGATGAGGCAAAAAAAGCCTATATCAAAGCTTACAAACCCCAAACAAAAGATGTGAATTATTTAGAATCCTTGTATGACAGTTTTTCTAAAGATGTCAAATTCTTAGAAAAACCATATGATTATCATGTTGTAGATATGATTTACTGGGAATTACGTATGGGTCGTTGGATTTGTGAGGTCTCTAACAATCACGACTCTGTGTTTAGAACTATTAATCCATTTAATCATCGTGCACTTATATGTCTATCTCTTTCTTTTAATTACGAAGAAAGAAGGGATGGCTATATGTTTAAAGAAATAATTAATAGGAATTTTTCAATTCTAAATTTTTATGGTATTAATAATCTTAAAAATCTTTATGAGCAATCTAAAGAAAAGGACAAATAGAATGAATTATTATGAATAACAGATGAAAATAATGATGATGTATTCATTATTTTAATGACATTATTACAATTCAGGGGGAAATAATATGGTTAGAATCGACTCTAAAGATATTAATAACAATTTTTTTGATAATCTTACTGATGAGGAAGTAATAATCACACATAATGACGAAGATTTTTACTTTAAATTTGATATAAATAAACAATATAATAAAATTGTAGTGCACACAAATGGTGCATTAAAGTACGACAAAAAAACTCCACCAGTTTATCAAAGATCAACTTGGTCAAACCTTATAGATGCTAGTTGTATATTTATTGATGACAAAACGTTGCATAACATATCTGATGACTCATTTAATACTGCATGGCTAATGGGTACAAAAAATCGTTACTATGTTGAAGATTATTCTGAAATTATTAAAGTCGTACAGAGATCATTAGATATTGAGGATTCTGATGTCTATTATTGGGGTACTAGTGCTGGTGGCACATCATCCATTGCTTTAGCTACTTTACATTCAGGAACTACTGCCATTGCTAATAATCCTCAAACTAATATTTTAACCGATTATCCTAGAAGAAAGGAAGCTTTATTTAGAAATATATTTCCAGATATGACTGAAGATGATATCATTAAAACACAATATCATCGACTCAGTTTAGCAGCATTGATGAAGAAAATGAATCATGTACCGCGGATATTTTACATACAAAATAATGCTCATAAAGCGGATATTAAAAGACACTTTACTCCCTTTGTTAATGAACTTGACAGCTTGAAATTGGACACCAATAAAATCACTTTTTGGTTATACCATGATACTGAAAGTGGTCACTCACCTCTTATAAAAAGTAAAACATTAGAATATTTGCATGCTATATTATCATTTAAACACTTATAAATCACTATATTAATATTGAATGTACCTTTTCTATAACAAACGTGATTCCCATTGACTCAAATAACAATGGGTGTCAAGGGCAACTTAAAAATGTAGGTAAACCAACAATTTTAAATTGCCGATTTCCTACATTTTAATACTGCCATTTACAAATGGGAATCACATTTTAATTTAAATTAGAAAATGCTTTTATAATTTAACAAGTGTCTAATAATATTAATAGATATGTCAGGTGAATACCCGTCAAAATCTAAAATTAAGGACCAGTATATAGGAATTAATACACTAAAAACATTACTGAGCAATCGTTTTCACCATTAAATATGGAAATACTTGATCAATGATAACAAACCGTTTTGAGTTGAGCGTCATAAGCACTCAGAGATGTATAAATACCGCTGAGCGATAATCCGAACATTCGGATAAGTACGATTGAACTATTTTTCAAATGGATCAAGCATCTGCTCATCAAAAAGTCTACTATCAAAGCGAATGAACCATTCACAACTTGCTATTCATTGCCCTAATTCTGTTTTACCTGCATGGGCTGATAAAAATCGAGACGAATAGCCGACGGGAAACTTTACAAATTAGTCGATACTTATGACCTGCGATATGAAAATCTGACATATCCGGCTCGGAGACATAAGAGGTATTGATGATTACTAACGCTCAAATAAACACTGTTTTCTTAAGTCTAATTGTAAATAATCAAATGGGTGATTTCATCTTTATTTAAGTATTAACTTTTTGTCGCTTTTAAGAAAAGTTTAATGTCAGAAAATTCCAACACGAATCATGCAACATTACAGAGTTAAAATATGTGAAAAAGTATCGAATCATATCTTGTCAAAATAATCAAATATATTCAAGTTAAAAACACTATAATAAAAATAGAATTTACTGCTTCTAATGAAATCAATTTACATTCAACTGGTTCCCTTGATAATCTCTTATATAAAGAGATACATTTTTATCTAAATTAACTAATATTATTTAATTAAATCTAAACGTTTAATTGCTTCAGATAAATGCAAAATATCTATTTTATACTTTTTGCATAACCGCAAAATTTTTTCTAATTTTTCTATAGAGAATGTATCATACTGAGAATGTATATTGATTATTACAAAACCATTACTATCTATCGCTTTTAGAATATTGTTTTCTATTTTATCCAAATTGCTTTCAAAAGCTATTCTATTAAGGAGAAAAGGATTAAAAAGTTTATCTTCTGGGTTAACTATTCTTCCTTCAGTTTTGCTGCCACTGTCTACATACTTTGAAGCTAAGTCAATTATACCCTCATTAACTTTACCAAAAGGATAAATTAAATGACGTGTGAAAATACCATAGCTTTCTAAAAACTCTTGGCAAAGTTTAATTTCTTTTTCAATCTCATCATTTGAGAGCTCTGTCAATTTAACATGGGAATGTGTGTGATTAACAAATTCAACATATTCAGTATCATGAGCCATTTCTTCAAATTGTTCTATACTCATCCGTTTTTTAGTTTTATTAATAATATGTCCGGAATTCACACCAAAAGTTATAGGAATTTTATTTTTCTGTCCATATTTATACAAAATATTATAGCTTTCTTCTCTACAATCATCATCTAATAAAACTAAGCTAGCTTTAGAATTATAATAAACATTATCATCCATATACTGCAAATTGTTTATTTTTAAGACTGAAGAAATTAAATTTTGAAATTTATGAGATGATAAGTTATGACCAACTGAATCCTCATTATTATAAAATAGCTTGATAATATTTCCATCATGGATTTTATATTTTTCTAAGTTACTTAAGAATGGAATACATTGAGATTTATATGACCGATCATACTCATTTTGTAGATAAAAAATTTGGGGTGCGATATTAGTTTTCCTCATATGAACTGTTGTGGAAAATTTCTTTAGATTTTGTTTTATTATTTCATCATTTGAAAGTTTTGGAAATAAAGTATTATAGAGTTCTTTTTTATTCATCTCATCTATTCTTTGAACAAAATTAACAGGGTTATGTACTATAGCTGTAGAATTCTCTAAAAGTATACTCAATATAATAGAAATAAAACCATTTTCATATTCACCGTAAAAATAAACATTGTTATTGCTAATGTTTATTTCATCAGTTATTTTTTCAATAATTTCTTTGTATTCCCTTACATAATGAATATTCTGATTACCTATTCCAAAACCAGCTAATAAATTATTTTCTGTAGCTGTAAGATCCTCTATAATGATATATGAAAAGTATAATTGGTTTATAGATTCTTTTTCCTTACAATTTTGTAGAGTGTTTTCAATGTTGTTTGAAAAGAACACAACTATATTCTCTCTATCTTTCGTGAGGTTTACTAAAGTTTTATAACATTTATCATTTTTATAAATATTAAATACTTGTTTTTCATTCTTTATAAGATCTTCTTTATTAATATGTGTATAATCAATATTTGTCATATTAGAACTTCCTTATAATATATTAAAATTCATTAAAACTAATTGCTAAATTTAAGAAATTTAAATAATCATCCTTAGGCAAGGGTAAATGACCTCTATAATCGTCTCTATAATTAATCACATGGAGTGATTTACAAGAGATATTGTTTTCTCTTAATTCTTTAATGAAAGGATTTAATTGTTTTTTTACATCTGGTTTAAATACAGTATTTTGTATATAAACAATCTTAGGCATATATTGAAATTTCAATATTGAATCTAAAACTGAAAATCGATAACCATCTGTCAGACTTATATTATCAACATCAACCTGGCCATATCCTTTTAAAATCAAATTTTTCAGTTTAGTCTTATTATGTCTTCTCAAATCTGTCTGTGGATTTCCAACAATAGCAGTGGATTCTATATGCCGCGTTGCTAACATGAGTGACATGAAACCACCGGCACTTGACCCCCAGTAAAAAATATCCTTTGATTTAATTCCTAGTATTTGTTGAAATGATTTAATTATTTCAGAGTATTTTTCAATATAATGTTCTTCTCGTGTACCAATACCCCACCCTGCTTTATATTCTGTATTATGGATAGTTTTATCATCAATAAAAATACAGCTTCCCTCAATATCATCACTCCAAGAAGAGCGATGAAAAACAGGTGGCTCTTTTATATCACGATTAATTGCACCATTACTATGGACAAATAGTTTTTCGCAATTTTCTTTCAAAAAAAATTTGAAATAAAATTCATTGTTATTAGTTTTAATTTTTAGAATCTCACCATAATTTAGGTTAGACAATATATTATAATTTAAATTTTGTAATTTTATTTCCATTATTTTAAACCACCTTTAATAGAGTTCATTGATTAAACGAATGATATAAGCTATTCAAAATATTCATTTAAACAGGTGCAACTGTCTAGTTTCTTATATAATTTTTAAAGTGATATCCTAAATAAATGATTAGAATACTTTTATACAAAATAAAATATCATTATTACTATTGAAATTTCATTTAAGTCAAATAATTATAATCTCCAATATGCTAATCCAGATTTTTCTAAATCATTAACATCAAAAATTCCTTTTATATCTATCAATACTCTTTCATTTAGTGGTAGTTTATCATTATAATACTTGTCTAGGTCATTAATACTCAATGATGTAAATTCATTATGTGCAACTGAAAATACTAAACAATCAGCATCGTCGATATCTTTCATGTCAATGATATCAATATCATAGAATGTTTTCGCTTCTTTTTTATCTGCTTGGTCATCAACAAACTTTACATTTATATCATATTCATTTAATGATTCTACAATATCAAAAACTTTTGAATTTCGAGTGTCAGGACAATTCTCCTTGAAAGTAACACCAAACATTACAACATTTGTTTTTCGAACAATTTTATCAGTTGCAATTAACTTTTTAATAATTGCCTGAGCAATAAAACTTCCCATTGAATCATTAATTTTTCTTCCTGCCTGTATAATCTGGCTGTGATAACCTAGCTTTTCTGCTTGATAGAGGAAATAATAAGGATCCACTCCAATACAGTGACCTCCTACTAATCCTGGTGTGAACGGCAGTGAATTCCATTTAGTTTTCATTGCAGTAACTACATCATTAGTGTCTATCTCCATCATATCAAATACTTTAGCTAGTTCATTCATAAAAGCTATATTTATATCTCTTTGACTGTTTTCTACTACTTTAGCTGCTTCTGCTACTTTGATCGAGTTTGCTTTATGTGTTCCAGCTTTAATAACTATCTCATAGACATCTGATATTACCTCAAGTGATTCATCATCCACTGAAGATACAATCTTAACAATTTGATCTAAAGTATTTACTTTATCGCCCGGGTTTATCCTTTCCGGTGAGTATCCCACTTTAAATTCTTTTCCACATTTTAACCCTGATTCCTCTTCTAAAATTGGTATACAAATATCTTCGGTAACTCCAGGATAAACTGTTGATTCGAAAACTACATAAGCACCTTTTTTTAAGTTTTTACCTAAAGCTCTAGTTGCACTTTCAACAGGAGATAAATCAGGTGTTTTATCTGTATTAATTGGTGTGGGCACAGATACAATATGAAAATCAACTTCTTGCAGCTTCTCTACGTCAGATGTGAAATTTAAAGTAGTGTTTTGAATTATCTCATTACCCACTTCTTTAGTTGGATCATTACCATTTTTGTATACTTCAATTTTATGTTCATTATTATCATAACCAATTACTTCTACATACTTTGCAAACTCAATAGCAATAGGTAAACCTACATATCCTAAACCAATTACAGATAGTTTTGCTTCTTTATTAAGCAATTTTTCTTTCATATAATAATCTCCTAGCTACTAGATATATTAATACTTTTTCATATATTCAAGTGTTATTTTTTAAACTAAACCAAAATAAACTATTTTACACTTACATATGGGACAGGATTTCCATACCCTACAATATCAGCGCTTTTTAACATAGCCAGATTATTTACTTGCCATGTATGATCATCTGTATTAGCTGATCTAAATACACACATTTCATAGGGATTCCCTATATATATTGTACCTTCATTTTCGACGACTCGTCTTAAGAAATTTGTATCTACTGCTCGAGGTATATCAGCAAATAACAGTTCTTTTATAATATCTGATTTAGCCATTATTGTTGCACCCATTATGAAATTGCTATATTTTGAGTGCTCACCTTTTTTCCTTAAGCCTATTAAATCATCTGCTTCAAAATAATAATAGGATTCTGATTTTCCAACGACATCTGCTTGACTATATTCTAAAGCCAACCATTGATCAATCATATAATTCTCTAGATAATAATCATCATCATCTATTTTAGCAACCACTTGATGTGTACATAACTCGATACATTTGTTTAAACAAGCACCAAGATTTTCGAATCTTTCTGCATGTAAAATATTTACATCGAATTTACAAGATTTTTTTAAACTATCTTTTTCCGTTTCTGATAATTCAAATCCATGTGTAACCAGATTGATTTCAAGTGAGACATATCTTTGATAGTTCATTTGCTCAAGATAAAATTCTAAATTTTCTCGTCTATTGGTTGATGTTATTACACTTATTTTAGGGATGTTTCTTTCTAATTTCTCTCCTTTTAAAAATTCTTTCAGATTAGCTTTCATAACTATAGAATGGTTTATAAGTATATGTCTTTGTCTGGCTAAAGTTTTTTTAAATGAATACTCTGGATTTCTCAATAAAACTGTCATCATATTGTTGTTAAGTTTAAAATCTGTAGAATCACTTTCAAATAGTGAATTATACTCAAATTTATGGTCATAAATTACATAGGTGGAATTGAGGTAAGCGATATATTCAATATATCTTAAAGTAACTATATCTACTGCATTATTCTTGTTTATATATAATATTTTTGTGGTTTTTAGAGTTTTTATCAGCTCTTCAAGATAAACTCTATTCAACTTTAATACGGAGTTTATTTTCACATTTGGTATGAAATCCAGATTATAATTTTTATTGTCTAAAGTGGTAGTAGATTTGCCGATATAGAAATGTGTTATATCTATATTTTTTACTGTGTTAATAGGATTATATGTTTTTGTGTTCAAAGTAAGTGGCATTTTTAATAGCAACCCTAAATATTTATATCCAATCCCCTCCGGCTCAATCTCAAGAACAAATGCTTTTTTAAAAGTTTGTGCTACATCTAAAGACGTGTTTTTAATAACACATATATTTTTATTATTATTCTTCAAATAATTTACGATATGCCCTCTATTTTTTCTATACCATACGTGGTCTGTTTCAAATAAATCATTATCTATAAATACGGTATCTACATCATTTAATTCTATGTCTTCTCTATAATTTTCATATGACAATGGAATTATCTCATATGTTTCTGACAAAAATTGTTCAGAAAAAAGCGTTGTAATAACACCTACTTTTCCATTAGTTTGAAAATCGTTCCAATTTTTTTGACTCTGAATTATATCTTCCATATATACACATCCCTTTATTCTAATTTATAAGCAATGTATTGCCCTCTCCACCGAGTAAATTTTAATTAATTAATTGAAAGAGAATCTGTTGGGTCACCGTAAAATAATATTTCAGATGACCTAAGCAAATGAGTGTCTGGTACAGTCCAGGTATGTGCTGTTTTATCATCTGCTCTGAAGATACAAAATTCATATGGGTGACCGCAATAGATTTTTCCATTTTTCGACAATACTCTTCTTAGTAAATCAGAATCTACCGCTTTTGGTATTTCACTAAACATATATTTTTTAATTAGTTCTGTTTCACAAAAGATAGTTGCTCCTGCAACATATTCTGAATATCGGTTTTTATGAGATTTAAACCGCTGTATTGTCAGATCTTCACTCTCAAGATAAACAAACTGTGAATATATACCTACAATATCAGCATTACTATAATTTTGAGATATCCAGGAATCAAGTAAGTAGTTAGGATAATAAAAATCATCATCATCTATCTTAGCAAAATATTCTTTTGTAGCATAATCTATGCATTTGTTTAAACATACTCCAAAAATCACACTTGAGTCTTCATTTATTATTTTAATTTCAAAATTGGCCTTCTCAACTATATTTTGTTGTTCCTCAACACTCAACTCAAACCCATGTGTCAAAAGTATAACCTGGATATCGACATGTCTTTGCTTATTTATTCTTTCAATATATTCATTGATTGTCCATTTTCTCTTCGTTGAAGTAATAACACTAACTTCTATTTTTTTCTTGTCAAGATTACCATTTAATATTTCATCGAGTGATGGTAACTGCATTAATGTGTTATTTAAAAACGCTTGTCTATTAGATTTAATAATCTTTTTATCAGTATACAATCCTTCATTTATGAAAGTTTGGAGATAATTTGCATTGGATTCTATATCTGGAGATACAAAAGCGTAATTCATTTGATAAGTGAAATGCGGGTCTAATATTAATATCGTATTCTGTAATACTGCCGATAATTCTATGTACTTTAAAAGTTTTTTGTCAAAATCATCCGAATAATATATGTATAACACTTTTGATAGTTTTATTTTCCTGATAAGTTCTTTTAACGTACTTCTAGTTATTTTAGGAGAAATAATTTCATCATATTTTGGTTTTTCTCTTTTTAAAAATTGGTTCAAAATTTTATCTTCAGCAGGCTCTCCTAAACTAAAAAACAATATATCGTGCTTCTTTCTGTGGGTCTCGATTGGATTAAACATATATTCATTCAGCATGAGAGGCATTGAAATTATATTCCCTTCAATTTCACATTCTTTATGTTTAGAACTGAAATTTAACTGAAAATAATCATTGTAATTTTCAAGTTGATCAGAATTTACAGCTATTACATTAACATTGAACTTTTCAATATAATCAGCCATCTCTTTAAAGCTATAGCCGTACCAGTCATGATCTTCTTCGTATATATTGCACTCGATGAAAACGACTTCAATCATATTTTCTTCTAATAAATCTAGAACATCATTTATTAGCATTTTTTTTGTTTTAAAATCTCTTTTTAATAATTGTTCTGTAAAAAAGTTTGCAATAACTCCTACTGTTTGGTCTTTATTTAATAATGGTTTCTTATTGACTCTATAAGATTCATGCATCTCTAATCACTCCTAGTATGTTGCTAATAACAAAGTAGTCTCATCAATCTGTTGAAACAGTTTTATTAGGGTGTCCATAGTATAATATTCTGGCATCTTTTAAAAACCTACTATCATTTACTTGAAAAGTATGGCCGGTCTTATCGGCTGCTCTATAAACACACATATCGTACGGGTGGATACTATAAATTCTCTTACCATCTTCACGCAGTCTTATAATAAGGTCAGAATCCACATGTCGGTATAAATCGCCAAATTTATATTCTTTCAAAGTAGCTGTTCTACATAATAATGTGTTTCCTTTTATTTCTTTAACATCTTTGAATTGAAAGTCCATTCTTCTTTCACCAACCACATTATCTTCTTCAAGATAAAAAAAGAAGGCATTTTTTCCTGCTAAAGTAGCGCCACTGTATTTAATTCCTAAATATATGTCAATAATGAAATTTGAAAAATAATAATCGTCATCATCCATTTTAAGAACATAATCATATTTCACATGATTAATACATTCATTTAAGCAATTACCAAAAGATACATCTTCGCTTTCTGATAAGATTAAAAGTTCAAAATCAGCTTGATTATATAAGATAAGTTTAGATTTTTCATCTAAAATATAACCATGTGTTAGTAGGATTACTTGCATATTCACGTTTTGTTGAATATTCAGATCATTTACTAAATTAGTTAGATTTTCACTTCTTTTAGTAGTGACAATAACACTAATATCTATCTTATTTTTTTTCACTTGAAGTTTCTCTTTTGAACCACTTAATGTAGTTATAATATTCTCATTCAATATGAATGTATATTTCAAGAATGCTTCTCGCGTTTTTTTAATTATATGTTTATCCCAAAATAATCTATTATTTAACAATGCTCTTATATAATCTACTGTTTGTTGTGCATCATTAAATAGGATAGAATACTGTGAATTATTATTTTTTCTCTCTGAGAAAACCACAGTATTTTGAAGTATAGATGCAATTTCTAAAAATTTATATAAGGTATTGTTTAACCCATGAGATTCATATATATAAAATATTTTTGATTCCTTTATAGTTAGTAATAGTCGTTTAATTAATTCACGCGATATTCTTGTTGCCGTAGATTCTTTTATAACAGGTTGGAACTTTTCATGGAATTCAACAAGCTCATCATAATGTTTTAAGTTACCCGCTTTAAAATATAGAATATCAGTATCAAATTTGTTATCTTGAGGATTAAATAGAGTTTCATTTAAACATAAAGGTATTGTTAATTTATTATTTTTATAACTTGCCTGATGAGCTTGATAATCAATTATAAATTCAGGGAATTTTTGAATCTCATACGGTAAAATATCATCAATCATAGAAACGATAATTATATTTACACCTTTGTTATTAAAGTGATTAATGATACTAACGATTTCCTTTTCAAACCAAGGGTGATCAACTTCATAAATATCGTATTCTATAAACAGTGTCCTAATTTTGTATTTTTGTAAAGTTCGTTCATAATTTTCATTAGGTATAGTAATTGTATTAAAATCAGACGATAACATTTGCTCTGTAACATAATTTGTTATCACCCCAACATTTTCATCATGAGTTAGATTTGGGTAATTTTTGTAATAATTTTGTATATCCAGTTCAAACACCTCAATTTTTCTATAAACTATTCTATCTTTAATTCTAATAATTATAAAAGCTTTAGATTACCTCTAAATATTTATCTGGTGACCCGTAAGACACAATTTTTGAAGATCCTATCAATTTAATTTCTTCGATCTTCCAAGTATGATTATCTTTATTCTTTGATCTAAACAGACACATTTCATATGGATGAGTCGCATATATTAACTTATTAACTGATGTGATTCTTTTAAAAAAATCAGAGTCTTCACCACTGGATAAGTCATTAAACTGATACGATTTTAAAAAGTCTGTTTCACAAAATATTGAACCACCAATAACCTGCTTCACAAATTTATACTGTTTTGTTGCTGATCTTAGCATGAGTGTTTCATTATTTTCCAAATATACAAAGTGTGCGCCTTTTCCTATTACATCTGCTTGACTATACTTCTTAGCTATCCATTGATCAATTAAATAATTTGGATAATAATAGTCATCATCATCCATCTTTGTAACAAAGTTTTTGGAAGCGAAATTTAAACACTTATTTAGACATAACCCTAATGATTGAGATTTATCTCCTTCAATTATATTAATTTTAAACTTAGCAACATTTCTAATTCTTTCTTTTTCTTTATTAGTTAAAATATAATTATGAGTTAATATAGTGGCTTCAATATTAACAAGTTTTTGTCTATTCAATTGCTCTACATAATAAGATAATCTACTTTTTCTGATTGAAGAAGTTATTATACTAATCTCTATATTATCATTGTGCACTTCACCACTCAAAACTCTATTCAATGTCTTTTTATTTATTAAGGTATTCTCAATCATCTTTTTTCGATTTTGACTAATACAGTTTTTATGCATAAAAACATCACTATTTAACAATGCTTTTATATAATTTTTTTTGTCTTGATTATTATATTCTGTGAGAGTTTGATATTGTTCTTCTAAAATAAATATACCATTTGTTAAAATAACAATCGCTTCTAAATATAATATAAAATTGCAATCTAGATTTTCATTATAATCAAGAACTACAATCTTGCTCTTTCGAATTTTAAATAGTAACTCCTGCAACTTCTCTCTGGTAATTTTATTAATTGACATTTCATTCAATGTTGCTTTATTTATCTTAAAATCATTGTTCAAACTCATTGATTTATCAAATTTTACTAGTAATATATCTATTGCTTTTTGGGTATTAATTGGATTGTATAGAAACTCATTAATGAGAACTGGTGTTATTAGTTGATTATGTGAATATGATATCTTATCATTATTCCCTATTTCCCAGACAAATAAGCCTTTGAATAATTGTTTGATTTGCTCTCTTGTATTCTTAATCACTATAACTTTTATCGATGTTTTTTCTAAATAATATAGAAGTGTTTTTATTTCTTTTTCAAACCATAGATGATCAGATTCATAAATTGAATTATCTATAAATACTATATCCTGAATTATTCATAGAAAATCATTAACAGGCAATTAATGCCGGTTTCACTGGCTTTTCAAGGGAATGGCCATTTACTTGAAAAGTGAAAAAAGAACCCAATTCTGATAAGGTTAAAGCACTACCAAATAACCATCAGAAAGGGTTCTTATAATGGCTACTTTACCGCAAATCTCACTGGATTTCAATCGCAAGATCAAACTTTCAAACGACGGCGGTGCACTGTCATCGGATACGGGCAGTTTCCTCTTCCGGGAATTCGATGAAACAATCGGATTCTCAAAGACGATTAACCAACATCTGCACTTGAAAGACGACCGGCTGTACCACATCCATTCCAATGCAAATCTGTTGCGTCAGAAGCTGTATCAAATAATCGCCGGCTATGCAGAAGATGATAGTGCCGACCATCTGACGACAGATCCAGTGTTTACACAAATCCTCGGGTCCGATGCATTGGCGTCTCAGCCCAGTCTATCACGGTTCTGGTCCCGTTTTGATGACACAAGCATTGAGCAGCTGGACCGTGCCAATCAGACACTGTTGGATAAAGTCCATGCGCACCGCCAGTCGGAAGCGCTCATCATCGACTTGGATTCCACCCATGCGGATACATATGGCGCCCAGGAGGATGCGGCCTACAACACGCATTACAACACGGTCGGTTTTCATCCTATCATTGCGTTTGATGGGATGACGGGGGATTTTCTCAAAGTCAAACTGCGGTCGGGCAATGTGTATACCTCCAATGGGGTCGTCGATTTTGTACAGCCGCTCATTGCTCACTACAATGAAAAGTTTCCGGCAACGACACCATTCCTCCGCGGGGATAGCGGTTTCGCCGTGCCGGCGTTGTATGAGTTATGTGAAACGGAGTCGGTCGCTTACATCATCCGCCTGAAATCCAATGCCATTCTTCAGCGAATCGCGGATGAAATGTCTCCGGCCACAGCGTCTGACATTACAGAGACGGAATATCATTTCGAAGCCACGGAGTATCAAGCGAAATCTTGGTCCAAACCGAGAACAGTGATTGTTCAGTCGGTCCGCCCGGCGAATGAACTGTTTTTCACGCATTCATTTTTCATCACAAATCTTGGTGATGCCTTTTCGCCAGAGAATATCGTCAAGGTTTACAACAAGCGCGGTACGATGGAGAACTACATCAAAGAAGCCAAGAATGGCTTCCGGATGGACAAGATGGACAGCCATACCTTCCGGATCAATGCAGCGAAAATGATGCTCAGTCTGTTGGCCTACAATCTGACGAACTGGCTGCGCACCCTCTGCTTTCCAGACGGCCAACAGACCATGCAGATTGAGACCATCCGGATACGCATCATCAAGGTGGCCAGTAAACTCGTGAAATCCGCCCGGTCTCTTCAATTTAAATTGTCCAGCAGTTTTGTATACAAGGATTTTTTCGACCAGGTACTCCGGCGGATTCAGAGACTGAAACTGGAGTGAATGCGGCAGGCATCCATTTTTTAAACACTGATGTTAGACCAAGGGTGTAGTCTGTCCAAAAACAGATCCGTTTTAGAAATTCGTTCTGAAATGTTGTTCAAAACAAGAAAATCACTTTGATTTTGCCAAGCAAATAGAAAAATATTAGGAATCATATAATTTTGAAGCAATTGACGGTTCAACTGGGAAGTATGAATAATTCAGGTATATCTATATTGTTCTCTGAAATGTATTCAAAATAGTTTTCAAACGGAATTCTTTTGATAATAAAATCCCTTTTTAATAACTGTTCACTGAAATAGTTTACAATTGTACCAGCATACTTGTCTGATTTTATACTCATTATAGTCACCACATTCCAATTTAATAACTAATTTAAATGTATCGATTATAGTTCTTACTATTGTATATCTGAAAAAGGGCTATCTGATATAACATTTATTGGACTCGTCTTTTTAGTCCCAATCTCTTTAAGTTCTAATATTTCTATTCTTGAAGCATCCTGCCATGATTCGCCTACTATATTTTTCAACGAAACAACTTTAATGGTTATCACATCTTCAAAAATGAGATTAAAGATGGTGATATTCGTTTTTAAATTCCATTTTGAAATATCTTCTTCTAATAAAACTTTATTATTTTTTAAAATTTGATATTTTAAATATCCTGGTGCTTTTTTATTATAATATTTACTTAATAGATTGATTTTTAAAATACCCATAGTTTTATTGAATTTATAAGACACGGTCGAGTATGTGTTTCTAGTCAGATCTCTGTATGGTATATATATTATGTTATCCGTATTTTCTGTCCTAATAATTCCTTTCTCATTACACACATCAAAGCTATTAAATATATTGTTGTCATCGTTATTTTCTATTTTATTTTGTTCATAAAGATTCAACTTAGTATTTTTTCCATAAAAATTTAAAACAGGATAGTGTCTATTAATTAATTCATTAAATACATAACCCTCTCGTCTCTGAACTCTATTATATGCTAATGAAATATCAATCATAGCTCTCATATTAAAAGGCATAATAGTTTCAAAACATACATCGTTTTCATTTAAAATTTCAGAATGCCATCTCCCCATTCTATTTTCCCAATAGTATAAATCTAATTTATGATAATTATACAAATCATCATTGTAATTAAAAAGTTCAACACTATTATTGAATAGTTCATTAAGAGATTCTTGAGAAATTTCATCTTGGTATTTAGACATATTGTGATTGAATGTTTTTTCGACTTCACTTACTGTATTATTTCTGTCGCGCGCCAGAAAGTATCCTTGTCCTATCTCAAGAGGCGTCCCTCTCATATGCATTACTTTTGATTCAGGAAAAGAGCTCAAATAAAAATTAATTAAAAATCGACCATGTTGTTTAACAGTATTCTTGCTGATAATATTCTTCTCTTCTTTACTCAATGTAAATTTCTTTTGATCAAAGTAAAAAAATTCATGGTTTAGCTTCAGGTCTTGTTGCATTTGTTTTACAATATATTGATCATTCGATAAAACTGATGTGTATTGGTTTTTGTAATTTTCACCTTCAGTCGTTGAATATGTGAAAAACTTTAGATCATCGAGATGATTTTTAACCATAGCTAGAGATACTCTACTGTCTGCTCCACCTGACAATGAAAAAATTATATTTTTAAAATTATTACAATAATAATCTACTTGATTTTCCCAAAGAGATGAAATTATATTCAATCGTTCATCATGATTCAATTCAGTATATTTATTTTCCCGTCTCGGGAAAAATCTTTCTCTTGATTTTGTTAATAATTCAATTTTATAATTTGGATTGATACTCTTTATATCTGAAAACGGTGTGCTATCCCAATGGTACTTTAACAGCTCTGCTTTCTCAGCTATATGATCTTTAGTATGCGGTAATAAATCATTGATTAAATTGACATGGGAGGATGCTATATTTTCTTTTAATGAATAATACGTAGTTCTTGCTGCGGTAGCATCTGGATAAAATTCCACTTTCTCTTTGTTTCCAATAATAATAGTGTATCTTCCACCGATATAATCTAATAAGTTCAAAAACCTATCATAATCAAATTTATAATATTCTAATAAAATACCAGGTAATTCTTCATTTTTTTCATTATAATCAGAGTCTAAATATATATAATGGCCGTGTATTATAATAAAGTAATCATCTTCTGATGTCAGATTATATTGAGAGTTCTCATCATAATGGTAATAATACCTATTAAGAACTTCTTTAACCTTATAATATTCTGGTATATTATCAAATTGTTTTTCACTCAAAATAAATCCATTTGGATATAAACGTATTTTATTAATAATAATCACACCTTTATTTCTATAATTTATAGTTTAACATTTATTTTATCGTGATTTATAAGTTTTTATAGAATCTTTCAGTTTGTATGAATACCATTCAATTTACAGTCTTCACTTACATAAAAAGTGCATCTATAAATCAAGATACAGATTAATAGATGCACCTAAATGAATTAAATAATTTAGACAACACTTACTTTTTATAATAATTTTATCCAAATGTTAGAGTTTATCACTTTATAAACTTTAATATAGTTTCACTAAAATCTTTAGAGTAGTCACTGTAAAGATCTACAATTTTTAAAATTAACTCATAAGATTTCTTTTTATCATATACTGGTACTGACTTATATTTCTCCATATACCAATTGATAATATATGGATTAAATTTTACATTCATATATTCCTCTATAAGATTCTCTTCGATCAAAAATTTTATTCTTTCTTGTTCTACTTTATAAAACTTTTCAAAAAATTTATGTGTGACTGTGTTTGTAATAGACCCCTCTACAAAAGCATAGTATGAATGAATCATATGATCGACGACTTTTACTTTCTTACAATTTAACAATAGCTGTTGGAAGTAAAGTGTATCCTGTCCTGCAGCTTGCTCAACCATGTTGATGTTATTTTCTATTATAATATTCTTTTTTACAATCAACCCTTGAATACTTTGAACTGTAAGATTTGTTTTTATCAATGCTTCTTTCGGATTAGTAATTACATCACTGTTTAAAGCCCTGGTTATTTTAGTTGAATATCTGATTGAGTTCCTTTTTTCATTATCTTCACGAATGATATTACCGACTACCATATCAAGTTCCGGGTCCGAATGTATTTCGTTCAAAAGAACTGAGTAACCATCGTCTACCGCTTCATTATCCGGGTCCAGATAAGTTATTAAATCTGTCGTAGCTAGTTGTACTCCTTCATTTCTTGGCCTGGAGGCACTGCCGGAGCCAGTTTCAAACCTTTTGTAAACTATATCATGTGTTGCTCTTATATCTTCAACGATTCTTAAAGTTTCATTGTCTGTACTTCCGTCATCCACAAATATAATTTCCAATTCATTAAAACACTTTAGTCTTTTGAGAGAGCTGAAACATTTATATTTCAAATACTTACCATTATTATGTATTGGTACTATAACACTCAACTTTTTATCCTTTGTAACAGATGGAATCAGGTTCCTATTATATTGTATTTCAAGCTCTTGAGATGCTTCTGTGAGCTTTAAGAAAGATTCTTTATAAGTCACCTGATCCATCCCTAAAAAGAGTATAGGAAACGCTAAGGTGTCCTCTAAATCATACCTGGAATCATTCAGCTCTCCATGAAGATCTGAACCTAATTTATTTTCATTGTTTAAATAGAGATTGCTTTCGTATTTTGGTAGCACTTTTTCTAGATTATAAGAATGAATGAATTTTTCATTTAATCTTGTTTTATAAATATTTTCTAAAAAATTTAGTGTCGTATGTTTGAAGAGGACTGTATTTCTATTTTCATTGATAATATCAAATGCCTCATCTTCAGCAGCCGGTTCTATCCAGTCTAAATTATCTGTAAGATTTAATATCACAGAGGGCAGCATATTATTAATTTTAAAATTATAATTTGAAAATACAACTTTAGAATTTGCAGCATAATATATCAATTTATAAATTTGACTCGTATCATAAGCTTTATTTGAAAATAAATAAACATATGAATGTTCTTCTAACAGCTCGGAAGGTATAAAATTCGTTTCAATAATATTTACATGTTCAAAATCCATATCAGGAAAATAGGAATCTTTCTCAATTAAAATAGTCACATGATTAAACTTTGGAAGCATATTTAAAATTGAATTAATATTCTTATTATAAAAACTTGTCACACCGTCATACAAAGTCAAATCAATTATGATATTACTATTAATGTCATTAGAATATAAATTAAAATCTTTTAAATAAAGAAGATCATCAATGATATGCTTATCTTCTTTACTTAAAAGATGTTTTAATTTTTTATAGTCATTTTCAGTTAAATAGATAGGCAATTCATGTTTAATAATCTGCTCCTGAAAAAGTGTATACCACTTAAAATTAGAAACAAAGTGTATAATCTCAATTTCTTTAATTATAGCTTGTGACAATATATTTTCATAGGTATTTTTATATGACATTAAATCTTCTTCTGTCATTTCATCAAATTTTGGCTCACTTAAAATAACTATATCAACATCATTGTTTAGTTCATGAGCTGAAATATTACTATCTATTAAAAATATTTCATCATTAACTATTGAACCTTCCAATGTATAAATTTTCGTCTTGGCAATATCCATACCTTTAGAAAAAATAGACTTCTTATTGAATGTTTGATTAGTATTATAATTCAGGTCTAATAATTCACTCAGTTTCATTTAAATCACCCAAATACCTTTTTATAAATAAAGATTGCAAGTCATTACTAATACTTAAATTATCTCTCACAGTTTTTTTAATTTTCACTTCATTAGCCAACTTGTTTTTAAGCAATTTATTTTCAGCCTTTAGAAATATTATTAAATCTAACAACTCTTCATTTTCAAAGTAAATCTCATTTTCTTTTGATGAATCAGTTTCTACTTCTCCATAGACCCAATAATTCATACCTTTTATCTTAATTTTAACTTCATTAAGATTTTTATAATACGCAAGTACTTTTACAGTAATCGGTTCATCTAATTTTTCAGCTGCTTCTTCAAAGTAGTTATTTGTATATAGAGTTGTATTAGATTCTAATTTTATCTTCATGTTCTTATCGGCAGATCTAAGTTGATAAAAGTCATTAATTAATACAGGTAGAAATTTTTGTCTATTACCCATAATATTTACTATAATTCCTTGTGTGTCTTTGTAAACAAAATAGTATCTGGCTTCAACCATTTTATTTATAAATTGATTTTCTAAATTACTATATTTGAAATAACTGTTGGGAATATTGTAAAGGCGAGTGAATTTGCCTAATTTTTTTGGTATCCTATATAGACGAATTGAATTATCTAATAAAACCCAACCAAGTACTATACCATCATTCTTTACTTTGTAATAAATTCGGTTTTTATAATTTCTTTTCCCGATAACTTCAATAATTTTACCGTTCAGTTGATTAACTAAACCTATTACTTTTTGAGTATCAAGATTTTCATAAATAAGCTTAGTCCCTTTTTCATTGCACAAAAATAATTTATTTTGTGAATACTTGATATCTTTTTCTTGTATATTTAAATTAGTCAGATCCAATTTATTTAACACCTACATTTATTCGGCTAATTTTTTTTATAGTAAAATTACCAAACCCTTTTATTTTGAAAGTGAGACGTAATTTTACATCATCTTTTTTCAGCCTTATTAGTTGGTTTCTCATTACCACTTTTGTCATTCCGTTTTTCCCCATATTATTATAATGTATGATATATGGGATGACTTCTACATGCTTGCTGGTTTCAATCCCCAAATCCAAATAAAATGCAGTAATACTCTTTGTATCAACAAAAGTTTTCTCCGGCATTTCTGAAAACTTATTGTTTAGAGTTAGATAAGATAAATACAAAGTTTTAACTTTGTTTTGTTGGACAGATACCTTCAATCCTTTTTTTGATGACTCACTCTTTAATGGAGGTGAAAGGTAATAAAAAAGTGCATCATCTAGTGGATAGCTATATTTTTTCTCATTGTTGGATATTTTAGAATAAAAATTATGCGGTTTAATTTCTTTCTCAAATACTTTTTCATATTCATATTTGTATTTGATTATATCCATTTTAACTCCTCCGCAACTCTTCTTTAATTATCTTGCAGTAGTATGTGTGATAGTTTTCAACCTGAAGTTGATATTGAAATAATATTGAATCTAATACTACTTCATTAATATCCTTAAAATTTTTCTCTCTTATTACTTCTTTAAAATCAGTCGCATGTTTATCAATCCATAAGCTGTTGTTACCGTGTTTAAATCTGATTTTACTTTCTGATGGCATAATGTACATGCTTTTATATAGTTTTTCTGAAGCTTTGAATAGTTTATAAGGTTGGGTCATTCCACTATTTTTATGTACCGTTGTATCTTTTATTATTTTAAAATCTGATTTGCAGGCGTGCATTCTATTAATATGATCAGATTGTATAAAACCAATTATCTCGTCCACTAGAATCAATGCTTCATATAGCTTATTATTAAAAACTACGTACTGATTCGAATACACCACTTTATTTCTATTTTCTTCAAAGTAATCATAATCAATATCAAAGTGATTATTCAGTTCATTTTTTAAAGTAGTGTCACTGTCAATTTTAACTTGCTCCCTGATTTTAGGAATAAGTAACACACTATCTACCGGAGTAATAATCCCATTTTCATCATTCGGAAGCTCTACTTTAAAACTTATACTTTCCTCAGATTGATTTATTTCATGAACTTTCAACATTTGATATTGAACATCTGATGACCGAGATAATATTAATGTTTTGTTATAGTTTTGATATATATTTATATTATTGCTCTCTATGATTAGTAAATAAAAATATGGTTTGTGATTATTAAAACTATCTATTGCAAAATTACTTAATATCATCTCAATCATCCTTTAATTACATTAACTAATATTATAAAGCCTCTCACACATTTTAATATTATGAAAGATTATGCTCTTTTTTCAGATCTTTTAGATATTCCTGAACTTCTAACTCATACTTTGGATTATACTCATCATACAACGCAATTATATCTAAAAATCTTCTCTCTGCATCAGGCTTATCTACTTCTGCCACACGTTCAAGTCTAGGCATATACCATTTTCTAATATAGAAACTCAATCTCTCTTCTAAATATACATCCAGTAAATCATACTTTTTCAGGAAAGGAATACGTTCAATCTCCAACTTATAGTATTTATCAAAAAAGGTTTTCGATACTGTGTTGGTTACACTTCCAGCAACCGCAGCATAATAAACATGTATAAATTTATTTAATCCTTGTATACTATTTGTGTTTAAAACAAGTTCTTGGAAAAACATAGTATCCTGACCAGCTGCACCTTCAACCATGATTAAATCATTATCTAATATAACGTTTTTCTTAATAATTAATGCTTGAATACTTTGTACTCGCATCGCTGCTCGCACCATATATTCTTTCGGATCATTTATATATAATCTATCAAAGTTATACTTTTTAATGGTCCCTGTGTACTTTCCTGCCGTTCTTTTATTATTATCTTCTTTTATTATATTTCCAACAACCATATCGACATCTTTTTCTTTTATCATTTCAAGCATCTGATGAAATCCGTCACCAGTCGCTTCATTATCTGGATCAAGGTAAGTAATAAAGTCAGTTGTGGCCAAACGCACACCTTTGTTTCTTGGCCTTGAGGCACTGCCTGAACCGTCAGGGTACTCATAATAAACAATATCAGGATGTCTTCTAAGAAGTCGGTTAATAATCTTAATCGTTGTATCATCAGTACTACCATCATTAACAAATATAATTTCCATCTTGTCAAAACTGCTTGAACGCTTCAAGCTGGCAAAGCATTTTTCTTCTAAATAGGTGCCATTATTATGTATTGGCACAACTACACTCAATTCTTTTTCAGCAGGTAAATTTTCCGTTTTTTTCTCGTACTCATCTTTAGATAATATCTCTACTTCATCGAGGTTATAACCATTGGTCAACTGACTTAAATCAGCCAAATCTGTAATAGCATCAACATCTATCATCACTTTTGACAGATCTGATATATTATCAATATAATTATGTGCTTCTACTTCATTGTTCTTAGTTACAAAATCAACGTCAGTATACTTGAATGCTGATATCATATCTTCAAGGTAATATTCTTCATAAATATAATTGCTATTAAAGAAGGTCACAAAATCAAAATCTTTAAGCTTTTCAAGTGTTAGTTCTGATTTATAGATGTAATCACACGTCTTATATATCTGTCGGTCAAAATCCTTTTTAACAGATTCATTCTCTAATATTACCAATATATTCTTTTTGATTTCAGGTATTTTTAAGCCTACATCTGCAGCCAGTTTTAAAATTCTATGGAAGGTAGTATGTTCCTTCATTACAGACCTGATACCTTTCGCCTGTAATTCTTTCAAATCTTTTTCATCAGTTTTATATATTACTTTAAAGTCGTCTGGAGCATTTATCAATCGTACATTTGGGAATATATTATTAATGCCAGTATTATAGTTAGATAAGAGTAGGTTACCGAAAGCCTGAAGTTCATACACTCTGTTTGCAAACATTGTATCAGAGTATTTAACTGAGTTCATATTAATACTCCATCTGAATATTTTATGAAGCTTCATTAAAAAGTTATGTTTTACCGGTGGAGTAATATAAGGTATATAATCTTCTGGAAATTGGTATCTGGGATCCTTCAATTCCAGATTTCGATCAATGATTGTTAGAGGTACTTCTTCTTCAATTATTGAATTAAATAACCTGCTTGTTTCGGTCATCCGTACTGGATATTTCGACAGCCAGCTTCCCGCGAAGAGGATTTCATTCTTATATTTTTCAGCATATTTTGTTCTTGTTCCAACTGGATTATGTATATGTGGATTCACGCCAAATTGAAGTACATCTACATTCTCATTTTCTGTGTACTTCTTATAAGTATCAACAACTTCACTTGCTGATGTATATACGTATTTACAATGTTTAGCAAGACTTTTAAACAGGTTATAGTTAACAGGATCTTCTTTAGAATAAAAAATCGTAGGAATTCCTCTATCATTATACTCTTCAGCCAGCATAATCATCTGTCGTCTTATCGGTCCATTGGCTGTTGAAGCCCCAACCCAACTTTGATCTATTCCTCTCCATGTGGTTGCAAAAATAACAAAGTCATAATCTTTATAGTTTTCTCTTTCATGTCTCGAAATATACTCTACATTTGCGACATCCTTAAATGAGTTATATAGAAATTCATCGGCAATAATCCCTATATGCAAATTCAACTTTTTAAAAATTCTACTGCCATTACTTACTGGTATCTCATCAATGATATCTTTAAATTTATCAAGAGCCTGCTCTCTCTTTAAATCCTTAATTTTCATATAGTAAAAAGGATCCGTATCCTGCTTAAACAAAAAGTTAGGACTGTACTCATGAATATTTACACTTGGATTTAAAATGTTTGCCATCTCATTGATAGTCTGCTCAAAATTTTCATCAATGCTATCTTTAAAAATATTCAACTGTTCTTTCAATTCATTTCTTTCCACAGAGTTCACCTCATTCTACTCCCAAAGAGTGCTTACTTATTTTTATCACGTAGCGCTTTGTATTTCTGGTCTAAATTTTTCAGTTTTTCTTCTACTGTTTTCATACGTGATTTATATTTATCACGTTGTGCTTCTACTCTTTTCTTGTAATCTATTTGATGATTCAGACGTTTATGAGCAAGTTTATAATCATTCTCTAAAACTCTAAGCTGTCGTTTTAAATCTAAGTTTTCACTCTTATAGGTGTTAACTTCCTCTGTGAGTTCTTCTGCATCATTTTTTGAATTTCTTTTTAATGTATTTAAGAAATTAGCATCACCTTTTTTGTTGCTCAAATAATTTTTCGCAGATAAAACTGACTTCACCATTTCTTTAGATTTCTCCCTTTCAACTTGAACACTGTGAAAAATATCTTCCATGATTTTCTGCGATTCGGATTTATAGCTAATTTTCAGCTCTGGTAGATCTAAATTTTTCAATTGGGAAGTATGCGTCCAATAGAACGATTTTTCAGCCTTTATTTTAGCTATCTTATTATTAGGAAATATTGAAACTAATTCAGATTCTGAAAGTTCTGGTAACGCGACTACAGGTTTAGTTAAGCTACTAATCATATATATTTCCGGCATCTCAACAAAATTTTCTTTAGATAGTGGCAAATGAATATCAAATAAAGGATCTAAATGACTTTCATGATGAAACCCGTGAAATTTATTTTTCAAGAAAACACTGTAATAGGTTTCGTCTTTATAACAGACTTCTGATTTAACAGTCAATAACTTTCCTTTAAAATGTGAAATGAAATCCTTATCAATATTCATTTTCTGATTTAATTCGTTTGTCTGGAAGTCCTCCTCTATCACCTGGAAGTGCATAGGTTTAAACCTATAAACAGGTATCGAATCCTCAAGACTAATCCATCCTATTTCTTTATCCTCATATTGTATTAAATGCTTTAAGCCATGATCTGTCTCTTTTTGAATTACTGAGGTTACTACTGAGAATAGGTAATCATCAACATTTTCCAGTTCAGTTTCAAAGTAAGGACTTTTGCTAAGCTTTTTATCTTTATCTTCTATCAGTATGAATTGCTTGGAATATTTATAGTTACTAATTTTTTCATCCATTATGCAGCCTCTTTTCAACTAAATATATATATAAAATTCTTCTTCATTAAACTTTACTTTAAGTGTCGAATTTTCAAGAATTAAATATAAATTCGTAATATGTGTTTCATCATATACTGCTGTTAAAAATACATTTTCTTTGTTCGTTTCATTTTCAAACTTCAACTGTTTAGTTTCCTCGACTTTGGCAAAACCCGAAGTATTTACAGCAATCGGCTTTTGTTTATCACCTTTTATAACTTCGAAAGTAGTCACATCATTAAATTGTTTAAGGTTCAAAGTAGTATCATTCACTGTCAGCTTCTTTACATCCTCACCTTCAACTGTGACATTAGAAGCTAGATTGAATTTCTGAGTTAATTTTAATTCATGTTTTCTGTCGGTTTCCAAATTATCAATCAAGATGAATAATGGTTGATTTTTAAATTGAACAATATGTCTTGTTAATTTAGCAGAACTCCCGTTAAAGTCATTATTAAAACCTTTTACAAAAGTAAAGTTTTCATTCTCATAATAATTCTCTAGAGCGATTTTTCTAGTAAATCTATTTTCATTCTTAATAGTATAATCAAATTCAGTCATGTAATAACTGCTGTGTGCTTCTTTTGAAGTTATATATTTCCTGGTGCTATTACGCGTATAACTGTATTTACCCGGGTCAACAAAGAAATCTTCATTGTTATAGTTTAAAGTAATGCTTAAATCATCTTTATGCTTATGCACTCTGGAACTGTACCCACATATAAATGTTAAGAAAAATGGCAAAGGTTTTGCGTACTGTAATATTGCGATACCAGCTTCTTTATCATATATATTCTTATATCGTTTTGGAACTCTCTGGGCTTCAGATCCTGAATCTCCTATGCTTGCTAATCTTTTATCAGGTCTAGATATATATGATGGGTATTTTTTAGCCAATTTAAGATATTCTTTAACTGTATCACCAAGTGAGTCCTCCCTATGATTCAAATATTTCTCGATATCTGAATACATCCTGACAACCATATTATGGTACTGAGGAGAATTTTCTAAATGTATACCCTGCGGACTGAATGAGTACCAAAACGTATTTACTGCTCTGGACTTACCTTTTTCTTTATATAAGTTATCTTTTAAAATATTACCTAGAATCATCAATGATCTGTCCATCATCAGCCCATGGTTATTATGATTATATATGCTGTCATCCATCATCACATTCCCATGCTTATGCAGTAATCCATCAATCATGCCATAATCCAAATCTCGTTCTAATTTTTGGGCAAGATTTAAATACTGGATTATTACTTGTGTTCTGTTCGCTGTTGTATGGTCATACCACACCATATCGTGTACTTCATCTCTTTTGGAGTATTCAATCCATGAATGAATGATTTCTTCTGCTTTATTAAAATAGTCGATTTCTTCTGTCTTTTCATAGTGGTTCATTAGTTCAGCACACACTCTAAGCGTATGAATATATAAAATATAAGTGTTACCATATTTTTTCTTCTTAGTTTCGTTCCACATATTTTCATCAAAATTAGTCGCATCAAAACCCGGAAAAGGGATTATAATATTTTTTAATGCATTATTTGAGATTGATTCCGTTCTTTTTTTACTATGATTTAATAATTTAAAAACATCTACGTTCTTGATTTCTATCGTTTTCAAGATATTTCCACCTTTTAATGTTTAAAATAATTCTTCACTTATTTTTATAACATTTTTATTATACCAAACTATTTCTGATATTATATATAGACTATAAACTTAAAGGAGAAAGACTATTATTCGCTTTCTCCTTTAAGTATTTATATGATATTAATAATTGACTTCTTCCTTCAATTCTTTCAATATATTTTGTAACTCAGAATCATACTCTGGTTCATATTCATCATATAAGCTGATTATATCTAAAAATTTCCTAATCGCTTCTTCTCTATGTTCCGGTGCTACTTTTTCTAATCTTGTAAGATACCATTGTTTTACATAAGGGCTGTACCTAACTTCTAAATAAGTATCCATTAACTCATATTTATTTAAATAAGGAATACGTTCCAACTCTAACTTATAATATTTCTCAAAGAACTTATGTGAAATTGTATTTGTTACACTGCCTGAGACAGCCGCATAATATATGTGGATATATTTATTTGTTCCCAATAATGACTTTGAATTTAATACCAGTTCTTGATAGAACATTGTATCTTGTCCTGCGGCACCTTCAACCATGATTAAATCATTATCAATAATCACAGCCTTTTTAACAATAACTGCCTGAATACTTTGTACTCTCATATCAGAACGAATTAAAAAGTCTCTTGGATCAGACACGAACATTTTCCCTTTATTATTCCTCTTTAAAATATCAGTATACTTTCCGCCTACCCGTCTGTGGCTGTCTTCTTTAATGATATTCCCTACTACCATATCTACATTTTGTTCCTGAATTAGATTCAATAAATAGTGATAACCGTCACCCGTTGCTTCATTATCAGGATCGAGATAGGTAATATATTCAGTGGTGGCTGCACGAACTCCCTGATTCCTCGGCTTTGAAGCACTGCCCGAACCTTCCTTGTTTTCAATGTAAACAATATCAGGGTGTCTTCTTCTTAATCGACTAATAATTTTCAAAGTCGTTTCATCCGTACTGCCATCGTTTATAAATATAATTTCCATTTTATGAAAGCTGCTTGACCGTTTTAAGCTTGCAAAACATTTCTCTTCCAAATAAGTGCCATTATTATGGATAGGAACGATTACGCTGAGTTTCTTCTCTGGGAATACGTTACTCTCTTTTTCCAAAGTATTTTCAATAATTTCTACATCATCAAGGTTATAACCATTGGACAAATGTGGGAGTTTCTCGATACCATTAAAAGACGGTGTATGAATCATCGTTTTATACTTATCAACAATTTCACTTGTATAATTGTGAAATTCTTTTCTAGCATCTTTAGTAACAAAATCCACATCTGTATATTTAAATCCACTCAACATATCTTCCAAGTAATATTCTTCATACAAATAATCATCATTAAAAAATGTAATGTATCCATATTTTTTTATATCAAGAGTGTTTAATTTTTCTATAGATACATAATCCTTGTTCTCATAAATTTGTCTCTTGTAGTTATCAATATTCTCTTTCGATTCTTTATTTAACACCACAAGAACTTTATCATTTTCCTCTTCTAAATACAGACCAATTGTAGATGCTATTTGTCTGATGCGATGGTAGGACGTGTGCTCTTTAAATACATTTCTTATACCTTTTGCCTGCAAGTCTTTCAAATCATTATCAGATGTATTATAAATAACATTGAAGTCTTCACCAGTGTTGACGATTCTTACATTTGGAAACAAGTTATTAATACCGGTATTATAATTTGATAGTAATATGTTCCCGAATGCCTGTAATTCATATACCCGATTTGCAAACATTGTTTCGGAATACTTTACTGAGTTCATATTAATACTCCATCTGATGACCTTATGCAGTTTCATTAAGTCATCATGTGGGAGAGGCGGTGCAATATTCCCTAAATATTTTGAAGGGAACTGGTATCTGGGATTTTCCAACCTTAAATTGCGATCTATTATTGTAAATGGTGCTTTCTCTCTCAGTATAGAGTCAAATAATTTCTTAGTTTCACTCATTCTTACCGGGTACTTTGACAACCAGCTTCCTGCAAATAAAATATGATCTTTAAATTGACTTGCATATTTTGTTCTTGAGCCTACTGGGTTATGTATTTTAGGGTTAATTCCAAACTGCAAAACATTGACGTTGTTATTGCCAGTAAATTCACGATAGTTTTTTACTGATTCCATAGCAGTAGTGAAAATATATTTACAGTTTTTAGCGAGAGATTTAAATAAATGATAATTCACAGGGTCTTCTTTAGAGTAAAAAACAGTTGGTACATTTTTATCATTAAATCTTTCTACCAGTCTCTCCATTTCTCTACGTTTTTCATTATTTGGATGACCAGCTCCCTCCCAGGAACCGTCAATGCCTTTCCACGTTGTTGCAAAAATTACAAAATCATAATTTTTGATTTGTGGATTGTTCCAGGAAATGTATTCTAAATTTACGACATCTTTAAAAGAGTTAAACAGAAACTCATCGGATATTATTCCCACATGTAAATTTACCTTATTGTAAAAGCGACTGCCATTACTTTCAGGTATGTTGCTTAGCGCATGCCTAAATTTATTCAGTGCGTACTCCCGACCCATTTCATCGAATTTCATAGAGTAAAATGGGTCAGCACTGACTCTTTTAGAGAAAGTTGAACTATATTCATTAGCCATGATTGAAGGATCTAAATCATTTATCATCTGATTTAAAGTCATTGAAAAATTACCGCTAATTTTCTCATAATAATTTTCAAGCTTTTTTTCAAGCTTTTTACTATCCATATTTTGTGAGTACCTCCTTTCAAAAATTAATCTACTGAATCATTTTTCTGCATAAGCTTATTCATTCTTTCTTCAACAAGATTCATTCTATTTTTATATTTATTCTTTTGTGCTTCAAGTCTCTCATTATACTCTTTTTGGTGTTCGAGCCTTTTATTGCTTAGGTCATTAGAATTTTCAAGTTTTCTCAGACTTCTTTTCAGATCAAGGATTTCATTTTTTAAATTTTTATTTTCAGTTTTTAATTTTTGGTTTGGTTTGTTCAGTTGCAGATCCTGCTGCTTTGTAATAGGCTTGTCCTTCTTTAAATTTTTCACTTCTTCTTCTAATTTTAAAATTGTGTTTTGAAATGCTTCATTTTTTGCTTTAGCATTTTTAAAAGATGACTCTAAACGTTTGATTCTAAAATCTTTCTCTTTTGCTTTTTTTGAATTTAAATATTTCCTTGCATCCAACACAGTTTTCAACATTTCTTTACTGTGTTGCCTTTCCAGATTAATCCCATATACGATATCATCATATAATTTTTGCTCTGGTGAAAGTGATTCTTCATTGTTATTGTAATCAGTAATGTAATTCTCTAATCCATCTAGTGTAGTCCAGAAGAATTCTTTGTTATTGATTTTTAATCTACCCAAATTATTTTGTTTATAGATTGTGATTAATTTTGGTCGATCATAAGCTACTTTATTATCGTATATCTTATTTAAATTACTGAGTTTATAAAGCTCTTTATCTTTAATAACATCTATTGGTATTTCAATATTACATTCAATCATTTTTTCAAAATAATTTTTGGAATGGAAACCTGAAAACTTATTTTTAATGAACACACCTAGAAGTATCTCTCCGTTATATTCAATCTCTGACTTAACAGTGAGTATTTTATTGCTAAATTGAATTCTGTAATCTTTTACATTGCCCATTTTCACATTCAGTTCATGATTTTCAAATTCTTGATCTATGAATTTATAATAAACAGGTTCATGTCTGAATATTTGAATGGACTTATCTAAATTTACCCATCCCAATCTTTCATCTTCATGTTGTATAAGTGAATAGACGATCCCATCTACTTCCTTTTCTGAAATAGTGGTAATAGGACTCCATAAATATTCGTCTACAGGTTTTGCGTTTTCAATATCGTTAATGACTTTATAAATCTTTTTATCATCATCTTCGAAAAATATGTATTGTTTTGGATAGATTATACTTGTTAGAGATATCATCTATATTCCCTCCAGAATATTACTGTATCAAAATAGAACCGAATAGCAGTTTGCTATTCGGTTTATTAATTTTAGAATTTTTGAATATTACCATAGTTGTAATATTTCACTTCATTAAAGCCGTCGCCCATGACATTTTTCGTGTCAAAGATTACTTTGTCTTTCATCGTTTCAAAATTAGAATCTGTCAACATTTTGAATTCACTGTGATCACTCAGCACAAGTACAAGAGAAGAATCCTGAACCGCTTCTTCTAAATTTTTCTCTACAAAATCCATCTTTACATGTGGGTCATAAGCATTGACTTCAACACTTTCTTCTTTTCTAAGTAGTTCATATATATCAAAGGCCGGTGATTCACGGATATCGTCCACATCACCTTTGTAGGTCAAGCCAAATACTGTCACTTTTTTACCATCCAATTTGTTTAGAATGTGTTTAGTATAATCCACTACATATTCTGGCATTGATACGTTGATATTACGTGCGAGCTGAATTAATGGAGATTGTTCAGGCGCTTCAGAAATAATAAAGTAAGGGTCTACTGCCAAACAGTGACCACCCACACCTGGACCTGGCGTATGTACATTCACACGCGGGTGTTTGTTGGCCATTTCAACCACTTCATGCACATTTATATCTAAGTGATTACAAATTTTTGCAAGCTCATTTGCTAGAGCGATGTTTACATCTCTATATGTATTTTCCATCAACTTAGACATCTCTGCAGTCTTTGCTTTCGTTTCAATCATTTCACCTTTAACAAACGTACCGTACACTTTTTTACCTGCTTCAACACACGCTGGGGTCATACCGCCAATAATACGGTTATTGTAGATCAGTTCTTCCATGATTTTACCCGGCAATACACGCTCTGGACAGTGGACCAAATAAATATCTTCGCCAATTTTAAATCCTTGCTCTTCAAGATATGGCGCAACATGATCATCCATCGTTCTTGGCGCAATTGTTGACTCCACAATGACTGTGTCACCTTTTTTAAGTAATGGCACAATACTTTCAACACCCGCCATTACGATTGAAATATCACATGATTTAAATTCATCTTCTTTGTTCGGTGTTGGAACAGCTATAATATAAGCATCTGCCTCTTCAGCTTTAGTTGAAGCTTTGAATTTACCTGTTGCAAGCACTTGCTCAAGCGCTGCCTGCAAACCTGGCTCTTCAATATGGATTTCTCCACCATTCAGCATATCTACTGCTTCTTGTTTAATGTCGACTCCAACCACTTCTACACCGTATTTTGCGAACATAATAGACGTTGGTAAACCAATATAACCTAAACCAATCGTTGTTAACTTCATTTAAAAGGACACCTTGCTTTCTAGTAATTTATTAATTATCTTTTCTTATTATACCAAAACTTCTTATATTGAACACCTTGAATTTGTCTATGTGTTTTTTCAATAATTTTCTATCATTACTCTTCTTGTTGACAACAGTCAATGCACTGTCAACCAGTTCCAATATATTTGCATAGTAATTGAAAGTATCAGCTTCCGGGCCGACTACAATCATCAAATCATAATAATTCGTCAATGGCTGCAGTTTACTTTTTAAATCATACTGATTTACTGTTGTGGCAAAGTCATCTTCATTAATTTTTTCAACACCCACAGAATCAAAATTTTCAAATTGACTGCGTGAAATTGATTCACTGATGTATGAAGAGTGCTTCAGCTGGGATATTAAATCAGCTTCTTTATCCGGATCCAAGTACTCATCAATAGTATATATATTTTCCGGATCAAGATTGACAAGCAGCACCTTCTTCTTGAACTGTGTCAGCAAATAACCAATATGTACTGCAGCTTCTATGGCGGCCTTTCTATTGTCAATGGAGCTGACCAGCATCGAATCATATTGTCTTTCATCAACACCATTTTTTATGACGATTGCCGTCTCGTATAAATCACTTAAAATTTCATCGGATATTACTCTTGATACCATATCACTTTGACTGCGACGCATGGCATAAACCTCCTAGAAAGTGCCTAAAGTTTTCTCACCTAAATAATATTCAAAATCTTCATCACTGGATATACTTCTGTTCAGCAAGGAAATGACTAGACCCATAATCAAGCCGATAAATAACGATAGGACGATTATGAATATTTTCAAAATCGTGTTTTCTGTCTGATAACTATTGGCTCCATTTGTTTCGCTTACTATGTAACCCTGATCTGCGATAATATTATCAACCTGTGATTTAACAGTGCTAATATCATCCCGGCTGTTGGTACTTATGTTCAATTGAATTATATTTGAATCTGGATGCTGACTGATTGTTGCAGTCTTCTCGACAAACTGATTGTTCACACTATCATTAAGCAATGCATTAAGAGTACCGTTCGTATTTGGTGAAATCTCCCCATCTATTGTATAATACTCTTCGTACTCATAAGACCCGGCAGGCACTACAAGATTAATGATAGTACCGAGGACGCCGAAGATTAAAACGAAAATGATGACATTCAAAGCATTCTTCTTTAAAAAGTACATAGTATGATCTCCCTTAATCATTATACAAATTTCATTATACTATTTTATAAATCATTATAAAACAATGATACTAAATTTCGAGGTGCATTTACATGAAAGTCGATATAATAGGCAGTAAATTTACAAGGAAACTCACTGAATTTAAAAATTTCCGTTTTGAAGTGAACAATATTGTTGAAGGCCAAAGTATACTCTCTTTACTATCTGACCCATATGAAACAACAATGAAAGACATCAATACTACTGATCTGAACGATATCACAGTAGCCTATCGTGATTTAAACAAATTACTGTATTCCAAGTTGAAAGATTCTGATTCAAAAATTTTGATTATTGAGTTATTAAGTGAGTTGAATGACATCTCTGAGTTTAATCATTCTTTCTATAATACTTCTTCATTGGAATTGCTAGACGAGAATGTGGAAAGCAATTCATTATCCAATATTGAGAAATTCAGAGCCTTACAAAGGAGAATTGATGAATTTTTAAAGTTGATGAATCGATATGAAAAAGTAATCTTCATAAAAATACTGCCTAAAGAAAAAGAACAGAAAGATTTCATAGAAGGATTATATAAGATTTTAGAAGGAAATATTGAACAAAAGTTAATACTCACAGTAGATAATGAGGGCTTGGATGAAAATTTAGAAGCACCACTTGAATTTTATAATAAAGTGAATGATAACTTAAGAAAATTCTCCTCTGACAATTATTATAATCAATTGTTGTTTGATGAATCATTACAAGACAATTTACTTTCAGTCTATATAAACCATGTAGAAGAAAGAGAATATGTCTATGAACTGTACAAAAATGGAAAGCCATTTAAATCATCAGAACCTACAACCAATAGATATTTTGAGTTCAAGTTAGATGAGTCTGCTAAGTATAGAATCAGAGTCAATCTTACCAATGAGGAAGTCAATCCGAGATTTTCACAGACATATGAGTTTAACCCATCTGCTAAAACTGCTGATGCCAAAATTGATCTAAAATATGTAGAAATCCCATCCTTCCAAAACTTGTGGATGTTAGACATTATACTGCAGAAGCACGAGTTACTGGGATTGATAGGCAATGCATACCTGCATCCTAACGGATATGCAGGTTATAATGTATTCCTGCCGGAAGAAATTCAAAAAAAATATACAAAAAAAGAAAATTTATTAAATATGGCTGTTAGTACTGTTTCACAAATGAGTACAGAAGAGTTCAATGATTTTATAAATGACAATACTCATTTAAAACTGGTTGATCCAGTAATATTTGATTTCCTAACCTTTTTAAACAAAAAATCAGAATAGCTCACAGCTATTCTGATTTTTCTATAGAATGTTTAATGTATGAAGTATTACTGATCCACTGAATAACAACAGTAAAAAGAAAGTTGTAAATACCGTAGAAAATCTGACTTTATCAGTCTTTTTAAAATTTATGTCAGGCTGCTTACTTTGCTCATCCATCATCTTTTCCCGATACTGCTTTTGTTCATCTTTAGTCAGCAAATTAAAATTTTCTATAAAGCTCTCATATTCTTCTAAAATCGGCTCTGTTTCACCGAACTTTTCCAGTTTCCCAAATTGTATCCAGGCAACTTTATTACACGTTTGTTTTATCTGACCAGCAGCATGAGATATAAAAAATATCGTTTTACCCTGTTCTTGAAATTCTTTAATCTTTATTTCACCTTTTTGCGAAAATGTTTTATCCCCTACAGCCAATGCCTCATCCACAATTAAAATATCAGGATCCATTTGAACAGCGATAGCAAAACCAAGCCTGGATTTCATACCACTGGAGTAAGTACGTATTGGTTGATGAATGAATTCTCCCAGTTCACTAAACTCAACGATATCATCAAAGATTTCATCGATTTTTTCATCATTTAAACCATGCATTAGACATTTCAATCTAATATTTTCAACACCGGTCAATTCTTGCTCTAATCCGGCCCCGATAGCAATTAATGATACCGTTCCATTAATATCAATCGTCCCGCTTGAAGGTTGAGTCACTTCTGCAAGTAAATCGGTTAATGTAGATTTTCCAGAGCCATTTAAACCTATAATCCCTACTGAGTCTCCTTCATTAACGGTAAATGATATATCGTTCAGTGCATAAAATTTTTTTTCCTTCTTAATAGTTCCTAAAGAGAACAGGGATAATAACTTATCTATTTTACTTATATTCATATCAAATGCTTTATAAATTTTATCCACTTTCACTTTATAATCCATAAGAACTCACCTTGTATTATTATTTGTATTTCATCTCTAACGCATATAATCAACGAATTTATCCCTGAATCTGTAATGCACTTGGACACCGACATAAAATAAAAGTATTGTTAAGCTCCAGAAATATAAATGATTTGACCAATCACCATATACAAACCCTTCAGAGTATACCAACGAAGTCCTGTATGTCATTACCAAGTATGTGAATGGATTATATTCTGAAACGATTTGCATCATAGGAGTAGCCGTTTCCAAAGTCCAGATTATTGGAGTCATAAAGAAAAATAATCTCATGAAGTTTTGTATAATGTTTTTTACATCCCTTATTATTATGACCACTGCAGAAAGTATTAAGGATAATCCAAATGTAAACACAACAGTAGCGAATACAAAGTAAAATACCCCTACATAATAAATAGGACTTGAATAACCATTGACTAAACTTATAACTAATATTACTAATGTTGTAAAAACCAGCGAAATTATATTTCCAACGATGGTCAGTGAAATTAATATACTTGAAGGGAACTTCATTTTTGTAACTAATCCTACTTTTGATAATATAGCCATTGCTCCACCTGTGACACAAGCAGTTATAAATGTCCACGGAAAAATCCCAGATAATAAATGGACAATGAAAGGCAAATCACCAACGTCTCCTCTTGGTCTTCTAATTCCTACACCAAAAACAAACCAAAAGACTGCAGCTTGCAGTATTGGCATTAAAACGACCCATAAAACACCTAAATAATGCCTTGCATAAGCAGATTTATAATTGTAAAGACTAAGTTTCCAAATTAAAACTCTGTTGTCCCATTGTTCTTTAAATAATGCTAAAATATTATTCATTTCAGACCTCTAATTTTCTAATCATCTCTATACTTTTGATTATACACAATTTTTAAGAAAAATAACTAAACAAAACTAATTGTTTAGTTATTAAATGCTCAGTAATTTCTATTGATAAGTAACAACTATTTTTGAAATAATTGATGTCCAATCCCTGTTTTTAACGACCCAATTTCTTGCATTCTCTCCTATATCATTGTTATCAATGATGTTTAGAAGGGATTCTTTTAAACTTTCAAGGTTTTCTGCTTCAAATATATGACCAGTCTCATCTTCTATAACCATCTCCTGCAACGCACCAACATCACTAACAATTACTTTTTTAGCCATTGCCATTGCTTCATAAGTTTTTAATGGGGTCACTAGCTGGCACACCAGGTCGTTCGTCCTTGCAAAAGGAGCTACATCGATTACAGAATAATAATTGGATATTTCTTCGTGAGAGACTCGTCCAGTAAAAACAACGTAATCCTGTAATTCTAATTCTTCAGTTATAGACTGCAAGTAACTTCTATACTGCCCATCACCAACAATTAATAACTTAAACTTCTTATCTAAATCCATCCGATTATTTAAGTCTTTCAGAGCTTTTATCAATAAATCCAAGCCTTCATAGCTCGTGATGGATCCAATGAAACCTAGTACATGATAGTCCTTTAAACCATATTTTTGGATAATCTCATCATCTTTTTCTATCGGTGCAATTGAAGCAGTATCCACTCCATTTGGAATAACTGTGATTTTAGACTTGTCTATACCATTCCCTATTAAATATGTCTTTAAAGACTCACTGATACAAAATACTTTGTCGGCAACCTCACAACAATGAAATTCCTGCTGCTCCTGTAAGTTAAAACGATCTGAATTTTGGAAGCCGTTGATTTTGGAGCTTTGAGTGTGATGCCACATTCCTCTAACTTCATATATTGTTTTAATGCCTAGCTTCTTACCCAGCAGAAGTGACGGTAAAGCATTTTGGTAATTTGATGCAGCATGGATAATACTTGGTTTTTCTTTATTGATTATATTTTTAAGCTCTTTAGCATATTCATCAAAATAATCTAAAACAGGTGTTTTATTAGTTAAATATTTATCTGATTTATCGATATAATACGTCTGCACTCCATTAATTGGTTCTTTGGGAATCTCATAACTTTCATGCAAAGGTGTCCAGCCTAACCTTGTTGTTACAACTGGTTCATATCCTCGTTCCTTAACTCTTTTGATAATTTCATTAGAGCGTATTGTGTAACCGTTGACTACAGGTAGTGCTTTATTTAGAACAAATAATATCTTATCATTGCCCTTTTCGATATTTGTCTCAATTAATTCTGCTGGTAGTTCCCAATTTTGATTAAAAAGCTGATACTCCTGCTCTGCCATTTTAAATTCTCCAGGAAATATTCTTGCCGGATTAACTTTTTTAAGTTTTGTCAAAAATTCGTATCTTTTAGTAATGTTCCCTAGTACATGGTGTGCTCTGATCAGGGCTCTTAATACATCAGGATTATTTGGTTTAATATCATAGGCTTTCTCTGACTCATACAAAGACTGTTGGTACCTTTTAGTATTAAACAAAAATTTAGCCAGTTGCACATGCATTTTAAACTGGAAATCTTTCGGTCTATTTTTAAATAGTGATGTGATTTTTTCGTTCTGGCCAGTCATATAATACTGTTTTGCCAACACTATGCTGTGTGACATCTTAATATTATTCTTTTCTAAATATTGCATTATGTATTTCGGTAAAATATTCGCATCATCAATACTGTTCAATTGTTTAACAACTATGTTATAAATTCGCTTTTGTTGCTTATTATCAAATTCTGTGTGCACAAATTCATCCACTTGTTCTTTGTTTGATGCATCCGTAAATAAATTCAAATTATAAAAAACTGGTTCCAGCTTGCGTCCATTCTTAAATAGACCACTCACTGAATCGTTGGTTAAGTCCAGGCGGTTTTCAATGATTAACCTTCTTATAGAAAAAATATGTTGATGTGTTAATTGTATTTTATGCAACTTCTGAACAATATCATGAATAAGCTTTTGTGACTGTTCTCCAATGTACATTTGATTCAAAGCATTTTGTAATTGTATGGATTCATCTGACTCGTCGGCAAAACTGAAGTTTAATTTATAGACTGCTGCGGGATTTATATATTGAAGTAGAGTCTGTTCAGCATTTATGTATGGTACAAATTTCTCATTCAGAGCATTTTCCATTTCATTTCTCTCAAAAAATTGATTAATAATCAAAACATAACCCAGACCTTGCACCTGATAATTTTGATTATCTATATGTGTTTTATAGTCTTTAATATCTGTAAATTCAGTTTCATCCAATTCTAATATCTTATCTTTATACTGTCTCCAGTTGTACTTATAAAAAATATCATCTTTAGCCGCTTCGAAATCTTCATATAGTGCTTCATTTCTTACGGATGTATTTTTAAAAAGATTTTCTGCACCTTCAAAATTATTTCTCGATATTAAATATTTAACCAAAGTACGTTGTTGACTGTCATTTAAGTTCTGTAGTACGTCATAGCCCTGTTTTGACAATGCTACGATACTCTTGAAATCTTTAAGGTCATACATCAGACGGACTTTCAGATTTAAAATATCCGGATTATTATCATTCGCAATATATTGATATGCTTTTTTATAGTTTCTTTCATGTCTGTGCACCGTTGCCTTTAAATAAGCCTGATACTGATTGTTTAGATTGCTTCGTTCAATTATTTCCAAAACCGGTGCATGATTTGAACTTCTTAAATATAAACTGATTCCAGGTTCTTTAGCACCCATCTTCATCGACAGGCTCTTTTTAAAGAAGCCTCTCGCAAAAGTCGGCATATTCAGTTTGAAAGATATGTATGACAGGAACCCATATAAATAGTTCATACTCATTCTCCTAGTTTGTCAGTCTTTCAAAAATCCGTTTAAAGATACGATATTATTTTCCCATATGAAAAGATCTTCTGTTAATTGCCTTGCATTCGACCGCATTTCTTTTTCAAGATCGGGATTAGCTTTTATCTCTTTAATCATTCTGATGATATCTGCGGTTGTAGCTTTGGCTTTTGAGAATCCCACATTGCTGTGATTGATCAAGTCTGCTGAATAACCACTCAAATTGGATACCACCGGCACTCCGGAGCCAATTGCATCCACCACTTTACCCGGAAGCACTCTTAAGAATACTTCGCTTTCCTTAAGGAGTGATAAAGCCACATTATGATTTCTTGTCAACTCCAGGCACTCTTCCCTGCTTTTTTCCTCATAAAAAGTGACGTACTTCATATCTTGTGCTTCTATGATATCTCTCAGTTGATGCGCATATGCACCATACCCGATTATATTGAATGTGATTTTGCTTTTTTCCAAATAATCTGCAACTTCTTTAATCTGCTCATAATTCTGCGCCAAACCAATATTACCGGTATAGATTACTTTAAAGCTGTCATTCGCTTCTTTAAAATCTATCTCACTTCTTTGAAGTGAGTTCGGTAAATACAGTATCTTCTTTTTAGGCGTGATCCTCAGTATGTGATCCTTAAATTCTTCATTGTTTACAATAATTTTATCCGCCAGTTTATAGATCTGTTTTTCCATGAGCTTCAGTATCGGAAAGAACATATTGATTTTAAGCTTTTCAATCTCTTTGACACTGTCCGGCCATAGATCTCTGACTTCCAGAACCTTTTTTACGCCCGCATGTCTCTTTTGTGAAAAGAATGTTGCCCACGGTAAAAATATATTCGGTGAGGTGACGTATATCACATCATAATCGGATTGATATCTTTTTACATATAACCAAACTTTGTAGGCCAGCTCCAAATAGTACAGTACTCTCATCTTTAGAGACTTCGACTGTTTATCAATTCTCATTTTTAGTCTTAAAATATTTGGAGATCCATCAATTTTAGGCTCATCCCAGTACTTTTCTTCCTGATATAACTTCTGGTTAGGGTATGTGGGTGCAGTAGTCAGCACATCCACATCATTATCTTTTGAAAGATGTATATATAAGTTTTTTAATCGATTGGCACCGGAGCCGATCTCAGGATAAAAGTTTTGTGTAATCAGTAAAATTTTCATAGTCGTATCCCATCATTTTTAAAAATATGTCCAAAGTATGTATATAATATTTAATTTTAACACACTTGAAGTTGATGTATGTTGTTGATAAAGATTTTTTATATTCAAAACATACTTCTTATTTATATTACCATTATAAATAAAAGAACGAATTATCTTTAATAATTTAAAAAACTGACTATTTTTATATGAAGTTTCATGTGTATGTATAAGATACATGCTTGGATTCTCTGGCATCCAAGCATGTTAATTTACTTAATTATCAAAACTGCTGCATTAAGCCAAGATTTATTCTTCAATTCTTTTGCGGGATTAAGTTTGATGCGTATTCTTGACTTAGAGTGAAGTTGAATGTCTTTTCCTGAATTTAAATCCAGTACATCATATTCTTCGTTATCTATTTTAACAATAAGCATACCGTTGCCTTTACGATTATTATAAATAGTACTTAAATTAAAAGTTAAGTTGTTGCTACTGTTATTAATTACTTCGAAACTATAATCGTTTAAAGGGTCTATAGGACTGCTTCTCGGTTTTAAAATTAGATTGCCATCTTCTGAGTGCGCTTTTAGTAAATTAGGTTTTAAAAGTTCCAGACCTTTTTTTATAACGAAATTGTGATCTCTGGATTTAGCTAGAGCATGTTCCAACCTATTGGACTTTTGATAAGCATTCTCACTTGTATTCACTCCAAAAAAATTTAAAACAGGCCAATATTTGTTTATTATTGCGGTATGTAAAGACATGTTTTTTCGTTCGTCAAGCTTTGGAGATAATAAAGTTTCAAATATTTTACGTGAATTCACAATATTAAAAACCTCTAAAACATTGTCAGTTTCTTGAGTAATAATACTTTGGAAATTACCAAGCCTTATTTCTAAGGCATGTAAATCTAACATATTATAATCATAAATATTATCAAAATCTAAATCAGTTCTATACATATATTCTCTGACTGCTTTATCTAATCCTTTTCTTTTACCTGGTAAAGATTCCACTGCTGGTGACCATCTCAATAAACCATCTATCATGCTGTTAAAGTTATTCTTCATATATAATTCTTTCCTGAATGTAGACTTGGCTAAAGTTTGAACTGTTGATTTTATATGCAATCCGTTATGGTATTGTTGATTATCTGAAAAGTACTTGCTCAAAGCATAGGAATGGTTCGATGAAAGCGTTCTGTCCATCCACTCATAATAATCGTGATTTTTATTCAAACTCGGAATTTCAAAAAAATCGTGTTTTAAGTCTAGATTATTTACCAAAGAGTCAACAATAAACTCATCTGTTTTATATATAGGTTTAGAGGCTGGATTTTTATTTAGGTCATCTTCTGATTTTAAATAAGTGAAAAACCTTATATCTTTTTTTAAGTTCTTCACTAAAGCTAAGGAAAGCTTAGAGTCCGCTCCTCCGGTCAAACTGAATATTTTATTAGGCTGGTTATTTAACCAGTTGATTACTTCATCAAAATATGGTTCCAGTATGCTCAACGACTCATCTATAGTTTTTTCATCCTTATTTCTTCTGGGAAAAATTCTGGAAATTTTAAAATTATTCATAGAAACGTCATTACTAGGGTTAAGTTTGAAAATCTCATTATGATAGGTATGATCTAAGAAACCTTTACGGAAAAACTTATTCTTACTAAGCTCGATTTTATAGTCATTAATTAAAATATCTTTAATTAAGTACACGTGACTGGCAATTATTTCATACTTTTCATTGTAAAATATTGGTTTTAAACTGGAGGCATCTGATGAAATATACACATCGCGACCGTCGTTATAAATTAGTGTGAATCGTCCATTTAAATACTCAACTTCATCATAAAATTCTTCCAACTTATTTGATTCAATTAAATTCTCTACAATGTTTTCTACCGAGATACTCCCATTCCGAATATCCATACAATAACCTAACAGATAAATTTCTTTTGTCCCTACTTTTTTATGGGTAAACAAATAATCTTTTGAAATATACAAATATTTGTTGTCATGTAAATCTCTTTTAATGAAATCATAATTATTGGAAGTCACATCCGTGATGAAAAATGCTTTGTGCAATTTATTAGAAAGGCTATACATAGATACTCCCCCTGTTTGTCTATAAAATGATAAATAGAATAGTACGCATCATTAATATATGAGTAGTTATAAAAGTTTATTTTATTTAGGTTTTGATTTAATATCAATACCCACCTATTCCTATTAATAGAAAACACTATAAATTAAATTAACACTAATTATATACTAATTAAATATATATGTATTATGTATTGTTACATTTATATTAAATTCACGTAAATTAGAATGACATATTATTCTAATTGTATATAATATTTATAAACATAGTAAATATCTTGGAGGCCCCCATGAAATATAAGAACAGATTAATTGTACCCACTTTAATCACAACTTCATTACTTACTTCTGGACTGGTAGCACATGCTGATGAAGTTACAGATGAAACTTCTGATATAGAAGAAATTGAAATTATAGTAAGTCAAGAAACTAAACATGAGATTACTGATTCTGATATTGATGAAGTTTCACATCAAGAAACAGATGCTCTAGAAACATATTCAGATTCTACAGAAGAAACAATACATAATGAGAAAAACATTGCAGAAGAGCCTGTCAATGAATCAAATTCAGAAGATATACAAGAAGAGGATATAATAACCGAAACCGAAGAACTCATAACAGTAGATGACAACCCTAATATTGATACTCTCGAAACAAATAACACCGAACTGGAAAAATCTGATTCGGAAGAGCAACTTTTAGAAAATGAGACTTTTCAAAAGACTACCGAGGAAGAGATTAATCATAAATCTATAGATCAAGTTTCAAGACAAAAATCAGAAGAAGAAGATATCGAACACACTAATAATGAAATTAATGAGGATTCACTACCGAAAGAGTCCTACAAACACAGTACTCAAGAAACTTCATCAGAGACTATAACCACAAATGATGTTGAAGTTCTTGAAGAGTCAGAGATCGAGAAGGATGTACTCCCTACTCCAAAAAATCATGAAAGCAAAGTTCGCACTCTGTCCGCACCTTCACAAGTTGCTTCATTTTCAACCATGAGTTTAAAATCAGAAGTGAAAAAGGCTCCTGAGATAAAAACTGTTAACTACGCAACTCGAATCAAAAATGAAAACAACTCTGGCTTATACAGCCCAGTAACGAATAAAAAAGGTAAGAATGCCACTCGATTTTTAAATCAAACCTTATTTATTTCCGAATCAACTAAAGTAAACGGTAATACATATTATAAAATTCTTAAAGGTGTCAACGGTCCGATGCAGGGATGGATGAAGCAAAGTGATTTAGATTTATATGGGATTTATAACCATCGAAAACATAACGAAACACTTTACGTTGATTCAAATTATAAAAATGACTATTTATTTGCTGACCCCTACGGAACTTCTAAACAGCATGTGAAAAAGATAAGAGACACTGGCAGCTCTACTTTCAAGACCAAAGAAACCATTAAAATCGGCGCAGTAACATTTTACTACGGTACGCTAGGGAATTCTGAAGGTTGGTTATCCGAATCCAGATTAACCAGACAATCTCAGCCTGCCTATTCTTCAGCCAGATTCGCAGCAAGAATATCTAACGATAATAATAACTCAGGTATATACAGCCCAGTAACAAGCAATAATTCTGTTTCCGCACAGAGATTTAATAACAGTACTTTATTTATCACTGAAAAAGCAGATTACAGCGGCACTACATATTATAAAATACATAATGGATTAGATGGTGCAATGCAGGGTTGGATGAAAGCAAATGATTTACAAACATTCGGATTAGGAAACGTAAGAAATCATAGTGGATCTTATACTGTAAAACATGATAGCTTTGATTTGTTTTCAGATCCTTACGGAGACTCATCACAAAAGATTGGCAGTTTGAAAAATTATAAAAACACACCTTTTAAAGCAGAAAAGAGTATAAAAATTGGAGCTACTACACATTACTATGGTGGGTTCGGTAAACAAAAAGGCTGGGTTTCAGATGCAGCATTAACTAAATATACAGCTTCAAAACCCCCTGTTTCTTCTCCAAAAGTTCAAACTGTGAAATACAACCGCAGTTTGAGCAGTGTGTTAAACACCCAGATGTCATTATCAACTAAACCACAGGCATGGGTAAACGGTGGCGGTTGGAGAAATGCCACACGCAGTGAAGTCAAACGTTTCCTTGATACAAGCCATCAGAAAGGCGGCGCCTGGGACTATACCTTCTTAAATCTAAATCAGCGCCAAGGTATATCCAGTTCAGTTTTAAACCGTAATCTCCTTAACAATAAAGGTATTTTGACAAACCGTGGCAGTGCATTTTCACAGGCTGCTAAGCAACATGGAATTAATGAAGTCTATTTAATTTCACATGCGATTTTAGAAACAGGTCACGGCAGCAGCCAGCTGGCCCAAGGTGTTAAACTAGACCGCAATGGCAATAGATCCAATAATGGGACAACTTACTACAATATGTACGGCATTGGTGCAGTAGATCATAATGCATTGCTCGGTGGTGCGCGTTATGCTCAGAGAATGGGATGGGATACACCTGAGAAAGCAATCATCGGCGGTGCAGGCTTTGTATCTTCCAACTACTTTGCCAGAGGACAAAATACGTTATATTCAATGAGATGGAATCCGCGTAATCCTGGAACATATCAATATGCAACAGATGTAAACTGGGCTTATGCTACAGGCAGAAATCTTCAAAACTACTATAATCAACTAGGTATTAAAGGACAATATTTTACAAGACATACATTCTAAAATTTTCATAAAATACCCGTTAGGATTTTTAAGCCTAACGGGTATTTTAATATCATTAACGTATAATTAGAGTTGCAGCATTCAACCACGAACTACTGCTCCTTTTCTGCTTGATATCATAAACGAATTTCACACTACTCTTTGCAGGCACTTTGAACTTCATACCTTTATTAAATTTTAAAATATCATAGCTCTCAGTCTCTGTCTTTAAAGATATTACACCTTTACCTTTAGGATTCTTATATGTCGAAGTCAAAGTGAATTCAACAGCTTTCTCACTATTATTCACGATTTTAAAAGGGTAATCTTCTTCTGGTAATAAAGGAGATTTTTTAGGCTTAATCATCAATCCTTTGTTTGATCTTGATACAGTCAGATTATTCCTCTTCACAATTTCCAAATTCTCTTTAATCATAAAGTTATTATTTAAAGCATCATCTATTTCATCCTGCAGATGATTTACTTTTTCAAACATATCTTCCGGCTCTTCGTTCAGTCCAAAAAAGTTGAGGACCGGCCAATGTTTATTAATTATTTCCTGATTCAGAGCAAGCTTTTGACGCTCTTCCAATTTGGGACTTAAAAATATCTCTATCAATTTTCGCGAATTGATTATATTGAATATTTCCATAATTTTATCAGTTTCTTGTGTGATATTACTTTGGAAGTTACCGAGTCTTACCTCTAGGAACATAATGTCCAACAAATGATAATCATGAATACTGTCATAGCTTAATTCGTTTCTAATCATATAATCCCGTACACAATTTTTAAGTGCCGCTTTCTTCTTAGCATTTGAACCTACAGGGAAGGACCACATCTGCAATGCTTCAGATAAACTGTGCATATCATTACGCAAATACAAATCTCGCGGAAATGTAGATTTAGCCACAGATTGTATCGTTGATTTAATGTGAAGTGTTTCATGAAATTTTGGATTGTCATCATAATATTTACTTAATCCATACGAATGATTCGAGGTCATGGTTTCCAGCATGGCCATATGATGTTCATCAGTCGATTTTAAAGTTGGAATTTTGAAAAACTCATGCTTTAAATTTAGATTATATACTATCTGTTCAACAATCATTTCATCATTCGAGTACTGCTTTTTTGCAAATTTATTCTTTTTTAAAGACTGTTTTGGCTTTAAATAAGTGAAAAAATCTATTTCATCAATCAATGGTTTTAAAATTGCCAGAGTTAACCTTGAGTCCTGACCGCCTGTAAGACTGAAAATTTTATTCGGCTGGTTCTTCAACCATTTTATGGTCTCTGTAAAATATGGCACCAAAATCTCATAGCCTTCTTCTATGGAATTAACCCCTTTATCACGCCTTGGGAAAACACGTTTTTTACTAAAGTCATTAAGTTTAATTTCTAGACTTGGATTTAACTTAAGTATTTCCTTATGAACTGTGAAGTCAAGAAATCCTTTACGATAATACGGATTTTGATTGAGAGTCACTTCGTACTCATCTATCAGCAGCTTTTTAATAATATATTCATGACTTGAAACAAGTGATTTATCAATATTATAAAAAACAGGTTTCATACTTGTTGCATCCGTTGAAATAAAAACGTCAGAGTCATTAATAAAAATCAGAGTGAATCTGCCATTTAAATATTCGACTTCGTCATATAGTTCATCTCTATCTTTTGTATTTAAAAGATTTAAAACGATTTCGTCATTCGATAATGAACCGTTTCTGATATCCAGACAGTAACCCAGAAAATATATTTCTTTATTCATTGACTTTTTATATGAAAATTTGTAATCATCCGAGATATGTAATTTCTTATTACTCGGCAAATCATGAATTGTAAAACCATTAAAATCTTCTGTTAATTCTGTAATGAAGAACGCTTTGTATAAAGGTTTAAGTTTAATTTTCATAATGCAACAACACCTCTTAGTAACTAACTTTACAATTATAAATCGTGATATAATATTATCTTCTAACGGTAATAAATGAACATCAGCTTAATTATAAATCATTTTGATTGGCACAACTTACTCATGGAGGTAAAGAAATGAAAGATCTACATATAAATATAGACTACAATGACTTGACCAAGGAAAAGTTACAAAAAGAAAATTCAGCTGTGTATAGAATTAATAAAAATAATAAAGCTTTTTATTTCAATATGAAACTCAATAAAAAAAATAAGCGTCTTTTAATTTTGTCTAATGGCGCTATTGACAGAAGAAGAAAAAATCCCCCAATATTCATGAGAAGTTCCTGGGCTAAAGATATAGATGCCAATTGTATATTCATAGATGATCCTACTTTACATGATAATAAACTATTTATCGGGTGGGGAGTAGGTAATCCGGAACATCATTACCTAAAAAGTATCAGCGATATCATCATAAAGATAGCAAATTTATGTGAGTTTGATAAAGAAAATATAGTATATTATGGTTCTTCGGCAGGAGGCACCATGTCAATAATGCTTTCCACTTATCATCAGGGGACTACTGCATTGGCCAATAATCCGCAAGCTTTTGCAATAAATTATAAAGACGGCACTATTGTAGATAGGTTGAGACGTCACATGTTCAGTGACATGCCTTTGGATGAATTGTTGAACCAATACAACAGTCGATTCTCCATAACAGACTGTTTTTTAGAAAATAACTATGTGCCATCTATTTACTATTTATATAATGTCGCTTCTGAAGAAGATTATGAACTGCAATATCTTCCTCTTATTAAAGAAATGAAATCAAAAGAAATTAATAAGGAAAAAATACAGTTTAAACCATACAATAACCCAAGACTGGGTCACGCACCCTTTTCAAAAGCTATGACACTCAAATGGATTCATACTGTTTTCCGACGGATTGAATCATAAATCGCATCGTATTTCATCGTTCAGAGTATTCATTTATAATCTGTTATTTTCCTGTACACTTTTTTCAACACATCTTTTTCATTATCCCAATTATATATATGTTTTGCCACTTTGGTATTCTCTTTGAACTCATCTCTCAAGCTTTCATCATCAATCAGCTGCTGGAGCTTATCTCTAAGATCATCCGTATCGCTGGGTTCGACGGTCAGGCCGACTGCCTGGCCGTCGATGACCGCTTCTATTTCGGGTAATCTCGACCCGATGACGGGGACATGTGCCATGATATATTCGAACATCTTATTGGATGATGCGGAATAATGGTTGAAGTTGGTGTTCTCGAGAAACTGGATGCCGATGTCGGCGGCCTTGGTGTATCTTCTGAGTTCCTTATACGGCACTCTGTCGATGAAGATGACTCTGTCTTCCATCCCAAGTTCTTTATGGTAATCGATCAGATTCAGCCGTTCTTTGCCGTCGCCGATCATGACGAGTCTTGCCCCTTCGATATCTTTAAACGCTTCGAGCAGTTTGAAAAGTCCCCTGCCCTCCTGCATACCGCCCTGATACAGCACGATCTTTTCATCCCCGGGTATTTTGTATGTCTCCCTCAACGGGAATTCATCGACAAGGTTGATGTCGTACAATTCGCTGTAGTTATGTACCGCCGCCGGTTTTGTGCCGTACAGGTCCACGTGATATTCCGCTCTTGTATCATTTTCCACAATCGTATGGTCGGTGAATTTCAGCAGGAATTTCTCCAGCCTGTAAATTTTCTCGAATGAATAATGCGTTCTTGAAGTCTGCACTTCGTGGGAATCATATATGAGCGGCTTCCTTTTCAATCTCAGCTTGCTGCTTATGATCCCCTGCATCAGCGTATTCAGATCATGGGCGTGGTAAATATCAGTATCTGTCTTTCTCGCAAGCATTACCATCTTGCACATCAAAAACGCATTCGGGAGGTGTTTCGAAAGGACAGAAGACTTTATTTTCCTTAAAATGAACTTTGGCACTTCAATTTTCGTCACTCTGTTTACATATATGCCGTCCCTCACTTTTTCAGCGGACTTCAGGTGCAGTTCGTCCAGTTCCCTTTTCGCTATGATCGTCACGGTATGGCCCATTTCGGTGAGTGCGGCTGCTTCACGGAGCACTCTCGCATCGTTGATGAAATTGTTCCATACGAACATCGTCACATTTGCCATAAACTTATCCCCTATTTTTATACAAGTGGTTATTTTTGATTGTAATTATATATAAATGATTATAAAATAAATGATTGGTATACTTATGCTTATTATAGATTATTCGTCTTTTTATGTCATTCACAATAAATTTAAACTAAAGTAGGTTATTTTAATGAAAAAATTCATCATCGGTGCGTTCATCGTACTGACCATCGCTCTTGTTGCCGTAGGTATTTATCTTTTCAATCTTTTCAATACGTTTGAACAGGGCGTTTCGGATTCATATGAAGCCACCGACCGTGAACGTTCGGATCTCCGAATGGAGGAAGTGGATCCGAATCTCGACAGCTTCACCGTGCTGATCATGGGTATCGATGAGTCGGAAACGAGAACTGAGTCGGAAGGGCTTGATTCCGACGGGTTCAGAACGGACACTATGATTCTCGCAACTTTTGACAAAGATGAAGACGATATTAAACTTGTCAGCATTCCGAGGGATACACTGACGTATTTCCCTGACGAAAATTATTTCGATAAGATTACGCACGCGCACAGGAACGGCGGGCCGGAGAGTTCGATGCATGCGGTGGAAAGCCTGCTCAATGTGCCGGTGGACTACTATATCAGGGTGAGCATGCCTGCGGTGGTTGATGTGGTCGATGCGCTCGGCGGCGTCGAGTTCGATGTGCCTTTTGATATGGAGTCGCCGACTTCCATCGACAGAGGTTCCATTGAGATCGAGGAAGGCGAGCAGACGCTGAATGGTGAAGAGGCGCTCGGCGTCATCCGTAACAGGGATGTCGATACGGACCTCGGCCGCGGCAACCGCCAGCTTGAGATGGTTGAAGCGATTATGCAGAAGGCGAAATCGACCGGTGCGCTGACGAAGATTGATGATCTGATTGAAGTCGTTGCGGACAATGTCAGACATGATATGTCGTCGAAGACGATTCGCGACCTTGCTTCGTATTATGCGTTCAACTCGATTGAATTTGAAAATACGCAGATTGTCGGGGATGATTACTGGTATGAGCGTAACGGCGGCTATTTCTATCTCGCCGACCCGGAGCATCTCCTCGCGATATCCAACACTTTACGTGATATATTGGATATAGAAGAAACTGAACCGTATGACTTGATCAATCTGAGGCTTGCCGGCATTTTCGAGCCGTATCAATATGTCGAAGATTATTTATTGGATGATTTTGAACCGGAACAGCCGCATCCAGCTCTGTCTGATGATTATGAGAATCCATTTGGGGACGGCTTTGATATAGAAGACTTCGACCATGAAGATATCGGTGTTGAAGGCGAAGATGATCTGGATGGTGGGTCAGATGGTGCCGAAAGTGAAGATGGCCCTGATGGTGAAGATGGCTCGGGCGATGAGTTCAATAACGGGAACGGAAATGGGAACGGCGTGAATGAAGGCCAGGAGAATTTTAACGAAAGTTATAATGAGCCGGCGGCCGACCCTTATTATGAGGAACCCCAGCAGCAGGTCCCGCAAAATGAACAGGGCCAGGGCGTTTACGATCAGCCGGCTGGTGATCCGTACTACGAGGAACCGGCAGCCGATCCTTATTACGAAGAACCTGCGGGCAATTACTAATTAATGAATGAGGAGGTTGTTGTATGAGAAAGACTTACGATAAAGAAACGAACATCAATGAGATGTTCGATTATCTGGAAGACCAGATCAAAAACAGCAATCAGCCGAAAATCGAAAATTCATATCACTACTACGACCATTCGCATAAGGAGTACTTCCTGTCCGTCAGAGGGTATTTCAGCGAAGCACTGACGAATCCTGAAGTTGACGCGGCATGTTATATACTGAGCCTGCCGCAGATTTTCAACAAAGTGGATATATTTGAACTGATCCACCCGATGGACTGGGTAAAGAACGAAGAAGGCCGTTTGAGTGAGGCATTCAAAAGTCTGAAGCCGCACTACCAGTACATCGCACTCGCAGCTGCAGAAAGTTCGAACATGAAGTTCAACACGCAGCCTGCCCTGTCGCTTGGCCTGGAGTTCTGGAGCCTCGAACATCTTCAGATATTCTGGCAGTTTACAGCAATCAGACGTAAAAATTCTATGTAGGTGATCAAATGGAAATAAAATTAGCAGATACGAAAGAATTATATGAGCAATGTCTCGATATACGCATGAAAGTGTTTGTCGATGAGCAGAACGTCCCGGCAGATATTGAAGTCGATGAGTTTGAAGACGTGTGCACGCACTTCGTGCTGTATGATGATTCCGGTGAAGCTGCCGGCACGGTCCGTTATCGTCCTTTGGATGATGGTCTTATCAAAGTCGAGAGAATGGCAGTTTTGAAAGATCACCGCGGTAAGAAATACGGCTATGATCTGATGGAAGGCGTGCATGACCATGCGAGAAGCGCCGGTCATAAGAAGGCGAAACTCGGTGCACAGGTTCATGCGATTCCATTTTATGAAAAGCTGGGATACGCCGTTTCTTCCGATGAATTCGATGATGCCGGTATTCCGCATAAGTATATGACGAGAGAATTGTGATTTTTTGAGAGGCTTGGGGATTGATTGAACTTTGTGAAAGATAATAATGATGATAAGAGAACCCGTACGTTAGGCAATTTTGGGCGATGACCCTGAATGGCTGACGTACGGGTTTTTATTTTCGAAAAGAAAGTACTTAATATGTGCTTAATGCGTCATCCCGGGCTGCGGGATGAGCCATACAGCTTCCAACGGTCCGTCCCGGCACGCGGGATGAGCCGTACAGCTTCCAACAGTCCGTCCCGGCACGCGGGATGAGCCGTACAGCTTCTAACGGACCGTCCCGGCACGCGGGATGAGCCGTACAGCTTCCAACAGTCCGTCCCGGCACTCGGGATGAGCCATACAGCTTCTAACGGACCGTCCCGGCACACGGGATGAGCCATACAGCTTCTAATGGACCGTCCCGGCACGCGGGATGAGCCATACAGCTTCTAACGGTCCGTCCCGGCACGCGGGATGAGCCATACAGCTTCCAACAGTCCGTCCCGGCGCTCGGGATGAGCCATACAGCTTCCAACAGTCCGTCCCGGCACTCGGGATGAGCCATACAGCTTCTAACGGACCGTCCCGGCACTCGGGATGAGCCGTACAGCTTCCAACGGACCGTCCCGGCACTCGGGATGAGCGGTTAGACGCTTTATAGTAGAGAGGTGCGATGAATCCCCGGCCGAGGTGCAGGCTGGCTCTTTATTCACATTAAAAAAGGCCTCCACGGGCCTCTGTTTTCATTAGTGATGGATCTTTTCCAGTATTTCAGTTAAGCTTTTTACTTCTTCTTTTGATAAGTCTTTTAACAAGTCGTCTGTCAGCTCGCATATTTCAACATCAAGAGTATCGATCAGTTCAAGACCTCTATCACTTATCTGCAGATAGGTCGCCCGCAGATCTTCTTTGCTTTGGGATTTATGGATATATCCAAAGTCGACCATTTTCTGTACAGCCCGTGATACGGCTGTCTGTTCTTTTTTCATCTTCGATATTAATTCTTTTTGCGTGATGTCCGGCTCTTCAGCAATAATCTCAAGAATGTAGACCTGCTCCCGCGACACTCGACCTTCATCTGTCTTAAACGATGTCAGATGATCGATCTTTGCGTTCAACAGGTAAATATGACGACATACATGACGAGTATTCACTCCACTCATATATTACACCCTATCTTTTATCATCATAATTTCATTATACACATAAATACTTTGCGCACAACATTTATTTATACATTAATTCAATTTTTGTAACTGCTTCAGACTGACATAGCCGATTGTGGTCTCTTCCCCGACCTGGACGTAAGATGGAAAGTGCATTCCGGATTCCTCCAGCGGTTCTCCTGCGCGCTGGAAGCGGCCGATGATGGTGATGACCCTGTGCAGCAGCACAGTCGACGCGTCGATATTCTGCTGGGATCTTATCTCTCCGCCTCGCGGCACCGGGTTTTTCGGCAGTTTGTCCGGGAAAGAAATGCTGCGCATCCATTTCAGTTCTTCCTTCGTCAGCTGTTCACGGCTTTTGAAATATAGTGTCATATCCGGTTCCGCCGGCATTTCTTTGAAATGATTATCCATATAATAAAAATCCAGATGTCCCCTCGAATAACGGATGAGCACTTTATCATAATCATGCTGGATGAAGAACACCGTGCCGGGGGCGACATGTGCATTTTCAGTCGTATCATAGTAGTAATGGGCCATCTTGATGAACTCGGAATAGTCCAGCAGCCAGTGATGCACCTGGTCTTCGGTATGCTGTTTCAATGTGAGCGTCAATGTGGCAGCGGGCGATATGAGCTTTATTTTCCTGTCCCGGGAGAACAGTTTACTCAATTTCTGAGTTCTCAACTCCCTGTATTCATACCCGTCACACATATAATCATGCATACCGCCCGCGTGGATCAGCTTTTCCATGACGAGCCTGTTTAAAAATGTATCCACATTCGATTCCGCTTCAACGTCGACATAATGGATTTCAAACGGTCGGTCTTTTTCTGCGATTTTGACTTTTATTCTCATGACGATGCCCTTTCCAGCTCAAGCAGATTTTTTAATATGTCGACTCTCAGTGCAACGTTTTCAGGTCTCTCATACATCGACTTCACTTTGACGTTGTTCAGTCCGGTGCTGTCCTCTGCCGGAATTTCCCTTGTCACGAACATCGTGAATGTGACGGCGTAATCTTCTTTCGGATTCATCGCCTGGTACGGCACGTAGAAATCATTGATGTTGTGTGAGAAAAATGCGTCCCGCTCATATTGCGACTTGTAGCGGTTTTCCGTCCACTCATCGCCGTAGCGGCTCCAGTAGCGCTCGGTATAGTCCGCCATCATCGTACCGTCAAGCATGCAGTCCATCGATGTCTGAGGTGCACAGTCCGAATCGAAATCTTCCGGCGGCAGCGAGTATATATGCGCAAACTCATGGATCAGCGTGCGGTAGCGTGCGGCTTTGCTGCCGCTGTCCCTGAAGTCCATGGCGAAGATGATTTCCTCGTCGCTGATGTCAACGTATGCAAGCGTATTGCCCTCCCCGTCCGAGAACAGGCGGTAAGTGTCTATCGTGTCGGTATATTCATCCGGAAACAGCGCTTCGAACTCTGCGTAGTATTCGAGGTAGGGTTCCGCACTGTCCGGCAGTTCCCGGTGCTCCTCGATGAGTGTGAGTCCGCTGTTCACATCATAGTCCTGATATGTCCGCCTCGGCCGGTTTTCAAAAAATATATACGGCTCATCGGAAATATCGATATACTCTTCGAGCTCGGCCAAATACTCATCCCCGAGTGCCGTGCACGCCTCGACCGTCTCACATTCCGCATGATCGACGGGTGCATTCCAGTCGATTTCCGCCTGTTCGGAAGGTCCACCGCCGCTGAAAAACTGGAAAATGCTCATAATGACGACGATGATCAGTGCAAGTATTCCGGCAAATAAAACCATCTGCAGGGCGAGCTTCGACTGGCGTCTGACAGTCGTCCGCTTCAAAGGTTCCTTATCCAGCACCTGCATCGTGATGAGCGGTGCGCCCTTTATCTTGATCTCCAGCAGCGCTTTATGTATTCGTTTGAGCTCGAGATGGTAGAGCGGCAGTTTGTCATCCGCGTCATTTTCCAGTGTGATGACGGTGTCGAGCGGGTCTGATGCAATTCTGTACTCGCCGAATGTGATGATGATGACCTGTATACCGTTGTTGTGTGCGTAGGCTCTGAAATAGCGGAAGTCCCGCTGGTTCATGTCCGTCGTCAAAATGAACGCGTCAAAATCCTGAAAGAACTTATCGTTCTTCTTATGGATCCTTGCGCTTTCAAACGTGTTCCCGAATGCATCGATGCGGTCGTCATGCAGAATGCCGAATTGTGCGGAGACTTTTTCCACATACTCCGTATTGACATAATCCTTATGCAGCGATTTCTGCAGGCTGCTGGTGAGCTTCGTCTGTTCACTGCTCATATTTGTATGGAGGTAAATATCATGCTTCGAATATCTGCCGAGAAGGCGTGCGACCGTGATGCCGCCGACCATCGAAAATTGTTTTCTGCCGGTATCATTCGTCATATTGTTCATGTACGTGCCGCCCGCGATCAGTATATTCACATGCATCCCCTCCCGTCTCTTACCAATTATCCTTAATTACAGAGGAAATTTAAAGTGTCTTGACTGGATTTCAAGGAAAACTTTACTTTCCGGGTGTATGCATATCGAAATAAAGTGCCGGATACTCCCTGATTTTCATCATCCGGTCGAGCACTGTCAGTGTCTTCTGATACTGCTTTTCACATGTCTTCTTATCGTACGAAACGTCTTTGAAAGTGCCGTCGCTGAAGTGGATGCGTGTATTATATCGGCCGTTTTCAGGTGTCGTGAACTTGAGTGTTGTTCTGAGGTTGATCCAGAACGCATTCTTATGTGCACTTGACGTCAGTGGAAACAGCACGAAATTCGTCCGTTCATCCATGACAATCGGTCCGAGCCTGTGAATGTTGTGGACATATCTGAGGTGCTCCCTTCTTGCTTTCAAGCTCGTGCCGTACTGATGGATCAGCAATTGATTGAGCCACACATCTGAAGGCAGTATTGAATATTCATGACGGTGCGGATAAACTGCCTGTGATAGAAATTCCAGGTGATGGACAGGTTCCAGATATTTGATGTCGTGCAGTAAAAATGAGAAGTTTTTCAAGTCGTACGCCCCTTTTATATGTATGTATGTTTGCTTACTTTCCTGCACCCGTCCCCCGATCAGGTGCAGAAGTGTATGTAAAAATTCTGTCAAATTGTGTAAGCCTCTTTATTATACAATAAGTTGACTTGACATCACATTTATTTAACGATAATTAAACTTCGTTAACTATAAGTCGAAGTTAAGTGTCGTTTCGCATGGTTGTGATGGTTTTTATTTCTTTAAAAAGGGTTTAGATTATGGGTATCCGGAAAAACATGATTTATCGATAAGTCGCTGGGAATGGAATATGAAGAAACCGAATTTGAGTGCTGAGGCTGCGCTGGATGCGAAGATCCGGCAGTATGAGCCGATGGTTCATGCGATTATGGGGAAGCTCAGTATTTTGTATGACAAGGATGATTTTTTGCAGGTGGGACGGATTGCGATCTACCAGGCGCTGGTGAGTTTTGACAAGAGCAAGGCTCGGGGTGCGACGGAATCGCAGTTTGTGTATACGCGGATTTATCAGCGTCTGATTGATGAGATCCGGAAGTGTGTGCGGGTGTCGAAGGGGCTGGAGTTGACCGAGTGGCTGGAGGATGACGGTGCAGCGTCGGTGCGGGAGTCGTATGTGGAGCTCTTTGAAGGGGACCTTGGCGGAATTCTGACGGAGCGTGAGGTGCGTTGGCTCGAGCTGATGATGTCGGGGTATTCGACGGCGGAGATTGCGCATATTCTTGATGTCAGTGTGTCGACTGTGAAGGCTGTGCGGCTGAAAGTCCGGGCGAAGGTCAGAGCGTTTGTTAACAGTCAGTGAATTTTTTCATATAGGTAGTTACATTTGCGGAATTTTCTTGTATAATGTATCTCAATGATTGTATGGAGGTTTGTTGTATGTCAAAAAAAGAAGAAGATTTGGATATTATCACGGCTAATGTTGGTGATATCGTGAAATTCGACTGGGTATACCCGAGTATGCAGGGTAAAGTTGAAAAAGTGAATGATAACTCTGTGATTGTCGATGTCACCATCAACGATAATTTCGATGAACACGAAATGTTTGAAAAGACGGTCGTCAACCATAGACGCTATGAAATCATCAACTAAGCATAAAATTTTATAGATGTGGAAACCCCCGGTTCACTTCATTGTGAGGCCGGGGGTTTTTGAGGTTAATGGCTGGGGGCTTGGAGGTCATCACCAGTCTGTTTATACTGAATGATGAGTTTTGTGATTTTGATTGACTGTATATGTCGCATATTTACCTTTAATGTTTAAACTGCAGATTTCATTGATATATCTGGTTACAGTGGATTTAGAAACTTCGTTATTGATAAAACCTCGGATGCTGCGAGTTGTAATATTTCCAAGCGGGAACAATACACTATAATCTCTGATTGCAGAAAGGACATGATCTTTATTTGACGACTTATGGTTACATATATTACATGTCGTAGAATAGCGGTTGGGTGTGAAATCGAAAGATGCGCATGTCAGGCATTGTCTGCCGAGAGTGAGTCGGGGTGGATCCGTGTCCGGTGTGTGTTTGGGCTCCAAAACGATGTGATCTTGTATAATCTGGACAATGCGATCTGTATGGTTCCAGCCCGTAAGCTGCTGAATGTTACGGAAATACTGTTTCATCAGTTCTCTTTTAATCGTTTTCGAACGGCAATAGTTGTCGTCGGTCGATAATATAAAGTATGGATTTGGGAATATTATATTGAAATCTGTTTTGATGTTAATTTTGTTTTCAAGAAATATCTTTATGAGCTTCGAGCTCGCACGCTTTGATTGAATGATGGGGTCATCAGATATTTGAATCTTGCCAATCTGCCACGTATTGTTTTCGTACTTGTAGTTCCCGCTGTAACTTTTGATTTCATTGATGAAAACCGCCTCGTCTGTAACAATCAGGGCATCAATCTGCGTCAGTGATTTGTCTGCCTGAATCCAAATATCTCTGAATATGTTCAAGTTTTGATGCCCGACTTCATCAAATATCTGGTCATAGAGCTGCTCCCCTTCAAACCCCCGATTCAGCCTGGAAAGTTTCTTTTCTTCTTCTTTTGTTAATATTGCACGCTTCGATAAAGTTTCAAGATAAATATGTTCGTTGGATTTACACCTTTCAGTCAAAAACATATAGTCATCTCCTTGGAATTTAGGAGATTTAAAAATCCCCTTTATTATATTAGGAGTAAATTAGTGTTTTTGATTTTTTTGTTTTTATATTTTATTGGAATTATTACTCTTATAGAGTTATATTACTATTATTTTCAGGAAGTGATTGGTTAAGGGAAGTTCTACAGACGTTTAACGCGTCGTCCCGGGCTCGGGATGCGTCACAAGGCGTTTAATGCGTCATCCCGAGGCGCCGGATGCGTCGCAAGGCGTTTAATGCGTCATCCCGAGGCGCCGGATGCGTCGCAAGGCGTTTAATGCGTCATCCCGAGGCGCCGGATGCGTCGCAAGGCGTTTAATGCGTCATCCCGAGGCGCCGGATGCGTCGCAAGGTGTTTAATGCGTCATCCCGAGGCGCGGGATGCGTCGCAAGGCGTTTAACGCGTCATCCCGAGGCGCGGGAAGCGTCGCAAGGCGTTTAACGCGTCGTCCCGGGGCGCGGGATGCGTCACAAGGCGTTTAACGCGTCATCCCGCGCCCCGGGATGGGTCGATAAGACTAATAAAATCTAAAAATGATAATAGATCAGATCGTTCAGGTGGATATCGTCGGTCAGCTCAGATATTTCTTTGTCGAGATGGCTCAAAGTGTGGCCGAGGTATTCGAATGTGGTGGTGCGGCGTTTGAAATTCAGGTCGATGGACATGACGAATCCGTCGTGGTTGTGGTGGTACATGGAAATCGGGTTGGATTCGTCGACTTTGTATGTCTCCCTGCCATCAAGCAGCTCGACACCCGCAGCTGCTTCACCATCCGCACCCGCATCGAGTCTGCCGTCGTACACCCGGGGTGCGCCGGTCACGACAATGCCTACGCCTTCGAGGCTGTTGACGACTTCCTGCATGGATTCGTCCCAATCGGAGATGGAGACAATCACGTAATCCGGGTCTTTATTATCATAGATGTATCGCAGTGTGCGGCGCAGGGATTCGGTAATGTCCGTCACATGGAAAACATCATCATCGCCCGCGTCGAATTCGCCTGCATATCCACTGACATATGCGAGGCGCATGCCGTTCAAGTCGATCAGCTGATACGGCTCGCCGAAAAATGGTTCCTTCGTATTCGGGTGGCCGATGTTGCAGTTCATGAACGGATAGCGTGCGAAACCGACCGCACGGCGGAGCTTCGAAACGTTTGAGAGATCGCGGTGATTCAACACCGCAAAGTTATATCCCATATAATTCATCGCGGTGACCGCGGGGTTGCGGCGGCCGCGCAGTTCCTGGTCGATGCCGAGCGTCCCGCCCATATCGCCGAGCAGCACGTGATAATTGTCATCGGGGTTGATGCCGCCGGCGTACCTCGAAACTTTGGACAGCGACACGTCGTCCGTCATGCCGAGCTTGCCGCCGAGATGCTGGGTCAGTATCAATTTTACCGTAAAAAATTCCTGCATAATAAAGCCCTCCTTCAATTTATCCTACCATAATCCGTTCTTCAGGGAACTGATGTGAATGCGTCTTCTGTCTGCCGCCGATAAAGAAGATGAATGACACGAATCCGATGCGGCCGATGAACATGAATGCGATGATGATCAGTTTGCTGATGGCCGATAAGTCTGCCGTAATGCCGGCCGACGTTCCCGCTGTACCGAACGCACTCGTCACTTCGAATAAAATATGCACCACGTCAAATCTGTCATTTTCTATGAATATGATGGCGGTCACGCCTGAAAAGACGAGAAATACCGCAAGTGAGATGACTGCGAACGCGCGCTCGATATCCTCACGCGCGATGTTCCGTTTGAACACATGGATTTCGCTATGTCCGCGGCTGAACGAAATCAGGAATAGGAGCAGTATCGCAAATGTCGTCGTGCGTATCCCGCCGCCCGCCGAACTCGGGCTCGCACCGATGAACATCAGCGCGCTCATGAACATCTGCGTCGCCTCGCTCAACTGGTCGATCGGCACGGTCGTGAGTCCGCCGCTCCGTGATGTCACGGACAGGAACATGCTGTTCATGACGGCACCGGTGAAACCGTACGCTTTGAAGTAATCCTGCCATTCCGAGATGAATATCATCGCCGCACCGACGGCGAACAATGCGCCGTATGTCGCGGTCGTAATTTTTGTAAATAAAGAAAACCGGAAATGTCTGTAACGTCCCGACAAGTAGTTCCGGACTTCAATCAGTACCGGATAGCCGATCGAGCCGAGCACGATCTGGATCATCACCGGCACCTGGATATGAAAAGCCGTGTCGTATGCGGTCAGTGATGACGAAAATAAATCCAGGCCGCCGTTCGTCGTCGCGGAGATCGACAGGAAGATGCTGTGCATCAGAGCGTAATTGAAATCCCCCGACTCTGTCAGAAATACCGCGAAATAATATATGGCACCGATGAGCTCGATCACGAGGATCAGGACGATGATATCAATGATCAGCCTTACACCGCCTGAAATTTTATACTGGTTCGTATCGACCATGATCTGCATGCGTTCCTGGAGTCCGATCTTCTGCCTGAATATGAGCCAGATCATCGTACCCATCGACATGATGCCGACGCCGCCGACGTTCATGATGAACATGATCACCGCGTAGCCGGGAACAGTGAACGTTTCTGCGATGTCCATCGTGCTGAGCCCGGTGACGCTGAGCGCAGAGGACGCTATGAACAGCACATCGATGAATTCGATCGTGCCATAGTCTACACGGTAGAATACCGGCAGGGCGAGCACCACTGTCGCGAGCGATAAGGCAATCAAATAATAAAAGAATATCAGCCGCTGTGGACTTTGGGTCCTGATTCGCGCGAGCATCCTTCTAAACATCCGCCGCATCTCCTCTCAAGAAGCAATATGATTTTATTTTACTATAAAAGGATAGAAAAAGCCGACCCAATTTTGAGTCGGCTGTTCATTTCCTTATTGCAGTGTGACTGTGACTGTGACTGTCTGAGCTTCACCGTTCCGGTAGAAGTCGATCGTCATTTCGTCACCCGGTTGTTTTTCATAGTACAGATATTGTCTGAGTTCCATCATGCTGCCCACGTCGTTGCCGTCGAGTGCGGTCACGAGATCCATCTGCTGCATGCCTACATTTTCTGCAGGTGAGCCCGGCTGGACGCTCGAAATGACGACGCCGGAATTCACGTCTTCAGGCAGATTCATCTCGCTATGAAGAACTTCAGGCGGGATGGTGTACAGATCCTGCAGTGTCACGCCGAGGAATGGACGTTGGACTTCGCCGTTCTCTTCGATCTGAGTGACGACTTTTTGCACTTCGTTTGCCGGTATTGCGAATCCGATGCCTTCAACCTGCGGCATGCTGATCTTCATCGAGTTGATGCCGATCAGATTACCGTCCGAGTCGATGAGTGCACCGCCGGAGTTACCCGGGTTGATGGCAGCGTCGGTCTGGATGACGTTCGCTTCCCAGTCGTAACCGCCGTCGCCGTCAAGGTCGACCGGCACCGACCGGTCAAGTCCGGAGACGATGCCCTGGGACACAGAGCCTGAGAATGCTTCGCCGAGCGGTGAACCGATGGCGATTGCCGTTTGTCCGACCGTCAGTGCGTCGCTGTCGGCGAAATCGAGTGTACCGTCGGCCTGATCGCTTGGTATGGCTAATACCGCGAGGTCAGTCCACACGTCCGTACCAACGACGTTCGCCGTGACGGATTCACCGTTCTGCATATTGATCTGCAGCTCTTCAGCGCCTTCGACGACGTGGAAGTTCGTGACGATATATGCGGTGTCGCCTTCGGTTTTGTAGATGACGCCCGAGCCGATGCCCGCTTCTTCAGGTTCAGTCTGCTGCGTTTCGGCATCTTCACCGAAAATGCCCGGCAGGAATGAATCGACTCTTTGGAGGTTGATGACTGAAACGACGGAATCACGTGATGCTTCGATTGCCTGTGTCGCCTCGGTTTCAGAAGCATCTCCGACTGCCGGATCTTCTGTTTCCTGTCCGGTGCCCGCTTCCTGTTCATCCGTTGCGGTCTGTTCCGGATCATCTCCGCTGAAGACGTTGAACAGCAGCAGGACGAGCAGTGCGCCCAATATACCGGCGATCAACGGAATGAGGAACGAGCGGAAAAAGCCACCGCCGCCCGGGCCGTTTTTACCGCGGTTGTTGTTATTGCCGTTGCCCGACCCGCCGGCGGGCGGCGCAGTACCGTAGAAATTGTTTTTGTTATCGGATGATTCCGAGTCGCCTTTGATGACGCGTCCCTTTCTATCCCTTTGGATCCGCTTCATGGATTCAGGATTTTGCCGGGCTGTTTCGTCCGGTTTCCCGTCCTCTGAATTTTTGACTGATGCGCCTGCTGCACCGGCTGTTGTACCCGCTGCCGCCGCTGCCGTACCTCCAAAGATCCCACTTTTCGGTGTGTAATCTTCTGATTTCTGTTCTTCCGATTCGTGCTGCGTTCCGTCTGCTTCAGGACGCTGGACTTCTTCATTTTGAGCCGGTTGTTTTGCCTCCCCGGGTGTGACTGTACGTGCCGGTTGTTCTCCGGTTGCAGGTTCTTCACTGTCAACACGGGACTCTTTTTGCCCCGAACCTTCAGGCTGGGACGGCTCCTTACCGGCGTCGTGTCCTTTATTTTCAGGGCGTTCCTCAATTGGTTCTTCTGCCCGCAGGACTTCATCGGCTTGTTGTTCACGTGCCGCTTCCTGTTCATCACGGTTCTCAAAATTTGAATTTCCTGATGTATAGACATCCTGGTAACCGTCGGCCGGCTGTTCTTCATCTATGTCCAAATCTTCGTATCCATAGACCGGATCGTGGGAACGTCCGCTTTCTTCTTCGATATATTCCCGTCTCGTTTCAGCTGCAGATTTTGTTGTCTGATTTTCTCTGCTGTCTCTATTAATCTCTTCAGTAGCATCGTTGTCATCAACATCCGCAGAATAGTCATACGGCGCCATCGGTTCCTGCCCGTCTTCAGTGAAGACTCGGCGGCGGCGCCTGTACCGATCTCTAGGAATCACATGTTTTTTATCATTCTCCACACTTTTCCCTCCTAGCTTGTCAACTTGCCTATACTACATTATAAGATGATTTCCGTTATACTTCCACTGATTCGCCGTCGTACGGGTTTTTATTTTTACTGCTGAACCAGCCGACCACGATAACGATGACCATCACTGACCAGAATATCAGTTTCCAAGTCGTTGAATGCGGGAATTCGTACGGGATTATGCCGACCGCTTCGTGCGCGAGAGAGAGCACCATCAGTTTGACCCCGACCCAGCCGACGATGATGAAAGCTGCGACTTCAAGTCCCGGGCGGCGTGCAAGGACGCCGACGAACCATGTCGCGAAGAAACGCATGATGATGACACCGACAAGTCCGCCGACGACCATCACCGTATACTGCCCGGCGTTGATGCCGAAGAAATCGCCGCCGATTTCAGGCAGTGCGAGCGCGATTGCCGCAGCAGCAAGAATCGAGTCGACTGCGAATGCGATGTCAGCGAGCTCTACTTTGAACACCGTCATCCAGAAGCCGCTGCCCTTTTTAGTCTCATCCGCTTTGGCGAGACCCGCTTTTTCGTCCGCAGGGTCTTTTTTATTCGTCTTGAGAATGTCGTATAAATGCGAGCCTGAAACCCATAACAGGTAAAGTGCACCGATTGCCTGCATCCACCACCACTGCACGAGCCAGACGAGGAGCAGAATGGCGATCATCCTGAAGACGAACGCGCCGACCAGTCCGTAAAATAGTGCTTTCTTCCGTTCTTTCGGTTCCAGATGTCTGACGAGTACCGCGAGGACCACAGCGTTATCCGCTGCAAGCAGCCCTTCGAGGACGATCAGGACAATCAGAACCCAGCCATATTCCAATAATATTGCCATATCCATAATTGTGTACCCCCTATTGTTTTGTATCAATTCAGGACAACAAAAAAGAGACCCATCGCAGAACGTACAAAAGATATTCTTTAGTACGTTTTGCCAAAGGTCTCACGGTCCAACGAATGTGGGCGGCTGATGTCGCTTGCCGGGTTGCTCGTTGTTCACTACACCGGGTCCGATTTATGAAATAAAAGCCGAAATCTGGAGCCGTAATGACGATGTAATGATAGTCTGTTGCTGTTGTTTTCAGTAAATGGATGCAGCTCTTACTACTGCCGTCAAGCCATTTTTACTGATCAGCACAAACTATGGTTACTCCCCTTTTTCAAAACTAAATTTTAGCATTTGATAAGGATCTATTCAATTGTCGTTTCATTGATAAATTAAATATATCTGATAATTTCGCGCTTGTAAAGGGGGATGATCAATGAAAACGTTTTACATCGGTGGATTGGGTGGATTCCGCTTCCAACGAACCGTCCCGACACCCGGGATGAGCTGTTAAACTGCCAACGGTCCGTCCCGACACGCGGGATGAGCTGTTAGACTGCCAACGGACCGTCCCGACACGCGGGATGAGCTGTTAGACTGCCAACGGACCGTCCCGACACGCGGGATGAGCTGTTAGACTGCCAACGGTCCGTCCCGACACCCGGGACGAGCTGTTAAACGCTTCGGCAGCCCTATCCATCTCCGCCGCCAATAAAAATACCCGTTCGGTCGATGATTATCGACGAACGGGCACAAATCTGAGACAGCCGGGCGCAGGCGTATAGTGGCCCAACCCTCTACAACAGACTGTACAATTTGATTTCCGGAAATTTATCGCTGAACCAGCGTGTGGCAAATTCGTTTTCGAACAGGAATACTTTGTTATCGTAACGATCCAAAACCAGATTCGAACGCGGCGAGTTCATGCTTTCCTTGATGTCCTCTTCGTTCTCGATCCAGCGGGCGATTTTCTTGCCGATCGGCTCCATCACAACATCCGTGTTGTACTCGTTTTTCATGCGGTGCTCGAACACTTCGAACTGCAGCTGGCCGACCGCGCCCAAAATCGGCTGGTTGGTATGAAGGGTTTTGTAATACTGGATCGCGCCCTCCTGCACAAGCTGCTCGATGCCTTTATAGAAGTGCTTCTGCTTCATGACGTTTTTCGCCGACACTTTCATGAACAGTTCCGGCGTAAACTGCGGCAGGTTTTCGAACTCGACCTTACTGCCGCCGCTCGCATGCAGCGTATCACCGATCTGGTAATTCCCCGTGTCATACAGGCCGATGATGTCGCCCGCATAGGCCTCGTCGACGGTCTCGGTGTCATCGGCCATGAACATCGTGGCACGGGACACTTTCGTCTTCCTGCCCGTGCGCGCGAGCACCGCATCCATGCCGCGCGTGAACTTGCCGCTCACAATGCGCATGAACGCCAGGCGGTCACGGTGTTTCGGGTCCATGTTCGCCTGTATTTTGAAAATAAAACCGCTGAAGCCTTCATCTGTCGGTGCCACTTCATTTCCGGACTCCGTCTTTCTGGCAGTCGGCATCGGCGCGAAATCGACGTAAGTATCCAGGAACTCTTCAATCCCGAACGTGGATAGTGCCGAACCGAAAAATACAGGCGTCAGCTCACCGTTCGAGATTTTCTCCTTATCGAATTCGTCACCCGCTTCTTCGACAAGCATGAACTCCTCGAGTGCCGTCTGGTACGCCTCATCTTCAGTGATTGCGTGTTCCGTCTCCAGCTCGTAATCGTCGTTCAACTGAAGCATGTCATCTTCTCTGAAAGGATTGATCTGTTTATTCTTCCGGTTGATGATGCCGAAGAAACTCTGACCCATGCCGATCGGCCAGGTCATCGGGTACGTTTCGATCTCAAGCGTCTCTTCAATCTCCTCAAGCAGTTCGAAAGGCTCCTTGCCCATGCGGTCCAGCTTGTTGATGAACGTAAAGATCGGAATGCCGCGCATGCGGCAGACTTTAAAGAGTTTCAGCGTCTGCGGCTCGATGCCTTTTGCGGCATCGATGACCATGACTGCAGAGTCCACCGCCATCAATGTGCGGTATGTATCCTCCGAGAAATCCTCGTGCCCCGGCGTATCCAGGATGTTGATCTTATAGCCGTCGAAATCGAACTGCATGACGGAACTCGTCACACTGATGCCGCGTTCCTGCTCCACTTTCATCCAGTCACTCGTTGCGAACTTGCCGCTTTTCTTGCCTTTGACCGTCCCTGCAGAGCGGATTGCGCCGCCGAACAGCAGCAGTTTTTCTGTCAATGTCGTCTTACCGGCATCCGGGTGAGAGATGATGGCAAATGTTTTACGTTTTTTTATTTCATCTTGTAATGTCATTAAAAATCTCCTTGATACTTTATTCTTCCAAATATTCTTTCGGACGGTATTTGCGGTACGCCGCATCCAGCGCGATCAGATCGTCCCGGTGCGGCACCTTCACGTAATTTTCCATAATCTGATACGGTTCGCGGCCCTTGCATGCGAGCACGATCGTGTCGCCCGGCTCACTGATTTCAACCGCGTGGCGGATGCCCTCGCCGCGGTCCGTAAACGAATGGTAGTTGCCGCCTCCGGCCCCCGCTTCAAGCAGTTCCACCAGCATCTGCGGATCATCATTCGCCGGATTGTCCGGCGTAAAGATCGCAATGTCGGCACGCGTGGCGATCTCGCCCATCTCGCGCGCTTTCGTCGTATCGCGTTCCCCCGTCATCCCTACAAGGAATAAAAGCCGTCCGGCCGCGAATGGCTGGATCGTATCCATGATTTTCTCCAGCGCATCCGGCGTGTGGGCGAAGTCGATGATGAGATTGACCGGCAGCGACTTGTCGAGCACTTCGAGCCTGCCTTCGACCGGTGCCATCACTTCGACCGCCCGGATGATCTTCTTGAGGTCGTAGCCCTGCAGCCATTCACTGATGATCGCCGCCATCAGGTTCTGGATATTGAACTCGCCGATAAACGGTGAATTGACGTAAAATTCCCCTTCCGGCGTGTTCAGCGTAAAGTTGAACCCTTCCAGACTGCCGTCGATGTCCGCCGGGTAGAAGTCACTTTCATCAGTCATGCCGTATGTGATGACCTCATGCGGTGTCATCCTGCTGTATTGTGCGCTCCACGGGTCATCGTTGTTCAGCACGACATATTTACGCTCCTTCACATCCTGCCCCATCTGTGAAAATAAAAGACCCTTCGTATAGCCGTAGTCGTCCATCGTCGGGTGGAAGTCCAGATGATCCTGCGACAAGTTCGTAAATATCGCGATATCGAAATTGATGCCGTAAGGGCGTCCGAGCTTCAGCCCGTGCGAGGACACTTCCATCGCAAACACTTCCGCACCTTCCTCCGCCGCCTGGTTCATTCTGTGATGCAGCCTGACGGATTCCGGCGTCGTGTTGACGCTCACGTACCGGTCGTCGTTCACCATGAAACCGTTCGTTCCGAGATATGCGCTTTCCTTGCCCATCGCCCGGCTCAAACTGTGGATCATCGTCGCCACCGTCGTTTTACCGTTGGTGCCGGTGACACCGATCATCGTCATCGCCTCATGCGGAAAATCATATATATATTCTGCAAACAGTGCGCCGACTTTCGCAGGATCTTTCACTACCAATATGCCCGCATCGTCGCCGACATCGTAATATCTGTCACTGATTATGAATCTGCAGCCTTTTTCCAGCACGTCCGGTATGAAATCCTGACCGTCTGCGAGATGGCCTTTTATTGCCACAAAAATGCTATTATCATCAATTTCGCGTGAGTCTGTAGAAATCTTTTCGACAGCTACGGGGAAATTGCCGTATGTTTTCCTGATTTTCAACAAAGAAAGCAGTGTTTTCGAATTCAAGTACCGTCCCCACCTTTCAATCTTTATATTATACAATAAACGACGCCTTTAAAATAGAGATTAACAAATAAAAATCTACACAAATTTACGGGGGGTGTGATAGAATCTCTTTTTGAGAAGCTATAAAATAGATGGTGAAAACTAATGATAGACAAACGTAAAACTTTATTTTGGAAATATGCAATCATCCTGTTCATGACGGAAGTCGTCAGGGGCATGTATGTGCTGAGCTATCTACCGGCACTGCCCTCCATAGAAGCGATTTCGCTGACGCTTGCGTCCGTCGTCATCACTGTACATTTCGTCTTCGACGCAGCGACCAATGCCTGGCTCGGATTCATCATGCGAAAGATCGGCGCGAGGTGGACAATGGCCGGGACATATACGCTCATGGCCGCGGCGATGAGCATGATCATTTTGTCACAGGACTTTTTCGTGCTGCTCATCGCTTCCGCGCTGCTCGGCGTGAGCGTGTGCCCGATCTGGATATTCGCGCTTGCCAATGTGGATGAGTCGACCCGCGGCAAGGACATGGGCTTTATTTTCTTCAGCTGGCTCTCAGGACTCGGCTCCGGTATGGTGCTGATGAATTTCATCATCGGAGCGGTCGGGGAAGCGGCTGTCGTCGTGATGATCGGTGCGGTGGTGCTGAATATTCTTATGTACCTCTTCATTCCGGGGAAGTTCAAAGTTGCGGCGGACAGTCGGCGTTCGGGGCCGGAACGCGGCAAGAAGCGGCTGCCTTTAAAGGAGACGTTTTTGATTTTGCGGCGTCATATGGGAAATATTCCCGGCATCATGCTGCAGGCGCTCGGTGTCGGAATGCTGCTGCCGGTGCTGCCGACTTATATTACAGGGCTCCTTGAGCTCAGTTTTTTTGAATATACGATTTTCATACTGGTGATTTTTGCGCTCGTCGGGTTCAGCATGACTGTGCTGAGCCGCGGGCTCGACAGCTATTCATTGAAGTTTACGATGCTGATCATCTGCACCGGGTTCTTTGTCTATGCAGTCGGGATCATCTGGTTCTCGACGCTTCAGACCGTGTGGATCATTTTCCTGATTGTCGCATTTATCGGCCTCAGCTACGGGGTGATGCTGCCCGCATGGAATAAGTATCTGGCCGGTACAATCATGGATGCGAAAAAAGCCGAATCCTGGGGGCTGATCAGCAGCCTGCAGGGGATGGGCGCGATGATCGGACCCGTCGTCGGCGGGCTCACCGCAGATATTTTCGGTACCGTGACCGCGACGCTCGTTGCCAGCGGTCTGATATTTTTAGTGCTGACCATTTATTATGCGGGCATGTTTGCGAAAAAACTGGCTGCGAGATGATTTTGAAAATGACAAAGCCCGTTCCGGCATCTGATGATGTGCCGGGACGGGCTTTGTTTGTGTTTGGATTATTTGATTGAGATCCGCTTCTCTACCGGCCAAACGAACCGCCACTTGACCGATAGAGTCCAGCTACTCTTTATTTTTCAGATTTTCGAGAGTTTTTTCCATGTATTCGATGATTTCATCTTTGATATCCTCCGAACGGAGTGCATATTCGATGGTCGTTTTGACGAAGCCGCGCATGTGGCCGACGTCGTAGCGGTCGCCTTTGAAATCGAGGGCGTAGACGTCTTTGCCTTCGTTGATAAGTTCCGCAATCGCATCGGTCAGCTGGATTTCTCCGCCCGCGCCGATGACGCCGCGGCCGAGCTGGTCGAAAATTTCAGGGGTCAGCACGTAACGGCCCATGATCGCGAGTCTCGAATCGGTTTCGCCTGCCTCAGGTTTTTCATATACATTCGTCAGATGATACAAATCATCTGAACAGCCGTCGTACTCGGCGATGCCGTATCTTGACACATCTTCATCCGGCACGGTTTTGACGCCGATGATCGGTGAATTTTTACGCTCGAATTCCTCGATCAGCTGGCCGATTGCCGGTTTGCCGTCGCCGTAGTCGACGATGTCATCGCCGAGCAGCACCGCAAACGGTTCGTTGCCGATGAACTGGTGCGCCGTATGAATCGCGTGCCCCAGCCCTTTCGGCGACTTCTGCCTGACGTAAAATATATTTGCGAGTCCCGTTGAATGTTCAACTTTCTCGAGTAATTCAAATTTACCTTTCGAGCGGAGTGACATTTCAAGCTCCACCTGATGGTCGAAATGGTCTTCGATCGCACGTTTATGTCTGCCCGTGACGATGATGATATCCTCGATGCCCGCCTCGACCGCTTCTTCCACAATATACTGGATCGTCGGCTTATCCAGAATCGGAATCATTTCCTTCGGCATCGCCTTTGTCGCCGGCAGAAATCTCGTTCCGAGTCCTGCGGCCGGTATAACTGCTTTTCTCACTTTCTGACTCACAATGTACGCCTCCTGCTAATAAAAACTTTAAATTAGATAATAACACATTATATCTTTAAATATCCTCTTTCTCACGGTCTCCCGCTTCTTTCCGCTTCACTAATATAATGCTGACTTCATATAAAATGATCATCGGCGAGAGCGTCAAAAGATGTGAAAATATATCCGGCGGCGCAATCAGCGCCGTAATCACAAGCAATCCGAAATACGCAAACTTCCTGACATTCCCCATAATTTCAGAATCCAGCAGTTCAAGATAATTCAGAAATAAAAACACCAGCGGCAGCTGAAAGACGAGTCCCAGCGGAATCGTCGTGACAAGCAGGAATGACATATACTCATCCGCCGTGATCAGCACGTCAAAATTCTGTTCACCCATCCCGATAAGAGCGAAGTAGCTGATCGGATGCACGACGAAATAGCCGAACAACAGGCCCGCGAGAAACAAAAGTATCATCAGCGGCAGCAAAGAGTGCATGATCTTCATTTCTTTAGGAATTAATCTCGGTTTCACGAACTGCCATAAGTAAAAGAGCATAAACGGGATTGAGAGGCCGATGCTGATTGCGCCTGAGGTGCGGAAATAAAACCGTATGACTTCGAAAGGTCCCATGACGACGATATCGGCGCCCTTCCCGATGAATGAAAACCACCAGCTCACCGTGGAGAAAATGATGATGAATATGATGACGATGGTGATGGCCGATTTGATCAATACGGCACGCAGCGCTTCGAGGTGGCCGGAAAATGTGTCGATGGATTCGACGATGACCTCTTCGCCCGGCTTTTTATTTTCAATATTATTTTGAGCCAAAGTATCACCCGCTTAATGAATTCTGAAATTTCAGTTCACAATTTTGTAATATTTGTATTTGTACTATATAATATAAGTTAAATACATTGTATATCGAGGTGCATGAAAATGTCATTTTTTAAAATGCTGACTTGGAATAATGCCCATATGGATCTGCGTTACCGTGAAAATTCAATTGACGGCGACTTGAAGATTACGAACGTCTACCGAGATAACAGAGCGCTTGATTATTCTGAAATCAATGATAAGTATGCATCACAAATTAAATCAGCACAAGGTGCAATCAACACTTACCGTGTGGCCATGCTGATTCTGTTCATCGGACTCGTACTCCTGCCGGCGATCGTCATCGGCGTCGTCCAAAATAACATTCTGCTCGTCGGCGTCATCGTCATCTACAGCATTGTCGCCTACTTCCTGGTCGAGGCCTACAATCAGAGCATCATCAACGGCGTCCTTTATAAGATGGATAAAGATCTGACAGGCAGCCAGGGCACACCGAAGCAGAAGAAAAAATAATGATTGATTTTTGGATGAGCGCGCCCCGGATGGGTGCGTTTTTGCTTTATGTAGAATGGAATCCGGGGTGTAGCGCCGCTTCGAATTGAGATCGAGACTCCGATGGGGTTCCAACGCCGCTTCGAATCGAGATCGAGCCTCCAATGGAGTTCCAGCACCGCTTCGAATTGAGATCGAGACTCCGATAGCGTTTGCAGGCACTCGCGGAGCTCACGAATACCTATTAAACTTTCTGCAGGCACTCGCGGGGTTCACGAGTTCCTGCAACCACCCTATTTCTTCCCGCCTGAGGTATCCAGCGAAAGAATCTTCCCCCACAATTTACTTTTGGCAAATGTCACTCCGGATGCGCGCTTCCCTGCTGCGATGAAGCGGGTCGCGCCCTGGTGCCTCACGCGCAGCCACCAGTGGCCGTCCTGTTCATATAATTTATCGAAAACGACTGTCGTGCCGGCCGCAAGCACGCCGGTCTTCCTCCCGGACAATGCAGGAAAATCACGCATATTGATTCTCGCATCCGTCCTGAACTTCCCCGCACGCAGCCACGCGGCACCACCGCCGATATCAATTTTCAACGGATCGATCCCGCTGCAGACGAAGTTGCGTTCACTCGCAATATAGCCGTAATTCTGAAATTGGATATGAAGATGGGAATTCATCTGCACCCCCTGATAATTCGTACTGGATTGGTATCCGACAGTCTCCCCCTGCTTCACTTTCCTCCCGATTTTAACCGGGATATTCCGGCTCAGATGGCCGTAAATCACCTGGATACCGAGATTTTTATTCGCAATAACGACCGTCCCGCCGAAATTGCCGTACGCACGCGTCCCTGCTGCCACCACGCCGTCGCACACTGACGGCACGGGGGCAAGATGATATTTCGACAGGTCGTACGCCCGGTGGTAGCCGCCGCAGTAGCTGTCATGATTGTAGCCGTTCACCGTATAATTGCGCTTCCCCCAGACGCCCGACGCATATTTCGTCGGATCCGACGTCACCCTGAAACCTTGAGAAATCAAATAGTCGATTGGATTCATAATTACCTCCTGAAGTGTGTCACTTCATATATCGACGCCTTTACATTCAAAGTCAGTCTTATTTTTTACGATAAAAAAAGCCTGCCCCACATGTGAGGCAGAGCAATTATTATTTTAATCATCTTTCCTGATATACGGCTGCACGTCCGTAAGCAGTGAATTTTTCATCGTCATGCGGTAGCGCCAGATGTTCTGTATGGTCGTCTTGATGACCGCGTAAGTCGGGATCGCAACGAGCATCCCGATGAAGCCTGCGATGTTCCCTGCTGCGAGCACCACGACGATGACCGTCAGCGGGTGCAGTTTCAACGACTGTCCCATGACGTTCGGCGTGATCAGGTTACTTTCAATCTGCTGGGCGACCAGTGTGATGATTGCGACCCAGACGAACATGATCGGGCTCTGTATGACCGCGAGCAGTCCCGCCGGAGCAAAGGCCATCCACGGTCCGATGAACGGAATGACGTTCAGGAATAGTGCCAGCATACCGAGGAGAAGTGCGTATTCCAGACCGATCGCCGTATAACTGATGTACAGGAGGACACCGAGTATGAAGCTGACGAGCACCTGCCCCTGGATGAACGAACGGAGCGTCCGGTCGATGTCATATAATAATTCAGTCAAAAACTGTTTGAATGTGCCGGAAAATGGTGACACCATCGCCGGAACGAATTTTTCATGGTCTTTCAGCATGAAGAAATAAAAGAACGGTACAAGCACCAATGTGATCAGCACACTCACTGTACTCGTCAAAATCGAAATCGCATTGCTCATGATGTTGCTGACGATTTCTCCACTCTGATCCAGAATGTTCTGGGTGAATCCTTCAATATCGACATCAAACGGCAGTTGTTCCCGCTGGGTGAGTAAAAAGTCGAACGCACCCTGGAAATCGCGCTGTAATGCCGGCATGCGCTGCACCAGAGTTTGAATCTGGTCGGAAATGACCGGAACGATGACCATGACAAGTATATTGATGACAATCAGGATGATTATGAATATGGATAGGATGGCAACGAGCCTGTTCGCTTTCCTTTTTTCCAAAAAGCTCTGGATCGGCTGTGTGATGTAATATAACAGCCCGCCGAGTAAGACAGGTACAAATATCGTTGCGAGTATTGTGAAGAACGGCTCAAATACGACCTGCACCTGGATGATCAGCATTATGATTAACAGTGTGATGATGATCGCAATACCGGATTGGAACCATGCTTTATTCGCCATCTGCCACTACTCCTTAATTTATGAATGTATTTTTATAAATTGTATCACAAAATATAACTTTACTGAAAATATTTAACGGCGTCATGCACTTTATTTTCAAAAATATAGGAACTGAAATTTTTACGTTTATCTTATAAAGAAGATGATAATTATATAAATAAATTTCATATCTTGGTACAATAATGAACAAGGAGGGGATTTTATGGAAATGACAGCCGGCAAAATCCATGCAACTGAAGTGTATTCGGAAGTTTGTGATGAAACATTTGAAATCCAGTATTATTTGCCTAAAAATTTCACTGACCTGTATAAACATAATGTAATCATCACTTTTGATTCACAGGACTTTTTCAAATACGGTCAAATTGAAAGAATCTACCAGAAGCTCCGCGTCGATGAAGAAATCGGGCGGACAATCATTGTAGGGGTGCCATATCCGAGTGTGGAATGGCGGAACGACTATTTCAGCCCAAACGGCAGGCATCATGATAATATGGTGACTTTCGTCGGGCGTGAACTGCTTAAATGGATCGACAGCAATTTCAATACGCTGAACATGGCGAACTCGCGGGTGCTCATGGGAGAATCACTCGCAGGAAGTTTTGCGTTCAGTGTTGCATTGCAGTATCCGACAACATTTCCGAATGCGGTCGCTTTCAGTCCGTTCGTGGATGACGCTTTCATCGAAAGATTCAAAACGCAGCCGAATCTGCTGCAGCTCAACCTTTATCATACAATCGGGCTTGAAGAGGACGACTTTGAAACCATAATGGGTGAGCAGGCGGATTTCCTTACGCCGAACCGGAAACTGAATGAGTTCCTGGAGACGGAACCGCTTGAATATGAGTACCGGGAGCTTGATGGCGGCCACATCTGGAAGACGTGGAAACCGGAATTGGAGCGCATCCTCAGACACTATCTCGCCTGACAAATGTATGAAATTTACGTACAATCTGATATAATTGAAGAAATGACATTGGGAGGAATTAACATGAAATTTGGTGTAGCTTTATTTCCATCAAAAGAACTGCAGGACAAAGTAAACAATTACAGGAAAAGATACGATTCAAAATATGCATTCATTCCACCACATATAACTGTTAAAGAATCATTTGAAGCAGATGAGAGTGACAAAGATGCGATTGTTGAAAAATTGAAGCAAGTGGCGAAAGATCACAATCCGACGGAAATCCAAATCAAAAAAGTTTCCAGCTTCGCTCCCACTTCACCTGTTATTTACTTTAAAGTGGAGCCGAACGAAACTTTGACATCCATTCATGAAGCATTGAACCAAGGGGACTTCTACGGTAAAGATAAACATTCATTCGTGCCGCACTTTACAATTGCACAGGGCACGACTTCACAACAATTCGAAGACACTTTCAGTCACCTTGCCATGGCTGGAATCGACCATAAAGAAACTTTATACAAACTCAGCCTGGCCTACGAACTCGAAAACGGCATGTGGCAGGTCGCCGAAACTTTCAGACTCGGCGAGTAATATTGATATTTTATTTTTAGGGCCGCAATCGTGGGATTGCGGTTTTTTGTGTGAAATTTGGGGGTCTGGTTGATGTTAACGGACCGTCCCGGGAAGCGGGATGAGCCATACAGCGTTTAACAGACCGTCCCCGGAGGCGGGATGAGCCATGCAGTGTCTAACGGACCGTCCCGAGAGGCGGGATGAGCCGTACAGCGTTTAACGGACCGTCCCCGGAGGCGGGATGAGCCGTTAGGATTCTAGAACACTCCCATCACGCGCCGCAAACTCAGGGATGCGCCCGCCCGTACACAAAAAAACCGGCAGCCGCTCGAAAACGGGTGTGCTGCCGGTCTTTATTTTCATATAAATAAGATTATGCTGTAATGTTTGCGCCGGAGTCACAGTGGATGATTTCGCCTGTGATGCCGGAAGCGAGGTCGCTCAGCAGGAATGCGACCGTGTTGCCGACTTCAAGCTGGTCGACGTTGCGCTTCAATGGTGCGCGCTCTTCGATTTCCTTGAAGATCGACTTGAACTCGCCGACTGCGGATGAGCTGAGCGTACGGATCGGGCCTGCGGAAACTGCGTTGACGCGGTAGCCTTCTGCACCGAGGTCAAGCGCTAAATAGCGAACGCTGGAATCGAGCGCTGCTTTTGCCACGCCCATGACGTTGTAGTTCGGCATTGCGCGTTCGCCGCCGAGGTAAGTCATCGTGACGAGGCTCGCGCCAGGGTTGAATGCCGTCTTCGCATGTTTTGCAACAATCGCAAGTGAATATGCACTGATATCAAGCGCCAATGCGAAACCTTCTCTTGTAGTGTCGCTGTAGCCGCCTTTCAGCTCCTCTTTGTTGGCATATGCGATGGCGTGGAGGACGCCGTCGACGCCGCCCGTCTTCTCTTTGATTTCAGTGAATGCACGCTCGACTTCTTCGTCTTTTGACACGTCACATTCAACGATGACGTCATGGTCGCCTTCCAGGTCGCCGAGCAGCTTATCGAGTTCTCTCCGGAAACGCTCGTTTAAAATTGTGAATACGAGGTTTGCGCCCATGCTGTCAAGTGCGCGCGCTGCGCCCCATGCGATGCTGCGCTTGTTTGCAACGCCCATAATGACATAAGTTTTGCCTTTTAAATTCATGGTAAAGTCTCCTTTATAAATATAAATAATATTATCGTGTGTTATTAGTACCTACTACTAATTTACTAATAATAATCCCAAATTGCAACAAATAATACATTCAGTATGTCATAAAAATAAAACCATCACAATCGTGATGGTTGAACGCCTTACGCAAGGAGCGATGCCATGAACATGTTCGCAAGCGCAAAATATATAAGCAGGCTGATGATATCATTTGCCGTCGTGATGAACGGACCGCTGGCGATTGCCGGGTCGATGCCCACCTTATCCATTAAGAGCGGTACGATTGTACCGATCAGCGTGGCCACTGTCATTGAAGCGACAAGGCTCAGGCAGACGATGATGCCGAGGATCGGTTCCTGATACATCATCAGAATGACGACAAATATCGTGATGCCGCACGCAAGGCCGGTCAAAAAGCCTGAACCGATTTCACGTCCGGCCAGTTTCATCTTGCTTGATTCTTTTATTTCTCCGGTGGAAATACCGCGTATCGCAACGGCCAGTGACTGTGTGCCTGTGTTACCCGCCATTCCGGAAATGAGCGGTATGAAGGCACTGAGCAGCACGACCTGGGCAAGAGTATCTTCAAAAACGGAAAGCATGGCGGCGGTGATCATTCCCATGAATGTCAGGCCGATGAGCCATGGCAGTCTTTTTTTGGCCGTTTCAAGTGCTGAGTCCGTCGTTTTCTCGGTATCACTCATACCGGCAAGCCTGGAATAGTCTTCGCCTGCCTCTTCGTCGATGACGTCCATGATGTCATCGGCCGTGATGATACCGACAAGGTGATCCTGGTAATCGAGTACCGGCAGCGCCAGGAAGTCATAGTCGCGCATGATCTGGGCAACTTCTTCCTGGTCATCGGACACGAGAACAGAAACGACACGCTCGTTCATGATGTCGCCGATATACTCGTCGTCATCGGCAATGATCAGCTCACGGAGGGACATGATCCCGGCGAGTTTACGTTCTTCATCGACGATGAACACGTAGTAGATCGTTTCGGAAGTCGGTGCGACCTCTTTCAGATAGCGCATCGCTTCCCGGACCGTCATGAGTGACGTCAGGCTGACGAACTCGGTCGTCATGATACCGCCGGCCGTGTCTTCTTCGTAGTTCAGAAGGCCGCGGATTTCTTTTGCGTCCTGTTTGTCCATCAGTGCTAAAAATGTCGTCACTTTCGCTTTCGGCAGCTCGTTTAAAATATCCACCGAGTTATCGTACTGCATTTTCCCGATCATTTCTGCCGCATACCGGGAGTCCATCTGATCGAATAATTCATCATAATCTTCATCATCAATCTCAAGATTATCAAAAAATAACGATACCTCTTCCGGCGACAGGACATGATACAAAAGATCTCTGTCCGCTTCATCGAGCACCGCGTAAAACTCGCTCTGCTCGTATGTGTGGAGGTCCAGGAAGTCTTCTCTGAAGCTGTCAATATCATTTTCTCTCAGCTGGGTGAGCAATGCTTCATGTTCAATTTCCACTTCAGTTTTTTCTTCTATATCCGGCATTCTGCCCACCACCTAAATATGTTTAATTTCTATCTGAAATAAAGGAATCATGCACCCTTTTCCAAAATGGAAACGGTCTGAATCTCGCGAATTTGACTTTCTCATCCGCGACTCTGAACTGGATCTGACGCACACCTTTATGTACCAGGTTGATGTGGTCGACAGTCATCTTATAAATTTCGCTGTTCACCGGATGCACCTGTGTCGTGTGATGCTTCGGCAGAACGAGCGGTGAACCGACGGTTCTGAATACGCTGTTGTTGATTGACGCGATTTCCGTCAGCTGCAGCGCCTCGATGGACGGATGTATGATCGCGCCGCCGAGGGCTTTATTGTATGCGGTCGAACCGGACGGGGTCGACACACAGATGCCGTCGCCGCGGAAACGTTCGAAATGCTGGTTGCGTATATCGATATCGGAAACGAGCGTCGTTCCGTCATCCGTCCTTAAAGTGGATTCGTTCAGCGCAAGGTATCTGGATTCCGCGCCGAACTTTTCGTATGTGATGATGATCTCCAACAGCGGATACTCGATCAGCTGATACTCGTCGTTCTGGATCGAAATGATCAGCCGCTCCACTTCGTGCGGCAGCCAGTCTGCGTAAAACCCGAGATGACCGGTGTGGACGCCGACGAATGATGCGGTATCCAGCAGATGCTGATAGCGGTGAAATGCCTGCAGCAGTGTACCGTCACCGCCGACCGAAATGACCATTTCCGGTGCAGCTTCATCATATTCCATCTTCATTTCCGACATGTAATTCACCATGCGGTCTTTCAATGCATTCGATTTCGTGTCACCTTTGGACACAATGACAAATTTCATGACATCCCACCTGACCTGCTCATTTATATATTGCGTTTCTTTGAATAGTACTTTTGTGCATCCTGGATTTCTTCCCTGATTTCTGACATTTCCTCATCCAGGAGGAACGCCGCTTCTGCAGCATTCTGCAATCTTCTTTTGATCTCCGGCGGATATTCGCCGGAATATTTATAGTTTAATGTATGTTCGATGGTCGCCCAGAAATTCATCGCGAGTGTGCGGATCTGTATTTCTGCAAGTATGACGACCGGACCATCGATCGATTCCACCGGATATTCGATGATCAGATGATACGAACGGTAGCCGCTCTCCTTTGTGTTTTCCACATAATCACGCTCTTCGATGACTTTCATATCTGCGCGCATTCTGATATGGTCGCAGATCAGTTCGATATCATCGACGAACTGGCACATGATCCTGATACCTGCGATATCGTACATTTCCTCACGCAGCCTGTCATACGGTATATTGCGTGTACTTGCCTTTTCAATGATGCTCTGCACCGGTTTGACGCGTGCCGTGACAAACTCCACCGGTGAGTATTTACGGTTCAGCTGATAATCTTTACGGATCCCCTTAAGTTTGATCTTCAGTTCTTCGACTGATTGTTGATAGGGCGCAAGAAATTCATCCCATCCATCCATCTAAACGCCTCCAGTTATTTCTACTCGGTTCATTATTATTTCGGGGGCCATTTCCAACGTTCTCTCTAATCCCTTTCAGTATAGCATTTCATGATGTTTTCTTCATGTTTTCCCCTTGCAGCAGAAGAGTCTTCCGTCCGCTGCCGACGCATTTTATTTTACCATAACACCATGGCTTTGATAATCTCTTAAATCTGTTTACTTTACAGTCCATTTTAAATTTTAGATAATATGTATTAAGGAGTGAGACAATGCCGGAGTTGGAAATTGAATTTAAAAATTTGCTGACAGCGAAAGAACATGATACTTTATACAACACTTTCTTCAAATCGGAGAAAAAGCAATCCCTTGTCAACTACTACATAGATACAGAAAATCTGGATCTCAGAAAAAATACACTGCTTCTCAGAATACGCGTGATATCAGGTAAGCAGATGATGACTTTGAAGGCACCCATTGAAAAAGGTGTTTTGGAATTCAATGCAGAGGTCGATTTTGATTTGAAGACGGTCCGGAAACTGTCGTATGACGACCTTCCTGAAATCATTACCCATGAATTGAAAACAAGAAACATCGATGACGATGAACTGATCATATACGGCAGCCTTGTGACCGAACGTTTTGAAACGGATTACAAGGACGGCCTGCTCGTGCTCGACCGGAGCGCCTACCTGGATACAGACGATTTTGAAATCGAGTATGAAGTGTCCGACTACGATCAGGGTGAGACGAGATTTGACCACCTGCTCGAAGAATACAAAATCGAACGCCGTCCGGAAATGACGAAGAGTGAACGCTTTTATCAGGTCTTAAGGAAAGAAAAGGATGAGTCTTAATGGTCAAGAAGAACCCGCTGTCAAACCCATATAAAGCCATCGGTACAGAGAAATTATTTGAAATGATCGACCGTTTCTACTACTATGTTGAACGTGATGACCGGATCAACTATTTGTTTCCGGGAGATTTTAAAGAGACAGCCTTCAAACAAAAGCTGTTTCAAGTCCAGTTTCTGGGCGGACCGAACTTGTATATCCAGGAATACGGCCACCCGATGATGAAGGCGCGCCATATGCCGTTCGTCATTACGCCGTATGCGAAAGAGGCATGGCTTGAGAATATGTACCAGGCGATGCTTGATGTGGAGATTCCGGAGGAGCTGCGTGACTTTTTATTCCAAAGATATACGATGACAGCAAACCATATGGTGAATACACCGGACTAAATTACAGTCAAGTGTGATTATGAGTAAGGAGGAGCTTCGATGGACCGTATGACACAGGAATGGCCGACGGTGCAGCCGACCGATCAGAAGGTTGAGATATTCTATTTCTTCGACCCGTTTTCCGAACAGTGCCGTGAAATGGAACCGATCATCAACAAACTGATCATCGAGTACCGCGGATATGTCACCATTCAAAAGATACTTGCCCCGTCTCTGACAGTTTTGACAAAATGTCAGGCACAGTCAACCTCAGACCATGATAATCTCGCACTTGCCTACAAAGCAGCGGAAGTACAGGGCCGTAACAAGGCACGTGCATTCATGCGATATATTTTAAACCGTATCATGCCGACAAAAAGCATCTGCACTTACGATCACATGTATAAAAGTGCACAGCTTGCCGGTTTGGACGTACAAAGCTTTTTCGAAGAAATAAACTCCAGCACTGTTAAAAGCATGCTGAAAAGAGACCTTGCCGTATACCGTGAAATGGATATCGAGGAACTCCCTTCGATGGTGTTCTTCAGCGGTGATATACACTCCGAAGGCATCAAAGTGGAAGGTGTATACCCGTATCATATTTTCACCTATATCATCAATGAACTGCTCGATCTGGACATAGAGAAAAAACCACTGCCGAGCATTTATGATTACATCGAATCATTTGAAGTCGTGAGCTTCCATGAGCTTAAAACCGTTTTCGAATGGCGCACGGGGCTGCTGCTGAATGAATTGAAGAAACTGAGGCTGCAGCGCCTGATCGAGGAAGTCACGACGGATGAAGCAACGTATTACCAGGTCCGCGGCGGGACCCGGGTCCTGGATAATGTGCATTGAGCGGACGATCGGTTTTTATTTTTAATATGATTTTCAAGTAGTTTATAAATTTTAAGCCTGCTGAGTGGAAAACCGCCGCTTCGCAGGTTTTTTCGATAGTTAATGTTAATATTAATATTGGAAGATGGTTTTTTAAAGGAGGAGAGATTGTTGCTGGCAGAATACTTATCATCCATGAAGATTTTTGAGGCGTTGACGGAACCGGAAATCGAGTCGCTTGCCGGTATTGCGCTCCATAAGAATGTTGAGAAGAATACACATCTGTTCCATATGAGTGAGGAGATGACGAGCTTTTTCTTCGTCGTCAGCGGGAATGTGAAGATTTACAGAATCGACGAGGAAGGCCGCGAGCAGATCATCAATTTCTTCGGAGAGCGGGAAATGTTTCCGCATCACGCCATTTTCAGGACGGATCCCTACCCGGCGAGTGCGATGACGACCGAGAAATCCGAAGTGATCGTCATTGATAAAGCTGAATTCGAGGACCTGGTGCGGAGCCAGCCGGATATTGCGGTTAAATTGTTCAAATACATAGGTGAGATCATCATCGACCTCCAGCACAGGCTGCAGGAAAAAATCTTGAAACCGACCGACGAGCAGGTGCTGCTTCTGATCCGCCGGCTCGCCCATGCCCACGGGCTCGTGCTTGGTGACGGCCGCCGGGAGATTACGCTGAAGCTGACCAAGCAGGAGATGGCCAGCATGATCGGACTGACCCGCGAAACCGTCAGCCGCAATATTTCCATGTTCCGGAAAACCGGGATTATCGATATTGACGGTGCGGGTCGGATGATTGTGGATCTTGAGGAGCTGGAGACCTATTTGTGATTGGTGAGGGTTGATGTTGGCTGCTCGTTAATGACGCATCCCCGGGTGCGGGATGCACCAATAGACGTTTAACGGCTCGTCCTGGGAAGCGGGATGACCCAATAGACGTTTAACGGACCGTCCCGGGAAGCGGGATGACCCAATAGACGGTTAACGGCTCGTCCCTCGATGCGGGATGACCCAATAGACGGTTAACGGCTCGTCCCGGGGCGCGGGATGAACCAATAGACGCTTAACGGACCGTCCCAGGAAGCGGGATGCGCCAATAGACGCTTAACGGCTCGTCCCGGGAAGCGGGATGAACCAATAGACGCTTAACGGACCGTCCCAGGAAGCGGGATGCGCCAATAGACGCTTAACGGCTCGTCCCGGGAAGCGGGATGAACCAATAGACGCTTAACGGCTCGTCCCGGGAAGCGGGATGTATCGCGAGGCGTTTAATGCGTCGTCCCGGGAGGCGGGATGCGTTATTATAGCTATATATCCAGTCGCTGCCGGCCAACCCAATCTCCACTTGACCGATAGAACAACGCTTCCGGCCAAACGAACCGCCACTTGGCCGATAGAATCCGATTCATTCGTATATACATAAAGAACCCGCATATCAAGTCAACTTTGATATGCGGGTTCAGTTTCGTTCATGCCCCGGACTCTTCTGAGTCTTCGCCGAAGTACTGGCTCTGGTCGGTGAACAGCACGAGCAGGATGTACATGATGATACATAGCACGAAGAATGCGAATCCCCAGCCGACTGTCTGCTGGTCGATCATCAAATAGTTGTTGCACAGTGTGCTTTCTGAAAATATATATAGATATGTCATGACTGAGAAGATGAACATTAAAATCAAGAACAAAATGATCTCGAATGTCTGGGAGATTTTCTTCCAGCTGTCCCTGAGGGGCACACCGGCGAGAAACGGCAGCGATACAAATTTCCATAGTTCCACAAACCATATTTCGAGTGCTTCGTCCATCGTGCGCGGGAGCATCCAGTAGAGCAGGATGACGAGGAACAACACGACGCCGGGCAGGCCGGTTTTATTATAATTATCGAACACACCCCCGAAATGTTTCTGAAAGAACGGCGCCATCAAAAGTCCTGAAACAAACAGCAGCAGCATCTGCATATGCATGTGAAAGGCCATTACCGACTCGAGCAGGTCTCTCACGGGCGGCAGTGCTAAAAATAAGAATAATGCCAAGCCGTACCAGAATTGTTTCATTGTGCAGCAACCTCCTCCTCCTCATCCGAATCATCCGATTCAACCGCTTCAATAATCGTCTCCGCTGCTTCATCGACTTCGCGGTAATCCAGCACTTCACCAAGACGGCCGTCGGGTTCGATCAGATAAAATGATGTATTATGCTGGAAATCTGCATCGCCTTCAGGAATGACCGTCACTTCATACATGTTCAAAATCTCTTCTAAATCATCGTCATCGGGCACGCGGAGCATTCTCCAGCTCTCACCGTCGGCATCGAAGTAACCGGCGTATCTGTCCAGCACTTCAACCGTATCGCGTTCCGTATCGAACGACATGCTGAGAAATACCAGGTCGTCTCCGTATTTCTCCATATCGATCATATCATACACATATTTCATATTCGATGACATTTCCGGGCACGCGGTTGCGCATGATGTGTAAATAAACGTCATGAGCATGTGCCTGCCTTCGAACGCATCAAAATTGTACTCGCGGCCTTTATTGTCAACGACTTCGATATTCGGGAACTCAGGCGGCTGTGCTTTCAGATTCTGCAGCCTCTGCGCTTCCATTGTTAATGCGCTGAATCCGCTTGTTGAGAAAAAAAGCAGGAGGCCGCCCAGGATTAGAATGACTCCGCTGATTATGAGTTCTTTTTTCATCTCCGGCAACCTCCTTCAAATATTATTCATCAAGTTAGAATGTACGTATCGGCGGTGATCCGGGCGGTGCATTGCCGATGATGTCGACGAGCGGTACGACGTAACCCATCGAGATGATCAGTATCGCAACGATGACCCAGAGACCCCAGTTTTCCGTCCATTTCGGTGTTTTGTGTGCATCTTCTTCCTGTTCTTCGACTACCATGAATTCCGTATAGCCTTTCGGTGCAAGGAACATCAGATGGAACACGATGTAGACGATGAGGACGACCCCTGCGAATAACAGCGTCCCCCCTGCGCCGAGGAAGATCAAGTACGGATCCCATGCAAGCGCGGTCTCGTGTCCACCGTATGTCGTGTACTCCGTACGGCGCGGTGAACCGATCAGCCCGACGTAGCTCATGGAGAGCGACATGAACAGCATGCCGACCGTCCAGATCATCGTCTGCCATATGCCGAGGTTGTGAATCTTCTTGGTCAGCACTCTTCCTGACAGATGCGGAATCAGCCAGTAGACCAGTCCGAAGAATGTCAGTACGACTGCGACCCCGACGGTCACGTGGAAGTGTCCGACGACCCATAGCGTGTTATGGACCACCTGGTTCAGCTGGTTGTTCGTCTGGGCGATACCGCCCGCTCCGCCGAAGATGAATGAAATCATCGCCAGCATGATGGCAAGGAATCTGACGTCATGCCAGGGCAGTTTCCAGAACCAGCCGAGAAGGCCTTTCCCGCCGCGTCTGCGTCCCGTTCTCTCCAAAGTCGCAAACAGTGCGAATGCCGTCAACAATGAAGGTACAGCGATCGCGAGACTCATGAACAAGTGCATGAATTTCAAGCCTTCAGTGAATCCCGGGTCCACAATCTGGTGGTGGAACCCGCCCGGCACGTTCAGTACGACGATCAGGATGACGACCGCTCTCGCGAGCGAGTCACTGAACAGCTTGCCGCCGATGACTTTAGGCACGACCATGTACCACGCCGAAACCGCAACCAGGTACCAGACGTTGACGAGCGTATGTCCGAATGCCCAGAATAAAGTTCTCGTCAAGAGGACGTTTATCGTATCGATCCAGCCGAGTGTCCACGGGATGATGTAAAATACTTCCGCTGCGACGAATGCCGTACCGAATGTGATCAGTACGTACACGCCGACTGCGAAAAATGCGAACAATGGCAGATGCTTGCCCTTATTCTGTTTCTTCCATCTGAATGCGCTGATGAATACACCGATTCCAGACATCCAGATGTTCAGTACGACAAATACGAGTCCGATGTAGAACCACGGGTTCGCCGCCATCGGTGCATAGAATGTGTACAGTACCGTCGCTTCTCCGGCGAGGACCATGATCGCTACGAGTATCGCCCCGACCATGAAAATACCGTATGCGACCCATCCCAGGGTCTTTATTCCTTTAGTGAGTCCGCCGAGGACGTAGTCCACCGCCGACCATAAGTAACCGTTCATGAATAATGTCGTAAAGGCCAGTATGAGTAAAATGCCGTGCAGCGACAATATTTCATAATAGTTCAAGCCGCCGACGATTTCGAGCACGCCTGCGCGGTTCAGCCCCTGGATCAGTCCGAAAAATCCGCCGACAAGGAGCAGAGCGAATGCTGTTGCCATGTTCGTAAGTGCCAGTTTATTTGCAGTGACGATTCTAAGTGGTTTCTTCATCGTCTCACTCCTCTACCGTAATTGTTGCAGACATCATATGGTGGCCGGTACCGCAGTATTCGTTACATACCATAATGTACTCGCCCGCTTCATGGAACGTCTGTGTGATTTCCTGGATATAGCCGGGAATTACCATCGTGTTCAAGTTTGTGTGTGGTACGTTGACCCCGTGCACCACGTCTTTGGTCGCCATTCTGAATGTCACTTCAGCGCCTTCAGGCACCGAGATTTCACTCGGTTCAAACTGGAATGCCTGCAGCGTCATGATGACTTCATACTCATTATCGCCAACTTCATAGACGCCCGGTTCCGAAAATTCCGGATGCTCCTCCACCGTCTGCGGATCGATATGCTCCTTATGTGACGGCGGTGCCATGCCCATTGCGAATGCCTGGTATCCTGTAATACCCATCGCAATGATGATGATGACGACCGCAACGATCATCCAGATTTCTTCCATCTTGTTCATTTTCATTGTATTAAGACTCCCTTCTTAACCTGTTTTTAGAAACGTAATAGGAATAATACGAGCAATACCCCGGTCCATAAAACAATCGAACCGCCGACGAAGAACAATGTTGAAAATAAAGTCCCCTTCAAAGTCAGATCTTCAGGTGCGCTTCTTTCAACCGGCTTTTCCTCTTCTCTTAATTTCTCTGCCATGGATAAACCCTCCTGTTTGATTTGTTTTCGTTTTTAACTTGTCTCTATTGTATAACTGCTTTGATACAGGTATTGTGATTTACGTCACACCTTGGGAGTTTATTGAAATAAAAAAATAAGTCCCAATATTCTGATATATCAGGACATAAAAAAGCAGCACACCTTCTATAGTGTGCTGCTTTAAACAAAGGGGATGGGAGAAATTTTTCACTGTTTAACAAAGGGGTATGTTTTTCAGTGATAAAATTTTCATGTATAAAATATAACATCCCTGCTGGCTTCAAGCAACATTATGAACAGCTTTTCACAATTTGTTCATAATGTAAACGTATTCACATACTTACTTGTATTTAAAGACTGTACATGTTGACGTTTTTCAGCTTATTCCGCTTCTTCGAGCAGTCTTTCAAACTCATCCAGCTGACTTTCAAATACTCTCATCGCATGGTCAATCGGCTCTCTCGTCGTCATATCGACACCCGCATTTTTAAGAATTTCGATCGGGTAGTTTGAGGAACCTTTCTTTAAAAACTCATTGATATAACGGTCGCGCACTTCTTCTCCGCCGTCAAGCACTTGTTTCGACAGTGTCGCTGCTGCAGCATACCCTGTTGAATACTGGTATACATAATAGTTCATATAGAAGTGCGGGATGCGTGCCCACTCCACTTCGATGAATTCATCGTAGTCCACCGCATCGCCATAATATTTCTTATTGAGTCCGCCGTACACTTCGTCGAGCTTCGATGCTGTCAGCGGTACACCTTCCTCTTTCAATCTGTGAATTTCATGCTCGAACTCGGCAAACATCGTCTGACGGAAGACAGTTCCTCTGAAGCCTTCAAGCTGCTGGTTCAGAAGATAAAGCTTCTTCTTCGTATCATCCAGATTTTCATACATGTAGTCTGCAAGCAGCGCCTCGTTGAAAGTACTCGCCACTTCCGCAACGAAAATCGAATATCCCGCCTGGTTCGACGTCTGGTTTTTACGGCTGTAGTAGCTGTGCACCGAATGGCCGAACTCGTGCGCAAGCGTAAACAGGTTGTCTACGTTATTCTGCCAGTTCATTAAAATAAAAGGATTGGTGCCGTATGTGCCGGACGAATACGCGCCGCTCCGTTTCCCTTTATTTTCATAAATGTCGACCCAGCGGTTGTTCAGTCCTTCGTTCAGGATGCTTAAATAGTCGTCGCCCATCGGTGACAGACCCCGCTTAAGCCAGTCTTTCGCCTCATCATAGGACACTTCAAAGTCGACATCCTCGATCAGCGGTGTATAAATATCATACATTTTAAGTGAATCCAGTTTCAGAACCTTTTTGCGCAGCTCCATATAGCGGTGCATCAAGTGCAGGTTGTCATTGACTGTCGACACAAGCTGGTCGTAAACACTTTCCGGAATATGGTTGTTCTGCAGCGCCTGGTGGCGGCTCGATTCATATCCGCGCACATTCGCACTGAAGACGTGCGTATTCACAACACCTGAAAGGGTTTGGCTGAGTGTATTTTTGAACGCGCCGTACTTGCTGTATAAGTTTTCATATGCGGATTTTCTGAGCGCTCTGTCCGGCGATTTCAACAGGTCGATGTATGTCCCCTGCGTAAGGGCATGTTCGTTACCTTCTGAATCGACAGCCGGCTCGAACTCGAGATCCGCGTTATTGAACATGCCGTATACGGAAGACGGTGTCGACATGACTTCGCCCGCCTGCGCCAGCAGTTTTTCTTCTTTATCACTCAGTATATGCGGGCGCTCATCATTTAAAATTTCGAGATCGAACTTGAATTCTTTCAGACGATCATCCTGGATGAAAGTTTTCAATGTCTCTTCGTCAAGCTTCAAGATTTCAGGCGTCAGGAAACTCCATGCCGAACTGTATTTGACGGCGAGCGTCCTTGCCCGTGATTCCAGTGCGCTGTAAGTATCGTTCGATGTATCCTGGTCATGCTTCAAATGTGCGTAGACGAATAATCTGCCGAGCCTGTCCCCCAGTTCTCGCTCTGTTTCAAGCGCTTCCGCCAATTTTTCAGCAGAATCTATATTACCTTTGAATTGTTCTTCATCCCCTAGATGTGATTCCAGTTTTTCATATTCCTTATCAAAAGCTTCATCACTTTCAAAAATCGTGGTCAAGTCCCACGTATTTTCCAGTTTCTGCTCATCTCTCGTTATGACTTCCGCCATTTTAACCCCTCCATATTTATGATGTTTCAATTTTCTCAATTTTTCTGATAAATTTCAAGTTCCGGACGTTATTGTGAATTGTATAACATGATGTATTCTTCGATCAGTCTGTTTGACAGCACGTCGATGCGGGGAGCGTCAAACATGATCCTCGGCTTCAGCATCTCCTTGAACAGCGTTTTGCTGAACGTCCCGCGCTCAAGATGGTAGTAGATGAAGAGCTTCCACTCGAGCGGCGAATTCATCACATAGCGGTCATTCGGCGTGCTGTACGTCAAGTACTCCGGCAGTGTCTCCACGGTCAACCCCAGATGATATAAAAAAGTCAGCGTCAAGTTCTGGACCGTCCGCTGACTTTTCTCCCGTGCGATGATGTTTTTCAATTCACGGGTGGAGAGCTTTCTATTGGTGATGTGTTTTTGTGCCGGGCCTCCTGCGATGAGTTCTTTCGGAGTGATATGTTCTTTTCTGTAATTGAACCGGTTGCACCCCATATGGCTGCCGATGTGCCAGACCGTAATGGCGTGGCTTTTCAGATCGATGGTGTATATTTTGTGGCCCGATTGTGTCGACAGCTGAAAATGCGTGGGATACATATAATTGGCGTCGTGTTTCATGGATGCCGTATCGAGCAGCCACGTCGCCTCGATGCCGAGGGATGCATATCCTTTCGTCCGCTTGACAATCAGCGCCGGTGAAATTTGGGACAGCTGTATTTCCAGCGCATGGTTTTTATTTATAAGCAGATCCGCGATCTGTTCAATTTCATGCAAATAAAATTCCATGGCCGTATGATGGTGCGGTGTGAGCTCGAGGTACAGCACGTGCTTCAGCTCCAGATGCTTGGCCGACTCGCGTTTATACAAATAGCGCATGCAGTCGATGATGTGGAGATGTGAAAAATGCGCTGCCTTGACTCCGCCGCGCTTCAGTGTAAGACGTGAATTACAGACCGGGCAGAAATATTTCTGACCTCTTTCGGCATTTTCGGCGGTAATCTGTTCACCCTGGTCGTTCATTGCTGATATCAAAATAAAAACCCCCTTTTATATATATGCCGAAAAAGGGGGTTTTTGATTTATTTTATTGTTAAATAAATTATTTTTCTTGGAAAAATCTTCTTACTTGACGACGGACGTTGTGGCTCATGATAATTTGACCATACTCCTCAATCAATGCCGGTGCGACGTCTGACGGACTGCTATACTCGGTTAAAGAAGCCTCTATGCCTTCAATTTCGACTTTTGACAGACGATTGTCGAAAATAACCTGGTAATAGTATTCATCATTGTAGACATGCAACAGGTCCTCATATACCGTTTCATCCTGATCGACCTGGTGGGCATATTCAATCAGAGTTTCAAAATCATCAAATTTGACCAATGCAAACTGCTCGGCAACCTTTGATTTCCCTCTGCTGTCAGTTTCATCTATGGCATTGTTCAGAAAAGATTCTATATCGTTGTTATTGACGTTCATATTTGATTGGTCCATTGAATAATCTTCCTCACCATTTTGAGACTTGGAAACGACGACTTCGATACCACGGTCATATGCATGCACCTGAATCCATAAGGGACCTTCCATGCCAAAGCCTTCACCGTGTTCCACGTTGACTTCATCCATGACCGACCAGAAGAATTCCTCGCCGCGTTTTCTGTTCATCCACAGCTCATCCCTGTCAAAGCCGCGCTTTTCAATATCTGCATAAGTCATAAAGAATTTTATCGTGGACTCATTAACACGTTCTATCCTCATTGATTTCACTTCCTCTCACAAGAGAATTCTTACTTATAGTATACCTTCATTTACAATAATAAAACAAATACATTGATTTTGTTCTGTAAAGTATACTGAAAATGCCTGCAGATTTCAACAAATCTGCAGGCATTCCAATTAGTATATATCAGTTTATATAAGGGGGGATAAAACTGAATTTTAAATTATTAGCGGAAGATTTACATTTCTGCGAGTCTTTTAGCTTCAAGAAGGTGGAAGTTTCTAACTTTACGAGGTAAGAAACGACGGATCTCATCTTCGTTGTAGCCGACCTGCAGACGTTTTTCATCCATGATTATCGGTCTTCTCAAGAGACCTGGATTTTCCATAATTAACGTGTATAATTCTTTCATAGGTAATGACTCGATATCCACATTTAATTTTTGGAAAGTTTTTGAACGAGTTGAAATAATTTCATCTGTACCATCTTCTGTCATTCTGAGAATGGCTTTAACTTCTTCTAAAGTTAATGGCTCAGAGAATATATTTCTTTCAGTATACGGAATTTCATTTTCTTGTAACCACGCTTTAGCTTTTCGGCAAGACGTGCAACTTGGAGAAGTAAACAATGTTACCATATAAATCACACTCCAATACTCAATTAGATTTGTAATATTAGTATACCCCATGTGGGACAAAATGTAACCATCCTTAAGAATGATTATGTTCTCTAACTAACTTACAATTCATATTATAACGGTCCAACATTAAAATGAAATGAGAAAACGTTAATAAAACACAAAAATTTAGAAAAATTATATTTCTGTCACATTTGGTTTCATGTCATTTTAAGTACGGCTGTATTGCAGTTATGTACGAATTTTATTATCATTATATTATTAAGACTAAAATCGACAGTCAAAAGGGAAGGTAACTAAAATGAAAACATTATTCTCAGGCGTACAGCCGAGCGGTATTCCGACAATCGGAAACTACCTGGGCGCTTATAAACAATTCACTGAACTTCAGCATGAATATGACTCCTATTTCTGCATCGTCGACCAGCATGCAATCACAGTACCGCAGGACAGATTGAAATTAAGGGACAACACGAAAACTCTGGCAGCCATCTACCTGGCGTCAGGACTCGATCCGGAGAAGATCACTCTTTTCGTCCAGAGTGAAGTCGCAGCACATGCAAAGGCAAGCTGGATGCTGCAGTGCGTGAGCTACATCGGTGAGCTCGAGCGCATGACGCAGTACAAGGATAAGGCGCAGAAGCAGAGCTCAAAGGACGGCATCAACGTCGGACTCCTTACATACCCGACTTTGATGGCAGCGGATATTCTGTTGTACAGCGCAAGCGTCGTACCGGTCGGTGATGACCAGGACCAGCATCTTGAGCTGACGCGCACACTCGCAGAGCGTTTCAACAACAGATATAATGACATCTTCACAGTGCCGGAAGTGAAACACCCAGAAGTCGGCGGCCGCATTATGAGCCTGAACGACCCGACCCGTAAAATGAGTAAGAGTGATGATAATGCGAAATCATTCATTTCACTGCTTGATAACCCGAAAACCGCTGCGAAGAAAATCCGCAGTGCAGTGACAGATTCAGGTTCTGAAATTGTTTTCGATAAAGATAATAAGCCGGGGATTTCGAATCTGCTGACGATTTACAGCGGACTGACTGATAAGAGCATCAAAGACCTTGAGTCCGAGTATGCAGGAAAGAGCTACGGCGACTTCAAAGTTGCACTCGGCGAAGTCGTCGAGACATTTCTGGCTGACTTCCAAGGACGTGTGAACGAATACGTCGAGAGTGGACGCATTGACGACATTTTAGACGAAGGACGCGAGCGCGCGAGCAGGAAAGCCGATAAGATGGTCGAAAAAATGGAGCGCGCGATGGGGCTCGGCCGTAAGAGAAAATAATTTTTGCTGACGAGTTCCTACTATAATATGTATATTTGAATAAAGAGCCGCACACCGCGAGAAGTGTGTGGTTCTTTATGTTGGTTTGCTTTGGCTGGTGGGTTTTAGTGGTTGACGCGTCATCCCGGGGCGCGGGATGCAGGAAATAAAGAATCGTCAAAGCTATATTCAGTTCCCATCGGCCAAACCAATCTTCACTTGGCCGATAGAACGCCCCCACCGCCTAGCTCTTTATTCCATAAAAAACCTCTCCCCGTATCCGGAGAGAGGTTCGAATCAATTATTTTTCATATTTCTTAAATAACAGTGATGCGTTGTGTCCGCCGAAGCCAAGACTGTTGCTCATCGCGTATTTGATGTCGCTTTCGACAACACCGTCCGGTACGTAGTTGAGATCACATTCCGGGTCCGGGTTGGTCAGGTTGATTGTCGGGTGGACTTTACCATTCTGCAGGCTCAATGAAGCGATTATCGCTTCGACTGCGCCGGTTGCTCCGAGCAGGTGTCCTGTCATGGATTTAGTCGAGTTCACCAGCAGGTTCGGTGCGTGTTCGCCGAACACTGTTTTCAGCGCGAGTGTTTCATACAGGTCGTTATAGCCTGTACTTGTACCGTGTGCATTGATGTACCCGACCTCTTCCGGCTCAACTTCTGCATCTTTCAATGCTTCTGCCATAGCACGGGCGCCGCCTTCGCCATTTTCAGCTGGTGCTGTAATATGGTAGGCGTCGCCTGTCATGCCATAACCGACGATTTCTGCATAGATGTGTGCACCGCGTGCAAGTGCGTGTTCCAATTCTTCAATGACGACAACGCCTGCACCTTCACCGATGACGAAGCCGTCACGGTCTTTGGAGAATGGCACGGATGCATAATCCGGATCTTCCGACTTGGAGAGGGCTCTGTTCGCCTGGAACCCTGCAACGCCCATTTCAGTGATCGGTGACTCTGTACCGCCTGAAATCATTACATCGGCCTGACCGCGTTCAATGATTTTATAAGCATCACCGATTGAGTTTGTACCTGTCGCACATGCTGTAACTGTTGCACCGTTCGGTCCTTTTGCACCATGGCGGATGGACACTTGTCCACTAGCCATATCCGGTATCATCATCGGTACGAAAAATGGACTCACCCGGCGCGGCCCTTTTTCATACAATACTTTGAAACCGTCCTGAAGTGCCTGGATGCCGCCGATTCCTGAACCGATCCACACGCCTACACGTGTATCATTGTTCTCATCTATTACAAGACCTGAGTCTTTCACCGCTTCATCAGAAGCGACGACCGCATACTGTGTGAAACGGTCCATCCTTCTTGATTCTTTTTTATCTAAGTAGTCTTCAATGTTGAAGTCTTTCAATTCACCAGCAACATGGATGCTGAATTCACTGTTGTCGAACCTTGTGATCTTATCAATACCGTTCACACCATCCAGTGCATTTTCCCATGTTTCTTTTGCTGTGTTTCCGATTGGTGTGAGTGCACCAATCCCCGTAATTACGACTCTTCGCTTAGTCATGTTTCTCCTCCTTATTCTTACCCCAAGTCAGACAAATTGCTCCCCAGGTCAGGCCGCCGCCAAAGCCGACCAACACAAGGTTATCTCCTGCCTTTATCTTACCATTTTTCAGCTCGTGATGAATACTGAGAGGTATGGAGGCAGCAGAAGTATTGCCATATTTATCTATTGTACAGCTCATTTTGTCTTTTGGCATGTTCATCCGCTCGCGTGCCGCATCCATGATGCGGATGTTTGCCTGATGCGGTACGAGCATGTCGATATCATCTGCTTCGAAACCTGCTTTTTCAGTGACGTTCACACTGGATTCACCCATCTGACGGACGGCGAACTTGAATACTTCGCGTCCGTTCATGTGCAGCTTGCCGGTTTCAGAATCATCATATAGATGAGGACCGCCGCTGCCTTTACTGCCGAGCTCAAACGACTTGATTCCGAAGCCCTCACCCACTTCACCGATGACAGCAGCACCCGCGCCGTCCCCGAATAGGACTGCAGTCGAGCGGTCTGTAAAATCAGTGATCTTGGACAGCTTGTCCACACCGACGATCAATACATTCTTATATGTGCCCGCTTCGATGAACTGGCTCGCTGTGACCATACTGTAAATAAAACCGGTACATGCTGCGAGCTGGTCCATTGATGGTACGTTGGAGAGCCCAAGTCTGTCCTGCACAATATTGGCAACAGAAGGGAAACGGTGGTCCCCGGTGGAAGTCGCTACGATGACCAGATCTATATCTTCTTTATCGACGCCGGAGTCTTCGAGTGCCTGCTCCGCAGCAAGCACTGCCATATCAGACGTTTCCATATCGTCTTCTGCGAAACGGCGTTCTTTTATTCCCGTCATTTCTGTAATCCATTCATCTGATGTATCCAGAATTTTTTCGAAATCAAAATTGGTGAATACTTTATCGGGCACATAGGTACCTAAACCTAATACGCCTACATTTTTCATTTGACCACACCTTATAATCTCATATTATAACTTGGTACTAATTTATCATAAAACCTGTAATTTCACAAATAAAAAAAGACACCCACTTTTGAAGTGAGTGTCCTAAGATGTGTTTATTCAGAGAAGCCGACCTGGTATAATCCGCCACCTGTAAGACTGTTATAACCTTCTGAATCATGGCCGAATTCTTCACTCCAGCCAACGACATTTTCATTTACCGGTGTAACATATGCACGGTAAAGTGTCGGTGCAACCGGAATGTCTTCGACCATCAGTTCCTGCCACTCGTGGTAGATTTCAGTACGCGTATCAGTATCAAGTGCTTCTTCAGAGTTACCTCTTTGGATCAGTTCAGAACTTTCTTCTGTTTCATAACGCGGATAATTGAACGGTGCTTCAGGACCGTATAATCCACCCGGGTCAACATCCGTACCTACGCCCCATGCGCCCTGGTAGATGTCGATGCCTTCGTCATCATTTTCAACCATATCGTAGAATGTATTGAATTCGATCAGACGGCCGTCTGTTTTAACAACGTTCAGGCCGACTTCTCTCCATGACTGGATATAGTAGTTCGTAAGCGGTTCAGCAACGTCCCCGCCGCTCATGGATGCCATCTGGATTTCAAGCGGCTCGCCGTCCGGTGTTTCACGGAATCCGTCGCCGTCTGTATCTTCGTATCCTGCTTCGTCAAGAATTCTTTCTGCTTCTTCAGGATCATATTCCGGTACATCAAGATCATCTTTATGGAATGCTGCGTGGTAAGGTGTAATCAGTGATGTCGCTTTCCAGCGCAGGCCGTTGTAGAACTGTTCGCCTACTGCATCGTTGTCCATTGCATGCCACATTGCACGGCGTAATTCAACGTCACCCATCTTCATTTCTTCAGGTGTGTAGTTTACACGTCCTTCTTCTGCATCCCAGTTACCCAGCTTAAAGCCGATGTAAGTGTATGCTGCATCAAGCTGTCCAAGCCATTCGACACCTTCCATATCCGCTACATCCGGATACTGGTCGGTCGGGAAGCTCATCGCTACATCAATATTGCCGCTTTCCATTGCGTTCGCAATCGAAGAAGTCGGTGTGACTTCAACAGTGATGCCGTCAAGGTTCGGTTCGCCTCTCCAGTAGTCTTCATATTTAGTCAGAACAATCGCCTCACCCGGTGTGATTGATTCCACCTGGTACGGTCCGATTCCGATCGGGTTCTCACGTGTCTGTTCTGCTGTTGTCATATCTGCAACTTCGACACCTTCATAATGGTGTTCCGGGAATGCATAGAACCAGAAACCACCGTTAGTCAGTGAAGGTGCAAGTTCTGTATAAGTAAATACTGCTGTCTGCTCATCGATGATTTCAATACCTGAAATCTCATCCGCTTCACCAGCCTGATACTCACTGTAACCTTCGATTAGAGTGAATCCGTCCGTCGTACCGCGGACGCCGTCATAGTCAGGATGTCCGATGACTTCGTATGAAGCGACATAGTCGGAAATCTTGAGCGGCTCGCCGTCATGCCATGTCACCCCGTCCTGCACAGTGAATGTCACAGTGTTGTCATCTTCATTCATTTCATAAGTGATTGCACCGTCATTCGTTGCAATCTGGTTTTCATCAAACGTGAATACTGATTCATCGAAGAAACTCATCATATCAGCATCCGGAGCACCTTGATAGAACGCCCAGTTCAAAGTACCTTCAAAAGGAGTGTCTGAACCGTAACCGACTGTCAGTTCCCCTTCCCCTGTCGGATCAGCGTCGTTAGAAACGACTTGCGGGAAATCTTCATAGTTGTATACTTCGCCGCCGTCAGCAGCGCTGTCATCACCTGATTCTGAATCGCCACCTTCTTCTGAACCTGCATCCGAGCCTTCTTCAGATGTATCATCCTCCGAAGAGTCGCCGTTACCACAGGCAGCGAGTGCCAATACAAAGATCAGCATCGTAAAAAACATTAATCTTGACCACGAAAATTTCGTCATCATTTTTCCTCCCCCATTATAGAAAATTAAACTGAATATATACTAAAGTCCAGTCCCCTGAAACTCAGTACCAGAAATTGGATAAGTATTTCATTTTATATTTTTATAAATGAAATGCCTTTGAAAATAATATTATCACAATTATCTGAAAAGACAATATGCAATTCTTTATTTTCATGTTAAATGTAAATTTATACCATTATGTATAATCTCTTGTATGATTTTTACAGACACTTGAAAACTGGTCTGTTTCTTTACTCCATGTATAATTTTATATTTGTAATTTAATTCTGATATTTTCAGTCTTCTTGAACATTTAGTGAATGCAGTTTGTCCCTCTATTATAAATTGTTATATTTTGTATGTAAAGCGCTTTCACAACATTTAACAAAGTTATTGTAAAAATTCAACAATACTTGTTCTTTTAAATTTCGTCATATTTCTTCTAAAAAAACAGCGGCCGTAAAAGCCGCTGTCCAATCATATTAAGCCTGTCTCTGTCTTGCGTCCCCGGCACGTCTCAATGCTTCACCGATATTACGCACACATAACATCAGGACTAAGATCATCAATGCCGCCGGCAGCCATACCCACCATCTGTGCTGCAGTGTCTGAGTCTGCGTGGCATAAGAAAGCAGCGTTCCAAGAGACGGATAGTCCTCCGGGAAACCGAAGCCAAGGAATGAAAGCCCTGACTCGATGCCGATATTTGCAGCGAGTGATAAAGTGCCGTTTACGATGATGATTCCGACCAGGTTCGGCATCAACTGTGAAAATATGATTTTAATGGGTGGTGTCCCCAGTGTTTTGGATGCATTGACATAATCAAGCTCTTTCTCCTGCAGTGCCAATGAACGTATCAGCCTTGCCGTGCCCATCCATAAGAACGCCGCCATGATCGCACTGAATGTCCAAATATCATAAGATGGCACAATTGTAACGAAAACGATGACGATCATCAGGAATGGCAGTACAAGGAAGAAGTCGACGACACGCATTAAAGCATTATCAATCTGTCCGCCGAAGTAGCCTGAAATCAATCCGTATATGATACCAAAGCCGACACTCATCAATGTCACCAGGAAACCGATGGCAAGCGAATTCCTCGTACCGATGATCAGCTGGCCGAATATATCACGACCTCCGTAGTCTGTACCCAGCCTGAATTCTTCGCCCGGCGGCTGATGTATCGCGAACAGATCGACGAATACGATCTGTGCCTGGTCAAGGAACATCGTCAAGCCGAATACGTAGGCTGTAATCGAGACGAATACAATCAACGAGAATAAAGCCAGCTTATCCGCTATCAGTTCCTGCACCAATACTTTCCAGCCCGGTGTACTCTTCGGAAGATTTTTATAATCCAATCCGCCGTGGTCACCGGCACCCGGCGGCATATCCGATTTCATATGCGTCGACATTTCAGAAGTGCCGTGAAGCCTTTCATCCCCTCGATTTCCGTAAGGGTCCCTGCCGTCCGAATCACGGGAAGTGCTCTGTTCGTCACTTGCCCTGCGGTTCTGCCTTTCGGTTTCTTCCTGAGATGCATCAGTCGTCTCTTCATTTGTCATATTGTTCAAATCTTTATCTTTTTGACTCATTTTACATCCCTCCCCTACTTGATTCGAATCCTTGGATCCACGATACTCAGAATGATGTCGGATAACAGTGCACCGACGATGGTCAGAAATCCGTAGAATAATATCAGTACGTTGGCAACGCTGAAGTCCCTCGTCTGAATGGACTCAAGGAACAGTGCGCCCATGCCCGGATATGCATATACCCATTCGATGAATATGGAACCGCCGAGCAGCCCGACGAGTTCATATCCGAAGAAAGCGGCAATCGGTATGATGGCATTTCTGAATATATGTTTAAGATATAATGATACCTGCTTGACCCCTTTGGCACGTGCAAGCATGACGTAGTCTTTCTGCTGCGCTTCGATGACACCACTTCTCAAGTACTGTACAGTTCCGACCAGCCCGATCAGGGCGATTGAGAAACTCGGCAGTATCAGGTGGTTTATTTTACTTAAAATATAATCGACCGATCCCGGTTCAAGTCCGGCGCCCACACTTCCATTTGTCGGAAAAGTGCCGAAATGATAACCGAAAATCCAAAGCATCACAAGACCGAACACGAAAGTCGGCGTCGCAAAACCTAAGTAAGTATAACCTGTAATCACTGAATCGAGCATCGAGTCCTTATAGCGGCCAGAAATCAGGCCTAATGGAATACCGATGACATAAATTATGATGACAGAGAATAAAGACAGCCAGATCGTGTTCATCAGCCTGTCCCCGATAACATCCATCACCGGTCTCTGGTGGAATATCGACTGTCCGAAATCCCCCTGGAACATGGCGACGACCCAGTCCCTGTACTGTATGTACCAAGGATCGTTAAGTCCTAAAGCTTCGCGTCGCGCTTCGATCGCATCAGCCGGTATCGATGGATCAATCAGACCGGACAGCGCATCCCCCGGCATCAGTGACCCCATGAAAAATACAAGCACACTGAGCAGGATGAGCTGCGGGAAAGTGATAAGTAACCGTCTTAACGTAAATTTAATCATAGATCATCAACCTTTCACCGGTAGCGCAACTTTATGCGTATCGGAAATTGCCTGGAGCGGAAAAGCCCGGCCTTCGTCGTCCAGATACTCTGAGAAATGCTGGTCGTACTCTTCTTTGATCTGCTGGCGCAGTTTCAGATTACTTTCCACTTTTTCAACATTCGTATCCGGTATCGCAGCAATCAGACGCTTCGTGTATATATGCTGCGGATTGTTGAATATTTCTTCGGCGGTCCCCTCTTCGACAAGGCGTCCGTGATACATGATGCCGATATGCTGGCACATGTGGCGTACGACACCAAGGTCATGTGCGATGAACAGCATGGTCAGATCCATATCCTGCTGGATTTCCTGCATGAAGTTCAAGACCTGCGCCTGCACCGATACATCCAGTGCTGAAACCGGCTCATCTGCGATGATCAGTTTCGGACTCAGTGCGATGGCGCGGGCGACCCCTATACGCTGGCGCTGTCCGCCGGAGAATTCGTGCGGGAACTTATATAATGAACCCGGCGGCAGACCGACTCTTTCCAGTAATTTGAGCACTTCTTCAATAAGTTCGTTCTTCGAATATTTCTCATAATTTTTCAATGGCTCCGCAACGATGTCGAATACTCGTTTACGTACGTTCAATGAAGAATACGGGTCCTGGAATATCATCTGGATATCCCGGTTGACGCCCAATTTCTTCCCTTTACCACTTAACTTTTCCCCCTGGAAAAAAATTTCTCCCTCAGTGATGTCATTGAGGCCCATCACTGCCTTTCCGGTTGTCGTTTTGCCGGAACCGGACTCCCCTACAAGTCCGTATGTTGTACCTCTCGGAATTGAAATACTCACTCCATCAACCGCTTTGACATGGTCTTTCACCATGTTAAAGAAGCCCCCCTTGATTGGAAAATGAATTTTCAAATCATTGATTTCTAAAAGTTTATGACTCATTGCTTACCGACGCCCCCTTCTTACCATCCATCTGCCCGGCTTCAACGCGTCTTTCCATTTCTCTCTGGTCCATTGAATTGTCCAGATAAAAGTTCTTATAGCATGTACATCTCACCATATGGTCGGGCGCAATTTCCCTGAGCTCCGGCTTATGCTCATGCTCATCCGCCCCGATCCATGGAATTCTGGGGGCGAACCTGCAGCCGTCACGGTCCATCTTGTTGAGCGCCGGCACGACGCCCTGTATCACATGCAGTTTTGCACCGAGCAGTTCTTCGGTCGGCAGTGAATTGAGGAGTGACCGTGTATAAGGATGCTGCGGATTGGTGAACAGCTCTTTTACAGGTGCGACTTCAACAATCTGCCCCGCGTACATCACTGCTACCCTGTCCGCCATCTCCGCCACGACGCCAAGGTCATGTGTGATCAATAAAACCCCGGAACCGAGATCGTCCTGAAGCTCACGGATCAGGTCAAGAATCTGAGCCTGGATGGTGACGTCGAGCGCCGTCGTCGGTTCATCTGCAATAAGCAGCTTCGGACGGTTCGCGATTGCGATCGCAATAACTACACGCTGCCGCATCCCCCCGGACAATTCATGAGGGTACGAATTCGCCACACGGTCCGGCCGCGGAATGCCCACCCTGTCAAGAAGTTCTATAGTATATGCTTCCCGCTCGCTTTTTCTTTTAGTATTATGTATTGTCAGCGTTTCCAAAATCTGATGTTTGATTTTCATCAACGGATTGAGCGCCGTCATCGGGTCCTGGAAGATCATTGCCATATGGCCGCCCCTTATTTTATTCATCTTACGCTCATTATTTTTGAGCAAATCCTGCCCTTCGAATAAAACTTCTCCTGTCACCCGTGCGTGTCTATGTAACCCCATCAGCGAAAATGCCGTTGCACTTTTACCCGAGCCGGATTCCCCGACCAGTGCAAGCACTTCATTTTCACGGATTTTCATATTTACATCATCAACAGCTGGATAATATTCACCATCTATTTTGAATGAAGTTGTTAAGTTATTGACCTCCAGAAGATGTTTAACCATTAACCATCACCCATCTCTCCTTCATTTATTATTAAAATGCTGTTATATTCAAAATGTCGAAAAATTCTAACAATTATACCACTTTTTAAAAATTCTTTTAGGCTGTTCTTCAGATGCTTTTATTTGTTTTTCACAATCTTGCATTATCTTTGTGATTTTGGAATTGCGGGACTTTTTAAATAATATCACTTCTTATTCTCATTGTAATTATTCAATCTTGAATTTTCAATAGCAACTTCAACGTTTTGGCACAATACGGTTTGACGGATTTAAATATACACCATTGAATATTTATTTTCAATAACATATTTGTAATGAATGAACCCTGAATGAAAGCGATTACAATAGAACCCTTGACTGGTAGAGGGTTCACAAAGACTTTGTGAAAAAATTATTTAATGAATAATTTTATTGCCATGCACCTATACTTTTCATCCTGTTTGTATTATTATATAGAGTAGCTAAATATGTTTAGGAGTTGTCGCTTCCATGAAATATATCGTTACATTCGTTTGGGCATTAATGCTGTCACAGATGGTCAACTTTATATTGAACAGTCTGGCCGGCGGTGGACCGTACAGTTTTATGAGCGGTATACTGCTCGCGGTATTGATTACCCTGACTGTTTTCGTTCTGGATATCATGATGAAAGATCCGGACAAAGCTGCTGAATAGAGCAGCAGAAATCCTTCCCTCACCTGCTGTAATCCGGCGGTGGGGGTTTTTATTTCCTAATAAATGATGATCGAGGTTCAGCATGACTAATATTTTACCTGCAATACGTTCATTGAAAGATTTTGAAAAATTGATCGGCAGTCCGTATAAGAAAGTTGTTTTACTGGATATCCATATCGGTAATCTTGCGAGCCATATGAAGGTGATGCATGACCATGGTTTCCAGGTGTTCATCCACCTGGACCTGATCAAAGGGCTTGCCATCAATAATGAAGCGCTTGAATATATTCACCAGAAGTTCAAACCGTACGGCATCATTACGACCCGCGGGAAGCTGGTCAACAAGGCGACGGCGATGAAACTTAAGACGATTCTTCGTGTCTTTCTGATCGACTCTTCATCTGTGGAGAAAAGTATAGATATGATCAACCAGACCAATCCGGACTATATAGAATTATTGCCGGGCATCGTGCCGAAGATGATTCATTTCTATACGCATACACAAAATGTCGATGTCATTGCCGGCGGGCTGATCGAGACGAAACAGGAAGTCGAACAGGCGATCCAGGCTGGCGCCGAATTCGTCACCACTTCAAAAATAAATCTGTGGTTTGATTAAGTTTAAATTTGACATTTTAAAATCGAGAGGTTATATTTTAAACAAGTTAATAGCGATGGAGAATCAGAGTCCGCATTTATAGTGTTCCTACTATAAGTGTGGACTTTTTTAATATCTATTAACAAAATACAAAGGGGGAATCAAGTAATGAATGTTTACATTGCAGAGTTTGTCGGCACTGCGGTACTGATATTATTCGGTGCCGGCGTTGTTGCAAACGTCAATTTGAAAGGATCGCTTGCGAAAGGGGCCGGGTGGATCGTCATTGCATTTGGATGGGGCTTTGCCGTCGCGTTCGGCGTGTATGCGGTCGGTCAGTTTTCTGACGCCCATATCAATCCGGCAGTGACTCTCGGCTTTGCGTTCGCCGGCGTATTTCCATGGGTGGACGTCATCCCGTACATCATCGCCCAGGTTTTGGGCGCCATGCTTGGTGCATTTCTCGTGTGGCTCCACTTCATGCCGCACTTCAAGGCAGAGGAAGATCCGGATACTAAGCTCGGAGTATATGCGACCGGTCCGGTCTATCCGAACTACGTCGCCAACTTTACGAGTGAGATGATCGGCACATTCATCCTGTTGATGGGACTGCTGTTCATCGGTGCAAACGAGTTCACGGAAGGCCTGAATCCGCTCATTGTCGGTTTTCTTGTGACCGCAATCGGTCTGTCACTCGGCGGTACGACGGGATATGCAATCAATCCGGCACGTGATTTCGGTCCGAGGCTTGCATATTTCCTGATGCCTATTCCAGGCAAAGGCGGTTCAAACTGGAAATATGCACCGGTACCTATATTGGGACCGCTTGCCGGTGGTGCTCTCGGTGCCGCAGTCTACAATTTCGTATTCTTGAGCGCACCGGACATCTACTTATTGTTCGCAATCATCTTTGTGATTGCCGTACTCGTTTTAGGGGTATTCTTAAACAAAGCTGTCTTAAAAGAAGAAACATCAAAATTAATGTAATCCAAGGGGGATTTGAAATTGGAAAAATATGAGGAAAAATATATCATGTCCATTGACCAGGGGACAACAAGTTCAAGAGCGATACTTTTCAATAAAAACTCGGAAGTGGTGGCAACGAGCCAGAAGGAATTCAAACAGTACTTCCCGGAGTCCGGCTGGGTCGAGCACAATGCGAATGAAATCTGGAGTTCGGTGCTCGCATGCATCGCCGGAGTGTTGTCGGAAAATGATATCAAGGCTTCACAGGTGGAGGCCATCGGTATAACAAACCAGAGAGAAACGACGGTCGTCTGGGATAAGAATACCGGCCGTCCGGTCTATCACGCGATTGTCTGGCAGTCTCGCCAGACGGCGGATATTTGTGAAGAACTGAAGAGCCAGGATCTCGAACCGAAATTCAAGGAGCGCACAGGTCTGCTTCTTGACCCGTATTTCTCAGGGACGAAAGTCAAGTGGATTCTTGATAATGTGGATGGCGCCCGGGAAAAGGCGGAGAACGGCGACCTTTTATTCGGTACAATAGATACATGGCTCATCTGGCGCTTTACCGAAGGCAATGTCCATGTAACGGATTATACGAACGCGAGCCGCACCTTAATGTACAATATCCATGATCTGAAGTGGGATTCAGAGCTGCTCGAACATCTGACGGTGCCGGAGTCCATGCTTCCGGAAGTCAAATCTTCAAGTGAAGTCTACGGTGAAACGACCAAAGCACACTTCTTCGGTATCAACGTACCGATTGCAGGTGTCGCCGGCGACCAGCAGGCAGCACTTTTCGGCCAGCTGTGCCTTGACAAAGGTGATACGAAAAACACTTACGGTACCGGGTGTTTCCTGTTGATGAATACGGGTACTGAAGCGATGAAGAGTGAAAACGGGCTGCTTACGACAATCGCTTACGGACTGGACGGCAAAGTGCATTACGCTCTTGAAGGTTCAATATTCGTCGCAGGCAGCGCCATCCAGTGGCTGAGAGACGGCCTCAGAATGTTTACAGATTCTTCTCAGACCGAAAATTATGCAGAACGTGTCGATGATACCGGAGGCGTGTATGTCGTTCCGGCATTTACAGGGCTCGGTGCGCCTTACTGGGATTCAGAGGCGCGCGGTGCAGTTTTCGGACTGTCACGCGGTACCGAGAAAGAACACTTTGTGCGTGCGACGCTCGAGTCGCTTGCGTATCAGACGAAAGATGTTCTCGATGCAATGCAAAAGGATGCGGGTACAGATCTTGATATGCTCAGAGTGGACGGCGGCGCTGCAGAAAATGATTTCCTGATGCAGTTCCAGTCCGACCTGCTCCGAACCCGCGTCGAGCGTCCGGAAGTGCTGGAAACGACTGCACTCGGTTCAGCGTACCTTGCAGGCCTTGCTTCAGGATTCTGGTCTTCTGTCGATGAAATTGAGCAGGTATCGGATACGGATTCCGTATTCGAACCGGAAATGGACCAGGAAAAGATTGATGAGTTATATGAAGGCTGGCAGGCGGCAGTCAGTGCGACGCAGTCTTTCAAGCCGAAACGTTTAAAAGAAGAAGAATAGGTTTATTCATATAGGAATACCAATCATTTTAGGAGGATTTGCAACATGTTGAATATGTTAACCAGAAAAGATCAACTTGAGCATATGGAAAAAGTCGATTATGATGTCGTGGTGATTGGTGGTGGGATTACCGGTGCAGGTGTCGCACTGGATGCAGCAAAACGGGGTATGAAAGTCGCTTTGGTGGAGATGCAGGACTTTGCAGCAGGTACATCGAGCCGCAGTACGAAACTTGTGCACGGCGGCCTGCGCTATTTGAAACAGATGCAGATTGGTGTGGTCAGATCCACAGGTCTCGAACGTGCAGTCGTTTATGAAAACGGCCCGCATGTAACGACACCGGAATGGATGCTGCTGCCTTTTCATAAAGGTGGTTCATATGGTGAGTTGATGACGAGCATCGGGTTGAAAGTATATGATGCACTTGCAAGAGTCAAACAAAGTGAACGCCGTCAGATGCTTTCAGTCGACGACGTTATAAATAAAGAACCTCTCGTCAAGCAGGAAGACCTTCTCGGCGGCGGTTATTACGTCGAGTACAAAACCGATGATGCAAGGCTGACGATTGAAGTGATGAAAAAGGCCGTGGAATTTGGTGCAGACCCCGTCAATTACATGAAATCAACTGGTTTCGTATATGACAAAGGGCAGATCGTCGGTATTCGCGCGCGTGATGAACTCGGCGGCCGTGAATATCAGATTTTAGGCCGCCGGGTAATAAACGCCGCCGGCCCGTGGGTCGACGAAGTGCGAGAAGAAGATCCGGCATCCAAAGAGATCAAGAAGCATATCGTCTTATCAAAAGGCGTCCATATCGTCTTCGATAAGAGTGATTTCCCACTCGGACAGGCCATTTATTTTGATACGAAAGATGATGGCAGAATGATGTTCGCAATTCCGAGAAACGGCAAAACTTATGTCGGCACAACAGATACTTTTTATGATGAAAATATTGCAAAACCGATTGCAACACAGGAAGACCGCGATTATCTGCTGAAAAATGTGAACTATATGTTCCCTGAACTCGATCTGACCGATGACAATATTGAATCCAGCTGGGCAGGCATCCGTCCGTTGATTCAGCAGCCGGGTAAAGGCCCTTCTGAATTATCCAGAAAAGATGAAATCTGGGTGGCAGACAGCAAGCTGATCAATATTGCCGGCGGTAAACTTACAGGGTACCGTCATATGGCTGAAGATATCGTCGACCGCGTTGCGAAAGAACTGAAGAAAGAGTACGGTGTGAAATTCAAAGCATGCGATACGGAGAACCAGGTCATTTCCGGCGGAGATGTGGGCGGCAGTGATAACTTCGAGGCCTTCATAGAAGCTGCTGCCGAGAAAGCTGAATCCTACGGGCTGACTAAAGAAGAAGGCCGCGATATTGCTGAGAAATACGGCAGTAACGCTGAAGAAATATTCACGCTCGCAAGCGCAGTCGATCGAGACAACGAACAAGGTCTTCCGCCTGTCGAGTATGCCAAAGTGATATACAGCATTCAAAATGAAATGACCGCAAAACCGACAGACTACTTCGTGCGCCGTACAGGCGACTTATATTTCGATGTCGATCTTGTCAGAAAATATCAGGACGGTGTCGTCGCCCTGATGCAGAGCACACTCGGCTGGAGCGATGAAACCCACGATCAGATGGTGGAAGAGCTCGAATTCGCTTTAAAGAATGCAGTCGGAGAGTTTGTTAAATAGATATTGAATTGGGTTGGATCCCCTGTCAGGAGATGGCAGGGGATTTTTTGTGTTTGTTTCTTATCAGCGCTTCGTTTTGGAATCGAAGCTCCGTTGGAGCGTATACCACATGCTCGCGCGGCTGACGAACATGTGTTAAACCTCCAATGCATGCTCGTGCGGCTGACGAACACGTGTTAAACCTCCAATGCATGCTCGCGCGGCTGGCGAACACGTCTTAAACCTCCAATGCATGCTCGCGCGGACGGCGAACACGGGTTAAATATATTTTATAGGTACTCGCCATACTCACGAATACCTGCAGAAACTTTAATAGGTACTCGCCACGCACGCGAGTGCCCGGAACGCCCTGAAATACAAAAAGATGCCCCGGAAGTTGAGAGTGTCCTCATCTTCCGGGGCATGATTTTTATTTCCATTTAATTATTGTGTTTCGAATTTGAGTTCGCCGTCTGCATAATCGACTTTGAAGTTCTGGCCTTCTACCAGATCGCTTTCAATCATTTTACGGGCAAGTGGTGTCTCGATGTGTCTGGTGATGAAGCGTTTCAGCGGGCGTGCACCGAATTGGGGTTCGTATGCTTCGTCCGTAATCCAATTTTTCGCAGCTTCGGTCACTTCGACGCTCATATGCTGGCTCTCGAGTCTGCGGTTCAGGTCGTCGACCAGCTTGTCGACGATCATGCCCATATTGTCTTTCGACAGCGGGCTGAACATGACGATGTCATCCATGCGGTTGATGATTTCAGGCTTGAAGTACATGTGGACTTCGCCCATCACTGTATCTTTGACTTCATCTGTCAGCACACCGTCGTTTTCGACTGCGTCCAGCAAGTGGCCGGAACCGATATTGGATGTCATGATGATGATGGTATTTCTGAAGTCGACGGAACGCCCTTTTGAATCTGTCAGGCGGCCTTCGTCCAATAGCTGCAGCAGAATGTTGAAGACATCACTGTGCGCTTTTTCCACTTCATCAAGCAGTATGACGGAATAAGGCTGGCGGCGGATGGCTTCTGTCAGCTGCCCGCCCTCTTCGTGGCCGACGTATCCCGGCGGTGCTCCGATGAGTCTGGACACGGCATGTTTCTCCATGTACTCACTCATGTCGATCCGGATCATGTGCTTTTCGGAGTCGAACATCGTGGATGCGAGTGTTTTTGCGAGCTCGGTCTTGCCCACACCCGTCGGTCCTAAAAATAAAAAGCTCCCGATCGGACGGTCCGGATCTTTGATGCCGGCTCTTGCACGGATGACTGCATCCGCAACCAGATCTACAGCTTCATCCTGGCCGACGACACGTTCATGAAGTATATCTGACAGCTTGAGCAGCTTGTCTTTCTCCGTTTCAACGAGTTTGCTGACAGGAATACCCGTCCATGTGCTGACGATATAGCCGATTTCCTCTTCGGTCACGACTTCCCGTATGATACGGTTCTCACCGGCACTCGCTTCCTGCAGCTCATTTTCGAGCTCGACCATTTCTTTTTCAAGCTGAGGCAGTCTGCCGTGCCTGAGTTCAGCGGCACGTTCCAGTTCATAGTTGTTTTCCGCTTCTTCAAGCTCCTGCCTTGCCTTATCCACTTCGGCACGTTTATCGTTAACACGGCCGATCTGCTCTTTCTCTTTTTCCACACGCTGGGACAGGCTTCCCTGCGCTTCACGTGCTTCGGACAATTCTTTCTGCAACTCATCGAGACGCAGCCTTGAAACGGAATCATCTTCATTTTTAAGTGCCTGTTCCTCGATTTCAAGCTGCATGACCCGGCGGTTGATCTGATCCAGTTCGGTCGGGTTCGATCCCATTTCCGTACGGATCGTTGCGCTCGCCTGGTCCATCAGGTCAATTGCCTTGTCCGGCAGGAATCTGTCCGTAATGTAACGGTCTGATAATTCTGCAGCCGCAACAAGTGCACGGTCGGTGATCCTGACACCGTGGTGGACTTCATAACGCTCTTTCAGTCCGCGCAGTATTGAAATCGTATCTTCAACATCAGGCTCAGGGACCTGCACCTTTTGGAAGCGGCGTTCCAAAGCGGAGTCCTTTTCGATATATTCACGGTACTCATTCAGAGTCGTTGCACCGATACAGTGCAGTTCGCCTCTTGCGAGCATCGGTTTCAACATGTTCCCAGCGTCCATGGCACCTTCAGTCTTGCCGGCGCCGACAAGCATGTGGATTTCGTCTATGAATAAAATGATCCGGCCTTCGGATTCTTTTATTTCCTTAAGGACGGCTTTCAGACGCTCCTCGAATTCCCCGCGGTATTTCGCACCGGCGACGAGCGCGGACAGGTCCAGTTCAAAAATGGTCTTATCCATCAGGCTGTCCGGCACGTCCCGTCTGACGATCCTCTGTGCGAGCCCTTCGACAATGGCAGTTTTACCGACACCCGGCTCACCGATCAGCACCGGGTTGTTCTTTCTTTTACGGCTTAAAATACGCACCGTGCTTCTCACTTCTTCATCACGGCCGATGACGGGGTCGACATTTCCGTGTCTGACTTCTTCGACCAGGTCACGGCCGTATTTTTCCAAAACTTCATATTGTACTTCAGGATTTTGTGATGTCACATGATTCCCTCCTCTGACTTTCTCTATGACTTCTCTGACAATTTCATCTTTGTTTCCGACGGTTTCTTTCATTATATTGTCGTTCTGGATCGCACCGAGCAGCATATGTTCCTGGGAAATGAAAGTATCGCCCATTTCAGCCATATACTTTTCAGCACGGTTGATGATGCTTGTAAATCCATTGGACATGTACTGTCCGTACTGGACATTCTCGCCTGTAACAACATTATATTTCTGTAATTTCTCATCGTATTTTCCAATGAGCGCGTCTACATCGATATTGACGCGTTCCAATATGTCTCTCGACATGCTTTCATCGATGGTCAGCATCGCTTTTACCACCGCTTCAGCTTCTATCGCCTGCAGTTTCAGGTCCACGGAGATGCTCTGGGCACGCTCTATGATCGACTGCACTTGATAGGTCATTTTATTAATATCCATAAATGTCACCTCACATGACTTTTAATAGTTTGACCTTTTTTGACCTTAATTTAATTATACTACTTTTTACCCTATTATCAAGTTATTTATCGCTTTTGGGAGATTTTTATTTTATACTATAGTTTAGATTTTTAGGAGGCATATCAATGGAATTTTGGGAACTGATCAAATACATATTTTTAGGGCTGCTTCAGGGAATCACAGAACCGATTCCTGTATCATCCAGTGGACATCTCGTCATTGCAAGAGAGCTTTTCGGCATAGAAGCGACCGGCCTGTCCTTTGAAATATTTTTGAACACCGCTTCACTGCTTGCTGTTCTATTCATATATAGAAACGATATCATCGTCATCGTTACAAACTTATTCAGGTTTTTATTCCAGGGGGCGCGGGACGCCCAGGCGATCAAGGACGCCAAATATACGATGTACCTGATCATCGCGACGATCCCGGTCGGTATCATGGGAATTTTACTTAAAGACGTCATCGGTGAAAATATCTCGATGGGCTTCGTCGGCTTGATGCTGCTTGTCACGGGGCTTGCGCTGTGGTTCATTAAAAATAAACGCGGCCAGAAGCGTGACGGCGAACTCACCATCAAAGACTCTGTCATCGTCGGTCTCGCGCAGGTCGTCGCACTGACGCCCGGCGTCAGCCGGAGCGGCGCGACCCTCGTCGGCGCGATGGCAGTCGGATTGAATCAGAAAAACGCGCTCAGATTCGTCTTCCTGCTATATATTCCGGTATCACTCGGGACGGCACTGATCGGTATACCCGATATCGCACGCGACCCGAACATCGATACTTTATGGTTCGCTTATGTACTGGCATTCATTGCATCGCTGATTGCGACCTACTATGCACTCAGATGGCTGCAGGGCGTGATGGAGCGCGGCAACCTGATCATATTCAGCTATTATTGTTTTGGACTCGGAACATTTGCGATTCTTTACCAACTCATTTTTTAAGGAAGTGTTTTGATGAAAATATTAGTCACAGGATTCGATCCGTTTGACGGTGCAGACACCAACCCTTCTTACGAAGCTGTGAAAAACCTGCCGGATACGATTGCGGGCTGCGACGTAGTGAAAGCGGAAATCCCAACCGTCTTCCGCAAATCAAAAGAAGTCCTACGTGACTTGATGCTCAGTGATGATTTCAGATTCATCCTCGCAGTCGGTCTCGCCGGCGGCAGAAGTGAAATGTGCGTCGAGCGCGTCGCGCTCAACATCGACGACGCCCGAATTGCGGACAACGAGAACAACCAGCCCATCGACGAAATGATTGAGCAGGAAGGACCGGCCGCCTACTTTTCCAATATGCCGGTGAAGAAGATGGTGCAGGCGATGGATGATGCAGGCATTCCGGCACGCCTGTCGAACACCGCAGGCACGTTCGTCTGCAACCACGTCTTCTATCAGCTCGGCAACCTCGTGGATACCGAATTTCCCGCTGCGAAATTCGGATTCATCCATGTGCCGTTTTCAGAAGACCAGGTTGAAAATAAAAACCGTATGCCCGCGATGCCGCCGGGTGATATCACGAGAGGGCTGCACGCGGCTGTCGAAGCGATGGTGGAGGAAGGTGACGACCTCAACAGTCCGTTCGGGGAAATACATTGATTGATAGAGAGCAGACGGCTGAGGCCGTCTGTTTTTGTATGGTTGGAACGCCTGCCGGTCAAACTACTCCCCACTTGGCCGAGGGGGTTTTATTTCAAAAAAAGAAAAGACCGTCACAATGTGACGGCCCTTCGTTAATCAATCATCTATTTAGCTTACGCCGAGCGCAATCTTGGCGTAGCGGCTCATCTTGTCTTTGTCCCAAGGCGGGTTCCAGACGATGTTCACTTCCGTGTCTTTTACTTCCGGCAGTTCTGCAAGTGCCTGCTTAACGCCGTCAACGATCTGCGGTCCCATCGGACAGCCCATCGATGTCAATGTCATTTCCACACCTGCGTTACCGTCCTCATCAAGGTTGACGCCATAAACCAGACCCAGGTTGACAATATCTATACCAAGCTCAGGGTCGATGACGTTTTCTATTGCACCCATCATGCTCTCTTCCATTTCCTTATCCATCCATCTCACTCCTTTAGAGAATTACTTATCTTTATAATAACAAATTATTAACAAGGTTTAAATATAAATGCTATTATGGAATTGTGAACTTTTATAGAGGAGCAAAGCTATGGAGAAGTATTTAATATGTCTGGATTTAGACGGAACACTATTGACGGATGAAAAAACAATCAGTCCGTACACAAAAAAGGTTTTAAATGAACTTAAAAGTCAAGGCCATGAGATCATGATTTCAACGGGGAGACCTTACCGTGCGAGTGAGCCTTACTATACAGAACTGGGTATGACTACGCCTGTTGTCAATTTCAACGGTGCTTTCGTCCACCACCCGCACGACTTCGATTTCAAAACGGTCCATGAAGAGCTGGATCTTGATGTTGCCATCGAGATTGCAAAGAGAATTCCTGATCTTAATATACAAAATATAGTCGCTGAAATAAAAGACACGGTCTACCTTCATTATCATGATGAAGTTTTATTTGACGCGTTCAGCATGGGCGAGCCGGTCATCAAAGTCGGCGAGCTGACTCAGACGATGGAAGAAGGACCGACAACAATCCTGATTCAGGCAGAAGAAAAAGAAATTCCGGCAATCAGACAGGAATTGGACGATCTGTTCGCGCAAGCGATTGAACACAGACGCTGGGGCGCACCGTATCCAGTTCTTGAGATTATCAAAAAAGGCATCAACAAAGCAGTCGGTGTGGATTATGTCCGCGGATATCTTGGCATCGACCATAAAAACACCATCGCATTCGGCGATGAGGACAACGATACCGAGATGCTTGAATATGTGCAGCATGGCGTCGCGATGAGCAATGCCATCGAAGATATTAAATCCGTTGCGGATTATGTCACCGGATCGAACAACGATAACGGTGTCGGTAAATTTTTAGCAGATTACTTTAATTTAAAAATATAAAATACGAAAGGGGTATACTATGATTTTAATTGCAGACAGCTGTGCGGATATGACGTTGGAAGACAGTAAGGAACGGGGTATAGAAGTTTTGCCTCTGACAATCAATATCGGTGAGAATGACTATAAGGACCAGATTGATATTTCCAGTGAAGAAGTACTTCAGGCAATCACTGACGGTGAGCGTCCGAAAACTTCCCAGATCAACCCGGAAAATTTTGTTGAAAGTTTCAAACCTCACGTTGAAAAAGGGGAATCCATCCTTTATATCGCATTTTCAAGTGAGTTATCAGGAACGTATCAAAGTGCAGTCATTGCACGCGACACCATTCTGGACGATTATCCTGATGCGGATATCACAATCATCGACTCACATGCTGCAAGCTACGGCCTCGGCATGATTGTTGAAAGTGCGAGTGATGATATAAAAGACGGCCTTTCAGACGACGAAGTGATTAAAAATGCTGAAAGAAATATTAAAAATATCCGTCACTTCTTTACGGTCAACGACCTGGACTACTTGGCAAAAGGCGGCAGACTATCCAAAGGCAGTGCATTTCTCGGCGGTCTTTTAAATATCAAGCCTCTCCTTCATGTTGAGGACGGCAAACTCGTTCCACTCGAGAAACACCGCGGCGTCAAAAAAGTATTCAAAAGTATGATCAAACATATCAATGATGATCAGGTCACCGGCAAGATCCACATCACACAATCAAATGCACTGGATTCCGCTGAGCAGCTCAAGGAAAAAATACTTGAGGAAACTGAAGTTAAAGTGGTCAACATCAGCATGATCGGCCCGACAATCTCCAGCCACACAGGTAACGGAACAATCGCAATGTTTTACTTCAATGAAGGAGTGTAATTAATGGCAAAAGTCATTGTAGTCGGCGGTGTCGCAGGCGGTGCTACCGCAGCGTCTCAGCTGAGACGCCTGAACCAGGAACTGGACATTACCATTTACGAAAAAGACCGCGATATCAGTTTTGCGAACTGCGGCCTGCCCTACCATATCGGCGGCGAGGTCGACGAGCGCCGTAAACTTATTGCAGCGACACCTGAATCATTCAATGAGAAAAGCGTGTCCGTGTTTACTTATCATGAAGTGACAGGCGTGAATACCGACAAGCAGTTTGTCACTGTCAAAAACATCACAACCGGCGAAGAATTCAACGATACTTACGACTATTTGATCCTTTCTCCGGGCGGCAGGGCGAGAATCGTTTCCGGTCTTGAAGATGTCGAAGAAGCACTCTCGCTTCATAACATAGAAGATATGGACAGAATCATGGCGTTTATTGATGAGAATAAAGTTCAGGAGGCCATTGTCGTCGGCACCGGCTTCATTGGGATGGAGATGGCCGAGAATTTAAGGTTGCGCGATATCGGTGTGACCGTCGTCCATAGAAATGAAAATATTTACGGACACATTGAGGCAGATATCGTTGCGGTCCTTCATCAGGAAATGGAGAAGAACGGCATCGATCTGAAACTGAATGCCGAAGTCGAGCGTTATGAGGACGGGTATCTTCATTTGACGAATAATGAAAAGGTCAAAGCACCTCTGATCATTCAAGGCATCGGACTCAATCCGAATACTGAATTTTTAAAGGGATCGGGAATCACGATGACAGACGGCGGGCTGATACCTGTTAATGAATACGGTCAGACTAACGTGGAAAATGTCTATACACTCGGTGACGTCATGGAAACTAAATATCTCCATGTACCGGAAGTGCCGGCAAACATTAAACTTGCCTGGCCGGCCCACCGCATCGCCTACGTTATCGCTAACCATATTCATGGTGAATACGATGTGAAATTCGAAGGTCTTCTCGGTACGAATATAATGAGATTCTTCGATTATGAAGTCGGTTCAGTCGGCATTCCACAGGAAGCCGTCCGTGATTATGAACATTTCGTCATCGACCATCAGCAAAATTTCAAAGCAGGCTATATGGAAGGTGCGTCGAAGATCAGAATCAAAATCTATATAGCAAATGACGGTACAATCCTGCGGGCGTCCATCATTTCCAAACGCGGTGCCGATAAACGACTGGATACTTTGGCAACACATATACGGATGGGCGGAAAAGCCCAGGACCTCGTCAATATCGAAGTCGCCTATTCACCGCCGTTCTCAAGTCCGAAAAGTTTCCTGAACATGGTCGGATACAAAACAATCGAAGAAATGAAAAAAAGAGGATTAATGTAATTTGGCTGCCACAGCTCCCCCTTCACCGGTGCGCTGTGGCTTTTTTGTGGTTGGGGAGTGATGGGAATCGTCCATCAGATGGCACGAAATTCTACTTTTCACCTGACTCGTGCCATTCCGGAGATGCAGATGGCACGAAACCAAAATTTTCACCTGGCTCGTGTCATACCTCATGTCCGGAGCCGCCACTTATAGCGCCGCGCCCACGCCTATAACACCATCAAAACAAAAAAACCACCAAAAACCCGAAGGTTTTCAGTGGCTCATCTCAAAATTATGATTGTTTCTTTTTCTTATGCTTTCTGCCGTTCCATGCTGCGAAGAAGATGAATACTGCAAATCCGCCGAAGATGATGATGCTTGCAATGATGTAGCCATTGTTGAAGCCCTGCTCTTCGATGACTGCGTAAAGCTCTGTTTCTTCACGGTCGAGGACGACGATGTATTCTCCCGGTGATGTTGCTCTGACCATATCGCCGATCAGCATGCCGCTGAGCACCTGATTGTCCTCTACATCATCGAGCGCCAGGTTGACACCGTGCGTCGCGCTCGTATCATTGACGTTTAAAATAAAGTCCACTTCGTTGGTGTGATAGCGTGTGATGTAGTGGCCATCGTTGTTATGCAGTGTTTCAAGTTCGCCTGACAGCACATTTTTATGGTCTTGGAACACCATATTGATATGCTCTAAATATTCCACAACTTCCTGGTCGGTCCAAAGATCCATCTGTGGATGGATCGTCGGCATCTCTTCACCATTGAAGGCAACTTCTGTTCCATACAGCATGCCGACCGGGCCGGGATGGCTGTACATATATGTCATGACCTGCTTGACCCGTGTGCCTGGGAACATATTTTCTTCTACTGCATGCGAAGTGAAGCGTTCACTGAACCAGTGGTCCACAAGAAGCATATTTTCTGAATCCGGAATTTCGGGCACTTCGCGGTCGACTGTTGCGAATGATTCCGCAAGCTCTGTTCTCATTGACTCGATAGCCATATAATCAAACCCGCCCGCAACCGCATCTTCGGTTGTCAAAAAGCCATAAGTCTTTATTCCTCCGGGGAGGATTTCAGACGCATTCACATCATCCTGCGCAACCATCATCGATACGCCGTCAATATTGAAGTCATCGACGAAAGTCTGGACCATATCCTGATACTCGCTCTGGACCGATTCGTCAGTCAGATCAAGAATATCGATATCTTTTTCGTTCAGGTAATCTCCGTATATTTCATTGACGTTCACGTCCTCAGCCGCATTTTCACCATCCACGGATACTGCGGGAAGGTCGACGAATACTTCAAGGTCCATGTCATGCGCGGCATCGACCAGATCATTGAGACCTTCTTCACCGCCGAGACCCGGATCGATTTCGTCATAGCTTTCAACGTCATAGCCCAAATAATCATCATCCGAGAATTTGAACACCGGAGACAGATGGATTGCTGTAAAGCCCATTTTCTTTATATAGTCGAGATTGTCTTCGATTCCTTGGAAATCCCCGCCGAAGCGCATTTCAGGGTCTTCATCCACGGTCACATTTTCATCGCTTGTGGTATCCGCATTCAAGAACCTGTCCACCACAATGCTGTATATTCTGTCTGCATCCGTATCCGTCAGATTATTGGCGGATATATATGTATATGGTGTCAGCACTGCCGCACCGGTTATAAACATTACCATCATCAACTTAAATATTTTCATTATCTATGCCTGCCTTTAGTTTCATATCATACCAGTATACTAGATTCAGATATTTTCCGGTCGGTTTTTATGAAAAGTTCATAAATTATATACAAAAAAACTGCAGACCATCAGTGGTCTGCAGCATACTGCCTAAATTAAAACATGGAGCTTAAAGGACCAAGCGGTAAATAAATACCGAGCGCGATAGTAACAATGATTACTATATAGGATATGATTTTGAGCGTATTTGCAGAACCTGAATTCTTTTGAGTTTTAATCAGGCTCATTTCCATAAGCGCAACGACCGCCAGGCCGAACAGCACTTTAAGTCCGTACATCATATGACCGTCTGAAGCACTGATGCCTTCCATGTTCTGGATATAGACGATCAGACCGCTGAAGATTAAGAAGATATAATCTGCACGTAAAATCATATGGGTCATTTTACCTGTGTTGCCCGGGCCGCTCTTCTGATAAAAGACAAGGGCGATCACATACAGGAGAACCGCAAGGACGATTGTAGTCAAGTGTAAATGTATCATTAAACTTACCTCTTTCATTTCTTTTATAAAGATTTCCGCTCCATTATAGCACCAAATTCAACATATTTTCAGCCTTTATTTTTCGATATGTGTCGTAAGTGTGCCTATTCCATTGATGGAAATGCGGATTTCATCACCTGGTTCAAGGTACTGCGGCGGATTCATGCCTGCGCCCACACCGCTCGGAGTGCCCGTTGCGATGACGTCGCCCGGCTCAAGAGTGATGTACTTGGAAATTTCGGCAATCATATCCGCAATTTTAAGGACCATGTCACTCGTTGAGCCATCCTGGCGGATTTCATCGTTCACTTTTGTGACGATGGACGTTTCTTCAGGATTCGGAAGCTCATCTTTTGTGACGATGAACGGCCCCATCGGTGAAGAACCTTTCAGGTTTTTGGATAAAAATGCCTGTGCATGCTCCCTCTGCACGTCGCGCGCCGTAATATCATTGATGATCGTATAGCCGTAGATGTAATCAAGCGCCATGTTACTGTCTATTTTCCACGCCTGCTTACCGATCACGACTGCAAGTTCACCTTCATAGTCCAGTTCATCCGTAATATCCTTGTGATTCGGAATGACTGCTTCGTCACCCGCAAGGCTCGATGCCGCTTTCGTGAAGACATACAGACTGTCCGCCTTGTTGTTCATTTCTTCAGCGTGCTTTTTATAGTTGCGGCCGAGAGCAATGACGTTGTTCGGCGGCGTCACCGGCGCTAAAAATTTAATATCATTGAAAGGTGCTTTATATCGTTCAGGATTTTCCGATGCAGTCGCCTTCTCCACTAACTTTCTGACGATTTCCTGAAAATCCAGTGTGTGATAAGTTGAGATTCCTTCGAGTAAAGTCTTTGGATAATTGTCCTCTTCTCCAAAATCCGTAAATAACTTTGGTAAAATCCATGCACTTTCTTCCCGTTTTACTTTTACCCCATAATAAGTTTCATTCTCATATTCAAAAGTTAAAAATTTCATGGAATTCTCTCCTCGCAAATTTTAGTTATATATATTATAACAAACATACTCACTTAATGTTTTCATTTCCAATCGTCACAGCACTTAATTCCTCAAGCGTTTTTACGCCATAATGCCTCAAAATGTTCATGATGACAAGCAAAACTGCATAGATGATCATTACAATAAAGATCATATTGCCGATTGAAACTTCTCCGTACAGTGTGAAGCCGATGCCGTATGATGCAACTGCCATGATCAGATTGGAACTCACATAGACAGTCAGACCCTTTTCGCCTGCCGCGCCGAATACTTTCGACAATTTTTCAGGCAGCATATCATAGATCAGGAACATCAGCATGAAGTATCCTGTTCCGAGGAGCGGGCCGCCGAAGCGTCCGGCAAATTCAGCCGCTGTGAATGAGCCGAGCGAGATGACTTCGATCATCTTGATGGCGAGGCCGCCCGCAAGCAGTGCGATCGTGATGAATATCATCAGAAGACCGTTGTTTTTGAACAGTTCGGCCACATTGAACATGTACATCACGATACCGAGCAGGACCCACGGCAGAATGCCGAGTATCCACATGAACCACTCACTCAGCTGGTAAGTGAAGAACACTTCCAGATTCAGGCCGATGATGGCAAAATAGTCACTGCTCCGGAAAGTGCCTGAAAATCTGTTCACTTCCTGGATGCTCGAATATATGATGTCCCCCGGTGAATTCAGACCGCTTAAAACGACGGTTACTCCGTTGACGGTAACATGGGCTGCCAGCAGCAGTACAAATGAGCCCAGCACGATTTTTCTGTCCGCCCTTATGAAAAGCGCCGCTGTGATCAGCATCAGGATGATGCCCGGCAATGGATCGAATCCAAAGAGGAACAGTGCAGACAGCACCGACACGATCAGCATCACGGCAAGTGTCAAAATGATATTCGGAAGCCGGTGTTCCTTGAAGGTCATCAGCATATAGCCCCCGGCAACGGCGGCGAATGGAACCGCCGCACCGCCCAGAAATATATTCATCATTTGAAAATGTGTCCGCTCGTTGCCGTAAAAGTACTCGTACGGATTGATCACATCAAGCGGTATTGTAAACCTCATGCCGTTTGACAGGCCGAGGAAAAGAATCGCAATGGCCATTATAAAAAATATGCGTCGTCTATTGTCAGTCTTCAACTTTTATCGCTCCATAAGAAAAGAAATAGAGATATACCGTCACTTCGGTACCCAGCGCCTTTTCGGCCGAACGCCGGTAAATGTCCATCTGTGTCCTGTACCGGTCCACCAGATCTTGTTCTGTAAACATCGGTGGAATCCAGTCGGTTTTATAGTCAATGATAGTATAATGGCCGTCGATTTCCAACAGACAGTCCATGATTCCCTGGACAATCTGCGATTCGTATTCCGAGTAGCCGATGGCCTGCTGATTCATGATGAACGGGATTTCAGTGTGGATCTGCTTCTGTCTGCCGAGAAGCGCCATCATCGTGCCATCATTGATGAAACGGTGGACATTTTCATGAATCTTCCTGACATGGGCTTCTGTCAGGAATGTTTCCCTGTCTTCCATATTCTGGATCAGCCGCTTGACATGGCTTTCCCTGTCCGATTTTTCAAGCGCACTGAACGCGTTCCAGTCATTCAGAAGGTGCATCATCACTTCGTGCATGATCGTCCCGAAAATCGGCGCCTCCACCTGGTCCCTTTTGAAGTTCGGCTCTTTTAAACTGACCTGTCTCGTATGCCGTATCACTTTCGCGTCCTCCGGCGGAGCGTCGTTTTTACGCTTGATTTCAGTCACCGATTCCTTATGCACGACTTTTGTCGGTTTCGGGCTGTGGTACTGGTGGTTGAACCGTTCATATAATGATTCTGAGCGCCCTGCCTCCACTTCTTCAAGCATCTCCAGCGTCAGATGATGCGTCTTTTCTTCTTCTGCATCGTCTTCGGGCGTGACTTTGTCCATCTTGATGAAATCAAAGTTTTCTTCATTCAGATATTTCAATATCGGATAAAGCAGCTGCTGCACAGTCGTGATGTTCAGCCTGTGGTCGGCCAGGACCATGCCGCCATTATATAAATACTTCTCGTCTTCCTCTTTTTTGAAGACGACCGGTATGATCAGCTGTTCGACTGCACGGGTCATCGCCACATAGATCAGGCGCATCTCTTCCGATATCGTTTCTTTTTTGATGTACTCCTGCATCACGGTCGAATGGATGCTCGGCAAGATCGTATTATGCTCCGGCCTGAACTGTCTGAATCCGATGCCGTAATCCGCATGGACGATGACCCTCGCCTGCAGATCCCTGAAATTCAACCGTCTGTGAATGCCTGCGTATATGACATATTCGAACTCCAGCCCTTTTGAAGCGTGTATTGTCATGACGCGTAAAATATCATCATCCGGCGACACTGTGTTTTCCTCGCCGAAATCCTGGCCGTCCTCGATCATCCGGCTGATCGTCGTAATGAACTGGTACAGGGAAATATGGGACATCTCTTCAAATTCCATCGCCTTTTCAATCAGGCCGTTCAAATTCGCCCGTCTGTTCTCACCGCCTGGAAGGCCGGAGAAATATTCCGGCAGATTGAACTGATAATAAATTTCATCGATGAGCTCGGGCACACTCAAGTACCTCGCCTGCATCCTCAGTTCATCCAAAATGATGAAGAACTGATCGATTTTATTTTTCAAGTCATCTTCCGTGCCGTACTCACTGCATGCTGTGTAAAAGTAATCCGCATCCGACAGAGAACGGATCTTCGCAATATCCTCCTCGCTGAAATCAAACTGAGGCAGACGCATCGTACCGACAAAGTGGTCGTCCTGCAGAGGATTGTCGATGATGGATAATATGCTGAGCAGTGTGCGTACTTCAAGAGTATCCAAATAGCCCGTCCGGTTGTTGACGTAGACCGGCAGCTCCGCTTCACTCAGCATTTTGCGGTAGTCTTCATTATCCCTCGTGTTGCGGGTTAATATGACGATATCTTTATAGTTCGCACCTTGACGGACCTTTTCTTTGATGACATTGATGATATGTCTGATTTCAGTGTTGCCGTCAATCTCATCGGCATTTTCCAAAATATGCACTTCCTGTCGGATTTCCGGCGCATCCAGATAGTTGCCCTGGACCAGTCTCTGGCCTTCGTCATAATCGATTTCACCGACCGTGGAATCCATGATCCGTTCGAATACACTGTTCGTCAGATCCAGCACTTCACCTTTAGAGCGGAAGTTATGGTTCAGATGGATTACCTTTCCGCTGCCGGGTTCTGAAAACCGGCTGGCTTTTTCTATGAACAGGGACGGGTCCGCCTGTCTGAATTTATATATCGACTGTTTGACGTCTCCGACCATGAACAGGTTGCCGTCATGTTCACCGCCTGTTTTGAGCAGTGAGATGATCGCTTCCTGCACACGGTTGATATCCTGATATTCATCAATCATGATTTCCTTGAACTGTGCCTGATAGATTTTCGCGACTTCATGATCGTTCGCATTCAAAATTGCGAGCGCATAATGTTCATAGTCCGAAAAGTCCATCTCATTTCTGCTTTCTTTCTTCTCTTTGAAAAGTTCCATTACATCTATCGCGATCTGGACCAAAGTATTATTCATCTGGTTCATCGGCGACAGTTCACTTTCCACTTCTTCGTAAGTGTATGCATAAAGCGCCCGCAAGTCATTATAGGAATCTTTCACTTTATTCTGCGAAGCGGTCAATTCTTTTTTCGCGTCAGGATCTGCGATCTTCTTGAAAAATGATGTCCTGCCGTCTTTCAACTGGAACGGCGGAAGTGTTACCGCCCTGCCCCGCAGATTGTCTTCCCGCGCAAATTCCACCGTACGGATCATATCCGAAAGTGCATCGAAGGCGTCTCTTCTGTGCGTATCTTTCAACTCTTCATGGTATACCGAATTATAATCCCTATGCAGGTCTTCCAATGATGATTCCAGCGCAATCAGTTTATGTCTGATGATGTCGTTGTAGTCATCCAATATATTCTGCATATGACTGTCATCTTTATACTGGTCTGACTGGGAAGTCAGGTAGACAAGCGGCTCCGGGCTTGCGACAGCGGTGTAGTACATACTTTTGATGATGTCTTTCAGCCCGCTGTTGTTCTTGTCGGAGGCAGTCATCAGATTCAGCTCTGTGAACGCTTCTGAACTTTCCTCATAGTAGTGTTCCAGCACCTGGTCGATTGCACGTTCCAGACGGATCTGCCCCTCGATATCAGCCAGTGTCCGCATATCCGGTGAAATGCCGATGACGTTGTAATGCATCTTGATCAAATAGAGACAGAAGCTGTGAAGCGTCGATATATGCGCTTCATTCAGCTTCAGAATCTCTTCGTTCAGACGCACGTCTCCGGTTTCCATATACTTTTTCCTGAGTTCTTTTTCAATCTTCTCTTTCATGTCTTTCGCACTCATATTCGTAAATGTCGAAACGAGCAGTTCATCCACCGAATACCGGCCGCCGACGATGTTCTGGATGATCCGTTCGACAAGCACCGTCGTCTTGCCGCTGCCGGCTGCGGCTGAAATCAGAATATCCGAGCCGCTGTAATGTATCGCTTCATACTGTTCATCCGTCCATGTCACCATCATCCGTCACCTCACTTTCAAATTTCCCGATTTCAGTTTCATCCATCTCCTGTTCGCGGATGTCGCGCGCATTCAGTAAATAATCCACACGGCAGGCAAATTTGAAATCACAGAAATTACATGGCAGGACATCATTCACCGCCATCGGGTTCACTTTATTCGCTCCGCTGTATATGTCATCTGTCACCGTCTTATACAGTTCCATCACATAGTCCGCATAATGGCTGAACAGTGCCGGGCTGAAATAGCGCCCTTTCGTCCGTGCGTTGATCTTGCCTTTTTTTGAAACCGTGATCGGATAATATTCTCCGTACTCCGTATAGTCATCGAGGTCTCTGAGCAGTCCGGCGAGGCCCACGGAAGTTTCGTCAAGATACTCATTGAACGACGGATGTTCATTGATGAACGCACCGTCGGGTTTGAGCTGTCTATTCTGTTCTTTGATGATGTCTTCCGGGTCCTTCTCCTCTTTCAGATTGAGGACCGGATCCTTAACCGGGAAGAACAGCATGCTGTTCGGTTTGATTTCCCCGTCGAATAAACTATCGCCCTTTTCGGTGAGAACATACATATAGGTGATCATCTGCAGCTCGAGACCGTTCAGGATGCCGGCCCTTGAGATGCTTCTTGTACTCGACTTATAATCGATCAGATTGACGTATGAACTGCCGCCGGTATTATACGCATCGATGCGGTCGATCTTACCCCGGAGGGCGATTTTTCGGCCATCGTTACTCTCGAGAGTCACTTCGCCGAGATCATCCTGCGCTTTGCCGAATGCCATTTCTACGCGGGAAATCTTATATTCCCCGAGCCGTTCAATATCCCGCATGAAGTGGATCAGGCGCTCCAGTGCATCTTTTGCACGCCTTTTCAATGAAGCGTTATAAAATGATTCGTTGAAGATGCCGTGCTGGATGGCCGCAGCTTCCTCGTCAATCGCCGTTTCAATGATACGTCCGATATGGTCGTTCTCATGCTGGAATGTGAAACCGAGAGCTCTCGTCACATGCTCAAGCACGTGGTGATACAGGTTACCGAGGTCGAGCGGCGCCACTTTGAACGGCTGCCTGACATTCAGTCTGAGTCCGTAATTTGAAAAATGCTGGAACTCACAACGGTTGAATGACTCGAATCTTGACACACTTGCAAGCATTGATTCACCGTATATTGCTTCTGCCGTCTCATGCGAAATCGGCTCCGAACGGTTGTCATCCGTCAGGCTCGCTTTGATTCTCGAGTACATGCCTGTCGTATCATAACGCTTAATCATCTGATACAGCCGGATCCAAGTGTTGAACTCAGGGTACTTTGCGATTTCCTGCACCGCAATATTATTTATGTTGAGCAGTTCCCGCATCTTCAGATGAATGAGCGGTTCCATGCTTCTTGCCGACGATACCAGTTTTTCCGGCTCGAAGTTTTCATACAGTGACGTACGGCTGTAGACCAGGTCCTTCTGATGATCCTGCTCCGGAATGATTTCCTGCACAAACGGGCTGATCTTCGTCGTCTCCCCGCCTGCGAGCGTATTGGAAAAGCTGATGTACAGACCATCGGTCGCACGTGTAATGCCGTGGTAAAAGACGAACCTTTCGTCCTGTGTGAGCACTTTGGCACTCGGCGACAGAATGATGTCATGTTTTTCGAACAGCTCTTTTTCCTCTTCCCTGATGATTGCGTTCGACCGCGTTTCCTTCGGCATGACATTTCTGTTCATGCCGATCAGAAAGACATATTTCTTGTTCTCCACTTTCGCAAGGTCGAGGTTACCGATGATGACCTGGTCGATCGTTGACGGCAGCAGATTGAATTCTGCATTCAAAAGGCCGTCCTTGAATGTTTCATAAAAGATGTCGAACGGGACTTCATCATCTTTGAAGACGATAAACGCATCATCCATCAGACGGATGAACTGGTTGTATGCCTGTTCGGTTTCATCCCTTTTGATGATGGCATCCGTATGTTCCAAATGCTCGATTTCCGCTTCAATTTTTACATCGATGCCGCGTTCGGTGATAAAGCCGTAGATGATGGTGATATATTCTTTCACCGTAGAGGCCGCGTCAAATCTGTTATACAGCTCCGACAGCTGCCCGAGCACTTTATTTTTAAAATCAAGCAGTTCCTGCACGTCTTCGGTCACATCTTTTTCGATGATTTTCCCTTCGGCACTGCGGATCTTTTTGACAGTGAATAATTCATCCTTGAATAAAGCGCCTCTCGTCAGTCCGCGCTCCAGTGCGAAGTTTTCGAACTGAAAAATGAAATCCTGTTCAGAATCCTCCGTCAGATATTCGGTCTTTAAAACATCCATCAATGCAGTGAAATCAAATTTCCGCATGTAGCATTCCAGCACCGCAATGATGAACTGGATGAATGGATGGGAATACATCGGGACCTTCCGGTCGACGTGATAAGAAATATCGAACCGTCTGAAAATCGAATGGATGTGCTGAATATAACCCTGGTCGCGGTAAAGGATGCCGATATCGTTGTAGTTCACATCTCCCGCTGCAGTCAGCCTTTCAATCTCCCGCGCCACATTCGTGACTTCATCGATGATGTTCGGCGATTCGGTGATTTTGATGCCGTCATAAAGAGTCATCGGGCGGCTGTTTGAGAAATATTCCTCAAGCTGGATCAGCCCCATCTTGCCGGAACGTCTGAACTGGTCATCGAAGTGGACGATTTTAACATCGCTACCGAGCAGCTCCTGCAGTCTTTCAATGCTCGCATCCGTCTTTCTGAAGAGGGTTTTATTTTCACCCTTATGGGTTAAAAGGACGTTGATTGTCTTCACCCTTTTCGACAGCTTGGCAATGAGCTGGAATTCACTTTCCGTAAAGTTATGGAAGCCGTCGATATAAATGACGGCGTCCTTCAGAGATTTCACATCCGGATGAAGATCCAAAGCTTTCATGAAAGTATTGATGATGTTCAGATCTTCAATATTGTAAAGTTCAATCTGCTCCAGCCAAGTTTTATATATGTGTGTCAAGTCGTACAGCTTATCCTGATAACGCTCCTTTTCAGACGTCACGAGGCCGATATCATCCACGCCGACCTGGTACGTTCTGAACTCCTTCAGCATATCGAGCACCTTTTTCGAAAACTTTATATACTGGCTCGAATCCTGATAATATTTAAAGCCTGATTTCATGTCGTTCATTATTTTATGCAGCAGCATCACCTGGCCGCTTTCCGACAACGTCTCACGGCTGCCGTGGCCGATCTCATTGAAAATATGCCAGATGAAGCGCTGGAAACTGAATACACCCGCTCTCAGGCTGCCGACGATATGCTCATTCGTCTTCGCAGTGATGATGCGTTCATACTGCAGCGTGTTCTGTGTCGGTGTGATGATATAAATATTCGGCCCCAGCGGCTCATCTGCCGTAACCGCTTCTATTTCCCGGAACATCTGATCGGTCTTACCCGTTCCGCTGACGCCGGTCCATATATTGACGACCATCGTCTCACTCCTTCATAAGTAAATAAAAGACACCGCACCGGTGTCTTTTCATCAATCAAAATTAATTGCTATTTCATTGAGCGGCCAGAATCTCAAAGCCACTTCGCCGACAATGCTGTCTTCATGGATCAGCCCGAAATCACGGCCGTCCCTTGAAATCGGCCGGTTATCGCCGAGCACCAGATAATGGTCTTCAGGGATGGTGTCGCCTTCCACCCCCAATTGTTCGAGCGTGAAGTTGTCCATGTACGAATCTTCTCTATGTACGACGTAATCTTCTTCTAAGGCTTCTCCGTTCAGATACACCTGTTTATCTTCCATTTCCACTGTATCACCGGGAGAGCCGATGACGCGCTTAACGTATGCCGGTCCCATTTCCGAGTCGAAGACGATGACATCTTCATATTCATAATCCTGGAAATTATCCATGATTTTATTTACAACGACACGATCCCCGTCTTTAAACGTCGGATCCATGCTCAATCCATCGACTGTATAGGACACAAAGAAAAATGTCCGTATAACCACTATTAAAATTACAGCAACCGCAATGGCCGCCAGCCACTCCATAATTTCTTTTTTCAAAATGATGCACCTCTATTTATTCAATTTCTTATTTAAATAACGCTGATACCATTTGGAGAACAGATACAATACCACGAGCAATACGACTGAAGTGACCAAACGGGCCGGAGAACCGAAAAAGCCGATAATATCATATCCCACAAGAGACATAGAGGCAATCATTATAAATTTTGCAACTACCAGTATCAGCAGATACACTCTCGCCCTCATATTGGATAATGCAGCAATGACATTGACAACCGATGTGGGCGTAAAAGGCAGGGCAAGCATGATGAATGCAAATGTAAAACCCCGGTCATCCACGAATCGGAGTAACCGTTCCAACTTTTCCCTCCTGTGGATATATCTCTGTGCCGTGTCCCTGAATAAAAATCTGACGACCAGAAAGACAAGAAAACTTCCTGTCACCGAAGCAGTGTAGCTCGTCAGGAAGCCGACGATTATACCATAGGAGTTGATATTTAAAATCACAATGACAAATAGAGGCAGTATCGGAACGAATGCTTCCAATATTATCAATGAAAAGCCTGCCAATATCCCAAATTGTTCAAATTGTTCGAAGATGGTCCTAATCCCCTCTTCAGTGGTAAGTAATTCAATAATCCGCTCCAATAAAAAACCTCTCCTGAAAAATTATAGGCTATATTTCTAGAATATAGCCTATTATATCATTATTCATTATTATATTATTTTTATTGGAGTCTGTCATTTAATTCCTTCCGTAAGTTTTCAAATCCAGGTTTGCCGAGAAGCGCAAACATATTCTTCTTATAAGCCTCTACACCAGGCTGATCGAACGGATTGACACCGAGCAGGTAACCGCTCATCGCACATGACAATTCAAAAAAGTACACGAGATAGCCATAAGTCCTGGCACTGAGGTCCGGCACTTCGATCAGAATGTTCGGCACTCCGCCGTCGACGTGGGCAAGCACCGTGCCCTCCGCCGCCTTTTTATTGACCGCGTCGACAGACATGCCGGCTAAATAATTCAGGCCGTCCAGGTTACCGCCGTCCTCTTCAATAGTCATATCGCTCAACGGTGTGCGGGCTGTCACAACCGTTTCAAATAAACTTCTCCTGCCATCCTGTATATACTGGCCGAGTGAATGCAGATCCGTCGTGAAGTTCGCACTGTGCGGCAATATGCCTTTGTTGTCCTTGCCTTCACTTTCGCCGAACAGCTGCTTCCACCATTCTGCGAAATATTTGAAACGTTCGTCATAGTTTACGAATAGTTCCGTATCATATCCTTTTTTATATAAGATGTTTCTGGCCGCAGCATAAAGGTATGCCTGGTTTTCACCGGCATTTTTACTGTGCAGTTCGTCTTTTGCCTGTTTTGCACCCTGCAAGACATCGTCAATATTGATGTCCGCTGCAGCCATGGGCAGCAGCCCGACAGCAGTCAGCACCGAGAAACGGCCGCCGATATCGTCAGGCACAGTGAATGTTTCATAGTTTTCAGCGTCCGCCAATTTTTTCAGCGCACCCTTTTCACTGTCCGTCGTAACGAATATGCGGTCTTTGACATCGTCATATTTCTCCTCAAGCAGCTGCTTGAATACACGGAATGCAATCGCAGGCTCGGTCGTCGTGCCTGATTTACTGATGACATTGATTGAAAAATCCTTGTCTTTCAGATAGCTTTTCAGCTCGTTCATATAATGTGCGGACAGATGATGCCCCGCAAAGATTATTTCAGTCCCTTTATTTTCAAAAGTCGGCTGCAGCATTTCCATCGCCGCTTTCGCACCGAGGTAAGACCCCCCGATACCGATGACCACAAGAACATCAGAATGTCCGTTGATCTTTTCAGCCGCTTTTTTCACGCGTTGGAATTCCTCTTTGTCATATGTTTCCGGCAGCGCCGTCCATCCGAGGAATTCGTTACCCGCACCGGTTTTATCAAATATGAGATCATGCGCCGCCTCTACATAGGGGCTCAGAAGCTCCAGTTCATGATCATTCATAAATGAGTTTGTATATTGTAAGTTTAAATCTATATAGTTGTCAGACATCAAACCATCCTTCTAAATCATTGATAACTCTCATTGTAAAAATATCCGGTTAACTTTTCAAATGATATCTCTATTTTCGAGGGTGGTGACTGGTTGCCGGGTCACTCGCGACTCCCAGTGACCGGCAAGCCACGTTATCCAGTCACTCACAACTCCCAGTGACCGGCAAGCCACGTTTTCCGGTCGCTCGCAACTCCCAGTGACCGGCAATTTACGTTATCCAGTCACTCACGCCTCTCAGTGACCGGCAAGCCACGTTTTCCGGTCGCTCGCAACTCCCAGTGACCGGCAATTTACGTTATCCAGTCACTCACGCCTCTCAGTGACCGGCAAGCCACGTTATCCGGTCACTCGCAACTCCCAGTGACCGGCAAGCCACGTTATCCGGTCACTCACAACTCTCAGTGACCGGCAGCGCCCACCAATCGGTCATGCAGACACGCGTATGACCGGCAGACATACTCTGCCGGTCACATATATCATAATATTATTTAACTGCTGTACTCTTTTCAGGGATGAGATCTTTTATTTTATCATCCTCACCCTGGTGGAGGAGTTCGACAATTTTACTGCCGACGATGACGCCGTCTGAATAGCTGCCCAGTTTTTCAGCCATTTCCACGTTGGAAACGCCGAATCCTGCACATACGGGCACATCCGCAATGGATTTGATTTTCTCCAGGTGGCTGTATGTGTCGGAATCGAATGACTTTCTACCGCCTGTCGTACCTTTGATTGTGACGGCATACAGGAATCCTTCCGCCCCTTCGGACAGTTCTTTAATTCTGTTCTCGTCACTTGTTAACGTGACGAGTCGGATCAGCGCTATATCATGCTCCGAAAAATGGACTTTGAGCTCTTCCTCTTCTTCGAGTGGAACATCCGGTAAAATGATGCCGGAAACACCGGACTCTGAAGCCGATTTTGCAAATTCGGCATAGCCGATGTTCAAAATAGGATTGATGTATGTCATCAGAACAATCGGTGCCGTAATTTCATCTTTAATATTTTTCAGTTCATCCAAAATATTTTGTAATGAGATGTTCTGTTCTAGCGCACGTATTGCAGCCTGTTGGATGACCGGACCGTCTGCGACGGGATCTGAAAAAGGGATGCCGAGTTCGATGATGTCCACTCCTGACTCTTCGAGCGTCCTGATCTGGCTTTGTAATTTATCAAGTCCGCCGTCGCCGGCCATAATATACGAAATAAACGCCTTATCACCGGTTTCTTTCAGTTTATTGAATACCTCATCGATTTTAGTTTTAGTCATTGTCTTCACCTCCGAGCAGACGTTTTACTTCGCTGACATCTTTGTCGCCGCGGCCTGACAGGCAGATGACGACGACTTCATCAGCATTTTTTCCTTTTGCGGCTTCGATTGCTTCTGCCACGGCATGTGCACTTTCCAGTGCCGGAATGATGCCCTCCTTTTTACTGAGCAGCGTAAATGCATCCAGTGCTTCTGAATCGGTGCGGGAAACATAATTGACGCGCCCTGTTTCATGAAGGTGGCTGTGTTCCGGACCGATGCCCGGGTAGTCAAGACCGGCAGATACGGAGTATGCCTCTTCAATCTGCCCTGCCGCATCCTGCAGCAGATGCATCTTCGCACCGTGCAGCACGCCGACCCGTCCTTTGGAAATCGATGCTGCATATTCATCCGTATCAAGACCTTTTCCTGATGCTTCCACTCCGATCAGTTCCACACCGGTGTCTTCGATGAATGGGTAAAACATGCCCATCGCGTTGCTGCCGCCGCCGATACATGCAACAACAGTATCCGGCAGACGTCCTTCTTTTTCTATAATCTGCTCTCTCGTTTCACTGCCGATGACGCTTTGGAAATCTCTGACGATCTGGGGAAACGGATGCGGCCCGAGTACGGAGCCGAGAATGTAATGCGTATCATCGACATTCGCCACCCAGTGGCGGAGCGTCGCGTTGACCGCATCCTTCAATGTACCTCTCCCCGCATCGACACTGACGACTTCCGCCCCGAGCAGTTCCATTCTGAAAACGTTCAGTTCCTGTCGTCTGACGTCTTCCCTGCCCATAAAAATTGTGCATTCAAGGCCGAGGTTTGCACATATTGTCGCGGTTGCGACACCATGTTGTCCCGCCCCGGTTTCTGCGATGATTTTCTTCTTGCCCATGCGTTTTGCGAGCAGTCCCTGCCCGACTGTATTGTTGATCTTATGCGCACCCGTATGATTCAGATCTTCACGCTTCAAATAGATTTTTGCGCCGCCGATATGCCCGGTTAGATGCTCTGCATAATACAGCGGTGTTGTCCGTCCGACATAATCTGTCAAATAGTCATCCAGTTCCTTTAAAAATTCTTCGTCCCTGATCGCTTTATTGTATTCAGCTTCAAGTTCGTCCAGTGCCCCCATCAGAGTTTCAGGGACATATTTACCGCCGAACCCGCCGTACTTTCCTCTCTTGTCCGGAAATTCATATGACATCACCATCTAAAGCACCTCTTTAACATTTTTTATGAATTCACTTACTTTTTTATGATCTTTCCTGCCGTCAGTCTCCACGCCGCTTGAAACATCCACGAGCGCCGGCCTGAATGTCGTTACCGCCTCTTTGACATTGTCCGGTTTCAGTCCGCCGGCCAGTGCTAAACGTCTTTTATCCAAACCTTCCCGGTCAAAAGATTCCCAGTCGAAAGCCGTTCCGGTACCGCCGTAAAATTCCTTCCTCGGACTGTCTATTAAAATAAACTCGCATGGATAGTTGAATTTCTCCCGATTGGATAATTCCGAGTTGCTCGGAAATGCCTTGATCGAACGCTCTTTGAATTGTTCAACGAGCGCTTCCTCTTCATCACCGTGGAACTGTATATAATCAAGACCCGTTTGTGTAAGTGCAGCCGCCGCTTCTTCAGCTGTCGGATTGACGAATACTCCGACGGTCTTCGTCTGCTGAGTGTTCAGTTTTTTTATAATGCCGGCCGCCTGTTCGAATGTAACCTGCCTTTTGCTTGGTGCAAAGACGAAACCGATGAAATCGGCCCCTGCATCAATCGCATATTCGGCATCTTCCAATGTCTGCATGCCGCAAATTTTCACTTTTGTCATTTCTTCACCTTCAGTTCCCTGATCATTTCAGCTGGATGATCCGCCTTCATCAACGTTTCTCCAACGAGCAGACACTGTGCTTTTCCTTCAGCCATCTCCGCCGCGTCCGCTGCTGTCTCAATACCGCTTTCCGCGATGAAAAGAATATTGTCATCATAATATTTGTCGATCAGTCTGACCGTATTGTCCAAATCGACTTTGAATGTTTTAAGATCTCTGTTGTTGATGCCGATGATGTCGGGGTTGATCCGGAGTGCGCGTTTCAATTCCTCTTCATCGTGCACTTCAACGATGACTTCCATGCCGAGCGACTTCGCTTTTTCATAGTAAGTTTCGAGTTTTTCATCATCCAGTATCGTAACGATCAGCAAAATGATATCTGCACCGTGGTTGTATGCATCTGTGATCTGACGTTCATCAATGATGAAGTCCTTGTTCAATATCGGCACATCGACTGTCTTACGCACAGCTTCCAGGTCCTCAAGCGAGCCTTTGAAAAACTTCTCTTCTGTCAGTACGCTGATTGCCGTCGTGCCGCCTTCGACATACAGGGCAGCCTGTTCCGCCGGGGTCATATCCGTATTGATATCCCCTTTCGACGGTGACGCTCTCTTTATTTCGCTGATGATGCTGAGTCGTTCTTCTTTTTCGACCCGTTCCTTAAACGGGACCGGTTTTCTTTTTGATGAAGCTTCAATTACTTCCGGGCAGTCTTTTAAAGTCTCTTTTTTTGCTGCTACGATTTTATCCAGTATAGTCATTATTTTCCCTCATTCGTATAGTTGATCAGCTGTGTCAATTTTTCATCCGCACTGCCTGACGCGAGGCTGTCTTTTGCCAGTTCGATGCCTTCTTTGATGGAGTGTGCTTTTTCTGCAACGAACAGGCCGATGCCTGCATTAAGGAGCACTGTATCTCTTTGTGCATCCGTCGCTCTATTTTTAAGGACGTTCAAGAGGATGTCCTTGTTGACGTGACCGTCGCCGCCTCTTAACTGCTCCATGTCGTATTCTTTCATGCCGACATCAACAGGTTTCAGTATGTGTGTCGTCACCTGTCCGTCTTTTAAAATTGCGATGCGGTTTTCACCTGCAAGGTTCGCTTCATCCATCTCGTATGCACCGTTGACGACGACCGCTCTCTTTCTGCCGAGCGATTTAAGGACGTGTGCCATCGTTTCGACCTGGTCCCGCTTATAGATGCCGAGGTACTGGTAGTCCAGATCGACCGGATTGATCAACGGCCCGATCATATTGAAGACCGTCGGTACTTTCAGATCATTTCTCACTTTCATGATCTGTTTTATTTTCGGGTGGACATACGGTGCGAATAAAAATGCGATGCCGATATCGTTTATCTGGTCCGAGATATTTCCCGGGGAATATTTCATTTGAAGTCCGAGTGCCGTCAGAACATCCGAACTGCCTGTCAGGCTCGTAATACTTTTATTACCGTGCTTGGCGATTTTAACGCCGGCACCTGCAATGACGAATGCTGATGTCGTTGAAATGTTGAAACTGTGTGAGCCGTCTCCGCCTGTACCACAGTTATCTATGACATTCGGTATATCCTGTGGAAGTTTTGTTGCATGATCTTTCAGTACAGTAACAAGAGCTGTAATCTCTTCGACAGTTTCACCTTTTTCCTTCAACCCGACAAGCAGTGATGCCACTTCACTGTCCGTCGCCTGTCCCGTGAGCACTGCATCAAACGCTTTGTACATCTCGTCAAACGTCAGGTCTTCCCTGCGGGATAATTTTAAAATATATGGATAAACTGAAATTGTGTCCTCTGTGATTTGCACTAATGATTGTGTCATGATAAAAACCTCCATTTTAATATTTGATATAAAAAATCCTCCACCGGTCAATAGACCAATGGAGGACGGATTTCCGCGGTGCCACCTCAGTTAAGCTAATGCTTCACTCACAGTTCATAACGTCAACTACACGTGATACCTTCTTTTATCAGGCCCATTCCACTAATATGACCGGACACCCTCTCACCTGCGGGCATCTCTCTGTGACAATTCATATAAGTGTACTTACTCTGATCGATATCATTATTAATTTTTAAAATAAAAAAGCTCCCCAAAATCCTGTAAAAAGGACGGGGAGCCGTGGTACCACCTTAATTGACTGCGTAATGCAGTCCACTTTATATACAACATTTAAAATGTTGAAAGTCCATATAACGCCGGTTAAGCGCCAATACATTGAATATTGGTTTAAATGAAAGTCCATTCACAAATTTACTTTACCAGTTCACAGCAGCCACTGGTTCTCTGTAAAAAATAAGTCTGCTACTCTTCTTTCAAAATCAATTATTTTTGATGTTGGAATTCATGTTATATCAAAAGTCTGAATATTGCAAGCATAAAATAAATTCTTTTATGCCCAGTTACGATATCTGATTGCTTCGGCCGTCTTTCTGATGCCGATGACGTAGGCTGCGAGACGCATATCCACCTGTCTCGTTTCATGGAAATCATAAATTTCGTCGAAAGATTTATTCATCTTCTCTTCGAGCAATTCCTGGATTTCGTCCTCTTCCCAGTAATATCCCGTCTTGTTCTGTACCCATTCGAAATAAGATACAGTCACACCGCCTGCTGATGCAAGCACATCAGGTACAAGCAATTTGCCTTTTTCAGTAAGCATCTCAGTCGCTTTTTCAGTCGTCGGACCGTTTGCCGCCTCAACGATGATATCCGCCTGGATTCTGTCTGCATTCTCTTCAGTGATCTGGTTTGCGATTGCTGCAGGAACCAATATATCACAATCGATTTCAAGCAGTTCCGGGTTCGTCATCACCTGGGCGCCCAATTTTTCAGCCATGTCGACTTTATCTTTATTGTCGATGATATAGTTGATATCCAGACCACTTTCATCATATAACGCGTGGGTCGACCTTGAGATGCCGATGATTTTCGCGCCTTCTTCATGAAGTATTTTAGAGATGAAGCTGCCGGCGTTACCAAAGCCCTGAACAGCGACTCTCGCATCTTCCATCTTGATATTTCTTTTCTCAAGTGCTTTTTTAATCACCATCACAGCGCCCATCGCCGTTGCTGTCGATCTTCCTTTTGAACCACCCAGTGCAAGTGGTTTACCTGTGATGAACTCAAGAGGGTTATCACTATGTTTCATACTGTACTCATCCAGCATCCAGGACATGACCTGTGCGTTCGTATATACATCCGGTGCCGGGATATCTTTAAGCGGTCCGACGAACTGTGATATCGCCCTGATATAGCCTCTTGAAACACCCTCCAGTTCTCTCTCGCTCATCTCTTTCGGATTACAGATGACGCCGCCTTTACCGCCGCCGTACGGCAGATTGACGATGCCCGCTTTCAATGTCATCCACATCGACAGTGCGATCACTTCATCACGATCGACATCCGGGTGGAATCTGATACCGCCTTTTGTCGGGCCTGCAGCATCACTGTGCTGGGCGCGGTATCCTGTAAATACTTTTACGGAACCGTCGTCCATACGGACCGGTATGCGGACAGTCAGTACTCTTGACGGTTCTTTTATCAGGTCATACATCCCCTCATCATACCCCAGCATGTCCAATGCTTTATGTAGTACTTTCTGAGTGGATTGTATCAAATTAGATGTTTCTGCCATTCCTTTATCCCCCTTGGGTTTTCGTGAATAATCATACATATTAAAATATAATCTTACTATAGCTTTTGACTATTTTCAATGTTTTACATGAAATGTACACAAAATATTCTAATAATTTTCAACGAAAAAAAGCCGGGATATGTTGATATCCAGGCTTCCTTAAATTATAATACTATGCCCAGCCTCTGTACCTTGCAGCTTCTGCAGTACGCTTCAGGCCGATGATATATGCTGCCAGACGCATATCGATCTGGCGTTTTTCATGCATATCATAAATTTCATTGAACGCTTTTTTCAATTTCGTCTCCAGCTTTTCATTCACTTCATCTTCATCCCAGTAATAACCCTGGTTGTTCTGTACCCACTCGAAGTATGACACAGTCACACCGCCTGCCGATGCAAGCACGTCAGGTACAAGCAGTTTGCCTGCTTCATGAAGGATTGTTGTTGCGTCAGATGTCGTCGGGCCGTTTGCCGCTTCACAAACGATATCCGCTTTGATTCTGCCGGCATTTTCACCGGTAATCTGGTTTTCGATTGCCGCAGGTATCAATACATCACAGTCGACTTCAAGAACTTCTTTGTTGGTGATGACATCATCGAACAGGTTCGTTACCATGCCGAAACTGTCACGACGGTCGAGCAGATAGTCGATATCGAGCCCTTCCGGATCGTGCAGTCCGCCGTTGGCATCTGAAATGCCCACGATTTTAGCACCGTAGTCATAAAGGATTTTCGACAGGAAGCTTCCCGCATTACCGAAGCCCTGGATGACGATTCTCACATCTTTGAATGTCTTGCCGCGCTTTTCGAGGGCATAGCCGAGACACAGTACAACACCCATTGCTGTGGCGCGGTCACGTCCCTGGGAACCGCCGAGAACAATCGGTTTACCTGTGATGAATCCCGGTGAGTTGAATGCGTCAAGCATGCTGTACTCATCCATCATCCATGCCATGATCTGTGAGTTCGTAAATACGTCCGGTGCCGGAATATCCTTTGCCGGCCCCACAAACTGTGAAATCGCACGGACATATCCCCGTGACAGACGCTCGACTTCTTCAATGCTCATCTCGCGGGGATCACATATGATCCCGCCTTTACCGCCGCCGTACGGCAGGTCGACGATACCCGCTTTCAATGTCATCCACATCGATAATGCGACGACTTCCTCTTCGGTCACGTCCGGGTGGAATCTGACACCGCCCTTTGTCGGTCCCACTGCGTCGTTATGCTGTGCACGGAAACCCGTGAACACCTGTACCGAGCCATCATCCATACGGACCGGAATACGTACTCTGAGTACTCTCATTGGTTCTTTAATTAATTCATACATGCCTTCATCAAAGCCTAATTTGTCTAATGCTTCATTAATAATGGCTTGTGTAGAAGTAACTAGGTTTGTATTCTCTGACATTATATATTCGCCTCTTTTTTGAAACTGTTTTCATTAATATTATATCACAATAATCACTGCTGACACTGCTGAAAAATTTATTTACCGAAAACTGCTCTGACTTTATCCAATGCGAGATCAAGATCTTTCTTTTCAATAATGAGCGGTGGTGCAAAACGGATGACCGTATCGTGCGTTTCTTTACATAAGATGCCCTCTTCTTTTAATGCTTCACAGAATGGACGTGCGGATTCATTCAGTTCAAGACCGATGAACAGACCGCGTCCGCGCACTTCTTTGATTCTCTTGTCATCTATCTTTTGAAGTTCAGATTTGAAATATTCACCAAGTTCACGTGATTTGTCAATCAGGTTCTCATCAATCATGACATCCAGCGCCGCTTCTGATACAGCACATGCCAACGGGTTCCCGCCGAATGTCGAGCCGTGGGAGCCTGCGTTGAAGACGCTCAGGATTTCACTGTCTGCAAGCACGCATGAAATTGGGAATACGCCGCCGCCGAGTGCTTTACCCAGAATGTACATATCCGGCGTCACTTCGTCCCAGTCCGACGCAAATAATTTACCTGAACGGCCGAGCCCTGACTGGATTTCATCAGCGATGAACAATACATTGTGCTCGTCACATACTTCTCTGACCTGCTTTAAGAAACCTTCCGGCGGAATGTTGATGCCCGCCTCACCCTGGATCGGTTCAAGGATGACAGCAGCAGTGTTTTCTGTAACCGCTTCTTTGATCTGTTCGATATCACCGAAATCAACAAGTTTGAACCCCTCGACAAGTGGACCGTAGCCGCGTCTGTTATCAGGTTCTGACGACATGGATACAGGAACCAGTGTACGTCCGTGGAAATTCTGCTTCATCGCGATGATTTCAGCTTTGTTGTCTTCGACACCTTTGACATCATATGCCCAGCGGCGTGCTGCTTTAACTGCTGTCTCTACAGCTTCCGCCCCTGTGTTCATCGGCAGAGCCATCTCTTTATCCGCAAGTTTACAGACCTTCTCATACCAGGGACCGAGTTTATCTGAATGGAAAGCTCTTGAAGTCAACGTCACTCTGTCCGCCTGATCTTTAAGCGCCTGAATGATTTTAGGGTGTCTGTGGCCCTGGTTCACTGCAGAGTATGCACTCAGCATATCCATATATTTGTTGCCTTCAGGATCTTTCACCCAAATGCCTTCCGCTTCCGATACTACGATTGGCAGCGGATTGTAGTTTGGTGCACCGTAATGGTTAGTCTGTTCAATAATTTCTGTTGATTTTGTCATATTTTTCATCCCTTCATTTAAAACAGCAGATCTTTATCTGCGGTTCATAGATAATCATTTGAATCTTTCTGAATTCCACGGTCATGACCGGCAGACTGTCACGAATAAAACCTGATCATACCGAAAACACATTCAGACGTTTACGGCATCCATCCAGAAAATCCGTAAACCGTCGCTGTAAGCAAGTTACCGACTATGTATACCCTCTAAATTATTGATAAACTCTCTACTCCTTATAATGACAATTTTAAGGATGTTTTTCAAGCATTAATATTCATGTGACTGCGCTGTAATTAATTTTCCCGGCGTTTATTTTGAAACCGTATACACTTAATTGGATGAATATAATACAGAGTTCATTACGCAATTTGAAAACAGGGGGTGAATGCATATATGACGGAATATATATTCAATGCCGGAAATTAAAAAAATCTACAGCAAAAACTGTAGATTTTAATCTTTATAAGTGCATTCACTTATCGTACATCCGCATCTTAGCTTCCTGGATCCACTGCGGCATCTTTTGTCTGAGCGTCTCAAAGCCATATTCCTCTGATTCCTGGATCTGTTCTATTATGGAACGCTTGTCTTTCTTCTTCTCTTCGTTCTTGAAATATTCGTTCTCCTTCAACGTCAGATTCAATTTGCCTGAAGGCCCGATACTGATTATTTTTGCTTTCACAGTCTGGCCTTTCGTCAAATATTGACTGACGTCGTGAACATAGTCATTCATCACTTCAGAAATATGAATGAGACCTTCTTGATTATCAGGGGTTCTGACAAAAGCACCGTATGGTTGGATACCAGTAACTTTAACTTTTACAAACTGGTTTTTGCGGTATTTTTTTGTCACATAATTACCCCACTTACGTTAGCTATATACAATTGTCATTTTACCACACACAATATATATTATCTAATGTTAATAAATTAACTTTAGTGTGAAACTATGAGTTCAAGGGTTTGGAAGGTTTCGGGTCATCAGTTATTGAACGTATTTATCCGGAAGAATGATTTTTCATATCAAAAACGCTTTCAACAAAATAAAATTCAGCAACATTTAAAACTCCAAAAATTTCATTAAAAAACACCCTGGACAGTCAGGGTGTAAAATCAGCTTTTATATTTTTCTATTATATGGTGAGCCTTATCAACCATAGGATAAATATCTTCAACCGGAATTTCAATCAGAACTTAAAAACTTCCAGGCTTCAATCTATCTGTACAACTCTATATTACCTTCTGGTCCCATTATTTTCTTCTTGTTCGAGCTTTCTCATGACTTCTTCCTCGAAGTGCTTCATCTTTTGTTCCTGGTTTCTTGAATATTTTTTTATATAACGAAAAACAAAGTATGCTACCAGGAAACAAATAATCATAGCTATCGCTGCTGGAATATATTCCGTTGGATCATCTGGGAAATATAAAAATTCCATCATATTCAATCACTCACCTTTTCCAAGTCATTATATCAAACCCATAATACAAATAAACATCAGATTAATGACTATTTTGTGAGAAATTTTTAAAGGCTTCGCGGGGGTGCGCAGGGGGCGCATTCCTGACAATCACCCCATAGGTATGAGATAGTATATAAATGTCTGACGGGCCATCCAGGCATCATGGATGAGCCGTACAGTGTCCAACAAACCGTCCCGCCTTACGGAGTCATCACTTCACAAACCTCATCAAAAAACGGCCTGCCCATCGGGGTGGCCGTTTATCTTATCGAATCGCCAATATTGCAGCGGTCGTTTATTCTGAAACTTCGATTGTCTGGATTTTAACTTCTTCTTCAGGACGATCCTGTGCGCCTGTTTTGACTTCAGCGATTTTTTCAACGATGTCCAGTCCTTCGATGACATGGCCGAATACTGTGTGACGCTGATCTAACCAAGGTGTACCGCCCTGCTCTTTGTATGCTTCGATGATTTCTGCCGGGTAGCCTGCGCCTTCAAGCTGTGAAACCATTTGTGATGGTACTTCTTTCAGCTGGACAATAAAGAACTGGCTGCCGTTGGTGCCTGGTCCTGCGTTTGCCATGGACAGTGCACCGTAAAGGTTGAATGCCTCTGTTGAGAATTCATCTTCAAAAGTGCCGCCCCAGATGCTTTCGCCGCCCATGCCGGTACCTGTCGGGTCGCCGCCCTGGATCATGAAGTCTTTGATTACTCTGTGGAAGATCTGTCCGTCATAATAGCCGTTCTTCGCATGTGTAGTGAAGTTCTCCACTGTTTTTGGTGCAATATCTTTGAATAATTTAACCGTCACGTCACCGTGATTGGTTTTTATTGTTGCCTGTACTTCGTTCTCACTTAATGTTTTTGTTAACTGTGGGTAAGTCATAATAGCCTCCTGATTTCAAAAATTTCAAATTCACACTTTAAATTTAAAAACTTATAAATGTCAAAATGTTAATCTCTTCATACATACTACTATAAAAAGTTCACATATTTCAAACTCTATACATTTATTTCGATGTATCAATAATGTATAATAATTTTATAATGCGAAAATTACGAAGGAGGAGAGCCAGTGACTCTAATTCACTTCGCCATACTGTTACCTATAATTGCCGCAGTATTTATCGGCGTATTATACAGGTACTATAAAAATGTGCATCTCGGTTGGTTTGTGCTTCCGGTTCCGGTACTCATTGTCGTTTATTTATTCACTTTAATTCCAACCGTCAGCAGCAACCAGGTGATCTATGAATCACTACAGTTTATGCCGAGAATCGGTATGAACTTTGATGTCTACATAGATGGTCTGAGTCTCTTGTTCGCGATTTTGATATCGGGAATCGGTGCTCTGGTCGTGCTATACTCCATCGGCTATCTGTCGCACCAGGAGAAACTCGGCAATTTCTATGTCTACCTGTTAATCTTTATGACAGCAATGCTGGGTGTCGTCCTGAATGATAATGTTTTGATGCTTTATCTTTTCTGGGAACTTACATCTATATCTAGCTTTCTTCTCATCGCCTTCTGGTTCACCAGGGAACGTTCGATATACGGCGCTCAAAAATCAATGCTGATTACGATGTTCGGCGGATTTCTGATGCTGGGCGGTTTCCTTTCCCTCAGCCTGATTACAGATACATTCAGTATAAGGGAAATGATGACACAGCTGCCGGCTGTCCAGGAAAGCCCTTTGACAGTGTTCGCTTTGATTCTCATACTTTTTGGAGCCTTCACAAAATCAGCCCAGTTTCCATTCTATGTCTGGCTGCCGGATGCCATGGAGGCACCGACACCGGTCAGTGCATACCTGCACTCGGCGACAATGGTTAAAGCTGGTCTGTACCTCGTCGCAAGATTTACTCCATTATTCGCCTTTTCAGAATTATGGGTCTGGAGTATTTTACTTGTCGGCCTCATCACGCTCGTATGGGCGGCGTTCAATGCCGTCAAACAGGATGACCTGAAAGCGGTGCTCGCTTTCTCCACCGTTTCACAACTCGGACTCATCATGTCACTTCTCGGCATTGGCGCTTTAGGTGTACACAGCGGTGCATCTGAACAGATCTTTACAATAGCCGTAGTCGCAGCAGTGTTCCATCTGATCAACCATGCCACCTTCAAAGGTGCGCTGTTCATGATCATCGGCATCGTCGACCATGAAACAGGCACAAGAAGCCTGAAAAAGCTCGGCGGTCTCGCTGCCATCATGCCTGTATCGTTCACATTGACCCTCATCACATCGCTTTCCATGGCGGGCATACCGCCTTTCAACGGTTTCTTGTCCAAAGAGCTGTTTTTAGAAGCGATGTTTGAAATCAGTGAAGCGAACTTCAGTGTTCTCGCCGATGTAAGTGTACTGTTCCCGATACTTGCGATTGTGGGCAGTATATTCACATTGGTATATTCAATTATTCTGATTAGAGGGATCTTCCTCGGCAAAGTACAGCCTAAGACGCCGAAAGAACCTAAGGAAGCTCCGGCACTGATGCTGATCTCGCCGATTGTCCTGGCGGTTCTCGTCGTTGTTTTCGGCCTGTTCCCGAATATTCTGTCAGGTACGATCATCGATCCGGCAGCAATGGGCATACTGGGAACGGCTGAACCACTGAATACACAGATTTCCCACTGGCACGGCTGGGATTCCCCGGCCCTGTGGGCTACAATAGCCATCATCGTCATCGGTACTCTGATGTATTTATTCAGAAATACATGGATGCCTGTGTACAGGCTGGGCAGCCAGACATTTACAATCAATCATTTATACGATCAGGGCCTGATATACTCCAGCCTCGGTGCTCTGAAGATCACGGATGGTTATATGAGCGGTTACATCCGTTCCTACCTGGTCTACACTTTCAGCGGCTTCATCGTACTTGCAGTCATCACGATGCTGAATACTGACATCACTTTCAACTGGGACACTGTTTCACCAGTTGCAATTCCTGAAGTGGCGATCATGCTGATCATCCTCGCCGCACTTATCGTCATCATGATTACGTCATCAAGAATGGTGGCAATCATCATGTTCAGTGTCATCGGGTTCTCACTGTCACTGCTCTTTGTATTTTTCCGTGCAGTCGACCTGGCGTTGACACAACTTTCAGTTGAAGCCATAATTACGTCGCTGTTCCTGCTCGCGTTCTTCCACCTGCCAAAAAGTGCGCGTCACGAAGAACGGAGAAGGTTCAGACTCAATAATATGATCATTTCTGTACTGGTCGGTGCCATAGCCATCATTTTCGGCATCGCCGCATATTCAAACAGACTGTTTGATTCAATCAGCCAGTACTATATCGACAATGTATACGACCTCGCTTCAGGCGGCAACATGGTAAACGTCATACTTGTCGATTTCCGCGGAATGGATACTTTATTTGAAACACTCGTCTTCGGACTTGCCGGTCTTGGAGTATTCATCCTGCTGAGACTCAGAGTGAACAGGAAAGGAGAGAATGAATTTGAAGAGCACGCTTAAAAAACTCGGTTATGCCAAAGTCCATAAGCAGATGAATGATGTATTCCTGAAATACACTGCCAAAGTCGTATTTCTGATCATCATTACATTTTCCATCAATCTATTCTTCTCCGGACACTACACTCCGGGCGGCGGTTTCGTCGGCGGTCTTCTTGCGGCGGCTGCGATCATACTTCTGCTGCTTGCATATGATCTGAAAACGATCAATAAGATGATTCCTGTCGATCATAAAAAAATGATTGCGCTCGGACTTGCAATTTCAATTCTTGTCCCGCTTTTGCTGATGGTTTTCGGCCAGCCGTTCTTTACACATCAGGCTCTGTATCTGACCCTGCCGATCTTCGGCGAAGTGCCGATTCACTCAGCAGTATTTTTTGATGTCGGTGTCTACATCACAGTAGCCGGTACAACACTGCTGATCATCAGTCTACTTGCAACGGAACAGGCGATGTCAAACAGTGAAGGGGCGGACAAAAACTGATGGAAATTCTCGTAATTATTCTTGCAGGCATTCTCATCGGTGCCTCCGTCTACCTTATGCTGTCGAAAAGCCTTTTACGCATCATCATCGGTACAGGTGTACTCAGCCACGGCATTCTGCTCATGCTTCTTACAATGGGCGGGCTGAAACGCGGCGGCATCCCCGTGCTGGATGACAGTGTTCAATCCTATGCAGATCCATTGCCCCAGGCGATGCTTCTTACTGTCATCGTCATCACTTTTGCACTGACTGCCTATATGCTGGTCATTGCAATCCGTGTATATAAAGAACTGGGCACAGACAATGTCGAACAAATGAAAGGAGTGCCTAGAGATGATGACTGATATTATACCTCTGCTGCCGATACTGATTCCGATCATTTCCGGAATCATCATGCTCTTTACAGGCAGGAACAACGTCTATCTGCAAAGAGTCATCGCATCCGTATCGGGACTTGTTCTGGTCATCGTGTCGATCATCACCATTATCTATGTAGCAGATAATGGGATGATCGTGACACATATGGGGAACTGGGAAGCACCATACGGCATCAGCATGGTCATAGACATGCTGGCTGCACTTTTGCTCTTTGGAACCGCAATTGTCACTTTCACCGTAGTTGTCTACTCATTCCAATCCATCGGTGTCGCAAGAGAGCGCTACTTTTACTATCCGATGATCATGTTCATGATTACCGGAGTCAACGGCGCTTTCATCACGGGTGATATATTCAACATGTTCGTATTCTTCGAAGTATTCCTGCTTGCATCCTACGTGCTGATTACGATCGGCGGAACGAAGATTCAGCTGCAGGAAGGCTTCAAGTATTATCTTGTCAACGTCATATCTTCAAACTTCTTTGTACTTGCAGTTGCATACCTTTATGTGTCTGTCGGTTCACTGAATATGGGGGATATACACAACAAACTGGCCGCATTCGAAGGTGACACAGCCATATTGACCGTCATCGCAGTTGTGATGCTGTTCGTCTTTGCAACTAAAGCGGGGCTGTTTCCATTTTACTTCTGGCTGCCGGGCTCATATTTTGCACCGCCGATACCGATCATGGCATTCTTCGGTGCACTGCTGACCAAAGTCGGCGTGTACGCGATTGCCAGAACCTATTCATTATTTTTTACAGACAACATCGGATTTACACACCAGATGCTCCTGTTCATTGCAATCCTGACAATCGTCATGGGGTCGATCGGTGCCCTTGCATACACCGATATGAAGAAAATCATCATATACAATATTCTGATTGCAATCGGAGTCATCACTGCAGGATTCGCAATGATGGACGAAGCTGGAACAATCGGAGCCACATATTACCTGATACATGACATCATAATAAAAGCCGGACTGTTCTTCCTGATCGGTTTCATCATATACAGAACGGGCGAAAGCGATATTACCCGCCTCGGCGGATTGATCAAAATCCACCCCGTCGTCGGCTGGACATTTTTCATAGCCGCACTGGGCATCGCGGGTGTACCGCCATTCTCAGGATTTTACGGAAAACTGTTCATCACAGAATCACTCATCGACAACGATCACCTGATTGCAGCGGTCATCGTACTGCTCTCAAGCCTCGTTGTACTGTACTCGGTCATGCGCATATTCATCTCGGTATTCTGGGGCGAAAGCATGGACTTTTCAAAATTAAAACCGATCAGCTATGATAAGCTGCTCTTCTCATCATTCATCATGATAGCGATTGTTGTGATATTCGGTTTCGGTGCAGATATTGTATATCCACTCTTTGAAAGTGCAGCGCAGTCACTGCATGATCCTGCATCTTACTCTAGTTACCTGTTGGAGGTGGAATAAATGGCATTACAGATTCTGATTAATATTACCCTTGCTTTCATATGGGTATTGATTGTTTCCGACCTCTCCCTCGGCAGTTTATTGTGGGGATATATTATAGGAATCATTCCAATCTATATCATCAGAAGATTTCTGCCCGGCCGATTTTATCTGATCAGAGTATACTATGTGATAAAACTCATCCTGGTATTTACGAAAGAACTGATAAAAGCAAACTATGAGCTGACGAGAATTGTCCTGAGTCCTAAAATAGACATCCACCCCGGGTTCTTTGCCTATCCATGCGAGCTTGAAGAAGAATGGGAAGTCGCACTGATCTCAGCTCTGATTTCACTGACACCCGGAACACTGATTGTTGCCATTTCAGATGACTATTCAACAATCTACATTCATGGTATAAATGCACTTGATGTGGATAAAGAGATTGCGACGATTAAAAACAGCTTTGAAAAGCTGATTGTAGAGGTGAGCAAGCCATGACCACATTTTTAAGTGTAGTCGTCATCATCAGCAGTATCGTATTTGCACTGTCACTCATCGGTCTTGCGTACCGCATCATCGTCGGCCCTACGCTGCATGACAAAATAGTCGCTCTGGATGCATTCGGTATCATGCTGATGGGCATGATCGCATTGACCGCGATTACACTCGGGTCGATCTACTTCATCCCGATCATCCTGCTCATTGGTACACTCGCATTTCTGTCAACGATCGCCTTTTCGAAATACTTAGAAAGGAATGTGATTATAGATGATGATAGAGATAATGATGAATAGCTTGATTGCTTTTTGCCTGATTGGCGGAACGGTTATGAGCGCCCTTGCGGTCATCGGCATTTTAAGGCTGCCGGATATGTACTCCAGACTGCACGCATCGACCAAGAGTACGACGCTGGGTGTCATTATGATCATGACAGGCGCATTCCTCTACTTCTGGTATGTAGAAGGACTGATTGAAACCAACTTGCTGCTCGGTGCCCTGTTCATACTGCTTACAGCACCGGCATCGAGCCACCTGCTGTCAAGAAGTGCATTCCACGCAGATGTGAAACCCTATCAGTTAACTGTACTGAACGACCTGAAAAGAGATGAAACCAATCCGGATGCAGCAAATGATCCGGACAGGGACCTGGGGGAATAGTATCATTCATACAATAAAAAGCTCACTGGCAGAAATGATAACAAAATCATTTCTGCCAGTGAGCTTTTTCTAATCGTAATCGTAACTTTGACCAAATTCCTTCAGCCGTTTCTTCTCCCTCTCTATATCCATCGCATCTCCGAGCTCGTCCACATCGCTGTTCTCACACATCGGCACATGCGTCCGGTATGCCGAGCGGTTGATTGCAAGGCCGGCAAGCGGCGCTGTCAAAAAGATGAATATGATCGTCAGAAGCAATTTGAAATTGAAGTTGCCCTGGTCTATGAGAAAGAACAGGACGGCGCCGGTCATGATGGACATCACACCAAGCGTCGAACTTTTACCTGCAGCATGCATTCTAGAGTAAACATCACGCAGTCTCAGTATGCCGATCGCACTCAGAAAGACCAATATCGATCCCGTCAGTACGAACAGACTGACTATTATCTCAGTTATTGTCAATGATATCACCCTTTTCCAGGAACTTGCACATCGTTATCGTACCGACAAATCCTATGATTGCGACAACTAATGCGATATCCGCGTATATGACTGTCTCATGCAGCATCATCACCATACCGATGATTGCAACCAGCATCATGCCGAGTGTGTCCAGCGCCATGATCCTGTCGTTGGTCGTCGGCCCGATCACTGCACGGACCAGTGCAAGAAGCAGTGATACCGAAGTGATGACCAATGAAATATTTAATATGATATCGAACATTATCTCGTCACCTCCATAATAGCCTTCTCAAACGATCCTTTAATATCTGCTACCATTTCATCCCTGTCATCAACGTCCAGTGCATGGACAAATATTGTTTTACCGTCTGCCGAAAAATCCATTGAAACTGTTCCCGGCGTCAATGTGATCAATGCTGCAAGTGTTGCAATCTCAATTTCCGTTTCCAGATTCGTGTCGACTGCGATAATACCCGGTTGATTATCAAGATGCGGTTTAACGACCACTTTTATAACGTCTATATTCGCTTTTATCAGTTCGCTCAAAAACAGCATCATCAGTTTTATAAAAGCAATGACTCTTCTGAAATAAAAATCGAACTCGAAAAATCTTCTGAGCAGGAACAATATGAGCACACCCAGTATGAAGCCGAAAAGGAATGTACTCATCAAGTAACTGTCCTGCAGAAACATCCAGACGACTGCGATCAATAAATTGATCATAAATTGAACTACCATATTATCTACTCCTTAAGTACCGCATCTATATAGTTCGACGGCTCCAAAATCTGTTCTGCAATATGAAGCGAGTATGAAAAAATAGGTTCTGCTGCGAAACCCAGTACGACTGAAAATGCAACCAGCGGTGCAATAGGAATCAATAATTTCGTCACAGATGTATTATACTGCTTTTCGGTAAGTTTATTTTCACCCCAGAACACATAGCCGAATATTTTCATCATTGAAAACAGAGTCAAAAGACCGACCAGCAGTGCAACTGCCGCAATGACCCACTGTCCTTCCTGGAAACCGGATAAGATGATCGGAAACTTACTGAAAAATCCGGACAGCGGCGGGATACCCGCAAGAGAAATCGCTGCGATGAAAAATGACCATGTGAGAACCGGATGTGATTTTATGAGTCCGCCCATCGCTTTTATATCCGTGGTGCCGGTAATTTTCTCGGTGGCACCCGCCAGCAGGAACAATGCCGTTTTGACGAACATATGGTGGACGATATAGAATATCGCCCCTGCAACCGCCAGCGGTGTGAATATCCCGAGACCCATCACCATGTACCCGACCTGGGAGATGATGTGGTAGGATAATATCCGTTTAAAGTCAAACTGTGATACTGCACCGAGTACGCCTAAGAACATCGTCAATCCTGCGGCGACTGTAATAAGACCTTTATGAGTAAAGAGCGGCTCGTGGTAGAAAATCAGCGTAAACGTCCGTATGATCGCATAAATTCCGACCTTTGTAAGTAAACCACCGAATAATGCTGCAATTGCGGCAGGCGGTCCATAATACGATCTCGGCAGCCAGAAGTATAAAGGGAATAAAGCACCCTTCGAGCCGAAGACGATAAAGAACATGACCGCAATGACGGTCAGTATACCGGGCTGATCAAGCTCTGCCACACGCTCCGACAAGTGCGCCATGTTGACCGTACCCGTAACGGAATACAGCCATGCCACTGCCATGACGAACAACGCCGAAGCAAAGACGTTCAAAATGACATATTTGAACGACTCCCTCAGCTGATACTTCGAGCCGCCGTTAACGATCAGTACGTAGGAAGATAACAGCATGACCTCAAAGAATACGAACAGGTTGAATATATCACCTGTCAAGAATGCACCGTTCACCCCGACCAGCAGGAAGAAGTAGAACGGATAGAAATAAAATTTCTCACGCTTTTTCGAAATGGTGCCAAAAGCGAAGAACAGACTCGAGGCTGCGAGTATACTGGTAATCAGAATCATCAGGGCAGATAAGTTATCCAACACCAGGATGATACCGTATGGTGCAGCCCAATCGCCGGCTTCAAGGACTATCGTACCCTGAAACGCAAGAATTGCCAGATAGATTGCAACACCGACCAATGCAAGCACACTGACCGCACTGATGATTCTCTGTATTTTGGAGCTTTTCGCAAAAAATATGAGTACTGCGCCTGCGATAAATGGTAATAATATGGGTAGAATGATTAAATTACTCATCTTTAGCTCCTCTCAACTGTTGTAGATCCAATGTGCCATGGTCCTGATAAATTCTGTATGCCAGCACAAACATGAATGCCGTCACTGCAAAGTTGATGACGATCGCCGTCAGAATCATCGCCTGCGGCAAAGGGTCTGTGAAATTTTCCACTTCAAGGGAAATGACCGGCGGCGCGCCGGTCTGAAGGCCGGCCATGGTGAGCAGCAGCAGATGGACGCTGTGGGACAGCATTAATGTCCCGAACAGCACTCTGATGATGTTGTTGGAGAACATCAGATATACTGCAGTTCCGAATATTATGCCGATGACTATAGACATCACTATCTCCATTAAGAATCATCCTCCACTACTGTTAATATTAATGTCATCGCCGTACCCACGACAACGAGATATACACCGAGGTCGAAAATCAGCGCTGTCGTCAGTTCGACTTCTCCGAATATCGGAAGCTGGAAGTAATCAAAATACTGTTTTAAATACTGATCTCCGGCAAGCATTGAAATGACCCCTGTAAGTCCGCCGAGAAGAAGCCCGGCTGCCATGAAATAAGTGTAATTGAACGGCAGTGCCGCCTTGATTGTTTTAAGCCCGAACACCAGATATAACACCAGTATCGCAATCGCGGTCATCAGACCTCCGATGAATCCGCCGCCAGGTTCATTGTGTCCCGAAAAGAAAATATAAAATGAAAAGGTGACGACGACAATAACAATCAATCTGATAAATACACGGAACATCATATCATTCGGTTTATTCATCATACGTCATCACTCTCCCCCAACCTTAATTTAATCATTGAAATGACACCGAAAGCCGCAATTGCCAGCACAAGTATTTCAAGCAAAGTATCCAGTCCACGGAAGTCGACCAGAATAACGTTGACCACGTTATACCCGCCGGCTAACGTTTTCGAGTTTTCAAGATAGTACTCGGCAATTGTCGAGAATGGTACAAGCTGACCGAACGTGAATACACTGATGGAAACAAGCGTTACCATCAGACCGGCTCCAGCTGCAATGACAACATTGACCACCTTTGTCAGCGGTTTGATATCTTCTTTCGTCAAGTTCGGCAGATGATAGAATACCGCCATGAACATGATGACCGACACCGTCTCAACCATCAACTGTGTCAGCGCAAGGTCAGGAGCTCTGAATACTGTAAATATGAATGCCACTAAAAATCCTGCAAAGCCTGCCAGTATAATCCCCGTCATCCGGCTTTTGACCGAAGGCAGCAGGATGACCGATATGATCAGTACCGCAAGGATCAAATACATGAACGGTTGAATGCGACTTGTATTATCCATGCTGAATTGGAACACATCAAACCTGAACATCGCATAGAACATGAGCAGAACGATAAACCCGACCATATAAGCCAAATAGTCACGGAGCAGTCCCGTCATCTGAATGCGTGTAATCCACTGTGATCCTTTGATCAGCCCGTCATAACCGTAATCGTATATTGTGGTGAAAACATCCTGTTCTTTCTGATATATGCCCAGTTTCGACCATTTGTCCATCGTCATATATATGATGATCCCGATGATCACCACACCGATTGTCATCATCAACTCGAGATTGATTCCGTGCCAGTGGTAGATGTCGACCGCGAAATTCGTTCCTTCACTGAGTATCCCCGGCAGAATGGACATCATGGCCGGCTCTATTATTGAATATGCCAGTATATTCGGGAAAATACTGATTGCCAGTACTGCAATGACGAGTACTATCGGACTGATCAGCATACCGATCGGTGCTTCATGAACTTTCTTTACAGGCAGTAGATCAGGCTTGAATTTCCCTCTGAATGTCCTGAAGAAAATAATCGCACTGTAAACGAATGTAAAGATACTCGCAATCCAGGCAATGACTGGCAGGAGAAATCCGATCGTATCGCCGTTCCACATATCATACTGTACGACATTTGTAATTCCTGTAAAGAATAATTCCTTGCTCAGGAAACCGTTGAATGGCGGAAGTCCTGCCATGGCTGCAAGCCCGATGACTGAAATTGTCGCCGTTATCGGCATGATCGTCATCAGTCCCCCCAGTTTTCTTATATCCCTCGTACCTGTTTCATGGTCGATGATTCCTGCTACCATGAACAGGCTTCCTTTGAATGTTGCATGGTTTATGAGGTGGAAGACAGCGGCAAGTATTGCCGTGGTATATAGTGCATTGTCACCATCCATATAGTAAAACGCAGCTGACCCCGCGCCGAGCAGACTCATGATCATGCCCAGCTGGCTGATCGTGGAGAAAGCGAGTATCGCTTTCAAATCTTTTTGACGGAGTGCGGACACCCCGCCCCACAGCATCGTGAAAATACCGAATGATGTGATGATCCAGAACCATTCCGCTCCGCCGCCGAATACCGGCGTCATTCTTGCCACCAGATAGATCCCCGCCTTGACCATTGTTGCAGAGTGGAGGTACGCACTCACCGGTGTTGGCGCTTCCATCGCATCCGGAAGCCAGATATGGAAAGGGAACTGTGCAGACTTTGTGAAAGCACCGACCAGCACTAAGATCATTGCCGGTAAAAACAGCTCATGGTTCAAAATCACATCAGATGCGGCAATCATTTCCCTTATGCTGAATGTTTCAGCCATCACGTAAAGAAGAGAAAAACCCCCGAGCATCGTCAAGCCGCCGAATACAGTGACATACATCGATTTCTGTGCACCGTATACAGAAGCATCTTTCGTGTACCAATAGCTGATCAGCAGAGCTGAAGAAATACTTGTGACTTCCCAGAATACATAAAGGACGATGATATTGTCCGAGAGCACGACTCCGAGCATCGCACCCATAAATAGTAATATGTACACGTAAAAGTGATTGAGCCTTTCTTTCTTATCTGCCAGGTAGTAGATCGAGTACAGGATGATCAGTGTTCCGATTCCCGTAATCAATAATGCAAACAGCAGACTCAGTCCGTCTACGTATAAATCAAAGTTGATGCCGAGTGAAGGCACCCATTCAAACCTCTCCATCACTGTCCCGCCACCGGCAGTCGTCGATAAATATGACAAGAAATAGATGAACAGTACGAGTGGTACAAACATTACGAACCAGCCCGTATGAACCTTCCTTAAATATTTAAATAGAAAAGGCACCAGTATTGCAAACAGAAAAGGTGTCAATACCGCAATATGTAATAAAGTCATGTCCGATCCCCCAATATTTCCGATAAATAATAAACTTTTCAGATTTTCTATAATAAGCATTCCAAAATAAAAAGGAGTGCTTGTCAAAAAGGGCATAGCTATGCCTTGGTGACAGACTCCTCCTAAAATCCTTTTATTCAATTGGATCAATTGTGAATTTTCAGTCAAAAGCGCATACATTCGACTATAAATTTCCTATAGAAGTAATCATAACAAAAATAAAGCGCTTTTGTACACTGAAATATAACTTATCGGTGTAATATGTCACTATTGATGTCGAATACCAAGTTAAGAAAACTTATGGTAGTTATCTTTTTTTCTTGACGGCCATGGTACATCTTGAAACGCACGTCAAATTTTCATATTCATCAGTAATATCTATTTCCCACACTTGTGTACTTTTACCCTTATGACGCATGGTTGCCGTTGCATAGATCATGCCGTCCGTGACCGTACGGAGATGATTGGCATTGATTTCCATGCCAAAAGTTATCTCATCTTCCGCAATCAGTCTCGATGCTCCGACAGAAGCGGCAGTTTCAGCAAGAACCACGTTCGCACCGCCGTGGATGAATCCTTTAGTCTGATGCACTTTAGGTGTGACCGGCATGGACATTACCATACGCCCTTCAGATTCACTGACCACTTTGATATCGAGAAATTCCAAAAAGTTCGACGGTTCTTTCTGTGTCATATCAAATCACCCTCCACTGCTTTAATCACTGATCTGATCAGAACACCGGTTGCACCTTTCGGGCCGTATGCGTCTCTTTTTGACTGTGTGCCTGTGCCTGCGATATCAAAGTGTGCCCATGGGCTGCCATTGACAAACTGACGGATGAAACCTGCAGCAAATGAGGCCCGGCCCGGTTTTTCAACATGATTCGTCAAATCAGCCACTTTTGAAGATTTTACTGAATTATTTTCGATGTCTCCAAGAGGCAGTCTCCATAACTCATCTCCCACTTCCTGCGACAGATCGAAAATCGGTGACACGAGGTCCTGCTCTTTATTTGTAAATACGCCTGTCCGTTCACTGCCTATTGCTGCGATTACTGCACCTGTCAACGTCGCAAAGTCCAAAATAATGCGCGGTGAGTACTGTGATGCGTGGAATACTGCGTCTCCAAGAACCAGCCTGCCTTCGGCATCAGTGTTTTTCACTTCTACAGTCTGTCCGCTGAGTGAAGTGAATACATCATCCGGTTTCATTGCATTGCCGCTGATCATGTTTTCTGCGAGTACGACTGTCGCAACGACATGGACCGGTAGCTCCATTTCAACGATACCTTTGATCATACCGATGACATTGGCTGCTCCGCTCAAGTCATACTTCATTCCCGGCATGCCTGTCTTGCTCTTGATCGAGTAGCCGCCGGAGTCGTATGTAATGCCTTTGCCGACCAGTGCGACCGGTTTGATGTCATGCGCCGCAGGATGACGGTATTCCACTGTTACAAGACGGGGTTTATTTTCAGACGCTTTACCGACGGCTGTAATCAGGCCATATCCTTCGTCACTCAGATCGAACTCGTCTTTGATCTGTATGCTGACGTGGTTCCGCCCTTTAAAAGTGGATGAAATTCTGTCCGCAAATATTTCCGGTGTCATGTAGTTCGGCGGCGTTTCCGAAATATCTCTCGCATAGTTCACACTGCGTCCGATGACCATCCCTTTTGAGACATGTTCCTCCACAGATTCTTTCGAAGTGACTGTCAGATCGAAGTCCCGAAGGAACGGTCCTTTATCGCGGTGCTTTTTACCGGTATATTCATAGACGCTGACATGAGACATATAGCCTATCGATTCAGCTGTCTTTTTGACGTCGCCTGGGAATGTTTCAAATAATAACTGTGCACTCGTCTCATCATTACCTTTTAAATGCTGGAACAGCCTGCCGAAAACTTTATGCAGTTTATGGCTGGTCATGTCCGCATCTCTGCCGAGACCGATTGCGATAATTTTCCTCACTTCAGTCTGAATCGTCACACCTGTAGATGTGATTTCTCCATACTTGGTCGATAATACACGCTGATTGACCAATTCTTCCAGCACACCATTCAATAATGAATCCACATCATCAAAATTTGTCAGGTCATGCACATTGTCCGGCAGTCCGATGATGATCGGCTCCTGCGATAATTCATATCTCTCTAAATACTTAATATTCATTGTGTCCTCCCCTAAAACATTTTATATCCGGCGTTTCTTAAAAATCTGATGGTGAATCCTGCTAAAATGACGCCTATAAAACCGCTCCCCAGCATAAGTATGTTCGGCACATCCAGGCCGGCAATGCCATCGTATGCCGCCTCGAACGATTGCAGAGGGTTTGTCAGGTAACTGAAAGTGGATATCCCGTCCATCAGCAGAACGATGATGAATGGATAGACCACCACCATGAGCCATGTTGTTTTTAAAATCATATTCAATATGAAGCTGATACCGTAGAATAAGACGAAAAATAAAACCATAGAGATGATCAGTTGGATAATGATTGCCACGTTTTTAACCTCCAAAAAAATAGGCATGGGCAAGAAAGCGCCCATGCCTGTTCATTACTTTTTATAAAAATTTACCTTTGGAATAAGCGAGGAACGGGCCGCCGATCTTGAAGACCGCTCTCGTATCGATGACACGTTTTAAGAATGCTGCCCTTGCGCCTTTGACTTCACGGCCGAATACAACACCGATACCTTCATCAGCACCTAAAGAGCACACTGTACCTTTATCATCAAAAGTGAATGTTTCCAGTCTGTCGCCATTCAGTTTGTTCTTGATGTTCTTGGCAGTCAGATCACCCAGCTGCATTGCAATCTGTGCTGTCGTCGGATGCGGTCTGGCATTTTCGCCTTCACCATTCATCACTGCTGCAACGTCACCGATTACAAATATATTATTATAACCTTCGATCGTCAGGTCGGCATTTGTCACGATACGACCGCGCTTGACACCTTCGAACGATTCTTCCATCAGTCTGTTGCCGCGTACACCTGCAGTCCAGATCACACTGCTTGCTTCCAGCTGAGTCTCCTCGTCATCAACCTTAACGACGAAACCTTTGTCATTCGCTGCAACAATCGGTGTGCCTATTTTGAATTCAACGCCTTTACTTTCAAGGAAATCGACCGCATATTGAGTCAGTTCATCACTGAACATCGGAAGCATTGACGGCGCCGCTTCAACACACGTGATTTTAACATCGTTATAATCAATGTTATGCTGTTTTGCAAGTTCAGGAATGCTTTCAATCAGTTCACCTAAAAATTCAACACCTGTAAATCCGGCGCCGCCGACAAGGATCGCAAGGTCGCGCGGATCGTTTGAAGTTTTGTAGTTGATGAAGTTTCTTTCGATTTCCTGACGTGCTGCGACAGCCGTCTGTGGACTTGTAATCGTTTCGGCATACTTATCCATACCTTCGATGCCGAATGATTCACTTTCAAACCCTAGTGCAACGACAAGGATATCGTATTCAAATTCACCCTGATTTGTTTCCACACGCTGCTCGTCACGGTGGATGGCGGTCACTTCTGCCGGTACAAATCTTACTTTTTGAGTATTGATCACTTTAGTAATCGGGTATGTAGCCTCTTCCCAGTGGATCGTTCCTGCTGCGACCTGGTGTAGCCAGGTAGATTCATAATGATACTCATTCTTGTTGATCAGAGTAATATCCGCATCCTGGAAACCCAGTGATTTCTGCAGTTTGGTCACAGTTGTCAACCCAGCGTAACCAGCTCCGAGTACTAGAATTTTCTTTCTCTCAAAACTCATAATAAATTTCACCTTTTCCTCATAAATTATATTAAATATATCTACATCATAAATAAGACCGCTAATATTAATATCATTATCAATATTAGCGATTTACTTCACATATTTCAAGAGTTTTTGATAATTATTTAACAATCTCCCGGAGCTCCTGCATTTGTTTTCGTCCTGAATGACGCGCCGCATCCGCATGATAATGATGCGTTTGGATTATCAATCGTAAAACCGCCGCCCATGAGCGACTGTTTAAAATCGATTACCGTACCGTCGACGACCGGTGAATCATACTTGTCCACCAAAACTTTCACACCGTAAAATTCATATTCTTCATCATTTTCACTTTTTTCTATCTCAGCTGCCATGCCGTAAGTCAGACCTGTACAACCGCCGCCCTGGACTTTGAATCTTAAAAATCCTTCCGGCATATCGTTCTGTTCAAGCATATCCTTCACTTCGTAAGCTGCACTTTCTGTGAGTTCAATATGAGTCATATCATCATCCTCCATTACCTATATTATATAAGAAGTTTTTTTACAGCTCAATCTTTATGTCTATATTAAAAAATCGTATTGATCTTCCATGTTCTCTTGTTTTTCTATCTGTTTATATATTTTGATCAGCAGATCGGGAGCAGACTGTGCACCGACGAGCTGGCCATTGACGATGGCAAATGTCGCTTTGCTGCAGATGCCGCAATTGTTGGTACACTCATAATCTAACACATCCACGTCTCCATCTTCATCTAATTGCCTGTACACTTCATCAGAGCCCTTCTGCATATTCGCGCTGCAGAACTCCACAAGGTTCATCGGGTACATATCCGTCCCTCCTCCGTTCAAAAATAAAAAAACCGTTGGAACCCGGAGTCCCAACGATCGGTTTAGAATACTTGTTCAACTTCAACGAACCCCGGCACTTCTTCGAGCATTGCTCTTTCAATACCTGCTTTAAGTGTAATTGTTGAACTCGGGCATGTACCACATGCTCCCAGCAGACGCAGTTTGACAATACCGTCTTCCACATCCACCAATTCGCAGTCCCCGCCATCTCTGAGCAGGAACGGACGTAACTTCTCTATGACTACTTCGACCTGTTCTTGCATCGTATCTTGAGTTGTTGCCATCGGTTGATTCCTCCAATCTTAATGATACAGATTCTATATATGTATTATAATAGATATGGACGAAAAAATCCATCATCTTAAAGGAGGATGTTGCTGTGAAATATGTAGTGAATGTGTACGGCCGGAAAGTCCCGTCTGCCGGCGATCCGGTTATGCCTGACTATAGGGCAGTCTGTAAACAGCTTCAGCATACCTTTCAAAACAAATTTCCGGAAGATGATTTTTATTGTAACCATATAGATATGGATACCGTTGATAATTTAACAGACCATGATGAAAATCTTATAGAACAGATTGACAATGATGATCTGTCGTCTCCCCTGATTACCATCAACGATGAAATTGTCAGCCATGGTGATATAAAAGTGGAGTATATCTTAAGGTGGCTGGAAAAGAAACGATGATGATTCAGAAGGCAGAACTAAGATGAAGGGATATTAATGATATTCCGGTTTTTTGAAGAGTAAATACTGCATTTTATAAAAATTTTTATTATTTTATATATTTAACTTTACATATCGTTTCTTACGGTATAATATAGTTTTTGTAAACCAAAATATATTATTTGTTATTTTATTTTATTGAAAGAGGTGAATGTATGAAAAGGGCGGAATCTCTCGGCAGAAATCTAAGATATCATTTGGATAGAAATCCGTATTCTCAAACAGAACTGGCAGAAAAACTTGGCGTGAGCAGGATGACAATAAATAATTACTTAAATGGCAAAAGCGAAATTCCTCTTGAAAAAATTTATATGATTGCTGAAATTTTAAATATAATGCCGGAGCACATTGATTTCAGCTTGGATAAGGAAGAACGGACAAGACGGATTTTCAGAACGATGAAATATTTCAATGAGGAGCAAAAACAGCATGTTTTTAGATTGTTGAAAAAAACGGATTTTGACATCGATGAAGAAGTCCGGAATCACAGTTTAGACTGGGATGATTTCCATACTGCCAAAAATCTGAAATATTATATGCGGGTCTTTGGATATAATCAGATGAAATTATCGAATTTGCTTGAATTGAATCCGAATAAGATGGGAAATATACTGCGGGCAAAAATCTCGCTCGGTTTAAAGGAAATTAAGATAGCTTCAAAAATATTCGAAGTAGCACCGAGTGACATTGATATGAATCTTTACGATGATCCGAGACTGATGCAGGTCTATCTCTACTCGCTTTCAATCGATCACGAAGCATTGATCGACTTGGAAGGGATTGTCCTGAACATTTATCATTCATACATATTAGAAGAAGGATGGGATAACTATGAAGAGTAATCTGACTTCACAGATTGATAAGGAGCTAGCTTCCATACAGAACAGCAGGTATAAAATTGAAAGAATCAACAAATTGAATATGAACATTGCGAATCAAGTCAATTCATTCATGGCAAAAACATTGATTTCATATACACTTCTGGGCATGTCGTTACTGCTTGTATTGTTCTATATCCAAAGCTATATTCTTCCCCACCCCGGGATTGTCGTAGAAATATCCTTAGCATTTGTATTGCTCCCGGTCTTCTCTATAGCTGTCTCTGTCATTTCTTTAGTCGGCAAGGATAATTGGGAACACAAAAAATTCATTTTCGGATTCATCCCGACATTTTCTAAAAAGAAAAAAAGATTTCTGGAGAATGATGCGGAAGTTTTAAAGGATATAAAAATTTTAAAAGAACTGACTGCAAAGCCTGATGTGAAGAAGCTGACAGCCGCAACAGAAAGAAGGGCTGAAAACCGTAAGAAAAATGCTGTCGGAAGGCCAGCTCCCACCCGGACTTATCATGAGGAAGTCCATATCCCTCCGGCATATAGAACTGAAAAAGCACTGATAAAAATTAGAGGCTATTTAACAAACCGCAGAGCAGATAATCTGAAAGAAGCAATCAATCTGTATGAGCAAGAAGAAAACTTTAGAAAAAAAGAAAAGGCGCTTGAAAATCAGAAACAGGAAATTGAAGATTTGAAGCTGACCATAGAAGCGATGAACAGGGACGAAATAAGGAAGTCTAAAGAGTTGAAGCTCCAAAAGGCCCAGTATGAACATAAACTCCGTAAAAGCATCGACGATTTAAAGTACTATAAATAATTATAAGGATGGACAACGATGAAAAAACATTTTTTGAGCACTTTATTAATGATATTATTTTTAGCGGCTTGCGGAAATGATAATGCAAAAGAAGTTGCAGATGTTGGTAATTCTGAAAATGTGGCGAAAGAATATAAAGAGGAAGCCGGTACGGAGGGAGAATCAGAAACTGGAGTATATGAAGATGACTCGATGGAAAATACTGATTCAAATGATGCCGAAGAGCAAGACTCCGAAGATGTGACTTCTGATGAAACTTACTCTGACAGTACTGAAGAAGAAATTGAAGAAGATAGTGTTGGAGAGAAAGTGCTGGCCTCTGATGTGGCACATCTTTCCGATCAGGAGAAAACTGCACTGATCATGATGGATGAAAGAAGTTCTGATTATACTTTCTCTGCTGATGAACTGATTAATCAAAGATTTGAACTGATTGCGCCGGGCGTACCTGAAAACAGTCAGACTGCGATTTTCGATCTTGTGCTACAGGATTACGGTATCGCCGACGGCATTTCAGGCCTTCCTGAAGGCATGGTCATCTACAACATTACACCAAGCTACGGCAATTTCGCTTCGTTAATAGGATTCAATGATGAGACGGCTGTCATCTATGGTTCACAATATAATGTACAGACATACGACGAGATTTTATCAGACGGCATTGAACTTGATCTGGAAGAACTCTATAACCGTCACGGGAACAATTCAAATTTTCAGCAGGTGGCTGACAAGATAAGCATTACAAATGAAATCGCCACCTACCAGCCTGTAACATCTGAGACTGCCGCAAAAATTTGGGCATTTGCTAAAAGTGAATCCACTGAAGGTATAGAATCACTTCATTTAGATATACACATTGATCCGGTGAACCCGTATCAACCTGAGGCAACAGTATCATACCCACCGCAGACCTTTGTCATATCATCATCACCGACTGCAGGCGGTGGCATAGTAGTGTTCACCATGAACGCAGACGGTTCTTTCAGAATTTATGATGCACCAACACGCTTCTCGAACCAAAGATGGACGAACGACCCGAAGTTTTCAAAAGAAGAATCAGCCAACATACTGAATTCGTCCGAAGTCTATCATGTTGATGATTTGGAACATCTGTATACCCGTGATATTTTAAATGTAATGGTTGAATAAACAAAACCTCTGCCCTGAATTTTCAGAGCAGAGGTTTTCGTCATTTTTAATGAGCTATCCTTAAAATGCCCCTGGATTTCAACACCCGTGCAAACATTACCGTCAGCGTGCCCACGATCAGGTCTTTGATGACAAAAGGTATTACTGTGACCATCAACGCTTCAGTTATACCCACCGGTGTTCCGATGAGTGTATTCATGATAAGCACAAAATATAATGCACCGAATATGAATGTCACTAATATCGCCAGATATGTATAGATGATCGACTGATACAGAGGCTGGTCCTCTTTGACTCCGATTCCTGCGATGTATGCAGCAGGTATGAAACCGAGAACGAAACCAAAACTTGGTGAGATGAATGCGCCGATACCGCCGCTTCCTGCAAAGACCGGCACGCCGATCAGGCCGACCAGCAGATATACCGTCGTCGATAACGCGCCCAGTCTGGAACCTAAAATAAGTGCTGTAAGTAAAACCATCGGCATCTGCAGAGTAAATGGTACAGGCCCGATCGGTACACGGATTTGTGCGCCGATTGCAATCAGTGCTGCGAACAGTGCAACGAAAATTAAGTGTTTTGTCTTCATTATGAAACCCCCTCGATGTTTTTTATATCATAGCATGAAAAAGCCCTATTGTTAACCTATAATTTAAAAGGGTTAACAATAGGGTCCGTATTTTAAAAATTAATCCTGCATTTTGTTCATCGTGACGTAAATGGATGTATTTTCTTTACCATTTTCAAAACCGATCATTTCGTCTGCTTCCAGATGAATGACATCATCTTCAATCACTTTAATTTTCTCGTCATCAATTGTAAATTCTCCGTGCCCGCTTAAGACATGGAGATACAGTTCTTTTCCGGGGTGGCTGTGTGACTTCATCGTCTGGCCAGGGGTGAAATTCAGCGTAAACATCGAACTGTTCCTGCTTTTGAAAATATCGTTTTTCGTGAAGCGTTCTTCACTGAATTCAAGTGCAGATGCGATAGATTTCTTTTCCATGGTCATCTCTCCCTTAAAATTATTTTACTTGAGTGAGCGGTGACTTGCCTTCCAGTACGTTCGTTATATTATCCACGCACAGCTGAACCATGTTATCACGTGTCGCAACCGATGCACTTCCGATATGCGGAAGCAGTGTCATATTGTCCATGCCGATGAACGGATGGTCTTTTGAAATCGGTTCGCCGTCGAAGACATCAAGTGCCGCTGCAGCGATTTCACCTGTCTCCACCGCTTCTTTCAAGTCCGCTTCAACAACATGCCCGCCGCGGCCGATATTTATAAAGTGTGCTTCTGACTTCATTTTGGCGAAAGCTGATTTATCGAATTTATATTTTGTTTCATCTGTCAGAGGAGCCGCACATAATACAAAATCCGACTGTTCGAGCAGCTCGTCAAATGAAACGAGCTCTGCGTTCAGATCAGCCGCATACTTTGACTCACTGCGGTTATGATAGATTATTTTACAGTCGAACCCTTTCAGGCGGCGTGCAAATGCTGCACCGATCGAGCCCATGCCGAATACACCGATCGTTTTACCGAACACATCAGTGCCTGCCATATGGTACGGACTCCAGCCTGTCCAGTCACCCGCTTCCAGTTCACGGTTCGCTTCGATGACACGTCGTGCAGATGTCAGCATCAATGTAAATGCCAGTTCTGCCGTCGTCTCCGTCAGTACTTCCGGTGTATTCGTGATGGTGACGTCATTTTTTTCTGCTGTTTCAAGATCGATATTGTCATACCCCACCGCAAGATTTGAAATGACTTTCAAGTTTTGTGCGGTTTCAAACATCTCTTTATCGACTTTTTCGCTCAGCATGGTAAGTGCCGCATCTGCGTCCTTTATTTCTTCTAAAAATTTTTCTCTCGGCAGCGGATCATTCGCACTGTCCCACATGAAAACTTCAAATTTTTCTTTCAATTGTTTTAAATGTTCTTCTTTGATCTGTCTTGTAACAACCACTTTTTTCGTCATATTAAACGCCCCATTCAGATAGATTATTTATAGTATGTGTCGGCGGGATGTCTTTTTTTAGCACATCCCCGGTCCGGCTTACGCCCGTATTGACATGAATCGTATCCACACCGCCATTGATGCCTGTCAAAATATCCGTATCATAATTGTCACCGATCAGTGCCACTTCATCTTTTGCCAGACCCAGCTGTTTCAGGGCACCGTCCAAAATGAATCCGCTCGGCTTGCCGATGGTGACCGGCTTGACACCTGTCGTCTCGACAAGCACCTGCTGGATGGCACCATTTCCGGGAACGATGCCTTTTTCAGTGGGGAACCGCTTATCCGGGTTCGTTGCGATGAACGTTGCGCCTCCGCCGATGAGCAATGCTGCATGGCTCAGTTTTTCATAGTTCACTTCCAGGTCGAGACCCATGATTACAAGATCAGCCTCCCCTTCCGTCATTTCGATGCCCGCATCCAGCAGAATTCCTTTCAGGGAAGGGGTGCCGATGACATACGCCTTCTTGCCCTGATGATGCTCCCTGACATAGGCCGCCGTTGCCATTGAAGAAGTGTACATGTTCCGGGCTGTCGTTTCTACACCCATGTCCAGCACTTTCTGCACTGCTTCTTCCTGTGATTTCGTAGCGTTGTTCGTCAGGAAGACATAAGGGATATTCTTCGCTGTCAATTTCCCGACAAAGTCTCTTGCTGTTTCAATCAGTTCAGTCCCCCTGTACAAAGTGCCGTCGAGGTCTATCAGATATCCTTTATAATTCATTTTATTCACCTTTAAAGGCAGTCACAGACTGACCATCATTTTCTACAAAAGCATAAATCCTCGCTTTATAATTTTCATAAGCAGCGATGTGTTTATTAAAATCTTCTTTCATGCTTTTGCGATCGAGTTTCGTGTATTCACGATTGAGTTTATTTCTCCATTCGAATGTTGCCTTAAAATCATCTTCATCCGCTTCAGTCAGTGCACCTTCAGTTTTTAAAATGAACATTACATCCAAATATGTGCCCGGGTCTCTTAAAATGAAAGCGTCGATAATCATATTGCCGACATCCACAGTGGACTCGATGAGCATATGACAAATACGCTCCAGTGCAAATCCTTCAGCATTTTTAAATTCTTTCGTGAGTGATTCGATATAATCGAGCCGCTCATCCAGTAATCGTCGATCTACAAAATACAAAGCCTACACTCCTCTACATTCTTTGTGGTCATGATAATATTATGATAGCATAATTTTGACAGTACAGTAGAAGCGGAGGAACAATGATGCTCGACTTTTTCTTATATGATGAAACTGAAGACAACCACTCGAGATACGTTGGATTTGTAGGCGATCATGGAAGATATGACCTCGTCATCATCCAGACAGGCAGATTTTTCGGCAAAGCCCTCGTGTTGAATACCCAGAGCAACCGGTTCGGCATAATCGGTTCAGACGATTTGGAAGAAGAAGGCTACATCGCCCACATTCTGGAGCTCGAACCCGAACAGGGAGACGAAGTCGTCGAATTTTTAAGCGACATCATCGTCACAGACTTCGGAGATATGGAGTAAATTTAAGCTGCGCTTCCCTGGATTGGGAGTGCGGCTTTTTTGTTCGTTTGCCGTTTAGATGCTGCTGAATCTTTGACTGACTAAACGTTTGAAGACGGTTGGCGTTTAGATAGGCATGAAAAATGCCGTAACTAAACGCGAATCCTCGTTTGCCGTTTAGATGCAGCTGAAGCTTTGGCTAACTAAACGTTTGAAGGCGGTTGGCGTTTAGATAGGCGTGAAAAACGGTATAACTAAACGCGAATCCTCGTTTGCCGTTTAGATGCTGCTGAAGCTTTGACTGACTAAACGTTTGAAGGCGGTTGGCGTTTAGATAGGCGTGAAAAACGGTATAACTAAACGCGAATCCTCGTTTGCCGTTTAGATGCAGCTGAAGCTTTGGCTAACTAAACGTTTGAAGGCGGTTGGCGTTTAGATAGGCGTGAAAAACGGTATAACTAAACGCGAATCCTCGTTTGCCGTTTAGATGCTGCTGAAGCTTTGACTGACTAAACGTTTGAAGGCGGTTGGCGTTTAGATAGGCGTGAAAAACGGTATAACTAAACGCTAATATTAAAACTCACTCTCTTCACAACGAACATCTGCTCATCACCGCAGCTGGGCAGATGCTGACAAATTATAAGCAACATAAAAAGAGAGCCGTGTCACGGCTCTCTCTTCCTCTAACATGACTATCTATCCCTCTGGAAGGAAGCGAATGTTTTATTTTGTGGTGTTTCATTTTTATTCTTACCTTTTTCGGTCTTCTGATTTTTCTCTGTCCGGCTGTCTGATTTCTTTCCGTCAGACGCCGGCGCGCTTTCATCAAGAGTATCCTTGTCCGATTCAGGCTTTGGGGTCTCCGCGTCACGGGCAACCTCTTTCGTAAGCCCCGAAGCCGGTGTCTCCTGCGCATCAGCAACGTCTTCTTCCTGCGGCTTTTCATCCGGTTCTTCAGCGACAAGACCTTTTTCTTTCATCTCTGCTTTGGTCACTTTACGCAGCACAAAGTATGCGCAGCCGAAGTTGCAGTATTCGTTCAGATAGTCTTCGATGGCGCTGTACTTTTTATCGCGCTCTACTTTTTTCTTATTATCCCTGAAAAATCCAGCGAGTCTTAATTTCTCATAACCGATATCACCGACGATATAATCATATTTGTTTAAAACCTCGCTGTATTTTCCCATGAACTGCTCTTCATCAAAAGCATCACGATAATTTTCCATCAGTTCAAAATTCATATGATCAATCGTAATCATGGTCAACGCCCACCTCTCAATAATTCTTCGCACATATGCATTTATTTTATACTATCACAAATTTTGACCACTGAGTATTTCTGTATAATAAAAACCCCTTCATCAGAAGAGGTTCATTTATTATTGTGCTGGTTTTTCAATCGGTTTGTAAATCGCCTTTGACACGAAGACTACGACTGCGAGCAGTATGAATATGATCAGCAGTGACAGCCAGACGCTGGATGTGAATCCGAGTACGATATAGCCGACCAAAGCGATTGATGCTGACAGCACCGCATACGGAAGCTGTGTCATGACGTGTGTAATGTGGTTGCTTCCCGCCCCTGTCGATGACAGGATGGTCGAGTCGGAAATCGGTGAACAGTGGTCTCCGAATACCGCCCCTGCAAGTACTGCCGCAACAGCCGGCAGCAGCAGGTCAGTTTCGCCGAGTGAAATCATGATTTCACCCGTCACCGGGATTAAAATTCCGAATGAACCCCAGCTCGTACCTGTCGCAAGCGCCATGATACAGGCCACGACAAACACGACGCCAAGCAATAGACTCACCGGTAGATTGGAGTTTTCAACCATCGCACCGAGCACATCGCCCGTGCCGAGCTGGCTGATCAGGTTACCAATCATCCACGCAAGTGTCAAAACCAACATTGCCGGGAACATCGCTTTAAATCCGCTCTTTACGCCGAGCCAGATTTTGTCCGAACCAAAGTCATCATTCGTTTTGGTGTATCTGAAATAATAAAACAGACTTAAAATCAGACCGACGATGCCGCCTGCAATCAGACTGTGTGTAACCATCGTGTTCTCAAGCACGGAATACAGATTCCATGAACCCGCTTCAAGTCCGCCTGTGATGAACATCATGATGATGACTGTCACCGCAAGTCCGATCATCGGTACTAAAAGTGCCTGTGCCGAACTGTTATTTACAGACGGCAGATCCTCGTCCGTATCTCCTGGAACTTCCCTCATCTGGTCGACAAGCACGCCGTCAACGATCGCTTTTCTTTCCTGTTCGCGCATCGGTCCGATGTCGAAACGGGTCAGTATGACGATGAACATCATGATCAAAGCAGTAATGACGTAGAAGTTCATTGGAATCATATACAGAAATGCCTGGAACGGTGAAATGGATGTCAAACCTGCTGCAAGCAGTAACGGTGCAACAAGTCCCATGATTCCGGCACCCCAGCTTGAAATCGGCGCAATTACCGAGACCGGTGAAGCGGTCGTATCCACATAATATGCGAGCTTTGCCCGGGAAATATTATATTTATCCGTAAGCGGTCTTGCTACCTGGCCTGTGATCAATGCACTGAAATAATCATCTATGAAAATGATGATACCTAAAAACCCTGTTGCAAGTCCGGCACTTCTTCTTGTTTTGAATTTATTCAGTGCCCAGCTTGTGAATGCTTTCGCACCGCCTGACATATTCATGAACGCAGTCATGATGCCGAGCATCGTCAGGAAGATCAGAATGAATGCTTCCCATGTATTGATGCTGCCGTCAGCGATGAAAATGCCGATGAATGCTTCCCACAGCAGAGTGATTGTTTCCATAATGCTGCCGCCGGCTACAACAAAGGCGGAAGTGATGATGCCCGCACCCAGACTGATACCGACTTTACGCGTCAGAACGACGAGTATAAGTGTCAACAGCGGGGGTATGAGCGGCATATATTCCCATGATAAAAAACTTTCCATATGTATTTCCTCCTAAAAAATTAAAAAAAGTCACGTGACATTATGATTAGCCGCGTGACAAAATATATATTCGTGTAGCGCATCATAATGACAGTACCGGGTCTATTCAAACCGGTCCCAGGAAGTTTTCCGCCAAAAACGCCCTTCGGCAATCATTCCTTTCCAAATGACTCGGACGCATGCCTGCTCGTCATCTGTACTGATAATAATCGCAACCTCTACTTTTTATATTCAATTAACATTAATATTATAGCATAACTGCAGATTTCAGCAACTATAGATCTTCATTGTACAGTTTTACGATGTCCCTTAAAAATTCAGGCATCATATATATCTTCTTCGCTGATTTGAACTGCGGAAATATTCTGCCGAATGTATACATGTCAAGTGTGCCGAGAGTATAGGTCTGATGTTCCTTTACCGGCTCCTCGCCGATGTAATACTCACGTTTCGATTCCACATAGCCGATATTGTCGGTGATGAAAGTGCCGAAGATATCGCCTCTGAAACCCATCCCCCTGACGACGTCGTCACGGAATTCATGACGCATCGACTGGTTGAAAATCTCTTTCAGCTCTCTGCCTGTCAATTTGATCTTTACCACGTTGATCGGATGGGGCAGTACTTTATGCAGTTCGTATTCAGACAGTGTGCCGCCTTCAAAACTTTTGGCGATCAGCCCGGTATGGATGATGCTCGCATCTGCTTCCGTAAAGTCTCTGATCATATACGCCAGACGGCTGATGAAACGGCTTGTATGGTACAGATGCCTTGGAACAGGCGGTGTATCCCACTTGATGACGTTCTCTCTCATCAAATCTCGGCCGTATTCATAATAAGGATCGTCCACATGCGCAAGCAGATCCGTATCGATCAGGCGCGCCTTTTTATTAATCAGTTTTTTCCCTTCGAAAGTCAAAGTGATTTCACCGATATAATCTCCGAAACGGCCCGCCGCACCGATCAGCACCGGACCGACTTTTTCGCCGTAATCAAAATGATGGTGGGTATGGGCGCCGAGTATGACATCTATTTCAGGGAAGCGGTTCGCCAGTGTTTCATCATCATACTTGCCGAGATGGCTCATCAGCACAAGGCAGTCCACCTGCCCTCTCAGCTGGTCCACACATCTTTCCACCCATTCGAACGCGTCGGACACATTCCATCCGAGTGCTTTATAAAAAGGGGTGAACTCAACTGTAATGCCGATAAAACCGAACTTGATGCCGTTTACTTCTTTTATCGTATACGGCTTGAAATATGGTTCGTCTGAACCCGCTTCAAGCAGATTTGCACAGACGACATCAAAATCAGCTTCATCATATAAAGTTTTAAGATCATTGATTTCAAGCGTGATGCCTTCATTGTTGCCAAGTGTCGCCACATCACATCCGGCCTGGTTCAACAGATTTATGTTGCCTTTGCCGAGAGTCGCTTCTGTATAAGGATGTGAGCGGTCTACATGGTCACCAAGGTCTAGATAGACCATCTTCTCACGATATCTTTTCTTCTGATGCGTCAAGTAGTTCTTTATTTTTAAATAGTTATATAGATGACTGTGGATATCGTTGGTATGAAAGAGTTTGATTTCCATGCTGTCACTCTCCTAAAGAAAAGATTCAATGATCATATATAGACCGAGCAGTAAAAGTACCGTCCTGAGGGCAATGATCACAGTGTCGGAATTGAATTTCTGGTTGAGGTACACCCCTATTTTAGCACCGACAAATGCAGAAGGCACCAGAAATGCCGCATGCCAGAAATTCACGTTATTCTGGAGCAGGTGCCCTGTCCCGGATGCCAGAGCGCCGAAAAAGACGATCAGCATGCTTGTCCCGATGGCAATCGATGCCGGCATGCGGAACAGCATCAGCATCATCGGTGTCATAATTGCGCCGCCCCCGATGCCGAACAGCCCCGCCGTCAGACCGGCGATAAAGCTGGCAATAACTGCGATATAAGGAGGAAAACCGTAGTGATACACGTTCCCCATATGATCGACATGGGGTCTGACGTAGCGTTCATCCTGAAAAATATTCATCGGTTTGATCCTGTCCCTGACTATTAAGAGGATACTTAAAAATATCAGGAATATACCAAAATAGAGTTTGAAACTTTCCGTTGTAAATACATCACTTAAGTATGAGCCGGCGAGAGCCCCGGGAATGATGCCGAAGAGGAATAAAGTTCCATTCTTCCGGTCAAGCTGGTTGCTGCGCCCGTAGGACATCATTGCTGTCAGTCCGACGAATATCAGTACGACACTCGAAGTACCGACAGCGGACTGGGGTGTGACATTTGAAATGATGTCGTTATCTATACCGAAAAAGACAAGGAGCGGAACGATGATGACGCCACCGCCGATACCGACAAGTGAACCGACAGCAGCTGCAAATAGGCCGATCAATATCAATATTAGATACTCCATATGCACTACCCCTTAAAATAATTTCATTTGTTTTGGTGACAGACCTGTGTATTTGATGTCCATCATTTCAATAAAATTCTGTGCATTGCCTGCCGCATGTCTTCCAGAGTTATTATTAAAAACAATAAAAATATCTTTGGTTTTATGTTTGAGAATTTCCACCTGCCGTTTCAGCCATTCAAGTTCTTCCTTATTATAATCATAAAGGTAGCGGACATTCCGCCACTCTTCTGAGGTCAGATCTTTCTGGGTCCAGCCATGGACATTACGGCCGTGCAGCCTTATGAAAGCTGTATTGTCCGTCACACGGTTTACGAAAGGGATGCTTCCGATGCCCGCCTGCGGTTCATCACATATGCTGTGAATGATATCATTGTTGTACAAAAACGAAAGTGTCTCCTCTTTATATTCACTTTTGAACCATGTCTGGTTTCTGAATTCCACAGACACTTTATAAGGCTCCAGCATCGTCTTCGCAAATTTTACATAGCGTATATTTTCGCTTGTACAGTCAAACCATGGCGGAAACTGTAATAATACGAAACCGAGTTTGTTTTGTTTTGCCATTGGGTGTAACATATCTTTGAATGCTTTAAACACTTCTTTGATTGATGTGTAATCCGTTCTGTAATCACTGTGGCCCGTCATATATTGATGCGCTTTTACAATGAATTTAAAATCATCCGGCGTTTCTTTGCACCATTTGTCTATCGTTGATGTCCTTTGAATTGCATAATATGTGGCATCCAGTTCAACAATAGGGAAAACACTTGAATATGTAGTTAATTTATCTTTTTTATTAGTCAGGTGGGTGTAAAGATCCTCATGGTCTCCCCAGCCTGTCAAACCGATATATATCATTAAATCACCTTACTATTATTTTACCATATATTCATAGGAGGAAACTTATAATGGACATTTTAGAATTTAGGAATGTCAGCCATAATGACATTCTGCATAATATATCCGGCACGCTGAGAGAGAGTAAAATCACCACATTCGTCGGACCGAGCGGTGCCGGCAAAACGACATGCCTGAAAATGATCAACGGCCTGCTTTCCTCGGATACGGGCGAAGTTTTATTCAGAGGGAAAAACATTTTTGATTATGACATTACGAAACTCAGAAAGAGTATAAGCATGGCATTCCAAAGTTCTCCGATGATTGACGGTACGGTCTATGATAATCTGAACCTGCCCAGTGATATCCATGGCGAGACACTTGACCGCGGACGTGCAGCAAGTCTGCTCGGCCTTGTCGACCTGGATGAATCATTTCTCGACCGCCGGGTAAGGGATATATCCGGCGGCGAAAGAAGCCGTGTGTCTCTTGCACGGACATGCGTCCATGAACCCGAAGTGCTGCTGCTGGATGAAATAACGGCCAGCCTGGACTATGTTCTGGTGAGGGAAATCGAGAGACTTGTACAACGCATGCAGTCCGAAATGGACATCACGATCATCTGGGTGACGCATGACCTCGAGCAGGCTAAAAGAGTGAGCCATGATATGTGGTTCCTCCGCGACGGGGAACTGCTCGAACAGGGACCGGCGGAGTTCATCGAAAAATCGGAGAATCCTGAGATACAGGCGTTTGTCAGGGGGGAGAAGTAATGTCTTTTGCACAGCTTGCCCTATCCCTTATATTTGTCGCCATTCCGCTTGCCCTCGCGTTGTATTTGAAACTCGGTCTTGAAAAGGACATCATCATCGCGACTGTAAGGTCGATCATCCAGCTGCTGATCGTCGGATACATACTGACATTCGTCTTTGAAAGTGATTCTGTGATATTCATCATTTTAATGATCCTTCTGATGATCGCAGCAGCGAGCCAGAACGTTGTTAAAAAAGGGTCCGGCATCCCGGGCATTACGCTCATCATCATATTTACACTCATCATCGTCGAAGCCGTGACAATGGGCATACTGCTCGGTTTCAGCATCATCCCGGCAGAACCCGAGCAGATCATACCGATCAGCGGCATGGTCATCGGCAACTGTATGGTCCTGTCACTGCTCTTTTTGAATAAGCTCAAAGATGAGCTGAACTACAGTGAAGAAGTGATCGAACTGATACTGTCTCTCGGCGGTGAACCGAAAGATGCCATTTCGAGAAGTCTGAAGTCTTCGATCAGAACGAGCATGATACCGACGATCGAAGCTCAGAAAACGATGGGACTCGTCCAGCTCCCGGGCATGATGAGCGGACTGATCATCGGTGGAGCCGACCCTTTCGAAGCGGTCATGTATCAGCTATTGATCCTGTTCCTCATCTTGACGACAGCCGCAATGGCATCCGTCATGGTCGGGTACTTATCCTATCCGAAACTATTTAATGAAAGACTCCAGTACGTCGGACTCACACAATCAGAACAGTAGGTGCTTTTATATGAATAAAAAATTCTTATTTATCAGTTTTATGAGCTTGACGATGGTGTTTTTGGCGGGCTGCTCCGGAGATGATCCAGAGTGGGAGACAGACATCGAATTCGAAGTACTCGATCGCTCACAGGCAGTCGCCGGTGAAGGATTTCAAAACGGCGCCGAACTCATTCATGATGAGGACATGCTGAAAACATCAGCAGAAGCGAGCGGCGTCGATATCGATCCGGAAGATATTAATTTTGAAGAAGAGCTCCTATTCGAAGTATCAATCACAGAAAATGGCTGCGGCTTCAGCCTCGTATCCATCGAAGACGATGACGGACTGCTGAAATTCATGTTCGAGCTCACACCCGTCGCAGCAGGCGAAGCCCACCCGGACGATATCGTCTGTACTGAAGTCGCAAACCCGGCTGTATTTTATGTGAAAACAGAGCAGACGGACTTCCATAACCTCGATGTTTACGGGTCGGAGATGAAGTATGAGTAGAAAGAGTAAAGTAAAGTGCTATTTCAGTCACTGAGAGTTGTGAGTGACTGGATAAAGTAAGTTGTCGGTCACTGGGTACTGTGAGTGACTCGATAAAGTAAGTTGTCGGTCACTGGGAACTGTGAGTGACTGGATAAAGTAAGTTGCCGGTCACTGAGAGTTGTGAGTGACTCGATAAAGTAAATTGTCGGTCACTGGGTACTGTGAGTGACTCGATAAAGTAAGTTGTCGGTCACTGGGTACTGTGAGTGACTCGATAAAGTAAATTGTCGGTCACTGGGAACTGTGAGTGACTCGATAAAGTAAGTTGTCGATCATTGGGAACTGTGAGTGACCGGATAAAGTGTAGAGTGCCACTTTATCATCGGCCACTGCAAAAACTTTATCATTTGAGCTCAAAAATTGTCCGGAAAGTTCTACAATGAGTGTTGGCAATCATCAAATCAAAAAGTCACCCGTACTCACATCATAAAGTGAGGGGGGTGACTTTTTATTTTTATAAAGCTGTCTTGATATTTTTCTTCATATCCTGATAGATCGACTGCCACAGGTCTTCATTACCTGCAAATGTGTCAGAGAGTTCTTTAACTTTGACTTTGAACATTTCATCGTAATCCGGTGCGCCTTTTTCAGGCATATCTTTCAGGACCTCTTTTTGAATTTCGGTCGTTTCCGGAGCTCTCGGTCCCCATTTTGCGACTTCGTTACCTTCTTCATCTATGAAAACGAAAATTGGGATCACTCGCTTGCCGTCTGTTTCATATGCGTCCATCAGCTCAGTGTGTGTATCTCTCAAACTGACTCTTGTCTCCAAATTAGTCTTTTCAGCAAGGTTTTTGAATATCGGCAGGTTCATCATACAGTGACCACACCATGGTTCTGCTATAATGACTGCTCTCAAATTGCTGTTATCCAGCTGATTAAAAAATTCTTCATCATTGGGAAGTGTAAATTTATCGTAAATCAGATTGTAATTTTCTTTATGATCTGTCAGACCTTCCTCATACTCTCCGTAAGTGATGCCACGCTCAAACCATTCATTTAAATTCACAGTAATTCCTCCTAAATCACTCTTATTACTTTAATTTTACCATAATCATTTTAAATTCTTAGTTATCTGCCCTCAGTTTCTTCAGGCAATACTGATATTGCCTCCTCAATTTTTTTCAGCCAGTTTTTACGGCGGTTGACGACGAACTGGAATACTTCACCCTCTTTTGTTGTCACTCTCAGACCGTTTGGAATGGGAATCTTACCAAGCATATTATTCACGATTTCCACTGATTTGACATCCTCCAGCATGATGATGCTTTCATCCCTTGTCGCCTGCATTAAGCCCGGCTGATGGAGCAGGCGTGTTGCGGTCAGGAACAACTGTCCTTTCACGGAATGGATGCCATACCAGTAATTAGCCGTACCTTTTTTTATGATATTCTCAGCCAAAATAAACGTCCTCTCATTATTAAATATATAGTCGGTATTATAACATACTTGAGTTAGCAGAATCTGACATATATTCACTGTATTTAACTAAAAGATTACACCGAAATTACAATTCAATTTCATCATGTTAATATTGCAAAAATTAAAAGTTCACTGTGTTAGGGTGGAAATGTAACAAATTTGTGAAAGGGGACATAATTTTTGAAATATTCATTCAGGAAACTTTCAAGCCTTGTTATAGGTTTATCACTTTTATTTGCCGTAGCATTTACATACGGCAATAAAGCAGAAGCAGATGAATCATCCGATTCTGTATATTACGGATTACATCCTGATGTAAAAGAGAAAGCTGAACTCGTGAAACAGATCGCAGCAAATCAGGGTATACTGATCAGATATACTGACGGCTACCGCTCTTTTGACAGTCAGGATGCTCTTTTTGAACAGGGACGCACTGCACCGGGTCCTATCGTTACCAACGCACGCAGCGGACAATCCTACCATAACTTCGGTCTGGCAATCGACTTCGTGCTCACTGATGCATACGGTAATGCACAGTGGGGTCTGGAGCGCGATGCCAACGGTAATGGCGTAGCGGACTGGGAAGACGTCGGTAACATTGCGAAAAGCGTCGGCTTTACATGGGGTGGCGACTGGGAAGAATTTGTCGATTACCCACACCTTCAATTGGATTATGGAATGTCACTCGCCGACGTGCAGCATTGGCATAATCAGGGTTATTACCAATTTGCCGATTAACATTATAAGATAAAATGAAATATGAATGATAAACACCCCGAAAGTCGGACTGCAGCTCCAACTTTCGGGGTGTTTTTATATTTGTTAAGTTTGTTCTCCCTTTTGTGATATTACGGGCAAGCCAAAAGCCTTATCAACTGGTATAATGTATAGTGGACATTTCCAATATCGGCCATGCCGAATATATTTTTTGTGAGGGAATATTTTTGAATAACGAACAACTATCATCTCAACATAAAACTGAGGCAGAAAACACTTCCGGCATAACCGGTTTTCTGCTGAATATAAAAAATCTTTTAAAAGGCAAAGTACTCATCGCGAATGTGCTTCCTGTCTTTACAGCATTTTGGCTTGCCATCTATTTCACAGGCGCATCTTTTACGGATCATCTGGCAACATTCACACTGACCATGGCCGGCAGTACGCTCGTCATCTCCGGTGCCTTGATGTTGAACAACTGGTACGAAGCCGACCTCGATAAGAAAATGGTCCGCACCCGGAACCGTCCTACTGTGACCGGAGCATTTTCGTTGCGTTCGGTGCTCTGGTCCGGCATCATCACAACAATCATTGGAATGGGCATTATGATGCTGACCACTTTCGAAGCGGCCATCTATTCTTTTCTCGGCTGGTTCTTCTATGTGGTCCTCTATACATTCTGGTCTAAACGAAGGTACACTCTTAACACTATCATCGGCAGTATATCCGGTGCTTTCACACCGCTGATCGGCTGGTCGGCCATTGCACCGGCGAGCCATATCATACCGATTACTCTGTTCTATCTGCTGTTCATATGGCAAATACCGCATACACTTGCGATTGCCATTAAAAGACTTGATGATTACACACGTGCAGGTGTCGCCATGCTGCCGGTCGTCGCTGGTGTCAGTGCGAGTGTAAGACAAATACTCATCTACATCATCGCACTCCTGCCCGTCCCGTTTCTGCTCCTCGATTCCATAGGCGCAATTTTCTTTGTCATCACTCTCATCCTCACCGCAGGCTGGATCGTCCTCGGTGTTACCGGCCTGAGGACTGAAGACATTGAGAAATGGGCTCAGCTGAATCTCCGTTACTCATTAATCTATCTGATCGTCATACTCATCTCTATGATTATATTGACTTCACCGGTCATTGCCGTCTGATGAATAAAGACCTCCTTACCCGCTCATTCGCAGTAAGGAGGATTTTATTCATAAAAATATCATACATAACTTATTTTCTGCATATAAAAAGAGGCTGTCATTTAAGACACAGCCTCTTTTAAATTTATCTTTTAACCGATTGAACCTTCCATTTCGAATGAAATCAGACGGTTCATTTCTACCGCATATTCCATTGGAAGTTCTTTTGTGAATGGCTCGATGAAGCCCATGACGATCATTTCGACCGCTTCGAGTTCACCAATCCCACGGCTCATCAAGTAGAATAACTGCTCTTCTGACACTTTTGAAACTTTCGCTTCGTGTTCCAGTGAAATGTTATCATTTAAGATTTCATTATACGGAATCGTATCCGAAGTGGATTCGTTATCCATGATCATAGTGTCACACTCGATGTTCGCTCTGGCATTTTCAGCTTTTCTGCCGAAGTGGACCTGTCCACGGTAAGAAACTTTACCGCCGCCTTTAGCGATGGATTTCGAAACAATTGTTGAAGATGTGTTCGGTGCAAGGTGGATCATCTTCGCACCTGCATCCTGCAACTGTCCTTTACCTGCTAAAGCGATTGACAATGTCATACCGCGTGCACCTTCACCTTTAAGGAAGATTGAAGGGTATTTCATGGTGATCTTAGAACCCAGGTTGCCGTCGACCCATTCCATAGTACCGTTGTCATCAACGAAAGTACGTTTTGTAACCAGGTTGTAAACGTTGTTTGCCCAGTTCTGGATTGTCGTGTAACGGCAGTAAGCATCTTTTTTAACAATAATTTCAACAACTGCCGAGTGCAGTGAGTTCGTTGTATAAACAGGTGCTGTACAACCTTCAACGTAGTGGACGCTTGAACCTTCGTCACAAATGATCAGCGTACGCTCGAACTGACCCATGTTTTCGGAGTTGATACGGAAATAAGCCTGCAAAGGTGAATCGACAGATACTCCCGGCGGACAATAGATGAATGATCCACCGGACCATACAGCTGAGTTCAATGCCGAGAATTTGTTATCTGTCGCCGGCACTACAGTTCCAAAGTACTCTCTGAACAGATCTTCGTTTTCACGAAGTGCAGAATCCGTATCTTTGAATATTACGCCTTTTTCTGCAAGATCCTGCTCCATATTGTGGTAGACCACTTCTGATTCATACTGCGCAGAAACACCTGCAAGATACTTCTGTTCCGCTTCCGGAATACCGAGTTTATCAAAAGTCAATTTGATTTCTTCCGGCACTTCATCCCATGAACGTTCTGTCTGTTCTGATGGTTTAACGTAATAAGTGATCTCATCAAAGTTCAACTCTGATAGATCTCCACCCCACATAGGCATCGGTCTGTCATAGAAATGCTGCAATGATTTCAGACGGTAATCCAGCATCCACTGCGGCTCTTCTTTCATTTTTGAAATTTCTTTTACAATTTCCGGTGTCAAACCGCGGTCTGAACGGAAAATTGAAACGTCTTCATCATGGAAACCATATTTATAATCTTCTATTTCAGGTACATTTTTAGCCATGACTAACACTCCTTCTAAATATTACTGTCCGGATTCTTTAACGCCTTTTTCTAGTGCTTTCCAAGTTAACGTCGCACATTTTATACGTGCAGGGAATTGGCTGACCCCGGACAATGCTTCTATATCCCCATCTTCTTCTGATATATCGTAGTCTTCGCCAAGCATCATCTTGCTGAATTCTTCACTCATCTCAAGTGCATGTTTTATGGACTTCCCTTTGATGGCTTCAGTCATCATGGAAGCACTTGCGAGTGAGATGGAACAACCTTCACCATCGAATTTGGCATCTTGGACGATTTCATCCTGAACGTCTAATGTTAAACGAATCGCATCTCCACATGTCGGGTTGTTCATATCTACAGTCATTGTACCATCGTCTATAACACCTTTGTTTCTTGGTGTTTTGTAATGGTCCATGATGACTGTACGATAGAGCTGGTTCAAATTGTTAAAATTCATGTGTGAAAAACTCCTTCGTACGTTTCAGTGAATCGATGAAAAAGTCAATTTCATCTTTAGTGTTGTATAAATAAAAACTCGCTCTGGCTGTGGACGACACGCCCAAAAACTTCATCAGCGGCTGGGCACAATGATGCCCTGCCCTGACTGCGATACCATCTGAGTCCAGCGCCGTTGCCAAGTCATGTGGATGTACACCGTCTAAATTAAATGTGATCAGTCCGGCACGTTCTTCTTTTGGACCGTAAATTTCTATGCCTTCGATTTCAGACATTTTGTCATAGGCATATTTAACCAGCTCTTGTTCATAGCGAAGAATCTCATCAGCACCGACATCATCTATATAATCAATCGCTGCGGATAATCCGATTGCCTCGGCAATCATCGGTGTTCCCGCTTCAAATTTAACCGGTACATCGGTCCAAGTAGATTCTCTTAAATCTACGAAGTCAATCATATCTCCACCATATTCGATAGGTTCCATATTATCAAGCAATTCAGCTTTGCCGTAAAGCACGCCGATACCTGTCGGACCCAACATCTTATGGCCGCTGAACGCATAGAAATCCACGTCCAGATCCTGTACATCTACGCTCATGTGCGGCACTGACTGTGCGCCGTCTACGATGATGAAGGCATCATGCTTATGAGCGATTTCTGCGATACTTTTAATATCATTGATCGTACCGAGTACATTGGAGACATGTGTAACTGCGACAATTTTCGTTTTGTCTGTCATTACCGCTTCGACATTTTCTAACTTAATCGTTCCATCTTCTTCAAGTGGAATGAAAACAAGTTTGGCATTTTTGCGCTTTGCAAGTTCCTGCCAAGGTACAATATTCGCGTGGTGCTCCATTTCAGTGACGACGATTTCGTCGCCTTCTGAAATGTTTGCATCGCCAAAGCTTCGGGCAACCAGGTTGATTGCAGCTGTTGTGCCGCGTGTAAAGACGATTTCTTCATAACGCTGTGCGTTGATGAAGCCTCTGACTTTCATGCGTGCCTGCTCATAGCCGTCCGTCGCTTTAGTTCCCAGTGTGTGGACACCTCTGTGAACGTTCGAATTGTACTCATTGTAATATTCACTCATCGCGTCAACCACCTGGACAGGTGATTGGCTCGTCGCAGAAGTATCCAGGTAAATCAAAGGGTTACCATGAACTTTTTGATTAAGGATTGGAAAATCTTTGCGGATAGTATTTATATCCATATGGGAAAAACCCCTTTAACGCTTATTTCGATAAGACTTTCATCTCTATGATTTCTGTAAGCTGCTTCTTGACCGATTCGATTGGCAGCGCCTTTACTACAGGATCCAGGAAACCGTGAATGACAAGCCTCTCAGCTTCTTCCCGGGAAATGCCGCGGCTCATCAGATAGAACAACTGAAGTGGATCCACACGCCCGACTGAAGCTGCGTGGCCTGCAGTAACGTCATCTTCATCAATGAGAAGGATCGGGTTTGCATCTCCGCGCGCACGTTCGCTCAGCATGAGGATACGTGATTCCTGCTGTGCATCACTGCGTGTCGCACCATGTTTGATGTAACCGATACCGTTGAAGATGCTTGTCGCTCTGTCTTTCATGACGCCATGCTTCAGAATATGCCCATTGGAATCCTGGCCGTAATGGATGATCTGTGTCGTCACGTTTTGATTCTGCTCACCGCGTCCGACTGTGACCGTCTTCATATCTGAATTCGAACGGTCGCCCATCAGGTAAGTCGTATTGTCATTGATGACGTTCGAATCGTTCATCAGGCCGAGTGCCCAGTCGATTCGTGCGTCCTTGCCTACAATACCTCGGCGGTTGATGTAGCCTGTCATGCCTTCTGCAAGCACATCCACTGCACCGTATGTGATTTTAGCATTATCCAGTGCAAGCACTTCTGAAACGATGTTGATCTGTTCACTTGTGTTTTCCACGTTGGATAAATAGTTTTCTACATACGTCATTTCTGAACCTTGATCGGCAACGATCAATACATGATTGACGATGGATGCTTTTTCATCATCATGAAGTAAGACCATCTGTACAGGGTCTTCAATAAGCACGTCTTTAGGCACATAGACGAACAATCCGCCATTCAGCATCGCAGTGTGGAAAGCTGTGAGTTTATTCTCATCAACTTTGACACCATCTTCCATGAAATATTTTTTAACTAATTCAGGGTGATTGTGTGTCGCTTCGACAATGTTCTCTATGATCACACCTTTATCCTGTAATTTCTCATCGATTTGAAGGTAAGCAGGCGTGTTGTTGTGCTGTACATAAATATTTTTAGTGTTATCGATATCAAGAAGTTCTTTCACCGTTTCAGGCAGTTCTTCAAGACTGTTGTAAACACTGCTGTCAACAACAGGCTCGGACATTGTGAAGAAATCCCATCTTTTGATGTTCGTCTTGTCCGGTTTAGGCATGTCGATGTTTTCTATCAGTTCCAGTGCTTCTTTCTTTTTATTGATTAAAAAGTCTGATTCGCCGCGCTCTGTTGCACGCTGAATGACTTCGTCCGCATTTATAATAAAATCATTAGATACAGTAGCCATTATGATCCTCCTGTCTTAATTAACGTCAGATTCTACAGTTACGTCATCAATACCTAATTCTTCTTTAATCCAGTCATAACCTTCCGCTTCCAGGCGTTCAGCTAATTCTTTGCCTCCGGATTTAACAATTCTACCTCTCATCATAACGTGTACATGGTCAGGTGAGATGTAGTTAAGAAGTCTTTGGTAGTGAGTGATGATCAATGAACCGAATTGTTCACCGCGCAGTTTGTTGATACCTTTGGAAACAACTTTCAGTGCATCGATATCAAGACCTGAGTCAATTTCGTCCAGAATACCGAACTTAGGTTCCAGCATCATAAGCTGTAAGATTTCGTTTCTCTTCTTCTCACCGCCGGAAAATCCTTCGTTCAGGTAACGTGTAGCCATATCCTGATCGATTTCAAGGTATTCCATGTTTTTATCTAATTTCTTAATGAATTGCATTAAGTTGATTTCGTCGCCTTCTTCACGCTGAGCATTGATTGCTGAACGCAGGAAATCTGAAGTCGTTACGCCTGAGATTTCTGATGGATACTGCATCCCGAGGAAAAGACCAGCCTGTGCGCGTTCGTCCACTTCCATTTCCAATACATCTTCACCATCAAGAATTACTTCACCTTTTGTCACTTCGTAACGAGGGTGACCCATAATCGCTTGTGCCAAAGTGGATTTACCAGTACCGTTTGGTCCCATCACCGCGTGAACTTCGCCTTGCTTAAGTGTCAGGTCGACACCTTTTAAAATTTCTTTACCGTCTATTTCGACATGTAAGTTTTTGATTTCTAGAACAGAAGTCATTTACTTATCCTCCAATTAGAAAATATTATTTCCATACTCCACTAGTTTATAATAATTCTAATCTATAGTCAAAGATATGGAGTATGTTTCACACTGTCTTATTATACCTTAAAAATGAAACATATTAAAGGGAATCCCCTCATCTTAAAGTATGATTCCCAGCTTGAATTGAATTCGTCTTCTTTGAGAATAAAAAAACCTAAATGATTTCAGAAATCATTCAGGTTGTAATAATTCACTCATAAAACCAGAGAGATTATTTTGAATTTTTAGTCTCCATCGGTAATTTTTCATCTGCTGCCCACTCTGATAATGAACCGTCATAAACAGAGACATTTTCCTGTCCGAGTCTATTCAGCAGATACTGCGTCCAGGTCGCTGCGATTGCACTTCCGCAATAAGTGATGACTTTCTTATCTTCATCAAGTGCACCAACTTCATCAAATTTCCGTTTTAATTTTTCGTCATCGTAGATTTCCCCGGTTTTAGGGTCAGCCAGATCACCGAAGAATACATTGACCGCACCTTTAATATGGCCCGGACGTGCATAAGTGTCTGCAGTGCCGTTATAACTTTCAGGCTGCAGACTGTCCAATATGATTACACCGTCATCGTCTATTGCATTCAATACATCTTCTTTGTCCGCATAAAGTTCAGATCTGCGTTGTATGTTCAACCCGCCTTTTTTTGGTGTACTCACTTCATCAGTCACCGGGCGGTTTTCCTTTTTCCATTTATTATAGCCGCCTTCAAGTATCGCAAAATTGTCGAACCCTTCAAATTTCAGCTGCCATGCGAAGCGCGATGCCCAGTCGGAAGCTTCGAAGTCGACGCCCACCATTGCTCCACGGTCATAAATCACTACAAAGGAATCATCATCAATTCCAAGTTCTTTTATTTTTTCTACGAACTCATCATGAGGGATGACGGCAAAATTATATGATGCATCCGCATCAGAGAAGTCATTTTTCAAATCTGCGAATACTGCGCCGGGAATATGTTCTTTATCATACTCTTCCTTACCGCTCCATACATCATAATAGCCGCCTGCTTCAGGAATCTGTAAAAATGTCGTAGCATCTATGATTCTTAAATTTTCATCTTCCAAATGCTCGTTTAACCATTCTGTTGAAACAAATCCAGTGTTTTTATCTGACAATTGAAGCACCTCTTTAAATCATATTTAATTACTATGATTTAAATATATCATACAAACTCATTCAATGAAAAAGATATGATTTTTATATACTGAAAAATTTAAACCGGATACTTTTTTAGCATCCGGCTTTCAATCGTCTTTTATTCACTTGATGATATCCATTGTGAACGGCGGTCTGTATGATTCACCATTCAATGTTTTAATGATACCGATGACGATGAATACAATCATTGCTACCTGAATGATCGGTCCCAGAACGAAGCCGATCAATACTACTGTTGATACCCATGCGATAAACGCGTAAATCGTATATGATATTCCAAAGTTTGCCACATGCCTCAACGCCTCTGCAGTTTCGGGGTCATCATCTTTTTTTAATGCCCAAATAAGCAAGGGGCCGACAATCATAGTAAAAATCGCTAAAATATATGATACAAGGACGAGTGACGAATCGTAACCTGTTTGAGTGTTCTGTGTCATTTATTACCCTCCCCCTTTCTTTTTATAGCCTTATTGTAAGTTTACCATTAATATACTTTGTGTACAATTGATTATTCCGGGGAAAGTTCGTGCTGAAAATAAAAACCACGACAAATTTTATAAGATTTATCGTGGTCTTTATTACTATTATTCTGCCGGGATGACTGCACCTTCGTAGTTATCTTCGATGAACTGTTTGATTTCATCGCCTTGAAGCACTTCCATCAGCTTATTGATATCTTCTCTCTCTTCATCGCCTGAACGCACCGCAACGAGGTTTGCATAAGGAGATTCCCCGTCTTCAATCGCGATAGAATCATCAACCGGGTTCAATCCGCCGTCAAGGGCAAAGTTGGAGTTGATGATGACGACCGGAGCTTCATTATTATTGTACATTTCAACCAATAATTCCGGTGCTGTCTGATTATTGAATTCAAAGTCGTGCGGGTTCTCGGTAATATCATCGAACGTCGCATTTTCAATATCGATGCCCTCTTCGATTTCAACCAGGCCTGCATCGACGAAGAATGACAGGAAACGGCCTTCTTCAGCAGGGTTGTTCGATACAAGGATTGTAGAACCGTCCGGGACATCTTCCAATGATTCATGATCCTGTGAATAAACAGCCATCGGCTCGATATGTACGTTGCCTGCCGATACCAGATCATAGCCGTGTGATTCAACTTCACCATCCAGGTATGGTGTGTGCTGGAAGAAGTTTGCATCCACTTCTTCATCAGCAAGGAGACGGTTTGGTGTTGTATAGTCGTTGACGATGTTAACGTCGAGCTCAATGCCGTCTTCTTCAAGAATTGTTGCAGCCTCTTCTAAAATTTCAGCATGGGGTGCAGGGGATGCAGCAATTGACAATGTGCCGCCCTCTTCTTCTGACGCTTCTTCAGATGAACCCTGCTCAGTTTCAGCAGACTCTTCACCTGTATCAGCGCTCTCTTCTGCACCTTCTTCGCCACTGCCGCATGCAACCAGAACAACTGCAAAAACTGATAAAGCTAAAAACAGTAAAAATTTCTTCATATACATCCAATCCTCTCTAGGTATTCTATTTATAATATATGATTATTATCTCTTATCCACAGCTTTTGCGAGGAAGTCTCCTGCGAACTGGATGATAAAAACAATAATCAGTATTACTATTGTTGCAACTAAAGTGACGTCACTCTGATTCCGCGTAAACCCGACCATGTAGGCAAGGTTCCCGAGGCCGCCTGCGCCGATGACGCCGGCGATTGCAGTCGAGCCGACCAGCATGATGGCCGTCACTGTGATGCCTGAAACAAGTGCAGGCAGTGATTCCGGTATCAATACTTTCCATATGATCGTCCATGTGTTTGCACCCATCGATTCGGCCGCTTCTATTACACCTTTATCTATTTCTTTAAGTGCAATTTCAACAAGACGTGCATAGAACGGTGATGCACCGATAATGAGCGCCGGCAGTGCACCCTGGACACCCATGATGGTTCCCATAATCGCTTTTGTAAACGGGATGAGCAGAATGATCAGAATGATGAACGGTATCGCCCTGAAGAGATTGACGAGAAAAGCCGTAACGCCGTAAACCGGCTGGCTCCCCGCATTGTCGCTCTTATCGGACAGAAAGAGTATGATTCCTAAAACAAGCCCGATCATCAATGTAAAGAAAGTTGCGATGCCCGTCATATAGATTGTATCGACTGTCGCTTCCCAAACGACATCCCATTTGACGTTTTCAAAACTGAACATATCTCTGAAGGCCTGGAAAAATTCATTCATTACTTCTCCACCTCCACTGTAATATCCTCATTGGCAAGCTCATCGATCACTTTTTGAAGCGTCGTACCGTCAATGTCCATCGCAACATAAAGGTGGCCGTATGATTCGTTGTTCGTCTGTTTGATGTTACCAGACAGAATGTTCATATCCAGATCGAACTGCTTGATCACTCTGGAGACGACCGGTGTTTTGGATTTAGTGCCGACAAAGCCGATTTTAAGTATTTTGGAATCCGGGAACAGCTCTCTCACTTCGTCGAGGGCAAGCGCTGTTTCTTCATCGTTGATATCATCTTTGACGAATCTTTTAGTTACACTGTGTGACGGGTTCTGGAACAGCTGCAGCACTCTGCCCGTCTCGACGACCTTGCCGTTCTGCATGACAGCGGCTCTGTCGCATATTTTCCTGATGACATGCATTTCATGTGTGATAAGCACTATTGTCAGGTTCATTTCCTTCCTGATTCTCTGCAGAAGCTCGAGCACTTCATCCGTTGTTTCCGGATCGAGTGCGCTTGTCGCCTCATCACAGAGCAGAACCGTCGGTTCATTTGAAAGTGCCCTTGCGATGCCGACACGCTGTTTCTGACCCCCGGACAATTCACTCGGGTAATTTTTCTCACGTCCTGTGAGACCAACCAGTTGAATCAGTTCCCCGGTCCGTTTTTTCCGTTCCTTTTTTGCGACTCCCGCAATCTCTAATGGAAAGCTGATGTTCTCCTCGACCGTCCGTGACCAGAGCAGATTGAAATGCTGGAAGATCATCGAAACTTTTTGCCGCTTCTGCCTGAGGTCCTTTTTAGACAATTTGTTGATGGTATCGTCTCCGATGATGATTTCGCCGGATGACGGGGCTTCCAGACCGTTCAAGAGACGGATCAATGTCGATTTTCCGGCACCTGAATATCCGATGACGCCAAAGATTTCCCCGCTTTCTATATGCAGGCTGACATCATCCACTGCAGTGATGTCAGCTGATTTCGTACTGTAGTTTTTATTTACATTTAAAATATCTATCATTAATCATCTTCCAAACTATTATAAATTTAAAAACCTACTCACTTGCTATGAAATGAGTAGGCTTCTTTTATCTTCAGCCTCTCATCTTTGAATCGATTGATTCAGTGATTTGGCACCTTGTCTTTGAGACGGTTGCCGTGGCATCAACGGGCACTTCCCTACACCACTCTTGATAAGAGTTATTATTCGATTGTGAATCATAATACCATCAGTCCGGACTTCCGTCAATACTGACGGCTGAGTATATCCATCAGATTTGTGACGGATTCAAAACGGTAGACACTTTCTTTCAGTTCACCGTTTTCAAATATCAACAGCGCCGGTGCGGAGGTTATTTTATAATCATTGATAAAATCCACATGGTAATTCAGATCAATTGCTGTATATTCAAAATCTATAATTTCCTGAGTCAAATTCAACATGCGTTCCGCAATCTGGCAGTTTGCACAGATCGGCGCATAACCGTACAGAATAAATTTTTCTTCAGAATGAATAAGATTGTATATATCCTGTGTCTCTAACTGCTCTTTCATCATAAAACTTACCTTTCATAATCAAGCTCGTGTCGACATAAAAACCATGACGCATCAGGAGGTTTGCGAGGTAGTCTCTTGGGCATCTGCCGACTTCTCCAAATTTAGGGTCAATATAAATGTGGGTACTTTCACTGAGATGTTTTTTGAACCATTTACGGATTTTGCGGCCTTCTTTATCGGCATCCGATAATATATAAATATCAGAGCCGTCAAGCTGTTCCAAAATTTCATCAAGTTTTGAAACTCCCATTGTACCAAAAGTGCATATGATCTGCACAGGTTCTACAAGCACTTCCTCGATACGGCGTTTGTCAGTTTTACCCTCAACAATGAGTACTTTATCAGAAAGATACATTTTCATCACCCTTGGAGTTTTATTTTATTTTAAAAAAACTCTAGACAATGTCTAGAGTTTTTAAATTATGCTTCGATAACTGCTTTGTATCCGTCAGCATCTAACAGGTCATCTAATTGTGATGTGTCTTCAAGTTCAACTTTAACCATCCAAGCTTCTTCATATGGTGATTCGTTTACTAACTCAGGGCTGTCTTCAAGCTCTTCGTTCACTTCAACGATCTTTCCGTTTAATGGAGCATACAGTTCAGAAACAGTCTTAACTGATTCTACGCTGCCGAAAGATTCACCCTTAGTCATTTCATCGTCTTCTTCAGGAAGCTCGACAAAAACGATGTCTCCAAGCTCACCTTGAGCGAAATCAGTAATTCCGATTGTTACTGTATTTCCATCAACTTTTACCCATTCATGATCTTCAGAATACTTTAAGTCGTTTGGTAATGCCATAATAGAAAACCTCCTCAAATTAATCTATACAACTACATAATGACATATTTCACATAGTTTCTCAAGCTTATTACTTATAAAAGCGCTTCCTTGTACTCCGCTTCTTTAAACCCAAGCAGGACACGCTCTCCTGCATCGACCATTGGACGTTTTATCAACATTCCATCAGAAGACAGGATCTCGATCTTTTCAGCATCTGACATCTCGGGCAGCTTATTTTTCAAATCGAGTTCTTTATATTTCTTCCCTCTTGAATTGAAAAATTTGTTGATATCCTGATTTGATTTCTCAATGATCTGTTTCAGCGTTTCTTTTGACGGCGGTTCTTTCACCATATCGTGCGCTTCGAAGTCCACACCATTCTCTTCTAAAAACCTCTTCCCTTTTCTGCACGTCGTACACTTGGAATATTCGTAAAAAGTAATCATCCGGTACCTCCATAGATAGTCAGTTTATAGTCTATACCCGATACTCTGACAGGTATTCATACTAAGTTTTCCCCTTATTTCCATTCTACAATATTTAAGTTTTAAGTGGTAATATTAAGATGATTCATAAAAACTGACTGGAGGGATAATGATGGATGCAATCAGAACATATAATGATTATAAAGAGATAATTAAAAGCAACGATAAGATCATCATAAAATTTTATGCTGACTGGTGTCCGGACTGCAGTGTATTGGACCATTTCATCAAGCCGATCATGAAAGAATACAGATATATTGACTGGTACGAACTGAACCGTGATGAAGTACCTGCCGCAGCAGATGAAAATGACGTTACGGGCATCCCCGGGCTCCTTATCTTTAATAAAAGCAGGAAGACTGCCCACCTCCATCCAGTGCACGCAAAAACGCCGGGAGATGTCAGGCAGTTTTTAAAAGAAAATCTGTAGAACATAAAAATGCCCGACGATTCTTTGAAGTGGAATCCTCAGGCATTTTTTTAAATTTCATATGCTTTAAGTGCATCTTTGATTCTGGATGCATGAACCTGTCCGGGTGCACTGTTGTTAGTGATATAGCCGTATGTCAGACATGATCCGAAATCACCGCCTGCAAGACGCGTCACTTTACCCAGCTCTCCCATGGAGATGCCGATGACTTTATTACCGATGGCCTCCTTGCCGATCTTGACTATCTTCAGCATGTTGACCACATCATCGGCATCATTCGGCAAAAAGGCAAGCTTCAGAATCTCACCGCCTGCCGAATGCATGTTGTATAACATCTTCTGCATTTCTTCCAGCCTCGGTGTTTCCTTGAAATTATGATGGCTGAAGAGAACCGTCCTGCCATGTTCCCCGGCACACTCCACAATTTCCGAAATCACTTTGCCCCCGGTCACAAATTCAATATCGATGATGTCGATATCACACTTTATGATGACATCCATCAGAAGGTCCTTATACTCGGCGTATGATTTAGAACCGCTGCCACCTTCATGAGACGTTCTATATGTATAGATGATCGGGAGGTCGGTTAATTCCGAACACACTTCATTCACTAGACTCAAATGCTCAGAGCGGCTCATATTATCAAGCGCATCACTGCGGATTTCCACAATATCCAGAGAATCGATATTATTTTTAACATTTGTGATTTCCTTCTGTATATCAGAAAGCGACGTTCCGCTTATGGACACCACCACTTTCGGAAGCCCTTCAAATATTTCAATATTTTTTATGTTCATTCCTATCCCCCGTCAGTCAAGTTGATATTTGCTTTATTGTACACATACTTCCATAAAAATAAAAGTACCCAAAATCCCAGGGGAAGGATTTCGGGTAAGGGGACTTGACCAAAGGGGAATGGTCAAATGATGTTTATATTTAAAGTATACCCATTAATTATTAAGTTAATGTTAAGATGCTCACTTTATTTCACTGAAAAAGTTACTATGATCCATAAGGTTTGCTTATGAAAAATCAATGATTCCCTTAATTGACATTTATAGCTAATTTAAAATTCAGCTGATTACCTCGGAATGGCACGGAATGCAGTTATTCTCCCGGTTATAGCGTCTCGCCCTTCTTTACGCTATAACTCAAGTCCCAAACCGCAACTTATAGCACAAAGCGCCTCCCCAGCCACGCTCCAAAACAAATAAAGCACGAAACCCATTTAAAGGTTCCGTGCCTGTAAAACTTTCTATATTACTCTGCAGTAACGTTCAATTCAACATCAATGTTGCCGCGCGTCGCTTTTGAATACGGGCAGAACTGATGTGCCTGCTCTAAATATTTCTCTGCATCTTCCTGAGACATGTTTTTAACTTTCGCATTGATCTTAACGCCGAGTTTCGGACCTTCATTTTCTTCATCATCCAATAACTGGACTGTCAGATCCACTTCAGGCTCCGCGTTTTTAACGCCGCCCTGTTTCAGCATCAAATCGAATGCGCCATTGAAACATGAAGCGTAGCCTGCTGCGAAAAGCTGTTCCGGGTTGACGCCGTCGCCGTCCTGATCCGGTGGTAGTACCGCTGAGTCGATCGCCTTATCATCTGTCTGAACGTGTCCTTTGCGTCCGCCTGTGTTGGTTGCTGTTACCTCATACTTAAGTGCCATTATCTTACTACCTCCTAATATTATGCTTACAACCCTCTCTACCCCAATATAATTATATTAATCTTTTATTTGTAAGAAAAAACACCGTCCGGCTGGACGATGTCTTCTATAGTATGACTGCCGCGATCGTACCGAATATGATCAGCGGAATGTTGTAATGCACAAATGTCGGAACACACGTGTCCCAGATGTGGTCGTGCTGTCCGTCAGCCGCAAGGCCCGACGTCGGACCGAGCGTACTGTCGGAAGCAGGAGATCCTGCATCACCAAGTGCTGCTGCACTTCCGATAAGCGCCGCCGTTGCCATCGGACTGAATCCGAGTGACATACAGAGTGGTACGAAAACCGCTGCAATGATTGGTATCGTGCCGAAAGAAGTTCCAATACCCATTGTAATCACAAGTCCGACCAGCAGTAATACGACTGCTGCCACCGCACGTGGTGTACCGTCGAACCAGCCTGAAACCGTGCCGATCAGATTATCCACTGCATTTGTTTCAGTCAGAACAGATGCATAACCCGAAGCGATCAGCATGATAAAGGCAATTGCACCCATCATGAGAACACCTTCTTTGACTGCAGCGTCACTTCTGCTCACCTTGATAACCTGGCTCAGAAGCATGATCGTAATACCTCCGAGCGCCCCGATGATCATCGAATCGAACGACAGCTGCAGAACGAATGCAGCGACAATCGCAAATAATGTAATGACATGGTTCACTGTCTGGCGTGTTTCCGTCAGCTGTTCAGAAACCATGCTGTCGGAGTCGACTGTTTCAATATCCTGATAGTCCTTCGGTTTTCTGTAAGTGATGAAAACCGCTACAAGCAGCCCGACCGTCATGCCGAGGACCGGTATCAGCATCGCATAAGGAATATCAGACAAAGCGATATCCAGACCGTTATCCTGCATTTCTGTTGCCAGAATGCCATGGAATATTAAACCGTAGCCGACCGGAATCAACATATAAGGGGCTTTCAGACCATATGTCAAAGCACTCGCAACCGCTCTTCTGTCTATTTTCAATTTGTTGAACAGCATCAACAGCGGCGGAATCAATATCGGTATAAATGCGATATGTACAGGTACAACCGTTTCAGCAAGCACCCCGATTCCTACAAATATGAATATAAGAAGATACTTCCGCTTCCCTATTACTCTCAGCAAATAATTAAGCAGTACTTTAACGATTCCGGACATCGCAATCATTGAAGCAAAAATCCCCAGCAATAAATAGCTCAGCGCCGTCTCGGACTGCCCGCCCATACCTTCAACAAGGACTGTAACAGTCTCGCCGAGTGGCAGCCCCGCAAGAAGCCCTGCTGAAATTGCAGCGAGGATCAATGCGAAAATGACATGGATCTTTAAAAGACTCAAAACGATTAATACAAGAACCGAAATAACGACTGGATTGAGCAATACATCCATTTTCCATGCCTCCTCTTCCATTAATGTAAAAATGATGGAACAATATCACTATTCTATCAGACAAATAAGAATGAGAGTACAAAATTTAATAATGAAAATCTCTTATAAGTTACATATTTATACAAATAAGTAAATGTTATATCGATTATTTACTATTTATTTACATAATATTAGTAATCTCAGGTTTTTTTAATGAGTTTTTAATATTCCGATAATTATTTTTTAATTTTCAAATGGAATGATGGTACTAACAAAACGAAGGGAGGGAAAATTCATGAGTTATTTCGAAGACATTCAACCAGCAGCATCAAATGATTTTTCCAATGATTCATTTTCAAGCGATTCAAGTGTATCCAGCGCGTCAAGTGCATCAAGTGTTTCTTCTGACTAGATCTCATAAAAGAAGATTAATGAAAAGGAGGTAATAACCATGACTTATTTCGAAGATATCCAACCGGCATCATCAAACGACTTTTCATCAGATTCATATTCAAGCGATTCAAGTGTATCCAGTGCGTCAAGTGCATCAAGTGTCTCTTCCGACTAGCTTTAATAATAATCTTGGGTATAATCTTAAGAGTAATTTTAAACAGGCGGCCCATTCTGTTGTGGTCGTCTGTTTTTACATATGAAAGGAGCGAGTGTCATGAGGAGATTAAACAGAGCTAAAAAAAATCAGTCCTGGAAAGCAAAGATCGATCAATTTTTTGCACTGAATAATACCGAGGGCAATATTATTCGCGAAGCACCGCCGGTGCCGCTTAAAGAAATATTCAAATGGTTTTGGCCCTACACAAAAAATTATCGTAAATGGATTGTCGTCGGACTGATATTCATCGCATTGAAACCACTCACACTGTCAGGTACGGTGTGGCTGCTTCAGATTTTTATAGATAATGTTCTGGATGCACGTAATCTCGGTCCGTTGTTATGGATTGTACTCCTTTACTTAGGTCTCAGTCTGGCAGGCGGCATATTCTCGTTTGCCGGAACATGCGTGTCCAACTGGGTCGGACAGAATTTTGTTCTGTCATTAAGAAAGACTTTGTTCGAACATCTGCAGAGTTTGTCGCTACACTTTTTTGAAGGACGTAAACTCGGAGATATCATCGCAAGGCTGACAGGTGATATATCTTCCATTGAAAGATTGATTGTCAGCGGTGCAACGTCAGCTTTATCATACATTTTCCAGCTTATTGTTTTTATTGGCATGCTATTTTTCATGGAGTGGAAACTGGCGCTTGTCTCACTGATCGTCGTACCACTATTCTATATGGTCACACGATACTTCTCTGTCAGAATGAAACTTGCATCCCGTGAACGTTCGAGGCGTATGGGCGCAATAAACTCCCTTGCCGAAGAAGGTTTTTCAAATATTTCACTGATGCAGGCTTTCAACCAGGAGAAGCATGAAGCTTCAAAATTTCAAAATCAGAACGTTGCTGCATATGATGCCCAAATGACGAAAGTCCGTCTGAAGGCCACTTTCTCACCGACAGTTTCGATGATAGAAACCGGCGGGACACTGACCGTTATGGTCTTCGGTGCATTTCTACTGATGCAGAATGAGGTGACTATCGGTGTGCTGGTCGCCTTCCTCACTCTGCTGAGACGGCTGTACAGTCCTGTCAGAGGCTTGAGCAAGCTGCTTAACACCATTTACTCAGCTTCAGCCAGTGCTGAACGTGTCATCGAGTTCATGGAGCAGAAACCTCAAGTCATATCAGAGAATGGAGAAGAAATTAACAACAATGAAGGCAGCATCTCTTTCCGGGACGTATCATTTGCCTATCCCGGCAAAAAACATCATGTCCTTTCAGATCTGTCGTTCAACGTTAATCCCGGGGAAACTGTTGCCCTGGTCGGCGCCAGCGGCGTCGGTAAATCGACGATTGTAAAAATGCTGATGCGATTTTATGAACCGTCTGAAGGAGAAGTCTACCTCAATGGGCATGCTCTGAAAGACACCGACCTTCAGTCACTGCGCAATCAGATTGCAGTCGTCTTTCAGGAATCACTTATTTTTGACGGCACCGTAAGAGAAAACATAGCATACGGTAAACCGGATGCAACAACTGAAGAAATCATTGAAGCGGCTAAAAAAGCTGATGCCCACGGGTTTATCAGCAATCTTTCAGATGGCTATGACACAAACGTCGGCCAGAAAGGCAGAAATTTATCCGGCGGACAGCAGCAGCGCGTCGCCATCGCACGTGCAATGATCAGAAAAGCTTCTGTCGTCATACTCGACGAACCCGCTGAAGGCCTGGACGGTGCGACAGAAAAACGTGTCATGCAGCCGATGCAGAGACTGATGGAAAACACAGCTACATTAATGATTACACATAACTTAAGAAGCGCAAGCATTGCAGATAAGATCGTTTATTTGGATAAGGAGAACATTACAGAAATCGGTACACATGATGAACTGATTTCCCAAAACGGTAATTATAAAAAGCTTTATACTGCGCAGCAGGGAGAAGAAGAAAAAGAGGATAAGGCTCTAGAACCCGTGGCTGCAAGATAAACAAAGGAGGCGGAGATATTGAAAACTGAAGAAGAAATAAGAGTAGCACCACTTGAACGCGGAGAAACGCTGATTATGGACTACACTGTCGTTGAACATTTAAGGCGCGGAAAAGACTGCGATCTGTATCACCTTTGGAGTGAGGAACGCATGACGAGCTGTATCGGTAAGACGATTCAACCGCTCGCTATGGAAAAACCAGCCGCAAAAGAACGTCTGATCCAGGAAGGCGAAGCCATTACAACACTGTCACATCCGAATCTTATAAGAGGATACGCACTTTATACTGAACCTCGCCCTATCGTCATTCAGGAGACGCTGACAGGAGAAACAATTTCACATCTCATCAGAAATACTTATAAAAGAGATGAAGAACTTCCGTTGATACAGCTCGCACATTTCGGAAAACAGATTGCATCCGTCGTTAATTATCTGCATCAGAATAATATTATACATTTAGACATTAAGCCGTCGAATATCATCTCACAGCCACCGTTGGCTAAATTATTCGACCTTAATCTCGCAACTAAACCCGGAACAATCAGAAAAGGTACAGGCACCAAGCCATATATGTCCCCCGAACAGGCAATTGGTGAACCTTTGACCACAGCTGCGGATATTTGGGGAATCGGTGTCGTACTGTTTTTCATGGCCACAGGGAAAAGGCCGTTCAAAACATATGAAGAAAAGCGTTACGAACAGCTTGAACGCGACGCTGAAGCTGTTGAAACACTGCGTGAGATGGATCCTTCATTAAGCGGCATAATCAACCGATGTCTTGATAAAAATCCGGGAAACAGACCCGAAGCAACAGAAATATTTAATATGTGTGAAACATATATTCATAGAAATATGTAATATCGTAAAACTCTCATCAGCCGGTGGGAGTTTATTTTTTTGAAATTTTTTGTACAAATTGTGAACATTTTGTGGAATTATTATATATTGTTACTTATACTGTACTTATAACTTCTTTGAACCTCATAAAAGAAACAGATATTACAGACTTAATGAAAAATTAAATTAAATATTTATAAATAGTAATAACGGAAGATTTCATCTTTCTGATTATTTATAAAGAAAAGTGTTAAAATATTAAAATTCTGGAGGACGACTATATGTCATTAAAAAAATATTTATTAGCAGGGGGACTTTCAACAATGCTTCTCCTTGGAGCATGTGGGCTTGGAGATGGAGAAGAGGAAGAAGGCAGCTCTGAGGAAGAATCATCCGAAGAGACAGAAGACACTGAATCAGAAGATTTTGGGGATGACAGCGATTCAGAAGACGACTCCGCAGATTCCGGGGATGACACGGATTCAGAAGACGACTCCGCAGATTCCGGGGATGACAGTGATGGTGAAGATTCTGTTGACGTGGACAGTGACGAAGATAATTCTTCTATAGGAATCGGCGGCACAGAGGATTTAGATGAAGAAGACGTAGATGAAGAAGCTTCTGATGAATCTGAAGATGCCACAAGTGGTGAAGAACAAACAAAAACATTTGCTTTGGAAGAAAACGGCACTTATAACGAACTCGTCTACTATTACGTCGGTGATGAAGTGAAAAGACAAACTTCAGTAACTGAAATGGATTACGAAGCAATCGGTGCATCAAATGAAGAGGAAGCAAAAGAACTACTTGCTGATGCCAGCCAGGAATATACTGATACAGATGGTGTAGATCATAATATTGAATATAATGAAGACGGTTTTGTTGAAACAACAGAAGTTAATTATGATGAAGCAGATTTGAATGAAGTTGCTGGTCTTGACGGTGCTGACTTTGAAGGCGAAGAATCTGCAGAATTCGTCAGTATGGAACGTTCCGAAGAACAGCTGTTAAATGCAGGTTATGAGCTTGTAGAAGGCGAAGCCGTTTCGGATGCTGACAGCGGTTCAGACAGTGAAAGCTCTTCTGGAGAAAGTTCTGCAGGCGGTATCGACTTTTCTACAATAACCGGGGAAACTTTGACAGGTGATGATACAGAGATTACTTCGATGTTCATAGGGAATTCCGGAATTGCGGAACTTTTGGGTAATGCTGAAGAATCCGATGCAGATATCGAAGAAGTATTGAAACCTTCAGAGGAAATCTCAACATATTTCGCTGAAACTTATATGGCCATACATGCATTTGGGGCGGGATCTGACACACCAGCTGAATCCGATGTCGCTGGTTTAAGCGCAGAAATCGATGAAAGGGATGGTTTTGAAGTATTTTCACAAGTATATGATAAGGAATCCGGAAAACTCCTTCCAAACATTTATGCCAATCCGGATCAATTCGCTGCTTTTGACGGTACCGGATGGGTCGACCAGACTGGAACAGCTGAAAGTGATGAAGTGTTCTATGGAAGTTACTCCAACCTACATGAAGCATTCATGGAAAACAGTGATGTGATTGATGTGTCGGAAGACGATGATTATTATTTCCTGCATAATATCGGAGATGAAGAATCATTGCATGAAACGTTCGGAAGTATATTCAATGTAGAATATACAGGTGCAAACACAGATGAAATGGAAAACGCAGTTGTCGGAATCGTTGAAAAATCAAGTGGTGACCTTGTGCATGTAGCGTATATCTCCACCGCTCCAGGCCAGCAAAATCCGGAGGAAACGCTGCATATAGAAATTGCTGAACAAATTGATAAATATGGTGAATATGACGACGGCGGCGTGACTGTTCCCGATGTGCAGGAAAATCCAGCTCCTGATACAGAGACAGAAGAATCCGGCAGCGGTTCTGAAGAAGAGTCATCCGGCTCTACACAGGACGGACTGACTGTCGGTGATTCAGCTGAATTGAACGGCATGACGTTGACTGTGGAAGATGTGAGTTACACTGATGAAAGAAATGAGTTTGCAGAAGTCGAAGCAGATGAAGTCATCATGCTTGAACTATCATTTGAGAACAACTCCGGAGATTCCTACCTGATGGGCAGTCGTGATATGGAAGTTATGCTGGACGGTGAACCAGCCGAAACTTATCCGGTAGGAGACATCATACTGGATGAAACAGCCGATGGAGAAAGCGCAACAGGTACTCTCGCATACGCGGTTACCGGAGATCCTTCTGAAATAGAGTTGGTGTTTTCACCACTCGACGCAGAAGATTCAGCAGTATTCAATGTTACTCCGGAATAAAATTCATATCAATTATAAAACTCTCTCCAGGTTACTATGACCTGGAGAGAGTTTATCTTTTGTATAAAAAAAAAGAGACGACCGGAGTCGTCCCTTTTAGCTTTATATTTTCAGTAGATTATACTGGTGTAACGTTAGTCGCCTGTGGACCACGCTGACCTTCTTCTACATCAAAGTTAACTTTTTGACCTTCTTCTAAAGTCTTGTAACCGTCAGCTTGGATAGCTGAGAAGTGTACGAACACGTCGTCACCTTGTTCTTGTGTAATAAAGCCAAATCCTTTTTCGCCGTTAAACCATTTTACTGTTCCTTCATTCATAGAAAAAACCTCCTAGTGCTTTTGCACTTAAATATTTGTTCGTTGTAAATTAAGTTGTTTTAAGGGTTTTTCAGATGAATGAAAAAATTAAAATGTGTTAATTTAAACTACTCTTAGTATACTACACTGCTTTCTCTAATCTGTCAACCCTATTAGCAAAAGTATTTGTAATAAGTGAACTTGTCATTAAAAGACAAGATATTTCAAAGTCTATAACATTAATTATAGAACCAGTAAAAAGGACTCCGACTTATATTGTCGGAGTCCTTTTTATATGGAGACGGCGGGAGACTATTTGTTCGTTTCCTACTATTATATGTATTCTTAAAACGGTTGATATGATACGTTTTATGAAATAGGTTATTTTGTGAGAAACGAATTACATATGTTTTTAAGTGCATTATGTGGTCAAATTCAGCCTACTTGTTAAACGTTCAAAATCAGCATCCGTAAAATCCATAGTGATCACTTCATGACCAGGTCGTTTATTTTCATACATGTCTTTTGCCGACTCATTGTGACTTTATTAAATAACATGTACTTTAAATTGTACAACTCTACAGCTTGGGTTATCTAAACCTCTGTACTTTTCCCTATCTTCATAATCTTCTAAATCCATATCTGTAATAATTCTATTATTGCTATACTCTTGAGTAGCTAGGACATCGGGCTCTGCCACTTTACCATCGCTTCTCCTAAGCCTTGCGGTTGCTGATACTCGACTGACTTTATTCAGAAAATTATCTTCAATGATTTCTTCTTTATTGCAAATCAAATGAAAACTTGGCTCAATAGAAAATGCGCCATTAGAAGAAATTAGAGAAATTATTTCAACATCTAATAAACTGTTTAATAATTGTGCTCTCGCAGTTTTAAAGTTCTTTAAATCTAGCTTAGATTTCATTTCTATTACATGGGCGAAGGTTTCATTTTCATTTTCATCAAATTCTAAAATAGTCAAATCAGCTCTTTTATTTTTGAAATGACTATTCTTGAGATCTTTGAAATATGACTCTTCATTCTTATATGGTTCATTATTCTTTTTTCCATAAATGAAATATTTAGAAGTATCTCGAATTTTTATTACATCTTTTAGTTCTGCCTCCATAACTTCATCGTTAAAATCTTCTGTGATGACGGTATCATTAGGGTTAATCTCATGAAAATGATGTCGGACATTAGCGGCTAAGCGCTTCGTAAGGAATCTATTCCTCTTCATTTTTTATTTCACTCTCACTTGCCAGTTGTTCAACTTCTATTAACAAATCGTTAACTTTCCCTATTTGTTTAACGAAGTCTTCCATAATATATCCATACTCTGAAAGAGTGATAATCTTGACACTCTTATGATTTATAAAATAAACATTAAGGCTATTAAACGATTCTTCACTTAGGTCAATTAATCCTTTTGGCAAATTGTGTTTCTTAATGAGTTCTGATCTTTTTGGACTCTCCAATTTAGACAACAAGTAACAATAATTTAAACTGTCAATTATGACAGTGCTATGAGTAGAAAGTGTGAAATTAAAACCTTTCATGAATAATGAAATCATATACCATGCTATTTTCATAGAGTTAATCATTGATAAATGTGCTTCCGGTTCTTCAATAATATAAGAATTCTTATCACTTCTTTGTAAACTCTCATATAAAATTGAATATTCATTTTCAAGAGAAGAGGCGTTTATTGCTGAATAAGTTATATCATCATTCAATTTATAAGTGACATTACCGTCTTCTATGAAGAATTCAGATTTTAATATATCGTTTTTAAAATACTCTAATTCTAAGTCGTTTCTTCGATACATCTTCCGTTTACTTGTCAATCTCGCCAAGTGAGTACAAAATGCTTCGATATACGGATCATCACTATAATTATTTTTTGATTTTAAAAGATCATATTGAAAAAAAGTATCAACCATGCTCGCAGATTCTTCTTCTGTTTTGTTATCAAAAAGATTTTGTATTTCTTTCTTTATATCCTGCCTTTGTTTCGTAACGACAGCATTTATTAACTGGTCATAATCTCGTATGTATGCCTCCCTAGAGGCTGGAAAGTATAGTGCAGAACTCTTAGAAATCTTACCTTTCATGCTTCTGTTAATCAAACTATTTAAAGCTTCCCGCATTATACTTGGCAAATGGGTGGGCAATATCACCTCTTTAATAAATCTATTGTCATATGATTCCTCGCGGAAATTAATTTCATTACTTATATCTTCTATATTTTCATCGTTAAAATGTATATTGAAGTATAATGTTATTTGATCATTACTTTTAATTGTTCGCGTGGAGAGTTTCATTGAGGAAGTGTCTATACCCGAAACTGTAACGCTTTTAAGTTGAATATTGGAATGACCAAAAGAATTTATTAGCAGTCTATTCGGTTCAAGAAGATAATCTATATATTTATTAAATATCTTTTCCGTCTCTATATTAGAGTAAACTTTGTCAATCTCAAAATCTAACTTAGGGAAATCTTTACTAGGATTACTTGATAATTCTCGAGAAAACAAAGAATCTTTAATAGTATTATATAGTTTAATGAGCAAGGTTTTTCCAGTTCCATTTTGTCCACTAAAAACTGAGAATGGACTAATGTTTAGTGAGAATTCTTCAAAATGGGCGAATCCTTTAACATTTATTTTTGGATACATGTTTATAAACTCCTTAATTATAGTCAATCAATTTTATCATAGTAAAAACATTTAATCATCAAAAGTTAAAAATGGTAAAATCAATGTATAAAATTAAAAGATGACTATTTAAGATAAATTAGACTCTAATAGTTAAAATATACATCATACTGTAAATTAAAGGAATATTTATATAGGAGTGATACTATTTCATTAAACTCAATGAAATTACATGAACTACTGGAAGGTTATGATTTTATGATACGCAGAAGTAAGCAGACAGTAAACGTTGTTGTCGATTTAAGCCGCATTGATAAGTATGGTCAGATCGTTGTTGTGAAAGTCAATGGTGAATGGATTGCAATACCTGCAAGTACCAGTACGACTGAAAAAAGTATATTGGAGGAAGTAAAACGACATGAAAATATGTAAAGGACGGGTGGTAAGGCCGTCCTAATAACAAACAACATGTTCGTGGTAAATTAAAATAAGGTGCGTTATTGACTTGGATTATTTGACTCTTAAACGTTGTCCTACATAAATCTGATCAGCGCTTCTAAGGTTATTCCAACTAACAATATTACGCTGGCTTGATCCGTAGCGTTGAGCTAAATGACTGACAGTGTCTCCTGATTTAACAGTGTGATACTGTGTTGAAGCCGCTCCAGATACTTTAAGTTTCTGACCTGCATAAATCTTGTTAGGGTTAGAAATGCCGTTTAAGTTTTGAAGTGCTTTAGTTGATGTGTTAAAACGTGAAGCGATGCCAGAAAGTGTATCACCTGATTTAACAGTGTACGTCGATGTAGCAGAACCTTTCAATTTCAACTTCTGACCGACTTTAATCAAATCAGGATTGCTGATACCATTTAAGTTTTGAAGCTTCTTAGTAGTTGTTCCCGCTCTGGTTGCAATACCGCTTAACGTATCACCCGATTTAACCGTATAAGTCGAACCAGTGATTTTATTACTTTTTGGTTTGGACTGTTTTGGTTTAGACGGCGCTGATGGTTTCTTTTTGGACTTTTTACCATCAGTAAAGAATTCTAATTCCTTATTGCTGATAATTCTGTTCAAGTCTAAATTACTATTATACCCCGGTAAACGTCCATGCTCTGTATATTGATGGATGTCCGCCGGGAAGCTCGGCTTGCTGTCCGGTTTAGAGCTACCTGAGCCATAATGCGGAATCCACACCGCATCAGCTTTGGACGTATCAAGATTAAGTTGCTTATACAGATGATGTGCAATATACAAGCCCACTTTCTTAGCACCCAATTTTCTCAACTCGTCAATATACAGATTAACTGCTGACCTCATATTCGAATGTGGCGACGTTTCTACGTCAATCCACCAGAATGTCGGGTCTAAATCTTTGGTACGATCCCAGAACATTTTCGCTTCGTTTTTCACATGAGTATTGTTTTGAGCACGGAAAAATGCGTAAGCTGCAGTCGGTACGCCATGTTTTCTAAAGTTTTGATGATGTTGCTTGTACGCATTATCAATCATATCTGCGTCCATAGTTCTGATAATTACATGATTAACGTGTTTGGACAGTGTCGCATAGTTGATAGAGTTAACAGGTTGATGGTGCGATACATCAATAATCATTGCATCTGAACCATTATCAGCATTATAACTTTCCATATCTGGCCACGTTTTGCTTACATCAATTTTTAACGGATCGATACCATTGCAGGTAAATGGTTTAGCAGCCAAAGCCCCATAATTCTGAAATTGAATATGCAGATGGGAAGCCATTGAAATACCTAGATTATTTGATGCGCCCTGATAGCCAACAACGTCACCTTTATTCAACTTTTGCCCTATTTTTAGACGCTTCAAAGGGTTGTCATAAAGGTGGCCATAAATCACTTGCCTGTGTTTACCGTCCGCATCCACAAAACCACCGACAAACGTCCAACCGAATGTATTCCAGCCAGTACCATTAAGCACCGTCATGCGTGCAAAAGCGTGAATAGGCGCTCTGTGCCCCTTGCTTGTGTCATACGCATTATGATCACCTCCACAATACGAGTCTACATGATTACCGTTACCATCGATATGCCGACGGTCTCCAAATGGCCTCTTCCCTTTTGCAGGTGGTCCATAATCGTCATAATACTTATGAGGATTCGACGTAATGCGATGACCATCAGCTTTCAATTCTGTAATCGGATTAATTTTTGCCGTCATCAGTACCACCACCTCCACCGAATTTAGTTTCGGGATTTAATACAGTTGGATCCATACTTACTTTTTTACCTTGTTCCTTCTTTTGATTTCTCTTGTTGGACTGTTTTTCATTATCTTTCGCCATTTTTAACCTCTCCTTTATATAAATTAAAAAAACAACCCTTCGGGATTCCCGAATAATTGCCTCATTTCAAGCCTTCTTCTTTTAGCTTCTTGTTTTGCTCCTGTGCTTTCTTGCCACTAAAATGATTTTTATAAATCGTATACGCTGTATAAGCAAAACCCGCGATTGCGTATAACAATAATCCGAATGAATTGATTAGTTCTTCGTTTAACCAATCTAAGCCGAATCCAGCCACACCTGCGAACGCTGAAAACGCAAGCAAGACACCTAGAATCTGGTGTATCAAGCCTTTTACTTTATCATTCTTAACTTGCTCTTTAATTTTCGCTTCACTCACAGTTGTTTGATTTCTATCCATTTACTCACCACCTAAAAAAAGAATTGCGCCAGACCGAATGCAGCGGAACCCAATACGCCAATCAATCCAATCAACGCTACAATGATTTGTGTGTTCGATTTCTGTTTGCTCTTTTGTGTATCTTCTATATCGCTGAGTCGTCGATTATGATCCTTATAGCTGTATTCGATATCAGTCACACGCTTATCATAAACACTCATCGTGCCATTTAATTTCTTCACTTCATCGTCAATACTGCTCAGTGTTTTTCCTAAAGGTCTTTGTTGTTCGATAAATGTATGCAATATCAAATTTAAATTGCTGTGCTTTTCATCATGCTTGTTGTCAACTTCGTTAATGCGTTTGTGGATATTCCCTTTCGTCTGTTCAAATTCGTGCTTTAATACGTATCTTTCGCTGCCCAAACTCGGACACCCCCTATGAATGCCAGGAAACCATTCATCCCACTTAACGTAATGTATTGTAGAGGAGTCATCCAATTCGACGCACTATCGAAGCCGGCAATTGCTATGATGAAATAAGCGACTGATGAGCTTAAACCACCGACTAACAAAAGCCACGCAAAACTTTTGCCAGTTATTCGCCTCGGCATATGCCAACTTGCACCAATGACCATTAAGCCACTGACCGCGAACATCACCCCCCAAGCCCAAATCGGCATGGCATGATTGAGCGCTGTGTATAGTGCTGAGTCTTGAACGGATTCCTGATTCTCAAATATCCAAAATACGCCCCTTGCTAACGATAATAGACCGGAGCCGAACAGCATAACACTAGCGATAATCTCAGCATAGTTTATGCGCTTATCCATAGATCCACCTCTTTCTGAAATTAAAAAAAGCACTGATTATTTATCAGCACCCTTACCTTTCAACTTCTCAATTTCATCATATAACTGACTGATAATCGCTTCACGTTCAGCGACCATCATATTCGCGTTTAATAACTGTTGTTGCAACGATTGGATAATATAATCTTTATTCGGCGTCATTTTTTCGTCCTGCATTTTCGAGTACCTCGATTCGTTTTGATAATGATTGAACATGAGCGACTAACAGAGGGATGATTTGACCGGTTTTAAGACCGTAGCGCCCCTCAGAATCGACTTCCACAACTGTCTGCCTGTCAATGCCTAAAAGGTCCATTGTTTCCTTAACCTGCTGTGCCGAGAAGCCAAACTGCGTTTGATTCGGTCCACGTGCTCTGATATTTTGATTTCTTTTAATCAAGTCATTGTTAGTCAACTTCATTCGATACTCAATCGGTTTCAAATGCTCGATAATCTCGCTTGCTTTATCAATGGCAGTCATACCCGTTTTATACCGTTCATCTGAAAATACATTCGGCTCATTGGCAAGGTACGTTTCGTCCCAACGGTTGTTCGGTCGTCCTAAATGATAACTGTGAGATCCTGTGTTGATGGGGCTGAAATAAGCATCCACATCAGCACTTGTATTGAGATTGTAGAGAAATCCTTTGCTAAATAGCACTGCATTATCCCTGACGTGGAATATATCCCCGACCGCCGAGTTCCCAATGCCGTCGACTTTCGAACGTTCTAAGGTGTTTGTTATGAAACCAGTGAAGTCATATTCATCAACCGCATGTGGACGATCGCTATCAGATGTTCCTAGATAAGCAAAAGGGAATCTATCGTTAATACTTCGACCGAATCCCACACCTGCAGACCGCATTTGAGAGCCTTGCGAATCTTCACGTTGATAATATATTCTGTTCCCAGCGTCTAATAAGTGCATGTCCGCCCCGCCACCAAGCTCGAAGTCGGATTGGTTCATTTGCAATCGGCCAGGCTCAATGACTGTGCTACTTGTACCGTTATGATTTCGCATCGTAAAGCGTTGTGAAGATATATTTAAAAATCCATCGATACCCTCGATGTTTAAGTCATTCGTCAGCCACAGCGTCCCTGCAAATAGTGCATCTGCGTATATTCCCTGTGCGGTTGCTATTGTCCGCGGAGTTCTTCCGCCATCTTGAGAGATATACCAACCCTCGGAGTTTAATCCGAATACATGGTTCGGGTTCGTCTTACTAATCGCTTGCATCCCGAAGTCGCCGAATATAATCTCGGAACTGGCTGCATGAATCGCATTGATCATATCCATGCCGATTTTTTCTAAGCTAATCACCGGTAACTTTAATTTACCTGTGAGCAAGTCGGCAAATCTTTTCGATAAACTGTTGATGTTCGCCTTATGACGTTCTCCAATCGACTGACTTCCGAATGTGACATCACAAGCGATAATATTATCTTTCTCATCGTATGTGGTCACGATCTTGTGCAAGCGAATCTCTTGCTCTAAATCGATGCGTTCATCGTGTAGCCACACTCTGTCACCTTTAACAGGAACGGCAATGTCATATATCTTGCGGACATCGTGTAGAGTGCCTTCGATTGTGACTGCGAGGGATTCTTCAACAGCTTTCGCCATTGCTTCGTCCAGTGTGGAAGTCTGCGTCACTCTACCGTCCACTACAGGCGGACCTTCCCATTTACCGACCACATCAGCAAGTGGATGCGTATACTCACGTTTCAACTTCGCATTATTAAAGTAATCTTCTTCGCCTTCTTCAAAGTCTCCAAAACCTTTAATATGCGTGAAGTATTCTGTCGCGTCAGTCGTGCTTGATACGTTACTGGCGTTCAGTTTGTACTTGTACATGAAGTTCGTATCATTACCAATACGATGGTGCATGTAGACCGTTCTGCCCTGAATGATAAACTCGTAATTGTAACGGTCAAGCAGTCGTTTAAACAACTCCAACCTGTTCGCACCCTTGCCGAATCCCTCAATCTCCACAGACGGACTAAAATCAACTAATACAAAGTTAAACCCCGAACCCTCAAACACCGTTCTAAATGCACTATTCGCCGTATGTGAACCATCGTGATTTTCGTGAATAATCGACTTGGAAAATTCCCAATAAAAAAGAGGTATCGCTCTAACGTTTAAGTTAAAACTATTACCTCTCGTTTGCCGTTTAACATTCACGGCTTTATATATGATGTTGTTGTAATCGAACTCCCACAGTTTATCAATCGAAAGTAAATCTAGATTGTTGTTTTTCTGTTGCGGTATTTTTAACTCCAAATCGTCCTGTCCGTTTAATTCCGAAGTGTGTACTTTGGTTGCGAGTAACGGATACTCATTGTTTGTGTAATCTCTTGCCGTCAGCATTTAATCACCTACAGTTCACTGATTTTATAAGGATTGTCCACTGCTTTTTTAGCAACCATTTTAGCGAGGTATATTAAATATCCATTTGTGCCGGCAGTCTTGAATGATACATCACCGAAAGCACTCTCTCCAAATAGGGTATAGAACACAGTCATCGCAGCAATATACCTTCCAACAGGTTCATCTAAATGTGAGCCATCTCTAGTTAATTCTGTACCTATCTGAGATAAGTATTCGTTTGCCCTGCCATTTTGAATTGCTGTGCCTGTGGGTATCAATATTTCTAAATCACTATCAAACATTGCAGTCCTGTAGTTTTCTGTGATTGTGTTGAATTGTTCGATTTGAGTAACTTCATCCCCTACAGTCGAACTCGTTGTCGCTCTTGACCATATAGCATTAATGCCAAAACGAACATTAGGATTGCTGACATTGGCTTTTACATGAGCTTTCAAATCATTCAAATGTGGTTGGAAGGTAGTATAATCTAATGAGTTAAAACTCATTTGTTGAAACAACACGATGTCCCAAGATTCATCAGCAATCGCATAGTCAATCAAAGGACTGGCAACTCTGACGTAACCTTTTTGATTAGTCCATTTGTAGTAAGAATGGATCGTTTCATTATTTCTTATTTTAGTCATGGCATCCCTCAGACTTCCACCCGAATCATGAGCGACTCCAACTACTGCATTAACGCCTGCGGATTTACATATATCGTGTAAGTGCGTAAATGTGTCGACACTGTATGAGTTGCCTATAATCAAGACTTTCAATGGTTTTGAGTCGTCTTTTTCAGAAGCGCCTGGTCCTTCACCGTAAGGGAAGTATCCCATAAAATCTTCGCCTAAATAAATATACTTACCATCTATAGATGCCTGAGACATAGTGTTCCGGATATACCTTACATCGCTGGGCAAGACGATCGGATTTTCTGAAAGTCCGATATCTCTGATGTAATTATAATCTCTGTCGTACATCGCTGTTATACCAAAGTTCGGCAAGAGGTTCAATTGCTTACCTGGAGTCACTCTGATAAAGTCTGTTACATGGAAAGTTCCGGATGACTCCACTACCTCTCCGCCACTCAATTGACCCAAAACCACCTTAGATTTGTCAAATAGGTTGACGTATTCGGGGACATCATCGTGTGAGTCAATCATTGACTGAATTATGCTGATCAGTTTATCTGAATAGCTGTATCCGTACTCAACGTATGGAAGGTTGTTATCCCCCAAATAAATATACTTATCTTCAGCGGAGTTCGCATTCATAGTATTGCGGATATACCTCGCATTATTCGGGAGTATCATCGGATGAGACGATGCAGGTATTTGCCCCACGTAATTGTAATCTGAATCATACATCACCGTAATTCCCATTGCAGGTTTTATTTGCAACCTTTTGCCAGGATCTACAGGAATGAACTCACTTGTTACCCAATTCTCTTCGGAGATTACAATAAGCTCTCCGTTATTGCCATTTAATCGACCCTTTACAACCGCATCCTTATTGAATAGATTATAGGATTTTTCGAGCAAATTCTCACCGTTAAAATTATCGATGAAACTTTTTAGTTCTCCAGATATGTTACTGAAACTATGGAATTCATTTTCAATTTCTTCCCAGTTTTCATTCTCCTCATTTCGCCACTGCCTATCATAAAGAGAAGGTGTTCTATTTAATTTCAATTCCTCACCCCATTAAAAGAGCCACCTTATCGACTCTCAATTTATTTATAATAATACTTAAAATCTATCCGGAACTCGTTAAAAGTTCCGCCGAATATTTCGAACTCGTTATCACCCGGCGCCAAGCTGATGAACCTCCTATTGGAATACCTAAATCCATTCAACGCACCCAACCGAACATTTAAACCTAAGATGCCCACGTGTAATTCATTTTGGGTGTTGCTAAACTCAAATTCATCACCTGTCGTTTTGTTCCTGATTGTCAATTTTTCTTGAATAGTTGCATAACGCAAACGGATTTCCAAAAACATACTCTCCGGCTCGACTGTGACATTACCTGCGTTGTAGACGGTGAAGTTTTCTGTTCTGGGTTCGAAACCCGTATGATTATCACCCTCCTCCAATTTCATCCGTATTCTGTCGCCTTCTATATAATCTGGTGGGATAGCAAAACCATCGATCGCAGTTAACGAAATAACTAATTTAGTGCCTCTAGCAGTAAATGTAAATGTTGACCCACGGAAGCGAATAAAATAGTAAGTCATATTGCCCTCGTCATCAAAACAATGCACCATAAATTGGTTAAGTCTAGAATTATAAGTTGAACTGTCGTGGATAGTGTACCTCCGACCATCTACTATCGGAATTGCTTCCTCCATCTTTAAACGAATATCATTCGAATTATTATTATTAGTGCCACTAGACCACCGTGAACCGTTTTCCCAATCCCCCTCGTTCAAAGGAATCAAATTTGGATTAAACGCGTTCTGTGGCTCAAATCGATACTTCACTTTTTCATCATCGATATTATCGACCAGACCGTACTTTTCAGCCGTTGCGGAATAGCCACTGTCATGTAGTTCTAAAGTTGTGTAAATCGTTTCAAAGTAAGGAGATTCAGTTGTTTCAAATTCGACTGTAAACGTACTTACAAGCGCTGTATCATCTATTTCGGGACTATTTACCATAGTCACTTTGATTTGCTTACCATTGACGTATTCAGGCATTCCTAACTGCATTTCACCTGTGCGTTGACCTAGACTTTCATATTCGACTTCCACACTCTTGATACGCATCTCACGTAGCATAAGTTCTCCATCGAACAATTCATTAACCGCATCTCTTAAATGTGCGACATCTTGTATATCGTATGCTGTTGACTGTACTAATAAAGTAATCGTTCTGTATTCGTCTTCTGAATGGTAATTAATTCTTCCAGGTCGACCATCTGAATACTCACTGCCTGTCCGTTTTTTAATGCCTGAAGACATAAAAGAAAGCACCTCTAGTGAGGTGCCTGTCAATTTGTTGTCCGACACTAAAAACGACGTGCCATTTTTAATTAATTCTGCATCGACTGTCTTAATTTAAAGCACCTCCTAGAATGCTAAACTTTCATCTATTCCGTCTTCTTCCTGAATATAACTACGGATCATTTCAACATCGCCTTCATTTCGTACAGTCACATTGACTTGTGGACGTTGTGTTTCGATTCCAGACTGAATATCTGCATCCACTGTACTTCTGATTTGCCTGTCAAAATTGCCAATTTGACTATCAATATCCGCCGTCGTAGTTAAATCAGGTGCAAATGAGTTGGTCATGTCTTTAGCAACATTTGTCACTGCACCGATCGCTTTATCTGCATCCCGTTGAATACCAATCGCTAAACCTTGCATGGTGTACTCACCGAATGAACGGAATACACGGGATGGAGAGTTAATGCCGAGTAAATTTTTAGCACCTGCTACGGCATCTCCGACGACGCCTTTTGCAGCACTAATGGCAGAACTAGCCATACTCTTAATGCCATTGACCAACCCTCGAATTAAATCTGCACCAGCAGACACCATTTGACCGACGAATGAACCGACTGTCGAAATGATATTACTACCCATAGTGCTCACTGCCGAAACGGCGTTTGAACCACCTGAAACAATTGCCGAAACAAAATTCGCCATTCCTGATGTGATGTTGGACACGATTTGTGACACAAAATTCACGATGGCACTGATGGCTGATGACACGAATGAACTGATCGTACTCATCGCGCTTGACGCACCTGAGCTGATGGTCGATACAAAGCTACTCATCCCAGAGCTTATATTGCTGATTAGGCTTGATACAAAACTGGCTATCGAGCTAATCGCAGATGATACAAATGATGATATTGCTGATATCGCACTTGCTGTACCTGAAGCGATTGAACTGACGAAACTAGCCATGCCTGAAGCGATTGAAGATACAACACTACTTACAAAACTGACAATAGCTGATATTCCCGAAGCGACAAATGAGCTTATAGACGAGAACGCCGAGGCTAGTCCGCTTGCAATGGTAGATACAAATGAGGTCATCGCTGAAATGATATTCGATACGATACCTGCTGCAAAAGTGACGATAGTCGCTATACCTGATGCCACAAATGATGTGAACGCAGCCAATGCGCTTGCAAGACCGGTCACAATCGAAATTGTAAAACTAGCAATTGCTGATACGATTGTTGACACTAAATTTGCACCAAATGTGATAACACTTGCGATGACACTGGCAAACCAATTTGTAAATGCGAGTGATCCCTCGACCAACTTCATTGCAATTGCTGAAATGAACTGCGTGAGCGCACTAATGATGTTAGTTGCCAAGCTAACGCCGAATCCAACAATTTGAGCAAGTACACCTGAAATCCATACCGTAAAGGCCACCGCCGCCTCTGTTAATCCTTGCACAATCGTCGTAGCAATGGCTAGCATCGCCGAATGAAATATATTATTTCCTTCATCTCTAAAATAATTGAACCAACCGATGATTGTTTGAACTTGCGTACTGATAAAGTTGGTAATGAAAGACCATGCCGCATCTACGGCGTTTCTGAACCATTCCACATTGTCATATAGCACAATGAATATGGCAGATAGTGCTGTTAAAGCACCGATTGCGATACCGACCGGCCCAGAAAGTAATGTGAATACACCTTTCAATAATGCAATTGCGCCTTTTACTAGCATCGATTGAGTAAATAATCGCACTAACATACCGATAAACGGCACAATCACCTGCGTTACTACTAAGATAAGCGGTGCGAGAATTTTAAATGCACCAAATAACGAAATAAGTACGCCAATTATTTGACCGACAATCGGATTGCTCCTGAACAATTCATTCGTAAATGCAAATACAGCATTCACAACTTCCAAGACCTTACCGGCTAATGGTGCAATGGCAATGCCAAAATTAACCAATGTCATAACGATATTACCGATTAAACTGATTACTGTTGGTCCATGTTGCTGAATGTAATCTATAAACTGCTGAAAACCGTCTGATTGCTTGATGGTTTCAGACCATTCCCTGAATCGAGCCATCATATCTTGCAGACCATCTAGAACTGTTGAGCTGTTCTCACCAAAAGCGGCAAACAGATTGATGACACCTAAGAAGAAGTCACCGAATATCTTGCCGATTTTCGGCATGTTCTCTTGTACATAGTTGATAAAATCATGAAAGCCATTCGTTTCAGCCATGCGATTTGCCCAGTCAGCAAATTGAGTACCTAAATTGTTAAATCCTTCAGCTACCCATTCGATGAGTGGAAAGGCAGCGTTCATCGTGTCGATGATACCTTGACCGAATCGTCCAATGCCCCTTACTAAGTTTTCAAAAACATCTGATCCTTTAGTGTTCATGTTATCAAAGAATCTTAGCATGGTTGGAGATTCCTGTACGAACGTTTGCAACTCATTCGTCATTCGACCCATTGCACCGACCACATTATCAATAAAAGGCGTCATCTCATTGAGTGCGAAATTTGCTGTATCAATTGCTGTTGCCATTTGCTCGAATATTGCATCTTCATGCATATCGACGATTCCGTTCCATGATGACTTGATACCTTCGAGTGCTTCGGTGAACCGATTACTCGCCTCTGTCGCTTCAAATGCTTCGTCATTGTACCTTTGCAGTACGGATGCAACCAAGCCACCATATGCAGCCACACCAAGTCCTGCCACACCGAGCGCACCGACAAACGCCAGTACATTACCCACCGTGATGCCCAGAGCGTTACCGAGTGCCATAATCGCAGATGTTGCACCTGCAATGATTGGAACGAGTGCCATGAATGACCCGATCAGGAAACCGCCGATGACATTACTGATAACAACGCCGATTGCAGAAATCATTTTTGCCAGTCGGATGAATTCACGTTGGAAGTTGTCGTTCATTTTATCGACTTCGGTGACAAAGTTTCTAAAGCCCCTGCTCCTCACTTTAAATCTAGCGACTATCGGCCTAGAAAATTTATTCTTCACTCTTGTAAACATGCTATCGATAGTTTTGAACTCTTTAACGAAAGCCCCAGAGTCAATGTCATGCCATCGACCTCTAGCATCTTGATAATGTTTATCAAAGTCTATGACAGACTTTTTTGCGCCGAATATTGCCTCTCTAAAGTTCGAAGCGTCACCTAATATCTTCTTGCTTATCGCATTAGATTGAAAACGTTTAGCCATAGCTTCCGCTTGCAATAGCCCGCGACGAAATTTTGAAATATCAGCATCCACATCTGTCTCTATTTCGTCGGGCATTTTTGCAGCTTGAGACTGCGCCCGATTGATTTTCCTTTCAAAATCCCGAATGTTCGCTTGTATCTGTGCCACAAAACGGCTGACATTATCCATCGCTCCACCCCTTTTCTTATTTATCTATTTTGTTTCTTGTCGAGCCATTCCTGAAGCGCTTTACGCTGTACAGCACGTACACGCTTATCAAAAGCCTTAGACTTCTTATGTTCATAGTCTGAACTGTTTTTCGCTTCATTGATGGCCTTGCGTTCAGTTTCAATATGCTTTGTAATTTTCTTAACGTTCTTGCCATTGTTCAGATGAGCGAACATGATGGCTTGTGTCCGCATGTCCTCTAAGTTGTCTAAACGTCGATGACGGGCACCTTTGATCATTTGTTCCCATTCATGCGGTGTGAGTAGTTCCAGCTCGTCTATTGCAATATAGCCAATCAGCTGGACGGTCTTTTCAATGACATAATCAAAATCTAGCCCTCGCTTTGATACGGAGGATTCCCAGTGATCATCTTGTACATGTCCTTGAACGTTTCGATTTGCGCCTTCATGTCTTCCTTCTCGTCCTCTTTCGCTCGTTTCGAAGAAGTGTTCATCATGAACCACAACGTTTGCAACTTTCCCTTGTAGTAACCACCCTCATTGAGCAGTCTCAAAGCACCAACAAAATACGGGAGTAAGTCCTCTTTTTCAGCAATGTCACTCAACGTACCTGATACGGCTTCAAATTTAGGCGCTTCTTTACCGTAATGAGACGTTGCACAATGCCAGAACTCAATGAGTTTGTCCGGGTCCTGCTGCATCAAACCCATAAAGATGGATGTGACACCATCGCCTTTTTGTTCTTTCCCCGTCTTTTCATTGACTTCATTCTGTGCATATTGCTGAGCAGTCTTACCGAAAAGATACGTGCCTTTCGCTTTATAAATCCGATCATTAATTCTTAATTCTGTGATACCTTCAACTTTTTCTGCCATATTCAAACAGTCCTTTCAAAATAGATAAATAAAAAAGGGAGCATTTCAGCTCCCAGAGTGTTTATACGTTTTGTGTGCTTGCATCTTCCATGTCGCCTTCAGCAGCGCCAATTTCTTCATAAACGACAGCTGCAGCGAGTGACGGGTCAAGGATGACGTCGGGCAGTTTCGGCTCTTCGCCTTCTGCCGAGTTCAGTTTCACTTTGAATCCGCCCTCAATCGTTTCAGATTCATCATCCACAGATAAGTTAGGGGATTCAGCCATCACATAAGCAAACGTGGCATTGTGCCCCTCAGAAGTGCCGTCCGACAGTTGAATCACTGCATTATTGATAATCCAGAAACGCATCTGCTTGCCATTTTTGACGGATTCAAGCAGCGCCTGATCACCTTTAATTTCTCTATCATAGTTGAATGTGATGTTAATCGTTTCCTCGACCACACCCTGATTCCAGTCTTTCTTTTTACCGACAATACGCTCCATGAGTTCAGATTCCATCTCATGCGAAAATTCTGTAGTGCCACTGAATACATAGTCTTCGGCCGTTGCCTCCGCAACTGGAGTATCTGCCGGAATACCTATCAACGTCCATCTTTCTACTGACATTCAATCATCTCCTTATAATTTAAAAAGCAACGGCATGGTCGATGGTGTACACTAACCGCAACACCCCGTGGGATGTATACTGATCAATGTCCGTCATGACCTGCTCGTTGCTTAGTCTGATTTTCTTTATTTCGTAATGCTCAAGCGGAAAATGCTGTTTTGCATAGTGCTTCAAGTCTTTCTTTAATTCTCTGCATAGTGGCTTGCTATCCGCATAAACGTGCATCTGTATAGCGATATCTTCCGTCATGGATTGGGAGCCAACAGACTCAATAATATCCGTCTCCCCAATCACAATATACGGTGTGGTCAAGTCTTTCCTTACCCCATCGACAATGGCAGTCACTTTACCTTTCAGCGGTGACTGTTCGATGTGTCTGAATAGGTTGTTAAATAATTCCGGCTCGGCCGATACCCAATTCATCCAGCCACCTCCTAACTAAAGTAGTTTTTAAAGTATTTCTGCGCCACGTCGATACTTGGGAACCAGAACGGTTGGGCGGGATTACCGTACGTTGTATAAAACTGACCATTAGCTGCTTTATATGTCCAAGGGATCTTTTTAGCACGACTGCCACCCGGTCCACTCGCGTGGATGCCGGTCCCGTATTCAACGAATGGCGCGTAAAAAGCGCCCACACTGACTGTGGCTTCAAGCCCACCGATATCCGACTGTATGCTGTTTTTGAGATTCCCCTCGTCCACAGGTGCTTTACTCGACGCTTCAGTATTAAGCAACATTGCCGTTTCACTGACGCCTTGCTCCGCTTCCTCCTGCACCCTGTCGCTATACACCTGCAAAGCCGTTACTAAATCCTTCACGGCATCACTTCCTTCACAGGTATGCGATTCACTTCATGCTGTCCTCCCTGGTCTTCCACATCGCCCACAATCTCGTACTCTTTGGCATCGTACATGATGATGTCCGTATGCTTTGGCTGTACGCTGTAAGGCACATACAACGCTCGTGTGAGCTGTTTATCCATATTGTGATAGACAAGTCGCTCTGACGTACTCGGCGTGTCCATGAAGCCTTTAACCGGCACGACAGTTTCCTGTACGACTTCCTCGTAGTTCGGATAACTGCCGGTTTCAGTGACTACCCGTGTGATGATGTCGATGTCGTGGGGAAATTCTTCCATATAATTATTATTTGAATACATGGAATTTCGCCTTCCTTCTTAGCATGAATTCATCCAGCAAACTATAAAGATAAGCGGGATAAATACCATCGCTGTCTTTGAAGGTGTAACTCACACTTCCCATGGATCGTGACTTCAGATTCCCTTTCACTTCAGGGCGCTCGCGATGTTCTATCGCGCCGGCAATGAACTTCGCTACGGCATACGGATATACAATCTCCCCTGCATCGTCCACATAATCAATGAACTCATTGCCTGTGTGATACTTGATATGACTGAGTACGCTCAACACATCTTTAGAGAAAATCGCCTGATGCTCCGGGTCAATTTTAACGCCTCTTGCTTCCAGTATTTCCGTTACTTCAGTAATGAGTGCTTGTGACATTCACATCACTCCTTGTCATCGTCCTTTTTTGTTGATTTGCGAGTGGTCTTTTTAACCTCTTTGTAACCTTTCGGCGCATAGACTACTCTATACGCCTTTTCAGTTACTTCGAGTGTATGACCGTCTTTTTCAACTTTCATTCATATCACTCCTATATCATTTATACTTCTGGGTCTGCCGCTGGTGTCAATGCACCGAATGCATCCGGCTTAACGTTCATGAAGCCAACGTGCATTGTCGCTCTGAGTGCGAACATATCACGCTCGAATAGGGAGACAGGTTGTCCTGAAGCGTCGTCTGCAGAAAGCGTTGTAAGTGTCGCATCTTCAGAGATAGCGTACTCAATGCCTTGCAGGATGCCGTAACGGGCATAATCCCAGTCGCCAAACAGTGCCTGCGCCTGCGTCTTGTCGAATGCGCCACCTTCAGTGTATGCAATCGGCTGTCCGAGCAGTTCGTTTTGTCCATCAAACAATGGCTGGCCATTAGTGTCAAGCGCACCACGCATTTTCCCGCGGAATGAACGTGTAGTGAGAATGCCGTTTGGATCGTGTTCATTTTCTTCAATGAGGGAAAGGACGCCGTTTACATCTTCATACAGGTTGCCAGTGTCTGCAATCGTATTCCCTTCAGTCGTCGCACCTTGCATAATGGACGTGCCGGACGCGCCGTATGGTGTTTCTATGCCGAATAGCGCAGCGGCATCAAATTTCTTGTAGAACGCTTCAGCAATCAGTGGTTTCACTTCGTTGAAGAAATCAGATGCTGTATAGCGCAGGAACTCTTTGGAAAGCGGGATGATAACACCCAGCTTCTTCGCTTCCATTTCAGCTTGGAGGTATTGCGCCTTGCTTGTCTGAATACGCTCAGTCTCAGATACCCAGTAAGCGCCAATGCCGTCTGCTAGGTATGTGAATGTCTTTTTCGGCTTCGTCATCTGTTCGCCTTTAGCGAGCTGCATGACAGCAGAACCTTGCGTTACGTCTTTGAGAATTAAGTTACCTGCTTCTTGTGGGATGACCCCTGTTTTCGCATCGGATAGCAGTACGTTATCCGGAGTATAATTTGGAATTGCCATAATATAACCTCTCCTTAAATTGTTTTATATTTTTCTGATGCTTGCATCGTTGATGATATCCTGAACGGACTGTGAAGTGCCTCCGCCCTTACCATCGCCTTGCTGAACGTCACGTCCAGACTCTTTAAAACGATTTTCCACTTGTGCTTTGACTGTAGTGTCGAAGTGCTCTTTCAGTGAATCGAGATTGGCAGACGTTGATTCCTCATCTTCGCCAATAAAGTAATCAACCAAATCAGTTGGTACACCTTTATCTTGTGCCATCTTGAATGCCTTATTCTGTAAATCCTTACGCTTGGCTTCCTTATCTCGATTCTGTAATTCCTCTTCCAACTTTCGGATGCGTTTCTGTTCTTCCGTCTCCTGCGGATTACGTTTGGTTACCTCTTCTTCAATGATAGAATCGAGGTTGTTTGCTTTCCATGTTTCGAGAGACTTCGAGTGATAACGATCCAGTGTCGGTTGAATGAGTTGTTTGCCTTCATCTGTATCTAAAAAGCTTCTCACGTCCTCTTTAGAGACCGTCGTGAATCCTTTTATCGCAGACTGTACATCGCTATTGTCTTTGTTATCTTCCAGATACTGCTTGAACTCTTCAAAATCCATTGTTCTTCCTCCTCAACCGTCATGTACGTATAGTCCACAACGTTTGCATGTTATTTGCGCAAATAAACGCAATACCAAAGCTTTTAGAGTCATCATTGGTTAATTGGACATGAAAAAATACGCCTACCGTAATTGATAAACGTTACAAGGTAGCCATCGCTACATAGATACTGCCATCATAGGCTTGGATCACTGCTCCTCTCTCCCATATCGGGTAGTAGAAAATCTCATGTAATCCTCACCTCCTTTAAATGGGTGTAAGGTTATATCGTCATCCCTTTTGATTAATTACGGTTGTCGAGTGCGGATTGGATGCCACTCGCTATTGGAGGGGCAGAATTAAGCGCATCTCGAATCCGTTCAAATTCTGGATCGTTTTTATCATTACCTACAGACTTCCGATTCATCTTCTTCAACTCTTTAGCGATTTCAGCAGTGTTATTGGCTATCTCTTTTAAGTAGCGCTCTGATTTATCCATTTCCATCACTCCCCTCAGTGGTCAAACTCCATATTATCTAATGCCAGCATCTGCATTTCCAACTGTAACCGCTCTGCTTCCAATCCCTCGGGAGACAGCGTGTCGAGGTATTCCTCATATTCTTCATCTACTTCATATATTTCGGCGTAAATATTGATTGAACCTTTGTATTTACCTTTGTCCACACTTATCATCTCCTCACAATAATAATTGTGCCGTCAAACGGATTTACAATCGTGTATGTGCCATTACTGCGCTTGATAGGCTTAATTGCTATTTGCACGCTTATCACGCTCCCAGTCTTCGTATGATTGCCATGGGATGAGTGACGTGCTACCATCCTCATTTCTCGCACGTCTGACCTCTGGTAGCTGTCCGTTGACACGGTACAGTTTCTTACACCGACAATTGATATTCTGCGATGCACTATCCACACCGATTAGATTCCCCGGACTTGGACCAGTGGATAATCCGACTTTAAACATGCCATTCTCATCCTCTGCCTTGCCGTCCATCTTCTGATGACTGAGCCGTGTGCGCCTGTCCAGTGTCGCATCCCAGTAACCTTTTATTCGTGCGCCGAATGACTTTGCATCTGATGCCGCCTTGTCAGCGCTCTGCGTTTGACTGCGGTGCGCCTCCGTCCGTGCAACCATCCGTGACTTATGCATGCCCCATTTCATATCTTTATTGATCTCATGCGCTATCTGATTGTAGCTGTTCCCCGCCATGATACCGTTGGCAATATGCCCCTGAAGCTTTTGAATGATTGTCTTGCGGTGTCTTTCAAATGTGGGTGCCAGCTTAATCAATTCGATTGGTTGCGCCAGAGCCTGTCGTATTTGCTCTGTGGAAGGCACAGTAAAGCTCATTTGTATTTGTGAGGACTGTTCAAACAGGTACATATGTCGCATGTAGTTGTCGAGATATATTTTCGTCTGGCTGAATACGATGAGATTGATTATCTCGCTGTAATCGCCTTGCAAAAGTTCCTCGATGCGTTGAAGCTCTTTCTTAAAGCGGTTGTATTTGTTGAACTCTGTCCATGTGATATGGGGATCATCTGATTGATACTTATCAAGCATGGCAGCAAACGACTGTTTAATATGCTTTAATCGCTTCGCCAGTATCTTCTCAGCTTCGTGCTCGGCTTCGGCAATGAGTTTGTCGATGTGCTTATCTATATCAGATTGATTCTGGACCATCTATACCAACTCCAGTCACGATACCCTCCGCATCCATTAACTCTTTCTCTTCTTCTGCGTCATCCACAAGTGTCGAGTGTGAGTAACGTGTCTTATCGGACACCTGACCATTCAATGTGGACAATACCTGTGCTTCTTCCAGCTTATTCACTGGTATATTGCGTTTCCATCCGAACGTTACGTTCAGATAGTCCATATCGCCGCCTGTCAGCACGTTCTTACGTTTCCAGATGCTATACAGCACTTTGAACTGGTAGCGCAGCATAGCCGTCATCTTACGCTCAAACGTGATACATTTATTCTCCAGTGCCATCAGCTTCAGATGCATGCCGATTACTGGCACATTGCCGTTAAACTCATCACTGTTGAAGTTGACCGACTTCGCAAACCGCATGATATTTTTCTCCAGTCTGTCCAGATGGTTTTCAATCATCGTATCGTTTACATCTTTGGTCAGATAACTGACATCCTGTTTCTCGTCGTACAGTTCAAATGCCCCGGACTTCTGGACATCCTGTATGTCTTCTTCATCAAGCCCCAAGCCTTTTAATACCAGATATGCCAACCGTGTCTGGCTGATTTCAGATGATGCATCGGATAGTGTACGATCATATCCATCTATGAGGTGGATGACACGCTCGGCGTCGCCGATCAATTCCTCGTTGTTCGGTACACCGAATAGCGGATTGTAATCAGATAGATGCTCGTACTGTCCTTCAAATCGCATTGCGTCCACATCGCCGCGGAATACGTGATAATAAGCGCCGTCATAAAACTCTGCATACCATGTCGTTTTCCCGGTGCTCGTATCTTCTTCATCGTAATAGTGCATCGAATAATCCGGCTCACTCATATCATCGCCGACAAGGACTGTATTATATGGCTTCAAGTTGATGATTCTCGGATTGCCCTCTTTATCGACATACACCAATCGGGAGGAGTACCCACATATTGCAGCCATTTTCCCAAGTTCGGAGTCTTTATCTGCTACGTTATTCATCAGATTAAATCTTTTGATAAGCTTATACTCTGCCTCATCTTCATCTTTGTATACAATCGGCACACCGTGAAGGTAACCGACCCTTGTATCTACAATCTCGACATCAAACGCATTGTTCAGCTTGTTGTTTACGAAGTGATCCACACGTCTCACGTTTCCGCCGGTTTCAAAGTCCTCATACTCTTTGAGTGGGTCGTGCTTGAATACAGGGACGGCATCAATGTTCGACTTATACCGTTCGTACATATGCTTCATGCGCTGTCTGTCATTCTTGTGCATCTCGATTAAGGTTTCTATATGTTTCGGCTTCACGCCCTGTTTGCGGATGTCCTGGATGAGTTCTCTTTCGTTCATCGGTTAAGCACCTCTTTTCACTTTCTTGAATTTATCTTTTTTCCTGATGTGTTCCATGCTGTAACGGAGCGCATCTAAAAAGTGGTTATATTCATCTATCGGTTTATTCATTGTTTCGTCGTTTTTATCTTTCGCCCATACATAGTTGGACAGCTCGTTAATGGCGTTCGTACACTTCGGATGCACAAATATCGTGTACTGTTGAATGTACTGAATGCCATGCTTGATGCTGTCCGGACCTTTCGCCGCTTTGACAACTTTCTTTATCCCGTGTCGCCTTAAATCTGCAATGGACTTCGGCTCTGCGGAATCCGCCACAATATATTCTTTGGCGTATCCTTTGTTTACAATGCGTTCAGCGATCTCGTCATTGAGTAGCGCTTTTTCATATAATTCATCAAAAATGTATATTTCACGGTTTACAGGGTCTACCAGAGAGCAAGAGAGGGCGGTTTCATCGACTGAGTACCCAAAGTCCAGACCGAATGCCGATTCAACTTTAGGGCGTTTCGCTATCTCCTGTGGGTCGAACAACCGTTCATGCCAGTTTTCATATATGCCACCCTCAGCAATGCCCCATTCTCCCAGACCTTCGATTTTATACCGTCTTGGGGACTTTACTTTCATCTCCTCGAATATCTCGATATCCTGCGCATCCAGAAACTCATTGCACAAGTAGTTAGTCGTCTTGGTGAAAACGTTCGGGCTGTCCGACTTGAAGAAACGTTTGTTCAGCCAATGTTTTTCCGACCACGGGTTGAAAGTGAGTGTAATCTGTTTGAATACATCTCCTGTATAGCCACGGATGGACATATCAATTTTGTCGAAATCATCTTCTTTTCTGACTTGGAATGCTTCTTCAAACCATGCCCAGCATAAGTAACCATTTTCAACTGTGGCGGATGTAACACTCATAGGGTCATCCAAGCCACGGAATAGTATTTTTTGTCCTGTAGAGCGTCTGACGACCTCTAGAGGGGATACTCTCCAATCGAACTCATCGTATATATGAAGTTGCCTCGCCGCCCATTTGAGTTGCGCGTATGTGCTGTCCTTATGATCTTTAAACACTTGTCTGAGGACAAGCAGATTCGCCTCAGGATACTTAATCAGTCTATACATAAAATTAAGGGCGGCTGTAGTAGATTTCTTGCTACCACGACCACCCTTGATTACTCTGTATCTATTCTTGTTATTCCAGAAGTCCCTGTATCCTTCTCCTACAATTTCAGATATTTTAATATCATTTGTAGTCGTCATATATATTCACACCACCGGAATGTTCAACTTGTTGCTCAGTCTTATCGCGCCACTCGTCTTTCTTCCTGTTCTTCAGCCAGAATATTTGGGCGGTGATGTTAGGCTTAGAGTACTTTTTAACTTCCACAACTTCACCCAGGTTCGTTACTGCTTCTTCTTCATAATCAAAGCCGAGTGCATTCTTCAGTAAAGCATTTTCGACTTGTCTGTCAACTACTTCCTTACCTGCTTTTAAGGCCTGTAAAATCGGTAAGTATTTCTTTTTCCAGTTATATAAAGTTTTCACGCTACAACCTATGTTATGCGCAATCTGCTCATCGGTTAAGCCATCTCTCGCCCAACCTTCAATCAATATGAGCCCCTCATCTGTTAACCAATCCTTCGCATTAACTCTAGCCACTTCATCACCACCTTTCTGTAATTTATTCATTCAAAACCGCCATCTACATCACCCGACTGAGTTTCATTAATTGCTTCGTGGTAGATAACGGTTTTCAATAAACAAAAAACCGCACCCAGGCCAGTAGGTACGGTTCGTTCTAATTAGGAGGACACATTCATGCCTAGAATCTGTCGAAAGGATGCAGCGGGCTTTAGCCTCGCCTATCCTCCCTTCCATTGTACAATCTCAGTTTATAAATCACCTAACCTTTCCAACATGTCCAGTTTGTCCAGTTATTTAAGTAACTCACATACTTCATCCATTACTTGATGTACCCGTGATTTAGACATATCCGTTTCTTTTGCGATTTCTCGATACGTCTTACCACTCAGTCTCAAATTGAATACTAATGCCATTCTTTCATCGACGATTCTATCCCATCGATTTTGAATGTACCTTGCCTTATACTCCAGTCTCGACAATTCTTTGTCCATTTTAAGTAGTCGCTGCACCTCATTGTGGACGGGATCAGTGTTGCCGCCTTGCGGTTTCGGCAGCGTAGACTCGATGCCATACTGCCCGATGTTGCCACCACCTACTGATGTGTCATATCTTTTTCTTAACTCTTTAATCCTTGAGATGTAATACGGATAATTATTGATTAAATCCATTATCTTTTCAGTTGTATAACTTTCGTTAGTCGCATAACTCATCATTCATCTACACCTCATTGATTTTGATTAACACGTGGTCGTCGTGTCCATATTCTTTATTTAAACTCAGGTTGATAATTTGAGAATCATCTTTGTAAATGGTTTCATTAAGCGCATCCAGTACGGATTTTGCCAAGTTATCCAAGTCCGGTTTCTTCACATACCTTAATTCTCCGCTTTCTACAGCCTTTAATTTACTTTTTGCATAAGACTTCGGCGGTTTGAAAACGAACGTCAGAGCGACGGACAGCGGCTTTTCTGTGAGGGTAATTCGTTCCCGGTTCATGTAACTTTTCGCCGTCAGCTTCACCAACCGTTTATACACTTTGCTTTTGGAAGAGTTGACCGCCCTCGATTGCCCTGACCGGGTCGTATACACTCTCGGACGTGGCTGCGGTACTGGTCTCCCCTCCACCTTAAATTCGATCATAAGAATAACCACAATATGAACCAGACTGTAAGTGCGACAATGCCTAATGCAATGCACCCGACGACAATCTGCGCCATCAAATTTGTAAATTTATTATTATCCATCAACGTCGCCCCCTATCGAACCATTGACTGTATTCATAATCATCGACTTCCAGCGCCTCAATCGGTTCTCTGCCGTCCGACTCTCTGCCTAAATTAATTGCATCAATCATCATTTTCAGACGATACTGCGATTTCATGGATAGATACTTCTTCGCATCCTCTTTAAGAATTACTGTATGTTTAGCCATCAATAGTCACCCTCCTTAACGAATACACCGTCAATCATCTTGCCTTTTCGGTCTTTGATTTCTTCGTAAGCCATCTCGACGCAAGCCTTCACATCTACTCTCTCCTGCATGGCAAGGATAGTCATCACCACATACATGTCACCGAGGCTGTCCTTCAGCATGTTACGATTACCCTTTGCCAACGCCTCGCATAGTTCACCGAACTCTTCTCCGAGCTTCAACGCTTGTTTTGAGCTGTCTGCCGTGTGCAAGTTACGATCTATCGCCCACACCTCTATTTTTCTTGTTAGTTCTGTAATGTTCATTTATTAATCTCCTTCATTTCGTATTTCGAGACCTCTTCATCACGTAATTGTCTGTCGTAAGCGACCGCTCCATATTTTCCATAGTTAAAATCTTTATCTTTAAATCCATCTGGCTGACATCCCGGTGAAATACCACGTAATGTAAGTTCATACCAATGTAACTTCACGGCTTCACTCCCCTCTCCTCATATCCATTTTCGTCAATCCATGCTCGATACTCATCCGCCGTCATGTCATATACCTCACTACTGCGTATGCCAATCGCTTTCATGCCTTTGAGAGACGGGAAGGCGGTGTACATGAACTGGTCGCCATGGTACAGGTGGCAGCGGTGCAATAGACCAGTTGGACGGTCTAATGTGTCGAATATAGTGAGTTGGTTCATTGGTCATCCTCCCTTTTGGGATTTTGATACATCCTTTTGTCCTCGATGTCGAAAAGGTACAGTGACACCAGAGCTGTAATTGTCAGTAACAATGTGTGCCAATCGTGGAAGTTTGTGATTGACCGGCCCAATAGCAAAAGCAGCATAAGAAATGCACCTCCGAAGTATGTCGCCCTCCGCTCTTTTATAGTCGTTTTACGAATCTTCACGTCAGCCCTCCACCTTTTCAAAGTATTTATTCTCCACAAACTGACTAAACGTTTCCCTGTGTATCTCTCCCGACTTGCTCATGCCTTGAATGTAACGGAACTTGACTGTGTTTACATCGATGTGTTCGATGCGTATTGTGCCACCTGTTTGTACATGGAATGTGTCGCCTTGTTTGATTTGCATTACTTATCCCTCCCTGTATGAATGCGCACCGGCTTTGGTTTCTCCTTGCTCACTCGCTTCGGCTGTTCTTCCGGTGTGACGGGTTGTGGTTGTTTGGTCATTCCACCTCCACCTCCACCATGCCATGCTCGGGGATGCCTGTGTCTTTGCTCCAGATGAGGGTATCTTTGCGGAATATAGCTAAAGTGACGTTTTCATAGTCTATTGAATTTTCCTGCAATATCTGGGAAACGCTTGTTGAAGTGACTGCGTTCACTTTGCCATCTGTGTAAGAGTCTACATCGCTTCTACCTTTGTTGTAGTAAACCTCCCACAACTCTTCAAACTCCGTTTCCTCCGTTAGTTCTTTTTCGGTGGATACTGTGAAAGTTGTGTGTCTGGGAACACCCGAAAATTTTGAAGTTTTGTCCCAAACGTAATCTAGCATATGGGTGGATACCCTTACTTCGAAATTGTCACAATCGCTCCTGAAAACCATGAATCCCCTTACTGAAAAATCGTTCTCCCACACATACTGGATCAATTCCGGCAGGTTCATCTTTTTAACTGTCTTGATTTTCATTTATAAGACCTCCAATATTTATAAATCTCAAAGGCAAAGTACAAAGCGATCAATATGATGTTGATGATGATTAGCGTGAGTAATAATGTGAATAGGTTCATTTCACATCACTCCATCCTTTGAAATACGAATGATAAAGCGACTCTACATATCGACTGGCTCTAAACGGTACGGGACCTGCAAACGGCAGCAACTGCTTTTTCCTGACTCGTTTCACCGGTTCTTTGACCGCCGGCACACGTTCAATCGCTTCAAATTTGTATTCATCTGCGAATATCAATTTATATTTCGTATGCTTGTACAGCGATTCCATCTGAATGTCCAACTGCTGTGCCAGTTCGTGACGTGTGCCCTTCATCTGCAACATGTCTGTGGCACGATCCATCATGTAAAAAACGGGATACTTCTTGCCAATCAGCTCGCCATACGTTTCAATGTCCGGTGCATCGATGATTTTTCTTAAATAGTCTTCGGTCAATCCCGATTCCTTAACAACATCCTCCACTGAACCGATGTAACGCTTGTTTGCAATCTTAAATTCATAGGCGTTCAATGCTCTAATATTCATTTATTTTCTCCTTTCATCCTGACTAACTCTTAGTCATAGGCTTAATATCCTCAAATTTTATGCCTAGTTGGTCCATTTTTACTTTTATGGGCTTCGGTATCATAACAGGAAAAGATTTCATCTCGTGCTGATTTAGAGCTTTTATACGAGATACGATTTCTTTGATTTCCGGTGCATCGAATTCCGACGGCAGATTATCTTTCACTTTCTGGCGTCTGCCGACCGGTTGACTGATGGCTGTGGCTAAGTCCATGCCTTTTTCAAGGCGTGTCCATAACGTGTTATATGCGATGCCGTTGTCCTCGGCGGTGTTGAGTTGTTCATGGCTGACAAACTGACCGCATAACGTTTTACCGTTCAGGTTCTCATTCTCTTTCAGTCGGGTCTGTCTGACTTTCGTCACCGGCACGGTGTAGCAGTCTTCATATTTCCACCCTCGTCTTAAACGGCGGCACATGTTCTGTCGGGTCACGCCATTCTGTGCGCCGATGGCATATTCTTCGTCTGTGAATACTTGATGGCTCATTCCGATCTCACCTCCGTCATCGACTGCCTCGTTAATACTTCAGCCAGTTTATATTTCATCGTCTGCTCGTCCTGCATCAGCATGTTGATATAGTGATCGTTGAACAGGTCGAGCGCTTCGATGTCCGTTTTAGTGATGGGAACGTCATTCAGTAATTTGTCAGTGAGAATGGATTCAGGCGATTGCTGAATCCGAATCTCGACTGATTGTAATGTTTGGGTCATTACATCAATCCCTTTCGTCTATAATCTGTACCTTTTATAACAATCGCTTTTGCACGGTTAACCATACGAGACAAGATTCTATTTAGTTCTTTTGTCTGCGTAAATTCTTCACTGGTCATGTTTGTGGTGTACACAGTACATTTATCAATGCGAGCATCGACGAGCCTGAACAATTCTGATATTGCGAACTCATTCATACGATTCGCACCCACATCATCCAGAATTAAAAGATCGGCTTCAGTTGCCCATTTATAAATTGAGTGATGGTTCGATTTATCTCGAAACTCTTTCTTGAGTGCTTCGATGTAGTTTGGCAGTGAAATAAATAACACTTTATAATTTTGCTTTGATACTTCATTTCGAATGGCAGCAGCAAGATGTGTCTTGCCAGTTCCAAACGTGCCTTGAATAAAAAGATTCTGTTTCTCTTTAAGATGCGAACTGAAATTCAATGCATAGTGTTTAGTGAATTTGAGTGCTTCAGATTGCATCTTCTTTTGTTCTTCATCATCGCTATTGACAATATAATTATCGAATGATTTTTCCAGGTACTCATTTTGAATGACAGAAAACCGATCATAATCTCGTGCGTTCAGTTCACGTTGTCTTTCTTGCGCTTTACGATTTGCCTCACACATGCAACCGGCTAAATTTACTTTTTCAGAGCCATCTTCAAATGTGATGGTTACTCTTTGCAAATCTCGTCCACACCCCTCACACCTTTCTCCAAGATGTTCAACTCTCGTATCTTTCATTTTGTGCTCTGCCATAAACTCTGCGATTTTATCCATAGTGAGCCTCCTTAAAACCCTAGATCTTTATATTGATTTCGAGTTTCTTCGTCGTTTGGTGTGCCAAATGAACGGTTGCCCGATTTAAATTTTTGCACCTTCTCTTTTTGCTCTTCTGCTTCCACTTTTTCAACCGTCGTCAGCCCTCTTTGCTTCCAGTTATTCAAAATGCCATTTACATATTGCATCGTCGTTTTATTATTATTCGATGCAATCTCTAAAGATTTAATAACGACACCTGGTTCAAATGTTTTTAGCCAGTCTTGAATCTGCTCTGCTTTGTAAGGGTTCATTGCACCGAAACCCAATTCGGAATACTTATCGAAGACGACACCGACACCTTCTTTGTCTGTCTCTGTGTCTATCTCTTTCTCTAGTTCTGTCTCTTTCTCTATCTCTGTGTTACCTAAGTGTTTCTGACTGGTTACATCGTTGTTACTTTGTAACGCTTTCTTATTTCGGTGTTTCCGTACTCTTCTTGCAGATTCAGTCTCAGAACCGATCATTGAGGCGATATTAACCATGTCTAGCTCGCTGTCGCTGTCAAATTCAATCAATCCTTTTTGTTGTAAGTAATTGAATGTGATTTGTGTATTTTCAATTTCCTCATCAATATCGAGTGCAATCTCCTCAACGAAGTTATCAGCAATACCATCGAAATATATTTTGCCGTCATTTTTCAAACTGAGCAGAAGCATTTTTAAATAAATGATTGTGTAAGTGTCTCCGCCTGCAATCTTTCGCAACATCTTTATTTCTTTCTGGCTGAAGAAGTCCTCCTTCAATTTCAGCCAGAAATATCTTTTATTCTCTGTCATAGAACCTCTCCTTAAAATGGTAAATCATCATCATCGACATTCACCTGGGTATCACCTTGGAACGGATTCTCCTCTACCGGCTTACTTTGAGTTTGTGCAGCTCGCCCTCTGGATTCACCGCCGGGCGTTGGACCATAGCGTTGACTGCTATTGCTAGATGGTGTACCGCTAGATTGATTATTGTTGCTCCCTTTCGGTTCCAGGAACTGCACTGAATCAGCGACAACTTCTGTCACGTACACTCGCTGACCTTCCTTATTTTCATAATTTCTTGTCTGAATGCGACCATCTATACCGCATAGAGATCCTTTACTGAGGTACTGATTGACGTTTTCTGCAGTTTTACGGAATGTTACGATATTGATGAAATCGGCTTGCTGCTCACCGTCTTTATTAGAGAACGGTCTATTAACTGCTAAGTTGAAGTTTGTGACTGCGACGTTGGATTGACTGACGCGCATTTCTGGATCACGCGTCAATCTCCCAACCAATACGACTCTATTGATCATCAGCCGCACCTTCTTCTGGATACTCACCAACTAATTCAGGCATATCCACATAACTTTCATCATCTGGTGTAATATCTTTAATGTTCTTGCCTGTGCCTTCGTCATTCTCAACTGCCTGCTGCATTTCAACAGATACCGGCAGATACTTCCACATGTAACGAATGACTGTTTTCTTCGCCATTTCTTCATAGTCCGTTGACCACGGTGAATACTTACTATTTCCAGCCTTGCTTCTTGCTCTGCGTTTTTCAATTTCTGATTTCGGCATATACTCGAACTGATAACCGCCGTCTTTGAAGTGCGCGACGGCATAAGCGCCTTTGAACTGTCCTCTATTCTCTTCTGCCGGCTTGTGCTTCAAGTCTGCATGTAAGCCAAGTTCATAATTGAACTCGTCATTTTCATACACTGCATGAGCGTAAATTGACTGGATGTGACCTGAACGCCTAGCAAGGTCAATCATCCCCCTGTAACCGATAATGAACGTGACTTCCGTCGTACCTTTTTTATTGTTTCTGAATGGCAGGAAGTAGCAGTGTCCCATCGGCCCCGGTTCAAGTCCGAGCTGTGCCGATTGCATGACTGCACCAAGCAGGCTTGAAACATCCGCCTCTTTGAGTTGCGGGGTCGTTCTGATGACTGTGGTCGCCATTCTCGTCATACGTTCAATACTCATGTGTTTTGGCAGCGCCTGTGCCATTGCTGGTGCCATCTGATCGATATAGTCATTGATGGTCATTGGTTTTTTACCAGTGCTGACCTCGTTTTTCTGCTTTGTTGCCACATGATTTTTTAAACTGTCGTTTGTCGCCATAATTATTGTTCCTCCTTGATTTCTTTAATGCGTAATACTCTAGATTCCGTTTCCTTGTAGTAATCTTCCAGTGTGTCCCTGCCATATTTCTCTTCCAGTGATTTCTTATCCAGTGATCGACGAGTCTGAGGCTTCCATGTCACTTGATAGTTTTTGCTGGTGCCTTTGACGTTATGTTTCAGTGTGTCTTTCAGTTGATTCTCATACTTCTTTTGCATTTCAGTCGTTTCTTTGACAGATACCTTGCAGGATTGGATTGCTTTGATTAAGGTGTCAGCATCCTCATTCAGCTCTATTTCTTCATCATCGATATCTGAATACATGTGATTGATAAAGTTCGTCATTGCCTCACTGCCGTCGATTTCGGGCAGCACACCGGCCTGTACATGGTTATGCCAAAAGTCATATTCTGCATCGATGATAATTTGAATCAGTTCTTCATCCCGGTCGATTTCTTTCCAGATGAACTCATTACCACCGAGCAAGACAGCAACATAAGCCTTCTCATAGCCTGTGACAGCCATGTAATGCTGAACCTGACACAGGTACTGCGCCGGAATTTCATCATCCACCCAAAGATCTTTGTTGTATTGTGAGGTGGTCTTACATTCGAGCAGCGCTTTTTCACCGACGACCACCCTATCCAGGTTGGCCAGCATGAAATCATGTTCCGGATGCCTTAGCATGCGGTTGTCTCGTCTCACTTTTTTTCCTGTTCGTCTTGCAAATTCATCTGCCACAATATCCTCTAGGACATTGCCCCAATAAATATATTCGTTATTGATTTCTTGCCTCAGCTCTGGGTCCGTCTTTTCCAGAAACAGCTGCGCTTTCGACTTCCATTTATTCACTCCAAGGATTGTGCCAGCGTCTGATCCACCGATTCCAGTGTTTCTTTCCTGGAGCCATTCTTCATGTGTCATATTTTTAATATTGAGTGCACTTACCATGAAAACCCTCCTATGATATAATTTAGTTGGTATATTTCTTATTCGCCTCTGATTGCCGTCAGAGGCCTTTTCTTTTGAAAATGTGCGGCACATCATCGAACAACAGATCTGTATGGTCGCCCATCTTGATTTTCTTGATGTCGGAAACCTGCTTCCTTAGTCGTGCATTTTCTTCTTCGAGCGATTCGATTCGAGTTCTCAACTTCAACGCTTCATATTCTGATTCGTACAACGCTCTGGCAATCGTGAACCTACTCATGCGCCCTCACCTCGATCACTTCTTCAAATTCCAGACCGTCGATAGAATCAATTTCCGAATCAGCTTTCAAAACGGCTCTAGCCGCTTGCCTTTCGACTGATTCGTAACTGTTTACATCCACATCAACAGCTGCAGTAATCGTAATAATCGCCTGCTTTTTCGACTGCTCACGGTTGATAATTCGTTTGATTTTTTCCTGAATCATTGTGATTCCTCCTTTTCAACGCCTAATACCATTGTTGTGACGCCTGCCAGAAAGCCGATTATTCCGACAATCACGATTTCGGTTGTCTGCCCCATTCCGATTAACGCAACGCCCATGATGATTAAAAATAGAGTGATCCATGCCCACATTTACACCACTTCCTTTTCAAGCATCAGCAGTGTCTCCGGGAATAGTTCATCCACCTTCATGTTGTAGTGCCTCGCTAAGATGAACGCCTCATGCAGTTTGAATGGTGTATTGCCATTTTCCTTCTCCCAGTAGTTCGATTTGCTTACGCCAATCAATTCACCGGATGCAGTGAGTGAATCGCCAGCTTCATTCCTTGCGATGTACAGCTGATAAAACTTCTTCATTTAGATTCTCCTTTCCATTTTCAAACGGGCATCCCGATTCTTTTTCAGGTGCTGCGGATTGATGAAGTCGTAATCTTCGACGATTCGACTGATGAAGTGATTGCCCTCGAATAAGATGTCTTGTAGTTCTGAAATCTGTGTCACGATCAGTTCTTTTTCGTCCGGCGTCAGGAACTCAGGCCGTTTGTCTAAACAGTGGTCTGAAGTCACTTCTATAAATTCCTGTATCTCTCTTTTCAATCGGTGCTTGATACTCATACGATGGTCGTCATACACTCGATTACTGGCAGATGGTGGTGTATGTCCTGCAGTCACCTCATGCGCCATATCGTTCAGCAGGTGGCTGTCTGTGGCGTTGTTGAAACCTGCGCTGTACATCGTCTGTGTCATGTCTCTGCGGTTATGTTCTATATGAGATATATATGATTTATCGGTATGCAGCATGTCTGCTACGGCTTGCTGTGTGAGTCCAGTACGTTTTCTGAATTTCTCAATTGTTGTTAGCATTTGTTGTCCTCCTGTCATGATTTATCTATTGTTTGTTGTCTCAATTAAGTTCTATACTGTAGTTAGAACAAAGTTAGTCGCATAACTGATTGTTCATGCTGAGTCAGTCGAAGACTGATTTAATAGCAGATGTCAGTGAGTTGGTCGCTCACTGGCATCACTTCTTCTTTAATAGAGTGATACTCTTTCCTCTATGAGCTTCATCCTCTAGTTCTTTCATAGTTGTTTCGTCAATCAAGACGTTTTGAGCATGAGTGAGGATATATTCCAAAAATCCTTCTCTATCTGTTAGAACTCCAATTTTTGCACCCTTATATACTTCGGGAATGGTGTACACTTTTTCTTTGTTGAGTCGCGCTTGTTCCATCAGGTCGATTAACTCTTTCAGTCGGTTGTAAGTGTGCGGATGCATTACACGTTGCCTCCCAAAAACTTATTAATGAAGTACTGCTGCCCTTTGCCGGTGATCTTCGTCGTTCTAGTCGTCCGAATGGAGCCGTCAGGGTTGTTGTGAACACGCTTCTTGATGTCCATGATTTCTAAGTCCATGCTGCGTTGTGTTGGCAAGTTGTAAGACTCGCCCTTGCGTTTAATAAGGTAGCCATTCTCTCTCAACCAATCGAAGAGTTGATTTTGTCCGATCTTGTAACCGTTTTGAGCAATTAGCTTCGCGAGTTCTCCGACGAGGATTGATGATTCACTGGCATCTACAGCTTCTGCGAAAAGCACTTTTGGTTTATCTTTGGCAATTTGCATTTCAGCGGCAGCATGCTTCTCCTTCACTTCTTTATAGTTCTGTAATAATTCGATCATCGTATCTGGATTATTCAGCATTGTTTCAACAGTTTGTGGAGTTGCGTACATGCCATGCTTTCGGATATCCTTCAGGATTTCTTTAATCCTCTTTTTAAATGTTTTCGCAATTGGTTTGCGAGATTGCATCAATACTTCGTACATGCCGTCTTCAGTAAGAAATAGGGCGCTATAACTGTTAGTTAGTGTGCTTACTCTGTGGATTTGTTTTTCGTTTTCTTCTAGGTCTGCATCTGAAACCATTTTTGAGACATTACTGTGATCTATCCAATTCGCTATATCTTTCGCCATAAATAGTGGCTCTTCTTGAGTGCCGTAAATCCTTAGCTCCTGATCCAATACATTTCTTTGTTCGAGTACTTGCAGTCGATTCATTGTTCCTCTCCTTTATTACCTTTGCGGTAACTTATCATTTAAAAAAATATCGTCGAGTTCCAACCCCAATATTTTCGAAATGCCAGCAACATCACTGGTGTTGAATTTTCTAGTACCTTCTTCTTTACGGTAGTAAGCAACATAACTCTTATACCCCAACGCTTTAGACATTTCATAAACGCTTATGCCTTTCGCTTCACGAGCCTCTTTAATACGTTTGATGTCAATTTTTTCTCCTGCCATAGTTCTGCACCTCACTTTCCTTTTCGGTAACTCTATTATTACATTACCATAAAGGTAAGTCAAGCATAAATATTACCTAAACGGAAATTAATTTAGCGTTGCCATTATGGTAACATGAAGTTAAGGGAGTGGTGTCATGAGTGACATAGCTAAAAGGATTAAACATTACAGGACTATCAACGGTTACACTCAAAAAGAGTTCGCTGAGAAAATAGGAGTTTCTAATGTTGTTCTATCAAGATATGAAAGTGGAGTTAGAACTCCAGATAACGATACTCAAATAAAAATTGCGGATATCTTCGACATTTCACTCGATGAACTTAATGGAAGGGAACGTCACGATTCATCAGACGACTTCGACGCTTTCATGTTTGAGGATAAAGAAGCGTTTGATGCCCTGCCAGAAGATGTGAAACAGGAATTGATAAAAGAGATTAACGATAAGATAGAGTTCCTTGCGTATAAACAAAAGAATAAAGATAAGTAATTGGGGCTATGCCCTATTATTTATAGATTGCAATTACATATATTAGAATTAGAGGGGGATTTTGAATGTCAGAAGAAGAACGTAAGCAACAGAAGAAACGTGGCGGCTGTCTCAAATGGGTATTAATCATTTTCGGTGTACTCATTCTATTAGGCGCTTGTGGTGCACTATTAAGTGGTGGGGATGACGCCACTAATACAACTCCAGAAGAATCTACAGAAGAATCTACAGAAGAAGCTACAGAAGAAGCTACAGAAGAAACGAATGATAGTTCATCAAGTGACACAGCAGATACCGAAGAAGTGATTGAAGAAGAAACAGAGACTGCTGAAAGCAGCTTATCTATTGGAGATTCAGCAACAATTGATGATATTACTTTCACATTAGACGATGCTTACTACACAGATGAAAGAAATCAGTTTGCAGAAATTCAGCCAGATAATGTTCTAATGTTAGATGTAACAATTCAGAATGACACTGATCAGGACTACCCTGTAGGTATGGATATTCAATTGTATGTAGATGGTAGCAAAGCCGAAACATATCCAGTAGCGACTTTAATGGATGGCGTATCTGCTGGACGTTCAATTTCAGGACAACAATCATTCGCTATTATGGGTGAACCTTCTGAAATTGAATTAGAGTTCTCACCTTTCATGAACTTTAGTGGCGAAAAAGCCATTTATAGTGTAGATATTCAATAGTAACAACCAGCTGACCACTGGTGACGGTGGTCGGCACTTATAGGATGAACAAGTATGCTGAACTTTATGGAAACATAAAGAAGCCACGGATAAAAAACCGTGGCGGTAACAAAATTGAAGTTTGGTCTTTCACAGGACGCTATTACGCCGTTTACTGAAAATGTTATAGAAGTTCCGAAAAGCATTGAAGAAACAATAAACCGTATGGGAGAGATGCCAGAGATGAAGAATGAGTTCGATGAGCATATCTCTCGTATGGCAGAGTCAATCGTTAACACTGAATGCGGTGATTTAGACCTAGGTAGTAAATGCCCTGCTTATTAGTAATAGTAAGCCGAGTACCGGGTGAATTCAAGGAAAACCTAAGTCGCAAGATATGGCAACCTTGAGCTAAGCTGATGAATGTCATGAAAGTAATCAGAAAGTGCAACGCATAGATTAATGAGCAGACAAGCAATAACTTAATCCACGAGCGCCCGGCATCCTATATAACTTAATAATAGCACACCAGCTGACCACTGGCCTTTTGAGTGGTCAGTATTATTTTAATCATTAAACCGAACACACGTTCTAAATTAGGGGGATTTTATGAGAATTGAAGAAAAGGTCAATCAAATTGTAGATTGCTGCATCATTGATACGATGGATTTGAACATCGAGCACCTGTCGTATGTCTTCGGGGTGCACATCCTGTATAACCATGAAGCAAACTTTTATGTACAGAAAGCCGGCGTGGATATCGTCGGATTGAAATTTGATAAACGCCGTGAAATGTTTCATGCTTTTTGCCATGAGTCTGCGCACATGTTTCTGCATGCAACGAATCAGAACGTCATGCCGAAAGGCTTTAATGTCATGCAGGAGGCGGAGGCGGGAAAATTTGCCCTGCTCCTGATGATGCCGGAGAAATTGATATGTAAGCATGAGTTATTTGATGCGCAGGCGTTGATGCATCATTTTAACGTCACAGAGCCTTTGGCATTGGATCGCTTGGAATTATTGAAGAATCATGCCAGAACGCAGATGCTGTATTTTTAGGAGGGATCACATGGCGATTTACAAAGATGAAAAAAGGCAGACGTGGTATGTGAATACCAGTTACATTGATCAGTACGGTGTGCGGCGATATAAAACCAAACGCAACTTTAAACGACGGAAGGACGCCAAAAAGTGGGAAGAAGATTTTCATGACTTGATTAAAGGCGGGGAAACATTCGATGTGCTGCCCTTCGATACACTAGCTGACCACTATCTGTCATATTACACAGAAAAGAATAAGCCATCGAGTGCCAATTCATTAAAGTCACACATCAAAGTGAATCTGAGACCGTTCTTTAAAGAAATCAATGTACACAAGATGACACCGCAAGATGTACTCGACTTTCAAAAGTATATGATCAATAAAGATTTATCGACCAGTTACATCATCAAGGCGCAGTCACATCTGACCGGCATGTTGTCGCACGGCATTCGGTTCTTCGCTTTAAAATTAAACGCATCGAGCCTGGCTGGTTATATTAAAGATAGTGATAAAGTCATTCATAACGTGTGGACAGTCGAGCAATTTGAACACTTCTACAGCTTGATTGATGACATTGAGCATCAAGCCATGTTTCGATTATTATTTTATAGCGGACTTCGGAAGGGAGAGGCACGAGCGCTGTCATGGAAAGATGTCAACTTTGAGCAGTCATATATTAACGTAGATAAAACAAATTACAAAGGGAAAGTGCATGAACCGAAGTCGAAATCGTCCGTCAGGATTGTCTATATGCCGGCGCATACGATGAATGTATTGAAACAATACCAAACATGGTATCAAGATAATAAACCCTACAAGGCGGCGTATGTGGTTTTTGGCAGCTTTTATAAAGCGGTTGGGGAGACAACGATTGATAGATGGTATGATCGTTATCATAAATTATCCGGTTTGCCGAAGATAAAAATACATGAATTCAGACATTCACATATTACGGATTGTATTTTTCGGGCAAATATGAGTAAAGATCTTGTTATGAAACGGGTCGGCCATTCCAACCTGGACTACATTGAAGAAATCTATGCCAATCCCTATTCTGATACTCAGAAATCCGCTGCAGACTTATTGTAAAATGCGTCAAATCAGGCTTATCAGTGGTCTTTAAGTGGTCATACGGTGGTCACGACAATAAAAAAAGGCTCAACCACTAGGGTTAGAGCCTTGTATATGGAGACGGCGGGAGTTGAACCCGCGTCCAGAGACCTTGATACATTTCTTTCTACGTGTGTAGTTCATTTCTCAGTTTCGCATGGATGATGGTAATGAACGAACCGTCAAGTCCATGCTAGTCTTATTGGTTTCTTCAAAGAGTCTTAAGACGGCAGACTCTTTGAATATCCTGTTAAAATTGAATCATCGTCATGGGCCACAGGAAAGCTCATGGGATGATGCAGAGCGCTCTTAGGCAGCTACTGCGAAATTGTTTTGTTTGCCAGTTATTATAAACTGTGTAGCGTTGATGACGAAGCCGCAACCTCCGACACGCTTAAAATGCCCAAACAGCCCCTGTCGAATCCGGAACGTCCCCGGATTTAAAAGGTCTCGATATTTTCGAGTGAAGTATATTATAACAGGAATCAGGCTGTACTTCAAGCGGTGCCGCCTACCTCATACGGTCTTTCATCGCGCGGTCTGCTTCGAGTTTCATCTGTTTACGTTTCGAATCTTCACGCTTATCATATTTCTTCTTACCTTTGGCCATGCCGAGGAGGACTTTGCACACCCCGTTTTTAATATAGAGCTTAAGGGGGATCAAAGCGTTACCGGTCTCCTGTATATGACCCATCAGCTTGTTGATCTCTTTTCTGTGAAGAAGGAGCTTTCTCGTACGGAGGGGGTCGTGGTTGAAGCGGTTCCCCTCTTCATAAGGTGCGATGTGCATATTGTACACATACATCTCACCTCTGTACGTCTTTGCATAGGCATCCACCAGGTTCGCCGACCCTCGTCTGATGGACTTGATCTCAGTGCCTTTAAGTGCAATGCCCGCTTCAATGGTGTCTTCAATTGTATAATCGTGCCTTGCCTTCCTGTTCTGGGCAAGCGGCTTGGTATGATGTTTTTTCATAATACATTACTTCTTTCTTTTACCTTTTTTGGCAACTGATTTATAAAACGGCTTTTTGCCTTTTTTATTACTTCCGCCCTTTTTATGATCTTCAGGCTTTTTCTTCCTGGCTTTGATTTCCACAGGTCTTGACCGTCTTTCAGATTTTTTACGCTCCGGCATGCCGATCACCTGGAAGTCGATAAGTCGTTCTTCGACATTGACATCCACCACTTTGATCTCAATCGGGTCTCCGATTCTGAAGACATTGCCGGTCCGCTCACCGATAAGCGCCATATGGCGTTCCTGGTACTGATAGTGGTCATCTGTCATATTGGAAATATGAACAAGCCCTTCGATGGTATTCGGCAGTTCCACAAACATACCGAAGTTCATCACACCGGCAATGACTCCTTCATACGTATCACCGATATACTGCTTCATGTACTCCGCTTTCTTCAGATCGTCCGTATCGCGTTCCGCATCGACCGCACGGCGTTCTCTTTCGGATGTGTGTTCGGCTGCATCCGGCAGGAATGCATCAATCTTGCTGATTGTCTTGTCATCCGTCCTGCCTTCAATCAGATATTTGCGGATGAGTCTGTGAACAATCAAGTCCGGATAACGTCTGATCGGTGATGTGAAGTGCGTATAGAATTCGGTGGATAAACCAAAGTGCCCCATACTTTCAGGTGAATATTTCGCCTGCTGCATCGAACGCAGCATCAATGTACTGATGACGAGTTCTTCAGGACGTCCTTCGATTTCCTCCAGAATATCCTGCAGTGCGTGCGGGTGGATTTCATTGCCTTTACCTTTGACCACGATTCCGAATGTGGAAATAAAATCAAAGAACTTACGAAGCTTCTCCTCTTTCGGGTCTTCGTGAATACGGTACAGGAATGGTACATCCATCCAGTGGAAATGTTCCGCCACTGTTTCGTTGGCGAGCAGCATGAACTCTTCAATGAGCTTTTCGCCCTGTCCGCGGTTTCTTAATACGACATCTTCAGGCGTACCGTCTTCACCGACCAGTACTTGCGCCTCTTTGAAATCGAAGTCCATCGCACCGCGCTTCACTCTTTTATTTCTTAAAATCTGGGCAAGGGCTCCCGCATCCATAATCATCGGGGCCACATCGCCGTACTCTGCCATCAGCGCCTGATCCTCATCTTCAAGCATACCGTTCACTGCATCGTATGTCATTCTTCTGTTCGAGTTGATGACACTCTGGAAAATCTCATGATTGACTACATGGCCTTCAGCGTTCACTTCCATGCGGCAGCTCATCGTCAGACGGTCCACTTCAGGGTTCAATGAGCAGATACCATTTGACAGTCTGTGAGGAATCATCGGGATCACACGGTCGACAAGATACACACTCGTCGCACGGTCGTATGCTTCCTTATCCATCGCCGAGTCTTCGGTGATGTAATAGCTCACGTCCGCAATGCTGACCGTCAGCTCATAGTTGCCGTTATCGAGCTTTTTCACAGCAATCGCATCATCAAGGTCCTTCGCGTCTGCACCGTCAATCGTGATTGTGTTTTCATGCCTCAGATCCGTTCTGTCCGCGAGCTCCCCTTTCTGGATCGTATCAGGTACACTTTCTGCCTGATCCAACACTTCCTGGGGGAAATCGATGTTGATGCCGTGATTGAAGATGATGGACAGTATATCCACGCCTGGATCATTTTTGTGCCCTAAAATCTGAGTTACATGACCTTCAGGATTTGCATTTTCATCTTCCGGATATTTTGTGATTTCAACGAGCACTTTATGCCCGTCGATCGCACCTAAATTCTGCCCTTTTGGAATAAAGAGATCCGTCTTGAAAGTTTTCGAATCCGGCAGCACAAAGCCGAAGGACTTGTTATCCACGTACTCCCCGACAACTTTCGTAATGCCGCGTGTCAGGATGCTCGTAATGTTCCCTTCCATGTTGGTGCCGGAACTTTCGTTGAATGTTTCAACAAGCACGGTGTCGCCGTCGAGTGCGCCGTTAATGCCAGTGGGCGGAATAAAGATATCATCAATATCTTCATCTTCCACCCGCAGGAAACCGAAGCCTCTCTTATGCATCGACAGCTTCCCTTTGACGAGATTGGTTTCAGCAACCTTCATGTACTTGTCTTTCTTGGTGCGGAAAATGATGCCTTCTTCCTCAAGAGCAACCATTACTTTGACCACTTCTTTGAAATCCTCTGAATCATGGGCATCAAACGCATTTATAAAATGGTCAATCGTCATCGGTTTATAATCTTCTTTATTTATGATTTCCAAAACCATTTCTCTGTAGTTACTCATGAGAATACCTCCATTATATTATTTCTTCTATAAACTCATATAGATCTTTGAATAGTTCGTTTTTGTCATTATCTATCGTCAGTACATGGCCGGAGTTTTCATAAAACTTCAACCGCTTTTCGGAACCCTCAGTGGACACATTGTTGTAGATTACATTCGCGGACTCCGGATTGATCACTTCATCCAGTGCCCCCTGTGCAACGTACACCGGAACAAATATATCTTCCAGAGACTGCTCCGCCTTGTTTATGATGGCGTTGATGTCTGTGAGCATATCATCAGCGTCTCCGAGACTGGCGTTGACTTCGTCATCAATCGTCTGACGGTCTTTATTTTCAAAACGCTTTTTGAAATTCGCAGCATAGGTCTTATAGCTTTCCAATAACTCTTTATGCGACTTTATAAACATCGGGCTGCAGATCGTTGCAGCGCCGGTGACGTCCCGGTCTTGTGTGAGCAGCAGGCCGAGTGCACCGCCGATGGATACGCCTGCTGTGAAAATTTTGTCGTATCCTTCCGACTTCAGGAAGTCATAGGCTTCTGTGACCTGGCGGTACCAGACATGCGGTGAGGACTTTAAAATGTTTTCAGGTGCCTCTGCATGTCCCTGGTAGTTGAATGAATATGAGGTGATGCCTTTCTTTTGAAGAAATCTGCCCAGCTGTCTGACATCCGATGTGTTTCCTGTAAAGCCGTGAAGGAGGAGGACAGCGTAATCAGAGTGCTCGTTAAAATAAAATTCTCCTGGCAATTTTACGTTCATCGTCAACATCCCTTTTGTGTGTTACCTCAATTGTACGTTAAAAATTCATCAAACAAAAGAAAAAGAAAACCCTGGCTGTCGAGGGTTTTCTTTTCAGTCATTTTCATTAAATTCAGCCCACATATGTGAGTAAAAGCATAATTAAGAAAAATAGTACGGATAGGATCACAGTTGCTCTGTGTAATACAAGATCCATTCCGCGTGCCTTCTGTTTACCGAATAATTGCTCTGCCCCGCCACTGATTGCACCCGAAAGGCCGGCGCTTTTTCCTGACTGAAGCAATACCACTGCAATTAAAGATATACAAACGATTATCAACATAACGATTAAAACTGTTTGCATGTGGTAGTCCCTCCAATAAATATTAACATTAGAAAGCATAACAAATGTGTTGGTCTATTGCAAGCAGGGTTGAATTTTTCTCTGACAACAGATTTAGTGTTTTGAAGAGGTCTTTTGTGCAGTTTTGGGATTTCTGCCCTGGCGGGTTTTGGGATTTCGGGAGACAGTTTGTGCAGTTATCGAATTATTGCGATTTGACAACAATTTCAGCGGATTTTAAAGTTGGAATAAGTTTTAGTCAATTTTAAGGGGATGGTTGCGATATTAAGATACAAGCCGTTGAAACTGGAACAGCTGGAGATTTTGAAATGCCGGACAGGGGTCGTGGGTGACGAAATGAACGAGCTCGGTAATTTGCAGCTGGGCTGGGAAGGAGAAGGTGAACTGGATTTGATGATTGATGAGAGAATCGGGGGAAGGAATTGCATTCACCTGAAGGATTACAGATTTTCTTTAGATCAGGCTGGCAGTGACAGCCTGAAAGTTTCGAGGAGTTCAAGTGAGGTGCAGATAGATAATATTTTAATCGCCGGCGATCGAATCTTCACTTTTGAAGTGAAGAAATATAATTTTGATTTAGTTTATTCGGATACTGTATGGACATTTACCGGAGGAGATAAATTTAAAAATCTGATGCAGCAGGTGTCCCGGCATAATGATACACTTCGGCATCTGCTGAAGAAATTCGGAGCTGACTTCGAAGTATACAGCTGTCTGGTGTTTATTAACCCGAAGCAGACCATTTATAATCTGCCTTACGGCAAAAATATTTTGACTTACAGCGGACTGGAGAAGTTTTTGGATCGGATTGTGCGGGATAACCATTATTCTTATGACCGGCTGCTGGAATTTCTTGAATCACGCCGGGTGACGAAATCGATGTACGACGGGAAGGCGAATGTAGACTTGGAGGCGCTGGGTGGCGGGGTGTATTGTGCGGGGTGTTATCGGGAGCTGGAGCGTGTGAATCGAGGTAGATACCGCTGCCAGAAGTGCAATGAAAATTTTGACCTTCTTACTGTAACCCGCCGGTTAATTGATGAGTTGAAGATGTTGAATGGGGATTGGAAGCTGGATTCTTCTATTATAGCCAAGTACAGCGGCCATCAGATTTCCAGTGCGTACATAAGACGCCAAAAACAAAATGGAAATATTGATTATTGATTTAGGGTGGTATCGTCGTGCTATATGTGGTGATATATTTGGTAGCTTATAGCGTGGCCGCCTTTGCTGCGCTATAACTCATATGACGGCTCGACACTTATAGCGCCACGACCTCTGTTGCGCTATAACTCATAGGACGGATCGACACTTATAGCGCCACGACCTCTGTTGCGCTATAACTCATATGACGGACCGACACTTATAGCGCCACGACCTCTGTTGCGCTATAACTCATATGACGGACCGACACTTATAGCGCCACGACCTTTGCTGCGCTATAACTCATAGGACGGATCGACACTTATAGCGCCAATCTTTAAACTTCATTGTAAAATGTTTTACCGCGCCATAAATACACCAAAAACCCCGCTTCGACTGAAGCGGGGTCCCTCGTCATCCTCCCGGACTAGACTTCATCCAGGTTAAAGAATGAATCAAGTCCTTCGTATTTAGCTGTTTCAAATAATTCGTCCTCGATGCGCAGTAACTGATTGTATTTCGCAACGCGGTCTGTACGGGATGGTGCGCCTGTCTTGATCTGACCGGCATTTACCGCAACTGCGATGTCTGCGATTGTCGTATCTTCAGTTTCACCTGAACGGTGAGAAATGACAGATGTGTACCCGGCACGTCCGGCCATTTCAATGGCTTCGAAAGTTTCAGTCAATGTACCGATCTGGTTCACTTTGATCAGAATTGAGTTGCCGACGCCTTCTTCGATGCCGCGGGCAAGTTTTTCAGTATTCGTCACGAACAGGTCATCACCGACAAGCTGGACGCGGTCGCCGAGGCGGTCAGTCAATAACTTGTGGCCTTCCCAGTCGTTCTCATCCAATCCGTCTTCGATGGAAATGATCGGATATTTATCCACCATGTCAGCATACCAGTCGACCATTTCTTCAGATGTGAATGTTTTACCTTCACCCGTTAATTCGTACACGCCTTTTTCAGCATTATAGAATTCTGAGGATGCAGAGTCCATTGCCAGACGGATATCCGTACCCGGCTCGTAGCCTGCTCTTTCAATCGCTTCAATAATCGTTGACAGCGCCTCTTCATTGGAGCCGAGGTTTGGTGCGAATCCGCCTTCGTCACCGACTGCAGTGTTCAGACCTTTTTCGCTCAGCACTTTTTTCAAGTTGTGGAAAATTTCAGTACCCATGCGGAGACCTTCTTTAAAGCTTTCAGCTCCAACCGGCATGATCATGAATTCCTGAATGTCGACGTTGTTGTCAGCATGCTCTCCGCCGTTGATGATATTCATCATCGGTACCGGAAGCTGTACGGCATTGAATCCGCCCAAATATTTGTACAATGGTTGTCCAAGGAAATCTGCAGCTGCCTTAGCCACTGCAATAGATACACCCAGTATTGCATTCGCGCCTAATTTTGCTTTGTTTTCAGTGCCGTCAAGCGCGCACATCATCTTATCGATGGACACCTGCTCCAGCACACTGAATTCACCTTCAATAAGTTCAGCAGCAATTTCTTCATTGACGTTTTCCACCGCTTTTTCTACACCTTTACCTAAAAAACGTGTATCGTCACCGTCACGCAATTCAACCGCTTCATATTCACCTGTTGACGCTCCGGACGGCACTAAAGCGCGACCAAACGCACCGCTTTCAGTTAATACTTCCACTTCAACTGTAGGGTTGCCACGGGAGTCGATTACTTCACGTGCATAAACATCAATAATTAATGGCATATCAATATCTCCTTAAATTGTATTTGTCTATTTTATTATGTGTGAAACAAAGATTAATTTCAACGAAAATAAAAATCTTATCACTTTTGCAGTAAACTCTTTCCGGTCATCTCTTCCGGCTGACTGATTTCCATCAGATCGAGGAGAGTCGGTGCGATGTCTGCAAGTATACCGCCGCTTCTCACTTCTACGCCTTCTTTCGTGATGATGATCGGCACTGGATTTGTCGTATGGGCCGTCATCGGCTTGCCCTCAGGAGTTGTCACTTCATCCGAGTTGCCGTGATCTGCCGTAATGATTGCATGACCGCCCTGAGCAATGATTTCATCCACTATCGGTCCGAGACACTCATCCACCGCTTCAATCGCTTTGACCGTCGGTTCAAGTTTACCGCTGTGCCCGACCATATCCGGATTCGCAAAATTTAAAATGATCAGGTCAAGATCCTTCCTGTCGAGTTCTGCCAGACACTCATCACGGACTTCATATGCACTCATCTCAGGCTGCAGATCATATGTCGCGACTTTCGGCGAATCGACAAGCACCCTGCGCTCACCTTCAAATTCACTGTGACGCCCGCCGCTCATGAAGTAAGTGACATGCGGATATTTTTCAGTTTCTGCGATTCTTAACTGCCTGCCACCCGCATCTCCGACAACTTCACCAATTGTATTGACGATGTCTTTTTTCTCAAAGACGATATCTGCTATGACGTCTTCACTGTATTTAGTAAATGTCACGAACTTTAAGCCGCTGTATTTGCGGTCCATTTCAAAGCCCATGAAATCCTCATTTGTGTAGATTTCGGAAAGCTGTGCTGCGCGGTCCGGACGGAAATTGAAAAATATGACTGCATCATCGTTTTTGATGCCGGTCCCTTCCTTATCCTCATAACCTTTAACCACGAACGGTACGACAAACTCATCGTAAACTTCCTCATCATAGCTCGCCTGAATCCCTTCGGCCGCACTGTCAAATACAGGGCCGCGGCCGTTTGAGATGGCAAGGTATGCAGGCTCTCCGCGGTCCCATCGCTTATCGCGGTCCATCGCGTAGTATCGCCCTGAAACTGTGGCGAATTCACCGATGCCGATTTCTTCAAACCGGCGCTCGCTTTCTTCTATGAATTCGAGTGCAGAACTTTGCCCGACGTCGCGCCCATCTAAAAATGCATGAACGTACACACGCTCCAGCCCCTCGTTTTTCGCCATTTTCAAGATGGCAAATAAATGCTCATAATGCGAATGAACACCGCCGTCACTGAGCAGTCCCATCACATGGAGCTCGCTGCCATTACCCTCGACATGCTTCATCGTATCAAGCAGCACTTCATTCTTAAAGAAGTCACCGTCTTCAATCGATTTGTTGATGCGTGTCAGACTCTGATATACGATGCGGCCGGCTCCGATATTCAAGTGACCGACCTCCGAATTGCCCATCTGTCCTTCTGGCAGCCCGACATCCAGGCCGGCCGCCGACAGTTCGCCATGGGGATACTGGTTGAAATAACGGTCGAAGTTCGGTTTATCAGCCGCTTTTACCGCGTTGCCTTTCGTTTCTTCACGGTTCGCAAAACCATCTAAAATGATTAAAGCTGTCGGCTTAGTCATTATTTAGCACCTTCCAGCAATTCGAGGAAAGAGTCCGCTTCAAGAGACGCTCCGCCGACCAGCGCACCATCGATGTGCTCACGCGCCATATACTCCTTGATATTTGCAGGTTTTACAGAACCGCCGTATTGGATGCGTACTTTATCAGCGACTTCATCGCTGTATAATGAAGCGATCTTTTTACGAACAGTGCCGCACATTTCGTTTGCATCTTCGCTCGTTGCCGATTTTCCTGTGCCGATCGCCCAGATCGGTTCATATGCAATGACCACTTTTTTCACGTCTTCAGCAGACACTTCGAGCAGTGCCTTTTCAACCTGGCTTTCAACACGCTCGATATGTCTGCCGTCTTCACGTTCAGCATCAGTTTCACCGACGCAGACAATCGGGACGATATTATTTTTCAAAGTGGCAAGCGTCTTTTTATTTACAGTTTCATCTGTTTCGTTAAAATGTTCACGGCGTTCGGAGTGGCCGATGATGATATAGTCCACTCCGAGGTCCTGGAGCATAGCGACAGAAACTTCGCCTGTAAACGCACCGTTGTCTTCAGCATGGGCATTCTCGGCACCGATGCCGAGATTCAGATCTTTTGCTTTCTCTACTAATGACGGCAGATGGATGAATGGTGCACAGATTGCGCTTTCCACTTCGTCTTTAGCCGGCAGATTCTTTAAGCTGTCCAGAAATTGTTCCCCTTCAGAAATCGTTTTGTTCATCTTCCAGTTTCCTGCGATAAATGGTGTTCTCATTATTATCCTCCTTATATATCTTTACTTATCATTGATTGCTGCAAGTCCCGGCAGTTCTTTGCCCTCTAAATATTCAAGGGAGGCACCGCCGCCTGTTGAAATGTGGGAGAAGTCGTCTTCGTACCCGAGGTCGAATGCAGCAGCAGCAGAGTCGCCGCCGCCGATGATCGTTATTGCGTCGTCCAGTCCGGCAAGTGATTTGCATACACCGATCGTGCCCTGGGCAAAGTTTTCAAATTCGAATACGCCCATCGGACCGTTCCATACCACAGTCTTTGCGTCTTTCAGATGGCTTTCAAAAGCTTTGACAGTGTCCGGCCCGATATCGAGACCCATCATGTCTCCGGGGATTTCATCCACAGATACCGTTTTATGTGCCGCATTTTTATCAAATTTCTCAGCTGCGACAGCGTCTGTCGGCAGAACGATTTTATCTTTACCCTTCTCAAGCAGTGATTTTGCCAGGTTGATTTTGTCTTCTTCAAGAAGCGAAGTGCCTATTTCTTTGCCCTGTGCTTTAAAGAATGTGTAAGCCATGCCGCCGCCGATGAGCACTTTATCCGCTTTTTCAAGCAGGTTCTCTATGACACCGATTTTATCCGAGACTTTCGCACCGCCTAAAATTGCAACAAAAGGCTTTTTAGGCGCATCCACTGCACCGCCGATAAAATCAATCTCCTTTTGCATCAGATAGCCGGATACGGTTTCAACATTTTCTGCAATGCCGACATTTGAGGCGTGTGAGCGGTGTGCTGTACCGAATGCATCGTTGACGAAGACATCGCCGAGTGCTGCCCAGTACTTGCCGAGCTCTGCATCGTTTCCGGATTCTTTCTTACCGTCCACATCTTCAAAACGGGTATTTTCAAACAATAGAATTTCTCCGTCTTCTAAATCATCGATGGCCGATTCCAGTTCAATTCCTCTGGTTTCAGGCACAAATAAAACTGTCTGGCCGAGCAGGCCGCTCAATTCATCAGAAACAGGCTTCAAAGTTTTATCTTTTTTATCTTCCTCTGTTTTCACTTTGCCAAGATGTGAAAATAAAATGACCCGGCCGCCCTGTTCCAATATATACTTTATTGTAGGGAGTGCCTGCACGATCCGATTATCATTTGTAACTTTTCCGTCTTCCATCGGTACATTCAAATCGGCTCTGAGGAGCACTTTTTTTCCTTTTAATTCAATATCTTCAACAGTTTTCTTCATGTCTTGCCTCCTAAAATATTCATTGTCTTCATTATACCCAATTTGGCTCCACATAAAAAATAAAAAACGGGTGGAATATCCACCCGCCTGGTCAAGTTGATTATTGTGTTACCAAATGATTTAAAGTACGTACAAGCTGGGCAGTATAGGACATTTCGTTATCATACCAGGCAACGGCTCTTACGAGCTGTTTGCCGTCAACGTCAAGTACGCGCGTCTGAGTCGCATCAAACAATGACCCTTCTTTGATGCCGATGATATCAGCAGATACGATCTCATCTTCGTTGTAGCCGAATGAAGGATTGACTGCGTTCCTCATTGCGCTGTTAACATCTTCAACTGACACATTTTTATCCAATGATACAGTCACTTCAGTGAGTGAACCTGTTGCTACCGGTACACGTTGTGCACCACCGTCAAGTTTGCCTTCAAGTTCAGGCAGGACAAGACCGATCGCTTTAGCTGCACCTGTAGAGTTTGGTACGATATTTTGCGCTGCTGCACGTGCACGGCGGTAGTCGCCTTTTGCGTGCGGTGCATCCAATGTGTTCTGATCACCTGTATAAGCATGGATTGTTGTCATCAGTCCCTGCTTGATGCCGAATTCGTCGTTCAACACTTTAACGACAGGCGCCAGACAGTTTGTTGTACATGATGCTGCTGATACAACTTCTTCAGAACCGTCAATCGTATTTTCATTTACACCGTATACGATTGTTTTCATGTCGCCTTTGCCCGGGGCAGAGATCAATACTTTTTTAGCGCCTGCATCCAGGTGTTTTCTTGCATCTTTCTCTTCAGTGAAGAAACCTGTACATTCAAGAACTATATCTATATCCAAATCGCCCCAAGGCAGGTTGGAAGGATCTTTTTCAGTGAATGATTTCACTTCCTGGCCGTTGATTTTGAAGCTGTTTTCCAACACTTCGATATCACCGTCAAAGCGGCCCTGGGTTGAATCATATTTGAATAAGTGTGCTAAAAAGTCATCATCCGTCAAATCGTTTACTGCTACGACTTCCATGTCGTCATAATTCTGAATCTCTCTTGCTGCAAGTCTGCCTATTCTTCCAAATCCATTAATTGCTACTCTAACCATTAAAATGGCCTCCTTAGTTTTATCCTAATAAATATTGTGCTACCACTTCATCAATGAATAAGATCGTATTTCGCGGTGCTAATTTCAAATATGCTTTTACTGCTCCTTTTTTACTTTCTCCGCCTGCTACTGCGAAGATGGACTCTTTATTTCCAAGGTCATCCAGCTGCAATCCTATCGTTTTCACCTTGTGGACGATATTCCCTTCAGCATCAAAATAAAAACCGAAAGCTTCTCCGACTGCATTTGAATTAACGAGGCCGGTCATCACTTCCTCGGTGACATTTCTGCGTTTGGCCATCTGAAGTGCGTCTCCGATACCATGGATGACCATCGATGAACGTTTGTTCAGATCAATGATTTCCCTGACCATCGGTTCTTCTTTCAATGATTCAAGTGATGCTTTGCTGATGCTGTCCGGCGCATAGAGCATGCGGTGTTCCCCGGATGTGGCTTGTGCAAGATGGCTCACTATCGAGTTCGCCTGAAATGCGACATCCTCACCGAGCCCGCCCCTTGCAGGGACGAAAAGCAGCCCTTCATGCTTCGGTCTTAGAAACTTGCTGACCGATGCCATGGTGGAACCGCCGGCGACTGAAACAACCGCTTCATTGAACAGGTTTTCAGTCAGTACTTCCGCCATCAATCTCGTCAATTCTTCTTTGACCATTGCATTCTGATCGGCATCTCCTCTGACAACAAATATATCTTTCAAAGGATATTTTGTTTTCAGCTGTGATGCCAGGTCGTTGCGGCTCTCAATCAATGTAAGAAATGGTTCGACATTCTTTAAAGTCTCTCTGCCGTTTTCTGAAATGGAAATGCCTTTCGCATCGACCTTTATCATGTTCAATCCCGAAAGATCTTCGACTTCTCTGCGTAAAACTCTTTCTGTCATCCCCAGCTGTCTGGCCAGTGTCCTTCTTCCAATCGGTTGTTCTGCTTCAATAAAGCTTAATATATCCAGGCGTTTAAGCATGTGGGATAAAATATCAGGTACAATATTTTTCTGGATGTCAATCAATCTCTGCCACATTGGTTCAACCACCTCTCATCATAGTGAGACATTTACCGTCCCACCAGGGACAAAAAAATTACATTATTAATATATCAGAAATATATGTAACAATGCAATTAATTTAATTAATTCATATTATGTTTACCCTTGTTTGCTTTTAAATAATCATATATCTGGACAAAATCGAGGACGCCTTCCTGGATGACCGTTGATTCGTCTTTCAATACCGGGACTCTCACCATGTACTCTTCCTGCAGTTCATCATCTTCATCAATATTTATTTTATTGATTTTGACATTCATTTCCCTGAGCTCCGACAATGCGATCTTTATTTGAAGAATGCCTTCATCACAAAGTGCACAACGATTTCTCATATAATAATCTAAAACTAACACCTTATTCACCTGTCTTTAATTTTATTAATAATGTGTTCATTAATGAGTGGACCATCTCTGAAGTAATGATGCCGAGTGCTATGGCACTGGCTATGAGCGCCGCTTCCATGCCGAATGAAAATGCCAGCTGATAGTCTTCCAGAACGACATTGCGCATCGCCTGGTAGGCTGTGCCGCCAGGGACGAGCGGAATGATTCCGCATGTGATGAATATGACGACCGGCATCTTCATTTTCCTTGAATTAAAAATTGAAACAGCGGTCAATATGATTCCGCCGGCGAAACTTGCCAATATCTGATTAGTATCCATATTGATGAATATGTAGTATGTCAGCCAACCGGCAGCGCCGGTCAGGCCGCATTGCATCAACGCCCTTCTCGGTGCATTGAACAAGATGCCAAAACCCATGGAGGCAAAAAAGCTTAAGATGAACTGATAAAGTAAAGTTAACATGTAACAGCCTCCTTAAATGAGCATGAAGATCAATGCGACACCTGCACCTATCGCAAATGCCGTAAGCATCGCTTCAGCACCTTTCATCACGCCTGCAAGCAGATGCCCGCGAATCATTTCACGTATGGCGTTGGTGATCAAAACACCGGGAACGAGCGGCATTACTGCTGCGATGATGATCAAATCCATATTTAAACCCGGGCCATACTGGACGTAGAGAAGAGATGCAATGGCGATAAAGAATGATGCGAAGAACTCTGTAAAGAATTTCACTTTCGTAAAACGTAAAATGCCTTCCATGATGAATACGCCCAGTGCACCGCCGAATGCTGCAGCCGGAAGATCTGCAAGAGAACCACCAAACAACAGAAGGAACATGAACCCGACCATGCCGCCGCACAGCACCATTAACCAAAATGGAAAAACGAGCGCCTCGTGTATATTCTCGATTTTTTTGATTGCCGACTTTATCGGCAGCCCCTGTGCGATATCCCGGGATAAGTTATTGATCACATCAACCATGCCGAGATCGTTTGCACGCTCTTCAATGCGTACAGTCTGAGTCAGTGAATGTTCATTCATAGAGAATATGATTACGGTGGGTGTGACAAAAACTTGAGGATTGCTGATGCCGTATGTATTAGAGATACGCATCATGGTATCTTCAATGCGGTAAGTTTCAGCACCGCTTTCCAACAACAGTTTGCCGCAGTTAATAGCGACGAAAAAGACATCGCGCACATAATCTTCTTTAAGATTATCATTCGGCTCCTCAATGATTTCAATATCATTCAGCATATCCTCACCTGCCATTTTATTGATGGAAAATAAAAAAACGCCCCCAAAGAGAATCGAACTCCTATCTTAAGAACCGGAATCTTACGTGTTATCCATTACACCATGGGGGCATACTTATATATTGTAACCTGAACGTGTGAGGAAAAGCATCATAATTGTATCAAATATTTATGACAATTTAAAGATAGTTTAATCCTTTGACCTAGTTTGACTAATGTGATATAACTAAAACAGTAGCAAATTACAGATATATATGGAGGTTAAGACTATGAATTTAATACCTACAGTGATTGAACAGACGAATCGCGGAGAACGAGCTTATGATATTTATAGTAGACTATTAAAAGATAGAATCATAATGATTGGCAGCGGCATTGATGATAATGTTGCCAATTCGGTAGTGAGTCAGCTTTTATTCCTGCAGGCACAGGATCCTGAGAAAGATATTTACCTTTATATCAACTCACCAGGCGGAAGTGTAACAGCCGGCATGGCTATTTATGACACAATCCAGCACATCAAACCGGACGTGCAGACGATCTGTGTCGGCATGGCTGCTTCAATGGGCTCATTCTTACTGGCAGCAGGCGCAAAAGGTAAACGCTTTGCATTGCCGAACGCTGAAGTGATGATTCACCAGCCGCTGGGCGGCGCACAAGGTCAGGCAACTGAAATTGAAATTGCTGCCAAGCACATTTTAAGAACACGAGAAAAACTGAACAAAATTTTATCTGAAAGAACAGGCCAGCCGCTTGAAAAAATCGAAAAAGATACTGACCGTGATAACTTCATGACTGCTGCAGAAGCACAGAAATACGGTTTGATCGATGAAGTGATGGAGCCTGAAAAAGTTCAATAATGAATTTTAAAGGAGTGCTATATGTCAAAAAGGCATATAGCACTTTTATTTTCGCCATTTTTGGGTAAAGAAGGTAAAGGATATAAGGAGGCCCTCCATTAATGAATATATTGATTACAGGCGGCACAGGTATGGTCGGTTCCCGTTTAACAGAAGTTTTAGTCGAGGAACGCAACCATGTATACATTTTAAGCCGCAGCGACCATTCAGACGACCATCCCTTCATACATTACGTAAAATATAACCCGAATGACATTGATGATTTGAGCTGGGCAGATGAGTTACCTGTCAATATAGATGCAGTCTACAACTTCGCCGGCGCTTCCCTGCAAAAAATGTGGACGGACAGCCATAAGGAAGCGATAATGGATTCCAGAATAAATACGACAAGACTGCTTTATAACTGGGCAGAGAATACCGGCGTCAAGCCTGGAGTTTTGATCAATGCAAGTGCAGTCGGATACTACCCGACAAGCGAAAGTGTCAGCTTTACCGAAGAAGATGAATTCCAGCCGTCGAACTTTTTGGCGAGTGTGGTGAGTGCATGGGAAAAGGAAGCGCTCAAGTTTCAGGAACTCGGCACAAGGGTCGTCCTCAGCAGATTCGGCCTCATACTGGATAAAGATGAAGGCGTACTGCCGCTTATGGCATTGCCTTTTAAATTCGGAGCCGGCGGAAATATCGGCACAGGACAGCAGTATTACAGCTGGATCCACCTGGAAGACTTAATCAATTCACTGCTCTACGTTCTTGCCGTAGATGATATGGACGGACCGGTGAATATGACCTCACCAGTGCCGCTGAGACAGGAACAGTTTGCGAAATATTTGGGCATGGCACTCGGCAGACCGACAATTGTGAAGGCACCCGGTTTTTTATTTAAAACAGTGCTGGGCGACCAGTCGATACTGATCATCAGAGGACAGAAGGTCATCCCTGAAAAACTGCTTGCCAATGAGTTTAAATTCAACTACCCTACACTCGATGTCGCACTCGACAACATTTATGGCGAATGAAAATAAAAATCCGCAGACAATTTGTGATTGCCTGCGGATTTTTTTATTTGTGTTTAGGGGTGTGGTAGCACGAAACTCATCAAAAACTCTTTTTCGTGCCATAACTCATCTGAAAACTACAGAGTTGTAGCGCAGAAGAGTGTCTGGCGCTATAACTCATATGGAAGCTACAGAGTTGTAGCGTAGAAAGGCGTCTGGCGCTATAACTCATCTGAAAACTACAGAGTTGTAGCGCAGAAGGGTGTCAGACGCTATAACTCGTATGAAAACTACAGAGTTGTAGCGCAGAAGGGTGTCATAAAGCCCTGCCTTCTTCTTCCCACCATCAATTACAAGTTGATCGTCACATCAGCATCTTCACGTAACTCTTCAGCGAGTCCCTGTGCCGCTTCTGCCTGTTTTTCACTGATAAGCTGCTGTTCAATCTGAGGTTTTACGTCTTCAAAGGCAGGGGGTTCAGTTTCTTCGCCTTCACCCTCGCTTTGTGCTTCTTCACGTGCTGCGATCTGCTCGTCATAGATTTCTTCAAGCTCTTCATCTGACGGTTCGATGTCTCCCGTTTCTTCAGCAATCAGTGCTTCAACTTTCACCTGTTTTTCAAGTTCAGTTCTGATTTCATCTTCTGACATGCCGCTTTCTTCCATAGCCGTAAAGAATTCGTCTTCGGATTCCATGCCGTTTGCTTCTACGATTTCACTGATCATGGCGTCGACGTCTTCTTCAGAAGCACTGACCTCACGATTGTCAGCTTCCTGTACAAGCAATCTCTCTGAAACCATTCCGTCAGCAATCTGTGTCTTCATTTCATCCTGGTTCACTTCCTGACCCATCATTGCAGCTTGTTGGAACTGGCCTGTATATACCTGTTCGAATTCATCTTTAGTGATTTCCTCACCGTTCACTTCAGCGACAACGTCAGGGACGTCTTCAAGATCCGGCTCCGGAGCTTCTGCAGCCTGGCCTTCTTCTGCGCTCTGTCCGGCATTTTCTGCACCTTCACCATCGCCACCTTCTGCTGATTCATCTCCACATGCTGCTACTGTCAGCATTGTGGCAGCGAGTGATATCATTGTTAACCATTTTTTCATATTAATAATTACCTCCATGTCGTTATAATCCGTCATTCTACTCCTGTAGTATTCAAATTTCAATTTAAAGAAGGCTCAAACTGAATACTTTCTTTCAATATTTGGCCATTTAGTGACATATAAAATCCCCGGCAAGTATATCTTCACCAGGAATGATTGCATTCTTAAATTAAAATTCCATCACTTCGCCGCTTTTAATCTTCTCTGCTATGGTGTCGAGTTTTCTCAGACGGTGGTTTACACCGGACTTCGAAATCGCCCCGGTAGACAGCATTTCACCGAGTTCTTTCAAGGAGACATCCTGGTGTTCGACACGCAGTCTCGCTATTTCCTGCAGCCTTTCCGGCAGTTCGCCGATCCCTATTTCATCATCGATCAACTGAATATTTTCAACCTGCCGCATCGCTGCGCTGACGGTTTTATTCAAATTGGCCGTTTCGCAGTTGACGAGTCTGTTCACGGAGTTTCTCATATCACGGACAATCCGGACATCCTCAAATTTCAGCAGTGCCTGATAGCCGCCGATGAGACTTAAAAATTCGGCGATTTTTTCAGCACCTTTCAAATAGGTGATATATCCCCCGCGTTTACGCTCGATATATTTCGCATTCAGCTCATAGCCGTTCATCAGCTCCGTCAGCACTCTTGCATGGTCTTCATACAAAGATGCGATTTCCAGATGATAGGCTGATGTCTCCGGATTGTTGACCGAACCGCCCGCTAAAAATGCGCCCCGCAGATAACTGCGGATGCAGCAGTCTTTCTTTTTGATCTCATCATTGATGTCGTTTGTAATCATGCCATCTTTGATGATATTGAGATCCGACAGCATTTTATGAGCATCTTTCTTCACTCTGCTTATATAGACGTTATTCTTTTTCAACTTCATCTTTCTGCGTACGAGCAGCTCGATATCAACGCCGTAAAGATTTTTTATTAAAGAGAAGATCCGACGTGCGATCGCCGCATTTTCCGTCTGAACGCTGATCACCCACTCGCCGTTAAAAAAGCTTAATGCACCGTTCATCTTTATGAGTGCGGACAATTCACTTTTTTGACAGCATGTATCGACATCCACACGCGTAAGTTCATTTTTCATATCTGATGCAAAAGACATTTCATCAACCCTAACTTTGATCTTTGTTCAAACGATATTGCAGTGTACTGATTTCTTTCAGCGCAATATCATAAATAATTTCCGCAATGACATCATTGTTATGTCTTACTGCCCCTTCTACATCCACACTGACCAGGTCATCCCTCGTCAGTATGGAGATGCCCATTTCGTCCAGCTGATCTTTATCGCTGGTTACGACAGTCATGCCATTTTCTTTATAATAATTGGAAATATCGGATGTGATATTCTTTTCATTTTGGACGATGTAGTCAAATATATTCTCTCCGATATGTTTATTGATTGCTTTCAGATGATCTGTTGCGGTATATCCGATCGTTTCCCCGACCTGAGTCATGATATTGGATATATATATTTTAGTACCCTTCGAATGGATCAGTGCCTCTCTCATTCCTGATGGCAAAAGATTTGGAATGATGCTTGTATACAGACTTCCCGGCCCCAGCACCACAATATCCGCCTCTTCGATCGCTTCGATTGCTTCCGGTGTGGCGATTGTATCTTTCGGCAATAGAAACACTTCGGAAATCTGCTGCTGCACTTTGGGTATATAGCTTTCACCGATGATGATTGAATCATCCTGCATGCGGGCAGCAAGCTTCGGACTGATATTAGTGGAAGGGATCACCGTCCCCCGGACATTCAGAATATCACTCAGCTCTTCGACCGCCAGAGCGAAATCACCTGTCAGATCATACATCGCTGCAAGCATCAGATTCCCGAGCGAATGCCCGCTGATCTCATTCTTTTTGAATCTGTATTTAAACAGGCTTTCAAGTTTCGATTCCATGTCGGACAGTGCCGACATCACATTTCTGATATCCCCCGGTGCCGGCATATCAATCTGGTCGCGGATGATACCTGTAGATCCTCCGTCGTCGGCTACTGATACAATCGCTGAGATTTCAACCGGATACTGCCTTAAACCACGCGCCAATACGCTGAGCCCCGTACCGCCGCCGATTATCGTCACTCTAACTTTCTTCATGTTTAACGCCTTCTATATAAGCATCCCGGTGTTTTGCTTTTATTTTAAAATCGAAGTAGTCGGTAAGGTCCCTGCTCAGACGTTCTGCCAGCGATACAGAACGGTGCTGGCCGCCTGTACATCCTATACCGATGACCAGCTGGGATTTTCCTTCTTTCAAATACTGCGGCAGAAGGTAACGCATCATATCCAGTAATTTAGTGTAGAAAATATTTGTCTCCTTGGAACTCATCACGTAGTCATACACCGGCTGATCCAGCCCTGTAAATGGCTGCAAATCACTGATATAGTGCGGGTTAGGTAAGAAACGCACATCAAATAATAAATCGGCATCTATCGGCACCCCGTGCTTGAAACCGAAGCTGAGCACGTTGACATGAAAGCCGCTTTCCCCATCGCCTGTAATTTCTTCAAACATTTTGGAACGGAGCTGCTTCGGTTTGAGTTCTGTCGTATCGATGAGTATATCCGCCCTGTATTTCAACTCATCAAGCAGTTCACGTTCTTTTTTGATTGCCTGCAGCACATTCATATCGTGGTCCAGTGGGTGTGAACGTCTTGTTTCTTTATAACGCGCCACCAGCTTTTCATCCGTAGTATCCAAAAAGATGATTTTAAGTTCGATTTTCTCGTTTGCATTGATTTTTTCCAGTTCTGAAATAAGAGTATCAAAAAGTTCTTTTCCTCTTAAATCAATACCGAGACCGACATTGTCCATCCTGCCATCCGTTGTTTCCATCAAGTCTGCAATTTTAGGTATTAAGATCGGCGGTAAATTATCAATACAGAAAATATCCATATCCTCAAGTGCTTCCAGGGCTACCGATTTACCGGCGCCGCTCATACCTGTTAGAATGATTAAATTCTTCAATGGCTTCACATCCCGTTCATATTCTTAACTTTATTTTACATCACAAATAGATCGAACTAAAGTTAATGCCAATATATCATAATACTAAATTTCATTACTTTTTACAACATCATACGTCGGAGCCACTACAGCCCCCTGTAATTCAGCACACATTAAAAAGGAAGACAAAACGTTACATTTTGTCTTCCGGAATCAATCAGTCTCCTAATGTTTCAATATACTTCTGTGCATTTTCAGCTGCGATACTGCCGTCGCCGGTTGCAGTTACAATTTGACGCAGTGTTTTGTCAATTACATCACCTGCTGCGAATATGCCGGGAACACTCGTTTCCATTTCTCTATTTGTTTCAACGTAATTCAATTCGTTTAAAATGCCGAGATTTTTGAACGGTTTTGTCAGAGGCAGCATGCCGATATAGACAAAGACTCCGTCAGTATCATAATCGTATGTGTTGCCTGTATTCTTATCGAGCAGAGTGACACTGCCGACTTTGCCGTCACCATTGATGGACTGCAGTTCGGTGTCCCAGATGAACTCGATCTTGTCGTTTTTAAATGCGCGTTCCTGGAGTATTTTCTGAGCACGGAGTTCCGCACGTCTGTGGACGATGGTCACTTTGCTTGCGAACTTGGTCAAGTAGACACCTTCTTCTACAGCCGAATCACCGCCGCCGATGACGACGAGCTCACGCTCTTTGAAGAATGCACCGTCACATACCGCACAATAGCTTACACCGCGTCCAGTAAGAAGTTCCTCGCCTGGTACACCGATTTTCTTGTATTCAGCACCCGTTGCAATGATGACCGTTCTTGTCTTGAATTCTTCCGAGGATGTTTTGAGAAGTTTGTAAGTCCCGTGGTCCTCCACAGATTGAAGATCACCGTATTTATATTCGGCACCAAATTTCTGTGCGTGTTCGAACATTTTAGATGACAGGTCCGGTCCTGTTATGAAATCAAAGCCAGGAAAGTTCTCGACATCTTCAGTGTTTGCCATCTGCCCGCCCGGGACGCCTCTTTCGAGCATCACCGTTTTCAAATTCGCTCTGGATGCATAGACTGCAGCGGTCATTCCCGCCGGTCCGGCACCCACTATTACTACATCATATATGTTTTCTTCCGCCATTATTCTTCTCCTAACATTTAACTATTATTGATTCTTCCAATACCACATCATTCACATTATAAGCGTTAGTCATTCTCTTTACATTAAATTTGCTTAATGATGCCAATGGCTTTATTCAAACGGTATGAAGTGATTTCAAATTGTTCGGTCATTGCTTTCTTCGTAATTTTTCTGTCTTTCGGATATAAATACAATGTTGCTGCAACAAGTGATGAAACATCTTCATACTCTTTGATTTTTTCATACAGAAGATGGAACGTATCGATCCATTGCAGACTGTCTTCCTCACTCTCATATCCGGCCGCTCTCATTATTTCCAAACCGTTATGCATTTTGCCCAGCCTGACAAGTTTAACACCCTGGAACAGAAAAGTAACATATAATTTTTCATAATCATCCAACTGTTCAATCGTATCCCAGACCGGATGGCCGAGAACCGCCTCTTTCGGCTTGATCAGATTGATCTTGTAAAGGCCGAGCAGGCGCATATGGACATCATCGTCATGCAGATACACATGTGCAATATCCGTTATTGCATCAGCTGCTTCCTGCTTTTTCCACGGACTGTACATTTCATTCACCGCATGGAAGTTCTGCATCTTTTCCCAGAACATTTCCGCTTCAGAAGTGTTTCCCATATGATAGCTTGCATGGCTTAAAGCATGCAGCAGCTGAAAACTTATAAACTGCTGGCTTTTATATAACGGCAACAACAGCTCATAAGACCGGTTGTATTGTTTGAGGAAGTTCAGTACGAGACCGACTTTGAATCTGGAGTCGTCATCCATAGGTTCAACAACTTCTAATTTCTTCAAGTATGATTCATACTCTTTCTCCTGGCCTGTATGATAGTAAAGCAGGGTCAGATGACTTAATGCATGCATGTCGGTTTTATTTTCCTTAAGCAGAGTCTCCAAAATTTCATAAGCCTCATCAAACTTGTTCAAAAATAAATATGCCATCGCTTTTAAGTTTCTGAACGTTCGTTCTTCCTGCAGGTTAACAGGTAACATTGATAAATAATCAAGTGCTTCATCTATGCGTGCATTCATGAACAGATGCTGGAATATATGGTGGCTGACAAAGCGCTCTGATTCTTTCTCGACTTCGTCCTCATCCTCGATTGCCAGATCGAACATTTTTTCCAGTTCCTCATCATATCCCACTTCCGGGAAATGCTTCGCATACTCTACTCCAAATAAAAAAGATTTGTTCGGATCGTTTGTTATGACAAACAATTGGCTGAGTATAAAATAAAATTCAGCATCATATTGATGCTGAATGAATTTATTTATCAATAGATATTCAGCTTCAGCCTGCCGTCCATTTTCAGCTAGTAGATACACATATTGTGACAAATAAGCTAAATTGTTATTATCTATATCATATGCTCTTTCAAAGCTTTTGAGAGCATCTCTTTTCTTTTTCTGCTCTATTCTCTTTAATCCCTGATTGAAGTAAAATGAACCACTTTGATTGAAGGGTATTACTTTTCTTCCAGACATTTTATCTGCTCCTTATCACAAGTGGATTTCCATGACAGCTTGAATTATCCGGGATGTCCTTGGACACGACAGCGCCGGCACCGACACTCACATTGCTGCCGATCTTGACGCCGGGCAATATGGTAACGTTGGCGCCGATCATCGTGTCCTCTCCGATATGAACGTCTCCAAGCCTGTATTCATCAACTAAATACTCATGGGTCAATATTACAGTATTATAACCGATTATGCTGTTCTTTCCAATATGTATCCGTTCCGGATGCATCAGATCCGGCATCGCCTTGTAGGCAAAGGATACTTTATCGGCCAATTTCATATTTAAAAACTTACGATACAAAAAATGCTTCATTTTTGTAGACGGTGAAAAACGCCCGATTTCTATGAAAATAAAGTTCTTTGCAACTTTGAATACGGAAACCGTCCGGTATAGATTCCATAGCGGGTTATACTTTCCAACTTTGTACCGCGTGACATTTCTCATGATCATTTCTTCCTTTTATGTTTCTTATTTACAGGTCTGCCTTTAGTTTTGGACTGCTTTTTATTCCGTTTGTTGTCCGGGTCATAGACACCGTCGACATCGCCGTACTTCGGCAGGTCATATGCTCTATTGCGATAGATCCAAACCGCAATCGCAATGACCACCGTTATGATGGATATGACCTGTGCCGTTCTCAGTACGTCACCGATCATCAGGCTGTCAGTACGCATGCCTTCGATGAAAAATCTTCCGACTGAATAATAAATTAAATAGAGCAGCATCGTCTGACCGATTTTAAGCTTCGGTCTGAGCAGTATGAGAATGATGAATCCGATGATGTTCCACACTGATTCATACAAAAATGTCGGGTGATAATAAGCGCCGTCTATGTACATCTGATCAATGATGAATTCGGGCAGCATCAATGATTCAAGGAAGTTTCTCGTCACTTCGCCGCCGTGGGCTTCCTGGTTCATGAAGTTGCCCCATCTGCCGATCGCCTGTCCAAGAATCAGACTCGGTATTGCGATGTCGGCCACCTGGAAAAAGCTCAAGTTTTTTCTGTAACAGTAGATCAGCCCTGCCAGAATACCGCCGATGATGCCCCCATGGATTGCCATTCCACCTTCATTGACCATTATTATTGAAATCGGATCCTGAAGGTAGTAATCCAGATTGAAAAATACATAGTACAGTCTTGCACCGATCAGCGAGAATAAAATGATATAAAACATCAGATCGATGAACATTCCTTCAGGCATTTTCTTCTTATCGGCTTCCCTGCTTGCGATTAAAAAGCCGAGCAGCATTCCGAATGCGATGATGACACCGTACCATCTGAGATCGATGGGCCCGAGTGATACGATTACAGGGTCAAGCGGTTGCATATTAAAGATCATTGTCCAGTCCTCCGTTGACTTTGATTTGCTTGTTCAGGCGGTCATTGAATTCCACAGCTGCATCATATCCCATATTCTGCAGACGGTAATTCATTGCGGCAACTTCTATGATGCCTGCCAAACTCCGTCCGGGACGGATTGGTATCGTCCTTTTTTCTATTTCAGAATTCAAGATGGACAGTTTTGTGCGGTCGAGACCTACTCTATCATATGCTTTGCCTTTTTCCCACGTCTCGAGATTAACATTCAGCATAATTCTTTTTTCAGCCAATATACAGCCTGCGCCGAATAGTGTCATCACGTTTATAATGCCGAGTCCCCTGATTTCCAGAAGATTCTCTATCAGTTTCGGTGCACTGCCCATCAGGACATTATCCGTCACTTCTTTTATTTCCACATTATCATCTGCAACAAGCCGGTGACCGTTTTTCACCAGTTCAAGTGCGGTCTCACTTTTACCCACACCACTCTCACCGGTAATGAGGACACCGATGCCATACACATCCACCAGAACGCCGTGCATATTCGTTTCCGGTGCGAGTGCCTTTTCCAGGTAGCTCGACAGTCTCGAATAGAATGTCGTCGTGTTCGCATCCGTGACAAGTAAAGGAGTTTTACTCGAGTTACATGCTTCTATCAGCTCAAGAGGCGGATTGATCTGTCTGGCCAGCACTATACACGGTGTCTCTTTACGGCAGAGACGGTTGGAACGGTCTTCCCGTTCTTTTTCTGTCAGCATCCTTTCAAAGAAAGAGATTTCTGTCATTCCGAGTATTTGGACCCTGTCAGAGGAATAATGTGAAAAATATCCACCGATCTCCAATGCCGGCCGCGAAATGTCGTAATTTTTTATTTCATTCGTCAGACCTTCGTTACCGGCGGCCACTTTCAATGTAAATTGATCTACGAGTTCATGCACAGTTAACACTCAATCACCTCTTCGACTCCCATGTTAATAATTAATTGTCTTCATCTCCATTATAACAAAAAAAAGACCGGCATCCGCCGGTCTTTTATACAATCTGTTAACTTCTATGCAAAGTTACACTTCCGAACTTCGTGCTGGCTTCTATAAACAATCCCGGCTCTTCCGTATCGTTGACCAGCATCAGTTCCTTCAATCCGAAGTCCTGATGCTTCATGAATCTTGCGTCCACTTCCGGCGGATAATTCAATTGTCCGACTACGGTGGAGAGTCTGCCTTCCAGTGCACGGCCCTGGGGAATGCTCAGATTGATACTTCCCATATTGGTGTTGATCGTCGCAGACTGAGTTGAACTCTGCAGTGTCAGATTCACTGAACCGTTAGCTGACACAGTAATATCTTTCGCATTGAACTGATCAGTGTTGATCGTTCCGACCATCGATACCAGTTCCACATTGCCGTATGCACCCTTGGTAACTGTAACGTTCCCCCGTGACGTCCGCACATATGCCTGGTCTGTGACCGTCTCCTCAAGGTTCACATCACCGTTCAACAGATCGATTGTCAGATCTTTTACTTCCTGTCTGTTTAAAGTCACATCACCGTTCGAGCCTGAGATGATCATGCGTTTGATCGTCTCAGGATTCAGGTTCAATTCCACATTGACTTTGGCCGCCCTGATATCGGAGACGATGACCAGCTCGCCATTTTTCACTTCACAGATGATGTCCTTGAAGTAATTTCTTTTTTTGTCCAACTTTCTGTAGAAAGGTGTGACTTCAAATTTAGCTGTCTGGACACGGTCTGTCGGAACAATATTGATATTGCCGTTTGTAATATCCAGTGAGATTGATGAATACTCTTCATCAATCGTCTCAATCAGACGATTTTTCGCACCGCCTGCAAACATCGAGTCGAAATTCGTCGTTTTAACAGAGTCAAACGCTTTTTCAACAGATTTAAAAAGATTCGATGCCTGCTGGCTGCTGTCGAACTTCGTTCTGACATCTTTGTATGTTTTGTTCGCTCTTTCATTCACATCTTTATATTTTTCGTTGATTTTATCTGAGTTGACGTATTTGTTGACTTCACCCATGAACTGCTTGTATAAATCGTTGAACATGTTGCCGTCCCAATATTGCTCGTCATTTCTCTGTTTTTCATCACTTTTCTCCTGTGAGGAATCGGACTGGCCGGCTGTATCTTTTTTGTCCATCGTTTCCATTAGGCGAATTGCTTCTTCGGAAGTGATTTTGCCTTCTTCCAACATCTTCAAAATTCGTTCTTTACTGTCCATGATTAGCCCCCTGATGGTTTCTGTTCAACCATTTTTTTAAATGATAACCCGTATGGCTTGCCGGTTCATTAATGACATCTTTTATTGTACCATCAACTACAATTGTTCCGCCACCGACACCACCCTCGGGCCCGAGATCGACGATATTATCGGCCACTTTGATGACGTCCAGGTTATGTTCGATGATGATTACAGTGTCACCGTTATCCACAAGTCTCTGCAGCACTTTGATCAGTCTGCCGATATCTTCAGAGTGCAGGCCCGTAGTCGGTTCGTCCAGTATATAAAGTGAACGTCCATTTGAACGTTTGTGCAGTTCGGAAGCAAGTTTTACACGCTGTGCCTCACCACCCGACAGGGTCGTTGCAGGCTGGCCGAGCTTCACATAACCCAGACCGACATCCACAAGCGTTTTTATTTTCCGTTTGATCTTCGGAAGGTTTTCAAAGAAGTAGAATGCTTCTTCCACTGTCATCGCCAGTACATCTGCGATACTTTCATCTTTATATTTCACTTCGAGCGTTTCGCGGTTATAGCGCTTGCCGTCACATACTTCACACGGCACGAACACATCCGGCAGAAAGTGCATCTCTATCTTGATGATGCCGTCCCCCCGGCATGCCTCACAGCGGCCTCCTTTGACGTTGAAACTGAACCTGCCTTTGTTGTAGCCGCGGACTTTCGCTTCATTCGTCTGGGCGAAGACATCTCTTATATCATCGAACACACCCGTATAGGTAGCCGAGTTACTGCGCGGCGTACGTCCGATCGGCGACTGGTCTATGTCAATGATCTTTTCGAGTTCATCCGCAATCTCTATGCTGTCATGTTCTCCTGGAATCTGTTTGGATTTATACAGTCTCGTGTGCAGCGCCTTATAGATGATTTCATTGACGAGCGTACTCTTTCCCGACCCTGAAACACCGGTCACGACATTAAGCACCGACATCGGTATTTTCACATCGATATCCTTCAAGTTGTTTGCACGCGCGCCTTTCACTTCAATCATTCTGTCAGGGTTGATTTCACGGTAATTCTCCGGCAGAGGAATCTGACGTTTGCCACTCAAATAAAGACCGGTAACCGAATTATCATTCTGCTTCACTTCGTCAGGGGTCCCTGATGCCATGATTTCTCCGCCGTGTTCACCGGCACCCGGGCCGATATCAATCAAATAGTCACTCGCGAGCATCGTATCTTCATCGTGCTCGACGACGATCAGCGTATTGCCGAGGTCGCGCATATCTTTCAGCGTGTTGATCAGGCGCTCGTTGTCTCTTTGGTGCAGCCCGATCGACGGCTCGTCCAGAATATACAGCACACCGCTCAGTCTGGAACCGATCTGGGTTGCCAGACGGATCCGCTGCGCTTCGCCGCCGGATAATGTTCCGCTTCTGCGGTTCAGCGTTAAATAATCGAGACCGACATTGCGTAAAAATAACAGACGCTCATTGATTTCCTTCAAAATCGGCGCCGCGATCGTACGGTTCTTTTCAGACAGCTCAAGGGTGTTGAAAAAGTCCAGTGCGTCTCCCACCGGCTGATCCACACTGTGCCCGATATGTCGTCCGTCGACTTTGACTGACAGAGCTTCGTCATTCAGACGGTAGCCATGGCATGTTTCACAAGTCGTCTCTCTCATGTAGCGGCTCATGACTTCACGCGTATATTCAGAAGGACTGTCCCTGTATCTGCGTTCGATATTATTGATGACGCCTTCGAATGGCATCTCTCTCGTTCTTGCAACACCGTTTTCCTGCTTGAATTTATATGTCAGCACTTTCCCGCCGGAGCCGTAAAGTACAATTTCCTGTTCCTTTTCACTCAAATCCTTGAACGGCACTTTCATATCTATGCCGAAATGTTCGCATGTCTGTTTTAACAGCTGCGGGTAATAGCCGGATGAAATCGGTTCCCAGGGAACGACCGCCCCTTCTTTGAGCGTCAGAGTATCGTCCGGAATGACGAGCTTTTTATTCACCGCCATTTTCATTCCGAGTCCATCACATTCTTTACATGCGCCGTAAGGGGCGTTGAATGAAAATAATCTAGGTTCCATTTCTGAAATTGTAAAGCCGCAGATCGGACATGCGTAGTTTTCAGAGAAGAACAGATCCTCACCGTCAATGACATTGACGGTAATATTGCCTTCTCCCTTACTCAGCGCCGTCTGCAGTGAATCGCCGAGCCTCGCTTCAATGCCGTCCCGGACGACAAGGCGGTCCACTACGACATCGATACTATGCTTTTTATTTTTGCTGAGCTCGGGAACCTCTTCTATATCATAAACTTCGCCGTCGATGACCACTCTGGCGAAACCTTCCTTACCAAGCGACTCAAGCAGTTTTTTATGCTGGCCTTTACGTCCGTGGATGATCGGGGCGTATACCTGGATCTTTGAACGTTCGGGTAGTTCCATCACCCTGTCCACCATCTCCTGGACTGTCTGGGATGTAATTTCCACACCGTGGTTCGGACAGTACGGTGTGCCTGCCCGTGCAAATAAAAGTCTCAGATAGTCATAGATTTCGGTGATGGTCGATACGGTTGAGCGCGGGTTATTGCTTGTCGTTTTCTGATCGATGGCAATCGCAGGTGACAATCCTTCGATCGAGTCCACATCCGGTTTTTCCATCTGCCCCAGAAATTGGCGTGCATAGGCACTTAAAGATTCCACATAGCGGCGCTGGCCTTCCGCGTAAATTGTATCGAATGCCAGGGACGATTTCCCGGACCCCGACAGACCGGTCATGACGATCAGCTGGTCGCGGGGTATATCCAGGTTCACACCTTTAAGATTATGCTGCCTTGCGCCTTTAATGCTTATATTTTTATTTCTCATTTATATTCACCCTTCTGCCTGCAGTTCAAACAATGCATCTCTCAGCTCTGAAGCTGTTTCGAAGTCCAGATCTTTTGCTGCCTGCTTCATATCCTGTTCGAGCTGTTCCATCGTTTTCTCTCTTTCTTTCTTCGTCATCTTCTTCTTGCTCTTCGATTTTTCTCTGTCCTCTTTAATATCGACTTCTGCGCTGATTGAATCTCTGACTGATTTCTTAATGGTTGTCGGAGTGATGCCATGTTTCTCATTGAATGCAATCTGTATTTCACGGCGTCTTTCCGTTTCGTCCAGCGCATACTGCATCGAGTCTGTAATTTTATCTGCATACATGATGACACGGCCTTCGCTGTTTCTCGCCGCACGGCCGATCGTCTGGACGAGTGAACGGTTCGATCTCAGGAAACCTTCCTTATCAGCATCCAGAATCGCAACCAGTGAAACTTCAGGTATGTCGAGTCCTTCGCGCAGCAGGTTGATGCCGACAAGCACGTCATAAGTGCCCAGTCTGAGTTCACGTATGATTTCAATACGCTCAAGCGTCTTCACTTCGGAGTGGAGATACTGTACCTTCACTCCCGATTCTTTCAGATAGGTCGTCAGATCCTCTGACATCTTCTTCGTCAACGTTGTTATCAGTACTCTTTCGTTACGTTCACTTCTCTTGACGATTTCCTCGAGCAGATCGTCAATCTGATGCTCGCTCGGACGCACGTCAATGGGCGGGTCCAGGAGCCCGGTCGGCCTGATGATCTGTTCGACCATTTTTTCAGTATGCTCAAGCTCATATGGACCGGGTGTCGCCGACACATAGAGCAGCTGGCTTGCCTTGGATTCAAACTCGCTGAACTGGAGCGGTCTGTTATCCAATGCACTCGGCAGTCTGAAGCCGTGGTCCACCAGTACCTGTTTACGCGCCTGGTCGCCGTTGTACATTCCCCTCACCTGCGGCAGTGTCACGTGGGATTCATCTATCATGATCAGGAAATCATCGAAATAATCCATCAGTGTGTACGGGGTCGACCCCATCGGTCTCAGTGTCAGGTGTACGGAATAGTTCTCGATGCCCGAACAGAACCCCATTTCCCTCATCATTTCGAGGTCATAGTTCGTCCGCTGTTCAAGTCTCTGTGCTTCAAGCAGTTTATTGTCATCCCGGAGCACTTTAAGGCGTTCTTCAAGCTCTTTTTCAATGCGCTCGATTGCAACGCGCATCTTTTCTTCACGCGTAACGAAGTGGGATGCCGGGAAGATTGCAAAGTGTTCTCTCTCATGAAGCACTTCGCCCGTCAAATAGTTAATCTCCCTCACACGGTCGATTTCATCTCCGAAAAACTCAACACGGATACACTGTTCATCGCGGGAGGCCGGGAACACCTCCACAATATCCCCGCGCACACGGAATGTACCGCGCTGGAAATCTATATCATTTCTCGAGTACTGGATATCGACGAGCTTCCTTAAAAATTCGTTGCGGTCCATTTCCATGCCGACGCGCACACTCAGTACCATATCCCGGTATTCATCAGGGTTGCCAAGGCCGTAAATACAGCTCACCGATGCGATGATGATGACATCATCCCGTTCAAATAAAGAACTCGTCGCGCTGTGTCGGAGTTTATCAATCTCATCGTTGATCGAAGCATCTTTTTCTATGAAAGTATCCGTATGCGGCACATATGCCTCAGGCTGGTAATAGTCATAATAGCTTACGAAATACTCTACCCTGTTATTCGGAAAAAACTCTTTGAATTCCCCATAAAGCTGTCCTGCCAATGTTTTGTTGTGAGCGATGATCAGAGTCGGCTTTCCCACTTTTTGAATGACCTGGCTCATCGTATATGTTTTACCGGTCCCCGTCGCACCGAGCAATGTCTGGTGCCGCTGGCCGGATTCAATCTGTTTAGTCAGTTCCTCGATCGCCTTCGGCTGGTCACCCGCCGGTTCAAAGTTGGAAACCAATTCAAATTTAGCCATAGATACGCCTCCGTATATTATTCATCTATCTTATTTTAACAAAAAAAGAGCAGTGACGACAAACATTTGTTCGGTCATTTCTACTCTTCTTCAACTTGATCTATATTGTATAATTCAACTAATATATAACCGATAACCAGTGAGATTGCATCCAGATAAATGACCCATTCCGAGTTATAAAAGCCTCTGTATATCGACACGCCGTATAATATGAAGGTCAGTATCACCGCAACATATTTGTTCCGTGTCAATCTGGCAAAGACCACCACTGTTACTGCAGGAACAACCAAAGCCATCATCAACCAGTACAAATCCATGGCTTATAACTCCTTGCTAATGATTGATTCCGTAATATCCATCAGTTCAGTTTTTGGAATAAAGGGCTCCTTCAGCATTTCGGTTAGAATATTGTGCATGAAATCCTGTACACATGCAAGATGTGAGTACTGTTTTATCGTAATCAATGAATTCTCATACATTTCAAAGAACAGTTTCTCAGGATTCCTCTTTTGTATTTCACCGAACGATTCATACAGCAGATCGACTTTATCCGCCACGGAAAGAATCTGTCCTTCAATCGAATCATCCTTGCCCTCTTTCAGGCGCCTCTTATACTCTTTATGATATTCCTCCGGAAATTCTTCTTCTATGAACTTGACCGTCATCGTCTCTTCCACTTCACGGAAAAGAGTGTTGAGCTCACTCGAAGCGTATTTGACAGGAGTTTTGATGTCCCCTGTAAAAATTTCAGGGTAGTCATGGTTCAGCGCCTTCTCATATAGACTTTTCCAGTCGATATCCGTGCCGCTGTGTTCCTCCACCGTACCGAAATACTGTGCAATTTTAGTCACTTTGAAAGAGTGTGCCGCAACATTATGTTCCTGATATTTAAATTTTCCCGGACAGCGTATTAACTTTTCTAAATCATTCAAGCTTTTGAAATACTGATGTACACCCATCTCAGGATGCCTCCTTAACATAATTGATATAGTTGGTTACCAGTTCAGGCGATACTTCTCCTATATAAGCTCTGATGACTTCGCCTTCGCTGTCGACAAAGAACGTCGTCGGCATGAGCTGGATCTTATAGTCATCAAGTGCCTGGTCCTCATCTTCAAATTCAAAAATCGGATACTCCACTTCATACTCTTCTAAAAAATGGTTCCTGTTTTCCCTGCTGTCACTTATGTTGACACCGATAATATCAATCGGTTCATCCATGTGTTCCTGATGATATTCGTTAAGCGCCGGGGTCTCACGTTTACATGGTTCACACCATGAAGCGAAAAAGTTCACTACAGTGACCTCGTTATTACCTATAATATCATTAAACTCTTCGTTTGCATTCATAACCTCGGTGAGGTTGCCCTTTAGAATATTTTCACCTACAGCATGATGATTATCCCTGCCTTCTGTCGACTGCAGAGTCTGAAGTGCCTGCTCTTCAAACTGATCATCCGAGTAATTCAGCACCGCACCGATTGCCGCACCGGTCAGAAGAGCGGCCGCTGCTATCAATAATAAAACCAGCACTCGTTTCTTAGTCATCTTTTCAACTTCCTCAGTATAGTTATTGCCGTTATTTTAACATAGGTTCAGGTGTGAAACATGATTCAATAACGGAAAGTTTATGGCATCAAAAAATTCCTGGAGCTGTTGCCCCAGGAATTGGAATATAATCATTTTATTTATCAACTATATATTAATATCTGTAGTAACCGTCTACTGAACCGTTTACGTAGCTTACAGAACGTTCGCCGACGTGCTCAGAAGGGTTGAGTGCATCTACCATCTGGCCGTTACCGATGTAGATGCCAACGTGAGTTCCGCCGTTGAATACTACAAGGTCACCAGCCTGAGGGTTGCTTACCTGCGTACCAGCTGCCTGCTGACCCGCAACAGTTCTTGGAATATCGATTCCTTTGTACTGTTTCATGAACTGCTGAGTAAGCGCTGAACAGTCAACTGCTGTTGCAGAGTTGCCGCCCCATACATATGATTTGCCAGCTGCTACGTTGTGAGCTGTAGCTGCAGCATTACCATTGCTTGCTGCAGGAGCTTCAGTTACTGCAGGCGCTTGAACGTCTGTAGTATTTTGTGACTGCTGTACTGCTGGAGCTTGAACTTCTTCTACAGCCGGAGCTTCATTTACTGCAGGTGCAGATTGTGTTGTTGAAGCAGGTGCTGAAGCTGTTTCATCCAGAGAGTACTCATTCGCATACTGGCTGCCGTCCGTGTCGCCGTAATACCAGTAGTAAGAATAATTGTCACCATTTGTATCATAGTTATAAGTATAATCATGGTTTTGCTGTACATCTTCCGGTACATATTCATTTGCTGATATATTTGCAGAAGCGATTCCTGTTAAAGCTGTAACAGTTGCTACTGATAGTAAAGTCTTTTTCATAATAAAATTTCCTCCTAATAAATACATAACAATATTGTTTTTTGTACGGTAACTGATGGGCCGTACACAATTTGTTAAATCCATGAATAGAACTATAGCACAGATTTTTTTGTTTGTGGGCAATGTAAAGAGATTGTAAAATAAACGAAATTTGAATGGTGATCATGTAATATATGACAAGTTATATTACATGGTTAATCATTGTCATATCAATGTTTAAATGAGTTTAGACACATTTATATCTCATGAATATTACAAATGAATTTATTGAGGAAATTTAGATGCTGCTCTGATTTTCATGATTCTCTTCACTGTATTGACAGCACTGACAGATTGTTTTTAATGAGTCTGCGGCCATTGAATGTTAACTGTGTAGTTATTATTGTGTTGTAGTGTTAAATGTCAAAGTGTTGGACGAGTTTCAACACTTTGACGTTTATTTGGAGTATTTTTCATCGTCATCTAACCGGCAGAGGCTCTTTGCTGTGCAGATGAGCCAGGAATTGTCTCTAACTAAACGTTTGGGGCAGTCAGCTGTGCAGATAGGGCAATAATCATCTCTAACTAAACGGCTGAGGGCAGTCAGCTGTGCAGATAGCATCAAAATATCACCTAACTAAACGTTTGGGGCAGTCAGCTGTGCAAATGAGACAGGAATTATCTCTAACTAAACGTTTGGGACAGTCAGCTGTGCAGATGGCATCAATATATTACCTAACTAAACAGCTGAATAAAAAACAGCTCCCCTATCCGAAAAGACACAAAAAGAGACACCTCCACAGGTGCCTCTCTCAAAACTTTATATATTTTCTCTTAAATATGCTTCTATAAATGGATTGAGGTCGCCGTCCATAACTTTGCTGGTATTTCCGACTTCGTAATTCGTTCGGTGATCTTTGATCATTGAGTATGGATGGAAAACATATGAACGGATCTGGGAACCCCAGCCGATTTCTTTCTGTTCTCCTTTTACTGCATCAATTTCTGCCTGCTGTTTTTCCAGCTCTTTCTGATACAGTTTTGATTTCAGCATTTTCATCGCCTGTTCGCGGTTTTTAATCTGTGAACGTTCATTCTGACATGTCACAACTATGCCTGTGTCATGGTGTGTAATCCGCACTGCGGAGTCTGAGGTGTTGACGTGCTGACCACCGGCTCCGCTGGAACGGTATGTGTCGACACTGATATCTTCACTTTTCACTTCTATTGAAATTTCGTCATTGTCGAACTGCGGTGTCACTTCACATGATACGAATGACGTATGTCTGCGGCCGGATGAATCAAATGGTGATATTCTCACCAGACGGTGTACGCCTTTTTCAGCCTTTAACAGACCATAGGCGTTCGGTCCTTTTATTGACAGGGTGACGCTTTTAACTCCTGCTTCATCCCCGGCCTGATAGTCCATCGTCTCAATCTTGAAATCCTGCTGTTCTGAGTATCTCTGATACATTCTGAGCAGCATTTCTGCCCAGTCCTGACTTTCTGTACCACCGGCTCCCGGATGGAGTTCAAGTACTGCATCCAGATAATCGTGCTCATCATTGAGAAGGATATTCAATTCATACTCATCAAACTTCTCTTCTGTTTCTTTGACATTTTCATCAATCATTTCCTGCATATCTTCATCGTCTTCTTCTTTCAACAATTCAAGAGATACTTCAATATCATCGATTGAATCCTTCAGGTCATTAAAGCCGTCCACGATTTTCTTTAAATGATTGTTACTGTCGATTACTTTCTGTGCTTCTTCCGGGTCATTCCAGAACTCGGGCTGGACCATCTTATCTTCATTTTCATGAATCTGGGTTTCCATATCTTCTAAGTCAAAGAGACCCCCTGAAGTCTTTTAGTTTTTCCTTTTTCGCTTCAATAAAGTTCTTAATATCTGATAGTTCCATTACATCATACTCCTTTAGCTGCCATGACAGTTTTTATATTTTTTCCCTGAACCGCAAGGGCATGGGTCATTACGGCCGACTCTCACTTCGCGCTTCTTCGGCGCTTTTTTCACTTTGGCTTTGCCGTCGCCTGTCTGCATTTCTTTTTTATCTATTACCTGTTCACGTTTCAACTCTTCATCAGACTTCACTTCCGTCTTAAGAACATATTTAGCCGTGTCATCTTCTATCGCAACCAGCATATCCTCAAACATCTGAAGTCCTTCATTCTGGTACTCACGGAGCGGGTTGATCTGACCGTAGGAACGAAGGTGGATTCCTGTCCGCAACTGGTCCATGCTGTCAATATGCTCTACCCATTTCCTGTCCATCGTCCTGAGCATCATCATACGTTCGAACAGGCGCATCTTCTCTTCGCCGAGCTTCTCTTCTTTCAATTCGAGTTCCTGATTCACTTTGTCCATTAAAATTTCAAAAATTTCTTCTGATTCCCTGTGCTGAATTTCTTCAACCGTCACCGTACCTTCCCGGAAATAAAGATCGTTGATCGTATTGATGAATTGTTCATAATCAATATGCTCTGAATCGTCAATATTATAAAATTCGACTGTGCGTTCAACTGAGGACTCGATCATTCCCATCAACTGGTCCCGCACATCTTCATTATCTATGATGTCGTTACGTTCCTGATAGATGATTTCCCTCTGGCGCCTTTGTACATCGTCATACTGCAATAAGCGTTTACGTGCATCGAAGTTGTTCCCTTCAACACGCTTCTGTGATGATTCCACCGCTCTTGATATCATTTTGGAAGTCAGTTCTTCACCGGACATACCGAAACGGTTCATCGTGCTTTGAATACGCTCCGAACCGAAACGTCTCATCAGATCGTCTTCAAGCGACAGATAGAATGTACTGACGCCGACATCCCCCTGACGTCCTGCACGTCCACGGAGCTGATCATCGATACGGCGTGATTCATGACGTTCGGTACCGATGACCGCAAGGCCGCCCGCTTCTTTGACGCCTTCACCCAGTTTGATGTCCGTACCACGGCCGGCCATGTTCGTCGCGATCGTGACCGCGCCTTTTTTACCGGCGTTCTGGATGATCTCGGCTTCTCTTTCGTGGTTCTTCGCATTCAGTACATTATGCCGTATGCCCCTTTTACGAAGGAACTCGGAAATCAGCTCACTGGTCTCGACGGCTACGGTACCAATCAGGATCGGCTGGCCGTTTCTGTGTCTTTCAACGACTTCCTCGATGACCGCGTTGAACTTGAAATCCTTGCTTGAAAAAATCTTATCTGTCCGGTCTTCACGGGCAATCGGCACATTTGTTGGAATTTGAGTGACTTTCATATTATAAATGTTGATGAACTCTTCTTCCTCGGTCTTCGCTGTACCTGTCATGCCGGCCAGTTTTTTAAACTGTCTGAAGAAATTCTGGAAAGTGATCGATGCCATCGTTCTGGATTCATTTTGAATATCCACACCTTCTTTGGCTTCAATCGCCTGATGCAGTCCATCCGAAAACCGGCGTCCCTTCATTGTACGTCCCGTAAACTGATCGACGATGACGACTTTTTCCTCTTCGATGACATAATCCACATCTTTTTCCATTGAGAAGTGGGCTTTCAATGCCTGGTTGATATGGTGCAGTAGGTTTACATGCTTCACATCGAACAAGTTGTCAATTTGGAACCATTTCTCAGATTTTCCGATACCGTCTTCGGTCAGCTGGATGCCTTTAGTTTTCACATCATATGTGAAGTCGTCATCTATTTTAAGCATTTTGACAAATGCATTTGCCTGAAGGTATTGAGTATCCGACTGATCCGCTTTTCCTGAAATGATCAACGGTGTTCTCGCTTCGTCAATTAAGATCGAGTCGACTTCATCAATGATTGCATAATTTAATTCACGGAGTACACGGTCTTTTTTGTAAGTTACCATATTGTCTCTTAAATAATCGAAGCCCAGTTCATTATTAGTTGTATAAGTCACATCCTGAGCAAATGCTTCACGTTTTTCTTCACTGTTCTTCTGGTTCAGGTTTAAACCGACCGTCAGGCCCAGGAAGTTGTAAAGCACCGACATCTCTTCCATCTGAGTCGCGGATAAATATTCGTTCACTGTAATGACGTGAACACCCTTACCGGTTAAAGCATTCAAATATACAGGCAGAACTGCTGTCAAAGTCTTACCTTCACCGGTTTTCATCTCTGAAATATCGCCCTTATGCAATGAGATGCCGCCCATGATCTGGACCAGGTACGGTTCAAGACCCAAAGTTCTTCTTGAAGCCTCTCTGGCTACGGCAAATGCTTCCGGTAACATTTCATCCAGTATTTTCGCTTCTTTTTTATCATCATCTTCAACGCCTTGGAGACGTTCTTTGAATTCATCAGTTTTAGCCTGAAGCTCTGCATCATTCAGCTCCATCATGTCAGATCGATAACTATCAACTTTTTCAGCCTGCTTACGCAATGACTTTACTTCAAACCGATTGCCATCAAATAATTTGTTTAATACGCCCACGATAGCTCTCTCCTCATTCTTTAAACAAGTATTAATACATCACATAATTTTACCACTTTTTTTGTAAAAATAAAAACAGGACGCACATCTTCATATCCAGAAGGTTGCACGTCCTGCCACTTTTTAAATTTCATCAATATAATTTAATTGTTTTGCACCTTTAATTTGTTTCGATCACTGCATATTTACCGTCTCTGCGTCTGTAAACTATGCTTGTCCCCTCAGTATAACGATCGTTGAATACGAAGAAATCATGCCCCAGCATGTTCATCTGCAGTACCGCTTCTTCAGAATCCATCGGTTTTAAAGTGAATTCTTTTGTACGGACGATTTCAATGCCATCGTCATTCTGTTCTTCTCCTTCGTCGGATTTCTCGTTTTCAATCGCTCTGAACAGCTCTATTTCAGGATCTTTTTCTCTGAACTTACGATTGATTTTTGTTTTATGCTTGCGGATCTGTCTTTCCAGTTTATCTACAATGAGATCTACAGCTGCATATAAATCATCGTGGCTTTCTTCTGCGCGTAAAGTAAGGTTCTTCATAGGGATGGTGATTTCAACTTTCCCCTTCTTATTGTTGTAAGTCTTAATATTTACATGCGCATGAGTGTTTAGTGCATCATTGAAATAACGTTCCAATTTGCTGACTTTATCCTCGATATGGGTTCTGATTGCATCCGTTACTTCAATGTTTTCTCCTCTGATTTCACATCTTATCATGATGCACGCCTCCTTATATTGCTATTTCTATTCATTTTTATTATATCATATCCAATCACGCTTTTGAAAACGTTAACACATCAACATATTCCGGATTCCGCTGCATTATGGTTTCAGCCGCATGATGAACAGTAATACCTGTTGTGTATATATCATCCACAATCAATATTCGTTTATCAAGTATCTTAACATCCTTATGCCCCGCGTCAAAAGAAAAAGGATTATCACTGTTCATTCTTTCAGATTTAGAGAGCTCTGACTGCAATTTGATCTTATCTGTCGCCAGAAGTTCCGTATAGGACGTCCCCGAATGCTTCAATACTTCTGTTATCTGATTGAAGCCCCTCTCCTGCATCCGGTAATCCGAAACCGGAATCGGCACGATATGATCATACTGCCATTCCTTTATATCAATAAACCCCGCAATCACTTCTGCAAGTGCGACGTCTCTTACAAATTTATACCGGTGCATCATCATTCTCACTTCACTGTTATAATCCAGCAGACATCTGATATTACGGACAGGCATAAACTTCCGACTGATGAAAATACAGTCTTTGCAGTCCTTTTCTCCGCTGTCCATAATTTTCCGGCAGCGTCCGCACCTCTGTCCGCTCCTCCACTCGGTGAGCCTGGAATGACAACTTTCACAAATCTTTTTCCGCGCAGAAAATATATTCAGCAAGTTGAGCTCGTCTTCTATTTTCCCGTGGCAGTACAGACAGATCATATGACAGCGCTCCCTTTGTTGAATGCTTTGATCGTCCGCACCGTCTTTTGGATATGATGCGTATTATACAAGGTGATGAAATGGACGTTCCCCGCCGGGTCCTGAGGTTTCCTGCCCACACGCCCGCAGATCTGAATCAATGTGTCTGATGGAAAATATTCAGTATGGACGACGATGACATCCAGATCTTTGAAGGTGACGCCTCTTTCTAAAATGGTTGTAGTCAGCAGTATTTTAATGCTGCCTTCCCGCATGCGCCCGACTTTTGAATATCTTTCTCCATCACCGCTGTAAACTGTTTCAACATCTTCGAAATATTTTAATATCAGAGGATAAGCGGCATACATCATTTTTATTTCCGGGAAGAAGACCAGCACCCGCCTGTCCTCATCTGTAATCGTCTGCAGCAGCCGCTTCAGCTTTCCATTCAGTTTCTGCCGTCCGGTTTCCTTATTGACATTGCCGTAATGAATCAACGGGACGGTCAGATCCTGGCCGTGATACCGCCGGGTGATCTGAAATATATTCCCCTCCCCGACATACTTCATCATCTTTCTGGTGGGTGTTGCGGTCATGATGATGGTATTCCCGTCAGCTGTACCCGCCTTATCAATCGCCCCGAGCAGATGCTTATCATCCGCGAGGGGAAATGCATCATATTCATCAACGATGATACAGTCAAAATGACTATGAAAATTATACAGTTGATGGACCGTGCATACAGTGAAATGATGCTCAAACTTCACTTTGACACCTGCGAACATCAAATCGATCCGGCTTTTTCTGAATGCATCACCGAGTCTGAGATGGACTTCCTTGACTACATCAATTCTGGGACTGACGACGGCTACATTCAGACCATGTTCCCTCGCATATTTTATCCCTTCAAAAATGATTTCTGTCTTGCCCGCGCCGGTGACTGCATGAAGCAGCAGGTTACGGCGGCCCTTGACTGCAGAAACGACTTTTTTTGAAGCTTCCCTTTGAATATCTGTCAGTTGGAAGTTCAGTTCATAATCACATTTTTCTTTTTTACGGCGTGTTTCTGTCCCCCGAAGCGGCGTCATACTGTCCACACGGCCGAGGCCGATACAGTTCAGGCAGTATTTGACAGTCTGTCCGTACAATTCTGAATAAAATTCATAAAACAGTTTTTTATCCCTGTTATGGCACCGGTAGCATATATTTTTAACCATGTCCACTCCCGATTCTTTATAAACAACTTCTCCTTTGCTGTTAAAATACATCTTCATCCCCCATAAAAAAAGACGCAGCAAATAAGCTGCGTCCATTATCATTTTATTTATTTTTTATTTACTCAACTTCTACATCAAATGTTGTATAACCGAGACCAAGCGCCCCCTCACCCAGATGAGTGGCAATCACCGGTCCGAAGTAGCTCAGTGTGAACGTCACATGCGGATACAGTGACTCCATTTCCTTTTTCCATTCACGGCCCTCTTCTTCTGCATTGCTGTGAATGATGACCGCTGTAATGTTTTTATCCTGATGCTCTTCAATTTCCTTGCCGAAAACTTCCTGAACTTTTTTCTTGGCTTTCTTCTTCGTCCTGACCTTCTCATATGGAACGATCATACCGTCTTTGAAATCAAGTATCGGCTTCACTTTCAAAAGACTGCCGACAAGCGCCTGGGCATTCGACAGACGCCCGCCTTTTTGCAGGTTCGTCAAAGTGTCCACGATAAAGTAGGCATTTGTATTTTCCTTCTTTTTCATCTCTTCGACATTTTCGACTATCTCTTCCAGACTCAGCTTATCTTTGTTCTGTGCCGCATACAGAGCGAGAAACCCCTGAACATAAGCAGCCACTTCGCTGTCGATCACATGTACATTTATCCCTTCGACGTTTTCGCCTGCGGATACTGCACTCTGGTATGTCCCGCTGATTTTAGCGGAAAGATGAAAACTGATTACATCCGTATAACCGTCACGGTACAGCGACTCAAGCAATAATATATAATCGCCGATCGACGGCTGGCTGGTCGTCGGTAAAGTATCCATAGCCGCCATCTTTTCAAAAAACTCATCCGTGGTAATATCCACGTTTTCTCTGTATGTTTCATCGCCCATAACAACACTCAATGGGATTGTAAATATCTCATATTTTTCCAGCAATTCATCAGGCAGGTACGCCGTTGAATCTGTAATGACCGCTGTCTTCATTTAGCATCCTCCATTCAAACCAACACACTCATGAATATCTTACTAAATTCATTGTGTAAAGTCTATGTGTTACTATATTTTTAAGAGGTGATATTTTGTGGAACAGAAGTATATGAACCGTCATACAAAAACTGAAGAGTCAGTCATTAACAAATCAAGGTTCATCGGATATATAAAAAGAACAGATACCGAAGAAGAAGCCAAGGCGTTCATTTCGGAAATTAAAAATAGACACAAAGATGCCACGCACAACTGCAGCGCCTATATCATCGGGAAAAGCGCCCTCATACAAAAGGCGGATGACGACGGAGAACCGTCGGGCACTGCAGGCGTTCCCATTCTTGAAGTGTTAAAGCGGGAACTGCTGTATAATGTCACTGTTGTCGTCACACGATATTTCGGGGGCATAAAACTTGGCGCCGGCGGCCTGATCCGCGCATATTCAAGTTCGGCCAGCGAAGTCGTCCAAAGTGCAGGCAAGGTATATGAAGTCGCCATGATACCTTTTCAAATCACGATGGACTATACTTACACAAGTAAATTTGAGCATGTGCTCACGGCAAGTCCCCACACGATAAAAGATACTGCATATACTGACAAAGTCACATACACCGTCCATACACCGAAAGAAGAGGCGGATGCACTGACGCAATTGATCAGTGAAATTACACAGGGCACCCACAATCTGGTGCAGGGTGATGAAGTGACTTCTGAAAATGTACTGGCATAAACATCGGGAGGTTCATGATGAGCATATGGTTTTTACTGAATGGTGCACTTTTGATCTGGGCTTTATGGAATGTAATCGAAAGCCTGGCAGTCCATACGACTTACTATCATTTTCTCTTCGGCTTCACCGGTTTTATATTCTTCATATTCAATTGGACGCGGAATGCGGTCTTCGCGACCATTCGCAATACTAAAGACAGGCAGAAGAAAATCCGTTTGGCAAAATTCTCAAAAAAAATAATGCCCTATCACAGATGGACGGGGACATTATCTATCATTTTCATAGTGCTGCACGGTACAGCCGTTCTTTATCTGTATAACTTTGATCTGACAAACATGAAAATTTTGACGGGACTGCTCGCGGCTTTGACCATGCTTGCTCTAGTCCTGTCCGGATGGTACAGCCTGCTGATCCGTCACGATCTGATGACCAGGAATCTGCACAGACGGCTTGGCCTGTCGCTGTTCATTCTCGTCGCCCTGCATCTGGCATCCTAGTTTACAGAAACAATTTTATGCACCATTTTACGCAGGAAATTGAGCACCGGCTTTTTATTATTATCGGTCAGATCGGTCACTTCAACGATGATCACTGTCGTAAGGATCAATAGTGACGAAATGATGATTGCGCCCGGCACCGTGGACAGGAAGAGAATGATGCTGGCACCCGCATAGAGCAGCGCCATGAAATATATCAGGATGACACTTTCTACATGTGTGTAACCCAGGCTCTGCAGTTTATGGTGGATATGACTTTTATCCGCACTGACGATGGATACTTTCTTCCGGTACCTGCGGAATATTGCAAACAGCATATCCAGTATCGGTACACTTAAAATGATGACCGGGAAAAATAAAGAGAGCAGCGTAATGTTTTTAAAGCCCATCAGGGAAACGACGCTGATGACGAAACCGAGGAGCATTGCTCCATTATCACCAAGAAATATTTTAGCCGGATTAAAGTTGTACACCAGGAACCCTGCACATGAACCGATCAGTATTACGCAGATCATCATGACGAATATATCACCCTGAAGGATCGTTATGAATGCAATGCTTGAAAGTGCGATGATCGACACGCCGGTTGCCAGGCCGTCCAGACCGTCTATGAAGTTAATGGCATTGATGATGGCCGCCATCCACAGTACCGTTATCGGAACCGAAAAGATACCGAACTCTATTTCAATACCAAACGGTGTAATTCTGTCTATGACAATTCCATAATAGATGGGAACAAGCGTCACTAATATTTGTCCAATCAATTTAAAGATGGGTTTGAGATCAAATTTGTCATCGATCAGTCCCAGAAGAACAATCAGAATACCGCCGATGATGATAGGTTTGAATTCTATTTCTATCGGCCGTGATACAAGGACACCGATTATGAATGAAATTAAAATCGCAACGCCCCCAAGATGCGGAACAGGCATTTTATGGACCTTGCGCAAATTCGGATGGTCTACAAATCCCAGCTTTTTTGCCAGCCATATGAATATAGGGGTTAAAATAAGTGATATCATAAATGACATCAGGAGTAAAAAGAATGTATACATACCCATCACCGTTCATTATATTTTCAATTTAATATATCACATTCAAAATATGAAATCGAATTGAATCTTATTTAAATAAAGTTCTTTTCATTGTATAATTATATCAATCAAACAAAGGAGTTAAATTTATGAGACAAAACAGGCGCAAAGGGTTGCATCCCGTATTCACCGTCATGATCGTTCTACTATTAGTGTTCATCCTTATTGTAGGTGGAATAATGGCATATGTATACTTCCAGCTTAGAAGTACAGCAAATAATATGTACGACGATGAATTTGAAAGCTCACAGTCCAACCTCAGACAGACTGAAGTTGAAATCAGCGACGGCGACCCTATATCAGTAGTATTATTCGGCACAGACGATGACCAGGCCCGTAATGAAGATATGAGAGGCCGGCGCTCAGATACGATCATGGTCGTCACTCTGAATCCTGATACCGGTGAAGGCAACATCGTAAGTATTCCGAGGGATACACAGGCAGAAATTGCCGGCCGTGATTCCACTGAGAAAATCAATCATGCTTATGCATACGGCGGACCGGTAATGGCAAAAGATACAGTTGAAAACTTTTTAGATGTACCGCTTGACTACTTCGTCTCCATCAATATGGACGGATTTAAAAACATCATAGATGAAGTCGGGGGCATTTCAGTCACAAGCGAAGACACTTTTGAACAATCCGAGTACTCATTCCAGGCTGGAGAAACATACGAAATGGACGGCGATATGGCCCTTGCATTCTCAAGAGCAAGATACGACCCGGGCTCCGGTGGTGACTCAGGACGTCAGCAGAGACAGCAGCAGGTGGTACAAAGCATCGCAGATGAACTGATGAGTGTTCAGACAGTAACCAATTTCAATTCCATTTTAGACGTGCTTGGCGAAAATATCCGTACCAACATCCAGTTTAATGAAATGAATAAACTCCGTTCAACCTATCAGGATCCGGCTGAAAATCTGGACCGTTTGCTGCTTGAAGGTTATGACGAACGTTCACAGGATGACGGATTGTATTACTTCTTCCCTGATGAAGCGTCATATAACGAAGTCACTTCTGAACTGAAGGGGAATCTTGAAATAGAAGAATAAATCAAGTGACAATATATTTCTGATGGGAGAGTGATGACATGCTAATAGATTTTGTGTTGAATATTTCATTGACCATCAGCGGCATCTATCTCTTCCATCGCATCCAATATACGGAGGACTCAGCAAAGTTATCTTCACCGATGTTCCAAGTGACGTTGATGACTACTTTAGCCGTCCTTCTTTTATTTGTACCGATTGATTACATGGGCTACAGCTTCAGTCTGTTTTTTGTCCCGATGCTGCTGATACAGAGTAAAATATATAATAAGATTGCAAGCTTGATCATAGTGGGGGCCGCCCACTACTTTATGACCGGTCACAGCCTGATTGAAACCGCAATTTTTGCCGGATTGTATATGATAGTTATTTTCAGCGTACCATTTTTCAAGTCGATGAACACCAATATCATCACATGGTTAAACCTGATATTCACACTGCTCTTTTTGGCAGGCATACATGTCTTCATCGAGCCTCTCGGGTTGATGCAGTTTATTATCATCAGTGCGATGAGCTCAGCTGTGATGGTCACGGCAAGTACCATGTATCAGGATATGAATTCAATGGTAAAAGTTCTCAAACGTCTGAATACCGAGGATTATGTCGACCATCTAACACAGCTGGGCAATATTAAAGCACTGGATAATGAAGTCAACCGGCTTAACAATAAAGCAGAAACAATAAGCATGCTGCTGATTGATATCGATCACTTCAAAGTAATCAACGATCTGCACGACTACACTGCAGGTGATGCTGTAATTAAACAGATTACGGGACTCCTTAAAAATTATGTACCGACCGGCGGTTCCATCTATAGGAACAGCGGTGAAGAATTCTCCATGATCATCCCGGATATCTCTTTCGATAAGACGGTCCGTCTTGCCGAGGCGATACGCAACGCAGTCGAGAACACCAATTTCCATGTTGGTGAGAATGAAGTCATCAAATTGACCGTTTCTGTAGGTATCGGTTTTAAAACTCCGGATACGACGAGAAGACAGCTGTTCAAAGATGCGGATAACATGCTGCACGCTGCAAAGAAGATGGGACAGAACCAGGTAATGTTTTCACCAGTAATCAAATAAAACCCAAACGCAATGTTTGGGTTTATCATCAATCTTCAACTGAAGCAAGATTTGTCAATGATATTCTGTCATGGGAATCATGCCACTTTACTTCACTGTCATCAAAGTAAAAAGCTTGTGGGGATTCATGTTTAATATCGTATTTTTCACTAATATAGTTGGATAGTTCTCTGTGGTCTTGTACAATTAAATAGTATCCATCGATATCTCTTTCATAATGGAATTTTTGAAATTCTTCAAAAGCTCCTGCAGAAATTGGACAGGTATTTGAATGTTTAAGAAAGAAGAAAAATTCTTTTGAATCTAACAGTTTATCAAATGAATCAATATTTGTTATTTTAGTTAACATTTCATCACCTTCTTATTAAACTTAGTATAATCTATCATTAATTCAATTATATAGCAAATGGGATATTTTGCACATTAAATTTTCCGAATTGGAGGTGTAGTATTATGAACAAGCCTATTAAACGCTGGAACATACTCGATACAGTAAACCTGGCATTATTTGTTGTCGTCATCCTATTCTTTTTAGACTTCAATAATAATGCGACAGTATCCTACCTGTTACTCGGCGTATTTGCATTATGGGTTGTAACACTCATATTCCGCAACGTATTCATCAGTAAAATTGAAAATGACCCGAATCACAGCTTGCATGAAACTCAGGTCAAAGGAAAGAAAAAAATATAGAGTGGTCATATCAATCACCACTCTCCAACTCTTCCAATTGATTTGTATAATCTTCATCCAGCCCCTGATAGCTCTCCTGCAGAGATAATATATTCTGCAGCTGGATATTTTGCAGTTTTTCATTATAAAGCATCGTGTTCTTTCTTTCCTCATAATAGGAAATATAACCGTAATACATTTCAAGACTGACAGTACGCACCCTGTTGGCCTTCTGTGTGGACAAATTTATCTGGTTGAGTGAATCCACATGTTCATCAAGCATAGGCAGCAGCACTTCATCAATCTGCACCTGCTTACTCTGTATGGATTCATCACCTTCGAGAATTTTGGATGCTTCATCAAGTTCTTCACTGTTTGAGTTCAGCTGATCGATCAGCTGATCAATTTCTTCCACGACCGCCTCATCTGAAGCATTTTCTATAATGTCATCTCTCTCTTTTTGATTGTCCATAAATGACTGGCTGAGAGCAATCAGCCGTTCACTTGCCTGAATCGAACTCTGATAAGTAGTCAAGTAATCACTCAACTGCTCTGCAAAATCATATTTCACCTGAGCACTTTCCACAAAAGTATTATGATGTTCTTGTATATCTTCATTGCTCACTTCTACTTCATTCACTTTTGTATTCAATGATTCCGCAAGCGGTAATATTTCACCTTCAAGTTCAGAAATCATATCTTCCAATTCTTCACTTTCAAAATCATTATCCAGATCGGAAATATGATTTTGTATTTTATCACTATTTATATTATCCAGGTGATTGGTCAATTCGTCATTTACAGCATAAATTTCATCCATCTGTTGCTGATACTCTTCAGTTTCTTCAGCCAACCGATCGCCACATCCATTTAATATTAATATAAAAATAAGCAATAAATTAAAGGTGACCATTTGTTTCACTTTCACATGAGTCACATCCTTATTTATATAGAACGGTAAAGCAAAATTATAGTAAAAATATATCATATTCACTGTTTGTATACAAATTTCATGAGTCTCAGTTCCAAAATGGGGAATATTGATTTATAATGATTAATAGCATAATTCGAAAGGATTTGTAATTGTGGACAAGAAGCTGATCGAGCAAGACTTGAGAATGCAGTTAAATAACTCAACTATAAAAATTAATGAACCTTTAAAAAAATACACTTATACCGAAACAGGAGGGCCGGCAGATTTCTATGTCACTGTAGGCGACTTCGATGATGCATGTAAAGTTTTGAAGTACTGCAGCGAAAATCATGTTCCTGTCACCTACCTCGGCAACGGCTCCAATATCATAATCAGGGACGGCGGTATCAGAGGAGTCGTTTTAAACCTTCTTGATCTGACACACTTGAGCATCCAGGATGATGTAATCACCGTCGGAAGCGGCAGAGCAATTATCGATGTCTCAAGGTTCGCACGTGACAATTCAGTCAGCGGTCTGGAATTTGCGTGCGGCATCCCCGGCAGCGTCGGTGGCGCCGTCTATATGAATGCCGGTGCATACGGTGGTGAAGTGAAGGATTGTCTGCTCGAAGCCACAGTTGCAACAGAGCATGGCGAACTGCTCACTCTGTCGAATGAGGAGCTGGAACTCACTTACAGACGGAGTATAATCCAGGAAAATGACTATGTCATTTTAGAAGCGAAATTTAAGATGACACCTGCCAAAATTGAAGATATCAATGACATAATGGATGATCTGACTGATCGCCGGGAAAGCAAGCAACCTCTTGAATACCCTTCCTGCGGCAGTGTTTTCCAAAGACCACCCGGAAATTTTGCAGGAAAACTGATCCAGGACAGCGGTCTTCAGGGCCATCGTATCGGCGGGGTCGAAGTATCCAAAAAACATGCAGGATTCATGGTCAATGTCGACAACGGCACAGCCGGTGATTACGAAGACCTTATCAACTTCGTCCAAAATACAGTTCAGGAAAACTACGGCATCGAACTGGATACCGAAGTGAGGGTTATAGGGGAACCCGTTTATAAGAGAGTCGAAAAATATAAATAAGCATTTTTAGAGGCACCGGTTGAGGTGTCTTTTTTTTCGTCTTCGAGTAAATGAGCATTTGAAATGACACTCCTGCTCACTTGGCTCCTAAAATCACCACAGGTGAGCAGCAAAGCCGGAACCCTGCTCACTTGCCTTCGAAAATCATCACAGGTGAGCAGCATTGTATTTACGCATACAAAAAAGGATCCGTATATACGGATCCTTCTTTATTTATTGTTCAGAAAGACTGTCTACAGCTTCTTCGACTTCATCAATTTGAATCATTCCCGTTTCATAACCGCCGGCATTCAAGTACCAAACCTGCGGGTCAAGTGAGAATATATTCTCATTCTGTACAGCTGTTGCTGATTCTGTAGTCGAGTTGATCAATGTATCAACCGGTGTCGCTTCTCCACCGCCGGCTACTGCACCTCTGTCCATTACAAACATCAGGGCCGGATCAGCATTTGCTATGAACTCATAGTTTACTTGTGAGCCGTGGCTGTCACTTGCATCATCAAATTCATCGGCTGAACTAAAACCGAATGTGTCATAAAGGTAACCGAATCTTCCACCTGTACCATGGAAAGATACTGAGCTTTCACCATTAGTCTGGATAAACAGCATAGAATTATCTTCAATCTCAGCTACTTTACTGCTCACTTCTTCTATTCTGTTATCCATATCTTCAACTAAAGTGTCTGCCGCTTCTTCTTCACCGTATAACTCACCAATAAGGTTTGTCATTTCTTTGATATCATCAAAATATGATTCATTATCAGCAGCTACGAATAAAACGTCAGCATCAGGTGCGACTCTTTCAAACTCTGCCAAGTTGTTTTCTGTTGCCTGGCGGCCGTGGATCATAATGACATCAGGCTGTATTCTTGCGATCTCTTCGAAGTCCGGATCTTTCAATCCACCAAGGTTTGCATATTCATCAGATTCAAATTCTGACAAAGTATCAGATAAAGATCCATTGCCTTCACCTTTAGGCAGGCCTGCTATGTTCTCTTCTACACCCAGTGCCTGGAATGTAGATACGACACCCAAGTCAAAAATAGCTACTTTTTCCGGATTTTTTGGTACTTCGATTGTCTCACTCACTTCTTCGCCTTCTGCACCACGGTCTCCACCGTCTCCTGGTGATACTTCAAATGTGTTTTCAAAGCTTACAGTTTCTTCTGAACCTTCTTCTGCTGATTCCTCAGCACCTGCAGTAGATTCTTCGGAAGAATCACTGTCCTCTCCGCCATCTGAATTACCACACGCTGCCAATACTAAAACAAGTGCAAATGTTAACATTAAGTATAAATTTCTTAATTTCATTCCTTTACCTCTTTCCAAATAATAGTGATTTTTAGCCCCCACTAAAAAATACTACTATATTACATCCGATATTAGTCCATCACCTCCTTAAAGTACGAAACAGAATCTATATCTGCGCCTGCTCTTTAACAAAGTCATCCACTGTAGCATCGGCATGTTCATCAAAATAAATACAGATCTGATGACCCATGATACATTCGATGTTTATTTCCATTTCGTAAATTTCTTCCAGAATATCTTTTTTGATCACTTCGTTCTTAGTGCCGCTGATTGCAACTTCGCCATCTTTAAGCGCAACAATATTATCTGAATAACATGACGCAAAGTTGATATCATGAATAACGATGATAATTGTTTTGTTTCTTTCGCGCACAAGCCTTCTCAATATCTGCATAATCTGTACTGAATGCTTCATATCAAGGTTGTTGAGCGGCTCATCCAGAAATATATACTCTGTATCCTGTGCAATTGTCATTGCAATATAGGCACGCTGTCTCTGTCCGCCTGAAAGCTCATCTATATACCGGTCTTCGAATTGTTCCAGTTCCATATAGTTGACTGCTTCATCGATCAGAGCATTATCTTCTTTTGTCAGACGGCCTTTTGAATATGGATAACGTCCGAATGCTATCAGCTCACGAACAGTAATTTTCAATTCAAGATGATTCGACTGTTTCAAGATGGATATCTTTTTAGCCAAATCCGTATTGGGCTGAGTGAATATATTGTCGCCTTCCAGCAGTACTTCACCACTGTCATTGTCCAGTAATCTCGTAATCATTGATAACACAGTACTTTTTCCTGCTCCGTTCGGGCCGATCAAAGAAGTGATTTTGCCTTTAGCTATCGATAACGATACATCGTCAACCACTTTTTTGTCACCATACAACTTTGTGATTCCTTTGACGCTAATCATTCGCGTCCCCTCCTAAGCATTAAATAAATAAAGTAAACGCCACCAACCAAGTTAATTATAACACTGATTTCTACACTGTTCTGGAAAACGAACTGTACTATCATCTGTCCTACAACTAAAGCTATGATACTGATCAACGATGTTCCGATGATCAGATATATATGTTTATATGTTTTGAATAGTTCGTGTGCGATATTCACGACCAGCAGACCAAGAAACATTATAGGGCCGACAAGTGCTGTGGAAACCGACACAAGTATCGCCACAATGACGAGCAGCTGTGAAACTTTCTTATCGTAATTTACACCAAGATTTATCGCGCCGTCCCTGCCGAGTGCCAACACGTCCAGAGAGTGAAAATCCTTCAGGACGATGATCAGCATAATGATGAGAATTACTGCTGTCAGCAGCATCAATTCTTCATTGACAACATTAAATGATGCAAACAGTGTATTCTGCAATACCAGAAAGTCATCCGGGCTGATCAGCTGCTGCATGAACGTTGACAGGTTTCCGAAAAAGGTGCCTAATATGATACCGATCAGCAGAAGTATGAACACGTTGCTTTTCGTCAATTTAAATAAATACTTGAAAACGAAAAGCGTAAACAACGTCAGCAGTCCAAGACTGAGAAAGTAGTTGAAGTGTGAGTTCAGCAACAATGGAGAACTCACGCCTGCGATAAATACGATCGATGTCTGTATGAATACATAAACCGAATCAAGACCCATTATTGACGGTGTTAAAATTCTGTTCTTGACAATAGTCTGGAAAATCACTGTCGAAACCGCAATTGCAACCCCGACAATAACTATTGCAAGAATCCGCCTGCCTCTTGACGGTAATTGATAAAATATAATATCAAAATCAATTTGGTAGAACATATAAAAAACGACTACTAGAATTGTTGCGATTGACAGACCTAAAATGAGTCTGTTCTTTTGATCTTTAAGCATCTGCCCTGACCCTCCTGAATATCATCCACAAGAAGATAGAGCTGCCAAATATGGCAATCATCAAACCGACTGAGATTTCATATGGATAGATGAGGATTCTGCCTAAAATATCACAGATCATTACAAAAATCGCACCTAGAACCGCGGTTAAGTATATCGTCTTTTGGAGATGGTCTCCCCTGAACATTGAGACGATATTGGGTATGATCAAACCGAGAAATGGCAGCATACCGACAGTTACGACAACAAGTGCTGTGATTGCCGCGGTGATGAATAATCCCGTATACAAAATTCTTGTATAGTTCATACCAAGGTTTTTGGAGAAATCTTCGCCCATACCTGCAACCGTAAATTGATTTGCAAATAATATCGCAATGATGAGCAGTGGAATACTTATGTATAAAATCTCATATCTTCCTGATATAACTGTTGAAAAACTGCCATGCATCCAACCTGTGATGATTTGCAGTGTATTCGTCCTGAGTGCGATGAATGTCGCGATACTTGAAACAACACCGCCAAGCATCAAGCCGATCAGCGGAACGAAGATTACATCTTTAAGTTTAATCCGGGTGATAATCTGCATAAACAGCATCGTACCCAGCAAGGACAGTATTAAAGCAAATGCCAGTCTGCCGAATAAGTTAATGGCGGGGAATGATATGATACCGATTAGAATACCAAGCTGCGCCCAGTCCATCGTTCCTGCAGTGGTTGGAGATACAAATTTGTTTCTTGTGAGCTGCTGCATGATCAGACCGCTGACTGCAAGCGAAGCTCCGGCAATGATGATCGAAATCGTCCTTGGAAATCGACTGGATGCCAATATGTTTTTCTGCTGTTCTGATAAACTAAATATCTCATTTATAGATAGTGGAATTACTCCTACAAACATAGAAATTATAGATAAGACTATAAGTATGATAATCAGTATATCAAGACGAAATAATTTTTTTGCCATTTCCACCATCCTTAACTGATAATGATTATCATTACTGGCGTAATTATTATTATACACCCTATATGCCGTTTTTCAAGCGGAAGGATCAATTATAAGAATAAAAAACTACCTGTATAAAAGGTAGTCTTTTAATTTATGATGATTGTTTCTCCTGTGGGCTGTGCGTCACTGCCCGATAATATATCCATCACAGTGTCGATCGCCTGGGGATTCGATCTCTCCAGCGACTCTTCCATCGACTCTTTGAACGATGGTCTGTAACTCAGTGCGTACACATCCACATCTTCTTTGCTCAGCTCAATAGCTGTCGAATGTGTCAATGCTTCTATAGCGCCGGTCACTGTATAATATAAGTTGCGTTCATATATTTCTTCAAAAGCCGGCTCGATCACATTGATGATTTTGGCGTCACTCTCATCTTTCAATAAAGGGCGTAACACTCTCGTACCGAGATATGTTCCCCATACATGTTCATTCACCACTTCACTGAATTCCTCGAAACCTAAGTCATAGATTGATTTACTCTCCGTATGAATGGTATGCACCAGGATGATACCGTTAAGGCTGTCAAAATCCTTTTCTATTTCTGAAAGTACATTCAGCCAGTCAATCTCTTTCGACTGCTGCAGCAGCACAGCACTGTGCTGCCCTGTAGATTCTTTTTTTATCTCTTCCAATAAATCATCCAGTTCGACATGGTTCAAACTTGTAAGTATCAAGTTTGCGCCGAAACTTGCCAAATGCTTGGATAAATCAGAGCCAAGAGGTGATGTCGCATTAGCCACTATATAAGTTTTATCTTCCAGTCTCATGTTAACCTCCTGTTACCGTGGTAACAATAGTATACCCAAATGTACATTCATTTACACGGATAAATATGCTTTTCAGTTACTCTACAATAACCTCTGCACTCGGCATTGTGTGCAATGAGAATGCATCCACATGGGAAATTACTGTGTATGTGCCTGCTTCATCAAAAGTGAACTCGACGACATACTCTCCGTTCTCTGAATGTTCAGCAGTTATTTCCTCTATCGTCTCTTCATTTTCATCCTGGATTTCAAACATGACATGATCTGCATCTGTGACATCTTCATCATTCGATGTGACATGTGCCGTCATCTCTGCAGTATCACCAGCCATGATATGGTCAGGTGTGAACAATTCAACATCCAATGTTCTCATCTCTTCACTTTCTCCGTTGCCGCATGCAGCTAAAAATACACTGGCCAGAACCGCCAGCAATAAAGTTTTAATCTTCATCTCATAACTCCTCTCCACAATACTATAACATTACTTTAAAGTTAGATAATATTGATTTTTATACATTTTATGACTTTAATTCATTCATTAAATTGGCCATCTCGATTGCAGAGTTGGCTGAATCTACACCTTTATTGCCCATCTTTGTTCCGGCACGCTCAATCGCCTGCTCAATATTCTCTGTCGTGACAACACCGAATATTACCGGTACATCCGTCGACAGGCCCGCTTCAAGTATCCCTTTTGCCGACTGGTTGCAGACATAATCATAATGTGTCGTACTGCCGCGGATGACACAGCCGAGAGCCACGATTGCATCATATTTACCCGATTCCGCCATTCTTTTCGCCACAAGCGGTATTTCAAATGCTCCGGGAACATAAACAAGATCTATATCATCACTTTTGACCTGATGGCTGAGTAATGTGGCTTCCGCCCCGCTCACAAGCTGGTTTGTAATGAAATCATTGAACCTGCCTGCCACTATCCCTATTTTCAGACCTGCACCTGTCATCGTTGTTTGAATTGTATTCATCTCATATCCTCCTGTAACTGATGTCCCAGTTTTTCTTTTTTAGTTTTTAAATAATCATCATTGTATATGTTCGCTTCGACTATGTGGCTGCGCCTGTTCACCTGAATACCGTCATCAGCAAGCCCCGCCGCCTTTTTTGGGTTGTTGCTGAGCAGCGTCACTTCATTCAGGCCCAGTATTTTCAGCATGCCGCCCGCAGCATCATACGTTCTTAAATCTGCATTGAAGCCCAGATGTTCATTTGCAGTAACCGTGTCAAAACCCTGCTCTATCAGTTCATATGCTTTCAATTTATTCAAAAGGCCGATGCCTCTGCCTTCCTGGCGCATATATAAAATGATGCCGTCTTCTTCACTGATGATTTTCATCGCCTTTTCCAACTGCTCACCGCAGTCACAGCGTTCACTGTGAAAGACATCGCCGGTCAGACATTCAGAATGGATTCTTACATTCATGTTTTGCCTGATGTCACCGTGGACAAGTGCAACATGTTCTTCACCGGTCAGCCTGTCTTTGAAACCGTGCATTTTAAATATGCCGAATGCTGTAGGAAGATTGACTTCACTATCCAGTTCCACTCTTTGATCTTTCAGTATATATTTTTTCAAGTCTTCTATCGTTATCATCTTCAGCTGATGCTTCCTTTTATAAATGTTTAAATCATCCACTCTGGCCATAGTCCCGTCATCATTCATGATTTCACAGATGACACCTACGGGTTTTGCACCGGCCAGTTTACTCAAGTCCACCGATGCTTCCGTATGACCCATACGCTCAATGACACCGCCCGGCTTTGCAACCAGCGGGAAAATATGCCCCGGCATGTTGAAATGTGAAGGTTTCGAATTCCCATCAATCAACGCCATTATTGTGTCAAAACGCTCAAATGCGCTGATGCCTGTTGTGGTCGTATGATGATCGACAGAAACTGTGAAAGCAGTGGAATGTGGATCGCTGTTCTCATCAGCCATCGGAGGCAGTTCCAATTTGCGTGCAATACTTTCATCCATCGGCGTGCATATCAGGCCCCGGCCGTATGTCGCCATGAAGTTTATGGCTTCCGGCTTTAAATATTCTGCGATACCGACCAGATCACCTTCATTTTCTCTATTCTCGTCATCGACCACGATGATCAGTTCACCATTCTTAAGTGATGCCAGCGCTTCATTAATAGAATCAAACATCCAGAACACCTGCTTTACTTAATTTTTTAATATCCAGATTGCCGTGCTGCAGAAGATGCTCGATATGTTTGATCACCTGATCCGCCTCTATATTTACAGTATCCTGCATTTTTCTGCTGCCTAAAATGGTGCGTTCCATCGTTTCTGGAATTAAGTTCAAAGTGATTGTTTCTTCTTCATGATCCACTTCAAATAAAGTCAGACTGGTGCCGTCAATCGTTACGGACCCTTTATCCGCCATATATTTCATCAGACGGGACGGGCACTTTATCTTCATGACGACTGCGTTGCCGTCGTTTAATATATCGGTGATCGTCCCTGTCGCATCGACGTGACCGCTGACAAGATGGCCGCCGAGCCGGTCTGATAATTTCAATGCCCGCTCTAAATTCACTTCGTCATTGGCACTGATATCTTTGAGGCTTGTAATCCGTTTAGTTTCGTTGATCATCGTGACCTTGAATGAATGCCCATCGATATCGTAAACGGTCAAGCATACACCGTTTACAGCCATCGAGTCGCCTTCTTTCAAATCATCGAAACCATCGCTGTTTATTTCCAGTTCCGTATCATCTATCGTACCGTTCACTTTAATCACTTTACCTTTTTGTTCAATCAATCCTGTAAACATCTAATTCCTCCTGTATGTCAATTTTAAATCTGACTGGAGTTTTTCGACGTCTGTAAGTTTTAAATGAATGATTTCATCCATCGTTGAAAATGAAGTTTGAAACAATTCATGTTTTGACTTACCAAATAATTTCGGGGCAATATATATGATTATTTGATCGTATAATTTTTCTTTGATGAAAGCAGTATTCGTTTTGGCACCGCCTTCGACCAAAACGCTGCTGATATCATAATCCCGGTAAAGTATTTCCAGTATTTCAGCATTGGAAAACCGACCGTATTCAATATGATATTGATGATTGAATTTTTCATTTTCACTGTTATTCGTAAATACGACAGGCTTTTTAGGATGTTCTTCAATTTCAAGCCCTTCTTTCAGCTTTCCGCTGCCTGACAGTATGACCGGTCTCGGATGATTTCCGCCGCCTTCTATTCTTGCAGTGAGCCGGGGATTATCGCTCAGCAGAGTACCGCCGCCGATAAGAATCGCATCGTGGTCATGCCTTAAGTGATGAACATCACGCCGGGATTCGGAATTCGTAATCCACTTGCTTGTGCCGTCGTCCATGGCGAGCTTGCCATCCAGACTGACTGCACTTTTCAAAGTGACATTCGGTCTTCCGGCAGACAGATGATTGAAAAATCTTTCATATATTTTTTCAGCTTTTTCATGAGGCGTATGAATGGCTGTCACACCATTTTTTTCCAGTACTGAATGTCCCGTCACTTTTGGATTTTTATCCCTGACGGCATAGAACACTCTTTTTATACCTGCATTGATGATCGCAGTTGTGCATGGTGGTGTTTTACCGTGATGTGAACAAGGTTCCAAAGTCACATAAATATCAGCACCGGCAGGGTCATCGATGCATGACTTTATTGCCTGCACCTCAGCATGGTCAGTCCCCATTAAAAGGTGGCTGCCCATTCCGATTACCACACCGTCTTTGACGATAACTGCACCTACTGTGGGATTTTTTTCTGTCTGGCCGCCTGCAATACTCGCTGCGGCAATTGCTTTTTCCATATAAATATTCAAGTTTTCCCTCCTGAACAAAAAAAGCACCGATGAAAAAATATTCATCGGCGCTTAAAAATTTGTATGCTGAATAATGTGCTGTATGTAATCAGCACAAAATAAACGTATCATATACGCTTGCAACATTCTCTCTCCCATCCAGACTCTAACTGTCGGCTCCAGATTTCCACTGGATCAGCCATACGCAGGAAGCGTACAGGTCGCGGGCTTTAACCGCCGGTTGGGAATTACACCCTGCCCCGAAAGAATTGTATTCAGTTGAAAAACTCTAATTTAATCATATATCAATCATAATGATTGTCAATCAAATCATGTTGAATGTACAAAATCATTTTAATGAGTGCATTCATATATTACTATATTAAACAATAAAAAAAGGCCGGTTGCCCGGCCTTTCAAAAGTAATCAATTTTCAAAAACGAAGTCTTCGTCCTGTAAAGGTTCAACATTCAATGCAAGTACATAGCCGTCACCTTTGACACTGAAGAAGTCATGGTTTTTCGTTGACGTATCCAGTGCGTTTTCGATGATTGGGTTGAATCCTTTTTCTTCATAGTAAGGTTCAAACCCGAGGTTCGCAAGCGCCTTGTTCGCATTGTACGTCACATAGTTCATCACATCTTCAGTCAGTCCGATCTTGTCATAAAGTTCTCTCGTATATTCCTCTTCGTTTGCATAGAGCTCCTCAAGAAGTTCATACATATCTTTATCTGCACGTTCCTGCTCTTCCTGGGTCAGCTGCGGCTTGAGCGCCTGCGCATCAAGACCTGTAAACACGCCGTGAATGGATTCATCCAGTAAGATTTTACGGATGATCTCTCCGCTTGTCGTCATACGTCCCTGGCCGGCCAGATACAATGGATAATAAAAACCTGAATAGAACAGGAATGATTCCAGGAATACTGATGCAACGCGTGCCATGTACTGATCGTATAACGATGCGTCCTTGTTGAACAGCTTGTGATAACGGCTCACAATCTTATCTGCCTTATATTTCAGATGTTTGTTATTCAATACCCAGACATCAAGCAGCTCATCTGTTTCTTTTGATGAGATCAGTGTTGAGAAGATATGGGAGTATGATTTCGCATGCACCTGCTCCATCATTCCCATGAATGAATAAACTGCTTTTTTACGCAGGTCTTCCGTATGCAGCATGATGAGCGGCATGCCGTCATCTGCCTGGTGTGTGTCCAAACCTGTAAGTCCTGCCAATACCTTTTTAAAAGTGTCTTTCTCGTTATCAGACATGCCTGACCATGAACTCAAGTCTTTTGATACTTTGAATTCCGTTTCCACCCACATCTGTGAGATGTTCTGGCGCCAGAATACATTGGTCATGTCATCTTCTTTATTCCAGTTAACTGCTATCATTTATAAGACTCCTTTATCTATTAAACTGAACAACTTGTACATTCTTCAACGCTGAGTAACTTGTTTCTTGTATAGTACAGGGATTTAAGACCTTTATGGTGTGCATAAATATATAGTCTTGATAATTCACGCGTTGAAATTTCCGAGTTTACGTAAAGGATTGTACTGATTCCCTGGTCGATATGCTCCTGAATTGTTGCAATCAGATCAATCAATTTCATCTGGTCGACGTTGAACGCACTCTTGTAGAACCACATATTTTCTTTTGACAGGAACGGCATTGGATAGAATGTTTCCGAGTTGCCGTAAGTTCTGCGTTCAATCGTATCTACAATCGGCATTACCGAGCTTGTTGCATTTTGGACGTAGGAAATGCTCTGCGTCGGCGCGATAGCCAGGCGGTAGGCATGGTAAAGCCCATTTTCCTTCACCTGATCACGGAGTTCCGCCCAGTCTTCCTTCGTCGGAATATAAATACCTTCGAATAAAGGCTTCACTTTATCTGTTGCGGGTTCATATGCATTGCTAACATATTTATCGAAATACTCACCCGTTGCATAGTCGGAACGTTCGAAATCTTTGAATGTCTGACCGCGTTCCACCGCAATCATCATTGATTTTTCCAATGAATAGTAATTGAGCAGCATGAAGAACACATTCGCGAAATCTTTTGCTTCCTCTGATTCATAGGCAATTTTATTCTTCGTCAAATAACCGTGGAGGTTCATCGCACCGAGCCCGACTGAATGGAGCTCGTCATTTGCTTTTTTGACACCCGGCGCATTCGCAATTGCAGTATCATCACTGACGACAGTCAATGCTTCAATGCCGTCATGAACGGATTCACGTACCTTCTTTGAATCCATGACGTTTGCGATATTGAGTGAACCAAGGTTACATGAAATGTCTCTCTTGATATCATCTTCGATACCGTAGTCGTTGATTGTCGAAGTTTCCTGAAGCTGGAAGATTTCAGTACATAAGTTACTGATCTTAATATCGCCGACATCTTTTAATGGGTGAACTTTATTCGCGTTATCCTTGAACATGATATAAGGATAGCCTGACTGCAGCTGAGTCTGTGCAATTGTGTTCAACATATCGCGTGCATCAAATTTACGCTTTTTGACATTGTCATTTGCAACGAGCTGATCGTACATCTTGTCAATATCCATGTCGTCCAATGTTTCGCCGTATTCTCTTTCCACCGTATGCGGAGCGAACAGATAGAACGGTTCGTCATTTGCAGCAAGGTCGAAAAATTTGGACGGTATTACAAGGCCGGTTGAAATCGTGGACAGACGCAGGTCTTCATCTGCGTTCACTTTTTTAGTATCCAGGAATTCAGGCAGATCGTAGTGGAAGATGTTCAGATAGACGGCACCTGCACCCGGACGCTGACCGAGCTGGTCGGCATAGCCGAATCCGCCTTCCAGTGCTTTTGCTACAGGAAGCACCCCTTTTGCCACGCCTTCAATGCCTTTGATCGCTTCACCGCGTGCACGGAGTTTGGACAGGTTGATTGCCACACCCCCGCCAATCTTACTTAACTGCTTGGCAGTTGAATCGATATAGTTGATCGAGTTCAGGCTGTCATCCACTTCAAGAAGGAAACAGGACACCATTTCACCGCGGCGCGCACGCCCGGCATTTAAAAATGTCGGTGTTGCCGGCTGATAGCGCTGTTCAATCATTGAATTGATCAGACGTTTCGCCTGGTCTGTGTTACCTTTGGACAGATACAGGCTCACAATGACGACATGTTGTTTGTAATCTTCCAAATACTGTTTTTTATCGTTTGTTTTTAAAGTGTAGTCTTTAAAGAATTTACTTGCCGCCATATAGCTCTTGAATTGAAAAGGAAGTGAATCTGCATAGTCTACAATCTCAGTAACCTGCTCTTCTGTATATTCTTCGAACAAGTCATAGTAAAAGTCATTGTCCACCAAATAATGCAGTCGCTCAAGCTCTGTCTCGAAATGAATCGTTTTATCCTTCACTTCCTCCATAAATACTTCCAATGCTTCGATATCTTTATGGAGTTGGTAAAAGCCTGATTCATCTCTCTTCGTCACTTCATTATTGAGTTCAATATGATTGTACTTCTTCTCGTCTAATACTTTCATTAATACTCCCTGCCTTCTCTTTAAATGATTCTCTTTCGCTCCCGGTGCCATGCAATTCAAATTTCATCAGCAGCGGCACTTTATATTTCTGCTGGATGTGCTCCCCTGCTTTAGCGAAGTTGCTGCCCCAGTTACGGTTTCCACTGGCTGCCACAGCCTGTAATCCTTCACCATTAACATCCAGGAAATGTTCTACCGGAGCCGGTACACCGCCAAATCCATAAGTGCTCGTGACAAGTATATAAGGTTCTGTTATCTTTTCGTTTTTGTTCGCCGCTTTAATCTCGTATAATTCAAATCGGTCTCCAATATCAGAGCCATTTACGAATCGCCTGACATTGCCGGTCATGGAGTAGAATGCGATCAGCATACCATCCATCTCCCTCCTTAGATAATCCTACCATAAAACAAAGAAATCGAACATACGTTCGAAGTCATTCCAACCATCCCGTCTTTTCGACAGACAGTACTTTATTTTAATTTAACACAATATGTGGTGTTTGGAAATATTTCGGCACACCATATATTGTTTTCTTATGTTCTATCTTGCCACAATAAAAATAATTTATCAATGGTAAAAGACTGGAATTTCAATAAGTTTCATCGCTTATTTCTGTCACTGAATTCATCTAATCGTTGGGATATCTATGATATACTGATTCAGTAAATCTTTAATAATTTTTTTTGCATTTTTATTTACATTACTTTTAATGAAATTTAATGCAATCATAAAATAAGGGAGCTTTGATGTTTTATGAGCAATACTACAAAAGGCATTATTGCATTGCTGATTTCTTCGCTTGGTTTCAGCCTCATGTCCTTCTTTGTGAAATACAGCGGTGACCTGCCGACTGTCCAGAAAACGTTCTTCAGAAATTTCATTTCCATGGCCATTTCTTTAGCCCTGGTCATTTATTATAAAGAAAAGCTTTTTGGCCGCAAAGAAAACCAGGGGCTGCTGCTGCTCAGATCAAGTTTGGGATTGCTTGGTGTGCTGCTTAACTTTTTCGTCATCGACCGCATGGTCTTGAGCGATGCCGAAATACTGAACAAACTGAGCCCGTTCTTCACCATTCTGTTATGTGCAATCTTTTTAAAGGAATACATAAGAAGATTCCAGATGATTTCAATCATTGTCGCTCTGGTGGGGGCAGTATTCATCATCAAGCCGTCAATGTCGAGCGACACCGTATATGCTCTGCTCGGTATACTCGGTGCAATTCTGGCTGCTGGTGCGTATACGGTGCTGCGTGTACTGGGCAGCCGTGAAAAGTTCTATACCGTCGTCTTTTATTTTTCGGGGTTTTCAACGGTAGCCCTGCTCCCGTTTTTCATCTTTCAATATGAACCGATGACTTTCGAACAGTGGATCATGCTGATTCTTGCAGGCATATTTGCAGCCTTCGGCCAATTCGGACTGACAATCGCATACAGCTTCGCACCGGCCAGGGAAATATCGATATTTTTCTATTCGACGATCATATTCACTGCACTTTTGAGCATATTCATTCTGAATGAAGTGCCGGACATGATGTCGGTCATCGGATACTTCATCATATTTGGCGCCAGCTACTACATGTTCATGAAAAACCGTGCGCCAAAAGAAGAATTCTGATTCGGCCATTAAAATAACGATCAATTCGAACTTGAATTTGATCGTTATTTTAATTTTTCTGCGGTGACTTATGCTTTGAATTTTTATTATGTGCTGATAACCTTTCTTTGTGCTGCCTGATCACTTTCAGGAAATGCGGACAGTAATGCTTCAGCTTATAGTTACCCACGCCTGCCAGATGCACCATGTCCTGTTTTGACATCGGCAGCTTTTTTGCAAACTCTTTCAGAACGGAATCACTGAATATACTTTCCTCATCCACTCCGTATTTTTCAGCCAGTGACCCTCTTTTCTCCAACAGTTTCTGAAAAAGTGCTTCATTCGGTGAAGAGGCTGTGGAAACATTCACTTTTTCCTTGAACTGCTTTCTGAAAGGCACGGTATATATATCTTTGTTCTCTTTCAATATATAGAAACTGAGATCCACGAGATATAAATAATCATTTTTATAATGCACATGACCGTTTAAAATGAGTTCATCCAGAATATGGTGGATTTCTCCGGTCAGATAATTTTTCATGAGTCCGAAATAGCGGGACCGGTCCAGCCCGTTGAAAAGAATATTTTCGCTTCTTTCCCCTCTCAAAATCTGGATGATGTGCTCTTTCGTCAAAGGTGTCCCGGTATCCTGAATAACGTTCAGAACGGTCTTTGCTTCCTGCTTCATATTGTAAGTGCGGTCATTGCTCAAACAGTTCACGCAATGTCCGCATGATTTCACATATTCATCCGCATCGAAGTACTTGACCATGAAACTCATCAGACACTTTGATGTCCTGTTGTACTGGATCATCTTATCCAGTTTGCTGCGCATATGATCTTTATGCTGGTCGCTCCCGTTCGAGCGGTCAATGAAGAACTGATGCAAATTGACATCCCGTTCACTGGATAACAGTATACACTCACTGGTGAGACCGTCCCGTCCTGCACGCCCGATTTCCTGATAATAGCTTTCCACGTCCCCCGGCAGGTTGTGGTGGATGATGAAACGGATATCGGGTTTGTTTATACCCATGCCGAAAGCATTTGTCGCGACTACGATATTCACGTCATTCGAGACAAATGCATGCTGGTTGTCATCCCGCTCTTTTTTTCCGAGTCCGCCGTGATAGATCACATTGTCTATATCCTGATCTTTGAGATAGGATGCTATTTTTTCAACTTCCGCTCTTGTCGCTGCATAGACGATGCCTGACATATTTTTACGTTCTTCTATATACGATAGAATAAACTGCTCACGCTGATATGTCTTGTTCACAGTCAAATGCAGATTGTCCCTCTTTATACTCTGGAGCACTACATGTTCATCTTTGATATTCAGCAGTTCCTGGATATTTTCCTGGACTTCTGCTGTAGCAGTTGCCGTCAAAGCGACAAACGTCGCTTCAGGTATCAATGCCTGGATGGATGGTATTACATCCTGATAGCTCGGCCTGAAGTCATGACCCCACTTGGAAATACAGTGGGCTTCGTCAAATGCGACCAGCGGTATATCCAGCTTCCTTACAAACTGGCGGAATTCTTCATTGTTAAAGCGCTCGGGTGCGACATATAAAAATTTATAGCGCCCCTTCAGCCCATCCTGCACAATGTCTCTGATTTCACTTTTCTTCAAGGTAGAGTTCAAGTATTCCGCAGGAATACCGATTCTGTTAAGTTGCTCGACCTGGTCTTTCATCAGGGAAATCAATGGAGATATTACGAGAGTGATGCCTTCCAGCTCCAATCCCGGCACTTGAAAACAGAGCGATTTACCGGAACCGGTCGGTAAAACGCCCAAAGTATTTTGTCCACTCTTAACAGAGTTGATGATATTACGTTGTTTAGGTCTGAACGTTTTAAATCCAAAATATTTTTGTAATGTCGTCTCTATCATTCTTCATCCCACCGTTTAAAACTGAATAACTCAATAATTAATGATATATATTATACCCGATTTCCATGATGATTTGTTGGATTAATGAATTTTTCCACAAAAAAAACATCTGGAAATACTCCAGATGTTCCACTTTACATTTTTTCTTTGACGAGTTCTTTGGACAAGCGGTAATCAATCGCTTTGAATAAACTTTTCACCCATAGATTCTGTGCATACAGGTTCGCATGGGCATCATCACAGTCAATCACCTTAAATTTCACTTTTGACCCCCGCCTCTTCTGGGACAGCTTATGCATATGATATGAAGGGATGGTCCCTATAAGCTCTGCTGTTGTCGGCTGGTCAAAATCATTGAGAGCGAGCACAGGCTCGCCGCCCGCGATGTAAATGCCCCCCTCGATGCCAGGATGGGTGATGTCCGACAGCTCTGTTTCCAGATGTCTGCCTTCCAGATGGAGGGAGACTCTGTTCTTCTCTTTAGATACTGTAAACTCGACACTTTCAAGCTGTTCGTATACTTCGTCACTGATGTCCGGTCTTTTGACCACATGAAAGAGATCTGATATATAAATTTCAACGAGCGAATATGTATCCACTCCCCAGCTCACCATATTTTTATTGCGGAGCATATTGAACAGCTCATCATGCTGGACTGTATAATCACGGCACATGATCACTTCATCACCGGACTTTAATATGTTGGATCCTTCGACTTTTATGCCGCCCGCAACAGCGATATATATCCTGTTGCCGCGGGGCGTGTCCACAAACTTTAAAACATCGCCGCGGTCGAAAAGATAAATTCTGTTCGGAAGCACTTCCTGGTTGTTGCACCGGCCTGTAAATTCAGCACCGGAGAAAGCGATGATCGTCGGCTCGGTGAATTTGATGATGGCCGGCTTGACAGTCATTTCTATTGTCAATTCATCTTTTTTATTGCCGACCAGCTGATTTGCCAGCTGATGGGCCAGTCTGTCACAGGCACCTTTGAATTCCTGACCTTCAGGTGAGGGCTGTTTGTTCAACGATTGGACGATTGAATAAAGACCACTGTCCTGAATGATTAAACTCACTTTAAAAACCCCTTTTCAACTAAAAATCTTTGTGCCTCTTCGACTACAAGCCCGCAGGGCTCAATAGTATCATGGCTTTCCATCACTTTTATCGGTTCATACATGAAAGTCAAAGTGTTCCCGGTAATGAGTATTTCTGTTAAATACTCATGTGATTCAGCGTCAAATGCCTTTTCCAGCCGTTCAAGAACCGCCGGGTCGATGACTTCGTTCTGTTGGTATGTAACTGCATGGTCCCCATTAGCAAAAAACATCCTAGTCCTCCTTATATTAATTATTATAGAAAAAATCTAATTCAGCCGTCAGAAACTCGGTAATATTTGTAATGATAAAATACGTGATGATAATAGCCACGACCAGACCGACGAAACCAATCAAAACACCAATTATCTTCAAGTCATTATCTATTAAATAAGTTACTACGAAATGTGTAAATAAGACGATACCAACAAGTAGTATTATCAGTAAAAAAGTTATCATTTTTTCACCTCTGTATTGTAAGTCTGATCTGAAGCCAGCCACGGACGCTGTTAATCATAAATAAGGAAATCCGCCCATTTTTATATTTTTCGATGAAATCATCAACTGAATAGTCTTTTTCCTCAATCGTTCCATCATCTAATAAAGATTGTCTCATCACACCATTTAAAATGCCTGTCTGCTCTGATGGCGTATAAAATTTATCATTTTCTGAAATGACGATGTTCCCGATGTTGAACTCGGTCAGCTGTTGTTGTTCATTATAATATAAAACGATGTTGAAATCATCGTTTGGCATTTTGTAATGATACCTTACTGTTGTCTTATTCTCAATAAATTCAGGTGGGGCTTTAATCGGCTCATCGTACAGAATTGCGGAACCCTCCTTACGATCATCAATCGGCGTATGGGATAGTACAAGTTCCCCCGGCCGGTTCTGAGTCACCCTCAGTTTATACAAGCCTTCAGATATGTCCATCTTTTCCATATAACTGCCGACTGCTGCAGTCAGATCCGCTCTCTTGTAATCAAACGTTTCTGCAGATGCTGCCAGCCGTTTTGCATGATACTCAAGTCTTGGCACACGGCCGTCTTCAAGGCGCATCGATTCGATCAGTTCAAACTGCGCCTTTTTTAGAAATGCAGTTTTATCAACAATTTCATCATACTCTGAAGCGGGGATTGAATCGTATGTAATCCCGCCGCCTGCACCGTAAACGTAATCTTCACCCTTTATATAAAGCGTTCTGATTGGAACATTGAAAACACATTCCCCGTCTGGATACATGATTCCCAGCGTTCCACAATAATAACCTCTTGGAGTCGATTCCAGGGCGTTGATGATATTCATCGTCGAAAGTTTTGGTGCACCCGTTATGGAACCGCACGGGAATAACCCTTCCATTATATCGGTGATATTCATATCATCGGCAAGGTCCGCTTCCACTGTAGAAGTCATTTGAAAGACCGTAGCATATTCCTCTATAGTGAACAGCTTCGGTACATTCACACTGTTTTTCGCAGCGACTTTGGAAAGATCGTTTCTGAGCAGGTCCACTATCATCACATTTTCAGCCTGGTCCTTTTTCGACTCTTTCAAAAAACGATAGTTGTCATCATCTTCACTTTCATCCTGTCCGCGGGGCGCAGTACCTTTCATCGGACGAGTACGAATCGTCCTGTCCTGGTCGATTTCGAAAAACAATTCCGGTGAACAACTGACAAGCTGCTCATCGCCGTACTCTATATACATCGCATAATCTCCATTATTTGAAGACATCAGTGTTTCGAATAAAGTATGCCCGTCACCGTAAAAATTACCTTTCAGCCTCGTCGTATAGTTGACCTGGTAAGTATGGCCGTCCCGTATATATTCCCTGACCTGCTGAATATTTTTAATGATCTGCTCCCGGGTTTCCGTAAATTCGGGCTCAGTCATTTTATACGTTGATATTTTTCTGCCAGATATGAATGTCCGGTAGTCCACTGCATCAGAGAAGACACCGATGATGAACTGCTCATTCTCCTTATCGAAAGACTCATATGTAACGGCATTGATTACATAATAGCCGTCTGCCATGTATCTCTCACCTGCTTCCAGCGCTGCATGAAGGCTGTGTGTCTGTTCTGTCATAACGAGGACCGGATCTGTAAAATACAGATCCTCCACCCGTGAATGTTTTTTAAACTTGGCATGTACCTGCATTTCTAAGCCTCCAATGCTATTTTGATAAAGTTGAATAGCTGCTTTCTGCCGTCAGCGGATAAAATCGCTTCAGGGTGATACTGGACACCAAATATCGGCAAAGTTTTATGCTGAATGGCCATGTTCACACCATCAGCAGACTGTGCAGTCACATCAAACTCCAAACTTTCCCCGGCGCATACAAGAGAATGGTACCTTGTCACCGTCAAAGGCTGTCGGACACCTTCGAATATAAATTTTCCGGTATGCGGGATTTCGTAAGTATGTCCGTGGATTGGACGTTCACCTCTGACTACATCGCCGCCGGTCATATGCCAAAGCATCTGATGCCCGAGACATATTCCAAATATCGGCACCCTCTCCCAATTCTGTCCAACAAAATCAATCACATCCTGACGGTCTTTCGGATGCGATGGTCCGGGGGAGATAACCGTGCCGATGATGTTCTCCTGATCAATCGACACTCCAGCCAGTTCATCAGGTGTTTTTATTAAAATTTCCACATCGTATGGATTCCCCTCCATATAGTGGACGAGATTGTATGTAAATGAATCGTAGTTATTTATCATTAATATTTTCATAAGTAGTCCGTATTCCTTTTGTTTTCCTATATTTTAGCATATATCATTTAATGTTGATATTTGTTCTTCCATTCATCCGGCTTTATGGTTTAAAAATCATTTAAAAGGGTAACTAGATTTTAGAATGAAATTGATTCAATGTTTTCTATTTTTATTTCAATTTGTTAAGGAGGATATTATTATGGGTTGGATTATAACACTTATCGTCGGCGGCCTGATTGGCTGGATTGCAGGTGGAATCGTGGGTAAAGATGTACCGTTCGGTATCATCGGCAACATCGTTGCCGGTCTGGTCGGCGCTTCAATAGGTAACTCACTCGGTCTTGGCATAGGTCCCGAGATTGGCGGCGTGAGTCTTATCGGCGGCCTGATTGGCGCAATTATTCTCATATTGATAGTATCATTTATTATGAAAGCGATCGGCGGCAACAAAGCCTGATGATTTTGTACACTATAAAACCTGAGAATCTTAATTCTCAGGTTTTTCTTTATCATATTCTGTTTCTTCTATCAGCCAGCGTTTTTTATCGCTGTTCTTCTTCTCTGTCAACAGCCGTTCTTCCTTGATTCTCTTCAATTCAAGACGCATATCTTCATTTTCTAATAAATAATTTTCCTGTTTGATCCGTTCCAGTTTTCTTTCTTCCTGCATCTTCTTTAATTCCAGTTTTTCTTTTTCCTGTCCGAAATCTCTTTTTATCGCATAAAATACGATGCCGGCAATGCTTAAAATCCCGAGGCCGCCCAGCCCGACAAGCCCCATGATGACATCAAAAATCCCCATCTTTTCAACACCTACAATTCACGTTCTTTACTTTCCTCTATCAGCCATCTGTCCTCTTTACGGCCGTTACTTTCCTTCAAAGCTCTTTCCTCTTTGATCTTATCCAATTCAATGCGCATCTGTTTATTTTCAAGCAAATAGTTTTCCTGACGCACTTCTTCCAATTCTTTCTGCTCACGTATATGATCGATCTTCAACCGGTCATCCTTTTGATCCGAACGGCGTTTTATCGCATATAACGGCACTGCGAAAAACAATACGACCGGTACCGTCGCCACCAGAAATTCTAAAATCCCCATACCCTTCACCCCATAGATTTTATCGCTGTTTTCATTTTATCATTAAATTGCATGTAAATAATATTTCTTCGCCGCTCATATTATAAAAATGACTGGTTCCTGAAAATAAAACCCTCTGCGATGATGACCGGATACACCCACAATATTAAAAACCGCCGGGCATCCTTTGATATCCGACGGTTTCTTACATTTATATTTTAGTTGCCTTCATCATTCTCTGACTCATCGCCGCTGATTATATTGTAGCCTTTCAGCAGGGCGACCTGTTTGATTGTATGATTGTCTGTATCCAGAACAATCCATTTATCTTTTTCGGTATTGATATAATCGTCGACTTCGATATCTGCATTGACGCTTTGCATCCAGCCGCCGATGGTGTCAATATCTTCACTGTCTTTAAATTCAATGCCAAAGTCGTCAGTAATGTCATCAATTAATACACGTCCGTTAATATGATAGATGTTATCCTCAACTTTAACGATGTCCGGAACTTCATCTTCGTCAAATTCATCTCTGATTTCACCGACGATTTCTTCTAAGATGTCCTCCATGGTGATCATCCCTGCAGTCCCGCCGTATTCATCAATGATCAATGCGATATGCACGCGTTCACGCTGCATTTTTATCAGTGCATCACTGATGCGTGATACTTCAGTAATCAACGGAATTTCATGTATATAGTTATCCGGTCCGGCATTGCTGTTCGATACATGATTCGTTAAAAATTCACGCACGTTGATAAAGCCGATGATCTGGTCTTTATCTCCGCTGTCATCCGTGACGGGGTAACGTGTAAAGTTGTGTTCCTGAACAGCGCCGAGTACATCATCAATCTCTATCGGTTCGGTCAATGTAATCATCTGTGTTCTCGGCACCATGATATCTTTTGCCAGCCTCTCATCAAAAGAAAAGATGTTCTGCATGTAGGCAAGTTCAGTCTGGTTGATTTCCCCGCTCTGATAACTGTTCGTCATGATGACTTTCAATTCTTCTTCTGAGTGCGCCTGTTCTGTCGGCATATCTTTAAAGCCGACGAGTCTCAATAAAAATCTTGAAGTGCCGTTCATGGACCAGATCAAAGGTTTCATGACCACTCCAAAGAAATACATCGGTCTCGAGAAGGCCATCGCCATCTGTTCAGCATATTGAATTGCAACTGTCTTTGGTGCCAGTTCACCCACTACGACGTGGATGAATGTGACTATTGCAAACGCAAATGCCACAACAAGCGGCGTTGTCAAATCTTCAGGTACGCCTATCAGATTAAAAAATGGATGAAGAATCACCTCGAACGTCGATTCACCAATCCACCCCAGACCTAAAGCCGTCACTGTAATACCAAGCTGACAGGCGGATAAGTAATAATCCAGCTTCTGTGTCATCGCCTTGACCAATGCCGCTTTTTTGTTTCCTTCATCTATAAGGTTATCCAAACGCGATTGTCTTGCTTTTACTAACGAGAATTCTGATCCTACAAAGAGCATCGTAAGTAAAATTAAAATTGCAAATAAAACTAAATTTATTAAGGTTGATATGTCCAAAATGTTCCCTAAAAGGGATTCACCTCCGGTAATTTTTGACCACGATTGTGCAATATTGAATTATTTATACTGATTTTATTATCACTTAACAACGTAAGTGATAAGTTAATTTTCAAAATCGCCTTCCCAATTGTAGTCACCTCCACCAAAAGTTAATTATTAAGAGTATTTTACCATATATAGGGATAGTTTTACTAACAAATCCAACCACTTAAATTCGGAGATGTTTTTACACATTGAAATTTGTATTGAAAATGCATATAGTTTTGTTTTATAATGATATTTGTGAACTTTAAAGGTGGTGTAGTAATGTGTTATTCCAATTTAGATGAACGCCTTTGTTTCAATCTATACAATATACAGCGACAAGTGAACCGCTTCTATTCGAGTCACGTTCTGCACGATACTGACTTGACATATACACAATATTTGGTTTTGACTCTTTTGTGGAAACACGAAAAGTTAAACTTAAAAACAATAGCAGAGATGCTTCAGCTCGACAATGCCACTATCTCGCCCCTGATTAAAAGAATTGAAAATCTGGGGTACGTCAAGCGTGAAAGAGATATGTACGATCAAAGGCATGTATATGTATCAGCAACTGAAGAAGGCAGCCGTTTAGAAGAAAAAATCGGGCATAGATTTTCATTATTTACCGAGCATCTTTCATTGAGCCGGGAAAAGAATGATGAACTTTTGGAGACACTTAGACTGATAAATTCAGATTTAAATAAATTAAAAATAACTCAGCCGTAACGGCTGAGTTATTTTTATTGTCCTTTGACCAACCCGAAACCGATTGTGCCGTGTCCGACGTGGACGCCGGCGACCGGCACGAGCGGTTCAAATACTAAATTCAAGTTGGGCAAATGCTTCTGGATGGTATTTTTCCATTCTGACGCAAGTGATTCATGTCCGGCATAAACAATAGCGAGTGTTTTAATCGCATCATCTTTAATGTGACTTTCCAAAGTCTGCAGAATATGCGAGATCATCTTTTTCTTCGTCCTGACTTTATGTCCCACAATCACTTTTCCTTCTTCGAACTCAAGTTTGAGCTGAACCTGCAGTAACGTTGCAAGTACAGATTGTGATGCAGACACCCGTCCGCTTTTTCTCAGCTGTGAAAAACTGTGCGGCAGCAGATACAACTGAGTATTTTGAATCATTTTTTCAATCTCAGCTTCAACATCTTCCAAAGTTTCTCCATTCTTTCTGCCCTCCACCACACGATCGATCATTTTTCTCATGGGATAGCTGCCGATTCTGGAGTCGATGACGACCGCCGGTTTGGAAATTTCTTTAGAGACACTCAGCGCACTCTGGTATGTTCCCGTGAGTTCGCTTGATGCATGGATTGAAATCACAGAGTCGTATTGGTCATCCTGTTCTATCTCTTCATATATCTCCATGAATTCACCGATGGTCGGCTGTGAAGTCTTTGCGCCTTCACCACTTTCTTTCAATAGGTTATAAATCTCTGTGACAGATTTATCCACACCGTCTTTATATGCAATCCCATCGACGATGACAGACATCGGCAATACTTTAATATCATGTTCCTCGATAAAAGATTGTTCCAGACCTGATGCAGAATCAGTTACGATCGCGTATTTTTTCACAATTTTCCTCCTCAATACATATCATGTTGAGTGTAGCATGATGCACAGCCCATCTACAAATAATCCCTGAATCTTTTAACCGCTTCATAGACGGCACCTTTACGCCCCATCAAGTCTTCATACGTGCCGCTTTCCATGATGCGGCCTCTCTCAATAAAGTGTATACGGTCAAATTCATGAATGTAAGACAGATCATGTGTACTTACAATGACGGTCTGTCTGCTTAAAATTGTCTGCCAGACTTTTTTCTGCAGTTCTTTATTCAGCTTGGCCGAAGGCTCGTCCAGTATCCACCAATTTCTATCCTCTATGATCATCCGGATAAAATGCAGTCTCTTCTGTTCGCCGCCTGACAGCTGGCCTGTATAATAAACAAAATCTTCAGGATTGAAGTGTCCCAGGCCAAACTCAACGAGCAGGCTTTTTATTTGCTCATCAGATATTTTAAAATGATTGAACATCGTCAAGTTGTCCCGGATGGTCGCATTATAAAAGTCCAGATGCTGCGGCATGACGCCCATTTTCCGTTTGTCGATCAACTGATTGAGGAGTGTGGTCTTACCAGATCCGCTGCTGCCGATGATTACATGCTTCTCTCCGTCATTCACCGTCATACTGACGTCTGTCAGTGCGTCGTATGCACCGGCAGGGTATTTAAAAGAAACATTGCTTAAAGTCAAGCCCCGCCCGGAGTACTTCGGTTCACTTCCGATATTCGACGCGTCATTTTCAATCTGCTCAACTTTCTGCTTTGTATTGAAGTATTGGCTTGCCGGTTCAACAACCGGCGTCAACACTTCAAAGTAACTGATGACCAGCAATATCAGCATCGGAATTAAAAATATGTGATCATCCTGCATCAACAGGATTACTCCAGTGATGACACCGAGCTGTATCATACCGCTCAAAAAATCAATCATTGAATCTTTAAAGCTTTTCCGGTTTTTATTCAGGCTGATTGATTTTAACTGCTTATCAATATCCGACTGAACTTGCGTATTTTTGCCATCGATGAAAAGATCCGTGAAACCATGGATGAACTGATACGTTTTAAGAAATGCATTTGTATCCAGTCGATCGTATTCCGCATCGATTTTGTCATCCCATCTGCTGAATACAAATGGCAGGATGACGAGCATCAGCAATGCAACAATCAATGAGATGACCACCATGACGGTATTCAGCAATGCCGATAACAGTATGATGACGATCGACAGCAGTGCCGCGACGACGTAAGGATAGATGATGGTAATATAATAATTCTCAATATCTTCGAAGTGGCGGCTCAATGTCTGGATGAAACGGACGTTGTGCCTGTCTTCATCATCTGATAAAGTCGATTCGAAATACCGTGTGCGCATTCTTGAAATGAGTTTAAATGTTGAGTTGTGCGACAGGAGCCGTTCTAAATATTTCAATCCGCCCTTGGTCATTCCGAATAATTTTATCATTGAAATGATCAGCAGGATGACGAATATCGGCGGCTCGAAAAAGCTCAGGCTGATCATATAGCCACTGAGTCCGAAAATCGATATGCCGATCAGACTGCCGGCGACTCCGAGCAGTATACTGTAGATGACATGCTTTTTTTCATCTCTTAAATATTCCATCATATATCACCCCTTTCGAGCTTTCTATTCTCAAGGTGATAATGTGTGTCACTGATATTCAGCAGTCTCTGTCTGTGAACGACCGCAATGATTGTTGAGAATTCTTTGAATTCATTCAAATGGTCAAGCACTATACTTTCTGTTTCAGCATCCAGAAATTCGGTCGGCTCATCCATGACGATGATGCCCGGCCGTTTTAAAAGAACGCGTGCTATTTTCAAACGGACGATTTCACCGCCTGAAAACGGCACATTATTATTGACGATCGCCGTATGGATGCCTTCGGTCAGCTTATTCACACTGTCCATCAGCTTCAGTTTCCGAAGTATATCCAACACCGCTTCCTCGCCGGCTTCTCCGTCGGAGAGGTAGTCGAATAATGTACTGTCATTAAAATAAAGTTCATCGGAAATATAGCCGATATCCACTGTGGACAGTTTGACATTCCCACTCTCCGGCGGCAGTAGACCGACAATCGTTTTTAAAAGTGTCGTCTTCCCCTCTCCGGAAGGACCGGTAATGGCATTGATCGTCTGCGGCCTGAACCTGATATTTATATCTTCGGCCAGCACTCTTTCACCAAAGCCGATATCCACATTTTCAAGTTCGACGGCATATGAATCTGAGCCTGATATGGTTCTGTACTCTTCATGCTTTGCCGGTGACTTGAGCCATTCGTCCACTTTGTCCAAGTGTCCTCTTGCCAGCTGGCCGTTATGGAATTCAACGCCCAACACTTTAAGTGCATTATAAAATTCCGGGGCGAGCAGCAGTGTGAAGAAGGCTGCATAGAAAGTGATATTTTCAAATATGATGATCTGGAGTCCGATTTCAAGTGCCACAAGGCCGATACCGAGTATCGTTATGAACTCGAGCATCAAAGAGGATTGGAATGCATATTTCAAAATTTTCATCGTCTGTGTTACGAAATCTTTATTATTCTCTTCCAGCCTCTCTTTGACGGACGCTCTCGAACCTGTGTAACGGACGGTATCCTTACCGCGCACGAGATTTAAAAATAAAGTCCCCATATCATCGAATTGAGAGGCCTGTTTATATGACTCATCCCTTGTCTGCAGCCCCACCAGCACGTAATAGAGCGGTACGAAGGGGGCTGTCAGAAGCAGGATGACGGCCGCATTCCTGTGGATGAAAAACAGGACGATGATGATGACCGTCAGCTTCACCATCGTATTGACTATTGTCGGTATGAACACCTGCTCAAACGGCCGGTATTTTTCCAAATGTACATATAATGCATTTAAGAAGGACTCTGATTTCTTATTTGTCGTATCATTCACTTTGGATAACAACCGGTTTCCGTAGTGCTCCATGCGTCTATGTGCGACATGGGCTGTACTGTATTGATAAATTGCACGCAAAGATATGAATGCCGTGAAATATACGAGCATCCATATGAGCAGAGTATATGATAATGTCTGATCTCCAACAATGAAATCAGATAAAATGACTGACAGATGATGTCCAAAAAAGACATAAAATATGATCATCACTAAAGAGATTAATGCATAAATCATCAGCCATTTCCTTGGAAATTCCATTTTCATTCTTAACGCTTCCTATAATAGATTTGAAAAAAACGCGAAGTAATCTTCACGTTTTATCCGCCAATATAACTCATATTAATTTTCTTACGTGCCTGTCGTCTCTCTTCAGTGATTTCAGTCCTGATTTCAGAATAACGGTCGTCACGCTTATTCCATACGCCGACCAGAATATCCTGGAGCTCTGAATCGTCTATGCCTTCACGCATTAAAGTCTTGATATCAAACCCTTCTACAGCAAACAGACAGCCGTAGAATTTACCATCGGATGACAGTCTCGCACGTGTACATGTAGAACAGAAGCTCTCTGACACGCTTGTAATGAAGCCCAAATATGATTTTGCATCTGTATGGCGGTACACTTTGGCCACTTCACCGTAATATTTCGGAGAACGCGGTTCCAGATCAAACTCTTTGTCCAGAATCTCCATAATTTCTTTTTTAGTGACCACTTTATCGAAATTCCAGCCGTTATCATTACCAACGTCCATAAACTCTATGAAGCGCAGTGTGACATCGTCCAGCTCTTTGAAATAACGTGTCATTGGTACAATTTCGTGTTCATTCAGGCCTCTTTGGACCACCATGTTCACTTTGATTTCAAAACCGATGGACTGTGCGTATTTGATCTGTTCCAGTATTCTCGATGTACCGATGCCCCTGTCGTTTATCTGTCCGAACAGTTCATCATCCAGTGCATCAAGGCTGATGTTCAATCTGCGAAGTCCGGCATCGTACAACTTTTGGCCATGTTTCTTCAATAACAGACCGTTCGTCGTCAGTCCGATATCTTCAATACCTTCTATATCATTCAATACTGCTATCAGCTCGTGTAAATCTTTACGGAGGAGCGGCTCACCACCGGTAATCCGTAATTTTTTAACACCCATACCTGCATATATTTTTGCGATCCGTTCAATTTCTTCAAAGGACAGCAGTTCATCCTGTTTCATGAATTGAAAATCATCGCCAAAAATCTCCTTAGGCATGCAGTAGCGGCATCTGAAATTACATTTATCTGTTACAGAGATGCGAAGGTCTCTTATCGGCCTGCCAAACTTATCTGTAATCTGTTCAGTCATAGCATCCCTCCTTGTTCTATATCACTTTTATAATTTATATTCCTGAATATTTCGGGGCTCTCTTCTGTCTCGGATACATCGAGCATTTTGACATCCTTATTATTGAAGAACGCCTTGAAGCTCAACCGTTCCGACTGTAGCTGGCCTTCCAATTCATCTTTTAAATCAGTACACTGGAAGACACTGATTGTTGGATGCATTTTATCATCTTCTGTTGAGACAATGAAAGTATTTGGATTGGACACTGCCGAATCATGCAGCTTTTTCAGCCATTCCGCTGTAATAAAAGGCGTGTCGCATGAGACGACCAACAATCTGTCTCCGGGAAAGGCTTTCGCTGCTGCATACAGACCGCCGAGCGGTCCGTAATCCTGATAGTTTTCATCATCTATGACTGTCTCATAATCAAAATACGGTGCAAGAGCCTTGTTTGTATTGATAACAATTTCATCACATAATCCAGCATCCGATAAAACATCGTAGACATGCTGATACATCTTCTTACCGTTGAATTCATACAGACTTTTCTGTTCGCCGAAACGGGTCGATCTGCCGCCCGCCAGCACGACACCGATTGTCTTCATCAGCCGCCGCTCACAGGAGGTATCAGAGCAACCATATCTCCGCTTGATAAAGTATGATCATCTTTAACGAATGATTCATTGCTCGCAACCTGGAATACCTCTCCGTCGAGGGCCGGGTAGTCTGCATAAATCCTGTTTTTCAAATCTATAACTTTCATCGAATCATCCGTGTCCAATTCGATAACGTCATTGCCCACTTTTTCCTTCAAACCGGCAAAAAGCATTACTTTCATCATTATTTCTCCTCTATACTGGAATGATAATGACGGGAATCTCCGATCCACTCTTCACCATCAGACCATATTTCTTTTTTCCATATCGGCACAATCTCTTTCAAACGGTCGACTGCGTACTCATTTGCCCTGTAGCTGTCCGCTCTGTGCGGTGAGCTGGTGACAATGACTACAGCAATGTCGGATATATCCAGTTTGCCGATACGGTGGCCGATTGAAGTCAGCACTCCCGGCCAGCGTTCTGAAATCTCGTCGCCGATCTGGGCGAGCATCTTTTCAGCCATTGGAACATATGCTTCATATTCCAAATATATCGTCTGAGTGCCTTTTGTCCATTCCCTGACATGCCCGGTGAATGTACAGATTGCACCCTGCTTTTCATTTAAGACAAAATCGTGATACTCCATCGGTTCAAGTGGTGTTTCAACTACTTCAAACTGTTTCATTCATCTATACTCCATTCTTTAAACCAAGTCATGATAGCCTCTTCATCATAACGTATATCAAAAGACTTTAACACATTCGGAAGACTGATATTTTTTAAATTTGTGTGACCGCTTTTGAAAGAATACTCCATAAAAATTTTAGGATGCCCCTCTTCTTTATAGCCTTCTATCAAAATAAAATCCACAAGCCCGGAAAATTCGTCTATCTGCTGTTTCAGATCCGGCTCTTTATTTTCAACAGTCATCACGGTGCCGGGTGTATTCAAAATTGTGTAATCCGAGCCGGTTTCGATAAATTTCCCCGTATCGGTCGACGCGTCATGCACTTCGTCACGATGATGATGTTTTATGACGGCCACTTTGTAATTCTGTTCTTTCAAATATTCGACCATGCGGTTCACGGTCGTCGTCTTACCGCTGTTTTTAAAACCGGTCACCTGCAGAATCTTCATCTATTCCACTCCGAAACGGTCAGCACTTGAAGTCACATCAGTCATCATCACTTTGACTGCATCACCTTTTTCAAATCCACGGGTACCGCCCGGCATGACGATGACACCATTACTTTTTGCAATCGAAGTGACCGCATTGGACTTATTGAATCCGGAAGGTTTTGCATACACCTGTCCATTAATATATTGAACTTCTGCACGAATGAAGCGCGTGAACGGATTCGGCTTTGTAAAATCTTCATCGAGTGTCGCATCGATAAACGGTGCATGCACATTTTCAGAAGACATCATCGCCTGTATGGCAGGACGGACGAACAATTCAAATCCTGAATAACATGCAGATGGATTGCCGCTTAAACCGAACAGGAATTTATCACCCAGCCTGCTGACTGTCGTCACACTGCCGGGTCTCATCGCAACTTTGTTGAACAGTACATCCGCACCGAGCTTGTCATAGATCTTCGGCAGAAGATCATAATCTCCGACAGAAACACCGCCGGTCGTAATGATCATATCCACCTCTTCCAGCATCTGTTTTATATTGTCATGCAGCGTATCCAGATCATCACTCTGCATGTGATACCTCTTACCTTCTACGCCTGCCCTCTTAAGCTGCGCAAGAATCATCGGTGTATTCGAGTTTCTGATTTTACCCCGGACCAGCTCGTCATCGACATCCAAGAGCTCACTGCCTGTCGATAAAACACCGACGACCGGCTTTTTAAATACTTCAACTTCGCTGTATCCGAATGTTGCCAGAACAGCGACAGTTCCCGGATTGATGAGAGCACCCTTCTCTAAAATGATATCACCTTTGGAACTCTCTTCTCCCTGCACGGCAATGTTATCATCCGGTTTAAAAGTTTTACGGACTGTAAATCCATCGTCTGTTTCTTTAGCCTGTTCGAACATCACGACAGTATCCGCACTCTCAGGAATCTCTGCACCCGTCATGATTCTGAACGCTTCGTTTTCCTGCAGTTCGTAATCACTCGTAGAACCCGCCGGTACCTCTTCGACCACTTTGAACGGCACACGATTATCTCCGCTTGCCCCTTCCGAGTCCTTCGCCCTGATGGCGAAACCGTCCATCGCCGACTTCGTAAATAAAGGCACGTCATGCGTTGCGACAAGATCATTTGCCAGAATGCGTCCGTGTGCCTCAAGGTAGGATACGACTTCCGTATCCGTTACCGCTGTATTCTCCAGCACCAGTCCCACTGCTTCGCTCACTTGAATCGGTTTTCTATTTAAAGTCATTAAGTCTCCTACTTTCTAAAACTTTTTCTGTTATAATCTATTGTACTAGAAAGGATGGTTGAATTGACAGATTTTACTCACTTTAATGAAGAAGGACGGGCCAAAATGGTTGATGTCTCAAATAAAGAGGTCTCTACCAGAATCGCGAGAGCATCAAGCTCTGTAGAAGTCACTGAAGATATATATGATGCAATTACCGAAGATAAAATCAAGAAAGGAGACGTCCTGTCCGTTGCACAGATCGCAGGAATCATGGCAGCAAAAAATACTCATCAGATAATACCGATGTGCCATCCGCTCTCACTGTCAGGCGTCGATATTTCATTCAGCTGGAACACAGATTCAGGTTATCTTCTGAACATCATTACGGAAGTTAAGACAAAAGGACAGACCGGTGTAGAAATGGAAGCACTGACAGCAGCGAGCGCCGCAGCACTCACCGTCTACGACATGTGTAAGGCACTCGATAAAGGCATGATCATTCACGAGACGAAACTCATCTCGAAGTCCGGCGGCAAGTCAGGAGACTATACAGCCGAATAACTGAATAGTAATTTCTGCCTGCTCACCTGGAGTACATTTCGTCTCTGAGTGAGCAGTTTTTTTATTTTTCTGCTCACTTGGCAAATTTCCCATGGCTGTGTGAGCAGGGTTTTACCGCAGCCGTTCAGTTGGCCGTTTTATCTTGCTCAGCTGCACGGCTGACTGCCACAAACGTTTAGTTAGAGGCGATTGCTGGCTCAGCTGCACGGCTGCTTGTCTCAAACGTTTAGTTAGAGGCGATTGCTGGCTCAGCTGCACGGCTGCTTGTCTCAAACGTTTAGTTAGAGGCGATTGCTGGCTCAGCTGCACGGCTGCTTGTCTCAAACGTTTAGTTAGAGATAATTCCTGGCTCAGCTGCACGGCAGGACGTAGCAAAATACAAAAACCCCACCATAATTTGCATATGACAGGGACCCATTTTTAGATGTCAGTCTTCTTTAGTCACTTCGAACACGAGGTGGTTCAGTTCGGGTACGACTAACTTTTCCATTGCCAGCTTCACTGCACCGCTTGAACCTGGCATTGAAATGATTATCTGGTTGGCGTGTGTTCCTGCCACCGCTCTGGAAAGGATACTTCTTGAACCGATGTCTTCCGTGTAGCTCAGCATACGGAAAATCTCTCCGAATCCTTCAACTTCTTTATCGAAGAATGTTCTGACCGCCTCGATTGTCACATCTCTTTTCGCAATACCTGTGCCGCCTGTTGTAATAACCGCATCTACGCCTTTGTCCAGCATTCCGGACACGGCTTCTTTAATCGATGCGATGTCGTCTTTGACAATTTCGTAGTTGTCTTCTTCAATCACAGTGTTGATATCTGCCAGGTATTCCTGGACCAGCTTACCGCCTTTGTCAGTTTCTACAGTTCTCGTATCACTTACAGTAATCACCGCAACATTAATATCGCGATCAATTCTTTCAACAATGCTCATGTATATTCTCCTATCCGAATAATTGATTCACTATGGTTCTTGCTTTATTCGTCTGATCTGCACCATGGATTAATAAACGCCCGTTATTGAAACTTACTATACGGTAGTCATCATACTTGAACTCGACAAAATATGGTGTTTCGTTCATGGCTATATCGCGGATCGCGAGTGCTTTCACTACAGTATCCTTCGTCAGCCGTTCATCTATATACTGTACCGTATCTCTGCCGCATAGACGCATCGACATCTGGCCTCTACTCCCCGCTCTGAGCTCAGGAAACTCATGTGTGCCGCATGTCGGACACTCCGGATCTTTCATACCGTCTATCTTGAACTTCATGTGATCCATGTCCCATGTGTTGCCCATCCGCATATAATACGGCGCTTCAAACTGCTCTGTCATGATTTTGAATGCTGTGGTCACCTGCTCTGACACCGCCATGTGCACTGCAGGAGAAATAACACCGACAGTATCACAAGTCAATGTCGTTGTCGGCAGCACCGGCACGAGACATCTGTAGCACGGAGTCATCCCCGGCACAAAACCGCAGCTGGAATAAGATGCTTCCACACATGCTGCATTCACCCATGGTTTGTTCAGCTTGAATGCCACGTCATTAATCAGCATTCTCGTATCGAAATTATCCGTACCGTCCAATATGATGTCCGCCTTATTTGCAAGAGATTCCATCAAGATGGCGTCGGCATGAGCGATATGTGTCTCTAATTCCATATCACTCCTGATATGTTCGAGACGTTCTTTCGCAGCGATGACTTTGGGCACTTTTTCATTGGCGTCATCCTCTGTATACAATGTCTGCCTCTGTAAATTTGACATTTCGACATAGTCCCGGTCAATCAGAATCATCTTCTTGACACCGGCTCTCGCAAGCATTTCGCTTGAAAGCGAACCAAGCGCCCCCACCCCGACGATGAGTACCGTACGGGACTGGATGAGGCGCTGTCCTTCACTTCCTATTTTGTTGAATAAAGTCTGTCTTGAATATCTATTCATCATTTTCACTCTCTAAATACTATTTGCCTTAACTTTACTACGCAAGTAGAGCATTGTAAACAAAGCGATCACGCACGCACCTGTCAGAAGGTGGAATGCAAGCATATATGTGCCTGTCGCTTCGAAAGTCGACTGCATGACAAGTGGCGGGAAAAATCCACCGAGTCCGCCCATCATTGCTACAAAACCGTTTGCGATTCCAGACTGCTTCGAGAAGTACATTGGTACGAACTTAAACACAAGACCGTTTCCGATACCTGCGAATACCGATGTCAGTAAACAGCCGATTGTAAACATGAGGAGACTTTCATAAGTAAATGACAGCAGCAGCCCTGAAATTGTCAGTCCGATAAATGAAGCCATTACCATGGTAATCGGATCGAATTTATCTCCAAGCATACCGCCGACCGGCCTTAGCAGTGTCGCAATGACAATGAAACCCGCTGTTCTGAATCCGGCATCAGCAGTGGACAGTTCAAAAAACTGCACCAGGTAGTTCGGCAGGAAAATACCGAATGCTACGAATACCCCGAATGTAATGAAGTACCAGTAGTTCAGGAAATAGAATCTGTAATCAGACATTGCTTCTTTAAACTGTTTACCAAGCGGCAGATTGACTTTCTTCTCACCCTTATCTCCGAGGAAGAACTGCAAGAGGGCGAATAGTGCAAGGACAATCAGGTAAGTCTGTACAGCTGCCTGCCAGCCGCCTAACACACCCGCCAGCACAGGGGCACCAAAACTCGTTACCGCTGTACCGATATTACCCATGCCGTAAACGCCGTTGACGAAACCGTGTTTGTTCTTTTCATAATATTTAGGTAAGGAAGTAACACCTATACTGAAGGTCGCTCCCCCTATTCCTAAAAATACAGCCGCAATGATCAAATCAGTCGTCGTCGTCGCTATACTCAAATAGAAGACCGGAATCAGCAAAAAGATAAAGCTCGCCAAATATACTACTCTTGCTCCAATTTTATTCGTCATTATACTGAACGGTATTCTCAAAATAGAGCCCAGTATAGTTGGTAAAGCAATGATTAACGCCTGCTGTGAAGCAGCTTCCGGAATATCCTTCACAATTTCCGGAAATAGCGGTGCGAGCAGTGTCCACACCATAAATCCAACCAATAAACTGAACGTTTGAAGAAATAACTGTTTTTTTCCCATAGTCTCTGACATACGATCAACCTCACTAGTTTGTGATTTTATTTACAATGTTATTATAAAACGAATCAGAAAGCGTTGAAAGAGGGAAATCCCTATAAAAATCCTGTTATTCTACAATTAATGTATTCACTTGTTCCAGTAAAACTTCTTCATCAATTTCCTTTAACATCTTTTCGGCCATATCGAACAGTACAGCCTCTTCCTTTACCATATGTACCATCAATACTTCATACGCTTCCATAACATCTCCCACCATATCCTGCATCGTACTGATACTCATCTCTGTAGACACCTGTTCAGAATGGTGAAGGAAATGATCGATATAGGAATCAATCTCTGCATGCTCTTCTTCTATTGATAAAATCGGACCTTGTTCATAGCCGATATAAACGCCGAGCATCGGAAAAAAATACTTTTCTTCTTTTTCCTGGTGCTTTTTTAAAGGAATGCGGAAAGCTTTTAGTTTTTCTCTGATTTCTTTAATCGCCATCATGCCTTCAAGACGGCTGTATACATCATCATTCTCAAACTTCAATACAAATTGGAACCATTCATTCATCAGATGCCTGATATAATGATGTTCATTTTCTAAAACACGAAGTGCCTTAACTTTAAATTTAAATTCATTTGTCCCCACGGATATCCATCACCTATCATTAAATATCAAAAAGCTTCTTTTTTACAGCATATTCCACTAATTCCGGTCTCGATGATAAATCGAGCTTATCCATAATTCTGGATTTATGCGCTTCTACAGTTTTAACCGAAATATAAAGCATTTCAGCAATATCTTTATTGCCGTAGCCTCTTGCTACAAGCGGCAGGATTTCTAATTCTCTCTGGGTCAGTATGTTAAATGGTTCTCTTTCATGCTCCAGAGTTTCATCATTGCTCAGAAATTTTTCAAACGATTCATTCATCAGCACGGGATCGATATATCTTTCTCCTTTGGCAACTGTTCTTATCGCACGGATCAATTCGTCATCCGGTGAGTTCTTTAATATATAACCCAATGCACCACTTTTAAATGTATGGGTGATATACTCCTCATCATCATACATGGTGAGAATCAAAATTTTTACATCCGGAAAAACGTCATGTATTTTACTTGCCGCAAACAGCCCGGATTCACCAGGAGGCATACTCAAATCTAACAGAAGGACGTCAGGAGAGAGCTCTTTCACTTTTTCGAAAGCCTGCGTGCCATCTGCTGCAGTACCGATCACTTCCATATCTTCCTGATAATTGAGCAGCATGGTAAAACCGGTTCTGACGACAGCATGATCATCTGCAATAACTAGTTTCATACTATACTCTCCTCCACCGGTATAAATCCTTCAACCGTAGTGCCGATTCCCGGTTCACTGTTAATATTCAACGAACCGTCAACGCCACTGATCCTTTCATGCATGCCAAATAAACCAAGCCCTGAGCCTTTGGGATCATCTTCCATAATAAAGCCTGCACCCTCATCTTTGATTTCAAAATGGATGTGCACAGTGTTGTATGATAAAACTTCCTGGAGTTTGACTGATATTTCATCGCTCTCTGAATACTTTGCAGCATTGAATACAGCTTCCTGAATCACACGGTAGACGACCGTCTCTATTTCAGGCTGATAGCGTTGACGCTTTAGATTGGTATCAAAGTCCACCAGTACTCCGTATTGTTTTTCAGTCCATTTAAAATGCGTTTTTAAAGCCGCTTCTATGCCTAAATCATCCAGACTGGCCGGTCTTAGTTCCACTGAGATATTTCTCACATAATCCAACAGATAGCTGAGCGTGTCCTCGGAATTTTTTATTTTCTCATCCAGTTCTTCTCTGTCTGAAGTATATTTGAACAATCTCATCTCCAGCAGCAGATTCAACAATTCCTGGGTCACACCGTCATGTAAATCCCTTGATATCCTTTTTCTTTCATTCTCCTGCGCCTGGATGATTCTTTGTGTCAGCAGTTTCTGATGTTCAAATTCCTGTTGTTTCATAAGTTCCGATAAAGGATTCAAAGTAAAAACACTGATGCTATTTTCATGATCGATCTGTTGGAAATTAGCTACATATGCCACTTTCTCCCCACTGCGGGTGCGCATATATACTTGAAATGTCAATTTTTCTTTAGACATTAGAAAGCAGTTACTGCAATCATAAGTGGCATCATCGCCCATACCTAAACAATGACCGCAAATATTTACAAATTGATTGCGGTCATAATCTCGTTCGTCTAATGTAATTTGTGCTTCTTCATTCATATATACAATTTCGCCATGTCTGTCTACAAATATAATCATCTCTTTTGATTGATGAAACATCGCTTTTAAGAGCGACGTCAAGTCATGTGTTTTCATATAGCCATCATCTCTTTTAATATTTCTATGCGTAATGTTTCTTCCACATCAGTTTTTAATGACTCGTACACCGATTCGCTGATCTGACCCGGTTTTCTATTACCTAAAACAAGCACCCCTACAACCACTTCATCATCGCTCCAGATTGGCATTGCTATAAAGGTCCTTATCTTCTCAAAATATAAGATGGGAAACCGGAATAATGCCTCATCATCATATATTTCTCTGACATCCTGCACCACCAGTGACTTACCGGTTTTCAATACCAATCCGGGTACGCCGGCCCCTTTTCTAAGCTCCATCCTTTTCCAGCGTTGATTTTCACTGCCGAAAACGTATTTCCATTTAAATGTAAAATTTCCACGACTGTTGGTAGTGTCAGTCAAAGCAATGATTTCAAAGTGGTATTTTTCTTTTAGGTAATGCAATGTATCCCTTATTGATTGATTCATAAGTATCTCCCACCAATTTTAATCCATCGCCTATTTGTGCCTGCGATAGACTATATAACTTCTACCAACATAGTTGAACGGTAAGCTCCAAGCATGCACAAGCCGGGTTGCAGGCCATAGTGCAAAGATTACGAATGCAGCAAGAACATGGATTTTAAATGACAGAGGTACATCTGACATTACTGCAGCATCCGGTGAAAATGTAGCAAGACCTCTTACCCACACTGAAATCGTCTGACGATAATCGAAATCTGTCACAATATTATTTGTTATCAGTGTAGCATACACACCCATGAAAGTTATAAAAAGAAGCAGGAAATTTACAATCATATCCGAAGCTGAACTTAAACGGCGAATCGACTTATTGGTAATTCTGCGGAATGTCAGTAAAAACATGCCCACCAACAAAACGACTCCAAAAAAACCACCTACATACAGCGCACCCAAATGGTAGATATGATCAGTGACACCGATTGCACTCAGCCAGTGGGCAGGTATGAACAAACCTACAATGTGGCCGATAAATACAGGTATTACTGCAAAGTGGAACATAATGCTTCCAATCATCAATTGTTTCTTTTCAATAAATTCACTTGATTTTGCCGTCCAGCCAAATTGGTCGATTCTATACCGCCAAATATGACCGACGATAAAAATAGCGATACATAGATAGGGAAAAATCACCCACAAAAATTGCTCAAACATTTTGCTCGCCCTCTTTCGTCGACTCATCTACACATGCTTTAAAAGTTTCCCGCAAGCCTTTAATCAAGTTGAAGTACGGACTTTTATTTCTTTCTAAAGCTTGGATCATATGATATGTACCATCTTCCAACACCATGATTAAAAGTGTCAGGCTTTCCTGTGCGCGTTCGTCTCCGCGCCATTCTGCAGCATATAGAAATTCCAGCATAAGAGGCAGGAAGTCACTCAGCTCATTATCAGGCATCTTCAAACCAAACATTTCATATAATACTTTCAGCTTGGCCAGCATCTGGCCCCGTTCTTTCTGATCTTCAAATTTAAAATATGTCATATACAGGTTGGTATCTCTGTCAAAATCAAAGGTCTGTGTATAGACCTGCTGAATATCATCCAGACTGATGTCATGCATATCTTCCCAGTATTGCTTGATATAAGGGTAAGCGGGATGGGACGCATCGAACGCCCCATCAAACTCCCTTGGATGAAAATCTATTTCACTTGGAAAAGTCAGCTGATTTGAGAAAAATCCAAATGAACCTTTATATTTATGAAGTTCTTCAAGATTAATCACGCCAAATTCCCCCATAGAAATTCTGTTCATAAATCTCTTTGCCGGTCTGATTGCTTGTAGTGGATGCCATTACCGGACCACAGCCATCACAATCATCTCCGCCAAAGCCGTACCCTGTCGACCCTTGCGCACGGTATGGATCTGTATACTGCTCACGGTGGGAAGTCGGTATCACAAAACGATCTTCGTATTTTGCAATTGCAAGTAAACGATACATCATCTTCGTTTCATTCGCTGTCATGCCCACACGGTCTAATCTGCTTTCATCGAAATCTTTACCGCTTGATATTGCTCTCATATACTGACGCATCATCGCCATTTTCTGAAGGGCAGCTTTAACAGGTTCAACATCGCCTGCTGTAAGCATATTTGCAAGATACTGGAGCGGAATTCTCATCTCTTCGATTGCAGGGAAAATCGCATCCGGATTTTTGATTGAGTCTTTACCTTCAAAATAGTTCATGATCGGGCTCAGTGGTGGACAATACCAGACCATCGGCATTGTACGGTATTCCGGGTGAAGCGGGAATGCAAGCTTATATTCCACTGCCAGTTTATAAACCGGTGAGTTTTGTGCCGCTTCAATCCAGTCATCGGAGATGCCGTCTTTTTCTGCCTGTGCAATAACTTCAGGGTCATTAGGGTCAAGGAACAAATCAAGCTGAGCTTCATAAAGGTCTTTTTCATCTTCTACAGATGCCGCTTCAAGCACACGGTCAGCATCATAGAGAAGAACGCCTAAATAACGCATTCTGCCTGTACATGTTTCAGAACAAACTGTCGGCAGTCCAGCTTCCACACGTGGGAAACAGAACGTACATTTTTCAGCTTTGTTTGTTTTCCAGTTGAAGTATACTTTCTTGTACGGACAGCCGGTCATACAATATCTCCAGCCGCGGCATGCTTCCTGGTCAACTAAAACAATTCCATCTTCGTCACGTTTGTACATTGCACCTGATGGACAGCTCGCTACACAGCTCGGGTTCAGACAGTGTTCACAAAGTCTAGGCAGGTACATCATGAATGTTTTTTCAAAGTTGAATTTGATTTCTTCTTCAATCTGTTGGATGTTAGGGTCCTGAGGGCCTGTAATATGTCCGCCTGCAAGGTCATCCTCCCAGTTCGGTCCCCATTCCAGATCCATTTTCTCACCGGATACTACAGAACGTGCTGTGGCAACCGGACTGTGTTCACTTTCTTCCTTGGTGATCAGATCCTGATAATTGTAAGTCCAAGGTTCGTAGTATTCTTTCATTTCAGGCATGTCAGGGTTGTAGAAAATCTTACCTAAAGCAATCTTGGATAATTTAGTACCGCTTTTCAGTTCCAGGCGGCCATTTTTAAGTTTCCATCCGCCCTTGTAGTGCTCCTGGTCTTCCCAGCGTTTCGGGTAACCGATCCCCGGTTTAGTCTCAACGTTGTTGAACCACATATATTCAGCACCAGGTCTGTTCGTCCAAGTACTCTTACAAGTTACACTGCACGTATGACATCCAATACATTTGTCCAAGTTCATCACCATTGCAATTTGCGCTTTAATCTTCAAGCCAATTGACCTCCTTCATTTTTCTTACAGCTACGTATACATCCCTTTGGTTACCAATCGGACCGTAATAATTGAATCCGTAACTTATCTGTGCATAACCGCCTACCATCTGAGTAGGTTTCATATGAATTCTCGTTGGTGCGTTGTGGCTTCCGCCGCGTGTATCTGTAATTTCTGAGCCGGGTACTTCAATGTGTTTATCCTGAGCGTGATACATGAACATCGTACCTTCCGGCATTCTGTGTGACACTACTGCTCTTGCTGCAACAACACCGTTTCTGTTGTACACTTCCAGCCATTCGTTGTCATCAATGTCGTGCTTTTCAGCATCCACATTGGATATCCAGACTGTCGGCCCGCCTCTGAACAGTGTCAGCATGTGTAAGTTATCCTGATAAGTCGAATGAATATTCCACTTACCGTGCGGTGTTAAATACCGTAGGACTAATGAGTCCACTCCACCTTTGATTTTCTTATCTTTAGAACCGAAGACCATCGGCGGTAATGTCGGTTTATACACCGGCAACGCTTCCCCGAATTGAAGGAACATATTGTGGTCGATGTAGAATGACTGTCTGCCGGTCAAAGTTCTGAACGGTACATCTCTTTCAATGTTTGTCGTAAATGGATTGTAGCGTCTGCCCTGCTTGTTGGACCCTGGGAATACCGCCGTCGGAATCACTTCTCTCGGCTGGGCAGTAATATTATTGAATGTGATCTTTTCATTCTCACGTGCACTCGAAATGTCCCGTAACTCCTGACCCGTCTGCTCTTCAAGATCTGCATATGATTTTTGGGATACCACACCGTTGGCACATGATGAAACATGCAGAACGACATCGGCCGCTCTTCTTGCTGTATCCATTTTTGGCAGACCGTCTTTAATTGAACCGTCAGTGTAGACACCATTCATAGATTTAAGTTCTTCATGCTGCTCGGTTACGTCGAAGGATACACCATGTGCACCGATTTTTCCTCTGAATCCAGGTCCTGCTGTAATAAACTTATCGTACACTTGTGTAAAGTCTCTCTCGACAACTTTGAATGCCGGCATCGTCTTGCCTGGAATTGCCTCGATTTCACCTTTCGACCAGTCCTTCACCAAACCTAAAGGCTGTGAAATTTCCTGATCTGTATCATGCGCCAAAGGTGATGTGACTAAATCCTTATATTTACCCGGTAAGTGTTCTTCTGCCATATTTGTAAATCCTTTAGCCAGGTCACGGAATATGTTCCAGTCTGATTTGGATTCCCATAATGGGTCGACTGCCGGGTTGAACGGATGAATGAACGGGTGCATATCCGTACTTGAAATATCATGCTTCTCGTACCATGTGGCAGCAGGTAATACTATGTCCGAGTAAATTGGTGTTGCTGTCATTCTGAAGTCTATTGAAATAAGTAAATCTAATTTCCCTTCAACATCTTCTCCCCACTCGACCTCGTCCGGTTTAAAGTCCTCGTTCGGAGATGCAAGCAAACCGCTTTTCGTGCCAAGCAGATGTTTCATGAAGTATTCCTGCCCTTTTGCTGAAGAAGATATTAAATTCGAACGCCATACGAACAATGTCTTCGGATGGTTTTCAGGTGCAGTCGGATCTTCGATTGCAAATTTGGTTTCTTTATTTTTCAACTGCTCGACTGCAAGATCGATGACCGCTTCATCCGAATCATCACCCTTTTCTTTCGCTTCCTCATAGAAATCAAGACTGCTCTTATTGAATTGTGGATACGACGGCAGCCATCCGAGTCTTGCTGCCAACACGTTGTAGTCGGCCGGATGTTTGTAATCTATATCATCAGAAGTTGGCGATTGTAATGTGTCCGCGCCGGATTCTTCATATCTCCACTGCTCAGTTGCAAAGTAGAACCAGCTTGTCCCGTTTTGCTGACGGGGCGGCCCCTGCCAGTCCTTGGCAAATGCAACATGACCCCATCCTTCATACGGACGTACTTTTTCCTGACCCACGTAGTGAGCCCAGCCGCCGCCGTTTTTACCGACACAGCCGCACAGCATGACCAGATTCAGAATTGCTCTGTAAATGGTGTCGGAGTTGAACCAGTGGTTGATGCCGGCACCCATGATGATCATTGAGCGTCCGTCAGTGTCCACCGCATTTTGTGCAAATTCACGGGCGATCTGTACTACTATGGATTGTTTGACAGATGTGATTTTTTCCTGCCATGCAGGTGAGTATACGGATTCTTCATCGTCATAGCCTTTGGCTTCAAACTCAGAGCCAAATCGGTTCACACCGTACTGTGACAGCATCAAGTCATAAATCGTTGCAGCGTATTTTGTTGTACCATCGGCCAAAGTCACTTTCTTCGCCATTATCGGACGGGTGAATGTGCCGTTGCCGCTGTTATCAAAGAATGGAAATTCAATGTTGATCTGTTCACCTTCGAATTTTTCAACTGACATTGCCGGATCTATTTCAGAGCCGTCGTCACGGTTTAAATTCAAGTTCCACTTCTTGCCTTCTTCCCATCTCTGCCCCATCGTGCCGTTAGGTGCGATCATTTCACCGGTATTTTCATCTATGATTACCGGTTTCCAGTCCGCATTTTCACTGTCGATGCCAAGATCGCTTTCTCTCAGGAAACGTCCTGCCTTCAGTGAATCTTTGAAATCATCCAAAATGATCATGAAAGGAAGATCCGTAAATTTCTTGGCATAATTCATGAACATTGGTTCTTCGCGCTGATAGTAGAATTCGTCCAGTATCACGTGGGTCATCGCCTGTGCCAGTGCCGCATCCGTACCCGGATTCGGAGCCAGCCAGTTATCGGCAAATTTGACGTTTTCAGCATAATCGGGCGCTACAGACACTATTTTCGTCCCTTTATAACGTACTTCAGTCATAAAGTGGGCATCCGGAGTTCTTGTCAAAGGCACGTTTGAACCCCACATCATTAAGTAATTCGAGTTATACCAGTCGGCTGATTCAGGTACGTCAGTCTGGTCACCCCAGATTTGCGGCGAGGCATTCGGAAGGTCAGCATACCAGTCGTAAAAACTCAACATCTCTCCGCCAAGCAGGGTGATGAACCTGGAACCTGCAGCATAGCTGAGCATGCTCATTGCAGGAATTGGCGTAAAACCTGCGATTCTGTCCGGTCCGTGTGTTTTAATTGTATAAATTAATTGGGCCGCAATAAGTTTTGTGACATCTTTCCATGTCACTCTTACGTGGCCGCCCATGCCACGGGCCTGTTTATATAATTTTGCCTTTTCAGGGTCTTCTACGATGCTTCCCCAGGCTTTGATTGGATCTTCGAATTCCTCGAGTGCATTCTGCCATAAACGCCATAATTTTCCGCGCATGTATGGAAATTTGATTCGCATCGGGCTGTATTCATACCATGAGAATGATGCACCGCGGGGACAGCCCCTCGGCTCATATTCAGGCATGTCCGCACCGCATGAAGGATAGTCCGTCTGCTGGTTTTCCCATGTTATGATGCCGTTCTTAACGAACACTTTCCATGAACATGAACCGGTACAGTTAACACCATGAGTCGTTCTGACGACTTTGTCATGACTCCATCTCTGCCGATACATTTTTTCCCATTCACGACTTTTTTCTTCCAATATTGACCAATTCCCGTTAAACTTCTCTGTCGGTTTAAAGAAATGAAGACCAAAGAGTTTGTCCATTAGCGTTCTCCTCCAAATACATTTCTTTCAAGATACTCTTATTATCTGTTTTTATTTTGCAAAATAATATTAGGGAAAGTCCTAATCATTGAAAAATTAGATTGTTAAGGGTATGTAAAGAAAGTCAATTAAGTCATTACAATATGGTAAAATATAAGCGGTATAAGCTGTTCAAAATTGAAAGGAGGCGCTTAGATGCGCACAGTTCTTGTAGTCGATGACGAACCATCTATTGTAACTTTACTTAAATTCAATTTAGAGCAGGCAGGTTATAACGTTTTAACAGCAGAAGACGGCCGCAAAGGTCTTGATACAGCTCTTAAAGAAAAGCCTGATCTGATAGTTCTTGATTTAATGCTGCCTGGAATGGACGGTATGGATGTATGTAAAACATTGCGTCAGGAAAAAGTAAACACACCCATCCTTATGCTGACAGCTAAAGATGATGAATTCGATAAAATTTTAGGTTTGGAACTTGGCGCCGACGATTATTTGACCAAGCCATTCAGTCCACGTGAAGTCGTGGCCCGTGTAAAAGCAATTTTACGGCGTTCCCAATTTGAAGACGTCGAACAATCCGAGCAGGTGATTAAAATCGGTGATCTGGAAATACATCTTGAAAGGTATGATGTCTTTTTTAAAGGTGAGCAGCTCGTTCTCACTCCAAAAGAATTTGAATTACTTTTATATTTAGCCAACCATAGAGGTAAAGTATTAAGCAGGGATCAACTGCTTAATGGTGTGTGGGATTTTCAATATGATGGTGATACCAGGATAGTGGACGTACATATCAGCCATCTGCGTGAAAAAATCGAAACGGATACGAAAAAACCGATATATATCCGGACGATACGCGGATTCGGCTATAAATTGGAAGGTCCGGCTGAATGACTCGGCTGATCGATCGATTGTGGTTTAAGATCACGTTATCTTTCTCCTTATTAACATTAACTTTACTAATATTTTTATGGTTCTTTGTCGCTAATGTCAGTGAAAATGCTTTTGAGGAGATGACGGGTGAACATCTTTACGAAAATGCTGAACTGGTTGCTCAGCTGATTGATGCAGAAGAACTCGAAAATGACTCGGGTGCACTGCAGTCCAGAATCGAACTTTTTAAAGAGCCGGTCAATATGCGCTTTACAGTCATCAACACGGAAGGTGTCGTTCTGGCGGACTCTGAGTCAGATCCGGCAACGATGGATAATCATATCGACCGGCCTGAAATCCAGGACATTTTGAACCGTGATATGAATATCGGTGAATCCGTCAGATACAGCGTGACGGAAGATATAGATATGATGTATGTCGCCAACCCTATCCATAATGACAGCGGGGAACTCATCGGCATGATCAGAACTTCCCTCCCCTTGAACAGCATCAATGAAACAATGGTTGTGTTCTGGCGCGGACTGGCTGTTTTCTTAGCCATCATCCTGGTCATCGCGGCTTTTACTGCAACTATACTGTCCAGGAGTATTACACGGCCGGTCACTGATATTATCAAAGTGACCAAACGTCTGGGTGAAAAAGATTACAGCAGCAGAGTACATACCGAAGTTACAGGAGAAATCGGAGAGCTCTCCCATTCAGTGAATGAGCTGGCAGCAAACCTGCAAAATCAGATGCGTGCACTTCATGAAAACGAACAACAGCTGTCCACGATATTATCCAATATGGTAAGCGGTGTGATGCTTGTTAATCAGGAAGGCCGAATTCTAATGATCAACTCAGCGATGGAGCGTTTTTTAGAGCAGCATAACCAGCATATTGTCGGTCAGCATTATACTGATTTTAGTGACAATCTCAATCTTCGACAATATATTGCAGAAGTCTTTGAAGATAACGAAAAAATACATGAGGAGATCACTTCTGAGAATCTTTCCAAAAACGTATACGATTCTCACTTTGGTCCTTTTTACGGAAATGGATGGAAGCAGCGCGGTGTCATCATTGTGCTTCATGACATCACCAACCTTAAAAGATTGGAAAAAATGCGGAGCGATTTTGTAGCCAACGTTTCCCATGAGTTGAAAACACCTGTCACATCGGTCAAAGGGTTTTCAGAAACATTGCTCGGCGGAGAAGTGAAAGATGAAGCGACAGCCAGATCTTTTCTTGAGATCATATACAATGAAAGTGAGCGGCTCGACCGTCTGATACGCGAATTGCTGCACCTTTCAAGAATTGAAAATAAAGTCACACCTCTGAATTTAAACAATGTGGACCTTGTTTCTCTTATACACAGAATTACCCAGACTCTGTCCAAATCCATTTCAGAAAAATCTTTGGAAGTGACTTTGCCTTTGTCAACGGAAGAAGTCATTATCGAAGGTGACAGCGACAGGCTCAATCAGATTCTGTTGAATCTGATTGCCAACTCAATAAACTATACGTCAGAAGGCGGCAAGATTGACATCTCCATGGAAGTGACCGAGGACGATGTCCGTATATACATCAGTGACACTGGTATCGGCATCCCGGAAGAAAGCGTACCCCGCGTATTTGAACGGTTTTACAGAGTTGATAAAGCACGTTCCAGAAACTCCGGAGGAACAGGACTCGGGCTCGCGATAGTCAAACACCTCGTAGATTCCCATCAAGGTGATATCGAAGTCAGCAGTATCGAAGGAGAAGGTACAACATTCAAAGTTACATTCCCCATCCAGCAAGCATAATTAAACCCCTGATCTGTAAATGAAGTTTTTCTTATAGATCAGGGGTTCCTTTTTAAAAATCGGATATTGCTTTCTGTTTGTCGTAAATCCCTTCAAAAAGTTTATTGTTTTCCAGATAGAAATGGTTGAATGAATCCTTTTCCAGCTTTTCAAGACGATGGTAGACAAGTCTGAGCTCAGCCGTTGCGCTGCTGTCCAATGTGTAATCATTAGTCAGTGCTCTTAATTCGTAAAAGTTTTTCGCAAGATTTTCGTGCTCTGATTTCAAGCTTGTAATATGAGGTTTCACAGCTTCAAAATGATGGGAATTCGGAGCATCCAAGTATGTTTCAAGCATTTCAAATACTGTATTGTCCTCATTGTCGATATGCTCCAGGAAAGTTGATTTTATATTTTTAAATAATTCCCCGACCTCTTCCAATTCCGGCTGCTGCTTTTTATTCTGCTTGACGGCCTGTTCCAGATATTCATCAAGTACAGGCAGCTCGTCTTTTAAATCGTCATGATATTTTCTTTGGATATATGTCAAAACACTTTTTTCATCCATGTATTTCAAATCAATACCGTCCTCGTTTGTCGGACCCAGTTCATTGATTTCATAAATCAGATTATCAAGGTTTAAATTTTTCTCAAGCGCGATTTCTTTCAAAGTTTTATCACCGCTGTGGATGAAATCTATTCTCAATTCCCTGAAGATGTTTCCTGCTCCTGGCGCTTCGCTGACAATTTCATTTAATGACATGTCGGATGTAATAATTTTCATAAAGTGGTGCCTCCTTGTCTCGTTATTAGTATTATTACCATAATTATAATTTTAAAACCTATTGCAGTCAGTTTAATGAAAGTTATCTCAGGGTATTATATAATTATTAATAAATGCCATGGAGGTCTATACATGAATAAAAATATCAAAACACTTTTAAATGTCCTGCCCATCATATTAATTCCTTTATTCACCGAAAGAAAACATATAAAAGAACATCCCGATATTGAGAAATTGGGACATTTCTCAAGCAATACTTATCGCAATGTAAAAGATAAAAGTGAAGAAGCTTATCAGTCTGTAAAAACGACAAGCAGCAATGTGTATCAGACAAGTAAATCTGCTGTAGGTACAGTCGGCAGTAAAATCAATGATAAAAGACAGGAACGCTCTTACAAAAAAGATATGCAGTCCTACCAGCGCAGCATAAGAAAAGAGGACAAGCTGCTCGAACAATTTGAGAAGGACAAGAACAAACACCGCGAGAAGAGACTTGAGAGTGAACAGACGGACAAACCTAAAGTGCCTAAAATCATGCAGTCCAATCCGGGCATGTCCAACGAAGAAAAAATGGCAGGCATGACTGTGAGCGACGATTTAATAATGGAAGTGAACAAAATCGATCCTCAGACAGAAGCTGTCCTGGATACGAATATTGATAATCAGGGTGCCGCAAAATTCTATGAAGAAGATCAGTCCCTAAGCCGTGTTTCCCTGTCAAAACAGGACGAGGAACGTCTGGATATTCAAAATGATGAATACACTGAAGATATGAATAATGCTAGAATGGATACAGAGCAATCAAATGACAAGGAGATTAACATGACACAGGACGTACAGCAATTATACTTCGATAAAGTCAAAAACCACGAGGAAAACATAGAGGGGTTCGAACCAGGAGACCTTTTCAAAAAACATCACAGCGCACTTGATTATACTGTAAATTACGACTCTCCTAAAAATGAGTCATCGGCAGACGGTGACGACAATCCAGAAAAATCATTATTCGAGAAACACCGCGGGCAGGCTGAACAGTATTATGAAGAGTACGGACGCAAAACAGGCATTGAGAAAAACTTGCGCAAAAGTAAAAAACAACAAAAACTTGAAAAGAAAATTAATAAAAAACGTCAACAATTTTAAGTTGAAAAGAGCAGATTGCGGGTGAATGGACAGTGGAGTTTAAAAGTATTACTGTGTTCTGCGGTGCAACCTCAGGACGTCTGCCTGAATTTGAAGAGGCAGCTTACCAGCTTGGTAAAGACATTGCAGAAGGCGGCTATGAGTTGGTATACGGCGGCGGTTCTGCCGGTATGATGGGTGCTGTTGCAAACGGCGCTGTGGACCATGGGGGCAAGGTGACAGGCGTCATCCCACAATTCCTTGTTGACCGGGAGCTTGCTCATCAGCGTCTGCATAAATTGGAAGTCGTGGAAACGATGCATGAAAGAAAAGCTATAATGAATGAGTTGGGTGACGCAATTATTTCCCTGCCGGGCGGTGCGGGTACGCTCGAAGAATTTTTCGAGATGTATACATGGGGTCAGGTCGGACTTCATGAAAAGCCACTTGGCCTGATCAATACGAGAAACTATTTTGATCCCCTCCTCACCATGTTCGATAAAATGATTTCTGAGGAATACCTGGATGAAAAATATATGAAACAATTGTTCATTGGTAATGATTTTCCATCACTGATCGATCAATTTAAAAATTTTGAACCTGTAGAAGTCAGAACATATAAAGACTTACAAAAAGGACATCGCTCATAATCTGAAGCGATGCCTTTTTTTAATATCCTTCCTATATACCACCTGGGTTTTAAGTGAATGCCCCTCCAATATCTGAGGATGTTCGAAACTCTGCACTTTTTTCATCCCCAATTTCAACATGACGTTGATTGAAGGATAATTGATGCTTGAAGTATAGGCATAAACCTCTTTTATATCAGTGTTACGCTCAACAAATTTAACAACTCCGAGAGCCGCTTCAGTTGCAAAGCCCTGATTCCAATGCCGCTTTGCAAAGCGCCATCCTATTTCAATGGTCGGTAAAAAATGAAGTTTCAACGGCCCCTCCTCTTCCCATACCTGAATACCTGTAAACCCGATAAATTCATTTGTATCTCTGCGCTCGACAGCAAACAAGCCAAATCCTCTGGCATCGATATCACTTTGTGCACTCAAGACAAAATCTTTTGATTCTTCAGGTGTCGCGATATTGGGAAAATAGCGGCGAACATCTTTGTCGCCGTTCAATTTGATGAACTTGGGAATGTCACTTTCTTTCCAGTCACGTAATATTAATCGCTTTGTTTTAATATATTTCATATTGACCCTCAATCACTGTTAATTACTTTGTAACTATTCACTCACATGTTCACTTTGGTTGTCATCAGGAGATTCCTGTCTGATATAACTGATCAGACGGACTTTTAATTTATCTTTATCAAAGTCATAATCTTCAAAGTTCTCTTTTTTCTCTGTAGTTGCAATAACATCCACAAAGTCAGGGAGGTCATCCAGGTTGAATTTGATGGTAAATGTTTCAAAATCCTGGTCGGGACTCGGTTTCTGAGCAACGACCCTTTCTTTAGTACCAGTTAAATTGACAAGGTTTGAATCGACGATTTCCTCTATTTCCTTACCCAGTTCATCTATTGTGAAAGTTCTTCCTTCGATTAATGAAAATTTTTTCTCATGCATATTATCATTCTCCCTTATTAATATAATTAGTCACATGGATAATTTATCATTCTGACTCCTCTGCTGACTCTTCTTCACCTTCAGTATTCTCTTCTTCACCTGACTCTTCACCAGCGTCAGCATCTGTCCCATCGAATGATAATTCTTCCAGTTCTCTTTCTTTATTTTCGATATCACTTTCTACAGTTTCATTTTCACTCCGGACCTGTTGTACCTCTCCCTGAAGTTCGTTGATATCCTCATTCACTTCTTCCAAGTCTTTTTCCGCCTGAGATGGTTCACTGCTGCAGGCACTTAAGAACACCGTCAACAATACAAGTATAATCGCTCTTTTCAAGATGAACTCTCCTTTTACCAATGTTGTCATTATATCATTTAAAAGGATATTTTTCTTTATTTAAGATAAAAAAACAGATGATGTCGAAATGACATCATCTGTTTAAATTTGCATTGATTATTCTGAGATCGTTGTTTCTCTCAGCTGATAAATACCCAATGCATCAATTTCAAAGTTTTCAACATCTGAACTTATACCAGTTAAGAAATCCTGGTGGTGGATATAGATCATTGGTGCAACGTCTACTAATCCTGCCTGAAGTTCACTGTAGATTTCCTGACGTGCATCCGGGTCGGTTTCAGTACGCCCCTCTTCTAACAGTTCATCCACATTATCATTGGATAAGAATGAACGGTTACCCGGGTCACCATGCATTGATGAATGCAGTAGTGCATACATACCGTAGTCTGCATCACCAGTTACAGTGGACCATCCGAGTACGAACATATCATGATCGCCTGCTGCAGTCGTTTCTAAATACGCACCCCACTCAAGCTGCTGAACAGAAACATCAATGTTCAGTTCTTCAAGAGCCTCCTGGATGTAGATTGCTGTATCAACACGTTGTGGATTATCGTCATTTGTAAGGATTTCAAGTTCGAAACCATCTTCCTGACCGGCTTCAGCCATCAATTCTTTCGCACGATCTAAATCATACTGAATTCCTTCAACGCTTTCATCGTACCCAAATACGCCTGGAGCAAGCGGACCTTCAGCAGGTGTTCCGACTCCATCATAGATACCGTCGATGATTGATTCACGGTCAATCGCATGAGAAATCGCCTGACGTACTAATGGATCATCCAAAGGTTCCTTTTCGACGTTAAAGCCGACATAGGACAGACCCAGTGATGGTGTCTGATCTAATTCAATTGCGTCGTGAGACTCGATACGTTCAACGTTTGTCGGCTCTGTTGCACCGGCAACGTGACTCGATCCCGTTTCAATTTCAGCGATACGTGCCGCTGTTTCCGGAACGACTTTAAATGTAACAGTATCAAGCTGTGCTGCACTTTCTTCATCATGATACTCTGCATTATTCGCGAGAACTACTTCTTCACCTGAAGAACGTGATTCCAGTGTAAACGGACCAGTACCAATCGCATTTTCAGCTACATGGTTACCAGTGGATTCTGTGATTGCATCCGCAACTTCCTGATGCTCATCTCCGCCTTCGGCACGAAGCTCATAATATTCTTCAACGGACATCTCTTCTCCTGCATCAGCTAAAGCCGCTTCATAGTCTGCGTCGATGACCTCTTTACTGAGCATGCCGCCTCCATCATGTGCAAGGTGCGCCAAGATAGGTGCGAATGGATATTCCAAAGTGATTTGCACTGTGTAATCATCGACTGCTTCAACGTCAGTGATCATTTCATATAAGAACAAACGCGGTGAAGCAACAGCCGGATCAAGAACACGGTCCAAGTTTGCTTCAACCACTTCTGCATTAAATTCTGAGCCATCATGGAATGTTACGCCTTCTTTAAGAGTAAACTCCCAAGTCGTGTCATCTACTTCTTCCCACTCTGTAGCGAGTCTCGGCTGAACTTCCATGTCTCCATCTAAGTAAACAAGTGTTTCATAAATATTATTACGGACGTTACTTGAAGGGACGTCGTTATTTCCGTGAGGGTCTAAACTTACAATGTCTGCTGCTTCAGATATGACCAGATCTCCCCCGCCGGACCCTTCCCCTGATGCGTCCTCAGTACCTTCTTCAGTTTCAGTTGCTGTGCCTTCTTCAGTGTCTGCTTCAGGTTCTACATCACTGTCATCTGCACAGGCAACCAGAACTACAGAAAGAACTGTAATCATTGCCATCATGAACAACAATTTAAAATTTTTCATTTATTTACCTCCTATTATTAAAATTAAATGAAAATCTTAACCTTTTTTTAATATACCTTAATAGTTTTTTTATTTCAATGAAACTTTTGAAATATCTCATAATTGAGATATAAGAAAATTAAAAAAAGGGGGTTATCCCCCTTTTGACTAATATTACTCTGTAAAAGTGACTTCTCTGAAATCAAAGATGTTGTAACTGTCAATGTGAATACCTTCGACATTATTATTATATGCATTCAAGTTTTCGCCGTGCCTGACAAAAATCGCCGGTGCCTCGTCTACCAGCACCTGTTGTGCCTGTTCATATATTTCCTGGCGTTCATCTTCATCCGTAACCTGTTTACCTTCATCAAGCAGACTGTCCAATTCCTCATTATCAAAGAATGAACGGTTTCCTGTATCACCCATGTTTTCAGAGTGGAACAGCGGAGCTATGCCGTTGTCCGGGTCGCCTGTCGAGTTTGACCAGCCCAGGATGAACATATCGTGTTCACCATTTGCTGTTGCATCCAAATATGCACCCCACTCAACCTGTTCGACATTCACATTGATATCGAGATCTGCAAGCGACTCCTGCAAGAAGACAGCCATATCCACACGCTCGGGATTATCATCATTTACCATTAAAGTGACATCAAAGCCGTCTGCATATCCTGCTTCTTCAAGAAGTTCCCTTGCTCTGTCCATATCATAATCCAGACCTTCCAAATCTTCGGAATGGCCTAAAACATCAGGCGCAAGCGGTGCTACGGCAGGTCTGCCGGAATCATTATAAACGCCGGACAATACTGCCTCTTTATCAAATGCATGTGTCACTGCCTGACGGACCAGCGGATCATCAAAAGGCTCGCTTTCCGTATTGAAACCGATATAGTCGATTGATACCGATTCATTACGCTCCAATGTCATCTCATCATTACCGTCCACCCGGTCGATATTGCTGGATTGAACACCGAGTACAAAGTCTGAAGCGCCTGTTTCCAGTTCTGCAATTCTCGAACCTGTTTCAGTAACGACCTTATAAGTCACGCTGTCGATTGTCGCTTCCCCGTCCCTGTATTCTTCATTCTTGGTCAATACTGTGCTTTCTCCAGGGTTTCTGGAGTCGAATTCCATATAATTCGTTCCGATCGGCCCTTGTTCAATCAAAGCACTCACATCTCCTGCGATAGCATTCGCAACCTCCTCATGAGCATCTCCACCTTCGTCACGAAGTTCGTAGTATTCATCGACTGACATCTCTTCATCGGCTTCTGATAAAGCGTTTTCATAATCGGCGTCGATCAACTCTTTACTGATCATTTTGCCTGCACCATGTGATAGATTGTTTAACAATGGTGAATATGGATATTCAAGTTCAAACTCCACTGTATAGTCATCCACGACATTGACTTCCTCAACCATTTCCAGCAGAAACGATCTTGGCGAGGCTACTGCCGGGTCCAACAGACGTTCGATATTCGCTTTTACAACTTCTGCATTAAATTCACTGCCGTCATGGAAAGATACACCTTCCTGCAATGTGAACTGCCAAGTTGTTTCATCTATCTCTTCCCATTCTTCAGCAAGCAATGGTACAATTTCCAAATTCTCGTCCTGCGTTACCAGAGGTTCATAAATCTCATCTCTGACTTGTTCAGATGGTACATCGTTACTGCCGTGCGGGTCCATCGACACTGCGTCACTCGGAATTGCTATTGTTAAATCCCCTCCGGCAGCAGTTTCTGTCTGATCATCAGAATCAGTCCCCTCTGCCGCTTCTTCCTCGACGCTGTCATCATCCGTACACGCTGCGAGCACTATAACCATAATACTGAGTAAAAATAATGTCCAAATATTTTTCATTCCAGTCCCCTCCATTTTTTTATGGTTATCAACATGATACTTTATTCACCGTATTCAATCAATAAAGAATTTTCAGATAAATACTCAGGAATAAAAATGCTGTAACACCTCACGCATGAGTTGTCACAGCTTTAATATCAATTATTCATTTAAAGTCACATCTCTGAAGTCAGGCTTTATATAATCATCAATATATAAACCTTCCACCTCACTTCGGTAGGCATTCATACTTATTCCCTGGTTCATGTAAATCATCGGTGCGTCTTCAATTAAAATTTTCTGCACCTTCTCATATATATCTGACCTTATTTCTTCGTCCGATTCCTCCCGGCCGTCTTCAAGCAATTGGTCAACCTCAGAGTTATCATAAAATACTCTGTTACCCTCGTCGCCCATCATACTCGAGTGGAATAACGGCCAAAGTGACTGATCCGGGTCTCCCGTAAAATTTGGCCATCCTAAAAGAAAAATATCATGTTCACCGGTTGAAGCTTCTTCCAGGTAAGCGCCCCATTCCATCTGCTCGACAGTTGCTGTTATGTTTATGTCAGCCAGGGATTCCTGCAAATAAATAGCAGCATCTACTCTCTGAGGTGTGTCATTCGTTATAATGCTGAGTTCAAAACCATCTTCATGGCCTGCTTCTGCCATAAGTTTTTCAGCTTTTCCCAAATCATATTCCAAATTCTCTATATCGTCATTGTGACCTGTCAGACCTTCTACTAAAGGGCCGGCCGGTACTTCGCCAATGCCACTGTAGATGCCTTCTATAATCTCTTCTCTGTCCACTGCATGAGTTATTGCCTGCCTCACTCTGACATCATCCAGTGGTTCTTTCTGATTATTGAACCCGATAAATTCAATCGCAACATTGGAGTTATTATAAGTTTCCGTTTCTGGATTATTCTCAATTCTTTCTACACTGTCAGGTTCGTACCCAAATATTACATGGGATTCTCCTGTTTCAAGTTCTGCCATTCTTGAACCTGTTTCTGTAACGATTTTAAAGGTGATAGTGTCCAGATTCATCGGTTCCTGCCAGTAATCGTCAAACTTTTCTATAACTATGCTTTCTCCTGGCGCTCTCGACTCAAACTGTGCGTAGTTCGTTCCCACAGGATTCCTGTCTACTACTGCGCCGATCTCTCCTGATATTTCTTCTGCTGCTTCTTCAAACTTATCATCTTTATTTTCCCGCAATTCATAATACTCGTCCACTGAAAAGTCGGACTCCGAATTTTGTAAAGCCTGTTCGTAATCTTCATCGATGACTTGCTTGCTTATCATACCACCGCCATCATGTGACAGATGGTTAAGAAGCGGTGCAAATGGATATTCAGTTATAATTTCAACTGAATGATCATCGATAACATTCACTTCTGAAATCATTTCAAAGATATTTAATCTGGGAGAAGCCACTGCCGGATCCCGAATTCTATCAAGATTCGCTTTAACTGCTTCTGCGTTAAATTTACTGCCGTCATGAAAAATAACATCTTCTTTTAAGTTGAACTGCCATGTTAAATCATCGACCTGCTCCCAATCTTCAGCAAGTAAAGGTTGAATTTCGAACGATTCATTCTGCGTCACCAGACCTTCGTAAATAGTATTTCTGACCTGGTCTGAATATAGTTCGTTACTGGCATGCGGATCCAGTGACACAACATCATTGCCGGTTGATAATATCAAGTCTCCGCCTGTGTTGTCACTGCTCTCCTCAGACTCACTGCCTTCGGCTGCCTGATTAACACCGCTGTCATCTGCGCATGCAGCAAGCACCACCGTGAACAGTGTCAACAAAGATAGTCTAAATATATCTTTCATTCGAACCCTCCTTTATTAAATTTATTCTGTTAAAGTCACATTTCTGAAATCCGGTTTATTGTAATCACTGATATATAAACCTTCCACTTCCTGCCTGTGCGCATTCATGCTGAGTGCCTGTCTCATATAAATCATCGGTGCATCTTCCACCAGGATTTCCTGTGCTTCTTCATATATCTCTGCGCGTGCTTCCTCGTCGGATTCCTGGCGTCCCGCTTCGAGAAGTTCATCAACTTCAGGGTTATCATAGAACGTTCTATTACCCTGTGCCCCTAACATGCTTGAATGAAATAAAGGCCACAGTGACTGGTCCGGATCCCCCGTTGCATTCGGCCAGCCTAATAGGAATATATCATGATCCCCTGTAGAAGCTTCTTCAAGGTAAGCGCCCCACTCCATCTGGTCAACTGTCGCCGTGACGTTAATCTGTTCTAGTGCTTCCTGCAGATAAATTGCTGCATCCACACGTTCAGGTGCATCGTTGGTAATTATAGAAATATCGAAGCCGTCTTCATATCCCGCTTCTGCCATCAGTCTCTCGGCTTCTTCCAAATCATATTCCAGATTTTCTACATCTTCATCGTGCCCGGTTAAGCCTTCAACTATCGGCCCTTCAGGAATTCTGCCTGTACCGCTGTAGATTCCTTCAATGATTTCCTCTCTATCCACCACATGTGAGATTGCTCGCCTCACTCTGACATCATCGAGTGGTTCTTTTTGTGTGTTAAATCCGATGAACTCCATCGCTATATTATAGAGTGTATAAGGTTCCGTTTCAGGATTATCTTCTATCCTCTGGAGGTTGTTCGGTTCAAAACCTGTGATGACATGTGACTCACCAGTTTCAAGCTCTGCAATTCTCGAGCCGGTTTCTGTTACAATCTTGAAGGTGATCGTATCCAGATTCATCGGTTCCTGCCAATAATCATCGAATCTTTTGAGAACAGTACGCTCTCCTGGTGTCCTCGATTCAAACGCTGCATAATTAGTACCTACAGGTTTTTGATCGACTACTGCACCGACATCCTCTGAAATCTCATCCGCCACTTCTTCAAACTCATCTGAATTTTCAGCCCGCAGTTCATAATACTCATCCACCGAGTATGCAAAATTGGAATTCTCCAGTGCTTGTTCATAATCTTCATCTATGACTTCCTTACTGATCATACCTGCACCGTCATGAGTCAGGTGACTGAGGAGAGGTGCAAAAGGATATTCCGTTACAATTTCAACAGTATAATCATCGATGACATTCACCTCTTCAATCATATCAAAGAGATTCAGTCTCGGCGAAGCCACTGCCGGATCCTGTACCCGTTCCAAATTCGCTTTGACCACTTCAGCACTAAACTCGCTGCCATCATGGAAAGTGACATCTTCATTCAAAATGAACTGCCATGTCAAATCGTCGACCTGCTCCCAGCTCTCAGCAAGTAAAGGCTGGATTTCAAGATTCTCATCCTGAGTGACCAGACCTTCATATACTGTATTTCTAACCTGGTCTGAATAAAGATCATTGCTCGCATGCGGATCCATAGAAACGACATCATTGCCTGTAGACAAGACAAGATCTCCGCCTCCTTCATCAGCAGTATTTTCTGCTGCTCCACCTTCGGCCTCCTCATCTACATCACTGTCATCTGTACATGCAGAAAGAATTACAACGAACAGCACCAACAAAGATAATCTGAATATGTATTTCATTTTTTCAACCTCCCGTTTTAATACCCTATCAATACGCTAGGAATTAATCTATATTATAACACTAGGAATTAAAGGTTGTAAACTGTCTTTTTATTTCCATAAGTACAATATTAGTCCTTATTTATCTTAAAACTATTAAGTATGTGAATTAATTCTCTATTTTTAACATTGATATTATGCAGTCTTGTATGTATCATTATTTAATAGCTATATTATAAGTATAGTTTTCACACTATTCCTAAATTTCAATGATAAGGGGGTCTCTTAAATGGCGGTCGCTTCTAAAGAGAGGGTTCAGGATACGAAACCTGTAAACCCAAGAATTAAGAGTTATAAAGAGTTTTACAAACGGCTTAAAAAGAATAAGTCAGCCCTGATCGGTTTTTATGTATTAGCTTTTCTATTCCTTGTGTCAATTTTCGGCGCAATAGACGCTAACTACAATTTACTCGGGGTCAGCTCGAATGCTACGAGTCTGACAGAAAAACTGGAGGGTCCTTCAGCTGCACACTGGTTTGGAACGGATCATCTCGGCAGGGATATCTTCTTCCGTATACTTCATGGTATGTACATAACACTCGGTGTGGGCTTTGCAGCTACATTTATGGGAGCACTTGTTGGTGTGCCACTTGGCATTCTTGCAGGTTACTATGGTGGATGGCTTGATACTATCGTCATGCGTATAATGGACGTATTGCTTGCATTCCCTGGCATTCTGCTTGCTCTTGCAATCGTTTCCGTCCTTGGCGGCAGTACGATTAACGTTACTATTGCCATCGCTATCGGTTCATTACCTCAGTTTGCCAGAATTGTACGCGGTTCCACACTGACCACTAAGAAGCTTGAGTACGTCGATGCTATCCGTGCACTTGGTGCCAGAGACGGTAAAATTATTTTCCAGCATATCTTACCGAACATCATGTCACCGATTATTGTCAACACAACATTATTCATCGCTTCTGCAATTCTTTCTGCTGCAGGTCTTTCCTTCCTGGGTCTTGGTGTTCAACCACCTACACCAGAATGGGGTGCGATGTTGAATGACGGACGTAACTATATGTATCAGGCAGGCCACATTACTTTCTTCCCGGGTATGATGATTGTAATTGTAGTACTTGCATTTAACTTATTTGGAGATGGATTGAGAGATGCAATTGATCCTAAACAAAGGAAATAGGAGGTAAATCATGACAACATTTATTATAAGACGTATTTTACAACTGATCCCTGTACTCATCGGGGTTTCAATACTCGTGTTCAGTCTGATGCACCTCACTCCAGGTAACCCTGCAGTCATCATGGCAGGTGAAAGTGCGCCTGAAGCAACTGTAAAGGCTATTGAACAGCGTTTAGGATTGAATGATCCTCTGTATGTACAGTATTGGAACTTTTTAACAAGTGCATTACAACTGGATTTTGGTACTTCTATCAGAGATAACATTCCTGTAATGAGCCATATCCAGGCAAGATTTTTCATCACTTTGGAATTAGCACTCTATTCGACAATCTTCACTGTCGTTTTTGGTATGCTAGTCGGTATCGTTTCTGCAGTAAAGCGTTACTCTGTATCGGATGTTTCGCTTATGGTATTTACTCTTTTCGGGCTTTCAATGCCAAACTTCTGGCTGGGCCTCATGCTTATCCAGTGGTTTTCTATTGAGCTTGGATGGTTTGCACCGACCGGCTGGGGGAACCTGGATCAGATAGTGCTGCCGGTTATTGCACTCGGCACTGCAGGGGCGGCAATCGTTGCACGTATGACCCGAAGCTCAATGCTTGATGTCATTACGCAGGATTATATACGTACTGCGCGTGCAAAAGGTGTCAAAGAACGTGTTGTAATTTTCCGCCACGCTCTTAAAAACGCATTAATTCCAGTCGTAACCGTTGTTGGTCTGCAGTTCGGTTACTTGCTTGCTGGTTCGGTATTGACGGAAAGTGTATTTGCGATTAATGGTCTTGGACGATTAATCATCGATTCAATCTTACAAAGGGACTTCCCTGTCGTGCAGGGTGCAGTTCTCGTAATTGCTGTCACTTTCGTATTCGTCAACTTACTTGTTGATATATCATACAGAATGCTGAACAAGCGTGTGGACCTAAACTAGGTAGGGAGTGACAAAAATGTCAGAAAACATACTTGATGTAAATAATTTAAAAACTTCCTTCTTTGTTGATGGAAGTGAAATAAAAGCAGTTGATGGCGTTACCTTTACTGTACCTAAAGGAAAAACACTCGGCATTGTCGGTGAATCCGGTTCAGGTAAAAGTATCTCGGCATTGTCGATTTTAAAACTGGTCGAAGAACCGGGTAAAATCGTCGACGGTACAATCAGCTTTAAAGGTGAAGAACTCACAACTGCAAAAGAATCGCGTATGAGAAAAATACGCGGCAACGAAATATCAATGATTTTCCAGGAACCGATGACTTCACTGAATCCTGTCTATACTATCGGTCAGCAGCTGAGAGAGTCATTTAAAATACACGAGGGTCTCGGTAAAAAGGCCGGGACGAAACGTTCTATCGAAATGCTTGAACTTGTCGGCATCCCCTCCCCGGAAAAACGTGTGGATCAATATCCATATGAGCTTTCCGGCGGTATGAGACAGCGTGTCATGATTGCAATGGCACTTGCATGTAAACCTGAACTGCTTATTGCTGATGAACCGACAACTGCACTGGACGTTACAATCCAGGCACAAATTCTTGAACTGATCAAAGAGCTGCAGGAAGAGATCGGTATGAGTGTTGTAATGATCACTCACGATCTCGGTGTAGTGGCAGAGACTTGTGACTACGTGGCAGTCATGTACTGTGGTAAAGTTGTTGAATTTGCAGATGTCGAAACATTATTTGAAAATCCACGCCACCCTTACACGGTTGGCTTGCTAAATTCACTGCCGCGTCATGACCAGGATCAGGATGAGCTGATTCCCATCAAAGGCAACGTACCTGCACCTGATGAGATGCCGGAGGGCTGCAGATTTGCGCCACGCTGTCCATTTGCAAGTGACATCTGTGCTGAATTACCTGAACTTGAAGTCCAGGAAGACGGCAACGAAGTCAGATGCTGGATCTACACTGATGAATGGGATGGAGAGGAGGTAAAAGTATATGACAAAGAACACTCTTCTTGAAGTTAAAGGTCTTAAGCAGTACTTCCCGATAAAAGGCGGTTTCTTCGGACGTACTGTGAACAATGTCAAAGCTGTTGATGATATCAGCTTTGAGATCAAAGAAGGTGAGACGGTTTCTGTCGTCGGAGAGTCCGGTTGTGGTAAATCCACTACAGGCCGTGCAATACTCCGCCTCGACGAGCCGACTGAAGGTACTGTCACTTTCGAAGGCAAAGATATTCTTTCACTGAGTAAATCAGAAATGCGGGATATGCGAAGTGAAATGCAGATCATTTTCCAGGACCCTTTCGCTTCACTTAATCCAAGGAAAACTGTAAAGATGACTCTGATTGAAGCAATGGATATACAGAATGTCGTACCTAAAAAGGAAAGAACTGAACGTGCACTTGAGATAATGGAAACAGTCGGCCTGCAAAAGCACCAGATCGACCGTTACCCTCATGAATTCTCGGGCGGTCAGCGGCAGCGCATCGGTATCGCACGTGCGCTTGCAGTAAACCCAAAGCTCATCATCGCCGATGAAGCTGTGAGTGCCCTGGACGTATCCATTCAGGCACAGGTATTGAACCTGTTGCAGAGACTGCAGCGTGAGATGGGACTGACTTATTTATTCATCGCACATGACCTTGGTGTCGTAAGACACATATCCGACAGGATCATTGTAATGTATCTCGGTAAAATTGTTGAAATGGGTGATACGAAGAGCATCTTCGATAACCCGCAGCATCCTTATACAAAGGCACTGCTTTCAGCAATTCCTGTGCCGGATCCAAAAAATAAGAGCGAACGTATTTTCCTGCGCGGTGATGTGCCTTCGCCGATTGATCCGCCGACAGGCTGCAGATTCCATACAAGATGTCCGTTTGCCACAGAGAAGTGTAAAACAGATATTCCTGTATTGGAACATAAAGATGAAACTTATGCCGGACAGCACGATGTCGCATGCCATTATGCGATTGACATTCAGGAAGGCAGACACAAGCCGACCCATGAAATGAAAAATGTGCGCAAAGTACTTGATGATGAAAGCGAAGATGCTGCAGCATCCAAAGAAGATGTAAGGCAGTAAAATTAAAAAAGGTGATTACAAAATTTAATTTTGTAATCACCTTTTCTTTTAAAATAGAAATGCATCCAGTAAAAACCATATGATCAGAAGAACATATATCACCAGATTGAATGCAGAGCTCGCAAAAAATGCAAGCAATGAACCGAGCGCTGCCCTGAAGGCGGCATTAACATCTCTTGTTTGTATAAATTCAAGTGCCAGAACAAAGACGAAAGGCACAAAAATGACGCCGAACGGCGGATAGATGAACATCCCCACCACTACACCGATGATTGCGGCAGCTTCACTCTTTTTGGATCCGCCATACTTTTTGACAAAATAGCTGTTCGCCATGAAATCACTGAGAAAGACAAGCAATGTCAGAACTGCTGCGACCATCCAGAACATCCAGGTCAGTGTTTCACTGTTGATTAAAAAGTGATAGATTAAAAACCCAATCCAGAACATTACGACCGAGGGAATGACGGGTGCAATCACACCGACAAAACCGAGGCCAAAACTGATAATAATGAGTATCCACCATAAAATCTCCATCAAAATACTCCTTTTCATTTCAATATACGTACTTTAACTGGTAATTAATCCTAACAATACATCAGAAATATTTGCAAGCACAAGCCACTCATTCCATTTTCATTTCAAAATTTTTAATATAGCTTCTGACTACAGTGATAAACGCTTTAACCTGAGGGAGCTCCACCACATTTTTATCGTATGAAATGTATGTATCCCTTGTAATCGGTTCATTATCTACCAGTGCTTCTTCAATATTGAAAAGGTTGGCATCAAAATCTTTGACCACAATTTCCGGCAGAACCGTCACACCTACACCTTCCAAAAGAAGTGCACGGCAAGTGGCAATCTGGTCGACACTGAACTGCGGTTCATATTTCCTATTGAACCTTTCTTCGAAGTATTTCTCTATAGCCCGGATATAAATCGGTTCTGAAAAAAATTCAATTACCGGTGAATCATCCTCTCCCGCCAAACTTTTAGGAGCTACAAAATAATGTCTGTCGGTAAATAAAACCTCATTTTCCTTATTTAGAATTTGTCTGCCCCGGGTGATGGATATATGATAGTCCTTGGCGTCATTAGATATTTGAGGTGAAGAACCTACTTGAATATTGACGTTGACATCAGGGTACAATCTCGTATATTCCCTGATAACCCTTGCTAAGATCGTACTTCCGATCAAGGACGAAACACCGATATTAAGATTACCTTCCACCGCACCTTCATGAGCCACAAGATATTCTTTAAGCAGTGTTTCATTCTCCACTACTTTATATGCATGGCTGATAATTCTTTCGCCCGCACCAGTGACGAACAGTTCACGTTTTGTGCGGATAAAAATATCAACCCCCCACTCTTCTTCTATCGATTTCAATCGCTGACTGACTGCAGGCTGGGATATGAAGAGTCTTTCAGCCGCCTGTCTCAATGTTTTCGCTTCATTAAGTGTTACCAGTAGTTTATAATCGTCAACTTTCATTGAATCACCTTTTCTTTCATCTATAAGAAAATCTTATCATACTTAATGATATTTGAATAACACTTCAGATTGAGGGTATATGTAAATAACATTTAAAGCAGGGAGGCTTATGTATGAATAATGAGAAGGACTATGAAAAAGCAGACCAGCAGGTCGAAGGATATACGCAGAAAAAACAGCCAGGCATTGAAAAAGATATGGATCCGAAACCGATAATCATCGCTGATGATTATAAAGGCAGTGAAAAATTAAAGGGTAAAGTTGCTTTGATTACGGGCGGTGACTCTGGAATCGGCCGCTCGGTGGCGGTACATTTTGCAAAGGAAGGTGCAGATGTAGCCATCTTGCATCTTCAGGAAGAAACAGAAGATGCCGAATACACCAAATCACTGATTGAAAACGAAAGTGTGGAATGTCTTCTTTACAGCGGTGACATCAATGTATCGGAAGTGAGAAAAAATACCGTAAAAGATATCGTGGAGAGATTGGGAACAATCAATATTCTTGTCAATGATGCCGATGTACAGTTCCCGAAAAAAGACTTCCTCAGCATTACAGAAGAAAATTTGAGGGAAACTTTTGAAACGAACATCATCAGTATGATATTGCTCACGCAGGAAGTATACCCGCATTTGGAAGCAGGCGACACAATCATAAACTCAACGAGTGTAACTGCATTTAAAGGTTCCCCCGTGTTCATCGACTACTCTTCAACGAAAGGGGCAATCACTTCTTTTACAAGATCACTCGCTCAAAACCTTGCGCCTGAAAAAATACGTGTCAATGCTGTTGCACCCGGCCCGATATATACACCTTTGATACCTGCCACTTTTGATGCAGAAGGCGTCGAAGAACACGGCGCTGATAAACCGATGGGACGGCGCGGACAACCGAGTGAACTCGGCCCGAGCTACGTCTTCCTCGCTGCACATGATTCAAGCTATATGACAGGAGAAGTCCTCCATATCAACGGCGGCGACTTCACTTCAAGCTGATTCACTTCGTCTCATTTTAGCTAAAAGACAGACTAATCCGGTCTGTCTTTTTTATATATGTAATTTTATTACCTTCTTTTTCTTATTGTCTTCAGACAGTACTCTGCCAGTGTCTCAAATTGGGAGAAATCATTATTGATTTCTTTCATAATATGATCCGCAACGCTGTATGCTCTATCTTTATCCGCTTCTGTAATCTTGTTGTTTTTCAGCGCGCGGTGTATATCTTTTTCATCCACCAGCTCATATTCGCCGTTCGGAAGTGCCAGTACATCCAGATAAATATCTTTTCTTCTTGCATTACCAAGCTCCAGATAATGTTCTGTGTTGACATCAAAATAGTACTGAAGCGTCTCCCACTTTTCATTATACATCACTGTAATACTGTAATCCCGGTCCCCCGGCAGGATCTGCATCCATTTATAATCTGTATCAACGACTTTTACTTCCTTATTGACAACTGGAACGACGAGAGGTGAGCGTATTTCTTTCATGTCAATGAGACTGACTAGAAATTCTTCACCATTGAAATAAGTCAGTTTTTCATCATAAGTAGATTTCAATAAACGACGCCATCCGCGTTTATCCAAATACTTCATTTTCATGGCTCTCATCTCCTTCTTTACATTATACATAATTATTAAAAGAAAAGTGAAGGGATACGTAATCGAATATCTCTGTACTTTGTTATTCTTTCCATCGGACTAATCATGTAATATACATAGTAGATAACCAGAGGTGAATTCAAATGACCAAGTTTTTGAAGATTGTCTTTCAAATCGTAATGTTGTATGTGCTGTACCGGATCGGCGAATGGATTGCCGACGCTTTCAACCTGATAATACCAGGCAGTGTCATCGGGATGGTCCTGCTGATCATCCTGCTTTTCACCAGACTGCTAAAAGTTGAATGGATAGAAGAAGGTGCCGGCTTCATGGTGAAACATCTCCCTTTCTTTTTCATTCCGGCATTTATAGGACTGATGGTATATTACAAAATTTTTGCAGGTAAAGGCTTTCTTTTACTTATCATAGTCATATTCAGCACTGTACTGGTAATGGTGGTATCCGGCCTGATCGGTGAACGATTCAAACATAGAGAGGAGTGAGTTCAATGACTGTAATGATAGGCATATTAACTATTGCTCTTACAATTCTGATGTATCAGCTAGCACTGCATATACATAGAAAATGGCCGCATCCGTTCACCCTGCCCGTTTTATTGTCGACGATCTTTATTATTATCGTCCTTTTAATCTTCCAGCTCTCCTACGAGCAGTATATGATCGGCGGGGACTGGATCAACCAGCTGCTCGGACCTGCCGTTGTCGCCCTGGCCTATCCGCTTTATATACAGCGGAGAACATTGGTGAAACTCGCAGCACCCCTGTTGATCGGTACGACAGCCGGAGCATTTACCGGTGTAATATCCGGTCTGCTTTTAACATATTGGGCAGGTTTTTCTGAAGAAATCTTATATGCCATTTCCGCAAAGTCCGTCACTACACCCGTAGCCGTAGTGATTACTGAAGTGCTTGGCGGCATCACCTCACTGTCAGCGATCATGGTAGTCATTGCCGGTATAAGCGGTGTGATTGTTCATAAATATATCTTTAAGCTGTTCGGCATCCACTCAGAGCTCGGCCGCGGACTCGGCATGGGCAGCGCCGCCCATGCCATAGGCACTGCCGAAGTGATGAAGGAAAGTCAGCTCGCCGGCTCGATCAGTACGGTGGCCATGGTCAGCAGTGCGCTTGTGGTATCAATCATTACGCCATGGTTGGTGTCCTGGTTCGTATGAAATAAAAGAGATATGCAATTTTGCATATCTCTTTTATCAGTTATTCGACTCCGATGATGTAATGTGTGTACTGAGCCGAAAGTTCATTACTATTTTCATCCGGATAATGATACGGACTTCTGAAAATGATGACCCGTCCGCTCTCTGTACTCAGATTGCCGGAATCTATCTCCTCTTCCAGATTTTTTCTCTCCTCCGGCTCCAGTAATTTCAAATCATACTTGTTGTTGAATGCTTCCATCGATGAATTTTTGAAATCATCATAAAATACATCGGAATTTACAATCTCATATTCATAAACTTCTTCAGCTTCATATAAAGCCAGGAATTCACTGAGCGGCATCTCCTCTGATATTTTTTCAATGACAGCCGGGTTATATAGATTGCCTTGCCCATAAATATACTCTCTTTGGTTCCCGGTATGATGATACTCGATCTCCATGTTGAACAGATTTCCTGATGCAAGGTTTATCAGCTCCAGGCTGCCATCTGCAGAATTTTGATATTTGCTCTTATAATCATTGGCAAATCGGTTCATATCATCTTCGCCGTTGATATAGACGGTATCACCTGCAAAAGAACTCAGCATGATATTAGTCATCCATTCATGCTCCTCTATGTTGAGTATGAGATCCGTCGTTCTCAAATTCTGTACCGAATCCAGCTGCTCCAGAGCCTGAAGTGCTTCATCACTGTCAGGGTAATGGTTAAATGAACGGTATACCATGCTGCCGTCATTCATTTTGTAAGCCACTTCGAGCGTCCGGTAATAACCCTGTCTTTCCTCCTCCATGCTGCGCCCTGCAGCAAATTGGTGAGCCTCTACCGTGTCGTTGATAAACTCCCTATCGTCATTCGTCAAATAGTCATCATTCATAATTTCCTGCTTTTCAAAATTGGTGTAGGACGAGCCTGCATCCGATGAATAGACCATGACCGAGTCGACATCTTCTGCTTCAGGTACATATGAAGTATATGAATTCCATCCTGCATAAAAAACGCCCATAAATATGACAGCACTAATGGCTGAAATTATCATCGTTTTCAGTTTAATATCTATTTTAACTGTACTTTGAAAAAGCATTTCCACAATGATATATGAACCCAGCCAGCCAAGTACAAATGATATTACTTTCACAACGTCATTACCGGATAATACATATCCAAGCACACTGCCTAAAATGAGCATACCGAGAATTGTAATGATTACAGAAAGGACATATCTTACAGAAGAATAAGTGAAATTCGAATTCACATATTCGTTTCTGCGCTTCATATATATAAAGTATGAGATTGCCATAATCACTATTCCAACCACTGCCCAGACTACAGACTTCACCAGTGAAAAATCGTCAAAATTCTGTGAAACCGCAAATATCGGAAAAGTATTATTTATCACCGGCGACAGCAAATCATCGCCTCTCATGCTGCTGTACACGGCGACACCGTCATATATCATGCTTGCAGTGCTGACCATTGCCGTCCACATCGCAAGCGGCAGGAAAAATAAAATTACGATAAGCTGAAGATGTATGAACAGTTTATTCGTGAAAAAACCGGTGAACACAGCGAATATATAGGTAATGATCATTATAATCACCGTATATATCATCCAAAAAAAGATTTCTCCGAAAGATAGATCGAAGACCAGAATATATCTTTCGAACATCAGTATGATTGATATGAATATAACCGGCAGAGTCATAAGCAATATGCCAACAATGTATACCGCCGATAAGATTGAACCTCTTCCGACGGGCAGACTGTGTATGAAATCTGATATACTTTCACTATTTTTAAAATTCATTGTAAACATTGCCAGTGTCACTGCGAAAATAATACCTAAAACAAGATTCACCTGCATCAATGTCTGAACGATATTAGTATTTTCAAAGTCTGTCATGTTTTCCACATTACCCATATTCGATGAGGCGACCCACAGGCTGAGCGGCAGTGCCACCAGGGAAATCACTGTATATAATACTGCAATCCAGAAAGTCTGGCCCGTAAAATGCCGTATCAGAGTACTATTCCACAATGATGTTAGATATTTCATAGCCTTTTTCCCCCATTTCATAAGTGAATATTTCTTCTAAAGTAAGCGGCAGGATATCGTACATCAAAGGATTGTATTTTGTGATTTTCTTTTCCACGTCCAGAATATCTCCTTTAATGATGCATGTAATAATACGGCCTTTCACATTTTTGTGGACAGCACCGATATCTTCAAAAAATTCATCGTCCGGCAGTTGATTGAATGCTATTTGAAGTTTGCAATGGGAGCCTTTTATCTCCGACAGATCTCTGTTAAACAACAGCTCGCCATGGTGCATAATGGATACGGAATCGCATATATCCTCCATCTCTCTCAAGTTATGGCTGGAGGCGATGACTGTCATATTGTGACCCGCAATATCCTGCAGAAGAATATTTTTAATCTGCTGCCGGATGATCGGATCCAGACCGTCAAACGGCTCATCAAGAAGCATCACTTTTGGCCGTGAAGAAATGGCGAGAATAAATGATGCCTGACGCCTCATCCCTTTGGACAGCGCATTTAAATTCTGATTCGGATTCAGCTTGAAATGACGGGTGAGCTGTTGAAATCTTTTTTCTGACCACCGCGGGTAGATCCCACGGTAAAATTCAGCCATCTTATTCAATGTGGCGGATGCAAAAAAGAAAGGGATATCCTGTATGAATATGACTTCCGATTTCATTTCAGTATTCTCATAGATATTTTTGTCATCAAACAGCACTTCTCCACTGTCCGTCTTATAAATTCCCATCAGAGTTTTCATGAATGTGGTTTTACCCGCTCCATTCGAGCCGAGCAGACCATGCATCGTTCCCGGTGTAATGACAAGATCCACATTGCTGACTGCCTTTTTTGCTCCAAAAGATTTATCTACATTTCTGACATTAACTTTCATTGATCTCCATCCTCCTTCATTTCAGCTTCAGCCTCGTCCACCAATGTTTTTATTTTTTCGACAGGCACCCGAAGATAGATGAGTTCTTTAACAATATCTTCTAAATTGTCTTTCAACACTTCGATTTTTTGACTGCTGACTGTATTTTTCGTATCACTGACAAAACTTCCCTTCCCGGGCAAAGAGTAAATATACCCTTCACTTTCCAGTTCACGGTAGGCTTTCTGAATCGTATTGGGATTGATTGTAATCTCCTGCGCCATCTTTCTGACTGATGGCAATTTTTCATCTTTTTCAAGTACATTTTGAATAATCATCATCTTGATATTATCAACGAGCTGTTCATAGATTGGCACACGGCTTCTCACATCTATATCAAACATGATTATCCCTCCGTTCAAACTGTATTAGCCATAATAATACAGTTAATACGATATAATAGCAATAATAAATTATTATATTGCATCCCGACATCGTTTTCACGCCATGTCGGGAAGACACCTCTGCCCCGACATCGTTTTCGAGCCATGTCGGGAGAACGCCCCTGCCCCGACATCGTTTTTGCGCCATGTCGGGAAAACACCTCTGCTCCGACATCGTTTCCAAGCCATGTCGGGAGAACACCTCTGCCCCGACATCGTTTTCGAGCCATGTCGGGAGAACACCTCTGCCCCGACATCGTTTCTGAGCCATGTCGGGAGAACGCCTCTGCTCCGACATCGTTTCCAAGCCATGTCGGGAGAACACCTCTGCCCCGACATCGTTTTCGAGCCATGTCGGGAGAACGCCCCTGCCCCGACATCGTTTCTACGCCATGTCGGGAGAACGCCTCTAGCCACGACAAAAAGCCCCCGGGTTAATAATCATTAACCCGGGGGCTTGCTCATTCAACTCAATTTACAGTGCCGGACTCGCACCACCGTCAATATTTACGGCTACTCCTGTTATATATGATGCGAGATCTGAACATAAAAATGTAATCACGTTCGCCGCTTCTTTTGTCTCTCCGATCCGACCGAGCGGAATATCTTCATGACCTGTCGTCGCAAATTCTTCCCATGTAAGTTCAGGTGCTTTTTCCTGCCACATCTTCTCAATCTGATCACTGTGAATCAGGCCGATACATACTGCATTTACACGTATATTATACTTCCCTAAATCTTTGCTCATCGCTTTTGTCATGGAGAGGCCTGCGCTTCTTGAAACTGCAGTCGGCAATGTCGATGCTTCCGGGGCCTTCCCGGCAACTGCCGTCAGGTTCAATATTGCTCCGCCGTTCTCTTTCAAATGAGGCAAAGCCGCTTTTGACATCTTCACTGCTGATAAAAGTTTCAGGTTGAGGTCATCTTCCCAGTCACTGACTTCAACATCTTCAAAACTTTCGGCAAAGGCTCCTCCAGCATTATTCACCAGAACATCCAGACGGCCAAATTTATCAATGACCGCATCGATTATGTTTCCGCCGGCAGACGCTCCAGTGACATCCTGAACGATATATTCAACTTCACCGTATTCACTGAGCTCCTGCTGTGCCGTTTTCAGAGCATCTTCACCTCTGGCAACAAGCATCACTTTAGCTCCCAGTTTCAACATCTCTTCAGCTGTCTGTCTACCGATCCCTTTACTGGAACCAGTAATAACGACCACTTTACCTTCATACCCAAAATCCATCATAACGCCCCCATATCATTGTCTTTGATTCTAAGTTACCATTATGGGCACGATACCAACAGTTTTATGATTCCAGATTGACGTTGTGATATACATTCGACACGTCTTCAAGATCATCCAGGGCATCAATCAGTTCTTCAAACTGTTCACGGTCATCACTTCCCAGTGCCACTTCATTCTGTGCCAGCATGGACTGCTCTGCAACTTCGTATTCATCGACACCCATTTCATCCAACGCACTTTTTATTTCATGGAAACTGTGCGTATCACCATAGACGACGGTAAAATCATTTTCAGTTGTGACATCATTGACATCCACATCGTTCTCCATTAAATAAACAAGTGCTTCTTCACTGTCGAATCCTGTAAAGACAAACACTGAAACGGAATCGAACATGTAGCTGACAGAACCGCTCACACCCATGTTGCCGCCATTTTTACCGAATGCAGCTCTTAAGTCTGATGCCGTCCTGTTCACATTATTCGTCAGGGCATCGACAATGATCATCGAGCCGTTCGGGCCGAAACCTTCATAACGCAGCTCATCAAACGTTTCGTCATCTCCGCCTTTGGCTTTTTCAACGGCCTTATCCACAATATGTTTCGGCACAGAATAGGTTCGTGCACGGTCCAGCACAGCCTTAAGCGCCTGGTTGGTTTCCGGATCCGGTTCTCCTTTACGTGCAGCAACATATATTTCGCGACCGAACTTTGCATAGATACGGCTCGTATTCTGATCCTTTTGAGCTTTCTTTTCTTTAATATTGTTCCATTTTCTACCCAATTATTTCATCTTCTCTCTTCAAAAATTCTCCTATAATATAACATCATTCATCTTTTATTTCCAAAACGGCGGTATAGCTGAAGTATCCGTTTGATCAGGATTATCAAATCTATGAATAAGTTGAAGCCCATGACACGCGGGTTTCTATACTTGTTATTTTTCATCCTGTTAAAATCATACATTGTGAATCCGAGATATAGCAACAGACCCACGATTGTGATTGCAAATGCCAGCCAGTCCAGCTGGATAAAGAAGTTTAACAGCGATGAAAATATCAGTATCAGTAATGCCATGAACAAATATTTTCCCCATGAAGATATATCTTTCAAATAAAAATAACCGATTATACCAAAAAATATAAAGACGGCAACGGCTATCATGACGACCTGATAAAAAATCTCCGCATCGAATTGATTGATAAAGCCTTCAAACGTACCAAATGATACAAGGCCGATCAGAATCGCATAAATATGGCTGAGTATCGGCCCTGATCTGTTAAATCCTCTAACAAAGAATGAAATCATAATAATAGCAAACAGCGACATTGATAATGTCGGCCGCCATTCTTCAGGTAAAAATTGTCCAAAGTAGGTGCCGACACCAAATATCAACCAGTAATATAGAAAGAAAAGCCAGACTTTGCCGTGATTTTTTATCAATTTTTTCACCTCTGAATAATGTCTATAAAATTTAATACCCTGCATGAGCACAATCATGCATTTTGTGTAATTATATACTTAAATATTTCAATTATGACAAAAAATGCCCTAATATTTAAATTGTATTACAATTTGATTACATTGCTCAAATTCGAGATGAATTTTGATATTATTAGTTCTGTACTGAAAGTACATACATAAAACATACATATCAGTCATACACATATATATATATTAACATTATACTATGGAGGATATCATCTCATGAAAAAGGTAATCACAGCGCTGACAGCAACAGCTGCAATTTCTACATATGCATTTGCTGATGATGCAGAAGCATCTTCACATACTGTAAAAGGCGGAGACACACTATGGTCCATCGCTCAAAATAACAATGTAACAGTATCTCAATTAAAGTCATGGAACAACTTATCATCTGACCTGATTCTTGTAAATCAAAGCTTGAAAGTTTCAGGCTCTTCAAGCTCGAACAGCTCTTCTTCAAGCAGCACATCAAGCAGTTCAAGCAGCAGTTCCACAAGTTCATCAACATCAACGAGCTCAAACACTTCAACCGGCGGTTCTTACACGGTAAAATCCGGTGATACTTTAAGCAGTATCGCACGTGCCAACGGAATGAACTACAGAACATTAATGAGCATCAACAATATTTCAGGTCATATCATTCATCCTGGACAGACTTTGAAGCTTAGCTCAAACTCTTCTTCAAGCAACACATCAAGCTCAAACACAAGTTCAAACGCTTCATCAGCTTCAGATAACAGCTCAAGTGCATCAAGCTCAAGCAGCTCTGACTCAGGTTCAAGCTATAATGCACCGGCTCCGAGCAGTGCTTCATCATGGGGCACTAACTGGTACTACTGGGGAGACTGCACATGGTATGCATTCGAACGACGTAAGCAGCTTGGCAAACCGGTCGGAAACGGCTGGGGCAATGCAAGCAACTGGGCTGCCCAGGCTAGATCAGCAGGCTACAGTGTAAACAACAGCCCTTCAGTGGGTGCAATCATCCAGGCACATGCATGGACGAATAACGCATGGGGAATGGGCCACGTCGGTGTTGTTGAAAGAATCAATCCGGATGGATCAATCCTGATTTCAGAAATGAACTTCGGCACTGGCGTAGGTGTCAAAGGTCACAGAACACTAAGTGCTTCTCAGGCAGCAAACCACAATTTCATTCACTAATATAAAAAGAGAGAAATCGCATATACATGTGATTTCTCTCTTTTTTTCATTCTCTGGACTCGTGCCTGCTTATGATCATTTCAACCTGATAGATTCTATTGACCAGGGCATTGAGCGGGGCTTGAGTGAATATATATATGCCCCAAGGGAGATTCGGTTCAAAATCATGCAGGGCCATGATAAACTCTTCCTGATTCCCAAGTCTTCTGAACTCCAGCCTGGCGATCTTATTAGGCTGTCTTTTGGACAGTATGCCGCCGGTAATCTGGTAGAGTTCGATATCATCGACACTTTCCTCTCGATCATAAGTTACGACGAGTATCGGATGTTCCACATGAGAGAGATAGATTTTATATTCACCATTTTCGGCAACAACATTCATTACATTGTATAAGATTTCATTCAGCCATTCAAAATAATATTCAGCAACTCTTTTTACCGGCCACCCTTCAGGCAGCGGCGCCTTTTGAATACTTCTCACATTGTTATAATCCGATGCCTTATAGGACAGATTTTTACCATACCTTTTAACAGGTGTTTCAGTCACTTCTACAGGTGTGCCGTATGCACCCAGGATTTTCATGGTTTCACCCGAGCTGATTTCATCAGCAACATAGATCACCTGTTCCACGCCGTTCAATTTTGAGGCGCGTGCAATATTATCCGCTATCAATGAATAGATATCATAAAACTTTCCCTGCGTCAGACGGTTCAGTCTCATAATAGGGTCTTCAAAAAATATGACGATGTCAATGCCTTTCAGGGCTTCCTCCACTTCAGGAAGGATGAACAGATCTTTCTTCAATAAAGTGATGCCGGGAACATCTTCTTTCTGATTCGGGATTGAAAACGCAAACAGGTTATATTCTGATTTCAATTCTTTGTATAAGTTCTTTCCTATTCTTCCGCTTATGCCCATCAATAAAACATTTTTCAAAAAATCATTCCTTCCCAAGTCACTCTTTTGCTACATATCTTCCATCCATCACGACGATAATAATCAGCATTACCATTAAAATTATTCCTATAAACACAAACGGGATATCAAAATATGTCGTAAATATACCTGAAGAATATGATCCGAAGACCGAACCTATTGAAAAGAAGGCGTAAAAAATGCCGTTGGCTTTTCCACGTTCATATATTTCTGTATTCTCCGCAATAATTTTATTCATAGATGGAAATATCAGCGCAAAACCCGCACCGTAAATAACCATCACCACTAGAACTAATGATTGGCTCGGCGCAAAATGAAGCATCAGCATCGCAATACTGACTATGAATATGCCGAACATAACCAGTTTCATCGATTTGATTTTACTGTAGATTACATTGATCCGGGTCGCAAAAACAAGTATCGCAGTTAAACCGAAAACGGAGAGCAGCATGCCTGTAATATGGTCCTCCAGACCAATCAGACTCACCTTTATCGGCAGGCCGAAAGCAAGCGAACCGTTTGCCACCATCAATGTAAATGATGAAATATAGGCAATGATCAGCGACGGACGTGATAATAATTTCCGGTAACTGGTCACATTATGAGATGCTCTCTCTTCCTTGCTCATACTTTCTTTAATAAAAAATATCACCAGCAGTATTCCTGCAATATATATACAACCGAGCACGAAATAAACCGTCTGATAAGTTGCCAGACTGGAAATGATACCACCGAGCGCAGGTCCGAGCACGGCAGCAGACCCTATGGATATGCCAGTCAAAGCCATCGAACGACCCATTGCTTCCCGTCTTGATAAGTCAGCGACGAGGCTGAATGCGACAGGAGTCAGCATACCGGCTGAAAAACCATGGATGATTCGCAGAAAGAGTAGAGCTTCCACTGAATCGATAAGGGAATATGTCATTAAAGCAACGATATTCACGGCCATACCCGTCAACAAAATGTTTCTGCGGCCGATTTTATCGGACAAGTATCCGCCCGAAACGTTTCCAATCAGGTTGAAGAATGAATATGTAGCGACTATGACACCGGCAATATATTCAGTTGCTCCGAGAGAAAGAGCGAATGGTGTAATAATCGGCAATTCTATAAATAAATCCAAAAAACATATAAAGACGACAACAAACAATAATCTGCTCATGAAAACCACTTTCTCCGTATGATAAATACATATCCCATTATAACTGAATTACGGATATAAGTATTTCAAAACAACTTAGTAAAAAACAAAAGAAAAAGCTTAAGAATTATCTTAAGCTTTTCTGTGTTTATGCTTTATTAATTTTCTGTTCATATGCGTCGATGATTGCTGCTACAGCACCATCTCCAGTGATGTTTGTCGCAGTACCAAAACTGTCCTGCGCCATATAAAGGGCGATCATGAATGCCACCGCCGCTTCATTGAATCCGAGGTTTGCCATCAAAACGCCACTCGCTGCCATAATCGCGCCACCCGGTACACCCGGCGCTGCAATCATAACAACGCCAAGCAGCAGAATAGTTCCCAGTATCTCAAAAAATCCCGGCAGACTGTAATCCGGCAATACTGTCATGACGGCAATCGAACAGCTGACGATCGTAATCGTACTGCCTGACAGGTGTATATTCGCACACAGAGGCACAACGAAGTCGGCAATACGGTTACGGATGCCATTTTCTTTGACCCGTTTGAGCGTCACCGGAATCGTTGCAGCACTGCTCATCGTACCAAGAGCTGTAAAGTAAGCCGGCAGCATGGTCTTGATCATAACAAAAGGGTTCTTGCCGATTGCAATGCCTGCAATCGTATATTGGACAGTAATCCATACCCAATGTAATAGAATTGCAACTAATAAGACGACACCGAATACTGCCAGCGTATCGAACACCGTACCTGTTGCGGCCATTCCTGCAAATACACCTGCGATATAAAACGGTAAAATATTGATGATTACTTTTTCAATGATATATTCTGTAATCACCTTGCCGTCGTCCACCCATTTCCTCATCGTATCCGTCTTTGTCACTGTAATGACGATACCTATCGCAAATGCCAGAACAAGTGCTGATAAAATGTCCATTACCGGCGGAATTTCAAATTCAAAAAATGGAGCCAGTTCCGTACCTTCTTCCGGTACGGATCCACCATCGGTAATACGGGGCATTACCAATATCGCAACAAAATACGCGAGCAGCCCGGCACCGATGGTCGATATGTAAGCAACGCCCAGCGTCGCACCTACTACTCTTCCTGAACCGCCTGTTATTCTTGAAATACCCGAGGCGATAAAGAACAAAATGATGAATGGAATGGTAAAGAATATGATTGATCCTAAAATCGCCTCACCTGTTACAAATAAACGTGCAAGCAGTTCAAAGAAGGTGCCCCCGAAAGCATAGTACAAAGTACCAACAGTAACCCCCACTAAAATACCTGCAATAAGTCTGATTATTAACTTCAAAATTTCTCCCCCTTAATAGAGCTTAAGTCGATTATACATTATACAATTATAAAATAAATAAAAATTCATGTATTCATGAAAAGGTTTTCGTAACTTTTTCCACTCTACACTTCAAACACTTTTTCATAAGCAGCATACCAGTCATCCAGGTTTTCATCCAGATTCAACTGCCCTTTAAATTCATAACCATTCTTCTCAAATTGGTATTGCATCTTTTCATTTTCAAGTGATGTATCTGTATGTATGCCTTTGATCCCTTTAGCAATTAATCTGCTTTCGATTTCTTTCATCATTTTGGAGGCGATGCCCTGTCCCTGGAATTCCGGACTCACAGCCATTCGGTGAAGTGCTCTGGAATCGGCTCTCGTCAGCTCCCATGGAATGTCGTCGTACGGATAGGGATGTTTATTATCGACCACCGCAAAGCCTTTTATCAGGTTATTTTCTTCGTACACATACAGCGACCGGTCTTCAAGATCTTCCCTGAATATTCTTTCATCGGGATATTCATCCGACCACTGCGTGTTGCCCGATGCCTGCATTATCGGGACGACCTTTTCTGTGATATTCAAAATATATGGCAGGTCTCTTTTTTCCGCTTTTCTTAAAAACATAATCATCACTCCATATCGTTTTACAATATTTTATACGTATCCGTCTATTATTTTTGACAGGACTATTGTATAATGTAATTATCTATTATAGTAGAGGGGATTTGTAAAATGTTCAAATTTGATAAAAACACAGTCCCTTATCACATCTCAAACATGGTATTCTATTTATTTACATTGGCATTTCTCGGCCTCTTATATTACTTTGCTTTCCTGCCGCCTTTGGTGGAAGGAAATACAGGCGGCATGTTTGCCAACTTAGGATTCGGAGAAATCGTGGGGATTTTCTTCTTCCTGGTAGTTATAATAATACCGTTACTGGTTTTATACGGAGCCGTATATCACGCTTACAAACTGATCACTTACAATAAAGGCAGTAAAACTGCAGCTGAATAATAGTTCTTGGGATGGGAAAAGGGAAAAGTGCTTAAAGCTCCGGCTTTAAGCACTTTTATTTATCTGTTATTTATCGTTTCCGGATACGTGTCATGTTCCATCAGCCTTTTATCAGCCATCACTTCATATTTGGTTGCCGGCCGACCGTAGTTGCAGTACGGGTCGATTGAGATGCCGCCTCTCGGTGTGAATTTCCCCCATACTTCTATATACCGCGGGTCCATCAGTTCAATCAGATCATCCATGATCATATTGACGCTGGACTCATGGAAACCGCCGTGATTTCTATAGCTGAACAAGTAGAGCTTCAACGATTTTGACTCCACCATCTTGACATCCGGTATATAAGAAATGTAAATCGTCGCAAAGTCCGGCTGATTTGTAATCGGACAGAGCGTTGTAAATTCCGGACAGTTGAACTTTACAAAGTAATCCCGTCCCGGGAATTTATTGTCAAATGTCTCCAAAACATCAGGATCGTAATCAAAGCTGTATTTGACCTCCTGATTGCCGAGCAATGTTAAATCTTCAGTATTTTCTTCTGACATATTATCCCGCCTTATTTAAAATAAAGAAAGTCATGTCCTTTTCTAAGGCACATGACTTTATATGTGTGACTTAGTTTTTTATAGAGGGTTGGGAGCTAAGAACCTCTTTCATATCTTCTTTGATATTATACTATATACGCTCTGCATATGACAATGCCGCCCGGCTATACGCCCTGCTTGTTGCTCCACAATAATGTGTGAAGCTGCGGCAGGATTCTGACGTTATTCATACGCTGGTCGTTCATCGTCATTTCAACCAGCTGTTCATAGCGGCTGAGCAGTTTTTCCGTATGATTATCCACATTTTCACCATCGAGATAAGGATTGCCGACCTGCAGGTAAAATGCTTTGTCCGGGTATCTTTTATGCATATCTGCGGCATATTCGAAGTCTTCTTCGTCAAAGATGACCACTTTCAAGTTGTATGATGCTTCACTTTCATCCAGCCTGGTGAATATATGTTCAAGTTTACCGTAATCGGTATTCATTCCGGAACTCGGCGGCTTCGGGCTGATCGTGATGTCATCGATCAGCTGGAGCCAGTCCTGATACATGGACCCCTGCGTTTCCACAGCAAGCCTGATTCCTTTTTCCTTGGCCTGCTCAACGAAAACTTTAAGGTTTTTAAGAAGCACCGGATTGCCTCCGGAAATCGTTACATGATTATAGTTATTTTCAGCCAGTGCATCGAGTGATTCAAATATATCATCAGCGCTCATCATCCGGATATTTTCTTTCTGACTGCCGTCCCAGGTGAACTTGGAATCACACCAGCTGCACTGGTAGTCACATCCGGCAGTTCTGACGAACATCGTCTTTTGACCGATGACCGCACCTTCCCCTTGAAAAGTGGGGCCGAAGATTTCCAATACAGGTATTTTCATTACTTATCGTTCTCCTTTGGGCGGTAGACCACATAGCTTGTCGGTGTTTCTTTCAGTATGATCTGCAGGCATTTCAATTCGTTCGGCTGTTCTTCTTTTATATATTGATCCACCATTTCATAAATCACTTTCGCCAGTGTTTCAGAGGTTGGCGGAATCTCACTGAATGCTTCATGTTCATTTAACAGTCTGTGATCAAAAGCTTCCATGATGAGATTTTTCAATGCTGAAAAATTCACCAGAAAACCAAGTTCATCCAGTGTATCCCCTGCAATTGTAATATTCACATGGTATGTATGCCCGTGAACCCGCTCGCATTTGCCCGCTCTTTTATCCGGTATGAAATGTGCAGCGGAAAAGTTCAAATCTTTATTCAGTTCATATTCGTAATCATGACTCGGTATCGGGTACATCATGGTCATCCCCTCTTTCATTCAAGTATTCATCGAGACCTTTATTCCTCAGTTCGCAGGCTGGACACTCCCCGCAGCCGTCGCCGATGACACCTTCGTAACATGTCAGCGTGTGTTCCCTCACATAGTCCAGCTGACCCAGTTCATCCGCCATCGCCCATGTTTCTTTTTTATCGAGCCACATCAGCGGTGTCTCTATAATAAAGTCCTCATCCATCGCAAGATTTGCAGTAATATTCATCGACTTTATGAATATATCGCGGCAGTCCGGATAGCCGCTGAAATCAGTCTGGCATACACCAGTCATGATCGTCCCCGCTTTAACCTGGTATGCAAGCGCCGCGGCAAATGATAGAAATATCATGTTCCTTGCCGGTACAAATGTATTCGGTACGCCTTTGTCATCTTCTTCGATGGCCATGTCGTGTGAAGTCAATGCATTGGGACTGAGCTGAGACAGCAGGTTCATGTCCAGAACATGATGTTTTAAATTGTGTTCAACAGCAATATTTTTGGCCACATCAATTTCCAGCGCGTGTCTCTGACCATACATAAAAGTGACGAGCTCGACTTCTTCATAATTTTTCATGGCATAAAACATGCAGGTCGTAGAGTCCTGACCGCCTGAAAAAACGACTAATGCTTTTTTAAGATTCATAATCCACCGTTCCTTTAAATATTCATTAATCATTAAATTCTAACAGTTTCAGCATGATTTAGCCATGCGTGTCACAATTATATAACAATAATTACATACAATTGACTTCATAAACGTTATGCATTTTGATATAATAGTAAACTGTATTAACTATCAGGTATAACCTGCAATTATAAATGATAGGTGGAATAGACAATGGAATATCGAGTATTACTTTATTATTACTACACTGATATCGTCGATCCCGACGGCTTGAGCAAAGAGCATTTGAGAATCTGTAAAGATATGAATTTAAAAGGCAGAATCTTACTCGCCAATGAAGGAATCAACGGAACAGTATCAGGCACTGTAGAAGATACTGACAAATACCGTCAGTACATGGAAAATCACCCATTATTCAAAGGCATGACTTTCAAAGTGGACGAAGCAGATGGACACGCATTTAAGAAAATGCATGTAAGGCCGCGTCCCGAGCTTGTAAACTTGAGCCTGGAAGATGACATCAACCCTCATGAAATCACCGGCGAGTACTTGTCACCGGCTGAATTCTATGAAGAAATGCAGAACGAAGATACAGTCGTTCTGGATGTACGCAACACTTATGAATATGACGTTGGTCATTTTAGAGGCGCCATCCGGCCGGAAGTGGATACTTTCAGAGACACACCTGAATGGGTACGCGAAAACCGTGAACTGTTCGAAGGTAAAAAAGTGTTGACCTACTGTACAGGCGGCATACGCTGTGAAAAATTCTCAGGCTGGCTGAAGCGTGAAGGATTTGAAGATGTTGGACAGCTCCATGGCGGCATCGCGTCATATGGTAAAGACCCTGTGGCTAAAGGACAGCTGTGGGACGGTATGATGTATGTCTTTGATGAAAGACTGACAGTCCCCGTCAACCAGGTTGAACACAATATTGTAGGAAAAGATCACTTTGACGGCACACCATGTGAAAGATATATAAACTGTGCAAATCCTGAATGCAACGCCCAGATCATCGCTTCAGAAGAAAACGAAGCATACCATTTAGGCGGATGCTCACTCGAATGCGCAGATAATTCACGCAACCGCTACATCGTGAAAAATGAACTGTCAAAAGAATACGTGGAAACACGTCTTGAAGAATTAAGAAATTCAGATTTTGCTGATTTCGATATGATCGGCGACTTTAAAGGTTAATACAAATGATTGAGATGAAGAGCCTTGATAAGGCTCTTTTTATTTTGGGCTGAGTTTTGCTGGCGGTTTCGCGTGGTGACCGTTTAGTTGGCGACAAATTCTGACCCATCTAAACACTATATCGCCTCTGCCGTTTAGTTAGCGACAAATTCTGACTCATCTAAACACTATATGTCTTTAGCCGTTTAGTTGGCGGTATATCCTGAGCTATCTAAACGCTATATGTCCCCAGCCGTTTAGTTGGCGGTATATCCTGAGCTATCTAAACGCTATATGTCCTCAACCGTTTAGTTGGCGACAAATTCTGACCCATCTAAACATCTATAGGATGTAAAACATCCTATGTGAAAACTCCCTCCTCAGAGGAGCAGCCTCATCGCCTACACAGCAACCATAAATTCTCAAAACAAAAAGCAGGCCCGCTCCTTACACGTAGCCTACTCTTCACTTTTCATCTTCGCTTCTTTTTTCCGTCGCCGGTTTTCTTTTATTTTCACTAGATAAATACTGATTTCATATAGAACGATCATAGGTGACACTGTAATCATATGTGTGAAAAAGTCAGGCGGAGCGATGAGTGCTGTAATGACAAGCAGCCCAAAATAGACGTATAACCGCACGTTTTTCATGATTACCGAATCAAGGAGCTCTATATGATGCAGGAATAAAACGATGATCGGCAGTTGGAATATCAATCCAAACGGCATAGTGGTTATCAGCAAAAATGACATGTACTCATCCGCGGTGACAAGCACGTCAAAGTTCTGTTGTCCCATCTGAATCAGAAAGTAGTAACTGATGGGATGGACAACAAAATATCCGAAACCTATTCCGAGTAAAAACAGCCCCATCATCAAAGGAAAATATGACTTTAGAAAATTCGTCTCCTTCTCCACCAGTCCCGGTCTCATAAACTGCCATAAATAATAACATATGAATGGAAGACTTAAACCGACGCCGAGCGATCCTGCCGTTCTCAAGTAGAAACGGATGACTTCAAAAGGCCCCCGTACGATCAAGTCGTGTCCTTTAGTCAAATAAGGGAACCAGAACTGTATTGTTAAAAATATCAGAGTGAAAAATATAATGAATATGACGACTGATTTTATTAAGAGGCCCCGTAGATCATCCAGATGCTCGACCAGGGTGGCATCCGGCTGATCGACCGTCACACGGTGTCTTTTTTTAGTTTTTGATATTCCGTCATCCGTAATCTGCTGCAGTGTCTGTTTTCGTTTGTTTTTATCTTCTCCACTCACAAATACTCACCTCTGCCATAGAAACAGGATATTTCCAGCTTTACATCATTCATCTGAAGGTTCTTTAAAACTGACAATGACTCTTCCTCTGACCTGCCCTTTTAACATCTCTCTTAATGTGCCGGGCAAATCTTGCAAAGTAATTTCGTTGACAATATCATCTGTGAGCTTGGACGGCTTCAAGTCCGCTGCCAGCCTGTCCCAGATTTTCTTTCTGCCTTCCATCGGATACTTAACCGAATCCACACCGATCCATTGAACGCTTCTGGAAATGAAAGGTAGGACTGTCGTATGCACGTCCACACCGCCGACCAGTCCGCATGTTGCTACAAAGCCGCCATAGTCCAAACTGCTTAAAATAAACTGCGTTGTTTTGCCACCGATCGGGTCAATCGCTGCAATCCACTGTCTTTTACGGATGGATTTCTCATTGTCATCAAAAATTTCATCACGGTGTATCACCCGTTTTGCACCGATGGATTTTAAATATTGTGCTTCTTCAGTATGTCCGGTACTCGCTTCCACATGGTATCCCAGATCATGCAGCATATTGACGGATAAACTGCCGACTCCGCCACTTGCACCGGCTACGAGTACTTTACCGTCTTCCGGTTTCAATCCGTTCTGTTCCAATTTATCAATTGACAGCGCTGCAGTGAATCCTGCCGTGCCCAAAGTCATTGCTTCCCTCAAAGTCAGTCCTTTAGGCAGAGGTACCAGCCATTCTGAGGGAATTCTCGCCATCTGGCTGAATCCACCGAAATTCCGCGTGCCTATATAATAACTTGTAGCAAGTACCTGGTCCCCCGGTTTAAATTTTTCGCTCACGGATTCCACCACTTCACCTGCTAAATCTATACCCGGAATCATTGGAAATTTTTCTGCAAACTGTCCGTTCACCGCAATTAAGGCATCTTTATAATTCACACTTGAATAATGGACTTTAATCAATACATCCCCTGCTGTAAGCTGATCAGTCGTCATTGTCTTTATGGACATTTCAGGATTGCCCTCCACCTTTTCTACTACCAATGCATCAAAGTCGCTCATATTCATCCACCCCTTTAAATATAATTACTCAGCATTCTCATCTCTCACTTTAGTGCCTGCCATCAAATCATGAAGGGCACGCTTATCTTTCCTTGTAATCATCATCACACCTGACAGTAATAAAAACAATCCAAATGTCAGAATATAGACAACTAATATGAAAAGCTCCCTCTTCATCATGATCTGCCATGTTACATCCCGGCCATCCACCTGCGTAATCCTGATACCCAGCAGCCTTTTTCCAACCGACCAGCCATACCAGTTCACCGGCAGAGAAATCATATACACTGTTACAATCAATAACATGAATAAATTAAATACGAAATTCGCTCTTGGTTCTATGACAAAATCATAGCCAACAGTAAAACTCAATAAAAATACGATTGGCACGCCGATCATCAGTCCGTCTATTATACGGGCAAAAAACCGCTGCCATAATTTTGCCGGAAAAATCAAAATCTGTCCTCCTGTATGCTTATCTACGTCTGTTCATTATACATTAAATTAATTCAGTTTTTCCAAATTGACGCTGCCCACTCCGATGATTTCAACTAAGTCACCATCTTCGATAGTCATGACAAATGATTCTCTGCCGCCCTCGCCGGGGTTGCCTATGGCATTTCTTGATGTCACATAAGCCTCGGCACGAGAAGTTTCTATATAACCGACCAGCTCTGTCTCTCCTGCTGAAATTCTATAGTCTCCCGCTTCAATATTCTGACCTGCGACATGCATCCCGGATGGCAGTTCATCTTCATATTCCGTGGATACAGGCGTCAACGTGAAGCTTTCATCACCAGTGACTTCTATAGTATCCCCCTCACTCAAATAAACGAGTAATTCTGTAGGATAGCTGGTTTGATCTGCCGCACTGTCTTCATCCGTCAATACTTCACCAGCAACATATCTGTCTTCATCATTATAAATTCTTAAATAGGAACCATACTCCGAAGTTGTCGTAATACTGTATCGGCCAGGCACAATATCATCTCCAGCGGTATGTTCACCTTCTTCTATGGTTGTCTCTTCACCCTCGCCGTATAAGTGACTGAAGTCGAATTGTTCATACATAGGGTCGAGTTCTTCGTCTGTTTCCTCAGCCGGTACTTCATCCGGCTCTTCCTGTGCAACTTCTTCATCCGTCGTTTCTTCTTCCGGGACCTCAGTCTCTTCTTCTCCGGATGATTCATCATTGTTCTCAGATTCTTCAGTTGAAGATCCGCCGCCTATCGCATTATTGATTTCATCTGCAAGCTCATCAAACGGATTGCTGCAGGCCAGTAATATGATACTGCTGAGAAATAGAACAGTCATTAAACGAAATTTTTTTAGTTTCATATGTAGCTCCCTCTGTGTTTTATGGTTATGTTACCACACTCTTAAATGGATCAGCGGTAAAATTTCAAATAAACATTCCTCACTATTAGTATATAATAAAACCAACAGAAAATTTAGGGGGAGTATCATGACATTCGATGATTATGTAGAAAATATCGATGGAAAATGGAAAGACAGCTTTTTAAAAACATGGGCCACTATAGAAGAACATTTACCTGAAGGATTTACAGTTGATATCCAGCACGGCATGCCGGGATTCTCAGTTCCAAAATCCACATATCCCGAGGGTTATCATGTCGACCAGACACCTCTTCCGTTTATCGGTGTCGCCGCACAAAAAAGGCATTTAGCCGTCTATCACATGGGAATTTACCGGGATGCTGAGCTGTATGACTGGTTCATCAATGAATATCCAAAGCATATGGACACCAAATTGAATATGGGAAAGAGCTGCATACGTTTCACCAACCCAAAAAAAGTGCCGTATGAATTGCTGGGAGAGCTGGCAGAAAAAACAACTGTAGAGGAATGGATAGAACTATACGAATCTAAACTGAAATAATTTCATTAAGCTGTCAAGGGCATTGAACCCCGGGAAGATCATTTCTGGTAAAGAATCAAATTTAATATAAAGAAAGCACCATCTGCTCGTGACTTCAGATGGTGCTTCTATATATATAAAATCATTGGATGTTTTGTTTATAACTCTATTATCATTACATAGCCCGCCATGACTATGTGATTATAATCACTAAATCAAAAGTTTTTAATTTATCTAATGACTTTACTGTTTTCCCTAAGATATAAAAGAACCGGAGCACATTGACAGCATGCTCCGGTTCTAAGTTTAAATCTGTAATTTTATGCTTCTGCATTCCATCGTAAAACAGGCTTACGTGAAGCTCTTGTTTCATCCAGGCGTTTGACAGAAGTTTTGTGTGGTGCACTGTGGATGATGTCCTGATTATTCTCAGTTTCATCTGCAATCTGATTCATAGTATCTATGAAGTGATCCAAAGTTTCTTTAGATTCAGTTTCAGTAGGTTCTATCATGAGTGCTTCATCCACAATTAACGGGAAGTAAACTGTAGGTGGGTGAATATCGAAGTCCATCAGACGTTTTGCGATATCCAATGTTGAAACACCTTGTTTCTTCTGTTTATTTCCGGAAATTACAAATTCGTGTTTACAGTGCTGTGTGAACGGAAGCTCAAATTTGTCTTCAAGGCCGCGCATGATATAGTTGGCATTCAGTACAGCGCCTTCCGAGACTTTCTTAAGTCCTTCTGCACCCAGTGTACGGATGTATGTGTACGCACGGACGTTGATTCCGAAGTTACCGTAATAAGTTTTTACCATGCCGATTGACTGTGGAAGATCGTAGTCGAAATCATAGACGCCGTCTTTTTCAGTGACAACAGGTTTAGGCAGGTAAGGTTTCAGTTCTTCCGTTACACCGATTGGACCTGAACCAGGACCACCGCCGCCGTGAGGGCCAGTGAAAGTTTTGTGCAGGTTCAAGTGAACCGCATCGAAGCCCATGTCTCCCGGACGAGTGTAACCCATGATCGCGTTAAGGTTTGCACCATCATAGTACATTTTACCGCCCGCTTCATGAACGATTTCTGACATTTCAAGAATTTCAGTTTCAAACAGACCTAAAGTGTTAGGGTTTGTCAGCATAAGTCCCGCAGTGTTTTCGTTAACTACTTTTTTCAAGTCTTCAACGTCAACAAGACCTTTATCGTTTGATTTAACTTCAACCACTTTAAATCCTGCAACAGCAGCAGATGAAGGGTTAGTCCCGTGAGCGGAGTCAGGTACGATGATTTCATTACGGTGTGATTCACCATTAGCTTCGTGGAAAGCTTTAAAGATCATCAATGCTGTCCACTCACCTTGTGAACCGGCAGCCGGCTGCAGTGTGATTTCATGCATTCCGGTAATTTCTTCAAGGTGTACCTGAAGATCGTACATCATTTCAAGAGCACCCTGGATTGTGCTTGTATCCTGGTAAGGGTGGATATGACTGAATCCTGGTAATCTGACAACATCTTCGTTGATTACCGGGTTATATTTCATTGTACATGATCCTAGTGGATAGAATCCTGATAAAATACCGAAGTTGCGGTTGGATAATCCAGTATAGTGGCGCATTAATTCCAGTTCATCAACTTCAGGAAGGTTAGCTTGTACTTTACGTACGTACGCTTCGCCAACTTCTTCTTCCAGGTTCACTTCCGGAACATCAAGCGCCGGCAGGTTGTAACCGTTTCTGCCTTCTTTACTGCGTTCAAAAATTAATGGAAAGTTCTCATTAGCCATTATTGATATCCCCCATTTCTTTTACAAATGCATCAATCTGTTCTTTAGAACGGATTTCAGTAGTAGCTATCAACATATGATTTTCGAATTCAGGATATACTCTGCCAAGGTCGAACCCGCCGACAAATCCTTTTTCAAATAACTTCTGATTAACCTCGGATACCGGTTTAGAAAGTTTAACTACAATCTCATTGAAGTACGCTCCGCTGAATACAGCTGGAAGGTTAGCTTCTGACAGCTGATTTTTAGTATATCTCGCCTTTTGCATGTTCAGCTCGGACATCTCTTTAACACCGTTCTTACCAAGTGCACTCATGGCAGCTGAGCTTGCCACTGCATTCAATGCCTGGTTTGATGTGATGTTTGAAGTTGCCTTCTCACGTCTGATATGCTGCTCTCTTGTCTGAAGAACCAATACGAAACCGCGCTGGCCATCTTCGTCCACTGTTTCACCAACGAAACGTCCAGGCACTTTACGCATTAATTTTTTAGTTGTCGCGAAATAACCACAGTGCGGACCGCCGAACTGTGCAGGGATACCGAATACTTGTGTATCACCAACAACAATGTCAGCTCCGAATTCTCCCGGAGGCGTCAAGTAGCCAAGTGCCAACGGGTTGCTTGAGACGACAAACATAGATTTAGGTTGTTTTTCAACAATTTCATTTATTTTTTCAAGTGGTTCAATCTGGCCCAGGAAGTTAGGGTATTGAACGATGACTGCAGCAGTATCTTCGTCATGCTCTTTTTCTAAGTGGTCAAGGTCTGTCTTACCATCTTTGAGATCGATTTCCACTACTTCAAGGTTTTTACCTTTTGAAGCTGTTTTAACCAACTGACGATGCTCAGGATGGACAGCAGACGAAATAAGTACTTTCTTTTTCTTACTTTGGCCGACACTCAGGTTTACAGCTTCAACAACTGCTGTACCACCATCATAGAGCGACGAGTTTACAATAGGCATAGCTGTAATCTCAGAAATCATTGTTTGGAATTCAAACATAGCCTGTAGCTCACCTTGCGTCATTTCAGGCTGATATGGCGTGTAAGAAGTATAGAACTCCTGCCTTGAAATAACGTGGTCCACTACTGATGGGATAAAGTGATCATATACCCCGGCACCCAAGAACGATGTGTACTCTGTCAAGTTAGCGTTCTTTGCCGCCATTTTTGTGAGTTCTTGCTTTAATTCATACTCACTGGTAGGTTTTTTAAGTTGTAATTCTCTGTCCAGTCTAACTTTTTCAGGAATATCCGAAAAAAGTTCGTCAGTGGACTTTGCACCGATTTTTTCAAGCATTTCTGCTTTATCAGTTTCAGTAACTGGTAAATAACGAAAATCCATTAAAATTTCCTCCTTATTTATCATTCAAGATAATTTGATTTCTGATGTGATTAGTTTATGCCATACACTAGTCATTATAAATGATTTCGAAGAGATTAACAATTTTTTCACAATAAAATAGCAGTATATTTGATATATCTTTAAAATTTTGTCAAAAACATAATATTCATGATTAATTAAGTGCATAATGACACAATAAATTCTAAGTATTCTTTCTATGACCCACCTGCACAGCAAGCACGATTATACGTTCATCTTTAATTCCAGCTATAATCTGATATTGCAATTCCATAAAAATCAGCCATGTAAGAAAGCCATTCTTTTTCCTCATCACTCACACGAATCGTAATTGTAGCCATAACATCCTCTCTTTTGTGTTACTTTATAACACAAAGAGAGACGGATTATAATTTATCCGGAAACACGAATCCTCTTTCTTGTTTCAGAGTTTTTTCAATTCCTTGCAGGACTTCTTCGACATCGGACAGGTTGGAAATCTCGTATTTATCAATGTCCAGATTATACACCGGTGAAATTTCCTTTTTCTGATATTCTTTTATAAACTTATTTTCATAAATGTCATACAATTCCTGATAATATTGATACAGCCCCGGGTCACCTTCAATCTGTTCGTATGGTCTGCCGCGCTTTTTTATTCTCCTTATCGCTTCATCAAAAGACCCGTGGACAAACACCATCAGATCAGGAGACTTTTTAATTTTGACCTGTTGTTTATACAGATCATGGATTTCCTGCATCATGTTTTCATGCAATTCCAAATAAGTATTGTATTCCGCTTCATCCATGGATCCATTCTCATATTGTAACCTTGCAAATACCATGGCATCCTCATAAATGGAACGGTCCAGAACTGTGTTTGGATGGTTCATTGCCTCTTTCAGTGCTTTAAACCTATGGTTTAGGAAATACACCTGCAGATGGAAGCTGTACCTTTTTGGATCTTCATAAAATTTTGCAAGGAAAGGATTCCCTTCCACTTTTTCTATCAGTAATTCAGTGCCAAAATGTTCTGCTATTATCCCGCCCCATGCTGTCTTGCCTGCGCCTATCGTACCTGCCAATGTTATCAATGTTTTTCCTCCTATATGTCGTCAGTATGTACTCGAAGAGATACGCCTTCAATCTGAACAATAAATGGACTCCTTCACATATTTCTGCAAAGGAGTCTTGTGTTCAAATATTTGTATTAATATTTTCATTTTGATTTTTTCTTATTCAGTATACCATTTCACACAGTAAATTCTCTGCCCTCTGGATAATTTTTCTGATATAATTACACAGGTTAATCATACCCTTTGAGTATTTATACAATGATTGGAAGTGGAGTCTTATCTATAACGAAGAGCAGAATTCATTATTGCATAACCCTACAGGGAAAAAGAGGATGCAGCTTGCATTCCTTCTCGGTCTGCTTGCTATTTTGGGGCCGCTCAATATTGATATGTATCTGCCTGCTTTTCCCGGTATTGCCGGGGATTTAGGCACCAGTGCAACAATGGTACAGGCCAGCCTGACTTCATGTCTGCTCGGTCTTGCTATCGGTCAGGTGGTCATCGGTCCGGTCAGTGACGGTCAGGGCAGAAGGAAGCCTTTATTAATAGCCACTTCCCTGTTTGCACTGGCATCTGTGCTATGTGCATTCGCCCCCAATATAACAACTCTGATCGCCGCTCGTTTTGTACAGGGTTTCACAGCTGCAGCAGGGGTTGTGCTGTCAAGAGCGGTCGTCCGGGATGTGTTCAGCGGGAAAGCTCTGACAAAATTCTTTGCTCTGTTGATGGTAATCAATGCAGTCGCCCCGATGATGGCACCGATAGCAGGCGGGGCGATTCTTTCTTTCGAGTTTACAAACTGGCAGAGCATTTTTATCTTTTTAGCTTTTATCGGTGTTTTGATTGTTGTAATTACCGCCCTCATGTTAAAGGAAACACTGCCGCCTGAGAATCGGATTTCGAGCTCTCTTGGCGCTTCAGTCAGGACGATGGGAAATTTACTTAAAGACCGTTCGTTCATCGGTTACGCACTGGTTGTCGGCTTCGTCCATGGCGGGAGCTTTGCCTATGTATCCGGCACACCTTTCATATACCAGGAAATCTATGGTGTGTCGCCGCAGACATTCAGCATCCTTTTCGGGATAAACGGCCTGGCCATCATAATAGGAAGCTTCATTATCGGACGATACGGTGGCATCATTCCTGAAAGGAAACTGCTTCATACAGCAGTGACGATTGCACTCGTGACAACTTTCATTCTGCTGATCATGACTATCATCGAAGGGCCGCTCGCTTCCATTGTCATACTGATCTTCATATACATGACGACCATGGGAATGGTGATAACAAGCACCTTCACCCTCGGCATGTCAAAACAGGGACACCGCGCCGGCAGCGCCAGCGCTGTTCTCGGAATGCTCCCATTGACGCTCGGCGCTGTATTCACACCGCTCGCCGGTATTGATGAAACATCTGCGGTCCCGATGGGAATGATATTATTTTCCACGGTACTGATAGGCTTTGCTGTATTCCATCTGCTTGTTAAAAGAGAGGCAGTGGAAGAATGACTTCTACAATGTGTATGATTTTACTTCTTCCACCTTGCCCGACTTTGCGGCACTGCTGAAAGTATAGACGTCACAAAAATCAATTTTCGAACCATCATATAGAGTAATCACAGCGTTTATCGAAGCGAATTTACCGTGTGTGATGACTTGAAAAATTTCAAGAGAATCGATTTTCTCTTTTTCATGATTCGGATCAGACAGCAGGGCATTGAGTCCTGCTGTTTCTTTTTGTTCTTTCAAATGATTCCATATGATGTCTTCATGAGCGTATTCCTCAATGATATCGCTCTGCCCTGTTAGTACAGCGACTGTAAAATCAATGACAATCTGTTTTCTGGGTGCATTGTCACAGCCTTTCGGAATGATAATTTCCATTTCATTTAATTTATTCTCCATCGTCCCACCTCCTAATGTTTTATCACGTGATCTGCAAATCATTTCCATATGGAACCCCTTTTTACAGAGTATAGCTTAAAAAGGTGTATTTTTACAGGGATGAGTGATTATTGTATCGTTCGCAGCTGTCACATTCGCCACGCTTAAAACCAAAGCAGTCAGAACGTGAAGTTGCATGTTTAAGTAAGAACGATAAAAAAAGGGACACCTATAGAATCAAACAGGTGTCCTTTTAATATTTTATGAATCCGAAGCTTTAAAATACCTCGGAAATTCTTATGTTGTGACATTCACTCGCTAACTTACTTTCTAAACTTTTGTCCTATATTCATATAAACAACCATAAAGAAAGTAATGAATATAAATAGTATAAGACCAGCAACAAATAACCAATCAATACCGTATACTTCGCTAAGTACCCAGAGAATCATACTGAAGGCCAGAACAAACATCATTTTTCCCATAAACTTTGACAGTTCAGTCTTATCATATTTCTCTTTTTCTTTAGCAGACATTGTATTATATCCTGCGATTAAGAAAGAGCCTTTGCCATTCACTAGAAAGATTCCCAAGACAATGAATATGCTTATTACAAAAATCATGACTATCATGTGGGTTCCCCTTAAAATAATTGCTGACTTAAATATTCCTCTTTTCTCCAGTCAGGAATTGATTCCGACATGGCAGTACTAACCATCGTGGAAGTGTACATTAAAAATGCCGGAAAGTTCAAGTGATTAATTCAATTCATATCGCTTGTTCCCAAGCTTAATCGGACCGCTATTGGTTGGTTTGTCTGTGGATACCATACTTTTAAAAAAACAAATAAGGTTGTAACTTACGTCACAACCTTTTCATCATTTATTTTATAAGGTCGTTTATTTTCACCCGGGTACTTTTCAAAATGTCAGTATTCACTTGCCCGAATTTTTTTCTGACAATATTTTTGGAGAGCGTATACACTTTATCTGTTCTAATTTCTGATGTTACTTTAAGCACTCCCTCTATTAAATCTTTTGATTCAATCATTACTGAATACTCAAGTCCTTTTATTTTTGAAGTGATGGCTGACACTACGATATCTTAAGCAGCTTCATTATAGCTATTGTTTGAAATAATCAGTACAGGACGTTGCTTTTGATACTTTAAATCGCTGAATGGAACTGGGATTAAAACAATATCACCTTGTCTATACATTATTCCAAACCTCGTCATCGAGGTCATTATCCCAAAAATCCAGACTGCTCTCACTTGCTTTAGACAGTTCTTCAGATATATTTTCTTCTCTTTTAGCTTTCAAATATTCCGCAAAATCCAGAATTTTATCTACTTCCTGTTCAGGGATCTCATCAATAATTTTAAGCAATTTATCCTTAGTTGTATTCATGTATTGCCCACCCCTTCCATGAATAATTTATTTTATTATATCATCCTATGGTAGGATAAACTATATATCCAAAATCGAAATATTAATATAGGACAGTGTACTGGAGGTATAATTCCAGATCCACACATCTTATCTTAAAACGTATTGGAAACAAATTCCCCGACTTTCTCTGCTCCACTCATCGATTATTATGCTATCTTCCAGACCTACTCCACCGTCACCGATTTAGCCAAGTTTCTCGGTTTATCGACATCGTTGCCTCTGTGCAGTGCTGCAAAATAGGAAATGAACTGATAGACGATGACGGAGACCAGTGGTGTCAACATGCTGTGCACTTTGGGAATGACGTATGCATCATTATCCGTTTCCAACCCCTCCATCGCTATCGTGCAGACGTTCGCCCCTCTGGCTTCGACTTCCTGGGCATTGCCTCTGATATTGAGATTCACTTTTTCCTGGGTGGTCAATGTAAACACAGGGGTGCCTTCTTCAATCAAGGCGATTGTGCCGTGCTTCAGTTCCCCGCCGGCAAATCCTTCTGCCTGGATATAGGAGATTTCTTTTAATTTGAGCGCACCTTCAAGACCGACGTAATAATCCATTGTTCTGCCGATGAAGAACGCGTTTCGTGTTGTTTCCAAATATTTTTTGACAATCTGTTCTATTGTCTCTGAATCATCGATGACGGCAGTGATTGCTGTGGTCACTTTAGCCAGCTCTTCAATCAAGTTGATATTGATGTCTTTACCCAGTTCACGTGCTGCAACCTGGGCCAGTATCGATAATACCGCTATTTGCGCTGTATACGCTTTTGTGGAAGCAACAGCAATTTCCGGACCTGCATGCAGTATTAACGTCTGCTCCGCTTCACGGGACAATGTCGAGCCGGGGACATTGGTGATTGTGAGTGTTTTATGCTGAAGTTTCTTCACTTCGACAAGTACAGCACGGCTGTCTGCTGTTTCACCTGACTGTGAGATGAATATGAACAACGGTTTTTCAGACAGCAATGGTGTGTTATATACAAACTCTGAAGCCACATGCACTTCTGTCGGAAGTCCTGCCCATTTTTCGAAATACTCTTTACCGATTAGACCTGCATGGTAGCTGGTGCCTGCTGCAATGATGTATACACGGTCCGCATCATTGATCTGGTCAATGACTGCCGGATCGATTTTAAGTTCACCATCTGCATCCTGATATTCCTGGATGATTTTCCTCATCGCTGCCGGCTGTTCATTGATCTCTTTTAACATATAGTGGTCATATGTTCCTTTTTCAATATCACCTTCATCAATCTCAGCGATGTATGAATCCCTTTCTACAGTTTTGCCAGCCTTATCTTTTATGACAATTTCATCTTTTTTCAGTGTTACAACTTCACCATCCATAAGCTCGACAAACTCATTCGTCAAATGCAGCATTGCCATCGCATCAGATGTGATGACATTGAATCCATCGCCTTTCCCGAGTAGCAGCGGGGATTTATTTTTAGCGACATAGATCACATCTTTATCTTCCTTATCCATGAGACCCAGTGCATATGAACCATGTAGTACATTTAAAGTTTTCTTGAAAGTTTCTTCTGTATCCATACTCTCTGTAGAAAATTTAGAGATGAGTGCCACAATGATTTCCGTGTCTGTACCGGATATGAATTCCGTATCCTGGAGATATTCCTCTTTAATCTGTTCATAGTTTTCAATTACACCGTTGTGAACCAAAGTAAATCTCCCGTCAGCACTTTGATGCGGGTGCGCATTTGTCACACTGGGCGGGCCGTGTGTGGCCCAACGGGTATGTCCGATGCCGGTTGTAGCATTAAAGTCGGCGTCCACTGTGTCCCTTAAGTCTTTGATACGTCCTGCCTGTTTAAAAACTTTTAATTCCTGTTCGTTTCGCACACTGATCCCCGCGGAGTCATAACCGCGGTATTCCAGCTTCTCCAGCCCTCTTAATAAAATCTCTTTAACATCCTGTTCTCCGATGTATCCTACAATTCCGCACATAAAGCATCTGCTCCTTTGACATTACAATTATGAACCAGTGCTTTGTCCCAATGGTTGCCCATATGGTTTTAACAACTGGTGTAACGAATACTTCAGTATCCGGGACAGTATCCGCCGATCGTCGATGACTGTCCTCCTCGTCAGCAGCATCGCTGCTCAGGCGCTATTCCGATTTTAGTTCTCTGACCTCCTAAAAGTAACGTTTCCATTTTAATAAAAAAAAGCCCTCATTACAATATTTTTTTGAATGAGGGTATACGAATCTCTTATTTGATTGTTTTGGATTATAAGCCCATTTCCGCTTCCACAACTTCAGCGATAACAGAACTGTACTCATCAGCGAGTTCGATCGTTTCTGCTTCCACCATTACCCTGACTAGAGGCTCGGTACCTGAAGCACGGACAAGGATGCGCCCGTTTCCATCCATTTCGGCTTCAATTTCAGAGATTTTTGCAGCAACTTTTTCATTATTGATCACGTTGTGCTTGTCAGTCACTTTTACATTGACCAGTCGCTGAGGGAAAGTTTCCACTTGACTGGCGAGCTCCCCTAAAGTCTTACCTGATTTTTTGACGATGGCTGCCAGATGAACGCCTGATAATAAGCCATCACCAGTCGTGTTATAGTTCATCATGATGATATGGCCGGATTGTTCTCCACCCAGGCTGTAGCCGTGTTTTCTCATCTCTTCAACAACATAACGGTCTCCGACTTTGGTCTTGTCGCTTTTCAGTCCATGTTCTTTCAGCGCTTTATAAAAGCCAAGGTTGCTCATTACCGTTGATACGACCATGTCATCTTTCAATTCGTCATTTTCTTTTAAATGCTGCGCAATGATGAACATGATTTTATCACCATCAACGATGTTTCCATTTTCATCCACCGCGATCAGACGGTCTCCGTCCCCATCGAATGCAAGGCCGAGGTCACATTTCTCCTCCTGGACCAGCTCCACCAATTTCTCAGGGTGTGTCGAACCGACACCATCATTAATATTTGTTCCATCTGGATTTGTACCTACCGTTACCGTATCTGCTTCCAGGTCTCCAAATAGATATGGTGCAAGTTTATGTGTAGAACCATGCGCACCATCCAGACCTATCTTCAGGCCTTCAAGATCTCCTTCAACAGTAGATTTCAAGTAGCTTACATACTTTTGGCCGCCCTCAAAGTAATCTGATATATTTCCCAAGTTTATACCTGTAGGTCTTGGCAGATCATCTGTTTCACTATCCAGCATCTCTTCGATTTCGGCTTCCTGGGCATCTGTCAGTTTAAACCCGTCTGACCCAAAGAATTTAATACCATTATCACTCACCGGGTTATGAGATGCTGAAATCATTACGCCGACATCCGCTTCGATTTCTTTTGCCAGATAAGCAACACCTGGAGTGGAAATGACTCCAAGTCTCATTACTTCTGCACCGATTGAAAGCAGTCCGGCAACAAGTGCCGACTCAAGCATCTCTCCAGAAATACGAGTATCACGTCCTACTAAAAAAGTAGGCTTATTGTTGTTTTCACCTGCTAAAATATATCCGCCAAAACGCCCTAATTTAAATGCCAGTTCGGGTGTTAATTCTGTGTTAGCTACACCTCTTACTCCATCTGTTCCAAAATATTTACCCATGAGTTACTCCTTTAGTCATTTTCTTCTATAGTCAAATCGGCTTCTAAAACAGCCGGTTCCGTTTTAGTTACACTTTCCGGTAAGTCCAATTCTACGTCCTGTGTCGTTGAACTGTCGAGATCATCCACATCAATTTCAACGTCCACTGAGTCGATTCCACTCAATGTTTCTTCACTGCCGAACACTTCTACATTTTCATAGTTCAGTTCTACATCAACGAGTTCATGGTCACTATCCACCATGCCGGAAACAGTATAGTTCACAGGCACGGTTTTACTTAACTCACTGACGTCTATCTCCACCCTGACATTGGATGGTTCCGTCCTTACATCCAGCCGATTGAATTGGAAGTCAAAGACCCCAATATCTGCCTCCTCAGCCCGGTCGTCTGTAATACGGGTGTTGTCACTGAGAGTCGCACGAACATATTGTATCCGGTTGATTTCATTTTCTCCACCGTAGACGGTAACCGTATCCGGTTCAACCGTCACTGTTTCCAGTTGATGATTCGGTCCTACACGGCTTCCATTCACTTCAGCCTGCACTGTAAAAGTCTGCGAGACCAGATCCTGAATGTTTACCGTAGCCGTTTCCGGAACCACTTCTGCACTTACATTTTCAGGCAGTTCATCAATAGTAAAATGAACTTCGTGTTCTCCTGTGCTCCTGTTCCTCAGATCAAGCTGAACATTAAAATCTCTTGTTGTCTGCAGCCTGACGACGTTCGAAGTGTTCCCAGACAGTTGAACATTGACCTGATTCGGTACACCACTGACATAGTAGTCATCTTCATCATAAAGAATATCAACAGGCATTCCTTGTATCAGTTCGGTTTCATCTAGTTCTCCTTCCTCATTGAAAGGATTGATATTTTCAAAAACATTATTCACTGATAAAAACATGAACAGCGCGAGTAATAAAGCAACAAATCTCAATCCCCACTTACTTTCGAGCAAAGAGACCGCCTCCTTCCTTGATTGCAGGCAGGATACTCCAATGCTTCTTCAATAACTCATCCAGTTCTTCCAAAGTAATCTCTTTATCCAGTTTGCCCCCATATGTAACTGAAATATTACCCGTCTCTTCAGATACAACGACCGTAAATGCATCGGTGACTTCTGAAATGCCGACTGCTGCACGGTGTCTCGTCCCCAGGTTTTTAGCGATTTTACTGCTGTCTGAAAGCGGCAGATAGCTGGCAGCGGAATTGATTTTATCCCCTGTCACTATCATGGCTCCGTCATGAAGAGGCGTATTCGGTATGAAAATGTTGATCAGAAGTTCAGATGATATATTCGCATCGACCGTTATACCTGTTTCCGTATACTCTTTCAGACCAGTTTCCTTTTCAAATACAATCAATGCACCGATGCGCCTTTTAGTCATATATCTGATAGATTTGACAACCGCTTCCCTCAGCTTCTCATAATCAGCCCCGGCAGTGCTTGAAGTGGTACGGAAAAGACTCCCCCGTCCGAGCTGCTCAAGTGCACGGCGCAACTCCGGCTGAAATATAACGATGATGGCAAGGAAACCCCACTCCAAAACTGTATCAAACAATTCGGTCGTTGTCGTTAAATCAAATGCATTACTGATTCCCCGTCCAATTAATATGAAGAAAATACCTTTTATTAATTGAATGGCTTTTGTTCCCCTCATCACGGTGATTAGTAAGTAAAAAACGTACCAAACAATTATTAGATCTATGACACTGGTAATAATCGTCGTGGTCGTTATATTCTCTAAAATATTAGTGGTATTCACTCATCCGGTCCTTTCCGATGAATTATAACGTACCGATCCTATCCTCCAATTCCCGGTAGATATTGTCCATTAAAGGATCTGCTTGCAATTCATCTGTATTTTTATGGTACCCCTTAAATAATTTAACCGCTTCTTTTATCCGATCTTTTTTATACAGGTTAAAGCATTTCAAAAGCCTCATCCGACCGCTGTCTGTCATGTTTACAAGGCTGTTCAGCAATTCAAATTCCTCCAGCTGTACAGCAACCTTTGAAAATAGATACAGATACTCTTCCTGCTTATAAAGGACCTGCATGCCTTCTTTAAGATAAGTAAATTCATCCAGTAATCTTCTGCATGTAAAATACTGTTCTTTTTTATAATAACATTCTATTATTTCAAATAATAATTTCAGCCTGCCTAATTTCAAATCACTCATTTGAAAGACGAGGAAATATGTCTCTTCCAATATATCCAAAGACTGCGTGATACGACCCTCTTCAATCAAACAGCCGGATTTCAGCAGTACTGCATCGATATAAAATTGATTGACAACATTGTTTGATAAACTTGATATCGCTTCCTCAGTGTGAAAATTCATCTTTTCGTTCTCATCCATATGCCTGTAGTATTTTGCGTAAAGCAGATGGAGCCTGCCTTTATCAGCAGCGGATATTTCGTCAGTCTTGTCATACTCTTTACTGATCAACCCTTTAATTGTAGTGAAGTCGTCATGTTCAACTTTATATTCATGGTAAACAATTTCACGAAACACTTCTACATCATTATATCTGAAATTCGAAGTTTCTGACATTAAATCGTTTAAAGAACAGTTGAGCCGTTCACTCAATTTAATCAGAACATTTGTTGACGGCTGGACACTCCCTTTTTCAATAAGACTTAAATATGTCCGGGATATGATGCCTTCAGCCAATTCTTCCTGGGTCAAATTATTTCTATGTCTCGATTCTTTAATCCTCTGCCCGACCATCAATTGTGCCCCTTTCCTGTGCACTTCATATTATGTAACCATTTATTTGACAACTTATTTACTCTTAATCATACTATAAATACATATATAAGGGGGTTCCAAATGAAAAAATTATTGGTTATAAATGACTTATATCAGTTAAAAAGTGTCAGCGATCCTTTTAGAATCGAGTTGCTCACCTTATTGAGCGAACACCCAAAAACCGGTCAGATGCTGGCTGATGAATTAGGGATTCCCAGAGCCAAAATACATTACCATTTGAATGAATTACTTAAAAACGATATTATCCATGTCGTAAAAACTGTCGAGAAAAACAGCATAATACAAAAATTTTATGAACCTGTAGCTGAAAAAGTAGTACCAAATATAAACCTGCTCCAATATAGGCAGGAAGAGAAAAAGAAGGATAAGATGTCCTATCATTTGAAAATAAAAGAGAAACAGCTGCCGCAATTCAGGAAGGATTTAAGAAAATTCGTCAAAGAACAGTCTACTAAAAAAGAAAGTGATAAAGTTTTGGATTATAAAATTCAAATATTGCCCTATGAAGAACAATAAAACGTGGTTGAGCGCAAACTAACCACGTTTTTTTATTTCATTTTAATTATTTTTGTTTTTTGCCGAAAAAGGCGGATGCAATCGATACAGCTTTTACTGCCGTTTTATTTTTATCATCCAGCAATGGATTCACTTCAACAAGATCCATTGATGTAATCTTTTGTGAATCATGCAGTTGAGTCATTGCAAACAACGTTTCAGATAAGCTTAATCCGCCGTCTACAGGTGTGCCTGTGCCCGGTGTTTCCGTCGGATCCAGCGCGTCCACATCAAGTGAAAGGTGGATGCCATCCGTTTTATTCTGCAAGTATTCCAATGATTCCTGCATAACTGCTGATATACCTTTTTCTTTAATGTCAGTCATAGTAAAAGTGAGGATATCATTTTCACTGATATATTCCTTCTCACCTTCATCAAGGTCGCGCATACCTATAAGCACAATATTTTCAGGCTTAACTTTCGGTCCTTCCTTATAAAGGTTTACAAGCTTCTCATCACCTACACCGCAGGAAATTGCCAAAGGCATTCCATGTATGTTCCCTGAAGGCGATGTATGGCTGTTATTCAGATCACCATGAGCATCGTACCATATTACTCCTAAATTTTCGTAGTGCCGGCTGATACCTGCCAGACTGCCTATCGCCAGTGAATGGTCGCCTCCAAGAATCAGTGGAAAAGCACCCTGCTCTACAGATTCATCTACCGATGATGCAAGTTTTTCATTGAAGTCTACAACCTGATTATAGTTCTTCAACGTATTTGCATCACCATGCGAGTGTTGTGCGACATTGACTTTCATATCACTATGTATATTTCCTTTATCATTAACTTCTATATTAAGTTTCTCAATTTCATTGACTAAATTTGCATAACGAAGCGCATCAGGACCCAGATCGACACCCAGTCTCGGTTGTCCGAAGGTAGTTGCCGCTCCTATAATATCAACTTTGTACATATAATACTCCCCTTTTTTTAATACTATACATACATGATATAAAAAATGTTGTGTTTATGCAACGACTAATAAATATAAATGAATGCATAAAAAAAGACACTTAACTGAATAAGTGTCCTGATGAGCCATAGAGGACTCGAACCTCTGACCCTTTGATTAAAAGTCAAATGCTCTACCACCTGAGCTAATGGCTCTAATTGGCTGGGCTGAAAGGATTCGAACCTTTGCATGACGAGACCAAAACCCGTTGCCTTACCGCTTGGCTACAGCCCAATATTAGATAGATATGGAGAGAGGCAGATTCGAACTGCCGAACCCGAAGGAGCGGATTTACAGTCCGCCGCGTTTAGCCACTTCGCTACCTCTCCGTGGTGGAGAATGACGGGTTCGAACCGCCGACCCTCTGCTTGTAAGGCAGATGCTCTCCCAGCTGAGCTAATTCTCCAATAATGACCCGTACGGGACTCGAACCCGTGTTACCGCCGTGAAAGGGCGGTGTCTTAACCGCTTGACCAACGGGCCAGAAATAAAAAATCAATGAACATAAAAATGGCTCCACAGGTAGGATTCGAACCTACGACCGATCGGTTAACAGCCGATAGCTCTACCACTGAGCTACTGTGGAATCATAAAATAAAAAAAATTGCCTGGCAGCGTCCTACTCTGACGGGACGAATGTCCAACTACCATCGGCGCTGGAGAGCTTAACGACTGTGTTCGGCATGGGAACAGGTGTGGCCTCTCCGCCATCACTACCAGACAATGTTGACTGTCGAATACATCAAATGTAATCTCAGTCCTTTGGATGTTCGACTGAATCGAACGAATGTGACGATGTCACACTCAAAACCGGATAGAAGCAAACAGACACAAGTGTAAAAACCCTTTACACGGTACAAATCTTTGAATAAGTCGTCGATCGATTAGTATTCGTCCGCTGAGTATGTTGCCATACGTACACGCCGAACCTATCTACCTCATCATCTCTGAGGGATCTATTGGGGAAATCTCATCTTGAGGGGGGCTTCATGCTTAGATGCTTTCAGCACTTATCCCGTCCATACATAGCTACCCAGCAATGCCGTTGGCACGACAACTGGTACACCAGGGGTATGTCCATCCCGGTCCTCTCGTACTAAGGACAGCGCCTCTCAAATTTCCTACGCCCACGACGGATAGGGACCGAACTGTCTCACGACGTTCTGAACCCAGCTCGCGTGCCGCTTTAATGGGCGAACAGCCCAACCCTTGGGACCGACTACAGCCCCAGGATGCGACGAGCCGACATCGAGGTGCCAAACCTCCCCGTCGATGTGAACTCTTGGGGGAGATAAGCCTGTTATCCCCGGGGTAGCTTTTATCCGTTGAGCGATGGCCCTTCCATGCGGAACCACCGGATCACTAAGTCCGTCTTTCGACCCTGCTCGACTTGTTGGTCTCGCAGTCAAGCTCCCTTATGCCTTTACACTCTGTGAATGATTTCCAACCATTCTGAGGGAACCTTTGAGCGCCTCCGTTACTCTTTAGGAGGCGACCGCCCCAGTCAAACTGTCCACCTGACACTGTCTCCCGCCCGGATCACGGGCGTGGGTTAGAATATCAACATCACCAGGGTGGTATCCCACCGGCGCCTCCATGTATACTGGCGTACACACTTCACAGGCTCCCACCTATTCTGTACGGGGGATGTCAAGATTCAATATCAGGATACAGTAAAGCTCCACGGGGTCTTTCCGTCCTGTCGCGGGTAACCTGCATCTTCACAGGTAATATGATTTCACCGAGCCTCTCGTTGAGACAGTGCCCAAATCGTTGCGCCTTTCGTGCGGGTCAGAACTTACCTGACAAGGAATTTCGCTACCTTAGGACCGTTATAGTTACGGCCGCCGTTTACTGGGGCTTCAATTTGCACCTTCGTTCCGAAGAACTAAGCGCGCCTCTTAACCTTCCAGCACCGGGCAGGCGTCAGCCCCTATACGTCACCTTTCGGTTTGGCAGAGACCTGTGTTTTTGATAAACAGTCGCTTGGGCCTATTCACTGCGGCTCATATCTCTATGAGCACCCCTTCTCCCGAAGTTACGGGGTCATTTTGCCGAGTTCCTTAACGAGAGTTCGCTCGCTCACCTTAGAATTCTCTTCCCAACTACCTGTGTCGGTTTACGGTACGGGCGGTATATATCTTGCTAGCAGCTTTTCTTGGCAGTGTGAATCAACAGCTTCGCCTACTAAATTTCGGCTCCCCGTCACAACTCACGGTTACACAGGGCGGATTTGCCTACCCTGACCACTCGTTGCTTGGACATGCACTTCCATCGGCATGCCTGACCATCCTCCTGCGTCACCACATCACTCGAACAATATACACCGGTACAGGAATGTCTACCTGTCATCCATCGCCTACGCGTCTTCGCCTCGGCTTAGGTCCCGACTAACCCAGAGCGGACGAGCCTTCCTCTGGAAACCTTAGTCATTCGGTGGACGGGATTCCCACCCGTCTTTCGCTACTCACACCGGCATTCTCACTTCTAAGCGCTCCACATGTCCTCACGATCATGCTTCGCTGCACTTAGAACGCTCTCCTACCATCAATAAATTGATCCACAGTTTCGGTAATATGTTTAGCCCCGGTACATTTTCGGCGCAGCGTCACTTGACTAGTGAGCTATTACGCACTCTTTAAATGATGGCTGCTTCTAAGCCAACATCCTAGTTGTCTGTGCAACGCCACATCCTTTTCCACTTAACATATATTTGGGGACCTTAACTGGTGGTCTGGGCTGTTGCCCTCTCGACAATGGACCTTATCACCCACTGTCTGACTCCCATGAAGCGCATCTATGGCATTCGGAGTTTGTCTGAATTCGGTAACCCGGGATGGGCCCCTCGTCCAAACAGTGCTCTACCTCCACGATGCTCTCATGAGGCTATACCTAAATATATTTCGGAGAGAACCAGCTATCTCCAGGTTCGATTGGAATTTCACCGCTACCCACACCTCATCCGGTCACTTTTCAACGTAAGTCGGTTCGGCCCTCCATCCAGTGTTACCTGGACTTCAGCCTGGACATGGGTAGATCACCTGGTTTCGGGTCTACGACGATATACTATGGCGCCCTGTTCAGACTCGCTTTCGCTGCGGCTCCACATTCACTGCTTAACCTTGCATATCATCGTAAGTCGCCGGTTCATTCTACAAAAGGCACGCCATCACCCATTAACGGGCTCTGACTACTTGTAAGCACACGGTTTCAGGTTCTATTTCACTCCCCTTCCGGGGTGCTTTTCACCTTTCCCTCACGGTACTGGTTCACTATCGGTCACTAAGAAGTATTTAGCCTTGGGAGATGGTCCTCCCGGATTCCGACGGAATTTCTCGTGTTCCGCCGTACTCAGGATACACCTAGGGCCGACAACGTTTTCGCCTACGGGACTGTTACCCCCTTCGGTTCATCTTTCCAGATGATTCGACTAACATTGACTTTCCACATTGGTGTCCTACAACCCCAGCCGAAGCTGGTTTGGGCTCTTCCCGTTTCGCTCGCCGCTACTCAGGGAATCGTGTTTACTTTCTCTTCCTCCGGGTACTAAGATGTTTCAGTTCCCCGGGTCTACCTCCAAATGCGCTATGTATTCACGCATTGGTAACGTCCATAAGACGCTGGGTTCCCCCATTCGGACATCTTCGATTCACAGCTTACTTACAGCTCCTCGAAGCATTTCGGTGTTGGTTCCGTCCTTCATCGGCTCTTAGTGCCAAGGCATCCACCGTGCGCTCTTCATCACTTAATCGTAATGAATTTGTGAGTGTACTAATTAAAGTACATCGCGTGTATCTTGAACTCTTTGTTCTCGGTTTTCTACGCTTGTTTTGATTTCGGTTAAAATCATTTGTTTTGTTTGCTTCTCTATCCGGTTTTCAATGTACATCTTTAATATGAATGCCTCTCCAATGAGAAAACATTCAAAACTGAATACAATATGTCAAACGTCAATCCCGTTCCTGTAATTATCCTTAGAAAGGAGGTGATCCAGCCGCACCTTCCGATACGGCTACCTTGTTACGACTTCACCCCAATCATCAATCCCACCTTCGACGGCTGCCTCCATAAAGGTTGGCCCACCGGCTTCAGGTGTTACTGACTTTCGTGGTGTGACGGGCGGTGTGTACAAGACCCGGGAACGTATTCACCGTGGCATGCTGATCCACGATTACTAGCGATTCCAGCTTCATGGAGTCGAGTTGCAGACTCCAATCCGAACTGAGAACAGTTTTATGGGATTCGCTTGGCCTTGCGGCGTCGCTGCCCTTTGTAACCTGTCCATTGTAGCACGTGTGTAGCCCAAATCATAAGGGGCATGATGATTTGACGTCATCCCCACCTTCCTCCGGTTTGTCACCGGCAGTCAACTTAGAGTGCCCAACTGAATGCTGGCAACTAAGTTTAAGGGTTGCGCTCGTTGCGGGACTTAACCCAACATCTCACGACACGAGCTGACGACAACCATGCACCACCTGTCACTCTGCCCCGAAGGGAAACCATATCTCTATGGCTGTCAGAGGATGTCAAGATTTGGTAAGGTTCTTCGCGTTGCTTCGAATTAAACCACATGCTCCACCGCTTGTGCGGGTCCCCGTCAATTCCTTTGAGTTTCAACCTTGCGGTCGTACTCCCCAGGCGGAGTGCTTAATGCGTTTGCTGCAGCACTAAGGGGCGGAAACCCCCTAACACTTAGCACTCATCGTTTACGGCGTGGACTACCAGGGTATCTAATCCTGTTTGATCCCCACGCTTTCGCACATCAGCGTCAGTTACAGACCAGAGAGCCGCCTTCGCCACTGGTGTTCCTCCATATCTCTGCGCATTTCACCGCTACACATGGAATTCCACTCTCCTCTTCTGCACTCAAGTTCCCCAGTTTCCAATGACCCTCCCCGGTTGAGCCGGGGGCTTTCACATCAGACTTAAGAAACCGCCTACGCGCGCTTTACGCCCAATAATTCCGGATAACGCTTGCCACCTACGTATTACCGCGGCTGCTGGCACGTAGTTAGCCGTGGCTTTCTGGTTAAGTACCGTCACACACATGGCAGTTACTCCATGTGTCATTCTTCCTTAACAACAGAGTTTTACGAGCCGAAACCCTTCTTCACTCACGCGGCGTTGCTCCGTCAGACTTGCGTCCATTGCGGAAGATTCCCTACTGCTGCCTCCCGTAGGAGTCTGGGCCGTGTCTCAGTCCCAGTGTGGCCGATCACCCTCTCAGGTCGGCTACGCATCGTCGCCTTGGTGAGCCACTATCTCACCAACTAGCTAATGCGCCGCAGGCCCATCCATCAACGGCACCAAAAGCGCCTTTCAACTTTAAGACTTGTGTCTCAAAGGTTCATCCGGTATTAGCCACGGTTTCCCGTGGTTATCCCAGTCTGATGGGTAGGTTGCCTACGTGTTACTCACCCGTCCGCCGCTCGATTGATTGGAGCAAGCTCCAATCGCTCGCGCTCGACTTGCATGTATTAGGCACGCCGCCAGCGTTCATCCTGAGCCAGGATCAAACTCTCCATAAATGGAAAGCTCATCTTGAGCTCTTCGATACTTTAGTATCATCTGTTTGCGTGTTTGATTGTTCGCCTCAATTTGTGTTCCTATTCAATAGGAACTTTATCGGAATTAAACGTTGACATATTGTCATTCAGTTTTCAATGTTCTCGTTTGGTGTTGCTTTAATATCTTATCACAGCTCAGAAATCTTTGCAATGATAATTTAATATAAGTTTAACAAAATTAATATTTGTTAATTTAGCTTTACGTTTTTTCGCTCCTGTTCAAAGCGACTACGTAAGAATATCAAGTTTTGAATTCAACGTCAACACATTTCACGCATCTTTTATTGTAGTTTTACCAATATCCCGTCTTTCACATCAAACTATATATAAAAGCCGTATAAAACCACGGTTTATGGCTTCATACGACTTTACATTGAATTATTATTCACTGCTGTTTAATTGTTTTTTTGCTTGACGCTGCCTCTTTTACGTTCTTTCGCTGTTTTACGTTTATTATCCTTGATGCTTTTCTTCTTTTGTTTAGCCAGCCGGTCCTGTTCAGCTTTCTCATCCCGCTCTTTCCTGAGTTTCTTGCGCTTCTCTTCATTGATATCACTCTTCGTGATTCTGCCCCGCTCCTTCTTTTCTCTTTCAGAAGCTGCTATATAATCCGGCAGTTTAATCAATTGGTAGGCATTCATCACTAAAATCGCAAAGACAGATCTGAAAATCCAGGAAGTATCTTCAACAACTACGAAAGGAATCATTGTAACAGCTGTGATGAAAATCATGAAGAACAATGAAGGTATGAAGACATTTGCATCTTTAACCTGCTTATTCTTATAACGTGCCACAACTATACCGACCACTATCATCAATATTGGAATCCACATGAATCCCCAAACAAAGCCTTCTTCCACCCCAACTTCATAAAATCGGAAATAGAACAAATCGAAAATGGCATACATTATAAGAAGTAATTGAATATATGGCCAGAAACGCTTAAATATTCCCAATCCTAAAGGGTGTATAAAAAGATAGATGAAAAATGCTACCTGACTGATTGTCGCTATCAGTAAGCCGAATGTGATAAACCAAACCAGGCCCGCCAAAAATTCTCCAATGTTGCCGGTGAATAAATAACTTGTCACATTCTCATACTCTAACAACAGGCTGATGACAGTAGATATAACTGTACCAATAAGTAAAGTAGTAAAATAAAACTTAACTAAATATTTTGATGTCATAAAGCTTTCTCCTACTATTCTTTACTTTGTGCAATGATACTATTGGCAATCTCTGTGTAGATTTCACTGATTTTATCATCTTTGTATATAGATGGCGCAAAATCATCATGGTCCCACTTTGGCTGACCAAGCGGTACTTGTCCTAATAATGGCACTTCAAGGTCTGCAGCAAGTTTCTCTCCGCCGCCTGTACCGAATACATATTCCTTCTGTCCGCTCACTTCACTTTCAAAGTAGCTCATGTTTTCAATGACACCAATAATTTCATGATCTGTGTGCAATGCCATAGAGCCGGCACGTGCTGCAACAAATGCCGCAGTCGGATGTGGTGTTGTTACAATAATTTCTTTACTGTGAGGCAACATCTGATGGACATCCAATGCAACGTCGCCGGTACCCGGCGGCAAGTCCAGAATCAAATAGTCCAATTCTCCCCACTCTACTTCATTGAAGAAACTCGTCAGCATTTTACCCAGCATCGGTCCGCGCCAGATTACCGGCGTATTCTCTTCTACGAAAAATGCCATCGATATCACCTGGACACCGTAGCGTTCTACCGGAATGATCTTTTCACCTTCAACAGCAGGCTTATCTACAATTCCCATCATATCAGGCACGCTGAAACCATAAATGTCCGCATCGATAATACCAACTTTTTTACCAGCTTTCGCCAATGATACAGCCAGGTTGACCGACACTGTTGATTTACCAACGCCGCCTTTACCTGAAGCTACTGATATAAACTCAGTTTTTCCTTCACTGAATTTGCTTTCGATTGGAGATGCTTCGTTGCCTCTATGCTCATTGATCAGGTCATCTTCCAATTCTTCAAAACGGATGCCGACTGTAGCAAAACCATTTTCTTTTAATAAATCAACAACTTTCATTTGTAAATCCAGTTGTTCCTGTCCGCCTAAACGTCCTATGGCAAGTTTTACACTGACGTGTTCTTTCTCTTCTTTGATCTTAATTTCCACGATACCTTCAGTTTCTTTCAAAGGTACGTTTAAAACCGGGTCATTAATATCGCCTAGAAGTTCTTCTACTTCTTTATTTGATAACATCGTTTTTCTCCTTTATCTACAAAATTCAATACAACAATCATAACATAATCAATATACTAAAATTAAAAAATATCCAAACACTTTATGATAAATGTTTGGATATTCAGACTTAAGTCTTAGTTATTCATTTTTGTTATCTTCTGAACGGACTTTCTGTTCAAACTTAGCAAGCTGTTTTTCTGCAAATGAACGTCCGCCGATACCAAATGATATTGCGAAAGCGACAGCAATTGCTCCAAGTATTAGAAGGAATGCAGCATTTACAATGCTTTGTGCAAAGTTCAACTGATCTAAAGTCATGAACACTGCAACAATGATCAGTAGATATTTAACGATTTCACCAAAGAATCTGTTGCCTGTACTTTTAACGATGACAGAGGATATGATGTTTCCTCCGACAAAACCAAGCGCCAGAATGATGGCTGCTGATAGAACGAGTGGCAGGTAAGCAATGATTGCCCCGCCGATTGTATTCAAGATTTCTAAATTCAATACACTTAAAGCTTCCACTACGAAGAACAGGCCGATAAGCGCTGTAACAATCCATCCTGTTGCAGACGGAATATCCACTGCATCTTTGTTCTGTCCAAAGTTTACATATTTGTTATATTTACTTGCATTGATATTAGCAAGAAGGTTTCGAACCAGGGTACCTACCAATTTGGCAATAAACAGACCCAGTACTAACAATACAGCTGACACCAGTAGTGTTGGCAGGAAGTTCAGTATATTCGTCATCATCTGACTGATTGGTGTTGCGACGGAATCCATATTCAATGCTGAGAATACTGCTGGTAAAAATAAAATGAATACCAGGTAATAAGCAATTTTGCCCAGTGTCTGTATGAAGCCCTCAGAAGCCTGTCCGCCTTCTGTTGCATTCACAAGACCTTTTTTCTGAAGCCATTCTTCAAATCCAAGAGCTCCTAAACCTTTCACGATAACGTTTTTAATGACAGTGGCAATAATCCAGGCAAGCAGTAAGTATAATAATGCTGCGATTAAACTTGGGATAAAATTAATAATGTTGGAAAACATATCGTTAAACGCATTTCCAATGTTAGACATAAATGTAACCTCTCCTTATTTTTCATGATATAAGTCCTCTTGCCTTAATAATTGACATTTAAACGGAAACCTCCAAAAAAAGTAAAAATTAACTAAATGAACTCAAATATGTAATTAGTTATAATACACCTTGCATGCAAAGTGAATTTAAATAAGCATTAATCATACTTTATGAACCTCATTTCAATTATATTCTCTAACTTTTATACCCTAAGTATTCCGAAAATTTAGATAATATTATTGATTTTCTTTTCGATATTTTATAAGATTTATTTAAGATATTTGAAAAATGTAATGTGCTTATAATTTTAAAATTGAATATAGGGGATGTTTGAGATGGAAACAATTACAGCAATATCTGACTTTCTTTGGGGTTATCCAATTATAATTGCTCTTCTTGTGACGAGTGTTTTCCTGACCTTCCGACTAAAGTTTTTCCAATTCAGAAGACCGTTTTACATTTTCCAGCAAACCATTGGACAAGTCGGCAAAAAAACAAAAGGTAAAGGTACTGTAACGCCATTCCAGACATTGACGACTGCATTGTCATCCACGATCGGCGCTGCCAATATCGTCGGAGTTCCTGTAGCCATAATGCTCGGCGGACCCGGAGCACTGTTTTGGATGTGGGTAATCGCTTTTCTCGGAATGGCTTTGAAATTCGGAGAAACGACGTTAGGTGTCTACTACCGTGAGAAAAATTCGATCGGTGAATATGTCGGCGGGCCGATGTATTATATGAGAAATGGAATCAAGTGGCCGAAAATCGGTAAATTTCTTGCGGTCTGGTATGCATTCTTCCTGATGATAGAGTTGATACCAAGCATAATGGTTCAAAGTAACTCGGTCGCAAGTACAGTCAGCACAACATTCTCCGTCCCGCCGGTAATTACCGGTATCATTGTCGCTGTACTTGCAGGTATTGTCGTGTTCGGCGGTGTTAAAAGAATTGGCCGGGTCACTTCGTATCTAGTTCCGTTTATGGCTTTATTCTACATTATTGCAGGCAGCATCATCATTTTAATAAATGTCGATATGGTACCTGAAATATTAGCACTGGTATTTACCGAAGCTTTCAATCCGACCGCTGCTCTTGGAGGCGGTGCCGGTGTTGTTTTGGCTGAATCCATCCGTTGGGGATTTGCACGTGGCATATACAGTAATGAAGCCGGACTCGGTACTTCACCCATTGCCCATGCCGCCGCAAAAACCGACGATCCGACAGGCACTTTGGGCTGTCATTCAAATCATCGTCGACACTTTGGTCATATGTACAATTACCGGTCTTGTCGTTTTGATGACTGGTGTATGGCAGCATAATGATGCACATGAGGACAGTGTCAGAGAATCATTGACAGCGCGTGCTTTTGAAGAGTCTTTTGGAGCTTTTGGAGGCGGCCTGATTGCGGTTGCGTTGATTTTCTTTGTTTTCTCAACAGTTACAGTCGTCATATTTTATGGCGCAAGGCAGGCTGAATTCCTATTTGGACTATGGGCAGGCAAAGTGATTAAAGTCGTCTATATCATTTCCATCATTATTGGAGCCATCGGCGGAGCAACATTCTTCTGGTCGCTGCTCGACTTGACTTTATTCTTTGTCGTACTGCCCAACCTGATTGCTGTAATTATCATGTCTCCTAAAATCGTGGAACTCTATAATGAGTTTTTCCATACAGAAGGTAAATACTATAAAAAAGATACGGAATAATTAAAAAGAGCTGCTTATGCAGCTCTTTTTTTAACCTGTCATTATTTTATTTAACTCCCCGGCATCTTTTATATCGATGCCCAGCTTATCCAATGTCAAGCCGATTTCAAAATAATCTCTTTCAAGCAGTACGCCCGTCAATGTGATGACCGAATCCATGACGGGAGTATCGACACCGACTGCATCAGCAATGCTTGCCCAAAGGACCAGGCCGCTTTCCACATCTTCTGTGATATAACGGTTTTCAAGATCGGTCGGTCCGAGTATGTCTTTCAGCATTGGTGATTCATTAAACTGTTCAAGCAGCGGCTTACCTTTTTCAAAATAACCGCTTCTCTCACTGCGGGAAGATTTATCTACTGCTTCATAGCCCAATACTTTACATATTTCCTGGCGTTCTTCATCAATTTTATGGACGACGTTTACAGTATGCTCAGTTATACCTTCTTTGTATAAATAAAATGAATCACCCGCATAGTCTATACGTCCCGCGTTTAATATTGAAGGGCCTGGGTGACTTTCCGGATTGCCGTTATTCAATGTCACTTCTATGATTGTGTCCGCTTTGACAAAATCATACATTTCACTTAAAACTTCCAACATCTCATCAGTATCTTTGGCCGGGTATGCTGCAAACAGATTATGTTGATTGTAACCGATTAAATTCGCTTCATTCGTTTCTGCATTGTACCTTGATGCATAAGTGAGTGACATCGATTCCCCTACTTTGACATCCTTTTCTATCCCCATATTCTTAAGGACATTGCGCAGCCTGATACTGCACATGGCGCTTGCGCTGTTGATATATATGTGCTGCCCGTCTTCCAGGTATGGTGCAATATTTGCAGTCACTTTCTCCACAGCAGGGGCAGGAATCGCCAGCATTAACACATCCTGCCCACTGACCGCTTCTTCAACATCTCTCGTAAACGAATGTATTTTAACCGCTTCACCGTTTAATATGATTTCATTGCCTGCACTGATTTTTTCCAGGTTTCTCTTTGACTCCGCAGATTGATATAAAGTCACTTCATGTCCTGATTTAGTCAAATCTGCTGCTGCAGTTACACCGCCATGTCCGGCTCCAAAAATACCAATTTTTAATGTCACCTATATTCCTCCTTTTCGATAAACCACTTCGCCATCTATAATTGTATATAATACTTCTGTTTCTAATAGCTCATCCGTTTCGACAGTCATTACATCTCTGTCGAATACTGTGAAATCTGCCATGCAGCCTTCTTTGATCTGACCAGATCTATCACTGCGATGAACGATCTCAGCCGCATTTTTAGTATACATTTGAAAGGCTTCGAATACACTGATTTTTTCACTTTCATTATAAACACCGGTTTTACCATGCCGTGTAACGAGTGCATGAACACCCTGCAGCGGGTTCACATCTTCAATCGGGCCATCCGAACCGCCGCCAAGGAGAAGTCCCTTATCCGACATGGTTCTGAAATTGTACAGTCGTTCAGCTCTTTCTTTACCTATATAATCTTCCACCCACGGCATATCAGAAGTCAGGAATGTAGGTTGAACATCGCATATGACATCAAGTTCCGCCATTTTGTCCATCATTTTTTCATCGAGCAGACTCACATGAATCAGTCTATCGTACAGCCCTTTTTTTACAGGATATTCCTCTATCACATCAAGTACGAGTTCCGTTGCCTGGTCGCCTATCATATGAACGGCTACAGCATCATCATTCTTTCTCGCTTTTTTGACCAGTTTCTCTAAATTTTCCCTGGTGTGTATTTGCAGTCCTGTATTGTCAGTCCCTTCATAAGGTTCCTTCATAAGAGCTGTCTGACCCCCGAAAGCGCCGTCAATAAAGATTTTCATGGCATCAGCCTCTACCCAATCCTTTTTAAATTCAGGATTTTTCTCTATCATCTCTTCGTAAACCGATTCGTGTCTCAAAAGATTCACTCTGAACTTAAGCTGATCTTTACCGATCGTATTCAAGTAGGCATTCAGCGGCACATCGTTCGGACCGTATGCTGCCATATCTTCAGTGTGTACACCTGTCACACCCAGTGTATATAAATATTTTACAGCCTGTATAATATCATCACTGACCGATTCGACCGTGTCATCCACCTGCGCTTCCCTGAACTGGTCGAATGCCTTATCATAAACCCAACCTGTCAGCTCACCGTCTTCATCTCTTTCATAAGAACCGCCTTCAGGATCCTCAATCTTTTTATCTATGCCAAGAGCTTCCAGCGCTTTAGTGTTCACTATGCCTGCATGCTGGCATACTCTCGCAACGATGGTCGGTTTATCCGTCAGAACATCCAGCTCGGCACGGTTCAGACGGTAGTTGTTTTCAAAGTTGTTTTCATCATATCCGAGGATCATATTCCATTCTTTGTCGGAATGATGGCCTTTAATCAATTCTTTTACATGATCAATATCATTTTCATCATATAAAACAAGTGACTTCAACTTTTTACCGAGCATCACCAGATGCATATGTGTATCATTTAACCCCGGCAGCACAGTAGCGCCTTTCAAATCGATGATTTCATCGGCAACACTTTCATCAGCATCCAATCCGGTGATGATTCCGTCTTCCACCATTACACTGTCGAAAGTCTCACCTTCAGCATTCATACTGTAAATTTTTCCGTTTTTATATAAAGTTTTCAAAATACCGTCCCCTTTAAAAAATACTTCATATTATATGAATATAATATGAAGTATTTCAATATCACTCGTCGTCATCTTTACTCAGTTCTTCACTGCGGTTTGCCGCAGCATTCAACGTTTTAATCAGTATTCTTTTCAGACCGTCTCCGTCAAGGGCATCAAGTCCAGCCTCAGTCGTACCGCGTTTGGACGTTATATTCTTGCGCAGATCACTGAATGACAGCTCTGAATCCTCAACCATCTTTCCTGCTCCGATCACCAGGTTGCGGGTAAGGAACATCGCCTCTTCTTCATCAAATCCCAGTTCCATCAAACTTTCGGCATACATTTCATATATATAGTAAAGAAAGGCTGAACCTGAACCGGTTGCAGCTGTTATATTGTGCATTTCATCCTCTTCCACAGTCACTGTAGTACCGAAACTTTCCATCAGCTCTATCAGTTCATCCCTGTCGGTAAAGTTGCTGGAATATGATATGCCATTTACCGAATGCTGCACCATCGCGTTTGTATTCGGCATGATTCTCGCAATTGGGTTTTCGGTTTTAAGTTCCCGGCGAATAGTCTTAATTTGAGTACCCGCCATGACTGATACCACTTTTGTCTTTGGTTCCAGATATGGCCGGATTCTACTTGCAACAGAAGGAAAACTCTGCGGTTTACTTGCAAGTATCACATAATCCGTATCTTTTAATAGTTCCGGATCATCATATGATACATTGACACCCAGGTTGTCTTTGAAAAACATTATTTTTTCCTGCATGCTTCTACTCGTCAAGTATATATCTGAAGGTGCTACAACACGATTCTCGATCATGCCGATAAAAATAGCACTTGCCATGTTTCCTGCACCGTAAAAGACAATCTTCATCAAATCAACTCCATTAAAATTTTTGACCCATGCTTTATCTTAACAAACTGATATAAAAAGTGAAGTTTAATCTGCATTAAATATAAAATACGATGGCAGTGTAGTGTAATCCGCTTGCGATGATTATAAAGAAATGCCATATCATATGGAAGTACTTTCTTTCTTTTTGAGAATAAAACCATGCACCCACCGTGTAACTGATACCACCCAGCAGGATGAGACCGATGAAAATCCAGCTTGTTTCACTGATGATGATCGGAGTGAATATAACCGCCATCCACCCCATCACAAGATAAAATATCATGCTGACTTTAGAGCTGACTTTTGGACTCAATACTTTATAAAGTATACCCAGTACAGCTGCAGTCCATTGGATGACCAGTGTCGTCATACCCCAAAATCCACCGATGACAGAAATTGCAATAGGTGTGTAAGTCCCTGCGATTGCAACATATATGAAACTGTGGTCAAGAAGTCTCATAATATATTTATGTTTTGTGTTGTGTTCCATCGAATGATATAAAGTCGAAGTCAGAAACATCAATAGAATACTGATGACATATACAGAGCCGCCGATTGCAAATTCGACGCCGCCTCCTATATACATATAGACTGCCGTAAATGGAAGAAGGATTATGAATATTAAAGCGGCCACTCCGTGACTGACACTGTTGCCAACCTCTTCACCAAAAGATAACGGGATGACGCCGCGCAGTGAACGTTCTATCTTTGTCTCTTTGTTTTCTGTTGCCTGTTTTACGGTCCCGTCACTTTTAGTCATTAGATCAATCCTTCTGATTTAAGATCCTGATATGCTGTTTCCACACTGTCTTTGCCTTCTTTATTTTTCAGCGGAGAGAACTCACCTTTTCTGTCCACTTGCAGAGTGTTGTGCTTTACAGCATATTTGAATGCATCGAAATAAAACTTCTCGAATTTCAGCACTTCTTCTTTCACTTCATTTAAATCATTGTCCAAAAAATCAAGTTTCTTCAATGCCAGATGGTAGGGCATTTCAGCTTTTCCGACAGTATCCAGAAAATCCGTCGTAAAGATATGGATGCCGATGTTGCCGTTTAAAAACTGTCTGTCCGTCCCTTCCGGAAGTTCGGTATACTCTACAACTGCTTTGACGCCGTCTGCTAAACTCAGACGTCCGACACTCTCACCCGGTTTTGGAACGATTGATTTTGAAGTGATTTCATTGCCATTATCCAAATGCAGTCCGGCGAGCAGTGTATCGAGTACTTTAACAACTGCATTATCCACATTATTCATGAATACATGTTTGACACCGCGGCGCTTCATATCCTCAAGCATTCCTGAGTTATATAATGAAGCGAAAATGCCGCCGTTGCCATTTGGCGTCAGCATGATATCTTTTTTTGGAGTCAACAGTAACGTTTTATTTTTTCTGACTGGTGGAAAATGTTCCTGCTTGAAAAAATGAATATTTTCCTTCGGCAGTCCAAAGTATTTATTTTCTCCAAAAAAGCTTAACGTTTCTTCATGATTGATATCACTTGTCATGATATACCAATGCACCGGGGCACTCTCTGTTGACATATATTTCTTTAACTGTCTTGCCTGCAGCTCGAACAATGATACGCCGTCAAAAGAAAATGTGCCTTTCGGACCGGGATGCTGAAGGCGTGTGCCCTGTCCGCCTGCCATCAAAAGAACGGCAAATTCACCTTTAAAGACTGCGCTCTCTGCTCTTTCCCTTAATTTTTCTTTTTGGAAATCATCTATATCATCCGTTGATACGTATTGAATCTCTTCTATCTTTTCCATATCCAATGTTTTCGGACTTACATATGTCTCTTCATACACTTTTTCAATATGTGCGATATCCAATGCTTTAAATGATTCATCCAGTTGCTGCTGTTCCGGTGCATTTAATTTGCTATATTGAGGTATCCATTTTTCGATCATAGTCAAACTCCTCATAAGATTATTCAGTGATTACTTTGCGGATGAGGGGGATTTCCGTCTCATTGTCACCAATCTTGTAATTTTCGAGTATTTTTTGTTTTACCGCTTCGACATCTTCAGAGTTGCTGTAGATGGTGACCAGTGATTCTCCGTTTTCTACACGGTCTCCCACTTTTTTATTGAGCATCAGCCCCACAGCCAGATCAATGACATCTTCTTTTGTCTGACGGCCTGCACCCAGCATACTCGAAGCAACACCCATCGCTTCCGATCCGATTTTTTCTACAAATCCGGATTTTTCCGCTTCGACTTCGAATGTATACTTCGCCTGAGGCAGTTTGCTCAAGTCATCAACCATCGACGCATCTCCGCCCTGATTTTTCAAAAATACTTTAAATTTCTCTAAAGCACTGCCATCATCTATTACTGCCTGGAGTTTAGTCCGCGCTTCTTCGAGTGTGTCAGCCTTGCCGCCGAGAACCACCATCTGGCTGCCTAATTCAACGCTCAGCTCGGTCAGATCTTCCGGCCCCTGCCCTTTAAGCGTTTCAATCGCCTCTTTCACTTCAAGAGCGTTTCCTATTGCTCTGCCGAGCGGCTCTTCCATGCTTGAAATAATCGCCATGGTATTACGTCCTACATTATTTCCGATGGATACCATCGCGCTCGCGAGTTCAGTTGCATCTTCCGTTGTTTTCATAAATGCACCGTCTCCGACTTTGACATCGAGAACAATTGCATCGGCGCCTGCTGCAATTTTTTTGCTCATGATCGAACTTGCAATGAGTGGGATCGAGTTTACAGTTGCGGTAACATCTCTGAGTGCATAAAGTTTTTTATCCGCCGGCGTCAAATTGCCTGACTGACCGATTACCGCCACTTTGTCGCGGTTTACAATATCGATGAATTCCTGCTCGGTAATTTCCACGTGGAAACCTTCAACAGCTTCCAATTTATCGATTGTGCCGCCTGTGTGACCCAGTCCCCGTCCGCTCATTTTTGCCACCGGCACATCCAGCGCCGCAACCAACGGTGCCAACACAAGCGTCGTTGTATCACCAACGCCACCGGTCGAGTGTTTATCCACTTTCACACCGTCGATTTCAGACAGATCTATCTGATCGCCGGAAGCCACCATCGCCATTGTCAGGCCGGCTCTTTCTTCGTCATTCATATCATTGAAGAAAATCGCCATCATAATACTCGAAACTTGATAATCCGGAATTTCATCATTAGTATAGCCATCTACAAAAAACTCGATTTCCTCTTTTGTCAGTGGTTGATTATCACGTTTTTTTGCAATAATATCTACCATTCTCATAAAATCACTCCTTTAATGTTAATTACTTCTTCCAATCGAATGGTGGTCTCTTGCATCTTTATAATAATCCAGCAGCCGCTTGGAGGCATTATCCCATGAAAACTTCAAAGCTTCTTTTCGTGCCTCTACTTTTATATTATTGAATCTCTCTTCGTCATCAATGACTTCAACAGCATCCAAAAGGCTGTTGAGGTCCTCATTTTCATAGAGCATGCCATTGACTTCATGCGTAACCTGTTCCATAGTCGGTCCGCTTTTTGCTGCAATGACCGGCAGGCCTGAGGCCATGCCTTCCAATATGACCAAGCCCAGTGTTTCCGAGATGCTCGGGAAGATGAAAGCATCACTTGAAGCATATGCTTGAGAAAGCTCTTCACCATGCAGAAATCCGGTGAAAACCGTTTTGGTGCCTTCAAAGACTTTTTCAAGGTCATTTCTTGCAGGGCCGTCTCCGATGATTGCGAGGCTGATATCCGACCGCTTTTCAAGCATGGGCAAAAGCTTATGTATTTCTTTTTCAATTGCCAGCCTTCCGATAAAGACAAGAAGTTTATTATCAGGTTCCCCATTTGTAAGCCGTTCTCTCATCGCTGCATCTTTAAATTTTGGGTGGCGTTTTTCAACGTCGACTCCACGCGGGATTACAGACAGGCGTTCGATGCCTTCCGTATTCAGTTCTTCTTTAATCGTTTCAGAAGTAACCAGATTAATATCCGCATTTTTATGTTGTCTTCTGATATACCACCATAGTAATGGTTTGGCAGGTTTATATATTTTGTAAAAATCCAGGTATTTCGGCAAATGAGTATGATAGGAAGAAACTAGAGGAAGATCCAATTTTTGCGCAGCTTTAACTGCACTTGTGGCCATCAGCAATGGATTGACTGCATGGATAACATCCGGTTCAAACTTCTTCAGCTCATGATAAACTTTACGTGATGGAAAACCCCATTTTCTATACCTGTAAAAAGGGAAAGTGATCGGTTTTACACCAATCACTTTTGCACCCTTGTACTCTGTCACACCAAGATCTGGTGCGATTACCAGTACTTCATGGCCTTCACGTAAAAAATATTCGATTGCCTTCTTCAACCTTGTTACAATTCCATCGGTCGATGGTAAAAATGTTTCTGTTACAATCGCTATCTTCATCCGTTAATGCCTCCACATTTCTAAACTCTTATTTCCATGTCACTGTCGGGAGAACGTTATCCACTATGATTCTATCTTTATGCTGAAGTGAATATTCAAGTATCTCTTCAAGCACTTCATCAGTCAGAAGGTTCGGTTCCAGACCTAAGTCGATCAGTGCTGTATTGATTGCATTATAATAATGTTCTTCCTTTTCAACACGCGGGTTTTCGACGTTTGAAACTTCTACGTCTATGTCGAGGCCTTTCGCGACTTTTTGTATTTTTTGTGCAAGTTCCAAAACGGAGAATGATTCCGTGAACTGGTTGAACACTCTGAATTCACCGCGGTCTGCAGGATTTTCAGCTGCAATTTCAACACAGCGGACTGTATCTTTGATGTTCAGGTAACCTCTTGTCTGTCCGCCTGCACCGTATACTGTAATATCATGACCGATCGCAGCCTGTGTCAGGAAGCGGTTCAGGGCAGTACCGAAGATCGCATCATAATCCAGACGGTTTACAAGGACAGGGTCCTTTAAAGTTTCATCTGTATTCAGACCGTAAACAACACCCTGGTTAAGATCTGTCGCACGGATACCCCAGATTTTACATGCGAACATGATATTGTCTGTGTCGTGCACTTTTGTCAGATGGTAGAAAGAACCCGGTTGTTTAGGGAATGGAAGAACATCTTTCCTTCCTTTGTGCTCAACTTCGATATATCCTTCTTCTATATCAATATTAGGCTGGCCGTATTCACCCATCGTACCTAATTTGATCAAATGGCAGTCCGGTTCAAATTCTTTGATTGCATACAGTACATTCAGGTTTCCGATGACGTTGTTCTGATGTGTATACACTGCATGCTCTCTGTCTATCATGGAGTATGGTGCCGAACGCTGTTCCGCAAAATGAACAAATGCTTCAGGTCTTTCCTGTTTGAATACAAGACTCAGGAAATCATAATGGTTTAAATCACCTTCGTAAACCTTGATTTCTTTACCAGTCAGTTCTTTCCATTTCGCAACACGATCTTCCAGCGATGCAATTGGTGTAACTGAGTTAGAATTAAGTTCTTTGTCATACTCTCTTCTAACCAGGTTATCTACTATGGTAACTTCATGACCTTTTTCAGATAAATAGAGTGCAGTCGGCCATCCGCAGAAACCGTCTCCTCCAGCTACAATAATTCTCATTTGAACATCCTCCGATTCACTTCGTATAATTTTTAAGTATACTTATGTATACACATCTATTATAGATATTAATCCTCTCACTAACAAATTATTCTCTCTTTACAACATGTTATATCTTTGTAAATTCCAGGTATATATTAATGTAGGATGAATTTATACACACTTATAGTTTTAAATATAATCTTTCTACTTTGTAGTAGCCGTCCAATCCTTGCTGTTACGGTATCTTTTGATGTGCGCATATATATTTTCCCCTGCATAATCTTCATTGGTATATACAGTAATAGCAAAATACTTCCCAGTTTCAGAAAGTTCTTCTTCCAAATAAAAATCTCTCAAATGTTCAAATAGATTCTTCATCTGATCCATCTTGAGGCTCGGATATTCCCGCAGCATTCTTTTTTGAAGCCCGCCCGGTTCATCGATTATTTCCTGAACCACTATTACAAACGTTTCATCCTCTTTAATGACATCATCGAAAATGTTTGTCTGACCAAACTCTGTCATGGCGCTTCCTCCTCATTATAATTCTGTCCGCAAGTCCCACAGTTCCTTAAAGAAGTATTTGTCGATCACTCTCTTTAAGTAATTCACTCCTGAGCTGCCGCCCGTGCCGGTTTTGAAACCGATGATTCTCTGCACAGTCTTCATATGTCTGAATCGCCACTGGCTGTACCTGTCTTAAATATCCACCAGCTTTTCAAGCAGCTCATACAGTTCAAAATTTTCCTCCGGGTTAAGGTATATCTGTTTAAATGCTTCCTTTACTGTGTCATTCGGTTCATAATCCTGTGTGATATCACGGTTCAGAACGGATTCATCAATATCAAATCCTGCTCTGTGCACCGCTTTGATCGTTTCATCATAGATGCTCGGGGTTTCCAGCTGCTTCTTTAATCGAGCATGTACTTCCGGGTCTTTTTCATATATTTTCAGCGCATGAGTCGTCTTGAATCCGAGACAATATTCCATCATCCGGTTCTGATAGGACTGAAACCCTGAAGCATTCGCAAGGATATCCCTGAATTTCAAATAATCACTCGGTGTCAAAGTTGATAATACATCCCATGAAGTAATAATCTGGTTCTGTGCATTTGCAACTCTCGCAAGCTTTTTAAAAGCCACCCTGAATTCGTCTTTACTGATATCCTCTATTGCTGAATTCAGTTCATGTATCATCAGTTTCATCCATAATTCAGAGACATGATGGATGATGATGAATAACTGCTCATCATGTTCATCAGATAAAGGTTTTTGTGCTGTGAGTACCTGTTCCAATGACAAGTATTCCCCGTATGTCATGTCTTTCTTGAAGTCTGTCTTGACGCTTTCCCCGCTCAATGTCTTATCCTGATATTCAGACATCTTCACTCCCCCTTTTTCTAACGGCCGCCCTTACAAGTGATCCGTCTGCACCTTCTATCTTAAGCGGCAGAGCGATAAAATCATAATATCCGCCCGGCGCTTCTTCCAGTACAACATTTTCTATAATCATGATGTCGTTCTCATAGAGTGTGTGATGAATCTTTAAATCTTTGGAATCAATATCATCCACTGACGGTACATCGATACCGAACAGCTTTATCCCGATACTGGAAATATAATTGACCGCTTCTTCAGTTAAAACCGGCACTTCTTCCGGAAAGACGCCCGGCTCATATGACTGCTGTGTCTTCACCAGTAATATGGTGCCTTTTATATCATGTTCAGAAAGTAATGCTTCTGTAATTTGATTCTGATTATACACTTCTATTATTGTGGCTTCACCGATGTAGCGGTTGATATCCAGTGCCTCGACGGTTTCTCCTCTGTCATCAAAATGGAACGGCGCATCAATATGCGTGCCTATGTGACTGCTCGTTGTCACTTTTCCGATATTGACTGAACCGGTATCTTGCTTTGTTGCCGGCACTTCGAAACTGAACGGTGTATCTTCCGGCCAGTGTGCGATATCATTCGTTAACGTCTGCGTAATATCAATCCACATTATGCGACCACACCCCGTTTATTATCAAAGTCTTTATATTTTTTCGTTTCCATGATTTCTTTTAAAATTCTCATCGTGTGATAAACATCTTCAAACGTATTATAAAGTGCAACCGGTGCAATACGCACGTAGCTCGGAGCCCTGAAGTCAGGTATCACGCCTTTTGATTTCAAAGCTTCATTGATGCCGGCAGCATGTTTGTGACCGATCAATATATGACCGCCGCGCTCTTCATGGCTGCGGGGTGTCACCATTTCAATATCAAACTCTTTAAATTCCGCATCCAGTATTTCCAGCATGAAATCCGTAAGATTCAGTGATTTGCTCCGTATTTCATCCATTCCCGCCTCGTTGAATAAAGAGAGGGCCCCAGCGAGCGGTGCCATCGATAGAATATGCGGCGTACCGATCTGATATTGGCTGATATCCGGCGCTCCATCGAATTCGTGATTCATATCAAACTGGCTTTCTTTATTATTTCCGAACCAGCCTTTCAGCGACACTCCCAAATGATGATGTTTCGGATGGACATAAAGTCCCGCAACCGATCCCGGTCCGCCGTTTAAATGCTTATAAGTACACCACACGGCAAAATCCACATCCCATGCCTTCAGATGATGAGGTATCGCACCGATTGAATGACACAAGTCAAAACCGATGATGATGCCTTTTTCATGAGCTGCATCCGTTAATTTTTCCATGTCAAGAATCTGACCGCTTCTGTATAAAACTGCCGGCAGCAGAATGAGGGCAACAGAATCATCCATCAATTCAATAATGTCTTCTGTTTTTAAAGTATGTCCGTCACGGCTCTCTGCTTTCAGCAGACTGTCCGGGTACCCGTGATCATCAAGCACGGCCTGGACCGCGTAAATATCTGACGGAAAGTTCAGCTCATCAACTAAAATTTTATTTCTTGATTCAGTCGGCTGATAAAGCGTTCTGACCGTCTGGTGAATATTTGTCGTAGTTGAATTTGTGGCAAGTATTGTTTCTTTGTCCACATTGATGAGTCCCGCCATGGACTCGCCAATCTTTTCCGACATATAAAACCATGGCCGTTCACCTTTCGTCCATCCTTCGATCGCCAGCGTTTTCCAATCATTCAAAACATCCTGTGTCGACTGTTCGGCGCGTTTGCTCATCAGGCCGAGTGAATTCCCGTCCATATAATATAGATTCTCGCCGATATAAAATTCCTGCCTGTATTTATGAATCTTGTCTTTTCGGTCATGTTCCTGTGCAATTTCCAACCATTTCTCCATCATGACATCTCCCCTTATGGTTAACTATATCATCTTAATTTTATTTTATATAAATACAAATGCTTTATCAATGATTGATAAGCACGCCTTTGATACAATGACAGTAAATGATGACAGGAGTGTTTCTATGCAAAGTTTACAGGGTAAAAATGCGATTGTTACGGGAGGCAGCCGGGGCATTGGCTACCAGACCGCACTGAGGCTTGCGGGCGAAGGTGTGAATGTGGCAATCATCGGCCGGGACCAGAGTGCATTGGACACTGCTGAAAAAGGCCTTGCTGACAGCGGTGTCAAAGTCCTGACGGTACAGGCGGATGTTGCAGATGAGGCTGATGTGAAAGATGCTGTATCAAAAATCGCTTCAGAATTTGATTCAATTGATATTTTAATCAACAATGCCGGCATGATGGGCAGCGGACCATTTTTAGAGTCCACAACGGAAAACTTTGAAAAGATGATGCAGGTAAACGTCTTCGGAATATATCATATGTTAAAAGCAGTTCTGCCTGAAATGGTGGCGCAGGAGAAGGGAGACGTCGTCAACATCGCTTCGGTTTCAGGCCTCCGTTCAGGTCCGGGCGGCTCACTGTACTCGGCAACAAAATTTGCTGTCATCGGAATGACAGAAGGACTGCTCAAAGAAATGAGACCGCATAACATCCGCATGTCTTATTTGACACCTTCAGCGGTCAATACCGCTCTGATCGGCAACAATACGCTCCAGGAGGACACTATGACCCAGCCTGAGGATATTGCTGATATAATTGTTAATAACTTAAAGATTCATCCGCGTACATTCGTTAAAAACACTGAAATGTGGGCGACAAACCCATTACCAAAAGAAGATTAAGAAAGGGGATTTTAAAATGGTAGGACCCGCTTTAAAAAAGTTCGATTCCCATAAGGCGATTCATGATGCAGGTCTCGGCGGTGCGAAGGAAAGAATTGAAGGGATGAGAGAACTGCTCATAGAAAAGAAACATGAGCATTTGACTGAAGAAATCAAATCATTCATTGAATTTGTAGAAGGCAAAATCATCGTCCATGCCGACACTGAAGAGGAAGAGGACGGGCTGTACACTCTGGCAGTCAAGAAAAATCCCGACCTCCACGATAAAGTTCAGCATTTGACCCGTGATCATGATCTCATGAAAATCATTGTAGATCTGATGAAGCAGGAACTGGAAAATAAAGAGATTGATTTTCAGAAACTTGTTGATCACTCGAGCTCAATCATCATAGTGAACGAAATCCATTCACGTGATGAAGAAGAGGCTTTGCTGGAAAAATAATCAACATAAAAAGCACGCTTATAAGCGTGCTTTTTATGTTACACTTGTATGTAAATTTCATATAAAGAGGATGTGTAGAGTATGGATGGAAATAATAATCGTTGGAATCTGATAGATAAAAGGATTCTTATTCCGGCAGTCGTCATTATTTTAATCATTTGTATACCCTTTGCCTTATATGAATCAGAGTCACTCGAGCTACTCAACCAGATATTTGATGCAATTGTGACCAACTTTGGCTGGGGATATATTTGGTACGCAAACATTTTACTTATTATCGGATTGTATCTTTCCTTTTCCAAGTACGGGAAAGTGGTTCTGGGCGATCCGGCAGAAAAACCTGATTTCACTTTATTTCAATACTCCTGCCTGTTGATTGCCATGGGCCTCGGCTCAACAATTATGAGGACCGGCATGATTCAATGGACGGAAATCGCAAACAACCCGCCTGCCGGCGTTGAAGCCGGCGGTCCGGAAGCGATGCTGTGGGGCAACTCCTATTCAATGTTCATCTGGAGCTTCCAGACGTTCTCAATATTTGTCATGGCAGCACCTGCAATTGCCTATATCATCCATGTTAAGAAGAAGCCTAAGATGCGTATTTCGGAAGCAACGAGAGTATTGTTCGGAGATAAATTCACTGACGGTCTCGGCGGTATATTACTGGATATCCTTTTCTTAGTGAGTATTTTATCCGGTGCTGCGGTGACATTAGGTCTCGGCACACCGATCATCACTTCAAATCTCGCTTCATTACTCGATACTGATGTGACGTTTACGATGACACTGATCGTCACCATAGTATGGGTTATTTTATTTTCAATCAGTGCATATGTGGGAATCGATAAAGGCATTAAACGCCTGAGTGTCCTCAACATGTACATGGCAGGCGCATTTGCACTGTTTGTAGTCATCATAGGCCCCGGCATATTCATAATGGATTTCTTTACTGATACAGTCGGCCATCTATTATCCAATTACTTGACGTTTTCGTTCTTTACAGAATCGACTGTGATAGAACAAACAGCTTTCATTAAAAATCATTTGGTTTTCTGGTTTGCCTATAATGCCACTTGGGCGATGCTCCACAGTGTCTTTGCAGCAAGAATATCAAGAGGGCGTACTGTAAAAGAAATGATACTCACCTATTTGGTGGCTCCGACAGCATTATCCTGGCTTGCTACAGGTATTCTCGGAGGCATCGGAGTACACCGTCAGCTGAACGGACAGCTCGATCCTCTTTCACTCTCAGCTGAAAATGACCCGGTTTCAATCATACCGGATATTTTGGAGACACTGCCTTTATCTGGCATCGTCATGATAATTTTCATCATCATTGCATTAATATTCCTGACAACAACACTGGATTCTACAACTTTTACAATCGCGGCATACACAAGCAAAAACGATATGAGTGAACAGGATCCTTCCAAATTCGTCCGCATACTGGTGTCCATAATCATTACTGTGCTTGCACTGACCTTGATGCAGATTGGCGGGCTCGAGCCTCTTGAAGTGATATCGGGCATGATGGGCATACCAATCATCGCCATTCAGTTCATCCTGATTATTGCCGCCATGAAGATGATGGATAAAGATAAGGCATGGAAATATAACATCAGAAAAGACGATTAACTCAATAGATTTTAAAAAGACCATTGCGGAAATCAATCTGCAATGGCCTTTTTATTTAGAGTTGACTAAATAAAATGTTTAGGGTATCCTAAATATCAAATTGACATACATATATTCACTGGAAAGAGGTTTATTGATGAGAAAAATGATATTATTCATCGCTGTTTCTGCTATGTTTCTTACGGCGTGCAGCACGCAGGGCGACAGTGCTGAAACGGATGACAGAACTCAGATTGCTGTCACAACAACATTTTTATATGACATGGTATCGGTGCTGGAAGAGGATGTCGATCATTTCAACGTTGAACTCATCATCCCCGCCGGCGAAGATCCGCATGTGTATCAGCCGAAAGCCAGTGATCTGCGAAAGATAAATGAATCGGATTTTATTTTATATCAGGGACTGAACTTTGAAGGACGCATGATCGACCTGCTTGAAACCGGAATACCTGTGGCAGATGATTTGGATACTTCATCGCTTGAGACGATGGAGGAAGAAGGCGGCTCGGAAGTCGATCCGCACTTTTGGTTCAATATAGATTTATATAAAGAATCTATGACGAATGTATTGGATATTCTGGTTGAGAAGAATCCAGGTGGCGAAGAGAGTTATCAGGATAATTTAAATGCTTATTTCGAAGAGTTGGATGACCTTCATGATTATGTAGAAAACCGCATTGAAGAGGTGCCGCGTGAATCACGGATTCTTATTACACCTCATGATGCTTTTGGATACCTCGCCACAAGCTATGATATCGATGTACACGCACCGCAGGGGTTTTCCACCGATTCAGAAGTGTCGAACAACCAGATTCAACAAACCGCAAATCTGATTGCAGAACGGAACATCAACGCGATATTTCTGGAATCGACTACAAATCCGGATCGTATGAAGCGTCTTCAGGAAATCGTTGCTTCAGATGGCGGTGAAGTCGAAATTGTGAGCGGCGAAGACCGGGCACTGTTTTCCGACTCACTCGCACCGGAAGGTTCATCAGGAGATACGTATATCAGTATGTTCAAGCACAATATCGATTTAATCGTCGAGAATTTAAAATAGGAGCTCTGTTATGACTGAAGATATTATAAAAATAAAAGATCTAATTGTTGCTTATGATGAAAAGCCGGCGATATGGCATTTGAATATGACATTACAGGAAAACAGCATCACTGCAATAGTCGGCCCGAACGGCGCCGGTAAGTCGACGCTGATCAAATCGATCATGCAGTTGATAAAACCTGTATCAGGAGAGATTCATATCAACGGTTCAAAAAGTAAAAAAGCATTGAAGAACATTGCCTATGTGCCTCAAAAGGGCGAAGTCAACTGGGAATTCCCGACTACAGTACTCGATGTCGTATTGATGGGCAGATACGTTCATAAAGGCTGGGTCAAACGACCTGACAAGGAAGACCATAAAATTGCCATGTCGGCGCTGAGGGAAATGAAGATGGAAGCGTTCAGAAACCGTCAGATCAGCGAGCTGTCAGGCGGTCAGCGCCAGCGTGTGTTTCTGGCCCGTGCAATTTGTCAGGATGCTGATATTTACATTATGGATGAGCCGCTTCAGGGCATTGATATTACGACAGAGAAACTGATTATCAAAACGATCAAGTCGCTGCAGGAACAGGGCAAGACCTTTTTGGTCGTCCACCATAACCTTGATACGGTCAAAGAATATTTCGACCACGTCGTCATTATGAATAAAACCATTGTCGCAAGCGGAAAAATCAGCGAAGTATGGACGAGTGAAAACATCGATAAAGCATACAACGAAGTCAGTGCGGTGAGATAATGGAACTTTTGACAAGCTACACATTTTTAATTGTCGCCATCGGTACTACACTTTTGTCATTTGCAAGCGGAATCGTCGGGACCATCAGTGTCATCAAAGGCCAGAGTCTGATTGGTGACGCCATCGGTCACGCAACTTTCCCGGGAATCATTCTTGCGTTTATGCTGGTCGGTGTCACAGATACATTCTCACTGGCCGTCGGTGCCGTCATTTTCGGCATCATCGCATTTTTCTTCATACAGATGATCACCAATCATTCCAAAATCACTTTGGACGGTGCCTTGGCCTTGATACTGTCATCTTTTTTCGGTCTCGGAATGGCACTTAAAAGTTTTGTCCAGGGCAACCCGGCATTCCAGAATACGCAGGGTATCGATGATTATATATTCGGCCAGGCCGCTTATATGCTAAGACTCGATGTCTATCTGATATTGACCGCTTCAATCATCAGTCTGTTATTATTCATCATCTTTTACCACCAGATCCGTATTTATACTTTTGATCCGGTCTACAGTTCGACGGTAGGTATCAACCCCTCCCTCATTAACTTTTTAGTTCTATCGATGACCATACTATTGATAGCAGTGGGTTTAAAAGCTGTGGGAGCCATACTGATCGTGAATCTTTTGATTGCTCCCGGAGTGATTGGCTTATTATGGTCCAATCGATTCAATACGGTCATGATGATTGCGGGGCTGGCCGGTGCGGTTGCTGCATTTACAGGCACTTATATCAGTACGGCGTTTGCCGGTTTTCCTACAGGACCGTCAATCATCATTGTACTCAGCGTATTTGTGTTCATTTCCATGCTGTTTGGCAGAAAAGGCCTGGTTACACGCCAAATTATGAAAATGCGGGGTGAGACGTCATGATAGAAGTTCTGTTCGTACTCATCATCGCTTCACTCGCAACCAGTGTTTTAGGTGTGTTCCTGGTTTTGAAAAACCAGGCAATGACGACAGATGCAATAAGTCACACAATACTTCTCGGAATTGTTCTTGCATTTTTCATCACACAGGATATCCGTTCGCCCTGGCTGATCATCGGTGCAGCTCTCGTCGGTGTGCTGACCGTTTACCTGATACAGCTGATCAACCAGACGAACCTGATTAAAAATGATGCCTCAATCGGTATCGTCTTTACGGCACTGTTTGCGATTGCGATCATTCTGATATCCAGATATGCTGACAATATACATTTGGATATAGACATTGTCATCGCAGGCGAAGTTTTATTCGCACCGCTTAACAGAATTGAAATCTTCGGCTACAGTGTGCCGAGAGCCCTTTGGCAGCTCGGTCTGTTACTGGTTATCAACACCGGGTTTGTCGCACTGTTTTATAAAGAGCTCAAAGTTTCAACATTCGATCCTAAATTTGCCTATGTCATCGGATTCAGCACTACGTTGATCTATTATATGCTCATGGCTCTTGTATCTGTTACAGCAGTGGTCGCATTTGATGCAGTCGGAGCAATACTTGTCATCAATTTCTTTGTTGCGCCGGTACTGACCGCTTATCTACTTGTAAAAAGGCTGAGTCATATGATATTTTTAACCGCTTTTTTTGCCGTTTTAAACAGCACACTCGGATACCTGCTCGGTTACAATCTTGACCTGTCGATGTCCGGTGCGACTGCGACTGTTGCATTTTTAATTTTCATCGTGGTGTTTTTATTCAAACCCGATGGCTATATCATTCTTAAAATAAAGAAGCGCCGTCAGAAAAAAGAATTCATGCATGCAATGATCTTGATGCTGATGAGTGAAGATGAACATGAAACGATTTCTCTTCAGGAAATATCTAAACACTTTAACCTGACTCAGGCGGAAACTGAAAAACAGCTGGAAATATTGGAAGTGGATGGCTACATTGTAAAAACCGATGATCAATACATGCTGACACTCCGCGGTGAAGAATTTACTCATTATTCCCGTATAAAGTATGAGTTGAAACCTCATTGATGATTAACACTATAATAAAGCGGAGGTGTACGGTTTGAGCCCGACGAAAGAAGATTATATAAAAGTGTTGTTTGAGCTTGGCGGGCGTTTCAATCGCGTGTCAAACAAGGAAGTGGCAGGACGGCTTAATATTTCTCCCCCTACTGTGACGGAAATGATGAACAGTCTCGTCAAAATGGAATGGGTGGAGTACACTCCTTATAAAGGGAGTATTTTAACTGATGAAGGAACGGCTTATGCTAAAGAAATCATCAGAAAACACCGATTGTGGGAAGTGTTTTTATTTGAGAAACTGGGGTTTGGTATAGAAGATGTCCATGCTGAGGCAGAGCTGCTTGAACATACAACCAGCGATCATGTGGCAGACAAGCTGGAGGCGTATCTCAATTTTCCAGAGTATTGCCCGCATGGCGGAGCGATAAAAATCGACCTGATGGATGTGCAGGAAAATCATACTGTCACCATTTCCGAAGCTGAAGCCGGATCTGAAGTGGTAATTTCAAGAATCGTCGATGAAGAAAAACTGCTTAAATATTTTAAAAATCAGCATTTGAATATAGGGGACCATATAACCATCATAGATATAGATACATCCATTGATCTCATTACACTCAAAGACAGCGATGATATGGAAATACAAATAAGCATTTCAATTGGCAATTATCTCTTTGTTGAACCAAAATAAAAAGAAGGAGCGGACGCTCCTTCTTTTTTAATGTCATTATTTTGAAACATCATTACCAAGATATGCCTGTAACATCCAGTTATTCTTCTCGATTTCCTGAATGTAAGCAATATACATATCAGCTGTGGAGTCATCTCCTGCAGCTTCTGCTTCTTTCACACCACTTCTTAGTTCTGCAATGATCAGCTCATAGTCTTCTATCAGCTGTCCGACCATCGCCTGATCGTCCAGTCCGTACTCTGCTTCCTCAACGCTTGATTCTTCAAGTGCTTCTTTCAGCTTACCTACAGGCTGTCCGCCAACTGCTAAAATTCTTTCTGCAATATCATCCACTATGACTGCAGTCGAGTCATAAAGCGCTTCAAATTTAGTGTGCAGGGAAAAGAAATGTGCACCTTTGACATACCAGTGGAAGTTATGAAGTTTTCCCCATAAGACTATATGGTTCGCCAACTGCTTGTTCAATGATTCAATGACCTTGTTCTTTTCAGTTATTTGTACCATGAAAACACTTCCTTATTTAGAATTATTATAAATAACTTATATATAATATAACATACCAAAAATGCTTTCGCAACACTATTTAGAATGATTATAAATAAAGAGTTTTCAGCCATTCAATTTAACCTATAAAAATATTAAAAATCCCCTACAGGAGCCTATCCCGCAGGGGTTGTCCAATCACTATTTGGAAACATCTTCACCAAGATAAGCCTGCAGCATCCAGACATCTTTTTCAATACCCTGGATATATGCGATAAACATATCTGCAGTCGAATCATCTCCTGCATTTTCTGCTTCCTTGACGCCGCTTCTCAGCTCTGCAGCAATGACTTCATAATCATCTACGAGCTGCTTGACCATCGATTCGGCATTCAAACCGTATTCACCTTCATCGATACTGGATTCCTCAAGCGCTTCTGCCAGCTTACCAATCGGCTGACCGCCAATCGCTAAAATTCTTTCTGCCAGATCATCTACTATGACTGCCGTGGATTCATACAGTTCTTCGAACTTCGTATGCAGTGAAAAGAAATGAGGGCCTTTGACGTACCAGTGGTAATTATGAATCTTTCCCCATAAAACTGTATGGTTCGCCAACTGCTTATTCAATGATTCGATAACTTTGTTCTTTTCTGTCACTTGTACCATGAAATCACCTTTCCCAAATAATTTTTATTAATTATTCAACTTCTGATATATAGTTTCATTGTTCTTCAACACTATATATTTTCCCGGTAATCTCAATTATAAACATCACAAAATTTTTGATTAAATCAGATTCGCTGATTGCAGTCCGTGCATAATGCCGTTATCTTCAACGCTTTTTGTCACATGTCTCGCCTGCATCTTGATTTCTTCCTGTGCATTTCCCATGGCAAAGCTGTTCGGAACATACTGCAACATCTCGATATCGTTCGGACCGTCGCCAAAAGCATATACATCATTAATGTCAAACCGCATCTTATCCACGACTTTTTTTATGCCTTCGGCCTTGGATCCATTTCTGGGCGAGACATCCATCGAATAGGCATGCCATCTTATAAACTGGAATGAATCCTCGAACTGCTTTTTATAAAGGTACTCTTCACCTTTAGGACAGAACAACAACGACTGATAAATATCGCGGTCAATGTGGTAATCCGGATCGTGTCCGGGCATAAAGCCGAGCTTCAATGTTGAAATGCCTTCAGTCATATATTCATGTTCCGGCATATTGGACAGCATGTTTTGATCATCCAGATATACAAGTGGATGATCATTTTCCATGGCAATTTCTGTGATGTCTTCCAGTCTTTTGGCATCCAAAGGATTGGTATAGATCAGTTCGTCCTCATACACCACATAGTTGCCGTTCATACTCACAAAGGTATTGATACCCAATGAATCCCTTAAGTCTTCATACATGAACGGTGAACGGCCGGTCGCAATAGCCACAATATGACCGGCGTCCTTTACAGCCTTCACAGCCTCTTTAGTGGATTGCGGCACTACTTTTTCATTGTTATAGAGCGTTCCGTCTATATCAAAGAATATTATTTTCTGATTACTCATATCATGCACTGCTCCTAATCATAAATTATGCGTAAATATCAAATCTGGACAATCCAAAATACAACACTACAATCAAAATCAGCCATATGACCACCATGAAAAGATGCCCTTTATCATGAAATGCTGAGTAAAGCTTCAAATCGATGAATAAACTGAGTACAAACTGCCAGGCCAGAACCGTAGCAAGTATCCAGATTGCTGCCGGATGGTCGGTAAAGATGAATACGGCCAGAGCAATAAGGTATGTAACAAGCATCAAATATAAAAAGATTCTTTCAAGATTACCAATATTGAGTGCGTGAATTTTCAAGAAATCATCTTCTTCACGATATCTCGAATCATCAAAAGCAAAATAGCGCTTTGTTTTGGAAAAGTAATGGGTGTAAAATGACTTGATGACCAACCCTGCAAATAAAACGAACAATAAAATATACAAAAGCTTCATTCCTATCCTTGAAAATACTATAGTCCTGGTAACAATTGTAATAGATATCCGACAGCAACTCCAAGAATAACTATCATCCACGCAGGCACCTTCATTTTATATAATAGGAAGAATAATAACAACGCCAGGAAAAAATCACTGCCGGAGTTAATACCACTTATAAACACCGGATTGTAAAATGCTGCAAGCAGAATTCCGACCACCGTCGCATTGACTCCCATCAGAATGCTTTGGAATTTCTTATTGCCTCTCAGCAGATTTAAAAAAGGCAATGCACTCATCACAAGCAGAAATGATGGCAGGAACATCGCAATCGTTGCGATGATGCCGCCCATCGTCCCCAGCATAACCGTTCCCAAATAACTTGCAAATGTAAATAAAGGTCCCGGCACCGCCTGGGCCATTCCGTAACCTGCCAGAAACTCATCAGCCGAAACAAGCCCTGTAGGTACAACTTCCCTCTCGATCATCGGCAGGACAACATGACCGCCGCCAAAAACAATCGAACCGACACGGAAGAATATATCGAATATATTCAAGTACTGGTTATCGAAAAGTGAATTGAGTAACGGGAGCAGAATCAACAGTCCGATAAGTGTGCTGAATGAAATGATGCCTATTTTGCGTGTCAGGTTAAATTTAAAATCTGTTATTTTATTTTCTGCCTTATTCTTAAACAGGAAATATCCGAGCAGACCGCCGAGTAAGATTGTCAGGATCTGAATCCATGCATTCGGGTAGATCAGCATCAAACCTGCCGCAGCAATCGCCATAAGCATTCTCGGGATGTCCGGTGCAAGATTTTTACCCATGCCGAGCAGTGCGTGCAGCACGACTGCCACAGCAACGACTTTCAAGCTGTTTATGAAAACAGCCCCCTCCAAATCCAGGTTCTGATACAGCAGTGCAAAAATGATCAGTACTAAAACAGATGGCAATGTGAATCCGAGAAAAGATAATATCCCGCCCGCTATACCGCCGCGCAGCATACCGATTGAAATGCCGACCTGCGAGCTTGCAGGTCCGGGCAGGAACTGGCAGACAGCGATAATGTCCGCATATAATTTATCATCGAGCCATTTCTTTCTATTTACATACTCCTCTTTGAAATAAGCGAGATGTGCAACCGGACCGCCGAAAGAAGTCAGACCGAGGCGCAGTGAAGTCAGTAAGATTTCCATCAGATTGCTGCCTGATTGATTATTGTTATTAGAGTTTGAATGATTGGTCATGTTTTCCTCCGTATAATAAAGTTAATATCTTCAAATTTACCAGTGATTTGCATATTAATCCATATGAATCATAAAATTATACAAACTCTTAACATCTGTAACAGCGCTGAGTCAGAAGCATAAAAAAAGCATGCAGCACTCAATGTGCTGCACGCCTTACATTTCAATTACAGTAATTCTTCAGACAGTTCAACGATGTATTTGATTTTATTCCACTGGTCTTCTTCAGTCAAAATGTTTCCGTGGTGAGTCGAAGCGAAGCCGCACTGTGGGCTCAGTGAAATCTGCTCTTTAGGGATGAACTGCTTGGCTTCTTCAATTCGTTCCTTGATTGTTTCCCTGCTCTCAAGTTCACCATGCTTTGAAGTGAAGAGTCCAAGGACCACCTGCGGTCCGTTGTTCGGAATTTCATCCAGCGGCTGAAAGTCGCCTGAACGGTCATCATCATATTCTAAAAAGAAACCGTCCACTTTTTCTTTGGCAAACAGAACCGGTGCAATTTTTGAGTAACTGCCTTCAAATGCCCATTTGGAACGGTAGTTGCCACGGCACAAATGCGTTGTTACCACAAGATCTTCGGGCTTGTCTTCAAGCACGCCGTTGACGACACGCAGTGCAAGGTCAATCAGTCTTTCCCTGTCCAGACCGCTGTCGTTGAACGGCAGCTCTTCGGCATTCAGTCCCGCGATATACACATCATCGAACTGAAGATAACGGCAGCCTGCCTCATAAAATGCTTTGACAGCATCTCTGTATGTCTGAATGACATCGTCTGCATAATCTTCAACATCAGAATAGTATTCATGGTCTCTGATACCTGCATTGAATAACTGGTTTGGACTCGGGATGGTCTGTTTTGCAACAGCACGGTCACCGACAATTTCTTTGAATAATTTAAAATCTCTAACATGCGGATGGTCTTCGTTGAATGAAAGCTTTCCTTTGTTGCGCACATCCCAGGCTTCGGTTTCTTCACCGACAAATGCATAACCGGTTTCAGGAACGTAGCCTTCAACACCGTTTAAATTTTCAAGGAAATCCGTGTGCCAGAAACGTCTTCTGAATTCACCATCGGTCACTGCCTTCAATCCCGCTTCAATCTGTTTATCAACGACTTTAGTAATCTCTTCAGTTTCAATATCATATAGTTCACTTGATGAAAGTTCATTATTCTTATAGGCTTCACGTGCGTTATGAATCCGCTCCGGTCTGAGTAAGCTCCCCACGTGATCCGCTTTGAAAGGTCCCGTTTTTACATTTGTCATATTATCCGCTCCTAAAGTGTTTTAATTATAAATAAATCCCCTTCTTATCTTTGATAAAAAGAGGATAACGTCCGTCATCTCTTCTCATCTGGGAGCTTGCACTCCAGGAATTAGCACAGTTCCAATAATGGTCTGCTGCTGAGGCTTCAACGGGCCGGTCCCTCCACCTCTCTTGATAAGAAAGTATTATTTAGTTAATCCATATATTATCACTCGGGATAAGTAAGGTCAATGATTTATCGGAAAATTTTAAAATCATAAAATCTTTAATCATCTTATGGAAACACCATGATGACAGTATTCCCCTTTATACTTTTAATGTTATAAGTATAATATTTAATGTTTATCATTAAATAATTATTGCAAAGAGTTAAACATTAGTGTATATTGGTAATATAAAATAAAGGAGGTTTTACCGATGACCGAAAACGCAGTAATCCATAAACGCTTCAGAACGATGGTTAAAGTGCTTTACGTTCTCTCTTTCATCCCTTTGATAATTTTAATTCTGGGCGTTCTTGCCGTACTCGCAGGTATCGTCATTGTGCCGTTTATGCCATTGAATCTGATTGAAGACAGACTGACACAGCTGCCAGTTGTCGGAACATACGAAAGCACAGGTTTGACCTTGGAAATTACTGAGGCTTATCTCGAATCCATCAGCCTGGACCAGACTGCAATCATGCTCGCTCTTGTATCACAATTCTTCTATCTCATTACCGTTGCTCTTATTTTATTTTTCATCAACAGATGGCTGCATAACTTAAAACACGGCGAAATTTTTACACTTAAAAACAGCCGGTTCATAGAATTTGCAGGATATACTCTAATGGTATTTACAATAATTGATGCACTGGCAAAACTCGCTGTTCAAAACTTGATGATGCAGACTTTCTCTGTAATGGAAATTACAACGGAGCTGGATGATCAGTTCATATTTTCTTTCGGCCAGTTAGACCTTAATTTTAACCTTATGATATTATTCAGTGGAATTATCATCTGGATTCTTGCTAAAGTATTCAAATATGGTGCGTTCTTACAGGAAGAATATGATGCAACAGTTTAGAAAGGGTGGTTAACATGATAATAGTCAGACTCGACAGAGTGCTCGCAGACAGAAAGATGCCACTCGGAAAACTGGCCGATGAAATCGGCGTGTCCATCGTCAATCTGTCCAACTTGAAAACCGGTAAAGTTAAAGCCGTCAGATTTTCAACATTGGATGCAATATGTAAAGCTCTCGACTGCCAACCGGGAGATATTCTGGAATACGCTCCAGAAGATAGAGAAGAAAATTAGAAAGCTCTAAATATTTGCACTCTTCTATAAATAGTTATAGGATAAAACCAATGATAGGTTGGCATCAACATTAAGGAGTGTGTGATATGAAGCTTACAGTAACAGACAATGCATTAGACTGGTTCAAAGAAGAAGTGGAATTGGAATCTGGCAGTAAGGTGCGTTTTATTGTCCAGATTTACGGCGACAGTAAAATCCGTGAAGGATATTCTCTCGCTTTTACACTGGATAAAGATGACAGGAAAAAAGCGGTCGAATACGAAGAGGACGGTATTGAGTTTTATATCAATGAATCTGATCTATGGTTTTTTGATGGCCATGATTTATCAGTCGAGTACGATGAAGAAAAAGAAGAGGTCGTTTTTGAATATATAGAACAGTAAAAGGCCATCAATTGTTGTATGATTTCCTTTTTCTGATGTAAAGTACAATCAGGACAATGACGCCGATGATAATGAGAGCGTAGACAATATTGGAATAAATGTCCATATAACCCACTATATCTTCCCAGGAGTTGCCGACAGCAGCACCCAGGTAGACGAGTACAATATTCCATATCAGTGTGCCTAAAGTCGTTAAACCTAAAAATAACAGCACATTCATTTTAGACATCCCCGCAGGAATTGAAATCAGACTTCTGATCAGCGGAATGAAGCGGCAGAAGAATACTGTCCATGGGCCGTATTTATCAAACCATTTATCCGCTTTTTTAATGTCCTCTTTTGTTACGCGCAGAATATGTCCCCATCTATCAATGATTTTTTCCAGCCTTTTGACACTCAACTGAACACCGATGTAATAAAGAACCACTGCACCAAGTACAGAGCCCCCTGTCGCAGAGATGACCACACCGGGAATCGTGAGCTCAGAAGTTGTGGTCATAAAGCCTCCGAATGTCAATACCACTTCTGACGGAATAGGTGGAAATATATTTTCTATCGCTATTAAAAGTATGATTCCTGCATACCCGAAATCATTCATTATAGTCGTTAACCAATCAATCATTCTTTTCACCTTTTACCTATACTTAAGATTTCTATAGTTTATAACTTAACGGCTGGATAAACAAATCATATTATTTTTTATTTTCATGAAGTATAAAACCCCGCCATATTGGAGGGGTTAATTTTCAATCTTCTCTTGAAACAATTTTAAAAATGCCTGCTGATCATCTTTTGAAAACGGCTTCGGACCTTTTGTCCTGCCGCCTCCCTGTCTGATTGCTGCACTTATATGGCGGGTGTTCAACAGATGATTAATATTCATATCATCATATTCAAAACCGTTATGATGGAGCACAGTCGTGCCTTTGGGCAGGAGTAAAGAAGCAAGCCCATAGTCCTGAGTGACGACAATATCATCTTTTGATGCAAGTGCAACAATTTTGAAATCTGCCGCATCCCGGCCCGCATCTACATAAATGGTCTCCACATGTGGAGGTACCTCCTGATTGGAAAAATGTGAGATGCTCGAAACGAGTGTTACAGAAATATTTTTATTCTTCGTTGTTTTAAATATAATATCCTTCACAGGACACGCATCCGCATCGACTATGATCTGCATAAAAATACGCCTGCCTTTCTGTTAGTTTATTTTAACGGTCCTTCCGCGCATGCGGGATGAGTCGCGAGGCGTTTAATGGATTGTCCCGGCAATTACTGGATCACATCATCTGTCTTTGTCTCTCATGATCACATATCAGACTTCCATTTACTATCCATCACTTTTCTTATAAAAACAATCTGTCCAATATGATAAGAATTATGGGCAGCTGCGTTACTGATCAATTCCCACCATTTTGCGTCGACCGGAAATCCTTCGACGCCTTCATCCAGTTGCGACTCTTCCAATAATTCATTCCAATATAATAACAGTTCGATAAGTTCATTCTTTTTATTTTCAAAAGAAGAATTGTCATGATCTAAAAATGTATCATCATTATCAATGCTTTCTACACTTTTGAAATTTTTATTTTTATAGCGGTGCTGCCACGTCCTATTCCAATAAATAAGGTGATTCACTAGTTCTAAAATAGTCATTGCTTCCGGATGAACTTTAAACCCTGCATCCTGTTCGGTCAAATCTTGTAAAGCGGCACTCACCGGTGCATAGAAACTTGGATCATCTGCATTCGCCTGAAACTGGTTGATTAATAATTCCCTGACATGCGTCATTATAAAACCCCTTTTAATTTTTTGCACGTTGACTTTTAGCAATAAAACCCCATCTGGTTAATGTCTGTCATAAAAACCACCCCTATTCGTATATCTACATAGTAGTATTACTTCAAACTCTTGTCTATAATATGTAAATTATATTCAAACAAAATAAGTCTCTGAAACTTTCGTTTCAAAGACTTATTCATAATCCATTTAATTGTGTAATCCTACCGGCCAAATAAATCGCCGCTTGAGCGATAGGACATAAAACTTTGCTCTATCATTCATCCAGTTTCAGTTTCTTCAGCTGATCTGCCAATGCATTGTTGATCGGTTCTTCTTTATCATCTTTTTTCAGATATTTATTCACCGTACGTTTATCGACTTTTCCTTTTTGGGCTTTATCCCTGCGTGCTTTGAAACTGGAAAGTTTCTCACGGTGGCCGCATGTACATGTAAATATTTGACCATCGCCTTCACCGCTCAGCGTCATTTTCTTCTTACAGTTCGGACATCTTGCATTGGTGATTTTGGCGACATTTCTTCTATGACCGCACTCCCTGTCCTGACAGACGAGCATTTTGCCTTTCTTGCCGTTCACTTCAAGCAGCGGCTTGCCGCAGTCCGGACAGTCGCGTCCTGAAATATTGTCATGTTTGAAGCTCTTTTCACTGTTCTTGACTTCTGCAACAATACTCTTCGTATGCTTCTTCATGTCTTCGATAAATCTCTGTTTATCCAGCTGCCCTTTTTCAATCTGTTCCAGCTGTTTCTCCCACACTGCAGTCGTCACCGGAGATTTTAAAATCTCCGGTGCGAGGTCCAGAAGCTGCTTACCTTTGGATGTAATCTTGATTGCCTGCCCGTTTTTCTCCAAATAAAAGGTATTGAACAGTTTATCGATGATGTCTGCCCTTGTCGCTACTGTGCCCAGACCGCCGGATTCGCTCAGCGTTTTCTTGTGTTCTTTATCCATGCTGAAGTATTTAGCCGGATTTTCCATTGCCTGAAGCAGTGACGCTTCCGTGAATCTCGGCGGAGGCGCGGTTTCACCGGTTGTTCTGTTCACAGAACTGACTTTCAACTCTTCGCCTTTTTTCACATCTACAGTCTTTCCTTCAGCTTCTTCTTTATAGACGATTTTAAAACCCTGCTGAAGTACGCGGTTATATTTGGCTTCCAGTGTTTCACCATTAACTTCCGCCAGCACAATCGTCTCTTCATATTCATACGGCGGCAATAAAACGCTCATAAAGCGCTGGATCACCAAATCGTACACTCTTTTCTCACGCTCGCTGAAATCACTGTAATGCACAGTACTTTCAGTCGGGATGATTGCATGATGGTCGCTGACTTTATTATCGTTGACGAATGATCCGTTACCTTTGATCGGAGATCTTAAAATATGCGTACCTACTTTACGGAAGTTGCCGATTCCGCTTGCCTGCACTCTTTCTTTTAAAGTCGGCACGATGTCATTGGAGATAAACTTCGAGTCCGTCCGTGGATATGTCAGCACTTTATGACGCTCGTACAAATTCTGCATCGTCTGCAGTGTTTCTTTGGCAGACAGGCCGTAAATCTTATTTGCATCTCTCTGCAGTTCGGTCAAGTCGTAAAGGCCCGGTGCAAACTGCTTCTTTTTCTTCTTGGTAACATCTTTGACCGTCAGACTGTCCGCTTTCAGTTTTTTATGGATGTCTCCAACTTTCTCCTCATTGAAAGTAGAATAATTATTGCCGTCTTTCCATTTGAACTTCAATTTATCCGTGCCGACTTCCAGACCGTAATATGTTTTCGGTTTAAAGTTTTTAATTTCTTCGTCCCGTGCAGCAATCATGCCGAGGGTCGGTGTCTGTACACGTCCGCAGTTCAGCTGTGCATTGAACTTCGTCGTCAGTGCACGTGTTGCGTTCAGCCCTACATACCAGTCCGCTTCACTTCTCGCGACGGCTGCCTGATAAAGGTTCCGGTATTTATTGCCGGGCTGCAGGTTTTGAAACCCTTGTGAAATCGCCTTGTCAGTGACAGATGAAATCCACAGGCGTTTGATCGGTTTATTCACCTTGACGTAGTCGATGATCCATCTGGCGACCAGCTCTCCTTCACGTCCGGCGTCCGTCGCGATGATTATTTCTCCTACATCTTTTCTTTTCAACTGCGTCTGTACAACCTTGAACTGTTTCGTCGTCTGCGGGATATGCGTCAGTTTCAATGGGCTCGGCAGCATCGGCAGCTCGTTTAAATCCCACTTTTGATATTTTTTGTCATAACGTTCCGGGTCCTGAAGTGTAACCAAATGCCCCAACGCCCATGTTACGATATAATTATTCCCCTCAAGGAAACCATTTCCTTTTTTACTGCATTTCAGTACACGGGCGATGTCCCGTGCCACTGAAGGTTTTTCAGCAAGTACTACACTCTTTGCCAAAATATTCATCCTCTCTCGTTCATACAATATATTCTTCAATTATACTTGTTTTGGTGAATAGAATAAAGTTCAAGAAAAAAGACCACTCGCTTCGAGTGATCTTCACTGACTATACAAATTCAACTTCCAATTTCTTATCTGCTGCATTTGCAATCTTATCCAGCATCTCCGGGCTTGTGTTTACACTGAATCTGTTACTTCTTATTACCGATACTATCCACAAACTGTTTCGCATCTATAAGTGACATGCCGGTTTCATCCCTGATATATTTTACCGCCTTGACTTGACCGTCCTTTTTCATGACTTCTCTTGTCTGTTTGACCCATTCATCCCGGCCCGCTTTAACTTGCAGCTTTCCATTGACCTCTCTCAAGTGCTGCAGTTCTTTACGCTGGGCGATAATGATAAACCCCGCTGCTAAAACGAGCAGAAGTAACCCCATTGACATAAAATCCATTATTAACTCTCCTTATAACCAAATCAGATACTGCCTGATATTTCTTATCCATTCATTCAAAATCATTCATTACGTAAATTATACCATTACAGCTCTCGTCACTCCATCATCGTATCGCTGTAAATTTCGGGTTTTTTACAACGTCAATATAATTACTGATGATATCCATGCCTGACGCACATGCGAATGATTCCGGATGGTACTGGATGCCATAATGCGGCATAACTATATGTTCAAAAGACTGTATTGAATCCGCAGTTTCCCCGGTCACTTTCAGATCGACAGGAAATGATTCCCTTTCGCTTACGAGTGAATGATATCTCATGATTTCGATCGAATCACCGAGTGAGTCGTACAAGACCGAATTATCCACAACTTTCATTTCATCCATCTTGCCGTGCTTGACGACACTGCCTTCAACAACCCTGCCGCCGTAGTATGTCGTGAGTGCCTGGGATCCGAGGCATATCCCGAGTATCGGTTTATCCCTGTAGTTTTCGATGATTTCCATCAGATTATCATTGTCCAGCGGATGTCCGGGGCCTGGGGAGATCACCAGACCGTCAATTTCCAAATTAAGCACATCATCATCATCCGGATATCTGATCATGACTTCATCATAGGCTTCCAGCATATCTATCAGGTTATAAGTAAATGAATCATAATTATCGATGACAAGAATCATGGGTGCACCTCCAGTAGACTTTTCACTTTTAATTTTGTTTCTTCCAATTCCTTTTCAGGCACTGAATCATAAACGACGCCGCATCCCGCTTCCACATTGACATATTCATCATCGACCAGCATTGTGCGTATCGCCAGCGCAAAATCGAGTTCCTGATTGCAGTTGATATAGCCCACACCGCCTGAGTATATGCCCCGTTTCTCTGGTCTTACTTCATAAATACGTTCGATTGCACGAAGTTTCGGCGCCCCGGATACAGTCCCCGTCGGAAGCAGACTCGTCACCACATCTATCGGGGAAATATCCTTTTTCACTTCACCGGTCACCACGCTGACGATATGCATGACATGCTCATACCTTTCGATTTCCATTAAGCGGTTGAGCTCCACACTGCCCTGCTCACTCACACGGTTTACGTCATTCCGTCCGAGATCTACCAACATACGGTGTTCGCTGAGTTCTTTTTCATCACTTGCCAGCAGCTCCGCATTTTTTATATCTTCTTCGGCATTTTTTCCTCTTTTGATTGTTCCGGCAATCGGATTTGTAATCACTTTTCCTTTTTGCACTTTAACAAAACTCTCAGGCGAGCTGCCGACAATAATCGGGTTATCCAGATTCAAATAGTACATATACGGGCTCGGATTCTGCCTTTTCAAGTTTTTATACAGCTGAAAAGTGAGTGTGTTCTTATTGTCACCAAAAGCGTGACGGTATTTGTAGATTCTCGACGGTACCGCCTGGAACATGTCCCCTTTTTGGATCAGTGACTTAAAATATGATACCGTATTTATAAAATCACTTTCAGAGATATTCGTTTCAATTTCCCGGTTTGTATTATCGTAAGTTATTTCCGGATGATACAGTCTGATTGATTTTATTTCCTCCACCATATTATGAAGACGGCCTTCAAGGTCAGACGAAGTGATACCTGAAAATAAATTCGATGTGATGACATGGATTTTCTCTTTATAATGATCAAATATATAAACACTTTCCACCATGTAGAACCTCAGATCCTCCGTCGTGTCCTCAAGTTCTATATTCTGAAGTTTTTCAAATGCATGGCGGACCAGGTCAAAGCTGCAGCTGCCGACAAAACCTGAGACAAACGGCAGCTCAGAAAGTACCGGATTTTCAATATCAGCCTTATATTTATTGAGCAGTACTTTGAGCTCCTCATAAGGATGTTCATTCTGGCTGAAGATCCTGTCCGGATACTCGACCGTTAAAGTGTCACTGTCCAAAGTGACCTTCCCGAAATAATCAAAAGCGACTATCGAGTATCTGCCTTTCATCTCATGCTGCGAAGCACTTTCGAAAATCACTTTTTTCTCCCTCATCTGTGCCAGCGCTTCCGGTGTAAACTCAGCATTCAATGTTTCATATATGATTTCCATCCCAATTACCCCCATTTAAAATAAAAAAATAAGCTTCCTAGAGAATAGGACGCTTACACGCGGTACCACCTAAATTGGGACTGATAAAATCCCCGCTTAACAGTTATTAAATTGTCCACCGATAAAACCCACTTCATCCAATATTCATGTCAGTTCGCATCAACCACTGACTTTCTGCAGTTATAAAATATTGAATTACTAATTCTTATCTGAATAAAAAAACACCACGCCGACACATCCAAATAAGGACGCGTCACCGTGGTGCCACCTTAATTAACAAATTAATGTTCTCTCTTGATCAATCGTTTCAATTTTAAAATCTGTCCACTTCACAAATATCATGTGCTGATTTTCATCCGCCATCAGCTTTCTTTGGCTACAAAATATATTTGCTACTGAATAGTTAAAATATATAGGGGTTTCAGTAATAAGTCAACCCTCAATATCTGAATCTTTCAATTTCATTCATTATTTCAATAAAAAAAGCATTCTCCACATCGGAAAGTGCCGACTCCGTCCATACTCTACTCTTCCGGAGCATTAAACTGTCTTTTTGCCATGTCCTGTTCATACACGTACAACGCGTTACCGTCATCTTTCAATCGCTCTAAATAATCAATGTGCGTTTCGAACATCGCTTCTTCTTCCACCTGCTCATCCAAGAACCATCTGACAAATGATAATGTCATATGTTCGCGGTCTTCCGTTGCGATATCACTGATCTGATAGAAATTTTTAGTCACTGTACGCTCCTGCTCAAGACCTTGTTTGAAAGTATCCAGCAGTGAGTCATATTCATTTTCCGGTTCAGGGATGCCTTGGAATTTTGCGTGAACACCACGATCGTTCAAATAATTATAAATCTTCGTTCCATGGTATCGTTCTTCTTTAGCCTGCTGCTTATAAAAGTTCGCAAATCCATCGTAGCTGCGGTCCTCACAATAAGATGCCATTGCCAAATATTCATGAGCTGCCGCAAATTCATGATTCATCTGATCAATTAAAGCCTGCTTTAATCTGTCTGATAACATATAGAGTACCTCCCTTTCTTAAAACCATTATAAATAGTAATGAGTGTAAATATCAAAGGATAGGGGTTATTTATTTATAACTATTCTAATCCAAAAAGGTGATTCTTCATTTACATCGTAATTTCTACTTGCTGACGTTCCGCTTCACTTCACTTGGCAGTTCAAAGAACGGCTGGATGTCCTGGACATATTCAAGTATTCCCATAAATTCATCCTCTTCGTCGAAGACAGCTTTGTAAGTGATGTGTATGTATTTGTCCTTTGTCTTAAACCACATCGTTTCAGATTCCTTCACTTTGTTCTTCAGGTCCCTGATGACGTACATCACCTTTTTCAAACTCTTTGGCGGATGGCAGTTTGCAACATTTCTTCCGACTGATAAAGGCGTCCTTATGAACATCATTTCTGATGATTCCACAATGTTATTAAAATATTTGAATAAGCCGTTTTTATCGACGAAAGTAATCTCGAGCGGTAAGTTGTTCAGTATTATATTTGCTTCCCTGCTTGTCAGATAGCCGCCGCCAAACTGCAGCTGCTCTGTATGGTTAAGCGGTTTGACCCTCTGGCTGCCGACATAATTCCGGTATTCTCCGTTCACTTCCACAGCATATCCGAAAGCTGAACTTTCTTCTGCAATGGCCAGCCAGTCTCTTTCTTTGAATAATATTTGTGTGATTGGAATGATCAACAGGTCCTCTTCCATAATCATCTCTTCACACTTTACTTTCAAGTCGTCAAAAGTTCTTCTGATATTGCGGAACTCTATGCTGTCAATTTTATGAAGCCGGTTGACCAGCCCTTTTATTAACAGACGGATCTGGTCATGCTGTTTCCATATAGTGCGGGGCAGCGGATAGATGCCGTATCTTTCAAGTATCGGAAAATACAATTTTTCCTTGCGGTTGAAATGGCAGTTTATCTCACCCAGTCTTGTCGCTTCAGCAATCAGCGTATCGATTAAATTTTTCTCTCCGTTTTCAACATCATCGACAAGGAGCTGGATGATATTCAACGAGTCCGACAGGAGATGGTTTTCTTTTCTCAAAACATGCAGAGGATGGTTCACATCATCGCTTATATGAATTTCATTTACATCATGGCCGTATAAATGCTGGTGGATCTCAAAAAATTCTTTTATATCATATATCGTTATCTCTTTATTTGTATGATTCACCTGCAGGATGGCTTTGAAGACATCAATCAGATCGAGCTTTTCCACCTGTTCGCTGTAATCGGATTTGATACTGTCAATCGGTTCACCATGATGAACTCTTGTCAGCAAAGATTTTATACTGTTTACATCTTCCATTATTTTAGACACCAAATCACCTCATGCTTATAATTTTTCCGTTCAATATCCTAAACATATATCTATAATACATCTATTATATATTATTTGTTCTCTTAATAATGAAATATTAATGAAAGTTAACAATTTCATCACTTCTGAAGTTTTTTAAAATAAAAAACCCCCTTCACATAACTATGTGTAAAAGAGGATAGTATCATGATTTATTCTTTTTCCAGCTTATCTATATAGTCTTTCAGTTCTTTTTGGTTTTCCTTGCTGATTTTTGGAAAGACTGGATTGATTTCTCTCAGTTTCTCATTCATCACTTAAGTGATTTTTTTATTAGAATTTTTAATCCCGACATTATATGCAATCCACAGAGTAATCAGGGTCATAACTATAAAGCCGCCGTACATCAGCCATATATTGGTCAGAAGACCTGCCTGAAACATCGCTGCGGTCGTATTCGTCAGTGCATGCAGAACTATGGCGAGTGGAAAGAGCCACCATTTAGCTTTCTTCATTACAGCAATCCAGACGAGAATTGACAGAGCAATATGCACTGTAATGGCGAAAACACGTTCAATGATTGAAAGTATGTACATATAAACCGGAGTGCCTGTGAGAATTTCCGCTGTGCCCGCCGGGAGGCTTTCAGCCATCCCTCCGCCGCTGTTAATCATAATACCGATGATTATCGAGTTCAGCATGCCGAGGCCGACAACGATTATTGCTTCAATACCCCCGTGACCAATACCGTAGGATACTGCCGAATCCACAACTTTGTACTTCCTTTTCATTAATAGAAATGCAAAAAGCCGGCCGGTTTCTTCAAAAATCCCGGCTGCAAGCACACCGTAAAGCACATATAACCAGGGCGAGTCTGTGATTAACGGTATCGTGCCATCCACTTCAGGTCGAAGCACAAGCATATGAGTGATCTGTTCCAGTACCATCGCAAAAAGAATAAAGATCCCCGCCCCGATGAGTATCGGTATCCACTGAATCTTAAATCTGCGTCTCAATATCAGTATGAAAATAAAGGGCAGCAATATTGAGAGCAGCCCCACCACTCCCATTACAACGAATGTTCCTGTCGGTATCATATTTCAATCCCCCTCGTTCATTTTAACTATTGGTTTCATTATACCAGTAAAACTTCGATGTCTAAAAAAAGACTGCCAGAATTCAATCTGACAGTCTTTTATCATTATCATTCAATTAAGGGTTGTTGGACCATAATCCTGCATTTTTCAGTACTACACGCGGATTCAGTTTCAACTGTGCAACAATCAGCTCAGCTAAATCTTCCGGCTGCATCACCTTTTCAGGATTGCCATCCGTCAAGTTAAGTTCAACAGCCATATCCGTTGCCACCGTACTCGGCGTCATCGTTGCAACACGGATATTTTTCTTCCGCACTTCCATCATCAGAGATTCACTCAGACCGATTACTGCAGCTTTTGATGCAGAGTAGGCACTTGTAACCGCTCCCCCCTTCTGGCCGGCAGTCGATGAAATATTGATGATATCACCAGTGTTGCGCTCAATCATTTCCGGCAGTACTGCACGTGTTGTATAGTACACACCGTTGACGTTGACATTGATGATATTTGTCCATTCTTCAGGCGTCAGTTCCATAAAGCCGCCGAATTTTGAAATACCTGCGTTATTCAGCAGAATATCAATCGGACCGAGCTCTGTGCGGATTGACTCCACCGCTGAAGTGATGGCATCCATATCCGAAACATCTGCTGCAGATGCTGCTGTTTTAACATCGTAGTTCTTAAGTTCTTCCTGTACTTTCTCCAGGTTCCCCGTCGTGCGTCCGACAAGTCCGATGTTTACGCCCTCTTGTGCGAGAGCGATCGCCGTCGCACGGCCGATGCCTCGTCCAGCACCTGTAATCAATGCTGTTTTACCGTTTATGTTTTGCATGTATAAATCTCCTTTACCTCTTATATTCCATTACTGATTTTAACATGATTTTTATGTTTAACATAACTTAGACATCCAAAAGACGTAACAGGTCATCTAAATGATTAATCTCAAAATCTGCTTCTACTTCAGAGTTATTTTCCAAACCATAAGGATTGTACCAGCATGATTCAATTCCTGCGATATTTGCTCCGGCAATATCAGACATCAGACTGTCGCCTACCAACAATATTTCAGATGTCTTTAAATCCGTCTTGTTCATGCATTCTTTAAAATAATTGATATCCGGTTTTGCGTAGCCAATATCATCGGAAACAAACAAATCAGTGAAATATTTTCTTAATCCTGACAGCTGCAGCCTGTTTTCCTGCATTGTCAGCACGCCGTTGGATGCTGCATAAATTCTATATTCATCAGACAATCTTTCAAGTACTTTTTCAATTCCCGGTTCCATAATACATTGTTCCCCGAGTAAATTACCAAAATGTGTCTGGACCTGATCACTGTCATAATCTATTCCAAGCTTTTCCTTGAGATGTACAAAACGCACATCCAAAACTTCATCCACTGTCAGCTGATTTCTTTTCTGTTTTACCCACAAGCCTTCATCAATCTCAGTAAATGCATCAAAGATACTTTCATCGTAATTCAGCTCCATCGCTGAAAATGTCTTTTCCAACGCACTCTCGCTGCATTTTTTAAAATTAAATACCGTATCATCGATATCCAGAAAAATAGCTTTATACATACAAATGCCCCTAATCGCTAAAATTTGATCATAACGCAGAATCCAGTCTGTCTATTTTAATATCCAGTCCGAAGTAATCCTTTAAAATTTCAGTATAGTTATCAGCATTGATTTCAATCTTCTCTTTCACACCGGATCTGGTAAGTGTGAGATGATTTTCCGACATGGATGCACGGCCGTATGCCTTCGGCATTGTGATAATCAGTTTCTTAACGAATATCGAGTCCGGATGATGCTGATTATAATCAAGGTTCTCATAGAACTCTTCGGTCTTACGTGGTGTGAAACGGCCTTTATATAAAGTTTCAAACACATTCCCTTTTTCTTTCTGTACTTCAAAACCATCATCAGACTCAATAGCACGGAACCGTCCGCCTGCGTCATCAATGACAACCGCTTCTTCTGCCGGCCGGATCGGCATCGCACATGTTGGCAGATCACCGAAACCTACATCGGCGACATACAGTTCATCCAGCCTGACGAGTGTAGACATATGGCTCCCCTCAGGCGACCATCCTGTTGGGCTTTTTACTGTTGCCGATACATTATAGGCGTCAAAACCTTTTTCATTTAAATAATATCTGAATAAAGTATTCATTTCATAACAAAAACCGCCACGGCGGCGAGTGATTATTTTGTTGAATACATCCCCGAGCTCCACCGAAATCGGGACTTTATTCTGAACATCTATGTTCTCAAAAGGGACACGCATCATGTAACTTGAGATGAAGTCATCCAAATCCTCAGCTGGATAATCTAGAAATTCATCTATTTTCTGAATCATTTTATTACCTCCCGGAATTTTTAAAGCCGCCCGCTGTATAAAACCATCAATATAATATCAAGTTCCGGTACACCCGGTTTCTGATAACAGTCTAAAAATGACAGACTATAGACCTGTCATCTTCGTCAGACCGTCAGGCAGCATCTCTGCAATATAAATGTCACCGTGCTCATCGACAGTGATACCGTGGCCGAATGTCCCAAACGTCCGGCATCTGCCGAGGAACTCATCATCAGGACTGAAAACGTGCAGAGACGGGACCTGGTCTGTCACATATATAAAACCATCATTATCCTGGCATATATCCATCGGATGAAAGACATGCGACAATTCCTTCAAGTATTCCCCTTTCTGATTGAAAATCTGTACCCTGTTATTTTCACGGTCAGTCACCAGCACCCTGTCTTTCTGATCAGACAAAACGGCGTGCGGTGTAATGAAACTGCCTTCGTCTGTACCCAGTTGTCCCCAAGTATTGATCAACTCTTCTGATTTATTAAAGTGGTGGACATGGGCATTTCCATAACCGTCGGATACAAAGAAATCCCCGTCTTTTGTAAAGGATATATCTGACGGGTGGTTGAACGGCTCTCCGATATTTCCCGGGTTATACTTATCCCCAATGATTCGGAGTATTTCTCCCAGTTTATTAAACACCACGACCCTGTGATGGTCCCTTTCTACAACAAAGATTTCACCTTCCGGGCTGATATCAAGATAATGAGGATCTGTAATCTCTTTATTACTCCACTCATCCATCAATTTTCCTTCCGTGTTAAAAATAAGCATAAAAGGATCGTTTCTCTGCAGAGCATAGATGTATCCGTCCCCATCACTGGAAACCGCTGAGACGTTTTTGAGGTATTGCTTTCTTTCATCTCCCCAGGCACTATCCATTTTATATCTTTTACCGCCTAATCTGAATATCATATCAGTCATAACTATTCTCACTCCTGATCAGAATCATTTATCAAGCATTTATATCCATTCTATCAAAAAAGCGCTCTTCGATGAACGAAGGACTATGCTTTAAGACTCATCGAACAGATTGATTGATTCCCAATCCGGGTATAGCTAATGTGGGGATTACAGTATAGGAGGAATTGTGATGAAACATATAAGATTGAACGATAAAGTAGAGATACCGATTATAGGCAGTGGCACCAACACTTATGGTAAAGAAGGAAACGAATATTCAGGCGCCTTGAGAGGCGACACTGAAGAAATCGACTGGGCAATTGAAAACGGCTACCGTCATTTCGATTCCGCACAGTTATACAATAATGAAGAAGTGGTTGGAGAGGGCTTGAAAAAATCTGCCATACCCCGTGAAGAATTCTTCATCACGACGAAACTGAATACAATCGACGGTTATAAGGGCTCAGACTGGGCACATGCCGAGATTGAAAAGAGCCTGGATAAATTACAGACTGATTATGTCGATTCATTCCTGATCCATTTCCCGTGGGATGATCATGATGAGATCGTGGAAGCCTGGAGCATCTTGGAAGACTACTATGAACGCGGTGTCTTCAAATCAATCGGAGGATCAAATTTCGAGGAGGAACATCTTGGCCTGATCCTTGAAAAAGGCAGCGTGAAGCCCGTTGCGAACCAGATTAAATCCAACGTTGGACAATGGAATGATGAATTGATCGATTATAATAAAAAGAATGATATTGCGACGATTGCATGGGGACCGCTAGGCGGGATTAAAGACGATGTAGAACAGGTCCTGCAGGAAATCGGTGACCAGTACGGCAAGACAGCAGCGCAAGTCGTATTGCGTTACCAGATCGAACGCGATGTCATCGTCATCCCTAAGTCCCACAATAAAGACCGTCAGGCACAAAGCCTGAACATCTTTGACTTTGAGCTGACAGAAGACGACCATGAACGGATTGCTGCGTTATAAAATAAGACATGATTCAAAAAGAGAGCACCGTGGCCGGTGCTCTTAACATACCTTCAATATTTAGCTGCCTTTTGGCTGTATTGGCCAGTCTGAAACAATCGATTTCATTATATATAAAATACTTATCTTAAATGCTGATGATTCCAAACAATATAGCTACAACTATCAATATAAGACTCAGTCCCCATAGCCAGAAAAATGAATAACGGATATGTTTACCCATTTCCAGTCCTGATAATCCAAGTGCCAGCCAAACTGCCGGTGCTAATGGACTGATGAACGTACCGACGATATTTCCAATAATCATGGCATAGGCAGTTGACAAGGAATCGATTCCAACTGTCGTACCAATCTGTTCTATCACCGGGAATAATGCAAAATAATAAGCATCTGTACTTAACAGCATATCAAATGGAATGCCCAAAAAGCCGACAATCAGATGAATATATTGCGTTACGCCTTCGGGAAGAACCGTTACGAAATCTTCTGCTATCGCATCCAGCATGCCTGATCCTGTAAGCACCCCTAAAAACAGACCGGCTGCGAGGATGATGCCTGCCATTGTCAACGCACTAGGTGCATGCGCTCTTAATCTGGCTGTTTGATCTGTTACATTCGGGTAATTAATCAGCAAGGCAACAGCGACACCTACCATGAAGACAAGGCCTGATGGAACAATACCTGAGACCAGAACACCAATAACAGCAAGGGCTAAAATCAAATTCACCCAAATAAGTTTTGGTCTTTCCAGTGAATTTCCATGCGAGTCGGTTTCTTTGCCCTTATTTTCATTAACTTCTTCATCATTTTCTGCGGACGACACTTCCGGGGCCATTGCATCGTCAACCACTCCGTATTCCTTTTCAATTTTGCGCTTTTCCCTGAATCCAAGTAAAACAGCAAGTCCAACCATTAAAAGTAAACCTACAATTTGAACGGGAATCAGCGGCTGCCAAAGCTCATTTGGATCCATACCAAGTACAGAGGCCGCACGTCCCAGCGGTCCCCCCCAAGGAACCATGTTCATAATAGCTGCACTTCCACCTATCAGTAAGAGAAGCAGATAAGGATTCATCTTCAACCTTTTATACAGCGGCAAAAGCGCCGGTATCGTTATCAGAAATGTCGATGCACCTGAACCGTCCAGCTGGCCAACCATTGCAATCAGCACGGTTGCCACAGCGACTTTTACAACATTACCGCCTGATAAATCTATCATTTTATCAATTATCGGTTCAAAAAGTCCTGCATCCTGCATAACCCCAAAAAATATTATGGCAAAAATAAACATGACAACAACATTCATGACCTGGGCAATACCATCTTCAAAGAAGACGCCAATTTCCGCAACACCAAAACCAGCGATTAAAGCGCCGACGACCGGCAGGATGATCATTATGATAACCGGCGAAGTTTTGTTCCAAATCAGCAATGCAACAATGGTTAATATTGTTAAAATTCCAATTAAACTTAGACTCATATTCTTTCCTCCTGTTAATAAAACCCCCATAAATGAACACGCTTTCATTTATGACTGTAAATCGCTTGTGAGTTTTATAATGAATCAGCTAAATATTAAAAAATCTTATTAACATCGTATAACATAACTCAGTCTATGTAATGTTGTGACTTTATTGTTTTTTAAAACTATTTTATGTGCTTTATGGTTTTAATGAACAAAAAGCATAATGGTTTAATACCATTATGCTAATAAAGAAACCATGTGTATTTGAAAGGGGTCATCCTAATAAATATTTACGCTCCGGGCGTCCCACTGCCCCATATTTAACCTCTGAACGACACTCATCTATGGAAATCAAATATTCCAGGTATCGTCTTGCTGTCGTTCTGGATGCTCCCATTTTTTCACCTATTTCTTCTGCGGACAAACCTTCCTGATTGCTTTTAAGAACCTCTAATATATTATGGAGGGTCTTACCATCAATACCCGTTGGCAGCATCTGTTCATTTTCTATCTTATGTTCTTCTGAATTCCTAAACAACTTATCCACAACATTTTGATCTACTTCTTCTTTGTTTTGTAATAAACTTCTGTTTTGAATATACTTCTCTATTGTATTTGTAAAACGCTCAATTGTAATAGGTTTGATTAAATAATTTTGTACACCGTTCCGCAGTGCCCTTTCAACGAATAATTTATCCGTAGCTGCTGTAATCATAATAATATCGACGTTTTCGTATTTCTGCCGGATAATCGGAATGATGTCAGTACCGAGCTGATCCGGCATATAAACATCAAGCAGGAGCAGATCGACTTTTCTTGTATCTAAAATCTCTAGCGTCTTCTCGGCATTTAAGGCTTTCCCCACAACCTCGACACCGGATATTTTTTCAAGAAATTTCTCGTGAACATCTGCTACACGAAAATCATCTTCCGCGATTGCGACTTTTATCGTCTCCATTGTCGTTCCCCTCCCATTTTATTTCTTTAGGTAAGTATACTGTAAAAACAGAGCCTTCTCCGATTTCACTTTGAACTTCAACCAGTCCCCCGAGTTGGGTGACGGTTTCATGAACATTTGCCAGTCCATAACCTCTTCGTTCATGAGATTTGTTTTGCGTGAAATCTCTGTTAAAAAGAAGTGATTTGTTTTCTTCGGAAATGCCAGTTCCATTATCATGGACTTCAAAAATGATATCATTCCCAAGATCTGTAGCAAAAAACGTTACATATGAATCCTTATGATTCAAAGCCACAGCTTCAAACGCATTATCTAAAAGATTCCCAATGATGACGATAAGGTGGGTCAATTTGATATGTTCAGGCAACGATTCGAGCGAGCTGTTTGAATCAATATCAAAAGCAATTTTTTGCTCGGATGCTTTCCCCATTTTCCCCAATAATACGGCTTGTATCTTTGTGTCCTCAAGCTGATTAAAGAGTATACGATTTTTAATCTGCAAATCTGTCGTTTCACTCTGTATCATATGAACAGCTTCATCGTACTCACCCAATTGCAATAAACTGGATAATACATATAATTTATTCGTAAATTCATGGGTTTGGGCACGTAAATCTTCCGAGTAATTTTGGACTTCAGAAATCGTATTGAGCATTTGTTCAAATTCAGTTTTATCACGGAATGAAGCGACAACCTCTTTCACCTCATCTTTTTGGAAAATCGGTGTCTGGTTTACAATCACTGTCTTATCCTCAAGTAACAATTCCTGATCCATTTGAGATTCCCCCGTTTTAAATACGTGGTAAGGATTGGAACCGGGCAATAAGTCCTCAATTTTGGAATCATCATAACTCTCCTGAACACTTAAAAGTTTTCTTGCGGTGTGATTCATCATCGTTATCTCACCCGTTATATCATATGACAAAATACCTTCTCTGACTGATTGCAGAATGGCATCCCTTTCTGTATATAATTTGGCAATTTGATAAGGTTCCAATCCCATCGTTTCCTTGCGGATATTTCTTGACAGCATTACACTGCCTATAATGGCGATCACGAATACGATAAGTGATCTGTAGATTACATTGATTACATCGTCGAAAATCCGCTCCTGAATGTCTTCCACAAGGAATCCGACCGACACAATTCCAATAATTTCGCCATCTGCGTTAAAAATCGGTGATTTTCCTCGAAGCGAGGGTCCTAATGAGCCATCTGCTCTTGAAATATAATATTCACCGTCTTCAAGCGCCCGGTGATTATCTCCTCCGACCATTTCTTCTCCAATTCGTTCAGGCCTGGTATGAGAGTATCGAATGCCTTCTTTATTGCCAACCACAATAAACTCAGCATCTATTTGTTTTCTTATTCTTTCCATAGCCGGTTGAATCACTTGTGCAGGGTCATCTGTTTGAAAAACATCTATCAATTCAGGCATCAAAGAAATCGTCTTAGAAATTTTTAATGCTGTCTGACCCCTCTCTTCCTCTATTTCCTTTGCTTCATAATAAGAATAGGAGGCTGTTAAAATAATAATGACAAAGAGTACAAGTGATAATACCATTATCAGTATTTTCGTCTGCAGTGATACTTTCAAAAGTTTCAACTTCCTTTAGCATTCAAATTATCCTTCTAATAACTTTTATTTAAAAATGGTACGCCTTCTCGATAACCCTGACTTAATTCTATTCCTTCTGAATAAAATACTTTAGGATAATGTTCTATATTATCTTTTAAAAATCAAAATACAGTGATGTACATAGAGGATATAATTTTATTTTAAATCATCAACGGCTTTACTTCTATATCAGTTATATTATTTTCACAATCACTTATCCAAATGTGTCACCTTAAATGAATACTCCTCTGTTATTAACCATACTATTAAAAAAAGCACTCCCCCATCTTCGGGAAGTGCTTTTCCATATATAAACATATATTAACGTTTTGAGAAATATACAAGTAAATTCTAAGTGTACTGAATACATCTTAATCCATTTATATCAACGTTTTAGAAATTGTTATATGGATAAAAGTGTATGTATAAAGATAGAAAATGACATTACTTGAACCAATTTGAACCAACATGACAGATGTTAGTTGAATACAATTTAATTTATTCTTTGTAATACTATTCTTGTTACATTACATGATGTTTATCTTACCATGGGTATATCTAAAAAATATAAGCAACATTTGCGACTAAAAAACAGTAAAATCAATGTTTTTAGATAACCAATTGAACATAAACGACTTATATAACCATGAAGTCGTCACTGTTTCGTCACTGAAAATGGGGAACAGTTACATACAATTAACAATTGCAGTGAAATCTTTTAAACAATACCTTCCATTACAAGATTAAGCATGTTACGCTAAACATATATTGCAATACAAGGTATTTCTTTTTTTAACCATAACCCTTGCATTGCAAGGTAATGAAAGAGGTGATAGAAACGTGTCAACAACACAGATGCTTAAAGGAATACTTGATGGCTGTTTACTTGCAATTATTAAGAACAAAGAAGTATATGGGTATGAATTAGCTGATAAGCTTGAAAGTTATGGATTTCATTCCTTTAGTGAAGGAACAATTTATCCATTATTATTGCGTATGCAAAAGGAAGAATTGGTAACTTCCACATTGAAAAAATCTACAGCAGGACCAAGAAGGAAATATTATTCTCTAACAGCAAAAGGAGAGAAGGAATTAGAAATGTTCATTAAACGTTGGGGTGATCTACAAACTAACGTGAATAATGTTGTATACCATGAATCAGGTACAAATCTTAGAAAAGGAGATGAAACGATTGAAAAATGAAATAAAACTTTCCGAACAAAGTAAAACTTTTATAGAAAATTTACGGGTCTACCTATTTTCTAGTGGAAAAAATTCAGATGAAATAGAAGAAATTATCCAGGAACTAGAAAATCATTTACATGAAGCGGAAAAAAGAGGAAAGCCGATTGAAAAAATTATCGGAAAGTCACCAAAAGAGTATATGGAAACGATTTCCAATGAAATGGCAATTGACTATCGAACTTGGTTTAAATACATTTTTCTAATCATTATTGGATCATTTTCTATTACAATTATTAGAGATGTATTAGAAGGAGAGCTCTCCTATTCCATCTTAGAGATTATTGGAAATCTTGTCATTACTGCCATATTCTTTTTCTCAGTACTAAAGGGGTTTAAATATATTTCCACCATGAAGCAATCTAACTGGAAACAAATAGGAATATTACTTCCTATAGTGATGTTACCAGGAGCTTTATTCTTTGGTTTGATTTTCTTAAATAGAACAGTCGATACTCCTATTATTAATTTTGGTAATACAGCGAGCGTGATTATTGGGATAATTACAGTACTTTTCATTATAGGTATGTCCCTTTGGGCCAAAACGTGGATTCTAATTGTTGTTGTTGCATTCATATCATTACCAGGTTACTTACTAAGTCAGACATCATTACCATATGAAACTCAACTCATTTTAGAATCAGTCATCATGTTCGGAGGTATTGGAATTTACCTTTTGATTGTGACTTTATTAGAGAAAAAGAAAGCATAAAGTGAAACTTCATTGATAGATAACGGTTATCCATTCCCTAATTTTTTAAATGATTAATTTCAGGCATTGCTAGCATCCTTTCACTCTCCTATTTTTGATTCGACACCAATAACGATGGGGTATTTTGAGGGGCTGGCAAGCCTTTACTTTTTTTGCAACCTTCTAACATTCAATTTGCATTACTCTTAATTTTTATTCTGTACTAAACATTAATCGGAGTTTATTATGTATTTTCCTTTTTCTCCCTGTAATATACCTTGAAGAAAAAAGGGAGTGGTTTCTCCCTTTTAAATATACCCCCTTTCTTTCAGGCTAGTAAAACTATTATCACTATTTACTACTAAGTGATCAAGCACTTCGATACCTAGTAACTTTCCAACCTCGACTAATCGTCTTGTAACATTAATATTTTCCATCGATGGTTTAATGTCACCGCTTGGATGCTGATGCGCCACAATGACACTTGCTGCGTTATTAAGTATTGCTGATTTAAACACCTCACGTGGATGAACGAGTGATGAATTTAACGTGCTTGTATTATTAGCATTAGAAACAGGTATGCGACGTGGAGAACTACTAGCAATACGACCAGAGAGCCTTTATGAATATGGCATAGAAGTTAGACATTCAATCAGTCCTACTTCTGACGATACTTCATTAAAGACACACAATGCAAAACGAGATGTTTCTATAAACAAAGAGGTTTATGAGCTTATTCGTAAAATTCCTGTGAAAGAAAATGGTTATATTTTTAGCTTTGGAGGTTTTAAACAATCCGAGCTATTAGGTGAATTATTACAGGGATTAAATATTAAAAAAACGACTTTTCACGGTCTAAGAGATACGCACGCATCATTTTTATTTGCTCAAGACATTGATATTGCTTATGTATCTAAACGATTAGGTCACATAAATATACAAACGACACAAAATTATTATCTGGAATTAATGCCAGAAAAAAAGCACCAGCAAGATGCCGATGCTTTAAATCTGTTAAATGTTTTATAAGATTAACGTTAATTTGCACCAACTTGCACCAAAAAACCTTCGCAAACGTTGGTATATCAACAATCCTATTAACGTTTTGAGAACTGTGGTGATTTACGAGCTTTCTTGAAGCCTGGCTTCATACGCTCTTTCATACGTGGGTCACGTGTTAAGAGACCTGCTCTTTTTAGTGGTCCACGGTACTCCGGATCTGCTTCTAACAGTGCTCTTGCAATTCCGTGACGGATTGCCTGTGCCTGTCCAGTGAATCCTCCACCTTTAACGTTTACCAGTACATCGTAGTTACCTTCTGTTTCTGTAACTGTGAACGGCTGGTTTAAATCCAGGATTAAGCTTTCAAACGGAAGGTATTCTCTCATATCACGGCCATTAACCGTTACATTACCTTCTCCTGGTACTAAACGTACACGTGCTACTGCGTGCTTACGACGACCTGTTCCATAATATTCTACTTTAGCCATTTAATCAATTCCCTCCTAATCTTATCCGCGAAGCGTATAGCTTTCTGGTTGTTGTGCTTCATGTGGATGCTTATCGTCTGCATACACAAAAAGTTTGCCTAACTGTTTACGTCCAAGTGAGTTTTTAGGTAACATGCCTTTGATGGATGTTTCTAATAAACGCACAGGGTTTTTCGCTTTTAATTCACCGGCTGAAATTGATTTCATATTACCGACGTGACCTGTATGTCTGTAATAGATTTTGTCCTGTTCTTTGTTACCAGTCATTTCAATTTTACCTGCATTAAGAATAATTACATAATCACCAGTATCAACATGTGGTGTGTAAGTTGCTTTATATTTACCGCGCAGGATTGATGCAACTTCTGAAGACAGACGACCAAGTGTCTCTCCTTCAGCATCAATAACATACCATTTGCGTTCAATGTTTGCTTCATTTGCCATAAATGTCTGACGCATTATTTTTCCTCCTGATTCACACTATATTTCCCTTTAAATAAAAAAATCTTCGCTTTTTCTATATACTCTTCACAATAAGTTTCCGGGGCTTATCATGGGAATGATATAAAATTATACCGTTAATTATAATACTACTATATTGAGTATTTGTCAATCTTAATTACTAATTTAGTTACTTTTTATCGTTTGGTCAAAGTATACTTTTTCCAAATATAAGCCTTCCGCCGGTGCTGTCCTCGGCACGATGGTCCGGTCTTGTTGTGCGATGATGTCTGCAGTTTCCGCTTCTCTTTTCCCCGCCCCGACCTGTACGACGTATGCGACGATGATCCTCACCATATTATATAGGAACCCGCTGCCTGTAATGACAAAATCAAAGCCGTCCGGAGTTTCTTCCATTCTGAATTCGGAAATGGTCCGGACTTTATTTTTAATTTCAGCTTTTGCACTTGAAAAACTCGTGAAGTCATGTGTGCCGATGAATGGTTCCATCGCTTCCTGCATCTTCAGTTTATCCAGCTGATGCGGATAATGGGTTTTCAGGCCGAAGTAAAACGGATTGACTGTTTCGGTCGTATAGATTCTGTACCTGTACGTCTTACCCTTTGAATGGAAACGGGAATGAAAGTCCGTCGATACCTCTTTCACTGCTTCGATGTTCATATCGTCAGGGAGGTTCCTGTTTAAAATATACTGCCACTTGTCCGGTTCGATATCCAGGTCCGTATCGAAATGGCAGTACTGTTCAAGAGCATGGACACCTCTGTCTGTCCGTGATGATGCGTGAATGCGTACAGAGGTCTTATGCATTTTCTTCAAAGCTTTCTCTATAACACCCTGGACGGTCCTGTAATGGTGCTGGTACTGGAAACCATGAAAATCTTTACCATTGTAACTGAGCTTGAGTAGAATCCGCATTTACCCGTGTCACATCCTTACTAAAAATAACATCACACCAAAAAGTATGATCATTATGATGGCAATCGTATCTTTGAGCTCCCACTTCAGTTCACGGTAGCTCGTTCTGCCTTCTTCACCTTTGTAGCCCCGCACTTCCATGGCAACCGCCATTTCTTCCGCTCTTTTAAATGCTGAGATGAACAGCGGGATGAAAATCGGAATGAGTGCATTGACCCGTGATTTAAGCTTACCTGTCATAAACGTGGAGCCTCTCGCACTCTGCGCTTTGATGATTTTTTCGGTCTCATCCATCAGCGTAGGTATGAACCTCAGACTGATTGAAATCATCATCGCCAGTTCATGCATCGGCACTTTCAATCTCTTAAGCGGCGCTCCAAGGTTTTCAATGGCATCTGTAAGCTCTATAGGACTTGTTGTGAGCGTCAGAATCGTTGTGACGATCAGCAGCATCACCAGCCGGATTGTAATGTATATACCGGTTATGAGCCCTTCAGAGTCTATTTGAATAAACCCCCACTCGAATAATGTCGTACCGCCTCTTGTAAAGAATATATGCAGCAGAAATGTGAAGATCAGAATGAAAAACAGCAGCTTCAATCCATTGAATAAAAAGAATATATCAATCTGCGCAATTTTTATCACTGAAAGCATAAACAGAATGAGTATCAAATAACCCAGCCAGTGGTTTGCAAAGAACACGATAACCATAAAGAGCAGCACTGAAACAATTTTCGCCCTGGGGTCCATCTGATGGACAAAACTGTCGCCCGGGATATAACGTCCAAGCAGCATATTACTAAGCACGTCTATCCCTCCATTCCTTATAGAGGCTGATAAACTCATCTGTATTGCGCGGCATTCCGTTGAGGTCGACACCTTTCTTTCTGACATCATGAGTCAGTCTGACAATATCAGGAACTTCAAGATAGTGATTGGTCAGCAGCGCTTCGTCAGTTAAAATATCAAGTGTTTTACCCTCTTTTATCAACTCTCCGGAACCGAGCAGTTTCACTTCATCCGTATATTCAAACACATCATTCATATCATGGGTGACAAGTATTATGGTGATGTTGTACTCCTTTTGGATCTGTTTGAACAGCTTCATTGTTTCTATATGACTTTTCGGGTCGAGTCCGGCTGTCGGTTCATCGACAATCAGCACTTCCGGCTCCATTGCGAGTATACCTGCGATTGCTATTTTACGCATCTGTCCGCCCGACAGATCGAACGGAGATCTCTCAACCTGATCAAGAGGAACACCAAGAAGTGATAAATACTTCTCAGCTCTCTCTTTAGCATCCTCCTGAGTCAACCCCATATTCAGCGGTCCGAACATGACATCTTTTAAAATGGTTTCATCGAACAATTGGTGTTCCGGAAATTGGAAGACCATGCCCACATGTTTTTTTATCTGATGGATGACTTTCTGTTTCGTCTTTTTCTTCAACAGCAAATCCCCCACCTGTACAGTACCCTTTGTCGGCAGAAGCAGCCCGTTCAAATGCTGTATTAAAGTAGACTTCCCGCTGCCTGTCCGCCCGATTACAGCATAATACCTGCCCTGCTCGAACGTCGTCGTCAATCCATTCAAAGCCGTGTGTTCAAAAGGGGTCCTGTGATGGTAAATACTGGTCAGCGCAGTCACCTCAATATTCATAGCTTCTCCACCAACTCATCATGTGTAACATATTCACCCTTCAGCAAAGCACGGGATATCTGCATTTGATAAGGGAGCACAAGCCGGCTTTTTATCAATGTGTCAGTGTCATTGAAAATATGTTCTATCGATCCCTGATTAAGCACTTCGCCGTCTTTCATAATGACAGCATAATCACTTTTTTCAATTTCACTCAAATCATGCGTAATGTATATCAATGTTGTTTGTCTTAAACCATGTATATTATCCAGTATATCTAAAATATCTTTGCGTCCTTCAGGATCAAGCATCGAAGTCGCTTCATCCAGTATTAATACATCCGGATCCATCGCAAGCGCTCCTGCAATCGCCACACGCTGCTTCTGGCCGCCGGACAGTCTCGCCGGAGCATGCTTTCTGTATGAGAGCATATTGACGGCAGTCAGTGCCGCCTCGGTCTTTTCAATCATTTCTTTGCGCGGAAGGCCTTGATTCTCAAGTCCGAAAGCGACATCATCTTCTACCGTCGCCCCGACAAACTGGTTGTCGGGATTTTGAAATACGATGGCAAATTTCTCGCGGTATCCGGCAATATTATCTTTTGTCAGTTTATCGCCCCGTATGAATATCTCGCCTTCATAATCTTCCAAAATACCCATCAATATTTTTACGAGCGTACTTTTTCCTGAGCCATTATGGCCGATGATCGAGACCCAGTCCCCTGATTTGAATGATAGAGAAACATTATCAAGCACTTTAGGGGAATCTGCCTGATACTGATATGTTAAATTGTTAATTTCCATCATCTTCTCCACCACCATTTTTATGTAAAAAAAGCGCGTACCCTGCATAAGAGCCGCGCGTTTATTCAATATAGCCTGCAGGATACGTAGAGCTAAACAAAAAGAATCTTGTTCTTTTTATTTTAACACTCACTCTGCTTTTAATTATTCAGCTTCTTCTGAAGTTGCAACTGCACCTTCTACAAACTCAATAATAACAAGTTCAGCTCCGTCACCACGACGTTCGCCTAATTTTTTAATGCTTGTATATCCACCTTGACGATCTTCAAAACGTGGAGCAATATCATTAAATAATTTTTGAAGTGCATCTTGAGTTGTTCCATCTTCGTTAAGAATTTCAACGTTACGCACTGTTTGACCTGCACGTCGTCTCGCAGCGATATCGCCACGTTTACCAAGAGTTACAAGTTTATCTGCAATACTGCGCAGTTCTTTTGCACGCTGTTCAGTTGTAGTGATGCGTTCGCTCACAATCAATGAAGTTGCAAGGTCACGTAACATTGCTTTCCTCTGGCTTGAAGTACGGCCTAATTTTCTGTAGCCCATGTGAAATAACCTCCTTTATCAGTCTTCTTTGCGGAGTCCCAGTCCAAGGTCTTCTAATTTGAATTTAACCTCTTCCAAAGACTTGCGTCCTAAGTTTCTGACTTTCATCATGTCTGCTTCTGTTTTATCAGTAAGCTCTTGCACTGAATTGATTCCTGCACGTTTTAAACAGTTATAGGAACGTACAGATAAATCTAATTCCTCAATAGACATTTCAAGTACTTTTTCTTTTTGATCTTCTTCTTTTTCAATCATGATTTCAACATTTTGTGCTTCATCAGTCAAGCCGACAAAAATATTCAAATGCTCAGTCATAATTTTAGCAGATAGTGAAACACCTTCTTGTGGAGTGATTGAACCGTCGGTCCAAACATCCAATGTCAACTTATCGAAGTTGGTCATCTGACCAACACGAGTGTTCTCTACTGTGTAGTTAACTCTCTCGATTGGAGTATAGATGGAGTCCACTGGAATAACACCAATGGATAGTTCACTTTTATTGTCATCTGACAACGTATATCCACGGCCTCGATTTGCGATCATTCTCATTCTGAATACGCCGCCGCTGCCTACAGTTGCGATTTTAAGATCAGGGTTCAAAATTTCAACATCACTGTCATGCGTGATATCTGAAGCTTTTACTTCACCTTCACCAGAAACATCGATTTCCAAAGTTTTTTCTTCTTCAGAATAAATTTTAAGTGCAAGGTGTTTAATGTTGGTAATAATTGTAGTCACATCTTCAACTACATTATCAACGGTTGAGAATTCATGAAGTACATTTTCTATTTCTATCGTTTTTACAGCCGCACCTGGTAAAGATGACAATAGTATGCGACGTAAGGAGTTCCCAAGAGTTGTTCCATAACCTCTTTCCAAAGGTTCAACAACAAACTTACCAAACTTAGAATCTTCCGATATTTCCACTGTTTCAATTCTAGGTTTTTCGATTTCTATCATTAGTTACTTTTCCTCCCTTTAAACGCCGAAAATATTATGCAACCATGTGTTCTATTTATATTTGATTCGATGTCACAAATTAAACCTTACACACGGCGACGTTTAGGTGGACGGCAACCATTGTGAGGTACAGGCGTAACATCTTTAATCGCAGTGATTTCCAGACCTGCTGACTGTAATGCACGAATAGCTGCTTCACGGCCGGCACCAGGACCTTTAACTGTAACTTCTACTGTTTTAAGGCCATGTTCCATCGCTGCTTTAGAAGCTGTTTCAGACGCCATCTGAGCTGCGAATGGTGTTGATTTCTTAGAGCCTTTAAATCCTAGAGCACCTGCTGATGACCATGATAAAGCATTACCAAATTCATCAGTAATCGTGACGATTGTGTTATTGAATGTAGAACGGATGTGTGCAACTCCCGCCTCTATATGCTTTTTCACCTTACGCTTACGACTTTGTTGTCTACGAGCCATCATTACTCCTCCTTTACTTTAAATTATTTTCTCTTGTTTGCTACTGTTTTTACTGGACCTTTACGAGTACGGGCATTGTTTTTTGTCTTCTGTCCGCGTACTGGTAGGCTGCGACGGTGACGAATACCTCTGTATGAAGCAATTTCCATTAAACGTTTAACGTTTAAGTTTTGCTCACGACGAAGGTCACCTTCTACTTTATAACTGTCGATAACTTCACGAATTTTGTTCAGTTCTTCTTCAGTCAGATCTTTAACACGTGTTTGATCAGAAACGCCAGCTTTAGCTACGATTTCTTCTGCTCTTGTGTTACCGATTCCGTAAATATAAGTTAAAGAAATTACGACACGCTTATCACGTGGTACGTCAACTCCTGCTATACGAGCCATAGTTTTACACCTCCGTTAATTTTATCCTTGCTTCTGTTTATGCTTAGGGTTTTCACAGATTACCATAACTTTACCTTTTCTGCGAATAACTTTACATTTCTCACAGATGGGTTTTACTGATGGTCTTACTTTCACGAGTATTACCTCCTTAAAATGTGGAGTCCATTATTTGAAACGATAAGTGATTCTGCCACGTGTTAAATCATATGGTGACATTTCAATTGTAACTTTATCGCCAGGAAGAATACGTATATAGTTCATACGGATTTTACCTGAGACATGTGCTAAAATCTCATGTCCATTCTCTAGTTCAACTTTAAACATTGCATTTGGTAAAGTATCAAGTACTGTACCTTCAAGTTCAATTACATCCTGTTTACTCACTTCAATTCCCCCTTTACAGTTTCATATTTCTGTCGAAATATACTTCAGGTGAAGATCGCATTCACTTAACGTCAAATAAATATTGAACTCATATATTTTTATAATAAGTTACGTAATATTCACCTTAAAGTACTGTTTAGAGGTGAACATTTATAAGTTTTGTAAAATGTCATCAATCTCAACAAATACATCATCGATGTCTTTAGAGCCATCCACATTGACAAGAACACCCTGTTCTTTATAGAAATCAAGCAGTGGCTGTGTTTGTTTCAAATTAACTTCCAGACGATTTGCGACAGTTTCCGGGTTATCGTCTTCCCGCTGATACAGCTTGCCGCCATCAAGGTCACATACGCCTTCTTGTTTGGGCGGGTTGAAGACTAGATGGTAAGCTGTTCCACAGATTTCACAAATACGTCTGCCTGTCAGACGGTTCATAAGTTCCTCTTCATCAACGTCAACATTAATTGTACGGTCGATTTGAGTATCCAACTCGTCCATTATATCATTTAACGCTTGAGCCTGCTCTACAGTACGAGGAAATCCATCCAATAAAAAGCCTTCTTTAGCATCACTCTGTGACAGACGCTCTTTAACGATACCTATAGTTACTGAGTCTGGAACAAGTTCACCTTTATCCATATATGACTTAGCTTCTTTTCCAAGCTCTGTTTCATTTTTAATAGCGAGTCGGAACATATCACCAGTAGAAATATGAGGGATCGGGTATTTCTTGATAATCTTCGAGGCCTGTGTTCCTTTACCTGCACCAGGCAAGCCCATCAATATAATATTCATCCACATAATCCTCCTACCTGCGCTTTCTAAAGCCGCGGTATTCTCGTTGGTTTGCTTGTGCTTCTAATTGTTTCATTGTTTCTAATGCAACACCGATCACGATTAATAAACTTGTACCGCCGACTTGAATAGCTGGTGGTAAGTTTAAAACATTAGTCACTACTAAAGGTATGATTGCAATTACTGCCAGGAATAATGAACCAACAAAAACAAGTCTGTATAACACGCTTGTTATATAATTTTCTGTAGTCTTACCCGGTCTGATACCTGGTACATAGCTCCCCTGTTTCTTTAAATTGTCAGCAACCTTTTCAGGGTTGACCTGGACAAATGAATAGAAATAAGTGAAACCTATGATGATAAGCATGTAGAAAATCATACCCACATAGTTCGTCGGATCAGAAAATCTTGCAATCGTCTGTGCCCAGTCTGCGTCCGGAAAGAACAGTGTAAATGTTTGAGGCAGCATGAAGAATGCCATTGCAAAGATGACTGGAATAACACCGGCAGGGTTAACTTTTAATGGTAGGAAAGTTGACTGCGGTGCAAGTTGTGATGTCGTTCTTTGACGTTTTGCATACTGGATGGGGATTTTACGAACTGCCTGAAGTACGAATACTGCAAACGCAGTTAATAATAATAAGAATATTATTAAACCGACTAATTCCAAAATCGCCAATGTAGTATCTTGTGAACCAGTAAATCTCTGTTGATATAACTGGATCAAAGCACTTGGTAACACAGAGAGAATCCCTGCAAAGATAATGATTGAAATACCATTACCTACACCATGTTCAGTAATTTGTTCGCCAAGCCACATTAAGAATGCGGTTCCTGTAGTTAAAACAATCGCGATTAATAAATATGAACCAATATTATTATCGTTAATCAGCATTCCGTTAAACATCTGGTTAAATGCATAACTCATCCCGATGGACTGGATAAAAGCCAGTACTATTGTGAAGTAACGAGTAAATTGAGCAAGTTTACGTCTTCCGACCTCGCCTTGTCTCGCCCATTCTGAAAACTTTGGAACAACATCCATTTGTAATAACTGAACAACAATTGATGCAGTAATGTAAGGCATTATTCCCATCGCGAGAATAGAAAAGTTCATCAATGCCCCACCACCGAAAGTATTCATAAGATCAAGCACGCCCTGTTGGCCTTGATTCATATCGAATACACCTGGATCAACACCAGGAACAGGAATGTAAGTCCCTACTTTAAAAATGACTAACATTATCAGAGTAAAGAAAATTTTATTACGTATTTCCTTAATCCTAAAAAAATTGGTGAGTGTTCCAATCATTAGATCACCTCATAATTTCCGCCCTGTTCCTCAATTGCTTTAGCAGCTGAACCAGAAAACTTATGAGCTTTAATTGTTAATTTCTTTTCTAGCGTACCATTTCCAAGCACTTTAATACCAGATTTTTCAGCCTTAACAATACCATTTTCCAATAACAGCTCTGGAGTAACTTCTGTTCCATCTTCAAAGCGGTTTAAATCACTTAAGTTGACAATCGCAAAGTCTTTGCGGTTAACGTTTGTGAAACCACGTTTAGGAATACGACGGAATAATGGAAGTTGTCCACCTTCGAACGTTAAACCTACGCCTCCGCCTGAACGGGAGTTCTGACCATCATGTCCGCGTCCAGCAGTTTTACCTCTGCCTGAGGACATACCTCTACCAACACGGTGACGTTTATTACGTGCGCCTTCTACAGGTTTTAATTCGTGTAATTTCATCTTCGCACCTCCTATTTCATAATATCATTATTTTTCGTCTACTGTAACTAGGTGACTGACTTTTTCCACCTGGCCTCTGATTTGAGGTGTATCCTCATGTTCAACTGTGTGGTTGATTTTTTTCAAACCTAATGAAGCTACAGTTTTCTTCTGAGTTTCCGGTTTCCCAATGACACTTTTTTTGAGGGTAATTTTAATTTTCGCCATTTATATTGTCCCTCCTTAATTTATGATCTCTTCTACTGTTTTACCACGGAGTCTGGCAACTTCTTCGACATTCTTAAGTTCAGAAATGCCTGTTAATGTTGCACGTACAACGTTGATAGGTGTGTTTGCACCAAGTGATTTACTCAGGATATCTGTGATACCTGCAAGTTCCAATACCGCACGAACCGGTCCACCAGCGATAACACCAGTACCAGGCGCAGCTGGTTTCATGAACACTTGACCTGAGCTGAATCTGCCGATCACTTCATGTGGAATAGTACCGTCAACCATTGGTACTTCTACTAAATCTTTCTTAGCAGCTTCTACTGCTTTCTTGATAGCTTCCGGAACTTCTTGTGCCTTACCTGTACCGAAGCCGACACGTCCTTTTCTGTCTCCAACAATAACCAATGCTGAAAAACGGAAACGACGTCCACCTTTTACTACTTTAGCAATACGGTTTATAGTAACCACTCGTTCTTCGAATTCTTTTACTTTATCATCTCTACGAGCCATTTATGCTTTCCCTCCTTTGATTAGAATTGTAGGCCATTTTCACGTGCTGCATCAGCAAGCGCTTTGACGCGTCCATGATACAAATAACCGCCACGATCAAATATTACATTTTCAATGCCTTTATCTACTGCACGTTTTGCAACTAATGCACCGACTTCTGAAGCTGCATCTTTATTTGAACCACTGTCTAATTTAAAGTCAGGGTCTTGGGATGATGCACTAGCTAAAGTCGTTTGACTGTTATCATCAATAACTTGTGCGTAAATGTGTTTGTTTGAGCGGAATACGTTCAAACGTGGCTTTTCAGCAGTCCCTGTCAATACGTTACGGATACGCTGATGTCTTTTTAGACGCACTTTGTTTTTATCTACTTTAGAGATCATTGATGTTCACTCCTCACTTGTTTAATTATTTACCAGTTTTACCTTCTTTTTGACGAACGATTTCGTCCTTGTAACGAATACCTTTACCTTTGTAAGGCTCCGGCGGTCTTACAGCACGGATCTTTGAAGCCAAGGCTCCAACGTATTCTTTGTTGATACCTTCTACTTTGACTTTAGTGTTGCCATCAACTGAAATAGCCAGTTCGTCAGAAGGTTCAAATTCAACCGGGTGAGAAAGTCCAACGCTCAATACTAATTTTTTACCTTGCATTTGAGCACGGTAACCAACACCCACAAGCTCTAAGTCTTTACTGAAACCGTCAGAAACACCTACAACCATGTTATTGATTAAAGAACGAGTTGTTCCGTGTATTGTGCGGTGTTCTTTAGAATCACTTGGACGTACAACTTCAAGTGTATTTTCTTCTTGTTTAAATGTCATTTCTTCATTAAAAGTGTTTACTAGTTCACCTTTAGGTCCTTTAACAGTAATTGTTGAACCATCAATATCAACTGTTACTCCACTTGGAATATCAATGACGCGTTTACCAACACGACTCATATCGATTACACCTCCTAAAATATATTACCAAACGTATGCGAGAACTTCCCCGCCAATATTTCTTTTACGTGCTTCTTTATCTGTAAGTACGCCTTCTGATGTTGAAATTAATGCAACACCTAAGCCGTTCAGAACTTTTGGAAGCTCTTCTCTTTGAGCATAAACTCTAAGTCCCGGTTTTGAAATACGCTTTAAGCCAGTAATAACTCTCTCGTTATTACCTCCGTATTTCATGAACATGCGGATGACACCTTGCTTATCATCTTCGATGTACTCAACATTTTTAACGAATCCTTCTAATTTGAGGATATCGGCAATTTCTTTTTTTATATTTGATGCAGGGATTTCTAATGATTCATGTCTGACGATGTTCGCATTTCTAATGCGTGTCAGCATGTCTGCAATTGGATCTGAAACTGTCATTTAAATTTGCCTCCTTTCAATTTATGGCGATTACCAGCTTGCTTTTTTCACGCCAGGGATCTGGCCTTTGTAAGCAAGTTCACGGAAACATATACGGCATAGTCTGAATTGACGAATTACTGAATGTGGGCGTCCACATCTTTCACAACGAGTATATTCTCTTACTTTAAACTTTTGTTTCTTTTGCTGTTTAGCAATCATTGATTTTTTAGCCACATTTTCGCCTCCTTAATAGCTTACTTTTGGAACGGCATACCGAACTGAGTCAGCAGCTCTTTTGCCTCTTCATCTGTGTTTGCTGTTGTAACGATTACAATGTCCATACCTCTTACTTTTGAAACTTTATCGTAGTCAATTTCAGGGAAAATCAATTGTTCTTTCACACCTAGCGTGTAGTTACCGCGACCATCAAATGCTTTTTTAGAAACACCTCTGAAGTCTCTTACACGTGGCAGTGAAACTGAAATGAGCTTATCTAGAAATTCATACATTCTTTCACCGCGAAGTGTTACTTTGGCACCGATAGGCATACCTTCACGAAGTCTGAATGTCGCAATCGATTTTTTAGCTTTTGTAATTAAAGGTTTCTGACCTGTAATTGCCTGCAATTCTTCAACTGCTGTATCAAGCACTTTAGCATTTTGTACTGCATCGCCGACACCCATGTTAACAATGATTTTTTCTATCTTTGGTACTTCCATTACAGAAGAATAATTAAATTTATTTACAAGTTCTGTTTTAATTGATTCATTGAATCTTTCTTTTAAACGAGCCACTTAAAGTCCTCCTTTCATTTATACTGATTAATTATTTTCAACTACTGGTATTTCTTTTCCAGATTTTGCTGCAACTCGTACTTTCGTTCCGTCCTCTTTGACCTCATAACGAACACGTGTACGTTCACCTGATTCAGGATCAACGTGCATAACGTTAGATACATGGATCGCAGCTTCAGTTTCTAAAATTCCACCTTCAGGATTCATCTGTGAAGGTTTTTGGTGTTTCTTAACGATATTGACGCCTTCAACTACAACTCTTTCTTTTGCAGGGATGGCTTTAAGGATAGTTCCTTCTTTACCTTTATCTTTACCGCTAATAACAACGACTTTATCACCAGTTCTTACGTGCATGAAAATCGCACCTCCTTATATAAATTGGGATTATAATACTTCTGGTGCAAGTGAAATAATTTTCATGAAGTTACCTTCGCGTAATTCACGGGCAACCGGACCGAAGATACGAGTACCTCTTGGACCTTTATCATCACGAATGATAACACATGCATTTTCATCAAATTTGATGTATGAACCATCTTCACGGCGAGCGCCGGTTTTAGTTCTGACGATGACAGCTTTAACAACTTCACCTTTTTTAACAACGCCGCCAGGCGTTGCATTTTTAACTGTTGCAACGATGACATCACCGATATTCGCAGTTTTACGTCCCGTACCACCCAATACTTTGATTGTCAATACTTCACGCGCCCCTGAGTTATCTGCAACTTTCAAGCGGGATTCCTGTTGGATCATGCGAATGGACCTCCTTTATCTTCTGGTAGTTTAAATAATTACTGACTCTTCTACAATTTCTACTAAACGGAAACGTTTAGTTGCTGATAACGGACGAGTTTCTTCGATTTTTACTACGTCGCCCATTTTCGCACTGTTTTTGTCATCATGTGTTTTATATTTCTTAGAATATTTAACACGTTTGTTGATGATAGGGTGTCTTTTGTAAGTTTCTACAAGTACCGTGATTGTTTTATCCATTTTATCGGATACTACTCGGCCTTGATAAACTTTACGATCGTTTTTTTCTTCCACTATATAACCCTCCTATATTATTGATTGGCTTTTGCTTCTTCTAGCTCTCTCTCGCGAATAGTTGTTTTCATTCTTGCGATAGTTTTTCTGACCGTTTTGATACGAGCAGTGTTCTCTAGCTGACCTGTAGCTAGCTGAAAGCGTAGGTTGAATAGTTCTTCTTTTAATTCTTTAACGTTATCTTCAATCTCTGACGTAGTTAAATCACGGATTTCATTAGCTTTCATTCGTATCACCACCTAATTCTTCACGTCTAACGATTTTAGTTTTTACCGGAAGTTTATGACTGGCAAGGCGAAGTGCTTCTTTAGCAACCTCTTCTTCTACACCAGAAACTTCAAACATGATTCTTCCAGGTTTAACAACTGCAATCCATCCTTCAACTGCACCTTTACCTGAACCCATACGTACTTCTAATGGTTTCTTTGTATACGGCGTGTGCGGGAAAATATTAATCCAAACTTTACCGCCACGTTTCATGAAACGTGTCATTGCAATACGCGCTGCTTCAATCTGTCTTGAAGTGATCCATGCAGTAGTCGTAGCTTGCAGACCATATTCACCAAATGATACTTGATTACCGCCTTTTGATTGTCCTTTAGTAGTCGGACGGTGCTGGCGACGGTACTTTACTCTTTTAGGTAATAACATAATCAATTTCCTCCTTTACTTGTTATCTTTTTTTACAGGAAGAACTTCTCCACGGTATATCCATACTTTGACACCTAATTTACCATAAGTCGTGTCAGCTTCTTCATGAGCATAGTCAATGTCTGCACGTAGTGTATGAAGTGGAACTGTTCCTTCGTTGTAGCCTTCTGAACGAGCGATATCTGCTCCGCCCAAACGTCCAGATACTTGCGTTCTGATACCTTTCGCACCTGCTTTAAGTGCTCTTCCAAGTGCTTGTTTCTGAGCTCTACGGAATGATACCCGGTTTTCTAGTTGACGAGCGATACTTTCCGCAACTAATTTAGCATCCATGTCGATTTTCTTAACTTCAACAACGTTGATATGAACTCTCTTACCAGTTAATTTGTTCAAAGCAGTACGTAATTTATCAATTTCGCTACCACCTTTACCGATAACCATACCTGGCTTACCAGTATGAACAGCGATATTAACTCGATTAGCTGCACGTTCAATTTCAACTTTAGAAATAGATGCATCTTTAAGATTTGTCTCGATATACTCACGTATTTTCAAGTCTTCATGTAATAGATCGGCGAATTCTTTATCTGCATACCATTTTGCTTCCCAATCACGGATAACACCTGTACGAAGACCAATTGGATTAATCTTTTGACCCAAATTAATTCCCTCCTTAATTTTTAAGCTTTTTCTTCTACTTTTTCGTTTTCTTCTGATTCCACTGCCGTATCCTCTTCAAGGGATGCAGGTTCTGCAACAATGATAGTTACGTGGCTGGTGCGTTTGTTGATCTTTGTCGCACGACCTTGAGCACGTGGACGGAAACGTTTTAGAGTTGGCCCTTCATCTGCGTATGCTTCTGATACGATCAGATGGTCAACATCCATGTCATAGTTATGTTCTGCGTTCGCTACTGCTGATTTGATTAACTTCTCAACAACAGGCGAAGATCTTTTATTTGTAAGCTGTAGGATAGACATTGCTTCTCCGACTTCTTTACCGCGGATTAAATCCAAAACAAGTCTCACTTTACGTGGAGCAATTCTAACTGTTTTAGCAACTGCTTTCGCTTGCATGTTCCGTTCCTCCTTTATAACCAGTTATTTCTTATCTTTTTGTTTTTCTGTCATCGTCGCCGTGACCTTTGAAAGTTCTTGTTGGTGCGAACTCTCCAAGTTTATGTCCGACCATATCTTCTGTAACGTAAACCGGTACATGTTTGCGGCCGTCATAAACTGCAATTGTATGCCCGATAAAGTTAGGGAAAATCGTTGAACGGCGAGACCATGTTTTTATAACGCTTTTTTTATTGGTTTCATTTAAGTTTTCAACCTTTTTCATCAAATGACCATCGACGAAAGGTCCTTTTTTAAGACTGCGAGCCATTAGGGAGCCTCCTCTATCAAAATTGTGTGCGGAGTATGAGTCCGCACAGCTTTATTTTATTTATTTTTTACGTTTTCTGACAATCATCTTGTTAGAACGGTTTTTACCTCTACGCGTCTTCTTACCAAGAGTAGGTTTACCCCATGGTGATAATGGTGACGGCATACCGATTGGTGTACGGCCTTCACCACCACCGTGTGGGTGGTCGTTAGGGTTCATAACAGAACCACGAACTGTTGGACGCATGCCTTTCCATCTGGAACGGCCGGCTTTACCAACGTTGATAAGTTCATGCTGTTCGTTGCCGACAGCACCGATTGTCGCACGGCAAGTTGCAAGAATCATTCTTACTTCGCCGGACTTGAGTCTTACTAATACGTATTTTCCTTCTTTACCAAGCACTTGTGCACGCGCACCTGCTGAACGTACCAGCTGTCCGCCGCGTCCTGGTTTCAACTCGATATTATGAATCATTGTACCTACCGGGATATCCTGCAGTGCAAGAGCATTACCCGTCTTGATGTCAGCATCAGGACCGCTCTCGATTACCGTACCTACAGTAATTCCTTTTGGTGCTAAAATGTAGCTTTTTTCTCCATCAGCATATTGAACTAATGCAATGTTTGCTGAACGGTTTGGATCATACTCAATCGTAGCAATTTTTCCAGGAACACCGTCTTTAATACGTTTGAAATCAATGACTCTGTATTGACGTTTGTGTCCGCCGCCTTTGTGGCGTACAGTCATTCTACCCTGGTTGTTACGACCCGCTTTTCTCGGCAGCGGCTGTAATAATGACCGTTCTGGAGTTGTTGATGTGATTTCAGCATAGTCCGAACCAGTCATATTACGACGAGCATTCGTGGTTGGCTTATAATGTTTTATTGCCATCTCGTTTTACCTCCTTAATGGTATGACTCTGATTAAAAGATTTCAATCGAGCCTTCTCTTAATGTTACGATCGCTTTTCTTCTTTTATTTGTATAGCCTTCGTAGCGACCCATACGTTTTTTCTTCGGCTTATAGTTCATAATGTTAACTTTTTCAACTGTTACATCGAAGATCTCTTCGACAGCCTTTTTAACTTGTGTTTTGTTTGCTTTTACGTCCACATCAAATGTGTACTTGTCCATTTGCATCAAGTCTGCTGAACGTTCAGTGATTACTGGACGTTTGATAATATCGCGAGCATCCATTACAGAAGTACCTCCTCTGCTTTAGTGATTGCACCTTCCGTGAAAATAACACGGTCTGCAGAAAGGATATCCAGGACATTAAGGTTTTCCGGAGTGATTACCGTCACACCTTGTAAGTTGCGGGATGAAAGTTCTATGTTCAAGTTCTCACTTTCTAAAACCAATAGAACTTTCTTATCTGCTTTAAGATTTGCCAGTACTGTCTGGAATTCTTTTGTTTTTGGTGCGTCCAATGAGATATTGTCCACTACTGTCAATACATCTTCATTAGCTTTCGCTGAGAGTGCTGAGCGAAGTGCCAAACGGCGCATTTTCTTAGGCATTTTGTAAGAATAGCTTCTTGGCGTCGGTCCGAATACGACTCCACCGCCTCTGTAGTGAGGTGCACGGATTGTACCCTGACGTGCGTTACCTGTTCCTTTTTGTCTAAATGGTTTTCTTCCTCCACCACGAACTTCCGAGCGGTTTTTTACTGCATGTGTACCACGGCGAAGTGATGCACGCTGCAATTGAACTGCTTCGAATAATACGTGCTGGTTCGGTTCAATACCAAATATATCCTGGTTTAATTCTATCGAATTAACTTTTGATCCATCTTTAGATAAAACATCGATTGCCATGTGTTAAATCCTCCCTTCCTGATTTTTTATTTATTTAACACTCTTTTTATTTGCAGTTGCAATTTTTACATATCCTTTACGAGGTCCCGGCACGTTACCTTTGATCAGTAACACATTGCGCTCCTGGTCCACACGGACGATTTCCAAGTTTTGAAGGGTAATTGTTTTACCGCCCATACGGCCCGGTAATTTTTTACCTTTAAAAACTCTTCCTGGATACGCAGCTGCTGCCATGGCACCAGGCGACCTGTGAAAATGGGAACCGTGGCTCATAGGTCCGCGCGACTGATTGTGACGCTTGATTGCACCCTGAAACCCTTTACCTTTTGAAGTTCCCGTTATATCAACAAAGTCCCCTGCTTCAAATGTATCTGCAGTGACTTCTTGACCGATTTCGAATTCTTCAACGTTTAAGTTTTTGAATTCACGAACGAAGCGCTTAGGGAGAGCTCCGGAAGCTGTAGCATGCCCTGCTTCCGCTTTGTTTGCATACTTATTGGATTTAGCACCTTCAAAGTATTCGCGTTTATCGTCGAAACCGATTTGTACAGCATTATAGCCGTCAGTTTCTTCAACTTTCTTCTGTACTACTACGTTACCTGCTGTTTCTACTACTGTTACTGGAATCAATTCTCCGTTTTCTCCGAAAACTTGAGTCATTCCAACTTTTTTACCTAAGATTCCTTTGGTCATCGAAAGTCCACCTCCTGTTATAAATTATAATTTGATTTCGATGTCTACGCCCGATGGTAAGTTCAAGCCCATTAGTGCATCAACTGTTTTCGGTGTAGGATTTAAAATGTCGATAAGACGTTTGTGCGTACGCTGTTCAAACTGTTCACGTGAATCTTTGTACTTGTGCACCGCACGAAGAACTGTGTAGACAGTCTTTTCAGTTGGCAGTGGAATCGGTCCGGAAACATCTGCACCTGAGCGCTTTGCTGTTTCTACGATTTTTTCCGCTGACTGATCCAATACTCTGTGATCATACGCCTTTAAACGAATACGAATTTTTTGTTTTGCCATTATTTTTACCTCCTTTGGTCGTCATCAATAGTTTTGATAGACTTCTCCACGAAAATTTTCCAACACATTGCCATGGCAATGCGGCCGGGTGTGTCAGTAACCTCTCGCTTCTTAGATATCGAAAAGCGGCAACATCAACGTTCGCCCTACTTTTCTTAGTCAAGGCAGTGTCATCCACCTTTTTAGTCCAACGTTAGATATAATACACGAAAAGAGTGAGAAAATCAATAGATAAACTAAGATTTCTTCACTCTTTTTGCTTTGGGTTTTTCGGACCCCACTATTATACGATATTCAGTTACTTATTACAACGGTCATTCTGATACAAATATGAAATACAGTATGAATATGACGAACAGCCAATACATCATCGGATGAATCTCTTTACGCCGTCCAGCCATGATCATTGTTACCGGATAAAATATGAAACCTACAGCTATACCGGTTGCTATGCTGTATGACAGCGGCATGATGAACACTGTCAGAAAGGCCGGCACTGCTATCTCGAACTGATTGAACGGTATCTTCGTCAAATTCGAAGCCATCAACGCTCCTACTATGATGAGAGCAGGCGCGGTGACTTCTGAAGTAAATGTCACAAGCAGTGGTGAAAAGAATATGGCAGATAAGAACAGCAGTGCCGTTACAACACTGGCAAAGCCGGTTCGTGCTCCGGCGGCGACCCCTGCTGTGGATTCAACATATGATGTAGTGGTTGAAGTTCCGAATATAGAGCCTGTAATTGTCGCTAAAGCATCCGACAATAGTGCACGGTTTGCACGCGGCAGTTTATTATCTTTAATGAAGTTTGCCTGGGAAGCAACGCCCACCAGGGTACCAGCCGTATCAAAGAAGTCTACAAATAAAAATGTAAGCACTACGATTAAAAACTGTGTGTTCAATAACTGCGATGGTTCTGCAAATGCTTCAAAAGCTGCACCGAAGGTCGGCTCAATACTCGGCACTGCGCTGATCAGTCCATCAGGCATAGGTACAAGATTCAACAATACACCCGCAACAGCTGTTATAATCATGCCGACAAATATAGCTCCCGGAATTTTCTTAGCCATCAAAATGACTGTAACCAGCAGTCCAAAGGCTGCGAGAAGCACGCCTGAATCATGCACAGGGCCCAGGCTTACAAGTGTCGCTTCGTCCGCAGCGATGATACCTGCACCCTGCAGACCCACGAAAGTGATGAAAAAACCTATACCGGCACTGACAGCCATTTTCATTTCCATAGGTATGGAGTTTATTATGTACTCTCTAAGTCCTGTCAAAGTTAAAACGACAAATATTAACCCGGAAAATAGAACACCCGTCAGGGCTGTCTGCCATGGTATGCCCATAGTCAGAACAACGGTGAATGCAAAGAACGCGTTAAGTCCCATCCCGGGGGCAAGTGCTATAGGATATCTTGCAAATACGCCCATGATCAACGTTCCTACAAATGCTGCAAGTGCTGTCGCAACGAAAACTGCATTCATGTCCATCTTCATCTCATCAGGGACACCTTCGATTCCCTGGAGGGACAACATGGATGGGTTGACTGCAAGTATGTATGCCATTGACAGGAATGTCGTTATACCGCCGATTATTTCACGACGGTAATTAGTTTCGTGTCCTTTGAAATCAAAATACTTTTTCATTTCATTTCTCCGTTCTTTTAATTTTCCTCTATATAATAGGAAGTTTTCAAATCAATCATCATATGACTTTAATTATATCCGGATCTTCATGGCCGATAAATCTGACGAGCATCCGGCGGGTAAGCGGCAGGAATTTTTCAATGGCCTTGCCGAGCAGAAAGACTATTATGATCGTACCGATGAACACCGGGCCTCCCAGTAGAAATCCCGCGACCAATGCAAAAATCTCCATAAGGTTTCTTGCACTCGATAACTTCAAATTAAACTTTTCAATGAAAAACAACATGAGTGTGTCGCGAGGGCCGGCACCAAGATTAGGGGTGATATAAAATGCTATTCCGAAAGCCATGACGAACAACCCTACAGTAAATACAAGGACATGCATAATCCAGCCATCCACATCCGGAAGTAAAAAGTTGAAAATATCAATAAAAATACCAATCGTAAACATATTTATATATACACCCAGTTTAGGCAGTCGCTTTAATGCCACTGCAGTGAATATAACAATGACTGCACCGACAATGATTGACCATGAACCGATTGTAAGTCCAAAAGTCTGCCATAGGCCGTAATGAAGAACATCCCACGGCGCCAGACCCAAAAGACGGCCTTTTATAGTGAGTGTGACTCCCAGGGATAAAATAATCATACCTGTGACAAAAAATATCCAGCGCTTTATTATCGAATTTCGCAATCAGTATCCTCCTATCTACGTATAGATATATTTTATAGCTGTCCCCCTGAAATAACAATAGACAAATCAAAGTGATGATGGAGATATGATAAAAAACTTTTCAACATGTTTGAAATTATATTTTGTGAGGTACATATTAATGATAGTTTAATAATTATTTTATCTTAAAAGGGAGCTGTTTATTATGAAAAATCACAAATACAAATTAGCCACATTAGTTTTATCAACAGGCCTTCTGCTCGGTGCATGCGGTGGCGATGACGAGGCTCAGGCGCCTGAAGACCAGTCAGATGATACTACTGTGGAAGAGACTGAAGATACAACAACTACGGAAGAAGATACGGAGGGTACTGAAGAATCCCCTGACGACACATCAGAAGAAGAAACTTCCGGTGATACCGCAGATTCTGAGGGCTCAGTTGAAGATGACTCGTCAGATGGCACTGGCGGCTCCGATGACGGTGAACAGGATACAACCGGAGAGACTACTGATGAGACAACCGATGAGAGCAGTGAATCTGCCGACAGCACAGGCGTTGCAGTACTTGACGAGCTGGGATCTACTCCTGAAGATGCAGTTTCAGCAGCACAGGAAAACTTTGACGGAGAGTTGACAGAGCTGGAGTTGGATGATGATAACGGACAATGGGTCTACAAAGTACATTTGGAGAATGATTCTGAAGAATATGAAGTCGATTTGTCGGCCGATGATTTATCAGTATTAAATGAAGAAACCGAATCTGAAGATAATAATGATACAGAAGACCAATTCAGCTACGGCGATGCAATTCCGCATGATGAAGCGGTGCAGACTGCCATGGATGAAGTCGGCGGAGAACTTGAAAGCTGGACTTTAGACAAAGATGACGGACAGCTTGAATACGATGTCGAGTTACGCAACACTGACAATGGCAACGATACAGACGTGACAATCAATGCAGAATCCGGCGAAGTGATTGAAGTGGACAATTAAATTTCAAAGTAAAAATGCTTGAACAGGAATTCCTGTTCAAGCTTTTTTCAGTCTCTGAATCTTCTTAAGAAGTCCTGCAGTCTCGGGTTGTCGGAAGTGTTGATCACTTCGTCGGCTGTACCTGATTCAGCAATCACTCCTTCATCTAAGAATAAAACCCTGTCTGCAATTTCCAGAGCAAAATCCATTTCGTGTGTGACGAGAACCATCGCCATCTCGTCATTCTCTGCAAGGTCTCTGATGACCTCGAGCACTTCACCCACCAGTTCTGGATCAAGTGCAGAGGTGACTTCATCAAAGAGCATGATTTTCGGCTTCATCACCAGAGCTCTCGCCATAGCGACACGTTGTTTCTGGCCACCGGACAGATTTGACGGATAAGCATCATACTTATCCCCCAGCCCTACACGGTCCAGCATCTGCTTGGCTTCCTCGCGCGCTTCTGTTTTTTTCATTTTCTTAACTTTTACAAGCGGCATTGCACAATTATCCAAAATCGTCTTATGCGGAAACAGATTGAAGTGCTGGAAAACCATGCCGATATCCTTACGTACGCTGCCAAGGTGCTTTTCATTCGCAGCCACCATTTTCCCGTTCTTCTCCATTTTCCACAAGTTTTTTCCTGCAACATAGATATCGCCTTCCGTCGGTTCTTCCAAAGTCATCAACAACCGAATAATTGTCGTCTTACCAGATCCGCTCGGTCCGATAATTGCAATCTTTTCACTTGGGCGGATATCCAGATTGATCCCCTTTAAAACATGTGTATCACCAAATGACTTGTGAACATCATTATATTGAACAATCGGTTCCATTATTCGGTCACCTTCACTTTCATTTTCTTTTTATCAAAGCGGCGGTTCACTTTTTTCTCTAAAGCTCTGATCAGCAGTGCTGATGGATAGCTTAATACTAAGAATAAAATTGCCACGATCGTCAACGGTTCCAAATAGGACCATGTCTGTGCGCCATAGCTGCGCGCAGTACTTAGTATGCCGACCACGCCAATCGTTGCTGCCAACGGCACTTCTTTGAACAGGATGATCAAATAGTTTCCCAGCATCGGAATCGTCGGCGGCAGCGCCTGTGGCAGAACTACGTTAAACCACTTGTCTTTCATTGACAGATTAAGCGCTGTTGACGCTTCCCACTGCCCTTTATCCACACTTTCTATACCAGAACGATAAACTTCACTGACATAAGTTGAAAAATGTATGCCCAGCGCAATCATCGCTGCGACGAACGGCGTAAATGACATGCCTACATAAGGTACCATCGGCCAGGCAAAATAAAGGAAGAAAATCTGTACGAGCGGCGGTGTCGACCTGATGAATTCTCTTATCCAGTAAATTATAAAGTTGAAAGACTTCACAGGTGTCGATTCCAAAATCAGCCAGACAAACCCGCCGATCAAGGCTAATAAAAAGCTGGTAACCGTCAGGCCGAGTGTTACATTGATAGCCATGACAATTATAGGAAATGCATCAAGAAATGTTTCCCAACTCCAATAATTCATTAGCTGGCCACCCCTCTCTTAGCGATTTTTTCACCTTTCCTGGACAGCCATATGAGAGGCAATGCAATGATGAAGTACATGACCAGTACCATCAAGTATGCCAATGGGCCTTCTGAAAGGTTAGTAGAACGGTAGAGATCACCGTAATACAATAGGTCAGTCAGTCCGATTAATGATACTAAGGCAGTACCTTTGAGTATCTGTATCGAATAGTTGCCGAATTCCGGCAGCATAAGTCTGAGTGCCTGAGGTAATATGACATCTTTCATCCTTTGGAAACGGCTCAAATTTAATGCGATACCCGCTTCCGTCTGCCCCTTATCCACAGAAATTATAGATGTTCTTACAACCTCGGACATATATGCGCCGTAGTTTAATGCAACGGCGATTACGCCTATCCACCAATTACTTCCGAGGTTGATGCCAAACAGCATCGGAACTGCATAATATAACCAGAATAACTGAACAATCAATGATGTACCCCTGAAAATCTCTACATAAAAAGCAGTGAATCCCCGAATAATGATATTACCCGATAATCTGCACAGGCCGGCAATGAATGCCATAAGGAAAGCTAAACCAGCAGCAGCCAAAAAGATGCTTACTGTCGTACCCAGGCCTTGTGATATATATCTAAGGATGGTTAACCCTGATTCAAACATCGACTCACTCCCTTAAAAATCAAATGAAAAGGTCCAGATCTTCCATAGGAATCACTGGACCCGATAATTTTTAACCTTCTTCGCCAGCACAAAGCTGTTCAGTAGTCACTTCACCATCAGCGACTCTGTTTTCGTCTGCAGTAAAGCCGTCGTCATTATCCAGAATTTCATCAATTGTGCCATCTTCTTTTAACGTTGCAAGTGCTTCGTTATAAGCATCTCTTAACTCCTCATCTTCCATGTTGAATGCCGCAGCACCAAAGCTTGGAATACCGACAATATCCGGCTGTTCGAAATCTTCGACCAGTTCGACATCATCGCTGTCCAATGATTCATATGCTTCTCTTAATGTCGGTCCTGTAGCTGCAGTTACATCAGCATTTCCTGATTGTACAGCAGAAAGCTGTCCAGGAATATCCGCTACTGACATGATCTGGTCAGAAGACACGCCTTCCTGATCAACGAAATCAAACTGCGTTGTACCTTCCATCAATGCAAGTGTTACATCAGGGTTGTCCGCAATGTCGGCATAGCTGTGGATATCCATCGGATTGCCAGCAGCTACGACCAGTCCTTCACCATATTGCATTTCCGGTTCTGAGAAAATTGCGTTTTCACATCTGTCAGGAAGTATCGCCATACCGGCAGTAATAACATCATACTGTCCAGCCTGAACACCTGGGATCAGTTCTCCCCAATCTGTCAAGTGACCGTTCACTTCCTCTATCCCCATTTCTTCGAACACTGCTGTTGCAATCTCGATATTTACCCCTTCAAGCTCCCCTGTATCAGTGTTTTCATATGCATAAGGGGGTTCGTTAGAGAAACCGACGTTTACTGTGCCTTCTTCTTGAAGTTCAGCTACTCTGCCGTCATCACCGTTACCTTCAGCTTCACCGTTGTCTGAGTCGCCGCCGTTACCATTGCCACATGCAGCGAGTACGAGTGCCACAGTAAGAGTAAGTAATAAAGTGAGTTTCTTCATATAAATTTCCTCCTATATAATTTTTAAAACTTAAGCACACATGATTATGTAAGCCCAAGCCAAGTTAATACTGGATTGGATAAAAATGGGTGCAGAGACGAAAAAGTGCTTTCAATACAAAATATGTTGTATTGAGAAACCAAATCATATTTTTATATTACTATAGTTGTAACACTATTGTAACAGTAAATGTGTAAAAAGTGCCTCCTAATTTTGTTAAAGTGTAAAAGTTCTGTATTATGTTTTTTTATTATAATCATTTAATTTTTATGTGAAAAATAGTTTTAATCAACTCAATTATGATAATGGTTCAGTATCATTTTAGTAAATAAAATGGCGTGATGATGTATTTTTATCACATCATCACGCCATTCATCATTAAATATGCTGGTCCCCGTCCCCATGCTCTTTAAAATATTCCAGTTTCTCCAAATCGACATCATTCAATATACGATATCCTTCATAAAAGTGATTGACATACTCAGGACCTATAATGTCTTCAATGCTTTTAACCATACTTGCGATATCGACATAACGGTCGCGCATTCCAATATTGATGACATCAACACTCCCTGTAATATAACTTTCATTCACGATGACATTCGACAGAACAAAATCTCCGTGTCCGAGAACGATGTCATTATGCATATCATTTTCTTCATCATAAAATACAAACGGACAGTCTTCTATCTTGGTTTTATGTAATAGACTCAAATAACGCCCCGCCTGTTTTAAAAGTCCTGCTCGTTTTTCCTGATCTGCATCTTCTAAAAATGAATCTGCGCCGACACCAGGCAATGCAATATAAAAAAGGTAGGCATAGTCTTCCTGATAATATGTCACCGGCTTCGGTACGCCGTTTACTCCGTTGATTTCCAACCATAGCTGACGCTTATGTTCTCTTCTCGTTTTTTTCATATCATCTGTATATGACTTTGCAATCAACGCCTCTGTCGGCTCATATTGATTCGGCTCTTCATCTTTACCATATTCCAATAAATAAATTTCAGCTGCTTCCTCACCCTGCAGCGGGCTCCATTTATAATATTCTTCATAAATTTCAAAGGTATGCATCATATTTCCTCCATTCATTATAATCATACCTAAGATGTAGCCGAAAAGTCATTTAGAGTTTCCCCTAATAATGTAACTTTATGATATGATACAACTAGTATTTAAGGTGGTGTAAACATGGATTTGGAATACAAACTGAAAGAACTGAAATATGATTATGTCCGTGTCCAGGGCGACCTGGAAAAAGTTGAGAATACCGGCAATAACACAATACCTCTCGAGAAACAGCTTGTAGATATTGAAAATCAGATAAAAGAAACCAAAAATAAAATCAAGCAACAAAAATAATGTTTCCAGGAAGTGCATGAAATGAAGAGAATGATAACCGTAATCATGATTGTTCAGTTTCTGATCTACTTCGGTTTCAGCATGATTATTCCTGTCATACCGGAAATCGTTACTGAACTGGGTGCATCTACGACTCATATGGGATGGCTGCTTGCGATATACTCATTGGCGAGCTTTCTATCAGCACCTTACTTTGGACGGCTGAGTGATAGAGTCGGCCGCCGCAAAATTTTGCTATATGGGTTATTGGCTTTTGCATTCAGCTTTTTCATATTTGGTGTTTTTATAGATAATCTGTTGATCCTATACATAAGCCGTATAGTGGGTGGCGCCGCATCAGGTGCACTGTACACAGCTACAACAAGTATGGTTGCTGATATTACAACCCGTGAAACACGGACTAAATATATGGGCCTTATAGGCATGTCCATCGGTATGGGCTTTATTTTCGGTCCGGGTATCGGAGGGCTGCTCGCCGGTATCAGTCTGAGCTTAGCCTATTTTATGACGACCCTCGTCATTTTGGCAACTTTGATCTTTTCTATATTTAAAATCAAGGAAACTTATAAGCCCACAACAAATGTCAGGAAGAACATCACGCTGCCCACAGAGTATCTGCTGCAGCCGGTGGGCATTTTATTAGTATGTACGTTTTTAATCATGCTGATCAACAGTGGTATGGAAAGTACATTCCAGCTGCTCGGGATTGAAAGAATCAATATTACGCCTGCTGAAATGGGCATACTGTTCTTTATCGGCGGCATATTCAATGCCATCGTCCAAGGCGGAGTCATCCGCAGGCTAAAAGATGGTCAGGAAATGCCGTTCATGCTCATCGGGCAGGCATTTACACTCATCGCGTTTATCATGCTGCCATTTATGAACGGCCTGATATATGCCGGTTTCTGTATCGTCTTCCTTATGGTAGGCAACGCTCTGGTAAGAACTTTGGTCACTTCACAAATCACGAAGGAAGCACAATCCCATGAAATGGGACGCATGACCTCCACAACATATTCAATGGACAGCCTGGGCAGAATAGTCGGGCCAATCAGTTTCAACCTGTTATTTGTCATGGCACCTGGCGTTCCGTTCTGGTTCGGAGCAGGCTTGACCATATTTGCAACATTCTTCATTTTCCAATATTACCGTAAAAGAAAGCAGGTGGCGTTATGATCTTCGTACTGATGATGCTGATATACCTGGTGATCGGATACTCCACAGTGATGATGATGAGAAATCGGACACTGGATATACTCAGATTGATTTCAGGAGTCGCATTCATGATGATGATTCTCATCTACAGCCTGTCACTCGTGAACCCCGCTGCTGTCATTGTCTTTGTACTCGGCTTATCTTTGATGCTGTCAATTGAAATTGCTGCTTTTAAAGAGAATAAAAATGATCGTGACAATGTATTTCTAATCTATGCATTTACAGCGATGTTTGCTGCAGTCCTGATCATAATGATTTTCACGAATTAAATCAGAAGGTGAAAATATGAGAAGAGTTATATCTATACTTTTAATCTTGATGCAGCTTTTATTTTTCATAAATTACTTTTTAAATGAAGGTGTAATGTTTTTCAATTTATATTTGTGGGCTTTTACTGCGATATTCGGCATCATGATGGGTGTCCGTTCATGGAAAAACGGCCCATACTTATATGAAAATCACTTTTTTTACAAAACAACCTGCTTAATCTTATCCATCATAAGTATCTTGTCCGTATTGTTCATTTTCTTTATGCTTCTCACACGTCCCTACTTATTATAAAAAGGTTGGCATCCGAATCAGATGCCAACCTTTTTTCTCATTATTTCTTTCTTAACTGATTCAATCTGACTTTTCCCTTTTGAAGAATCGGCATTGCCACTTCTGCTGCAGTGTAGAGAGGTCGTTTGAGTATATAATCGAATTCCCCGATCTTTTCGGAAACTTCCGTCCCCCATACTTTCTTGAACTGCCATAGTCCAAAATGAGGGGACTCCTTTTCAGGCATCACACTGACACCGCCGAAATCGTAAGTTTTTGCGCCTTTATCTCTCGCATACTGCATCATTGCATACTGCATATGGTGATTCGGCAGAAAATCTCTGTAATCGTTTGATGAAGCACCATATAAATAATATGACTTGTGTCCTGAAAGTGCTAAAAGTGCGCCTGACAATACTATGCCGTCCGGATGCTCTTTCTGAAGTTTTTCAGCATCCTGAAGCTGTTTATAGAGTTTGTCCTGTCTGTTGCTCAAATCTCTTAACTGATTATCTTTTTTTCCACTGTCTTTTTTCTTATGTGCTTTTTTCATCTCATTTTCAAGCTTCTCAAGATCTTCTTTCACCGATATCTCCACTTTTGAAGGGTTGAGTCTGACCAGGAACAGTTCCATATGGCCATTCGGGTGCAGATTGTCATACATCGATTCGAAATAAGTGATGTCTCTTGTCAGAAAGCCGTCACGCTCTCCGGTTTCTTCCATCAGATTCACAAAGGTTTTAAGCTCGTTTCTTCCAGCCGTATATACTTCCGTTCCTTTTTTGAGGGCACTCCGGACTTTTGTACGGTTGTTTCTTTCAAAGCTCTGCAGAAGCTCCGCATCATTCTTATCAATGTCAGTAACCATCGTCTGACGAGGCTGAATCGTATTCTTGCTCATACCGTCCTGGAAACCATGATGTTTGAAACCTAATATCTTCAGATTTTCCAAAGCATCTTCATACTCATCGACAGGCAGGTCCGGATCAATTTTTATAGCATATGCCTTTTCGTCTTTGGCAACTATGATCGCTTCTTTCAACATCGCTTCCACCAGGGCGTTGTCATGGTAATCACACACAAAGCCTCTTGATATATAGCACAGTGTTGTATTTATTTTCGGCACTTTCTTAAACAGAAGTGTCGCGACGCCTTTTAGTTCTGAATTTTCGTCTGCCAGTGCAAACCTTCTGAAATACCACCCTGTAAGCTTTTTCGATTCTGCCCAGTCTGTCAGCTGAAGCAGGTCGCCGTTCGGATGTTCTTCGATAAATCTATTATGCTCTTCCTCATTTAAATGCAAACGTTTATACATGGTTATCTCCAATCCAATAAATCTGTTATAATTCCATTTATGAAAGGTGGCTGAATATGAGACTTACTATACTAATCATTTTAATTTTATTGAATGTAGCCAGCATGTTGGAAATGGGACAATACGCCGATACCGGCTTTATCCAGCTGTTAAGTTTACGTATCATTCTTTCCATTGTCTCTTTTATGTTATCTATAGCCTATCTGTTGGTAGGCGGCTCGCGGGAAATCAGGATATTCAGCATAATCACTATGTTAACCGCACTTTCGCATTTGGGTTATATGCTTTATATAAACTTATAATCTGCGCCCATATATTTTCCACTCTTACCGGCCATGCCCACTTCAATGGATATGGCCGGATTATCACCTTCTGACAATTCAATCGTTGTTCGATCGTCTATCTCTCCCTGCCACACACCGATCACATCGAAGAAAGCGCGCCATTCTGCCACATCTTCAACTTCCTGCTTAATGATCATCTCTGAAGGTTCCATCTCGGCTCCAAAGCTTTTTATACGTTCAATTCGTGCACTTTCCGGTTCTTCCCACTGGATGAAAAATGGGAACATGATTCTTTCATGCATTATATATAATAAAGACCAGCGCAGCGTTTCACCTTCTGTTTCCCTTTCCATATACAGCGGGCCGAGCGTTTCATAGCCCTGTGCCCGGTAACGGTCACGCAGCATGACGATATCTTCAGCAGCGAGTGCATAGCGGATGAAATCATTTGTATAGTTCGTTTTATAGATCGCTTTGGCAAAAGAGTCTTCCGCTTCACGGACATGATCGGTAAACAGTTTCTCATCCTTGATGGATATATATTCTATATAACGTGTATCAATATAAGACAATAGATTCTCTGTGCCCAGACGGGTATGGACACCGCCTGTGTGGATGGGCAATGGTGCCTCTTCTTTTACATCATCCAATTGGTTTACATAATGTATGATGTGATCGAACTTAATCATAATCAGCCACCTCATTTTCATATATAATCATAACATTTTAAGCACTTTTTTGTATTGTCATGTATTTTATACCATTTTCATGAAAATAAAAAGCCGATATGATTACATTCTGATGTGTAATCATATCGGCTTTTGTAGAAATGCTAAGTTTTTAAAGCATCACAGGATTTTTCCTGCAGCTTTTTTACTGTTATACGTTGTTCTGATTCGGCATCGAAGAAATGCCCGCATTCCATATCAAATGCGAACCTTCTCTTATCACCGGCTTCAATATTATGACGGGCATCGATTCTTGCCATATATTCCTGATGATATAGATCGGCATAGATCATGGTGTCCGCACCATGGAGTTCACACACTTTGACTCCTGCATCAAAGCTTGAGTGTGATTCTTTGACATATTGTGCTTCACTCTTTATATCCTCAGGTCGTATACCAAATTTAACCGGTTTATTGTCATAACCTTGATCAATCAGCATCTTTTTTTTATCTTCAGGTATTTGAAATATATTATTACCGATAAAAAGATCGCCGTCATGAAGCTCTGCGTCAAAAATATTCATAGGAGGGGAACCTATGAATTCTGCAACAAAAATGTTTTCCGGAAGATCATATACTTCTTTAGGTGTACCGACCTGCATAATATCCCCTTTATCAAGCACTACAATTCTGGAAGCCATGGTCATAGCTTCAGTCTGATCATGCGTGACATAAATCGTTGTCGTATTGAGTCGTTTGTGCAGCTTGATGATTTCAGAGCGCATCTGCACTCTTAGTTTGGCATCGAGGTTTGACAAAGGTTCATCCATTAGAAACACACCTGGATTACGGACGATCGCTCTTCCCAAAGCAACTCGCTGCCTCTGTCCGCCTGACAGTGCTTTCGGCTTACGTTCCAAATATTCTGTAAGCCCTAAAATGCCTGCAGCGTCATAAACTTGTTTTTTGATATCCTTTTTAGAGGTTTTTCTGATCTTCAGACCAAATGCCATGTTGTCATAAACACTCATATGGGGATATAATGCATAATTTTGAAAAACCATCGCGATATCGCGGTTTTTCGGCTCAATTTCATTCATTCTTTTGCCATCGATATAAAAATCACCATCCGTGATTTCTTCAAGGCCCGCGATCATTCTTAAAGTTGTAGATTTCCCGCACCCGGAAGGACCGATGAAAACTATGAATTCACCATCACTTATATCCAGATTGAAGTCCCGTACAACTTCCGAACCACTGTCATAAATTTTCCTTACATTTTCAAGTCTCAATTCAGCCATCTGGTCGCCTCTTTTATAAAATCTTTTTAGCAGTTGTCTCTTCTTATCACTCTATTTTTTAAATGCGCTTCGAGTACGTCGCCTGCCAGATCATTGATTGCACGCACATACTCGAATACGCCCCGCAGCATGGGATAAAATGCTCTGACCCCAGCTTCCCCGAAGGTGGATAAGATAAATGTGATCACATTCAGCTTTCTGACTTTCAATACCGTTGAAATCAATGTTGTCAGCGGACCGATCATCTTGCGGTAATTGCTCTCAGCCTTATTGCTTTCCTTAACCTCGTTGACGAAATCAATGACGCGCGGCAGACGCTCCCCGACCATTTCTGCATCATCTTCATCTAAATGATAATGACTTCTCGTCTTTTGTTCTATCGTTTTAAATTCCCTGCTTAATATAAGGTCTTTAAAACCCGGTGTCAGCAGTTTTGCTGCAAGGGCATTGCTTTTTTTATTCAAAAATTTATTGAAATACTTTGAGCTTTCAACATGCTTTTGAAATATTTCATCTTTGGACTTCAAGTACTTTGCAATCGAAGTTTTCAACTCTTCAATACCCCGATTATCTTTCACACTGATAAAGTGATACTTAAGTGGATCATTAATCAACTTTTTAAAAGTGACATGCAATTCCGAGTTTTTTTCCTGCATCAGTAAGGACTGGTCATATTTACCTGAAACATCGGTTAAAGTATCCAATTTACTGTAGATGAATGTAACTTTAATGTTATTTTTAGCAAGAAACTTTATAATCTTTTCGTCTACGTCCCTGATCTTGGATGAAAAAACATAAAGTACATGTTTCACTTTATATTTTTTCAGAAGTTTCTTATATTGTTTTGGGGAAAATTCGGTCGTACCGACACCTGGAAAATCGAGCAGCTGCCCCTTGTCTTTATAGGAATAGCCTATTACATCTCTTGTAGCGTCGGTTTCAGTTGATATGTGCGAATCTTCACCTGTCAAAGCACTTATCAAAGCACTTTTTCCTGCATCCACCTGCCCAATCACAGCGATTCTGTAATCGATTGAGCTTTTCACATATTCAAAAAAATCTTCAACCAAAGGATGTTCATGTGACATCCTATCACCTCATCATATACTTTGTTTGTTTTTACTTCCCATATAATTACTTATTGCCAATCCTGCAGATAATGAAACAATCGATGCAGCCCAGATACTTGCTGTATCAGGCAGACCCGGGTATATCGGGAAAACCGAACCGAATAAGAGGCCGATGATTATGGCATACATGATATATGTGTAATTCCTGAGTAAAAATTGAATGCCTCTGCCCGCAAGCAGCAGACCGGATACAATTCCAAGTCCTGTAGCAATCAATACCGGTAAAACTTCGAAGTTTAATGAAGTGAACTCACTGATTGCTCTCATAATAATCGGGTATGCCCCGATTATTAATAAAACAAGCGAGCCGGAAATTCCGGGAAGCAGCATCACTGCTGAAGCCAGCATTCCGCTGAAAAACAATCCGATCAGCATTAATAATGAAATGTCGATACTCTCTATTGAAGTACCATTTTCACCTGCGGTCGATAACCAATATAAGAGTATTATTGCTAAACCCATCAAAATATAATGTATCGATTTAAATTCCACTTTGTAGTTCGATATACTGAACATCATAGGGATGACGCCGAGTACCATCCCTATGAAAAACCAGTGGGTCGGTATAGTATACTGCGTCAGTAAATAATCCATCAATGAAGACATTGTGAGTATTGCAGTACCCATCCCTATTACCAGTGGCAGCAGATATATAATTGATTTCTTATAGTGTTTTGAGACAATATGGCCGATCGCGCCTAAAAACTGTTCATATATTCCGAGCAGCAATGCCATTGTACCACTGCTCACCCCGGGGATGATTTCACAAATCCCCATTAAAAACCCTCTGAAGAGGTTCATCCATTTAAACATACTATTTCCTCACTCTTTATAACGTAAAATTTCATTCATTTTTAGCATGGCTTTCATATTATAGAATGATTGTAGCACAAATAAAATTAAAGTTTCATGAATTAGGAGTATAATGGAGCTGTTAACGCATTATATATTTTTTAGGAGTTGTATACATGAAAAGTCTAGGCGTTTATTTTGGTACATTTGCACCATGTCATGTCGGACATTTCGAACAGATCATCCGTGCGAAAAGGGAAAATGACCATGCCCTGGTCATTGTCAGCGGCTATGAAGGAGACCGCGGGGACGAACATGGAATGAACCTGAATCACCGCGTAAAAGCGATGAGGCAGTTATGTGCCGGTGATGAAAATGTCACAGTACTCAAATTGGATGAAACGGAAATACCCAGATATCCGAAAGGCTGGCAACTGTGGCTGGAAAAGATGTCTGATATCATTAAGGGCAATCTGCCATATCCATCTGATGACATGATTGATCTGACATTTTATGTGGGAGAAGAGGAATATATTGAGCCTCTAAAATATTTTTACACAAAATATTGGAAAAATGTTTCAACAAATGTCATCCTTGTAGACAGACAAATCCTTAAAATCAGCGGCACAAATATCAGAGAGTCCGCATTGATAAACTGGGACTACGTCACCCGGCCTTTCCGCCGATTCTTTGTTCAGAACGTTTTGGTTACCGGTGCGCCTAATACAGGTAAATCAAAACTGGTACAGGATTTGGCAAGGCGTTATTCTACGAGTTATTCTGTCGAGTATAAGAAAGACTACCAGGTTGAACATCAGGTCCGTTCGGAAGAGCTGGATGTAAAAGATTTTCATGCCATTGGTATCGGCCAGTTCGATATCAACCGGAAAAATATTCATTCACCTGCAACCAGAAAAGTTTTCTTTGCAGATACCGACGTCATGACTGCCAAAGTCATGACCAAACTGTCCGATTCAAATGAAGCTTCCAATCGATTATATGATGTATTCGATTATTATATTAAGCTTCAGAACTGGTCCCTTGTATTATTATTGCCTCCGGCTGAAGACGTTGAATATGATAACATCGTCTATAAAGAACTTTTAAAAGAAATCGAAAATAATAATCTTTTGAAGCTGACTCACGAATTGAGCGGTACATCATATAAAGATATTTATCAGGAAGCACACTCACTTGTAGATAAAATGCTCGCAGACGGCAAAGATAATTAATAACAATATGTTTATTTTCTAAAAATTACGATATTATATAACTAAGCTTAATCATAGGAGGAATTCAGATTGCAAAAGAAAATGTTAATGACCCCCGGTCCAACACCCATCCCGGAAAATGTAAATCAGCGTATGGCTGAAGAAATGATCGGTCACCGTTCAAGTGATTTTACCGACTTGATGAGCAGCATCAAGCCGAAGATCAAGGATGTATTCGGAACAAAAGATGATGTGGTGATCTTATCGTCAAGCGGAACAAGTTCATTGGAAGCGGCAATGGTGAATTTAGCTGCACCGGATGAAGATGTAGTCGTTATTGTAAGTGGTGCTTTCGGCGCCCGGTTCCGTTCAATTGCCGAAACATACCCATATAATGTCCATACTTATGAAGTGGAGTGGGGAAATGCGGTAGATCCCGACCACTTCAAAGATTTTCTATCTAAGTTAGACAATATAAAAGTTGTTGTTTCACAGGCTTGTGAAACATCCACTGCAGTTTTACATCCAATAACGGAAATCGGTCAGATCGTCAAAGGTTACAATAAGGACACTTTGTTTATCGTTGATGGAGTGAGCAGCGTCGGCGGTACAAAATTCAACATGGTGGAATCAAATATCGACTGTCTGATTTCAGGGAGTCAGAAAGCTTTGATGCTCCCCCCAGGACTGGCATTCGTTGCCATGAATCAGACAGCTAAACAAAAAGTAGAGAGCAACGAGATTCCAAGATTTTACTTGGACTTGAATCAGTATTTCGATTCTTTGGATAAAGATACGACACCTTTCACACCTGCAGTATCTCTGATACAAGGTTTGGAAGCCGTACTCGATTCAATCGCAGAAGAAGGCCTCGAAAATGTCTTCGAAAGACACCTTAAAATGAGAGATATGTTAAGAGCTGGTCTGAAAGCACTTGATTTGGAACTCCTTGTAGAAGATGAGTTTGCATCGCCTACTGTTACAGCGTTCAAATCCTCGTCTGACGAGCTTTCGCACATCAAAGATGAGTTGAAAAATAACTTCGGTATAACGATAGCTGGAGGGCAGAAACATCTGAAAGGCAAAATTCTTCGTATCGGCCATATGGGCTATATGTTCCCCGCTGATATCATCGTCGTCTTAAGTGCAATGGAAGGTATATTAAGCAAGTATCGCAAAGAGAATTATTACGGCAAAGCAATAACAAAAGCCCAGGAGGTATTTTTTAATGACTTATAAAGTTCTTGTTCTGGATCCGGTAAGCGAAGATGGTATCAGTGAACTTATCAATCATCCAAATTATCAGGTGGATATCAATACTGGTCTGACAGAAGATGAAATTATAAAAATTGTTTATGACTATCATGCTGTCATTGTTCGCAGCCAGACTAAAATTACAGAAAAAATCATTCAGCATGCCCGCTCACTAAGAGTGATCGCCCGTGCAGGTGTCGGCGTTGATAATATCGATATCGATGCAGCAACAAAGCTCGGTGTAATCGTAGTCAACGCACCGGATGGCAATACAATCTCAGCAACAGAGCATACGATGGCCATGATGCTCTCCCTTTCCAGAGACATTCCTGAAGCTCATAAAGAATTGTCGGAAGGATTATGGAACCGCAGTGCACATAAAGGCGTCGAATTATATGGCAAAACTCTCGGCATCATCGGTCTTGGTAAAATCGGTTTTGGTGTTGCACGCCGTGCCCAGGTTTTCGGTATGAAAATAGTGGCTTTTGACCCTTATTTATCCGATGAGAAAGCAAAAGAATCAGAGATAGAGAAGATGGAAGTGGATGAGATTGCACAAGTTGCTGACTTTGTTACAGTACACACCCCGCTGACACCGCAGACTAAAGGTATCGTCGGAGCAGCCTTCTTTGAAAACTGTAAACCGAACCTCCGCCTGATCAACGTCGCACGCGGCGGCATCATTGATGAAGCAGACTTACTGACAGCGTTGAAAGAAGGTAAAATCGGCGGTGCGGCATTGGATGTATTTGAAGAGGAACCTCCGACTGAGATGGAGTTGCTCTCACATCCAAATGTTGTGGTCACGCCCCATCTTGGTGCTTCAACAATCGAAGCCCAGGAAAAGGTCGCAGTCAGCATTTCCCGGGAAATCATACAGATCCTTGAAAACAATACGATTATTCACGCGGTCAACGCACCACGTATCAGTGAAAATATCAGCAAGGAATTGAAGCCTTATATCAACATCTCGAATCATATGGGCTCAGTGGGCATTCAATTGATGAATCAGCCGCCTAATGAAATCAGATTGAAATATCATGGCGATATTGCTGTCGATGACACAAGCATGCTCACACGCTCATTTATTGCGAGCTTACTGAGCCCCCATTTCGGTGAAAGTGTGAATATCATCAACGCGCTCTATTTCCTGCAGGAGCAGGATGTCACATACAAAGTGGAGAAAAAAGGAAAAACAAAAGGATATAATAATTATCTGGAAGTTGAATTGTCCAACAATGAAGAAAACCTGGTTCTTGGCGCAAGTGTCCTGGACGGATATGGTGAACGCATCGTCAAAGTTGATGACTACCAGGTCGACATCAAGCCGACAAGACATATACTCATCATCAACCATATCGACCGCCCCGGCGTCATTGGAGACATGGGTGTCATTCTCGGCAAACATGCAGTCAATATCGCCAGCATGCAGCTTGGCAGATCAAATGAAGGCGGCGCTGCCCTCCTTTCACTTTCACTGGATTCTGCAGTGAGCGAAGAAGCATTGGAAGATTTAAAAGGTATAAATGGATTCAAAAATGTACGTCAAGTGGATTTGAACTTATAATACAGCGAAAAACACCGCCGAAATCAAATATCGGCGGTGTTTTTATTTATTTGACTAAACTTTCAACATGGAGAACGTCCGGGACCAGGTTGTCTCTTTGTACTCCGAGGTCTGTGAAAGTCGGAATGATGTCGTCCCCTGTCAAACCTGTAAGTGTTCCTATAAATTCAACTTCCATCTTCTCCGCACAGAAGTAATCTGCTACCGAATCTCCGACAACATATACTTTCTCTTCAGATACATTTTCTCCTTTGACGGACTCTTCAAAGTACGCTTCATTCTGTTCGTAAAGCGTCCACAAGTAACTGTAAGGATGCGGTTTGGACAATTGACGATCCACTCCTTTTTGGCCTTCTGCTTCTTTTACTTCAGAAGCTGTGGAAATCCTTTGATCTTCAAAGTATTTAAGCAGCCCTGCCGCTTCAAAAGGTATGAGAGTTTCTTCTCTTGAACGACCTGTGGCAATACCTATTGTCTTATCTGCGTCAAGAAGATTTTTCAGCATGCTTTCTATTCCATCAATAGGAGCAAGCCATTCTTCCTGGTGAAGGAAGCCTTCCTTATCGCCTTCTATAGGAAGGTCGCTGTCCTTCTTTCTCATCCTTTCACTGCCGAGATACCATTCCTGATATATGTGCTGCCCTAAATGCCATAATTTGCTGTTTGTTCTGAAATCATCTTTTTCATTCAGGTATTTCAACGAAGTTGCATAGTTTACCAGGCCATCATAAATCGTTTCTTTAGTGTACTCGTCACCATCAAGAAATTCTAATACTTTACCGTAGTCCGGCTCGGCATCACCAAGCATCTCGCCCATCTCGTAAAGGTTATTAATATTTACATTGCTTATATTGATACCTGAATCTTGCAACAGGTTGATATAAATAATCGAGAACGATATGTATAACATGTCCCAGTTAGAGTTTAATCCCATCTCTTTATAACGGCTTAAAACTTTATCGTCCAAAAAGATTTTATTTCTAATTTCTGCAATTTCTTCATCCGTATAAGATGTTTTAAATTTTTCCTGAGTCAAATTTAAATATCTTGGATTAAAAAGCAATTCATGTACAGACAATGCAGCTACATCAAAACATCTTTCTTCACTTAAAAATACACCATCAACATCAAAAATTACAACGGACATAATGCGCCTCCTTCAAAGCGGGTTTCGTCTATTATTTATATTAAAGTTTCTCACATTAATATGTAAATGTCGAACACTATTGCTATTAATCTTTTTCATCCAATGAATGCTCTGTTATAATATTAACTAAATTTACAAATAAAGGGGATAATTTATAGTGGCACTTACATATTTAAATGATTTGAAAAGAGAAATCGGCAAAGTGATCGTTGGTCAGGAAGAAGTGGTGGACCTGATTTTCATCAGTATCATACAAAAGGGGCACATACTGTTTGAAAGTGTACCGGGAACAGGTAAAACCGTTCTGTCGAAATCCATTTCCAAGGTGATGGGCGGCAATTTTTCAAGAATTCAATTTACACCCGATGTACTTCCGACCGATATTACCGGTATGAATATATACAATCCGAAAACAAAAGAATTCGAACTGCATCCCGGCCCTGTTCAAACCAATATTTTATTGGCAGATGAAATCAACCGTGCCACTCCACGTACTCAATCAGCACTGCTGGAAGTGATGGAAGAAGGGCAGGTGACCGTCGACGGCAAAACTTACCCCCTCGATGAACCTTTCATTGTTCTTGCTACACAAAACCCGATTGAATCGAAACAGGGGACTTTCGATTTACCTGAAGCTCAGATGGACCGGTTCTTTCTGAAAATAGATCTGGGTTACCCCTCTTTTGAAGAAGAACGGCTGATGCTCGACCTTCACAGGAATAAACAGATTCAAACTTCAATAGAACAAGTGCTGACTTTGGAAACTATAAAGGAAATTCAAGAGTTAGCCGGTAAAATAGAGATTAATGATACTGTCAAAGATTATATCATCAATCTGGTCCATCAGACACGCAGTCATGAACATATTGAACTCGGTGCATCGCCACGCGGAACAATCGCCCTGATGCGGGCGAGTATCGGCAGCGCCCTCATCAACGGCAGAGACTATGTAACGCCGGACGATGTAAAGTATATCGCACCATACGTTTTAACTCACCGCATCGTTCTTAATATCGAAGGCATGACACTGACCAGCCACGATGAAGTAATCGAAAATATTTTAAATAATACAGAAGTTCCAGTCGAATTTGGAGTCACAAGAGATGAATTATAGAGTCGTCCATACTGATTCCAGAATTGAGGCATCACTCTTTTTTATCATAGCCGTGATGATTATATTCAACCTGCTATTCACTGTGGATTTGAACGTCTGGTTGGAGCTGATTATAGGAATTGTCATTACGATGACAGTGCTGAACTTAATTTATGAAAAATATGTTGCAGCTGAGCTGACGGTGGAAGTTTCACCGATGCAGATCAGAAAATATAAAGGTCAGGAAGGCACTTTGCAATTAAAAATCATTCAAAAGGGATGGCTGCCCATTTTATCTGCACAAATCCATATCTCAGCTGGCGACGACATTAAATTTTATAATGATCAGGCATTGAAAATCAGGAATGTTACAGAGAATACTTTTATGTTCACTGTATTTCCCAGGAAATCAACGTTAATCAAAATCCCTTTCGAAGCTAGAAACAGGGGGATGAGCAAAATTATAAATACTAAAATAAGTGTTCCCCGTCTTTTTGGATTCGGTGACATCAAACTCGAGCAAGTCGGTCACTCAAACCATGAAATACTCATCTATCCAGATCGGTATGCATTACATAATCAAACACTGAAAGCCAAAATCGTGCAGGGATTATATTTAGAAAAGAATACTTTATTCAACGACCCGCTGCTTGCAAGCGGCAGCAGGCCATATGAGAGAACAGACAGTCTGCGTGACGTCCACTGGAAGCTGAGTGCACGAAACGGTGAACTGATGACGAAAGAATATGAAAAGGCGACTCATATGTCGTGGCTGTTTTTAATTAATCTGAGGTCGGAGAAGTCATTTGCTCCACCTAATAATATTGAAATCATCTTTGAAAAACTGGCGTATATATTTGGTGAAATCACAAAGGAAAATATTCCTTTTAAGTTAATGGCCAACATGAGGACTTTTGATCAAGCTCATTTCTTCACCCTTGATGAAAGTTCAGGCAAAATGCATTACAGAACAACACTGGAGGCTTTAGCCCGTATAAAAACAATTACATATACAATCAGCTTTGATCGTTTCCTTAAATTTGTACACCAGACTGAAAAAACCCCGACGCATATCATATTTACAGGTGAAATCGATTCGCTGATTGTCAAAGAGCTGCAAATGTATATAGACAGAGGCACCGTCATTTATCAGTTGAATGAACATGGTCTGGAACCATTTAAACTGAATGCGTTAAAGGGGGCGGGCCAATGAGCTTCTTAAAGTTTCACACCACATTTGTAAGTGTATATCTTGTTGAAATGGCATTTATACTGATGATTTATCTCTTTTTAAATATTCATAATGTACCTGGTGACAGGAATCATGTACTCTTATTTCTTGCAGTCGTTCTGACACAGTATATACTCAGCCACCTGATCAATATAAAGTTCCAGCTGAAATTCATCTACATCCTGGTCCCCGTAACTTTTATTATTCTGATGTTTACAGGAGATTACTTCCTTTCTGCATTATTGATCAGTGCTTTACCTGTATGGCGTCTCGAACAGCTGCACTACAGCCTGTCTGACACACTCGCTCCTTTGGCAATACTGGCATCTCTGATCTGGCTCATCATCATCTCAGTGCTCTCCACAGCAGAAGTTGATGCAAACTTTAGCACCTTCAACCTCATATTTGTGCTTGCCATAATGGGATATATCATAAGTAAGATTGTCAGCCTGGCAATGGACAGCGGTTTCGGTCTGCCGTCGTATTTAAAAGTGATTTCAGTTTTTACAGCAATATTTCTGTCAGTCTCATTTTTCACCGGATATGTATATAAATTTGTTATATTTGGTCTAAGCTATCTGGTGATTTTCCTGTTGAATGCATTTGTATTTCTATTGAGACCGCTCTTTGGCTTTTTAGAAAATATCGAGTTGGAGTATCCGGACGAGCCATTCGAAGAGGAGGAATCCAATCTGGATGGATATGAATCACCCGAAGAAATCGTTTCAGCAACCAATCAAATCTTGAATATCCCATTCGGCCCTATTATTTTAGCCATCGCTTTCATCGCAATCATTTTATTCATTTGTTCATACTTTAAAAACCGTGACGTTGTAACCGACAACAAGGTGAGTCATCAGAAGCATACCTTTGCTGATAAGAATTCAACATATAAAAAAATAAATAAAAAAGCACCTGCAGACAAAGGACGCAAGTTGTATTTCGATTTTGAAAAATGGGCATCATCAAAAGGTTATGGCAGATATGAGGATGAAACGATCGAGCAATGGTTCAACCGCATGTCGCTGGATGATCATATTTCAATCTCCAAGCTTCAGTATTATCAAAAGATGCGCTATAAAGACAAAGTGTTATCTGAGGAAGAATTCAAATTACTGGAGATTTATATAAAAGAATTTAAAGATATTTTGAACAAAAAGCCGGATTGATATAATATCAATCCGGCTTTTTGTATCAATACTGATTCAAGTATTGTCTTAATTCCCAATCTGTCACCTGGGCACGGTACATATCCCACTCAATACTTTTGTTGCTGTGAAACCTTTTTGAGATATGGGGTCCGAGAGCATCCTGGACCACTTTATCTTCCTTCAATGCTTTCAAAGCCGTATACAAAGTTGATGGCAGGTCTTCAACACCAACCGCCTCTCTTTCTTCTCGTGTCATCTCATAAAGATTCAGATTAACCGGCTCAGGCAAACTAACCTTCTTCTTAATACCATCGAGTCCTGACTTTAAAATAACCGCCAAGGCCAAATAAGGATTTGCTGCAGGGTCGACAGAACGTATTTCAGCTCTGGTCGATAACTTCCTGGATGAAGGTATTCTCAGCAGAGGTGATCGGTTTTTACCGCTCCAAGCTATATAGCTAGGTGCTTCATAACCGGGTACCAGGCGTTTATATGAATTAACAATCGGATTGCAGACTGCCGTAAAACCTCTCGCATGCTCTAAAATTCCTGCCATAAAATATCGCATGTCACTGCTCAGACCGAAATCATCATTTTCATCATAAAAAGCATTTTCTTTTCCTTTGAACAAGGAAACATTGAAATGCATTCCACTTCCATTTATACCAAAAAGCGGTTTAGGCATGAATGTCGCATGGAGATTATGCTTTCTGGCAACTGTTTTGACGATCAGTTTGAAAGTCTGTATGTTATCACAGGCGCTGACAGCATCTTCATATTTAAAATCTATCTCATGCTGTCCCTCTGCCACCTCGTGGTGGGACGCCTCAATTTCAAAACCCATATCTTCAAGCTCCAGCACAATGTCACGACGGCAATTCTCACCTAAGTCAGTAGGTGCTAGATCAAAATAACCACCCTGATCATTTAACTCTGTAGTAGGGTGACCGTTTTCATCCAGTTTAAATAAAAAGAATTCCGGCTCCGGCCCTAAGTTGAATGCAGAATATCCCATGTCTTCCATTTCTTTTAACACTCTTTTTAAATTTGTACGCGGATCTCCTTCAAACGGTTCATTATCAACCGTATAGATATCACATATCAACCTTGCGACTTTTCCTTTACCTGCAGTCCATGGGAAAATCGACCATGTCTCAAGATCCGGTTTCAAATACATATCCGACTCTTCAATTCTTGCAAAACCTTCAATTGAAGAACCGTCAAACATCATTTCTCCATCAAGGGCTTTATCCAGCTGTCTTAGAGGCACCTCCACATTTTTGACTGTGCCCAATATATCCGTAAACTGCAGTCTGATGTATCTGACATTTTCGCTTTCTGCTATACGTTTAATATCATCCCTTGTGTAGTTGTTCTTCATCCATCCACTCTCCTTTATTGTATTAGAAAAATCTTGATAAATCTCCGCGGTTTGGCAGGGACTGCTTCAGTTCTTTGTAGTTAAAAATACCTTTGGCTGAATAGTCATCATCTTTGTCGAGAATCTCCCCAATCCTTTTCATCGTAAAACCTTTTTCCATTAAAAGTTTAATCGTCAAAAGTGTCTCGAGATTATTCATGGAAAACAATCTGTGGTTTCCGTCACTTCTTGTAAGAAAAATTAACCCGCATGTTTCATAATGCCGTATTTGACGGGCCGTCAAACCGGTTAGTTTTATCGCTGACGACATTGGGAAAACAGGAGAATTCCTTCGATTTTTATCATTATTCATGACTACCACCTCAACCATAAAAAAATAATAGCACATTTTTTTCCAAAATCATAATCGATGTCAGATTATCTAACATCTCAAAAAAAGCCACTGGGAATCATATGATTTCAGTGGCCATACAAACAGCTAAATAGTTCTTTATTTTCTGTGGAATTTATGTCTGTTTTTCTTACGGTTCATCGATAAAGTTTCTCTTGTAAATAATGAGTAGACCACAGGTACCACCAACAGTGTCAATAAAGTACTTGCCAACAATCCGCCTATTACACTGATACCCATCGGCTGGTTGATTTCTGACCCTTCACCGAGCCCGACAGCAATCGGAACAAGTCCGAGTATCGTTGTAAATGCTGTCATTAAAATCGGTCTGGTACGTAGATCAACCGCTTCTACAATTGCCTCATAAGGATTTTTCCCTCTTTCCCTCAGCTGGTTTATAAAATCAACGAGGACGATTCCATTATTGACAACAATCCCGATCAGTACGAGCAGACCTATAAAGACCGGTACACTGAGTGGAGTATTGGTAACCCATAAGCCCAACATTACTCCAATTGCCGATAAGGGGATCGTAAACATGATTACAAACGGATATTTAAAGGATTCAAACTGTGCAGCCATCACAAGGAATACAAGTACCACTGCAAGAACCATCGCCATCAGCATATTCATGATCGAATCTTCAATGAGTTCCTGATCTCCTGTAAACGACACATCGCTTCCTGCCGACAGCTCCAGATCATTCACAATGTCCTGCATTTCCACAACCGCTTCTGATAGGTTGGCCTCCGGCTCCAGTTCCAATTCATACTGGTAGGCATGCTGGCCATTGATCCTTTCAACAGCTGAAGGTGACGGCTGCCTTTCAATCTCAGCAACTTCATCCAACCTCAAGGCATCGCCGCCTTCTGTCCGTGATATTACCATTTCCCCCAGCTCTTCTTCAGAATCAATTTCCTCTTCAGGCAGACTCATGCGTACCATCAGATATTCTTCAGTACTTTCATCAAGTATCATAAAAACATCCATACCTGCGGTCAGATTATTAAAGGTCGCACCAACTTCAGATGCGGACAGCTGATTTTCAAACAGCACCTCCTGGTCCAGTGTTATCGCCAGTTCTTCTATCGTTTCAGTAGTATTATTGGAAACGCTGACTACAGCATCCATTTCGCCGAGTGCATCGGATACTTTTTCTTCATCGGCATTCAAATCCTGCTCACTGCTGTTCATCAGATTGAACGTCAGCACAGACGAGTCGGTCCCTGTCGAAGTTGATGTCATAATGCTGACTTCAGCATCTTCCACGTAGTTTTCTGCAATGCTTTGCAGTTCTCCTCCGACTTCATTTGCAACTTCGTTGGTTGTACGGCCGCGGTCGTCCACCGGCAGGGTCGTAATATATATTGCACCCTCTGAGTCATCGCCGCCTCCCCCGTCACCCATAGCGTCAGATGAGCCTGCCATGGCCAGGAAAACATCTATTTCATCAATGTTCATCAAATACTCTTCCATTTCAGTCAATGCGTCTTCTGTTGTATCAAGGTTCGTGCCTGAGGTCATATCTATATTGGCTGAAAAGAAGCTCTCATCCGTTTCCGGCAGAAAAATCATGCCTGTACGATAAATTCCAAAAGCCCCGAGCATCACCAGTGCCCCGACTATCAAAAATGTTACCAGACGGTATCTGAGCGAGAATTTAAGCATTCTCTGGATGAAACGGTTGTATATACTCCTTTGCCGTTTACCTTCAAGAGATTCATCCGGTGCTTTCATAAATTTACTCGCAAACATCGGAACTACCGTCAATGCAACAATAAGTGAGGCTAATAAGCTGAATGCTATCGTCAGTGAGAACTGGGTAAATATCTGACCGATAATCCCCTCTATAAAAAGTACCGGCAGAAATACTGCTATCGTTGTCAGTGTCGAGGCAGTAATTGCACCTGCCACTTCCCTCGCCCCTTCGTATGCCGCTTCTTTCGGTTCCTTTCCAAGTCCGAGATGCCGGTTGATATTTTCAATCACGACAATGCTGTTGTCCACCAGCATGCCCACCCCTAAAGCGAGCCCTCCCATCGTCAGTAAGTTAAGCGTAAAGTCTGAAAAATACATGAGTACAAACGTGAATATTACAGAGTAAGGGATGGCAATACCGATAATGATCGGGCTCCTGAAGTTTCTCAGGAATAAAAACAACACCACCATTGCAAAAATGGCACCGAGAATCAGAGCAGTCGCTATATCCTGTATTGCACGGTTTATATAATCGCCCTGGTCGAATAAAATATCCGCTTCCACCCCATCATACTTAGGCTGCTCAATCGTGCTTTCAAGAACACTTAAAAACTCATTCGATACTTGTGATGTATTTCCATTCGATTCTTCAAGTACGTTAATTAATATAGATGGAGTCCGGTTGGTCCTGGAAATTGTTTCACCACTGTCACTCAGCCTTTCTACAGTACTGATATCCCCTAAAGTAACCGCTTCTCCATCTTCAGGATCAACTGTGACGTTAAATTCTTTCAAATCTTCTACAGACTGCATCTGCGCCTGGATCCTTGTCGTGATCGAGTCGGTGCCGTCATTTATACTGGTGCCGGGCATGGAAATTTCACTGGCAGTCAGCATTTGCTGAATGGTATTTATATCAAGTTGATGACGCTCCACTTCATCCGCATCCAATTTTATCTCAATCGTCTCTGTAGTCAGTCCTTCAGTATCAACACTGGCCACACCTTCGATTCTTTCAAGTTCCTCACTTAAATCCTCCACAAGGCCCTGAAACTCCAGTTCATCCATTTCACTGCTCAGGGACATTTGAATGATCGGAAGCTGGGAAGGATCAAACTTCATAAATCTTGGGTCGCCTGCATTATCGGGAAGCTGTACGTTGTCCAACGCCTGACTGATTTCATTTTCCACATCATCTATATTCGTTGCCCATCCAAACTGAAGCAAAGTCAGACTGGAACCTTCTTGTGCGGTTGACATCAGCATATCCAGACCGGAAGTTGCAGATAAACTGTCTTCAATAGGTATCGTGACCTGGTCATTCACTTCTTCCGGTCCAGCCTGATCATATGTCGCTACGACAACGCCGATCGGCGGATTAATATCAGGTATTAACTTGAGCGGTATGTTAACAAGTGATACTGCGCCCAAAACAATGACCAGCAGCATCGTCACCATTGTCAAAACCGGCCGTTTAATTGAAAATTTTATCATGTCAGATCCCCCATTCGCCCCAATAATTTATATATATTCTAAAATGATAACGGTTGCAACAGCATTTGTTTTAACCGGGTATAAAAAGGGTGTTAACCATTAATGATTAACACCCTGTTCTCAATTATTTAAAAGAAATTCAAAATATTCATGATGAATACTAAAACTATGATGACCGGCAATATGAACTTAAGTAAGAAAATCCATGCTTTGAACAACGGATACATTGCGCTGTCATTAAGCACACCGACCTGGTTTTTAATTACCGAATGTTCAAGAATATAGCCGACAAATATTGATGAAATAAAAGCGTTCAGAGGAAGTATCATATTCGAAACAAGAAAATCCACGTTATCAAATATCGTTCCGGCAAAGAACTGCAGATCATTCAGCACACCTTCCGACAGTGCAGACGGGATGCCGACGATAAACACAATCAGACCAAAAACATATGCCATGATTTTCCTCTTGTTTTCATTGCCTTTAATCGCATTTGCCACGTTGATTTCAATCATTGATATTGCGGAAGTCAGCGTAGCAAAAAGGAATGCGATCAAAAATAGTATATAAAACACATTGCCAAGGGCGATCTCGCTGAACACCTGAGGCAGAACAATAAAGATCAGTCCCGGCCCAAAGACATTGTCCATTTCAAATGATGCGATCGCAGGGAATATAGCCAGGCCGGCCATAACAGATATAGCTATATTCATAAGTACGATATACAGCGCAGATTTCGTTAAATTATGTGTATTATCCAGATAAGACGCATAAGTAATCATTGTGGTCGCACCGACACTCAGTGCAAAGAACGACTGTCCAAGTGCATAAAGCACTGCCTGGGAGTCGATATTTTCAAATGAAGGCGTTAAAAAGAATGAGACACCTTCCATTGCATTCGGCAATGTTAGTGAGCGTATAATAATTATTAAAAACAGTATGAATAACAAAGGCATCATTATTTTAGATGCACGTTCCAACCCTTTTTGTACCCCCTGCGCAACAATGAAAGCGGTAAGCAGAAGAAATACTCCTTGTCCCGCTACTACATACAATGGATTTGTTACAATCTGACCAAACATTCCTTCATAATCAGAAATCGGCAGTAAACCGATGGTATTAATAAATGCAACGACCAGATAAAGTAATATCCAGCCCCCGATGACACTATAAAATGACAGCAGCAGAATAACCGCTATATTACCGCTCCAGCCAAACACACGATACCATCTTTTACCGCCCAGATATTCAAAGCTTTCTATCGGGTTTCTGCCGCCTGCACGTCCGATGACGAACTCAGATAATAATAACGGCAGGCCGACCACTAATGTGAACAGCAGAAACATAAGCAGGAATGCCCCGCCACCATGTTCAGCCGTCATGTAGGGAAAGCGCCACAGTGCCCCCAGCCCTATCGCTGATCCAGCTGCAGCCAGTATAAAACCAATTTTAGAACCCCATTGCGATTTCTCCAAATCTTCCCCTCCTGAATAAAAAAATATAGAACGTTTACATATATTAGCATACAAACACTTTTTTTAATAGTGAAATAAAACAACTTAAATAGGAAAAGCCGGCCCTCCCGGGCCGGCTGAAATTCAAATGATATTTAGTTTGGATTGTCTTCTAAATCCGGAATAGGTCTTTCGTAATACTGACGGTCTTTATTTGCGTTGAAATGGTCTGCCTTCTCCACCTTGACATCAGTCACATAGTCAGGCATTTCAACAAAGTTTTCGTAAATACCTTTTTCAACGAGGTAGTTTCCTTCAGGGAAGAGAACACCGACGTTGCCATCTCTTATATCAGCATGTTGTACGAAACCTTGGAATACACCGTTCCTATTGTAAAGAACAACTGCCTCGCCTTCTTCAAGACCTTGTTTATAGGCATCATTCTTGTTCATCAGGACACTGTAACGACCCATATGGTTGAATGCGTCTGTATCGCCGTAAACCATAGAGTTGAACTGTTTTCCACGGCGCATCAGAAGTTTGAATTCGCCCGCTTTTGCATTGTTGTCCGGAATATCCATGCTGATCAGATTTCCACGGCCGTCCGGTGTCGGACATACGCCGCCTTCACATAACCAGGCACCGCCGTACTGATAAACATCGCCGGCTTTCTTCAAATACTGGACACCATCGTACTGAGGGTTCGCTACAGCGATCTCATTACGGATCTCCTGACCGGATTTAAAATCAATCAGATGTGCATTTTCAGGTTTTACCCGTTTAGCAAGGTCAATATAAATTTTCCACTCACTACGGGCTTCTGCAATACGGTTACGGTTACCTTCAATTTCAGGTGAGAAGTAAATCATTCTTTCAGTTGAAGTTGACAGACCGCCGCCATCCTGTTCATAGCGGGTTTTTGCAGGCAGTACGATGACTGCTTCTTTTGCATCCAGAAGAGTGGATGTATTCAGAATAATATCCTGATGTACACGAATGTCCAGATTTTCCAGCGCATCTTTCACGAAATCAGGATCCGGCATCGTTTCAAGGAAGTTACCGCCCGACATATAGTAAAGTTTTAATTTCTTTTCATTATCTTCAGGCAGCATCGCATTTTCAATTGTTACACCGACAGAGTCTCCTGGCCACTTAGGCAGTTCGAAGTCCCATACTTTTTCAATTCTTTCAGTGTTAACTTCATCATAGTCTCCACCCGGTAATGAGAATGGATCAGCACCCATCTCACCTGAACCTTGAACACTTGAGTGTCCGCGAAGCGGCATAAGACCATTGTATTTGCGTCCAAGCCAGCCGCGAAGCAGCGCAAGGTTTGCAACTTGTGAAATGTTATCTGTTGCGTGTTTGTGCATTGTAAGTCCAAGCGCCCAGACCATAACACCATTTTTGGACTGTGCAAGCAGGTTGCTCAGTTCAATGATTCTATCCTTCTTGATTCCTGAAGATTTTTCTATCTCTTCCCATGATTGCTCCTGTACTGTTTCCCTGAGCTCTTCATAGTTATTGACATGTTCACGTACGAATTCATGGTTGACAGCTGAACCTTCTACTGCCTCTTCCATATCGAACCAGTGCTTCATGACACCATGCATTAAAGCAATGTCTCCGCCGATGTTCACTTCATAGAAATCGTCTGCAAGCTTTGTGCCGAATAATGCAGATTCTACGACTGAAGGCACCCAGTAGTTCTCCATGGCAGGTTCTCTGTATGGGTTGATTACGATAATTTTCGTACCGCGCTTTTTAGCTTCCATCATGTATTTAGTGGATACCGGGCTTGCGTTTGAAGCAACACTTCCCCAGAACACCAATACATCTGTACCAAGCCAGTCCTGATAGTTACAAGTTGAAGCACCGACACCCACCGAACGTTTCAAAGCAGATTTACTTGGTGAATGACAGATTCTTGATGCATTATCTATATTGTTCGTCTCAAGATAACGCGCTGTTTTTGCAGCCACATAATATGACTCGTTCGTGATGCCGCGGCTTGTTAAGTAGAATGCATACTGCTTGGGATCAAGTTTCTTCATCTTGTCTGCAACAGTACCCATTGCCTCATCCCATGAAATTCTCGTGAATTTGTTTTCGCCTTTACGACGGATCATCGGATAAGGGATACGGCCCAGCTCTCTAAGTTCTGATGAATCAAGCTTTCTAAGCTCATTTATGTCCTGGTGCAGTATTCTTGGTTCAATCGGTGGTGCTGTATTCAGTCTTAAGACGTTGAAACGCGTTGTACATACGTGCGGCCCTGTTAATGTCTGGTCCTGAAGACCGCCTACACCTAATGCACATCCGTCACAAACACCCTTTAAAATTATATTTTTTGCATAGTTCAGATTATCCTTGTTTTTCCATGCAACTTTTGCCGAATCTATAATATGTCTTGGTTTAACTTTTGTGAATCCAAAAGGTACAGGGCTGACCCATAGACTGGTATCCCATTTTTTAGTTTTCTTAATAGGACCCGGGTGTAAAGTTTTACCCATTTATGACACTCCTTTTATCGATAGTATATATATTATACATTAAGTTTATATGTTTAAAAAGAATATTTACTCAGATGTCTGAGGTTTCTCTTGTATTGTTTGTGGACTGTCTCTCACTTGAGAAGTGCTTTCCCTCAATTTTTTAATATCCACTCTGATCCATAATGAAATAATCAGTGCAACTACAAACATTGCGGTAAATATATACAGTGTCATCGTGTAGCTCGCTGTCGCCTCGTAAAGTTCCGCAACAATAAATGGACCTGCGAGGCCTGCAGCAGCCCATGCCGTCAAAATATAACCATGAATGGCGCCAAGCTGTTTCGTACCGAAAATATCACCAATATACGCTGGAATTGCAGAGAACCCACCGCCATAACAGGAGATCATAATAAACAATAAAATTGCAAATAAGTATTCATTTGTGACCAGAGGCAGCATTGCGAACACACCAATTTGAATTATAAAGAAAATAGTATATAGATTCGGCCGGCCGATATAGTCTGAAATTGATGCCCATATCAATCGTCCGCCGCCGTTGAACACACCCATAATACCTACGATGATTGCTGCAGCCGCTACTGAAATACCTGTAATTTCCTGGGCCATCGGGCTGGCTACTGCCAAGATAGCGATTCCACAAGTGACATTAATAAATAACATCAACCACAGAAAATAGAACCTTTTCGTTTTAATTGCTTCATTCGCAGTTAATTGCACCAGATCCTGTTTTACTTCCTTAGCTGAATTATCATCATTTTTCATACCTTCGGGTAAATAGCCTTCAGGCGGCTTTTCCAGATACAGGCTGGATGCCAGCATCACTACAAAATAAATGGCAGCAAGTATGTAAAATGTTGCAGCAATACTGAATTCATTCATTAAAAATTCCATTGCCGGCGAAGCAATCATCGCAGCAAAACCAAAGCCCATAATTGCAAGCCCTGTTGCCATCCCTCTTCTGTCCGGAAACCATTTGACAAGCGTTGAGACCGGTGTAATATAACCTATCCCGAGACCGATACCGCCAAACACACCATAGCCCAGATACAAAAGCCATAAACTTTCAATTTGTACAGCATATCCCGCCATTGCCATACCGACAGCGAAAAATGTTGTCGATACTAAACCGGAAGCTCTCGGACCATACTTTTCCACAAAGTGGCCCATAAATGCTGCAGAGAGCCCTAAAAATAAAATGGCCAGGCTGAATGTGAATGACACATCAGACAATGACCAGCCGACCGATTCCTGAAGCGGACCGGTAAAAACACTCCATGCATAGACGGAGCCGATTGAAATATGTATACCGACACCTGCAAGGGCTATCAACCAGCGATTCTTGTTTACTTCCATTTAATTTCCCCCCATAAGCTTAAATATTTACATTAAATATAGTTATCATATAAAATGTATATGTTTGCTATAATGTATTATATATGTTTATCAATAGCTGGACAATGCATTTTCCTGAATTGTGAAATCTTTCCGAAAATATTTTTAAAGAGGTTATAAAATGGAAATAACAACAGACAGAAAGATTGTCAGATACTTTGACGGTCAATTTTCTGATATAGATGATGTAGTTGCAGAAGAGTTCCCGTTGACTATTTATATCAATGATATTGAGTTTGCCACTCTTGTATGCTCTCCTGAACACCTGGAAGAGCTGGTCATCGGCTTTCTTGCGTCCGAAGGTGCAATCAGATCTTATAAAGATATTCTGTCCATCAATCTCGATGACAGAGGCGGCTTTTGTCATATAAAGCTGAACAAATCAATTCCTACCGATCATTTCCAGTATTCTAAACGCATATTGGGTTCGTGCTGCGGCAAAAGCCGTCAATTCTACTTTCAAAACGATGTCGATACAGCTAAAGTATCAATGAGTAAAACGACATTGACCCCGGAACAGATCAGCAGGCTGATGATAGAAATGCAGACGACGAGTACAATTTTCAAGGAAACAGGCGGCATTCATAATGCGAGTCTGGGCAGCCCTGATGGCACTGTCGTCCACCGCGGCGATATCGGTCGTCATAACGCACTTGATAAATTATACGGCTACTGCGTTGAAAATAATATTTCAGTCAGGGATAAGATTCTGGTATTCAGCGGCCGTATTTCATCCGAAGTTTTAACTAAGGCAGCTAAAATCGGTGTCGGCATCGTTCTGAGCAAATCTGCTCCTACGGATCTGGCAGTAAAACTTGCCCATGACCTAAACATTACTGCAGTCGGATTTGTGCGCGGCAATTCATTTAATGTCTACAGCCATCCATGGCGTATAAAGGAAATTGAATAATCTTTATATTTAGACTCGTGTCATTTGACTTACATGCTTTACACATTTATCATAAAACTAAGTAAATAACAGTACCACTAGGGGTGCATTAGCTGAGATAGCAGATTTCTGATATAAATTTATCAGAAAGTGCTGATCCCTTCGACTTGATCTGGGTAATTCTAGCGTAAGGAAGTGGTTTAGTACATAAATATCAAACAGCTAACCAAATATATTTCTATAGACTATGATGCTCTTTTGGTGTGTGCTGTTATTTATATTACTAAGCCCGCTTCTGCAATGATTTCATTGCCGGAAACGGGTTTTTTATTTTGGTAAAGGGAAGGATGGGGTAAATATGACAGAACGTCTGCCGATTGCTCTGACGGTTGCAGGAACTGACCCTACAGGCGGAGCTGGTATTTTAGCAGATATCAAGTCTTTTCATTCGAGAGAAGTATATGGCATGTCCGCTGTCACATCACTTACAGCACAAAATACGATGGGGGTGCAGGATGTCTTCAACGTGCCTGCAGATTTTCTCTCAGCACAGCTTGAAAGTATATTTTCAGATGAGGTGCCGAATGCCATGAAAAGCGGAATGATCGCAACCGAAGAGATGATGCGGGTTTTAAAATCTTACGTCACAAAATATGAAATGCCGCTTGTCATCGATCCGGTAATGATTTCAACGTCAGGGCATAATCTGATAAGCGGGGACGCCATAGCCTATTTGAGAGATGAACTGCTGCCTGCAGCCTTGACAGTGACGCCCAATATCATGGAAGCGGAAAAACTCACAGGTGTGGACATCGAAGATGAAGAAGATGTAAAAAAAGCCGCAAAAGTATTCATTGAAGAGATTGGAGTGCAAAGTGTAATCATAAAGGGAGGGCATTTAAAAGGTGCTGCGGTGGATTACCTGTTCGAAAAGGATAATGAGGTCAGATTGACCTCAGACAGAGTGGACACTAATCATACTCACGGCACAGGGTGTACATTTTCAGCTGTCATTACAGCAGAACTCTCCAAAGGCAAGCCATTGGAGAAAGCTTTTCGGATCGGGAAAAAGTATATAACCATGGCCATACAGAAGACTCCGGGAATTGGAAAAGGTGACGGACCGGTTAACCATTTTGCATATAAAGGAGAGTTGTAAATTTATGTCACTTTTACAAAGTATACGCGAAGAGCCGCCGCTTATTGTCTGTATAACAAATGACGTAGTGAAAAACTTTACCGCCAACGGGCTTATTGCACTGGGTGCTTCACCGATTATGAGTGGTGAAAAAGATGAGGCTGAATCTCTGATGAAAGCAGCGGATGGGCTGTTGATCAATATCGGCACTGCTGACACGCACAAGAAAGAATTGATGTCAGAAATGATCGTTCAGGCGAATAAAAATAACGTCCCTGTCGTATTGGACCCGGTCGGTTATGGCGCATCTTCTTTCAGAAAGAACCTTATCGATGAACTGATCGAGAATTATAAGGTTGACCTCATCAAAGGAAACAGAAGTGAAATGCTGGCATTGTCAGGAGAAGAGAGTATATCCCGCGGTGTCGACTCTGCTGAGGAAAGTGATGCACTTGAAATAGCTGAAAATACATTTAGTAAATATAATATACCGGTACTCGTTACAGGAGAAACAGATGCCATCGTTACACATGATCATAAATATACTCTTCATAACGGCCACGGACTGCAAGGGAGAATAACGGGTTCAGGATGTCTTCTTGGCGCAGTTACACTGACATTCATCGCCAAAAGTGACGATGTTAATAACGCCGTTATAGACGCTGTCAGTTACTATAACCTGTGTGCCGAATCTGCAGTACAGAACGGTGCTGCAGGCCCCGGTACTTTCATACCGGATTATATCGATGCGTTGTATTTGAATGATGATGTTATTTTAAAAGATAAGGCTGTTAAATCACATGAATAAAAATGACTTGAGACTTTATTTTATATACGGTTCAAATGGTGGAGATATAAAGAGCAGTCTTCACATAATAGAGCAGGCATTACAGAGCGGCATCACATTATTTCAATTGAGAGAGAAAGGAACTGATGCACTGACTGGTAAAAAGCTACAGGACTTTGCTCTGTCGGTCAAAGAACTGACTGCTGGATATAATGTTCCCTTCATCATAAATGACGATGTCGATCTTGCGAGGGCAGTACAAGCCGATGGCATCCATATCGGCCAGGATGATATGAGTCCTGAAAAGTTGCCTGTATATTTTGATGATAAAATTGTCGGACTGTCCGTTCGTGATGAGATGGAACTAGCTGCCAGCAATTTGGATAATGTCGATTATATTGGTACGGGACCAGTCTTTGCAACAAGCTCAAAAGACGATGCAGGTGAAACTATAGGTGTCTCCGGCTTAAAGTTGATGCGTGAAAAAATAGGAAATTTACCGATGGTGGCTATCGGTGGAGTAACGCTGAATAACTATAATCAATGTTTAGAAAATGGTGCGGATGGCATCGCAGTCATTTCGGCAATTTCCCAGTCGGAGGACATTCGCCACTCTGTCCGTAAATTCCTGGAATAAAATATAAAACGTCGTCATTGAAATAATGACGACGTTTTATCATTCATTTTTATACTCAATATATTCATAATCAGCGGTATTCAATTCATAATCTTTATAATAAGACGACATTATATCAGCGATGATTACCGACCATCTGATATCTGTTGCATATTGATGAGTTCCCGGCTTTTCTGGGTTCCATCTCATCTTATATAATGTATTTTGATAATTATTGACATAATTATTACTTATAAACTCTGCACCGCCGATTATAGCCGCTTCAGGTGAAGTCCAGCCCTCCTGCTCTGCATAGCTTGAACCTGCCTCAACTGCCTGTTTATCAAATGCACCGATACCAAAAAAATTATAGTAGGTCTGATCGGTTTCTACACCTTGTGCCAGCTCTGATTCACCATTACCTGTCTCTACCTGGGTATGGCTGATTAGATATAATACATTAATATCATAGAGATTCTGCGCTTCCAAAAAAGTTTCCCCACGTCCCTCAAGGATACCTTTGTCCTTCAATATCTCATTCAATATATCAATGTCCACCTCAACCTTTTCACGCAGATCCATATGCTGCAGCGGATAATGGTCCTGGTCAGTCTTCATATATTCTCTCAACTGATTTTCATCAGCATTCGTCAATTCACCATCTTGAATGGTAACGTCCTGCGTGTTTTTATCCAGTTGGGCTGAAACAGCTTCATCGAAAGTGTATTCAGATTGATAATTTCGGTTTCCTATTGTTTCAGAGACGATAAAAGTGATAACAAAAACACCCATGATGATGCTCAGCAATAATAATGGCAAATCATTTTTATCTTTATTCAACATGTTTTATACCTTTTCCTTCGCATACTTATATGAAATTAGTAATACCATAAAAAAGTAAGCATCAAATCTGATGCTTACTTTTAGTCATACCCGCAAGAGATATCAATGAATCCAACATCTTACCGATTCTTTGTTTCATCTCATTACTGAGGTTTCCGTAGTCACCGTTCTCATCTTTTTCATAATCAGCGCTGCTTGCACAGAGCTGTGTCGGGATAGCAAATGCGTGCAGCCCCCTCATGACAATTCTTAACTGCGCCAGCGGGTCAGTGTTTCTCATCCCGCCACTTGTGCAGTAGAGAGCAACCGGTTTTTCTTCAAACTGATCAAATGATAAATGATCCAAAGCATTTTTCAATATTCCTGAAAACGAAGTATGGAAGTTCGGCGTTCCAATTATAATCGCATCCGCCTCGCTCGCAATCCGCTTGAATTTTTCAAGTTCTTCCGTATCAGGATGGCCGAGTAATGGGATATCCCACTCACACAACTCTATTATTTCCACATGGTTTTCAGGCTGTTCAATCTGAGCTTTTATTTCTTCTGCTAAGAAAGCTGTGCTTGAACCTGGAAAGGGGCTCCCGGAAATAATCAGCAGATTCATAAGTTTGCTCCTTTATAAAAATATTTAGTACATCAATAATAACATTTACCATACGAGGATTCACATACGTCAAAAGAAGTAAAAAAAGAGACTTAACAAAGTCTCAGCTCATCAATTTATGATTTAATTCTTGTAATTTACCCAGTGTGTCTTCAGGTAAATCTTCGAGTTTAATTTCTTCGTCAACAATTTTCTGTGCTAAATCCATATCGACACCTACAGCTCGACTGATTTGGTATGCAGTTAATTTTTCCACGAGTAGTGAAAGGTTCAATTCAGTGTTCATAATATCACCTTCTTCATAAGTATCGAAACGATTCAATAACTAATTATATCACATCCTTCACAAACTTCAACTATATGCTTAATACATTTAAATCACTTTCTGCCATGCCCGAACAATGCATCTTCAAGATGACTGATTCTATCAATCACTTCAGGACTTAACGCCGATACGTCAATTTCTCCATTCAATACAGAATCGATCTCATCCAACGTCATTTCCAAAGCTTCACTCAACTGATAATTGGTCAAACTGCCTTTAAATATATTCATCTTCTGATCCATGGGCATCACCTTCTTTACTTAAGTTATACTAATTATAGAAAGTTATTGATAAAATGCAATGTTTTTCGATCTAATTAATTATTTTAAATTCGGGTAATCAGTCTATAAGGAGTGAGTATATGTACGAATCAATATTCCATAAACAAAAACAATTTTTCCAAACTAAAGAAACACTATCATTGGATGTGCGTATAAAAGCGTTAAAACAATTGAAAGATGCCATCAAGTTTTATGAAGACGATCTGATGTTCGCCATGAAGGCGGATTTCAACAAAAATGAAAGTGATACTTTTTTAACCGAAATAGGAATAATTTACAGTGAGATAAACCTTCATCTCAAAAAATTAGCAGAGTGGGCAAAACCTGTTAATGTTAAAACGCCTGTTACGCATTTCGGTTCAAAGTCAACAATCTACAAAGAACCTTACGGTGTCATCTTGATTATTTCTCCATGGAATTATCCTTTCAATCTGGCAGTGGCACCGTTGGTCGGTGCACTAAGCGCAGGCAACACTGCAATTCTAAAACCATCTGAGCATACACCGCACGTATCGGATGTCATTACAAAAGTGATTGAACTGGCATTTCCTGAAAAATACGTCACTTCAATTGAAGGGGGTATAGAAACCAACCAGCAGCTTTTAAGTCTGCCTTTTGATTATATATTCTATACCGGCAGTTCTCACGTTGGTAAAATCGTCATGGAAGCAGCTTCAAAAAATTTAACACCGGTCACACTGGAATTAGGCGGTAAATCCCCAAGCATCGTTACGAAGGATGCCAATTTGAAATACGCAGCAAAAAGAATCGTCTGGGGTAAATTTATGAATGCTGGACAGACTTGTGTTGCTACAGATTATGTTTATGTGGATAACAGCGTAAAGGAACAGCTGATTAAACATTTAAAACACTATACTCATAAATTTTATAATAAAGCATTCGAACAGCAGAATTATATGCAGATCATAAACGATGACCATTTTGAGCGGGTCCATAATTATATTCAGGGAGATATCGCCTATGGCGGGCGCAGTCATAAATCAAAACGGATGATAGAACCGACCATTATTCAAAATGTGGATTTCAGTCATCCTGCCATGGAAGAGGAAATATTCGGACCGGTATTGCCGGTACTTGGTTATGATAATTTGGAAAAGGCACTGATTGATATAAGAGACCTTCCTGATCCTTTGGCACTTTATATTTTCACTGAGAAAAATGAAACAGCACAGCATGTCATTAAAAGTGTGCCTTTCGGAGGCGGTGCCGTCAACGATACAATGTATCATTTAGCGACACCCCATATGCCATTCGGAGGACGTGGAAACAGCGGAATGGGGAATTATCACGGGCGTTATTCATTCGATACATTCAGTCATACAAAAAGCATATTGAATCAGACGACACTATTCGACATCCCGTTGCGCTATCCTACCTTTAGAAAGTTTCAGAAACTGTTGAAGTACATCTGGAACTAACATCATATCAATATAACGCTGTGCGTTACTTTCAAAACTTCATCCTTTTCAGATTATTTATAATCTTATAAAGTGTTTGACAAAATCATTTTTCAGATGTAACATTAGAAAAAATAATAAATATAGCTTATCAAGAGTGACGGAGGGGACTGGCCCGATGAAGTCCGGCAACCTTTTTAGTAAGGTGCCAATTCCAGCCGGGCATGCCCGGGAGATGAGCAGATAAGAGTCTGCTAAATTTAGCAGACTCTTTTATTTACTAAGGAGGAAATATTTATGTCAAAAGATTTCAAGTTCGAAACAAAGCAATTACATTCAGGTCAGGTAGTTGATTCTGAAACAAATTCACGTGCCCTCCCAATTTATCAAACAACCTCTTATGTTTTTGATGACACGGAGCACGGGGCAAACCTTTTCGGTTTATCAGAAGCCGGCAACATATACACACGCATAACGAACCCTACATCCGCTGCACTCGAAACAAGAGTGGCTGAACTGGAAGGTGGAACAGCGGGTCTTGCTGTAGCTTCAGGTATGGCTGCAATCACTTATGCTGTACAGGGCGTTGCAGATGCCGGAGACCATATCATTTCAACAACGAGTCTTTACGGTGGCACCCATACGTTATTTACACATACTCTCAAAAAGTTTGGAATTGACGTTTCCTTAGTAAATACTAAAGATCTGAGTAATGTTTCACGTGAAATAAAAGATAATACAAAAGCGATTTTTGTAGAAACCATTGGAAACCCTGAAGGTAACATTGAGGATTTGGAAGCATTGGCAAAGATCGCACAGGATAATAATATTGTTCTGATCGTGGATAATACATTTGCGACGCCTTATTTATGCCGCCCGATAGAACATGGCGCCAATATCGTCATCCACTCAGCTACTAAGTTTTTAGGCGGCCACGGCACTTCAATCGGCGGTGTTATTGTTGACGGCGGCAACTTTGATTGGAAAAATGGGAAGTACCCTGGGTTCAGTGAACCGGACAATTCCTATCACGGATTGGTTTTCGCCGACACTTTCGGTGACCAGGCATTCGCATACAAGATCAGAACAACTCTGTTAAGAGATACAGGCGCTGCGATTTCGCCATTCAACTCATTCCTGCTCACGCAGGGAATTGAAACACTTTCTTTAAGGATGGAAAGACATGTTGAGAATGCAGCTAAAGTTGCTGATTATCTGGCCAACCATGAAAAAGTCGAATGGATTGATTTTGCAGGCCTCTCCAGCAGTCCTTACAAGCAGTTACAAGAAAAATATCTGCCTAAAGGTGCTGGTTCTATATTCACTTTTGGAGTCAAGGGCGGCTACGAAGCAGGCAAGAAATTCATTGAATCACTTGAACTGTTTTCCATGCTTGCGAATGTGGGCGATGCAAAGTCATTGGTCGTACATCCGGCATCGACTACCCATGCACAGTTAACCGAAGAACAGCAGCTGGCAGGCGGAGTAAAACCGGAAACCGTGCGTCTTTCTATCGGTCTTGAGCATATAGATGATATACTTGATGATATCAATAAAGGTCTGGATGCGATTTAATGCCAATAAAAATAGTTGAAGGATTACCGGTTAAAAAAAGGTTGGAACAGGAAAATGTATTTACAATTGATGCCTCCAGGGCAACAACCCAGGACATTCGTCCCTTAAGAATTTTAATTTTAAACCTGATGCCTAAAAAAGAAGAAACAGAGCTTCATCTGTTAAGACTTCTTGGCAATACACCACTGCAGATAGACATTGAATTTTTATATACTGAGACACACAAAAGTAAAAACACACCGACCAGCCATCTTCATAAATACTACAGAACATTCGACGAAATTAAGGACGAACGCTTTGATGGCATGATTGTCACCGGCGCTCCGGTCGAAAAACTGGACTTTAACCAGGTGGATTATATTAATGAGTTGGAAGCTATCTTAAAGTGGTCGGAAACGCACGTGTTCTCCAGATTTTTCATATGCTGGGGCGCCCAGCATGCTCTGAATTATTACTATCAATTTGATAAGATCACATTATCCAGTAAATTATTCGGTGTATTCAAGTTTAAGAACATTATGCCGACACACCCTTTAATGAGAGGCTTCGATGATCAATTTGAAGTGCCACATTCAAGGCATACCAGAATGGACTTCTCCAATTTGGACAAACACTCTGAGTTGAAGGTCTTATCTGTCCACCCTGATTTCGGACCAGACATATTAAGTACCGAGGACAGCAGAGATCTTTATATCTTCGGACACTTGGAGTATGAACGGAACACTTTGCAGAATGAGTATCTCAGAGATGTAGAAAGAGGTGCCGACATAGGTATACCTCACAATTACTTCCCTGATGATGACTCTAATAACGAACCATTCTTCAACTGGAAATCACACGGCCACCTGTTATTCAATAACTGGCTGAATGAAACTTATCAGAACACATATTATGATTTAAACGATTTAGAGAAATAAAAAGCTCAGGTCCGGCGGACCTGAGCTTTTTTTATGATTTGTGGGAAACTTTCATATGATTAATACTATCATTTTGATGCTTTCTGGAGAGCCCCATAAGATTTTTAACAAATAATTCACCATAGAGTTTCAAACTCGGATTTTCTATTAGAGCTACATTTTTATCTATCACTTCTTTTTCGCGTGATGAATCAAAAACAGCAATATCCCGGGAATATTTATATTGTGCTATCTCCTCTGATATCTGCATTCTTCTTTCAAATAAACGCATTAACTCCTGGTCAATTTCATCAATTTCTTTACGCAACATATCATGTTTCGTCATAGGGACTCCTCCTTATCATTATTTTTGAACGATAGTGTCGTTCGTAATTGTTTTACCTTCCATTTCAGCAAGGATATTGATGTGCTGCATTAAATCCTTGAACTCCGCAGGTGTCAGACACTGCTGGCCATCACTCCATGCATTTTCCGGATCCTGGTGCACTTCTATCTGAAGTCCGTTCGCACCGGATACAACAGCTGATTTAGCCATGGAAGGAATGACGTATCTCGTTCCTGCAGCGTGAGATGGATCAATCACTATCGGCAAGTGTGATTCTTTTTGAATCACCGGTACAGCCTGAAGATCAAGAGTGTTACGAGTCGCTGTTTCAAAAGTACGGATACCTCTCTCACAGAAAATCACGTTGTCATTACCGCCAGCCATGATGTATTCTGCAGACATTAACCATTCCTGAATAGTCGCGGACATACCGCGTTTAAGTAAAACGGGCTTGTTCGTCTGACCAAGTGCTTTAAGCAGATCGAAGTTTGACATATTACGTGCACCTACCTGGATGACATCGACCATGTCTACGAATTCATCAATGTATTCAGTACCCATCAGTTCAGATACGATCGGCAGACCTGTTTCCTGTTTAGCTGTATTCAATATGCGTAAACCTTCAATACCCAGCCCCTGGAAACTGTATGGAGAAGTACGTGGTTTGAACGCTCCGCCTCTTAACGTATTTGCACCACCGTCTTTAAGCGCTTTTGCAAGAGCAACAGTATCTTCTTCGTTCTCTACTGAGCAGGGACCGGCGCAAACCATGAAATGGCTGCCCCCTACCTTCACTCCATCTATATCAATGACACTGTCATCTTCATGGAACCTTCGGTTCGCTTTCTTATACGGTGATTGAATTCTGAATACTGCCTTCACTATTCTGTATTTTTTGAAATCATTCTCATCTACACGAGAAGTATCTCCAATAAGTCCAATTATTGTCCTTCTTTCTCCGTCAGAACGGTGTACACGAAAACCCGCTTCCTCAATATTGGAAATTAACGTTTCAATTTCAGTTTCTTTGGCATCATGTGTAACATGGATAATCATAATAAAAAACCTCCCATAATTTTTGAAAAATAAAACTGCCACTTAATATATAAATAAGTGGCAGTTGTTGAAACAATATAGAAGTCCGATTCTCCAGCCACTTATTTTAAATGGCTAGACATTACAAAATGCTTTAGCCATCATTGATACAAACTTTGATTAGTTTTACGTTTGTACGCAATGATGAGTACAAACGGCATCAAAAATAGCTAAAGTAAAATCGATTATTAACTTGTTGTTTTGTCAATATGTTCAACATAGTAATCGCTCCAATTTGTAATGTGGTTGATTGCAATTATATTCACTAATCATTTCTTTGTCAACCCAAAATATTAAAATGTTCAGACTTTTAAAAATCTTGTCGTTTATTTACTTTAGTTATATACTCAAAAGTATAACCATATTGGAGGAATTACATGAATATAGTCATCATAGGTCTTGGAAATATCGGAGGCTCATTTGCACAGGCTATACAAAAGCATACCGAAGGACATGATGTATTTGCCATAGACGTTGATGAGGAAACTCTCCGGACAGCCGAAAAACAAGGCTTGATTAAGAAAGGATATACTGATCCCAAAGAAATTATCCCTAAAGCAAACTTTATTCTTTTTGCTGTCTATCCCAAAGTTATAGTAAATATTATCGATCAGTACTATTCACTTTTCCAGGAAAACACCATCATTAATGATGTCACTGGTGTTAAGAGGAAAGTCATTGCAGAGATAGAAGATAAACTGCCTCCAAAAGTTGATTTCATATTTGGACATCCTATGGCTGGCCGAGAAAATCGTGGATTAAAATATGCCAGCAGTGAAGTTTTTATCGGTGCAAACTATTTGATCACACCCACAAAACGAAATAAACCGGAAAACATAAAACTTCTAAAAGACTTTTTGAGTCAGATCGGCTTCAAGAATATTACAGAAGTCTCACCGGAGTTCCATGATGAAGTCATCGGGTTTACGAGCCAGCTTGCTCACGTTATAGCAATTTCTTTGATCAACAGTGATGATATCAACCGTAATACAAAACAATATACCGGCGACAGTTACCGAGACCTGACAAGAATCACCAACATCAATGATAAACTTTGGCCGGAATTATTTATTATGAATAAGGATTATCTGCAAAAACATATTGAAGAGTTTAAACTTCAACTCGAAAAGCTTTCGACAGCCATTGAAGATGAGGATGTCAGCACTATGGAAGAGATGATGGTCGAATCCCGAAAAAGATATCATGATTTGCATAGTCTTGAAATGCCAGAAGAATAAAAAGCAAAACCTGTTAATAGGTTTTGCTTTTTACTATGTATATATAACGGCGTTTATCACGATTACGAAACATTAATAGTATTTTTATACATAATACTAAGTATTTATTTACTTTTAAGCCCTATCTATGTATAATATTATTTATTAAGAATTTAGGAGATGGTTACATGGGGCGGCAAAGCAAATAGAACTTAATAAATTTTATGGAAAAAGCTTTTTAAAGGAAATCGATTTTTCCAAAGATGATTTGGAAACTTTGATAAACTTTGCAGCGGATTTAAAAAAGAAAGAAAAGCATGGCATCCCTCAGCGATTCATGAGTGGAAAACATATTGCATTGATCTTTGAAAAGCAGTCAACACGTACACGTTCTGCATTTACGGTAGCAGCTACCAAATTAGGCGCAAATGTAGAATACTTGAACAAAAACGATATTCAGCTGGGTTCAAAGGAATCTGTCGAAGACACGGCAAAAGTACTCGGTGCCATGTTTGACGGCATTGCATACCGAGGAGATCATCAGAAAACTGTAGAATCCCTTGGTGAACATGCAAACATCCCTATTTGGAACGCACTGACCAATGAATGGCATCCGACACAGATGCTCGCAGACTTTTTGACTATTAAGGAACATTTAGGCACGTACAAAGGCAAAACAATCACTTTTGTGGGCGATGGAAGAAACAATGTTGCTCATTCACTTTTGGTAACCGGAGCTATCTTGGGTGCCAATATAAATATTCTTGCACCAGAATCGCTTCAGCCGTCTATGCCTGTTCAAAAGATTGCATATGACATTGCTAAGAGCTCTGGCAGCAAAATATTGATAACGTCGGACATAAAAAAAGGTATGGCCGACAGTGATGCAGTGTATACAGATGTATGGTGTTCAATGGGGGAAGAGGAAGCCCTCGAAGAGAGAGTCAAATTATTGTCAGAGTATCAAGTCAATCAGGAATTAATGGACATGACAGGAAAAGAAGATACAATCTTCTTACACTGTCTGCCTGCTATTCACGATAAATCTACTGATATCGGTAAACTTGCCTATGAAAAATTCAAGGTTGACGGGCTCGAAGTTACCGATGAAGTCTTCAGAAGTCCTGCTTCCAAGGTTTTTGACCAGGCTGAAAACAGAATGCATACAATTAAAGCATTGATTGCAGTAACTTGCGGCAATGTACATTAATCATACAAAATAGAAGTTCCCGGTTATACTGATGTATAACCGGGAACTTCTACTTTCCGAGAGTATCTCTCATCTGTCAAGACACTTCCATTGCAACTTAAGATTAAAAGCTATCTCTTAAACATTTTAAACAGTCCACTGAAAAAACCCTCTTTTTCATCATTCTGACTGCTTGAATGACTGTCTTCCTGTTGAATAGCATCATTCTGTTTCGTTTTCGATTCATTTTCTTCTTCGTTGTATTCACTCATATCAATATTATTTCCTTCTGAATTTTCACTGACCGATGGTGCCTCTTCAATTGACTCTGTTGATTTGGCTTCTTCAATATTTGAAGATAATTCTGCATCATCACCAATAACGTTATCAATTTCTTCATTTCCGTTGTTGTCATCATCATTTTTAACGTTATCATCATCAGGTGCGATATCTTTGTCAAGGTGATCATCCTCAAGGTTTTCACCACTTTTTGAAACTTTATCATCAACGTTGTATTCTTCAGTGACTGAAGTTTCCAGATACCGTTGTGAGTTATATTGATCATACTGCTCCAAGCGATTGACCAGATTACGTATATTATCTTTCAAATCCTTATTTTCGTCCTGTATGGCGTCTAATCTTTCTATCACATGCGCAAACATTTCTTTAATGTCATCCTCATTTGACCCTGTTGAAACAGCATGACCTGAAGTTGAGATTATCTCTCCTATTTCATTAACTATCTCATCTGCGGCAGACTCCAATGTATAGCCTGGTTTCTTTGCTTTTTTAATTAACTCCCTCAGTATAAGTACATCATTAGCTGAGAATAACCTTCTATTATGTTCATCCTTAGCCACTTCATACTTTCTATCTTCAAGTAACCTTACATACTTCCTGACGTTTTGATCAGATAAATCGACCAATTCTGTTACTTGTGCTGTTGTGTAGTAAACTGCCTGATTAAGTTCTTTCATCATTAATACCTCCGGCTTGATCATTAATATGTATTATAACGGCATTACAATTAAATAACCAGTGTAAAAAGCTTTTAAAATATAGCGGTAGCGTTATAATAACGACAGTGCGACCGTCGTTATTATATTATTTCAAGCTCTATACTGTAGGTTTACTATCGTTATTTAATCAAAAATATGGATATCGTTGCAATAATGACTAAAACATTTATCTATTTATATCCATACCGTTAATTATACTATAATTCTTCGGATAATTAAATTGATTATCATTTATCCATATTGACTTTGATAAGAATCATTTGTATATTAATCCTATTATCGAATCCTATCACACTTGGAGGTATTAAATGGACACACAACTTTCCCAATTATCATTAGTGAACGACCACACAGGAGCCACATCAAATCCTATCTATTTAGCTACTGCCTACCAACATCCCAAATTAGGCGAATCGACAGGATTTGATTATACGAGAACCAAAAATCCGACGAGATCTCAATTTGAACAAGCATTCGCAGAGCTGGAAGGCGGCACGTCCTCTCTCGGTACTTCAAGTGGTATGGCAGCTATACAGCTTGTATGCAATCTATTCAAACCCCAGGATGAAATTCTGGTAAGCTTCGATCTTTATGGCGGTACATTCAGATTATTCGATTTCTATACAAGGCAGTACAACATCAATTTTAAATATGTTGATTTTACTGATGTCGAAGCTGTAAAAAAACAGATGACGAGCAGCACAAAAGCCTTTTTCATAGAACCAATCACAAATCCTTCAATGACAAAAGCCCCTTTGGACTCATTAATAAATATCGCTAAGTATAACGATATTACTACCATTATAGATAATACTTTCCTGACACCATATTTATCTCAACCACTTAAACAGGGAGCTGATATAGTCATTCATTCTGCTACTAAGTATATCGGTGGACATAATGATGTATTGGGTGGCGTTGTAACGGTAAATGATGAAGAACTGGGTAATAAGCTTGCCGAATATCATAATATGATAGGTGCAACACTGTCTCCCATTGACAGCTACTTATTAATAAGAGGTTTAAAGACATTACATCTCAGAATAGACAGAGCACAGGAAAATGCCAGTAAACTCGCAGAGTACTTTACTGATCACACCGCAATCAACGATGTCTTATATTCGGGACAGACCGGTATGTTAAGTCTAAGATTGAAAGAAGGGTACAGTGTGGCTCAACTGCTTGAAAGTGTTAAACTGTGCACATTTGCGGAAAGTTTGGGCGGTACAGAGACTTTCATTACTTTTCCTTATACCCAGACCCATGCGGACATGCCTGAAGAAGAACTGGAAGCAAGAGGTATCGATAAGCAGCTGATACGACTGTCAGTAGGGACAGAATCATATGAAGATATTAAAAATGATTTGGATCAGGCCTTAATCAACAGTTATACAAAATGAACCAATAAAAAAGACGCGATTCGAATCGCGTCTTTTTTATTAACTTAACAGTACACTGTCCTCACCAGTCGATAACCTTAGTGATTTAGATGTACTTTCATGAATTTCCTCAAATATTTCCGGATTCTCTGATAGTTTGATACCGTATGAAGGCACCATTTCTTTTATATTATCCTCCCACTGAGTATATTCCTCAGGGAAACATCGCTGTAATATGTCAAGCATTACTTCTACCGCTACGGAAGCGCCTGGTGATGCACCTAAAAGTGCTGCTATACTGCCATCTGATGACGTTATAACTTCAGTACCGAACTGTAACGTTCCTTTACCTTTATCATCAGTATCTTTGATGACCTGCACACGCTGTCCTGCTACAACCAATTCCCAATCTTCACTTTTGGCATTCGGTATAAACTCTCTTAAATCATTCATACGCTCTTCGTTCGAGAGAAGTACCTGCTGAATCAGATACTTGGTAAGACCAAGTTCTTTTGCACCTGCTGAGAGCATTGTAAGCACGTTATAAGGCTTTACTGAATTTATAAGATCCATATAAGAACCGGTTTTTAAAAACTTTGGAGAAAAGCCTGCAAACGGACCGAATAATAAACTCCTTTTACCATCGATATAGCGTGTATCAAGGTGGGGCACAGACATAGGGGGCGCTCCCACTTTAGCTTTTCCGTATACTTTGGCATTATGCTTGTTTATGATCTCTTCATCTGTGCATGCAAGGAACATTCCGCTGACCGGGAAACCACCGACATTTTTAGATTCTTCAATCCCTGTTTTCTGTAACAATGGAAGACTGTTACCTCCGGCACCTATAAATACAAAATCACTCATATGGTACTCTGTTTTACCTGTATTATGATTCTTTACAGTAACTTGCCATTTTTTGTTGTCCAACTGCTTGAAATCTTCGACGCTGTGGTTGTAATTCATGTCTACATTCTGTTCTTCAAGAAGAGAAAACAGTTTTCGTGATAAAGCTCCGAAATTGACATCTGTGCCTGTATCAATTTTAGTGGCTGCGATGTCTTCGCCGGGTTCACGCCCTTCCATCATCAACGGTATCCATTCTTTCAATGTCTCATAATCATCTGCGAATTCCATACCTTTAAATAATGGATTTTCCGTGAGGGAGTTGATACGTTTATTTAAGAACTCCACATTCTTTTGGCCTTCTACAAAACTTAAGTGGGGGACTTGTCTAATAAACTTCTCAGGTGTTTCGAGCATCCCCTGCTCAACGAGATAAGCCCAGAACTGTTTACTCATCTGAAACTGTTCATTGATCTTTACTGCCTTGCTGATGTCCAGCGAGCCGTCAGCCTGTTCAGGTGTATAATTCAATTCACATAACGCCGAGTGCCCTGTTCCGGCATTATTCCATGCGTCAGAACTCTCCTGTCCGGAACTCTCCAATTTCTCAAAAACTTTGATATTCCACTCAGGATTGAGTTGTGTCATAATAGTTCCCAAAGTGGCGCTCATGACGCCGCTGCCTATTAAAATAATGTCTTTTTTATCTTTTAAATGACTCATAGTCTCTTAAAGCGCTCCTTTTACACATTTAGAACCTTCTTAAATTGAAAACAAGAAGGTTTAGTTTTTTAGATGTTTTATTACTATCCATTATACTCCTTTTAATATAATGATTAAAGGTTTTTAATTAATTGTGTTATACAATAATTCAATTATGTCATACTAATAAAAAAGAGTCCTGTTAAGGACCCTTTAATCAGTCTGCAATTTTGAGCTTACAAACTCTACGAATTCTTCACTGCTTCCTTTATTTATATTGACCATCGCTATCTTACCCATACCTTCAGGAAACTCAAGAATAAGTACTTCTTTTTCCACATAGGCTTTTACAATATCCTGATAGCTGAAAACACGTTTATATGATTCACCGTTCATGTCTACATTCATGATCATTCTTTCAGTGGTGGTGATATAAGCGCCTTCAAATTCTGTCTGATTTCCCACTTTATAAAGCAAAGTGCCCTGAACAGCCGGGCCTATCTTTTCTGTCGGGTAAAGTTCATACTCATCTATTACTGTTAAATCCAATGTCATTAACTCCTTATTCATATATTTTCCAATTTTTTTCGGTCGCTATTTTCAACAGTTTTTCATCAGGTTGCACAGCTACGGGATTCCCTACTAATTCCAGCATCTGAATATCCGAATAGCTGTCACTGAAAGCCAGACTGTTTTCCCAGTCGACTGATACACCCGTGTTGTTAAAATGTTCTTTCAACAGTTTAACTTTCATCCCGGAATGCAGTCTATTGAACTTTTTTTTGTGATCCAGTTTTCCCTCATCATAGTGAATGACAGAACCAAAGATATAATCCACAGTGTCTGTCTTAAATATTGCTTCAAGCAACGGCATGAAAGCACCGGAAACTAATACTATATAATAATTGTCTTCTTTCAGTTTACGCAGCTGCTCAACCAGAGTAGGGCGCATATCATCAGCCATTTTGTCAGCTATCTCACGAAAGAAGCTTTCAATGTCCTCTTTGTTCCTTCCTTTGAAAGAATGAATATACTTTTCAAGTGCTTTATTCTGCATGTTCAACTTAGATACCAGTTTCAACTTATAACCGATATAGATTGGTCCGAAACTCCTGATGAATTTATTGTAGACTTTTTTATAATCAGGATGTTTTTTTATTTTTTCTATTAATATCTCAAATGTTTCATGAGGATACAAAGTGCCGTCAAAATCGAATAACGCAACCTTCATCTAGCCACATCCTTACAGTGTTAATCATTTCAATTTCTATATTATCATAATTATAGTAGAGTATATATAACTTATGTTTTACAAGGAGGATATTAGTAAATGGAGTTTACAGTATATCTAGCCGGCCAGATTCATGATGATTGGCGTGGAGAGGTTGAGAAAAAAGCAGAAGAAAGTGGTCTGAAGCTGAATTTTGTAGGTCCACAGACAGATCATGACTTATCAGATGATATCGGTGAGAATGTTTTAGGAAAACAGCCAAATGATTACTTCAGAGATGATGCTGCTTCCAGCATCAATAATTTCAGAACTTCAGTACTTATGAACAAAGCTGATTTTGTGATTGCATTGTACGGCGAGAAGTATAAACAATGGAATACAACGATGGATGCGACTACAGCAGTCAACCTTGGCAAACCTTTAATCATTATCAGACCAGAGAGTGCAATTCACGCACTTAAAGAATTATCCAACAAAGCTAATGTGACTGTTGAGACTGTTGATCAGGCAGTGGAAATTATCAAATACATTTATAAATAAAAAGATAACCAGGAATGTTTCCCGTGAAACATTCCTGGTCATCTTTTCTTCCAAGTACATTACAAACGCATTATTTCAAATGTTTTTTCACTTCAGAACCATTGATATCATGCATTTATATTCCATAATGCATGCCGTTATAAGTTTTTTCTATATCACTGTTAATATTTTCAGGTTTATCCTTAGGTGCATATCTCTCTACCACTTCACCATTCTTATCCACTAAAAACTTGGTAAAGTTCCACTTAATTTTATCATTGAACAAACCTTTTTTGGATGACTTCAAAAATTCATATAAAGGGTGCTGATCCTCTCCATTTACATCAATTTTCTCATGCATAGGAAAAGTCACTCCATAATTGAGCTTACAGTTCTCTTCTGCCTCTTCAGATGTTCCCGGTTCCTGACCTCCAAACTGATTGCATGGAAACCCTAAAACGATCAGACCTTCATCCTTGTGATTTTGATAAAGATTTTCCAAACCATCAAATTGAGTCGCAAAACCACATTTGCTCGCTGTATTGACAATCAGCATTGGACGTCCTTCATACTCCCTCAACGGATACTTAGTCCCGTCTGTTTGTGCAACTTCAATATCATAAATTGACATTCATACCACTCCTCAAAAATAGTATAACAACTCTTCATTCAATCTGATAATAATCAGTTTGAAAAATGGTCTATCAACAAAAAGGAAAGCCTATGCCAAAATTTGGCATAAGCTTCCCTTCTATTTTTCACATTACATTAAAGACTAATACTTTTTCGTTGATTTAGCACTTGCAAATGTTTGGTCCTCAGGCAATACTTCGCTGTTTTTAATAGGGAAGTTCCTGAATACATAGCTTCCTGCCCAACCGACAATGAAACAGATGACAGCACAAATTGCTGCATATAATAATACTTGTCCCGCCGGGTTGAATCCAAACATTACAAGTAGTCCGGGTGTAGGCGCTGCCGTACCTGGTGCATCATTGATCATACCTGAATATGCAATGACAATACCACTTAATGCTCCCCCGACAAAGTTTGTTGTATAGATTGGAATCGGGTTTGCAGTCACCAGATCCGCTTTGGATAATGGTTCAATTGCAATGGATATTACAGATTTGATCTTCCCGATTTTAAGCTTATGCAGCAGCGTACTGTTCATAAACGCCGAACCGAATGCTGATAGCGCTGCAACTGCCATAGGTGCGCCGGTTAATCCAAGCATCGCCGTCAAGGCCATGGAACTCAGTGGTGCAGTACCGACTACTGTGACGATACCGCCAAGCATCAGCCCCATCACCAACGGGCTTGCATCCATAGCAACTTCGATGATCGCACCGATTCTGAGCAACGATCCATCAACTAATGGAGTAATTAATAGACCAAACCATCTTGCTATCGGCACAGCGATTAAAATAACTAATATAAAGTCCAATCCAAGGCCGACTTTATTTTGGAAAAATTTAATCAAAAATGCCACAATATAAGCTGCAAACATTGCAGGAATTAAGCCGATTTCTCCAAAGGCAACTGCAAGAATCGCCGAGTTTTGTGGGTTTACACCCATTTTCAAACCGACTAGCATTGCTACGATGACGCCGGCAAGTGTACCTGCGACTGTTCCGGTTTCCTTAAAGAAATCCAGAGCAAAAATATCACCAATTACATAACCCTGCAGTGCCTCTACTAAAAATGTTGCGATGGCTGCTGCTGCGAGAGCGCTCATTACTTCACTTCCGTATGGCGCATAGTATGTAAATAAACTGAAAAATACGAGGATTAATAATAAAAGTCCTATACCTATTAACTGATCGATTTTAAGTCCCTCCAATATTTTTATTCCTATAAAAAGGCTTTCAATATTCCCATTATAATGATTTGTTCTAAAAATCACAAACCAGAATATGGTATTTCTCCTCATAATTTGATGGAACATTGTACTATTAAGTGAGTTTTAACACTTCTGACATAATATTATTTTAAACATGTAAAATCTATCTTTCTTTATTTTGTCTGATTGAGTCAATGATGAGATTTGTCATACTGTCTATACCTTCTGGTAAAAGATGTACTCCATAAGCTGAAAAACACTTGTTCCTATCTTCCTCTTGTGCCTCCCGTTCAGAATCGCTATGACCGCTGGAGCCCTTAAGCTATCCAGACCAGGCATGTATCCAAAGCTTTGTAATTTCAATTGATGAGAGTTGCCACTCATAATTTTGACCTTATTTTCAGGTTGATAATAAGTAATTTCGATTATATCATGCTATTATAAATTATCACTTTAAATCTTGGGTATATATAATTAATATCAATAAATTAGGAGGATGTTATATGTTACGTCATTTAGTCAACTTTTATGTAGGTAAAAATATGTTTGAAGGGGGACTTCAAAAAGTTCAAAACGACGGGCAACTCGGTGAAGGTTTTGAAGAAAAATTCGATGTGGACAGCAGACAGATGAAACTCGCAGGCTATTTTGAAGCAATCGGCGGCGCACTTCTTTTCTTTACTCTGTTCAGTAAGACACTCGTAAGAATCGGTATCATAATGATGAACCTTGTATTGGGCACGGCGATATTCAAGCATTATAAATCGGGTGACGGTTTTGAAGAAACAAAGGGTGCTATTAAATTCTTCGGATTGAATACATTGAGCTTTTTTGAAACCTTCCGTAAATAATCGTTTAAACCATTGTGAACAGTCACAATGGTTTTTATTTTTCAGTTAACACATTTGAAACCTTTAAGGTGCCATCAAAAGTTTATCTGTGCTATTAATGGGATAAGATACATATAACATAACTATGAGGAGATTTGGTAATGAAAAATCACATTAAACAGTACATCAATGGAGAATGGATCGACAGCATGAGCGGTGAAGTTATTGATGTTATCAATCCGGCAACAGAAGAAGTTTATGGAAAGATTGCAAAAGGGAACGCAGAAGATGTGGACAAAGCAGTAGAAGCGGCAGATGCCGTTTATCTTAAATTTAGAAATATGCCGGTTGAAGACAGAAAAAGTATGCTGGACAGAATTGTGACAGAGTATGAAAAAAGAAAAGATGATATCATTGAGGCGATTACTTCCGAACTCGGTTCTCCTAAGAGCAAGTCGGATAAAGTCCATTACGAAATGGGCTTGAGCCATTTCAAAGCTGCGAGGGACGCTTTGGATAACTTCCAGTTTGAAGAGAGGCGGGGAGATGCTCTTGTATTAAAAGAAGCGATTGGAGTTTCAGGCCTGATTACGCCATGGAATTTCCCAACAAACCAGACTTCATTAAAATTATCCGCTGCTATGGCAGCCGGCTCCCCAGTTGTATTGAAGCCATCCGAAGAAACACCGTTTGCCGCAGTAATTCTCGCTGAAATTTTTGATTCAGCAGATGTGCCAAAAGGCGTGTTCAACCTCGTGAATGGTGACGGGGAAGGGGTAGGAACACCTTTGTCCAGTCACCCTAAAGTCCGTATGATGTCCTTTACGGGGTCCGGATCGACCGGATCAAAAATAATGGAGAAAGCGAGCCGTGACTTCAAACGCGTTGCGCTGGAGTTAGGCGGCAAATCTCCATATATCATTTTGGACGATGTGGATATAGACGAAGCAGCCAAATCGGCAGTTCAGAAAGTAGTGAACAATACAGGACAGGTCTGTACTGCAGGAACAAGAACGCTTGTACCTGAGTCCATCAAAGATGAGTTTATAGAGAAAGCAAAACATTATATGGATGAAGTGGTTGTCGGCGACCCCAAAGATGAAAGTACAACAATGGGACCGATCATCAGTAAAAAGCAATTTGATCAGGTACAGAATTATATAGAAATTGGTGCAAAAGAAGGTGCAAATTTATATCATGGCGGCACAGGAAAACCTGACGGCCTGGATAAAGGTTATTTTGCAAAGCCGACCATATTCACTGAAGTCGATAATAAAATGCAGATTGCACAGGAAGAAATCTTCGGTCCTGTCATGTCTGTACTCACTTATAAAAATCTGGACGAGGCGATTGAGATTGCCAATGACACCAAGTACGGTCTTGCTGGTTACGTCATGGGCAACGACAAGGAGTCCTTGAAAAAAATTGCACGTTCTATTGAAGCCGGTACAGTAGGCATAAACGATGTACCAGGGCAGTCTGACTTGCCATTTGGCGGTTATAAACAGTCCGGTCTCGGCCGTGAATGGGGTGACTTCGGCATTGAGGAGTTTTTAGAAGTTAAGACCATTAAAGGTTATTTCGCATAAACCTCACATCGTCCTGAATTTTATTTGATGACTTTTCTGTTGAATTAAAGTACAGTGTTATGAACGAGGTGATAGTATGGTTAAAGAATATTTGGAAGATAAAAAATTGATGAAATCCATTATTACGAAATATGCTTGTGATCTGGGTAAAATCTGGGAAAACAGTCATATGGAGAATTTCAAACTCACAATTATTAACAAAAATAAAAAACGTTCAATTGATTTTAATAAGCTTAAAAGCGATTTTAAAAGCAAATATAACTTACAGTTCATGCACGATTTAAAAGGGATTTATCTACTTTTCAAAGACGGAGATCTCTTTATCGTCGGTAACAGCAGAGATAATATCTTCAAACAGCTGAAAACCGACTTCAAAAAAGATGAGGGCTTCAAACAACTGTTGGAATCCTCTAATGTCAAATTAACTGTAATCCGTATGCATGATATGGATAACATCCATAATGCGCGTCTTGAAGCTGTCGTGACAGATATCTATACTAAGCTGTTTAAAGCCCAGCTCGCTCAAGAATATGAACTAAAGATATAAAAAAGATGCAATGCTCTAAACGAGCATTGCATCTTTTTTACTATTCATCCTGTTCAAAAGCCGGCTCCAGGTGGCCCTCTTCTTCAAGCCCGGATAAAAATTCATAGACTTCATCTGAAGTAAAAGCTTCTTGAAGAGCCTGTACCGCTTCAGAGTCCTGATTATCTTCTCTCGCCACCAGCGTTATTGCGAACGTATTATCTTCATCTTCTTCCAGAAATACTGCATCATCAGGCGTTAACCCGATGCTGTCAATGTACGTAGGGTAGTTGAACACCAATTCGACACCATCTTCATATGAAGATGTTAAATTTAACAGATCCACATGAGTAAATGTGAAATCGTGCGGGTTCTCTTCAATATCATCAACAGTAGCCTCATAAGTCACATCATCAGATATAGTAATCAGATCATGCTGCTCCAGAATCATCAATGCTCTTGCTTCGTTTGTCGCGTCACTTGGAATTGCCACTTCAGCACCATCTTCAATATCTTCGATTGAATCATATACCGGGGAATAGAATCCTACTATTGCATTATAAATCGGTTGTATCGCCACTAGATTGCCATCTCTTTCATCATTGAACATTTCCATAAATGGTTCATGCTGTGCAAAGTTTGCATCCACTTCTTCATTTAATAACGCTTCGTTATACTGAATGTTATCAGCCACTTCCACCATTTCGACCGTATAAGGCTCTTCGATAGCTTCAGCCGCCAATTCAACTACATCTGTCATGGGAATTGTCTGTGAAGCCACTTTCAATTCAGTATTCTCTTCTGTTTCTGCATTATCAGATGTCTCTCCACCGCTTTCTTCACCTTCGTTACCGCACGCTGCCATTATAAACACTATAACGCTAAGCACTACTAACATCAAATTACGTTTGAACATTACTTTCTCTCCTTATAATTTATATATTTGATCATCTTTTATCCAGTTTTTTAGCAATCCTCAGCCCAAGCCACTGCATTATCTGCACAATGATGATAATAACAATGATTGCTGTATACATGATATCTGTTTCGTATCTTTGATAACCGTAACGTATGGCAAAGTCACCGATGCCTCCGCCTCCCACAACGCCCATAATCGTCGAATAGGATATGAAACTCACAAATGCCGTTGTGAAACCGATGATTAATGAGCTCCTGGATTCTACAAAAAGAAACTTCCATACAAGCTGTGAAATGGATGCCCCCATCGATTGGGCAGTTTCTGTAACGCCACGCGGTACATCCAGCAACGACTGCTGTACAAACCGTGCATAAAGTGCAATGGCTATAAGCATCATAGGAAATGATGCTGCTACAGGGTCTCCGGTAGCCCTTCCATAAACCGCTCTTATAAATGGCTGCATCGCCACAACAAGCAGCAGGAACGGAAATGATCTGACAATGTTTACGAATATATTTGTCAGCTGATATATATAAATATTCTCCATCGGTTTTCCTTTAGCCGTTAAATATAAAAGTGTGCCCAGCGGCAGACCAAGCAGAATCGCAGCCACCATGGCAAAACCCATCATAATGCCCGTTTCCCACAAACTCTCAAATAATGCAGGCCAAAACTCTATTACACGTGAGATATACTCTCTGACTGCATCAGACATTTTTAAGCACCTTCAAAACACGTTCATGATATGATTTATAACCTTTTTTAAGAGTTTCGGGAGCAATATCTATGACATCGATCAACTGACCTTTTTCCAGCACAGCACATCTTTGACACATACTTTTAATCACATTCAACTCATGTGTGACGACAAGTATTGTCATATCAAATGCTTCATGTGCACGTTTTAACACATCCACAATTTCTTCTGTGGTGCTTTCATCAAGTGCAGAAGTCGGTTCATCACAGAGTAAGATTTTCGGACGTGTAATCAGTGCACGTGCAATACCCACCCGTTGTTTTTCACCGCCCGATAACTGGCTGGGATAATTATCAGCCTTATCAGACAGGCCGACAAATTGCAGGACTTCTTCTATGGTCAAAGGATTCTCGTATTTATGTAACTCCAGAGGAAGATGGGTATTTTCTCTGACAGACTTATTGTTCAAAAGGTTAAATTGCTGGAATATCATGCCTATCCCTTTTTGATGCTGTCTCAACTTCTTCCCGGACAGGCTGAAGACATCGGTATCATCGACCGTTACATGACCTTCAGTGGGCGTTTCAAGCGCATTTATAAAACGGAGTAATGTAGATTTACCTGCTCCGCTTTCTCCTATAAGACCAAATATTTCATTTTCATCAATATTCAAAGAGACATTATCCACAGCATTGAATGGACCATCTTTCCCCTGATATGTTTTTGTTACGTTACGGATATCTATCACTTTAAACGCTCCCCCGTACCTCTCTGTCATCACTCATTGAATATACCAAAAGACGTTCTGTAAATAAAGAAATTCTCTTTTTTTCTTCATTAAAAAAAAGACTGATCACCGAATCAGCCTTTTGTATATTAATCATCGTCCCAGTCGTCATCATCCCAATCATCGTCGTCATCCCAGTCATCGTCATATTCAATGTAGTAGTGCTGGCTTTGGGCATTATATGAAGCCACCTGCCGCATGAATGACTCCAAGTCGCCAATCTCATCAAATTCAATATCCAGGAAGATCACCTTATTAATGGTGCCGTTAAGCGCATTGATTGAAACAATTGCTCCTTCGTCATCCCCATCAATTAAATTTGCTATTAAATATTCACTCGGGCTGACTTCTTCATTCAAAGTCGAATGCAGGAATAATCCGCCTACTTCATTCATCGCTATCTCACGCGCTTCTTCTACAGATATGATATCTTCTGAACCGTTCGATTCTGTATCATTAGAAGTTTGCTCTTCTTCAGCAGCACTGCCTTCTTCAGAACTCCCTTCCGCCGAATCTGCTTCTTCAGTATTATCACCTTCAGATTCCACTTCCGTTTCCTCGACATAATCAGGATTTTCAGAAGATTTTATATCCTTAACAGTACCCTCTGATCTGTTTATTGTTATTTCATATAAATATTGCTCATCATCGACAGTGACTTGAAAATAGTCATCATTATCAGAGAGGGAAATATTGCTTATATCGCCCTGGTAACGGTCTGTGACTATGGCTCTGACCTCATCTTCATTGATGTAATCAGCTTCCATGAAATTCATATATACAACGCCGATTATAACGCCCAGAATTACCGCCCCTGCAGCGATTAATATTTTACTGGTTTTCATCTTCTCTCTCCTTTCCATGCTCAAATTTCAGCGTAAATGTTGTCCCTTCATTAAATGTGCTCTCAACACTGAGTAAAACATTATTTAACTTTGCAAGTTCTTCGGCAATGGACAATCCAAGACCAGAACCGCCGGATTTTCTCGCACGTGCTTTATCTACACGATAAAAGCGGTTGAAAATTTTATCGATATCTTCTTCCGGTATACCGATGCCCTTATCTATAATATCCACCTTTATATCGCCGTTATTCTTTGTAATATCTATGCTGATATCATCAGAACTGTACTTATATGCATTATCAAGAAAGATTTTCAGCAGCTGGTCCAGACTGTCTGCATCAGCTGTCACAAACATGAAATCCGATTCGTAATGGACATCAATATTTCTGTTGTATACCGGCTCCAGTCTGATTTTAATATCTGATATCATCCGCACTATATTAAGTTTTTCAGGATGGTAGTTTTCGCTTGCCTGAGCTGCCTTACTGAAACTTAGCAGTTGTTCTGTTAAGTACTTCATGCGTTTTGCTTCGTCAGATATAGCATAAATACTCTCATCTAGAATATCTTCACGAGTTTTGCCAAAACGCTTCAACATCTGACTGTATGAATCAATGACTGTAATTGGTGTTTTCAGTTCGTGGGAAGCATTCATTATGAACGCCTGCTGCTGCTCGTCATTCTCTTTAAGATCCAGCATCATTTCATTGAATGATTGGGACAGGTCTTTCAGTTCCTTAGTGTCATTGTTATTCACTTCAAGCATTGTATACCCGCTGGTGTTTTCTGTCTCTTTCATCTTATCGATCAATTTGTTTACAGGTTTAATAATGATATTGGTTATAATACGGTTTAAAAAGTAGATTACTACAAGAATTATCAGCGTAGAAATGATTAATATCCATTGAAGTATGTTGAAAGTATCATATAAAAACTCTATATTTTCATATATCTGTAAATTATAAACTTCTCCGTTCTCCCAGATGATCGGAAGTGAGACCATAACGAAATGGATATCATTATATGTAACGACATCCCTGTACTGACCTGTATTATATTCCTCAAAATCTTCCGGGTAGCTTGCACTTGTTGTAATTCTGAGCTCCTGTTCTCCTGTCTCATTAAGAAGCGTGATAAAACCGTCGGATAACAGATGTGACTGCAGCACTGCCCGGGTATTCGCATCACTTCCGATGGCATTTTGAAGTTCCTGCATTATATTTATGCCGCGCCCTTCCAGCTGGCTCATTTCTGCATCCAGTGAGAAGTTCTTATAACTGAAGTAGACAAAAGTGTTGATCAGAATAACGACAATGGCAGACATTACAGTGATATAGAGCTGAATTTTAGTCCCTAATTTCATAAACAACTAATCCTTTATCATATAACCAATGCCTCTGACACTAGAAATAATCGATGGAGATTCCTGATCTATTTTTTTACGTAAATACCTTACATAGACATCGACGGTGTTGGTATCCCCGAAATAATCGTAACCCCAGACGGATTCAATGATTTGTTCTCTTGATAGCACCTGGTTTTTATTTGACAGTAAATAATAAAATAGATCATATTCTTTTTGGGTCAAGTACACATCTTCACCATCAATAAAGACTTCTCTTGAAGAGGGCTGCAGTTTTATATTTTTAAATATCATTTCTTCCTGCTTGGAATTTTGACCAATCTCATTTTGTTTAAGCTGTGCACGTATTCTGGCTAAAAGCTCTTCTATTTCAAACGGCTTGGTCATATAATCATTGGCGCCCGAGTCCAGGCCGCTGACTTTATCCATTACCGCATCCCGTGCTGTGAGCATAATGATTCGAACGGCTTCATCTTTTTGTCTTATCCTTCTTAAAACTTCCAAGCCATTCAGCTCCGGTATCATTACATCCAGCAATATTAAATCAAAGTCCTCTTCTTCATATTTATCCAATGCTTCCTTACCAGTATACGCATTGCTGACCTCATAGGATTCAAATTCCAATTCAAGCTGAATCACACGGGCTATTTTTTCATCATCTTCAACAACTAAAATCTTATGCATAAATTTTCCTCCTAAGAGATAGCTTTAGACAGTATTAAGTAATTATCTTTATTATATATGCGGACCTTTTGAATATTATTAGAGGTTTCTTAAAATCTCATTAAAATCCTGATCAGTTTAATTATACAATAAAAAAAGTTCATATGAACTCGTAAGAACTCACATGAACCGTCTATTTAGACTAAATCCAGATGCTTTTTATAACATTTACGGCAAACGGGCACATACTCCTCATCACCAATTTGGATTGTTTCTCCTACATTAACTGGTTTGCCGTCTAACATCCTCATATTTAACGTTGCTTTTTTGTTGCAGTATTGACAGACTGTTTTTAATTCATCGATTGCATCCGCCAATTCCAAAAGGGCTTTACTGCCTTCAAAGAGCTGATTACGGAAATCCGTCTTTAAACCGAATGCAATCACCGGTATATCCAACTTATCAGCTATATCGCTTAAATGATGGACTTCGGATTTCTTTAAAAACTGAGCTTCGTCCACAAGCACGGCATAAATTTTTTCTTTTTTATGCTGTGTTTCCACTTGTTCAAATATTTTATCCGTTACATACTCGGCATCAAGGTGAAGCCCGATACGCGATTCAATCTTTTTAAATCCACTTCTTGTATCAATAGGAGTGGAGTAAGCCAGACATTTTTTCCCCTGGGTCGTATACTGATAATGCGTTGTTATGATCTGATTGCTTTTATTGCTCTGCATCGTACCAAAACGATAATATAACTTTGCCATAGTTTAATCCTTTCATCGGTAATCCAAAGGTTGTTGTTTCCGGGGTTATATCATCGCCAGAATTTATCATAACCCTTTTTATCTTTAATATTAAAATCAATAAGTTTTTTCAGCAGGTCATAATCAACTTTTTCAGAGTATTTAATTCTGAACAAACCCCGTGTTTGTGAGTAACCGGCTTTTTCAATATCATCTTTATAAATATCCATAGTTTTCTCTTCAGGTGAAATCGACATATGCTTTTTTGCACTGTCAATTCCTAAAATAAATGTATTGCCCAGTGTATACATCGGCGTATTCCACTTGATGACCTCGTCCAGTTCCGAGTAATTTTTATCGATCCATTCAATGACTTCTTCAAATTGTCTGCGGTGGGTCATATCATCAATTGTTTCAATATAATCTTGAATTGTTTCCAATTTAAGCCCTCCTTGAAATCAACTTATACTTCAATGACATACATTGAATTACCTATTTCTGTGTTAATATCATCTGTTCTCCATTCACGTTTATACCCTAGACAGGGACAAATATAAGTGATATTTCCTTCTGTGAGTGAATGCCTGAAATGAACATGTCCCATAACACTGTATCTTATGTCATAATCCTCATATATTTCATCAAAATCACTGGTGCCGATAAATGCATTGTAATAATCGAACAGGCGGTGCGGCATAGGCACTCTGTACCGTTTGTTGGTAACGATGTGCGTTACTAATATGATCTTCTTATCTTTCAGGCTTTCCAGGTCATTTCTTACAGTATCTGCAAACCGTCCGGACATCATGTCATCATCGTATCTCCAGGAAATATGGTTTTTATCCTGCCAGGTACCGCCGTAATACGCACGCCTGGACAGCCTGTCATAAGAAAAGCGGTCCGATGCATAGCTGTAATCATACCACCCTGTATGTCCGACTACCGCCCATTCTTCATTGATGATATACGGCCGTTTAATTAAACATTCAGGCTGGTCAGCATAACGCTGCAATATTTTTTCAGTACTTTCTGTCAAGTCTGACTGCCACAGATCATGATTTCCGGGAACAAACTTAATTTCGATTCCACCCTCCCTTGAAGCCGTATGTATAAAATCCATTGTAAGTTCAAAGTTATTGGATATATCGCCTGCGATTAATAGCATTTCTATATTTCTGTTTTTTATCTCATCTACTAGAGCACGTTCAAATAAAGGGATATTTTCCACACTATTATTATAACGATCAATATGTAAATCTGAAATAATGCCTATCCTCATTGTCAAAACTCCATCTTCTTAGACTCACCATTCTTTAATATCATTTTCCAACTATTTATATCATTTGTCCAATGTTTACTTTTGGCACTCTAATCTTACTTTCACTATACATTTTATTTTTAATCAAAATAGGTAATGAGTATAATAATAGTATAAGGGGGAGCTTAATATGAAAAAACTTATTAATGACCGTGAACAATTTGTCAGTGATATGCTGACAGGATTAAAATATACCGACCTGAAGATAGATCTTATTGCTGATAATGTCGTTGTGAGGAAGCATAAAAAAGAGTCCGGCGTCGCTTTGGTATCCGGGGGCGGAAGTGGACACGAGCCGGCTCACGCAGGGTATGTTGCTGAAGGAATGCTGGATGCGGCAGTCTGCGGTGAAGTTTTTACATCACCAACTCCAGATAAGGTACTGGAAGCCATTAAACACGTGGATAATGGTGATGGCGTACTGCTCATTGTTAAAAACTATGCAGGTGATGTGATGAACTTTGATATGGCTAAAGAGATGGCGGAAGCAGAAGGTCATAAAGTTGAAACTGTCGTCGTAAGCGATGATGTTGCAATAGAAGACCCTGAACTGCGCCGCGGTGTTGCCGGTACGGTGCTCGTTCATAAGTATGCCGGATATTTATCAGATAACAAGCACAGCTTGACTCAAATCAAAGATGAAGTTGAAGAAATGATGACCTCATTATTTTCAATCGGCATGGCCGTCCAGCCCTGCATGGTACCGACAACTGGAGAATATGGTTTCGATCTGGATGAAGAAGAGATGGAAATCGGAATAGGCATACATGGTGAGAAAGGGATTTATCGCGAAAAAATTGAAACTGTTGATAAAATCACTGACAGACTTTTAACCGAACTCTTCAAGTACAACGATAATAAAGAACTGATTTTAATGATTAACGGCATGGGTGCCACGCCTCTCAGCGAACTATATATCGTTACTAAAAATGTTCTGGAAGCATTAGAAGAAAAAGGAATTAAAATAACAAAATTATTTGTCGGTGATTATATGACGGCTCTGGATATGCAAGGCTTTTCCCTCACTGTTTTAAATCATGACGATCAAATAGTCAGTGCATTAAATGCTCCAACTGAATCCGCACACTTTTAAGGAGGTAACTATGGATAATATAAAACTTTTGGATGCGCTTCATAAATTACAGGAAGTCTTTGTGGAAAAGGAATCCGAACTTACTGCACTTGACCGTGAAATAGGTGACGGTGACCACGGCGTTAATATGAAACGCGGATTTGATGCAGTGAAAGAACAGGTCACAGAAGGCAGCACCCAGGAAATACTTAAACAGACAGGAATGACTCTGATGAGTTCCATCGGTGGTGCAAGCGGCCCGTTGTATGGTTTCAGCTTTGTTAAAATGAGTGAAGTTGCCAAAGATGAAATTGACGCAGAGAATTTGAAACAATTAATCGATGTCTTCGATCAGACCGTCAGTTCAAAAGGGAAAGTGACAGGCGGAGAGAAGACAATGTACGATGTCATTTCAAATGCTAAAAATGTTCTTCAAGAAAGCGGCGGCCTTAAACTGGAAGATTTGCAAAAACTCGCTGATGAAACTAAAGATATGATTGCCACCAAAGGACGTGCAGCATACTTCGGAGAAAAGTCGAGAGGTGCGATCGATCCCGGGGCACAGAGTGCAGTGTATATTTTGAATGCATTTACTACAGAGGAGGAATAATCGATGACAGAAATATTAATCATCAGCCACAGCAAAGATATTGCTTCAGGCACTAAAGAATTGATTGAACAGATGGCTGATGGTGTTACAGTCCATGCCTCCGGCGGCGTTAATGATGGAATCGGCACCAATATCGGACAGATTGATCATATGCTGTCCGAAGTGAAAGGTGATACAATCTGTTTCTTTGATATAGGTTCCAGTCTGATGAATCTTGAAATGGCTGTCGAAATGTATGAGGGTGAACACAATATCCAAATTGCCAATGCTCCTGTTGTGGAAGGCAGTTTTTTAGCGGCTGTAGAAATAAGTATCGGTACCAATATCGATGAGATTATGGATAAATTAAGTGAGATGGTTAAATAAACGTTGATATCAAAGCATTTATATTTTTTGAACATTTTAAAATAATGCCATGCATCATTATAGTGTAATGCATGGCGTTATTTTACATTTCAGCGATGATTACCTGGACTAATGGATAATTCAAATATCATCTAATATACAAAATTTCGTAACAGAATGTCGCTTCACAGAGCGCCCGGTATTTTAAAATCCTGAATGCATTTTTAATCTATATCTCTGATGACCTTACAAGGTACACCCGCTGCCAAAACGTTATCAGGAATATCTTTTGTAACGACACTACCTGCACCAATAACACACCCATCACCAATTGTAACGCCGGGCATTACACTTACATTTCCTCCTAACCAGACATTATTTCCGATTGAAATGGGGGAAGCTTTTTCTATTCCTTTATTGCGGTCTTGCGCATCAAGGGGGTGACTGGCAGTATAAAAACCGCAGGACGGCCCGACGAACACACGGTCCCCTAAAGTGATTTCCGCACCATCCATAAAGTAATTGTTCATATTTATAGAGATGTTTTTACCCAGCTTGACATTGTAGCCGTAATCCACCATGAATGGACTTGCGATATCTGCATTTTTAGGTATATATCCAAGCAGTTCAACAATGATTTCCTGTCGTCTTTTCTCATCACTCGGTTTTGTCTGATTTAAATCATGACATAAATCCTGAGCTTTTAACCGCTCATTTAGCAAAGTTTCATCGAAATTTGCATCATACCATTCGTTGGAAAGCATTTTATCTTTTTCACTCATAACCAACCCCTCCATACTTTGTATGATTTACATCTAAAGCTTATAAACACAGAGTCTCATACATAAAACTAAAATGATATACTTGATTATAATAAAAATTATATAAGAGGTGAGATGATGGAACAGCTTCAAAATCAATTAGTCGCCTGGCGCAGGGATTTTCATAAGTTCCCCGAACTCGGATTTTTAGAGATGAGAACCGCATCCATTGTCGCTGATAAGTTAGAGCAGCTTGGTTTTGATATTCTTTTAGGTAAAGAAGTCATGGACCCTGATTCCTGCATGGGAAAACCGGGAATAGAAGAGACCGCAGCACATCTTGAATGGGCAAAAGAAAATGGCGTTGTAGAAAAATACTTAGATTACTTCAAAGAAGGCTATACAGGGGTCGTTGGAATATTGGACACTCACGCTCCGGGGCCGACGGTTGCATTCAGAGTGGATATGGACGCATTGCCAATTTACGAAAGCAATATTGAATCCCACATACCAAACTACGAGAATTTCCGTTCCTCAAATAACAATATGCACGCCTGCGGTCACGATGCACATACGACTATAGGTCTGGGACTTGCAGCACTGCTCAGTGAAAACAAAGATAAACTGAGAGGTAAAATAAAGCTGATTTTTCAGCCTGCCGAAGAAGGCGGCAGAGGTGCGAAATCGATGGTCGAAGCAGGTGTTGTGGAGGATGTGGATTATTTTATCGCTTCACATATCGGCTTGAATGTCCCTTTCAATCACTTTGTCGCATCAAATAATGGTTTTCTGGCATCTTCAAAATTTGATGTGAAATTTAAAGGCGTTGCTTCCCATGCAGGGGGGCACCCTGAAGAAGGAAAGAATGCAATGCTTGCTGCAGCTTCTGCAATTTTGAATTTACACTCTATTCCGAGACATGCAGACGGAGCAACCCGAATTAATGTAGGTGAACTTCATGCGGGCAGCGGCAGGAATATCGTACCTGACAGTGCTGAATTAAAAGTTGAAGTACGCGGTGCCACGACTGAGCTAAATGAATACGTGAAAAATTATGCTGAAGAAGTGATTAAAGGCGCCGCTTTGATGCACCAGGTGGATTATGAAATTAATCTTGTCGGTGAAGCCATCAGTGCTGAAGGTTCACCTGAACTTGCTGAAGTCCTGCATAAAACAGCAGGAAGTGTCGGTTTAACGAGTGAACTGGAGGACAATTCAGCTGCTGGATCAGAAGATGCGACCTTTTTTATGGAAGCTGTCCAAAAACAGGGCGGTTATGCCACATATTGCGTCTTTGGCACTGTCCTTGCTGCGGGTCATCATAATGAGGAATTTGATATCCATGAGGACAGTATGATGCCCTCGGTTCAAGTATTATTCGAGACTGCAAAAGCATTGACTTATGAGTAAAAAACTCTTTCAAGGAATGTCTGAGATGCTTTTTGTTCTTTTCTATTATGCATGACTATAATGGGATTTGATGAGCACCAGCTGAAAGCAATAATTTTTAATTGATATTTGGAAGGAGGATTATCAATGGCAAAGTTACAGGGCCACCAGCTCTGTGTCAGTAAAGTGCCTATTTTCAGCCACTTAAACGATAATGAGTTACAGGAAGTGTTCAGTAAAATTAATCATAAGCACTTGAGTAAAGGTGATTATTTGTACATGGCAGGTGATCAAAACGAATCTTTATCAGTATTGCACGCTGGCAAAGTGAGAATCTACAGGCTGAATGCAGAAGGCAAAGAGCAGCTTGTCAGAGTGCTTGGGCATGCCGACTTCACTGGCGAAACTTCACTGTTCAATGATGATAATACACATGAATCCTATGCAGAAGTTATGGAAGATGCCCAGGTCTGTACAATCAACCAGCAGGATATTTATGACCTTATGCAAAAATACCCCAATATCAGTATAAAAATCATAGAGAGTTTCGCTGAACGTCTCAATCAATCAGAATTACTGACCACAAACATTTCATTACTCAGCAGCAATGAGAGACTTCAGGAATATATAAGAACACACACTGAAGATGGCATTTTAAATTTAAATATGACCAAGAAAGATCTGGCATCGTACTTGAGCATGCAGCCGGAGACTCTGACCCGCAACTTTAAAAAATTGGAAGATGAAGAATTAATCAAAAAGATTAACAATAAAACTTATGAAATCATAGATATATAGTCTTCAATAATAAAACACTCAATGATGAGTGTTTTTATTTTATCTTTTTTTTAAGTTATGCGAGTATAAAACGATTACATAGGGAATTGAATAGTTACTGCTGTTGAAAATGAAAGAAAACATTGGTAGCATCAATAACGTTATTGTTATTTTAGATAATTTGTATGCAATATAAATTATAACAGAGGGGGAAATTTCATTGGAAAGTAAACAGCCGAATCGAAAAATATCAAATGTGTTTATCTATGGGGTAATCATTATCGGTGTAGTTGTTATATTAGGTGCTTTGTTCCCGGACAGCTTCGGAGAAATTTCCGGAGCTATATCAGCCTGGATCACTGACTACTTCGGTTGGTATTATATGATACTGACAACATTACTTGTATTTTTCTGTGTCTTTTTATTACTTAGTCCAATTGGAAAATTAAAATTGGGCAAACCGGATGAAAAGCCGGAATTCAACACAGTATCCTGGTTAGCCATGTTATTCAGTGCCGGTATGGGTATCGGACTGGTATTCTACGGTGCTTCAGAGCCGATGTCACACTATGTCGCGCCGCCGACAGCTGAACCCGAAACCCGTGAAGCAATGATGGAATCAATGCGTTCCACATTTTTGCATTATGGCTTCCATGCATGGGCAATGTACGGTGTTGTAGCACTCGCACTTGCTTATTCACAGTTTAGGAAAGGTGAGGTCGGATTACTGTCCAAAGTCCTTCGTCCTTTATTCGGAGATAAAGTTGACGGACCGCTCGGTGTTGTAGTGGACGTACTCGCAGTTTTTGCTACTGTCATCGGTGTCGCTGTATCACTTGGTATCGGCGCGATGCAGATCAACGGCGGTTTGAATTACTTATTCGATGTTCCTGTAAACAACTTTGTGCAGGGGATCATCATCGCTGTCGTAACGGTATTATTCTTGATGAGTGCATGGTCAGGTTTGAGCAAAGGAATTCAATACTTAAGTAATCTGAATATGGTTTTGGCGGGCCTGCTCTTTGTCGTCATCATAATAGTCGGTCCGACTATGCTGATACTTAACATGATGACTGCAGGCACCGGACAGTACTTAGGCACTTTCCTCACCCAGAGTCTTGACATAGCTCCTTTAAATGAGCAAAAAAGCGAATGGATGAATACTTGGACAGTCTACTACTGGGGATGGTGGATGAGCTGGAGCCCCTTTGTCGGTATATTTATCGCCCGTGTATCACGCGGCCGTACTATTCGTGAGTTCGTCATGGCGGTTTTATTCGTACCGACATTGATCGGTATCATCTGGTTCAGTACTTTCGGTATGACAGGTGTATCCGTCGCACAAAGCGTTCCTGAAATCTTCGAGATGGCACCTGAGATCCAGCTCTTTGCCGTCTTTGACGAACTGCCGATGGGCATGATACTGTCACTGTTTACAGTGATGCTCGTCGCATCATTCTTCATAACATCTGCTGACTCGGCAACATTCGTTCTCGGTATGCAGACATCATTCGGTTCACTTACACCTTCTGCAATAGTTAAAATTGTTTGGGGTTTGGCACTTGCATCAATTGCCTACATCCTTCTTCTTGCCGGAGGGGAAACCGGACTGAACGCACTACAGTCCGCAGCAATTATATCGGCTCTTCCATTCAGTATCGTCGTTATACTGATGGCGGTTGCATTTTATAAAGATGCCAATGCCGAGCGTAAATATTTCGAACTGACGATCAGTCCGAATAAAAAGCGTTATGAAAATTATGTTAGAGGTTCCTCTGAGGAATATGAGGAAGAACTGGAAGAGTATAAAGAAAGATTGAAAGATGATTCCCCTGGAATCTGATTTATTCAACAGGCCGGTGCATATTTGGTGTACCGGCTTTTTTGTAATAAAATAAAAGTATTATTATAAGGGGTGGTATAAATGTCAGATAAAAAGTTAGCTCAACAGGATGCAGATGATTTACTCGATACTTTAAAAAATCGATTTGAAGCTAATGAACACAGACACATTGGTATTGCATGGCAGGAAGTTGAAGATAAGCTGGTCGATAATCCTGAAAAGTTATGGACATTGAATGAAATGGAACAGACTGAAGGTGAACCGGATGTCGTCGGTCAGGAAAATGATTCATTCATATTCATGGATTGTTCAAAAGAAAGTCCTAAAGGAAGACGGAGCCTGTGTTACGACCATGCGGCACTCGAGTCAAGAAAAAAACATAAGCCGGAAAGTGCTGCCATAACAATTGCTGAAAAGATGGGCATTGAAATGCTGACTGAAGAAGACTACAGATATTTGCAGACACATGATTCATTCGATAAAAAGACATCTTCATGGATTAAGACACCTGATAATATCAGATCACTCGGTGGTGCGTTGTTTTGCGATTACCGTTACGATACAGTATTCACCTATCATAACGGTGCCGAATCATATTATGCATCACGCGGATTCAGGGGGAAATTAAATATATGATTGAGCCTGACAACAGTCTGATAATTAGATTTCACTCACAAAATGTGATATAAACATACTAATACTGAGTAAATAGGTGAAATATGAAAAAATTTGTTTTAACATCAGTGGTCATGCTGATGATTGCCGGGGGTCTTTTTTATGCAGACCGGCAGTCGGAAGACGGACTGGTTGAAGATATCAAATATATGATCCTGCCGGATCCTATGGCGAACAACACATATGACGAAGGTGAATGCACTTATTATGTCTTTGATCTTGTGAAGGATGATTTAAACATGATTGAGAGCCGTTGGGGAGATGCTGAACACTGGGCGGAACGGGCCGAAACTGATGGTTATACAGTGAATCAGACACCTGAAGCAGGTTCTGTGCTGCAGACATCGAGAGGGGATATCGGCCATGTGGCTTATGTAGCAAACGTCAATGATGACCGCTCTATTGAAATTACAGAAATGAATTTCTATGAACCGTATGAAGTTACAGAGAGAACGATCGATGCCGAAAATATTGAGAATTACAACTACATCCACCCTGAAGAGAATCCGAGACCTAAAGACACGGTGAGTTAGCAGGGAACCGCATATTAAGGAGCAGATATATGTACATTCCTAAACATTTTAAAGTTGAGGATATAGAAGAAGTAAAATCATTCATCAATCAGTATGACTTTGCCACGATTATCACTGTAAAAGACGGCAGGCCGGCAGCGACTCATACACCGGTAATCTTGAACGAAGAAGATGGGGAGTGGACGATTACAGGTCATATCTCCAAAGGTAACGAACAATGGAAAACTTTTGACGGTCATGAAGATACACTGGTTATATTTAAAGGGCCTGATGCATATATATCCTCTACATGGTACGAAGGTGAAAATGTACCAACATGGAACTACCAGTCAGTCCATCTGTACGGTAAATGTTCTCTATTAAATGAAGAAGAACTGCAGAAAGACCTCGTCAATCTGCTCGAAAAACATGAAGGCAAAAGTAAGAACGGTGCAACATGGGAGAACCTGTCAGAAGATTCACAGGCTCAAATTAAAGGCATTGCCGGATTTAAAGTGAAAGTACAGGAAGTGCAGGCCGCATATAAAATGAGCCAGAACAGAAATGAAACGGATCATAGTAATATCACAGAGGCACTTGATACGAGGAATAGGGGTGATGATCAAAAGATTTCCCGGGAAATGAAAAGAATAAAAGAACAATAAAAGCAGGGGAATCATTGAATATTCTCCTGCTTTTATTGTTCATCATATTTTTATTACGATGTCTTTTATAAAGTAGTAGTTCACCGCAATCAATGCAATAATCAGGATGATTACTGTAATCAGTGCACCCTCACCTTCTGTCAGTCCAAATGAATTCACTATTACAGAATCAAATGTTTCTGGAATGAAACTGCCAAGTATCGTAATGATGATGCCAAGAGCACCAAACCATCCATTCCTGTAGAATCCTGTCCCTATCAGTGTTCCCCCCAAGTATGCAAGGTATACCATCAGCGTCAGAGTAATGAGATTCATGAGTGGATGCATATCAAGCGCAGGGTTTATATTTTCAGTACCTGCGAATGGCAGCAAGCCGACAAACAGACTGATGATAATCATCGCTACCATTAATACAACTGCCATAACCGCCCCTGAATATAGATTGGCCTTATAAAACTGCCTCCTTGTCATCCCGAGTCCGATTGCCCACTTGATAAAGCTACTGCCGATGATGATGCCCATCACAAGCATAAAGATCCTGTTGGAGTTCATACCCATTGAAAAGTAGGACATGTTGTCCAGTTCACCTGAACCAAATATTAAAAACAGGGCAAGATATATTACTGTGAAAATCGGGATGTACCACATCGCGCCAAATATACTGATAATTGATAGATCTCTTGTGCCGTGCCTCACTCTATTATTGTTCATAGTTTTCTCCTTTCTCGATCAATCTTCCGTCATACTTATAAATAAGTCCTGCATTCTCATAGCTGAATATGAGAGCTTTCCACTGTCAAAAAATTCTTCATCTCCGCTGGATAGACTGCCTGATACTGTGACAGCTTTTGTCGGTCCGAGGGTCCTTGTCTGCATCACTTTTTTATCCTTAGTGAATTCGTCAACATCTGTTGCGCTGCCTGTAACCTGGTAGCCCCTTCCTAAAAATTCATCCACCGGTTCATCAATCAGTACTTTACCGTGATGAATGACAACTACTTCATCAAACAGATAATCCATCTCAGATACGATATGCGTTGAAAGGACGATGACCCTGTTCTCTCTGTTTTTTGTGTTGAGTACCTGGCGGTAAAACTTCTCTCTGGACGGTGCATCCATGCCATTCGTCACTTCATCAAACAAAACGACCGGTGACATTGTTGCAAGTCCCATGGCTGCATCTACTGCAGCCTGCTGGCCCTGTGATAATTCCATCATTTTTTTCTTTAAATTGATGCTGTACTCCTCAAGAAGTTCAAGGGCATAGTCCATATCAAATGACGGCTTGTAAGTCTTGGCCATTTTTAAATAATCATCCACCGATTCTGATTCCTCACTGTAGTCTTCCTGATGCAGAAAATCTACAAGCGGCATGATTTCCGCGTTTTCATACGGATCCTGCCCGTCCACCGTCAAAGTCCCTCTTGTCACTTTTCTGTATGTTGCAATCAATGAAAGCAAGGTCGTCTTACCTGCGCCGTTTCTGCCAAGCAATCCATATATTTTTCCCGGTTCGAACTTTAAATTGACAGCGCTTAAAATATCATTCTTCTTTATTTTTAAATCGACATTTTTAAATTCTACGTTTACCATGGTCATCCTCCTTTACAAGTTCAATCAGCTGATTTAAATCTTTTTCCGTCAATCCCAGTTTAGACATTTCTTCTATCATCGGTTTGACGTACTCATCCTTGAATTTATCTTTACGCTCAACCAACAATGTATTTCTGGCATTCTCAGCCACAAACATACCGACACCTCTCTTCTTATAAATGACGTCCTGATCCACAAGCTGGTTGACCCCTTTTGCAACCGTCAGGTGATTCACTTTGAAAAACTCGACAATTTCATTGGTGGAAGGGATTTTATCGTGATCAGCCAGTGTTTGATCTATGATCTGGTCGCTAATCCAATCTTTGATCTGCTCAAAAATCGGTTTCCTCTCATTTAATTTTCCATTCAATTTATTCCCTCCTCGAACTATAGTTATATACCTATGCATACAACTATATATCATTACGGGTACTTTGTAAATATAGTTTTAAAACAAAATAAAAAAACCTTCACTCATGAAGGTTTTTTTCGTAAACGCTATTCTTCTATCAATCCTGATTCCATCAGGTATTCTTCTGCGACTTCGTATGGATCTGCATCTTCTGCACTGACCTCATAATTCATCTGCTGCATTTCTTCATCAGTAATTTGACCGGACAGTTTATTTAAAGGATCGACGATTTCAGGATATTCTTCCAAAAACTCGATTTTGAACATCGGTGCACCATTATACGGCGGGAATACATTCTGATCGTCTTCCAACGCAACCATATCAAACTGCTCAAGCTCTGCATCCGTTGAGTAGGCATCCAGAAGATTAATGTCTCCCGCTTCAATCGCCTGATATCTAAGCGCAGGTTCCATTGTACTGACGTTCCCGAACTCCAAATCATATGCACGCTGAATGGCAGGATAGCCATCTTCTTCACGGTCATTGAACTCTAAAGTGAACCCGGCACTGATATCATCGTCCATATTTTCAAGATCGCTTACCTGTTCCAATCCATGTTCTTCAGCAAAATCTTCTTTAACAGCCAATGTATAGGTATTATTGAACGCCATCGGTTCAAGCAATGTCATCTCAAACTCTTCTTCCAGACTGGATTTGGCCTGTTCATAGACCGCTTCTTCCTCCTTCGACTCGAGCTCTTCCTGAGTAAGCTCACCAAGAACAGTCCCTGTAAATTCCAGGTAACCGTCGATATCATCGGACTGCAGTGCATTGAAAAGAAAAGTCGTTTTACCGAGACCGTCCTCCACGTCAACCATATAATCCGTCTCTTCTTCAATCAATATTTTATACATATTCGTTATTATCGAAGGTTCCGCCCCCAGCTTACCAGCAATCGTGATGCTCTCCCCGCGCCCTGAAAGCAGCGGGGCAACAGCAATCAATAATAATACAAGTAGTATCGATGCCAGTGTAATCAGCATCTTTTTGTACGACAGACGCTGAAGTATACGTAGGACGATATCAAAAAATATCGCAAGTAATGCGGCCGGTATCGCACCGATAATGATGAGCGACATGTTATTTCTATCGATACCGAGTAAGATCAAATCACCAAGGCCGCCCGCACCGATCAAAGCGGCAAGAGTCGCTGTACCGATAATCAATACCATCGCTGTTCTGATTCCGGCCATGATGACAGGCATTGCAAGCGGCAGTTCCACTTTGAATAAACGGCGCGCCGGCTTCATACCTATGCCTTCAGCCGCTTCCACGAGTGATTCGTCCACTTCATCAATGCCGGTATAAGTATTCCTTAGAATAGGAAGCAGTGCGTAGATGACCAATGCAATGATTGCCGGCACCGTCCCGATTCCAAAAAGCGGAATTATCAGACCGAGCAGTGCGAGTGACGGGATGGTCTGCATTACGGCAGCAATATTTATCACTACCTCAGAAATTTTCTTCGTTTTTGTCAGCAGGATACCCAGCGGCATCCCTATGATTACTGCGATTAACAAAGCGATGAATGAAAGCTGGATATGTTCTATCAGTGCTGTAAATAGATCACCGCTTCTTGACTCCAGTGTGCTCAGCAGGCTGCTCATTGATGACCACCGCCTTCATCTTTGGATAAATACTTGAACAAATCTTGACGGTTCAAGTATTTACGCTTATTTTCATCCACAATGATCAATGTATCGTACTCACTGAAATATTTGAACAACTTGTGCATGTCCACATCATGGCTGACTTCCGGCAGATCACCTTCTTTTTCTGTACCTATTTCAGGTTCACCACTCACAATATCACCCGCTGTGGCCTGCTTCAGCAGATGGCTGTCAATATCGCCGATAAAGTCTCTGACAAAATCATTTTTAGGTTCTGACAAAAATTCTTCCGGTGTTCCGATCTGCTCGACACTTCCTGCGTTAAGCAGACAGATCCGGTCTCCCATTTTCAGCGCTTCCCGAATATCGTGTGTGACAAAAACTATCGTTTTTTTTATTTTTTTCTGGAGCTCAAGCAGATCATCCTGCAATTTTTCCCTGCTGATCGGGTCGAGTGCACTGAATGGCTCATCCATCAATATGACCGGAGGGTCTGCAGCAAGAGCACGTATGACCCCGACACGCTGCTTCTCACCGCCTGACAGCTCGCCCGGTATACGGCTGCGGTACACTTCAGGCTCCAGGCCGACCATCTCCAAGAGTTCATCCACCCGGTCATCTATGTTTTTATTGGACCATTTTTTCATCTCAGGTACCTGCGCGATATTTTCTTTGATCGTCATATGCGGGAACAGAGCAATCTGCTGCAGGACATAGCCAATATCCCAGCGCATTTCATATAGCGGAAAATCACTGACCGGTTTCTCTTTAAAGTATATGTAGCCGGTAGTCAGTGGTATCAGTCGGTTGATCATTTTCAATGTAGTGGTCTTGCCGCACCCGGACGGTCCGATGATGACAAAGAATTCCCCTTCTTCGACTTTGAAATTAACATCTTCAACTGCTGAATTATCGCCGTACTTCTTTGAGACATTTTTAAATTCAATCACAATGAATCCCCCTTTGTATGATTCTCTTTTCTATTCTCTTAAATCTTAATTTTTAAACAGTATTATACTTAAAGTGTGATTCATATCATAGAAGACCGTTTTATACCCTGTACAATCAGAGGAAAGAGTAGGGAGTTCACCAATATCTTCAGCACCGTAAACTTCCTATACTGAATATGACTATGGGAGAGGATTATATTGAATACAGAGTTACAGGAAAAACACGTAGCTGATATCGTTAGAAAATACCCGAGAACTGCAGATGTGTTCCGCAAAGTAGGCATAGATTATTGCTGCGGGGGTAAAATCTCACTGAGTGAAGCGGTAGAGAGATGTGATTTTGACAAAGATGATATTTTTCTGGCAGTAGAGGATAAGGTCAATCAGTCAAGTGAAGAAGCCGGTCATATTGATATGAAGTACTTATCAATCCCGAGCATCATTGAGTATATCCAGAACAGATTTCATAAGGATCTGAAGGAAGAACTTGCCAACCTGACACCGTTTGTCGAGAGAGTAGCGGGAAGACACGGAGGGACCCAGCCTCATCTTATCGAGCTGCATGACCTTTTCGGTACCTTCAGAGAGGAAATGATTGCACATACTGCAGATGAAGATGCGAATGTCTTTCCTCTGATTGCCAACTATGTTGATGACAGTGAAAATGTTCCTGTTCCTGAAGTAAAAGAAGCCGTCCGGAAACTTGTGGACGATCATGATACGACTGGAGATATTCTGAAGCGCATGCGCAAAATTACAAACGGTTACAAGTTGCCGGAAAATGCATGCGGGACATACACATTGGTTTACTCGCGTCTGGAAGCACTGGAAAAGCAAACTTTCGAGCATGTGCACATGGAAAATCATATTCTTTTTGAAAGAATAGATGAATTGATGGGACAACACGCATAATCTCAATATAAACAATCAAAAACTGTGTAGAAGCAATTTTAGCTTACACACAGTTTTTTCTTATTCATTATAATTGTCTAAATAGTCAAAAAATGTTTTGATATCATTCTACATGGGAATGAGAATATCAAACTGTATGGAAGGAGCTTATATATGGCGGAAGTCAGAACCGAAACAGTGGACATTACACTGAACGGCATGAATTTTACTGCGCCCAGACATGGCAGTCTGCTGAAATACCTTGAGTCCAAAAATATAGACATCCCGAGTTTATGTTATCATCCAAGCCTCGGCGCGTTGGAAACATGCGACACTTGTATTGTTAAAGTAAACGGCGAGTTTGTCCGTTCATGTTCCACTGAACTGAATAATGGAGATGTTGTTGAAACTGTCGGCAGTGAGGTTCACGAAGCACAATTGATTGCAATGGATAGAGTAATGGGGAACCATGAACTGTATTGTACAGTGTGTGACTTTAACAATGGCAACTGTGAAATACATAATACAGTTAAAGAAATGCGGATCGATCATCAGGAATCACCACATACAGCCAAAGGTCATGAAATTCAGAGAAATGATTTTTACCGTTATGATCCGGACCAGTGTATTCTATGCGGAAGGTGCGTAGAAGCCTGTCAGGATCTCCAGGTAAATGAAACATTATTGATTGACTGGACATTGGACCGTCCAAAAGTAATATGGGATAACGATACGACGATTGATGATTCATCATGTGTAAACTGTGGACACTGCGCAACAGTCTGCCCATGTAATGCGATGATGGAAGTCGGCATGGAAGGTGAAGCGGGTTACTTGACTGGCATGCTCAAAGATTCATTCAGACCGGCAGTCAACGTAACCAAAGAAGTGGAAACTGGATATAATTCATTGATGGTCGTTTCCGATGTTGAGGCTGAAATGAGAGAAGACCGCATAGAGAAGACAAAAACAGTGTGTACCTACTGCGGTGTCGGCTGTTCCTTCGATGTATGGACAAAAGGCCGGGAAATATTGAAGATTGAGCCTCAGGAGGAGGCACCTGCCAATGGCGTTTCAACTTGCGTAAAAGGTAAATTCGGATGGGATTTCGTCAACAGTGAAGAAAGACTGACTAAACCTCTGATCCGTAAGGGCGACAGCTTTGTAGAATCAACATGGGAAGAAGCACTCGACATAATCGAATCCAAGTTCAAAGATAAGATTAAAGAAAAAGGGCCGGATAAACTGGCATTCATTTCTTCATCCAAATGTACAAATGAAGAATCTTATCTGATGCAGAAACTCGCGCGCGGCGTAGTGGGCACAAACAACGTGGATAACTGTTCAAGATACTGCCAGTCACCGGCAACGATGGGGCTGTGGAGAACAGTCGGACACGGTGGCGACTCGGGAAGCATCACAGATATCGGCATGTCTGAATTGGTCATCTCGATTGGTTCCAACACTGCAGAATCACACCCGGTGCTTGCGACACGTGTTAAACGTGCTCAAAAATTGAACGGTCAAAAAGTGATTGTCAGTGACCTGCGTAAAAACGAACTCGCAGACAGAGCAGATCTTTTCGTTCAGCCGAACCCGACAACGGACCTGATCTGGCTGTCCGGTGTCACTAAATATATCATTGACCAGGGATGGCATGATGAAAGATTCATCACTGATCACGTCAATGATTTTGACGAGTACTATAAAACACTGGAAAAATATACAATGGACTACACTTCAGAAATGACGGGCATTTCGAAGGAAGAACTGATTGAAATCGCTGAATCGATCCATGAAGCGGAAACCACTTGTATTTTATGGGCGATGGGCGTCACTCAGAAGCAGGGCGGCAGTGATACAAGTACTGCAATTTCCAACCTGCTGCTTGCTACCGGAAACTACATGAAGCCGGGTGCCGGCGCTTATCCATTACGCGGCCATAACAACGTTCAGGGCGCAAGCGATTTTGGCAGTATGCCGGACCGTTTCCCAGGCTACCAGTTCGTCACCGATGATGAAGTCAGAGGCCGCTTCGAAGAAGGATGGGGCACTGAACTTTCAAAAGTTCCAGGCCTGAATAACCATGAAATGGTTGATTACATCCATGAAGGCAAACTGGACATGCTTTATCTGAAAGGCGAAGATATGGGTATTGTCGACTCAAACATAAACTACGTACAGGCAGCGTTTGAGAAGCTTGAATTCTTTGTTGTACAGGATATTTTCTTCTCTAAAACATGCGAGTTCGCAGATATAGTATTGCCTGCAAGCCCAAGCTTCGAAAAAGACGGTACATTCGTCAACACTGAACGCAGGTTCCAGCGTCTGTACAAAGTTTTCGACCCGTTGGAAGGTACTAAGCCGGACTGGCAGATCATCATGGAAATTGCCAACCGTCTGGACGCAGGCTGGGATTATGAACACCCAAGCGAAATCATGGATGAAGCAGCATCACTGACACCATTATTTGCAGGCGTCAGCTATGACCGCCTGGAAGGCTATGACAGTCTTCAATGGCCGGTGGATGCAGATGGTACAGATTCTCCACTGCTGTTCACCGAAGAGTTCCCTTTCCCGGATGGCAGAGCACGTTTCTATCCTGTCGACTGGACGAAGCCTCTTGAATTCGGAGAAGAATATGATATTCATGTGAATAATGGACGTCTGCTGGAGCATTTCCACGAAGGTAACATGACTTACAAATCTGAAGCAATCACCAGAAAAACACCTGAAGTATTCTTGGAAATATCTCACGAATTAGCGGAAGACCGCGGACTAGAAGACGGTTCGATGGTAAGACTGACATCACCATACGGAAGCGTAAAACTGAAAGCTGTAGTAACAGACCGTGTTTACGGTAAACAGGTCTATCTGCCGATGAACGATGCCGGTGAAGGTGCCATAAACTACTTGAGCAGCTCGTATGCAGATAAAGATACAGACACTCCTGCATATAAAGAAGTTTCTGCGAAACTCGAAGTGCTCGAGAAAAAAGGAGAGAGTCCTTTACCGAAAATCAATCACAGATACGGCAATCCGCAGCCGCAGATCGGTGTAAACGTTGAACAGAAATGGGCACGTAAAGATTACATCTTCCCTGGTGATATCGTTAAGGAAAGAAGGTCGAAAAAATAATGGCAAAAGAAACCAAAGTCATCCATAAAATGAAAATCGATCCTGAAGTCCAGCACGAACATGATTTGAAAGAACTTGAGAAGCTGCTTGTTGATAATCAGGAACTGCTTGAGAAACTTTTTGACATCCTGAATAAACTTGAAGATCACGAAGTGTTGAACATGGTTAAAGGCGGCCTCGCAGAAAGCGACAGTATACTTTACCGCCTTTTAACCGCATTAGAATCTTCAAGTGCAAGCAAATCCATTAAAAATGTATTATTAATGAGCCAGTTACTTGGCAAAGTTAATATGGAACAGCTCGAGCCTGTCATTTTGAAGGTGAACAACAGTATAGAAACTGCTTCTGAATATGAATATAAAAACAGAGGAAGCGGCTGGTTTGGATTGATCAAAGTTTTAATGGACCCGCATTTTATTGAAGGTTCAAATGTTTTAACGCAATTCGTTAAAGGGTTCGGTGCAAATGCCGATGACCTTAAAAAGAAATATAAAGTTGAAGATTCCATTTCAACGATGAGTGATGAATCTGAAGGTTATCAGTTATCCAAAGATGATTCAAAAGTGGATAATAAAAAATCAGGCTCACTTACAAAAGCAGCTGTCCTTGCTGCCGGAACAAGTGTTGCAGGTGCTGCTGCAGTAGCACTCCCGTTTATATTCAGAAAAAGGAAAGGTTATTAATGTAACCAAATAAAGAAGACGATGAATTTAAAATTCATCGTCTTCTTTATATTTCTTCGGAACTTTTCAATCATTCAAATAGATCGTCCTATCATTCGAAAGTGACCTCTGTACATCAATTATTCTCTGATTTAATGAGCCTCTGAATGGCAGGTTGGGCTGGAATAGCTGCTGCATAAACGGACCATCTACCAAAACATCAATATCGTTTAATAGATCATTTCTTTTATCATCATTTTTAAGATATTCGAAAACAAAACCGCTCCAGACCCATATTGTTTTCCGATTGCCGAAACGCGTTCTGAATCGGCTGACAATCCGCTCCGCCAGTTTTAAATTACAAAACGGCTCGCCGCCAAGAATGCTCAAACCGCTTATATAATCGGCTTCGCAGTGAGACATGATCTCTTCTATCAATTCATCGCTGCATTCTTCTCCGTAAACGAAGTTCTGAGCGGCAAGATTATAGCATCCGGGGCAGTCAAAGGGACAGCCGGATAAATAAACACTGCATCTGACACCTTCACCATCCACAAAGGTTCTCGGTTCGACTTTGGCGATATGGTAACGCCCTTCATATATATTCAATGCGTTCATTTTGATTCATCCATGTGTTTGACTCTTGCACTGATTTCCTTATGACGGCCTTTTATTGTCGGACGTACGACCGGGTTTCCCAAATAACCGCATGTTCTCTTGACCACATCGACTGTTTCGGGGTTCTGATTACCACAGTTGGGACATTTGAATCCTGTATCAGTTGTTTCGAAATCACCTTCGAAACCGCATTCGAAACACTGGTCGATCGGCGTATTCGTTCCGAGGTAGCCCACTTTATCATATGCATAATCCCATACTGCTTCCAGCGCTTTCAAGTTATGTGTCATTTTAGGATATTCGCAATAGTGGATGAAACCGCCCCCGGCGAGATGAGGATAATCCTTTTCAAAATCAATCTTTTCAAACGGTGTAATATCTTTTCTGACATCGTAATGAAACGAGTTCTGGTAATATCCTTTGTCTGTTATATCTTTCAGTTCACCAAATTTTTCATAATCCAGCCTGCAGAAACGATCGGTGAGGGACTCACTCGGCGTTGCGTATATGCTGAAGAACACATCGTATTCCTCTGTCCACTCCAGCTGGTATTTCTTCATTTCCCTTAGTATATCCAAGGTGAATTCCTTTGCTTCAGAATTCGTTTCCCAGTCAGGACCGTAAAATGAGGTCGCAGTTTCATACAATCCGATATACCCCATTGATAATGTACAGCGCTTCTCCTTGAACAACTCCATGACGCTTTTACCCGCTTCCAGACGTCTGCCGAATGCACCACTTTTATAGAGGATGGGTCCGTTGTCACTGGTGACGTCCTCAAGACGTTTTAATCTGAAGACAAGGGCATCATGCATCAGATTCATTTTCTGATGGAAATTCTTCCAGAATTTCTCTTTGCTGCCTTTTGCCTCTATTGATATTCTTGGTAAATTAAGTGTCACCACCCCAAGATTGGCACGTCCTTCATTAATACTCTCTCCAGTTGCGGGATCCGTCCACTCTGGCAGGAAGGAACGGCAGCCCATCGGAGTTTTAAAATCGCCAAGAAGCTCGACAATTTTGTCATAGTTCAATACATCCGGGTACATACGTTTTGACGAACACTCCAATGCAAGCTGTTTAATATCGTAGTTCACATCTTCTTTATCAAGGTTAACCCCTTTTTTCAAAGCAAATACAAGTTTCGGGAATATTGCTGTAAATTTCTCAGCACCCAGACCGTCCATTCTCGTCTGCAGTACTGCTTTTTGCACCATTCTGCTGTATTTATCCGTACCCAGACCGAATCCGATTGTGACAAATGGCGTCTGACCGTTTGAAGTATAGAGCGTATTGATCTCATACTCAAAACTTTGTACAGCATCTTTAATATCCTTTTCCACACGTTCTTTGACATACTGCTCCAATTTTTCCGGCAGCACGAACTCCTCACCGATATTGCGATGTTTCTCTTCATTCAGTCTGGCATATTTACCCAGAGTCTTATCAAAGCGGTCGACGGTCACCCCGCCGTACTGGCTGCTGGAGACATTCGCTATAATCTGAATAATCTGTGCAGCAGCAGTCTGAACTGATTTTGGCGACGTGACTTTCGCATTCCCCATCTGAAAACCTTCTGTGAGCATACCTTCTATATCAATGAGACAGCAGTTCGTCATCGCCTGGAACGGATGATAGTCCAAATCGTGAAAATGAATATCACCGCTTTGATGCGCTTCTGAAACATTTTTTGGAAGCATTTTTTTAAGCGCATATGATTTTGCCACCACCCCGGCGGTCAGATCCCTGAATGTATTAAAAGTTTTACTGTCTTTGTTCGCGTTCTCGTTCACTATTTCAGGCTTATACGTTATCAGACTGTCCAAATTCTTTTCCAATGTTTGCATATACATCCTCCTAAACACAATATGTAGACTTATTGATAAATCTAACACAATATATTGTGTTTAAAGAGGCGCATATCCTTTTTTCATAAAATGGTCATTTCTAACGTTCAAATATGTCAATTGTGACATCAATCAGTGCTCATATTCCATCCACTTCATCTTTTACAAACTCATCCAGACGCGTGAGCGTGCCCATAATATCTTCTTTTGTCGTTTCGGGATTGATGGTACACATGCGGATGACTTTCTGATCATTCAATTCTGTCGTATAAGTCACCGCATAACCGGAAGAGGCCATTCGCTGCGCTGCATTGGAAAGTATTTTATTGTTTTCGGCTTCATTCAGATTCGGGTGGACATATTTGAAACTCAATATCGACAGACTCGGCCGTGATATGATCTGCCAGTTTTCCATCTCCTCGACACGTTCTGCTGTATACTCCGCAAGCTGCTGCCCGTAATCGATGCGTGCCTTGAACTGCTCTTCACCCAATACCTGCAATGTGATCCACAATTTTACTGCGCGGGCAGGGCGGGTGAGTTCCATACCGATCATTTCAGGATCAATGACATCATCGTCGCTTTGAATATCGTCCAGATATTCCGCCTGCTCGCTGAAACTGTTCAGCAGATGCTGCTTGTCTTTTACGATGACCATTGCACAGCTGTATGTCTGGAACAAAAGCTTATGCGCATCCCAGCTGACACTGTCTGCACGTTCAATTCCGGGGAACAGCTTCCTGCCTTTAGTAGAAAGCAGATGGGAGAGACCATAAGCACCATCGATGTGCAGCCATAGATCATGTGCCGCACAAATATCAGCCATCCCTCCTATATCATCCACAGCACCTGTATTCGTTGTTCCGGCAGTCCCCACAACGAGAATCGGTTTCATGCCTTCTTCAATATCTTTATTTACCACTGTTGATAATTCATCTACATTCATTTTAAAATCATCATCGACAGAAATCCTTCTCACATTCTCCTTTGGGATTCCAGCTGTATGAAAAGCCTTGCTCAATGAATGGTGGACCTGGTCCGATATGTAGACTGTCGCTTTGTACAGTTCTTTAGTCGCGATTTTTTCATCACGTGCAGTGACAACCGCAGTCAGATTTGCCATAGAGCCCCCGGAGACGAACACACCGCCGGCCGGTTTTATTTTAAAACCAAGTTTTTCAGCAAAATAATTGATCAGATTCCGCTCGATACTGATCGGTAAAGTCGCATTTTTAAAGTTGGATGCATGAATGTTATTAGCCGTTGTTAAAATATCACCCAGCCATGATAATCTGGACCCCGGCCCCGGGATGAACGAGAACGACCGGGGATGATTACCGCGATGAATATATTCCAGTATTTCATTATCAAGCTCATTCATGATCTCATAAATATCACGACCTTTTTCAGGCACTTCCATGGTTTCATACTTATCAATCAGTTCCTGCGGTGCCCGCTTAGTCGCTGCCATAGTACCCAAATCCCTTTTTAAATACTTATTGACCTCATCGGCAATAATATTTTGTAAATCCAAATCTTTTTCCCTAAACTCCATCACCATAGTTTTCACTCCTTAATATAATTTAAATTTATCACATTGAGAGCAATTTAAGAATAAAAAACTGCCGGGCCACAATGGCAGGGCAGTCACACAGCATCCTCTTTTTCATTCGTCATTTCAGTCGTCCTGTCATGGTTGATCAACGTTCTGAATAATATGATGATTTCATTGAGCAGATGGGCCTTGAACACCTCATCCCCGTCGAGTTCCAGAATGCATCCGTGCAATTCTTCAAGTACGGGATGTTCGATATCAAGAACTGACATATCTTCGTTGATCAGCGGCAGTACTTTCTCCAGCACTTCCAGTTCTTTTGGAGAGAATTCCAATTTCAGAGTGCGGGGGATGTATATCAGATTGCCGACATATGTCAGATAGATTTTGATGAACTGCAGTTCTTTCCGGATATCATTCAAGTGCCGCAGCCCCTCCTCGTTAGAACGGTGATAGCTGTACTCATCATGCTGGTATTGGAGCAGCTGTTCGGCCTCTGCGATGATTTTCTGGACTTCTTTATATTTTTTATCGGATTTGGCGGATTGGAGCTTCCCGCGGGTCAGCTCTTCCACACGTCTGTGGAACAGTTGCTGAATGTCTTTTTTGGATGTCGTGGCGAGCACTTTTATCCGGTCTATATATTGTGGCGGCAAAATCAAGTAGTTGATCACCGTACTCGTAGTCAGCCCGATCATCGTCGTTGCCAGCCTTGATGTAAAATTATAAAGGTAGGCATCCTGCACAGAAGGAATCATTGCCACTGCTGTGATAGCAGCAACCAGAACGCCGTCATAAAGTTTCAGGCGGTATGTGACAAATATCGTAAGAGTCGCAGCTATCGCATATGTAATTGCTGTTTCACCGAAGATGAATAAAGATGCGACGGCGATAAATGCACCAATGATCGATGCCGGAAAACGCACATAAGCTTTTTTAAGAGATGCTTTCGCAGTCGGCTCAATCGTAACGATTGCGGTAATGACAGCAAATATAGGCGGAAGATTCAGCCATATGCATATCAAAGCTGTGATGAATGTTGAAATTCCTGTCTTTATAATCCTTTCACCAAATATCTTTCTTATTTGAAACATTCTATCGACTTCTTTCTGAATAATCTCTACATGTAATGATACCAAACATTCCACTCTTAATGAATTTCCGAAAAAATTGTTTCACGTGAAAAATAAAGGCAGAGCAAATTAATTAAAGATAGCAGCTGTAAATGATAAAATAAGTGTATTATACATTCTATTTACAAAAGAGTGTGCAAAGCTTTCTCCAGTAGATTTGAACGCAGATGGTTTGAAAGAAACTGAAAAACTTATTAACAGTGAGACACCAGAAGCTGACATTCTTTTAATCACCACTGATGTTTCCAAAGAAGAAGATGTAGAGAATTATGTAAAACAGACAGTTGAAAAATTCGGCAGAATCGATGGTTTCTTTAACAATGCAGGAATCGAAGGTCAGCAGAACTTAACAGAAGATTATACATCTGAAGAGTTTGAAAAAGTTGTGCGCATCAACTTGAATGGTGTTTTCTTTGGCATGAAAAATGTGCTCAAAGTCATGAAAGATCAGGGTGAAGGTTCAATCGTCAATACCGCTTCTGTCGGAGGCATCCGAGGTGTCGGAGACCAGTCTGGCTACTCAGCAACAAAACATGGTGTGTTCGGACTTACACGCAACTCTGTGGTAGAGTATGGACAATTCGGCATTAATATTAACGCTATTGCTCCTGGCGCCATTATGACTGCAATGGTGGAAGGCTCATTAAAACGAATGGATCCGGAAAATTGGGAGGAAACAGGAAAAGAATTCGTCTCGGTCAATCCGATAAAACGTTTTGGTACTACCGAAGAAGTCGGATCTCTGGTAGTATTCCTGTTGTCAGTATCGGGCTTCATCAATGGTGCAGTCATCAACATAGACGGCGGTCAGTCATATAAATACTAAAACCAAAAAATCCAGGTCATACTGACCTGGATTTTTCTCTTATATATTAAACTTCATGTGGCCGTGGTTGATTGATCACAGCTTTGTAGTTGTCCATCAGGTTATACAGATACCTGCGTCCTGCTTCGAACTTTTCATCATTGATGATTTGTTTTTCAGTCTGGACAAGCACTTCTTCATCCGGCTCATAAATCTGGTCTTTTGCTAAAAAGTCCTCAATGCCGTCCGGTGTGATTTCCGGATGGAACTGCAATGCCAGAATATTGTCATTCACAACGAATCCCTGGTTATTACAGTTTTGATTATAATATACTTTTTCAGCACGTTCCGGAATTGTGAAGAAATCCTGATGGTGCTGGAATAATCGAATTTCGCTAGGGAGCCCCTGCAGAAGCGGATGCTGTGTCGCTCCTTCCACTTCATATAAATAATGCCAACCGATTTCCATGTGTGCCATTCTCTGAACTTCACCGCCAAGTGCGGTTGATAAAATTTGTGCGCCTAAGCAGATTGCCAGCATACTTTGATTTTCATCAACAAGCTTTTTTAACCACTCTGTTTCTTCGACCACAAAAGGGTAGTTTTCAGTTTCATATGCCGTCTGGCGTCCACCTAATATAACCAGCAGATCAAATGTCTCGTCCACAGGTAATGGATCACCTTCATAAATTTTGGCAGTATTGATTTGATAATTATTTTCATTTGCCCAGTCTTTTATATAGCCTAATGGTAAAAGCGGGTCATGTTGGATCACTTGTATGATCATATTAATTGCCTCCTTTTCTAATAAAACTCCTCCTTGAAATTAAGTCGATTTTAACTCGATACGACACACTATAATACAAAAGTATTTTGTGGTCAAACTAACAGTCTGTTAATTTCAATATTTATTTTTTAACCTTTACATATATCAAATAAACTAAATGACTATAACTTAAACATTTCAAATCATGACATGCATCAATATCGCTTCAGTATTTTGAATATTGAGAATAAAAATTCAAGATTATTAGATTATATGCTAAAATATTCTTAATGTTTTATTCATAGAACAAAGGGGTGCCTTCATGACTGTAGAAATGATTTTTGTAGCTTTGATGATCATTATAATGCTTGGTTTATTACTATTCGAAGTTGCCCGCGCTGACTTTGTCATATTTTTCTTCTTAGTGATCTTTTTACTTTCCGGCACAATAACCACCGAGCAGGCCTTGAGCGGTTTTTCCAATGAGGGTATGCTTACTGTTCTGCTTCTGTTTATAGTTGCGGGTGCCATACAAAAACATGGCATTATAGAAAATTTCATCTACGGAATACTGGGAAAATCAAAATCATTACGTTTATCCATGGTGAAGCTGCTCGCACCCATCTCTCTCGCTTCCGGGTTTTTAAACAACACACCGATTGTCATTACACTGACCCCGATATTAAGGGACTGGGCTAGAGAAAATAATTTTTCACCTTCCAAACTTTTAATCCCTCTATCCTATGCGACCATTCTGGGCGGCACAATTACGATGATTGGTACATCTACCAACCTTATCGTTAATGGGTTGCTTATAAATGCAGGTGTCGAAGGATTTTCTTTTTTCACTCTGACGATTGTCGGGCTGCCGATTGCCATAGTCGGACTGATTTATATTTTAACCGTCGGTTATAAAATCCTGCCAAACAATTTGGGTGCCGAAGATACGATTCGTAAAGAAGCCAAGGAATTTTTAGCCGAAGCAACAATAGGCGAGAAGTTTGAACATATCAACGATAAAATCATCACCGCTTCAAAAAATTCCCTGAAAGGGATTTATATTATAGAAATTATCAGATATGATGGGGAACGTATTTTTCCTGTAAACGCCAATACCATTATACGAAAGGGAGATAATATAATTTTTTCGGCCACCCTCAACAGAATAGCCGAAGTCGAAAAATTAAAAGGGGTTTCGTTGGATACAGGCACTGACGAGAGTCTGGAAGTTCTTCAAAATGATAAACATCATCTTGTCGAAGCAGTCGTCTCCCATAATTCGGGGCTGCTGGGTAAAACAATCAGAAGCTCAATGTTTAGATCAACGTATAATGCTGGTGTAATTGCAGTCCACAGAAATAACCAGCGTATTACGAGCCGGGTGGGGGACATCGTGTTAAAACCCGGAGATACTCTGCTGCTGCTCGCTGAAGACAGCTTTGTGCAGGAACATCAGCATTCCCATAACTTTTATGTCGTTTCAACAGTCAATCCTCCTGAGCGTCTGAAACAAAGTAACATAAAAGGTTTCCTTGCCCTGGGATTATTATTGGTAATGATCCTCTCTGTTACATTGGGCTTGCTGACAATGTTTGAAGCCATGTTGATCGCAGTCGTTCTATTGATTATCACCAGGTTGATCAATTGGACAGAGATTTTGACATACATCCAGTTCGATGTGATTTTATTGATAGCGAGTGCGTTTGGAATCGGTGCAGCCATGACCCAGTCCGGCCTTGCTCAATTTATAGCAGAGAATATGCTGGCTTTTGCACGCCCTCTTGGAATTCTCGGTGTTATATTTATCGTATATATCGTTACTAACATATTTACTGAACTGATTACCAACAGCGCAGCAGCAGTTTTAATGTTCCCGATCGCATTTGAGATTGCCAGTCAGCTGGATGTCCCTTACATGGGACTTATTGTTACCATTGCAATCGCCGCTTCATGCAGCTTCATCACGCCTATCGGCTATCAGACCAACTTGATTGTTTACGGCCCCGGCGGTTATAAATTCAGCGACTATATAAAAATTGGCGCACCATTAGTATTCATTACGATGATTATGACCTCGACAATAGTCTACTTTGTATGGTATTAGAGCTTGATTTTCATATAAAAAAGGACTTTCACTCGAAAGTCCTTTTAAAATTCCTTATCTTTTCTCCAATTTCATCCCGCACCCGCTGGAATTCCGGCCAGTCTTTACCAGCCGGGTCATCAAACGGCCAGTGCTCCTTTTTCACACCATGAGGTATGACCGGACAGTTTTCATCTGCATCACTGCATAATGTCACTACCAGGTCTGAACGATTCAAAATATCATTATCAATTAAGTCGGAAGTCTGTGATGATATATCAATCCCCGCTTCGTCCATGGCCCGGACGGCCTTCGGGTTCACTCCATGGGTTTCTATACCGGCTGAATATACTTCCCATTCCCTGCCAAGTATATCTTTACCCCAGCCTTCAGCTATTTGCGAACGGCACGAATTGCCTGTACATATGAAATATATAACCTTTTTATCCATTAAACCATCTCCTTTTTAAAATAAGAGCAGTGTTAAATAAAGGCCGATAAGTGTAAATACCAGCACTGGTATCGTAATGACTATGCCCACTTTAAAATAAATGCCCCATGATATCTTCATTCCTTTTTGCGTCAGAACATGGAGCCAGAGCAGAGTGGCAAGCGATCCGATCGGCGTGATTTTAGGTCCAAGATCAGAACCGATGACATTCGCATAAACCAGACCTTCTTTTAATATGCCCTGCACACCGGACTGATCGATAGCTATCGCATCAATCATCACTGTAGGCATATTATTCATCGCAGATGATAAGAATGCAGCGATGAAGCCCATGCCCATAACTGCTGCAAGCAGACCCTGTCCGGCAATCATTGTCAGAACATCTGCCAGTAAATCTGTAATACCCGCGTTTCTTAAACCAAATACAACGATATACATCCCTAGAGAAAAGATGACGATATTCCACGGGGCACCTTTAATGACTTCTCCGGTATTCACAGCCTGCGATCTGCCTGCCATCATTAAAAATATGACTGCGGTAATTCCTGCGATAAATGATACAGGCACGGCAACAAATTCACTTGCCATATATCCTGCAAGCAAAATACCGAGTATTACCCAGGAAATTTTGAAAAGCTTTATATCTTTAATGGCCGCTCTGGGTTCAGCCAGATTTTGCTCTTCAAATTTACGCGGTATAGAGTTTCTGAAGTAAATTAACAGAACCACAATACTCGCAGCAATCGAAAATAAGTTGGGTATCAGCATACGGCTTAAGTATTCCAAAAATCCTATCCCAAAATAATCAGCGGAGACGATGTTCACAAGGTTACTCACAATAAGCGGCAATGAAGCAGTGTCTGCGATAAATCCGCTTGCCAGTACAAATGGAAATACGACCTTTTCCTCAAATTTCAGATTGCGTACCATTGCCAGGACAATAGGCGTCAGTATAAGTGCCGCTCCGTCATTTGCAAAAAATGCCGCAACGATTGCACCGAGTAATATTATGTAGACGAACATTTTAATACCATTGCCTTTACTCGCTTTAACCATGTGCCTTGCCGACCATTCGAAGAAGCCGATTTCATCCAATATCAAAGAGATGATAATCACAGCCACAAAGGTCAATGTGGCGTTCCAGACAATATCTGCAACTTCTATGACATCACTGAAAGAGACGACACCGGTTATTATTGCCAGAACTGCTCCTAACGTCGCTGTGATGCCAATATCCAGTCCCCTGGGCTGCCAGATGATAAATATCAATGTGAGTAAAAATATAATTATCGCCAAAGTTGTCATCAGACACATTCGCCTTTGTCTATAGATTTGCAAACACATTCATCGTTGTCCTGTGCAATTAAATTGATATAAGTGCTGACTTCCTTCAGCACTTCGTCATTCAATTTGTACATCCTCTTATTGCCGTCTCTGCGGGACGATATCAGATTGTTATCAGCCAAAGCTTTCATATGATGACTCAAAGTCGGCTGCGAAAAATCGAAATACTCTAAGAGTTCACACGCACATAGCTCACCGCACGATAATAGATCCAGTATTTCCAAACGGTTTGGATTTGCAATTATTTTTAATGTATTTGATAAGTTTTCATACGTCATGTCATCTCCACCTTTCACTATATATATTACCCTCTATATAGATTGTGGTCAATGTAGATTTAATCAAATTAAAAGCAGGACTTTTCAGCCCTGCTTTTTAATCAATTATTATTCCATTTTCAAAGTCATCGCATTTATGGCAACTATTATTGTACTCAGCGACATCAATATTGCTCCGACTGCCGGGGAGAGGATCAATCCCATAAATGCCAGTATACCTGCTGCAAGTGGAACTGCTAAAATATTATAACCCGCACCCCACCATAGGTTTTGCACTGTCTTCTTCACAGTATTTTCCGCTAAAGAAAGGAAGTGAATAATGTCTGCCGGATCACTTTTCACTAAGATGATATCTCCCGATTCAACCGCGACATCGGTACCGGCACCGATTGCCACACCAATGTCAGCACGTACTAAGCTCGGTGCGTCATTAATTCCATCTCCAACCATCATGACTTTTTTACCTTGAGATTGATAGTCCTGGATGATTTCTTCTTTATCCTCAGGCATCAATTCTGCACTGACTTCTTCAATACCAAGTTCCTCTGCAACCGCTTCTGCCACTTGCCTGTTATCACCTGTTAACATGACAGGACGAATGCCCCGTTCAATAATTTCATTTATCATACCTCTGGCACTTTCTTTAATCTTGTCACCTTGGGCCACGATTCCATAATTCTCACCGTCAACAACAAGAAAACTCACTGAGTTGCCCTGACCGGCTAATTCTGCAAACTGTGTTTTATTATATGGTATGTTCTTACCTTTCAGGTAAGAAACACTTGTGATTTTCATATCTTTATCATCAATAAGAGCTTCTAAACCGACCCCGGGTATATTATTCACATTTTCCGCTCTTGGGATATCCACTTTTCTAAAGCCAGCTTCATCCAATATACCTTCAGCAAGCGGATGTGATGAACTCTGTTCAATCGCTGCCATCAGAGCCAGCACTTCATCATCAGAATACTTATCATTAAAACTTTCAACATGGTTAACAGCAAAGTTTCCTTCTGTTAATGTACCTGTTTTATCCATCATGATATAGTCTAAGTGTTTTGCTGTCTCGAGTGATTCGCGATTTTTCACAATCAAACCGTTTTTAGCTCCAAGCGACGTTGAACGTGCTGTCACTAATGGAATGGCAAGACCAAGCGCATGCGGACAAGCGATTACGAGAACCGTAACCAATCTCTGTAAGGCAAAATCCACATCTCCCTGAATCATCAACCAGACAACGAATGCTACTATACCGACACTTAACGCAAAGTAGAATAAATACCCCGCAACTTTATCCGACATCAGCTCTGCTCTCGATTTATCACTTTGTGCTTTACTTACAAGACCCATCACCTGTGATAAATAACTGCTCTTACCGGTGCCTGTCACTTCAATTATGATGGTACCCGAACCATTCACAGTTCCGCCAATCACTTCATCATCAAGTGCTTTTTCAACTTTCTTCGATTCGCCTGTCACAAGAGATTCATCCACTGAACTTTTTCCTGATATAATCTTACCGTCAGTAGGTATATTATCTCCTGCCTTTATCTGAACCGTATCTCCTTCATTAACTTCAGATAATTCTACCTCTCTAGTATTACCAGCATCATCTATCAACACCGCCGTATTCGGCAGCAGTTCAGCCATCTTTTTCAATGCATCACCTGCATTGCCCACTGCTTTCATTTCGACCCAGTGACCGAACAACATGATCAGTATCAATGAAGCCAGCTCAAAAAAGAAATCCATCGTATGAGCATCAGTAGCTCCGAAGTGGTTCATATAGAATGCAAACAGACTATATACATAAGCGACGGATATACCCATCGCCACTAGCGTCATCATACCCGGCTTACGATCTTTCAGTTCAGCGACTGCACCTGATAAAAACGGTTGTCCGCCGTAGATGAATAATATTGTCGCAAATATCAACACTACCCAGTCTGAACCGGGAAAAGTAAATTGAAATGGAAGTGTAATACCCATCATGGGTGCTAAAAACAGTATAGGAATACCGAAAATTAACGAGACGAAAAACTTCTGTTTGAAGTCACCATGATGGTGGTCATGTCCGCTATGGTCGTCGTGATCATGGTGATGGTGCCCATGATTCTTAACATCATGGCTGTGATGATGCGAGTGATTATTTTCTTCATGCCGGCTGTGTGGCATCTTAACCCTTCTCCCTCCATATATATTTATCTTCACACTCATTATATACCCCTTAGGGGTATAAGTCAATTTTAATAAAAGTCGCCTTTCAATATTGATTTTTTAATCTCTTTTTAATACATAAATAAAGATTATTCAAGCGTGCTTTAGGGTAAAACAAAGGAAAGGAGAGTGGATATCAATATGAGTAAATCTGTACTTATAGTGGTTACAAATCATGATAGAATAGCGGGTAATAAAGACAGACCGACAGGGGTATGGTTATCTGAAGCAGCAGAGCCTTATATCGCTTTTCAAAGCGCCGGATTCAAAGTTGATATTGCGTCACCTAAAGGTGGCAATGTACCCATAGATCCAAATTCAGTGGAAAATGGAAATGATGATGAGAAATTTACCAAAGTGACTAAACTTCTCCAAGAGACTGAACGTCTCGGGGACCTGGTATATGAAGGTTATGATGCAATATTCTTAGCCGGCGGCCATGGCGCAATGTATGATTTCCCTGGAAATCCAGACCTTCAGAACATTATGGCTTATTTCAAGGATGATGGAAGAATCATCAGTGCAGTATGTCACGGCCCTGCTGCTTTTGCTGATGCCAAAACGAAGGACGGTAAATATCTCGTTGATGGTATCAAGCTCACAGGGTTTACAAATGTTGAAGAAAAATCTATGAATCTTACAGAGGATATGCCTTTCCTTCTTCAGTCAAAACTGGAAGAGAACGGCGCAGGTTTTGTTGAAGGCCGTGAAATGGAAGAGAATGTCGTCTCAAGCGGTAATTTTGTTACCGGTCAAAACCCCGCTTCAGCAGAAGGTGTCGCAGAAGCTGTAATCAACAGACTTAAATAATTTTATCCCGGGTGAAAATCACCCGGGATTTTCTCTGATTATTTTAACCCGGCAAGCGCATCAATCACTAAACAGGTGCTGTTGATACCATTATAGAAATTATCCACGTCCATGTTTTCATTCGGTGAGTGATTGGCTTCATCCGCATTTGCATATGGCACTACAACAGATGGCGTTCCCAAAATTTTCGACCATAACGCATCAGGGATGCTGCCTCCCATACTGGGCTGGATATAGGCGCGGCGTTCAAATCCGCTTTCGACTGCCTGACGTATCGGTTCGATGAACGATGAGTCGGCAGAGGTTCTTGAAGGGGAGACCATGCCTAATGTTTTAATATCTACATTTGGTGCATGTTCATTTACATGCGCTTTTAATAATTTAAATATTCTCTCAGGATTCTGATCCATCACCAGCCGTATATCCATTTTCAATTTTGCGCTGGAAGGGATAATGGTTTTTGCACCCTCGCCGCCATAGCCGCTGGTAAACCCTGCGATGTTAAAAGTGGGTTCAAAACACAATTTATGATAATATTCTTCTTTTGTCATATCGATGGAGTCATCCCCGGCATCCTTACGGATATCTTCAATTTCAAAGGGCAACTGTCTCAGCAATTCTTTTTCTAAATCTGTCGGTGCCTTCACATCATCATAAAATCCTTCCAATAATACCCGGCCGTCTTTATCTCTCATCGTATTAAGCAGCTCTACAAGTTCCCATGCAGGATTATTTGCGATATTGCCTTTATTGCCGGAGTGGTTATCAAAATCTGACGCCTGCACGTTCAGTTCAACATACAGCAAACCCCTTACGCCTAACAGTAAATAAGGGCTGCCATCTGAGAGCATCGGTCCGTCGGATGTGTACACCAGGTCAGCGTTGAGCTTCCCTTTATATTTTTCAATAAAGGGCTCTAAATTGATGCTGCCTATCTCTTCTTCACCTTCGATTAAAAACTTGATATTGATCGGCACATTTCCATGTGCTTCAATATAAGTTTTAAAAGCGAGGATCTGCGCCATAAACTGCCCTTTATTATCACCCGCACCACGGGCAAAAATCTTACCGTTTCGTATGGTCGGTTCAAAAGGCTCGGAATCCCATTTTTCTATCGGATCCGGCGGCTGTACATCATAATGGCCGTATATAAGTAAAGTCATGGCATCAGGAGAAACAATATGTTCACCGTAAACAACCGGGTTGTGGTCTCCTTCAATGATTTCTACATGCGCTACACCAGCTTCACGCATCTTCTCTGAAACCAGTTGTGCACATTCTTCTATCCCCACATTTTGAGCGCTGATACTTTTTTGCCGTATCACTTCAAACAATTCTTCTAAATATTGATTTTTATTTTCTTCAATAATATTTCTATAACTCATTAAAACCCTCCCCTGATCTGGATATTATTTTCCTTGTATATATTCTATCATTTTATCCAAAATGATATTTCTCTATAAATATTATATATGTACACATATCTGAAAAAAACAGACAAGCCATTTTACTTAAAGTAACAATGATGATAGTATTTTTTATGAATTAAGAAAATTTAGTTATATTAAAAAGGAGGAACTTCATGAAATACAGAATTGGAGTAGACACAGGCGGTACCTTTACAGATGTGGCTTTAATTGCTGAAGCGACAGGTGATATTCTAGTGACAAAGGTGCCTTCCACTCCAGAAAATAGTGCGATTGGAGTAATGGACGGAGTAAAACAGATTTTATCGAAAAATAATATCCCTACAGATAAAATCTCTTTTTTCACACACGGTTCAACCGTTGCCACCAACACACTATTGGAACGGAAGGGCGCTAAAACAGCGCTGATTACAACTAAGGGCTTCAAAGATATTTTAGAAATCGGCCGTCAGACCCGTCCTGATTTATACAATTTCAGAGTCCGCCGCTCAAAACCTCTGATTCCCAGAAATCTCAGATGGGAAATCGATGAACGCATCAACGCTCAAGGTGAAGTCACCAAAGATTTTCAAAGAGAAGATATCAATGAGCTTATGGAGATGATCCGGAGGGACAATATAGAGTCACTGGTCATTTGTCTTATCAACTCATTTTTAAACGATGAAAATGAAGTTAAACTCAGAGATATGCTGACCGAGGAATTCCCGGCCTTGTCCATTACCATTTCTGCAGATATCCTGCCGGAAATAAAAGAATACGAACGCACCAGTACAGTTGCAGTCAATGGCTATGTGATGCCGAAAATGCACTTTTATCTCCGTGATCTGGAAAAATCCATCAAAGAGTATGGTATCTCCAGCGAACTTTACATCATGCAGAGTAACGGCGGCATCATCACGACGGATACAGCGGTGGAACAACCTGTGAGAACAGTCCTCTCGGGCCCGGCCGGCGGGGTCATTTCCGGAACGGATGTTGCCAGACAGACTGGTATAGGCAACTTGATTACGATCGATATGGGCGGGACAAGCCTGGATGCTGCATTAATAAATGACGGGGAACCGCAATACACTACAAACAGCCGGATTAATGACTTCCCCATTAATGTGCCGATGGTGGAAATGCATACAATCGGCTCCGGGGGCGGCAGTATCGCATGGATTGATTCCGGTGGTGCTCTCAGAGTCGGACCGCACAGTGCCGGAGCAGATCCCGGACCTGTATGTTATAACAAAGGCGGTACAGAACCGACAGTCTCCGATGCCAATGCTATTTTAGGCAGATTGAATCCGGATTCGATTCTCGGCGGCAAAATGAAGATGAACCTTGAAGGTGCAAAAAAAGCAGTTGAAGAAAAAATTGCAAAACCGCTCGGCTTATCTGTCGAGGAGGCGGCCGAAGGAATATTGAAAGTCGTCAACGCAAATATGGTCAGGGGAATCCGTGTAGTATCTGTAGAAAAAGGACATGATACCCGTGATTTCTCATTGCTTGCCTTTGGTGGAGCAGGGCCGCTTCATGCCGTAGATATCGCACATGAGCTGGAAAGTAAAAATGTCATTGTGCCGTTCAGTCCCGGCATTAACTGTGCAACGGGCATGTTAATTGCTGACGTCCGCCATGACTATGTCAATTCATTCATCTCTACAACATCATCCATTGACTATGACCGATTAAATCAATCTCTTAAAGCTTTAGAAAATGTTGCACGTGAAACATTGGGAGCCCAAGGTTTTGATGATGAACACACAGAGATCATCTACAGTATCGATTTGCGTTATGCTGGTCAGGCGTATGACATAAACGTCGAGTTGGAGGATGCTGATGCAGACGAATCTGCTCTTGACAAGGCAGTCCGGAATTTCCATGAAATACATGAGAGAATCTACGGCTTCAGCCGTACCGAAGAAAAACTGGAAACCGTCAATGTCCGGCTCTCTTCGTTTGGTTTAATCGAAAAACTTGAAAGTAAGAAGCTGGAGGCTGGATCCGGTGCTGATGTACCATATACAACCCGTGATGTTTATTTTGACGGAGAATTCCATGAAACAAAAATATTTCAACGGTCTGATCTATACTTGGATTATTCCTTTGAAGGCCCGGCAATTATTGAACAGCTGGATTCGACTACAGTAATATATCCGGATCAGCCGACAAGAGTGGATACTTACGGCAACTTGATTATAGAAAATATCAGCTCTGCCACCAAGGAGGAGAAGTTCAATGGCTAAAATAGATGGAATTACATTGGAAGTTATGAAAAACTCATTTTACACCATCGCTGAAGAGATGGGTGTCACCTTGATAAAAACCGCTTTATCAACGAATATAAAAGACCGTGTAGACTGTTCAACAGCTTTATATACTAAAGACGGCGAGCTGGTTGCACAGGCAGAACATGTGCCGCTTCATCTGGGTTTGATGCCTTCTGTGGTCAAAGAAGTGCTTAAAATGTTCCCTGAAGAGGATTTGAATCCTGGTGATGCCATTTTAATCAATGACCCTTACGTCAGCGGCTCCCACCTGCCTGACATCTTTATGGTCAGTCCGATATTTCATGAGGGTGAACTTGTCGCCATCGCATCCAACGTGGCACACCATGTCGATGTCGGCGGACTTGCTCCGGGAAGCATGTCCGTTAAAGCAACGGAAATTTTCCATGAAGGTTTGCGTCTAACAGGTGTCAGAGTACGTAAAAATGGCGAGTTGGACAATGAAATCATCCGTCTGTTGAAATCAAACGTGCGTACGGGAGATGAAGTCCTGGGTGATATTTATGCACAGCTGGCAGCAAACTCGGTAGCAGAGCAGCGTCTGGCTGATTTGATTGATAAATACTCATCAGATCATATTTTCAACAGCATGGAAGAAATTATAAATTACTCTGACAGACGTATGCGTGCTGCAGTAAAAGAAGTCCCTGACGGTGAATACAGTTTCGAAGATGTCTTGGAAGGAGATGGCATCACTGAGGATGAGATTGTCGTCAAAGCCAAAGTCATTGTCCACGATGATGAAATCACTGTAGACTTCACCGGTTCCAATCCACAGACGGCTGGCCCGATGAATTCTACTCTTGGCGTGACAAGCGCGTGTGTCTACTACTCGATCAAGTCATTGCTGGAACCGGATGTGCCTCCAAATGCAGGGACTTACAAATGCTTAAATATCGTTGCACCAAAAGGGACGGTCGTGAATCCTAATTTTCCGGCACCGGTGTCCAACGCCAACCTGAACACATCGCAAAGGATTGCCGATACAATTTTCGGCGCCATGGCAGATGTATTGCCTGAAAGGTCAATGGCCGCATGTTCCGGTACGATGACAGGCTTTTCAATCGGAGGCTATAACCAGGAAGAAGGGAAATACTTCTCATATGTTGAAACTTACGGCGGTGGCCAGGGTGCACTGGATGATATGGACGGAATGGACGGCGTTCATACGAATATGACTAACACTTTGAATACGCCTGTCGAAGTCATGGAGCAGAGTTTCCCTTTCAGTGTTAAAAATTACGGTTATATCGATGACAGCGGCGGTGCAGGCAAACATCGCGGCGGTACCGGGCTGCAGCGTGAAATACAATTGCTGGACGATGGTTTTACAATTACACTGACAGCCGACCGTGCGAAAAATCAACCATGGGGGTTGTTTGGCGGTGAAGGCGGGCAGACTTCAAAATGCACTATTTTCACAAATGACGGCGAAGAAATAAAAATCAAATCCAAAGAAACAAGAACTGTTCAAAAAGGAGATTCCATCAGGCTGCAGACTGCCGGCGGCGGCGGTTACGGCAAACCTGAAGAAAGAGATGCTGAAGATATTAAGAAAGATATCGAGCTTGGTTTCATCTCAAAAGAACAGGCTGAGAAAGACTATAATCACAGTAAATAATTCCAATTTGAAGGGGTGCTGAATTATGGAAAAATATAAACATAAACGTGAATATTTTGATGAAATGGATGAAATAAAGTCCCCGATGGGAAAAGTGATCGGACTCGCAATATTAGTTCATGTGGTTGCACTGGTATATGTTTATTTATGGCAGGTCATTTTAACAATTTAGGTAAACAAAGGAGGAAATTATGGCTTTAACTATATTTGTTATTTACTTCGGTGGGCTGTTGATTGCTGGTCCTTTAGCAGCAAGACTGATGAAAAAGAAAGATTCCAGTGATTATATCCTTGCTGGCCGTCAAGTGCCGACATGGCTCGTGACGGGTGGTATTGTCGCCACTTTGATCAACTCGGCAACATTGCTCGGGTATGGCGGCAGCGGTTATTCACTTGGTATTACAGCATATTTTTCCTCTATGGGATTTGTGGCTATACTGATCTGGATTGGCTACTATTTCATACCGAAACTGCGGAGAACAGGTATTGTCACTATACCTGAACTATTCTCAAGAATGTTCGGCTGGCAGCATAAAGTCACCTCTGTCCTTCTGGTCATGGCGAGGGACATGGGGGTAACTGCCGGTGCAGCGATTGGAATGGCAGTTGTTTTAGGCTCTGTTTTTGATATTTCAATTGATTTGGCACTGGTGATCACTGTATTTGTCACCCTGTTCTTCACTGTAACCGGCGGCATGTGGGCAGTTATGATCACAGATGCGATACAATCGGTGATTTTATTAGTCGGGACGACAATTTTGATACCTCTTGCTATCGCTTACGTCGGCGGTTGGGATACTTTGTTGAACGCCATTCCTGAAACACATAGCGATATGTGGTTTGCAGGCGGGCCGCAAATAGTTGGATGGGTATTATTAGGTGCACTGACCACCATCGCTTATCAAACGTTAATTCAACGCGGCTTGTCAGCTGAATCAGATAAAGCTGCTAAAGATGGTTTCCTTTACGCAGGAATTATTACCATCATCTGGTATATGGTGCCGTTCTTCATCGGGGTCATTGCACTCGTCATTTTTCCTGATATTACTCCTGATGATGCTTACTTAAGTGTTACAAGATTATTTGGTACGCTGGGAAGTTTATTGTTTGCAGTAATTATTGTATCGTCATGCATCTCGACATTATCTTCAACAGTGTTGACTACAGCATCGAATATTTCAAATGATATATACAAACAGTGGATTCACAGAGATGCTTCAGAAAAGAGTGTCGTACTGGTATCCCGAATTTCTGTTGTAGTGGTTGCCATAACAGGGGCGTTAATTGCAAGATCGTTACCTTATATTTTAGAGCTTTTACTTACAGGCGGACGTATAATGGCTTCATCATTATCACCGGTTCTGCTCGCGATTGTTTTCTGGAAACGTGCCAGAAGGGCTTATTACAGTACTATATCAGCAATGATACTCGGCGCTCTGACAACGATAACACTGGTCGTTATAGGAGAGCAGCTGGGGACGGATGACGGTGCTGTTGTTTTCGTCTGGGCGGTCGACCCGGTACTTGTCGGCATCCCCGTTACTGTACTTACGCTCATAATCGGCACTTTCATTGAAACCAGGGGTTGGAAAGATTCAAAAAAAGCAACTGTAAATGAATAACATTAAAAAAGCAAACCTGCTTTGACAGCAGGTTTGCTTTTTTGATTTCTATTAATAATCTCCCAAATACTCTTCTATTTCCCAAGGTGTGATCTGTGCACTGTAATCTCTCCATTCAAGCATCTTGTTTTCAACAAAATGCTCATAAATATGCTCACCGAGGGCATCCTTTACTACATCATCTTCTCTCATCGCTTTCAGTGCAGTGTAAAGGGTAGTTGGCAAATCTTCCACATCTTCAGCTTTACGCTCTTTTTGAGTCATCTCATAAATATTTTCATTAACAGGTGTTGTCAAGTCTGTTTTGTTTTTAATACCGTCGAGCCCTGCTGCTAAAATGACTGCTGTTGCCATGTAGGGATTCGCAGAAGGATCCAGTGATCTGACTTCAGCACGGGTGCCTGCACCACGGCTTGATGGAATTCTAAGGAGCGGTGTTCTGTTACGGCCGCTCCATGCAATATATCTCGGTGCTTCAAATCCTGATGCCAGTCTTTTATAGGAGTTGACCAAAGGATTGCAGACTGCTGTATAAGCTCTCGCATGGTCTAATAACCCTGCCATGAAATATCTCATCTCTTCACTTAAACCAAAGTCATCATTACCATCAAAGAAAACATTTTTCCCTTCTCTGAATAAAGAAACATTATAATGCATACCGCTTCCCGGCTGCTTATATAATGGTTTTGGCATAAATGTTACGTGAAGCCCATATTTTCTTGCAATAGTTTTAGCGACAAGTTTGAAAGTTTGAATCGCATCACTCGCTGTCAATGCATCCATATACTTAAAACTGATTTCATGCTGTCCCGGACCGATTTCATGATGGAACATTTCCACCTCAAAATTCATCTTATCCAATGTTCTTGCTATCTCACGACGGCATTGACCGCTTGTGTCGGTGATGTCTAAATCGAAGTATCCGCTGTAGTCATTTGGTTCGGTTGTATAGTTACGGTCTTTATCCAATTTAAATAAGAAAAATTCAGGTTCGGGTCCCAGATTCATCTCCTCATACCCAAGTTCACGCATCTCTTTGATAATTCTTTTCAAGTTGGTTCTTGGATCCCCGATAAATGGCTCACCGTTAATATCATAAATGTCGCAGATTAAACGTGCAGTTTTGTCCTCGCCTTCTGTCCAAGGCAGCACCACCCAAGTATTCAAATCAGGTTTTAAATACATATCAGATTCTTCAACCCGTACAAATCCTTCAATAGAGGAACCGTCGAACATCATTTCCCCCTCTATTGCTTTTTCCAATTGACTCACTGGTATTTCCAAATTTTTAATTGCACCCAGCACATCTGTAAACTGAAGTCTGATATACTGCACGCCACTTTCTTTAACACTTGTAAGAATATCCTCTTTTGAATATTCAGCCATTTAATAACACACGCTCCTTATGATTCTTTAATATTTTAGACATACTTGTTTCTGTAATATTTATCCCTGTATACTAGTATAGCCTCTCAGCAGACAGTTAAACGTATATTACAAAATCTTTTTCATTTAGAGGAATTTCGTCATTTCATCTCATTTTTTATTCCGTTATATCCTTTTTCGACATTGATTACGTTGTCATAGCCATGACCTTTTAATACGCTGGCGGCTATCGCTGAGCGCACACCTGACTGGCAGTGTACATAAATCTCCTCATTTTTATCGAACGGTACTTCTTTACCGTCGGATGTCAACTGTCCGAAATGTAAATGTTTCGCATTGTTTAAATTACTTTCTTGATATTCTGACTTTGAACGGACATCAAGTATATTTTTATTTTCGTAATCAACTGTCATTTCAGCAGGTGAGATGTTTTCATAAGATGCATCTGCATATTGACCTACCTTATCCTCGGGCACAATCAGTTCTATATCATCAAATCCTATGGAAGCAGAATCTTTTTGCAGCATCTCGCTTTTTTCCGGATCTGCAATCAAAGTCATTGGTCGTTTGTAATCCACATACCATCCGGCAAACTGCAGAAATTTATCATTCAAAGGGATATTGATCGATCCTTTTTTAAATCCCTCAGCAAATGCTTCCTTGCTTCTTAAGTCAAATATTTGGCCGGCCAGCTCCTCAGGGGTACCGACCCTCACTTCTTTCAACTTAAACTCAGGTAATCCTTCTTTGTTCACTTTTTTCATGTGGGCAAAGTGTGTCGGCGGTTCAGTCTGGTCGCTTACCAATTCCTTGATAAATTCTTCTTCGTGATCTGTTTTTAAAGCCCAGTTATTCTGGCGTTCATAACCTAACGTGGATAATGGTACAGCACCTAAAGCTTTCCCGCATGGGCTGCCGGCACCGTGACCCGGCCAAATTTGAAGAAAATCCGGATAATCTTTCAGTTTCTTTAATGATTGAAACATCTCCTTTGCCCCAAGCCCAGTCGTACCTTCCATCTTAGCCGCTTCTTCCAGCAGATCTGGACGTCCGATATCACCGACAAATAAGAAATCGCCGGTGAACATTCCCATGGGTTCAGTACTTCCGCCACCGTGGTCTGTAAGGATAAATGTGATACTTTCCGGCGTGTGCCCCGGCGTATGCATCACTCTAAGTTCAACATTTCCCACATTGATCGTATCACCATCTTTAAGGAAGACCGTATCTTCCGGCATGTTTTCGTACTTCCAGTTTTCATCACCTTCATCGGAGACAAATAATTGAGAACCAAACTTCCTATTAGCATCTCTTAAACCAGATGCAAAATCTGCATGTATATGCGTCTCTGTTGCAGAGGTAATATTATAACCCTGCTTGTCGGCTGCTGCTTCATACTCATCCAGAATACGGCTCGGGTCGATGATAATTGCATCTTTAGTTTTCTGACAGGCTACCATATACGATGTTTGTGATAACTTTTCATCATAAAATTGTTTAAAGAACATATTTATCCACCTCTGTAATTATTATTTTCATGCAAACAGATCATTATCCTTACTTTATTTATAAAATAAGATTGAAAGGAATATCCTGACCCGCACTCTGTGAAATGTACTTTATTAATATAAATTTCACAGTTTCTCCTTTATGTTTACCATTAAACGTTTCATGCCCACTGTAATTCAGATATAATGATATTTAACCTGAATTGTTTTATAGGAGGATTTATATGTCTAATGAAATATCTTCTCTAATTACTGAAACTCCGGAAGAGGGGTATCAGCTCGCTGTACAGCTCTCCAGAAAAGCGATATCCACGATTTTACCTGATTTGGAAACCCGTAAAAAAATGTACCCGGATTATATAGGAGATGCAACAAATTTAACACATGCATCCGAAGTGATAGCGATACATTTCCAAACAATTTCCCAGGCAAATGACTTTTGGAAAGATAAATAGTGTAAGCTGAGACAGATCATTAAAATATGGTTTGTCTTTAAATTATGCGGAAATTTCATATGGAGGTGAAAAGAATGACTGATTCAGACAGTGGATTAAATCCCCGGCTTAAATGGCTGATTGGTGTGGGCATTACATTTATCATGGCGATTGTGGGATACATCGTTGCTCTATTTCCCGGGTTCTATCTCATCGGACCTCTAGGCAGTGCGATTATTGTCGCAATCGTATACCGGCAGATTTTTGGTTTTCCATATACATATAACAGCGGTATAACTTTTTCATCAAAAAAGCTGTTGCGTGCCGCCATCATTTTATACGGCCTCCGTTTAAACATAAATATCATACTGGGTGAAGGACTCGAATTTCTGATCAAAGATACGATAGTCATCGCTTTTGCTGTCCTGTCAATAATCGGTCTCGCTAAATTATTCAAGGCTGAATTCAAACTTTCACTGCTCCTCGGGGTGGGGACGGGCGTCTGTGGTGCTGCTGCCATTGCCGCTGTGGCACCCATCATAAAAGCGAAAGATGAAGATACCGGAATCAGTGTCGGCATCATTGCACTCATCGGTACAATATTTTCAATCGGATATATATTGATACGTCCGGTACTGGACATTTCCAATAATGACTACGGTGCATGGACGGGAATGAGTCTGCACGAACTTGCCCATGTTGCACTTGCTGCCGAGCCTGCAGGGAACAATGCTCTGGCCATTGCTCTTCTTGCAAAGCTCGGACGTGTCCTATTGTTGATTCCATTATGTTTTATCATTGTATATTTTGTCAGGCGGCATCAGAAAAAGTCGGCTGCCGGTGAAATCAAAGTACAGTTCCCGTGGTTCCTGCTGGGCTTCGTCTTTATGAGTTTGATAAATACATATATAATCGGCCCCGTGATTTTCATACCTGAAACAGTGATTGAGCGAATATATGATTTGTCAACGTTCTTACTGACCATGGCCATGGTAGGACTTGGACTGAACGTCAGCCTGAAGGATGTGCGTACTAAAGCATTCAGGCCATTGATGGCTATGATCATCGTTTCTGTCGGATTATCCATCCTTACTTTCTTAATGATTTAGAAAAAAGCTGAAATCCTTTGAGGATTTTCAGCTCTTTTTATGTCATCGTAATATCTTTATCAACAATCAGTCTGCCGACTTCTTTTAAGTTTTCAGCATTTTTCCGATCGACGTTGGAACCGAATATGACAGTCAGAGTTTCAACAAGTGAAATGGCAGGAACAAGTGAATAATGATCTTCAGAACGTGCGAGTTTTAAAACATGTTTAGCATATGGAATCATTGAATTGTCGGCACTGTCGGTTATCAGAATCACATCAATATTCTTTTCGGCACAATATTTTGCGACTTCATATGTCATTTTGGTAAAAGGGGACAGAGCAATGAGAATGATAACTTCCTGATCAGATATATGATACAGACGGTCGAATATGAAATGCGGTTCATAGCTCAATTGCTGACACACGGGGTTGAATTCATTAATCGAGTTCTCAAGATACAATGCGACAGATCTAGAGGTTCTGAGACCGAACACGTTGATTCTTTCAGCTTCTGTCATCCGTTTAACGGCTGCTTCAATATTTGTTTCCAAATCTTTAGTCATCGTGTAGTGCTGCAGTTGATTAATCTTGTCCCAAGTCCTTTTTATATTATTGTCCGTATGCCGGTCGGTTTCTTTATCGTTGTCCTCAAAATTCCACCACTTTGGCGTCTGGCTGTCGATGACCACCAGATGTATATCCTTTTTAAAATCATTTAAATTATCGTACCCGAACTGCTTTATAGTTCTGAGTATCGTTGTTGTACCAACGCCTGAATCCTGAGACATCTTTCCAATGGGCTTTATTCCGATTTGACGGTAGTTCTCCAGTATGTAGTCACTGAATTCTTTCTGCTTTTTAGGCAGATCATCTTTTTTATTAATAATCTTTTGCAGTAAATCTGTATTAGTCACTCAATCACTCCTGAATATTAAAAAGGAATTAATATTCCTTTTATAAATTTAATCGGTTGTTTTATTCCTAAGATGGTGTTATATTGATTGAAACCTGATTAAGGGGCCAATCGTCGCAATTGTGTAAGCGGTTTTAATTATTTTAACATTTATATTATATGGAGGCAGAAAAATGACAGAGAAAGTCGAACTTCTTTTTTTAAAGGAAGAGGACATGATTGAAGCTGGTGTACTCGATATGGCATCCTGCGTGAACGTGATGGAGGAAATGTTTGAACTGATGGGCAGGGAGGATTACATTCTCGGCGGACCGAATCGCAACGAGCATGGTTTGATGCTGTGGTTCAATGAACAGGAACCGCATAAGAATATGCCGGTCGCCGGTCCGGACAGGCGGTTCATGTCGCTGATTTCTTATTTGGGCGGCCGTTTCAATGTGATGGGTAACAAATGGTACGGTTCAAATATTGAAAATCAGAAAAGAAGTCTTCCAAGATCCATTCACACTTTCACTTTAAACGATAAAGAGACCGGTGCGCCATTATCAATTATGGCCGGCAACCTGGTCAGTTCAATGAGAACAGGTGCCATCCCGGGTGTGGTCGCAAAATATCTGGCTAAAAAAGATTCAAAAGTTATCGGCGCTGTCGGCGGCGGGGCAATTAACCAGTCCTGCATCGATGCGATCAATACGACAATCAATTCAGTGGAAAAGATTATTTTATTTGATATAAATGAAGAAAAAGGTAAAGTGATCGCTGAAAAAATAAAAGAAAAAACAGGCAGGCCTGTCGAAGTCGTTACAGACATTGAGAGCTGTATCAGCGAGGCTGATATTTTAACAGTCGCAACTTCCGGTGCAGTAAAACCGGTCATCGATGATAAATTATTGAAGCCCGGCGCATTAGTGTTACTGACAGGCGCTGCAGATTTAAGTGAAGAGGCTTATAATGACAATCGTATCGTCGCAGACTTATGGAGCATGCATAAGTCATGGATGACTGACGGCATCGAACATCCCGATGGTATCGACAGCATCCGCTCATGGGCGATGTCAGGTCAGCTGCTGGATTTAGTCCAGCAAGGTGAATATGACCCGGCTAAAGTCGATGATATCGGAGATATCGTCACGGGCAAGAGTCCAGGCAGACAATCCGAGGAGGAAATCATCATCACTGTCATGGGCGGTCTGCCTACTGCAGATATCGCTTGGGGCTGGCAGGTTTACGAAAATGCCATGAAGAAAGATTTAGGCATCAAACTGCCTTTGTGGGAACAGTCACATTTGGTGTAATTAAAGGAAAAAGCGGCTGAAAACCTTGAGGTTTTCAGCCGCTTTTTTGTATTGTAAATACTTTTTCGATTTGTACCATGATTCTGATGCACTCACATTGATTTCGAGATCAAATTTCGATTACAACCTGGATTCCGGCACCTTCAAATCGATTTCAGAAAAATAATTCACAATTTAAACTTATCATTATTAATATCTGTAATGAACATATGCCCCGGCAGATGGGTGATCATGACATCCGGTTTTGCATTTAATGCAACGTTCTGCGGTGTTACACCACATGCCCAAAAGACGGGAACTTCGTCTTCATCAATATCGATTGCCTCTCCGTAGTCGGGCTGTTCCATATTGGCAATACCGATGTCTGCAGGGCTTCCGACATGAACGGGTCCGCCGTGCATATCCGGGAACTGTTCGGTAATCTCTTTTACTTTATCCACTTCGTCCTTTTTAAACGGTCTCATCGAGACCACAGACTGTCCGTGAAAGTCACCGGCGGACTCGGCATCAATATTGGTCTTATACATCGCCACATTCTTTTTTTCTTTAATGTGCTTGATATCGATACCGCCATCCATAATGGCCTGCTCGAAAGTAAAGCTGCATCCGATCAGAAATGTAACAAAATCATCCTGCCAGTAGGACGCCACTTCATCCACCGTCTCTATCAGTTCTCCAGATCTGTAAATATTATATTTTGGAATGTCGGTTCTGATATCAGAGTCCTTCGCATAATGGCTTTCATACTGTCCGTCTTCGAGCACTTCTATAATAGGAATCGCTTTTTTATTTCTAAGTGCAAACAACAGAAAATCAAATGCGTATTTCCTGGGTAATATCACTAGGTTCGTCTGCACTTTATCTCCGGCTAGGCCTGATGTCGTCCCTTGATGCTCTCCGCTTCTTATACGTTTTCTAATAGTGACTGCATCCATTCTATCCACCTCTTTCAATTAACCTGTCCATAAATCAGCCAGTCCGCCAAGTGACAGAATACCGATGATTGCGGTTGCAATTACCGCGATGACGCCCCAGATGATCATCCATGCAGGGTGGCGGTAGTCGCCGACGAGTTTTTTCTTCCTTGAGGCAAGTAACACCGCGCCGAGTGTCAATGGAAGAATCAGCCCGTTGAATGCACCGGCAAGGATCAACAGCGTCACCGGCTGTCCGACAAATGTGAATACTAATGTTGAAAACACAATAAACACAACAATGACCACGTTATTATATTTTTCAAAAATATTGTGGAACGATCTTAAGAATGATGCACTTGTATAAGCTGCACCGATTACTGATGACAGTGCAGCTGCTAGCAGCACCACACCGAATACCTGCATTCCGATGTCGCCTAATGCAAACTGGAACACTGAGGCAGGGGGGTTCTCTTCACTTAATACCGCACCCTGAGCAAGTACACCAAGGACTGCAAGGAATAAAAGCACTCTCATAATACCGGTCGTTAAAATACCATAGTTCGCTGCATGACTCACAAAGCGTATATTTTCTTTGCCTGTCATACCCGCTTCAATCAATCTGTGTGCGCCTGCAAATGTAATATAACCACCGACGGTACCTCCGACTATGGTTACAATCGGTACAAACATTCCAATCGGGTCTTCCGGTACAAAAGTTCTGAACGCCGCTTCCCCGTATGGGGGATTAGACTGGATCATGACAAATGCAGTAATTCCGATCATGAGGATACCTAAAACTTGTGTCACTACGTCCATCACAGCACGGCCGTTCTTCACAAGGAATATAAATATCGCAAATGCACCGGCAATCGCTGCACCGATTCGGACATCCAGGCCGAATATTGCATTAAAACCGAGCCCGGCACCGGCAACGTTACCGATATTGAATGCCAGCCCGCCTAAAACGATGAAGAATGCAACGACGTAACCTAAGCCCGGTGCCACTTCATTCGCCACTTCCTGACCCCGCTTGCCCGAAACACTGAGCACTCTCCATATATTCAGCTGTGCACCGATATCAATGATGATCGATACGACAATCGCAAATGCGAAACTTGCCAAAAACTGTTCTGTAAACACTGTTGTCTGGGTAAGAAACGCAGGGCCGATTGCGGAAGTCGCCATTAGAAAGACTGAGCCAAAGAGCAATCGCCGCTGCGCCGGTGTGATTTTCGGTTTTTCTTTATCCATTGTTTTCCCCCCCATATGAAGTGATATTTACATCGTTTCTATTTTAATATCATTTTCTTCAAACGCTTTACGTATTTCTTTAATAAAATCCAGCGCTTTTTCCCCGTCTCCGTGAACGCAGATGCTGTCAGCCTGAATATCTATCAAATTGCCGTCAATGCTTTCCACCTTGTTTTCTTTGATCATTTTAACGACTCTTTTCACTGCCTGAGCCGTGTCTGTAATCATCGCACCTTCTTTTCTTCTGGAAACCAGTGTGCCGTCATCTTCATAAGCCCGGTCGGCAAAGACCTCATGCCGTACTTCAAGCCCTGCCTCCTTGCCTGCTTTGACCAGGTTTTGATTGCTCAGTCCCATTAATTTCAACTTTGGATTGTACTCTTTCACGGCGTTTGCGATTGCCAGTGACAATTCATAATCCGTGAATGTCGCGTTATACAATGCTCCGTGCGGTTTGACATGGTTAAGTTCCGCACCGTATGTCTTGGCGATGCCGTCCAAAGCCCCGAGCTGATACAGCATGATCGCCCTGACTTCTTTCATGGTCAAGTCCATAAAACGTCTGCCGAAACCCATCATATCCGGGAATCCCGGGTGGGCGCCAAGGCCTGTGCTGCCGCTTTCTTTAATCATTTCAACTGTTTTTATCATGACGCTCGGGTCACTGGCGTGAAAACCGCAGGCCACATTCGCTGATGATATTAAAGGAATGATTTCATCATCGTTTCCAATCGTATAATTGCCGAAGCTCTCTCCTAAATCTGCATTCAAATCTACTGTATGCATCATTATCCTCCTAGTCCTCAATGATTTTATTGCGCGCTAAAAACTTGATATCCACTATATTATTAATGTAATTCGGATGCTGCATAAGATAATACTGAAAATCGAGGTTTGTTTTAAGCGGACCGATGACCGTTTCATCCAACACCTGCGTCATCTTAATGATCGCTTCCTGCCTGTCTGTGCCGCTGACAATCACTTTGGCAATCATTGAATCATAGTTTGGCGGGATTTTATAACCCGGATATACCGCAGTATCTACACGGACATTGCGCCCCAGGGAAAAATGCAGCAGTTCAATCTGGCCGGGCGCAGGCTGGAAATTCTTTTCAGGGTCTTCTGCATTAATCCGGGTTTCAATTGCAAAACCGTCAATGTTGATATCTTCCTGAGTAATATTCAATTCATTGAACAGTGCCACTTCCACCTGCAGCCGGACGATGTCCACTCCTGTGATTTCCTCAGTGACCGTATGTTCAACCTGCACCCGGGTGTTCATCTCGATGAAATAAAACTTATCTTCCTCTTCGATATACAGATATTCAACTGTGCCGGCTCCGCCGTAATTAAGCTCTGCAATGGCATCCCGTGTCGTTTCAGTGATAAATGCCCTGGAATCGGAAGATAATATATGGGCCGGTGCTTCTTCAATCAGCTTCTGGTTATTCCTCTGGATTGAGCAGTCTCTTTCATATAGGTGAACTGCGCCACCCTTACCGTCGCCGACGACCTGCACTTCAATATGTCTCGCTCTGGGAATGTACTTCTCGACATAAATCCGGTCATCATCAAATGCGTTCTTCGCTTCTTTTTTTGCTTCCTTGTAACTTTTTTCGAGAGATTCTTCGTCATGGACAAAGCGCATCCCTTTACCGCCGCCGCCGGAGACGGCTTTGATCACTATAGGATAACCGATGGCTTCAATCACTTCTTTCATTTCATCCAGGCTGTCGATTACGCCCTCACTTCCTGGAATTACCGGCACGCCGGCTTCTTTCATCGTACTGCGGGCTTCAGCCTTGTCTCCCATCTTTTTCATGATCTCTGAAGTGGGGCCGATGAAAATAATATCGTTATCCTCACAGCGCTTCGCAAAATCGGGCGTTTCCGATAAAAATCCATACCCGGGGTGGATGGCATCTGCACTGCTGATTTTTGCGGCGGCGAGTATACGGTTGATGTTCAAGTAACTCTCATTACTTTTAGCCGGCCCGATACAATAAGCTTCATCAGCGAGTGAGACGTGAAGACTGTCTTTATCCGCAGTGGAATAAACAGCGACACTTCTTATGTTCATTTCCCTTAACGTCCGTATGATCCTTACGGCTATTTCGCCGCGGTTTGCAATCAGAACCTTCTTCATATCATTCACCCTCTTTGCGGACGGTCATCAGCACCTGGTCATACTCAACCGAGTCACCATTTGCTGCAAAAATCTCTTCGATGACACCTGAATAGTCGGAATTGACATCGTTGAATACTTTCATTGCTTCAATGATACCGACTTGATCACCTTTTTTAACACTGTCACCTGTGTTCACAAAATTCTCCTCTGAACCTTCTTCTTTTTGAAGATAGAATGTACCGACCTGAGGTGCTTTGATTTCCAGCAGACCGGAGTCTTCTGAGTCAGCTTCATTTTCTCTTTGGCCGCCTTCGGTACTCGGCGCAGATGTTTGGACCACACTTTCTTTTTCAATGTGAATCTTCATGCTTTCTTCTTCAATCTTCAGTTTTGTGAGCTCTTCATCTTTGAATAATTTTATAAGCTCTTTCACTTTATTAATATCCATCGCTATACCCCCATCAGTTTTGATATTTTTAATGAAGTTTGACGCCTGATTGAAGTGAAGCCGGTCACTGGCTCAAAATACTCATCAGCGTCAATCCTTCGTAGCTCTTCTTTATAGAGCTCTGTTGCATCATCTACATCAATCTTTTTAAACCTGAGTTTTTCGCCGTGTGATTTTTGTACGAGTTTGGGAATGTCGGCAAGAGCTACAGTCGCGATACGCACGTAGCCGCCGGCAGTCTGTCTGTCATTAAGTAAAATGATGGGCTGTCCATTTTTAGGCACCTGGATACTGCCAAGCTGGGTGGGTTCGCTGAGCACATCATGCCCTGCATCAGTTTGCAGCTCAGCTCCGTTTAAACGGATTCCCATGCGGTCACTGTCTTTTGTAATTGTATATTCTGAGTTGAATAGTTTCTCCTGCACCTCTTCCTCAAAGCGGTCGTATTGCTGTCCCGGTATAATATGAATATCATCATCGCTTTCAAATGATTTGATTTTTTTGAGCTTATTTGTAAAATCACCGCCGGCCGATTTTAAAACATCTCCACTTTTTAAAGTGCGGCCTTTAAAACCGCCGATGCCGCTTCTCGTATGAGTCGATCTGCTGCCCAGTATCTCCGGGACATCAAACCCGCCTGAAACCGCCAGATATGTTCTTGATCCATCTTCACACTTGCCTATCTTTAAGGTTTCACCTTTCATCACTTTAATTGCAGTGCCGTGATCATAAGTATTACCGCCGATTGTTATCGCTGCTTTGGCACCCGATGTTGAAATGACAGTATCTTTCCCGGCTTCCAGTGCAACACCCTGCAATGTCATCTCGAGCACCGCTGCATTATCTTCATTTCCAAGAAGACGGTTGGCCAATTTATGGGCTCTGTAATCCAACACTCCTGAAGGGGAGAATCCAAAGGCCTGATAAGAAAAACGGCCCGCATCCTGGATTGTCGAAAACAGCCCTGGATCTAACACTTTAAAAGTCATTATTCCGCCTCCCTGGTCGTAATTTTCACTTCATAGTCATTATTGTCCACTTGCTTTTTGAGCTGTTCATACTCTTCTTCATCAATGGACTTATAGATGATTCTGTCGCCTGCTTCATATAAAATTTGCGGTTCCCTTTTTTCATCAAATAAAGGTATCGGGGTGCGGCCGAGAAGATTCCAGCCGCCCGGTGACGTAAACGGATACATGCCTGTCTGCTTTCCGCCTATCCCGACTGAACCAGCAGGTATGCTTGTTCTTGGGTTATCGAGACGTGCCTTGAATAACTTCTCATCCAGACCGCCCAGATACGGAAAACCCGGCATGAATCCAAGCATATAGACTAAATATTCCGTATCGCTGTGAAGTTCAATGACTTCTTCCGGAGATAATCCATTGTCATCAAACCGCTCCAGATCCGGACCATATTCCCCGCCGTAACAGACTGGAATTTCGACCAGTTTATATTCAAAAGACTGCGCTTCCAATCTGTCCAGATTGATTCCCTCTAAAGTACTTTCAACATCTTTACCGGTTGTTTTAAAGATGTCATAGTAAATAATTAAACTGGTATAGGATATGACTATTTCCGTTACTCCGGCAATCTTCATTTTCTCCAATTCATTTTTCAAATGTACCAGCTTTTTATTTGTAGCTTCACTGATTTCATCCCCAAGATAAACGGTTACAGAATTCTCGGAGTACCTTTTTATATCCACTGGTTTCCTCCTTTTTGAAGACCTTTTTATAGCGTCCTAATTCTATCACACTATTCTGTATATTATAAATATGCGTTGAAAATTCAGGGCAAATTTAAAGGGACTTGTTCTGTGAGAACAGTCCCTTTAAATTTTCAACTGCATCACCTTACTCGTAACTGCGAGTATCGGTATTTCAATCAACGGACCGATGATCAGCGCCAGTGTGATAATCGGCATATCATCAAAAACCACCACCGCAATTGCCAGTGCGAGTGGCGAGTTCCTGGCCATAGTCGTCATGACCAGGCTGACTGTATCACGATAGTTGAATTCGAGTATTCTGGCTGCAAAATTGCTGATAAAAAAAGTGATGACAAAAAAGAGTAGTATCGGTATCAGTATTATTTGAAGCAAATTTAAATTATTAAAAAGGGTATCTCTTTCAGATGCAAATATGGAGAGTACTGCCATACTCAGGATAATAGGGCTCAGGGATGACAGCCGGCTTAAATATTCCCCTGGAAATATCAGCTTTACAAGTATTGCAAGGCCAAGCGGTATCATCAGCGTCAACATCATCTGGAACACAACATTGAAAGACACCCATTCAAAAACACCGAAAAACAAATATATATAAACAGGCAGTAGAATAATCTGCAGGATGAAGTTTATTGGCAGAATCGTTGTGGATAAAGCCGTATTGCCTTTGGCAATATTCGTAAATATTATATACCAGTCTGTACATGGCGTCACAAGCAGCATGACAAGCCCCAGCCAGAGTACAGGCTGATCTGCTAAAAATATGTACCCTAATAAATATGCCAAAATGGGTGTCCATATGAAATTTATAGCCAGTGATATAAAATTAAATTTATAGTTTTTTATGGATACTGGAATATCTCTGAACGGAACATCAAGAAATATTAAAAATAATAACACCATTAATAATGGGACGACCAATGAGCCGAGTACATCGGATATCATTTCATACTGTCCTATGAAAAGTGCAGTGACCATCATAATTAATATTAAAACAGGAGACAATCGATCTAACACTTTTAATCATCCTTCGTATATAATGACTTAAAATATTACTGTCATGTTATAAAATCATGAAACAGGGAACTTATTTAATACTGATATAAAAGTAAAAAAGAGTAAAGGAGAGTGCTCCCATGGAGACAAATATTTTATATGAGGATGACCATATGCTGGTTGTTGAAAAATCCGCAATTATTCCCTCATATATGGAAGGCACAGAAGGTGAAGAGCTGCTGAAGGCGCTGAAAGAACATATTAAAAAAAGTGACGCAGAGAGTGACGATTTACATCCTGAGGCTGATGAGGTGCTGGAAAGCCCGATAGGCGGCGCAGCTGTATTTGCCAAAACTGCCGAGACTGCTTCTCACTTATCACAAGAGCTTGAAAACAGCAGAGTGAAGAGAATGTACAGAGCAATCGTGCGCGGAAAGATGCCGAGGGCGGAGGATACTTTAACCGACCACCTTCTTAAAAATACAGAAAATAATTTGTTCAGTATCACAGGGGAAGATAATGAAAAAGCGATAAAAGGAGTGCTCCACTATAAAGTCATCGACCGGGATGAAACGAACGATCTGACGCTCATGGAAATCGAAATGGAAAAGGGCTATTCATACCACATCAGAGTGCAGCTTGCCAATGTCGGCAATGTTCTGCACGGTGATACGAACTATGGACAGCACTATAACAAAGTCGGCCAGCCGATTGCGCTCTGGTCATATGAGGTCAATGTAGAACATCCTGATAAAGATGAGACTGTTACTGTAGAATCTACACCACCTGATGAGATTCCATGGAACACTTTCTATTGATCAGAGAGCCGTTTTCTCATTACATTTTCATATAAATCACTTGATAGTATAGTATTATGTTATGAAGATGTAAAAAAGGAGAATTCACCATGAACATTAATATTTTGTATGAGGATAATCATCTGTTGATCGTGGAAAAACCTGTCAATATACCGGTCCAGGAAGATGCTTCAGGAGATCCGGACCTGCTAAATATACTGAAGGGCTATATTAAAGAAAATGAAAATAAACCCGGAAATGTCTATCTCGGCCTCGTTCACCGCCTAGACCGCCCCGTGGGCGGGGCAATCGTATTCGCCAAAACTTCCAAAGCTGCTTCCAGATTATCCGATCAGCTGAGACAGAATAAGATTGTAAGAAAATATAAAGCAGTAGTACGGGGCCGTATGTCTGCAGCCGAAAAAACACTGACAGATCATCTGCATAAAAACCGTAAAAATAATACGGTAAATGTTGTTGATAAAAATAAAAAAGAGGCTAAAAAAGCAATCCTGCACTATAAAGTGCTGGACACGGATAAAAAGAATAACCTGTCCCTTCTCGAAATACAACTTGAGACCGGCCGTTCCCATCAAATCCGGGTTCAGCTCGCCAACGCCGGCAATGTTTTGTACGGCGATCAGAAATACGGCCGGCACTCCAACAAAGTCGGCCAGCAGATCGCGCTCTGGGCACATACCCTGGAAGTCAAACATCCTACCAAGGATGAGATGGTCTCAGTAGAATGCCCGCCGCCGGATAAAATGCCGTGGGACAGATTCTTTTAAATAAGTTTTTCATTCAACTATTCACTTTGCTTTTTAAGAGACAGCATTGTAATCAGCACCAGTATTAAAAACATGCCGATAAGCTGCCAGCCCTGGAAAGAAACATTCAGCCAGAGCACACTCGCAACAATGGCGGCAAGCGGTTCGACGGTACCGAACAATGTTGTCTCTTTTGCTGTAATATATTCCAGGCTCTTTATAAAAAACCAGAACGCTATTGCTGTGCCTGCAAAAATTCCGAACAAAAGTACGAGTACTGTCATCACATCCATCGCACCGAGATCCACATCCCACAGCGGATGGATGAAATTCATTACAACTCCTGCAATTATCATCGCCCAGCCAACAACCAATATAGAAGGAAAACGCATGAGCAGCTGTCTTGCGTATATAGTATAAAAGGCAAGTGACAGTCCAGAGATGATACCCCAGATAACGCTTGGCATCGGTACGGACAAGCTGGCAAAGGAGCCATTTGTGAGCAGCAGAAATGTACCCGTCAACGTTAATGTTATCGCCAGAATATCGAATGGTTTTATCCGGTCCTGACCTTTCGATACATACCAGATGATGATATAGACAGGAGCGATATACTGAAGCAGAGTAGCGATTGCAGCATTACCGTAATCTATTGAAGCCATGTATGAATACTGGACAAGCAGCATCCCGAGTATGCTGAAAATAACGAGACGTGTAACGACAAACTTTTCTTTGAAAATACTGAAAACAGGGATCTCCCTGGACATGAAACGGTGGACAATCAGTAGAAATACACCACTGATCAGCAGCCTGGCAGTGACAAACCAATCCACCGATATATTTTTAAATGTAAACAGGTAATCGGAAGCTGCACCGCCGACGCCCCAGAAAAATGCCCCGACAATTGCCAGAACAATTCCTTTTTGCCTGTTCGTCATCACATTCATATTATTCCTCATCTTTCATGATATTTATATTGAAGTTCCTTCACTTCTTCTGCCAGCTCTTCATCCGGCCCGTCCACCTGAATCCCGTTTAAAACTTCAGGGATGGCCAATCCTTTTAATAAACCTGACTCTACACCGAGATCCTTTTGCCACTCTTTCAACTGTTTACTGGAACTTGCATACACGATTCTGCCGAGACCGACCAACCCATGGGCGGAAGCACACATTGAACAATGCTCTCCGGAAGTATATACAACAGCCTCTTTCCTTTCATCTTCAGTTAAATTATTGACTGCCCATTTTGCAATTTCAAATTCCGGGTGGCGAGTGTTATCCCCTTCAGCATCTCTGTTGTGGTCTTCAAATAAAACGTCACCGTCTTTGGAAACCAGAATTGAACCAAAAGGGGAGTTCCCTTTCTCAAAAGCATCAGCCGCAAGTTCAACACATCTCTGCAAGTATTTTCTATCTTGAATTGTTATCATGATCATCCTCCTCACTCATTTAAGAATACTATAACAAATTATCACTTGCGCTTACCGTAACGTCATCCATTAAACTGTAATCTTTACAAATTAATTAACAGATTTTTCTGAAATGAATTGATTTTGGCTATTGTATCCAATATAATGGCTTTAACATGACTAAGGAGGTCGGATGTATTGTCTTTAAGTAAAGAGTTAGCAGAATATGTTGTTGAAACAACATATGATGACATCCCTGAAGATGTCATTGAGTTTACTAAACTGTGCATTTTGGATTATTTCAGTTCTGCGATCGCAGGCAAAGACACGGAACCGATTAAGAAAGTAGAAGATTTAGTTGATATGCTCGGAGGCAACGAGCAGGCATCATTGATCAATGGCGGTAAATCTTCTGTTACAAATGCCGCTTTGCTGAATGGCGCAGCGAGCCATATCGTTGAACAGGATGACATTCACAAGAGTTCCATCGTTCATGCTGCAACAGTCGTCATTCCTGCAGCACTCGCTGTCGGTGAATGGAAGGAATTAGACGGAAAAGATTTGATTACAGCAGTCGTCGTCGGTTATGAAATCTGCTTCAGAATTGGTGAAGCTGTGTCACCTTCACATTATTATTACTGGCATAATACGGCAACCTGCGGAACTTTCGGTTCTGCAGCAGCGGTTGCCAAACTGTTAAATCTTTCAGTCGAACAGACAGTATACTCACTTGGCAGTGCAGGCACACAGGCTGCAGGCTTGTGGGAATTTATCGAAGACGGCGCAATGTCCAAGCAGCTCCACCCTGGAAAAGCTGCAATGAATGGTGTGATTTCGAGCATGCTTTCAGAAAAAGACTTTACTGCCGCTTCTAAAATTTTGGAAGGCAGACGCGGTTTCTTTGAAGCGATGAGTGATGAGTATGACGCCAATAAAATTACCGGCGGTCTTGGCAAGGAATTTAAAATCATGGAAAACTCATTTAAAATTCATGCTTCATGCAGACACACCCACCATGCGATGGATCTCGTATCAGATTTGGCGAAGCAGCAGAATATAGACGTTGATGATGTCGAAAAGATCGAAGTCGGCACTTACGATGTTGCGATCAACATTACTGACAATGATAATCCGCAGACGGTCTACCAGGGTAAATTCAGTTTACAGTACTGTACAGCACTTGCACTCGTTAAAAAGAACGGCAATCTGGATACATTCACTGAAGAAAACTTATGGGATGAAGAAGTCAGAAACCTGATGGACAGGGTCAATATTTTTACAGACGATGAAGTGAACCAGGCGTATCCTGAAAAATGGGGCTCCAATGTCAAAGTTCATTTAAAAAACGGTGAAACGATAGAACTCGCTACTGAATATCCTAAAGGAGACCCTGAAAATAATGTAACTAAAGAAGATCTTTATAATAAATTCATGGTCCTTTCAAAAGACATTGATAAAGAGCAGGCAAAAGAAGTTGCAAACAATATTCTCTCTTTGGAAGATATTGATGACTTAGGCACGCTTTTCCCCTATAATGTCACAGTAAAATAGTATAGTCTCTATATATTTTTCACTTATATATGGAGAAAAAGGATGATAGGTATGAAATTCAAAGCTGTTGCAAGGGAAGTACTCCCGAATTCAGTAACAACAATTTTGAGACAGGCAATTTTAAAGGGAGAATTAAAACCTGATGAAAGGCTTGTCCAGGCTGATATTGCAGACCAGCTCGGCGTCAGCAGGATGCCTGTGCGTGAAGCATTAAAAACACTTGAAATGGAAGGGCTCGTCACTCTTGAACCTCATAAAGGCGCGGTCGTCAACTCTCTGACAATGGATGATATCAATGAAATATATGAACTGCGCACAATATTAGAGCCTTTCACTCTGGAGAGAAGCATTCCAAATTTGACTTTGGAAGACATAATGCAGCTTGAAAATCTTCATAAGAAAATGCTGCAGACAACTGATATCGAAACATACGTGGACTTGAACAACCAATTCCATAACCTTTCGTTGTCAGGGGCGAAAAGCAAACGTCTCCACGGCTTGATGGCAAGGGTTTCCCACGGCATAGCAAAAGATACGCCATATGTGATTCCCGACCAGATTGAAAAATCAAATGTTGAACATTCAAAAATTCTGGATGCTGTAAAAGAACAGGATATCAAAGCAGCATGTAAAGAATATGCTGATCACATCAGCCGCACGCACACAGACTTGATACCACTGCTGCATTTAAAATAATATTAAATAAGTTTATAAATTCTAAAAATTCTGTTTACAAATAAACAGAGTTCTTTTACACTAGAATTGTATCCAATCAACAATATCCTGAAAAAGGAGAAGTTTAGGTGATGGTAAATGGATAAGAGCTGGTTCTTCATACCCGGCAGTAAAGAAAAATTTCTGGCTAAAGCACCAGAACTGAAAGCTGACACAATCATCTTCGATTTGGAAGACAGTGTCGTTATCGAAGAAAAAGATCAAGCCAGGGAAAAAATAAAACCATGGTTGAATAATAAAGATATTTCATCAAAAAAATATGTAAGAGTAAATGAAGTGAACAGTACATTTTTTATCGATGATATAAGAGCACTTGTCAATGAAAATCTTGATGGAATCATTTTGCCCAAGACTAATAATACAGATGATATAAAAATACTCGATTATCTGATTACTACTTTTGAAAAGCAGAACAATCTGAAATTAAATCATATTAAAATTGTACCGCTTATAGAAACAAGTTCAGGACTATTAAATGCTCTCGATATCGCTTCAGCATGTAAACGTATCGAGGCGATGGCATTTGGTGCAGAGGACTATATGCTGGATCTGGGAATACCAGGCGACAGCAATCAATCTTTGATGCATGCCAGATCCACTCTCGTTGCAGCGTCCAGTGCAGCAGAAATCAACCAGCCGGTAGATTCGGTATACACCGACTTCAACGATGAGGAGGGTCTTAAAGAAGCATCAGAACTGAGCAGAGGCTTCGGTTTTCAGGGCCGGCTGGTCATCCATCCAAAACAGATAGAAACCGTCAATAAGGTGTATGCACCTACCTCTTCAGAAATCGAAGAGGCTGAAAAAATAGTTGACGCATTCAAGGCATCAATCGATGATGGCGATGGTGCAATCGAGGTTGACGGCAAAATGATAGACCCGCCCGTTTATGAGCGGGCAAAAAAATTATTGGAAATGTAAGCGATTTTATATAGGAGGAATTTAATGTTACCACTTGAAGGTGTTACTGTTGTTTCTTTGGAGCAGGCCATTGCAGTGCCTTTTGCCACAAGGCAGCTGGCTGATTTAGGGGCCAGAGTCATCAAAGTCGAAAGGCCTGGAGTCGGAGATTTTGCCAGAGGCTACGATACGACGGTAAATGGTATGTCGAGCCATTTTGTCTGGACCAACCGGTCCAAGGAATCAATAACCTTAAATTTAAAAGATAAAAATGATAAAGAAGTACTTTCAAAACTGCTTGAAAAAGCCGATGTCTTTATACAGAACCTGGCTCCGGGTGCCATTGAACGAATGGGACTCGTTCCTGATGAAATGGTCGAAGAACACCCTGAACTTATCGTTTGCAGCCTGTCCGGCTACGGCAAAGGCGGGCCGTATGAACAGAAAAAAGCATATGACTTATTGGTCCAGTGTGAGGCCGGTCTAGTCTCTGTCACAGGTACTGAAGATGAGCCCTCCAAAGCCGGTATATCCATCGCTGATATCGCAGCCGGAATGTATGCATATACCGGCGTACTGACGGCATTGATGAACCGCATGAAAACAGGCAGGGGCACCGTCCTTGAAGTGTCAATGCTCGAAGCTTTGGGTGAGTGGATGGGATACCCTGCCTATTACGCCCAATACGGCGGTAAAGAACCCAGCCGGGCAGGTGCCAGCCATTCCACCATCTACCCATACGGACCGTTCAAATGCGGAGACGATAAAACAGTATTTATCGGTTTGCAGAATGAGAGGGAATGGGCCCAGTTCTGTAAAGAAGTTTTAAATGATGAAGCTTTGTCTCAGGACGAGCGTTTTAATGCAAATTACTTACGCTCTGAAAACAGGGAGGAACTGAAAGACATCATTGAAGAAGCATTCTCGGAACTGACTTCCGATGTCGTCATCGACAGGGTGGAAAATGCGAAGATTGCCAATGCCAGGTTAAATAACATGAAAGATTTCTTTAATCATCCACAGCTGAAAGCGAGAAACCGCTGGAGGGAAATAGAAACGCCGGAAGGAAGTATCGCTTCACTTCTGCCACCGGTCACTTCAAAAGATTATGATCCGGTAATGAAGAATGTGCCCGGGCTTGGCGAACATACAGAAAAAATATTGGAAGAACTGGGGATTTCATCTCAATCATAAAACAACAGGAGGTATTTGAATGAGTGTACAAGAAGGCTGGACCGGACGTTACTTCGAAGATTTTACAGAAGGGGATATATATCCCCATCCACTGGGCAGGACTGTTACAAAAACAGACAATATCTATATGACATTATTAACCCAGAATACAAACCCGATTCATTTTGATGATTATTATTCTGAGAAAACAGATTTTGGTAAACCTTTGGTGGACTCGACTTTCACTCTGGCACTTGTAACCGGACAGTCGGTGACCGACATTTCACAAAATGCCATGGCCAATCTCGGCTGGGATAACATCAAGCTCCCTAAGCCGGTATTTGAAGGCGACACGATCTATTCATATTCTGAAGTGACCGGACTGCGCGAATCAAAATCCCGTCCGAATGTCGGTATCGTCAACGTCAAAACATACGGCTATAACCAGCGTGCAGAAGTGATCATTTCCTTTGACAGAACAATGATGGTCTATAAAAAAGCACATGCACCAAACCAGGAAAATGAACTGCTCGAAAAAGTACTTAAAAGTCAAAGCGAATAATTGAATGGAGGCAGACAGATGAAAGAAATCCAGTATCAGGACATCGTCGATGAAGTTTCAAGAATCTGCCAGGAAGCAAATTTCGACCTCGGTGAAGATGTCGTCAATGCATTCAGGGAATCTGTCAAAACCGAATCCTCGGAAGCCGGCAAAAGCATATTGAACCAGCTGATTGAAAATGCCGGCATCGCTACATCAAACCGTGTGCCGATGTGTCAGGATACGGGTGTTTCAGTGTTTCTGGTCAAGCTCGGGCAGGACTGCCACATTACAGGCGGGAGCCTTGAAGATGCGATAAACGAAGGCGTCAGAACAGGTTATGACGAAGGCTACTTAAGATACTCCATCGTCGATGATCCGATCAGCCGTAAAAATACAGGGGATAACACACCTTCAGTCATTCATATCGAATTGGTCGAAGGAGATGCTCTTGAAGTCCAGATGTCCGCAAAAGGCGGCGGAGCTGAAAATATGAGTGCGATGAAGATGCTCACACCATCTGCCGGATTAAACGGCGTCAAGGATTTTATTATACAGACGGTGAAAGAAGCGGGACCCAATGCCTGCCCGCCGTTAGTCGTCGGTATAGGCATCGGCGGCAACTTTGAAGTGGCACCTTATTTGGCCAAGAAATCTTTGTTTCGCCCTGTCGGGGAAAGAAATCCGGATGAAAATATTGCAGACCTCGAGAAAGAAATTCATAAAGAAGTTAACAAACTGGGAATCGGGCCACAAGGTCTCGGGGGAGATACGACGGCTCTTGACATCAAGATTGAAACCGCACCGTGTCATATTGCAGCGCTTCCTGTTGCTGTCAACTTGAACTGCCACGCAAGCAGACACAAACATTTCGTCATTTGAGGAGGACAGTATGGCTGAGATACATTTAACAGTTCCATTTGAAGACGATGATATTGAAAAACTGAAGAGCGGGGACACAGTAATGTTATCCGGCACTTTATACACAGCGAGAGACGCCGCGCATAAGCGCATGACCGAACAGCTTGAAAACGGCGAAGAACTGCCTGTCGATCTCAACGGACAGGTCATATACTACGTCGGTCCTACACCGGCAAAACCCGGACAGGCCATAGGTTCGGCAGGACCCACAACTTCAAGCCGCATGGATGCATACACGCCGGCACTTCTGGAACATGGGCTGAAGGGGATGATAGGAAAAGGCTACCGGAGCGAAGAGGTCATAGACTCCATCAGAGATAATAAAGCGGTTTATATGGTTGCAATCGGCGGTACAGGCGCATTGCTCGCCCAAAAAATCATCAATTCAGAACTCGTTGCATATGAAGATTTAGGTACAGAAGCCATCCGCAGACTCGAAGTTAAAGATTTTCCATGCATTGTCATTCATGACAGTGAGGGCAATGACTTCTACAAAAGTTCACAACAATCATTCAGTAACAACTGAAAAAATATATTAGGGGGATATAAATGAGCGATCTATTGCCATCAGAGACGATCACATTAAGTGAAGAAGAAAGACTTAAGCTGCGCAAAGAAGTGAGGGAACTGTGTGAAAAATTTGGAAATGAATATTGGAGAGAGCTGGATCCGGAACGGAAGTACCCTCAGGAGTTTGTCGATGCTTTAACCCAGGCGGGCTACCTATCAGTACTTATTCCGGAAGAATATGGCGGTAAAGGCTACGGATTGACAGAAGCGACGATCATTTTAGAAGAAATACATAGAGCAGGCGGTCATGCAGCTGCATGTCACGCTCAGATGTACACGATGGGGTCGCTTCTCAGACACGGTAATAAAGAACAGAAAGAGAAGTATCTGCCGGGCATAGCAAGCGGTGAAATCCGTATGCAGGCGTTCTCTATCACAGAGCCGGAAGCCGGTTCAAATACTACAGCGATTGAAACATTCGCAGAGAAGGTTGATGACGGCTATGTAATCAACGGACATAAGAACTGGACCAGCCGTATTGAGCAATCCGACCTGCTGCTTCTACTAGCCAGAACCACCCCTCTTGATAAAGTCGAGAAGAAATCACGAGGGATGACTTTATTCCTCGTTGATTTAAGGGAAATCAGGCAGAACCAGCCCGGCTCCCTGGAAGTTGAACCGGTCAGGACAATGTTCAACTACGCAACAAATAAAATCTGGTACAAAGATATGAAAATACCCTTTGACAGTGTCATCGGCGAGGAAGGAAGTGGTTTTAAATATGTCCTGGATGGAATGAATGCCGAAAGAATTCTGCTCGCTTCGGAAAGCATCGGGGATGGTTACTTTTTCATTGACCGTTCGGTTGAATATGCCAGCGAAAGAGAAGTGTTCAACCGGAAAATAGGACAGAACCAGGGAGTCCAGTTTCCAATTGCCAAAGCTTATGCATCAATCATGGCGGCCGATGCTCTGAGATATAAGGCGGCAGAAAAATTTGATACAGGCGAAAATTGCGGAGAGGAGGCCAACACTGCTAAATTGATTTCCAGTGAGGCAAGCTGGGAAGCGGCCAACGTAGCAATTAATACTTACGGGGGAAATGGTTTTGTCGATCAGTATGATATTGAACGCAAATTCAGAGAAACAAGAATGTACCAGGTGGCACCGGTTAATAACAATATGATTCTTTCTTACATTGGGCAACATGTGCTTGGTATGCCAAGATCATACTGAGCAACTAAAATATAAAGGGGTTTTTAAAATGAAGAAATTTTGGTTATTGTTCAGCACAATGATTATCGCAGTGGTTCTTGCAGCGTGTGGAGATGAAGGGACAGATGATGGTGGAGGAGAAGCAGAAGCGGATGCAGAGTTTGAGGAAAATGACTATCCTTCAACAGTGACGATCGGGACGGCATCCCAGGGCGGTACTTACTACATTTGGGGCGGCGGACTTGCATCACTGCTTGAAGAACACCTTGATGTTACTTCAAACGTCGAAGTGACCGGGGGCCCTGTACATAACATTCAACTGCTGGATGTTGATGATGTACAGCTCGGCATGGTGACAGAAGGACCGCTTTATGAAGGATATACAGGCGAAGGTGAGTGGGCAGAACAGGAATTTACAGATATCCGTGTAATATTCCCGATGTATGATACACCGTTCAACTGGTTCTCTCTATCATCAACAGGTGTAGAGAGCATTGAAGACCATGAAGGTCAGCGTGTAGGTGTCGGCCCATCAGGCGGCACACCGGGCACTTACAACCCGATCATCTATGATGTACTTGGCATTGAAACTGGCGACCAGGTTGCAGCAGGTGCGAGTGACATGGTTTCACAGATGCTCGACGGCCAGCTTGAACACATCGGTTTCTCAGCAGGTCTTCCGATTTCAGCAGTTGTAGAAGCAGAAACGCAGGCTGATATTAACATTTATGGTATCGACGGGGAGAACCGTGAAGAGGTGATGGAAGAGCTGCCTTACTTTAAGGAATTCACCATCCCTGAAGACACTTATGATTCTCAGGATGCCGACATCGAAACAGTTGCTCAGTTCAACTACGGTGTAGTGCAGAAAGAAGCAAATTCTGAATTCGTATATGATCTTGTAAAAGCCTATCACGAAAATATTGATCAGATGATCAACACTCACAACTCTGCTTCTGAAGCAGAAGATCCTGAAGTGATTACGAATAACACCGATTATCCGATGCATCCCGGCGCAATTCAGTACTATGAAGAGATTGGTGTAGAACTTCCTGAGGAAGTCTACCCTGATGAGTGGGATGGCAGTGCCGATACAGGTGAAGATTCAGACGAAGAAGACAGCGAGTAAAGTGTCATTGGATGACTTTGCTTACAACTTCAGCCGATATTTGTCGGCTGAAGTTATGTAAGCATAAGGGGGGGATAACTTTGAACAATAAGAATCAAGATATTAATGATGAAAAAGAAAAGCAACAGCTAAACAGTGAACACCATGAAGATACGCGAGAGAAAGAGACTGGTTTTGACGAAGACAAAAAGATTGATACTGAAGTTGTCGAAGACGCTCTGGAAGACTCTGAATCCACAAGAAGCTTCTCGGGATGGAAGAGATATTTGTTTATGGCTATCGCCGTATTTGGCGCCTTATACCATCTTTATATTCTTAACTTTAACCCTATCGATCCCTGGGTCTTCAGAAGTACTCATATTGTGTTTGGCACAGTATTGACTCTCATGTTCTATAAAGGCTGGAAATCGAAATCCAATAGTATCCCAATAGTTGACTGGATACTCATTGCAGCTGCAATATTCATTGGATATTACATAGCTGAAAATCTGACTACAATCGTATTCCGCTTTGGTGTTACACCTACAACAATGGATGTCATCGTTTCTACAGTCGGAATCCTGCTTGTTTTGGAAATAACAAGAAGAACAAGCGGCTGGACACTGCCGATTCTTGCCGGGGTATTTATTGCCTACTCGTTTCTCGGACCGTACTTACCGGGAATCCTGAATCATAACGGCTATTCATTTGAAAGGTTCGTCACTTATATATATGGCCTTGACGGTGTATTCGGAGTGACTACCGATGTATCATCCAGGTATATCATACTGTTCATCATATTCGGGGCCTTCCTGCAGATGTCAGGTGTCGGCCAGTACTTCATCGATGTGGCCTTCAGACTGGCCGGCTGGATGCGCGGCGGACCTGCCAAGGTAGCAGTTATCGCTTCTGCTTTAATGGGTATGATTAATGGTACTTCAGCGGGGAACGTGGTTGCGACAGGTTCATTGACAATTCCTTTGATGAAACGGACGGGATACAGACCACAATTTGCCGCTGCAACAGAAGCAACAGCTTCGGCCGGCGGGCAGATATTGCCGCCGATCATGGGCGCCGGTGCGTTTCTGATGGCAGAGATTACAGGCATACCTTATTCTGAAATCATTATTTATGCCATTATCCCGGCAGTACTATACTTCGTCTCTGTATACTTTATGGTCGACTTTCAGGCTTTAAAAGATGATTTGAGAGGGGTCCCGCGCAAACTTCTGCCTAACATTCCGGACCTGGTTAAAAAAGCATACTTGTTCATCCCTGTCATTTTACTGATTTTCCTGCTCGTCAGCGGGTACAGTGTAATATTTGCAGGTACAGTCGGTATCGTTTCATGTTTCGTGCTCAGCCTGGTTCAGAAAGAGACGCGTATGGGCATCATGAAAGTACTTGAAGCATTGGAACTCGGTATGAAAAATTCACTGCAGCTGATTGCAATCGTCGCGAGCGCCGGCATTATCGTTGGTGTAATCGCATTGACCGGTGTCGGCCAGAGATTCAGTACAATGCTTTTGACAATTGCCGACAACAACATTCTGTTTGCTCTGATATTTGCAATGCTGTTATCCATCATTCTTGGGATGGGCATGCCGACAACAGCTGCATACGCAGTTGCCGCTTCCGTTGTAGCTCCCGGCCTGGTCAATCTGGGCATGGAGCCGATCCTTGCACATATGTTCGTGTTCTATTATGCAGTAATCTCGGCAATTACACCGCCGGTTGCACTGGCAGCATTTGCAGCCGCCGGAATCACCGGAACCGATCCGATGAGAACCGCCGGAGAAGCTTTCAAGATTGGATTGGCAGCATTTATTGTACCGTTCATGCTCTTCTACAGTCCGGAACTGCTTCTGTTAAGTGATGATACCGTAGCTATCATATTAGCTGTTATAACAGCACTTTTGGGTGTTTATTTCCTGGCAGCAGCTGTTCAAGGCTGGATTTTCAAAAAAACGGCATCATGGTACACAAGAATATTACTGATTGCAGTTGCTTTACTATTGATGCTTTCAGGAATCGTCACAGACAGTATTGCTATCGGGCTAGTCGTTGTTGTTTTCCTTATTCAGAAATTTATAAATAAAAGAGAACCGCATCAAAAAGAGCTTTCAGCTGAAAACGGGGACAACCTGGACACGACCTGAATAATAAACCTTGAGAAATACAGCATTTAATTATGCTGTATTTCTTTACATATAATTAAATGGAGTGGCTCCATATGGCAAACAATGAAAAATCAAAAATAAGCCTCAGTCAGATTATTATTTTAATTGCAGCGACAGTCTTATTTTTAGCTGTTTTATATTTTCTTCCTGAAAATATCGCGTGGTCTGAAAGGGCCACAATCTCCATCATGGTTTACGGCCTGGTCTTATGGGCGTTTGCACCGATTCCGATCGGCCTGACTTCCATGGTGGTTTTAGGTTTGTTGATATTGCTGAGACCTGTGGACATAGAAACTGCATTAAGCGGCTTCAGTTCTCCTGCAGTTTTTCTGATCATCGGCGGAATGATGATGGCAATCGGCGTCAATCACACACCGCTCATCAGACGGATGACATACTCTCTGCTGGCTACGACGGGATCTTCAGCTAAGGGTATTTACATCGGGGTCGGTATAATCAATCAGATTCAGGCATTTTTCATTCCTGCGACTGCTGTACGCGCTTCCTTGATGGTGCCTGTTCTGGACAGCATCATTAAAGAAACCGATGTCGGGAAAAATTCAAACTTCAATAAACTGTTGTACATTGGCACTGCTTTCGGCATCAGTATAAGCGGTGTGGCAGTACTTACCGCTGCCATAGGTAATATACTGACCATTGAACTTCTGCGGTTATATGTCGGCGTCTCCATTTCTTATTTGGAATGGTTCATATATACTGCACCGATATGGATACTTCTTGTCATTGTTGTCATGTATATCATATGGAAAGTCTATCCGCCTGAAGAAGATGAATCATTTAAGACGTTACAAAAAGAGATGAAGAAAAAGAATGCGGCAATTGGAAAAATAGCCATTGATGAAATAAAATGCATAGTGATCCTGGTCATTACGATTCTTATATGGCTGACAGAGTCATGGCACGGATATCACCCTACGTTTGGTGCATTGTTTGCAGTCATCATGATGGCTCTTCCCAGTGTCGGTTTTGTAGAATGGAGAAAACTGCTTAACATTAATTTCGGAATCGTCCTGTTGATTGGCGCAACATTATCGCTAGGTTATTCTCTGATTGAATCCGGAGCGATAGATTTACTTGAGGTTCTGGTGTCACCTCCGGTCATAGTGGAGATATTCAGCAATCCCTGGCTTGCAATACCCATTACAGTACTGATTTCACATCTGTATCACCTGGGAGTGACAAACGTTTCAACTGCTGTAATCACTCTACTGCCGGTGCTCATCAGTCTGTCCGCTCAGTCAGGGTTGGATCCCGTGGTCATGTCCGTCCTTTCTGCTGTCACTTTATTGCTTGGTTTCATATTGGTGGTGGAAACGATGCCCAATGTCGTGGCCCACAGTACAGGAAGGGTGGAACAGCAGGATTTTCTGCTGCCAGGTATACTCTCGACAATTGCGAGTGTTTTTATTATTACACTGGTGGCATATACTTATTGGCAGTGGATTGGTTTCTGGCCGTAATGTAGAATTTCGAAGGAATTATCATCATAAAAATGTTATAATAATAGTACAAAATTCTTATTATCGTACAATAGAGGGGTTACTATGACACAGGAATTTAATAATGCAGATCATCTCCAAACACTTGCAAAAGGATTGAAAGTAATTGAAGCTTTTGACGGCAACGATCACTTGACCATATCTTCAGCTGCAAAATTAACTGATATATCAAGACCGACCGCCAGACGTGTTTTGATTACTCTGGTCAACTTGGGTTATGCTCAGGCGCTCGATAATCGATTTTATTTAACACCCAAAGTTCTATCTCTTGGCTATTCGTACATGACTGCAAGAGACAGCTGGGAAATTACATCGACACTCCTCCGGGAATTATCAAAACAGACCAATGAATCAAGCTCCATCGCTAAATTAGTCGGCGAAGAGATTGTCTATATCGGACGTGTGCCTGCCAATAAAATCATGAATATTTCACTCAATATCGGTACACATCTGCCTGCCTACGCAACTTCAATGGGCAAATTACTGCTTGCACAAAAAAATGAAGAAGAACTGAAGGAGTTTTTTGCAACCGCAAAACTTGAGGCACTCACACCGAACACGACATACAAAGAAGAGGATTTGAGAAAAGAGTTCAAAGAAATACGTAAAAACGGCTGGGCAATCAGCGAAGATCAACTTGAAATCGGTCTGATGTCCATCGCTGCGCCTATCCGCAATATGCGGGGAGAAGTGATTGCAGCAATCAACTGTTCGACCAACTCGTCACAGACGACAAGAAAAGAGGTAGAAGATAATTATTTAACCCCTCTTCTTGAAACTGCAGATTTAATCAGCCGTAATACGGAAATAGAGCTGCCATTTTAAAAAACAGCTGATCGGAAAAAATCCGGTCAGCTGTTTTTTTTATTTATTCTATATTATCTACCATCAATGATATACCCTGACCGACGCCGATGCACATCGTCGCAAGTCCTGTTTTAGTATTACGGCGTTTCATTTCATAGATTAAATCTGTCAATATACGCGCACCGCTTGCACCCAGTGGGTGACCGTAGCTTATGGCACCGCCATTTACGTTGACAATCTCTCTGTCAATGCCAAGCTGGTTGATACATTCTATAGACTGGGAAGCGAAAGCTTCGTTGAGTTCCATAAGACCGATATCTGAAATCGTCCGTCCTGTTTTCTCAAGCAGTTTCTTTGTAGAATCTATCGGGCCAAGTCCCATTACAGCCGGTTCCACTCCTGCGGTTGCAGAGAATGTGTATTTGACAAGCGGCGTCAATCCCATTTCTTCAGCCTTTTCTTTGCTCATCACCAAAAGCGCACTCGCGCCGTCATTTACACCTGATGCGTTCCCTGCTGTCACTGTACCCTCAGGGAAAATGGAGCGTAACTGTGACAATTTCTCAAGTGAAGTATCAGGTCTCGGGTGCTCATCTTTATCAACAATTGTTTCGTTACCTTTACGGTCAGTGATCGTTACAGGCACCATCTGTTCTTTAAACCGGTCAGCTTCCACTGCCGCTTTAGCGCGCTGTTGGCTTTCAAAAGCGAACTGATCCTGTTCTTCCCTAGTGATATTATATCTCTGTGCAACATTTTCAGCCGTCTGCGGCATGGAATCAATACCATGTTCGGACTCGATTTTCGGGTTCGGGAACCTCCATCCGATCGTCGTATCCACCATTTCCATATTGCCTCTCGGGAATTCTTTTTCAGGCTTCAGCATGACAAAAGGCGCTCTCGACATACTCTCTGTTCCGCCTGCGATTGCGATATCAATTTCACCTGTCATGATTGAACGGGCAGCCATTGAAACAGAGTCTAGACTTGAGCCGCACAATCTGTTTACAGTTGTCCCTGCGACACTTTCAGGCAGGTCGGCAATCAGTGCAGACATCCGTGCCACGTTTCTGTTTTCTTCACCGGCACCGTTGGCGTTGCCAAAGATGACTTCATCTATCTGATTGACATCAAGATTTGGATTTCTTTCGACAAGCGCTTTGATGACAATGGCACCCAGATCATCCGGCCTTACTGATTTCAACGCACCCTTATATCTTCCGATCGGTGTTCTTACTGCATCTATTATGACAACCTCAGTCATTATTCAGCACTCCTTTTAAGTGATTCTGACACTGTATAATATGCTTCTGTTTTTTCTGCAACTTCTTCCAGTGTCGTTTCGCCCATTAATTCTATCAATTCGAACGTATCGTCTTTCCTTTCAAAGACAGCAAGGTCTGTAATTATCATATCTATCGGTCTTGTGGATGTAATCGGAAAAGTACATTCTTTCAGGAATTTCGGCGAGCCGTCTTTAGCAGTGTGATTGGTTGTGATAATCACTTTTTTTGCACCGACAAGCAGATCCATGGCACCGCCGACCCCGATGATATCTTTGCCCGGAATCGCCCAGTTTGCAACCTGGCCGCTTTCATCCACCTGCAGTACACCAAGTATCGCAACATCAACATGTGAACCGCGGATCATCGCAAATGAGTCAGCACTGTGAAAATAGCTTGCGCCTGTCGCTTCACCGACCGGCTGCTTCCCAGCATTGACAATGTTCGGATCGATGTCTTCTTCGGCAACAGAAGTCACGCCCAACAAGCCGTTCTCTGTATGCAGATAGAATTTTTCCTTATCCAAATAGTTTGCTACAAGAGTAGGGATGCCGATACCAAGATTTATTACTGAATACTCTTCTAAAGCCTGGGCAGCACGTTCAGCAATCATATCTTTTACACTCATTTCTGAACCACTCCTTCTTTAGTTAAAATTTGTTCCGCTAAAACAAGTTTATCTACATATATATGCTGAGTGGCAATTTCCTCGGGGTTCAGTTCTCCCACTTCAACAATTTCATCGACTTCCGCAACAACGTATTTTCCTGCCGTCGCCATCATCGGGTTGAAGTTACGGGCTGTTTTGTAATAAACAAGATTGCCTAGTTTGTCAGCCTTATGCGCACGTACAAGAGATACATCCGACTTCAACGCCTTTTCAAATACGTATTCCTCACCGTCAATCTCCTTTGTTTCCTTACCTTTTGCGAGGTCTGTACCTACACTCGTTTTGGTATAGAAACCGCCGATTCCAGCACCGCCTGCACGTATAGTTTCGCCTAAAGTACCCTGCGGCAGGAGTTCAAGCTCCAGTTTACCTGCGTTATACCATTTGGCCACTTCTCTGTTACTTGTGAAATATGAACCGATCGCCTTTTTCAGTTTGCCCTGGTCCAGTAGGATTCCAAGTCCTTTCCCTGCTTCTCCGACGTTATTGCTCACTACCGTCAGTTCTTTAACTTCAAGCTTTGTCAACTCATCTATTAAAGAAAGCGGTGCACCAATCAGACCAAAACCGCCGACCATCAGTGTATCTCCATCTTTAACCGGTTGAAGAGCAGATTTTAAATCAGTTATTTTTGATTCCATTTTAAATTACTCCTCGTCTAAAAAATTTTCTATTTGTTCATTTAAATATTTCTGTTCATTGAATACAATTTCATAATGATTGATATCTATCACTGTAGAATTTATATCTTTAACAGTATTAAGCATTTTGTCGTATCCTTCTTTACTGAAAAGTGCTGTATCATCCTTTATGGCACCGGTACAAATGATCAGGAATACTGGTACTTCAATACTGCTGTATGCTTCATCGAATGGGAACTTATAAAAGCTCTCAAAATCCTGTTTGGTCAGTTCATAATCCGATTTGTGATGAACCTTATCTTCTATATGAGTGATTTCATGATCAATGACCTGATTCATGACTTCGCTCCATTCAATTCCCATCGCACCGTAGGACTTCTTCATCATTTCAAGATACTCGTCTCTTGAATCAAAAGTTTTTTCAAGTCTGCCAAGCGATGGCAGAACGAGGCTTCTTGTGTTCTCATCCGCTTCACCGCCGCCATCCAAAAGTACGACCTTCTTCACTTTTGAAGTCTGACCTGCAACATCCACTGCAATATAGCCGCCCATGGAATACCCGGTCAAAACAATATTGTCATGTTCCAATGACTCTATGATTTCGAGTAAATCTTTACTGTGCTGATGAATATCAGTCGGGTCACTTTGCAATGTACTGTCGCCCCGGCCGCTCAAGTCATAGCTCAGCGTATTATATTTACTTTTAAAGTAATTTTGGAAATAATGCATCTGCAAATAATTGCCTGTTAACCCATGTATAAAAATTAATAAGACATTACTTTCCGGGTGTGTAGTGATATTGACATTGATTTGTTTATCTTCAGTATTGATTAATTTCATTATTTTACCGCCTATTCGACTGTATAGATTGAATAACTGACGCCTTCCGGCATACGGATGCCGTTGGAGATGAATATTCTGTTATTCAGCCAGTGATATTTTTCGCTTCCGGTTTCAAATACAGGGTTCGTTCTGAAATAATATTCATTCGGGTCCACTTCTTCTCCCCGGTCCAAACTGTTTAAAACCGACCGTTCTCCGGTTCTGATACCTCTGTAAGTCATTAGAATGATTTCTTCGTCATCCGTTTCCAGAGTAATTCGGACGTCCTGGATGATCGTTCCGTCTTCGCGTACTGTAATCCAGTCATCTCCTCCCGGAAGTACTTGTGCATTAAAATATTCACCCTCGAATTTACCACCGGTCACCTGGATGATTCTGCGGTTTCCTATTGGTGTTTTCTTCGGCAGATGCGGCTTTGCCACTGATAATTCCATATGTCCTAAAAGTGATAGTTTCGGTTCTGGTAACTCTCTCACAATTCATTCCTCCAATTATTGATATGAATACGAAAAGGGCATGTTTCCATGCCCAGAATTTTTCATTAGTTATCTTTACGAAGTACGAATTCCAGATGTGATTCTTTGTGTCCGCCTTTGTCTACAGGATCTGTAATAAGTTCTTCACGTACACCTTGCGCAACGTCCGTCTCCATCCACTCATCACCTTCAAAGAATACTTGAGTGATCAACGTTTCGTGGCCTTCTGCCTTGAACATGATGTGTAAGTGCGCCGGTCTCATCGGGTGCTGATCCATATAACCCAGGAACTCACCCGTAGGGCCCTGATCCGGAATCGAGTATGGCAGCGGCAGGAATGTTTTCACTGTAAACTTACCTTCATCATCTGTTACGAAACGTCCGCGTAAGTTGAAGTCAGGTGCATCTGAATCAAAGTTTGAATATTTGGCTGATGAATCATTCTGCCAGAAATCAACTTCTGCATTTTTAAGTACTTCGCCGTCAACGTTTTTAACTGTGCCACTGAAGTAGAATAGGTCTCCTTCTTCATCTTCACGCTGCGGCAACTCGACAACACCGTTCTCGTCCGGCTCTACAAATGGTGCATTTTCAACATAGTACGGTCCAAGCAGGGAAGGCTGAGTACCCGGTAATACGGTATACATCGACTGTAATACGTGCGTTTCCAGGAATACGTCTGCATATAATGGAAGTTCGCCCGATTTACCTAAACGGTCTGCCCAGTTTACAAAGTTCGTATATTCTTCATGGTTCAGTTTCGCTTCATCGAAAAACTCCTGCATGTGTTTGATGAATATATCAAACACCTCTTCAACACGTTCGTTTTTAGTCGTTGGCAGCTGATTGTTTACTGTCATAATTAACACTCCTATTAATATAATTATATTTTATATAACAACCACAAAACGGTTTGTTTATCTCATATAGTGCTTAAGTTTGTCGTAATCCAAAGTGTTTCCAAACCCGATTTCGTCGGATATCTGAATCTCGAAGTTTTCAACTTTGATATCTTCCAGAGTCAATTTATCCTGGTAAAGCAGCGGACCGAATATTTCTGTTCCGAATTTAAATTCTGGTATCGTCGAATAGACACTCGCTGCGATGGCATTACCTACTGTGGACTCGATCATCGTCCCGCCGTATATTCCGAAACCTGCAGCTTCAGCAATACCTGCAATTTTTTTCGTTTCCATAATACCGCCATGCTTTGCAGGCTTCAGTGCGACAGCATCTCCTGCTCTTTCTTTGATGATGCGGTATGTATCATGCAGTGACGTGGTCGATTCATCAGCCAAGATTGAGACGTCGAACTTCTCGGTCAATCTCTTCATGCCTTCGTAGTTCCATGTTGGAAGCGGCTGTTCTATCATGGATACGCCCATTTCTTCCAAAGCTCTGATTTGCTTGGATGCAGTGTATTCATCCCACGCCTGGTTGATGTCCACAGTTATTCTGGACTGGTTACCAACAGCTTTGATGATTTCTCCTACATGATTGACATTGGCTTCAGGATCACCATGTCCAATTTTCAACTTGAAAATATTATGTCTTTTGGTGTCCAGCATCTCTTTTGCTTCTTCAATATCTTTCCCGGTATCTCCACTCGCAAGCGTCCATGCCAATGGAAGGGAATCGTGGATTTTTCCGCCGAACAGTTCGTAAGCTGGAATTTCACGTTGTTTTGCAGCTAGATCAATCAAAGCCGTTTCTATGACAGCTTTGGCAAAGTAATTGCCTCTGACGTGTTTGGCAACTGTAGTCATTATCCTATTGAACTTCATCGGGTCCTGATCTATCAGATGCGGAACGATATACTTATCAACATTGGCTTTGATTGCTTCTACAGTACTGTCACCGTATGAGGCACCACCGATGGTCGCAACTTCAGAAACACCGGTTCTTCCGGACTTATCTTTAATGATTGCGATTACAATTGCCTGCGTAGTAATGGTTGTCATCGCAAGCTGATGGGGCCGTTTTACAGGCAGATCGCAAATGTAAGTATCTACACTGTCGATAAAAATATTATCCATTTTCACACCTCCATTTGTACGAAAATAGTACTTAAATATGTTATTCGAACACAGATTCATTATATGGGTAGGTGAAAGCGTTGTCAATAAATAATTTGAAAATTTTAAATTAGAAAATTACAATATTATTTGATGTATCTCGAAAATGAAATTTTTGTCAGTAATTTCATATATAACATGCTGATTCACACTCTAAATCAATGCACATGAAATAAACATTACATAATATATGTAATTTAATTGCATGGCGTGAAATAAATACACTTTAAAAGAATATATCTCCTTATTCACAATATTGACATTTTTTGAGAAACAATATATGTTTGTTGAGAATACATAATAAAGGGGATGTTTAACAATGGGTGAATGGTTTGCTGATATTACAGCCCAGCTCAGCGGTTTTGTCTGGGGACTGCCGTTGATTATATTTTTAGTGGGCACAGGGGTATTTTTAACGATTAGAATTTCATTTTTCTCTTTTCGAATGCTGCCTTATTCTTTGAAGAAAGCTTTTAGTAAACAAGACGACAAAAGTGAAGGGGACATTTCACATTTCCAAGCATTGATGACGGCTCTTGCAGCCACTGTCGGTACCGGAAACGTCGTCGGTGTGGCTACAGCTGTCGTAATTGGTGGTCCCGGCGCAGTATTCTGGATGTGGATGACCGCGCTGGTCGGTATGGCTACCAAGTATTCAGAAGGTATTCTCGGGGTTAAATACCGTCAGAAAAACTCTAAAGGAGAAATGTCCGGTGGACCGATGTATTACTTGGAACACGGGCTCGGTCAAAAATGGTTAGGTGTACTGTTTGCCATATTTGCAGTTTTCGCAGCAATTTTTGGTATTGGAAATATGATTCAGGCCAACGCAGCATCAGGTGTTGCGCTTGATGTATTCAGCGTCCCTACATGGGTGACTGGTGTAATTATGGCTGTTCTGGTTGGCGCCGTATTATTGGGAGGCGTCAAGAGTATCGGCCGTACTGCCGGTGTTCTCGTACCATTTATGGTTGTGTTCTACTTGATTGCCGGTATTGCAATTTTGGTTTTAAATTTCGATCTTGTTCCTTCAGCTATCGGCTTGATATTTACTGATGCCTTTACAGGAAATGCAGTTGCCGGTGGTGCTCTTGGTACGGTAATCCGTATGGGGGTCGCCCGTGGTTTATTCTCAAACGAAGCAGGACTTGGTACAGGCGGTATCGCTGCAGCTGCTGCGAGAACGGATGTACCTGCACGTCAGGCTCTGATTTCAATGACTCAAGTATTTATCGATACTATCATTGTCTGTTCGATTACAGGTATCACTTTAGTAATGGCGGATATGTACGGGTCAGGTACCGAAGGTGCTGCACTGACAGCACAGTCATTTGAAATGATGCTGCCGGGTCTAGGTAACTATGTTGTAGCAATAACACTGCTGACATTCATCTTCTCAACAATTTTAGGCTGGGGTTACTTCGGAGAGAAATGTTTCACTTACTTGGTCGGTTCTAAGTTTACGATGTTATACAGAGTGATTTTTGTACTTGCAATCGTGCCTGGAGCAACAATGTCACTTGAGACGGTTTGGAACTTGGGAGACATCTTTAACGCATTGATGGCCGTGCCGAACTTGATCGGACTGATATTGTTATCCGGTGTCGTAGTTGCTGAGACCAAGATCTTCATAGATATAAGAAAGAAAGAGAAAGAACAGGGAATAAGTTAAATTTATAAATGAAAAAGCAGCCTGTAAAATTTTGCAGGCTGCTTTTTCATTTTCCATTACCATTCTTCTATATCGTCCCGCACTTTATAGGTCAGTGTTTCACCGTGGCGTTCTTCCAGGTTCTTTTCAACTTCTTTTAAAGATACTCCTTGCTGCTGCATCATCACAAGCAGGTGATAGAACAGATCGCTTGTTTCATCAATGACTTCTTTTTTATCTTCATTTTTTGCAGCGATGACAATCTCTGTCATTTCCTCACCGCATTTTTTCAGTATCTTATCCATGCCTTCATCCGTAAGATATTTGGTATATGAACCTTCTTCCGGGTTTTCTATTTTACTTTCAACGATTTTCTCAAGACTCTGCAGACTGAAGTAATCATCGCCAAAACAGCTTTGTGTGCCCAGATGGCATGTCGGCCCGTGGGGCTCCACCTGGATCAGCAGTGCGTCCTGATCGCAGTCCAGAGTCATTTCTTTAACTCTCTGAATGTGACCGCTGGATTCTCCTTTTTTCCACAATCGTTCTTTGCTTCTTGAGTAGAACCATACGACGTTATCTTCAATGGTTTTCTGATAGGCTTCCTCGTTCATGAAACCGTTCATCAATACCTGTTTTGTCCGATGATCCTGCAGGATGACTGACAGCAGTCCGTTACCTTTATCAAAATCAGGTGTCATGAAAGTCTCACCTCAAATCCTTCTTTGTCCAGTGTTTCTTTCAAGTCTTTAATTTCCACTTCCTGATTGTGGAATATCGATGCTGCAAGACCGGCAGAGATATCTGTTTCATCGAACAGTTCCACGAAATGTTCGATATTACCGGCACCGCCGCTCGCAATGATCGGTATATCTACAAGTTTGACGGCTTCTTTTAAGAATTCTATATCAAAGCCTTCTTTGACACCGTCATGATCAATGCTTGTAATCAGCAGTTCTCCCGCGCCGAGTCCAGCAACCTTTTTTACCCAGTCGAACGCTTTGATGTCTGTACTTTTACTGCCGCCGTGTGTATGAACGTAGTAATCTTTCCGCTCACTGTCATATTTGACATCAATCGCTACACAGACGCACTGGCTGCCGAAAGTATCTGCCGCTTCTTTGATCAGTTCGGGATTTTTAATCGCTGCCGAATTAATACTGACTTTATCCGCACCTGCATTCAGCAGTTGTCTGATATCATCCACACTCTTGATGCCGCCGCCGATAGTGAGTGGAATGAACAGTCCTTTTGCCGTCTCACGTATGACGTCAAGCATCAGCTCATGACCATCCTGCGTTTTCGATATATCAAGAAATACCAGTTCATCTGCATTTTCGGCATTATATCGTTTGGCAAGCTCTACCGGGTTTCCGACATCTCTCAGACCGACAAAGTTTACACCTTTGACTACGCGTCCGTCTTTGACATCTAGGCAGGGGATGATTCTTTTTTTAATCATTTTATGCCCTCCCAAAATTCGTCGTTATGACTCGCTTTTCCGACGATTGCATTTTCAATGCCCATGGACTCAAGCTTTTCCAAGTCTTCTTTGCTTCTGACACCGCCGCTTGCGATGACCGTATGTTTTGTCAGGTCATTGATACGCTTCGTATTTTCAAAATTCGGCCCTTGATTCATTCCATCCTTATTGATGTCTGTATAGATGATGCCCGCAAGTTTCAAGCCTTCAACTTGAGCAAGGTAATCATCAATCGTAATATTGCTGTTTTCTATCCAGCCATTGACATATATATCATCCTGTCTTGCATCCACACCCACAAACACTCTGTTTGGATAGCGTTCGACCACTTCTTCCAACCACTCGACATCCATGATCGCCCTCGTGCCCAGAATGAAATAATCGATACCGATCTTGTCATAAGTCTCTATCGTTTCCAAAGTTCGTAAACCCCCGCCAATCTGAAGGGGACGGTCAGTCAGAGACTTCAATTTGGTAATAATTGTCGTTTCCAGTGCATCTTGTTTTAATGCACCCATCAAATCCACAATATGGATTCTTGCAACCTGTTCAAAAGTCGAATAGAACTTCACCGCTTCTTCAGGCGTTCGTTTCATCGATGTTTTTTTATCATAATCGCCTTGTGTCAGACGAACATTTTGACCATCTATAATATCTACAGCCGGTATGATATTCATTGAAATCCTCCTTCGATTGCTTTACTCAGTATTGCCATTCCGGCGTCACCCGATTTCTCGGGATGAAACTGGATGCCGATAATATTTTTATTTTGTGCAACAGCAGGGACGTCCACGCCGTAGTCAGCTGTTGCAATGATATTTGGGGACCCGGTGACCATAAAGCTGTGAATAAAATACACATCTTTTTGATCAAGCGCTCCATACTCGCTGTTCAATGTATTCCACCCGAGGTGGGGCACAGGATATTTAGTGTCTATCCTGCTCACTGTGCCTTTGATAAGACCCAGCCCAGGGGCGTCGCCTTCTGTGCTGTAATCGAACAAAAGCTGCATACCTAGGCAGATGCCGATAATCCGTTTATTTTCAGCAAGTTCGATCAAGTCTTCTTTTATACCTAAAGTTTCAATCGTTTTCATCGCTTCTCCAAAGTGGCCGACGCCCGGTAAAATGATGGATTCACACTCCATTAAATCTTCTTTCCTGCTTGACAGAATAAATTCCTGCTCCAACTTTTCCAGTGCATTTTTGATGTTCTGAATATTTCCCAGGGAATAATCAACGATACCTATCATTCAATGACACCCTTTGAAGAAGGGATGCCTGACTCGCTTTCCTGCAGCGCTGCTTTCAAGCTGCGTGCAAAAGCTTTGAATATGGCTTCAATCTCATGATGCGTGTTGCCGCCTTTCAGCAGATCGACATGCAGTGTCATACGGCTGTTCATACTCAGGGCATTGAAGAATTCCATCACGAGTTCTGTATCAAAAGCGCCTACCGTCTCCTTTGAAAATTCCGCCTGGAAGTTCAAATGCGGGCGGCCGGATAGATCAAGAACAACGCGTGCCAATGATTCATCCATCGGGATATATGTCGTGCCGTACCTTTGGTACGATTCTTTTTCAACATATAAGTCTCTGATCAGCTGCCCGAGAATGATTCCGACATCTTCAACAGTATGGTGATCGTCGACTTCATTATCGCCATCTGCATCCACATAAAGATACAATTCGGAATGGAAAGAGAGCAATGTCAGCATATGGTCAAAAAAACCGACATTAGTCGAAATACTTGATTCTTTAAAAGATTTTTTATCATCTATCTTTATTTTAATCTGGGTTTCTTTAGTAGATCTTTCTTTTTCATACATTCTGATTGCTCCATTCTGTAATTAGTTCATTCAGACGCTTGTAGTCTTCATGTTTAATGATGGAATACCTGACGACATTTTTCAGTGATTCATTATTGTACATTCTGCATCTGAAGCCGTTATCCATAAGATGCTGTCCTAAAGCCATTGCATTTTCCCCGTAAGTAAATACAAAATTGGTATACGATTCTATGATATTCACCTTGTCGCTCACTTTACTGAATGCTTCTTCCAGCATTTCCTTCGACTTTTTCTGATAGTTGATAAAATCCGCCAAAACTTCTTTTTCTTCAAAGATTTTAGATGCCATATTCAGAGACAGCGAATTCACAGGATAGGGGTGGTTGATCCGAGTCACTTTTTTGAACGTTTCGCCCTGTGCTATGACCAGCCCGACCCTTAGACCTGCGACACCATACATTTTGCTTAAAGTGCGGATAATTAAAATATGTTCGCCTTCCGGTTTCTTAAAAGCCGGCCCAAACTCGGCATAAGCCTCGTCAATGACGAGATAACCGCCGATACGCTTCATTGCCCCGGACAATTTTTCCAGGTCCTCGTATTTGAACAGCTGGCCAGTCGGATTATGCGGCATTGATATTAAAAATAATGATGGTTTTTCTTTATCAATTTGAGTGAGAACTTCCTCAAAATCAAATCTGTAGTCTGCGTTACCGGGTACAGTGGTGAACTTCGCATCAACCTGATCAGAGTACTCTTCATACATTACAAAATCCGGTGCCACTGTCATTACGCCGTCCTGCCCGAGTGTCATGACGACTTTCTGGATCCACTCATCCGAACCATTGGCAACTTCAATATTATCCGGGTTTATATTATAGTAATCCGCATAAACGTTTTTAAAATTATCAATTTCAGCACTTGGATACTCATTAATTTTTGTTTTTGATAACACTTCCATCATCGCTTCCTCCGACAATGGTGATATTGGACTCGTATTTCTGTCCATGATAATCATGAAATCACTCCGTTCTAATTTTCAATGACTGATAATGTGCATCAAGTGCTTCTTTTTTGGCGACCGTCATCGCCGGTCCTGCGATTTCCTGGAATGTTTCTTCATTTAAAGAGATGACTGCATGGCTCGTTAAAAAATCATTGACGTTCAAGCCATGGCTGAAACGTCCGGTTCGGTCTGTCGGCAATACATGTGAAGGTCCGGCGGCATAATCACCGATTGCTTCAGGAGAGTAGTAACCTTCAAACACTGCACCTGCATATTTGATATTTTTAACGATCATGCCGGAATCCTTATGCTGTACCGAAACGTGTTCAGGCGCAATATGGTTTACCAGGTCTATCAGTGCTTCTCTGTAGTCTACAACCGCATAATGATTTTCTTTAATGGATGCTCTTATGATGTCCGCTCTCGGCTGATCGTCAATCAGTTCTTTTATCCGGTTTTCTATACGATCAATGATGCCCTCATCTTCACTGAGCAGGAACGTCCGTGCATTGGCATCATGTTCCGACTGTGCAAAAATATCATAGACGAGTGAATCCACATCCACTTTGTCATCTATATAAAGTAGGATTTCACTTGGTCCGGCAATCATGTCTATGCCTACCTCTCCAAATAACAGCCTTTTTGCCATCGCAACATAATAGTTGCCCGGCCCGACAATCTTATCGACTTTAGGAATTGTTTCAGTTCCATAGGCGAGTGCTGCGACTGCCTGGGCGCCGCCGACAGTGTAGACATTTTCCACACCGCATAAATACAGTGCAGCAAATGTAATGTTATCATCTTCAAATGTCGGTGTAGTGACATGGATTTCTTTCACTCCCGCAGCCAACGCCGGAACGACTGTCATCAATACGCTGGAAGGGTAGAGCGCAGTACCGCCCGGTACATAGACGCCGACTTTTTCAAGAGGGTAGTATACATACTTGAATTCACCGTCGTCCTGATCAGAATATTTTATCGTCTTCTGATAATCTTCTATTCTCTGCCTGATTGTTTTCAATGCTTCTTTTTCATCTTCTGGAAGTGAGTCATAACTCTTCTTTAATTTTTCAGCCGGTACTTTGAAATCATCCACTTTCATATCATCAAATTTCTCCGTGTATCTTCTTAAGGCACTGTCTTTATTTTTTTTAACGTCTTCCAAAGTTTTGATGACATCACTCATTCCGTCAAAGCTTTGATTCTCAACATATCTTTCTTCAAATAGTTTTTTAAATTCCAGAGCATCCATTAGAAAACCCCGATTTCTGTCAAAAATTTATATATCTCATCTTCTTTAGTATAGAAGGTTCTTTTATTGGCGATTAAACGTGCATGTATTTCCAGGATTTTTTCATACTCGATCAGTCCGTTATCTTTCAGTGTGTTACCCGTCTGGACGATATCCACGATCCCGTCAGTCAATCCAAGAAGAGGGGCAAGCTCAACAGAACCGTTTAAGTGTACCAGTGACACATCCATCTTCTTCTTCCTGAAATATTTTGAAGCAACATTTGTGTACTTTGTTGCGATGGTTTTCATCTCTCCCTGTCCGGGCAGTCCGGCCACTGAAAAGTGGCAGTCGCCAAAAGGCAGCTGGGACACATTCAGTATGTTGAACTCATCCTCCACAATAATATCCGAGCCGACAATACCGATGTCTGCAACACCACTTTCGACATATGTCGGTACATCGGGCCCTTTCGCAAAAATGAATTTAACATTATCAACCACTGTGTATAGAGAGCGGGTTTCTTCAGATAACGGCTTGATATACTGCGACAAATCATTATCTTCCAAATAAGCTGTAAAATCTTTAAATAATCTGCCTTTGGTCAATGCTACAGTAATCATAACAAACCTCCATTCGAAAGATTCACAGCAATGCCGAATGCATTACTGTTGTATTCACCGCCGCTTAAAAGCGGGTAATCATGGTTTAAAAACACTTGGAAATAAAAACCGTTGTAATATGACTGAGGAGAACGGAAAGATAGATCCAGTATGAATTTCATATTATAATCTTCCAGGTAACTTCTTAAGTGATTGATAAAACCGAGAACTTCACTGTCCCTGAATTCATCATTGATAATATCAATCTGGTCACTCACTTTGGCAGTCATTAAAACAGTGAGAGGATGTTCTTCACCCAGAACTTTTCTGATTTCGGATATATTTTTTTCATATATAAGATCTTTTATACCGCTGTCCAGGCTGTACTTCTCAATATACAAGTCCAGAAGTTCATCGTTATTAACGACGATCGCTCTGTAGCTGTCGGTTGTTTTGCTGTCAAAAAATGATAAGTGCATTTCGATACTTTTTAAAACATCCTCTTCACCGGGACCATACAGCTCGACACCCGCCTGGTAAAATGTTTCATAGCCTCTGACAACCGGACCAAAATAGCCGAAATGGCGGTGACTCAACTGGTAATTTTCATTGTAGTTTAAAAGAGAACGCGTCCAATCACTTCGAATTGACATCAATTGCTCGTTTCTTTCAAAAATAATCGTTGAAGGGTGATGTTCCTTATCCTTGATGTAAAAAGGCTCCACCATATTCATATCGACCAGATGATAATCTTCCTGGTCCAGAAGCTCTGTGTAATCCTGTGCTAATTTCAAACGGTTGATAATTAATGAGTTCTCCATGACAAATCTCCTTTAACACTTTAGCGTAGTGAAGAATAACTAATAAGTTTGATAATAACAAACATAACTGCAGTATGCAAGGATTGTCAGGATAATTGTTTAACACTTTAATTCGCTAAAGTAATTTGATAAGATTATTTTATTAATGGAGGGAATTTTTATGCAAATAGATAATATTAAAGACCAGGAGCTCGATGACTTATTTGAAGGAATATTGAAGCTTGAAAGTTTGGAAGACTGCTATCATTTCTTTGATGATCTGTGCACAACAAATGAATTAATCGCCCTCAAACAAAGGTTCCAGGTTGCCAAAATGATAAAAGAAGGCCACACATATAAAAAAGTTCAGGATAAAACCGGCGCATCCAGCGCCACAGTTTCCCGTGTCAAACGCTGCCTGGATTATGGCAGTGACGGTTACCACAGAATTATTGACCGGTTGGATTAGAGAATGGATTCTTTTCGCACAACTTTGAAATTGCTCATGACTTATACGTTCAAAGCTGATAATTCTATTTATGCAGACCACTCATCAGTAACGACTGTTGTTTTATAAGGGGAGGTTTATTATTAAAAGCAACCTATTTATGTTGATCAGCTCAGCGATGATCATCCGGTCTCTTTTCGCACCATTTATAAATGTGACACTGCCGTCCGGGATTGAAGAAGATATCGGTTACGTTGTAATGGCAAATGAGGCCCAGGAGGTCACTTATAATTTTATGTTGGCCCAAACCATTTTCGGTGATTACGATGAAAGTGAAAACAATTAGGTGTATTTTCAGTTCACCGCCCTGAATACGTTTAACTGTATCTATTAAAAGGTAAAGTGGAGTATGTATTACACGGAGGTGACCAAATAATGAGTGATGTAAAAACTGAAGCTGAAAAACTCGAAGGATGGGAACTTGACGGTGAAAAATTAAAGAAGACTTTTAAGTTCGATAAATATCTTGAGGGCATCGCATTTGTTCAGAAACTTGCAGTATATGCAGAGAGTCAGCAGCACCATCCGGGCATATCAATCAATCATACGAACGTCTCGATAACATGGACGACATTTTCGAAAAAAGAATTAACCGAAAAAGATATAGCAGGTGCGAAAGCGACGGATAATGTACTGAAAGCATAAAAATACAGGAGCAAAACCTTATTCCATAAGATTTTGCTCCTGTTTTATTTTGGTTTCAGACTATTTTAATCAATTCCTTTCTGGTAAATTTTACGTTCAAATGACGTCAGCAGCTCAACCCCTGATTCTGTCACTAAAAACGGTTCGGTGATTGAGACACCAAAATTTTCAAACCACATGCCGGGCATGAGATGGAATGTCATATTCGGTTCCAATATCGAATTGTCATGCTGCCGCAGGCTGATTGTATGCTCTCCCCAGTCCGGAGGATAGCTCAGGCCGATTGAGTAGCCGATCCTCGCTTCTTTTTCATAGCCGTATTTTGCAATCGTTCCTGCCCAGACGTTGTTAACTTCTGCGGCAGTGTGTCCGGGCTGGATATAATTCAATGTTTCTTCAATACCTTCCATAATGACTTTACCGACTTCCAGCACTTTGGGGCCCGCTTTTCCGAGTGACATCGTTCTGGCCATCGGCGCATTATATCTCCGGTAGGCACCGGCTATTTCTATCGTGACCAGGTCCCCCTCCTCATACCGTCTGTCCGACCATGTCAAATGCGGGCTCGCAGTCTGTTCCCCGGTCGGAATCATCGGTGCCATGGAAGGGTAGTCACCGCCAAAGTCCTCACTGCCATGCATTTGTGCACTGTAAATGGCAGCTGCCACATCATTTTCCCTTGTGCCGACTTCTATTGTTTCATAGGCCGCTGTCATCGCCTGCTGCACTATATACGCTGCATTTCTCATATAACTTATTTCTTTTTTACTCTTGATCAATCTCACCCAGTTGACGATTCCGCTGGCATCCTTCAATTCTGCTTCCGGGAGTTCATAGAGCATTCTTTCATGACATTTTGCAGTATAATAAAATGCATCCATCTCCACACCTATCTTCCGTTCTCCTTTTCCCATTTCAAGCAGAACTTCTGCTACATAGTCCATTGGATGTTTTATCGTCGACTGCACATATTCATCAGGATAGTTCAAAACATTTTGCGGATTCATCCAGGTGGTCTGTTCAGCACCTCTCGCATCCATCCCTCTGCCGATCCATAAAGGCTCTTTTTCATCAATGAAAACCACCACCACTTGATGCACATAGAAACTCCATGCATTATATCCTGTCAAATAACACATATTGGAGGGGTTTGAAATGACCAGCACTTCGATTCCATACTGCATCATGCTTTGTTTGGTTCTATTAAGTCTCTTTTTATACTCTTTTTTGGAGAACATCACATGTCTCCTTTCTCTAATTTATTTTTCGAGAATACTGAGAGCATTTTCTAAATCGTCTTTTAAATCTTCAAAGTCTTCAATTCCGGCAGAATAGCGCACTAAACTGGACGGTATTCCTAACTTCTCCAGTTCTTCTTCTGTTGATTCAACATGACTCGTCGTATTCGCAGGTCCGACCGTTGTTTCCACCGCACCCAGGTTTGCCGCGCGATTGGCATATTCCAGGCGTGGCAATACTTTTCTGACCGCGTCCATACCTCCGTTCAATGAGAAGCTGAAAATACCGCCGTATCCCCTCATTTGCTCCGTTGCGATATCATGGTGCGGATGGGTTTTCAGACCCGGATAGAACAGGTCATCAATTGCCGGATGTGACTGCAGGTATTCAACCAGTTTCTCAGCATTTTCAGTCTGCTTTCTGACTCTTAAATCCAGTGTTTTCAAACCTCTCAACAATAAATATGCGGCATGGGGATCCAACGTCGCACCGTTGATCTCACGGTAGTGGTGTACTTGAGCCACAAGCTCCCTGTCGCCGCACAAAACACCGCCGAGCGCATCTGCATGCCCGCCCAAAAATTTCGTCGCACTATGAATGACGAGGTCGGCACCGAGATCTAACGGACTTTGAAGTATCGGTGTTGCAAAAGTGTTGTCCACGACAACGATTGCACCTGCTTCATGTGCAGCTTTCGCAATTCTCTTAATATCGATGATTTTTACTGTTGGATTCGTCGGTGATTCCAGGTGCACCAGCTTGCATCCTTTTCTGATTTCTTCCTCCAATGCTTCGTGATCATCCGTATCACACAGCACAGCTTCAATGTTCATATGCGGTAAGAAATCACTGAAAACTCTATTCGTACCGCCATACGAGTCTTTAATACTCACTATCCGTTCGCCGGGCTTTAAGAAAGTATAGAACGTATTGCTGATTGCCGCCATGCCTGTCGAAAAACTCGTTGCTGCTTCTGCCCCCTCCAACTGCCTGACCTTATCCTCAAAAGAAGCCACTGTCGGATTCGTATTCCTGGAGTAGATATGTCCTTCCGCTTCGCCTGTTGCCACACTGTACCAGTGCTCGAGATCTGTGTAATCATAAGACACACTGTTAACCACCGGCACCTGCGTTGCACCATGTGCTCTGTAATCCTTTTCCCCTGCCCAAACAGCTTCGGTTGCACGACTCAACTTTCTTGTCATCATCTCACTTCCCCTTCATAATTGTAAACGCTTACATAATTGTATTCCGAGTGTCATTCCTGTTGGAGAAAAGGGTACTTTATCCCTTTCATCCACTATACCATCTAAAGAGTACTTATAAAATAAAAAGCATATTTATTACTTATTTTTTATATTGCCCAAAACTGATACAAGTCTAAATATAAAAGCAGATACAGTGCGCTGTCACTTTCCATAAGGGAAAATCACTATTTTACATTGAATAGGTTATCCATACACAGAAATCTTGTATAATAGTATGTAACATTAAATGGGAGTGTCTATTATGGTTGAGACTTATGAAACAGACTTGAAGGCAAAATATTTAGATTTGCTTGCCAATAGATATGATAACGAAGAAAAAGTGGCGACTGAGATTATGAACCTGGAGTCCATTCTGGACCTGCCGAAAGGGACTGAACATTTTGTCAGTGACTTGCACGGAGAGTACCAGGCATTTCAGCATGTACTCCGAAATGGTTCAGGCAACGTGAGACAAAAAATTGCCGAGCTTTTCAAAGATACGCTGTCCGATGATGAAATCAGCAACTTCGCCGCACTGGTCTATTATCCGGAAGACAAGCTGCAACTGGTAAAAAATGATTTTGAAACCAAAGAAGAATTGGATGACTGGTATATAACGACGATTCACCGAATGGTAGATCTAATTGCACATTCATCCACGAAATATACACGTTCAAAACTGAGAAAAGCACTGCCCCAGCAGTTTGTTTTCATTATTGAAGAGCTTCTTTATAAAACGGATGAAGATGCGAATAAAAAGACATATTACGAAAAGCTTGTAAATCAGATCATTTCTCTCGGGCAGGCGGATAAACTCATCATCGGTCTGTCATATTCCACGCAGCGCCTGGTAGTCAACCATCTGCATGTCGTCGGTGATATATACGACCGCGGGCCTGAACCCGACAAAATCATGGATACTCTGATCGATTACCATTCACTTGATATTCAGTGGGGCAACCATGATGTTCTTTGGATTGGTGCTTATGCGGGTTCTAAAGTGTGCCTTGCGAATATTTTACGGATCTGTGCGCGTTACGACAACTTGAACATTATAGAAGATGCCTACGGAATCAATCTCAGACCTTTAGTCAACCTGGCTGAGAAATATTATGATGACAATTCAGCTTTCCACCCGAAAGTCACTTCGGGAGATGAACTTTCAGAGCTGGAAAAGCTGCAGATCACGAAAATTCACCAGGCCATCGCCATCATCCAGTTTAAACTGGAAGCACCGATAATTAAACGCCGTCCGTTCTTTGAAATGGAAGAAAGGCTTGTACTGGAAAAAGTGGATTATGAAAAAAATGAACTGACGGTATATGGCAATACTTATACTCTTGAAAACACATGCTTCCAGACCGTCGACAGAAATGATCCGACAAAACTGCTGCCTGAAGAAGAGGAAGTCATCAATAAACTGTTACTGTCCATCCAGCAATCTGAAAAACTGAAGAGACATATGAATTTCCTGATGAAAAAAGGCAGCCTTTACTTGAAATATAACGGTAACCTTTTGATTCACGGATGTGTACCGGTCGACGAAAACGGCGAAATGGAATCCATGGAAATCGAAGGTGAAACATTCAAAGGCCGCGAGCTGCTCGATAAATTTGAAGAGTACCTCCGTCAGTCGTTCGTAAACAAAGAAAATACAGATGACCTGGCAACAGATATCGTCTGGTACTTGTGGACAGGAAAATATTCATCACTATTCGGCAAACGTGCGATGACCACTTTTGAAAGATATTTCATCACTGATAAAGCATCCCATAAAGAAGAAAAGAATCCATATTACTACTTAAGGGAAGATGTCGGCATGTGCCGTAAAATGCTGGAGGAATTCAACCTGGATCCAGAACAAGGCAGAATCATAAACGGACACACTCCGGTCAAGGAGATAGACGGTGAAGATCCGATTAAAGCAAATGGCAAGATGCTCGTCATTGACGGCGGGTTCTCAAAAGCCTATCAGAAAACGACAGGCATCGCAGGTTATACACTGCTGTACAACTCGTTCGGCATGCAGCTCGTTGCGCACCAGCACTTCAATACGAAAGAAAAAGTTTTAAGAAACGGCGCAGACGCCCTGAGTGTACGCCGTGTTGTGGACGAAGAACTCAAGCGTAAAAAAGTGCGGGACACGAACATCGGCGTCAAGCTGAAAGAAGAGATAAAGTCTCTTAAAGAGCTGCTCGCTTACAGATACATTCAATAACTTTAAATCAGGAGGGAAATTATGGCTGGTCACAAAATATATTCAATGGCATTCTCAAGCGTATATCCGCATTACATCACAAAAGCGGAGAAAAAAGGCCGCACTAAAGAGGAAGTCGACGAGATTATACGATGGCTGACAGGGTATAGTCAGGATGAACTCGAAAGACAAATTGAAAATAAAACAGACTTTGAAAACTTCTTTGATAAAGCACCTGACATGAATCCATCCAGAGAACTGATAAAGGGAGTAATCTGCGGCGTCAGAGTAGAGGAAATCGAAGAGCCTCTGATGCAGGAAATACGATATATGGATAAACTCATTGATGAACTGGCAAAGGGCAAGAAGATGGAAAAGATTCTGCGATAAACACATAACCCCCTTGAGTGATGCACCCGCTGAGCTCAAGGGGATTTATTTTATTTAGAATTAAGGAGGATAAACATGCAAGTTGTTACAGGTGAAGAGATGCGTGCAATCGATGAATATGCGATTAAAAACATAGGTGTCGACGGCCGAATCCTGATGGAAAATGCAGGCCGTGTCGCCGCAAAAAACATCATGAAAAATTTTCAGCATCAGACATTCTGTGTACTCATCGGCAGCGGCAATAACGGCGGAGATGGTTTTGTAATCGCCAAAGTGTTGAAGGAATATGGTTACGATGTTGAGGTATGCGTCATACCCGACCCCGAAAGAATCAGTGGAGATGCAGACTATCACAAAAACATCTTTCTGAATTCCGGTTTTACTTTCACACAGTATGACAGAGATATTATGAACAATGCAGACATCGTTATCGATACGATGCTCGGTACTGGCATCACAGGTCAGATCAGACCGCCCTATGCAGAGATTTTTCAGGAATTGAACAACTTGGATAACATCATTGTCTCCATAGATATTCCAAGCGGACTGCCTGCTGATGAATCACCGGCACCGGAACATGCATTAAAAGCGGATCATACTCTGATCATCGGACTGCCTAAGTTAAGCTATTACACTTATCCGGCGCGTAATTACTACGGTAATGCGAAAGTAATTGATATAGGCATACCGGCGAGGGCGATTGACAATGCTGTCGAATCCGGAAGAAATGTCTGGAGTCGTAAAGATACTATCAACCATTGGCCAAAGAGAGATGACAATTCCCATAAAGGTTCACATGGAAAAATCGGAATAATTGCCGGCAGCAGCAATATGCCGGGAGCCGCTGTGCTCACCACAACTGCTGCAGTAAGAAGCGGGGCAGGACTCACGGCGCTGAGTACACATAAGGATATCTTTTCCACCATTACGAACCATGCCCCTGAAGCCACGCTTTTCGACAGGAAAGATGACCTGCAGGATTTTATTGAGGATAAAGATGTCATCGCCATCGGTCCTGGCATTGGGGTGAATGATGATACCAGAAGTATGGTCGAGCATCTGATTGATAACTTTGAAGGACCGTTGGTAGTGGATGCGGACGGACTGTCAGAATTACAGATATTGAAAGAAAAAATTAAGAAAAGACAGTATCCCGTCGTCATCACGCCTCATCCCGGGGAAGTGGCACGATTGACTGGTTCTTCTGCAAGCGGAGTTAATCAGAACAGGTTTGAAATTTCCCGGGAAATTTCTGTTGAGTATGGAATGTATGTCGTCCTAAAGGGTCCTAACACTTTAGTGGCTACACCCGCTGGAGAAACATTCATTAATGATACCGGTAATGCCGGACTTGCCAAAGGTGGAAGCGGCGATGTACTGACTGGAATGATTGCTGCATTCCTCGGCAGATATGAAAATACGCAGCATGCGGTCTCCAGTGCAGTATTTATGCATGGTTTTACTGCAGATCATATTTTAAAAGAGGGGATTGGCATTGAAACGATGACTGCTTCTGATATCGTCGATAACCTCAGTAGGGCATTCAGCATTTTTGGTGAATAGATTCTGCTAATTAAGTAAGAAGAGTCTCTGCACCGGTGTGCAGAGACTTTCTATTGATTCTTTTCCAAATCTCTCATCTCTATAAATAATTCGCTTAATTCTTTATCCTGGACGGTATCTGCATACTCCTGCAGCATTTTCATATTTACATGAAGATCAGTTATTTTTCCCAGTTCGTCTTGAATTTTCTTCGCTTCCTTACTGATTGATTTGTAGTCAATTTCGGTCAGCTCACCTAAATATTTTGCACAGTACCTAAGTTTTTTAGCATCTTTTCTAAGCTCATGAACCTCGCTGTAGTCATCAAAATCAAGCGCTTTCCAATCATTACTCATATGCTGATGCTTCTTCTTCAGACGTTTATTGATAAATTGTATCAAGGCTTCCTCATCACGGTATACTTTTTTAAATTCCAATGTGTTAATTTTCGATACTATATTTTCAATTTTATTTTCAACATTGTATTTCTCGACACTTTCTAAAGTCTTTTGCATTTCCTTATCACGTTCCACATTTAAATAAAAGAACAGCTTCTGATACTGGCCGCTCATATCGGGTTTGTCTCTAGCGATATCTGAACATAACCCATCTAAAACATCCGTCTCCCTTAGATCGCCGATCATCAAGGCTATATCTCTCAGCCCCTTATTCAACCTGGCGTAATCCGCTTTATACATCGCTTTTTTAAGGATATTTAAAATCCCACGCAGTTTGCGTGTATTGACTCTTAATTTATGCGCCGTCTCTTCTTTGAAGGGGTTGTTATGAAAATCTTTATATGAATGTCGTACCTTACCTGCACGAGTTGATAATATATGATGTACTTCAGACATTTTCATCATCCTTTATATCCATATACATACCCTTTTAAGGGGCATTTAAAGCCCGGACCGGCGATTTTAGAATGCTTCAAGTGCTCTCATAAATACTTTGTTCTCAAGTTCACTCGGAAAATGTGTTCTGTGCTTTTCAAAGTACACAAGATGTTCTGTCTCTCCTGTTTTAAAAAACTGATATAACTTATTGAAGGGTATTGAATATACACTCGCCTGGCCGTTAAAAATTTCTATCTCATGAGAATCCAGTTCCTGCCCATCTGCATATTTGTACATTGCCTGGAAGCCGTCTATAACCTGCTTATTCAGCTCGTGTCTTTCTATAAGAGCGGCGGAGTAGATGTTTTTAAAATCATTATGCGATTCCTTGTCAATAAAGGCTAAATTCCTCACATAACTTGCCATATAATCATTTTCATTATCAAGAGAAATTTCATTGAATATTTTTTCTGCTGATGACTCCGGGGAAAATAAATAATTGGACGAATTGAACACATCCAATTCATCAAGATTACCTCGCAATAAGCTTAAAAGGCGGCCGCCGTCATTATTTTTAGTCGGAATGGCAGTAGCAATCATTATTACTCCATTCATCAAAATCGTAAAATCCAGAATGTCATTTTCAATACTGAAAGTATATCTGATTCCCAGCAGGAGGACGACAGCAATGAGGTTGAAAATCATACCGCCTGATATATACCACATTGAATCTTTCCTTGTCATTCTGCCTCTGCTTAAAGGTTTGTACATACCGCACACACCCCAGCTGATGTAGGCAGGGATTGAAAAGTACCATCTTTTGTTCATATACATCCCTGCAAAAGAAGAAATCATGAATAATTCCATTTTCCTGGTTTTCGCAAAGAACCAGTGGCCGCATTCGTGATAGAAAACGGTGACTATCCATATACCGATCATTACAAATAAAAATAGTGCGTCAAAATTCGTAGTAAGTTCCAGTGTTATACCCAGTGTAATGATAAATATGACCCAAAACCAATTCGTGTTTAATATATTCTTCATATCGTCCATCCTCATATATTTTTAGAAGATGATAAGACCTAGAGATATGACAAGTGCAGATATGATTATATAGAAAAGATAGGGGAGAGCCTTGTGTATGAATCCATTTTTCTTCGGTGATTTATCTTCACCTTCTAAAAATGCAAGTATATCCTGATAAGTATTGATATCATATTGCGCTTTTAATCTTTCCACTTTGACACTCGCCATAAATGACAGACCGATCAAAACACCTGCAGATATTTTTAAAAGTAATAAATCATATCTAAGGGCAGGCACCATAAGAAACAATCCGAGCATAGATGCGACAAACATGACATATCCATATCTGTTCCAGCTTTTTCTATCGATTTCTTTTTTCATCACATCCACATCTTCATTGACCAGTTCATCCAAAGAAACGTTGAATAAAACGCTCAGAAGCATTAAGTTTTGTATATCCGGGTAACTGCGGTTGTTTTCCCAGTTCGATATCGTCTGTCTGGAAACATAAATTTTCCCCGCCAGCTCTTCTTGTGAAAATTGATCCCTTTCTCTGTATCTTCTTATTTGACTGCCGATCTCCATCGATTTCACCTTCTGATTTTAATTTAGAGGACTATATACCATTAAACTATCAAACTTCTTTTACATGCGATACTTTTATCATGTCAAAACTCTTTTACATACTGAAATATCAACGTTTATCCATTATAACGCCATGCGTTATAAATCACTTTATTAAGTTTTTAATGTTTATCTCTAAAGACTCACATGTTTAGATATAATTGTAAAACGGTAATAATATTGTAAATGGTTTTATGGGGATGAGGCTGAATGAAGTACGCTCTAATATTATTTATATCATTTTTATTTGTTACTGCATGCGGTAATGATGAGCCAAAAGAGTATTATAACCTGGAGTCGGAAATGGATGAAATCGGGGAAATGCTCGACGAGTATGACGTAGTGATATTAGGGGAGCCCACTCATCATTCTGTAGAAATCAGTAAGTTGTTTTCTGAGTTGTCTTTTTATCTGAATGATAATTATGATTTCGACACATATGCCATGGAATTCGGCAGAGACCATGTCGATTTTTATTTGAACTATTTTGAGTCACAAGGTTACACTGAAGATTTTCCTAAAAGAGACTTCATAACCTCAGTTCATCATAATACTGAATTTGACGAAGTCATCCAGCGGTCCCTTGACTCTGAAGTTGAGTTCGAATTAGAGGGGATCTCCAGAATCAGTGCAGGACCTATGGACCGTGAAGTGACTCATGAAGAATTTATAGCTGATGATTTATCGAATTTCAGTAATATAAACGGTGAATTTCTGGAAGCTGAACAAAATATTAAACAGCAGATTCTTTCTATGGTTTATGATTACGAAGAAATAAATTATGAATTTATGGATGAAATGCAAGCCGTCTATGAAAATATTTATAGCAGTGATTACTTCAATGATTTAGACACTATGTCCCAAAATTATATAGAGGGCCGTATCGATTTTCTGGAAAACACTTTATCAGAGGATTATCTTGGAGATTTGGAAATTGAAGATTCACGCGAAGAGTACTATGCCAGGCGCGGACAGGATATGTTTGAAAATATTGAAACACTGATTGAAAATGGACATAAAGTGGTTGTACAAATGCATAATGCACATACAGCCAAACAACTTGGTGAAATCAGTTCACACATCGAGGTTTTAGATTTACGGCACAAGGCACTTAAAAACTCCGTTGGAAATCTGCTTGAAGAATCGGATATCAACACCTTCCATATTGCAACAATCTTTAACGAAGGTGAGGATATTTTTCCTGAAGAGTACGGATATCGCAGTGACACAGTGCCAAGAAAAACTAGAGGCAGCGATTTGGAAAACCGCATCTCTGAATATGAGTTGGATTATGCCGTTGTCAATCTCCATGAGACAGACTGGGCTGACGAAGAGTATTCCACCTATAATGAAGGTCTACCATCACAGGGATTATCCATGGTCCCGAGTGAGCAGTATGACGCGGTTATGTATATTGATTATTTAGAAGAATAAAGTAAAAAGAAGAAGCCATTTTGAATAAAAGATCATTCAAAATGGCTTCTTCATTTGCATGTTGCCATACATTTTTATATGAAAATATCATGCTGTGTTTACGGGATAGATTTTATTGACCAGTACCCGGTTGAGCATCATTACCTTCATCTGTCGCTTCCTGGAAGTGCTGCTTACCACTCTGGATTCTGTTGTCCACTCTACTCTTCGCATCTTTGCCATAGCTTTTAGGATCTTCTTTCACTTTTTCCACTTGGGATTTCGCTTTCTCCTGAACGTTTTGCGCATAACCTTTCGGGTTTTCTTTTGCTTTATTATACTCGTTCATCGCTCTTTCCTGATATTGCCCTGCCTTATCCGTAACTTTGTGCTGAACATTTTGCGCATATCCTTTCGGATTTTCTTTAGCCTTGTTATACTCGCCCACAATCATTTCACGATTCTCTTGCTTTCTTAATGGTAATAACGCTGCCGTTACTGCCAATGCTGATACTACTGCCATAAATATGCCAGCCATCAAAACGAATAAGCCGCCGATTGCGCCGATAATCCCTGTAACTTTTTTTGTCCTTTTATTCATGAGTATCCCACCTCTTAATTTTTAATAACTATAGTAAGTTTGTTGAATATTTACCCATTCCAGAAATGCTTAAACTTCTCTTTTCCTGAATTATCGATAAGAATCATACTAAACGTTATATTTATAAACAGGTATTTGCTTAAAGATATTGCTCAAGGATTTCAGCTTTATAACTGCAGCACCATCTTATGTTCGTCATAATAATTTTTGCCGTCAAACATTGCTCTTGGTTCTGTACCATATGTCTCAAATCCGAATGCTTCATAAAATGCCTTTGCTCTGACATTTTCAGCAACAACTGACAGACTGAGTTGTTCAACACCTTCAATCTCTTTCGTCTTATCAATCAAATAAGTCACAACATCACGGGCAATTCCTTTTCCGCGGTACGCTTTATCGCAGTACATTGCCTGTAAAGATCCTTTGTGACTCGATTTAGGGCCGCCACTTTGTATAAAAGAGGCGACACATACGAGCTGATCTTCATCCAAGCCACCGACAACAAACTGTTCATTCGAACATATCAATCTTTCTCCAAATTTTTCAATCGGCAGTGTGGACTCCAGTTCATATGTAGACCCGAATGCACTCGGATCTGTCCTTAATCCTTTCAGCCTCAGATTACGGTAGTCTTCTGCATCATTGATATTCAGCATTCTGACATTCATAGGCTCATCCTTTACCATCAATATAACGTTTCAAGTGCTTTCCTGTCACTGATTCTTCAACATCAAATATTCCGGGAGGCCTGCCCTCATATAAAATTCTACCGCCGTTACTGCCGGCTCCCGGGCCGATGTCTATCAGCCAGTCAGCGTGGATCATCATCGTTAAATTGTGTTCAACAATGATAACGGTATTACCCGCTTCAATCAATGTTTCAAAACATTCAAGAAGAGTCGGAATATCCTTTTCATGCAGTCCTGTCGTCGGTTCGTCAAAAACATAGACAGTGTCTGACGCATCACTGTCAAGATGCCAGCTGAGTTTCAACCGCTGCATTTCCCCGCCGGATAAAGTGTTCAGTGACTGCCCAAGTGTCATGTACTGCAGACCGGTCTGTTCCAGATGATACAGGCGTTCACGTACGGTTTTATTCTCTTCAAATAAATTAATCGCCTCTTCTACAGTGAGTGCCAATATATCAGCGATGGAATATCCATCTACCTCCGCCTCCAGCACTTCTTCTTTATATCTAGAACCCTGGCACAGTTCACAGACCTGCGAGAGTTCCGGCATGAACGCAAGTTCTGTTTTAATGACCCCTTTTCCGCCGCATTCCGGACAGGCACCTTCAGAGTTATAGCTGAACATGCTTTTCTTCAAGCCTGTTTTCTTACTGAAAAAGCTGCGTATATCATCAAACACATCCATATAAGTCAGAACATTGGATCTGCTGGATGCATGAATGCTCTTCTGGTTGACGAAGATACAGTTTTCATTTGATTTTAAGCCTTCTCTGAGCAGAGTGCTCTTACCTGATCCTGCAACACCGGTGAATACTGTTGTCATATTTTTTGGTATATCAACACTCACATTATCGAGATTGTTTTTAGTAATATTATTAAGCGATATTCTGCCGGCAATTTTTTTATAGTTCTGTTGTAATGAATGTTTCTCTCTTAATGCAGTTCCCGTCGCCGTATTTGATTCCAACAAACCGTCATAAGTGCCCGTAAATGTAATCTCACCGCCGCTTTTACCGGCTCCCGGGCCAATATCTATAACGTAATCAGCTATTTTGATGACGTCCGGATCATGTTCGACGATTAAGACTGTATTCCCTTTATCGCGAATGGATCTGATAATGTCGTTGATCTTGTCTATATCTTCCGGATGAAGGCCGACACTCGGTTCATCTATAATATATACGAGATCCGTCAGGGGACTGTTCAAATGTCTGATCAGCTTAATTCTCTGTGATTCACCGCCGGATAAAGTCGGTGTTTCCCTGTCGAGCGTCAAGTAATTCAAACCGACATGTTTCAAAGCTTTTAACTGTTTCAACAGCGGCTCAATGATGTACTTTGCTTTCTCATCCTCGAGTGATTCCAGAAAAGGTATCGCATCTTCAATAGTCAGTGAAGTAAAGTCTGCGATATTCAAACCTTTGATTTTACACGTCAGCACTTTCTGACTCAGTCTCTGCCCATCACAGGCCGGACAGTCCTTGGAAGTGACAACCCGCTCCACGTCAGTTAAAAACCGCTTCTTTTCAAAATTATCATTTAATAGAAATGACCGTCTGAAACGGTGAATCAACCCTTCATACTTTGCAGTCCTCGGCCAGTTGGCCGGTGGATTTTTGAGCTTTCTGGGTTTTGTATACAGAAATGTCTCCATCTCCTTTTCTGTATAATCTTTCAGTTTTTTATCATTATCGAATAGACCCGTGTATAAATAACGTTTTCCGCGCCAGCTGTCCGGACGGAAAGATGGGAATTTTATCGCATCTTCATTCAATGACCTGTCGAAATCAAGAAGTTCATTCAAATCAATATCTTCAACGTAGCCAAGACCCTGGCACGTGTCGCACATTCCGTTCGGGTTATTAAAAGAAAATACGCTTGAGTATCCGACAAACGGACTGCCGAGTCGTGACCACAGCAGCCGCACCGAAGCGTATATATCGGAAATTGTACCGACTGTCGAGCGTGAATTTCCTCCCAGCCGCTTCTGATTGATAACCATCGCAACAGGCAAGTTCAATATCTGGTCCACTTCAGGTTTCTCATACTGTGTCAGCTGATTCTGAATATAAGTGGAATATGTTTCGTTCAACAGCCGCTCTGACTCAGCAGCGATAGTGTTGAAAACAAGTGATGATTTTCCTGAACCCGACCGTCCTGTAAAGACCGTTAATTTATGTTTCGGTATATCAACACTGATGTTTTTTAAATTATTCTGGTTTGCACCTTTAATATGAATCTGGTTCATTACAAATCACCTCTGAATTATGATTTCTCTCTTGTTTCATATATTAACATTAATCGTCTAAATGAAACTTGGCTGAGATGGGTATAGTTTTATAACAGCTTAATGCACTATTTGAAAGGACGGGGTACCATGAATTATAGTGATGAGGAAATCGAAAAGTATTTCAGACAGCTTGACCGCAGTAAATTTATAGATGATCAAAAAGAACACGCAGCACTCGACAGACCGTTATCGATCGGACATGGGCAGACAATATCACAGCCGACACTGGTATTGACCATGACTTTACAGTTGGATTTAAGAAAAGATGACAAAGTTCTTGAGATAGGGACAGGTTCCGGATTCCAGACAGCTCTCCTCTCAAAGTTTTCACATTCCGTCTATACAGTAGAAAGAATCAGAGCCCTCTATGATTCTGCAAAAAAGAGGCTGTCAGATCTCGGATATTCAAATGTCTATTATCATTATGGGGACGGCCATTCCGGCTGGGAGGAAAATGCCCCTTATGACAAGATCATGGTTACTGCCGCAGCAAAGGAAGTGCCGGAGATATTAATCAATCAACTCGCCCCGGGCGGAAAAATGGTCATCCCTGTCGGTGACTTTCATATGCAGGAGCTCAAACTCCTGGAAAAAGATAAAGACGGAATGATTTCGGAATCGGTCATAGAATATGTGATGTTCGTGGAATTCAGAAAAGATGTGGAGTAGCCCATATAACCCCAGTCATTTAATCACATTAAATCAAGAAGTTAACTGGTATTTATTTTCATACAAGTATACTGTATACAATGAAAACGCATTCTTTCACTGAAAACTCGGTTTTTTCAGAATATAGCTATTATTCTTTTTTTATTGCTAGTATAATGCATTCATTAATATAAATTATTGAGGAGTGTTATTATGTGGCAAGAACCAATTATTGCGACAGTCGGTATATTCGCCCTGCTTGCTTTGGGTGAATATATTTCTGTCATGACACGGGCACGGATTCCCACACTGATGACTGCAATGCTGGGTTTTCTCATCTTTACATGGATCGGTGTATTTCCGGAGGATATTCTTGAATTATCAACACTCCCTGCTTTAGGAGCGATTTTGATTGGCCCGTTGATTGTACATATGGGAACGCTGATGCGTTTTGATATTTTGAAATCCCAGTGGAAAGCAGTCGTCATTGCACTTTCAGGGCTGATCGGTGCACTGACGCTTGTCCTGACTCTGGTCACTTTTATGTTTGATTTTACAACTGCTGCAAGTGGCGTAGGCCCATTGTCAGGTGGCGTCGTTGCACTTCTGATTACGAATGAAAGACTGACTGAACTCGGCATGACTTCTTTAGTTGTCGTTCCTGTATTGGTGTATGCATTCCAGGGTATTGTCGGTATGCCGATTTCCACTTTCTTCATGAAGAGATATGGTCATTTATTCATGACAGGGCAGGTAAATGCTAAAGACACTGCGAAAACTGCTTTAAAAGAAGAGCCTGTCAAATATAAATTTATGGAGAATAATATTCTAAAGTTATTTTTCGTCTTTCTTTTGGCAGCAGTGGGTGTTTTCCTGGGCGATATTACGGGGATACACTTTACGATATTCTGTCTGGTGCTCGGTATACTTGCACTTAATTTCGGGTTCTTTCCAAAAAGTGTTCTTGAATCGGCAAATTCATTCAGCTTTATGATGGTGGCACTGATTTTTGTCATTATCGGTACGATGGCCGACGTTACACCGATGGATGTTGTAAATAATATTCCAAGCGTTCTGGCTATTTTGGCTATCGGTACATTCGGAATACTTGCAGGCGGCTATATTGCTTCCAAAATTGTCGGCTGGCATCCATATAAAGGGATGCCTGTTGCACTGACCGCACTTCTCGGCTTCCCGGCAGACTATATAATCTGTGAAGAAGTCGCACGCAGTGAAACGGATAACCCGGAAGATGAGGATAAATTATTCCAGGAGCTTGTGACACCGATGCTGATCGGGGGTTTTGTGACCGTTACTGTCGCTTCGATATTCATAGCAAGTATCGTGATGAATTTAATTTAAAATAATGGAGGATATTATATTGACCAAGTTATTAGTTAAAAATGTAAACCTTATTGATGGTACAGGATCGGATAATGTTATTAATACAAATATATTGATTGAAAATAATAGATTTAAATCTCTGCATGTTGATGCTTCCGCTGTCAGTGATGCAGAAGTAATCGACGGCGCAGGTCATTATATGCTGCCGGGTATGATCGATACACATGTTCATATGATGATGGAGCTTAAACCGATTGAAGAACGGCTTACCACACCTTTTTCATACAATTTCTATGAAGCGGCAAAACATTTGAATACAGTGCTTAATGCCGGCGTCACGACAGTCCGCGATGCGCTCGGCAGTGATCTGGGTCTGAAGAAAGCGGTTGACGACGGCCTTGTTGACGGCCCGAGAATGCAGATTAGTGTTAATGCTTTAACGATTACAGGCGGTCATGGAGATGGATATAACTATTCAGGTGTCATCACTGACATGCTGCAGTCACATCCCGGCATGCCGTCAGGCGTTTGTGATGGTGTTGAAGAGGTAAGAAAGAAAACCCGCGAAATGTTAAGAGCAGGTGCAGATGTCATTAAAGTGCATGCGACAGGCGGAGTGTCCAGTCCGACTGACCACCCCAAATTCACACAGTTTTCTCTTGAAGAATTAAAAGTGATTGTTGAAGAAGCGCAGTTCAGAAATGGTGTCAAAGTGATGGCACATGCCCAGGGATTGGAAGGTGTCAGACAGTGTGTGGAAGCAGGCATCCATTCAATCGAACATGGCATCTATCTTGATGATGAAATTTGTGAAAAGATGAAAGATCAGGGTACTTACCTTGTACCGACACTTCTCGCACCCGTATCCGTATTGGAATTCGCAGATGAACTGGGTATGGCACAAACATCCATCGATAAGTCTGAAGAAGTCATAGAAATTCATAAGGAAAGTTTTACAAGAGCTTACAAAGCGGGTGTGAAGATTGCGATGGGTACTGATGCAGGAGTATTTAAGCATGGTACAAACCTTCGCGAACTTGAGCTGATGGTTGAATGCGGCATGACGCCGATGGATGCGATTGTCGCCTCCACTCAAACTGCTGCCGAGTGCATGGGGTACACAGATCTCGGCCTCATCAAAGAAAATTATGTGGCCGACTTTATAATGACAAAAGAAAACCCGCTGGATAATATCGGCGTTCTAAATAACAACGATGAAATTAAAGTTGTCGCTAAAGATGGCAGGGTATTTAAAAATATAATGTAACAAATTTTCACAAAAATGACCTGTATCAAATACAGGTCATCTCTTTTTTTATACAATTTTAAAAGCTGTCGAAAGGTTAGTCTCATATAGAAAAGGGTGTGTATTCATATTGAATGTGAATTTAAAACGGAGATTGACATTCTATTTCAAAAAAATACTGAACAGGAGTGGGGTCAATGGAAGATATTATGTCTTATTTTGTAAAGCTGACAGTGGGCCTGATTGGTGTAATGGCCGTCATCCGAATACTCGGCCATAAAGAGCTTGCTCAAATAACACCACTGGATTTTGTCTATGCTCTTATTTTGGGAAGTATTGTAGAAGAGTCCTTATATGAAACGACAACGCCTTTTTACCACATGGTAATCATGTTGGCCTACTGGGGGTTGCTGATTTATATAATTGAGAGGTTCGCCATGAAAAATGAACGCTTCAGAAAACTGGCCAAGAGCAGCGCACAACTGCTCATCAATGACGGAAAAGTTGATAATAAAGTCTTGAACAGACATAACATGGATATCGATGAAGTCAGAGAACTGCTCAGGATGAATGGTGTTTTTTCTTTACGTGAGGTCAAACACGCCATCATGGAGACAAGCGGTAAACTTTCTATAATCAAATATGCACAGGAAGAGCCGCCGGTCCGCAGCGAATTGATCGATGATTATAAAGAAAATTCGATATCATATCTATTTATAGATGGAGGGAAAGTTGAACACAGAGCACTGAAGGCAGCCGGGTATGATGAAGATTGGCTGGAACGTACAGTTGAAGAGGAGACAGGCTATAAGGCAAGTGATATATTCCTGGCTGAATGGAATGAAACAGAAGGCTTCTTTATCCAGGCAAAATGACAGGAAAGTATGAAAACTTATAAATTAAAGGACAGGATTGTCTGTCCTTTAATTTTTTATTATTTAACCGGTATCCAGATTTCTGTTTTATAGTCATTTGCATCGACATCACCGGGCAGATACAGCTCAAATTCTGCATCATCTCTCAGTTCATACTCTGAAACCGGTAAAAAGTTCGAATAAATTTCACGTGTGACTCTTTGAATTTCATCAGGCACAGGACCAATAGCATCAAATACTAAATATCTTCCTTTTTCTACCTCATGTTTGGACCAGTGCTCACTTTCATTATCTGAAGTCACTCCAATCACATAAATCATGCCACCTTCTTTTGCAGGTATACATAACCCAAGCATGCCTTTTAAATAATCATTCTGCAGTTTAAACAAGCTGTTGTCATTTCGCTGATTAAACTCCATCCAAAATCCTGAAATTTCTCTTTGTGCCTCTTCCATTGTAGAATAATGGCGGCTTTCTCCGAGAATATTAATAGTGTTCAACTCTTCTACTCGATAATTCATATTACTTCCTCCTCTAATCTCCACAGAAATTGTTAATTTAGGGAAGGTTGGTATAGAAGTGGTGTCCGTTCTGAATTGACTTGGAGATATACCATAATACTGTTTAAAACGTCTAGCGAAAGAATCGCTGTTCTCGTACCCACAATCCATTGCTATATCAATAATTTTTCTCTCAGTCTCTTTTAACTGAAATACTGCAATCGACATTCTTCTTCTCTGTACATAATCGCCCAGAGAATACCCTGAAAGAATTCTAAAAACCTTTTGAAAATTATACCTGGACAATAAAGAGATCTTCTCGATTTTTTCAAAATTAATATCTTCTTCAATATGTGATTCAATATAGTCCAGACTCTCATTAATTCGCTTAATGTCCATAATACCAACCTCCTGTATTCATCATATCTCCATACTATTTCTGTTACCCTGCAGTAATTGGCAAAATTTACTGGGTATTTTTATTTATACACAGTATATTCTGATTTAGAACACAAAGGTACTAAGAACTTAATTTTAAACAGATTTGAGTTATGATAGAGCTTAATAAGGAGATTGAAAAAGCATTATTCAAAGTTGCACTGGAGCTGGAAAAAATATTCCGATAGTGACTTATCAACCATTAAGGAGGTTCAGTAAATGGAGTGGATACAGAATAAATTTAAAGATCATACTAACGTTAAAAAGTTTACACCAGATTTTTCTATGGAGAATATGGAAAAAGTAAATAACTTGCATAAATCCATGCCTCAATATGAAAAAACACCTCTCTATAAATTGACCAAACGTTCAAATGAGATGGGGTTGGGTGCTTTATTCGTCAAAGATGAGTCACCAAGATTTTGTTTGAATGCATTTAAAGGACTTGGCGTATCATACGCGATGGCGAGCTATTTTGCCGGAAAATTGAATCAGGATATTGCTGATCTGACTTTCAACGAACTACTGGAACAGGTGAGTGAATTTCCTCCTGAAACGTTTGCGACTGCCACCGAAGGCAACCACGGTAAGGGTGTGGCATGGGGTGCTGACATTTTTAATCAAAAAGGTAAAGTATTTCTTCCGAAAGGAGCTGCAAAATCTCGTGTTGATGCAGTCACTGACTTAGGAGCTGAAGCGAAAGTCACAGATATAAATTATGATGATACAGTTCAATACGCGGCTGATCAATCCAGTGGAAACGGCTGGATTTTATTGCAGGATACAGCCTGGGAAGGTTATGAAAAAATACCCACCAATATCATGCAGGGATACACGACGATTATTTCTGAAATTACTGAGCAGCTTGAATCAGAAAATCTCGAACAAGTCACACATGTGATATTACAGGCAGGCGTCGGTTCATTTGCAGGTGCAATGTCAGCCGCTATTCATAATATTACTGGCGGCAATCCTCCAAAAATTATTGTTGTCGAGCCGACAGAAGCGAATCCTATTTTACGCTCAGCTGATAGTGAGCTCGGAAACCCTGTCAGAGTCTACGGCGCTATGGATACAACGATGGCGGGACTCTCCTGTGGCGAACCCAGTCCAATCGGTTGGAACATACTAAAATCAACTGCTGATTATTTCATTTCATGTAAGGATGAAATCAGCGATAAAGGCATGCGAATCCTTGGCAGACCAATAGAAGGTGATACAAAAATCACTTCAGGCGCCTCAGGTGCCTTGCCGGCCGGTTTTCTGCATGAAGTGATGACAAATGATTCGTATGCGGATCTTAAAGAAAAACTGAAGCTCGGCAGTGATTCAAAAGTGTTGGTCATTAATACTGAAGGTAATACAGACCCCGATAACTATCAAAGAGTGATGAACGGATAGTGTTGAAAAGCTATTTTATTTCCTACGTGACACGAAACTCCTCTTTGGTAGATTTGGTGCCATAGACTCGTGACAAATGGTACGAAAACACCCTTTTCGTAAACCTGGTGCCACATTTCCGTCCCAAATGGCACGAGAGTAGAGTTCCCATATGTTTGGTGCCATAATCCTGTGCCAGATGACACGAAAGATGATTTTTAATTCATCTCGTGTCACTGGAGGCTCCATATTAAGACGAAACTTAATCATTCTCAAACAAGAGTCCCTGAAAATCTAAATTTCAGGGGCTTTATTTTCATCATCACACTGTCACTTAATGGCCTTCAAATAATATATTAATCTGATATAATTATATGGCAGTTTGTTATGTTCCATCTCACAGGTTCGCAAACTCCCTGTATAAAAAACTAAGGAGAATGATTATTATCAGTAACAAAATAATGATTTACAATGCAGTCCTTGCTGCCATCTATGTTGCGCTAACAGTGATCAACCCCATCGGGACCATGGCGATACAAATACGAATCAGCGAGATGCTCGCGGTCATTCCATTTTTCAACCGGAAATTCATTCCGGGAATGCTGATCGGGCTCGCAATAGCCAACTTTTTCTCGCCGCTGGGTTTAATTGATGTTGCGACAGGGGTCGGCATCGCCGTCATTTCATATACGATCAGCTATTTCATTAAAAACGTATGGATAAACGCAATACAGTACAGTCTGCTTTGCGGTATATTCGTCGGTCTGATGCTGCTTGCAGTACTTGGAATACCATTTTGGTTCAGCTTTGTCACGATTACAATTTCAACATTGATTACAACCTTGCTTGGTACATTATTATTTTCCAAAGCCGCATATAGAATTCTACCGGATTTATAATAAATAACGACTACCGGATATTTCCCGGGTCATATGGGCAATCTTATGATATTTTCATAAGATTGTTTTTTTATTTTAATATTGACCAGACTGGTCAAAGAGTGTAATATGAAATTAAATTGATGTTGACCAGACTGGTCAAGGAGAGGGTTTTATTATGAAAGAAGCCTTTAGAAAGCTTGATAACTCACGACAGGTCGAGATAATGAATGCAGCATTGGCCGAATTTGCAGCTTACGGTTATGAAGATGCTTCAACAAACAGCATTGTTAAACGTGCTGACATGTCGAAGGGCATGCTGTATTACTATTTTCAGAATAAAGAAAGTCTGTATTACGCCTGTACAGAATACGCCTTGGAAAATGTGAACACTGCACTTATGAAAAGAGATTATCCCAGACAGGGATTTATCGAGCGTTCGGCACTCATCGCCAGATTGAAGAAAGAATACTATGATGAAAATCCGGAAATCAGTCAATTCATCACACAAGTATACTTATATGACAGTGTTCCCGAGACATTCCGCTCACTGCTTGATGAACTGGTTCAAAACGGCTTTGAAAAGATGTATGAAGACGTTGACCTTTCATATTTCAGAGATGATGTTTCCCATGAAACTCTCATGAAACTGATCACCTGGACCATAGAAGGTTATTCAAAACACGTTGAAGAGGAAGCGAAGGGCATGAATGCCGACTTGAACAATTTAGATCCGCTATGGGAAGAATTTGACGAGTATTTGACTGCCTTGAAAAAAATCTATTATAAGGAGGAATATCAATGACGATTCTTACACTGGATAATGTGTCCAAACATTTCGGCAAAGTGAAAGCAGCTGACAATGTATCAATCGACATAAATGAAGGTGAGATCTTCGGATTCATCGGACCTAACGGTGCAGGGAAATCAACGACGATCCGCATGATAATCGGAGCATTGAATGCGACTTCGGGAGACATTTATTTTAAAGGAGAAAATATTAAAAAGTACAAAAAATATATCGAAGAAATCAGCTATGTACCAGGGGATGTCAACTTGTGGGATAATCTCACCGGGATGGAAGTCATCAACTTCTTCATGAAACTCCGTGGTTTTAAAGATCAAAAATTACGTGATGAACTAATTGAAAATTTCCGCCTGGATCCAGGCAAGAAATGTAAGACATATTCAAAGGGGAACCGGCAGAAGGTGGCACTGATTACGGCCTTTCTATCAGAAGCGGACCTGCTCATATTCGATGAGCCGACCACAGGGCTCGACCCTTTGATGGAACGCGTCTTTCATGAAGAAATCCTGAATGCAAAAAATCAGGGAAAAAGTGTATTATTATCAAGCCATATTTTATCGGAAGTTGAAAAGCTTGCCGACAGGATTGCGATTATACGGGACGGTAAAATCATTGAAACAGGCAAACTGTCCGATTTGAGCCATATTACGCGCATCAAATATATCTTATCATCGGAAAATGACCTTTCAGCTCTTAAAGATAAAGAGTATGTGCATGACTACCGCGAGGAAGACGAAACCACACATCTCATGGTCGACAACGACAAAGTGTCCCGATTCCTCGATGATATCAGTGGATACAACATCACGTACCTGGTCACCGAACCGCCTAAACTTGAAGATATCTTCATGCGTTATTATGAGGTCAAATCATGATTTATTTAAAATTGCTCATTAAACAAATCCGTGTAAAAGTGTCCATATGGCTGCTCATTTTATGCGGCATGTCACTCGGCCTCGTACCTGTTTTTGGTGACTTGTTTTCGACGGAAGAGGAACTTCAGTCAATAGAAGCAACTCTTGATAACCCTGCGATGGTTGCACTCGTCGGTCCGATACCGGACGGTGAATATACAACCGCTGTCGCATACAGTCACGAAATGATGATATTCATGGCCATCGTACATGGAATATTCGGCATACTGATTGCAAATCAGGTGAGTAAAAGATCTGAAGATGCCGGACTGGCTGAGTATTTGATAAGTGGCGGTCTGAAAAAGAGCACGATGTATTTCAATCAAATAATCGCAGGTGTCATTATCAACCTGTCAGTCGGCATCATTATTTACAGCGGGTTGTCTGTGATGAATATAGAAACGTTTACCAATGGCGGTAATCTGCTTTACAGTATGGGACTTGCGCTTTTCGGCATGCTTTTTTATATGTTTACAATATTCATCGGCTCAATTGTATCGTCGGCTGAACTCACTTTTGGCATATCACTCAGTGTGCTTATCCTGATGTATTTATACCGTGCGGTAACGGATGTTGTCGATATGAGCTACTCTGTCATTTCTCCGTATAACTGGCTGACACGCATGTATCCATATGCTGAAGACAACTTTATCTGGCTGCTGCCCTTCATCATTCTTATTGTGTTTGCATTTGCCGGATGGTTTTTATTTTCTAAAAGGGATATCAATGATGCTTACTTTAAAGCGAAAGCACATAATAAACCGCGTTCCATCGGAAGTTATACAATGCTCGCCTTCCTTAACATGCGAACGATGATCGTATCGTGGCTCATCGGCCTCTTCGTCATCGGACTGACTTACGGCTCTGTGTTCGGTGATTTGGAGATGATGGTTTCAGACAATGAGATGCTGAGTGCCGCAGTCGAAGCAGGGGCAATTGATGACCCGATATTATTCTTCATCAATATGATATTAATCATCACGACCGTTATCGCTGTCATTCCGAGTCTTATGATCATCGGCCGGATATTGAAAGAAGAAAACAGTGCCCGGCTTGAAGTCGTGAACTCCGGAACACTGCTTAACAAATTATCACGCGGCAGAGTGCTGGTCATACATTGGATGATCAGCCTCGCAGTCGGTTTTTTCGGCATGCTGTTAACCACACTCGGCATGTATCTCGCAAGCTTGAACGTTGATAATCTGCAGGTGGACTTAGGAGACTATTTCATGGCCAGTCTCAATTACTTCAGTGTCATTGTATGTGCTGCCGGACTTGGTGTCCTGCTGCTCGGAATATCCAATAAATTATTCAAGCTGGTCTGGTTGTATACCGGCTACCTGTTCTTCGTCGCTTATCTCGGCAACCTCGTCGAACTTGATGATATATTCCATATGCTGACTCCGTTCCATTATTTGAGCAACGTACCCATCGAGGACATGGACTGGGTCGGATTTACTGGTGTCATCGGGACAGGCCTCCTGTTATTCATTACAGGCTGGATGCTGTTTAAGAGAAGAGATCTAAGTTAGAATGTGAAATCCCCATTTCCACTCATTCGAAATATCGAAAAGTCGGATGGGGATTTTTTGTGATATTATTAATCCAACCATTAAAAATTGAGAGTGATCGAATATGAATACGCGGCAGTTAGAAATATATGCTGATGAATTCCTCAGAAAGAACTTTGACCTATCACTGGATGTGCCGCTGCGTATATCTAAGAGGATGAAGTCGAAGCTCGGAGTATTCAGCATTAAATATAATGACCACAAAGTTTTAAGCAGCGAGATTGTTATATCTTATAACTTTATAATCAACAACGATAAAGAAGCCGTACTCGATGTTCTTTACCATGAATGTGTGCATTATGCACTGTATAAGAAAAGATTGCCTTTCAGGGACTCTGACCCGGAGTTTATAAATACATTGGAACACCTTGGAATTTCTAAAACACGAAGATATAAATACAGGGGACAATCATTTTTATATGAATGCAGAAAATGTAAATATCAATTCAGTAAGAACATGAAGGGATATGAAAAAAGGTATATATGCGGCAAATGCCATGGGAAATTTACTTACATAGGCACTGTTCAAAAATAAAAATCAAAGAGCCGGACTCAAATGAACTTGAGCCCGGCCGTTTTTAATCACTTATTTTTATGACGCGCTTCTTCTCTTAAATCATTGTAGTATTGCACACTTGTCATAGCACCTTCGTCCACCATATTCGAATCTCTTAGATTCTCAGGTCTGCCCAGCTTTTTAACATATGGATCACTTGTCCATTTTCCTGCCTGGCTGACGACGATATCGATTCCTTTATCAATACCTTTTTTAACCGTCTCTTTATTTTTAGTGAGGTACAACACACCTGCGACCAACCCGACTGCACTGACCAACTTTGTTTTTCTTCCCATGGGTGTCACACTCCTTTTAGTAATAAATCACCCGATTTATTACATACTTATTTATATCCATTATCTCATGTCTCGAACCAGTTATCAAAATATTCAGATTTGATAAGGTGTAATTTTTTATGAATCTCATATTTTGTAATTAACTGACTGCCGTGCCGGGTAGAGTAGGAATGATTTGAAATAAATATATCCGCTAGGGGTGATCTTATTAATAAGCATTATGATGTCGTTATTGTCGGTGCCGGTTCAATGGGAATGTCCGCAGGTTACTATCTTTCACAAAAAGATCTCAAAGTTCTGATGATTGATGCAAATGACCCGCCGCATCCCCATGGCAGCCACGGCGGAGACACACGTCTGATCCGCCATGCAGTAGGTGAAGGCCTGCAGTATATTCCACTTGCTTTACGCTCACAGGAATTATGGAATGAACTTCAGACACATTCAAATGATGAGATTTTCAGACAGATAGGCATTCTTAATTTTGGGTATAAAGGATCTGAATTCCTTGAGAACACTATTGAAGGTGCCCGTGAATATAATTTGGAGATTGAAACTCTTACGGCTGAAGAAATACAGGAAAGATGGCCTGGAGTTCATGGTGAAGACTTAGAGATTGGTTATTATGAGAAAAAAGGTGGTGTGATCATGGGTGAGAATGCTATCCGGACATACCGCCGGCTTGCGCTGGCTGGCGGTGCTGAACTGCTCATCGATACACCGGTAAAAAGCATTCAGCCCGAAGAAGAACATGTCCGTGTGGAAACTGAAAAGGATTCTTTTACAGCGGATAAACTCATCCTGTCCTCAGGCGCACGGAACGGCAGAATGCTTAAAGATCTGGGTTTGAATTTAAATCTCCAGCCGTCAAGGAGAACTATCGCATGGTTTGAAGCTGATGAAGAACTATACAGCTCAGATCATTTCCCGGGTTTTATCGGACGTTCCCGGCACGGTTCCTACTATGGATTTTCAAGTATAGACGGTACGGGCGTGAAAATCGGCCGTTACGATGGCTACGAAGACGATGATAGTGAACCGGAGAACATGAACAGGGAATTCGGTGCATTCGACAGAGATGAAGGAGATCTCAGAACTTATCTGAAAGAACATATGGCAGGCGCAAATGGCAAGGTCAATAAAGGCGTCACCTGCATTTTTACGAATACAACGGATGAAGACTTCATCATAGACCAGCACCCTGAACATAATAATATTTACATTGCCGGCGGCTTTTCCGGACACGGTTTCAAATATGTCCCGGTAGTGGGAGAAATTTTGACCGACCTTGTTACAAAAGGGAAGACAGGACATGACATCTCATCATTTTCCATTACGAGAGATGAATTGTATGAGTGATGCAAATAATATCAGAACCCATGTTGATATAAAATCAAGATGGGTTTTTATTTTAGTGAATAATCAAGAATATTGTTGTAAGCTCTACTAAAGAGGGAAATACATAATGACTTATGAAAAGGAGTTCTATAAAATGCATGTCTTAAGTGATTCAGATATTCAAAACGCTTATAAAATCCATCATGCCATCTCAGATGTAAAGTTAGTCCTGGATGATTTCAGAAATGACAAGCTGGTCGAGGCCAACAGAATCGTCTTACCGGCGAGTGACAGCTCTTCCATGCTTTACATGCCCTGCATCAGCACGGAACAGAAAGTTTCAATTATCAAGACTGTATCCATCTTTCCGGAAAATGCAGATTTGCCGACGACCCAGGGGAACATACTGGTTTCCAACTTGAATGACGGCAGGCATATTGCCTCACTTGAAGCTTCTTATTTAACAAGACTGCGTACGGGTGCGATGACTGCCATCGCCACTGATAAGCTTGCGAGGGAAGATTCGAAAACCCTCGGCGTCATCGGTACAGGCAGGATGGCTTTTGAACAAGTGCTGGGTGTTCTCGAAGTGCGCAGCATCAAAAAGATTCTGCTGTTTAACAGAACCGAAAGCAAGGCTGAAACTTTTAAAGAAGACTTGAAGGATTTTGGAGTCAATATCGATGTCGAGGTTATGAGTGATATCGGCAATCTGGTCGTTGAAAGTGACATCTTAAACTGTGCGACCCAGTCAAAAGCACCTGTTTTTGACGGCTCTAAATTACAGAAAGGGACACATATCAATGGAGTCGGTTCATTCACTCCTGAAATGATCGAAATGGATATGGAGACCATTAAAAGTGCGGATCAGATTTACCTGGATGATATGAACGGTGCAAAAGAAGAAGCTGGGGAAATTATAAAAGCTGTCCAAGAAGGCATCATCTCCTGGGAAGATATCAAGGGCACTTTAGCAGATATTTTCGATAAAAATCATTTGAGAAATTCAGATGATGAAATCACATTGTATAAATGCGTCGGGGCGGGATATTTTGATCTCGCCGTCGCAAATGGTGTAATGAAAATAAAAGATTTGAAATAAATGAAAAGGAGTGACTTTTCGTCACTCTTTTTCTTATGGCTTTACGCCCTCATGGCCCTTGTCTTTTTGGAAATGATTATCATTGCTGTAATCACAAGTGTTAGACTTGCTGCTGCCAAAGTGATATTAAGACCGGTAGATATATCCCCGCTTTCCATGTATATGCCGAAAAATGGCCAGATCAGCACCAGGGGATAAAGCCAGTCATTGAAAAACCCGGCAATGAATATACCAATAAGTGCTGCTGCCATTATTGCGATAATGGTCCAGACCAACTCACTCATTCCAAGGAGGCTTTCTATATTGTAATTTGAGAAAGCAGTAAATATATTCACGATTGAAGCGATTGTCACCCAGCCGAAGTAGATTGAAAATGGCAGACGGTCATACCAGTGATATAACTCGGCGGAAGTGATGGTGTGCATTCTGAATAACGTAAACAGCAGAGCAAGTATCACTATTGTAGAAATAACCATCCACTGCTGGGTAAATGCAACAATCCAGACACCGTTCAATATGAAATTTATAATCGGCCAGTATTTCAAACGCTCTGCAATAGAAACAGAAAATTGATCACCTTTGGAAAAAAACAGTTTTACCATCCAGATAAAAATCAGTACATATATCAAACCCCAGATGGCGAATGCAAAACCTGCCGGCTGAATAATCGTCGGATTGTCATCTGCCACATTCCCTACACTCGAGCCGGCAGTGTAGTTCATGATAATCATGATGACGAAAGCTATAAAATATCCGAGGACCCACTTTCTTTGTTGTGTCATCTCTACTCACTCCAATCATTAAAAGCCGGGAAGTGAGGTCACATTCACTTCCCGCACACTTTTTTCTTATTCTGCTTTCGTTCCAGGTTCCATTTCATACGACTTTTTAATCATTTCATGTCTTTGTCCAAGCTCATCATCTGTTCGTTTGTCCCATACTGCCCCTCTTCTTTTCTTCACTTCGGGAACCATGGCCTCAGGAATGACATTTCTATAAGTCTTCGTTTCTCCAAGAATTACTTTGACAGCCGGTCCGATCACTTCTTCAGGGTCAAACTGCTCATAGGGGAAAGCTGCATTTTCGTAGTCGAATACAGTTTCACTATTGTCTTCATGCCAGTTCTTCCATGCCTCGAATTCACGATCGTTGAATCCTGTTAAATAAGGCCCCGGATTTATCGTTGCTACTTCTATATTAAACTCCTGAAGCTCTTTGCTCAGTGATTCAGTGAATGCTTCGAGCGCAAATTTAGAGCCGCAGTAAGGACCTGATAACGGATCGGCCATCAATCCGGACACGGATGATACATTGATGATTCTGCCTTTTTTATTCTTGATCATTTTACGTGCAAACTCCTGTGTCAGAAGCACGGGCGCAAATGTATTCACTTCAAATTGATGCCGCAGATTCTCTTCCGGTATATCCACTAATGAACCGCCTTCTTTTACAGCTGCGTTATTGACCAGAACATCTATATCCCAGGACCACGCTTTCTTACGGTCTTTAGGATTCGTCACGTCCAGCTTCTCAATCTGCATATCCACTCCACGGTCATGTGCCTCTTTTTCAAGTGCAGAAACCTGTGACATCACTTCTACACCGGCTATTACGGATTTTCCTTGTTCAGCCAGTTTTAAAACGATCCCTCTGCCAAATCCTGTACCTGCACCTGTCACGAGAATCTTTTCTTCTGCCATTTAAAGTTCCTCCTAATATTCGAACTTATGATTCATGCAGTTCACATTTACCCTTGATTGGCCATTTAAAAACAGCCATCCTCGATTACCGGAATAATTTTTTTGAAATATATTCTACCTCATAATCTTAAGTTTTTTCAGTTCCTGGATGGTCAGCTGATAAAATGCATCAGGGAAACCTCCTTTCTTTAAACCGCCGTTGTGGTGCATGACGACATTCCGCTTCAATTCCGGCTCCTTCATTTTTAAAATATTCAAAGTCTCAGAGTCGTAGAAGGAGAGCGAAGTATCTGATACAAGAGAGATACCCATATTATTATTCACCATGTTATAAACAACTGAGAGATCACTGAGTTCTATAGCAGGGCGTACATTAAAGCCATAGCGGGACGACAGTTCTTCGAATATATGCCTGCATGAATATCTATCATTCATCAGCACCCATGAATGATCGGAAAGTGCTTCAAGGTCAATATTCCCAACATTTTTTGAAGAAATGATGTTAAAACCATCTTCATATAAAAATTTCATATTATTTTTATTATCTGTCGTATCATAATCAAAATAAAGATCCAGTTCTCCTTTTTCCACCATTGAAGTAGATAGATCCAAAGTATAAAGTACACATTGGACATCAGGATAATTCATTTTGAATCGAATCATGACATTGGATATTAAATCCGTAAGCTCCCCCTGCATTACACCGATGCGCAAAATTTTTCTGCTGGAGTTTTCATGCCACAGTTCATTGACTGCATCGTCCAGCTCTTTTTTCATTTCAGATATTTTATGAAACAGCTGTTCTCCGGCTGTGGTCAGTAAGACTTTTCTTGAATTCCGGTAAAATAATCTGATATCGAGCTCTTCTTCAAGCAGATTGATCTGCTGGCTCAAGGTCGGCTGCTTGATGCCGATTTTTTTGGCCGCTTCGGAATAATTTTTCTCACAGCCCAGTATAAAAAAATAATACAACCGCTTATAGGACATTATCTTCCCTCCATTTCACAAGGACTATAGCACTATAGTTTGATTATTATGTATTTTATTCTTACCCTTTAAGTATAAGGAGCTGATTAAGTAATGATAACAGAATTGGATGAAATCATAGTCCCGGACAGTAGGATTATAACTGAAGCACAGGATCTCGTGCATGAACACGGTAACGAACTGATTTGGAACCATTCGAACAGAGTTTATCTTTTCGGTGCAGTCAAAGGTGACCAGGATAAGATAAAGTATGATCATGAACTATTATATATCAGTGCACTTTTCCATGATCTTGGCTTGACGAAAGAGTACAGCAGTGATGACTTGCGTTTTGAAGTCGACGGCGCGAACACTGCACGTCAGTTTTTGGACACCCACAATATTACACCTGATCAGATGCAGCTGGTCTGGGATGCGATTGCACTCCATACTACACCCGGTGTTGCAGAACATAAAGAGAGCGAAGTCGCACTTCTTTTCCACGGCGTCGGCATGGACGTGATGGGAGATAACTTCGAGCAGTTTTCTGAAGAGATCAGAAAGTCCGTCATCCAGAAATTCCCTAGAAACAATTTCAAAAATGATATCATTGAAGCATTTTATAACGGCATCAAGCATAAGCCGGAAACGACGTTCGGCAATATGAAAGAGGATGTGATCAAACACTTCCAGCCTGACTATGCAAACCCCAACTTCTGTACATGCATCGTAAATTCCAAGTGGGACAGCTAATCAGGAACTGAAGATAAAATAAGCCACCGGGAAATCCCGGCGGCTTATTTTTTACTATATTGCGTGCAATGGCCATCACAGGAAGTTTTTTCTTATACGGAGCATTTTAATATAAAACCCGCTTGTAACAGGTCCTGACAAATGAATATCATTATTCTTACTTACGTCGCCACAGTTCATACGTATGTTCATATATATTCTTATCATCCACAGGACCTTCCTCGGATTTAACAAGTTCGAACGGTTCATAATCAAAATCTTTAGGGAAATACGTATCACCCTCGAATGTGTCATAGATGACTGTTCTGTACAGTTCATCAACTTCGTATTCGAACATTCTGAACAACGATTCACCGCCGATGATATATAAGTCTTCACCATTCTTTTCTTCCAATTCCAGAATTTCCTCTTTGGAATGAACAATGACCGCCCCAGGTGCTTCGTAGTCCTTTTGACTTGTTAAGACAATATTACGGCGCCCGGGTAAAGGTCTTTTCGGAATCGTTTCATATGTTTTTCTGCCCGTTACCATATCCCCGCGCATCGTCACCTTCTTAAAAAAAGCGACATCGACCGGTAAACGCCATGGTAATTCGTCGCCTTTTCCGATTAATTTATTCTCGTCTTCAGCCCAGACAAAAGCCAGCATTCAAATCTCTCCTTGTCTTTAAAAGATAGTCATAGTTCTCTTTACCCAAAATCGCGACTATTAATTTTAAATTCAGCCTGTTCTGTATAAAAAAAAGAAAGTGGAGCAATCCACTTTCAACACACTGTTTACAGCGAAAGTTCTACATCTTGGAATTCGTCATCGTTCATGATTTTAATGGCCGTCGGATTAATCTTCAAAGCAACCAGATGAGGATTTTCTTTATTGTCAAAAAAGTCCTTATCCTGATTTTCCCATAACCAGTCAATCGTCTCCTGATTTCTGATGACTTCAATCTCGCCGTAATATTCTACAAATGCATGATTCTTCTCATCGTGAAAACCAAGTAACACGAACCCCTGCGGATTTTCTTCGATTTCATCAAACTTTGGAGATTCATCACTCGTTTTGGCATACAGTGTGATGCCGTCATTGTAAAACCACATATACCGTGAATTCGGGACGTTATCTTTAGCTGTGGATAATATACCTATCTTCGAGTCATCCAATATTTCAGTAATACGTTCTATCGCTTTTGATTGATTCATAAATCTCACCTTCTTATATTGATCTCTTCAACATATACATACCACTAAAGGTGATTGGTAAATCATTTTATATAAAGAGAGAACATCGAAATCGATTTGGCACTGCCGAAATCGTGGCTCAAATCATTTTATAATTTTAATCCGGTATGACATGCATTTTTCCAATGATGCATTTTCATAATATCTTATGTTTTCATAGTCCATGACACCATTCGGGAAGTAGCCGGCAACTTTTAACCCTGCCTGTTCACAGAGATGATGAATCTCACCGGCGGTATAACATTTCAAATACTGCGTCTGTTTGAGTCCTGCATCATCTTTATGCCACCATGTATCCATCATAATATTCTGTTCATGGTCAAAGGAATATCTGCGTACTATATCCGGATTGTGTTTCGGGTCAGGATACATCTCAATGCCATCCGCTCTTTTCCAATGTTCAGGCTGATAAATATCGACCAGTGCACAGCCATCATCTTTCAGCCAATGCCGAATATTTTTAAGCAGGTTCAACTGATCTTCATCAGTCCCTACACCAAAACCGTCAATGTAAATGATGGCATCAAATTTATCTGTCAGCTCGACATCATAAAAACTGCCATGAATGATATCAATATTTCCCGGGTTATATTTTTGTGCCGCTTCCGTCATTTCTTTAACGAGTTCCACCGTCGTTATACGGCTTACATCTTTTAAAAGCGCACGCGCCAGACTGCCGTCCCAGGCGCCCAGTTCAAGCAGTGAATCAATCTTTCTCCCAGTCTGCTCCAGTATTTCTTTCGCCTGTTCTTCGTAATATGACGTATCTATAGCACTCATATTTCCAAATTGCATCTTATAAAATTTGTCAGCCCAATTACTTTTCATGTTAAATACCCCCTTTATTTAATATGTGGTAAGCCGGGCTTATTTCAAGTTTCTGACCCCCATAAAAAAATACCTCCTGAAATTGATGATTTTAGCATCCCAGCCATTATAGCACTCCTTTTAATATTATTTATCTCAATTTTATGATATAAATAAAATACAAACTATTTTACATACTGTAAATTAGACAGGAGGAAATAAAATGAGATTAGAGAACAAAGTAGCAATTGTTACAGGAGCAGCACAAGGGATGGGGGAGTCACATGCCCGTAAATTACTGAGTGAAGGCGCAAAAATCGTCATCACAGATTTGAATGAAGAGAAGGGCAGCGCCCTCGCTGAAGAACTTGGCGATAATGCACTATTCATCAAGCATGACGTGACGAATGAAGATGACTGGAAAAAAGTCATCGAAGAAACTGAAGAGAAGTTCGGTCCGGTAAGCATATTGGTGAACAATGCAGGAATCAGCAGAAATAAATCCATTGCGGAAACGACATTGGATGACTATATGAGTATTGTGAACATCAACCAGATATCTGTGTTCCTGGGTATGAAACATGTCCATCCTTCCATGATAAAAGCTGAAGGCGGATCTATTGTAAATATTTCATCCATGAATGGAATCGTCGGCGGAGCAATCGGCTATACAGACACTAAATTTGCAGTACGGGGCATGACCAAAGCTGCCGCTCTGGAATTTTCAAAAGATAATATACGCGTCAACTCTGTGCACCCCGGTGTAATTGAAACACCAATGGTCAAAGAAGGCGATTCTTACGAATTGATTAAAGAGTTTGCGAAAGCCATTCCGGCAAAAAGAATGGGACAGTCTGAAGATGTAACCAACCTGGTACTGTTCCTCGCTTCAGATGAATCGAACTACTCGACAGGTTCGGAATTTATCGTGGATGGCGGTTTGACCGCACAATAAAATAAAATCAACAGCCCGGATTCAGTCTTCAACTGGTCCGGGCTGTGTTATGATTATGGTCATTAATTCTCAAAAGGAGGGATCATTATGGCTCAACTTGATCCGAGGCAGCATCGTTCAAAAGAAAGCATGTATAAGGCCTATTTGAATTTACTTGCTGACAATGAAACCATTATATCCGTTCAGCAATTATGTACTGAAGCAGGTATCACGCGCCCGACTTTTTATAAGCAATACAGTGATCTGGAAGCATTGCGCCTTGATGTTCATAATGATCTGCTGTCCAAACTGAAAGTCGCTCTCACAATTAATAATCCGATTCCGATGGCTGTCTATGAGGCATCCAACGATTTGCCGGAAAATATGCTCTTATTATTCAAACATATTTACCAGCACCGTTATGCTTATGAAATACTGCTTGTCAGGCAGCCGGATGCATTATTCATCAAAGGCGTAAAAAATATCATCAGACAATTTATAATTGAAGGTATCCATTATTCAAAAGCGCAGGAACGGCTTGTGGCAGTCGATCGTGATTTTCTTATTTCATATATAACAGGTGCCTACACAGAGACAATTTTGTGGTGGATAAAAAATGACTACATCATGAGCCCGGAGAATGCCGCTGAAAACTTATTCAAAATGGCTTTAAAAAGGCCTTACAGCAGCGATTCTGATTAACCCCCTAAATACTGCTTTTTTAAGTAGCCTTTTAAATTATAGGCTGCTTTTTTTACGGATTGATGGTTATAATGTAATACAAATACATAATTTTTGAATTATTTAAAAAAAGGAGGGGTTCTTATCAGTTTATTCGTACGGGGGTTTTTCAGAGGCGCTGCATTATTCTCGGTTTTTGTACTTTTATCGGTTTGGAGCCTCTTCATAGGTTCCGCTGAAAATATAAGAGTTTTTCTCTATTATGGTTTCATCGCTATGTTTCTGGGATTTGGAAGTGTCATTTTCCTCGTCATAGAATGGAGTTTTATAAAACAAATCATCATACATTACACTGCTATGCTGTTAATGGTTTTCCCGATGCTCTTGATCATCAATTATGATTCCATGACTTTTACAACTGATATGTCGGGTTCTTTCATCATATTCAATCTATTACAGGCTGCTACTCTTCTGATTACATACTCACTTTCCAAAACCTTTAAACTATTCGGCAGTAACATATACAATAAGGAAGGATGAACTCAATCAGATTAAAGGAGCAGAATAATGGCTAAAAAATTGGGTTTTACAGGGATTGTCTTTTTGATATTATATTTTATCATTACCTGGGGAGTCATGGCGGACCTTGAGTGGGTTCAGACATTTGATTACTCATTGACCGCTCTTATCCAGGGACAGGTCACCGAGGATGGGGCGGATTTTGTTTCCGTTGCAACTGATATTGCAGGTTTTCCTGCAGTTTTTGTACTGACTCTGGCTGTAGTACTGACACTGCTGATAAAAAGAATGTATATCGCAGCTGTTTGGTTTGGCCTCACCATCTATATATTCGCTTCATTTTTTATGGATACCATGAAAGACCTCATCGGCCGTGAACGTCCAGATCTGCTGGTCCTCACCACAGAAACTTCAATGAGCTATCCAAGCGGTCATTCCATCGCTTCAGTGATGCTCTTCGGCCTTGTGGGACTTATACTGATACTGCTTGTTAAAAAAATGTGGCACAAGATCGTCATCGGCAGCATTGCGCTGATACTGATTCTATTTGTAATGACTTCGAGAGTATATTTAGGCGTTCATTATCCGTCCGATACAATCGGCGGCCTCACTTTCGGAATGGCCGGAATCTTTATCTCAATCAGCCTGTATCAGCTTGCGCTGCCGCGAGTTAAAGCATGGCTGGGTAATAAAAATCTGCATGACCGGAGTCCTCATTTATCTACAGCAGAAACCCCTCCAGAATATTGAGCTCTGGAAGGGTTTTTAATCATCATCTTTTCACTTCTTGTGTTGAATCGAGAACACTGCTCATAGCAGAGATATCCTCCATTATGGAATCCCCGCTGATCGTATGTTTGTATAGCATATTGCCCAACGCATTATTCAGTGTCTCTTCATTATCAAGCTGATTTATCAGACCGTGGATTACTCCTGCCGTAAAAGCATCACCTGTACCGATGCGGTCGAGAATTTCCACTTCATATGCTTCAGTTTCAGTCAATACTTCCGGGGTGGAGTACACACCTTTGATAATGTGTTTATTGGTATGGAGCACTGTCCGCTGTGTGAATGCTATATGTGAAACATCATATACTTCGTGTATCTTTTGAAGAATGGGTTTAAGTGTGTCAGTGTCAGGATTACGCTCCAGACCATCTTTGAGGTCCTCGCCATTCTCAATAAGTTCCAAAGGTTCATAACCGAATATGACATCACAATACTTGATATACTGCGGCATTGTTTTTCTGGCTTCATCAAAACTCCACAGATTGCCTCTGAAATTAAGGTCTGAACTCACTTTTAATCCCATTTCGCTTGCCGTTTCAACCGCTTTAAGAAGAACTTTCTGCATTTTAGTGTTCAATGCGGGTGTAATCCCGCTGAAATGGAACCAGTCATAACCTTTGAAAGCTTTTTTAAAATCATAATCCTCAAGTGTAGATTGTTCAAAACTTGAATATTTCCGATCATAAACAACCGATGATGACCTTATATTGAATCCCTGCTCAAGGAAATAGGTTCCGATACGGGGACCATCAAGCCTTATGCTACTTATATCCACTTCATTATTTTTAAGAAGTGAGAGGATACGATTACCGAATGGATTATCAGGGATGGTAGTGATCATTCCAGTTTTAACACCGGAGGCAGCGAGGCTCAGTGCGACATTCATTTCACTGCCGCCGATATCCAAGTTGAATTCATCAGTATTTTTAAATGCCCGTGTGGTCCCGGTCGACAAACGCATCAGAATTTCTCCGAATGTAATAAACTTCATCGACTAGTTCCCTCCACTATTTTTTCATACGCTCTCACAAATCCCTCTGTATTATTTTTGACTACTTCCGGATTATCACCCTCATATCCTTCAGCAAGCGCACTGCCGATGCCGATAGCAAAAGACCCGTTGGCATACCAATCCGCCATATTATCTTTATTGACGCCCCCTGAAGGCATCAGATTGGCATGCGGCAGCGGTCCTTTGATATCTTTAATAAATGAAGCGCCCAGTATGCCGCCAGGAAATACTTTGACTACATCAACGCCTGCTTTCATCGCCTCCGTAATTTCAGTGGCTGTACCACAGCCCGGCAGGTAGGGGATATGATGAAGATTACATAACTCTGCAATATCCGTATCCAAATGAGGACTCACAATATACTGAGCGCCTCTCCTGATTGCTTCATCTGCTGTTTCTCTGGACATTACAGTGCCTGCACCGACACATATATCGTTTTGTGAACTGAAGTGTCCGATAAGTTCACTCGCTTTTGGAGTAGTATAAGTGATTTCTATATTTTTAATTCCACCCTCGATGATGCTTTGAATCATTTTGACAGTACTCTCAAAGTCATGCCCCCTGACAACTGCTACCATGTAATTTTCATGTATCTTATTCAGAATCTCAAACTTTTTCATTTAAAGAGCCTCCTATTGCTACTTGCATTATGATTATATCTTTTCGTCATCATTAAAAACAGGTCGCAGGACATTCCCACGACCAACACTATCATATTACACACCGGAGTATGACATGAAGCCACCGTCAACAGGGACCGTAATACCTGTAACAAACTTCGATGTGTTTTCATCAGCCAACCATAATAATGTCCCCAGCAAGTCTTCCGGTTCACCGAAACGACGTTGAGGCGTATGAGAAATTATTTTTTCAGCTCTTTCAGATAATGAACCATCTTCCCTTAATAATAAATCACGGTTCTGATCAGTTAAGAAGAAACCTGGTGCTATGGCATTCACACGTATTCCCGCTTCAGCAAAATGCACTGCCAGCCATTGGGTCAAGTTATCTATACCTGCTTTAGCAGCGCTGTATGCGGGTACTTTAGTCATCGGAGATGGTGCGGACATGGAGGATATATTAATTACAGTGCCTCCATTTTCTGTCATCTCTTTAGCAAACACTTGAGTAGGGATTAGTGTCCCTGCAAGATTCAAACGGAAAACATGGTCAAAGCCTTTTATCTCAAGATTGAAAAATGACTTCAAAGTGTCATCTTCAATATCGCCTTTTTCAAATGTTTCCTTATCTGTTATCGCATCAGGATGATTGCCACCTGCACCGTTGATTAACAGATCACATTCACCGAGCGCACTTTTAACCGTTTCATAAGCTTTTCTGACACTTTCCTCATCGAGAACATCACATGCCACAGCAATGGCTTTGCCACCATTCTCTGTAATTTCATCCGCAATTTTCTGGCCATTTTCCTGGTTGCGGTTCAGAATAGCAACTTTCATCCCCTGGTTGGCAAGTTCTTTGGCCATCTCCTGACAAAGGACACCGCTCCCGCCTGTTACAGCGGCAATTTTTCCAGATAAACCTTCAAAAATTGGTAACAAAATTATTCAGCTCCTTTTTTATTGTTCAATTCATACGCATCCCACAGGCCCCATAAATACATGATACCAAGTGCACGGTCATATAATCCGTATCCAGGACGGCAGTTCTCATTCCACAAATGTCTCCCATGGTCCGGACGTACATATCCCTCAAAACCAGCCTCATGATACGCCTTGACAACATCATCTATAGGAACAGAACCATCTTTTGTTCTGTGTGAGGTTTCAATGAAGTCGCCATTGTCATAAATCCTGACATTTCTGATATGAGCAAATGCCACACGATCTGCGAAACGGCGGATTATTTCAGGTATATTATTCTCCGGATTTGCTCCTAATGATCCGGTGCATAAGGTTAAGCAGTGAGCAGGGCTGTCAGAGATTGAGAGATATCTTTCTATTGCCTTCTCACTGTTTATAATTCTGGGAAGATTGAATACCGACCAAGGCGGATCATCAGGGTGAATGGCCATTTTTATATCTTCTTCCTCAGCAACAGGCAGAATTTCATTTAAGAAGTACTCCAGATTGTTCCAAAGCTCTTCTTCATCCACTTTTTCATAATCTTTGAATGATTCTTCGATTGTAGCCAGTCTTTCAGGTTCCCAGCCAGGCATGGTAAATTCAGATTCAGTGGTCTGTTTTATCAAATCTTTTGGATTCATATTGTCCACTTTTGATTTTTCATAAAATAAAGCCGTGGACCCATCTTCCAATTCTTTATATAAGTCTGTTCTTGTCCAGTCAAAAACAGGCATGAAATTAAAACATACTACCTTTGCACCCACTTTTGCCACATTTCTCAAGCTTGCCTTATAATTTTCGATGTATTCATCTCTTGTTGATTTTCCTAATTTAATATCTTCATGAACATTGATACTTTCCACTACATCCAGATTGAATCCATATTCATCTGCCTGTCTTTTAACTTCCTTCACTTCTTCTTCCGTCCATATTTCACCTGCCGGCCTGTGATGCAGTGCCCAAACGACACCTTCAACACCCGGAATCTGTTTTATTTGATCCAATGATACAGAATCATTATCTTCTCCATACCATCTAAATGTCATACGCATGTGGTATCAGTTCCTTTCTTAAAATGTCAGTACGATTTTTCTTACTTCTTCAGGACTATTCTCCAGCAAATCCAAAGCTTCCTTGATATCATCCATTGGGTATCTATGTGAAATGATTTGAGCAGGGTCAATTTCACCATTCCCTACCTGTTCTATGACTTTAGGGAACTGATATGTCTGAAGTCTTGAACCGACGAGTTTCAATTCTTTTTTAGTCAGCAGGAAAGAGGGGATTGATGAGGACTCTTCATTAAATCCAAGAGTCACCACTCTTCCTGCGATTGAAGCTAGTTCAACGGCTTGTTGAAATGTCTGTGGAATTCCCACCGCATCAATAACTACATTCGCCAATTCTCCATCTGTCAATTTAACGATTTCCTGGTCCACATCTGCTTCTTTAGGCTGGATGATTGCATCAGCACCAATTGATTTTGCATATTCCAATCTGTTCTGATTGAAATCTGAAATAAAAACTTTGGCTCCCCGTTGTTTCGCTTGGAGCAGGCATGCTATTCCTGTTGGTCCTGCACCAATGACCAGTACAGTATCACCTTTTCTCACCTCACCTCTAAAGGTTGCCTGAGCCCCGATCGTCATGGGTTCCATTAAGGCAGCAGACTCTTCACTGATGTTACCGGGTACTTTATGCCAATTATTTTCATCAGCTTTTAAATACTCGGCCATTCCACCATCTTTGTGCACTCCGAAAACTTCCAGAGTATCACATACGTTAGGCTGTCCATTTTTACATGCATAACATTTTCCGCAATAAGTAATCGGTTCTAAAGATACCAGGTCGCCGGCTTTTAATGAAGAAACATCTTTACCGACTTCTTCTACAACTCCGGAAACTTCATGGCCAATCACTCTCGGGTAAACTGTAAAAGGGTTGGTGCCCTGGTATATGTGGACATCAGATCCACATATACCTGCACTTTTCACCTTTACTAAAACTTCATTATTATTTTCAATGACTGGTTTTTCAATGTCTACAATATCTATCTTTCCCGGTTTTTCTACTTGTATAGCCTTCATTCAATTACACTCCTAACATTTATTCAAACAAACTCGGCAGGAACAATGACAATGATGGTACAAATGCTACAATGATCAGAACTATGATCGCCACTGCAAAATAAGGTATTAATTCTTTTACCGTCGTCATAATTTTCACGTTGGCAAATGATGATGCGACGAACAGACAGACACCGACAGGCGGTGTTGAAAGACCAATCATCAGTGCAAGCACCATGACAATACTGAAGTGAATTGGATCCATTCCTATGCTCTCAGCAACAGGCAGCAGCACCGGGAACAGAATCACAATTGCTGCTATTGTTTCCATAAACATACCTATGATCAACAGCAATAAAATAATCAGCAGTATGACGAGGAATGGGTTTTCTGTAATTGACAGGATACCGTCGGCTACTAATAACGGTACACCTTCTGCAACCAGAATCCATCCAAATGTGTTTGCAAGCGCAACAAGAATAAGGATTGAGGCAGTCGTTCTTAATGTATCCATCATGATTCTTGGTATTTCTTTTAGATCAAGTTCTTTATATACGAATTTACCTACGATAAATGCATAGAATACGACGACGACCGCCGCTTCAGTCGGCGTAAAATAACCACCTAAAATACCCCATAGAATAATGACTACCATTAACAGCGCCCAAAATGCGCCAAGGAAGCTTTTACCGATTTCAGACACAGAATGTCTTCTTCCTTTAGGATATTGACGTTTTATTGAAATAAGGTATGTAATGATTAAGAATCCTATTGATAAAAGAACACCCGGTATCGCTCCGGCTACGAACAAATCACCAATTGAAATTGTTGCCAATGTACCAATGATAATCATCGGCAGAGAAGGTGGCAGCATCGGACCTACTGTTGACGAAATAGACGTTACAGCTGCAGAGAAACCGGAGCCGTACCCTTGTTTCTTCATTGCAGGTATCATCACCGAACCGATACTCGCCGTATCTGAAAGTGCGGTTCCGGAAATACCTCCGAATCCAAGTGATGAAGCAACGTTTGTCAATGCAAGGCCGCCGCGAATATGGCCCACCAACGCATTTGCAAAATCTATGATACGGTTGGTGATCCCTCCGGCATTCATCAAGTTACCCGCTAAAATAAATGCAGGTATCGCAAGCATTACAAACGAGTCCAGACCGGCAAACATAGTTTGAGGTATAACAGTCAGAGGCACCTCTGCCACAAGCAGATAAATCAAAGCTGACAAACCTAAACTAAATGCAATTGGTACACCAACTGCGATAAATAAGAGGAATAATCCTACTACGAGTAAAGCCATCATATATCATCCACCTCATTCCTTTGTTCAATTCCCTGATAACGGTCTATTATATAAACTATTGAATATATAAACAGCAGTATCGCCAATATCGGAATTGCCGCATATACATAGACCATCGTCATACCCAGAGTCGGTGCATAAAAGTCCAGGCCGAGCCCTGTAAACCGGATGCCGTAAATAAATAGAAATACAGAAAATATAGCAATAGCACCTGAAACTACACTTTCATAAATTCTCTGTGCCTTAAGGCTGGGCAATGCGGTAATAATCATATCCACAGTTATGAACTCACTTTTTCTGAGTGCAACCGGAGCCGCTGTAACCATTGAATATACAAATAAATATCTGGATAATTCTTCCGTCCAAGTAAATTCAATTGGAAAGTATCTGCTCAAAATTTGAATCACGACTACAAAAAGGAGGGCTGCAAAGAGTACCATGGAAATAATGCCTAAAACTTTATCGACTCTACTCATTAATTTCATTCATTGTTACCTCCATTTCCACTTTCAAGTATCTGATTATAGAGCTCAACTTGGTCTTCATTGAAATATTCTTCCAAGGCAGGCATCATTGCTTCACGGAAAGCTTCCTGGTCTACATCACCATTAAACTCGACACCTGTTTCTTCCAAGGCAGTACGAACCGTTTCAGCCTCTTCTTCAATCAAGCCCTGTGCAAATTCTTCCGCTTCCTCGGCAGCTTCTAATACTTGGGCCTGTTGTTCTTCAGGAAGTGCTTCCAATTGTTCTGAACCGACCACTATATAAATCCAAGAACGTACATGTTCTGTCTCATTAATATAATTCTGCACTTCGTAGAAACCGCTGCTTTGTATCAAGTCATTCGGGTTTTCCTGGCCATCAATAACGCCCTGCTGAAGACCAGTGAACACTTCACTCAAACTCATCACCTGTGGTTGCGCACCGGCTTCAGACCATGAATCCAGAAATAGCGGAACGTTTGGTATTCGCATACTGAAACCATTTAAATCTTCCGGCGAAGAAATAGGGTAGTTGGATGTCAGATTTCTAGGCTCTCTTTCCATGTAGAATAATGGAGTCAAACCAACATCTTCATCAATCTCTTTTTCAATCTGTTCACCAAGCGGACCTTCTACCACTCTCCGCATATGATTCTGATCATCAAATGCATAGGGTACTGCGAGCATTACAGCATTTGGTGTCCATACTTCCAATGATTCACCGGTTATTGTCAGATCTGTAGCTCCGTAGCGAATAGAGTTGATGTTATCCACTTCGCTTCCCAACTGACTGTTTGGGAATATTTCTATCTGCACTTTTCCGTCTGTTTTCTCTTCGACAAGGTCTGCAAACTCAACAGATGTTCTGTGCCATAAATGGTTCTCATCTGAAATATGAGTCATTTTCCAAGTGGTGACGCCATTTTCATCCGTTGCCGTATCACTTTGTCCGCAACCGCTTACAATCAATATAAAAAACAATATGAATACTGTCCATTTTTTCCTCATTACTTAGTCCTCCATCCCTTTTCAATTGAAATAATCAGGATATGATTCTTTCAGCGCTTTCTGATCATATATCAATAATTCCAAATGTTTCCTTATAATTTTTTCAGCATTGTCAGCTTCTTTTTTCTTGATTGCTTCAATCATTTCTTCATGCTGATCAACCAGGACATCCCAATTGAGTTTCATCGTCAGGCTTAGTCTTCTTAGGCGGTTAGAATCCGTCTCATTCTTTTGAATGACTTCCCAAACTCTTAATTTGCCACTTCCCTCAGCCAACAGACGGTGAAATTCTTTATCCAATGCGAATAATTCATTTTCATCATCATTTTCTTGCGCGAACTTTTGATATTTTAAATTTTTTTCAAGTTTCTGTATGTATGTATTTGAAAAAGATTGGCACGCAAGGCGTATGATTCCTGCTTCAGCCTGCTCTCTCAAGAAACGTGCATCTTCTACATGATCTAAATCAATAAGAGATATATACGAACCCCTTTGCGGAAGAACAGTCAGCAATTCCTCTTCAGACAACTTTAGAAATGCTTCTCTGACAGGTGTTCTGCTTACTTCCAGTTCTTCTGATATTTCTGTTTCCGAGATTGTTGTACCTGGAGGTAATTCAAGAGAAACAATGGCTTCCAGTAATGTGTCATAGACGAATCCACGTGTTGATTTTCTAAATTCATTCTTATTTAACATGTCTATCCCCCTTTTCTGGATTTATTCTACCATACTACCATACAAGTATGCTAGTATAATTTAAAACGCTTACAAATAAAGGAGGTAATTTTTTGGTTTCAAAAATAAAATTGAAAAATGCAACACAAGACGTGTTCAAAAAGTATGGGTTACCAGAAGAGTCGGCAGAGACGATAGCCGATGTACTGGTTCATGCTAATTTAAGAGGTGTAGATTCTCACGGGGTTTTAAGAATAGAACACTACATAAAAAGAATCAAAGAAGGCGGAATCAATATTCAGCCTCGAATTTCAGAATCGGAAAGTTCAGCAACTACAAGTACGATAGATGGTGATAATGGTTTTGGTCACTATATTGCAAAGAAAGCCATGAATAGTGCGATTGAGAGAGCAAAAGCCGAAGGGGTTGGTGCTGTAGCAGTCAAGAACAGCAGCCACTGCGGGGCTTTATCATATTTCGTCAACCAGGCTGCTGAAGATGGCCTGATTGGAATTGCAATGACACATGCTGACAAAATAGTAGTGCCTTTTGGCGGTGCAGAATCATTTTTTGGTACAAACCCGATTGCTTTTGGCTTTCCTGCCAATAAAGAAGAACCGTTAATATTAGATTTTGCCACCAGTACTGTCGCACTTGGTAAAATTTTAAATGCCAGAGAAACCGGCGAAAGTATCCCAAGTGGGTGGGGAGTCGACAAAGACGGTAATGATACGAATAATCCAAATGAAGTCGTTGCTCTAACACCATTTGGCGGCCCCAAGGGATATGGACTCGCAATGGTTGTTGAAATTTTCACCGCATTACTGACAGGGGCTGCCTTCGGCCCCCACATCTCCAAAATGTACGGAGATTACGATAAGAATAGAGAACTCGGTCATTTCTTCATGGTAATTGACCCTGCAAAATTTGTAGCTGCAGATATTTTCAAATCCAGATTAGATCAAATGATTAATGAGTTGCGAGAAGCACCGCCTGCAGGAAATTCAGAACAAATTTTTGCTCCCGGTGATATTGAAATGCAGACTGTTAAAGAACGCGAAAAAAATGGGATTCCCATCACTGCATCTATCGTTGAATTTTTAAACCGCGAAGTGAATGCAATCTTATAGAATGGAGAGTACTATGTTTATTACATAGTGCTTTTTTATTTTAGGCCCATTCAAGTATAATTGATTTAAGTATTAAGATTTAGGAGATGAAATTATGAGATTAAAAGATAAAGTTGCCATCATTACCGGCGGCAGCCAGGGCATTGGCAGAGGTATCGTGAAAAATTTTGCCGAAGAAGGGGCTAAAGTCGTCATCGCAGATATTAACAGCGAGACAGGCGAACAGGCGGAAATAGAGTTTAAAAATGAAAACTTGAAAGTCGCTTTTCTCAAAACAGATGTGAGCAATGAAAACGATGTGAAAAAACTGATGAAATTTACCGCTGATAAATTTGGCAGTATTGATATTCTGGTCAATAATGCTGCGGTCAACTATCGGAAAGCTGTTCATGAAACTTCGTTGGAAGAGTGGAATAATTTAATGAATGTCAATTTGACCGGAGCTTTCCTCTGCAGTAAATATGCGATTCCTGAAATGCAGAAACAGGAAAGTGCTTCAATCATAAACATTGTCTCCTGGCATGCTGAGACAACCATCACGAGACTGGCTGCCTATGCCAGTGCAAAAGGCGGTCTGACTGCATTGACACGACAGATGGCCCTCGACTACGGCAAAGATCAGATCCGGGTGAATGCTGTGGGTCCGAGTACTATTGAAACACCGATGCTCGAAAAAACTTTTGAAAGCCTTGATGATCCAGAAGAGGCAATGAAACAGTCTCTGGAATTTAATCCTATGGGACGTTTCGGTAAGGTGGATGACATCGCGAAAGCATGTCTGTTCTTTGCTTCGGACGATTCGGCATTTGTCAGCGGTCAGACGATGATGGTAGACGGCGGTCAGATCAATAAAGTTTCCCGTCCGATTTCTTTTGATTAAATTATCATTGACTGGAAGGTGACAAAGTGGCTAAAAATACGCAGGATTTCACGCAGGGGCCGATACTGAAACCTTTAATACTGTTTTCGGGACCGATCATGCTGACAAACTTGCTGCAGACATCATTTCAAATCGTCGACAGTCTTTGGGTCGGTAATATTCTTGGTGCGGAAGCTCTTGCCGCAGTCAACATTTCAACAACAATACTCGTCACTGTGTTGTCATTTGTACTTGGGTTAAACAATGCAGCTTTAACAATCCTTTCACAGCAATATGGGAGAGGTGATGAAGCGGGTCTGAAGAGATATTTAAATGCTTTTATCGTTGTCATGACAGTCATGGCAGTCGGTTTTGGACTCCTTGGCTACATATTTTCAGCTGAACTGCTGCTCCTGCTCGGTACACCTGAATCAATATTGGACCAGTCACAGATATATCTCCAAATCAGCTTTTTAGGCATGTTTTTTCTGTTTGCCTATAACTTCATCAATACTGTTTTAAGAGCACTTGGTGACAGTAGGACGCCGATGAGAATTGTTCTGATCGCCGTTGTGCTGAACGCGGTTTTAGCTCCTGTATTGATGGTCATCTTTGAACTGGGCATTGTCGGGGCGGCACTTGCAACAGTCGCTTCACAGGGAATAGCATTTATATACAGCGTTTATCACTCGATGAGGTATAAATTGATCCCTTTCACTTATCCGACATTGCCGAAGTTCTCTGAAGTATCGCTCATTTTAAAATTGGGCGTACCTGCGGGACTGCAGATGGGTGTCATCGCTGCAGGTTCCGCTGCAATCTTAAGCGTCGTCACAAGTTTCGGGGGACAGACTGTTGCAGGGTTCAGCGCAGCACAAAGACTGAGCAGTCTGATCACACTGCCTGCAATGGCGCTTGGAACTGCCGTCAACAGTATGGCTGGGCAGAATATCGGCCTTAATTACTGGAACCGTGTAAAAAGCATCGCAAAATATGCGGTTGTATATAACCTCGCAATCATGGTGGCCATCGCTGTCATCATCATGATTTTTGCAGAGGCCGGTATCCGGTTGTTCATACAAGAGTCTGAAGCAGTCGAGTTCGGTGCAACCTACTTAAGGATCGTTGCACTGTGCTTTCCATTTCTGGGAATCAACTTTGTACTGAATGGCATCGTCCGTGCTTCAGGTGCCATGTTCCAGGTGCTTGTGCTCAATATCATATCTTTCTGGGTACTCAGATTTCCACTGACGGATCTTTTCTCCTCCATCTTTGGTTCGATCGGAATCGGCATGGGGATGGGCGCAAGTTTCATTCTCAGCAGTGTTTTTGCCTATGGTTATTACAGATTTGGCAAATGGGACAAAAAAGTGCTTTTTGATGAATGACAGGGCGCAGCCGTTTGTATATTACATGTTGATCTTTATCATATACATAACTGCAGTTATGATAATATTCCAAGCAGTTCAAAACAGCCATTAATTCATTGATTTGAACTAATGGCTGTATCTCATTGAGTATAACTTTCAGAGCCTTTGCACGTTTTCCTTTTCGCTTCCGCATACACTTCCTTAGGAAACTTATAAAGCCTCAACAGCTCTATTGCATTCGTGGTAGAAGAAACGCCCTCACGGATTTTATAATCAAAATAAATTTCATCATCAATCAGATTTTCCCTGAAATGGTAGAATTCAAGCTCTTTATCCATAAGTTCGGTTAATTCCATATCATGTGTCGCTGCAATTAAAAAGATATTCTCTTTACCATTCAAATACCGGAGCAGGGATTCTGCCGCTGCAACGCGTTCCGCAGTGTTGGTACCCTTGAACACCTCATCTATGATGCAGTAGAGATTACCTTCAAAATCGTCTGCTTCATCAATAATCCTCTTCAAAGATTTCATTTCACTGATGAAGTAACTGTCTCCTTCTATAACACTGTCTGTAATATCCATCGACGAAATCACTTTACCGGTGTGATATTCAAAGTGCGTACTCGTTGAAGTATTCAAGCCATTGCTGAGTACGACATTGATTCCCAGCGCTTTCATGAATGTTGATTTTCCTGAAGCATTTGAGCCCGTCAGCAATATGTCCTTATTGAAATCCAGATCATTCTCAACCGCTTCCGTCACCAATGGATGGTAGAGATCTTCGACATTGATGTACGAATGTTCAGCAACATCCGGAAGACTGTAATAGGGCAGAGTTTCGCGCCACATTGCGACACTATAATTCAAATCCAGTCTGGCCACATAATGCCAGCCGGCTTTATATAATTCATGGTTTTTATTCAACGATTTTATAATGGCATGATAGATATGATAATCAATCAGGAATAACGACTTCATCACAACAAACAGCTGGATTGCTATATTCATCTCACGCGCATTATCATCATTGACGAATAAAGGGCTGAGCAGCGATAATCTTTTCAAACCTTTGCTGTTGTATTCGGATTTTAACTTGCCTGCAGTTACGATAATGTTCAGGGTGTAAAATATATCTGTATAATCGAACCCGGTGGAACCTTTATGCTTCTGTGAAATGTAGACATTTATGCCGAGTCCCGCGATTATCATAATCAACGCAAACAAGGGATTAAGTACAAATAGAAAAACGCCTATTACCGGCAGGAACGAGAACAGTATGTATAAAGGTTTATACTTTTTTTCTGGAATATATTCATACATGAACTTGCTTGTATCAGAGTTTTTATATTTACCGAGCATAGCCAGACGATAAGAGAGTTTTTCCCGAAAACTCGCATCATGTTTTATATCTTCTATTAAATCTTCATCAATGACTTTATTTTCTGTTGAATTGCGCAGTGCAGCATAAAGCAGTTCTTCACCTATAGTCGTAAAAGTGAAATTGCTTTTATCGATCAACTGCCCCAAGTCCAGGTCACTCCATGTTTCATCATCTACGATATTCCTGTTATCGGTATCCTCATTTTCCAAAATATTTACGAAGTAATTATGATAATGCACAAAAGAATCCTTCTTGGCCTCGAATGCTTCTTTTCTATCCCATAAATTTTTAATATCTTTTCTTGTTTTATAAATTTCATGAATCTTTATACCTGCTGAGATTAAAATCATCAAAATCGTTACAATGAGGATTAAATAGAGCGTCTGGATCTTAACCACCTGTTTTCTTCAGAGTTTATGATGTTCTTAATTATACATGAGATAAAAGTGTTATTCTGATATATTTATTGTTTTAATTTTTAAACTTTTCACATCAAAACCTTGATTCTTTCTCCTACTGTGTTACTATGGTTTTAATTCATAGTTACATAGTATGTTTATATATTGAGGGTGAGTATATGGAATTCAGTATTTTAAATCAAAGTCCTATTTTAAAAAATCATACAGTTAAAGAGTCGCTGCAGAATACTATAGACTTTGCGGTGAAAGCAGAGACTTTAGGTTACAATAGATTTTTCGTTTCAGAACACCACAACTTGAAAACATTGATCGGCACGGCACCCGAAGTGCTCGTGTCACATATTGCTGCACACACTTCTAAAATGCATATTGGAGCGGGCGGTATCATGCTCTCCCACCACAATCCATTTCATGTTGCCGAGCAATTTCAATTGATCAGCCACCTGGCTGACGGCCGTATCGATCTTGGTGTGGGAAAAGCACCCGGCGGGACGCCTGATGCAACAAAAGCGCTCCAGCATGAGCTGAAAGATGACATCGCACCTTTCAACAAACGCTTCATTGAACTTAAGAAGTACCTGAACAATAAACATTCAAATGCAGATGAACTGAAAATTTCTCCCGATACAGATAACCCGCCTGAACTGTTTCTACTCGGCGGCAGTGTAAGTTCCGCTTTGTTTGCCGCAGAAGAAAACGTGAATTACATGTTTGCACATTTTATAAACAATGATGTCGCTCTTTTAAAAGAGGTCGCACAGAATTATAAAGAGAATGTCCGAAAAGGAAAGTTCATCGTTGCCTTGTCCGTACTGATCATTGAAGGCGATGAGAGCAAAGAAGCGGTCATCAAAGAGAATGAATACTATCAATTACTATACGAAGACGGCAGAAAGTATAGAGTAATCACTGAAGAACAGGTTGAAACTTTCGTGAAAAATTCAGATGAAGAAATTGAAGTTGTAAAAAAACAGCCGGATATCATCATGGGAAGTGCTGATGAAGTGATCGATAGATTACGGGAACTCAATAAAGATAATTATATTGATGAATTCATGTTCCATCTGCCGACGACAGATCCTGAAATACGTGAACAGACACTTGAAGCACTGGCACCAGTCAATACAATTCATAATTCAGAGAAAGCAGGGATAGTATGAGCAGAAAAAAAGTACAGTTCGGCGTGATGCTGCACGGCCCGGGCGGTCACATGAACGCCTGGCGCAGTGACGATGTGCCATCCGATGCCAGTACGAATTTCGAACATTACCTGAACGTGACAAAAAAAGCAGAAGCGGCCGGTATCTCTTTTGTTTTCGTCGCAGACGGTCTGTATATAAATGAAAAGTCCATCCCACATTTCCTCAGCCGCTTCGAACCATTGACGATCCTGGCGGCACTGGCACCGATAACGAGCAAAATCGGTCTTGTAGGCACAATTTCTAGCTCTTACAGCGAACCGTTCACTGTAGCAAGACAACTCGCCTCAATCGATAAGATAAGCGGCGGCCGTGCAGGGTGGAACGTCGTAACTTCTCCTCTTGAAGGCAGTGCGGATAACTTCAGCAAGGACAAACATCCCGAGCACAGTCTCCGTTATGACATCGCAGAAGAACACCTCCAGGTTGTGCAGGGGCTTTGGGACTCATGGGAAGACGATGCTTTCGTCCGGGATGCAGAAAACAATCAATACTTTGATAAAGAAAAAATGCATGAGCTCAACTATAATGGGGAGCACTTCCAAGTGAAGGGGCCGCTCAATATCGACCGTTCCAAGCAGGGTCAGCCGATCATCTTTCAGGCCGGCGCCTCCAAAAAAGGATCTGGTTTTGCTGCTAAGCATGCAGATGCCGTGTTCACTAACGGCGGCACACTGGAACAGGCACAGAGCGCTTATAAAGATGTTAAACAAAAAGCGGTCGATGCCGGCAGAAGTGCTGATGACATTAAAATATTCCCCGTCCTGTCACCGATTATCGGAGATACCGACGAAGAAGTTCAGGAAAAATATAAAGGAATCCAGAACCTTGTAACGACAGAAGAAGCGCTGGCCTATCTGGGGAGATATTTCGATCATCATGATTTTTCACAGTACGATCTTGACGCACCATTTCCGGAACTCGGTGATGTCGGTAAAAACAGTTTCCAGTCTACGACAGATGAGATCAAAAGAAGAGCGCAGGAAGAAAATCTCACATTACGTGAAGTTGCTCTCGAGGAGACAACTCGTGAAACACCATTTATGGGGACCCCTGAAAAAGTTGCTGATAAGATCATTGAGTGGGTCGATGAAAAAGCAGCTGACGGCTTCGTCCTTACACCGCATGTACTCGGTGAACTGTATGATGACTTCTTAAATAAAGTCATCCCGATCCTGGTTGAAAAAGGCTACTACGATACATCTTACGAAAGTGACACTTTACGAGGAGAACTCGGATTGAAATTTAAAGAGAACAGATATTCAAACAGAGTGAAAGTATAATATATAAAAAGGGCGAAGCTTTTGACAGCTTCGCCCTTTTTATATTCAATTCATGATTTAATGCCCAAGTTCAATATCAATTCACCGTCATGCGTCTCACTCTTCATAGCAACTATATCTTCGTCGGAAGTATCGATGACATATTCACCAGACAAGTTGTTTTCATCCTTATAGAACAGCTTGATCCTGTCGATACTGTTGAAATCATATTCGAGCATAACAATCATACTGTTCATATGATCGAACTCGGGATAATTTTCATATTCCAATAAGATTTCATTACGGCCATCCATGAACTTGGCCAGCGATTCCCGGTTGATGACCAGATCGACTTTATCCGACTCCAAGTTCAGGTCGTTAAAATGTTTGATATCAAGTGCAATCTTTTTCTCCCCAAGACCAACAATATCATCGATGAATGACACACCTGTAAAATTCACATTGTTAACATCAGATACATCCAATAATTGATTCATTTATATATCCTCACATCATTTAAATAGTATCCTGATTGTATCATACAACTAGATACACCTCATCCGGCGTGCTTGACCGAAAATTATTTCTAAGTATGCAGGAAAACATCTCTTTCTACTGACAATTAGAAAAACACCCTGCAGCATTTTCCGCTGCAGGGTGCCATTTCTAGTCTTCAAAAATTATTTCTTCATCAATGCTAGTGTCATCGTCATCTTCGAGGCTCAGCTCTGTAATATTTCTTGTATTATAGCCGATTCTTTCCAAAGTACTGATCAGATCGACATACAGATGTCCGCCGTCTGTCGAACATATACCCTTGTTCATACGTTTAACATGCTGTTTCCTCAGCTTCTTTTCAATATTGGTAGACTTTTGAGTCATTTCTAATATCGCTTCTACTTCCTGAGGATTGTAAATATCTATCGCATCTACTGCTTTTCTATACGATTTTCCGACATGTTTGAGGAAATCTTTCAAACCTTTTTGTGCAGATTCGGAGAGTTCAATCTCTTTATTATATTTTCTGACATTCAAATCTGTATACTGTACGATTTGTTCGCTCACTTTATAAAGCATTCGATTAATTTCCAGCAGTCTTGTCTGTCTGATTACATCATCATTTGAAATGTCGTATTTGGAAAGATTTTGTAAATACTTTCTGATACTTTCATTCAATCCATCCACAACGTTTGCTTTTTCTCTTATCTGCTTCTCTACTTTTTGCTCATTTGCATAAGTGAATTCCTTCGCATCTTCAAACATACTCTCAGTGAGCGTCCCAAGTTTTTGAATTTCTTTTTGGGATGCCTGAAGAGCAAGTGAAGGTGACTGTCTCATTAAAGCTTCATCCAGATGCACCGGCTTATAATCTTCGGAAAAGTCTTTCCCCGGTACTATTTTGGTGACAATCCATGCCAGAAATCCAATAAGGGGCAGGTGGATCAATGTATTCGCTATGTTATAAGAACCATGTGCGAAGGCGATTGTCATGCGGCCATTTAAATCCAGTGCCGTTTCCAAGTATCCTACATACATTGTAAAGAACGGCAAGATCAGCATGAATATGAATGCACCGATCAAGTTGAAGACAACATGTACTGCGGCTGCACGTTTTGCAGCGATTGTACCGACCAGTGCTGCAAGTACCGCTGTAATTGTCGTACCGACGTTATCACCCAAAAGAATCGGCAGTGCAGCATTTAAATCAACCAGGTCATTCATATAGAAGTTCTGTAAAATCGCGATTGTTGCACTTGAACTTTGAACGATCACCGTGAGAACCGTACCGACACCAAAACCGAGTAAAGAATTATCGGACAGTGTCAGCATGAGCTCGGAGAACCATGCGAGGTCCGCAAGAGGTCCGACGCCGTCTCCCATCAGTTCCAAGCCGTAAAAAAGAGCACCAAAACCAAAGAATATACGTCCATAGTTGTTAATTTTAGGCGCTTTAAAGAAAAATATTAAAATAACACCGAATGCCAGTATCGGCAGTGAATAAGCGCCGATATCAAGACCGATGACAAACGCTGTGATTGTCGTACCGATATTGGCACCCATGATCACACCGATCGCCTGTTTTAAAGTCATAAAGCCTGCAGAAACTAAACCAATCGTTATCGCAGTTGTTCCGGAGCTGCTTTGTATCAGTGCAGTAATGATGATACCTGCTAATATCCCAAGAAAAGGGTTTGTCGTCATACGATTTAAGATTTCGCGCAGCCTGTCTCCTGCCGCTGCCTGTAAACCGTCCCCCATGCTTTTAATACCGTAAAGAAATATACCGAGTCCACCTAAAAACGTGAACAGGACTTCCATCGGGCTGAGTTCCATTTAAATACCTCCACTTTGGTACTTGAGAAGCTTTTACTCTATATTTACAATCTTAATATATCATTTACAAACTTCACTTCAAATTTATTATATACACTCCATTTATAAAATGCATTAAAATAAATAAATTAACCCTCGTATTACCGATTACACGCAATATTAGTACTTTGCCTAATAATTAGTTAATTTTAAAAGATGATCTGACTTTAATTTTTCATACGGTCTTAATAGGTGTGTTAAAATACTGGCAATGAGATTAAAAAAAGAGGGGGATTTCAATGGAACGCTATAAAAAAACGAAAGAAAAACTGCTTAAATCAGAGGATTATAGAAGTTTTACAATGCGTTCCCGCCATTTGCCGGAGATGCTAAATCAAGAATCCGCCCGCTTCAAAGAAATTCAGGAAACTTATAAAGAAGAAGGATTCAACCATCTTTCTGTAGTTGAACTGTGCCGGACATTCATCAAAGTGGAATTGTTAAAATTATCACTGATACAGAGTACACATGGGATTTTTTCAGAAGGGGACACTCCTCATTATCCGATGGACCATGAAGTGCTTGATGATTTCACTTTAAATAAAAATGAAATTGATTTTTATGAACTGCAGCTGCCTGAAGCATTGGAAAGAATTAATATTGAAGCCAGAAATAAAATTATTGAATTCACCAAAAGTATGGAACCATTCCTCCAATTGATCGAGAAGAATACTGGAGACTTCAACGAGACGTTTAAAACTGTGATGGATGTTCTTGTGAATGACAATCCACATATTTTAAGCAAAATTTATAACACTAATTACTATGAGACAGTCTTAAATTATAATATTGATAATGCTTTTGAAAAAGTCTGGAAAGACCAGCTTATACAAAAACCATTAGTTTCATATTATGCCGCATTTACATTGGCCCATTACGATGATATGTTCAAACAGCAGCTGACATGATTAAAAGAGGCGGACCTTCCTAAAGCAGGGTCCGCCTCTTTTTCAGTTTACTATATAAGGTGGTTATATTCGTATCGTATATAACTTCAATGAAGTCATTAGTTTTAAATTAGAGTATTTTAATTATTATTTCCATCAAGAAATGCAAGTATTTTTGTCAGCGAGTCTTCCGCTGCCTGTGCATTTTCGTATTTTGTACCTCCAAAATCAATAATCATACCGTCGACATCCATATGAACATTCGCAGGCAATTGATAGAAGCTGTATGGGTAAGAGATAAAATGGCCTGCATTCCTGTAAGAAAGATATATATCATTCTCATTATTTCTCTCCTGCTGAATTTCATCACTGAAATCCACAGATGGCCATAACTTGTCATCACCGCCTGAAACTATGAACAGCGGTGCATCTATCTCATCCACATGGATTTTACATTCATATGCATTTTTCCTGCTCAGAGATTTTTTCCAGATTTCAAGAAAGTACATCGGCCGCTTCTTTATATAATTCATGATTGTCGAAAACATGAAGCTGACCGGAAACTTCATCTTTAAATAAGGCAGTGATTCACCATCCAGCATCCAGCCGGGGATAGGGGCAAATATGCCGCCTTTCATTCCTGAAGTGATATAGTTCGACGCAGCACCGGCCACGATGGACTGATAACAATTGAATGTCCGTCCGAGCAGCAGTGCCAGTTCTGCACCTTTGGAGTATCCGATCAGGTTGACCTTACCGTTGCTTTTATCGTGGGTGGATAAATAATCTGAAGCCACTTTGAAGTAGCCCAGATCAACCTTTTCCAGATGTTCATTCAACCCTTCATCGTTAAAGTAGGATAAAGCGAGCACCAGATAACCTTTCCCCGCAAGAAATGATGCCGCATGTGACTCATTCCCGCCATCGGAACCGCTTAAAATCATGACTGAAGGATAGTTCCCCGGTTCTCGGGGCGCATATAGACCGCCCTTTATATCAGCATTTTCTATCTCAATCTTTTCGACTGAATCATCTTTAAACTTAAGGGTGATGGTTTCTGTCGCCTGAATTTCATCATCTGTAATCACATATAAAGTTGCTTCCAGATCTGCATCTGACTTTTTAACGAAATAATCATCTTTATTATGTTTTTTACCGATCATCGACCATAATAGGCCTGCACCATCAGCCTGCTGATACGTCCCGTTTACAGGCACTGCAGTATTCAAATCTATTTCATAGCTTTCGTCTGATGTGAAATCTGCATAGGAATGAAACGTTTTATGTTCATCGTCAACAAGTTCCATCCTGATGGTCACCTGCTCTTCAGGTTCTGATGTGAACACTTTAATATTCAATGCTTCATCGATCATCAGTTTATTTTTACTGAGCTTTATTTCCGTCATATTCTCACCCGCTGCTTAAAATAAAAAAATTTGTTTCTTCAATTGTACTTGTAAATTATGAGATTTTCATTGGTAATAGATTAAAATCAAGAAAATGATTGGGATGAAATTACATTTCACAGTTATTGATTGTACTTTTCCAGAACGTATGTAATACTCTGGTTGAAAATTGAATATAGATTAAATCTAGGAGTTGTTCCATATGGATAAGTATACATTACTAAAAGCACTGACATCAGCAGGTGTCGCAGCATCATTAGTGATTGGCCCAGATGCTGTTAACGGAGAGGACGAAGAAAATACAGCAGAAGCATCGGAAACAGAATCCCAGGATCATCATTATAATTATGAAGGCGACACAGGATACGGAGACGGCAGTTTCATACTTGATTCCGACTTTAAAAAAACGTTGGACACAGACGGCAACTTGTATTTTAACGGATATAATATTGAAGCATCAGAAGCCGATTACATCGAAAGTGTAAAAGAAGGTGACTTTGTGGAAGTCAAAGAAGTTTATGACCAGGAAATCACTTTGCACGATAACTCAAACAACTCTACAAAGGTCGATTTCCCTATACAAAATGGTGAACTTCCCATTAAAGATGTCATTGATGTATACGGAGGAGACTATGAAGTCCATCCTGGCCACGACGGCACATATGAAACTTACGTATACCTTTTAGGTGATCAGAAAGATGATAAAGAAAAGAATGAAATGGCACTGAAAGTTGAAGACGGCCATGTAACCCAGGGTATAATCGGATACAATTCATCATACTAAGATGAGAACCGGTACAGCTGAGTATGCTGTACCGATTTTTTTGAGTCAATCTCTTCCAGATCTATATACTAAAGTTCATCGGGCATTTAAACTGCTCAACGACCGATTAACATATGACCCTCATCCATAAAACACCCCAAACCGTGAACTTGACAGTAAAGCTTACTGTGATACGGTTAATCTTGTATGTTAATTTCTGTATTTTCAAAATTTATGGAGGGATTTTCTATTAAGAAGTTTTTGAGTTTTGTTACAGTATTCGCGTTAGTTCTGTTTTTGGCAGCCTGCGGTAACGGCGAAGAAGGTACTGATGACGGTGCGGCGGAAGAAAACAATGGAGAAGAAACGAACTACAGTGAGGCAGTAGACTACACTATATACGGTATTGAGCCGGGTGCAGGTATTACTGAACTTGCTCACAATACTTTGGATACATACGATAATCTTGAAGGCTGGACGCTGGAAGAGAGTTCCACAGGCGGTATGATGACAGAGTTAAGAGATGCGATTGACAACGAAGAACCTATTTTTATCACAGGATGGTCACCGCATTACAAATTTGTGGAATTTGATTTAAAGTATCTTGACGATCCGGAAGGCGGTATGGGAGACACTGAAGACGTACATACCATCGCCCGTCTTGGACTTGAAGAAGATAAGCCGGAAGCATATCAGATGCTCAATTCGTTCAATTGGGAGCTTGAGGACATGGAACAGGTCATGTACGAAGGTGAAGACAGCAGTTATCCTGAATCAGCACAATCCTGGGTGGACAATAATAGGGATAAAGTCGACCAATGGATAGATGGAATAGAACCCGTTGACAGTGAACCATTCGAACTTGTCTCGATGTCCTGGGAATCAGAAGTGGCATCCGCACAGGTAGTGCGTGTGGTACTTGAAGAAATCGGCTATGATGTGACAGTGACTGATGTGGACCCTGCAGTAGTATTCCAGGCAATTGCCAATGGTGAAGCTGACGCGACTGTCGCTCCCTGGTTACCGGTAACCCAAGGTCACCACTATGAAGAGCATGAAGGTAACTTTGAAGACCTCGGTGCCAACTCAACAGATACAAGAAACGGTATCGTTGTACCGGAATATATGGATATCGAGTCGATTGAAGAGCTCGAACCAGCAGAATAAGATGGCAAAACACCTCTTCCCGCCCTGGAAAGAGGTGTTTTCTTCATGGTTTATCATTTAACATGGTTTCCATCATTGATGTGACACCGTTCCGTGAAACATCCTCCATCAATTCAGCTAACGCCTGTTCGTCCATGCTTCCTTTCTTTTCGACCCATAATTGGAATATGCCTATCAATGCAGATATCTGATATTCGATAATATACTCAAACTTCTGCGGTTCTTTAATACCAATATCCGTAACATAGCCCAAGATAATTTTTCTTATTTCCATTTTGAAATCATGTACGAAACTCGGGTCGCCCTCCGGCCCGATCATCACAGCTATTTTTTCACTGTTTTCCCTGATGTATGTGTTCGTTTTTTCAAATGACTCAAATACTCTTCCGCCGCTTTTCTCAAGAGACATTAAAGGATCCAGTATCATATCTTTTTCTGGTATCAAAGATTTCTTTAGTATATCCTGAATCTCATAGACATCGGAAAAGTAAGTGTAAAATGTACCGCGGTTATAACCTGCTTTATCGGTTATTTCCTTGACAGTTATTTTCATTAGGGGCTTCACTTTATATAATTCCCAGAATGCCTCGATCAAGTGGTTTCTTGTCTCTTCTGTCTGACTCATTTTCGACACATCCCCCTCTTTTCAACACTTTCCTTGAGTTTGTTTATTGATTGAACAGCCTGAAATAGGTATTATTTAATATTGTACAACACGTTGTTGGGTTAAACAAATGACTGATTAACTTAAAATAAGCATATAAAACAAGGAGCGAAAACAATTTGAAATTATCGGATTTTTCCATAAGACGCCCTAAATTCACTATCGTCGTCATGATTATTCTTATGTTACTCGGGGCTGTGTCACTTACACGACTGCCATTGCAGCTGATGCCAAACGTCCAGCCGCCGATTGCAGCCGTAGCCACTACATACCAGGGCGCAGGTCCAGAGGAAGTAATGGAAGATGTCACTATACCTATTGAAACAGAACTTTCTTCAATCAATGGCCTGACTAATATCCAATCTCAATCACAGGAAAGCTCTTCTGTGGTCATTTTGGAATTTGGCTATGATATGACAATAGAAGATGTCGAAAGCGATATAACAAAGGCCATGGACGCGGCTGATCTACCTGAACAGGCAGGAGATCCCTCATTCCTGGAATTTGACATTTCCATGATGCCGAGTATTCAGATGGCTGTATCATCGAGTGGAGAAAATGTCGCAGAATATCAGGACCAGGTAAGTGATCTGATTTCAGATCTGGAGAATATCGAAGGTGTCGCTTCAATTACAGAAAACGGCTCAGTCGTTGAAGAGATTCAGGTGAATCTGGATACAGATGCACTGGCAGATTACGGCCTCAGTCAATCTGATGTCGCTTCCCTTATAGAGGCAAATGACATCTCCATTCCGAACGCTACAATTGTCGATGAGGAAGCACGTGATTCAATCTCAACCCGTACGATCAGCTCGATAGACGGGGTTGACGAACTCAGAGAACTCGTAATCACTGATCTGCCTGATGGTGAGACGCTGACACTTAATGAAATAGCGGATGTTTCTATTGAAAATGAGGACAGCAATTCCATCACCAGGCTGAATCAGGAAGATGCGCTTTCCATTGATGTGATGCTTGCATCCGATGCGAATGCCTCAAATGTCAATAATGAATTCAACGATGTTTTAGATGAGAAACTGGATGAAGATGAATTCAGCAACTTGAACGTTGAAACGCTTTATGATGAAGGTGAATTCATCGATATTGCCATAGACAGTGTTTACACTGCCCTGATTATGGGGGCGATTCTGGCAATGGTCATTCTGTTCGCTTTCCTAAGAAACTTGAAAGCACCTTTAATCATAGGATTGGCCATCCCGTTCTCTGTAATCACTACGTTTGCACTGTTGTTCTTTACCGATATAAGTATAAACTTGATGACTCTCGGCGGATTGACACTCGGTATCGGCTTGCTGGTGGACAATTCAGTCGTCGTCATTGAAAATATATACCGCCATCTGTCGATGGGCAAGAACCCTAAAAAAGCTGCCAGTGACGGTACAAAAGAGGTGGCTTCTGCAATCATCGCAGCAACATTGACCACGGGTGCCGTGTTCCTACCGGTAGTTTTCGTAAGCGGTCTGGTCGGTCAGCTGTTCACACCGCTTGCCATTACTGTGGTATTCAGTTTATTTGCATCACTGTTTATCGCTCTGACAGTGGTTCCGATGCTTGCGAGCCGCATACTTACTGCACCGAAGGAAAACCTTGAAAAGATCAGAAGTGAAAGATCTTATATGAAGATTTTAAGAAAAGTTTCACGCTGGACGCTGAAACACCGCGTCATAGTACTATTGATCACTGGATTGTTAATGGTCATAGGTATCTTCGGCATATATACAAAAGGTATGACGTTGATGCCTGAAAGTGACGAAGGTGCCTTCACCATCGAAGTTGAAAAGGAACAGGGTACAATCTACCAGGATACCCTGGAAACTGTTGAAAATATTGAAGCAGAGCTGGAAGATCATTCTGAGATTGATATTTATTTAAGTAACATAGGCTCCACCCAGCCGATGTCCATGTCAGAAGAAACGAATAAAGCCAATATTACTGCAACTCTCGTCAGTCCGGACGAGCGTAATGTCACTACAAATGAATTCATCAGCAATATAGAACAGGATATTGAATCCCAGGATGAATCTGCGGATATCAATGTGATTCCGATGTCCCAGTCAGGCATGAGTTCAGAACCAAATACGATGACGTTCAGTATTTCTGATGACAATGCAGAGAGACTGGAGGAATCAGAAGAAATCATCATCGATGAACTTGAAGCAGACAGTGAGATTGAAGATGTTTCTTCCAGCCGTGAAGACATGGTTGAAGAACTGCAGGTCGTCGTCGACAAAGAGGCTGCAAGAGAAAATGGCCTGCAGCCGGCACAGATCGGTTCAGCGCTATACGAAGCATCAAACGGTATTGAGACAACAACTTTAGAAACCGATGATGATTTCCTTTCCATTGTTGTGAAGTACCCGTCAGCATTTCTTGAAAGTGTGGAGAATTTCGAAAGCATGGAAATTCCGAATGCTGAAGGTGATTATGTAGCTATCAGTGATGTAGCCGATCTTGAAGAAGCAGAGATGCTGCCGTTGATTACACGTGCTGATTCACAAGAGACGAGTGAACTGACCGTTACTTATTCTTCCAGCATGTCTTTGAACCAGGCCGGTCCGTATATTGAAGATCTTATAGGAAGTGCAGATTACAGCGATGAAACATCCTATTCCATCGGCGGAGATCTGGAGATGCTCTCAGATGCACTGCCGCAGATGCTGCTCGCTCTGATACTTGGAATCATATTCATATACCTTGTAATGGTTGCACAGTTTGAATCATTCAGACACCCATTCATAGTCATCATTGCCATGCCCCTCAGCATTATCGGGGTAGCGGCCGCATTGTTCATTACCGACAGTCCATTAAGTGTCGTTTCATTCGTAGGTATTATCATGCTGCTCGGTATCGTCGTCAATAATTCCATACTGCTTGTGGATTATACCAACCAGCAGAAAGCAAAAGGCATGTCTACACTTGAAGCATTGGAACTCAGCGTACAGCACCGCTTCCGACCAATTGTCATTACCGTCCTCACTACGGCACTCGGCATGCTGCCGCTTGCCATGGGCATCGGCGAAGGCGGAGATATGATTGCACCGATGGGTACAGTAGTCATTGGCGGACTTCTGAGCAGCACCGTATTTACACTGTTCGTCATACCTATCTTCTACAGCTATATAGATAAGGAAACCCGTAATATGCATAAGAAATATATGACCCCTGACGGCGAGGTCATCACTCAAAAAGACATTGATGCTAAAAAACGGGAAGAAGCCGAAGCGCATAAAATGAGTGAAGAGAATGATGAAAGCAATTATGATTATCATGACTCAGACAACGAGAAAGCGCCTGAAATTGAAGAATATGACAGTGATGAGTCTAAAGAGGACTACATCAATGAAATGCAGAGATTAATCGATAAAATGAAAAATAACCGTTCTGATAAATAAAAACCATCAGACCTGAAACAAAACCTCCTGCAAGTATGTATTTGCAGGAGGTTTTGATGTCCATTCATGAGTTAATCTGCAGTTTATTGTATAATTATAAAAATATTGCTTGTGTATACACTAATGCGGGTATAGATAATAAATGAAACTGGGAGATGAGGCCATGAAAATTACTGTTGTCGGTCTGTGGAACAGTTTCCCTAAAAATAATGAAGCGACTTCAGGCTATCTTTTGGAGAAAGATGGATTTTCTGTACTCATCGACGCTGGAAGCGGTGTCGCTGCTCATGTACAGGATTATATCAGCATCCATGACATTCATCACATTATACTGACGCACTATCACCATGATCATGCTGCAGATCTGGAAGCATTCATGCTGGCACGGAGGCTGGCAGGACGTTTTAAACACCGTAATCAGCTTCTGAATCTATACGGTCCTGAAAGCGGCGAACCCGTCAGACTGATGAAACGGGCGAAGTTCAGCAAATTCCACGCCATCAGGAAAAACAGTAAAGTTGAAATTGGTCCATTCAAGTTTGATTTCCACCGCAATGTGCATCCGGCGGAAACTTATGCAGTCAGGACAGTGGATGATTCCGGCTCAACGTTCGTATACACGTCGGACTCAAGCTACAATACCGGACTCGTCAGATTTGCATTTGGCGCCGATCTGCTGGTCACCGACTGCAGCTTCTATGAAGGTTTTGATGCTAGAACGGATGGACATATGAATGCCGGGGAGGCGGGTCTGCTCGCAGCAAGATCAGATGCCCGGCTGACTATTTTAACCAACCTTCCTCATCGCGGCGCACTGGAAGCTTTACTCGACAGTGCAAAGCAGCATGGAAAAGAGGATATCCAGCTGGCTGAAGCCGGAATGGTGCTCAATATTTAGGGGCTGGAGAGCATTTCGCAGAAATAAAAAAGTCTTTTAAGGCTTTTTTATTTTGAATTTAGTGATTAGTCTGTCAATAAGCTATATAATACTGATATATTATGAAAAAAAGAGGGATATATATGCGTTTTGAAACAAAAGCTGTCCATGCTGGACGTGAGATTGATCCGACGACAGGAGCTGTAACCACACCGATTCATCTTTCCACTACATACGAGAGGTCAGCGGATGGTTCTTATACAGATGGATTTATGTACAGCAGGGGGGACAATCCAAACCGCCGCTCGCTGGAAGAATGTCTGACCTCCCTTGAAAATGGTCATGACTGTGTGACCTACGCATCAGGGATGGCCGCCATATCATCAGTCATCGAAGCACTGCCGGAAGAAAAACCAAAAAGAATCGTCATGGCAGATGATATGTACTTCGGTGTCCGCACCATGCTGATGGAAACTGATATCGGCAGAAGATTCGATATCGTCACTGTCGATATGACGGATCTCGATAAAGTGAAAAGCACGATTGAAAGTGAACCGACAGGATTGGTTTGGATGGAAACACCCTCAAATCCGCAGATTAAAATCATTGATATTGAAGCCGTTGCCGAAATAGCAAAACAAGCGGGGGCATATTCAGTGATCGACAACACTGCTGCCACTCCAGTGCTCCAGCAGCCGCTTGCACTCGGAGTTGATTTCTCACTGCATTCAGTGACGAAATATATCGGCGGACACAGCGACCTACTGCTTGGTGCAGTCATTGCAAAAGAAGATAATGACATGCTTAAAAATTTAAGAACATGGCAGCATGCCAAAGGCGCTGTGCCGTCATCATTTGACTGCTGGCTCGCACTCCGCGGTGTCCAGTCATTATCAGCCAGAGTGATGATGCAGTGCAGCAGTGCAAAAAACATCGCTGAATTTCTGGAAGCCCATGATAAGATTGAAGCAGTCTATTATCCAGGGCTTAAAACCCACCCAGGCCACGGCATTGCTTCAAAACAGATGAGCGGATTCGGAGGGTTGCTGTCCTTTAAAGTCAAAGGCAGTGACAAAGACGCTTTAAAAGTGGCCAACACCGTCGAAATCATTACACAGGCGACAAGTCTCGGCGGCACCCATACTTACATCGAACACCGTGCATCAGTTGAAAAAGAGCTGACAATGGCACCAGATAATCTATTGCGTCTGTCCGTCGGCCTTGAAAACCCTGAAGATTTAAAAGAAGACCTTGAGCAGGCACTTGCCAATATCCCCGTCTAATCATTTATTTCCCGGGTAATTCATAAGTAGTAGAATCTATAAATCAAAAAAATAATAAGACTTAAAACCTTTCAAATAAAAAGATGCACACCATATTACCGGCGTGCATCTTTTTATATTAAATATCGCTTTTATATTTCAGATCATACGGATTGACGTGGACATTGACATCTCTTACGATATCGTGTTCTCTGATCAGTTTCTGTTTAACATTTCTTGCGATTCTGTGGCCATCTTCCACAGAAATATTCGCATCAACTGAAATCTTTATATCCACGATGACATATGAACCGTGGGAACGGGCACTGAGAGTGTCGATCTGTACCACTTTCTCCACAGCTTTCACCGTCTGCATCATGTTCCGCGTTTCGTCCTCATTCAATACCACTTCAAGCGTCATACTTACCGCTTCCTTGGCTAATTGGAAGCCCATGATCATGATGATGATTGCAATCACTGCACCCGCAATCGGATCGAAGTAAACAAGATAGGGGATGTCAAACCGGGAGCCGATCATTGTCAAACCTACGCCGACGAGTGCCACGGCAGATGATATTGCATCAGAACGGTGGTGCCAGGCATCCGCAATGAGGGCCGGGCTGCTGATCTTCCTGCCAAGCCGGAACTTATACTGGAAAAGCACTTCTTTTACAACCAATGAGAAGAGGATGATGTAGAGTACCATCATGGAAGTCACTTCATTAGCGGTTTCGGTCCAAATCGAGGTGATGGAGTTATACATGATTTCAAAGCCGACGACCACCAGCAGAATCGCCACGATGAGTGTAGCAACGTTTTCTGATTTTCCGTGACCATATGGATGCTCTTTGTCCGGCGGTTTTTGTGCTGCTCTGACACCGATAAAGACGGCAACTGAGCTGACGACATCTGAAGCAGAATGTACAGCATCAGCAACAAGCGCACGGCTGTTCCCCATTATGCCGCCGATCCCTTTTATAATTGTCAGGATGATATTGACCACTATGCCGATTATTGTAGCTTTTTGAGCCTGTCTGTATCTGTTAGTCATTCACATAACTTCCTTTAAGGATAGTATTCACTGTTCATATTCCAGTATACCTTCTCTACAGCCGAAATAAAATTTAAATCCTGCTGTTGGAAAAGCTTTCATACGCATGTATCATTATATTGTAACATCACAATTTTCTGAAAATAGACTGACGAAGCGATATTTTGTATGTCATAATCAGAGTTGAAGACATTGTCATTTTAATGATATTAAAAGAAATGAGGGGGATGGATGATGACAGAAAAGTATGTCGATCTTGGTTATCCGATCTATGACGGCAGTCCGGTCTTCCTGGGCCTGCCTGAAGTAAAAGTGGAATTAAGGGAAAATAAGGAGGAAGGGGATCACTGGAACGGCAGTGTACTGACAACATATCTACATGCCGGTACGCATGTGGATGCGCCTTTCCATCATTTCAGTGATGAAAATGTAGGCATCGACAGTATTCCTGCAGAAAACTTTGTTTATGACAACCCTTTGATGCTGGACGTACCTGCTCAAAAGGAAAATGACATGATCACGATAGAACAGCTGAAAGAATACGGAGATCAGCTGCATGAAGCTGATATATTAATCTTTAACACTCATTCTTACAGGAAAAGAAATAACGACTTTGAAGATTACTCCAACGGTTTCAGCACGGTCAGCCCCGAAGCGGCTGAATACATCAGAGAAAATCTGACAAAAGTGAAAGCAGTGGCCATCGATACACTGAGCATCGAAAATATACCAGTCGGAAAGACAAATGGCTTCAGGACTCATAAAGCATTTCTCGATCCGGACAAGCCCAATGATACGATTCTGATCTATGAAGACGTAAACCTTGAGCCGATTGTTGATAAAACAATCAGGAAAATCTACTGTACGCCATTGAGGATTGTCGGAAGAGACGCCAGCATATGTAATCCGGTCGCAATCATAGAAGATTGACTGTGAACCATACTTCATTAATAAAACCATGAAGTATGGTTTTAATTTTAAATACAATAATAATTTGTTTATTCTGACAGATAGCGTTTTCATTTGTTGGCGGCTCTGATATAATTTTACTTAATAAGGTAAAGGGGGATAAAATTATGAAATTCAGTAAATATTTAAGTATAATTCTCGCTGCAAGCCTTTTCCTGGCGGCCTGCGGGGATGAAGGGGGAGAATCCGAGCCGGCAGAAGAGGAAAGCACCGAAGAAGATACAGGTGAATCATCAGAAGAAGGCGACAATGGTTCGGCCGAATTGGAGACTAATATAGTTACAATCGCAACTGGTGGCTCATCAGGGCCGTACAACATCATCGCAACTACTTTAGCAGACGGTTACAGTAATGAATTCGGAGTGAACTCCAGGACAGAAACGACAGGCGCTTCTGCAGAAAACTTGAATCTTATGGATCAGGAGAGCGTTGAAATGTCATTTGTCATGAGTGATGCTCTTGTTCAGGCAGTAAACGGCGAAGAGTCTTTCAGTGAACCGATAGAAAATGTTCAGCAGGTCGCAGCTTTATATCCGAACTTCGTACAACTGATCACTACTGAAGATGCCGGGATTGACAGCGTAGAAGACCTGGCAGGAAAAAGAGTCGCAGTCGGTGACCAGAACTCGGGTGTAGAAATTGCCACAAGGTCTGTACTTGATGCACATGATATGTCATATGATGACCTGGAAGTCGATTATCTTGGCTATGCAGAAGCTGCTGAAGCCATGAGAGGCGGTCAGTTGGATGCTGCATTCCTGACCAGCGGATTGCCAAATGCTTCTGTTATGGAACTTCAAAATTCTGTTGATTTAAAAGTCGTCTCCATCGACCCTGAAGTGGTAGAAGGTATGGAAGAAGATTACTTCGAATCTATGGAGATTCCGGCCGATACTTATGGCAACGACGAAGCAGTACCTACAGTAGCGATCATGAACGCTTTAGTGGTGAGGGAAGACATCAGTGAAGACGATGTCTATAACTTGACGAAATATCTATTCGAAAATCTCGATTCTCTTGAAAACTCACACCAGGCAGCTGCTGATATCAGTATTGAAAACTCAATGGAAAGCATGGTAATAGATGTTCATCCTGGGGCACAGCGCTTCTACGATGAGCAGTAAAATAAAATGGATCTTATCCGGGAGCATTGTTACAGTGCTCCTCTTATTTTTAATATGGCCGCAATCTTCACTTATCATCGAGGCAGAAGGTCATGATCCTGTTTATTTGGAGTCAGAAACATTTGAATTACACTGGATCCATTCCATTGAACACGAAGAATGGTATGAAGTATATGAGATTCAGGATGGGAATCTGCTTCTGACAGAAACATATTTTAAAACATTCGGCGCCGGAGTTCCCTCGGACTCTGATGAACCACCTGAGATCACTGAAGACGGCTTCGTCAAGTTTACAGTAAATGATACTTATCCCGAACTCCATATGAATGTCTCAGAAAATGTGAAGACTAAAATCATCCAAAATGGGCAAGAGTATTTACTGTATGAGATGTTTGATTCACACACCTCTGTTGAAGTCAGTATTGGAAACCGGCCATTATTTATGCAATTAACAGGGGGGTTAATATGACAAAAGAACCACAGGTAGCACCGGACACCCAGGAAGTTTTGGAAAAATATGATAAGGATGCAACAACCAGACAATTTGAACACAAATCGATTTTTTGGATTGTCACCATTGTCGCCGTATTGTATTCATTATTCCATCTGTACATGGTGTTCAATCCTATGCCAGCTCTGCAGCAGCGTTCAATCCACGTTGCTGTCGGCCTGGCACTCGTGTATATGCTCTATCCAATGTTTAAAACACAGAACCGCGCGAAACTTCCAATTCTTGACTGGATACTCGCTGCATTGAGTCTGTATACGGCAATATATATTTTTACTGAATATCAGGCGATTGTAACAGAACGCGGCGGTATTCCTAATAATATGGATATTGCAATGGCTATTTTATCAGTAGCATTGATCTTGGAAGCAGCAAGAAGAGTAACAGGTTTAATCCTGCCGATTCTTGCACTGTTATTCTTAATATATCCGTTCTTCAGTCATATGGAGTTTCTGCCAAATATGATGATGACCCGTCCGTACAGTGTCGGCGATATATTCGGGCAGTTATATTTAAGTACTGAAGGCTTATATTCCACGGCAATTGCAGCATCAGTCAACTTCATATTCCTGTTTATCTTATTTGGTGCATTTCTCCAAAAATCGGGGATGGGGCAGTTTTTCAATGATCTTGCAATGGCCCTTGCCGGTGCAAACCGGGGCGGACCGGCGAAGGTTGCCGTTGTCTCCAGTGGATTTATGGGGAGCATTAACGGGGCAGCAGTCGCAAACGTTGTGAGTACCGGAGCATTCACGATTCCTCTGATGAAGAAAGTGGGCTATCACAGGAATTTTGCCGGTGCCGTTGAAGCCAGTGCTTCAGTCGGTGGTCAGATCTTACCGCCGATCATGGGTGCCAGCGCATTTATCATGGCTGAAACCACGGGTATCAATTACGGTGTAATCGCGCTGGCTGCCGTTCTGCCTGCATTGTTATATTATTTTGCAGTCATCATGCAGGTACATTATCGTGCAGGTAAACGGGATTTAAAAGGGATACCGAGAGCCGATTTACCGAGAGTCAAAGAAGTTTTTGCAGAAAAAGGACACCTGCTCATCCCTATTTTAGGTCTGATTGTCATGTTATTCATGAATATGCCAATCCCTAGAGCAGCCATTTTTACAATCTTCCTGACAATTATTGTTGCAACATTAAGAAAGTCCACCCGCATGTCATTCAGAGATATATTTGATGCCATGGCAAACGGGGCGCAACAGGCATTATCTGTAATGATCGCCTGTGCTGTTGTTGGTGTTATCATCGGTGTGGTATCACTTACTGGATTTGGTGCTGTATTGACGTCTGCAATCGCCAGTGTCGGAGCAGGCTCACTGTTCCTGACATTATTCTTTACGATGATTGCATCGATGGTTCTTGGTATGGGACTGCCATCAATCCCTGCATATATCATTACAGCGACAATGGCAGCTCCAGCCTTAGCAGAATTCGACATACCTATTTTACTTGCACATATGTTTGTCTTCTATTTCGGAATTTTCGCGAACGTTACACCTCCGGTAGCACTCGCTGCATTTGCCGGAGCGGGAATCGCCGGGGGAGATCCGATGAGAACCGGTTTCCAGGCACTCAGATTATCCATAGCAGGGTTTCTCATTCCATTCATATTCATATATGAGCCGGCGCTTCTCATGGTCGATGTAGAAGGGCTCGCAACGACCGCACGAGAATATCCGTTAGCAGGATTCCTGGATGTCGCAATAGTTGTGGTGACCACCATAATCGGACTGATTGCATTGTCAGCAGGCCTCGAAGGCTTCTTTAAAACTCATCTGAATACAATATCCAGGCTCATCTTGATTGCTGCGGCGATACTGTCGGTGGTGCCTGAACCTTTCACCGATATTGCCGGTATAACAATTATTGTTATCGTCCTGGGCATAAATTATTTTAAATGGAAGAATACAGAATTCAGCACGACATGACGTGACGATAGATCATTTTAATAAATGAAGTTAAAAGAGCTCCGGCAAATTACAACTGCCGGAGCTCTTTCATATCGTTTGAGACAAAGTTATTCATTCAGTAATAAAAGACCGTGGCATTTTCAGGCTGGACAGTATTTAAATCTATGGAAAATCGAACTGATTACTGCATGGTGGCCGCTTCCCATTACAAGTTTCAAAAGAACGGTCAGTCATGATTAAAGCCAGATATAAAATAATAAGAAGCATCCGAGGATGCTTCTTATTATTTCATGATTGGGATCTCTTCTTTTACTTTCGGGCCGCCTTTAATGACAAACTGTAAAATGATCAATATTGCGAATCCGCCAAAACCTATGATATCGGACATCGTTCCAGGGTACATAAGCATTAATCCTACCACAAAGGCCGCTATCCTGGCATACCACGGGATCTTCCTGTACCAGTAACCGATCATACTTGCTCCGATTGCAATCATGCCGAGCAAGGCACTGAATACGATGAAGGTGACTTCCCAAACATTCGTATCGATCATCAATAGCTGTGGCTGGAGTACAAACATATATGGAATGATAAAGGCCGCTATCCCAAGCTTCACTGCGTTCCCTCCGGTCCGCATCGGTTCTCCCCCAGATATTCCAGTGGCTGCAAAAGCCGCCAGGGCAACCGGCGGGGTGATATCCGCCAAAATTCCAAAGTAGAAGACGAACATATGAGCCGCAAGCACCGGCACCGCAACATCAAGTTGATCGTTCAATGCCAGGATGGCCGGCAACGCAATCGTTGAAGTGATGATATAATTCGCTGTGGTCGGTGAACCCATGCCCAGTATAAGGGATGCAATCATTGTAAATACGAGCGTCAAGATCAACTGCATATCTGTATTCACAGCAAGTGTACCCGCCAGGTCGACCAGCATATTCCCAAACTTTAATCCGAGACCTGTTCTTGTCACGACCCCGACAATGATGCCCGCACATGCTGTAGCGGCTGCTACGCCAAGTGCTGTTCGTGCACCGGATGTCAATGCGACGATGAACTTGCTCGGTGTGATTCTCGTATCTTTCCGGAACAGACTGACAAGTATCGTAATGGCGATGCCGTACAGTGCTGTCCTTTCAATACTGAATCCTTCAAAAAGAAGCCAGATGATAGCCAGGATCGGCAGTAATAAATGGATCTTCTTCAGAACAACACTCCATTTTGGAAGCTGATCCTTTGGAAGGCCATGAAGATTTGTCCGTTTTGCTTCAAGGTGTGTGACAATCCATATTCCTGCAAAGTATAATAGCGCCGGAATTGCTGCAGCCTTAGCGATGTTCCAATAACTTTCCCCGGCAAATTCAACCATCAGAAATGCTGCAGCACCCATTATAGGCGGCATGATCTGTCCACCGGTAGAAGCAGCAGCCTCAACTGCACCGGCGAAGTTCTTCCGGTAACCGAGCCTTTTCATCATCGGTATCGTATAAGAACCTGTCGTTACTGTATTGGCAACAGAACTCCCGGAAATGGTACCGTTCAGAGCACTTGAGAAAATAGCTACCTTAGCCGGCCCGCCGGTTCGTTTACCGGCAATGGCCAGCGCAAGATCATTGAAATACATTCCGACCCCTGTCTGTACTAAAAATGCACCGAAAAGCAGGAATAGGAATATGTAAGTGGAGGATACCTGCAGTGGGGTACCGAGAATACCTTCGGTTGTAAAGAACATCGAGTTTACCAGCTGATTCAGGCTGAGACCCCTGTGGGCCAGAGCCCCCGGCATGTAAGGCCCGAAATATGCATAGGCCAAAAATGCTACTGCTACAATGACTATCGGCAGACCTACAGCTCTTCTTGAAGCTTCCAGAACAAGCAGGATTCCCAAGCTTCCAATAACCAGCTGAGCTTCTGTGACTCCGCCAAGCTGTTGAACAATAGTGTCATAATATACCGGCCAATATCCTGCAACGATTATAGATAAAATAGCGAGAATATAGTCGTACCATGCAATTTTTCCTTTAGGACCGCCTCTTCTTGCAGGAAAGAGCATGAAAATCAGTACAAGTGCAAAACCCAGGTGGACTGTCCGTTGAACATATGCAGTATATTGCCCAAATATTCCTGTATATATTTGGAATAGAGAAAATGCAATAAGTATTACAAATACAGCTTTTGCCATGATACCGGTGAGATCTCTCGTATTGGATTCGGTATCATATTTTTCCATCAGTCTGTCCTGTTCTTCCTGGGAAAGCTCTTCCCCTTCAGCCAGTTTTTTATCAGTTTCCGCATCCTGTTGTTCCATCTCTTTTTGTTCTTCACGTTCTTTTCTTGATTTACTCATGAATCCTCACCCCTTGTATCATTTGCCATAATGACAATTTATCAATCTTTATGGTAAACCATGCTCCCGGTTCAAAATAGTCATTAAACTCTGCCATAAATTCTTGGTCCGATCCCCAGACAAGCCTGTGTTCTGACACCGTTTTACCATTTCTGAGTTTAATTTCGGGAAATATATTCTCCATGTTCCTGATGTGATATTTACCATCTTCATGGACAAATTCTTCATCCCCATATGCATTGGAAGGCATGCCGATTCCAAATTCTTCATAAATTATTTCATACTGTTGTATATCCTGATTTTCCAGAACAATATATTTTTCCACTACATCAGTCAAATGAATGGAATGGGTAAATATAATTTGGAAAGTCTCCTGATTTTCCAATGGCAGGTATGCTTCAATATCACTTGTATTTTCATCGTAAAACACAAGTGATTGTTTGATAGGAACAAATAAAAGTATTAATACTGCAACCAGGATGATGACAGGTAATAATATCAGTAAATTTTTTTTCATGTATCATCCATCCAAACTATGTTTTCCAATGTTATAAAGACACTCAAAAATAATGATTGACCGGAGGCAACCACCTGAATCTGTGATCGACCGCCGGTCATATCATTCACTGTATATTTTATTCAGCGCTTACACCCTGTTCATCAAAATATCTCTCTGCTCCTGGATGCATATCAACACCGATACCGTCCAGAGCACTGTCGATTGTAATATCTTCAGCTCTCGCGTGTGCCATTGATTCTGTATTTTCATAGATAGCCGCTGTAATATCATAAACGACATCGTCAGATAAGCTGTCTGTCACTGCAATCATTGCGAGTACTGCAACTGTAGTGACATCTTCATCGATACCGTATGTGCCGGATGCTACAGTGTCTTCAGCATAGAATGGGTACTGCTCAACAAGTTCATCGATCTTTTCCTGCTCGATTGGCAGAATTTTAACATCAACTGTTGCAGTTAATTCCTCTACAGCACCAGTAGGTGTACCGCCCGTAATGATGGCAGCGTCAATGTTCCCATCTTGTATGCCGCCTGTCGATTCACCGAAATCAAGATTTTGAGCGTCAATATCATCCATAGTCAGACCATGGATTTCAAGGATTTGTTCAGCGTTATAGAATGTACCGGATCCCGGTGCACCTACTGAGACAGTTTGGCCTTCAAGGTCTTCGACAGACTCGATGCCGGAATCAGCAGTCGTTACAATCTGTACTGTTTCCGGATAGAGTGATCCCAGTGCCAATACGTTGTCGACAGCTTCGCCTTCAAATGCACCTGTACCTTCAACAGCCTGAGCGATTGTATCTGTCTGAACCATCGCAAGGTCTGCTTCGCCAGCCTGCAGGTCAATTATATTATCTGCTGAAGCGTTAGAGGAAAGTGCATCTGTCTGGATGCCCGCCTCATTAGTTATGTTCGATGCCATTTCACCGCCAAGTGGGTAATAAGTACCACTTGTCCCACCTGTCAATAATGTCAGGAAGTCAGGCGTTTCTCCTTCAGCTTCTTCATCACCGCCTGAACCGTCATCCCCACTTTCTTCAGTACCTTCTTCTGTTGTTTCTGAGTCTGCCTCACCTTCAGCTGCGTCATCTCCGTTACCACATGCTGTAAGTACCAGCATGAACACTAGCATTGTAGCCAATAACCAAAATTTGTTCAATTTCATTTGACATCCCCCTTATATACATTCTTATATGAAATTTTACCTTGTTTCAAAAAATTGTCAATACTCTGTAAATTATTTAACAGCCATAATTATACAGTTATTAGAATATTTGATTCATAGACACTGTCATATCATTTATGTACCGTCCAAAATTATTATAACACTATTTTGACAGCGCTTACAATTACATATTCTTTTATTCTCATTAAATTCTCATAAAAAAGTTTTTCAGATAGAACAGTATGAATCAAAAAGTTATTGCTATGCCGCAGAGGATATGTCATCGGCAAGAAGACGAAAAATAAAATAATAAATGAATTTTCACATTTTAAAGAAGGATATATGGAAATTATTTTATCAGTCAGAAGTTCTCTCTGGATTGAATGGTTTGGCTGAAGAAGTGAAAGAGTAAAAATTAAGGTTCGACCGTTCCTTGAGCGCAAATCCTCATTGGTCATTAAAAAACTATACCTTTATAACGCCGGTCGATACTCCGAAAACCCTTAATATATTGATGTTTATGTAAATTTTATAACGCCATAATAACGCTGGCCATCATCGATGACTATTGCATCTATGATATCAAATTGCGCAATAGGTTTATATTTGATATCATCAATAGGTTATTTATTTAGAAGATAGTAATAATATTGATACTGATTCAATGTTTTACAAAATATTAAGGAGCAAATTAATGAAGGGTCCTTCAAATTCCAGCACCAAAAAATTATCGAATGTCTTTATATACTCTGTAATTATCGTCGCGCTGCTGGTCGTCATCGGGGTCATGAATCCCGACCAGTTTGGAGTTGTTTCAGGCACAATATCAAATTGGGTCAGTAATTATTTCGGATGGTATTACATGATAATTACATCCGGCATGTTATTCTTTTGTATTTTTCTTGTCTTCAGTCCCATCGGTAAATTGAAACTGGGCAAACCGCATCATGAACCGGAGTTCAGTACGCGTTCATGGTTGACGATGCTGTTCAGTGCAGGGATGGGAATCGGTGTTGTATTTTACAGTACCTCTGAACCTATTTCACACTTTTTCACGCCCGCAACTGCAGACCCTGAGACAGAGGAAGCAATGCTTGAAGCTATCAGGGCAACTGTCTTCCACTGGGGTGCACACGCATGGGGGATGTACGGAGCAGTAGCCCTCGCCCTTGCTTATTTTCAATTTAGAAAAGGGGAATCCGGATTACTTTCCAAAACACTACGCCCGATACTGGGAGATAGAGTTGACGGGCCTGTCGGTGTAGTCATTGATGTTCTTACTGTATTCGCAACAGTCGTCGGTGTCGCTGTTTCACTTGGTGTTGGTACAACCCAAATCAATGGCGGCCTCAATTATTTATTTGGTGTACCCATCAATCTGACAATACAGGGAATTATCATTGCCATTGTAACTGTGCTTTTCCTTGCGAGTGCATGGAGCGGTTTAAGTAAAGGTATCAAATACTTAAGTAATTTGAATATGATAATGGCAGCAATTTTGCTCTTATCTATTTTAATATTAGGTCCTACCATGCTGATATTGAATATGCTTCCTACCGCTGCAGGTGAATACATCAACACATTTGTTGCAAGAACATTGGACGCAGCACCAATGAACAATCAAAAAAATGATTGGCTGCAGACGTGGACAATCTATTACTGGGCATGGTGGTTGAGCTGGAGTCCGTTTGTAGGTATTTTCATCGCAAGAGTTTCAAAAGGCAGGACAGTACGGGAATTCATCATGGCACTTCTTTTGGTACCAACTACAATCGGAATCATCTGGTTTACGGTATTTGGAGTCACCGGCATTGAAATAGCCAGCAAAGTGCCTGAAATAGTTGATCTCGGACCGGAAACACAACTTTTTGCCATATTTAATGAAATGCCGATCAGTGTACCGCTGTCAATTTTAGCAGTCATTCTCGTTGCTTCATTCTTTATTACATCTGCCGACTCAGCAACATTCGTTTTAGGAATGCAGACATCCCATGGCTCATTACGTCCATCTGCAAAAATTAAAATTGTATGGGGGATTGCACTGTCATCCATCGCATATGTGCTGCTTCTGTCTGGAGGCGAGACGGGGCTTGAAGCCCTTCAGTCTGCTGCAATCATCGCTGCCTTGCCGTTCAGCTTTGTAATTATCATGATGATATTATCATTCTATAAAGATGCGAACGAAGAACGGAAATATTTAGGACTCACGCTTACTCCAAATAAACACCGGATGAAAGAGTACCTCACTAAAGAAGAAGCAGAGTACCAGAAACGAAAAGATGCAGGTATTGATGAAGAGGATTTGTAAATACCGTTAACATTAACCACCTGCCTACCAGTCATAATAAGATATGAAGATAAATTATGTCCTCCCTATGGCAGTATTCAGAAATAATACAGTCAGATTTCAGTATTACATTCAAAATTATAATTGTAACCTCATTATTATCCGACTGTAACCTGCAAAGAATAATTCTGTGTTACATTGGGTCTTGTCTTGGAATTTAAGACTCACAGTGATTTCTTAATCTTTAGGGATTAATATAAAATCACTGATAATAATGTTAGCTTTTTGGAGGAATTATTTTATGAAAAAAACAATACTAACTACAACTCTTGCTCTTGGCCTGGGTGTCGGCGGATTAGCAGTAACTGATGATGCAGAAGCTTCTGAGCAGAATATTGATAAACAAGAACTTTCTGAAATGGCTCAGGCTGAATCAGAAGAGTTAAACAATGCGCCACTTCATGAAGGCGAGTATCACTATAATTTCAATCTTGATCAGGTAAATTATGATTTTCAGTCAGATGGCGTGAACTACTCATGGGCATACAATGGTTACAATAACCAAACAGCTGAAAATACAGAAGCTCCAGAGCAGACTGCACCTGAAGTAACTGAAAACTATGTTCAGGAAGAACAGCCAGTTGCAGAAGAAAATGTACAGCAGGAACAAATTGAACCTCAAGTAACTGAAGAAACTCAGGAAGCACAGCCTGTAGAAGAGCAGCCTGCAGCGCCTGTTCAGAACGTTGAACAACCGGAACAAAACACTCAGCAGTCAGAACCCACAGCTGACGGTTCTACTAAAGAGCAGTTCCTAGCAGCCGGCGGCAGTGAAGCGATGTGGAACTCAATCGTTATTCCTGAATCAAGCGGTGATCCGAATGCAGTCAATCCTCTTGGTTACCAAGGCCTTGGACAGACTAAAGAGCATTGGGGTACAGGATCAGTTGAAACACAGACTGAAGGCATGATTGACTATGCAAACGAACGTTATGGTTCAGTTTCAGAAGCAATTGAATTCCGTGAAGCAAATAACTGGTGGTAAGATTTCATCATCTAATACTAAAACCTGCAGTGTCTGTATAATTTCAGACACTGCAGGTTTTTTATTTATTGAAAACCTTCCCTTTAGTAATACTCATCTTTTCCTGATTTCACCTTGAATGACAGCACTTTTACCATTATGCATCTTGCCCTCATGTCTAGTAGTGATTATTTCTTCCAGTTTAATAATATCAACTGAAAACTTTTCAAGATATCCTTTAATTTCATCAATACTGAATAGCATGTCTGTATTCGGAGGTCCACCTGTTTTGAATTCCAGCTGCTGTTTTGAATAAAGTTCAAACACGATCACCCCTCCAGGTTTGACACAATTCACCAAATTGGAAAACATAATCTCTTTTCCTTCTTTTGGCACGTGACCAAAAACGTTGACACTTGCATCGAAGTTTTCAAATGGAAGTGCATCTCTCACAGTAATATCCTGGAGGTTTGTGTTAATATCCACCCCTTTGGAAACGGCCAGCAGCTTCGTTTTCTCAATGCCTTCTTTCGAATAGTCATATGTAGTGACCTGGTGTCCAAGGTCAGCCAAATAGGCAGCGTTCCTTCCCTCACCTTCCGCAAGCAGAGCTATTTCCAAGCTCTCTTCATCATTAAAAACTGAACGGACCCATTCGTTGGGTTCAACACCATATATATATTCTACCGACTTAAATTTTTCATCCCAATGATTCATGATTATTTTAATTCTCCTTTAAAATGGTTTCTAATCATCATTTTAACGAAGGTCCTCCATTTCTGCACATAGTATACCTACTGGGGTATTTGACCTCAGAGAAAATATCAAATATAATGAGTATGGAAGGTGATATAGATGATTATGGAAAATGAAAAATTATATGATAAAGCAATTATCAATCGTATAAACCGTCTGCAGGGACAAATCAATGGCGCTTTGAAAATGATTGAAGAAGGTAAAGGATGCAGAGAAGTCGTCATGCAGCTGAGTGCGGCAAAAAGTGCCCTTAATCGTACTATGAATATCATTGTCAGTGAAAATCTCGTTCAATGTGTGAAAGAAAGTATGGACAGTTCAGATGAAGATACAGATGTTTTAGTAAAAGAAGCTGTTGAACTGCTCAATAAAAGCAGATGACTTCATCTGTTTTTATTTCCTTTAATAAATACCCCCACCCGTATTTGACAATTTGTAAATGAGCCTGTAATATACCCTGTATGGTATATGAAATTGGAGGATGATTTATAATTATGACAAACAGTAAAAAAGTACACCATATTAATGATGCGGATGTATTAGCACAGCAGGGTAAGTTTCTGTTGGATGTAAGGGAATCTCTCGAATATGAAACAAGCCATATCTCTTCTGCAAAAAACATCCCTTTGGGTGAACTCGAAAGTCGTCTGGAAGAATTACCGAAAGATAAGAAGATATACGTATACTGTCAGCGGGGGAAACGCAGTGCTGAGGCGACAGATATAATAAAACAGCACGGCTTTGACCCGGTGAATCTTGAAGGAGGATTTGCAGACTACAGTCAAGCATCTGAAGTATCCGGGAGTGACAACTCAACAACCAATCTAAATCCTGATAGGATGAAAATTGAAGCCAGCGGTCTCCAATGCCCTGGTCCGCTAATCAAAGTCAACAGTGCCATGGAACAGTTGAGACCCGGACAGCAGTTGGAAATCACCGTGACTGATTTCGGCTTCAAAACCGATATCGAAGCCTGGGCGAAAAAGACGGGGAATACAATACTGACAAATAAACAGACAGACAAAAAACTCATTGTAGTTCTTCAGAAAGAAGCACCACTGGAAAAATCTTCGTCAGAAGGACATCAGATGGTTGAAACGAAAGATGGGACGACAATGGTCGTTTTCAGTGGTGACATGGATAAGGCACTTGCCTCATTCATCATTGCGACCGGTGCAAAAAGTATGGGGAAAGAAGTCACGATGTTCTTCACATTCTGGGGGCTGAATGTAATTAAAGATCCAAATGCACCCGTAAGGAATAAAAGGGGCCTGGATAAAGCGTTCAGCATGATGATGCCGAAGTCGGCTTCCAAACTTCCGATTTCAAATATGAACATGTTTGGACTGGGTGCGAAAATGATCAAATATGTCATGCAGAAGAAAAAGGTGGATGCTTTGTCAGAAATGATTCAAAAAGCGGATGCACTCGGCGTTAAAATGGTCGCCTGCACTATGAGCATGGACATTATGGCCATTGAGAGCGACGAACTGCTGTCGAATGTTAATTTTGGCGGAGTCGGAACGTATCTCGGTGATACTGAAAATGCCAATCTCAACCTTTTTATCTAAACCACATCAAGCTCAAAAATTGAAATTAAGGAGTGTATATAATGTTTTTTAAACAATTTTATGATTACAAACTTTCACAGACTTCCTATATGGTAGCGTGTCAGCAGACAAATGAAGCAATCATCATTGATCCAAAACGTGTACTTGATGATTATGAAGAGGTCGCAGAGACTGAAGGCTTCAATATAGTCCAGGCAACTGAAACCCATATACATGCAGATTTTGCATCAGGACTGCGTGATGCAGCAAGACGCTTTGACGCAAAACTGTATGTTTCAGATGAAGGCGATGAGGGTTGGAAGTATCAGAACGTCCCAGAGAATACAGTCTTCCTTAAAGAAGGAGATATCATCAACGTCGGACATGTTGAACTCAAAGTCATCCACACTCCGGGACATACACCGGAAAGTATTTCATTTGTACTGACCGACCGCGGCGGAGGCAGTGATGAACCGATGGGCGTTTTCACCGGAGACTTTTTATTCGTCGGTGATATCGGTCGTCCGGACCTGCTCGAAGAAGCTGCAAATATGAAAGGTACGACTGAAGAAGGTGCCAATGCCATGTTCGATTCTTTAAAGAAAATGGAAGGTTATCCTGATTTCATGCAAGTTTGGCCTGGACACGGCGCAGGCAGTGCTTGTGGTAAATCTCTAGGCGCAGTACCTTTATCCACTCTCGGATACGAACTTAAAAATAACTGGGTATTTAAATATGATGACAAAGATGCATTCATCAAAGAACTGACCAGTGACCAGCCCGAACCGCCGACTTACTTTGCACAGATGAAGAAGGTCAACAAAGAAGGACTGCCGGAATTCAAAGTCAGAGAAGTGCCAGTCGGAACACCGGATACACTTCCCGGGCAGATTTTCGACTTGAGAAGTAAAGAAGACTTTAAAAAAGGATTTAAAAAAGGAGCAATCAATATTCCTTATAACCGAAAATTCCTGCAGTTTGCAGGGTGGTATATCGATTATGATCAGCCGATGACAATGATTGCCGATCCGAAAGACAGCAGAGAACTTCAGGAAGATCTTGCCTCCATCGGCTTTGACAATATTGAACTTATTGTACCGGCTGATCAGGCCGAGAGGTATTTTAATGATTCTTATGAAAATATCTCACCGGAAGACCTCGTCAATAACCATAAAGATAATAATATACTTGATGTGCGCTCTCTTTCCGAATATAATTCGGAAAACTTGGAAAATGCAAGACATCTTCATTTTGGACAATTGGATAAAAAAGATGTACCGTTCGATAAAGAAGATACAATCTATGTCCATTGCCAGTCCGGCGTGCGTTCTGCCATTGCAGCAAGTGTACTCAAAGCCAATGGTTTTGATGATATCGTCAATATCGAAAAAGGGTATGCAGGCATTAAAGAAGCGATGAAATAATGGATGTAACATTCATTATCGTCATATTTCTAATCGGTTTCATTGGTTCTTTTGTTTCCGGCATGGTGGGGATTGGCGGTTCCATCATCAAATACCCCATGCTGCTCTATATCCCTGCACTGCTAGGTGTCGCAGCATTCACTTCACACGAAGTGGCTGGCATCAGTGCAGTACAGGTTTTTTTCGCCACCATAAGCGGCGTCTGGGCTTATAAAAACAGTGGTTATCTCAATAAGAAATTGATTATCTATATGGGAAGTGCGATTTTAGTAGGCAGTCTTGCAGGCGGGTACGGTTCTGAGTTTTTAACGGAAGGTCAGGTCGATGCTGTTTATGCAATACTTGCAACAATTGCTGCAGTGATGATGTTCTTGCCTAAAAAAGAAATCGCTTTTTCTCCAGGTGAAGAATTGAACTTCAACGCCGCTCTCTCAGCAATTCTTGCTTTCATCACAGGTGTTGCTGCCGGGGTGGTCGGTGCAGCTGGTGCATTCATACTGGTGCCGATCATGCTGGTCGTCCTTAAAATACCTACTCGGGTGACGATTGCCACCAGTCTTGCAGTGACATTCATATCATCAATCGGTACGACAATAGGGAAAGTCTTCACAGATCAGGTGCTGTACGGACCAGCAGTGATAATGATTATTGCCAGTCTGATTGCTGCACCACTTGGTGCCAAAGCCGGTCAGAAGATGAATACAAAAGTGCTTCGATGGATGCTCGCACTGCTCATTTTGGCAACTGCAGTAAAGATATGGTCAGAAATTATCATATAAAATACGAAAGGATGGTCCAGATATCTGGACCATCCTTTTTTACTCATCAAATGATTCAACAATCTGGCAATTGGAGTGATTGCCGGTGAGATTTCCAGTGCATGTGACATTGTAACCAAAATTTTAAAAGTCGGCGTCCATTTGGAAGATATGACAGATTGTTTTTAATAGACTTTTATTTTTCTCTTATTGCATCTCCAGGTTTTACATCTTCCTTCAATCTGAATGACAGAATACAGCCAAGGAGTGATGCGATACCTGCAACGATGAAGGACACATTCACACCATGGACCGATCCTCCCACACCTTCTGCAGGAAGGGCGGCAGTGCTCATGACTGTTACAAGAATCGCAGTACCAATCGCACCGGATACTTGACGGAAAGTGTTATTTACAGCCGTACCATGTGATATCAGATCATTTGGCAACTGATTGAGTGCCAGTGTCGTCATCGGCATCATGACCATGGATATAGACATCATACGCAGTGCATGCATGATTGCCAAATAACCAAAGCTGGTCTCTGTACTTAAGTCTGTGAATCCAAAGGTGGTTATTGCAAGTACGAACATTCCGGCTCTTGCAAGCCATTTACCCCCGAACCTGTCGAAAAGATACCCGGTAATCGGGCTTGAAAAGCCCATTATAATTGCACCCGGTAAAAGGACAAGCCCTGATTCCAATGCTGAAAAACCGACCATATTCTGCATATACAGCGGAAGTATCACATTCGTACCGATCATCGCAGCAAAGACGATCATACCAAGTGCAGTCGCCAGACTGAATGTCCTATTCTGAAATACCTTAAACTCGAGCAGTGGTTCTTTTAACTTCAACTGTCTGGAGATAAAGAAGTAAAGAATCAATCCGCCGCCGATTACTGGCAACAATACCTGGTAACTCAGCCAGCCGGTATCACCGGCAACACTGAATCCATATAAGATACCACCAAATCCGAGGGTAGAAAGTATGATGGACACAACATCCACTTTCGGATTTTTAAGTTCCGTAACGTTTTTAAGCAGAAAATATGCAGCGATGATATCGATGACCGCGATAGGCAGCACAACGATGAACACGCTGCGCCAAGGGAACTGGTCGACCAGAAATCCTGAAAGGCTCGGCCCGATTGCCGGAGCAAAAGCGATAATCAGACCAAACAGACCCATGGCCGTTCCTCTTTTATGTATAGGAAAGGACAAGAAAAGAATAGTTTGCATCAAAGGCATCATGATGCCCGCACCTGAAGCCTGCAGCACACGCCCGGCCATTAGTATAGAGAAGCTGGGTGCTATGGCACATATGAAAGTACCAAGTGTAAATAAACCCATCGCAGTTAAAAACAGTTTGCGTGTAGTAAATTTATCAATTAAAAAAGCGGTCACAGGAATCATAATCCCATTAACCAGCATAAATACAGATTGCAGCCACTGTGCAGTACTCCCGCTTAAATTAAGATCTTTCATAATAGGTGGGAGCGCGGTACCGAGAAGTGTCTGATTTAAAATTGTAACGAAAGCACCTGACAGTAAAACTATCAGGAGAGGCAGGTTCTTTTTAAAATCAAATGATTCAGAATTTGACATACTATCCAGCTTTCTAATTAATATTCATAAATTACATCAATGAAATATGTTAACATAATAGTTAAACATATTATACTAATTAGCATAAACCCAAAATATTCTTTTAATTTCAAGTGCTTTTCCCAATACAAAGGTTGAAGTGCGTTCAACTATGTGGCTTCTCTTGATATATTATCAAGTTAATAACTCTAATTTATCTGAAATGTTATTCAAATTTTAAATAGTTATAATAAAACTAAATTAATTAAAAAGAAAGCTGGTTGAATGATGTCAAAAATTTATAGCGCAGTTAAACTGCCTGAGTCAGCAGTAAAAATTATTAAAGATCAAAATATTGAATTGAATATGCACGATGAATTGACCACTCCGGAACAGGAGCAGATTATCGAAAATATTAAAGATGTGGACGGTCTGATTACAGGAGTGAACGTTCAGGCACCGGCTGAAGTCATCAATGCAAATCCGGACATGAAAGTAATCGCAACCGTAGGTGCGGGCTTCAATAATATCGATATTGAAGAAGCGAAGAAGCACAACATCGCTGTAACGAATACACCTGTCCATAAATCTGTCGCATCCACGGCGGAACTCGCAATTACATTAATGCTCGCATTATCACGCCGTGTCCTCCCGGGGCAGAAAATGGCGGAGAAAAATGAGTTTGAAGGCTGGCAGGTCATGGGTTACCTCGGCGGCAACCAAGTCATCGGTAAAACACTTGCGATTGTCGGATTCGGCCAGATCGGACAGTACATCGGCAAACTCGCCCAAGCGTTTGATATGAAGATCCTATATGTAGACCACGAAGAAAAAGAAACGGAAATCAATGCTGAAAAAGTGACACTTGAAAAAGCTTTGAAAGAGTCCGATTATGTCGTTACTCAAGTGAACTATAATGAAACATCCCATCATTTGTTCGGTAAAAAGGAATTTGAACAGATGAAAAATACCGCATATTTCATCAATACTGCACGCGGCGGAGTAGTGGATGAAGAAGCTCTGTTTGAAGCTTTGGAAAATAAAGAGATTCAGGCTGCAGCGCTTGATGTGCATGAAAAAGAACCCCATATCAATGAAAAGCTCGCCAAACTCGATAATGTGATTTTGACACCTCACATCGGTAACGATACTTATGAAGCGAGAGATCAAATGGCAGAAACCGCGGCTGATCAGGCTGTAAAAGCTCTGACAGGCGAAGCCTTGGATCACCAGGTCAATAAATAAAAACAATCACACAGTAAAAAGCATCCATTGAAATTTTATGGATGCCTTTTTTATATTTACTTCTGATATCGCTTCATATTATTTCGTTTATGTCCGCTGAAATTCCCTTTAAGAGTCATCGGTGCATTCAGATTGACGAGAAAAAGGACGAGCGTTGAATCTTCCCTTAGCTTCAAGGTTGTCAATCGTTCAGCGTCACTCGTAACTGCATCTCCTTTATAAAACGTTTCTCCCAGAGTTTCAATACTCCCATCCATCACATACATCCAGGGCGTCATGCCTTTCTCAGCCGGCACCCGGAGCTCGTCACCGGCACGCCCATGTACATCCATTACCGCAACGTCATTCCTCACGACCATCGGCGGGTCCATTGATGCAGGTCCCGCAATCAGATTCCACTCGGAATCAAACTCGATTTCCCTATCCCAAAACTGCACATCGGCTGCCAAATCTGCTTTTTCAGGACGGATTAGTATTTGCAGCATTTCATTGCCTTCGTTCGGTGTCGATTCTTCATGATAAAATTCATGTCCAGCATTCATGACCATTAACTTGTCAGGTGTGAGCAGCACTTTATTGTCAGCTGTATCTCGGTGGAGCATCTCTCCTTTATACAGATAGCTCAAAATTTCATCGTTATGATGCAGATGCATATCAATGCAATAGTCCTGTGTCAGATTCACATGGTCAATACGGCTGAGAGGGCCGAATGCATAATCTTCCCGGTCAAAGTCCTGAAAGATTAAACCTGGTCGTTTCGTATACACCTGGAACTCATTGCCACCATAACGAAAATATTGATCGTTTCTTAGTATATTCATGACACATCCTCCTTAATAGTGTTCAATTTAAATTCAAGTGACTCGGCATCCATCATAGATTCACCCTCTGATAAAAATATCTTCATAATACATATACCATTTTAAAAACCTTAGAAAACACAGAAAACCTAAGGGGAGCATCACACCGAATAAAATATACTTACCGGTTACGGACGATTTCATACCGCTTGCGGAAAAACCAACCAACAGTCAGTTTTTCCATTATATACTGTGAGCAGCAAACAAAGGAGATGCAGGCTGTGGTGACAATTATAAAAGTACGTTCATCGCATCTATCATATTAAGCCCCTTGCAAAATTAGCGGGCTTCTATGCAGAATAAGTTAACAGGTAAGGGGGATTTCCATGAAGACGGAATTAATTATAGACGAAAAATTAAATGATGATGAAATAATAATTCATGCAAAGACGACCACGGCCGGCGCACGTATTTTGTCTTTCATAGATCATTTCACGACTGACCGTGAAAATCTGGCCATCCGATCAGATGAAGAATTTCTGATGATTCAGCGGTCGGATATCATCTGTGCCGAAGTGCAGGATAAGACATTAACGATTTATACGTCAGCCGATGAGATTGTTACAACGAAAACTTTGAGTGCGCTGATGGAAGAAATAAAGTCTGAAACATTTTTGAAAGTATCAAAATCCGGGATGCTGAATATCCAGATGATTGAACGTGTGGAGCCATCTTTTTCCGGTAACCTGACCGCACGCATGAAGAACGGTGTAAAAGTAAATATTTCAAGACGTTACGTACTATCATTAAAAGAAAGGCTGGGAATATGATGTTAAAAAATCTATTGAAAAGTATAGCAATATCCATAGGTCTCGGAAGTTTCATCTATCTGTTGAACGGTGTGACCGGTGCTGTTGTAGAAGTGACGCCGCAAGAAATAATTTCAGTATGGATCGCTTCGGCGCTGATTGGTGTTGCATCGGCGTTGTACTATACAAAAATGGAAAGCACCCTCGTAACTGTCGTCCAGTTCGGAACAGGCATCATCGCGTTTACCACCATTGCAGTCTTCAATGGATGGATAACACTCAATCCGGCAGATATCATCTTCTATGCTGGTGCAACATTTGTTATCATGCTCCTCATATTTCTCGTGTTCTATATCATTTCTGTTCTCGACAGCAGAAGAATCAATGAGAAATTGAATGAAAAATAAAATACGGGCAGCTGTAAGTTATTCATTTCGAACGATTCGATTTACCGGGTCGTTCGAGTTTTATTTAACGCACATTGAATGGCAAAACCTGCTGTCTATATGGACATTCCTCATTCAAGCAGAAACTTGAATAATGGATTCTCAACAGTTATACTATATTCAAATCAATATTTGAATGAGGTGCTGATTGTCATGAATAAACAAGATACTTGTGAAATTTTCTGCTATGACGAAGAGAAGGTCAATAGAATACAGGATGATATGGAAAAAGCGGATATCAGCGGAGTTTCCCAGCTCCTGAAAGCAGTTGCTGACGAAACGAGAGCCAAAATTACATATGCCTTGTGCCAGGAAGAGGAACTCTGTGTCTGTGATATCGCGAATATTATCGATGCTTCGATTGCGAATACTTCCCATCATCTCCGCACACTCAATAGACAGGGTATCGTCAAGTTCAGAAAAGAGGGCAAACTCGCTTTTTATTCACTGGATGATGACCATATCAGACAGATCATGATGATCGCATTAACCCACAGGGAAGAAGTGATGGCCAATGTCTGAACAGCAGTTGAAAGAATTGGATGAACAGAAGACCACTTATCGGGTCGAGGGCTTTTCATGTGCCAACTGTGCAGGAAAATTTGAAAACAACGTCAGGAGTTTACCCGATGTTCAAGATGCCAAAGTCAATTTCGGTGCGTCCAAAATTTCAGTAGAGGGTGCAGCATCGATTGAAGAACTGGAAAAGGCCGGCGCGTTTGAAAATCTTAAAGTGATGCCGGAGAAACCGAAACGACAGGAGCCGGAAATCATTAAAGATAAAAACGTATATCATGTAAACGGCTTTTCATGTGCGAACTGTGCAGGAAAGTTTGAGAACAATGTTAAAAAGCTATCCAATGTGCACGATGCCAAGGTCAATTTCGGTGCCTCCAAAATTTCAGTGTATGGCGAAGCGAGCATTGAAGAACTCGAGAAAGCCGGGGCATTTGAAAACTTGGAAGTCATACCGGAAAAACCGAACCGTGCACCCGGGGCTGAAAACGAGCCAAAAGAAGATAAAATCCCATTTTACAAAAAGCATAGTATATTACTTTATTCTGCGCTGTTTATGGCCCTCGGTTTTCTTTCCATGGCTGTCAACGGTAATGAGAATATAGTGACAGCTGCTCTGTTCATTACATCAATGATCGTCGGTGGCACTTCATTGATGAAAACTGGGCTGCAGAATCTCGTCCGTCTCGAGTTTGATATGAGAACACTGATGACGATTGCTGTCATCGGCGGTGTGCTCATAGGTGAATGGGCAGAGGTGTCGGTAGTTGTGATTCTCTTTGCCATCAGTGAGTCACTCGAACGTTTCTCCATGGACCGGGCAAGGGAGTCCATCACCTCATTGATGGATATTGCACCGAACGAAGCTTTGATCAGACGCAATAACCAGGAAATGACTGTGCATGTGGATGATATTGCAATCGGTGATATCATGCTCGTCAAACCCGGTCAGAAGATTGCGATGGATGGCGTCATTGTCGATGGTTCTTCATCCATCAACCAGGCAGCAATTACCGGCGAGTCGGTACCTGTTGAAAAACATGAAGAAGATGAAGTATTTGCGGGAACACTCAACGAGGAAGGCTTCCTGGAAATAAAGATCACCAAACTTGTTGAAGATACGACGATTGCAAAAATCATACATCTTGTTGAAGAAGCACAGGGCGAACGTGCGCCTGCACAGGCATTCGTCGATAAATTCGCAAGATACTATACACCGGCCATCATGGCAGTGGCAGCGCTTGTTGTTGTCGTTCCTCCGCTGTTCTTTGGAGCTGAATGGGGCACATGGGTCTATCAGGGCCTCGCTGTCCTTGTCGTCGGCTGTCCGTGCGCACTTGTCATCTCGACACCGATATCAATTGTATCTGCGATTGGTAATGCGGCGAAGAAAGGTGTGCTTGTCAAAGGCGGCATATACCTTGAAGAAATCGGTGCACTTGATGCAATCGCATTTGATAAGACAGGTACTCTGACTAAAGGCGTACCTGTGATGACTGATTTTGAAATGATTAATGATCAGACGGATGAAAATAAAATGATGTCGATCATTACTGCACTTGAATACCGTTCTCAGCACCCACTTGCTTCTGCAATTATGAGCAGGGCAAGTGATGAAAATATTTCTTATTCAGATGTGCCCGTAGAAGACTTTTCTTCTATTATGGGACTGGGGATCAGCGGAATAATAGATGGCACTCATTATTATATCGGCAACTCCAGACTATTTTCAAAGTTGCCGGAAATTCATTTGACCGATGCAATTAAAAATATTATCGTTTCACTTCAGCAGCAGGGTAAAACTGTCATGCTGGCAGGCACATCCAACAGTATCGAAGCCATTATTGCTGTTGCAGATGAAGTCCGTGAGACCAGTCAGGAATCACTGCGCAGACTGCATGATGCGGGTATTAAAGAAACTGTCATGCTCACAGGAGATAACCAGAGTACTGCAAATGCGATTGGCGAGCAGGTTGGAGTGACAGATGTAAGATCCGAACTTCTGCCTCAGAATAAGTTGGAAGTCATCAAACAGTTAAAATCCAGACACAAGCGGGTAGCCATGGTCGGAGACGGCGTTAATGACGCACCGGCTCTCGCTGCCTCTACTGTCGGAATTGCAATGGGCAGTGCCGGTACGGATGCCGCACTGGAAACAGCAGACGTTGCATTGATGGGAGATGATCTGAATAAACTCCCATTCACAATAAAACTGAGCCGCAAAACACTGAACATCATTAAAGCGAACATCGTTTTCGCCATCGGCATCAAAATCATCGCACTGCTGCTCGTCATCCCCGGATGGCTGACGCTTTGGATTGCGATACTTTCAGATATGGGCGCAACAGTGCTTGTCGCATTGAACAGTATGAGGCTGATGCGCGTCAAAGAAGATGAATGATTTTGAGTTTGAACTATCCGATTTTTCCGGATAGTTCAATTTTATTTGATTTGAAAAAAAGTTCACAATTTATCAATTGCATCATCAATTATTAAATGTTAAATTACAAAACGTAGACGTTACGATTTTTCTTCAGATGTAGTTGCCGCCCGCCAAATTAATCAGCCCCTTAAAATGATTACATATAAAATACTGTAAGAGAGAAATACCCTCCTCAGTATAAGCATTCAACCTGAAGTACGAGCCTCACGATATATCCAGAAATCATATAGGAGAGATTAAAATGTTAGCCATATTTCTATTCATCATTACAGCTGCGGCTCTTTATTTTTTAGTAATAGGCGCTGTAAATTCAATCAGACAAGAAGATCCATTTTTCCCCTTCCTGTACAGTACAGTTTTATTCATTGCAGCAATTGGAGTATTAATCTATTTTTCCTTTAATGACTTTTTATTTTTAAACACAAACTTAGAAAATGTTGCTTTACAACTTACAATACTCTGGTTGATCAGCAGCCTCATCCCCCTGATTGTTTTAATCAGAAACGCCACATTGAAAAAGCCGCTTACTACATCAATCGTAGTTTCTAGCGTATCCTTCTCAATGTTTTTCATTACACTGTCGTTATATTTATCAATTTTGTTATTTTAAATATCAAAACATACAAGTAAATATTAATGGCAAAAGCCAGTTGAAAAAATAGGCCCAAAGAATCTGTTTTAGAATCTTTGGGCTTATCGTCATTTTTAATCTTCCAAATCTGTGAATTTACCTTCTTGATAATCCCGATAAGCCTGGATGATTTCATCTTCAGTATTCATTAAGAAATCATCATGTGCGACTACAGTTGCTTTGAAATATATCGGGCTGGATCTTATACTTTCACTGTTCCCTGTGTGACAGTCTCCCGGGTTTGGTTTGTAGGATTGACTATTGCAGTTTCGACTATGAAAAGACTGGATAATCAGGGTATTTTAATGAATGTTTTCAATAAAAGTTCTGCTCTATTTATTTGGGGCGCTGCTCTGTATCTTTTAATTGAATTGATAAAATAAAAACCACTTGATACCTCAGACCTGGCACAAAGACTTTGTGTCAGTAAAAATAGTGGAATTTTAAAATGAAGCGTTATAAACCTTGTTATGTCAGTATTTATTCTATTCCTTTATTATAAATAGTTAATCTCAACCGGACACTCAAGCTTTAATGATGATATTTCCGCAGGTAATACATTGCTTGATGAAACTTCCGATCCATTAATCAAAACAGCGATCATGCATGCTCAGTTTGAATCTATTCATCTTTATTTAGATGGCAAAGGGCGTATGGGCCGAATACTCATTATGCTCAATATGATGGCTGAAAGTGCGGTTACCTCCCCCATATTCTTTGTGAGTGGAGAGCTCGAGCGGGAACGACTAAGATATTATAACTTGTTGAACAGTATTCGTGGGGAAAATCCGGATTGGTATAAGTGGATTCATTTCTTTTTGGAAGCGTGTAGGAGAATGACCATCAATTTAAAGGATAAATTTGAAAAAGTTGACCTCCTTGCACGCGAAGGCATTCAGAATTTAAATTCAACGTCCGGTTCTATGATTAATAATATTTGGCTATATACTTTTAACCGCCCAAATATTACAGTGTCACAAGCCGCAATAGATCTGAATATAAGTGAAAACACCACCAGAACTCATTTAAATAAACTTGTTTCACTTGAAATGATAGATACTGATTCATCACGAACCAGAAACAAAGTATATGTAAACTATGATCTTCTGCAAATCCTGAGATAAACGCATAAAATAACTGCCACCTTATGGTTTTCAGCTCATTAATCATATTATACACAACTTAATCTCTAGCATTACGGTTATCAATGGTGAAAGGTTTGAAATTCCAAATTTAAAACATAAAATCTATTCCCTTTTATTAATGACCCGTTTAAAGTTACAGTGAGTGTATAACCCGATAAAATTAAATTTTTAATAAAGCATTCAGGAAAGAGGAAACATAATGAGTTCAAAAAAAGATTTTAATGATGTTTTTTCTCCACGTTCAATAGTTTCCTTATTAACTTTAGTTGTATTCATAGGCACGTTAATATGGTTGAGTTTTAATGTAAATGTCCCGGAACCCGAAGTTCTAAGAGAGATGATTCAAGGCTATGGCTGGGCTGGCTGGCTGATTTTTATCGGCATCACAGCCCTCATTGCTATCACCCCGATTCCTGTCACCATCCCGGCCTTAGTCGCGGGTTCTCTATACGGTGTCATAGCCGGCAGCTTGTTTTCCTTTACAGGCATATTTATTGGCTCCTGGATTGGATACTGGTTAGCTCGACTTACCGGTCAGGACCTGACATTCAAACTCCTTGGCCGTCATGGACCAGCGGTTAAAAAGTATTTGGGTGACGCAGGCTTCTTAGCAATGTGTACAGCAAGACTGATGCCGGGCTTACCGTATTGGCCGGTCAATTACGGCGCAGGTGCTCTGGGTGTCAGCCAGTATTCCTTCTTGTCAGCAACCTTTATTGCTTCCCTGCCGGGACAAATCTCGCTCGTTGCTCTTGGCGCTTTCGCAGTCAATCAGTCTCTCTTTAATGGCATCGTCCTTGTCACTGCCTGGATTACAGTACTTGTATCCACCTGGATATCCTACAGTTACTGGCGAAATACACGTAATGAATATTAATAGATTTTTAAAAAGTTAATCTCAAAATCGTTGAAATGATTCAGGGATATTTTGAGATGACTTTTCATTTTTGGCACTACTTATGGTAACTCTCATTCCTCAATATCTTATTCACCCTGAACAGCTGCTCCATCAGCATGACTTTCATCATCTGATGGGGGTAGGTGAGGGTGCCAAAGCTGATTTCCTGGTCACTTCTTTTCTTCACCGCTTCTCCAAGGCCGTTGCTGCCGCCGATAATAAAGACTACATCGCTTTTTCCGGTGTTCATCCACCTCTGATATTCAGACGCCAATTTTTCACTCGTATATGTCTTTCCGTGTATCTCCAGCGTCACGACGTGCTGGTTGTCTTTTATCTTCGACAGTATCCTGTCTGCTTCCTTATCTTTAATCTGTTCAATATCCTTCCCGCCGGCATTGTTCGGTTCTTTTTCATCCGCCACTTCGATGAGCTCGATTTTCGCATATTTGCTGATCCGCTTCTTATATTCATCCACTGCCTGCACCCAGTATTTCTCTTTCAGCTTGCCCACTGTGATTAAAGTGATTTTCATCTGTCATCGTCCTTCCGTTCATACTACTGCTTGTTTTCTATTTTAACACGTCTTTTATAAGATAATATAAACGCTCCCCGGACTCATTTCACGGTGAGCGTTCATACTCGTTTTAAAATCATTTGTCATAATCCGGTTTCCTCTTACCGAAGTAGAACAGTCCGACGACGATGCCGATGATTGTCATGACGCTTGCGAAGATCAGGAATGGCCACGGCCCCCACATGAAGACGAGCGGGGCGGATAATGCTGTAACCAGACCGCCGCCGAGGAATGGTTCAAAGACAAGCTGCTTATAACCGAAACCTTCGACTGCAGGTGATTTCATCTCAGGGTCGGCCACGCGCATCAGCATCAGACCGGTTGCAGTGACACCTGTGGATTGTCCAAAGTCACCGACAGCTCTTTCAAGCCAGTAATCCGGCATCATTCTTGGCCCGAAGACGAAAAAGCCGAATACGTTCCAGGCGATTCCGAATGCTGCGAGCAGCAGGAACGGTACAAGGTAATCACCGATGACCGCAATCGAGACGGTCGCAATTGCACTTGTAATCAGTATATCGAGTGAGAATCCCTGTATGCTGGTGATGGTCTCTCTGTCCATCAGTTCCGAGGTATCAAATTTAGTCACGAATATCTGTACAATAAGACCACCAATCATCGCAAGCGGGAACAAGGGCACGTATGTCATAAAGTCAGAACCGAATAGTGTCGCTTCCAGCCACGTGATGCCCTGTAATATGATGTAACCGATGAGGATGGCGAGACCGACGATGGTGAAGTGGAAAGTGAAGGTATCGATTGACTCGGGTCTCACAGTCTTCTGTGCTCCTTTTCCACGGTCTTCAGGCTCGACGATGCCTGCTTTTTGAGTCGGTGATAAACCTTTGACATCAGTGATGACACGCGTCTTATCTCTTCTGACGCCCCAGTTGATCAGTGCAATACCGACGATCACCCCTGTCAAAATACCCACGGTGGCGAGTCCGACAGCGATATCATACGCTTCCGGAAAGCCCAGTTCCTCAAATGTGTCCTCCAGGCCGGCTGCCGTACCATGTCCGCCTTCGAACCCGATTTCAATCAACGCCCCGATGAACGGCGGCATATCGTAAAACGGCACCAGTACAAGCATCGCGAGCAGCAGGCCGATCACATACTGACCCCAGCCGAGCGTCCAGCCGAAAGCGAGCTGAGGCCCACCGACATCCCAAACCCTCTGGAGGTTCGGCAGCACCGTCCCGATGAACAGCGTCGCAAACACAATGTTGATCATCAGGCCGGGGAGTGTGCCCCATACCTCCATGATTTCAGGTGTGGCCAGGCCTGTCGCCCAGAAGGAATCTCCCCCGGTGATATTACTCATGATACGGCCTAGAATTTCCGGTCCTAAAATTAAAGCGAGGAATCCGCCGATGACAGATGCGGGAAGGAAGAGATTCTGCATCCATTTCGAATGCATCCTGATCCACTTTCCAAGCAGCAAAAACAACCCTAAGTAAAGTAATGCAAATCCTATTTGGTCGGCGCTCATAATATCCATGCCCCCTTTCATTCTCAATTTATACTTCTCTTCCCCTTAGTATGTAAATTTAATCAAGGTATTTGAAATGAAACCCCGGGGGTTTTTGATGGATTGCGCACTGATAAAATTACATACCGGAAACCCAATCCGGTTTAAATTCTTTTATCGTGGTAAATTACGTATATATGAAGTTTATGATTTCGAATGCCCAGTCATTCTCTATTGAGGCCGTCCAGACTGGCACTAATATGTATTCAAAAAGGCCATTTACAATAATTGTAAATGGCCTTTTTCGTTTCATGGCATTTTCCTTGTGCGCAGATCCGAGTAGTTGCGCTTCTTATGGATGAACATCTTCGACAGCTGGTCGGCAAACAGCAGCCCGACAGCAACCGCACCTGCAATCAGTATCACTTCCAGCATCGTGTTCAACGACTGATTATATTCGAACTGGACGAGCAGGCTGGTCGCTTCATAGGCAAGACCGCCGGGGACGAAGGGGATGATCCCCGGCACCATGAACATTGTCGCCGGTTCTTTCAAAAGACGCGCCATCAGATGGCACACGATGCCGAGCACGAGAGTCCCGAACATCGTCGCATAGATTTCGTGCATGCTGAACAGATCAAGCAGGATGCGGCTGACCGTCCAGCCTATGGCCCCGGCAACACCGGCAGAGAAGAAGAGACGTTTCGGGGCGTCGAATAATACGGCGAAGAAGAACGACGCAGTAAAACTGAATAACAGATGCAACAGCCATTCCATAATAATCTCTCCTCCTTATAAAAGTATCAGCACAGTCGCGACACCGGCACCGATACCGAATGCAGTGACGAGGGCTTCAAGCAGTTTGGTGATGGCCATCAGCATATGACCGCCGAACAGATCCTGGATGGCATTGGTGATGAGTACGCCCGGGACGATCGGCATGACTGATGAAATGATGATGACACCGAGTTCACCGCCCGGAATCAGCATATTGCCGATTGCAGCGAGCAAAGCGATGATAAACGCACCGATGAATTCCGGGATGAATTGTGTTTCCATCTTTTGTGAAATATATTCCGTCACAAAGTAACCCGCGGCACCGGCGATGACCGCAGTCGGGATATCTATCAGAAGGCCGCCCTGCAGATAAAGAAAGCTGAGGCCCACCATGCCGCCGGCTGTTGCTTTGAACGGCAGGGAATGGTCTTTTATTTCATTGTCTATATATCTCAGCCTTTCCATCGCTTCATCCAGCGTGATCTTTTCCGAGACGATATTGCGGGAAACACGATTCGCCTCTGAAATACGAATCAGGTTGGTGTCCCTTGTCTGTATCCTGTATATGCGCGGATGTGTTTCATCATGCAGCAGGTAGGTGACGACCGTATTCGTGACGAAGCTGTTGGAGCCCCTGTAACCGAGGGCATTCGAAATGTACGTCATCGTATCCTCGACACGCGTCCCTTCCGCTCCGGATTCAAGTAATATGCGGGCAGCAAGCATAACGACATCTTTTATTTTTTCTTCTTTTTGAATTATTTCATCCATATACATCACCAATTATGTTTATTACTTATATTAAAACATAAAAATGAGTGAAGACCCTATTATTCGGGTTTTCACTCATGTTTTTATCCACGGATCATTCATAGTTATCCACAGTTGTCAACAGGTTATGCACATGTTTCTGTGGAGCTTTTTTTTCTTTAATTTTACCGTCCTTCATTTCTACGGTCCGGTCTGCATACACCAGCATATCCTCATCATGCGTCACCATCAGTACAGTGATATTTCTTTCTATTGACAGGTTGCGTAGCAATTCCATGACTTCTGTTGAACGTTTTGAATCCAGACTCGCCGTCGGTTCATCTGCAAACAGGAGTTTCGGTTCATGGATGATTGCTCTTGCGATTGCAACACGCTGCTTTTCACCGCCTGATAACTGGTCCGGGTCGCTGTCTCTATGTTTCCACATATCCACCGCTTCCAGCATATCCTGTATACGCTGCTGCTTTTCTTTTTTGCGCCATTTTAATTCTGCAGTATCAATCATCAGGTTCAGCTGATCCTTGACTGATAAGAACGGCACGAGGTGGGCGTGCTGGAAGACGAAGCCGAATGCTTTTGCTCTGACGTCTCTCACCTGGTTGCTGCTCATGTCAGTCAAATCTTTATCATTGAATTTTATTTTACCGCCGCTTGATTTTTGAAGGCCTGCTGCGATTGTTAAAAGTGTGCTCTTACCAGAGCCTGAAGTGCCGACGAGCGCGGTGATTTTACCTTCTTCAAGTTCAAAATCGATGCTTTTTAAAATCTTTTCTTCATTTCTGCCGATCTTAAATGACTTTTCCAATTCTTTGATCTGTAGTGATGACATATTATGCGCCTCCCTGATTGATTGCTTCCATCGGTTCCACTTTACTGATCTGGACTCCGGACAATGTCGCCCCGATAAATCCGATAATAAAGAACCCTGCTGCCATGACTGCCGAAGTTTCAAGCGTCAGCTGATACGGCATGCCTTCAGGCAGTATCAGTGTAATCAGCTGGCTTAAGAATATGGCGATTATGAGTGATATCAAAGTGACGAGTATCATCTGTACCCACATCAGTCTGAGCAGCGTCATCGTCTTTACGCCGACTGCTTTCAATATGCCGTAAGTGCCGAGTTTCTGAACGTTGATCATATAGAAGAAGATCGCAAACAGCATACCGCTTATTACAAACAGAAATGCGATGATCATATTCAGTGACAGCATTTCTGCAGAATAACTCGGAATCGTATTTAAAAACTGGTTCTGGTTGAATGCTGACATCTCATCGATATCTTCTTCCTCATCTTCTGTAAAGGCCAGCTGATATGTCTCTGACTGGTACATATTCATGAAATCATCCGGATGGATGAAGGCGACGGCCGAGTGACTGAACTTCTCCTGTTCTGCAAAGTCACTCACAGTAAACGTATCATCCATCAAATTGGTAGATAATTCATCTCCCGCTTCGATGCCGTCTTCTTTTATCGATTCATCTAAAATGACTTCTCCTTTTTCCACGTTTGGAAAAATATCATTTTCTGTTGCTGTAACATACGTAATACCGTGCTTTTGTTCATCTTCGTCTTCAAGTTCCCCCATTTGGACCGACATGAAGACTGCATCCGGATGGGTGCCTTCTATCTCTTCTCTCTGACTCTCGCTGATCTCTGAAAAGTTATACTCCTCTTCAGCTTCACTTTCCATATAATACGTGCCTTCAGGCATATTTTTCACTAAAGAGGCATTATCATAAGACAATCCGTTCGCAAGGCCTGAAATAATTAATGTCAAAAAACTGATCAGAAATATGATCGAGCCGAGTATCAAATATCTCGTCTTATACTTCATCATTTCTTTCCATGCCATTTTCAATGGTCACACGTCCTTTATTTTTCAGATTTATACAGTAATGTCTGTACAAAAAATGCTGCAAAGCTGAGTAACAGAATGACACCCCCGCCGATATATGCGATCAATGTGACGATGTCGGGCAGTCCGAGTGACGCAACATTATTGATGAACATTCCGAGTATCAATCCTGTGGTACCGATGATTGCCGTCCATACATGAAACTTCGACAAGGCATTATATTTAACATCAAATGCCTGGTAGAATACCGACCATGAAAATAAACTGAGCCATCCGACAACAAGGACGTGGGCGTGAATCGGTCTGAGTGCATATGAACCCGCACCTGCCATATGTGCCCCCATGATCGTGCCGATCAATCCATATATTCCTGCAAAAACTAATAATAATTTAACTGGTTTATTCATTTAAAAAATCCTCCTTCATTCATCTGCACTACATACTCTATACTTCGAATATGAACGCAGGATGAACAAGGAGGATTTATTTTTATTCATTTATGATTTTGCGGCAATTCAACGATGAAAGTTGTTCCCGCTGCAGCATTGGGCTCTGCTCTGACTGTACCGTCATGCCGCTGGATGATTTCGTGGACGATTGACAGTCCCAGCCCGGAACCTTTGACGCTTGATGTTCTGGATGAGTCCACTCTGTAGAACCGGTCGAATATATGATCTTTTTCCTCTTCGGTCAAACCGATGCCTGTATCTGAAATTCTGACTGTGACCGTGCCGTCTGCTTCAGTCAGGGAGATATCGATATTGCCCGCTTCGCTGTTATATTTGACCGCATTTGAAATCAGATTGTCCCATACCATATTGAGCATCGTTTCATCTGCAGAGATGCTCACTTCAGGCAGGTCATAGGACAACATCATGTCATTTTGGTTTATCTTCCATTCATATGAATGGATCAGCCGCTCGATCTGTTTATCGAGCCGGTACTCTGAAATATTTAAAGCATGCGCTTCCTGGTCCAACGACGACAACATCAGCAGCTGATTGGTCATCGTACTGATCCGGGTCACTTCCTGGTCGATGATATTATAGTATTCCGTCTTATCTTCCGAACTCAGATCAGCCGTTTTCAATAGCTCATTATAGCCTTTGATGTTTGATAACGGAGACTGGATGTCATGAGAGATGTTAGAAATAAAATCCTTTCTCATCTCCTCGTTCTGTTCGATTTTTTCAGCCATATGCACAAAACTGTTGGACAGCTGGCCGATTTCATCATTCCTGTTTGTATTCAAATCGCTGACATTGTAATTACCCTTTGCCAGTGTATCGGTCGCCCGGTTTAATCTGGTCACCGGATTCACCAAATATTTTGTGCTGATCAAAACAAAGATGATACTGATGACAATGGTTAAAATAAGAAGCCATCCAAATAAAAGATGCATTTCATTGAAAAGCATCGATATATCCGGTCTCATAAACAGAGCGTATACTCCGTCACCTGTATCAACAGGTACACCAATCGTATTTTCCAATTCATTTGCAAAGAAGCCTGTCACAAAGGTCTCTCTCGGGAATTCCAGCATGCCATGATACACATTATCATTCTGGACGCTTTCAATCGTGCTTCCAGGCAGCACCGTCTCTCTGAATTCAGCCCCATAGAAACTGCCTTCTGAACCAGCGCCCACCAAATAAAACTGGTAGCCGGCATCAGCCATATTGGTGAGGTAGTCATCCATATCCATCTGCGGATTATCTTCTATAAAGGTCGAAATACTTAGTGCAATCTCCGTATTTTTGGCATCATTATCCGGTTTCAGGTACTGCTGGTAATAAGTGTTCGAGATGAAAAATGCAAACAGGAAACTCACAATCATGATGCCGATGGTTGTCACGGCAAATTTTGAATATAATGATCTTAATTTCATGGATCCACCGTCTCCAATGTATAACCGACGCCCCTGACAGTCGTGAATCTGATTGCACCGGTCAAGTGGGTGAAGCGGGTACGGAGCCGTTTGATGTGAACATCCACAGTACGGTTGTCCCCCTCAAAATCAATGCCCCAAATACTCTCGATCAGCTGCTCACGGGTGAACACCTGATCCGGATGATTTGCAAGCACATGCAATAATTCAAATTCTTTCAATGGCAGCTTCAGTATCTTTTCATTTACTGTCACCAGATATTTATCAATATCTATATGCACATCACCGACTTGTATCATTTGCTTGTCCGTATCAATATTATAGCGTCTGAGCAGTGCTTCGATTCTGAAAAGAAGCTCTTTCGCCTCAAATGGTTTGACCACATAATCATCAGTGCCAGCTTCAAATCCTTTTTCTTTATCATCGATCTGCCCTTTTGCAGTCAATATGATGATTGGTATATCCATAGTTTTACGCATCTCTTTGATCAGCGATAATCCGTCCATATACGGCATCATGATATCCACGACCGCAAGCTGACAGGCTTCATTTTTAAGTTTTCTGAGTGCATCCCTACCATCTGTTGCACCAACCACTTCATAGCCGGCATCCGTCAAATTGATCGTGATGAATTTCAAGATATTCGGATCATCATCCGCAACTAATATTTTAGTCACATTACCACCCCGTACCATTAGTGTCGATTAATCGATTTTCTTTACTACCGATGACTTTAACGCCATCCTGCCGAAGCCGGGTACTTTACAATCTAAATCATGACCATCTTCAGGGTCAACAATTCTAATCCCTTTGATTTTAGTTCCCTGCTTGATGACATTTGAAGATCCTTTGACTTTTAGATCTTTGACGATAGAAACATTATCCCCATCGTTTAAAATATTGCCGTTCACATCCCTCACCAGCGCCGCTTCCTGCTTTTCCACTTCAGACGCTTTCGTCCACTCATGCCCACACATCGGGCAGATCAGAAGGCCGCTGTCCTCATAAGTATATTCAGAATTACAACTCGGGCAGTTTGGTAAATCAGACATTTTACATTCCTCCATTGATTATTCAATAAATAAACACTTATCCACAATTTTATCAAATTATTCACATAAAATACACTTTATCCACAAATAACCTTTAAAGTTGTGGATAACTATTCAATAATGCATGTTTTTGGTATAATGTAATTTAGTGTATAAATTTAGGAGTGTAATATTAATGTGGGAAAAATTTAAAAGTGAATGGCTGAGCAAACCCGGGACAAACATATTGGCCGGTATTGTCGTGTCACTTGCTTTGATTCCTGAAGCCATCGCTTTCTCAATCATAGCGGGCGTGGACCCCATGGTAGGGCTGTATGCCTCCTTCCTGATTGCAGTAATCATTTCATTTGTCGGCGGGCGTCCTGCAATGATTTCAGCCGCTACCGGGGCAATAGCGCTGCTTGTAACGCCCCTGGTCAGTGAATATGGTGTCGACTACCTGCTCGCTGCAACGATTTTGATGGGGGTCATTCAGATCATACTTGGGCTGCTCAAAGTGGGTAGTTTGATGAAGTTCATTCCAAATTCGGTCATGATCGGTTTCGTCAATGCACTTGCCATCATGATTTTCATGTCCCAGCTTCAATATATTTTCGGCATCTCCATAGATACATATATATATTTGCTGATAACCATGGGCATCTTGTATATCATGCCTAAAATAGATTTCCTTAAAAACGTGCCGGCTCCATTGATCGTCGTCGTTTTACTGACCGCTCTGTATATATTTACAGGCGCCAATCTGCAGACAGTCGGTAATCTCGGCACGATAGAAAAATCATTGCCGAACTTCCTCATACCTGATGTGCCTTTCAATATGGAAACATTGCAGATCATTTTACCGTATTCCATCTCCATGGCCATCGTCGGGCTCGTTGAAACACTGCTCACGGCAAGGATCGTCGATAATGCGACCGATACTTTCAGCAGCAAGAACCGTGAATCACGCGGGCAGGGAATAGCGAATTTCGTCACGGGCTTCTTCGGCGGGATGGGCGGCTGTGCCGTCATCGGACAGTCCATCATCAACGTACGGGCGGGCGCAACGACACGTCTGTCCACCTTCACTGCGGGTGCAGTGTTGATATTCATGATCATCGTGCTCGGTGACTGGGTCGTGCAAATCCCGATGCCGATTCTTGCAGGAATCATGATCATGGTTTCTCTGACAACGTTCGACTGGGGTTCGTTCAGATTCTTGAAAAGAGCCCCGAGGACAGATGCATTTGTCATGCTCATCACTGTCATACTGGTATTGTTCACCAATAATTTGGCTGTCGGTGTAATCGCAGGCGTCGCATTCGCCGCAATATTTTTTGCAACTAAGATTTCAAAAGTGAATGTTGTAAAAGAAGAATACGATGATAAAATCACTTACCACATCGCAGGACAGATTTTCTTCGTGTCCATCGATTCGATGATGGACCAGATCGACTTCAATCAGGCAGTCGGATTGGTCGAGCTTGATTTTTCCGACGCTCATCTGTGGGATGATTCCGCAGTGGATGCAATAGATACGATCGTCCGTAAATTTGAAGAACGGGACATTGGTGTGAAAGTTGAAAGTCTGAATTCAGACAGCAGGAAAATCATCAAGGAACTCAGCACTTTGAATGAACAACATTTGACTTCATAGTCATATAGGAGGGCATTTATGTATAAATCCATACTGCTTGCAGCAGACGGGTCGGAAAACAGCTTCAGAGCCGCTGAAGAGAGCTTGAATTTCATTGATCATACATCCAGAGTGACAATTTTGAACGTACTTGATGCAGGAGCCGCGAAAAATGATGTACTTCACAGTACAAGCGGCATGTTGTCGAGAAAGAAAGAGAAACTCTCTAAAATCACGAGCTTATACGAAGAAAAAGGCATCGATTACACATTGAGGCTGGAACGCGGTGTGCCGAATGAAACAGTCGTCAAAATCGCTAACAGCGGAGAATACCAGGCGGTCATCCTCGGCACAAGAGGGCTCAACAGTCTTCAGGAGATGGTGCTCGGCAGCGTCAGCCATAAAGTCGCTAAAAGAGCTGATATTCCAGTCATTATCGTGAAGTAGGGAAGCCTGGTGTAAAGGACGGCGCTATAACTCATCTGAAAACATCCTAGTTGTGGCGCACAACTTAAAACCGGCCACATAAAAAGGAGCTGCATCTTAATCAAGAGATGCAGCTCCTTTTGTATAATGTTTTCCACAGTTATCCACATGACTTATCCACAGGTGTGTATAACTTATATCGTATATATTTCTGTCGGTGTATTTTTATCGGTATGATGAAGCTGGATTTCATTTTTCGTATCGATGTCGTATTGATTCAATACTTGCTCGACACTCATTTTTGCCAGTTCTTTTATATTGTTATCCAGACTGAGGTGGCTCAGATAGATGCGTTTAGTATTGGCAGTGATCACGTCCCGCATTGCATGTGCCGCATCTTCATTCGATACGTGTCCGACATCGGAGAGAATACGCTGTTTCGTCACCCATGGATATCTGCCCATTCTGAGCATATCCACATCGTGATTGCTTTCAAAGATGAAACAGTCGCTTTCCTTTATGATGCCCTTCATCTGGTCTGACACATAACCTGTATCCGTAATGACCGAGAGCTTTTTATCATCCCTCATGAGGGTGTAGAACTGTGGGTCGATCGCATCATGCGATACGTTGAATGACTGGATATCCATTCCGACGATTTCTTTCGTCTCCAGAGGATTGAAGTGGAATTTCTGTTCTGAAGGCACTTCTATATTTTTTCTGTCCAGCTGCTGCCATGTCTGTTCATTCGCAAAAATTGGAATCTCATATCTTTTAGCAATGACTTTCAACCCTTTTATATGATCCGAATGTTCATGGGTGATCAAAATTGCATCAATATTTTTCAAGGATGTACCAATATGGTTCAATCCTTCTTCTATTCTTTTGCACGTAAGCCCTACATCGATGAGCAGGCTGCCTTTTTCTGTTTCAATATAAGTACTGTTGCCCGAAGATCCGCTGGCCAACACGCTCATTCTCATGCTACTCACTCACTTTCAATTATTTCACCTGAATCTGTTGTTGCATCTACATAAATCGTTTTGGATATATCCTGATCTGTGACATGCATTTCCCATTTCGGTCTTAAAATCGCGTTATTTTCTTCTGTAAGTATGATGTAATAGCCGAGTCTCGCTTCATCAATTACAGCAGTCGAAGAAATCCTATCGCGTGCATACAGTTCCTCGACGATTTCTTTCGGAGATTTTGCCGTCAGACTCATTGTATATTCATTTTCTTCCAAATTCATCAATCTTGTCTGCTCCATGGATGTTGCCTGTCTGCCTTCACCTTTGAATATGATTCTTGCAGCTTCGTGATTGAAGATCGGAAATTCTCCATATAACTGGTTGAATACTACCTGGTCAGATGTACTCATTACATTATCATACTGGTAATCATGACCTCTGTAAACATTCTCGTCTATATAAATTTGAAGTGGCTGTTCCATCATTGCCGGACCGTTTTCTTCAAATTCTTCTGTAATTTTCGCCCCTGAAATATTATCTTTATCCACATCGGCATCCCGATTGTCTTCATTTGAAAAATCCTGGACTGCCCCGGTAAGAACGTTCATTTCGACCGCTTCATACTCTTCGATATTGCTCATATCTATTCCCGTCGTGCTCAAAATATCCCGCGATTCCTGGATTTCTTCTACAGATTCCTGCTGTTCATTCAAATATATATAGATGAGCGCAATGTTCATCAGAAGGAACACGATGATGTATAAGGATTTCGTCAGCTTCCAATCCATTACTCAAGACCTCCCTCGTCAAACCTCATCCATTCTCCGTCGTACTTGATATACCAGGATGGTGTATACTGCACAACATTTATCTCGCTCTGATCTGTAGAAAAGGCCATATTATAGCCGATTGTTATTTTAGTGACGTCCTGCAGATCATAGTTTTCGTTCAATGCAATTTCATACCTGACACTCTCAAGCGGCGGTAAAGTCTGATCTTCGCCGCCAGGTACCCGTGCAGTCACTCTGAGCAGCGGCCTATTGTATTCATAGAGAGCATTTTGCCCGTATTTTACAGATATCGTCGAAGGTATGTGATCACTGAATACAAAATAACCGTTCATAGAAGCACGAAAGACAGAGTTATTTTCATCAGGAAAGTAATCAAATAATATATTTCTCTGATCTAGCCCGATATGTGAGTTCAGAAAATGAAAACTGCTTTGTATCGTCTGGTGCGGGTTGCTGTTACCGGTCAGTGACTCCCGCAGATTATTGTAAGAGTAAGCATATGTTTCACTGTTGTATGTCGCAATATTCGTGTCACCCTCATAGACATACGTCTCATCGCTGACTTCCGTTTCGAAACTGTCATTTAAAAACAGCATATTATTCACCGTATCTGCACTGAATACATTATATAAAAAGTTTTCCACCGGCATGCTGCCCGGATCTGTCGGCCCGTATATCGCAGTCTTATTGTTGGAAGTCTGCTGATTTGTGATGACACCAGAATATTCTTCAAACAGATGATCATGTGCCGACAACAGTGATTTCAAGTATGAACTTTCCAGATTCGTCTCTGCAACCGCAACTCTGTCCAGATCCTCATTGATCAAATAAAAAGTCACATGCTCATCGACAAGGTCCACGACAATCCGGTTATAGCTGTAGTCCGGGTAGTCTCCCTCGTAATTGAAATCCAGCACTTTGAACAATGACTTGGTCGGCATGTCTGAAGCATAGTCAACGATCAGAAACTCTTCACCACTATCTTCGTCAATGCCCGGTGTCAGTCTGCTTATACTGTTATAGACATTGATATCCGTTATTTCCGTTCCATCTATATACTCACGTATCCCGATGACAGCCTCTTCTTCTATCGTTCCCTGAATATTTGAGTCGTCGACCCAGACGAGCTGATAGGCACGCATGATCGAATCGAAGGACACAGGCTCACCGGGGCCGATATTGGAGGTTCTTTCAATATCCGTATCTATTTCAGAAAACTCCGGCTGATAGCTCCAGACCATTATCGTCAGCACAGCGCTGGTGACCACAAGAAGGAAGAGGGCGATGGATTTGATATTTTCTTTATTCATCCCAATCATCCTCCCCAAGCGTTTCACAAGGCAGGTTGATGAATACTGTCGTTCCTTCTCCTTCTAAGCTGTTTGCCCATATACGGCCGTTATGTGCCTCGACAATTTCTTTGGAGATGGCAAGTCCGAGACCTGTACCTCCTTTTTTACGCGCACGAGCCTTGTCCACACGGTAGAAACGTTCGAATATACGATCGACTTTGTTGCCGGGTATACCCATGCCGTTATCTTTGATACGAATGGTCATGCGGTTATAGAGTGAATTCTGCTTCACATGAAATTCAACACGTTTATGTTCCCTGTTGGAATATTTGATGGCATTTGAAATGACATTATCGAGCACCTGACTCATCTTATCCATGCCGATTTCAGAGAAAATCGCGGTTTCAGGTATGTTTCTGATAAATTCCACTTCACCTTTGTGGGTCATTTCGAAGCGGTCGATCACACGGTTTAAAAATAGATTGAAGTCGACAATCTCTTTATTTATCTCTTCGGCTGCATTATCCATTCTTGAAAGCTGCAGCAGATCCTCCACCAGACGGATCATCCGGTCTGTCTCATCTCTTGTCACGCTGAGGAAACGCGGTGCGAGTGTCGTATCTTCCCAGGCACCTTCCTGAAGCGCTTCTATATAGCTCCGCATCGAAGTCAGCGGTGTACGCAGTTCATGCGATACATTCGCAACGAATTCACGGCGTTCGCTGTCAATCTTCTCCTGCTCTGTGACATCATGAAGCACCGCGATATAACCGTTCATGAATCCAGTATCTTTAAATATTGTTGAGAAATTCACACGGATGGCAGCTTCATAGTCAGCATCTGTAAACAACAGCTGACTCTCGTTGATTTCCTGGATATCCTCTAAAGTCATCTCGCCGTCCAGTCTTAATATTTCCAGCATATTTTTACCGTGAATATTCGTCTCTTTGGCAATACCCAGCATATCGAGCGCCATATCGTTGACAACTGTAATGCGCCCTTTACGGTCCGTTGCGATAACACCTTCTGACATGTTCGTAATGACCGAATCCAGACGTTTTCTTTCACTTTCGGTATTTGCCTGAGCTTCCTGCACACGTTTTGATAGAATGTTGAATGAGCCGGCAAGTTCGCCGATTTCATCATTACTGTATATTTTAACCCTGGAAGTATAGTCACCCTCGGACATTAACAGCGCCTGGTTTCTCATATCCGTGATCGGTTTCGTAATCGTCCGCGCAATAAAAATCCCGAGAAGGCTGGTGATGATCAGTGAAATGATAGTGGCTATAATGAAAGTGTTGTTGATCGCTTCCAGTTGTTGATAGACCGTTTCAATATTCGAGGCAACATAAATAGCACCCAGTATCTGTTCTTCATTGACTACAGGGTGATTGAGCAGCCATGTCCGCTGATTATCCTGATTTACGTTTACGAAAATCTCTTCATTCCTTGAACCTGTCGTGATTGCTTCTTCGGTCAGTGACTGGTTGATACGTGAACCGATGCTCGGTTCATTGGAAATACGGCTGGTGCCGATCAAAATATTATCGGTATTCACAAAGCGGATCTCTTCAATTTCCGGACGGTTTCCGAACTCACTCAATAAACTTTGAACTTCCTCATCCATGCTTTCTTGATCATCGGCATATTCTGTATGTAGTTCCTTGATCCTGGTATCGATGAGATCGACCTGGGTTTCAATATTATCCTGGAAGTTCACTGTGAGTTCCCGTTCAAGCGTGTTTGTGAAATATAAACCTATAATCTGCATCCCAATGACAATCAGGAGCACATATATAATAACCAATTTAATATGCAGGGATTGCAGATTTCTGAAAAATTGCCTCATATATAAAATGCCCCTTTATTCGTCGCCCTGGATGAAATATCCCACTCCTCGGCGTGTCATTAAATATTCGGGATGAGAAGGATCATCTTCTATCTTCTCCCGCAGGCGCCGTACAGTCACATCCACAGTCCGTACATCGCCGAAATAGTCATAACCCCATACAGTTTCAAGCAGATGTTCACGCGTCATCACCTGTGAAATATGTTTGGTCAAATAATGAAACAACTCAAATTCCCTATGTGTCAGATCGATGCTTTCACCATTCTTTTTAATCGCATAGGAATCCGGTAAAATCGTGATGTTTTTTATTTGTATATTATTATTTTCGGGTTCTGCTTCCTGTTTGGCCTGAGCCGTGTTGCGCCGCAGATTCGCTTTTACTCTCGCAATCAGTTCTCTGGTTGAAAATGGTTTTGTGACATAGTCGTCCGCACCCAGTTCAAGCCCCAGCACCTTATCAATTTCTGAATCTTTGGCTGTCAGCATGATGATAGGCATATCATGTTTCTTTCTGACTTCCCGGCAGACTTCCATTCCATCCATTCCCGGAAGCATGATATCCAGCAGCACTATATCAGGCACGACTTCCAATATGAGTTCGAGAGCATCATTGCCATCATACGCACTGTGAACTTCATAACCTTCTTTTTCGAGATTAAATTCCAATATATCTGCAATCGGCCGTTCATCATCGACTACTACAATTTTCTTAGCCATTATCTTCCCTCACTTTTCTCGTCAATTCTGTATAATTTTCGTCCGTAATTATAACCAAATTATATAATAACCCAAGCTTAATGTATCATTTTTAAGAAAAATTATCCATTATCGTATAAAGCAGAGACTACAAAAAAGTCACCAACAGAGATGTTGATGACTTCCAAAAGACGGTCCTGACGGGAATTGAACCCGCGATCTCCTGCGTGACAGGCAGGCATGTTAACCGCTACACCACAGGACCATGATTATGATGTTAAATATAAATAAATTAAAAAAATGACCCGTACGGGACTCGAACCCGTGTTACCGCCGTGAAAGGGCGGTGTCTTAACCGCTTGACCAACGGGCCATGTAACATATGGCACAAGATATAGTATACCATGAGAGTAATTTCAATTTCAACTCATTTATGAAAGTTTTTTGTCGGGGATGACGTCATTGTGGGGGAGGCATCGCCAGACACTCTGAAATGGCACGAAAACCAATTTCTCACATGACTCGTGCCACTACAGCTTGAGAAATGGCACGAAACCCAATTTCTTACGTCGCTCGTGCCACTACAATCTGAAAAACGACACGACCCTCAACAAAAATAAAAACCGCCACAACCTGAAGTTGGGGCGGCCTCATCAAATATAGATTCTACGACCAGAAGTCTTTCAATAAGTTTGTCTGGTTACGATCCGGACCGACGCTGAAGATTGAGACATTGACGTCGCATAATCTTTCAATTTCGCGCAGGTAGTTCAGTGCATTCTCAGGCAGTTCATCAAGGTGCTTCACACCCGTGATGTCTTCTTTCCAGCCGGGAAGTTCTTTGTAAACCGGTTTTGCGCGGTTCAATTCACTCAACGTTGCCGGGTATTCTGTAATTTCCTTACCGTCAATTTCGTATGCAGTACAAATTTTCACTTTATCCAGTCCGCTCAATACGTCGATTGAGTTCAGGGAGAGGTCAGTGATTCCGCTCGCCCTTCTTGAGTGGCGTACGACTACAGAGTCGAACCAGCCGACACGGCGCGGTCTGCCTGTTGTTGTACCATATTCACGGCCGATTTCACGGATGTGTTCCCCATTGTCATCAAACAGCTCGGTAGGGAAGGGACCGTCGCCGACGCGTGATGTATAGGCTTTACATACGCCGACAACATTTTTCACATTCGCCGTTCCGACGCCGCAGCCGACTGTCACGTTACCCGCAACCGGGTTGCTGGAAGTGACGAACGGATACGTACCGTGATCCACATCGAGCATGACACCCTGTGCACCCTCAAATAAAACCTTCTCGCCATTTTGGAATGCGTCGTCCAAAATTTTTGCAGTATCTGTAACATAAGGCGCCAGACGCTTCGCAGCTTCCATATAAGGAATGTATATATCATCGAATTCAAAGCCTTCGTGGCCGTAAAGTGCTTTGAGTGTTTTATTTTTAATTTCCAAGTTTTCGTCCAGACGCTTTTTAAATACTTCTTCATTTATTAAATCAGCCATACGGATACCGATGCGCTGCACTTTATCCACATAGCATGGACCGATGCCGCGCTTAGTCGTACCAATCTTATTTTCACCGCGTTCTTCTTCTTCATATTCATCCTGAACAAGGTGATACGGCAGAACAACTTGAGCTCTGTTGGAGATACGCAGGTTGTCGACTTCTATACCGCGTTCAATCAAACCATCCAGTTCTTTAATGATGGACAGCGGGTCGATCACGACACCGTTTCCAACTAAGGACAGTTTATCTTTATAGAAAATTCCTGATGGTACCAAGTGCAATTTATAAGTTTCGCCGCCAAACTGAATCGTATGGCCTGCATTATTACCGCCAGAAAAACGTGCGATGATATTCGCATCTTCTGATAGGAAATCCGTGATCTTCCCTTTACCTTCGTCTCCCCACTGCGTTCCAACTACTACTGTACCAGACATTTAAGAGCCTCCAATTTATTCAATAGAAATACCGTCTACATTTTACCAATATACCATCTAAGATGCAACAAAAAATACGAACGTTTTTATATGAGCCATATAAAAACATTCGTAAATTTAGTTCGGAGGGATGTATCCATCTCCGTAATCTCTAGTATCCTGGTCAAAAAAGGTACTATATGACTTATTGAATATTAAATTGACCGTACCTGTCGGACCGTTACGGTGCTTGGCCAGAATGATTTCAATTTCGTCCTGTTCCTTCTGGGCGCCGGCACTTTCTTCTTCGCCGTCGCCGCGGGTATAGTAGTCTTCTCTGTATAAAAATGCGACAATATCCGCATCCTGCTCGATCGAACCTGATTCACGCAGGTCACTCATCATCGGGCGCTTATCCTGGCGCGATTCAACACTCCTTGACAACTGTGACAGCGCGATGACGGGGCAGTGCATTTCACGGGCCAGTGATTTCAGCATACGTGAAATTTCAGATACTTCCTGCTGACGGTTGTCACTGCCCCTGGTGCCGGAGCCCTGGATGAGCTGGAGATAGTCGATGATGACCATATCAAGACCGTGTTCCTGCTTCAGCCTCATGCATTTTGACCGGATGTCACTGACACGGATGCCCGGACTGTCATCGATGAATATTTTCGAATCTGCAAGCTGACCGATTGCGGTCGTAAAATTATCCCAGTCCTGATGTTCAAGGTTACCCTGTCTCAGCTTCGTGGCATCAATCATCCCTTTGGAAGATATCATCCTTGTCACAAGCTGGTCGGCACCCATCTCAAGAGAGAAAATTGCGACCGTATATTTATCCTGGGAGGTCCCCACGTGTCCTGCGATATTCAGTGCAAATGCCGTCTTACCCATGGAAGGACGGGCTGCGAGAATGATCAGATCGTTGCGGTTGAATCCGGATGTCATGAAGTCGAGATCCCTGTAGCCTGTCGGAATACCAGTCGTTGTAGATTTCTGGCCGGCTCTTTCTTCGACCTGCTCATACACTTCATGGACAACTGATTTCATCGAACGGAATCCTTCATTCCGGCGCGCTTCCGAAATGGACATTATTTTAGATTCGGCTTCATTCAGAATATCTTCGATGTCAAATTCTTCGGAAAAGCCTTCTGTCGCGATCTCACTGACCGTTTCAATCAATTTTCTGCGCAACGAGTATTTTGCGACGATGTTGCTGTAGAATGTCCAGTTTAAACTCGTTGGAACAAACTCTGACAGCTCACCTAAATATCTCGGTCCGCCGATCACATTCAGCTGATCCATCGTACGCAGCTGATTCGTCAGCGTAACGAGGTCGATATGCGTCCGCTCTTCACTGAGCAGTGCCATCGCAAGAAAGATCTGCTGGTGTTCATTACGGTAGAAATCTTCAGGATCCAATATTTCATAGATCGATATGAAAATTTCGGGATTGACCAGAATCGCCCCCAATACCGATTGTTCTGCTTCAACATCATGCGGCATCTGGTTATTGCCATTCATAATCAACCCCTCCTTTCAATGTGCATCATTTATTGTTCAGCTACGTGAACTTTTATTTCAGCGATGACTTTTGGATGAAGTTTCGCTTTTAATTTGTGGTAGCCGAGACTTTTCAACGGCTGATCCATTTCAATTTTTCTTTTATCGATTTTAAGGTCGTGCTGCTTGCTGAATGCCTCTACTATCTGTTTGGAACTGATTGAACCGAATAAACGTCCGTCTTCACCGGATTTGGTTTTTATTTCGACCTCTTTCGACTCAAGTTCTTTTTTCAAGAGCTGGGCATCCACCAATTCCTGTTCTTTTTCTTCGGCAATCTGGTCATTATGTTCTTTCAGTTTCTGAAGGTTGCCGGGTGTCGCTTCTTCCGCCAGACCCTTTTTAATCAAAAAGTTCTGTGCATAGCCGGTCGCAACGTTTTTGACTTCACCTTTTTTACCTTGGTTCTTTACATCACTTAGAAAAATCACTTTCATTATTCTTCACTCCTGTTTTTTAAAGCTTCCTCAATCACTTCGTTTAAATCTTCATATGCCTGCTCGATTGAACGGTCTTTGATCAGTGTTGCTGCATTCGTCAGATGACCACCGCCGCCAAGCTGTTCCATAATGAGCTGGACGTTTATTTCACCGAATGAGCGGGCGGAAATACCCACTGAATCGTCTTCACGGTATGCCATTACGAAGGACGCTTTGACACCTTCGATCTGTAAGAGCTGGTCGGCTGCCTGAGCCACTGTAACCGGGTGATAGCTCATCGTCTCATCCGATCTGACGATTGCTATGCCGTTCTCGGAAATCTCTGCAGATTTGATTAAATCACTGCGTGCGATGAACGTGTCGATATCATCCTTCAGGAATGTCTGGGCAAGCACCGGGTCCGCCCCGTGGCTTCTCAGGAAGCTTGCAGCGTCGAAAGTTCTCGATCCTGTACGCAATGTGTAATTTCTCGTATCGACGATGATGCCCGTCAGCATCACTGTCGCTTCGATACGGGACAATCTCTTCTCAACATTCTGGTACTCGATGAGTTCGGCAACAAGTTCACTTGCACTTGATGCATAAGGTTCCATATAGACGAGCAGGGGATTCGAGATGATTTCATCGCCGCGCCGGTGATGGTCTATCACAACTTTACGCGTCGATTTATTCATGATATCCTCATCCAGCACCATGCCCGGACGGTGGGTATCTACTACGACGACCGTCGTTTTCGGGTTCATCAGATCCCACGCATCTTCACTGGTCACGAAACGTTCCAGCAGCTCTTCACGTCCGGTGATTTCATTCATCACCCTCTGCATCGTATCATCGATATCTTCTTCATTTAAAATGATGTGCGCCTGAATGCCGTTCATGGAAGCAAGTCTTGCAACACCGAGTGATGCACCGATGGAGTCCATATCCGGACGTTTGTGACCCATGATCAGCACGTTGTCGCCTTCAAGCAGAATATCTCTGAGCGCATGTGCGACAACCCGGGCTTTAACACGTGTCCGTTTTTCCATCGGGTCCGTCTTACCCCCGTAAAATCTTGCGTTGCCGTTTGCAGCCTTGATTGCCACCTGGTCACCCCCGCGGCCGAGTGCAAGGTCAAGGGAGGACTGGGCGAGTTCACCGATGTCGATAAACTCATCCGTCCCTTCACCGATACCGATACTAAGTGTGATCTGCACGCCGATTTCTTCAGAACGGTCACGCACTTCGTCCAGCAGATTGAATCTGGTTTCTTCGATATCATTCAATATCTTCGAGTTTAAAACGATGATGAAACGATCCTGGGAAAAACGTCTGATATAGACGTTATGACGGTTTGCCCAGTCATTGATCGTATTCGTTATCGTGTTATTCAACTCACTTTTCAAAGCTTCACTCATGTTCTGTGTGACATCGTCATAGTTATCGAGGAATAAAATTCCGATGACCGGTGTTTTTTCTTCTACACGCTTTTGCAGCTGACGTTCCTTCGTAATATCAATCAGGTGAAGCGCCTTATGCTCTTCTTCCCAAAAGATACGATAGTTTTTGTCATCGTAGGTGGACTCGATGACCTTCATGTTATTCGCTTTAAGTGCCGTCATGATATTGGAAAACACTTTGTTGATCGGTTCTCCTATACTGTCATCTGTCAGCACATTTAAAATCTGCGGGTTCATATAGTCAATTTCATCTTCATCGTTCAAAAGGATCAGACCTGCAGGAAGTTCATCCACAGCATATTTCCTTGATCCCGCTATCCCATAGACGATTCTTCTTGAACGTTCTTCACTGCTTGTAATCGAGCGTGTCAAATACAAGAACAGTGCCAGCATCAAAATGATGCTGAATAATAACACAACAAGGCCTAACCGTACATGATTGGCCATGACAAAGATATTCAACACTAAAACATGGAATGCAGCAATTCCAAACGGGATATAAATTAGTTTTTTATCGATAATGTTGAACATCTGATTCACTTCCTTTTTAGTTTCATCAACAGTCTGAATCTGAATACCATTTCAAGTAAACCGATTACGAGTGTCAACGGTCTGATGATTGCCAGCGGAATCAAAATGATGACTGATAAAACCTTGTTCACCTTTTTTTCCAAAAGGAAGAAATAGGAGAAGCTCAGTCCGTGGAGGAATACTGCCCATTCCACTAAAACATATGAGTTGCTGATAATCGTGCCGAACGTGTCTTCAGTTGTGGTAAAGAGCGAAACGATATACAAAATGAAAAATAAATATAATATGAATCGCGGGAATGCCCATTCACTGAACGACATGTATGACCATGCCGGAAGTTCTTTATTTTGTAATAACAATCTTAACATCAATACAGTATATAGAATAACAAAAAATGAAATGATTGTAATATATGCCGGCAGCTGCGCGAACATCTCGGTAAGCGCTGCGCTGAACATTTCAGCGTCTACAAATCCGACGTTTAATCCTCCCATGTTTTCAATCTGTTCCATATACCAGCTTCTGAAGGTCATAAAAGTCTCTGAAAGAGGATTGATGACATCCATGAACACCAGCATGTTCAAACCGCCGACGACACTCAGCATCAAAGCGAAAGTACCGTAGAACAAGGTCAGCTCCTGCGAGAGCCCTTTAGCGAGTGTATGATGGATCACTGCAGTCAGTATATATAGTACCACAACCCACATCCATAAAAGAGGCGAGAGGAACAGCAGTGCAGGAAACATGAAGCTGATGAATATCAACCAGTAATGATAGTTGGATTTATGTTTGATCTTAAGCAGGTAATAGACGACTAATGGCAGAATAACTGCACCGAGTAAAACGCTCAATGATGTAATTGCGATGAACACAAATATGACCAGTATCGCAAGAAATGTTTGACCCAGTGAAACATTTTGTTTCAAATAAACACCCTTTCCTTTCCAATACGCAATAAAGCTCCTACGTCAGAAATAGGAGCATTTAATATTATTATTATACCTTTTTGAGTACTTCCTGACCACCCATATAAGGCCTTAGAACTGTTGGGATTGTGACAGTCCCGTCACTATTCTGGTAATTTTCCAAAATTGCGGCCATCGTTCTGCCGACAGCAAGTCCGCTGCCGTTTAAAGTGTGGACCAGTTCAGGCTTCGAATCCTTGCTGCGCTTGAATTTAATATTTCCGCGTCTCGCCTGGAAGTCTGTCATATTTGAAACAGAGCTGATTTCTTTGTAGTCGTTGTAGCTCGGCAGCCATACTTCCACATCATATGTTTTCGAAGCACCGAAGCCGATATCCCCTGTACATAAAATTACTGTACGGTATGGGATTTCCAAAAGATCCAAAATGTTCTCAGCGTGTCCCGTCATCTCATCAAGCGCCGCCCATGAATCCTCAGGACGCTCCATGCGGACCATCTCGACTTTGTTGAACTGGTGCAGACGGATCAGACCTCTCGTATCCCGGCCTGCAGAACCCGCTTCACTTCTGAAACATGCCGTCTGGGCCGTAAACTTGACCGGCAGCATATCATCTGTCAGCGTCTCATCTTTATAAAAATTCGTCAGCGTCACTTCAGAAGTAGGGATGGTGTACATATCCATGCCCTCAATCTTGAACAGATCCTCTTCGAATTTCGGCAGCTGTCCTGTTGAATACATCGCCTCCGCACGGACAATCTGCGGCGTCATCATTTCACGGTAGTTGTTTTTATTATGCACATCCAGCATGAAGTTCATCAGCGCACGCTCAAGACGTGCACCGTCACCTGTCTGATAGACATAGCGGGCACCGGATACTTTTGCCGCACGTTCAAAATCTGCAAGCTCAAGCGCTTCTAATATATCCCAGTGACCTTTCGGTTCAAAATCGAAATCTCTTATTTCTCCGGTTCTTCTGACTTCCACATTTTCAGTATCATCCGCACCTTCAGGCACATCATCATGAATAAGATTCGGGATGCCGCTCATTTCATCATGGAATTTTTCTTTGATATCATTCAGCCTCGCATCAACCTGCTTGATTTCTTCACCGACGTCACGCATCTCCTTGATGACGTCTTCTGCATCTTCTTTGTTCTTTTTCTTCTGTGCGATTTCGCCGGAAACTTTGTTTCTCCTGCTCTTCAGCGTTTCAGTCTGCTGAATCAGTCCGCGTCGTTCCTTATCCAGATTTAAAATTTCATCAATGACCGCCGGATCCATACCGCGTTTCGTCACTTTTTCCTTTACCAAATCCGTTTCCTGTCTGATCACTTTTATATCCAACATATTTTCAAGCCTCCATGTTTTTTATTTTTTAGAAAATAAAAAACCACATCCCCTGTTGAAGGGACGTGGTTTTGATTACGCGTTGCCACCCTAATTAGTGCTTTTTGACGGCACTATCTCATTATACATAACGACATTTTTACATGCCGGCTACTTTTTATTGCGAAGGATAGAAATTCACATTACCTGCCGGTCATTCCCACCAAACATGACCTCTCTGAAATTAGATGATGCTACTGCTTCCTTCAAAGTAGTAGATATTTATTTGACTTGATGTCATTTTATAACGCCGGTCTGAAAAATGCAAGTGAATGAAGCATTTACAATTCCATTGATGAAAGTCGTGACACGAAATAGGATGTAAACTGCCATTCATGCCATAAGGGCGCATCAGATGGCACGAAACAGAGAATCTCCATCATCCCGTGCCATTTATCCACTCAAAATGACACGAATTACAACAAAAATGGAATCTCGTGCCATTTCACCAGCATTTGCGACACGAACCATGAAAAATTTATGGTTTCGTGCCATTTATTAATTCATACACCGATTCTACACTTTTTTAAAACTTCAACCCGGGTCTTTCATACAACAGCCTGCCATCCGCGAAAACTTTATATGCGTGGTTGACGCCGTAATGGTAGGGGATATACTCATGATTCGGCGCATCCCATATCACTATATTCGCATCATCACCGGCTTCGAGGGTGCCGCGGCCTGAGGCATCAATCGCGTGTGCCGCATTCACTGTCACTGCGTTCCAGATTTCATTCGGTGTCATCTTCAGCTTCAATGCAGCAATCGCCATGATCATCTGAAGGTTATCTGTGACACAGCTTCCTGGGTTATAGTCGGTAGCAAGACTGACAGCACCGCCGCCGGCAATCATGCCCCGGGCATCTGCAAATTCATTTTTCCCCAAATAAAACGTCGTCCCCGGCAGCAATACCGCCACTGTATCTGAATCAGCAAGCTGTTTCTTGCCTTCCTCGCTCGCAGCCACCAGGTGATCGGCACTCGCCGCATCCTGCTCAATCGCAAGTTCAAGTCCGCCAAGCGGGTCGATTTCATCCGCATGAATTTTAACCCGGAAGCCTTGCCTGCGTGCCGCTTCCATATATTTTCGTGACTGATTGACTGTAAACACGCCGGTTTCAGTAAATATATCCGCAAAATCCGCATATTCCTTTGCTTCGTCCAGCAGCCCGATCATCTCATCCAGAAATTCATCGGAATCACGGCCCTTTGGAATCGCATGCGGTCCGAGATAAGTATGGCGCATCGTAATCGGGAACTTCTCTTCCAATGCTTTTGACACTTTAAGCTGCTTCAGTTCATTTTCCTTATCAAGTCCATAGCCGCTTTTACTTTCGACGGTCAGCACACCGTGCTGAATCATCCGCGTTATATTCACCGACGCTTTTTCAAGCAGTTCATCAAACGATGCCTTTCTTGTCTGTTCCACAGTATTTAAAATACCGCCGCCCTGTTCCAAAATTTTCAGGTAGTCGACACCCTGGCGCTTTAACGACATCTCATGTTCGCGCGATCCGCCGTGTACCACATGGGTATGGGGCTCGACGAGGGCAGGGGAGGCAATCTTGCCTTCAGCATCAATCACTTCGGCTGCCTCGTACCCGTCCGTCTGTTCACCGGCATAGACGACTTTTCCGTCATTCACAACTATCACGGCATCATCCACAATTTTCAGTTCATCCATTTCTTTGCCTTTTAAAGGCTTATCCGACTTCTTCGGCAATATTAAAGATTTTATATTTTTAATGATTACATCATTCATTATTCATTCTCCTCCAGCATTGGAATATTTACGCCGCGTTCTCTGGCTGTATCAATTGCGATTTCATACCCGGCATCGGCATGCCTGGCGACACCCATGCCCGGGTCCGACGTCAAAACACGTTCCAGACGGCGAGCAGCATTTTCAGTCCCATCAGAAACAACGACCATGCCGGCATGCAGTGAATAACCCATGCCGACCCCGCCGCCGTGGTGCACACTGATCCATGAACCGCCGGCCGCGGTATTGACGAGAGCATTCAGGATGGCCCAGTCGCCGACCGCGTCACTGCCGTCCTTCATGCTTTCCGTCTCACGGTTCGGACTGGCGACAGAACCGGAATCCAGATGATCCCGGCCGATCACGACCGGTGCTGAAATCTCGCCGCTTGCGACCAGTTCATTCAGTGCAAGTCCCATCTTCGCACGCTCGCCGTAGCCAAGCCATGCAATACGGGAAGGCAGTCCCTGGAACGCAATCTTTTCCTGTGCCATATCCAGCCAGCGCAGTAACTTTTCATTTTCCGGAAACAGTTCCCGCATTTTTGCATCGGCCACTTCTATATCTTTAGGGTCTCCGCTGAGAGCGACAAAACGGAACGGCCCCATCCCTTCACAAAATAAAGGTCTGATATAAGCCGGAACAAATCCCGGGAAATCGAAAGCATTCCCGACACCCGCATCAAACGCAGCCTGACGGATATTGTTGCCATAGTCGAATACGACTGATCCTTTTTCTTTGAAATCCAACATCGCCTGTACATGTTTCGCCATCGATTCCGAAGACAATTTTACATATTGCACCGCATCAGCCGCCCGCAGTTCTGCCGCTTCTTCCAAAGTATAGCCTTCCGGCACATAACCGTTCAGCGGATCATGCGCTGAAGTCTGGTCGGTCACAACATCAATTTTAAAATCACTGTCCAAAATTTCAGGCAGGATTTCTGCTGCATTGCCGAGCAGTCCAATCGATAACGGCTTACCTGAATCCTGTGCATCTCCCGCAAGTTTCAAAGCTTCATCGAGTGTGTAGGCTTTAACATCCAGATATTTCGTTTCCAGACGTTTATCAATCCGCGATTCATCAACTTCCACGCAAATCGCAACACCTTCATTCATCGTTACAGCTAACGGCTGAGCACCGCCCATGCCGCCGAGTCCTGCGGTCAAAGTCACTGTCCCCTTAAGTGATCCGTCATAATTCTGATTCGCCAGTTCCGCAAACGTTTCATAAGTCCCCTGAACAATCCCCTGTGAGCCGATATAGATCCATGATCCTGCCGTCATCTGGCCGTACATCATCAGTCCTTTTTTATCGAGTTCGTTGAAATGCTCCCAGTCTGCCCATTTCGGCACCAAAACCGAGTTCGACAATAAAACCCGCGGCGCTTCTTCATGTGTTTTAAAGACAGCCACCGGTTTCCCGGACTGGACCAGCATCGTTTCGTCTTTTTCAAGTTTACGCAGTGTATTTTCAATTGCTTCAAATGATTCCCAGTTACGCGCTGCCTTGCCGATACCCCCATATACGACAAGGTCTTCAGGCCGTTCCGCCACTTCCGGATCCAGGTTGTTATATAACATGCGGAGTGCCGCTTCCTGTTCCCAGCCTTTACATTCAATTTCCAAACCTTTTTTAGCAGTAATTTTCCTCGTCATAATTACACCCCTTATTTTATTGCACTCAGTGCGAGACTCAAATTTTCAATATCTTTGCTGAAATTGCGATCTTTATCAATAAAGTCTGCGAGCATTCTGTATTCATCAAATTTCTCCCGTGTTTTCGGCGACAGTTTTTCTTTCCCCTTCAGTTCAACAGCAGTCAATGCAATCAGCAGTTCCACTGCCAGCACATTTCTCATATTATCGATGATATCCCTTGCATGCCGTGCGGCGATCGTCCCCATGGATACGTGGTCTTCCTGATTGGCAGAAGACGGTATCGAGTCGACGCTTGCAGGGTGGGCCAGGGTTTTATTTTCAGAAACGAGACTTGCAGCAGCATACTGCAGAATCATCGCACCTGACTGCAGTCCTTCTTCAGGACTTAAAAATGCCGGCAGATCCCCGTTCAATGCCGGGTTCACAAGACGCTCGATGCGGCGTTCTGAAATATTGGCAATCTCTGCCACACCGATTTTAAGAAGGTCCATCGCAATCGCGATGGGCTGACCGTGGAAATTCCCCCCTGAAAATACTTCCTCTTCGCTGAATATGAGCGGATTGTCATTCGCCGCATTCATCTCGATTTCAAGCTTGTCCTTTACATACGCCAGTGTCTGGAACGAGGCGCCGTGCACCTGCGGTATGCAGCGGATGGAGTAGGCGTCCTGCACCCGCACTTCCCCCTGACGTGTCGTGAGCCCGGACCCTTCCAGATAGTCGAGCATTTTCCGCGCCACATAAATCTGTTCTTCATATCCCCTTGAAGAATGAATATTGTGATTGTATGCATCTGTGATGCTGTTCAGTGCCTGATGGGTGAGGGACGCAATCCACAGCGCCGCTTCCATCATGCTCTCCGCTTCGATATAGTTCAGCACCCCCTGGGCAGTCATCGGCTGTGTGCCGTTGATCAGAGCGAGCCCTTCTTTCGCCTGGAGCACCAGCGGCTCGATATCAAGTTCGTCCAGCACTTCAGCAGTCTGTTTCAATTCCCCGTCGTGATAAACCTCTCCTTCTCCCATCAGTGTAATCGCAATATGCGACAGCGGGGCGAGGTCCCCTGACGCCCCGAGCGAACCCTGTTCAGGCACTTTCGGTATGATTCTCTTATTGATATACTTTTTCAGCTGGTCCGCAAGTTCAATCGTCACTCCGGAATGCCCCTTGACCAGCGTATTCAGACGCAGAATCATCATCACCAGTACGGCATCTTCGGAAAATGGCTTTCCCATGCCGCAGCAGTGGGAACGGATCAGGTTCGCCTGCAGGTCAATCGTCTTTTCTTTCGAAATCAACACATCACAAAACAAACCGAAACCTGTCGTAATGCCGTAAACCGTCTTTCCTTCATCGATGATGTTTTCCACGATTTTCCGCGACGCTTTCAATTTATCGTAGGCATCATCTGTGATCACCACCATGGATTCACTATTTCCCAGGAAATCTTTTATTGCTTCAATGGATAGATCTTCCCCTGTTAATTTTAAAATTGACATGTACTCCCTCCTATTGCCATTAAAAAAAGACACAGTTACCTTATTTTTAAAGTAACAATGTCTCTATCAGCTAATATCTATGACAATTATATTTTATATGTGATTGATACCGAGACCGAGCGCCTCGTGTTCCTTGCCTTTGATCGGCGCACCGATTGTTCCGTAAAAACAGACTGCGAGCCATTCACCTTCGCGGTCATCCTCATATGGATTGCCTCTCACTACCGAGAATGACAGCCCGACTGTACGCATGATGTCACCGACACTCAACTTGCCTCTCGTGACACCTTCCGCCGCTTCAATAATCGCATGGTAGAGGGCGTGCGTTTCACGGTATATATCCGAATGGATCAGTCCGCCGCGTTTGGCTGCCGTCTCAACAGAAGAAATGACTTTCTTCAACTCCATCGACCCTACCTTGCCGGTAACCACTTTATAAGTGTCGAAATGCGGAGAGATGCCGAGTGCTGTTTCCTGGTCTGTCAGTGCAACGAGTGTGGCAAATTTACCAAACTCATCATTATGGATTGATGTGTGTTCTTTTACCATTGACCGGTCTACCTCTTTTATCATCTGATAACTAATGTCTACCCTCAATTATAGCGCTTTCATAAAGAAATTTCAATGTACTGTAAAGGCATAAAAAAGAAGAACGGTATCAAATACCGTTCTTCGGGAAATACATTTATTATGTGCGTGATTTTTTGACCCAGCCCTGGCTGTACGAGAATAATAAAATCGCAATTGTCAGCACGAGTGTAATCACTATGAACAGCCAGTGCTGTCCGTTCACTATAAACAACGGGCCAAAGGTGATGAGTGCGATTTCCACCGGAGCGATCGGCACATAGGCGAGGCCGAAATCGTCCAGAGTTTCACTTTCCTGTTTAGGGTCGGCCACTCTGATTAATGCGATGGCCATTGCCACTGCACCTGTAATCCAGCCGAATGTGAATATCCCTTTTTCAAACCAGTTTTCCTGGAAATAGTATCCGGACAGAAAACGGTAGAAAACATACGCCAGAATGATACCGAAAATCATCAGAATGACGAATGGCACCATATTTTGTGCAACGACAGTCAGGTTTATCGAGGCAATACCGAAGGCAACAAGATAATCTGTCGCGCCGCCGCTGATTTTGGAGAACACTTCTTTATCCAGATATTTATCAGCACCCAACGCTTCTATCGCCAGCCTGATGAGCAAAGCAACAATAAAGGCGAGGGAGAATGCAGGAATTGCAACATCCGGCAGCAGCTCTTCGCCGAGTACACTCAAGTAATATCCAATACCTGTCGCAATGACGATAAACATCACATGATAGATTAACGGGTCGATGACAATGGATGACACTCTGCCTTCACCCATCGCATCCCATTCACTGTCAGGTAGAAGTCCTGAACGTAAACCATGCGGCAGCTTCTTAAAGTCCTGGATATAGTTTGCATGGCCTTTGGCGGCAGCACGCTTGATCAATACCAGTCCGACACTGATTGCCGTAAGGGCACCGACTGTTGCCGACGTCATGGCGATCGAAGTCGCTTCTTCCCAGCCCTGCTGGGCAAAAGCATCACCGACTGCCGCTGCGGTACCGTGTCCGCCGACGAAACCTGCTGCTAATAAAAGACCGAAGCCATTATGTAAATCTGAGAAAAATGGTGCCAGAAAGACAAGAGCAAATAACAGTCCCAGCCCGTAGAACAATAACATGATTGTCTGTGAGTAGGACCATAAACCGCCCACTTTCCCGATAACTTCCTTCACTTTAAATTTACCTGTGGAGAACGGTAAAGCCGCAAAAACGAATGCAATCAACAGTCCCGGATAAGAACCGACCAACTCAGTAAAAGGTAAAATATCAAGTGCATATGGGCCTAAAATCAATCCTAAAATACCTGCGATGATACTGGCTGGCATAAAAGTTCTTTGAATAAAAACAATTTTCGCTCTCAAAAGGACGCCTATAAGCAGCAGGCCTGAGATAATAGAAAAGTCGATCAAAACATCCCAAATAGTAAATTCCATAATATTCCTCCCTCGACTCTTTTTTATTATAATCTGATGAAACATAGTAAAACTGAATATTTACTCCGCATGAATAAATATCAGGACGTTAATTTTTAATTAACGCCCTGAGTTTGATTTATTCTTCCGGGTTTTCTTCTTCAAGTGACTCTTCAACTTCCTCACTTACATCGTGATCCTGTTCATCGAGTCTCTCTTCCATTTCGCCCTCGATCTGCTCTTCGATGTTACCGTCTTCTTCCAAAACAAGCTCTTCTTCATCAAGCTGCTCTTTCACTTTGGCTACTGTCGCAACGTTGTGCTCCTCTGCCAGACGGATCAGACGCACACCCTGGGTATTACGTCCTGTGACGGACACTTCTTCCATGATCAGACGGATGATCACACCATAGTCTGTAACAATCATTAAATCTTCATCACCGTCGACGGAAGCGATATAAACCAGGTCACCGATCCGGTCATTCAAGTTTGCTGTTTTAACACCCATACCGCCGCGGTTGGCACTGCGGTATTCTGATTCTGCCGTACGTTTACCGTAACCGTTTGAAGTCACGACCAATATTTCCTGGTCTTCACTGAGCACATCAAGACCGATGACTTCGTCATCACCGCGCAGTCTGATACCGCGGACACCGGCAGCGGTTCTTCCCATATTTCTGATCTGCGTTTCCTCAAACCGGATGAGTGAACCTTTCTGGGTGCCTAAAATGACTTCTTTGGAACCATCTGTCAGTCTGACAGCAAGCAATTCATCATCTTCTTTGAATGTAATCGCAATTTTACCGTTTTTGTTGATACGGTCGAAATTATCCAGAGAAGAACGTTTAACAATTCCTTTTTTCGTTGCAAAGACAAGATGCATACCTTCTGTATCCTTATCTTTCACACCGATGATGGTACTGATTTTTTCATCCTTATCGATTTCGAGCATATTAACGATCGGTATACCTTTGGATTGACGTGACATTTCAGGTATTTCATAACCTTTGAGCCTGTATACACGGCCTTTATTCGTAAAGAACAGAATATAGTCGTGTGTACTCATCGCCACAAGCTGGCTGACGAAGTCATCCTCGACAGTATTCATGCCCTGTACGCCGCGTCCGCCGCGGTGCTGTGCACGGTATGTCGAAGAGGGCAGGCGTTTGATGTAACTGTTATGACTCAATGTGACAACAATCTGCTCTTCAGGAATCAGGTCTTCATCTTCAATATCGAACATGTTGCCGATTGTGATTTCGGTACGGCGTTCATCGCCGAAACGGTCCCTGATTTCAGTCAGTTCCTCGCGGATGATCTCAAGAAGACGTTCTTCACTTGCAAGAATCGCTTTAAGTTCCTCGATCGTTTTCATGATTTCCGCATACTCGGATTCTATCTTATCGCGTTCCAGTCCTGTCAGACGGCGCAGTCTCATATCTAAAATTGCCTGAGCCTGGCGGTCTGATAAGTCGAATTCAGACATTAATCCGTTTTTCGCTTCTTCATCATTTGAAGAGCCGCGGATCAATGCAATGATTTCATCGATATGATCCAGAGCGATGCGCAGACCTTCCAAAATATGGGCACGGTCTTGGGCACGCTTCAAATCGAACTCGGTACGGCGTCTGACGACCACTTTCTGATGATCCAGATAATGGACCAGTGCTTCTTTCAGACCGAGAATGATCGGTTCACCGTTTACAAGCGCAAGCATATTGACGCCGAATGATGTCTGCAGCGGCGTCTGTTTATATAAGTTGTTCAAAATGACATTCGCATTTTTATCCTTGCGGATTTCTATGATGATTTTGACGCCTTCTTTTAAACTTGTCTCGTCACGAAGATCAGTGATGCCTTCAATCTTTTTATCTCTCGCAAGCTCTGCGATTTTCTCAACCAGTCTCGCTTTGTTGACCTGATAAGGTATTTCTGAAACAACGATGCGTTCTTTGCCGTTTTTCATCATTTCGATTTCACATCTTGCACGCATCATCACTGAACCGCGGCCGGTTTCGTAGGCACGGCGGATGCCGCTTTTACCGACGATGAGCCCGGCAGTAGGGAAGTCAGGCCCCTGGACATGTTCCATCAGTTCAGCCAGTGTCACATCATCATTTCTTGAAATTTCAAGTACTGCATTAATGATTTCGGTTAAGTTATGCGGCGGAATATTTGTCGCCATGCCGACTGCGATACCGCTTGTACCGTTGACGAGTAAATTTGGAAAACGTGACGGCAGAACAGCAGGTTCTCTTTCGTTGCCGTCGTAGTTATCAATATAATCAATCGTATCTTTATTGATATCACGCATCAGTTCAGCAGATATCTTACTCATTTTCGCTTCTGTATAACGCATTGCCGCGGCACCGTCGCCGTCCATTGAACCAAAGTTACCCTGACCATCCACAAGAGGATAGCGGTAGCTGAAGTCCTGGGCCATGCGGACCATCGCTTCATAGATCGATGAGTCACCGTGGGGGTGGTATTTACCCATCACATCACCGACGATACGCGCTGATTTTTTGTAAGGCTTGTCAGCTGTCATGCCGTTATCGTACATTCCGTATAAAATACGGCGGTGCACCGGTTTCATGCCATCTCTGACATCCGGCAGGGCACGTGAGACGATAACACTCATTGCATAATCCAGGAAGGAAGTACGCATCGTTTTACTTATATTGATTTCCTGCAGCCTATCTTGGTTATCTGCCATTAATACTGACCTCCATCATTAAATATCCAGGTTTTGAACATATAAAGCATTTTCTTCGATAAAGCTCCTTCTGTGTTCCACAATGTCACCCATCAGCATTTCAAATGTCTGATCCGCCTCCACTGCATCCGTCAGACGGACTTGCAGCAGCGTTCTGAATTCAGGGTCCATAGTCGTCTCCCACAGCTGATCTGCGTTCATCTCGCCCAGACCTTTATATCTTGATAAAGCGATTTTCGGAGTTTCAGGGAGGGATTCTCTCAATTCCTCAAGTGCCGCATCATCGAACACATAATATTTCTTCTTCGACTGTTCCACTTTGTAAAGTGGCGGCTGTGCAATATACACATAGCCCGCTTCTATCAATGGTTTCATGAAACGGTAGAAGAATGTGAGCAGCAATGTACGGATATGCGCACCGTCAACATCGGCATCCGTCATGATGACGATCTTATGGTAACGTGCTTTGGACAGATCGAATTCTTCACCGATCCCTGTACCGAGCGCTGTAATCATCGAACGGATTTCATTGTTGTTCAATATTCTGTCCAGACGTGCTTTTTCAACGTTCAATATTTTACCACGGAGCGGTAAGATTGCCTGTGTGGTCGAGTTACGGCCGGATTTGGCCGAACCGCCTGCAGAATCCCCCTCAACGATGAAGAGTTCACTTTCTGCGGGATCTTTACTTGAACAGTCGGCAAGTTTACCGGGCAGGCTGGAGACTTCCAGTGCGGACTTGCGTCTCGTCATTTCACGCGCTTTTTTGGCAGCCATACGTGCATGCTGCGCTGTGACACCTTTAGCAATGATTATTCTTGCTACAGTCGGATTTTCCAGTAAAAATCTTTCAAATCCTTCTGTGAACAGCTGATCTGTAATCAGACGCACTTCGGAGTTTCCGAATTTTGTTTTGGTCTGGCCTTCGAACTGTGGATCCATATGTTTGATGGATACGATGGCAGTGATGCCTTCACGCACATCTTCTCCGCTCAGACGCTCATCACCAGCTTTGATGATATTATTTTTAGTCGCATAGTTGTTGATCACTTTTGTCAGCGCACGCTTGAATCCTTCTTCGTGCGTACCGCCTTCATAAGTGTGGATATTGTTTGCATAGGAAAGCAGGGTGGAGGAGAAACCTTTGTTGTACTGGATGGCTATTTCCACTTCCACGTCGTCCTTTTCCTTGTCCAGATAGATCACTTCGTCATGCAGAACTTCTTTCGACTCATTGATCTGTTCGACGTATGATTTTATACCGCCTTCGTAGTAGTACTCGTCACTGATGGTTTCATCTCCACGTTCATCGTGAAGATTGAGCTGAAGCCCTTTATTCAGGAAAGCGAGCTCCTTTACACGGTGCTGGAACACCTCGTATTCGTATTCCGTCGTCTCTGTAAAGATTTCCGGATCCGCCTTGAAACGTATGATTGTTCCTGTTTCATCTGTATCTTCGATGACTTTCAAATCGAAATCGGGCACACCCCGGGTATATGACTGGTGATGGACTTTGCCGTCACGGTGAACGTAGACTTCAAGCGTTTCACTGAGTGCGTTGACCACCGATGAGCCGACACCGTGCAGACCGCCTGACACTTTGTAACCGCCGCCGCCGAATTTACCGCCGGCGTGCAGTACAGTCAAAATGACTTCAACCGCAGGACGGCCCATCTTTTCCTGTATGTCCACGGGAATACCGCGGCCGTTATCGGTCACTTTTATCCAGTTATCCTCTTCGATTGTGATATTGATTGTATCTGCGTAACCGCCGAGCGCCTCATCGATACTGTTATCGACGATTTCCCATACCAGATGGTGCAGACCTCTTGAAGCAGTCGAACCAATGTACATCCCCGGACGTTTTCTTACAGCTTCAAGTCCTTCGAGTACTTGAATCTGACTGGCACCATATTCTATATTATTATCTTCCATGTTCTCACCTTCCATTAAGCTTTAACTTGACCTTGCTCCACAGTAAATGTCTGCATATCATTCATGATTGCATGGTTGATATCACTGATTGAAGTGGTTGTGACGAATGTCTGTACACGGTCCCTGATCGATGTGAGCAGATGCGCCTGCCTGTTTTCATCAAGCTCGCTCAATACATCATCAAGGAGCAGCACCGGATATTCGCCGACCTCCTGCCTGATCAATTCAAGTTCAGCAAGTTTCACACTGAGGGCCGTCGTTCTCTGCTGGCCCTGTGAACCGTATGTCTGCACGTCAAAATCATTGATGCTGAACGTGATGTCATCACGATGCGGTCCGATCAATGTCTGCATGCGTTCCATTTCCTTTGCCAGATTCTCTTCGAATAAAAGTTCAAGTTCTTTTTGCAGTTCTTCCTGGCTGCTGCTTTCATACTTTATATTCGGTGCATATCTTATCTTCAGATTTTCACTGCCGTTGGATATATCGTGATGGATTTCCGCTGCAAATTTCTCAATCGTCTCTATGAATTCCGCACGCTTTAAAATTACGATGCTCGCATATTCAGAAAGCTGGACATTCAATACTTCAATCATCATCTTATCGGGACTGCGCTGCTTCAAGTACTGATTTTTAGTTGCCAGCACTTTTTGATAGCTGCTCAGCGCACTCAGATAAATCTTGGATATCTGTCCGCATTCGATATTGATGAATTTCCTTCTTATCTGTGGAGATCCCTTAACGATATTCAGATCTTCCGGCGCAAAAAGAACAGTATTCAAATGACCGATATACTGACTCAGTTTGGAAACTTCCAAGTGATTCACTTTCGCTCGTTTTCCCTTTTTATTAATACTGATCGATAGGGGGAGGGTACTGTAAGATGTATTGATGTGACCATTTACAAAAGCTTCTTCTTCATTGAACTGAATGAGCTCCTTATCTTTGGAAGTCCGGTGACTTTTGGCAAGCGCCAAAAAATAGATGGACTCAAGCAGGTTTGTCTTGCCCTGCGCATTTGCACCGATGAATATATTGAGCTTGGGATGAAATTCCAGCTCGAGAGAGTCATAATTTCTAAAATTACTAATACTGATATCTGTTAAAATCATTGCTTATACTCTATTTTATACTGACCAAATTCATCTGATTTGATCACATCGCCATGCTGCAGCTTTTTACCTCGTCGATTTTCGACTTCGTCGTTTATATAGACGACATTTTCACTTAAAAACCACTTTGCCTGGCCACCGCTCCCGATGATGCCTTCCAACTTTAAAAATTGCCCCAAAGTGATAATATCATCGAAAATTTTAGTTTCCATATACACAGCCTCCTAAAACTTCACACTCTTATATTATACACTATTTTTCATTAATTTTCATTTAAAAAGCCAAAAATCGGCCTTCATAGCGTTTATCGTCCTGAACAGGGTCAACCTACTTATAAATAAAAAAAGACTGTCCATCGTTTTTTATCGCAAAAATAGAGGACAGTCTAGTTTTTTATTCAATTTTTAACTGTTTTGATCAATGATCAATAAGTTCTGATCGGCAGAATCAGCTGGACGACTTCATCGGATTCACTTGATTTCAAAGTGAACGGCCGCATCGTGCCGTAAAATTCGATTGTGACATCTTCATTATTGATGGCTTTCAGTGCATCCATCATGTATTTGGAGTTGAAGGAAATCTTCAGTCCTTCGCCTTCGATGTTTTCTGTATTGATATCTTCGTTCACCGTACCGACTTCAGGGGAATTTGACGACAACTCGACACTGTCTGTATTGACGCTCATACGTATGACGTTATTTCCGCCTTCACGGGCAAGCAGTGATACACGGTCGATTGCATGATAGAACTCCGCATTGTTCACAGTCACTTTCGTTTCGAAGTTTTCCGGGAACAATCTTGATGTATCCGGATAGTTGCCTTCCAGCAGTCTCGAGATGAAGCGCATGTTGCCATAGCTGAACAGCACCTGGTTCTGTGACAGATGAAGTTCCACTTCTTCGTCTGTATCGTTGATGATTTTATTCAGTTCGGTCAGTGACTTGCCCGGGATGATCGCATCATTGTTGTCATTATTGAACTGTTCACCTGTCAGACGGCGCAGCGCGAGTCTGTGTGAGTCGGTTGCGGTAAATGTAATCTCGTCGTTATCAAACTGCCAGTGTACACCTGTCAGGACCGGTCTTGTTTCTGATAAAGATACTGCAAAGTTCGTCTGGTTGATGACATTTTTTAATACTGAAGCAGAAATCACGAGACTTTCCTCATCACTGACGTCCGGCAGCAGGGGATACTGGTCAGGGTTATTACCACTTAAGTTGAATTCTGATTTTGATGCAGTGATTTTAGTCTGGAATGCATCATTCGTTTCCAATTGGACAAAGTCTCCTGAAAGTTTTTTAATGATGTCCACAAAGAAACGACCTGATAATACGACTGCTCCGGCTTCATGGATTTCCAAAACTTCTTCATTGTCCACTTCAACAGGAATTGTGATTTCGATGGATATTTCTGAATCACTGCCGGTTAAAATCATATGATCATCTTTTACATCAATTTTAATGCCGTTCAAAATGGGTAAAGTCGTTCTTGGAGAAATTGCTTTTAAGCAATGGTTTAATTGTTCAATGAAATATTGACGATTGATGTTAATTTTCACGATTCATAACTCCTTATATATTAATAAATTATAAAAAGATAGTAATAATAGTAATAAGCCCTGTGAATATGTGGATAACCCGGTTAACCGCAGTGGCACACACTTATCCACATGTGTATAAATTGTTAGTCCAAGTGTATCATTTATCCACACTGTACACATTAATTATTTTATCAGATTTATACTGATTAATTGAGTTTTTTCTCTATCTCTTCCAATTCATCCTTGAACAGCGAATCTTCTGATACGAGCCTTGAGATTTTCTCATGTGCATGGATGACTGTCGTATGATCCCGGCCGCCGAAAACTTCTCCGATTTTAGGCAGTGAATTATCTGTCAGTTCACGGGACAGATACATTGCCACGTGTCTCGGGAATGCGATTGATTTCGTCCGTTTTTTAGATGCGAACTCTTCAATCTGCACACCGTAGTATGATGCCACGATTTCCTGGATATCCTGAATGGTAATTTTCTTCGGTTTCTTCTGAGATACGATATCCTTCAGCGCTTCTGCGACCATGTCGGAAGTCAGGGGCTGGTTGGACAGTTTGGAATATGCGGCAACCCGTGTCAGAGCGCCTTCCAGCTCACGGATGTTCGTCTGGATGTTGCTTGCGATATATATCATCGCCTCGTTGGGAATCTCGACATTTTCCTCTTCACATTTCTTCCTTAAAATTGCGATTCTCGTTTCTAGGTCCGGCGGTGTGATATCCGTAATCAGGCCCCATTCGAAACGCGAACGCAGACGGTCTTCAAGCGTCGGAATCTCTTTAGGTGTGCGGTCGCTGGAGATGACAATCTGCTTATTGTCCTCATGAAGGGCGTTAAATGTATGGAAGAACTCTTCCTGCGTGGATTCCTTGCCTGCTAAAAATTGAATATCATCAATTAATAAAACATCTGCATTGCGGTATTTATTACGGAATTCTTCGGTCTTATTGTCACGGATGGAGTTGATGAATTCATTGGTAAATTTCTCACTTGATAAATAGGCAACTTTTGCATTCGGTCTATGTTCAAGGACATAGTGGCCGATCGCATGCATCAGATGCGTTTTACCCAAACCGACGCCGCCGTAGATGAAGAGCGGGTTATAAGCCTTCGCAGGTGCCTCTGCCACTGCAAGAGAAGCGGCGTGGCTGAAGCGGTTGCCGCTGCCGATCACAAAGGTTTCGAAAGTATTGTTCATATTTAACTGTGCAGGCACATGCACTTCCTGGGAAGTATCCTTTACTTCTCCCTGCGGTGCGGGCTTTTCATTATTCTGAACCTCGTCATGAATCGTAATCTGGATGGCCGGCTGCTCGCCGATGGATTCATATATTTTTTTTTGGATCAGCTCACTGTAATGGTTCTCCAGCCAGTCACGCTGGAATTCCGTTTCCGCTTTGATGACTGCTGTCTTATTATCCAAATGGATCATCGTGGTGTCATTAAACCATGTTTTAAAACTGGTGATCGGTATTTCCGATTGGATTGCATCTAAAGTTTTTTGCCAAATGTCATTTATCGAACTCATATATATCCTCTCTCTTCACAAAAATCACATGCTGTGGATAAAGTTAAGCACAGCTCTGGAAAACTATCCACAAGTTACACACAGTCTGTGGATAACTTCACAGTAAACATACCTTTTCCACAGAGATACATTCAAATTCTAAAGTATTTAACACTAAAAAACAATGATTGTTACGCAATTCTTTAAAAGTTATGCACAGAATACACATTTATCCACAACTTTTATATCAACACCTGTGAATAGTCGGTAAAAGTGATGAATTAACATGTGTATAACTTATTTACCCTTAAAAGTTATCCACAAAATCTTAATAGTCCACAGGTTCTTCATGAAAAATATTATAAATTTCATTGAAATCAGCTGCTGATTCTGTTATCCTTTAATAGTTGCAATCACAGAGAAAAAATGAATGTAAGTAATTCAATGGTCTACGGAGGTGTTTAGATATGACAAAACGTACTTACCAACCAAATAAACGTAAACACAGCAAAGTGCACGGATTTCGTAAAAGAATGAGCACACCTAATGGCCGCAAGATTTTAGCGCGCCGTAGAAGAAGAGGAAGAAAAGTACTTTCTGCATAATAATTCGAGATCATCTATGTATAGGTGATCTTTTTTTGTGGTTTAAAGTAGATAAATTTTAGATTAATGTAAATTTTGTTATAATAATATATCATACTGTGAAAGAGCGTAATAATGATGAAAAAGCGATTTAGAATAAAAAAAGAACAGGATTTCAAGCTTGTTTTCAAAAAAGGGAAATCATATGCCAACAGGCAGTTTGTAGTTTATTTGAGTGACCATCCTGATGTTACACATTTGAGACTGGGTATCAGTGTATCGAAGCGGCTGGGTAATGCAGTGATGCGCAATAAGATCAAACGGCGCATCAGAGCATTTTTCCAACAGCATAAAGACAGTTTAAAATCACATGAATATATTGTGATCGCTAGAAACCCTGTCAGCACGATGGACTATCATCAGATTGAAAAGTCATTATTACACGTGTTAAAAATAGCAAAATGTATAAAATGACGCGGAGGTACTTTAAATGTACAAAAATTACAAAGCAGAAACTGTAGATCAGGCAATTGCACTCGGACTCGAAGAACTGAAAGTAGCGGAAGAAGACATTAAGATTGACGTTCTTGAAGGCGGCTCAAAGGGCTTTTTAGGGCTGGGCAAAAAAGATGCAGAAGTACAGCTCACTGTCATCAACCCGGAATTGAAGACTTATGAAACAATCGATGCATTGATCAACCGTGATCAGCCGGACGAAGAAAAATCCATGGTCGATGAAGTACTTGAAGAAAGAGATGCAGAAGAAGAGACCGCACAACCGGAGGCGGCAAAAAGTACCGAACCGATAGATGAAAATAAAACACCGGCTAGAGCGGAGGAAGAAGGGCCTGCAGAAGAACCCGGTGCAGCTGTACAGCATGAAGAGGATGAAAGTGGGAAGACTGAAGATGGTATGACATTTGAGGAGGCAATCTCGGAAACTTCAGATTATCTCCATAATGTCATTACTGATATGAATATCGATAATACTGCCACTTACGAAGTGGAAAATAATACGGGGCACATCGAACTCGAGTCCGATCTTGCAGCAAAGCTGATCGGTAAACGCGGACAGACTTTGAACGCGCTTCAGGAAATCGGGCAGAACTACTTGAATACGATATATAGAAGTTACGGTGTCATCGTCCTGGATATAGAGAATTACCGCGATAAACGCCGCCAGACTTTGGAAAATCTGGCTGTAAATATGTCGAAAAAAGCAATTAGGACGGAACAGCCGGTAAAACTTGAACCGATGCCTTCATTTGAAAGAAAAATCATGCATAATGTGTTAAGTGATCTGGAAAATATCAGTACACATTCTGAAGGTAGCGAACCAAACCGTTATCTTGTCATTGAAAAGAAATAAAGGAGTTATACCATCATGCAATTAGAAACAATTTCCAGTATCTCCACTCCTGTCGGGGAAGGGGCAATTGCCATTGTGCGATTATCCGGGATAGGTGCGTTAGAAATTGCCGACAAGTTATATCGTGGGAAAAAGACGCTCGATGAAGTGGATTCCCACACGATCAACTACGGGCATATCATCGATCCGGATACAGATGAAGTAGTAGAAGAAGTGATGGCGGCTGTGATGCGTGCACCGAAGACCTATACACGTGAAGATATTGTAGAAATTAATTGTCATGGCGGCATCAACACCATCAATCGTATTTTGCAATTGACATTAAAACACGGCGCGCGCATGGCAGAGCCGGGCGAGTTTACGAAACGCGCATTTTTAAACGGCCGTATCGACTTGTCACAGGCAGAAGGTGTCATGGATTTCATCCGTTCGAAAACGGACGAAGCATCCAAAGTGGCGAGCGGCCAGATGCAGGGCCGTCTGAAAGTATATGTAGAAAGTTTAAGACAGAGCATCCTGAACATCCTCGCACAGGTCGAGGTGAACATCGATTATCCGGAATATGATGATGTAGAAGAAGCGACGACGGAATTTTTATTGGAAGAAGCAGAGAAAGTCAAAATAGAGATAGAAAAACTGCTCAAATCGAGCAGCCAGGGCCGGATTATGCGTGAAGGGTTGAGCACCGTAATCGTCGGTAAGCCGAACGTGGGCAAAAGTTCGCTGCTCAATTATCTGATCCAGGATAATAAAGCGATCGTCACTGATGTTGCGGGAACGACCCGTGATATTTTAGAGGAATATGTCAACGTCAACGGCATTCCGCTGAAACTGGTGGATACTGCAGGCATCCGGGATACGGATGACATCGTTGAGAAAATCGGTGTGGAAAGAAGCCGCCAGGCGCTGACAGAGGCGGAACTGATTCTTTATGTGCTCAGCAATGATGAGCCGCTGACATCCGAAGATATTGAACTCCTCGATTCAGTCAAAGATGAAAATGTCATCGCCATCATCAACAAACTGGATCTGGACAGCGAGCTTGATATCGCTGAACTGGAAGACCGCTATGATTTCCCGATCGTCAAAACGTCAATTACGGAAGGTACCGGTGTGGATGATCTTGAAGACAGGATTGCCGAGCTCTTTTTCGGCGGTCAGGTTTCAAGCGCCGACTCGACATACCTTTCAAACAACCGCCATATCAGCTTGTTGGAACAGTCAAACAGTGCAATCAGCGATGCGATCGAATCCGCAGACATGGATGTGCCGATCGACATCGTTCAGATAGATTTAGTGAAAACATGGGAACTGCTCGGTGAAGTCATCGGTGAAGATGTAAGTGAACAGCTCATCGATCAGCTGTTCAGCCAGTTCTGTTTAGGAAAATAATAATAGGAGGAAAATTATGAACGCACAAAATTATGATGTTGTTGTCATCGGTGCCGGGCATGCAGGTGTCGAAGCGGGACTTGCTGCAAGCCGTAAAGGATTGAAGACACTGATGCTGACAATCAATTTGGATAACATCGCATTCATGCCGTGCAATCCGTCAGTCGGCGGACCCGCCAAAGGCATCGTAGTCCGTGAAGTGGACGCACTCGGCGGCGAAATGGCCAAAGTGACGGATAAGACACATATTCAGATGCGCATGTTGAATACAGGTAAAGGACCGGCAGTCCGTGCACTTCGTGCACAGTCTGACAAGGTGCTTTACCAGCAGGAAATGAAAAGCATTTTGGAGCAGGAAGAGAATCTGGATATATTACAGGGTATGGTGGACGAACTGATCATCGAAGATGATGTCGTCAAAGGTGTCAAAACGAATATTGGTGTCGTCTATAATGCGAAATCAGTCATTATTACCACCGGTACATTTTTACGCGGTGAAATTGTGCTCGGCCCGCTGAAATACTCAAGCGGTCCAAACCATCAGATGCCGTCAATCGCTTTAGCCGACCAGATCAGAGATCTCGGTTTTGACATCGTCAGATTCAAGACCGGTACACCGCCGCGTGTCAACTCCGATTCCATCGACTACTCAAAAACTGAAATACAGCCGGGGGACGATGTTCCGCGCGCATTCAGTTATGAAACGACTGATTTTATAATGGATCAGCTGCCTTGCTGGCTGACTTATACTTCAGATCATACACATGAAATCATCAATGAGAATCTTCACCTGTCCCCGATGTATTCGGGTATGAAGATGGGTACAGGTCCAAGATACTGCCCGTCAATCGAAGATAAAATTGTACGTTTCAATGACAAGCCGCGCCATCAGATTTTCCTTGAGCCGGAGGGACGCGGCACGAAAGAAGTCTATGTACAGGGTCTGTCTACCAGTCTGCCGGAAGATGTCCAGCGTGAAATGCTGTCATCGATACCGGGGCTTGAAAATGCGCGTATGATGCGTGCAGGCTATGCAATCGAATATGATGCACTGGACCCGACACAGCTTTGGCCGACACTTGAAACTAAAAAGATCGGGAATTTATTTACCGCCGGCCAGATCAACGGTACGAGCGGTTACGAAGAAGCGGCAGGACAAGGTATAGTTGCAGGGATTAACGCTGCAAATAAAATACTCGGCATGGAGCCGCTGATCTTGAGCCGTGCGGATGCATATATCGGTGTACTGATTGACGATCTGATCACAAAAGGTACGAATGAACCGTACCGTCTTCTGACTTCCCGTGCAGAACACCGTCTGCTGCTCCGACATGACAATGCGGATATGAGACTGACGGATATCGGCTATGAAAACGGTCTAATCTCTGAAGAGCGCTATGACAAGTTCAATCACAAGAGGGATACAGTCAATGCTGAGATTGACCGTCTGTCAAAAGTCCGCATCAAACCGAACGGGCATACTCAGGAAGTCATCGAAAAACGCGGAGGAACGCCGCTGAAAGACGGTATTCTTGCTCTCGATCTTCTCAGACGTCCCGAGATGGACTACATGTCCATACTGGAAATTCTAAATGAAGAAGTACAACTGGATCAGCTTGAGTATGAGCAGATTGAAATCCAGACGAAATACGAAGGCTATATTAAAAAATCATTGATCCAGGTGGATAAGATGAGACGAATGGAGAAAAAGAAAATACCTGAAGACATCGATTACGATGCCATCCATTCACTCGCAACCGAAGCACGCGATAAACTGAAGAAAGTGAAACCTTTGGATATCGCCCAGGCTTCAAGAATTTCAGGCGTCAACCCGGCAGACGTCTCAATACTTCTTGTCTATATTGAACAAGGCAACGTGAAAAGAGTGGAAGCATGAACCCGCAACAATTCATAGAAGCACTTAAAGAACATGGCATTGAATTGACCGAAGAACAGATCGGCCAGTTCGACAAGTATTACGAGATGCTGGTCCACTGGAATGAAAAGATCAACCTGACAGCGGTGACGGAGAAAGAAGAAGTCTATCTGAAGCATTTTTATGATTCACTGACACCGTTATTCTACACGGACATCCCCGAAGGGACGCGTCTGTGTGACGTCGGCGCCGGGGCGGGATTCCCAAGCATTCCGATGAAGATTGTCAGACCGGATATCAAAGTGACGATCGTCGATTCTCTGAATAAACGGATCAACTTCCTGAATGAACTGACGGCTGAATTATCGCTTGGCGGCATGCATCTTGTGCATGACCGTGCAGAGACTTTCGGACAGCACACGGCAAGGCATATGTTTGATATGGTGACAGCAAGAGCCGTTGCCAATATGAACACTTTGCTGGAACTGTGTCTGCCGCTCGTCCGTACTGGTGGAAGATTCATCGTCCTAAAAGGCAGAAAAGGCCTGGAAGAACTTGAAGACAGTAAGTTTGCACTTGATCTTCTCGGCGGTAAAATTGTGGAGTCACATCAATTCACTCTGCCTGAAGAAGACAGCGACCGTTATATACTTGATATTGAAAAAGTGCGTAAAACACCTAAGAAATATCCCAGAAAACCGGGTACGCCGAACAAATCACCATTAAAGTAAACAAAGAAAGGACGGTGGAACATTGAAAAAACCATTTTCAAAATTATTCAATCTGATAGATAAGAGCAGTGAGGCCAAGCCGGATACGGAAAGCCTGCAGAAGCTGCCGCTTGAAAATATTGTTCCCAACCGTTATCAGCCAAGAACCGTTTTCAATCATGAACGGATTCGTGAACTTGGTGATTCGATTAAAGAACACGGTCTTCTTCAGCCGATCACCGTCCGCCCGATAGAAGAGGGCATGTATGAAATCATCGCCGGAGAAAGACGCTTCCGTGCGATGAAACTTTTAAACTTTGAAAAGACCGAGGCACTGGTGCGTTATTTGACGGACCAGGAAACCGCAGCGGTCGCACTGATAGAAAATATTCAGCGTGAAAATCTTTCCAGCATCGAAGAGGCGCGTGCCTACCAGAAGCTGCTTGAAATGGAAGATATCACTCAGAAAGACCTTGCTCTGAACCTGGGTAAATCCCAGTCGTTCATAGCGAACAAACTGAGACTGCTGAAGCTTTCAGAGAGTGTGATCGAGGCGCTCGGTTCAGGTGAAATCACCGAAAGGCATGCAAGAAGCTTATTGAGCCTTGATGACAGTGAGCAGGGTGAAGTGCTGACGGATATAAAGGAAAAAAAACTGACGGTCAAAGATACAGAAAACCTCGTCAAAAAACGCTCCGATAAAAATGTTGAGCAGATTGACTTCAACAGTGACGTTTCATTTGTCGTCAATGATATAACGAGCCAGGTGGAAAAGCTTAAAGGCAAAGGACATTCGCTCGCTTTTGACAGTACAGACAATGAGGACCATGTCGAAGTATCGATAAAGATCTATAAATAATGCACTCAACTCAAGTTGGGTGCTTTCATATTTTGTGTTACTTCTGCCAATCTGATTGATATAATATATTTATGTGATTTTTAAGTAAGGAGCGAATCTTCATGAAGACTTTTGCCATTGCCAACCAGAAGGGCGGCGTAGGGAAAACGACAACGGCAGTGAATTTGAGTGCTGCTCTGACAGATTACGGTAAAAAGGTGCTGCTCGTCGATATCGATCCGCAGGGAAATGCGACGAGCGGTCTTGGAATCGACAAGAATGATTTGAAGAAATCGATATACGACGTGCTTATAGATGATGAAAGCATCAATGAAGTGGTCCATGAAACAGCCAATATGAATCTGGATATCATTCCGGCGAATATTTCTCTTGCCGGTGCCGAAATTGAACTCGTTTCTGCAATGAGCAGGGAGCTCAGACTGAAGAAGGCATTTGAGAAGTTATCCGGCGACTATGATTATTGCATCATCGACTGCCCGCCGTCCCTCAGCCTTCTGACGATCAATGCCTTCACTGCAGCGGATGGCATACTTATCCCTGTGCAGGCGGAATATTATGCACTTGAAGGACTGAGCCAGCTGATCAACACGATCGAACTGGTCAAACGCCATCTGAATACGGAGCTTTCCATTGAAGGCGTCCTGCTCACAATGCTGGATGCCCGTACGAATCTCGGTTCGCAAGTATCTGAAGAAGTGAGAGAACATTTCAAAGACCAGGTATACGATACGGTGATTCAGAGGAATATCAGATTGGGCGAGGCGCCGAGTTACGGCCAGCCGATCACCGTCTACGACCCGAAATCGCAGGGGGCTGAAAACTATTCGAAGCTGGCCAAAGAGGTGATTGGACGTGACAGGTAAAAAACGGCTCGGCAAAGGTCTGGACGCTTTGTTCAATACCAACACCGAGGAAGAATCGGTGACTGATGTCAAACTGTCGGAAATCCGTAAAAATCCATATCAGCCGAGAGTGGAATTCGATTCTGAAAAACTTGAGGAACTTGCGGATTCAATCGGCACACATGGTGTGCTGCAGCCGATCATTTTAAGAAAATCGGTCAAAGGATACGATATCGTCGTCGGTGAAAGACGCTTCCGCGCATCGAAATTAGCTGAACAGGAAACCATTCCGGCAATCGTCAAAGAGCTGTCGGACGATGATATGATGGAACTTGCAATCATTGAAAATCTGCAGCGCGAAGACTTGAATCCTCTGGAAGAGGCGATGAGCTACAGGCAGCTGATGGAAAAACGTAAACTGACACAGGCTGAAGTCGCAAAAAGACTCGGCAAGTCGAGGCCGTACATCGCCAATATGCTGCGCATACTCAATCTGCCGAATTCAGTAAAAAAACTGATTAATGAAAAGAAACTGTCCGGTGCCCACGGGCGCACACTGCTCAGTCTGAAAGACCCGATTGCACAGGAAGAAGCGGCAAAGAAAGCTGTGTCTGAAAGTATGAGTGTACGGGCACTCGAGCAGTATGTAAGAAGTATGCAGGTGCCGAAAAAGAAAAAGGCACCGAAGGAAAAACCGAACTTCCTTCTTAAACATGAAGGTCATTTAAAAGAGAGATTCGGTACTGCCGTGGAAATAAAAAAGACCCGTAACAAAGGGCAGATTTCATTTGAATTTAAAAACGAAGAAGAATTCAACCGATTGATGAAATTATTTGAAGAATCATAGGAGGCTTGAAATTGGGTTTATCAAGTATATTCAATATCGCCAACGGAGCAGAAGAAACTTTGGGGCTCATAGAGAGTATCGTTGCTGAACTTCAAAATCCGGATTTATGGATTGGTATAGGTACAGATGTATTGTTTGCGATAGTTTTAATCATTATTGCGGGCATCATCGTTAAAGTATTCGACCGTATTATTGAAAATTATTTCACTTTTAAATCAAAGGCGAAGGCGAAGAACGGAAAAGTCAAACATAATGCCAAACGCAGTAAGACACTGATCAACGTTCTGCAGAATGCAGTGAGTATTGTCGTCTGGTTCGTTGTGTTCGTGATGATTCTGGAAACGTTCGGCGTACCTGTCGCAACATTACTCGCCGGGGCCGGGGTCGTCGGTCTGGCCATCGGTTTCGGTGCACAGAGTTTAGTTAAAGACATGTTGACCGGGTTCTTTATTCTACTGGAAAACCAATTTGATACCGGTGACTTTGTCAGAGTCAATACACTTGGAACAACAGTGGCTGAAGGCGAAGTGCTGTCTCTCGGACTCCGCATTTCAAAAATCCAGGGCTTTGAAGGCGAGCTGTACGTCATACCCAACGGGACGATCAGTGAAGTCATCAATTTTTCCAAATACAATTCAATTTCATTCCTTGATATCAACCTGTCTCTGACTGAAGATCTCGATCACGTGGAAGATTTGCTGAACGACTATGCCGAAACGGCGATGGAAGCGGATGACTCGCTTGTAGAGAAGCCGCAGGTCATGGGGCTTAACGATATCGTGAACGGTGAAGCGATCATGAGAGTGATGCTGATTACAAAACCGATGGAACATTTCGGCGCGACAAGACGCAACAGAAAAGCGATCAAGAATCACCTTGCCAGGAATGGCGTGTATATTTCCGTACCATCAATGGATATTCAGGATTTTGACGATTCAGTGAAAAAAGGTGAAGAGTAATGAAAAAAGAATATGAATTAAATGATATAGTTGAAATGAAAAAACAGCATCCGTGCGGCAGCAGTGATTTTCAGATTACACGTATGGGTGCCGACATTAAAATAAAATGCACGGAATGTGCACGTACAATCATGATGACACGGCGCGACTTTGAAAAACGCATGAAACGCATTGTAAAAAACTAATGGTAATTAAAGGAGAAATAACATGGCTTTAACAGCAGGAATTGTTGGCTTACCAAACGTCGGTAAATCCACTTTATTTAATGCAATTACACAAGCAGGTGCAGTTGCTGCAAACTATCCCTTCGCAACAATCGATCCGAACGTCGGTATTGTTGAAGTACCTGACGAGCGTCTGAACAAATTGACAGAACTGGTGGAACCTAAAAAGACTGTTCCGACAGCATTCGAATTTACAGATATCGCAGGTATAGTGAAAGGTGCTTCCAAAGGTGAAGGACTGGGGAATAAATTCCTCGCAAACATCCGTGAAGTGGATGCAATCACACAGGTCGTCCGTGCATTTGACGATGATAACGTGACGCATGTTTCAGGAAATGTGAATCCGATCGAGGATATCGAAGTCATCAATATGGAATTGATTCTCGCAGACCTTGAAAGTGTTGAAAAAAGGCTGCCGAGAGTGGAGAAGATGACAAAGCAGAAAGATAAGGAAGCGATGGCCGAATTCGCTGTGCTGACAAGAATCAAAGAAGGACTGGAAGAAGGACAGCCGGTCCGGGCTTTGGAATTTTCAAAAGAAGAGCAGGATGCAGTAAAGCACTTCCATCTGCTGACTGAAAAGCCGATGTTATATGTGGCAAACGTATCGGAAGATGATCTGATGGATCTGTCATCGAATGAACATCTGACAGCAATCAGGAAATATGCAGAAAATGAAGGTTCTCAGGTGATTGTCATCTCGGCAAAAGTCGAAGAAGAGATTGCTGCACTTGATGATGATGAAACAGAAATGTTTTTAGAAGAGCTCGGCCTTGAAGAGTCTGGACTGGATAAACTGGTCCGTGCTTCATACGACTTGCTCGGCCTTGCGACATACTTCACTGCAGGCGTTCAGGAAGTCCGTGCATGGACATTTAAAAAAGGTATGACAGCCCCTGAATGTGCAGGCATCATCCATACTGATTTCCAAAAAGGATTCATCCGTGCAGAAACGGTTGCCTACGACGATCTTGTCGCAGCAGGCAGTGAACTTAAAGCCAAAGAAGCGGGCAAAGTCCGTCTGGAAGGTAAAGAATATATCATGAAAGATGGCGACGTCGTCCATTTCAGATTCAACGTCTAATAAATTATAGAAGTGTCATCCGATTTGTCGGGTGGCACTATTTTTGTGCAGAAAATGTGTAATAAGAAACTTTCATTGACATTATTTGAATACCCGTTTAAAATATTAAATGAGCATTCAAAAAGAGGTGGGCGTGTTGTCATTTATCCAGGAGCAGAGAAAAGAGCAGATTATAAAAGCCTGTATCGAAGAGTTGGCTGAATCAGGCTATGAAAATATGACTTTTAAAAATATCGCAAAACGTGCAGATATAAATCCAAGTTTAGTGTCCTACCATTTCAAATCCAAAAACATATTGTTATTTGCACTTTTGGAACATATTTTCATTCATAAAATAGAGTACATCCAAAATTCCATTACAAGTGATAAAACAGCCATTGAAAGAATAGAAGAGTATATTAATGCCTCCCTGAATTACCAGAGAAAATTCCGAGTGGAGAACATAGCGCTGATAGAGATCATATTCAATGCCAGAACAGAAGATAACAAAGCATTATATCTGATGGATGAGGATGAGACTGACGGTGTTTATTTAATATTGAATTCAATTATTGAAGAAGGAATAGAAACTAAGCAGTTTACTTCGCGTGTCGACGTTAAAATTTTAACAAGAATCATCAACGGCGCTATCGATGAAATGATTTTTGCCCCGGAAAATGATACGGAAAGTGAAAGATATGGAGAAGAACTGTTCAAAATGGTGGGTCAGTATTTATGTACAGGAGGCAGTCAAAATGAATAGTGAAAAACTAGGACTGAATGGCTTTGAGAAAATTCTCATCGTCATCATTCCGATTTTAACGGCAGGCATTTTCTATTACCTCCCATCCATAGTCGACTGGATTGCAATGCTTCCATTTTTATCGGATAATCAGCTGATCAATTTCATCACGGGTATCGACAGCAGCTGGTTGAACCGCGGGCTTGCGATACTCGGATTTATATCAGGTGTCTTTTTGTCGATTTTTATATTCACAGAAATTTTGAAGATGGAAGTCAATCGGGACCATGTAGTTGTGGATATATTTGATAAAAAATCTGAAATACAGAAGTCGGATATCCAGAGTGTTTTCAAAGAAGGGAAAAAGCTTGTCATCATCGGCAATGATGGGCTTGAGCTTTTAAGGCAGGACACGGATTATTCGACCGTGAAACTTGAAAATACCTTTCAGAAATTTCATTATCCATGGGTCAGCGAAGATCCATATATCGATGAATTTTTCAAATGGACTGCTGGTCACGATGAATTGAGCGACACGGCAAATACGATTCTTTATGAAAGAAGACAGGCCAAAAGGGAGGATGATGAAAAGAAAGTGAAAGATCTTAAGAAAGACCTGATGGAGCTCGGCGTCGTTGTCAAAGATTGCAACAACGCTCAGTTCATCCGTCTGGTCACTCATTAAGTCAGGAGTTTTAATATGTTTGAAGTAAGGACACAGTCAAATCAGAAGAAGAGAGCACTGTCACTCGACCTGGCACGCGGTTCGATGCTGTTTCTCATCATATTGTCGCACGTTCCGCTGATGATGTACTTGAGTGAACCCGGCGTAGTTACTAAAATGGCTCCCGGCAACGCTTTTGAAAGCTTCATCAATATGATGATGGAATTCTTCGTCGATAATCGTGCACGGCCGCTGTTTGCAGTATTGTTCGGTTATGGAGTCATCATGATATACAACAAACAGAGTGAACGCAGGAGCATCGGTGAAGCGAGGCGGCTCATCTTACGCAGATGTATTTATTTAATTCTGTTCGGCATGATTTTAACAGGCGTATTCTGGGGACAGGATATATTGATGGTGTACGGTATCGCGGGAATCATCCTCCTGCCTTTCCTCGGCCGCAGCAATAAGACGCTTCTGATCTGGACGGGAGCGACCACCTTCTTTTATGCAGTATTTGTTTCATTGTTATGGGGCGGCGCTTTATTTGCCATGGATGGTTACAGCGTGCCTGTTGAATTTACCGGGGAAGAGACATATCTCAATACCATCTGGGCACGCCTTTTCAGCATTCCGTTCGTACCGCTGTTCACACATCTGATGTATCCGGTTATTCCCTCTGTACTGATGGGGTTCTGGCTGGGGCAGCTGAATGTCCTGATCAATCCCGGAGAGCATCTGCCATTTTTGAAGAAGTTGATGATCATCACACTTTCGATATCCATCATCGGTGCGATTCCACTGGTGCTGATCAACGATTTAATATTCCCGTCGTACTTTAATGCGGGACTGATATACGGCGTGCACATCATCTCGGGACTATTCGCAGGACTCGGCTACGCGGCGTTATTTGGAATTTTAGGGCATAAGATCAATGCACCGAATAAAATCACCCATGCAATGGCAGCGATGGGCAAACGTTCACTGACATTCTTCGTCCTACACGAAATCCTCATCGTAGTATTCCTGTCACCAATCGCCTTTGATCTCGGCGCACACATCAATATCACGACCGGATTCATATTTGCTGTACTGCTGTGGGCAGTGACGCTGACCATAGCCTATTTCATGGAACAAAATAAAAAGAATGGCCTGCTTGAAATATGGATGAGGAAGTTAACTTATAAAACATGAAAAACTCCAAAACTCTTGGAAGGATGAGGGTTTTGGCTGTGCTGGTGGCACGAGCAGCCTGCGATTGACAATTTCGTGCCACACCCCACATGAAGAGAGTTATAGCGTCGGGGGCTCCATCACCTGTTCCCAGAATTTTAAAAATAAAAATCCTCACTAAATTATTGTAATAAGTCCACATTGCTGATATAATAATTGATTGTGAGTAATGAAAATTATTCCTTGTTAATAACGAGTTGTTATTAGCCGTCAAAGACCATAAGGAGGTGCAGAAGATGAGAGCATATGAAATTTTATATGTCATCCGCCCAAACATTGAAGAGGAAGAAAAAACAGCTTTAGTAGAGCGTTTTGACAACCTGTTGACTACAAACGGTGCGGAAATTGTCGAATCGAAAGAGTGGGGTAAACGTCGTTTAGCTTATGAAATCAATGATTTCACAGATGGATTTTACCAGATCATCAAAGTTAATGATGATGGAACAGCTACTCAAGAATTCGAGCGTCTGGCTAAGATCAGCAATGATATCATTCGTCATATCATTGTCCGTGATGAGCAGGCAGAAGAAAAAGCAAGCAAATAATTTAGTCAAATAATGACATGGAGTTGATTGCATGATAAACCGTGTTGTATTGGTCGGTCGCTTAACACGTGACCCGGAACTTAGAGTCAGTCAGAACAATATATCTGTTACAACTTTCAACCTGGCAGTCAATCGTCCTTTTACAGGACAAAATGGTGAACGTGGTGCGGATTTTATAAACTGTGTCACTTTCCGTAAACAGGCGGAAAATGTGAACCAGTATGTGAAAAAAGGCAGTCTTGTAGGTATTGATGGCAGAATCCAGACCAGAAACTATGAGAACAAAGATGGCCAGAGAGTTTACGTGACCGAGGTTGTATGTGACAGTGTTCAGTTTTTAGAGCCAAAAGGACAACAAGGTAGTAATCAATCTCAAAATAATTATAACTCAGCAGATAATTATACAAGTGCGTACGGTGGAGGTGCTGGCAACCAGTCAACTGGATCCAGACCTGCACAATCATCACCGAGTCCGAGACAGGACAAAACCGAGGAAAACCCATTTGCGAATGCAGATGGCCCGGTAGATATCAGTGATGATGACTTACCGTTTTAAGATTTAACCATAATTAATCAAAGTATAGAAATAATTTCGTATTACGTGTGTGAACTGTGTGTGTAATCAAATAAGCATCTAATGTGTGTGGATGTTTAATATAAAATGTGTGTAAAGCGTCTGAGACTCGGTCACAGGCGCTTTTTTATGTTTTTAATTCCCAGATGTTGTATGTTAGTGTAATCTTAAATAAAAGATATGGTATTCAATCCGGCTGATCAGTCATGAGCCGGACCGGAAGGAGAGTTTCAAATGAAAAGAATGATGTGTAAAGGAAAACTGCACCGTGCAACTGTAACTGAAGCTGATCTTGATTACGTAGGCAGCATTACGATAGATGCGAAATTGATGAAAGAAGCGAATATCCATCCTTACGAGATGGTGCAGATAACAAATCTGAGAAATGCGGCAAGGTGGAAGACTTATGCACTGCCTGCTGAAGCGGAAGGCGGAAAAATCTGTCTGAACGGACCGCCTGCGCACCTGTTTTCAAAAGGTGACCTCGTCATTATTTTAAGCATGGCGGAAATGTCAGAAGAAGAGATTCAGGAGCTGAAACCGAAAGTCGTGTTCATGGATGAGCACAATCAGATTACAAACATCGAAGAGCACGATCTCGCACAGATGATCGCAGACGTTCAAAATGTGGAATAACCGATAAAAAATGGCGGCTTGGGCAATCTCAGACCGTCATTTTTTAGAAATAAGCAGATTAGAATAAAAATAAAAACCGATTCCATTGTAAAATGGAGTCACTAAATTAAAGGGGTGAGTCATTTTGTCTTATCAAAAGATTGTACCGCACTTGTGGTTTGATACTGAAGCAATGGAAGCCGCTGAATTTTACACCAGCCTGTTCCCGGATTCGAGAATGATAAATTCAAATATTTTTGAACAGACGCCGTCCGACGATGCGGAGCAGGTCGACTTCGAAGTGATGGATTATCGTTTTATGGGTATCAGTGCAGGACCTTACGTCACAAAAAATCCCTCCATTTCATTTATGGTCATTTTCTCCAAAGATGAACAGGATGAGTTTCAAAACATCTGGGAAGCACTGACAGAGGGAGGCAAAGTTCTGATGCCGTTTCAGAAATACGACTTCAGCGAACTGTACGGCTGGGCAGAGGATAAATACGGGGTGTCCTGGCAGCTGTACCGGACGGAAGCACCGGCAGAAGAAATCGACAGCCGGATCATACCCGCCATGATGTTCATCAACGATAATCTCGGCAAAGCGGAAGATGCGATGAACTTCTATATGGACATCTTCAATGATTCAAAAACGGACGGAGTTTATTATTACCCGGGAAATATGGAACCGAATATGACGGATCATATCATGCATGGCCAGTTCGAGCTGGAAAATCAGTGTTTTGCATTGATGGATTCGGCTGAAAAACATGAATTCAACTTCAGCGAAGGGGTGTCGCTCCTCGTCAAATGTGAAGACCAGAAAGAAATCGATTATTACTGGGACAAGCTGTCACATGTGCCGGAATCTGAACAGTGCGGCTGGCTGAAGGACAAATATGGTGTATCGTGGCAGATCGTACCTAAAGTGATGGATGAGATGGTGGAGGCGGGCACACCCGAACAGCTGAAACGCGTGACCGCATCCTTTCTGAAGATGAAAAAGTTTGATATTGCCAAATTGGAAGCTGCTTATCATCAATCCTGAGACCGGCTCGATCCAGCGCTGATATCACGTTTTTAAACAGTGATAAAGGGTAACCAATTAATAAATGCCTCGAGAAGGAGTTATGACCCAATATGTTGAAAATAACTGAAAGTGATTATCCAAATGTCATTTATATGGAAGTGGACGGCGGCGTGACTAAAAAAGATACAGATGAAGCCGCTGAATTTATAAGCAGACATTACGGTGAAAGTAGTGAAATCAATGTACTTGCCTACTTTAAAAAGATACAGAATGTCGAAGTCGGCGCCTTGGTGAAAGGTACATTCGTCGATATGTGGTACTGGAACAAGTATGAAAAAATTGCTTTTGTCACCGATGATGAAAGACTGAAAAAAGCAGCTTCTGTGGCAGACCACCTCCCCGGCCTTAACGTCAGAGAATATGATAAGGCAGAAATGGACGACGCCTGGAGCTGGCTCAGCGAATAAGGCTGGATGACGCCATACCTGGGACAGACAAACATTTGGATGGTTTTATTTTAAAAATGAACTTTTGAAAAGACCCGAGACAATCCGGGTCTTTTTCACTTAGTGATGGTATAGAGCGCCGTACTGTGGTTAAATGAAACTAAGTAAAATACGTATATTAAGGTGAGTTCAATGAAACATATTATAGATGGAAAGTGCCTTTGGATAATGTTTGCGGTATTGATACTCGCGTCATGTCACTCCGAACCGGCGGAAGAAACTGAAAAATCGGAAGCACCTGAAGCGACGGAAGCACAGGATGAAACCGAAGAAAGCTCTGGGGAAGCTGATGAGGGGGAAGAGTCTGCAGAAGAGACATCTGAATCGGAAGAGATTGAAGAACGTACATATGAGCTTGTAACTGAAGAAGAAGTTTTTGATGAGGCTGGCATCGAGGCGCTTGTAAACAGGCAGTACCTGCTAAGCGAAGATTATGTACCGCGTGATCTGGTGGCTGTCGAAGTGCCGTTGATATTCCCGGAGCATCCGGAAATCAATCAGCTCCGGGCCCCGGCAGCTGACGCATTGAAGCAGATGTTTGCAACGGCAGAGGAAGCGGGCATTATATTATATGCAAGGTCCGGCTACCGTTCATACGGGACCCAGGAGATACAATACGGGAGTTACGTGGAAACGCACGGTGAGGAAGCGGCGAGCCGTTTCAGTGCACCGCCGGGGGCCAGTGAACATCAGACGGGGCTCGCAATGGATGTGACGAGTGAAAGTGTCGGCTATGAACTGTTGGAATCTTTCGGTGAGACGGCTGAAGGCGAATGGGTGAAAGACAACGCTCACGTCTACGGCTTTATCATCCGCTATCATGAAGGCAAGGAAGATATTACCGGCTACATGTATGAACCGTGGCATTTGAGATATGTAGGCGAAGAGCTGGCTCAAGATATATATGACAGTGGTCTGACGTATGAAGAATATATTATGGAGAGTGGGATAGACATTGAAGAGAACTGAGCGGAATAAAAACAAATCAACTTTGTTAAAAATACTTGTTCCCGTATTATTGCTCATTGTCGTCATCGGGGCTGCGTATGGCACTTTCACCTTTTTGAACGATGACGGTGAACCGGGTGAAGAAGTGGCAGTGGATGAAGAATCGGAAAACAGTGAAAATGACGGGGGGACAAACGGCGATGACCCGGAAAGTGACGGCTCGGATGACAGCGGCTCGGAAGCGGACGGCGAAGCGGCATCAGAATCTGAAACGACGGAAATTACAATCTCGACCGTCGGCGATATAATGGCCCATGATGAGCAGTATTGGGGTGCTTACGTAGAAGAGACGGATTCATACGATTTTAAACCGGTCTTTGAACACGTGAAGCCTTATCTGGAAGAGGCGGACCTTGCAATCGGCAACTTTGAAACGACAGTTGCGGGTGAGGACCGGGGCTACACGGGCTATCCGTTGTTCAATACACCGGATGCAATTGTCGAAGGTGTGGAGTATGCAGGGTTTGATTCAATCGTCACTTCCAATAACCACAGCCTGGACATGGGCGCACAGGGCATCGAACGCACAGTCCAGAAGCTTGAGGAAGCGGATATGGATGTTGTCGGTACATATGAGGAAGCACCGGAAGAGCGCCATGTCATTAAAGATGTCAACGGCATCAAAGTGGCGTTGCTCGCGTTTACAGAAAGCATGAACGGCATGGACGACCCGTATACGGACGAAGAAGTGCATAATATGATTGACGTCATCTCTGAAGAGAACTTGACAGCGGCCATCGATGCAGCGAAAGCGGACGATCCGGACATCATTCTCACATACATGCACTGGGGCCCTGAATATGTAGAGGAGCCGGGTGACAGCCAGAAACATTACGCACAGTTTTTAGCGGATCAGGGCGTGGACCTCATCATCGGTTCCCATCCGCACGTGCTGCAGCGCGGGGAAACGATTGAATCCAGCGATGGCGAACATGAAGCATTCGTCGCTTACTCACTGGGTAACTTCGTTTCCAACCAGCGCCTTGAAACAATCGGAGAGGACTTCCAGCCGAATGAAGACGGCGTTATCATGCACTTCGATATTGAAAAAGATACGGCATCCGATGAAACGACAGTGGCCGACATCAGCTACACGCCGACATGGGTGTACCGCCACAGTGAAACCGGCGAGAGACCGTTTGATTATGAGATACTGCCTGTAGAAGATTTCCAGGGTGACGAAAATCTGCCGGACAGTATATTGGAACGTCTCGACCGCTCGCTTGAACGGACAAATTCAAGATTAAATTTAGAATAATGAAATCTGAATAAACGGATGATCGATTAACGCTCAGAGTTAATGATTTGTTCGTTTATTCTTTTTAAATCATGAAATTGCAGGTGTAAAGATGAAGAAATGGATTGGCATCATAATTGGCGTGATAGCGGTTCTCGCAGTCACTGTAATAGTATTATTTAACTTTACGAATATTTTCCAGGCAAATGAAGATGAAGCATTGAATGAATATGTTTCAAATTTTGAAGAAGGCAGCTATGAAGAAATCTATGAAAATCTCAGCGCAGAGCATAGAGAAGAATACAGCGCTGAAGATGTGACAGAACGTTATGAAAAGTTGTACGAAGATCTGGGCGTTGAAAAAAGAGAAATCAACAATCTAGAACTGGATGAAGAAAACTCTACAGATGTCCATAAGATCTACGACGGGGAATGGGCAATCGATTCCGCATACGGCGAACTTTCCAAAGATATCGAGGTAAGCCTTTTATACAATGAGGAAGAGAATGACTGGCATGTGGAATGGACACCTGACATGATCATTCCGGAGCTTGGCAATCATGTACTGGACTTCAACTTCACTAAAGGTGAGCGCGGTGAAATCCAGGATAAATCCGGAGAACCCCTGGCGTTCAACGGTCATAAGGAAGTGGTCGGCTTTATTGCCGGAGAGGTTGAAGAAGAAGACCTGACGGCTCTGAGCGATACGCTTGAAATCAGTGAGGAATCACTGGAGAGCACTTTCAATCAGGAGTGGATCAGTGAAGGGATGTTTGTTCCCATTAAGGAAACACACCGGTTTTCTGATGAGGACAAAGCCGGTTTTGAAGAGAACAATCTGCAGGTGCAGGAAGAGCCTGCCCGGGAATATGAGCTGGATGCGGCAACATTCCATCTGCTCGGCTATGTCGGCGGCGTGAATGCAGAAGAACTTGAAGAATCGGATTATTTAAGCGAGGGCGACGTGACAGGAAAGCGCGGACTGGAACAGTTATATGATGAGCGTCTGCAGCCGAAAAGCGGTTATGAAATTACAATCATGGATGACAAAGGCAATGCAGTCGATACTTTATTCAGTGAAGAAGCTGAGGACGGTTCGGATATCGTCCTGACGATAGATGGAGAGTTGCAAAAGATTGTTTACAGCGAGATGGAAGAAGACTCAGGCGCTAGCGTCGCACTGGATCCGAAGAATGGTGACATGCTCGCAACGGTCAGCTATCCGAGCCCGAGCCCTTATGATTTCATGTTCGGCATCAGCCAGAATGAGCTGGAAGAACTGCAGAATGATGATGAAAACCCGCTTGTCGGAAAATTCAACCGCACGACTTCTCCGGGATCGACCCAGAAAATTCTTTCTGCATTGGTTGCGCTCAATACTGATGGATTCGATCGTGATGAGACCCGTGAGATTTCAGGCAGGAGCTGGCAGAAGGATGACTCCTGGGGCGGTTACAGCGTCAACCGCTATCACGTAGAAGACGGCGGATTCGACCTGGACCGGGCGATTACGAGCTCCGACAATATCTACTTTGCACAGACGATGCTGGATCTTGGAGCAGAACGTTTCACTGAAGGCATGCACGAGCTCGGCATCGGTGAAGAATATGACACCGACTATCCGATATATACCAGCCAGGTTTCAAACGAAGAACAGATTGAAAATGAAGTACTGCTTGCCGACAGCGCATACGGACAGGGTGAGCTGCTGATTTCACCGATACAGATCACTTCAATCTATGCCGGTGTAATCAACGGCGGCGATATTTACGTGCCGCACATACTTGCAGATTCTGAAGATGAAATCCAGGTGGAGAACATCGCAGATGAAGATGATCTTAATTACCTTGAAAGTGCGATGAGAAGTGTCGTGACCGATTATCATGCAAGTGATATGGAACGGGACTATGCATCATTTGCAGGCAAAACCGGCACCAGTGAAAATAAAATGTCACAGGACACACGCGGTTCGGAAACAGGCTGGTTCATCGGCTATGATCAGGATGAAAAAGACATGATTTTAAGTCTTTACGCTGAAGATGTGGAAGATCGCGGCATGAGTGAATATTCAGCACAGAAATTTGCAGATATTCAAGATGAGTACAGAACTGAAGAATGATGAAATGGTAAAAAATGCTTATCATATATACATGATGAGCATTTTTTTATAAATAAAACCCTGTCCACTCGGTTTACTATCCAATTTTACTATGCTAAGCTTTTTATAATTATCTGAATAATTTCGCTCGACGTTCAAGTAATTTTTAATAAAAATTCTGACGGGAAGGAGATTTTCAATATGGACGCATTTCCACTGGCGGGATGGCTGATTTTAATATTGCCGCCTATCCTATTTATCGGTTCAGTCGTCATCTGGTATATTCGGGAACTTAAAATGGAAAAACTGGAAAATGAACTTTTTAAAAAACAAAAAAGAAATGAGGGGGCTTAACCAATGGGTGGTACTGGTATATTAATAATTGTAATCCTTTATCTCATATTTCTGTTGGGCCTCGGTATGTGGTCTGCGAGATTAAGCAGCAAAGGTTCTTCGGAATACTTTCTTGGCGGAAGGAATCTGGGACCATGGGTTTTATCCATGAGTGAGAAAGCATCGGAATCAAGCGGTTTTATGACAGTCGGTCTGCCGGGTGAGGCATATTCGACAGGTATGAGTGCAGCATGGAACGCAGTATCAAGTGTGTTCTCGATCTTTAACTGGCTGTTCTTTGCAAAAAGGATCCGCCGCTTATCAGAGCTGCAGAATTCAATAACGGTGCCGGACTTTCTGTCCGCGCGTTTCAAAGATGATACACACATCATGAGATGGGTTTCCATCGTCGTCATGACAGTTTTCATGACGGTCTACGTCACGGCTCAGTTCGTGGCGTTCGGTGTTTTATTTGAAGTCGTACTTGGGGTCAGCTTTTCAACCGGCGTCATCGTCGGCGGTATCGTAACAGTCGTCTATACGATGATGGGCGGGTTCCTCGCGGTATCTCTGACTGACTTTATACAGGGGCTGCTGATGGCATTTGCATTTCTGGTGCTGCCAATTCTCGCGATTTTTGAAATCGGCGGTTTCACAGAAATGGGCTACCAGCTGTCAGATATGATGGGCGAGGAATTCCTTGCGCCGTTTTTTGGCAACTCGGCTCTTACGGTCGCAGGTCTTATCGCTATCATCAGTTACTTATTCATCGGGATCGGATTCAATGGTTCCCCGCACGTCCTGGTGCGTTACATGGCACTCAGAAATACGCGTGATGTAAAACGTATTGCACTGATCGGGATCGTATGGATGATGATCGCATACTACGGTGCCGTTCTTATCGGTATGTCCGGACTTGCTTTATTCCCGGGACTTGAAGATCCTGAACAGATCTTCCCGACAATGACGGTTGAACTCCTGCCATGGTGGCTTGCCGGTATCATCGTCTCAGCAGCATTGTCTGCAATGATGTCATCAATCGACTCCATGCTTCTGATTGCATCTTCAACAATCGCAGAAGACATGTGGAATAAGATCTTCAAAAAAGGTGAGCTTGCCGAAGATAAGACGATTCTTATCGCACGTATTGCAACAGCTGTACTCGGTGCGTTTGCAATCATCATCGCTTTGAACCCGCTTGACTCGGTCTTCTGGCTGGCAGTATTCGCATGGGCGGGTCTTGCCACATGTTTCGGACCGCCGATCATCCTTTCCCTGTTTTGGAAGGGTGTCACTAAAACCGGCGCAATCACGGGTATGATCGTCGGACCACTTGTTACTGTCATCTGGTATTTCTGGCCGCCGCTTGATATTTATGAAGGCGGACCGGCATTTATTGCAGCATTGGTTGCAATCGTCGTGGTCAGCTTGTTTACCAAGCCACCCGAAGGTGATGACTTTGATAAACTTTGGGATGACTTTACCGAGAAAAATGAACTTGGCAGATTTACTTTCCTGCCTTCGGATGAACAAGTCATTGAAAATCTGAAAGCGAGCAATCTGGACAATAAGACTGAAAAAGAGATCATCATGGATCTGATTGACCGCGATTATAAATCAGCAGGTACATTCAGAACTGCAGGAACAGCTGAAACGAATGGATAACGTTCAAAACAAACTGGTCTCTATCATCAACACACCTATGGATTTAAGTGACAGGGAACTGGTTGGTTATCCGTATTTGATCGTATTGTGCAAAGTGACCATGCCGCGGATTTTCATGAAACCCAGGACGGCATGGACGGTTATTACGGTGGACCTTGTAAAGGGCGTGCCGCTCCGTTCAAATATGTTTCCTGAAACGACAGAAATCGATATTGATTCTTCAGCACTGGTGCCTCCGGTACTGACTGCGGAAGAAGCGATCAATAAAGCGCGAAAATTGGTAATCAGATGGGTGATGCATAAATATCATGCATTCAGAAACCCTGAAATAGAAATTGTGCAGGAGCAGGAAGTATATAAAGCATTTTTCTTCTCAGAGATAGATGGCAAAGAAATATTGGTCGATTCTGTCAAAGGTCTGACGGGGGAAGATTTATAACTTATACGAAAGCAGGGATAGAGTGTTTGATTTCAAATCAAGAAGATCACGTGTCATCGATAAACTTCAGAAACAGGGCGATGCAGTTGCAGTGATCATGAATCCGGACTACGTTTATTATCTGACAGGTTACCACGGTGCACTCGGCATCGAGTGGGGCAGACCGAACATCTTTATACAGACTGTACATGGCGAATCCGTACTCATCGTGCCTGTAATGGAAGAGGAGATGGCCCATAAACAGACCGATATCACAAAAATCATCCCGTGGACAGACGGCATCGATGATGAATGGCGTCCGCCTCTAAAGGAATATCTGAATAAGTACAAAGATGAGAAAGCGGCAGTCGACTATATGTGGATGCCGCGCGTCGTCTGGGATTTCATCGGAGAAGTGATTTCAAAAGACCGCATATCAGATATCGGTCCGGAAATAGACAAACTCAGAAGCGTTAAAGATCCCGAGGAAATCCAGGTCGCAAGACACGCAGGCGAAGTGGCAGTCGAAATGCTGAAAGGCGCGATGAAAGTTGCAGCACCCGGCGTTTACGAATACGAAGTGGAGCTGGCTTCAAAAGAAGCAGGGACACGCCATGCTGCCAAGCTGATGGAAGCACACTATCAACATGTGCAGCCGTTCAACTATCCCGGCATAGGAAATAAACAGATCATGAGTTCAGGCAGCGAAATCACAATGTGCCACCACAGAAGCGGCATGACAAAACTCGTCCATGGCGAGCCCCTCTTCATCTGTCATTGCGGTACGGCAGAGTTCAAAAATTTCTTCGTCGGATTCGACCGTACGCTTTTCGTCGGCGACATCAATGATGAAGTCGCAAAAATGCTGGACGTGGCTGAAGAGGCACAGAAATCAGCGATCGCCCAGATTAAACCCGGCGCATATGCGAAAGACGTATTCGAGGCATATGCAGGAGTCATCGAAGACAATGGCTATCCGATTCCTTTCAGAGCCGGCCGTTCTTTAGGGTTCTCATATACCGCCTCTCCGGAGCTTGCTAAAAACAGTGAGGCAGTTATTGAAGAAGGCATGGTATTTGCAGTAGACGGCGGTACGGATTCTGACAACTACCGTACCCAGGTCGGCGACAGCATCCTTGTCACTAAAGACGGTGTAGAATATTTAACGGAGTTTACGAAAGACCATAACAAGCTGATCGTTGGAAAATAAAGACTGGTGCTCACATAGAGACGAAATCATCCGCAAGTGAACAAATCAAACAAAAAGAGTCACTGGAATTTTATTTTCCAGTGACTCTTTTTAATCTCTGATTTCTGCGAGTCTGCTCAAGTACGGCTATAATCCAGTTTCAGCGCGCGTTTTTCTTCTGATTTATTAATCAGGAGATTGGCAGCTGCGTCGCCAGTGACATTCATCGTTGTATATGCCATATCAAGAAGACGGTAAATTGCAGCAATCGGTCCCATCATTTCAATCGGCAGACCGAGCAGTGTTAAAAATGAGGCGCCGAGGACGATACCTCCTCCGGGAATACCTGGTGCAGCCATATTCAATACTGTGGCGATGAGTACGAGGTAGATGATCTGTCCTACATCGAGCGGCAGGTTGTAAAAATCGGAAACGAATACTGCAAGTACGCTGAACGAAATTGCACCACCAGCCATATTTATGGTCGTACCAAGCGGTACTACAAAATTAGTAATGGACTCGGATGCTTTGAAATCGACTTTTGATACACGCATTGTTGTCGGAAGTGTTACTGCTGAACTGGTAGTGGATAATGAAACTAACCATACTTTGTATATGCCCTTAATGAATTGTACAGGCGTCAGGCCGGTATATAGCCATACAGGTATAAGCATTACAACTATGAAAGCAATGATACATCCGAGATAAGCTGTAAATATGTATAGTCCGAGTGCTGAAAATATTCCTGTACCGTATTCTGCAACAGCAAAAGCCATCAGTGAAATGATACCAATTGGTGTGGCTTCCATAATGAAGTCCAGCACTTTGAAGATAATCGTTGAAAGACTATTAATTACATTTTTAACAGGTTCAGCTTCCTCACCGACGATGACAATGGCAATGGAAAAAATGGCTGTGAATAAAATCGTTGCCAGTATATCGCCTTCAGAGATAGCCATAAATAAGTTGTCGGGAACGATATTCATGAAAAACTCAGCGAGCGTCGGTTCAGCTACTTCTCCCTCATATGAGGCAGATTCTACCTCGATACTCTTTCCGGGACGTATAAGGTAGGAGATGATTAGACCGATGGCTGCTGTGGCGATAAACATGAGAACGAAAACCACAATACTTTTCAAACCGATGCGCCCGAGATCTTGAGAGCTGCCTATGTTGATGATACCAGTGGAAACAGCTACAAAAATGACCGGAATAATCATCATTTGAATCAGATTTAAATAAATATCTCCGACAAAGCTTGTCTGGATGGAAAATGCCGGGAAGAATATACCCATTAGAATACCGAGTCCAAAGCCGATGGCAATGCGGGTGAAAAGATGATTTTTTCCTGTCAGTAATTTTTTCATTAAAGTCTGCTCCTCATAAGTGATGTTTAAATTTGTTAGAAATAAATTCAAGACTTATTAAATTTTAAAAAGTTCTTATATTCTAACAATTTAACGATGACCTGTCAATACAAGTTTAGATGAAGTGTTTCAGGATTTTATTCACGCCCTATTTTTCGTAAAAAAAAGCTCCACCCAAAAGGGTGGAGCTAAATTCAAGCCACTTTCAATTAAAACATTTCTGAAGCGACTTTTTGGTTTAAGAAGTTAAGCAGGTAATCCGGGCTGCCTGTCTTCTGGTCTGTACCTGAAAGTTTGAAACCGCCGAATGGGTGGTATCCAACGACAGCTGCAGTACAGCCGCGGTTCAGGTAAAGGTTGCCGACATCGAATTTGCGGACTGCCAAGTGCCAGTTTTCACGTGTATTCGTGATGACTGCACCAGTCAGCCCGTATTCTGTGTTGTTTGCAACTTTAAGACCTTCGTCAAAGTCTTTGACTTTAGTGAAGCCGACTACAGGTCCGAAGATTTCTTCCTGCATGATTACAGCTTCCGGATCAAGGTCTGAGAAGATTGTCGGGTGAACAAAGAATCCTGTGGAATCATCTGTTTCTCCGCCAAATTCAAGTTTACCTTCTTTTTTACCTGTTTCGATATATTCTTTAATGTTGTCGAACTGTTTCTGGCTGACAACAGGTCCCATGTCAGTGTTGTCCACCGTGTTTCCTACAGTCAGTTCTTTAGCCAGTTCGATTGATCTTGCAAGTACTTCGTCATGAACATCTTCGTGAACGACAGCACGTGAACATGCTGAACATTTCTGTCCTGAAAATCCGAATGCTGAAGTTACGATTGACTCAGCTGCAACTTCGATGTCCGCATCTTTATCAACGATAATTGTATCTTTACCGCCCATTTCAGTGATTGTGCGTTTCAGGAAGTGCTGTCCTTCCTGCACGACTGCCGCTCTTTCTGTAATACGCAGTCCAACACCTTTTGAACCAGTAAACGTGATGAAGTGTGTTTTATGGTGGTCTACCATGTAATCACCGATGTCACGTGATGAACCTGGTACAAAGTTGACTACACCTGCAGGGAGTCCTGCTTCTTCAAGGACTTCCATCAATTTATATGCAATCAAAGGAGTGTCTCCTGATGGTTTCAACAGTACTGTGTTACCTGCAACAACCGGTGCAAGTGTCGTACCTGCCATGATTGCGAATGGGAAGTTCCATGGTGAGATTGTTACACCGACACCCATAGGCTGATAGAAGTAGCTGTTTGTTTCACCTTCACGGTCAAGTGTCGGTTTACCATCTGCTAATTCAACCATTGAGCGGGCATAGTATTCAATGAAGTCGATTGCTTCATTTGTATCTCCATCAGCTTCATTCCATGGTTTACCAGCTTCGTATACCATCAATGCCGAAAACTCATGTTTTCTCCGGCGAATGATTGCTGAAACTCTTAAAAGCAGGTCTGCACGTTCTTTTGCAGTCCACGCACTCCATGATTCAAATGCTTCTTCAGCAGCTTCGAAAGCCTGCTCGATGTGATCTGGTTTAGCTTTTGAAACATGACCAAGAATCTGCTCTTTATCGGCAGGGTTGATGACAGTCGTCTTATCGTCTGTCATGATATCTTTCCCACCGATTACGAGTGGACGTTCAACACCAAAATCTTCTTTCACTTGCTCTAATGCTTGTTTGAATGCCTGCTTGTTTGATTCTTGAGTAAAATCAGTCGCAGCCTCTGCTTTGTAAGGCAATACCATTAAAAATTCCTCCTAAAAATTAAATTGTTGCGAGAAAGCGCATATGTTTATTCTACCCTAATAATATCAGGTTATGCAAAAGAAAGGGCTTACATTTATAAGTGGTAAATATTCGCAATATTCGTTAAAATGAAAGTGGGATATGAAGTTGAAAGAGTTGGGTATTCTGATGAAATGAAAAGGAAACACGATAAATAATTCGGTGGTGACAGCCATGGATATCAATGCAGTACTGGAATACTTAAAAACCCATTACAATCATACGACGGTAAAGGAAGCGGCTGACTATTTCGGATATAGTGAGTCGCATTTTTATCGTGTCTTCAAAAAGGAAACGGGCGTCACCCCGCAGGATTATCTGGTGAGCCTGAAAGTGCAGAACAGTGTAGAGCAGCTTTTGAAGACGAATGCCTCCGTCCTTAATATCCAGTTGAAATCCGGCTATTTGAGCGAGGGCACCTTTACGAACAGAATCAAGAAATCAATGATCCTCTCACCGAAACAGCTGACCAGCCGGCACCATAAGATCTACAGCGATTATAAACTGCATGAAGATGATGAGCCGCTGGAAGAAGTCAGCGGACAGGCGGATCTTACCGTCCGTCTGACTTCCAGTGAGACATTCGAAGGCATCATATTCATCGGACTGTTCAAAAAGCCGATACCGAACCAGTCGCCGGTGATCGGCAAAGCGATATTGAAATTCGATAAGGAACGGGACGTTTATTTTAACAATGTGCCAAAAGGCGACTATTACTGTCTGGCATGTGTCATTCACAAAACTTACAATCCACTCAAAATCTTTGTCCACAAAGATAATTTGAGAGGCAGAGTGGAAAAGAAGATGACTTTTCCCGGGAAATACAAAAAGACTTTGAATTTACGGCCGCCTCTGCCTGAAGATCCTCCAATCACTTTGAATCTCCCTCTGTTATTCATCAATATTTTAAAAGAGGAGAGAAATGAATATAGGGCGGATTAGAATAATAAATACAGGACAGGAAATTGTATAATTGATGTGATTAGAATATCCATCAGCACGATTTTAAGAGTGAATAATGAGAGGAGAGAATCAAATGGTCAAACATTTTCAGTATTTCAATTTCCAGAATGCACGTGAAGCAATCGACTACTATAAAGACAATTTCAATGCTTCTTTAGTTTCCATACAGATGATGGATGACGCAATGTTCGAGGATACTTCCGAGTTTAAAGATATTCCGGTAGACATAAAAGAAAACTTCGTCATGCATGCCGAGATAGAAATCATGGGACATGGTTTCTACATCAGTGATACATGGAACAGGAAACCCATCAATAATGAAGGAGCGATGATGGCCTTCGTCTTCGATCTGGAAACGGAGAAGGATCAGATGATATCATTTTATGAGCAGGCGGTTGGATCCGGAGTGGACGTCCAGATGCCGATGGAGGAAACTGAATGGACACAAATGTTTGCATCATTTAAAGACAAGTACGGTGTCAATTGGATGTTGAGCGGCGAGTAAGAAATATGACAGACGGACTGCAGATCATGTAATGTGGTCTGCAGTTTTTGTCATCACTTCCATTACTATATGAACATATGCTAATATATAGATGTATAAAGAATCAGGGGTGGATATATGGATTATAAAAAACTGGATTCAGAAACGATAGATACTGTCACTCAAACGTTCAAGGCACTCGGAGATCCGACGAGGATACGTATATTGACTTATCTGTTCAACGACGAACATTCGGTCGGTGACATTTCAAATACATTGGATATTAAACAGTCAACGGTTTCACATCAATTGAAGACGCTTAAAAATCTGAGGCTGGTCAAATCGCGGAGAGAAGGCACCACAATCTATTATTCCCATGATGATAAACACGTGATGCTGATGCTGGATCAGATGATCAGCCATATTGAACATGATTAAGATGAATTTCAGGAGGTGCAGAGATGAGTCATGACCACTCGCATGATGCGAATAAAAAAACACTGTTCACCGCATTTTTAATCATTACATTTTTTATGATCATTGAAGCGGTCGGCGGTTTCCTGACGAACAGTCTGGCACTTCTCGCGGATGCCGGACATATGCTGAGTGATGCGATATCACTCGGTGTCGCAGTAGTTGCCCTGACACTCGGCGAAAGGGTCGCAAATTACAGTAAGACATACGGCTACAAACGGTTTGAAATACTTGCCGCCGTTTTCAACGGTGTCACTTTAATACTGATTTCCGGCTTTATATTTTATGAAGCCATCGGCAGATTTCAAGATCCGCCGGAAGTGGCTTCATTCGGCATGCTCGGCATCGCAGCAATCGGCCTCATCGTCAATATCATTGTCGCATGGATGCTGATGAGAAGCGGAAGTACGAAGGATAACCTGAATATCAGAGCGGCGTTCCTTCATGTATTAGGCGACCTGCTCGGTTCAGTCGGAGCAATCATTGCGGCACTGCTGATGATTTTCTTCAACTGGGGCATCGCTGACCCGCTCGCCAGTATCATCGTCGCCGTACTCATCCTGATCAGCGGCTGGCGGGTGACGAAAGATTCGCTGCACGTGCTGATGGAAGGCACCCCGGTCAATGTCGACCTCGAAGCCATCGTCCGGAGGATAGAAGCCTTCGATGAAGTGAAAGGCATACATGACCTCCATGCATGGACGATCACAAGCGGTATGAACGCGCTGTCCGCCCACGTCGTTGTAGACGGGGCTATGACAGTATTAGAAAGTCAGGCACTGCTTCATAAAATCGAACACGAACTGGAAGAGAACAATATCGGGCACGTCACGATTCAGATTGAATGCAAAGACCACAGCCACGGCACGGAAGTCATCTGTGATATGGCATTCCGGACGGAATCAGATCATCACCACGGCCATGCCCATTAAAAATAAAGGCTTGAATCCGTTTAAGAGGATTTAAGCCTTTTCGTCTATCAGTTCCATGATGAATGCCGCAGCGGCCTCCAGCTCTTCAGGGGAATAGGGAAGTGCTTTTGTGGAATCCATCATGAGCCGGCACAGCTCATCAGTACGCATCTCTTCAGATTTCATGAACGCTCTGTATCTGTCTTTCGTATAACCGTCCAAATCAAAATATGCACGGACTGAATCCATATCGTAGTGATGGGCTGCCTGGAGGACGACAAGCATGGTGAAGTGGTTCAGATAATAGATGGACAGCAGGAGATCTCCCATTTCATCCCGGGCGTAATTCGCCAGCAGATAATAGCATTTGACTGCGGTGTATTTGTTTTCATCATTGATATGATCATGGACTTTCTCTTCTAAATAACCTATGGCAATCTGATGGTCGGCCAGATTTTGATGATCCAGATAAAATTCATAGACTTCATGCACATCAAAGCTGCCGTTGAAATGGAAATAGTTTAAAAAGCAGGTCTGACTGTAAAAATTGGACCACCCTTCAGAAAGTTTATAGACATTTTTTAAGGGAACATCAGTGAAATCAATTTCTGTTGCATACTGAAGAATCCTTTTGATGAGTTCGGGTTTATTTCCTGAAACTTTGAATCCGGAATCTTTTAAAATGTATTTCAGTTCAAATGCCCTTAACTTTTGGAGGGTTTCAGGCAGGCTGTCATCCTCATAGATCACACCTGCATCTAAAAGACGCCGCACGAGATCCGCCGGCTGCCGGTCATACTGGAACTGCCAGAAATCATATTTATGTACTTCTTCAGTTGTTCTGTCAGTAATATAGTGCATGAAAAGGACTTCCACCGCACCCAGTTTCAAATTCATCACCCCTTTGAAAACCCATATGTATTATAAATAAAAGCACCGGGAATTTCCCGATGCTTCCAGTATCATTTTTTATAGTCATACTCATTGGAGTCATAATCGTATTCACTTTTTACTTCAGGGTCAGCAGCTTTCTTTATTTGATTGTAATCATATTCATGACCATTCTCAGTGTCTTTAAGGGTGATATCATTATCAGCTTCGATATCTTTACTTTTCGAAGCGGGGCCGTAATCAGACGAATAGGCGCCTGACACTTCCGCAGCCCGGTTCTGTGCATCGAGCCTTTCATTTTGCGCAGCTTGTGCTTCCATTGCCTGTGCATCCTGCTGCTGGGTTTCATGATATTCACGAGCTTCTTCCTGTACATATCCATCTTCATCAGCCGCATGATCTTCTTTAAGCAAAAGAATTTCTTTTCTGTCCAGAGCATATTTGAAGTGCTCTTTTTCACTGTCGGTGATATCGAATTCGCCCAGAACTTTGTCTTTCGGATCGTCATCGGAAAACATTGAGACGAATTTGTCCCATGTCGTACCTTCAGAATTTTTAAAGTTCACGCTCCTATATTTCAAATAGGCATCTTCAAGCTTTTGTTTGGATATCACGGTAATTTCATTTTCTTCAAAACCTTCCGTACGCAGCTGTTCAATTCTTTCCATTAAATCGTGTTCCGCAGCAAATTTCTCAAAGCGGCTCATCATCAACCCTCCAGATTAATTGACTTTATATAATGATGTCATTGTATTATTTTACCCCTTTTAAAATCGCATAAACTTGGCTGAAATAAAAAAATCCCCGGTTGTTTTACCAGGGATTGTCATATAATCTAGCCTTGTCTGATTTCAACCTCATCTTCTTCAGGCTGCATATTGACGACATTATCTTTGACTGTATGATAATAATTTCTTTCTTCTTCTTTTTCCTCTTCTTCCTCTTCTTCTTCTAATATGGCATCCACTTTGGCATGCTGAACTTCTTCTTCCTCAAGTTCAAGTTCTTCATCATAGTCTGTGACGTAAGTGCTCATGTCTATGCGGTGAGTGTCTTCGTCAGTTCTGATCTCATTGACCGGTTTCTCTTTTTTCTGTGCCACTTCCGTAGTGACGGTAATGCCGTCATAATCTTTTGTCACCGTTTCGCGTTCTTTTTCTTTGATCATTTCATCCGACCTCTTTTCTTCATCATCTGAAATACTGCCTGTTTTACTTATTGTATCTTCGGCTGCTTCACGGGATTCACCGTTGGAACTGTCCGCACTGTCTTCATGCGTTTTTTCCGCTTCTTCAGTGTGCACCAGACCTTTCACGAACAATAAAATACTCCCCTCATCCAAAGCTTTGTCATACTTGACTTTATCAACCCCGGACAGATTGAGCTGCTCGGTGACACGTGTGCCTGCGTCATCATCACCGAACTTTGAAGCGAAGCGGTCCCACAATGTGCCTTGAGATTTTTTGAAGTTGACAGACGTGTAGTAAATGATGGAGTGATTGTCCAGCCTGTCATCTGAAACGACTGTAATATCCTCGTCTTTTACATCATCAATACGCAGCTGGTCAATACGTCTGAACAACTGCTCTTCATCATTAAACACTTCAAACTGACTCATTTACAGCCCTCCTGATTATGCTTTTAACGTTATTATACAGCATCATTCTTATAAAATAAGGTCTCATGTTTGTATGAAATGTTAACTTTGGGTGAACAAAGTGACTTTTGAAACTCCGCTTCAGCTGATATGCTCTTTATTCGCATGGTCCGAAGGGACATGCTCTTTAAAATATGCCACGTGCCTTCTGCCGAGGTGGACGGCCATACCGGCGAAAACGAAGAGCCAGACGCCCGCCGCTCCGAATATCGTAATGTAAGGGATGATCATTAAAAATTCCATTTCCAGAACAATGGACAGATGGATCGTACCGACCGTGTACATAGCAATCGGGAAAGCCATCGCCCACATTTCAGGCGTATAGGACAGCGGATAACGGCGTACGATGTGACGCCATATACCGAGAGTGATCAGAAGCGGAATCCACCATGAGCCGAGCACCCAGAAAAACAGTGTGAAACCTTTGATGAAAATCTCAAGATCTGCGATGATGCCCGCCCCCGTACCGTGGATCAAGAGTACCGATCCTGCGAGCGTCGTAATCGCAAGCGCCCCCATATTGATCCAGTACGGCGGTTTTAAGGAGATCTCTTCAATATTGACGAACATCAGACGGTAAAATATAAATGCGATGATATTCAGGTACAGCATACATCCGAGAAGAAAATGACACAGTGAAATGAACAGGATGATTTCACTGAATGCCCCCATGCCCGGTGCAATCAGCGTACCCAGCACAGCAATCGACTGTGTCGAGACGACGACCAGAAGCCATCCGCCGTTTACGGACTCGTCGATTAACGGCTTCACTTTCTTTACGATGATCAGTGTGAAGAAAGTGTACATCAAAATGATCCACAGTAAAAAGGCGATGCTCCAGAATAAAAACCCCCATACGATCAATCCTTTAATGACCACCAGCTGGGTACCGAGTACTTCGGTGCCGGCGATCAAAGTGAAAAATCCAGGCCCTTTACCGTGATCGGATATATCCTGTAAAAATTCATCAGTATTCAATAAAAGTCTGATGATATTCAATGACAGTAGTAAAATATATATGAAGATATTCAAGTAAATAAGAAGTTCAGCTGCGATTTCCAGACCCAGATACCAGAATGACAGTGATAACGCACCCGTTGCCATGACCATCGCAAAATAGCCCGGGAACAGATGGCGGGACTGGCGCTTTAAAAATTCCAGCAAAATATCCACTCTTTAATATCCACTCTTTCTTATGTAATGATATAAAAGACAACCTATTAATAATATAGGAAAAAGTGAATTATTTCAACTTGGGGGATTGGTCATTCATCGTGCTTTTCCAGCTGCCGTTCCCGTGTTTCCTGAATCAGCCACTTGTTGTCCTTTTCTACTTCGAGCCGCTTATTGTCCGCTTTGATGCGGTCCAGCACCGACTGCATTTCTTCATTTTCAAGAAGGTAGTTTTCCTGTCTCAGCCGTTCAAGTTCTATCTCCTTATCGATATGGTCGAGCTTCATTTTTTCCATTTTCCTGCGATGCTTCAAATAATCTCCGATGACGCCGGCGAGTATGCCTGCCAGTACGATGAAGAGTATCCACATAATAAAGCCCCCTTATCTTCCTATTTCATTTGATTCAGGACAACCCCGAGAATGACACCGAAAGACATCCCCAGGGCGATGCCCATAGCGATATTGTCCATAAGGATCCCGATGAATACACCGATGATCGGCCCGAATGCAATGCCCAGTGCCAAACGATTGTCATCCATCTCCTCGTTTTCCTCTTCAACCGGTTCGTTTTCTTCCTGTTGATCGTCTTTGTAATCAGACATGACAAATCCCCCTGAAAGAAACAATTTTCACTTTAATCATACCAGAAATACGTCTATAAAAATATGAAAAGAAACCGGCACAAAAGCCCTGAACCAATAAAAGAACCGGCCTGGACATCTTGATTTTAAGATATCCAGGCCGGTTTTGCCGGTTTGATCAGAGTAAATACTGATCTCCAATTTTCCTCAACTCTCCAGTGACCGGTTTCCTTCTTTGGATAATATATAATCTTTGTAATCTTCAACGTCAATGTGTTTTTTGATTTCCCGCTCCAAACTTCTGATATGATTCAACTTCGCTATGCTGCTCATCGTGCTGACCGGTTTGTATGCTTTCCAATCGTCCAATTCTGAAAATAGTTCGCGTACGTTTTTCATTTAATTCCCACCTTTTTATTTTTTCAAATAAAATAGCTCTTCCTGAATTAAGAAGAGCTTTAACACGACTTCTTATCATCCAGTTATAACAACTGTTGGATTTGGCACATCGCTTTTACAAGCTGTTGCCGGAGTTTCACAGGGCCAAGTCCCTTCACTCACTCTTAATAAGAGAACTATTTTATTTAATTGTATTATACTGCCTGGCTTTAATTATTTCATCTTATTTGCCTATTTGATGATCAGTCATACTGGAACTGGTCGACGTACTGCCTGTACTCCTCGATCCAACCGAACTGCGGCCAGTCGTTGCCGCCTTCATTCTCCTGAGGTTCGCCCGGTGTCGAGCGGCCGAGGCGGACGTACTCTGCAAGAGATGCGACCATATCTTCAACGAGATCCGGATGCTCATCGATCACGTTATGCTGCTCCCGGATGTCCGCTTCAAGGTCATACAGCTCGGTCGGCTCGAATGTCGGCTGTTCGCCGCGTTGCATCTGCTTTTGCGTCACGCCCATTCCGCCGCCCTCTTCAACGAGGTCGAGCTTCCATTTCCCCCGGCGAATGGCAAGCCCGCCGTTGGCAGACGAGTGGACGACATCCTCCCGGACTTCCTCCGTCCGGCCTTCGAATATCGGTGACAGTGAATAGGAGTCCTCCGCTGCATTATCCGGCACATTCGCATCGATCAGTTCGGCGATTGTGCGGTACAGGTCGGATAAGCTGATCAGGTGGTTCGAAACCCCGCCGGCTTCAATCGCCGGCGGATATGAAATGATCGTCGGCTCCCTGTGGCCGCCTTCCCATATATCGCCTTTCGCGCCCTTGAATATATGGTTCGGGTAGTGTCCTTTGGCATGCAGCGCCTCGAAGCCGGCCACGCCCGAAGCCCCGTTGTCGCTCGTGAAGATGAAGATCGTCTCATCGAATATATCCATCTCTTTGAGCTTGTCGATGATCTCCCCGATATAATGGTCAAGCTGCAGGATGAAGTCGCCGTACAGTCCGATGCCGGATTTCCCTTTGAATTCCTTATTCGGCAATAAAGGCCCGTGGACGAGGTGGTTCGGATAGTAGAGGAAGAATGGATCATCACCCTCCGTGAACTTGTCGATCGTCTCGAGCGCCTTCTCCTGCATGACGTCCGGCACCTCCTCATGGACGAAGTCCGGTGCGATGACGCCGTTCTGCCACTGCGTCTGGTTGCTCGGGCCGAGGCGGTCGAGGTTCGATACGCCCGTCGTGCCGTCCGGTTCCGCAGTCACACGGTCGTTTTCGATGTAGACGAACGGCGGCTGGTCGAGTGAGGCCGGTGTGCCGAAGAAATAATCGAACCCGAGTTCATTCGGGCCGAAGGTGATCGGTTTGGAGTAGTCGATATCGAGTCCTTCAAAATCGGCTAGCCCCGCCCGGACGTCGAATATGCCGTCACGGCCGTGGCGTTTTTCCATACGCGGGAAATCCTCAGGGTCCAGCCCGTACTTCTCAAAGTCTGGCTCATCCGTCAGCTGCCATCCGAGGCCGAGGTGCCATTTCCCAATGGCTGCCGTCTGATAGCCCGCGTCTTTAAGCATATGCGCAAGCGTCCGGCGGTCCTCCTCGATCAGCGGCATCGAATCACCCGGCAGCACGTAGCTCTTCAGCTTCGAACGCCAGTTGTAACGCCCGGTGAGCAAGCCGTAGCGGGACGGGGTGCACAGGGCGGAAGTGGCGTGCGTATTCGTGAAGATCATCCCGGACTCCGCCAGACCCTCTAGATGCTTCGTCTTCACTTTAGAATTTTCATTGAAACAGGAGACGTCCCCATACCCGAGATCATCCGCAAAAATCAATACAATATTCGGTTTCTTATCAGACATGTCCACACTCCTTAAATATTTTATGTTTTCTGTTATCATCGATTATAAAGGAACCCGGAAATCTTATGAAGCGGAACCCCTTATAAGAAGTTGAGGAGGAAAAGCATGAAAGAACATAAAAGCTGCTGCGCCCCGTCGAGAGGAACGGGGGAAATCAGGGAGATGCAGGAGATTAAAGATAAAGAAAACCAGGACACAGAAGACATGGCGTTCATCCCCGGAGGCACCTTTCTCATGGGCTCGGAGGATGCGGATGCGAACCGGGAGGACAACGAGGGTCCTGTGCGGGAAGTCGAAGTCGCGGGCTTTTATATAGACAAGTATCAGGTGAGCAACCGGAAGTTCAAGGCGTTCATCGATGAAACAGGTTACGTGACCGATGCGGAGCGGTTCGGATGGTCGTTCGTGTTCCATATGCTGCTTGCGGAAGTCGATGATAGACATGTGAAAGGGCAGCTGCCGAACACCCCGTGGTGGCTTGCGGTGGAAGGTGCTTCATGGAAACACCCGCACGGACCATCCTCTAACATTGAAGATATCCTGGACCACCCGGTCGTCCATGTGTCGTGGAATGATGCGGAAGCCTATGCCAGATGGGCCGGCAAACGGCTGCCGAATGAAGCCGAGTGGGAATACGCCGCAAGGGGCGGGCTGGAGCAGAAGCGGTATCCCTGGGGAGACGAACTCGAACCGGGGCGGCATATGTGCAACATCTGGCAGGGTGAGTTCCCGATGAATAATACACAGATCGACGGCTACATCGGCACCGCACCAGTCGACGCTTACAAGCCGAATGGTTACGGGCTCTATAACACTTCAGGCAATGTATGGGAGTGGTGCGGCAACTGGTTTGATGAAACCCGTCAGGCGAAGGGGATACGCGGCGGCTCATACCTCTGCCACCGCTCCTACTGTAACCGGTACAGGGTCGCAGCAAGGTCATCGAATACGGTGGACAGCTCAACCGGGAACATGGGATTCAGGACGGTGAAGGATGAGTAGACTCCTTGAATTCAAAAACGAAAAAAGTGCGGACCGGGGAGGCCTGCACTTCTTGACGTGGAAGTCAGTTTTTACTGTTGTAGAGATAACCGATCACAGAGCCGAGTCCGGAACCCGTCACCATGCCGATTATCGTATTGTCGAACATGCCGCCGAGTGAGATGCCAAAAGCCGTACCTGCAACAACCCCGATGCCCAAGTAATTAATCCTTTGCTTAGTCTTCATTGTATCCTTGGTGGCCATGCATATACCTCCCATGGTTTTTGCTGCCTACACTCCTTTGTTACCCTAAATGTAACAATAAACACTTTTAGAGTAACAGATTAAGAGTGGAAAAGATATTGAATATACTGAAAATGAAAAATCTGTATGGTAAAATATAGGGAATAAATATTGTAGATAGAAACTACATAAATAGGTGTGAACTAAATGGAGTATCTGCAAAATAATCTATTAAATGCATATGAACGTGGATTCATTGATCGTTATACCGGTAAAGTATCACATCATCCGCCGGAACTGATCATTAATTCAAAAGAAGAAAATGTACTCTCACCAATGTTGGATGCATTGGAATCATGTGAGTCTTTTGTTATTTCTGTTGCATTTATCACTGAGGGTGGTATTGCTTCTTTGAAGACAGCACTTTATGAATTAAACAAGCGAGGAGTACGAGGTAAAATAATTACTTCTACTTATTTAAATTTTAATAAACCAACGGTATTTAAAGAGCTGCTTAAAATACCAAATGTAGATGTGCGGATCACTGATCAGGCCGGTTTTCATGCGAAGGGTTATATATTTAATAACAACAGATATTCCACGATGTTCATCGGCAGTTCGAACTTAACAGATTCGGCTTTGAAAAAGAACTATGAATATAACTTGAAATTAACGTCTCTCGATAACGGAGAAGTCATCCAGAATTTCAAAGAACAGTTTGAAGGACTTTGGGAAAATTCTGTTGAATTATCTGATACTTGGATCCGAGACTACCAGGATTTATATAAAGAACTGAAACATGACGATAAAGTTCTGCATCTAATTGAAAATAAGCAGCCATACCGATATACAAACAATGATCCTAAAGAAATTACACCGAACATAATGCAAAAAGAAGCGTTGGAGTCATTAAAAAATTTAAGGCTGACGGGGGAAGATAAAGGATTAATCGTATCGGCTACCGGTACAGGTAAAACTTACTTATCAGCATTTGATGTGAAACAATTTAATCCCGAGAGAGTATTATTTGTCGCACATCGTGAGCAGATTCTTCAAAAGTCACTTCAGGATTATCGTGACTTAATTGATATGGAGCCACAGCATTTTGGTATATACAGCGGAACTTCCAAAAACAAAGATGCTAAATATCTTTTTGCGACAGTCCAGACATTATCAAGAGAAGATCATTTGCAGCAATTCAAGAGAGATGATTTTGATTACATTGTTATAGATGAGGCCCATAGAAGTGGTGCGGACTCATATCATAAAATTATTAACTACTTCACGCCTAAATTTTTACTGGGTATGACAGCGACACCTGAGAGAACGGATAATACTGAGATATTCAGTCTGTTCGACTACAATATTGCGTATGAAATCCGTCTTCAAAAGGCGCTGGAAGCTGAAATATTATCACCTTTTCATTACTTTGGGGTCACGGATTTTGAAAGTGATGGAGAGACGATAACGGATGATAGTAGGTTACTAGATCTGATCCATGAGGACCGGATTGATCACATCATAGATAAGCTCTACTATTACTCCCATGCTGGTGAACAAGTCAGAGGATTAATATTCGTTTCAAGAAAAGAAGAAGCAGCTGAACTTTCGGGGTTGCTAAACGAAAGAGGGTTTAAAACAAAATCACTGACCAGCTCGGATTCACAGGATGAGCGTGATAAGGCAGTTAAACAGCTTGAGAAAAACCAGTTGGATTATTTAATTACAGTGGATATTTTCAACGAAGGTATTGATATACCTTCGGTCAATCAAGTCGTCATGCTGCGCCAGACCGAATCCAGCATCATTTTCGTCCAGCAGCTCGGCCGTGGATTGCGTAAGCATGAGAATAAAGAATTTCTTACCGTGATTGATTTTATTGGTAACTATAAAAACAACTATTTAATTCCGGTGGCATTAACGGGAGATAAATCATTTAACAAAGATAACTTACGACGGAATTTAATGAACCGTAATATGATCTCTGGGGAGTCGACGATTAACTTTGAAAGAATTGCACAGGAGAGAATATTTAAGTCCATTTCTAAAAACCGTGCGAGTGATCTTACTAACTTAAGAAGAATGTATCATCATACAAAAGATAAACTCGGACATATTCCAACAATGGTTGATTTGCACAATGACGAGGACGCGATGAGCCCAATGCTGGTGTTGAATAAGTTTGATCACTACCCTGCTTTTTTGAAGAAGTTGAAAGAGCCGGTGGAAGCTTTGACCAATGGTCAAGATCGGATTTTAACATTCCTGTCAAAAGAGATGGTAGACGGGAAAAGAGTGCAGGAAGTATTTTTACTGAAGGAATTGTTGTTGGAAAATAAAGTTCATAAAGCAGAGTTTCAGCTGAAAATGCATGAAAAAGGGTACTACATGACAGATAAGACGATGGACTCTATATTAAGAATGTTCACTTTGGAGTTTTATACGAGTCAGTCAGTTAAGAAATACAAGTACCCTTTAATTGAAGTGGAAGATAAGAAAATCACTTTGAGTCATGAATTCAGTGATGCTTTGAAAGATGAATATTTTAATGAGTATGTAGAAGATGTTTTAACACTTGCGGTACTACAGTCTGAAGATTATAACCAGCGAAAACCGCTGACACTAAATGAAAAATACAGCAGGAAAGATGTCTGCCGGGTCTTGAACTGGAATAAAGATGAATCGAGTACGATGTATGGGTATAAAAATAAGCATAATACTGTGCCAATTTTTATAAATTACAATAAGAGTGAAGATATTGATGAATCGGTTAAATATGATGATCGTTTTTTGGATTCTCATGTGTTTCAGTGGTTTACGAGAAAAGGGACAGACTTAGATTCTAAGATTAATAGAGAAATTATTCGAGATTATAAAAATAATGATGTGACATTGTATCTTTTTGTGAAAAAAGATGAAGCAGAAGCTGAACATTATTATTTAGGAGAAGTAGAGATAGATTTGGACACTGCTGAAAATGTAGAAGATGGAATAGGTGGAAATAAAGATAAAGTAGCGAAGATGAACTTTATTTTAGAGCAGCCGGTGGAGTATGGGATATTTAGATATTTTGAGAGTTCGCTTAAATAAATACAGATTTTTCTAAACATTGACATTTTTGATCAATAAATGATCTAATTAATTTAAGATCTATTGTTGAAAGGAGATTGTACAATGAAATTAAATCCAGAATCAAAAACTATCTCTGAGATCTTCCCGATCGAGCCTCAAGCTAAATATAGGGTACCGATTTATCAAAGAAATTATTCTTGGATGGATGGCAATATAGAAGAGTTTTTTGAGGATATTAGAAATGAACCGGAAGGTTATTATATTGGAAATTTGTTAGTAACTGAGGCAAAACAAGCGGATGGTGTCAAAATATTTGATGTAGTTGATGGGCAACAAAGATTGACAACAATCGCTTTATTTTTATTAGCTATTTATGAAAGACTAGCTGATTTAAAAAATTTTGAGGCTGAAGACAGTGTAAATAGTTCGACATACGATCGAATTATAAGGTTGCAAGGTGACTTAGAAAGAAAACTTCTTATTAATTATGAAGACCCCCATATTGTTCTTTTAGATAAGGACAGAGAAATTTTTGAAAATTATTTGGGTGTTATAAATAATGGACCAAGAGGGAGATATGGTAATCGTGTTTTTGGTAAGAGATATAAAAGCATACAGGGATTGATGGAACAATTAGAGAATTTTGATGAAGTCAATATATTCTACCGAAAATTAAATTCATTAGAATTGCTGAGAATAACAGTTGAGAATATTTCTGATGCTTTCTCGGTATTCTCTTCTTTGAACGCAAAGGGATTACCACTTACATTGATAGATTTATTAAAGTCTACATATTTGGGAAGAGCTACTCAAGAAGATGTTTTCGAAGAAGACGCTTTGGAGAAGTGGGAGCAATTGATTGAAATCTTTTTAGATAAAAACGATGAACCTCATTCCACAGCAATAACACAATTCTTCTTAAATAATTGGGATGCATTTGTTAACAATACTTTATCATCTATAACTAAAAAATCAGCATTAAAAAAGTACCAAAAACTGTTTAATGATAAAGGATATTCTTATATAGATGAATTAATTGAAAATGCAAAATTATACTCTATAATTTCACCTTTAGTTGAAAATCATGATGATCATCCCTTGGTTAGGAATCTTGAAAAGCTTTTTAATAAATTGATGAAATTGGAATCTTCTCAATCATATCCACTTCAACTATTTTTATTAAAAAAGTATCATGAAAACAAATTAAGTGTAAATAACTTGGAAAAATCTTTAGAATACATAGTTAATTATTTTGTGAGAAGAAATATCGTGCTAAAACCAAAATCTTCAAATATACGAGCAAAGATCTTATCCTCCATTAGAATTTTACAAAAAGAAGATGATTTAAATAATGTTGTAATTAAGATTATAAAACAAGAAATGAACAGTATTAGTTCTACAGAGATAGATTTTAAAAATGCTTTGCAAGGTTCAGTTTATGATGTTTCACCTAAAACTGTAAGAATGATATTAATTGACTTAGAAAGAGAATACGGTAAATTTTTTGACAAACAAAAAAGAGATAACCTTGATGAATATGTTAATAATCGTCCAATTTGGACTCTTGAACATATTTTACCTAAAACTCAAAATTTGAAATATGGTTGGCCTGCCATGATCTCTCCCGATGATCTCGACGAGGCCACACAATTGCAACAAAGAAATGTGCATAAAATCGGGAATTTAACTCTGACTGGTTATAACTCTGAAATGAGTGATAAAAAGTTTTTAGAGAAAAGAGACTTTTCTTCAGATAATGGTTATTCATATCAAGGCTTAAGAACTAAATTATTTTTAAATGACTCACTTACTGAAGATGGACAAGAGTTAGGTAGTAAAGACTCCTGGACTATAGAAGATATTGAAAGAAGAACAGAATATTTCTCTGATTTAATAATAAAATTATATCCTCTTGACTAAAACTCAAGAGGAGTTTAACCCTTCCTTGAATTTTAATAAAAATTTTTAAAAATTATGTGTATGTAAGAATAAAACGGGGGATCGTTCTATAAATATTATAGAAGAGAGGAAAAACATGAATAGAAATGTAAATAATTCTCCAATCCCTGTGAGAAACTTATACTTTATGCTGGCTTACGTATGCGGCTATCCAAATCAGATTTACAAAGTAGAGATAGATAAAAATTATGATGAAGATTTTATCAATCTGTTAAGTAAAGTTATAATTAAAAAGCTTGATGTTCAAATAAAAAGAAGCCGCTCTGATAATTATATAAAAGATCTCATTGAAAACGATGGTATGGAATCAAAAGTAATTGATTTTGAAGTCATCCAGCAATCAAAAGACATACATCCAGGATTCTCTTATATGAATGATTTTTTAAATCACGATAATATTTATAACCAAATTATCAAAAGAACTTTAACTTTGTTGATGAACTACAGATATCTTAAAGATGAATATGAATGGACTATGGTGGATATCTATAATTATTTAAGAAAAGTGAGTTATATAAAAATAGATAAAACTGTTTTTGATGGATTAGTCATGCATAAGTACAATAAATCATATGAATATCTAGTGAAGTTATGCGAATTTATATGGTGCGAACTTGATATTTCTGATTCATGTGGTAAGAGTGAATTTTTGGATTTAACCAAAGAACCTCAAAAATTAAATGATTTTATTACCAGGTTTGTAAAAGTATTTTATAAACAAGAGCTACTTGAGCATCCTAAATCGGATCTGGTCATTGATATTAATACCATTGATTTTACTAATGAATGGGAGACGCTACGAATTCAATTAAATGATCTGCTTGAGAAATAATAATTTTAACTACAAGCATCAATATTGACCACTTCATTTTTATTACTTAAAATTGAAAGCGAATACAAAATATTATAGAAGTGAGTTTATTGTCAAAAATGAAAGCGGCAGTAATTTATGGTGAGAAAGATTTACGTTTGGAAGAAGTGGATGTAAAATCTGTATCTGATGGTCAGGTCAAAGTTAAAGTCGGCTGGGGCGGCATCTGCGGAAGTGATTTACATGCATACAATCATGGACTATCACTTGCTTATGATGAGCATCCAATGACTCATGACAAAACACCTTTAGTTCTGGGCCATGAATTTTCAGGCACTGTTGAAGAGGTTGGAGAGGGCGTAACTAGTGTTCAGGTCGGCGATAAAGTAGCAATCGAACCAATGTTATATTGTGGTGAATGTGAGCCATGTCGTAGAGGTACATATAATTTATGTGAAGTATCCAATGTAGGATTTTTTGGATTAGCTGGAGATGGCGGGTTTGCTGAGCACTTTGTAGCTGAGGAGAAATATTTCCATAAGCTGCCTGAAGGTGTCAGCTTACAAGAAGGGGCTTTAGTAGAACCAACTGCCGTAGCATTTCATGCTGTAGGTCTCTCCGGGCTTAAAGCAGGACAAAGTGCTGCAATTTATGGTGCCGGCCCGATAGGATTGTTAACTTTATTGTGTGCCCAGGCATACGGTGTTGCAGAAACATTTGTAATTGATCTGTCTCAAGAACGTTTGGATAAGGCTAAAGAACTTGGAGCAACGCATGTCATCAATGCTGGTCAAGAAGATGCTGTAGAGAAAATTATGGAAATTACAGGAAAAGGTGTGGATGTTGCTTATGAAGTAGCAGGAGCAAACCCTACTTTCAATAGTGCTATCCATTCCATTAAACGCGGTGGAACCGTTCAGGTCATTGCAGGGTTCGGTGGAGAAGTATCATTTAATCCAAATGATATGCTGACAATCGAAGGTCAAATAAAGTTCTCTTTAGCATATACGCATGACTACGAGCCAGTGATCAAAGCAATTGCTGAAGGACAACTGGATGTACTTAAAGTAGTGACAAACCGCATTAACATAGAAAACACTGTAGAAGATGGTATTGAATTATTAAATACAGATAAGAGTCAGGCGAAGGTATTGATATCACCTCATGGTGAAGCTTAAGTAACTACAAGCATGTATAGAATGCAGGGTAGACTTTTTTCTAAAGAATAAACGGCCTCCTAACAGACAGGAGGCCGTTTCATATATCGATTTTTTTATTACATGAATTTACTTAAATTCGGATAGCCAGTAATTTCCCAGCCGCCATCGACGACGAGGCTTGTTCCATTGATATAGGAAGCATCGTCTGAGACAAGGAAGAGTGATGGTGATGCAATCTCTGCCGGAGCAGCGGCTCTTCTTTCAGGGATGCGTCCCATGAATTCGTTATTAAGGTCTTCATTTTCGAAGAATCCAGTGGTGATCGGTGTTTCAACCAAGCCGGGCAGTATAGCATTCACCCTGATCTTATGCTCTGCAAATTCGAGTGCAGCGTTTTTAGTGAACATCTCGACGCCCGCCTTGGCAGAAGCGTATGCTGCACCGTAGAACATCGGCACGTGTGCATTCAAGGAAGAGATGTTGACGATGGCACCGCCGTGTTCTTTCATGGCGTTCGCTTCATGCTTTGTCGCCAGGAATACACCGTGCAGGACGATATCCACAGTCGTCTTCCAGTCCTCGAAACTCTGATCCATGATCAGGCCGGGTTTGCTCAAACCTGCGACGTTGAAGCCGTAGTCCAGCTGGCCGAACTTTTCAACGGCTGTATCAACAAGATTTTTCATGTCATCTTCCGACGTGACGTTCGCTTTGACACCGACAACCTTTTCCGGGAACTGCTGCTCAATCTCTTTCAGTTTCTCTTCATTCAAATCCCCGATGGCCACTTTGACGTCATGCTCCAATAACTGTTCGACGATCGAATAGCCGATACCTGAAGCACCACCTGTGACAACTGCGACTTTTCCTTCTAAGCCTTTCATATATCCAGTCACCTTTTATGTTGAAATGCCTTTAACTTAATTATATAACAGACCCGTCAGGATAGGTTCGTAAACGCTTGCCACCCTTTGGATGCTCTCTGCATGTTTTAGGCAAGAGCCTGATGCCAAGTGTAGAACTTAACAGCTCCAAAGAAATGAAAATAACTTAAAGTACTGTCAAAATCCTGAAGTTGCAAGGGTTTAGGTTTTCAAAATTTCACACGAACTTCTAAATTTCATTGCAGTATTGAGAATCGACAGAAAACTCTTTCTTTTGCGATTTCTCTATGTTATATTACTTATTACAGTATAGCTGTAAAAAATTATTGTGTAGGTGTAATTTATGAAGGAAGTTTCAAATCAGATTAAAACTTTACGAGTACAACAGGGTAAAACCCTAAAAACACTTAGTCAGGATACAGGTTTATCTGTAAGTTTTCTTTCACAAGTAGAAAGGGGGGAAAGTTCATTAGCAATAACTTCCCTAAGTAAAATAGCTGAAGCACTTAATGTTCCCATCAAGTCTTTTTTTGAACCGGAACATGCACATGATTTTAAAATTGTGCCATCAGAAATCATCCCTTTTAGATTAGAAAAATCAGATCAAGAGTTGTTAAGAGCATCAAGTGAATTTGAGAATCGACGTCTGGACAGCTATATAGTAAAGGTCCCGCCAAACAGTCACAGTGAACCTTCAAGTCACGATGGAGAAGAAATGTACTATGTTATTGAAGGGGAGGCAAAATTTTATGTAGATGAAAAAGAATACACGCTTCTGCAAGGAGAAATGATTCATTATCCATCTACTTATAAACATTATTATAGAAATAATTCTCAAGAAAATCTAACAATTCTATGTGTCCTTACGCCAAAATTATTTTAAATCAATTCTTAACTCGCCAAAAATTAAAAGCGCTTTCTTAAATGAATTTTAATTTTAACAGCAATAAATCGGAAGAATGAGGAAGGGGAAAAGGTTTTGAAAAGATACAGTTTATCAGCAGATATAGGTGGTACGTTCACTGACATAGTTTTATACGACAGGAGAAAGAAAGATTATAAATCAGCTAAAGTTCCTACGGTTAAGGAGAATTTATCAAAAGGGGTCCTGGATGGCATTGCAACTATGATAGAAGACTTTTCTGAAGTTGAATTCTTCGTCCACGGTACTACTGCCGGGTTGAATGCATTTCTGGAGAGAAAAGGAGCCAACATGGCTTTGATAGTCACCAAAGGTTTCAGGGATGTCAATGAAATAGGACGAGCCAATCGTTCTGAAATTTATAATATTCAGTACAGGCAACCTGAGCCACTAGTTAAAAGAAGAAACATATTCGAACTTGATGAAAGAGTTCTTCATGATGGCACAGTACATAAAGAAGTTTCAGAGGATGAGGTAAATAAATTATTAGATGAGATAGAAGATGCAGGGTATGAATCAGTCTCTATAGCTCTACTCCATGCTTATAAAAACCCTGAAAATGAACTAAAGGTATTGGACATCCTTAAAAAGAGAAATAATAAAATGTCTGTCTCCCTTTCACACAATATAGTCAGGGAGTGGCGGGAGTATGAAAGAACAAGTACGACTTTAATCAATGCATATATCGCACCTATTGTTGAAAACTATTTGAATCAATTTGAAGATCAGCTCGAAGAAAAAGGTACAGAAAATGACTTATTCATAATGCAATCGAATGGTGGGGTAATGACTTCAGAAGTGGCGAAAGATAAGCCAATCCAAACTTTACTCTCAGGGCCTGTAGGTGGAACCATGGGGGGCGTCACATTAGGAGAACAGACTTCCAATGATAACCTGATATGTGTTGATATGGGAGGAACAAGCTTTGATGTCAGTATGATCATTGACGGGGAGCCGGATGTCACATCAGAAGTCAATATTGAAAAATTCCCTATTCTATCACCCATGGTCAATATGCACACCATTGGAGCCGGTGGTGGCTCAATTGCTTGGATAGAAGGTGGTGGATTAAGAGTAGGACCCCAAAGTGCCGGTGCAGTCCCCGGTCCAGTTTGCTATGGCAAAGGTGGAACAGAACCGACAGTAACAGATGCGAACGTTGTACTCGGTAGAATCGACCCTGCAGATTTTCTGGGTGGAAATATGAAACTCGATTTTGAGGGCGCATACAAAGCGATTGAGGAACTCGGTAAGCAGCTTGGTTTGGGAGTTTATGAAACTGCAGAAGGGATATGCGAAATAGCTAATGCCAAAATGGCTGATGCCATCAGAACACTTACAGTTTCAAAAGGAATCGATCCCAGGGACTTCACTTTGGTTGCGTTTGGCGGGGCAGGGCCGATGCATGCAATGTTCATAGCAGAAAATCTTGGTATTAATAAAATAATTGTCCCAGCTTCAGCGGGAACATTCTCTGCTTGGGGTATGTTGCAAACTGATATCAGGCATGATGATGTGAGAACATATGTCTCACTTTTAAGATCCAGTGATGAAGCTGTTACGAAAAACCTGTTTGATCAGATGATTGTAAATTCTGAAGATGTGTTGAAGAGCCAGAACATTGATTCAAATAATATAAAACATAATAAACAATATGATTTGAGGTATGTTGGTCAAGAGTATACCGTGACCGTTGATGAAAATCCGGATAGTCAAGATTTTTACGATGATTTAGAACAAGACTTTCATGATATGCATCTCAATATATACGGTCATAATAATCCTGAGGGAGCAGTCGAAATCGTTAATTTAAGAGTCGTCTCTTATGGCTTACTTGATAAAAATCCTCATGGAAAATTAGAAGAGAAAGCAGACAAGGATTCAAACTTTGATAAGGTAAATCAAGTCTTTTGGAATAATGAACAAGTAGATACCAAGATATACAATCTTGAAAAATTGGCGGTAAATGAAGAATTGCACGGTCCTATAATAATAGAGACTGAAACTTCCACAATAGTTGTGCCTCATAACTTCATTGCAAAGTTAGATGATACGAAAAATCTGCTGATTGAAAAGGAGAAATAAAATGAATAGCACATTTATTGAGAACCCTATAACAACTGAAATTATAAGAAATGCACTGAGTTCAGCAGCAGAAGAAATGAATGAAAGCCTTGCCAGAAGTTCTTTCTCTCCAATCATTTATGAAATGAAAGACTGTAGTGTCGGGATATACAATGAAAATGCTGAACTATTGGGCCAATCCTCAGGATTGCCGACCTTTTTAGGAAATCTGGATGTATGTATCAGGGAAACGACGAAGATCATCGGAGGCAATGAAAATTATAACCCCGGTGATGTATATATCATGAACGACTCTTATTTAGCCGGAACTCATTTGAATGATATAACGGTTATTGCCCCTATTTTCTATAAAGATGAGTTAGTGGGTTTTTCAGCCACACGGGCACACTGGTTGGACTTAGGAGCGAAAGATCCGGGATATCCTATGGATGCTACAGAAATCTATCAAGAAGGCCTTAGGATTCCTCCATTAAAAATCTATGATAAGGGGGAACCTATCCAGGACGTTATAAAATTGATTACGATGAACAGCAGACTGAGTGATCAAGCACTGGGAGATCTGAATGCTCAGATAGCAGCTTGCAACACTGGTAATAAGAGAGTCAATGACATTGTTGAAAGGCACGGCATAAAAACTTTCAGGAATTCCATCAAAGATATTTTCAAACAATCGGAATTGATTGATATAGAACAAATTTCAGCGATTCCTGACGGTGTGTATACAGCAGAAGGCACACTTGATAATGATGGTGTAACCGATGACGAGGTGCCGGTGAAGGTTAGAGTGGTCATTGAAAACGAAAGATTGACTATAGATTTGGAAGGCTCGAGCCCCCAGAGGATGGGCATGACGAACTGTGGTCTGGCTCAAACTGTTTCAGCCTGCAGGGTGGCATTCAAACATATGATTGGTCCCGACTCTCCTGTGACTGGCGGGAATTTCAAAACCATGGACATAAAAGTTCCGAAGAGGTCCATATTCAGCGCAGAAGAACCGGCAGCTTGTGGTTGGTATTTCACAGCACTAGGTTTATTGATTGACCTTATAATCAAAGCACTTTCTCCTGTATTGAAAGAAGAGTCAGCTGCTGCTCATTATGGGGACTCCATGGTAGTCACTTTCTCAGGAAGAAATGAAGATGAATCGACATTTCTCTATGTAGAACCAACAGCAGGCGGTTGGGGAGCATTCTCCGCTGATGATGGACAATCAGGGTTAATCAACAATTCCAACGGTGACTTCAAAAATTTGCCGGTTGAAGTTTTGGAATCGAAGTATCCTCTTAAAATAAATGAATACGGATTCAGGCTGAACTCCGGAGGGGCTGGAAGGACCCAGGGTGGTCAAGGTATTGTCAGAGAATATGAGTTGACGAAAGCATCCAACTTATCACTTTGGTTTGAAAGGGCAAAAACACCTGCTTGGGGGCTATTCGATGGATTATCAGGTGAAGCTCCTGAAGTTGAAATTATAACTAAAGATGATAAAGAAAAGCGTTTGAAAGTAAACAGTAAGAGCCTGGATGTGGGTGATAAAGTGATTGTCAAGACTGGGGGAGGCGGAGGATTTGGATCTCCCAAAGAGAGAGATGAGAAGAAAATAAGAAATGACATTTTGGATGGCTTGATTAACGAGACTTTTGCCAAAGAAAATTATAATTTCACGCTTTGAAAACAGAATTTAAACAGGGGATGGGTTTATGGAGGATAAAAATACTAAGCAATCGCCTTTAACACCAGTGCCATCATCAGACAGGCAACATTGGATGGTTCCTGCAACAATTTTTGGGGGTCTTGAGTTTTCTGTACCGGTAATAATGGTCGGCGCCACTTTAGTTGGTAGTTTTAGTATATTAGAGACATTAGGCATACTGATAATTGGATTAGTACTTATACAATGGATTGGAAACGCAATTCAGGGTTATATGGGCGCTAAAACAGGGCTGCCTGCTGCAGTTATAGCAAGATCAAGCTTTGGCTCAATACAGGCTCGATATGTAGTTGGACTTGCACTGGTGATATTGAATGTTGGTTGGTTCGGTATAAATACTTCTGTAGCAGGTAATGCATTAGCTGCTACGTTAGGTATCGATTATTCAGCAAATTTTGGGCTTTGGGCATTGCTCACATTGTTAACGGGTGCACTCTTTGCACTCCCCGCAGTATTAGGCTATAACTCCATGAAGTGGACTGATTATATCGCAGTCCCCGCTGGCATCATATTAATTGCTGCAGGAGTTTATTTTGCCTTATCCTCGACAGGAGGATGGGAAAATCTCTTTTCTTGGAACCCTGAGCCTTCAATGACTATTTTCGCTGCAATAAGTTTAGTTCTCGGTGCCAACGTAGCACAGTGGTTAATAGCTTCTGACTACACTAGATACTCGAGAGCAAAAATCAAAGATCAAGCTTTGATTCCTCTAGGTATAGTAGTTATAGGCCTGCTCTTTTTTATGACAGGTGCGATTATGGCAGTAGGAGTGGGAGAGCCTGATATTGTATTGGTGATGCAGGATTTAGGGTTTCCATTCTGGGGATTTTTAATTCTTTGGATAGCTTTATGGACGAGTCAAATTGTAGCAAGTTATTCAATTGGTTTAGCGGCTGCCAATATGTTTAATATTGATACGAATAAAGGCAGAGCCATTTTGACATTGATAGGCTCTCTTGTAGGGGTACTGTTAGCAGTCGGGGGCATACTGAATTACTTCACTGAATTTTTAGTAATTATGGCTGTGGTGTATCCTACTATATTTGCTGTAATGATTGTGGATTTTTTCTTCATTAAAAAACAGCAATGGAAAGATGAAAAGGGCTGGAATTGGAATGCGACTATAGCGGTAATATTAGGATGTGCCCTCGGATATTTCACTGAGTATATATATCCTTTCGGAATTCCGGCTCTTCAATCCTTATTGCTTTCAGGCCTGGTATATTATATCTTGACAAAAAGCGCTGTCAAGATGAAACAACCGGTCGCAGAAAGAACTAACAAATAAGATAAAATTTAACTTTATAATGAAGCACACTTCCTAAGTTTGTAAACATACATTTACAAACTTAGGATTTTTCACTCTTACTTAGTGATCCTTTTATGAATCATATGCAAAGAAGGCCATCTACAAATTATAGTAAATGGACCCTTTTTGTTTGAATGAATATTTGATTGAAGAGTTATTTTTCAATTTTATTTAATAGAACGGCCAGATTAGCGGCACTACAAATACACAAAGTATCAATTGTATCACTAATATTGGTGTGCCATTTTTTATATAATCTATGAATCTGTAGTTACCGGGACCATAAATCATGGTATTTGGCGGTGTTCCTACCGGTGAAGCATATGCTGCGTTTGCTGCTACACAGACTGTCATCAATATGGCTTTCGGATCAGCGCCGAGGCTCACTGCGAGTACCAAACCAATTGGGGCCATTAGTGCTGCTGCGGCTGTATTGGACATGATGGATGTAAGAAGTGCTGTCACGATAAAGAGTACAGCTGTAATCACATATGGTCCACCACTTTCTCCAATCAAGCCAAGGACAAAGTCTGCAATCATGACAGCTGCACCTGTCTCATCCAGAGCAGTCGCAAGCGGCATCATCGCTGCTACAAGAATAATGGTGGATAAATCCAATGATTTATATGCTTGTTTTTCTGTCATTGTTCTTGTAATAACGATGATCAAGGCTCCCATTATTGAAACGACATGAAGCGGGATGCCTATTTGAGCTTCAAACACCATAAATATGACGGCAAGTGCCAAAACAGAAACTGAGATGATTTGTTTAATTGGAGTATGGTTTGGATTCGTTTCTTCTTCTATTGATATGTCTCCCATTACAGCACCTTGCTCATCCAGTCTGTCTGGTACAAGTTTACGACCGATAGTCATCATATAAATAATACCAATCAGTGTAAGTGGGACACCTACATAAGCAAATTCAAAGAATCCAAAGCCTTCAATCCCCTGGTTTTCCATTACACCTTGCACTGCCAAGTTACCGTTTGTGCCAACGAGTGTAATCATACCCCCAAAAGCTGAAGCATAAGCGAGAGGCATGAGAAATTTAGAACTTGAGAATCCTGCACTGGCTGCGATGACAATAACAATAGGCATCATTACGGCTGTTGTACTTGTATTTGAGAGGAATGCTGATAAAGAAGCGGTGATTATCATAATTGCGAATAATAATTGTTTCTCGGTTTTAGCAAATCTTGTAATCAGACCACCAATTTTCTTGGCTACGCCTGTTTCAAATAGAGATGCACCGATGACGAACATCCCTGTAATCAATATGACAACATTATTTGTAAACCCTGAAAAAGCTGTTGCAGCGTCTATCACACCTGTGATGTATAATAGCATTGTCGTAAGCAATGCTGTGACAGCAACAGGAAGTTTTTCTGTTAAGAATAAAACAGCTGCAAGCAGAAGTATCAGTAAAGTAATTATAGCTGGTGACATATAACTATCTCCTTAATTATAAAGTGATTTACTTTTTCCATTTCTGTTGAACACGTTCTACAAATTTTTCACACAGACCAACATAACTTTTCGGGTCTAAATAACTTCTTACTTCATCTGCAGAAAGATGAGACATGATATCATCGTCTTTCAAGGCCACATCAACTAAATGACGGTTTTCTTCAAAAGCTTGCATGGAAACTTTATAGACCATGTCATGCGCAATCTGTCTGCCGACATGCGCACCGAGCTTCAGCATCAGGTTTTCTGAAACGATTAAGCCTTTCAACTGACCCAGATTCTGTGCCATTTTATCTTCATGAATGATGAAACGATCCAGTATACCTTGCATCTGCTCGATGCCACCGCTTGTCATCATATTGATTTGAGGTATGTACGACCATTCTGTAGTCCAGTAAGTCATATCTCTTTCGTGCTCTTGAATCATTGCATCAAAGCTGAGAGAAGCATTTCTTTGAACTACGCGTGTCAAGCCAACCACATATTCGCAAATCATCGGATTTCTTTTGTGAGGCATGGTACTGCTGCCGATCTGTCCATCTTTGAAACCTTCCTCGATTTCACCAATTTCTGTCCTTTGCAGATTAATGATTTCATTGGCAATTTTGCCGATTGTGCCGGCAATCATTGCTATGTAGCTTGAGAATTCTGCAAAACCATCTCTTTGAACATGCCACGTGATTGTCGGTTGTCTCAATCCCAGGTATTCACTGTATCTCGCTTGGATTTCCAGACCATTTTCATTGATTGAAGCCAAAGTGCCGGCTGCACCGCTGAATGAACTGACTAAATACCTTTCTTTTCCTGCTTCCAATCTTTCGATATGTTTGCCGATTTCATCCGCCCATATTGCTATTTTATAACCCAGAGTTACAGGCAAGGCGTGTTGACCATGGGTTCTTCCGGCCATGATGGTATCTTTATATTCTTCTGCAAGCGCTAACAAAGTTTCCAAAAATCTCTCAAGTTGTTCGAGTAACACTTCTTGTGCTTCTTTCATCTGAAGTACGACAGCCGTATCCATAATATCTTGTGTTGTTGCACCCCAATGGATATAGCCACCTTCGCGCCCACCCACAGCTTCTGTGAACTGTCGTATCTGTACGATGAGCGGGTGAGTAGTATCAACGATCCCTTCACGTATCAGAGTTGGATCGAACACTTCGTATTTGGCTTTTTCTGATATTTTCTCAGCAGCTTCCCGGGGGATGATCCCAATGTCTGCCTCGGCTTTCGCAAGCGCCGACCATGCGTCCAGCCACTTCTGCATCAATGATTCATCTGAAAATACTTCGCGCATTTTTTCCGAAATGAAAATCCCTCTGTAAATTTCTGAATCCATAACATTTGACGGCATAAATATTCCTCCTAAATTAATTAAATCGTTTTCCTTATTAGGTAAAATAAAAAAGGAAAACGATTTCCTTTTACCATCTAAACTATAAAATGAATGTTTTGATTTGTCAAATACTTTTTAATTTAGCTATCGTATTTTATTTCGTTTATAATTAAGATAAAGAAATTGTGGTCGGAGGTTATCGGAATTGGTGAAGATCAAAGACGTGGCGAAGAAGGCGGGTGTACATCCTTCGGTGGTTTCGCGGGTTTTAAACCAGGATGCCACTCTCAAGATAAAAAAAGAAACCAGGGAAAGAGTCCTGCGGACTGTTGAAGAGCTTGATTATGTGCCGAATCATTCCGCAAGAAATCTTAAAAGAAATGAAACGATGATGATCGGTATGATCATTCCGGATTTTTCAAATCCGGTATACTCAAGTATTATTCATGGTGCAGAAAATAAAGCTGCAGAAGAAGGTTATAATCTCCTCGTCTACAGTAAGAATCAAAAAGGGATAGGCGGGAATTATTTTTCCCATCTCGTCGAAGGAAGAATTGACGGTCTGCTTATCGCCGCTTCAGAATTGGATGATAAAGATATCCTGGAACTTACTGAATTAAATAAACCGTTCATTCTGGTTAATCGTTCTGTAGAGGGCATTGATAATCATGTTGTCCTTGATGATGAAAAAGCGGGATATATCGCTGCGGAGCATTTAATTGGATTAGGTCATGAAAGAATTGCGCATATTACCGGACCTTTCGAAACAGGTACAGGACTTAAACGTTTTAATGGATTTGAAAATGGATTAAGAGATGCAGGTATAAATTTAAATGCAGACTATATCAGAAAAAGTTCCTATTCGATGCACTCCGGGTATGAACAGATGAATCATCTGCTAAATCTGGAGGAACGACCTACAGCTGTTTTTGCCGCCAATATCATGATCAGTTTAGGTGCAATGAGAGCTGTGCAGGAAAGAGGACTGAAAATCCCGGAGGATATATCGATCATCGGAGTTCATGATGTTTCGTTTGCCACAGCTTTAAATCCGGCTTTGACAACTATCAGGATGCCTCTTTATGAAATGGGGGAAGTGGCTGTACTTAAAATCATTGAAAGCATTAAAAGTAAAGTCCCTAATAGACAGATGGAAGGAATCATGATCGAAGGCGGAGAATTGATATTGAGAGAAAGTACTAAAGAACATACTCCAGAATAATATACAATCTGAGTGTTTCCATGATACTCAAAAGAATATAAGATATATTTTACTAGAGGTGGTGAGGTGATGGTCAGGCTGGTTGAACAGAAAGAGCCGTTAAAAACCCGGGTAAACGCAGAAGAAGTAATATGAAAGAAAGATGGAAAGCCGATGCGAAATGGTTTGAAGAAGATGCACGAAAGCATCCTGAAAAATATGAAAGTAGAGATGATGAAGTAAAAGTGACATCTGAAGAAATGGAAAAGCATCTTCAAGACTTCATTAATAAAACACAATAATCAGGTGGAGGTCTTATATTTAAAAATTGATGCTGCTAAATTAAAGGCAAATATTAATGTGAGGAAGGTTCTGATATGGAAGACAACAGTTTTGATGAGTCGAACATCAAACCGAGCGATTATTTAAAAACTTTAGAAAGATCGATAGGCGTCCTGAAATCGTTTAACGGCAAATCAGCCTTGACTGTCAATGAATCTGCCAATATAACAGGGCATTCAAAACCGTTTACAAGAAGAGTGTTTGTAACGCTTCAAAAGATGGGATATATGAAGTCTGATAATGGTAAATTTTCGTTTACGCCTAAAATAATGACTTTTGGAAATACATTTTCAGACTCGTTGAAAATTTGGGACTCGATGGTTCCTTATTTGGAAGAATTATCATATAAATTGAATGAGTCCACTTCAATTGCGATTCTTGATGATACGGAAATCATTTACATTGAACGTGTTACAGTAAACAACATAATGAATGAAACACTGGGTAAGGGAACCCGCCTCCCGGCCCACGCAACTTCAGTAGGGAAATTACTGCTATCTCATCTGGATGAGGGGAAATTGAAGCAGTACTTTAATAGAAGCTCAATGCATGCATTTACTGAAAAGACAATCAGTACAGAAAATGAATTAAGAGAGCAGTTGGATCAAATCCGAATTAATAACTGGGTTGTGAATAAGGATGAACTGGAAATCGGCTTGATTTCTATGGCTGCACCAATATTTGATATAAATGGCAATGTCGTAGCAGCAGTAAATTGTGTTACGCATTCCGGTAGATGTTCTTTGGAAGAAGCGAAAGAAAAATATCTCCCTGAATTACAGAAGACTGCGCAGAAAATCACAGAAAAAATCAATCTTGCAATCACATAGTAAATCATTTGGAACTCCAGGTGAAATAGAAGTGCAATAATAATTCGTGTAAATGATAATATCGAAAGGAGAAGGTCATGCAACGTTCTACCGTAATCTCCATCTCATTAGTTTTTTTAGGGTTATTTTTCATATCCTGGGGAGTAGGGCTTACAGAGTTCAGCTTACTTTTTCCGATTGCAGGCTTTCTTATAGGAGGAACATTTTTCTGGCTGGCGGGCAGAAATAAAACCATCTCCTGATATAGCCGTGTATGGAAATCTCTTAACTGCTAAACTGGAATAAAGCACAGTAATAACTATTTACAATGATTTCATAGGGAACCAGTCTATGAATATTATTCACTTAAATTTATAACAGCTGGAACTCTTCTCACATCTTGGCATGCGGATAATAAAACCCTGAAACAATCTAAGTTTCAGGGTTTTAACTATTTGATCTTCATTATGAATGATTTATGATGCAGTACTTAAGGGTATCCATAAATTTTCCGGGATCACTATTAAGGGAGTTCATATAATATGGATGTTCCGCCATCTTCCATTTTTCCATCTGATGAACAAGATCAGGGCCCTTAGCCATTCTTCGACGATATTGACGATCCATATACCGATCAACCCATAACCGAACCAGATACCCACTATATAAGACATGGGTACGACAAATATCCACATCACCAAAATGCTCACAGTTACAGGGAATTTCACATCACCGGAAACGTTCAGGCTCGAAATGAGCAAGATGTTAATATTCCTTGCAGGCTCCCATAAAACACTGAGGAAAACCAATGTAATTGTATATTTAATGATTTCAGGATTATCAGTCAAAAATGGAACGATATAAAAAGATAAAAGAGCAATCAACAAGGTGACCAAAAAGTTGAATATTGTACTCCTGATCAATATTTTAAGAGAAAAATTATATGCATCTACTTTAAGGTCTCTGCCTATCATTTTCCCTATAATAATTTGTGCGGATTGTGAGATTGCCATAGAGATCTGAAATACGACTGATGTAATCAATTGAGAATATATTTTCGCATTGACCATCACAGCTCCAAGACTTGCTATAAAGCCTGTAATGACCAGCTGTGACAGATTATATGAAATTGTTTCACCTGCAGAAGGTATGCCCAGATACAGAGTGTTCCTGAAAACTGGCCAGTCAATTTCATTAAAATATAATTGCTTAACCAGTTGATTTTTATGTTTTATGAAATAAGAAATTAAAATTACAGCGCCTATTGCTCTGCTCACGTTTGTGGCAACAGCGACACCAAACACGCCGGAGCCCAATAAATCAAAACCAGTAAAGAGAACGAGGTAATTCAGTATTATGTTCATGATGTTGATGATCACGTTCACTGTCATTATCAAACGGACCATAGCATAGCTTTTAAATATACTGCTGAATAGTCCGATGATTGAATGGAAGACAAATCCCAAGGCGATAATGATTAAGTAAGTCTGTGCCTCTTGCATTAAATGTTCAGGGGTTTGAATTAATTCAAGTAAATTATCACCAAATATAACGATGGAGAGTGTTAATGTCAAGGTGAAAAATAAGTTCAAATATATGGAGTGTGAGACCACTTTTGAACTGCTCTTATAGTTGGATGTTGAAGAAAGTTGAGTCAGTTGAATTGTGGTCCCTACATTTATAATGCCGTAAATCATGGTTGTGACAATAATAATCTGGTTGGCTAGACCGACAGCTGCGACGCTGCCGTCTGAATACTGGCTTAACATGACAATGTCCATATTTTGTAAAAGTAATATAAAAAGCTGCTCAATCAGTATTGGTATAAACAGATATCTGAATGTAGGAATAGATTGGAGACTGTTAATATTTTTAGCAGCCATAGTTAACTGTCATACTCAATAACAGTAGTTTTAATATCATTATTTTGGTCTAAATCTATAAGGCGGGCCCCTCTGGGTAAATCTCCATAACAGTTATACCCGGACACTCTGCCATATGCTAGAATTTTGTTTAAATGATCAGCTGCAAAATCATTATCGTGATCATGGCCACAAAATACTGCTTTCAGATTTTGATGCTTTAACATGACTGAAAATAGTCCCGAATTAATTTCTGAAGAACTTATGTCTTCATTATTCCTGCCTTTAATGATATTGTCTTTTGCTTCTTCATATTCAATTAAAGGGATATGTGTGAAGCATACATTCGTTGCAGCTTTTGAGTATTTGAGATTTACAGTGTTCAACCATGCAACATGCTCTGGTTCTATATAGTCATAAAATATATTATCTTCTTTTGCATAGTCACCGCTGTCTATCAAATATATGATATGGATTAACTCCTCATTACTATTTTTTATTTCTATATTATAGAAGAGCTTATCATTGACCAGCATTTTGTTCTTTTTCTGTACCAGATGCTTGAAATGATTTTCAAGATGAAGCAGCTCTATTCTCAAGACGTATTTTTCACTGTCATGATTACCATATGTCAGTGCTATCGGTATTTCGTACTGATTAAAAATTTCAGCGATTTTTTGGATTGTCAGATCAGGGTCAGGCACTTCAGGTGAGAAAATAATGTCACCTGTCAGTACAATTAAATCTGGTCTGGCAGTACGGATTGTTTTATGGATGTTCACAATAGACTTTTCATCTTCACTGCTGAATGGATAATTATGAAAATGTAAATCTGTCAGCTGTAATATTCTAAAGGTGGTTGTCTTTCGTAATTGTATGATATAATCACATCCTTTTTATAAGAATTGTTTTTATTTCAAAAGGTTCCAGTATAAATTCAATTGGAAAAACCTTGTTGTCATGTGATATGACTTTTTCAAGTAAATTTGTTTCTGTCCAGCCGGAGCACTCAAAGTTTGGTGATATTGATATATTTTGCCTCCCTCCGGAGAAATCATGCATTCTGATAATAACGTCATCTGAATGTTCACATTTCTTTATCGAATCGATTTGAATATCCGGGGTGCCATGTATTTTTATTAACGGTGCCTTCTGTGCAGCTTCACCATTGAATACCTTAAAAGGGTTGTTTAACTTCCAGGCTTCCTGAACGATTTCAGATTGAACAAAATCCTTATCATGGGGATACAGGCTGTAAGTGAAATGATGTGTACCTTCGTCTGCTTCTGGGTCAGGATAGACAGGACTTTTCAATAGAGATAAAGTCATGATGTGGTCTTTGACACTGTGACCATATTTACTGTCATTAAGCAGTCCCAGTCCATAATTATATTCAGAAAGGTCGATCCATTGATGTCCGACACTTTCGAACTTTGCATAATCCCATGTTGTATTCCAGTGGGTCGGCCGTTTAATATTGCCGAACTGGATATCAAAAGTGGCTTCGGTTGATCTGATTGTTGTTGGAATATGAGTTTTCAATAATTTTTGTTTCTCGTGCCAGTCTACTGTACATTCAAAATCTATACGGCGGGAATGAGTATAGATTTTCATTCTCTGCTCTATAGTTGATTTGTTGTATTCATACTTGAATATAATTTCAACTGCACAATCGAACTGAATTACAGTAATTTCGTCTGCGTCTAAAATATCGTATTTCTGCTGATAGAATATATCGATATCCCATGCATCGAACATCAGCGGTTTGTCCTCATAGATTATTAGCTGTATACCGTTATCGGTGATGATCTCACGCTTATACTCAATATCAAAAAGCCTTGTGATGTGCCCGGATTGATTCCACTCAATAATATAATGAGGATTTTCAATATGATTATGCGAAACGATAAATCCATTTGTCAGGGTGTTTTTACTCTCTTTTTTTGAATAGATGACTTCAAAGCCGAATGGATTGTTATGTTCCAGCCAGACTAAATGACCGTCCCGATATTTCGCAGCATCTAACTGCCTATTTTTGCAGTTGTAAAAGGACAGGTCCTCCCGCGATTCTATATAGATATAATCTTTTAAATTCCATGGGCTGGAATTGAACACAGAAAATGTTGATTTATTTTTATAAAATACATCTTTCATCAGATCATTCTCGGTTTCTAAAAGCTGTGTGTGTATCTCTTTATATACATTTACCGTGTCATCGTTTACCTCTTTGATTGAAGAACCGGGTAAGATATCATGAAACTGGTAAATTAAGAAGTTCTTCCATATCGATTTATAGTCAGGATATTCCTGGTTATGAAATACATTTTTAACCACAGCCATCAATTCCAGTTCCCGCAATAATATTTCCAAACGACGATTTCCAGATTTCAATTTACTTTGAGATGTATAGGTGCCTCTGTGTGCTTCCAGGTACAATTCTCCATCCCATGTATGAATATATTCATCAATCTCATTCAAACTCGAATGTAAGTTATCGAAATACTTTTCTATCGGCCCAATATTAATATTCGGAACGGATGGAATATTATTCAACGCCTCGATGTTTTCAATCATTTCAAATGTCGGCCCGCCTCCGCCGTCTCCATATCCGAAAGGAATGAGGAGATTTTGATTTAATGATTTATCCTGATATTTGTTATAAGTACCTAAAACAGTTTCCGGCTCAATGACCCCGTTATAAGTGTTTTGAAATGAATCAGCATGGTAGTTATGTGGTTCGGGTGTTGAAATAAGATATGTTAGAATCTCTGTGCCGTCGATGCCCCTCCATTTAAAAGTGTCATGAGGCATCTGGTTATACCAGTTCCAGCTGATTTTAGAAGTTACAAATGTATCGATGCCTGATTTTTTCAGAATCTGGGGCAGAGCCCAGGAATAGCCGAATACATCGGGCAGCCAGAGGACTGTAGAGTCAATATCAAATTCTTCTTTGGCAAACAGTTTTCCATATAGAATTTGTCTCACTAAAGATTCTCCACTGGGTATATTGCAATCTGCTTCAACCCACATCGGACTGTTCACTTCCCACTGGCCGGATGAAATTTTTTCTTTTATTTTCTGATAGATTTCAGGATGTGAATTTTTTATGAATTGATAGAGCAGTGGCTGTGACTGCATATAAACGAATTCAGGATATCGGTCCATCAAAGAAAGAACGGTAGTAAATGTTCTTACAATCTTTTCTTTTGTATGTTTTATCTCCCAGAGCCATGCGACATCGATGTGGCTGTGACCTATAGCATTTAAATTGACAAAGTTTTCCGGTGCTATCTTTTTTAGTTCTGAAAGCATCGTATCATAAGCAATTTTACAGTTCCTATCCAGTTTTTCAGGTGCTTCATCCAAATTTAAACTGCCGATTGCCCGATCTAAAATAGAGATTATAAAATATTTTTTTGAATCATTCTCATTTAATAATCTTGTATACTTTAAAGCCATTTCTATCTGTGTAGAAAGCTTATGAATATATTGATGATGTATTCCCAGATAAGTATTTTCGAGTCTATGATTTTGAATTTTTTTCGGTCCGCCTCCTTCCAAACCGCTCCATAATCTTATTGCAATAGAAATTGATGTGTTTTGCAGCTCTTCGGGTATAAAATAGACTGGATGATTTGAGTCGAGAGCCTGAACTTCTTTGCCATTGATAAATAATAAGGATTCATATCCTGAATTGTTACCTGAATTTGTTCTGCCTATATCAAAATAAACCATCAAATTTTTGTTTTTTATTTCAGGTATTTTAATATTATTGATCAACCAGAAATATTGATCGCGCCCAGACCACTCATCTCCGATTGCGGCAGCCGGGGATGTTGAAGAGGTTTCGGGAGGGGATTGAAGAGCATTATTTTTATCCTCAATAAAGTACCAGTGATTTAAGGGTTCAATCATTTCAAATTTTGACTTTGACAGTTCTTTATGACGTTTCTCTATCTTTTCTGTTGTAAGGAACATATTGACTCTCCTTATTTATGTTTAACGGTCTGACCGCAATAATCTAGAACCAGTTCGCAAAACATCGAATTCCCCCACGAGAACCAGGGTCTTGTATAATCGGTCGGATCATTTGGATTTACAGATTCATGCACTAATTTAGTTCCGTCGTCATTTTCTACAATCATCTTGATTTTCTTCCATTTTTCCTTGCGGCTTGTGCTTGTCAATCCTTCGACGGCGAGAGCAAGCGGCCATACAAAATCATTTCTTGTGTGTTCACTCCCTACACCCGTGAGTGACTTCCCCCTAAAGTAGTAAGGATTTTCATCGCTCAATATAAAATCACGCGTTCTTTTATAAATGGTATTATGGGGTGAAATATTATTTAATAGCGGCAACGACAGCAGGCTTGGCATATTGCTGTCGTCCATAAGGACGTGGTTGCCGAGACCGTCCACTTCATAAGCGAAAATTTGTTCATCGTTATAATTCACAACACCGAATGTATCTATGCCAAGTTTAATTTCTTTGGATAAGTTCATCGCACTGAGTGTCAAATTTACATCATTGAATATTTGACTGGCAAACTCTGAAATGATTTCTGACGCACGGACCGCAAAGTAATTACTTGGAATAGAGTAATGGTATGTACATGCACTGTCACTCGGCCGAAAACCGGACCACGTCATTCCTGTGTAACCGACTGCAGTGCCTTGACCGTTATTTCTGAGCATGAGACCATTTCTGCTGGGTCTTTCGAATGTATATTTTGAAAATTCTTTATGATGCTGCTCAACTTTCCAAAGACCGATGATGGTGGAGATCGCCTTCTTGAAATCATCATCAAAAATACTTGTATCCTTTGTGTACTTCCAGTATTGATGTGCCAGCTGAATCGGGAAACATAATGAGTCCAATTCATACTTTTGTTCCCATACTTCAGGTTTTTGGGGCGGGAGATCATCGTCCCATTTGTTGTTGTTTGCCGTTTCATTAAAGGCATTTGCATAAGGGTCTGTTAAAATTGATTTTATCTGTTTTTTAATTACTCTTCTGACGAGCTGCTGGACATCATTGTCTTCATTTATAAAAGGGAGATATGGCCGTAATTGACAAGTCGAGTCCCGAAGCCACATGGCCGGGATGTCCCCTGTTGTCATGAATACTGTGTCGTCCGGAAGAATCTTGGTTGTGTTGTTCAAAGTATCTTTATAGCACTGAAGAAACATATCTATCACATCGTTATCAGCAACATTTTCTCTGACAATCTTTTCTGCTCCTGCTAAAGTTTTTTCATATAACATTTCAAAGTCCTCCATAATATAATCAACTTTTTACTGCGCCGTCTGCAATACCGGCGATAAACTGTTTACTGAACAACAAAAACACAATAATTAATGGCAATGTCGCAAGTAATGATCCGGTCATCACAAGTGCATAATCAATGGAATATAAGGATTTAAGTTGTGCAAGTTCAATCATCAATGTGTATTTCTCAGGATTGGTCATGACGATTAATGGCCATAAATAATCCTGCCACACCCCCATGAAAGTCACCATTCCAAAAAAGGCGAGCATGGGCCTCATAATCGGCAGTGCAATATGCCAATATAATCTGAAATTATTACAGCCATCCATCACACCTGCATCCATCAAATCATTGTGAATCGCTTCTTCACTGTATTGACGAATGAGGAAGATACCAAATGCACTTGCAAGATCTGGAATTATCAATGCTTTGAAATCACCCAGCCATCCGAGAGTGTCCATAACAATGAAATTAGGTACCAATGAAAGCTGAGAAGGAATCATCATGGTTGCAAGCAGGAAGAAGAATAGAAAATTCTTACCTCTAAAATCGTATTTTGCAAAAACGAATCCTGCTAATGAAGCAAAAAACAGTTTGAAAAATGTTGCGACAACAGTTACAAAAACTGTATTCTTAAATGAATTCAGGAAGTTCGTACTTGCGAATACTTCACTGATGTTATTCATCAGTTCTGAGCCAAAGGTGAAGGTCGGAGGAACAGTATAGACTGCACTCGTATCATTCGTCGCCATGACAATCATCCAGAAAAAGGGAAATAGAGAAAGCAGCAGACCGAAGATCAGGAGTGCATGCAGTATAATGCCTTTAAGAGAGAACGCACGTACCATTTAAATTCTTCCTCCTTTATTCTTTTTATTGAATATTTTCCAGTTGATAATTGAAACAGCTAAAATTATAAAGAACAGAACCCATGAAAGTGCGGCGCCATAGCCGAATGAATTGAAACTGAATGCCTGTTCATAAAGGTAAAGTACAATGGTCATAGAACCTTGGATCGGCCTGCCTTCTGCCAGCACCTGCGGTTCGGTAAATACTTGTAGACCACTGATTGTAGACATGATGACCGTAAAGAGAATGATGGGTCTCATTAAAGGTAATGTAATCTTAGTGAATACTTGAAAAGAGTTTGCACCATCCATAGCAGCAGCTTCATATAATTCTTTTGGTATCCTTTGCAAACCGGCAAGATATAATATTGTGTTGTAACCGACACTCGCCCATATCACCATAAGTGCAATGACAACTTTAATGCCCAGGGAGTTTGTTAACCATGGCACGCGGTCCAAACCAATCGTTTCAAGGAAAAAGTTTGCAACACCATAATTCGTTGAGAATACGGATGAAAATATAATCGCTACAGCCACTGTTGCAGTTACGTTAGGTAAAAAGTATGCAACTTTAAAAAAATCTTTAAATTTTGTGATAGGGCTGTTTATCAGGTTCGCAACAATAAGACCAAATACAATACTCGGAATCACTGACATTATCCAGATAATGAATGTATTACCGATAGCACCCCAAAACACACTGTCTTCAAAGAGATATGCGAAGTTATCAAGACCCACAAATGTCATTTCTCCGATGCCGTCCCAACTATGTAATGAAAGGTAAATTGAAAATATGATTGGAAACAGTCCGAAAACAAGGAAAGTTAAATAGAATGGCGAGATAAACAAATATAAAGTTCTGTCCTTGATGATATCTTTTATGGCAGATGTGCTCTTGTGACCGAAAGTCTGTTCATTTTCGGTACCAATATGTCCAAATTTCATTGCGATCCTCCTTAAAATTTGGCCCTTCGTGTGAACGAAGAGCCAATGTATTTATCTGTTTAACTGTGATTTGGCGCGATCTATAGCATCGTTCCATGCTTCTTCAGAATCTTTGTTTTCGTTGATAACAAGTTGTAACTGCTCGAGTATGGAAGCTTCCACGAATGTGTCATCTTCAGTTCTGTGGACGATATTTACATCTTCAGCAGATTGTGCAAACACTTCGTTAATCACCTGATCACCAAAGAAATCAACTTCTTCCTGCATTTCCGGTGCGTCGTAAACTTCAGGTGTCGAAGGGAATAATCCATGGTTGACCTGACTTTCCAGCTGATTTTCCGGATTCAAAACCCACTCGATGACCTCATAGGCTTCTTCTGGATGTTCTGTAGATTCTAAAACTCCAAGGAATGAACCACCCTGGTTGCCGCCACCGCCCGGCGGGAATGCAACTCTCCACTTGCCGGCATGGTCAGCAGCCGAATCGACAACATCACCTGTAAACCAAGTCGCATGAATTAATGATCCAACATCACTGGTATTCATCATTGCACGTTTCTCACTGCCTGATTCGCTGACGATGGTAATGTCTTCCTGGTATGCTTGTACAGCGGTGTCGAATGCATTTTTGATGTGAGGCTGGTCAGCGATGAACACTCCATCTTCGTTGAAGTACAGCTCTTCAGTCTGCCCGGTAATATTTCTATAAAGTTCATCTGCCGTATACATCTTCGCACCAGTTTCTTCAGCTAGAATTCTTGAAGCTTCCAAATAATCTTCCCAATCCTGCAATTCTGCTGCAACCTCATCAGGTTCACTTGGTAAACCGGCTTCTTCAAATAGATCTGCCCGGTAGAATAATCCTACAGGACCCACATCGATTGGAAGGGCGATTAATTTTTCTTCTCCATCTTCTGTTTCGGTTGTGGCCATTTCAATTTTCCAATCCAGATAAGTATCACCAAGTTCTTCAGCACCATAATCATTCAAATTTAAAAACATATCATGATTTGGAAGAAAATCTGTAATCCAGCTATCCATGGCTACGATGTCCGGTCCTTCACCCCCGCCTGCAAGTGTCGTCTGAAGCCGGGTTTTATAATCCTCTCCGGATGGTTGTTTTTGGACCTGAAATTCTATATTTTCAAATTGTTCATTCACCTTTTGTTCAATTTCTTCACTTTCATCCCCCCAGTACCACATTGTTAGTTCTACCGGGCCGTTCGATTCGCTTTCTTCATTGCTGCTAGCTTCTCCTGAACTTCCACACGCAACTAAAATAACGGACATTGTTAGTATTGATAAGTATAATAAAAGATTTTTTTTCACAAATGATCACCTTTCAATTTTTTTCGGAAAAACTTATGAGACAGCGAATGACTGTATGTAGCTCACTCTGGGTTTACGAATCACCTCCTTAAATAGATATATATTTTTGTCTCTCGTGTTCGGAAATTTCTTCCGGTATATTTGTGCACATCAGATCAACATTCAAAGACTTAAGACGATCCCAGGTTTCCAGGTCATTGACCATGCCGCCGTTTACAAGCAGACCTGAGTCGTGTAGATCCTGAACTAATTCTTTGGTTAAATATTCGCCCGGCCCGTTAAGTACCTGGCAATTGAAACTCTTCAGATAAACCGGTGGATTTACGATGGCACAAGGTGTAATGGCACTTGTTTTAATGTCAGAAGAATACTTTTTAACGAGTTCCAACATTCTGTGGTTGAATGAAATGATCTGTACTTGATCTTCGACTCCAAAAGCAAGGATATTTTCTACAGTTTTTTTAACCAGTTCCTTCTTATTTTCAGTGATATTTTTCAATTCGATGCTCAGCCATATTTTATTTTTAGACCATGCGAGAGCTTCCTCCAAAGTTGGTACTTTTTCACCGGTGAACTCTTTACTGAACCAGCTGCCTGCATCCAACCTTTTAATTTCAGCCAGAGTCATATTTTCAACGTCTCCTGTGCCATTGGTGGTTCTGTCGACTTTTGAGTCATGAATCACAACGACTTCTTTGTCTTTAGTTAATTGCACGTCAATTTCTATTAATCTGGCATCAGTTTCTTCCAGAACCTTATTAAATGAAGCAATTGTGTTTTCAGGTGCGAGCCTCACCGCACCACGGTGTGCTTCAATGAATGGTTTGTTTACATCATCATAGATTTTTGGGAAGGTAGTCATTATATTTTCTCCTTATTGGGTGGTTGATAGATTGGAGCAGGGTGGTCGAATAATACAAATCTTGCTAAAACTTTTTCAAAATAGACCACTGTGTCTTTATATGATTCATCAAAATATAAATTTTCAAATTCATAGGGATCGGTTTCCAAGTCAAAAAATAATGACTCATCTTCTGTGTTGTAACTCAGCAGCTTATATCTTTTTGAACGGATCATATAAGCCGATCCACGGTTATCCTCTGTAATGACGAACTCCCTGTCACTTTTGGACAGTAAGCTGTTGCCGGCCATATCACGATGTTTGTCAATACCTGCAATCTCTAATATTGTTGGTCCGATATCGATGTTATTGGCAAGTTCATCTGAAGTGCCAAGCCGGTTATAAGATATTGGATATTTTATGATTAAAGGGACTTTTACAATCGGGTCATACATGTGGTTGCTTTTTAGCAGCATATGGTGATGACCCATAAATTCACCGTGATCGCTTGAGAAAACGATTAATGTATCATCATATAAATTTTTTTCTTTTAAGATGCCTATAATCTGCCCGATCTTGTAGTCTATAAAGCTGATATTTGCGTAGTAATACGCCATCACCTGCTTTAATTTATCTACAGTGAGTAAATCGTGTGGAAAGTAGCCTTCATGATAATCAAGGTCACGATCCATGGGCGTCTCAATCCACCCTGGCAAAAGCTGAAGCTTTTCAGGATTGTACATGGTGGACCAGGGGTAGGGCGGATCGAAAGGGTGATGTGGCTTTATAAAACTCAAAGTTAACAAGTTTTTGTCTCCCTTCCATTGCCGGACGGCATCTATTGCCTGATCTCCAATCCAATTGGTGGAATGATCTTGTTCACTCAAAGTGGACTCCATGGCACCAAATGAGTTCCAATAAGATTCAGGTGCACGTTCACGAATTTTAAGTACTTGATCATATTCATCGATACGGTCTGTTAAACCTTTTGATTGAAGTACTTTATGGTAGTCATCTTCGTAGCGGCCGGGTTCTGTCTGTTCGGCCAGCGTCACTTTTGTGTATCCCACATTTAAATCAGAAGGATTGGTATGCATCTTGCCAATCACTTCAGTGTCATAGCCATGAGATTTCAAAATTTCAGGGAAAGTCATGTATGTATAAGGGATGCTGGAATCATTCGTATAACCCTGATGCTGATGTGGGTACATACTTGTTAAAATGGAATATCTTGAGGGAGTACACACCGGTGAAGTGCAAAAGCTGTTTGTAAATCTGACACCGTCCTCAGCGATTGAATCTATATTTTTTGAGTCAATATCTGTATTACCGAAAGCACCGAGACAATCAGCGCGAAGTTGATCAGTTAATATAAAAAGAACGTTAACCATTTTTTTGCTCCTTTACGTATTTGCATCTATATGATGCAATTGCATTTTTGAAATTAGAATATACCAGGTAATCTTTATAAGATGATTCAAGATGGTAAGGCACTCTACACAAACTCTTTACTGATGGCTGATTTTTCTTATTAAAGGTGTAAATGAATTTCGAACGATCCATGTAGAAATAACAGCAAAAATACTGACACTGAAAAATGGTATTAAAAACGGTAAAGTAAGCAAAATCATTCCATATACAGGTGTGAAAACGAGTAAAGCCAGCGCTTGAACCGGATGTGTGATAATTATATAAGTCGCTGCTTTAAAATAATCAAAGAACTTCAGTCGAATCGATGCAAAAAGCGGTAGAAGATACAGTGCCAAAGTAATGGTAATGATCAGCAGCGCCCCAAATAAGCTCATTAGAATATCTGAGACTTTATGTTCGAACCCTGTATAAAAAACTATGTTTAAAGCAAAGAGAGTGATTAAAATGGATGTGATAACTCCGAGTAAGTTTGTTATAAAAAATTCTTTAAAATAGTGAGTCTTGAAAGTTTTAAACAAATTGATATTCCTTTCACCATCTAACCATTTCCTTACAATGGCATATACTGAAAAACTGGCAGGAAATAATCCGAAAACACCTAAACCTAAAATAGTGAAAGAAGCCCATAAAATATTCAGGTAGCCAAGTTTGACCATCCAATCAGTCACTGTATACAGCACATTATAAATATTGCGTGTTTTCACTGAATTACTTCCTCACTCTCGATATCGAAGAAATGCGCTTTTGACATATCAAACTGAACGTGTACTTGGGAACCGAATCCTATTTCGATTGAATCATTGATACGACATGTAATACTTTGTTGATTTATGTCTAAGTACAGGAGTGTGTCTGCTCCCATCAGTTCACTTACACCGACAGCAGCAGGGATAGCATTCCGATTTGTTTTTTCTGTATGTGTCCCTAAATATGTAACGCTTTCCGGTCTAATACCTAAAGTGATTTTTTTATCTTCGTAAGATTTTCTTTTTAATACTTCATAAATGTCATCAGGTATTGGTATTTCCAAATCATCAATTATGAAATGGCCGTTTTTAATTTGTCCTGTTAAAAAATTCATGGCCGGCGAGCCGATAAAACTGGCAACAAACTTGTTTTGAGGTTTATCATAGACATCTTTTGGTTTTCCAACCTGCTGAACCACCCCGTCTTTCATAACTACTAATCTTGTGGCCATTGTCATCGCTTCGGTCTGATCATGAGTGACATAAATAGAGGTTGTTCCCAGTCTGTGATGAAGCTTTTGAATTTCAGCCCGCATCTGTACACGTAATTTTGCATCTAAGTTTGAAAGTGGCTCATCCATTAAAAAAACTTTTGCATCCCGGACGATTGCTCTCCCCAGAGCAACTCTTTGTCTCTGCCCACCGGATAATTCTTTTGGTTTTCTTGAAAGAAAAGTTGTGAGTCCCAGAATATCAGCTGCATTTTCAACTCTTGATTTAATTTCTTTTTTGTTGATTCTTTTGAGCTTCAGACTGAAAGCCATGTTGTCGAATACGGACATATGAGGGTAAAGAGCGTAGTTTTGGAAAACCATTGCGATATCTCTGTCTTTAGGTGGAACATCATTTATCACTTCTCCATCAATACTTACATTGCCGCTTGTAATTCCTTCAAGTCCGGCAATCATTCTCAAAGTGGTGGATTTTCCACATCCGGAAGGACCAACAAAAACGATGAATTCCCTGTCGTTAATTTCGAGATTAAAATCGTTCACTGCAACGTGATCAGAATCGTATTTTTTAACAATGTTTTCTAGTAATACTTCTGGCATATCTGTACTCCTTTTATGATTTGGATAGGGTGTTGATTTATTTTTCGACAATGTAAGTATAAGAAATAAGTCGAAGACCATGGTTAATTCAAGGTAAATTATTGTTAAAAAGAAAATCATATATTTTACAAATTTAACGCATTACGGGTTGGTGAATTATTTAATCAAGCTATGCATAAGGAGGTTTCCGCGGTTAGGACATGTTGATGAAGTGTTTAAAAGTTTAGGAGATTATTTCAATATTGTTAATGTGAAATCATCTTCATAATAGTTAATTTTAAAAGTAGGAAAGTTGATAGAGACTGCGCCTCTGCCAAACTGTCTTTAGAAGGAAAGCATATTTTCTGTGACCGGATTTTATTTAAGTGCCGAAAAGATTTTAGAGATAAACTAATACGCACTAATAATTATCGGGTTATTTTATATTTGAAATGAAGGTGCTTTTATATTTTATGTATTTACAAAACAGAGGAAAAGATGCCCTATCTATATTAATTTAAGGTAAACAAATGTATATATTGTAAAAAGAACAGAAGTACCATATAAAATTTAGGAAAGTCATTCATGATTAAAGAGTGATATGACGAGGCTTCAAACAATAGTGGGGGATTTTAGTGAAGAAAGCAGCTGAATTCATTTAATAAAATATTGAAAGAAAAGTATAATTCAAATACTGCTATTCATCTGAAGAGAGAATTTCTCCTAATCTTATTTTCTATTATAAAAAATCTCCATTCTGATCTGTCGAAAATTTCACAGACAATCAGGATGGAGATTTTAATTTTATTTAATAGAACGGCCAGATCAACGGTACTACAAATACACAAAGTATCAGCTGTATTACTAATATCGGTGTACCGTTTTTAATGTAATCCATGAATGTGTAGTTGCCAGGTCCGTAGATCATGGTGTTTGGCGGTGTGCCGACCGGTGAAGCATATGCTGCATTTGTAGCCACACAGACTGTCATCAGTATCGCTTTCGGGTCTGCACCAAGGCTGACTGCCAGTACCAAGCCGATAGGGGCCATCAGAGCAGCGGCTGCTGTATTGGACATGATGGATGTAAGGAGTGCTGTAACCATAAAGGATTTGTTATTTGGTAAAAATAAGTAAACGTAACATTTTGAGTGTTATTAATAATCAGTTTAAACTTATATAACACTGGTGATATAATATGAACAAATTATCTTTTAAGGTGGATATATGAAAAATAGAATTTTAAATATGAGCATAAAGAACAGAATAATATCCATTTTTCTCATCACTTCGATCACACTGGTAACAATGTTGATCGTCGCATTCATATACATTGAGATAGATAATACTTATGACAGGTACGAGCAGTTGTCCAGGCAGACTGCTGACGGTTTCAGTCACATGCCTGACTTGAATAATGCTATAAATGATAATGACATTGATGAAATCGAGGGGATTATTGAACGTGTCAGAATAAATACGGAATATCCCAATGTGACCATAGTCAATAGGGATGAAGTCTACATTTATCATTATAATCAAGAAAACATAGGTCATCCCGCAGAAACTACAGACTATTCCCCATCATTGCTTTTTGGCGCAAACATTACAGATAATGCGTCAGGAGAGGAAGGTAGTGAGATTCGGACTGTGGCACCCATTTTTGAAGAGGTAAATGACGGGGAACGTGTCTTGGGGGCAGTGACGGTAAGTTATTTAAGTTCAGATATCGTCGCTTCAATACTTGATAAAGTGCTTCGCCTTGCCTTGGTCGCCACTATAGGGATTGTCATTTCAGTGTTGGGTGCATTATGGTTACAAAGGAGTATACAGTCTGATACTTTAGGATATGAACCGGTAACTGTAGCCAGAATGTTCAAGGAAAGAGATGCTATCATCAGTACGGTACGTGAAGGTATTATAATGGTGGACAAAAATTTTGAGATTACTTTCAGTAATCCCTCGGCTGACAGTGTGCTTCAGGATACAGACAGTCAAAAAATTATAGAACTGTTCAGTTTCAATAAGGTGATAACGAAAGGGACTTCATATTACGATAAGGAAGTCAGGCTGAACGGTAACACATATATCATCAACTGCCTGCCGATTCATGAGGATGATGATATAGTTGCTGCTATTTGCAGTTTCAGAGATAAAACCGATATAAAACAACTGCAGGATTCTCTGCAGCAGATTATGGGCTACTCTGATGAACTGAGAGCACAGAGCCATGAATTCAAAAACAAGATGCATGTACTGTACGGACTTCTTAAAGTGGAAAAATATGATGAGGCAATTAATTTTATTGATGAAGAAAAAATTAAAGATGAAAGTACAATACCAACATTGACAAGTATAAAAGATTCAGGCACTCACGCAATACTGCTCGGTAAAATTGAAAAAGGCAGAGAAAAGGGAGTGGAGATTAACATAGACCCTAACAGCCAGCTTGGGAGAACGGATATCAGTGTTTCAGATATGGCAACCATGTTGGGAAACCTGATTGATAATGCAATTGACGCAGTATCAGAAAAAGAAGAAAAACTGATCAACATATTCATTACTGATATTGGCAATGACATCATCATAGATGTTGAGGATAATGGCAAAGGTATGAGTTATGAAGATTCCCAAAATATTTTATCCAGTGGCTCTTCATCAAAAGGGGAAAACCGGGGATTCGGACTATCAAATGTAAATCTGACTGTCAGAAAATACAATGGATTTGTCACTTTTAATACTGAAGAAGGCAATGGTTCCGTATTTTCAATTTATATACCAAAAGAGAGGAGTTAGAAGATGAAAGTTATCATTGCAGAGGATGATTATCGGGTCTCTCTGATACATGAAGAGATTGTAAATAATGTTAATGGGATGTCTGTGTCATCAAAAGTCTTAAATGGCGAAGAATTGCTGAAAAGTCTCTATGAAGAGAATGCAGATCTTATTTTATTGGATATATACTTTCCGGATATTAAGGGTATAGACCTATTGTCTAAAATAAGAAACATTTGGCCTGAAACAGATATTATCATTGTCTCAGCTTCTAACAACAGGCAGGATTTACTGACCGCCAAAAGGTTTGGTGTCTATCAGTTTTTAATAAAACCTGTAGGTGTAGAGGAATTCACACAAGTACTGAATAATTATATCAATGATAAAAACTGGTTTATGGAAAATGGCGATTTTAACACGATTGATACAGACTATTTTCTTACAGGTACAGCTAACAGTGAGAACAGTACCAAACATGAAATATTGCCAAGTGGTATAGATAGCATTACTCTCAGTAAAATAATTGCTGCGATGGATGCCAAACAGGAAGGAATAACAATCGAAGAAATCTGCAGGAATGTTGGTGTATCAAGAACAACAGCACGCAGATATCTGGAACATCTGGTCTCGGAAGACCAGGCTGAAACCCACTTATCATATGGAGAAATAGGACGTCCAGAAAGGAAATACACGCTCAAGTAAGCGTGTATTTTTTGTGGACAAAAAGGATGAAACTGTCATTAAGGTTTTTAAAAATTTTAAATTCATAATATTGTATCTGAATATTTAGTAATATATAGTGCTTGTTATAGCTTTTTGTAAACGATTACAAGTAAGGGGACTAATTATGAAACTTATCTCATTTATTATATTAGGCAGTTTGTTATTGGCAGGATGTCAATCAGGCGAAGGTTCAGAAGTAGACTTTCCAGAAAGAAATATAGAGATGATTGCCCCGGCTACACCAGGCGGTGGATGGGACATGACTGCACGTTCAGCGCAAAGGGCAATGCAGGCAGACGGGACATCTGATGAAGATATTACAGTTGTCAATAAACCCGGTGGTGGTGGCGAAGTAGGTTGGCAGTATTTAATGCAGCAGGACAGTCATTTTGCGGCATTAAATTCCAGCCTGCTTATCACGGGTGAATTGCTGGGACACAGTGATTTGAACTATCAGGATTTTACTCCATTGGCTATGTTGTCCACTGAATGGCTCGCCATTGCAACAAGAGCAGATCATGAATTTGATGATGCTATGGATTTAATGGATCAGTTGAAGGAAGATCCTAAATCTTTAACAATCGGTGTGAGTCCCTCTCTAGGGAGCGGTAACCATCTTGCTTTTGTACAGGCTGCAATTGCCCACGGTATAGATCCTACAGATTTGGAGTTTCTGGTGTACAGCAGTGGAGGAGATATAATGAATGCTTTACTTGGTGGTCATATTGATATGACAAGTAACTCAATGTCAGATTTAGCTGAACAATACGGAGCAGGTAATATAGACATTCTTGCAGTCACATCACCTGAACGCATAGACGGATATGAAGAAATACCGACGTGGACTGAGTTGGGGCTGGATGTCGAGTTTCCACATTGGCGTGGAATAATGGGACCACCGGATATGTCAGAAGCTGAAATGGCTGAATGGGACGATATGCTTAGTAACATGGTTGAAACTGAGGAATGGCAAACGGCTCTTGATAATAATGCATTAGAAGATTTCTACATGGACAGTTCTGAAAGTGAGGAGTTTTTAGAAGAACAACAATCTTTCTTCACTGACATAGTAGAAGAGTCAGGTTTGGCACCATAAACTTTAAGGAGGCATTTTAGATGAATTTGGTTACAACTTTAAGGTATTCTCTGCCGGTTATTTTTATAATCGGCAGCGTAATATACGGGATTATGATACTCAGCCTGCCGTTTGCTACTCTTGGAGAACCGGAATTGCCAAGATACTTTCCCGGATTCGTCTGTGCAGGTATATTTATCTTTGCCCTTATTGATCTGATTAATATCAGAAAAGAAAATTATAAAGAAAATGAAGATCTTCATCTTATTGTAGATTCGAAGTCCGTGAAACTGATTTCTATTATATTGTTGATTTGCCTTGGCTATGCGCTGCTTTTTGAAATTCTTGGATATTTGATTTCTACAATTTTATTCATGGGCAGTCTATTGTTTTATTTGAATGGCAAGAAAACATGGAAAATGAATGTAATTGTTACGCTTGTAGTATCATTGAGCACTTGGTACAGCTTTACACAGCTGCTTGATATTACTTTGCCTTAAGGAGGAGAATAAATGGATACTGGTATAATCGTCGAAGGGCTGATGACGGCTTTACAGCCGCAAAATATACTTTGGTTAATATTTGGTGCCTTACTGGGCACTATTGTCGGCATCCTCCCAGGATTGGGTGCTGCTACGGGTGTGGCTGTGCTGATTCCATTGACATTTGGAATGGAGCCTGTCAGTGCTTTGATTTTAATGACAGCTATATACATAGGGGCACTATTCGGAGGTTCCAGAAGTTCAATTTTAATAAACACACCTGGTGATGGGTCGTCCATCGCCGCAACATTCGACGGCTACCTAATGACTAAAAAAGGTCTTGCAGGTCAAGCGATGTCCATTGCGGCAATGGCATCACTCATAGGCGGTTTCATGGCAATATTCGGCTTTATATTTTTAGCGATACCACTTGCTGATTTTGCCCTTAATTTTGGACCTGCCGAGTTTTTAATTTTGTTTATATTTGCTCTTACATCTGTAGTTACTTTGGCTCAGGGGGACAAAATCAAAGGGTTCCTTACGCTTTTTATCGGGCTTGGCATAAGTACGATAGGAGTCGACTTACAGTCGGGTGTACATAGATTTACTTTTGATATTCCGCATCTTACAGATGGTATCAATTTTGTTGTAATCATTATCGGAATCTATGCAATCGGTGAAGTACTGTACAATTTAATCGGCCAGAAAAAGAAAGTAGAGAATTCAAATAGAAATATCGGAAGTAAATGGTTTACTAAAAATCAATGGAAAAGGTCGCTCGCGCCGATATTAAGAAGCGGACCGATCGGTTTCCTACTTGGTGTCTTACCAGGGTCGGGCGGAACTATTTCTTCGCTGATGGCATATAATGCTGAAAGACAAGTTTCGAAGAACAAGAAAGAGTTTGGAAAAGGTGCAGTTGAAGGTCTTGTTGCACCAGAGTCAGCCAATAGTGCTTCTGCTGTCGGTTCAATGATTCCGATGCTGACGATGGGAATCCCCGGCTCAGGAACGACTGCTGTTATGCTGGGTGCACTGGTAATGATAGGTGTTACTCCAGGGCCGCTATTGTTTGAAAACAGTCCGGATATGGTCTGGACACTCATCAACAGTATGTTTATTGGTAATATCATTCTCGTTATTATAAACATAGCCATGGTCGGCGTTCTTGTGAAAGTATTGGATACACCGCCCAAAGTACTTTATCCGATTGTTTTAGTACTCTCGTTTTTAGGGGCATATACATTGGGCTACTCGACGGTTGATTTCTATATACTATTGATAGCGGGGATTGTCGGTTTATTATTAAAAATCATGGACTATCCGGTTGTTCCACTGATTCTAGCACTGATTGTCGGTTCTGAGATGGAACAGAACTACCAGCGTTCAATGGTTATTTATGATTCTCCTCTGGATGTGATTACAGCTTCTACAATATCCATTGTTCTGACAATCATGACAGTATTAGCATTACTCGTTCCATTACTCGCCAAGATATATAAAATGAGATATAAACCAAAAGTTTAGGAGGATTTTTAATGACCTGGTTTATGCATGAAAAACCTGACCAGAAATTATTAGCAGAGCAGTTCTTAACAATGACGAAAGATCAGAATATCCTGAAAGTATTGGGTGCACATGACGGCATGTCTGCCTTAATGGCCAAAAAGTCCGGTGCAAGTGCACTATATTTATCTGGTGCTGCTTATACTGCAAGTAAAGGTTTGCCTGATATCGGTTTGATATATTCAAATGAGGTTGCCGCCAGAGCAAAAGAACTTGTCCGGGCGACCGGCCTGCCGTTGCTTGTGGATATAGATACAGGGTATGGCGGTGTCTTAAATGCAATCCGGACGGCAAAAGAAATGGTGGAAGCGAATGTAGCTGCCGTACAAATTGAAGATCAGGACATGCCCAAAAAGTGCGGGCATTTAAATGGCAAAAAGCTCGTTACGACAGAAGAAATGATGCAAAAGATAAGAGCGATTAAGGAAACCGAACCGACACTTGTTATTGTAGCAAGGACGGACGCTTATGGAGTGGACGGTATTGAGACGGCAATTGAACGTGCAAATAATTATTTAGAAGCAGGTGCGGACATTATTTTCTCTGAAGCGCTTAGAGATAAAGCGGACTTTGAGCGTTTTAAGAAAGAAGTTGATGGTCCATTGCTTGCCAATATGACTGAATTCGGTAAAACACCATATTATTCTGCTGAAGAGTTCCAGAACTTTGGATATGACATCGTTATTTATCCGGTCACTTCATTGCGTGTAGCAGCTAAAGCGTATGAACGTGTTTTTGATGAAATAATGAAGACCGGTTCTCAAAAAGAAAGATTAGATGATATGCAGACAAGAGAAGAATTGTATGAAGCAATCCAGTATTATGATTATGAAGCTTTGGATGAGAGTATTGCTAAAACAGATCTAAATAAATGACAAACATTAATGTATTTCAAACACACCCCACCATCAAATCATGGTGGGGTGTGTTTGAAATGTAATATAAAATGGGACAGAACCCCTGATTATCCGCATCATATCAACGATAATCGAGGGATTTCAGAGACGGAAATGATGAAGCCATTCAGAGGTCTTTTATCCCATCCCCAGTTATTTTAATCCATTATCCAATCAAATCTTTCCCGCTCTCCCATCTCCCGCTCAGAAACTGCTCCGATTCTCCTGTGTTTCCATTGATATAGAAGGTTCTATCTACCTCTGCACTGTCTACAACCACTTTATAGATCGGCAGATATACCATGGAAGTTTCCACAATTTTATGCCTGGGTTTCTTCAGAAGATACTGCTTATCAATCTGTTTCCTTCTTACATCTTCGGCGTACTTGCCGACTTCATTTTCCTGAATAACCGGCTCGACGACCAACCGATCACCCACCGCTTCTTCACTGACCGGCGGCACATGGGAAAAGATGCCTCGATACCCGGACACAGCATCGATAAAAATCATCCGCGGAATCTTCTTCGGCGGAAAGGGCGGCCGGTCTGCGAGAACCAGGTTCTTCACCATCCAGAATGGGTGGTAAAGAAGAGTGGCACTCGTTGTGTTTTTTTTGAGATAATCTGCGTTGATGGTTTTATTCAGCCGGGCTTTCATCCCTAAACTTTTATATATCGATTGATACAGTTCTTTTTCAGATATATGAGTCTTTCCTATGCGTTTTATCATTTATTATCATCCAGGTGTGAGTGATACATATCGACTCTGGCCTGCTGCTCTTTCGGCGGCGGTGATGTCATCAGGCTTACTACGATGACGAGGATGAGTGAAACGGGTGCCGCGATGATCGGTTCGGCATTGGTCGGCAGTGCCTGGCTTGAAACAAGTATGACGAACAGAATCGCACCGCCCAGCATGCCGGTGAATGCACCGATCTTGTTGGCGCGTCTCCACCAGATACCTAGGACGAACGGGAAACCGAACGCAGATAACAGGAAGCCGCCGACCCATCCGACCATGACGGCGATGATGCCCGGCGGATTGATGGCGATCACGATGCCGATGATGACTGCCACGAACATCGTAATCAGACCGAGCAGGGTGACGAAGCGCTCGCTCGCTTTCGGATTGATATGCTGTTTATAAATATCATGTGCAATGCCTGCTGAAATCGCAAGCAGCATCGCGTCCGCCGATGACATGATCGCAGCGAGCAGTCCGGCGAGCATGACGCCGCCGAGAATCGGCGGCAGATATTCTTCGACGACGGAGACGAAAATCATATCTGTATTATCGAGCGTTTCAACTATGCCGAGTGTGACACCGGCAATCGTGACGAAAAAACCGCCCAGAAACAGGATGATATAGATGAATGTGCCCCACATGGAAGAGCGGCGTGCCGTTCTTGCATCACGTGAAGCGAAGTTACGCATGACGACCGACGGCGAGATGATGCCGAACCATATGAATGCGATGAACAGTCCGAAGTATGACATCCAAGGCTGTGTGACGTCACCAAATGCCGGATCGGCAGCGAGTGCACTGTCGAGCATATTGCCGATGCTCCCGAAGTCCACCCAGATGACGGCGGCGAGTATGACCGTACCAAAAAGCATGATCATCCCCTGGAACAGGTCGGTATATGTAATCGCCCACATACCGCCGAGTGCTGCATAAATTGTAAAGCCGAGCCCGAGTACGATGGTTGCTGTGGCATAATCGATGCCGAGCACGTAGGAACCGATCAGACCTGCTGCAGTGAGCTGCGGCACCATATAGAAAGTCATGGCGACCACGACGATGATTGCAGCAAGTACCTGGACGGATGTGCCGAATCTCTGGTGGAAGAAGTCCGGCATGCTCTTTGCACCGGAACGTCTGACCTGCCCCGAGATCAGGAACATCGCAAGCGGCAGTGCGGCAAGCACACCGAATGCGTAGGTGAAATAATACGGGAGCCCCATCGTCACGCCGGAGCCGACCGCACCCATCAACGAACTGGAACTGGCGATGGCAGCAAAGATTGCGAACGCCCCGACAAATGTATTGATGCTCTGGCCCGCTGTGAAATAGTCACTTTCACTCTGCCTGGCCCTTCGGTAGAAATAAATACCGATGACAGTCATTAATAATAAATACAGTAATAGAATGATTCCTTCAGTGATCTGCATACATCATACCCCTTTCTGTTTCTGGCTGTGCTAATCTTTTTCGATTCTTTCAATCCACACGACATAGGCAACCGTCAAAATAAACCAGATGAACAATCCGAAGAACATCAGCCATGCAACGAGTGAAATTCCCGCGACGTAGATATCCACCGGCCACCAGCCGAATACGAACGCCGAGTAGATGATGATGATTAAAGTCGCAAACAAACCCGGATCTTTGAACTTTGATCTTTGAGCCATATGCTACACCCCTTTTAGAATATTTCATTTATTCGGTCAATTGTTGATGTTTATTATATATAATTGCGGTAACGGTTTCAACACGAAGTCATCACTTTTTGACATACGGTTCCATCATGATATAATTGATGCCACAAACGAATATTAATGCATAGGGGAGCCATACTGTGGCTGAGAAGGATGTATCCTGACCCTTGGACCTGATCTGGATAATACCAGCGGAGGGAATGTGTGACGGCTATGCCATGGATGTATGGTCCACCCTCACAAGTCTTGACGCCTCCGGATAAGGAAGGTGTTTTTTTATGCCGTTTTTGAGAGGAGTGCTTTTATTATGAATAAAATTCTATTTCCCGTCGTATTCGTACTGCTGCTTGCAGCGTGCGGGGGCGGTGGTGCGGAGGAATCCGCTGATATGGATGAACTGACGGATGTCACGTTTGTGCTGGACTGGACGCCGAACACGAATCATACAGGTGTCTATGCCGCACAGGCGGAAGGCTATTACGAGGAACACGGATTGGATGTGGAAATCGTCCTGCCGGGTGAAGCGGGCGCGGAACAGACGGTCGCGACAGGCAATGGTGATTTCGGCATCAGTGCACAGGAGAATGTGACGCAGGCGCGTCTGCAGGATGTGTCGATCGTGTCACTCGCTGCAATCATCCAGGATAATACGTCATATCTGGCTTCACCTGAAGAATACGGATTGGAAACGCCGTCGGATCTTGAAGGTCACACATATGGCGGCTATGGTTCACCGATCGAAGAGGAGACGATTCACTCGATCATGCAGGCGGATGGTGCAGATTTCAGTGAAGTCGAAATCCTCAACGTCGGGGAGGCGGATTTCTTTGCTACTGTGCAGCGTGATGTCGACTTTGCATGGATCTATTACGGATGGACGGGGATTGAAGCTGAGCTCAGGGATATGCCGCTCAATACAATCGACTTCACCGAGTATTCGGATGCATTGAATTTTTATACACCTGTAATGATTACGAATGAGAATATGATTGAAAGCGATCCGGAAACGGTTGAAGCCTTTATGAGTGCGACGACGGAAGGCTACCAGCTGGCGATGGAAAATCCGGAACAGGCGGCGTCTCACCTGATTGATGCCGAACCGGATCTCGACGAAGCGCTTGTGATGGCGAGCCAGGAGTGGCTGGCGGATGTCTATCAGAGTGACGCGCCTTACTGGGGGTATCAGGACCGGGAGGTCTGGCAGAATTATTCGGACTGGATGTATGAAAGCGATCTGATCGAGTCTGAGCTGGATGTCGATGCTGCATTCACAAATGACTTTCTGCCGGATGAATCGGAGGAATAAACGATGAAACGACTTTTATCATGGAGCGTACTCTCACCGCTCCTCGCCATTTTCGCCATACTTGTCATCTGGCAGCTGGCTGTCGGCATCTTTGAGATCGAGGCGTGGATGCTGCCAAGCCCGGTTCAGATCATACAGGAAGGCATCGAGATCTATCCACGCATCATCGACCACAGCATCTCGACGATACTGATAGCGCTCGGCGGGTTTACCATCGGTGTATCGGTCGGACTCGTTCTGGCGGTTGCACTGCATCTGGTGCCGCAGGCGAGGCAAAGCATCTACCCGCTTATGGTGCTCTCGCAAAATGTGCCGATTATTGCGCTTGCCCCGCTTCTTGTGCTGTGGTTCGGCTTCGGGGCACTGCCGAAGATACTGATCATCACGCTCGTCGTCTTCTTTCCGATCGCCGTCTCCCTGATTGACGGTTTTCGGCAGACGAATCCCGAACTGCTCAATTATATGCGGATGATCGGCGCCGGCCGCCGGCAGATTTTCTTCAAGCTGGAATGGCCGAGTGCCCTGCCGTATTTCTTTTCAGGTCTTAAGATTTCTGCCACATACAGTGTGATGGGTGCGGTCATTGCCGAGTGGCTCGGTGCCCAGCAGGGTCTCGGGGTCTTCATGACGGTCGCATCTTCCGCGTTCCGGACGGATCAGGTATTCGTATCGATTTTTGTCATCATGCTGATCAGTCTGGTGTTGTTCGGTTTTATTCTGCTGCTCGAGAAATGGCTGACTCCATGGAATCAGGACAAGAAAGGAAGTGGAACGGATGACTGACAAACTGCGTATTGAAAATCTGTCTCATACATTCAAAGGGCAGTCGGACATCGACGTGCTCGATAACCTTTCGCTGAGTGTCGCTGACGGGGAGTTCGTCACGCTGCTCGGCCCTTCCGGCAGCGGAAAGAGCACCATCTTCAATCTCGTCGGCGGACTGATCGATGCGGAGAATGGTGATATCTTTATTGATGGTAAGCGTGCCAACGGCACACGGGGCAACATCAGCTATCTGCCCCAGCAGGATTCCCTGCTGCCGTGGCGGACGATCGAGGATAATGTCGTTTTGGTCCAGGAGGTAAACGGCGCCGTCGACCGGGAGGCTGCTCGCAGACTGCTGGAACGGGCCGGGCTCGGTGGTTATGAATCCGCCTACCCTGATACACTGTCCGGCGGTATGCGCCAGCGCGTCGCCTTCATCCGCTCGCTCCTCAGCCCGCAGCGTCTCATGCTGCTGGATGAGCCGTTCGGTGCACTCGATGAACTGACACGGCTCGACATGCAGGACTGGCTGCTCAAAATGTGGGAAACCGACCGCCGTTCGGTGCTGTTCATCACCCACAGCATAGAGGAGGCGCTCTACATGTCCGACCGTATACTGATTTTGTCCAATAAACCAGCCCGCATCATCAAGGAAATCGACGTGCCGTTCGAACGGCCGCGTGATCCCGGCATTACGCTGGATGATACGTTTGCCAAGCTTAAAAGGGAAATCTACCTGTTGTTGAAAGAAGGGGTTCAGAATGATTGATGCACAAATGACGAAACTCATCCGAAACCAGGCGTCTCAGATGGAGCAGGAGGGCAGGCTGTCAGAGACGGTGCTGCAGTACATCTATGATCAGGGACTGTTCAAATTGTTTGTGCCGGACGCGTTGGGCGGCAATATGCAGCCGCTGCCGGAGGCATTGAAAATATTCGAGGAAGCGGCACATGTGGACGGCAGCTTCGGCTGGCTCGTGCAGATCGGTTCAGGCGCCGGATTCTTTGCGACGACGATGGCGCCGGAAGCGGTCAGAAAATATTTCACCGCCCGAGATTTCTACATTGCCGGCAGCGACCGCCCGACGGGTGTGGCCAGAAAGACTGATGGCGGCTATATTGTGAACGGCACATGGGCATTTGCGAGCGGGGCCGGCCATGCCAGCCTGTTCACTGCAACATGCCGGATAGAATCCGATGACGCGGAGGATGAGAAACTGTATGCTTTTGCTTTTACACCCGATCAAGTCGAAATTGAAGAGGATTGGAACGCCTTCGGCATGAAAGCGACCAGCAGCCATACCATCCATGTGGAGGGTGCTTTCGTACCTGCGGCATATCGTTTTGACGTGACCGGCCCGCATTTCCATTTCGATCATCCGGTCTACCATTATCCGTTTGTGCCATTCGCCGCAGCGAATATCGCTTCCACTGCCATCGGTGTCGCAAAACATTTCTTTGAAGCGGCGCGCGAACATGTCGAGTCTAAAAAAGCAGCCTGGAAAAAAGAAGGTTCGAACCGGTATGACCATGTGAATAAAATCCTGGAAGAAAATGAAGCACGATTTCAGAAGGAGCGCCGGAAATTCTATCAGGCAGTCGAAAAATCATGGGATGCCCACCTTACCGGTGGATCTCTTGATGACAAGGACATGGAGATAATCTCCACCCGGAGCAAAATCGTCGCTGACGCTGCAGTGAGCGGAGTCCAGAAACTTTACCGTTACCTAGGAATGGATATTGTCACAGAAAGTCATCCTCTGAACCGCATCTACCGTGACCTTATGACCGCATCACAGCACGGTCTGCTTGTGGATTCGGAAGGTGAATTAAGATCCGATAGAAGTTGACCGCCACAAAAAGTGCTCTGAAACATTAATGTTTCAGAGCACTTTCCTTTGCATCTCCCCCATCATTTCGTACTTTCCGCTTCTTCCACTCTCTCTTCATGTCTGCAGCAGCGGTACTATGAGAAATGTAATCAGTGACAATACAACGCCGAACCATTGGCTGAGTCGGATCATCTGGCGGTCTGCGAGACTCTTCGTTCCGAGCATCCTCTGAATGGCATACTAGTTGGTGCCCCCAGTAGAAGAGCTTCGAAAATATCATACCGATGAATCATTGAAGAATCGATGAATTTTGAAGATATTTCACTTCATATTTATCAGCAAGTTCAGCAATGAATTTCAGCAGCGCTTCAGATTCAACCTCCTGTGCCTTGAATTTTTCTTCCAACTCCGTGGCTGTTGTACGTTCTTTTTCTGTACACACTTTTTTAAAATATCCCCACATATGGTTGTATGTATTCATGATCGAACCTTTCGTGGGAGTGGTTTCCATTGCCTCGTCAATCAAGACATCCAACACCTCAATATCAGGGTTTCCTTTTAACTCTTTACGTATGCGTTCATAGTGTTTCTGGCTGTGCATCATCACTTTATATTTTTCCAGAGCCCATTTCTTTTCAATTTCATGTCTCTTACTCATATTATCACTTGCCATTGCTTCATGATTCCTGATTTCCTTAATTTTTTCAGGTGTAAGATGACCTCTCACACTGTTGATAAGACGGATTTCCTCTTCGAGATGATTGTGCGTTATATTTTTCCTGATTACCGGTTTTCAAACATTGGAATAGTGTTCCATCTGCTTGCAGAAATAAATTGAAGGCTTAATAAAATGTCTTATTAAAAAGCGGAAACAAAGCCTTATGCGTCACTTTGTTTCCGTAATTGATATTTTGTGTTTATTCTATTCGCACATTTTCTATTTCTTCATAGCCAATGATGTAGTTTCTCCCGTCTGAGGCCATCACGTTATACAGTACATAATTTTCATAAATACCATTCGTGTTCTCATGAGAGTAGGTGCGGTATATATAAACGTTGGAGCTGCCGTCTGGATTTTGCTCTTCATAATCGATATGCACCGAGTAAGTTATATGATTGGCGTATCGGCCGGATGCTTTGTTTGCAGTTAATAAGTTTTGGCCCACTGAGCCTTCCCGGTAGAATTCAAGCGCTTCGTTGTTCTGATCGTTATAGTATCCAGGCAGGGCAAAAAGGTACTGCCGTACAAACTGCAGATGACTGTTTATTTCTTCAGGTGCTTCTTCAGAACGGGGGAGTACTGATATATCTATCGGTTTCGATTCTCCATATTCAGCTTCGAAAGAATACTTTACGGCACATGGCAGACAGTCGCTGACCGGTGACTGTGGCAGTGTGCCATCTTCGATAAGGTTTTGATAGGCCGTAAATTGATCTTCTGTTGAAACACCTTTACACTCTGTGAGTTCGGACATGATGCACTGTTCAGCAGCATTATAATTTTCGTTATTGCCGGCGGAATCCTCAGAGGTATCATTTTTTTGCTCATCTGTCGTTTCTTCAGAAGATGCTTCCTGTTCGCCTTCTCCACTCAGATTGTTTTCCTGGTTTTCGTCTGTTTCGTCGGTACCTGCTTCTTCGACCGATTCTGCCGGTTCATCGACTTCTTCTGTCGAAGCAGTTTCTTCGTTAATGGCATCTGTATTATCATCTGAACCGGATGAAACTGTAAAAAATACGGCACCCAAAATAAGCAGCAGTACAATAGGAATAACTACATACAATGCTTTCATGGGCAGTCCCTCCTGAGAAATTCTATGTAACTTAATTATATAACACCGGGGAGTAATTTTACATCAGCACATTGAACGAAAAAACCCCGAAAACAATTAAGTTTCCGGGGTTTTAAGAGATTTTCATTATGACTGAATTTGATCTCGATAATTTATGACGATAATGCTGAAGCACCGCCGTCAATTCTCTGGTAAGTTCCTGTGATGAAGGAAGCTTTGTCAGAGTTCAGGAAGATGACGAGGTCGGCAATTTCTTCGGGCTTCGCATATCTTGATAATGGAATGCCGTCAATGACCGCCTGTTTGGAAGCTGCTGCTTCTTCAGGGTTTCTGTTTGCTTCGATTCTTCTCATCATTTCAGTTTCAACTGCGTGTGGTGATACTGCGTTTACACGTACACCGTAGTCTGCCGCTTCCAGTGCTGCGGATTTAGTAATACCGACAACAGCGTGCTTGGATGCAACGTATGGACTCATTGAAGGTGAACCGATCCAGCTTCCGATGGAGCCCATGTTCACTACAGAACCGCTCTTTTGTTCTTTCATTACACGGAGTACGTGTTTTAGTCCGTAGAATACGCCGAAGACGTTTACTGAGAAGACACTTTCGATATTTTCTTTTGTAATGTCTACAAGATCTTCTGTTGCACCGTTGATTCCGGCATTATTTAAGAACACATCAATGCGGCCGTAGTGGTCTTTAGTTTCCTGGACGAATTTTTCTACTTCAGCTTCATCCGATACGTCTGCACTGAATGTGATGACTTCAGCATCTTCGATTTCTTTTGCAGCATTTTCAATTGCTTCCTGATTCAAGTCGACTAAAGCGAGTTTTGCTCCCTCTTCAGCAAATTTCTTCGCTGATGCCAGTCCGATACCGCCGGCACCGCCTGTAATCAATACAACTTTATCTTCATATAATTTTCCCAAAATATAACCTCCTGAGTGATATTGTTTCTTACTATCAATAATAGAGGAAACCTATCTCGATTTCAAACTAATTGCTCATATCAAATAAATATCTGGTTACATATAGTAAACAGAAGTTTATTTTAATCTTTCTATGGAGTGTTTGGCAAGGCTGATGATGACCATATCGTCCATCGGTGGGTTATGGAGGCCGGCGCGCACGTTTCTATAGTGTCTCTGCAGCTCATTGTCTGCATTTAAACTTTTCGCACCGACGACTCTCATGGACAGGTCGACAATTTCAACCGCCTTGTTCACGATGGATGTTTTAACTGCCCCGAGCTTCGCGCCCATTTTATTTCTTTCCCCGGGTGTTGAATCATCCCATTCCTTCGCTGCTGTATATAGAAAGGCGTCTGCTTCCATCACTGCCATTTCGATCCGTCCGAGTTTCTCCTGGACATTCGGCAGCTCTGAAATCGTTCCTTTAATACTGTTCGGTGAATAAGTGGTGGCAAATTTGACTGCAGCCTCCTGAGCCGCTTTGGCAATTCCGAGGTAGCACGCGGGTATATGGAGCAGCCAGCCGGATGGATCTTTTTTACCGGGTGTTCTGAATGACACGAGGTCTTCCTCTCTTACGCGCACATCTTCCATTATGAAATCATGGCTGCCGCTCGCCCGCATCGCGACGGAATTCCATGTCTCGTCAACGCTCGCACCTTCAAGGTCTGTATCGACAATAAAGTCCCCGACCTCGCCGGTTTCTTCAATCGTTGCGCTGACTGAGGCGTATTTTAAAATGGGAGAAAGTGTGGCGAATGTTTTTCTGCCATTCAAAATCCACGAGTCGCCGTCTTTTACCGCAGTCGTTTCCGGCTTGCCGCCGCGTGTCGGACTGCCTGTTGCGGGTTCTGTCGCAAGATTGTTGATCAGAGCGCCGTTTTCGATGACATCTGTAGCGACTTTTTTATATTTCTCTGCATCCCATGTCTTCTTCTCGCCGAGATCCATAATGATGCCCATATGCCAGCCGATGGACAGTGCAGTGGCACCGTCATACTTCGCAATGGTTTCCTGATGTTTCATCAGTTCAACGAGACTGATGCCCGCGCCGCCGTACTCTCTCGGTATGGACAGTGCAGGATAGCCGATTGCTTTCAGTTTTTCAAAATTCTCAAATGGGAACGTGACATTTTCATCATGTTTCTGAGCCGTTTCCTTAAACTGTTTTGCGGTTTCTTCTATTAAGTTGAGGCGTTCGCTGTAGTCCAGATTTTGTAATGTTTCCAATATGATATCCCTCTCTAAAAATCGTATGATCTAATGCATTAATTATTTCACAAGGGTGTGTATTAATCAAAAACGATTGCGATGTGTCCAACTGTCAGGTGAAGATTAGTTTTGTTTCTCGGGCCGGGAAGGCTATAATGATGACAAACGAAATCAGGAGGCATTTGTGTGGAGAATGAATATTACTATGAAGTGAAAACACCTGAAAATTATGATGAAAGTAAGAAATATCCATTGCTGATTGCATTTCACGGCATCGGTCACCATGAAGAATTTGCATGGATCAACTTTGACGGGGTGACGGATGAGTTTATCGTTGTCAGTGTGCGCGGCAATCTGGAATTTAAAAACGGCTATGCCTATTACTTACTTGAAGGATTCGGAAAACCCGACATGGATACGTTTGATGACTGCATGAAAAAGCTGCCGGCGTTTGTGAGTGGAATTATTGATGAGTATCCGGTAGATAAGAATAATGTATATCTTGGTGGATTCAGTCAGGGCGCGATTCTGTCGAATACACTGGCACTTCTGATGGGTGATACGATCAGCGGTATTGTTTCCATGAACGGTTATGTACCTGAATTTCTGGAAGAGAGATACGGCGTGAAAAGCGTAGAACATCTGGATGTCTTCCTGTCAGACGGGAAAGAAGATGAAATCTTCCCCCCGGAAATCGGGAAGAAGAACGAAGCGTTCTTTAAAGAACAAGGTGCGAATGTCTCTTATACCACGTATGATACAGCGCATCAGATCGGTGAACAGAACAAGAAAGACATCGCGGGCTGGCTGCTGGATCAAGTTAAAAAGTAATATTATTTGAATGACTCCGGTTTATTAACCGGGGTCATTTTTATTTTGGTGCCTAGATTTTTAAATCATTGGTACTTTAAATTACACCAGTATTTGTCATAATAGTCTAAAAAGCAGTATGAAAGGGGTTTCATAATAATGACAAGAACTGAAGAACTGCAAGAGAAGAGAAATAAATATGTCGCACGGGGCGTCAGCAACGGTAATTTAAGTATCGCAAGTCACGCGCACGGGGCGACTGTCACTGATCCTGAAGGCAACCAATTTATCGATTTCGCCGGCGCAATCGGCGTTCAGAATGTAGGACATACACACCCAAAAGTGACAGAAGCCGTAAAAAATCAAGTGGATAAGTTTCTGCATCCGGGATTCAACTGTATTATGTATGACGGTTATATCGAACTTGCTGAAAAACTGTGCGGAATCACGCCGGGCAGCTTTGATAAAAAAACGATCCTTTTCAACTCCGGGGCGGAAGCTGTGGAAAATGCAGTTAAAATGTCCAGAAAATATACAGGCAGAAATGCAGTCGTTTCATTTAAGCGAGGCTATCACGGGCGCACGAACTTGACGATGAGCATGACGAGTAAAGTAAAACCTTATAAAAATGGCTTCGGTCCGTTTGCATCGGATATTTATGCGGCACCGTTCCCATATGTTTACCGCAGACATCCTGCGCTGACGGAAGAAGAGTATATCGATCAGTCGATCAAGGAATTCGAAGAATTTTTCATAGAAACGGTAACGCCTGAAAATGTGGCGTGTGTCGTCATGGAGCCGGTTCAGGGCGAAGGCGGTTTTATCATCCCGCCGAAACGCTTCGTTGAAGCGGTGGCTGAGTTCTGCAGGGACAATGGCATCGTCTTTGTCATGGATGAGATTCAGACAGGTTTTGGCCGTACGGGTAAATGGTTCGCTTCAGAACACTTCGATATCGAACCGGATCTGATGACAGTATCGAAATCACTCGCAGCAGGTCTGCCTTTAAGCGGTGTCGTGGGCAGGTCGGAAATACTGGATGCGGCCGAACCCGGGGAACTCGGCGGAACATTTGCAGGCAACCCGGTCGCATGTGCTGCAGCACTTTCAGTCATTGATGTGATTGAAGAGGAAGACCTCTGCAACAAAGCAGAAAGGATCGGCCATAAGCTTGAATCTGTATTTAAAATTTATCAGGACAAATATTCATTTGTCGGAGAAGTCAGACGCCTCGGCGCAATGGTGGCAATGGAAGTTGTTAAAGGCGACAAAGAAAATACGCCTGACAAAGCATTGACCTCTCAGATCGCAAAATACGCGAATGACAATGGTTTAATCCTGCTTTCAGCAGGTATTTACGGTAATGTCATCAGATTTCTGATGCCGCTCGTCATTACTGATGAGGAGCTGAATAAAGGACTGGATATTCTTGACGAAGCATTAGAGAAAGCAGGAGAAGCATAATGGTACAGACTTTTGATATTAAAAACCCGGCAACAGGGGAAGTCATCGATACTTTGAATAAAAGTTCAAAAGAAGAAGTGCAGGCCGCAATTGAAGCTTGTCACGAAGGGTTCAAGGCGTGGCGTAAAACAGACGCGCATTACCGTTCCGGCGTCATCAAGGAATGGTTCCGCCTGATCAATGAAAATAAAGATGAGCTCGCTCTGATCATCACTAAAGAAAGCGGCAAGCCTCTCGCCGAAGCACTCGGTGAAGTGGCTTATGCGAATGCCTACATCGAATGGTACGCTGAAGAGGCGAAACGTGTTTACGGCAGAACGGTGCCTGCAAACTCACCGAATAAGAATATCATCATTAAAAAGCAGCCGGTCGGTCTGGTTGCAGGCATTACACCGTGGAATTTCCCGGCAGCGATGCTGACGAGAAAGGTTGCACCTGCACTTGCAGCGGGCTGTTCATTCATCATCAAGCCTGCTGCGGAAACACCACTGACAACGATGAAGCTTGTCGAACTGGCCTACGAAGCAGGCGTGCCGGAAAATGTATTCAAAGCGGTGAACGGTTCAGGCAGGGACATCGGGTCTTTATTTACAGACAGCCCTCTAGTCCGAAAGATTACGTTCACCGGATCGACGCCGGTGGGCAAATCACTGATTGAAAACAGTGCGGACACAGTCAAGCACCTGTCGATGGAACTTGGCGGACATGCGCCGATCATCGTGTGTAAAGATGCGGATGTGGATATCGCGGTCGATCAGACCATCGCATCCAAATTCAGAAATGCGGGGCAGACATGCATCTGTGCAAACAGATTGTTCGTCCATGAATCGATTGTGGATGAATTTTCTGAGAAATTGAGTGCGAGAGTGGCAGGCTTGAAAGTCGGCAACGGCATGGAAGAAGACGTCCAGGTCGGCCCGCTGATCAATGAAGCCGCCTATGACAAAGTCAGTGCCCAGGCTGAAAATGCGAGAGCACTCGGCGCAGAAATACTGTGCGGCGGCGAAGGCATCATCGACGATGATAAGAAGACATACTTCTATCAGCCGACAGTGATCAAAAATGCGAATCAGGAGATGGAAATCATGAACGAAGAAACATTCGGACCTTTGATTCCGATCCAGTCATTCTCAGATATAGAGGATGCGATCGAGCTTGCGAACGGACTGCCGTTCGGCCTTGCCGCATACTACTTCACGAATGATTATAAAGTCGGACTGTACTTGTCTGAAGAGCTGGATTTCGGCGTCATCGGCTGGAACGACGGCGCACCTTCAGCAGCACATGCACCGTTCGGCGGCCTGAAAGAGAGCGGCCTCGGCAAAGAAGGCGGTCCGGAAGGTATTGAAGCATACTTGGACACGAAATATTTATCGATTGGGAATTTGATTTGATTGATTGAGAGATAAAACTTCGGTTTTGTCTCTTTTTTCGTTGGGTTGCCGTGCCGTCGCTTTTGCACCATGGCACGAGAAGTATGATATACCTGATAATCATTCCTGTTTTATAATATAATCAAGAAAAAGGGGGAGTTTCATGGATTTCAGAACTGCAACAACAACCGACCTCAAAGATATCGTCGCACTGCTCGCTGATGATGAACTCGGCAAAACGCGTGAGACGGTCAGCGAAGAAATCGACGGCAAATACATCCAGGCGTTCAATGATATCGAAGCCCAAATGGGCAATCAGGTTCTGCTCGCCACCGAGGACGGTGAGACAATCGGCTGTCTTCAGCTGACATTCATTCCGACGCTTGCGCGCGGGGGTCAGAAACGCGCCCAAATCGAAGGTGTGCGGGTGCATAAATCTCATCAAAGTAAAGGTGTGGGCAGGTCTTTATTTGAAGAAGCAATCCGCCTGTCGAAAGAAAATGACTGCAGCATCGTCCAGCTGACGACGGACAAAAGACGGATGGGCGCGCATTCTTTCTATGAAAAACTGGGGTTTCAGGTTACACACGAGGGGATGAAGTTATTCCTATAACAGATCATAGGATATGATGCATTTCTCCAGTTCTTCCAGGTACAGCTTCGCCATCCGGCTGAGCTGTGCTTTTTTGTTAAGCAGCGTGCCGACTGTAATCTGATCTTCCACATCCAATTTTACCGGGATGATATCCGTGCCGTTCAAATCCGCATTCAGCACGCCGGAGGAAATCGTATAGCCATTCAGGCCGATCAGACAGTTGAACAGCGTCGCCCGGTCACTCACCAGAATGTCTTTCGGACTGTTCAGCGTCCTCAAAATCTCCTCGGTGAAATAAAAGGAATTGTTATGCCCCTGTTCATAAGCGAGTCTCGGGTAGGGCGCGAGATCCTCAAGTGTCACCAGTTCCTTCTCGGCAAGCGGATTATCCTTACTGATGAACACGTGCGGACTTGCTGTAAACAGCGGCTCAAATTCCAGCTGGTTTTCTTTTATCAACTGGGAAAGCACCTGTTGGTTGAAATTGCTCATAAAAAGGACACCGACTTCACTCGTCATATTCTTCACATCGTCAATAATTTCAAATGTCCGTGTTTCCCTCAGCGTAAATTGATATTTATCCCCGCCGTACTTATCAATCATCTTTACCATCGCATCCACTGAAAAAGAGTAGTGCTGTGTGGATACGGACAATAATTGTTCCTGATAAGGTGAATCCAGATAACGTCCTTCCATTAAATTGACCTGTTCGACGACCTGTCTTGCGTAACTCAAAAACTCGGCCCCGTCGGTAGACAGAACAATGCCTTTGGAAGTTCTTGTAAAAATTATGATGCCCATCTCCTGTTCAAGCAGCTTAATCGATTTGGATAATGTCGGCTGTGAAATAAACAGAGTTTTGGCCGCTTCGTTGATGGAGCCTTTATTCACGACTTCAATCAAATATTTTAATTGTTGTATTGTCATAATGATTCACCCCGGCTTTTATTTCATTCATTCTATCATATAGCCAAAAGTTATAACAGGCCATGAATTTTAGCAGTTATACTATTGCATTGATCCTATGATACGATGAATCTACATTAAAACATATAGGAGTGGTCGGATATGGCATTGAACCAACAAGTAAAAGTAAAAAGAGTTGCACCTTTCAAATTTGATAACGTAGGCAGTTTCCTGCGCCCGGCGAAATTAAAAGCGGCGCGTGAGGCATTTGAAGAGGGCAGCATCACACAATCAGAACTTAAGAATGTTGAAGATATCACGATTAAAGACTTGATTGAGAAACAAAAAGAGATCGGCCTTGAAGCAATTACAGATGGAGAATTCCGCCGTTCATGGTGGCATCTGGACTTTTTCTGGGGACTTGGCGGTATCGAAAAGGTTGATATCGGTCAAGGGTATAAATTTGCACATGTGGAAACAAGAGCTGAAACTGCGAGGCTGACAGGTAAGCTTTCAGGGGAGAACCATCCATTCATCGAGCATTTCAAATACGTGCAGCAATTTGCGGATGATGAAATCATCGCAAGACAGACGATTCCCGCACCGGCCCAATTCCTGGCAGAATTGACCCGCCCTGAAAATAAAGAAGCGACAGATCATCATTATCCGGATGAAGCGGAGTTACTTAATGATATCGCAGCGGCATATCAGACATTCATCAAAGAATTATACGAGGCAGGCTGCCGTAATCTGCAGCTGGATGACTGCACGTGGGGGATGATTGTAGATGAAAATTACTGGAAGAACTTAAATGCCGACTTCACTGTAGAAGATTTAAGCCGTAAATATGTAGAACTGAATAATGAAGCAATCGCAGATTTACCGGAAGACCTGGTCGTTACAACACATGTATGCCGTGGAAACTATCGTTCAACATGGGCATCTTCCGGTGCATATGATACTATCGCAGAAGTTTTATTCGGCGAAGAAAATGTGGAAGCATACTACTTAGAGTTTGATACAGAACGTGCAGGCGGTTTTGAATCATTGTCGAAAGTGAGTGGAGACAAGCAGGTCGTACTTGGATTGTTCTCATCCAAATTGCCTGAACTTGAAGACAAAGAGGAAATCAAGGCACGAATCGAAGAAGCCTCGAAGTACATCGACAAAGACAGACTGTGCGTCAGTCCACAATGTGGGTTTGCTTCAACAGAAGAAGGCAACAATTTAACTGAAAAAGAACAGTGGGATAAGCTACGTTTAGTAAAAGAAGTTGCAGATGAGGTTTGGGGAGACTGATGAGTGGGGCTGCATGATGATGCAGCCTCTTTTTTATGATGCCCCCTGTCACAAGTGGTGCTTGGAGACATGAGTTGTGGCATCTTGACGTTGGCCCTGACCAATTACAATGAAAACCCGGCACGCGGGATGCAACTCACCAGCCAGTCGATGGATTTTAAGGATGAAACGGGCTTTATTCATAAGTAACTGAGCAGTGTCGTTGCGATTGTAAAGTAGATTAAAAGGCCCATGATGTCATTGATTGTCGTGATGAACGGTCCGGAAGCGACGGCCGGATCGATCTTCAATTTCTTGATGATTACAGGTATGATGGCGCCGACGACTGCGGATAGACTCAATGTAATAATCAGTGTTAAACCGACGATGACAGCGAGCATAAGATCACCGGAAGGGTACAGCAGCGGGATGATGATGAGCAGCATGGCTGAACATGCCAAGCCGAGTAAAAAGCCTGTACCGAGTTCCCGCCACAATGTTTTAAATATGGACCCCGGTCCGATTTTTCCAAGCGCGAGGTTGCGGACGGCGACTGTCAAAGCCTGCGTGCCGGTATTCCCCGCTGAATCCATAATCAGAGGGATGAATGCGGAAAGCAGGACAACGGCCTCCAATGTGTTTTCGAAAGCACCGATGATATTGGCTGTGATCATGCCAAAAAGCATCAGCAAAATAATCCAGGGACCGCGTTTTATGGCAGATTGGAACATGGTCAGTTGATGATCCATTGCACCTCTTGTCGTACCGAGTTCACCGAAATCCTCTTCCGTTTCAATCTGGACGACATCGAGGACATCATCGACAGTGACGATACCGGCAAGCAGTCCGTTTGCAGTAATGACAGGTAAGGCAATCAGGTCATACTTTTTAATAGTTTTTGCGACTTCTTCCTGGTCTTCATCGACACTGGTTGTAATGAAATTCGTCTGCATAATCGATCCTACTATTTCGCTGTCACCTGTAACGATCAGATCCCTTAATGATAGAACACCCTGCAGGCGATGCTGATCATCCACGACATATATATAATAGATTGTTTCTGCATCCGGAGCTTCTTTTTGCAGCCGCTTGAGTATGTCTCCCGATGTATCTGAAGCGGTGACAGCAATATATTCCTTCGTCATGATTGTGCCGGCGCTGTCTTCATCGTAATCCATCAGCTCTTCGACTTCCGTACTTTCTTCATCCGTCATCAATGATAAGATTTTTGTACGGTAGGCATCATCCTGAATTTCCAGGAAATCTGCGACATTATCCGCAAACATGTAATCAAACATCTCTGCAATATAATGGTCATCCAGTTCCTCTGCGACTGCAGTCTGGTGTCCCAAATCCAAAGCTTGAAACACATCGGAAAATTCTTTTGCGGATAAATATTCTTTAATCTGTTCGTGTTGTTGTTGATCGAGAGCAATAAAGATGGCGGCCTGGTCCATCGGATGGATATTCAGAAAAATTTCTCTGAAAGTCTGCGTATCATGTTTTGATAATGCGGTCACTATTTCATCCTGAAAATTGATTATACGTTCCATTTGGCTTCTCCTTCCGGTATCCGGCTGATACCAGTCAGGTACAGCCATTAAAAATTTCATATGTCATTTAACTATGGCATACATACGTATGGATTCAAAACATAATTTCTATAATGGAAAAATACACTAAAATTTTAAACCAAAATAAAAATAACCTCCAATTCTCTAGAAAATTATGTAATAATGGCTTCTATGTAATTGTTTAAATTTTTGAAATATTGATGGGAGGTTTTAAATTTGGCAAAAAAGACGAATAAACGTAAGTTTGAAATGCCGCATATTTATGTCATTCTATTCACCTTGATTATCCTGGCTTCGATTGCATCTTACATAGTGCCGGCAGGTGAGTTTGACCGTGAAGAAGTCGACGGGGTTTCGATGATCATTCCGAATACTTTTGAATTTATCCAACAGACGCCGGTGGGTATTTTTGAATTCATGACTGCGGTGCCAAGGGGTGTCGAAGGCACAGTCATCATCATCTTCGGTATCCTCGCGATCGGTGCAATGTTCAGAGTCATCGAAAAAGCGGGTGTCATCGATTTAATCATCAACTTTTTAATCAAACAGTTTGGAAACAAGGGGTTATTGATCATCCCGATAATTGTTGTGCCATTGGCGATTTTCGTATCTCTGACAGGTAATATAGAATCTTCACTGATATTTTTACCTGCATTATTACCGCTCTTCCTGAAACTTGGTTTTGACAGGATGGCTGCGACAGGTACAGTGCTTATAGCGACAGTAGTCGGCTTTACAGTGGCACTGACAGCTCCGGCGAACCTGGGTACTGCGCAGACGATTGCGGAACTTCCGCTGTTCTCTGGTATCGGTTACCGTGCAATCATTCTGGCTGTCATGACCACTATCGGTATTTTGTTTGTCATGTCATATATCAAACGTGTAGAGAAAGATCCAAGTAAGACTTTGATCAGTGATAATATCGACGAGTCACAGTGGACTGAAGCAGATGAGGAAACGAAAGAAGTCACGACAAGAACCGTTGTTGCTACGTGGGTGTTCATCGGTGCACTCGGGTTCATGCTGTTTGGTATCTTCCAGTACCAGTGGTACTTTATCGAGCTTGCAGGTTTCTATATCCTTGCAGGTACGATTACAGGTCTGATCGGCGGTTTAAAGCCTTCGCAGATTGCGGGTGCAATGAACGAAGGTATGCAGAACATCCTTTTAGGTGCCCTGATCGTAGGGGTTGCACGTGCGATTTCCGTAGTGCTTGAAGACGGTTCGATCATGGACACTACAGTCTACGCACTGAGCGAGATCATCACAGTACTTCCGGAGTCGGTCGTCCCGGTAGCGATGATGATTGTCCAGGGAATAATAAACTTCCTGATTCCTTCAGGAAGCGGACAGGCAGCCGCGACAATGCCGATCATGATTGGTCTGGTCGACTTGACCGAAATGACGAGACAGACTGCTGTACTTGCTTTCCTCTTTGGGGACGGGTTTTCGAACATATTCTATCCGACTTCAGGTTACTTCATGGCGGCGCTTGCGATTGCCAAAATCAAATATACAGACTGGATCAAGTTCATTTGGCCGTTACTTCTGTTATGGTATGGAGCAGGGGCAATATTCCTGGTCATTGCATTCTTCATCGACTACGGTCCATTTTAAGCAATGATACTTGAGAGGGTGTATGAATATGAGATGTGGTACAAAATGCTTCATGGTAACGGTGGAAAGAGATGACGGTAAAAAGACTTATGAAATTCCGGCACGAACTCAGGCGGATGCCAGAAAGATAAGCCGCCGCCGTTACGGTGAAGATGTTGTCATTCACTCTGTTCATAAAAAATGATTGATATAAGCAGTTCCTTATCTGAATGATGAGGTGCTGCTTTTTTAGCGTTTAAATTTGTGTAATAGTAAACTAATATTTATAATTGAACCAGTAAGCTGTTTGATGCACTTTATTATGAGGGGGAGTAAATATGATTGATGGTTTGCAAAGTGTCATGTTATACGTGGATAATCAGGAACAATCCGTAGCTTTTTGGACAAAAGACTTGGGGTTTGTGATTAAATCAGAAGACATAATTTACGATGATTATAAATCAGTGGAAGTGGCGCCCAGTCTGGATTCACAAACGAGCATCGTAATCTTTGACAAAGCATTCATAAGAGAAGCAAGTCCTGAAGTGAATCTCGGCACACCTTCATTGATGTTCCAGGTCAAAAACCTTGATGGGCTGTATGCTGATTTTAATAATAAAGGCATCAGATGCGGAGATATTGTAGAGACGCCTGACGGCCGGGTATTCAATTTCTCGGATGATGAAGATAATTATTTTGCAGTGAATGAGGTCAAGTAAGATAAATAAGAAAAACCTGTTCCAGATATCTGGAACAGGTTCTTTTTTAAAATTCATTTTAACTTATCATGATTCAAAGCAGTGCCGATCGTTCCGGTCTCAACTGCCTCTATCACTTTATCACATGCTTTAATCCTCAAATTTTTCAGGGCGTCATCGGAATAATAGGCAGCGTGTGGTGTAATCAGCACTTCTTTTCTATTCAACAGCGGATTACTGAAGTCGGGCGGCTCCTGCTCCAGAACATCCAAAGCTGCACCGCCGACTTTCCCGGATTCGATGGCCTGGATCAGATTATCTTCCTTGATGATTCCGCCGCGGCATGTGTTGATGATGAAAGCACCGTCCTGCATCAGCTCCAGGCTGCCGGCATTGATGATATGCTTTGTATCCTCAGTGAGCGGAACATGCAGACTCAAGTGGTCGGAACGCTGCATCAAATCTTCAAATGACACAGCTTCCACGTCGTATTCATCAAATATTTCCCGGGGAATAAAATCATCATGGGCAATAATTTCAGCCCCGAACGGTTTCAATTTTTCAGCAGCTCTTTTGGCAATTCTGCCGAAACCGAGCAGTCCGACAGTGAGACTGCCTATCGGTTTTACGCCGGAAACCGCAAATGAATCCCAGCTGCCGCTTTTTACGACCTCACTGTAATCCGACAGTCTTCTCATGCCGTGAAGCATCATGGCAACGGTATGGTCCGACACTTCTTCAATACAGTAATCCGGAATGTTTGAGACATGGATGCCTTTATTGCTTGCGGCTTCCATGTCCACATTCTGATAGCCCATGCCCATTGCGATGATCGCTTTACACTTATCGAGTGTATCAATCAGTGCTTTATCAACGATGAAACCGACCTGGAACATGACGACCGATGCAGAACCCGAATATTTTTTCGAGTCCGCATCAAAGTCTTTCAGTCTGGTGACTGCGACTTCATAACCTTCATTATTCAATCGTTCAATTTCATAATCATGTTCTTCCCAAACATCATTTAAAATCCAGATGAGGGGTTTATTCATAACGGTGAACCTCCATAAATCAATTATTCAAACAAGCCTGGCAGGAACATTGAAAGTGCCGGGATGAATGCTATGATCAACAGACATATAATCATGACCGCAACAAATGGCAGTACGCCGACGGCGACCTGTTCGAATTTAACTTTACCGACACTGGAGGCAACAAATAAGTTCACTCCAAGCGGCGGTGTAACAAAACCGATCGCAAGTGCTACAACCAGAACGACCCCGAAGTGAACCGGATCGATACCGACGGAAGTGACCACCGGCAGCAGTATCGGCGTTAAAATGATCAATGCTGAAATTGTATCTATAAACATGCCGACAACCAAAAGCAGAATGATGATGATGACGAGTATGAAAATCGGGTTCGAAGTCAAGTTCATCAATCCTTCGGCAATCGTATTCGGTATTTGCTCAAGTGTCATGAAAAATGCGAATGACACAGAAAAACTGATGATGATCATCGTTGTCGCGTTGATGAGGATGGTCTCCATGAAGGAATCGTACATGCCCTGCCAGTCGAGTTCTCTATGTATGAAGACACCGACTATAATCGCATAGACCACTGCTGTCACCGCAGCTTCTGTCGGGGAGAACACCCCGCCGTAAATACCGCCGAGTATGATTACCGGGACAAGTAAAGCCCATTTTGCATCCCATGCGGTTTTTAATACATCTTTGAATACAAAATTTTCTGCACCTTCCTGCGGTTTGTACCCACGTTTCTTCGACATCAGATATGCTGTGAGCAGCAGCGCAATACCAATCAGCACACCAGGAATGATACCTGCCATAAACATTGCTCCGACAGACACACTGCCGACTGCACCATACACGACAAAGGGTATGGATGGCGGGATGATAACGCCGATGGAGCCGGCCGCAGCAGTTACACCTGATGAAAATCCTTTACCGTATTTATTGGCAATCATTGCAGGAATCATAAAACTACCGATGGCTGCAACTGTTGCCGGGCCTGAACCTGCGATAGCGGCAAAGAACATACAGGCAACAATCGTCACGAGTGACAGACCGCCTGTGATCCAGCCGACGAGTGCAGTGGCGAGATTCAAAAGGCGTTTGGAAATACCCCCGCGTCCCATCAATATGCCGGCAAGAATAAAAAACGGAATGGCCAGCAGTGAGAATGAGTCGAGTGACGTAAATGCTTTTTGGGCAATCAGGTCAATTGGCAGATCGGTACCAAACCAGATGGCAACGATGGCAGCGGCTCCAAGTGAAATCGCAATTGGCACGCCGATCAGGAAGCACACTATCAATACGGCAAATAATATCAGAATTATATTCATAGTGGCACCTCTTCTTTCTCTTTTTGTTTCTCTTCTTCTTTAATGTTCGAGTAATCTTTGCGGATGATTCCCACCAGCTGCTGGATCAGACGGACAGCCATGCTGACCGAACCGAGCGGCACTGCAAGATATACAATCCACATCGGTATTTGCGTGGCAGGTGATACCTGCCCGTACTGGAGTGTTGCGAGCACCAGCTGTGTGCCGAAAACCGCAACCAGCACAATCAATACAAACCATATTAACGTTGAGGCAACATCCATGATTTTTCTCGCAGCACCGTTAAATATATTTACAAATGCGGTGACCTTTATGTGTTCTCTCAGTTTTACGGCATAGCCCGCACCTATCCAGACCTGGAAGATGTGGATGTATCTTGCGAATTCCTCCGTCCAGCTGGGTGCACTTTGGAAAACGTAACGGCCGACGACCTGTCCGAATATGAGCAGGACCATCAATACCAGTGTTGCAATCAGAAAACCTTCTTCAAATCTGTTAAAATATTTTTTCATATAAAGTCCCCTTAATTTGTGACATGTCTATTGTGCTTCCTCGACAGCTCTATCCAGTTCATTGAACAGTTCAGATCCGAGCATTTCTTCATATTTATCATAAACCGGTTCGGCTTTTTCACTGAACGCCTGTCTTTCTTCATCGGTCAAATCATTGACCTGGAGGCCGGCCTCGACCATTTCCTCCATGTATTCATCGTTTTGTTCCTGGGAAAGTATTCGTTGGTCTTCCCTGTAATCTTCAGCTGCATCCACCACGATTTCCTGCAGATCCGGCTCAAGTGACTCATAAAAATCATTATTCATCAAAAGTGCGACCGGCATATATACGTGGGAAGTCAGTGACATATACTGCTGCACTTCATATAGATTGCTCGTATACATCAGGGCAATGGGAGATTCCATGGCATCGTATGTGCCCTGCTGCAGCGTGGAGTACATTTCCCCGAATGCAAACGGTGAAGCATTGGCACCAAAGGCATTGAAGACATCGGCGTGTACCGGACTTTCCAATGTTCTCATCTTCTGTCCTTCTATGTCATCCGGGGTATAGACCGGATGTAGATTATTGGTTATATGACGGAAGCCGTTTTCTCCGTATACAAGGCCTTTGATATTGACGTCCTCGAGTCCGTCAAGCAGACCCTGGCCGAACGGACCGTCAAGAACGGAATATGCTTCTTCTGTATCTTCAAACAGGTAGGGCAGATCCAGAATCATGAAATCCTGGTCAAATCCAGAGACGCTGGCAAGTGCGGGAATGGTCATTTCGACATTACCGAGCTGCACTGCTTCAATCGCTTCCCTGTCAGATGGGAATAAAGACCCGGATGGATAGAGTTCGACTTTAAGACGTCCGTCGGATTCCTCCTCGATCTGTTTTTTAAATTCTTCCGACATGATATGCGTAGACTGGGTCGGGTTCACCAGATGTGCCAGACGTATCGTCTTCTGTCCGGTCTGTTCATCTGTATTGGGTCTGCCGCAGGCAGATAATATCAACACGGTGATCAACACCAGAAAGCTAAAATTCCTCATATAAAAAGTACTCCTCAATTTGTGACATCCTCATGCAGTCATTCAGCTGCTTCGATGGCTTCATCTAATTTTTCAAACAGTTCTGATCCAAGCATCTCCTCGTACTTGTCAAAGACCGGCTGGGCTTTTTCTCTGAATGCCTGCTTTTCTTCATCGGTCAATTCGTTGACCTGGAGGCCTGCATCAAGCATTTCCTGCATATAATCTTCATTTTGTTCCTGTTCCAATTGCCGCTGTTCATCCTTGAACATCTCAGATGCCTCCATAACTATTTTCTGATGTTCATCACTCAATGATTCATAGAAATCATCATTCATCAGTAAAGCTGTCGGCATATACACATGTGAAGTGAGTGACATATAATCCTGCACTTCATACAGGTTGCTCGTATACAACAGGGCAATGGGAGATTCCATGGCGTCATAAGTGCCCTGCTGCAGTGTGGAGTACATCTCCCCGAATGCAAACGGTGAAGCATTCGCGCCAAAAGCATTGAAGACGTCTGTATGCACCGGACTTTCAAGTGTCCTCATCTTCTGTCCCTCTATGTCTTTTGGAGTATGGACCGGCCGTATGTTGTTGGTAATGTGACGGAAGCCGTTCTCGCCGTAGGCAAGGCCTTTAATGTTGGCATCCTCGAGTCCGTCGAGCAGATCCTGGCCGAACGGACCGTCAAGAACAGAATATGCTTCTTCTTCATCTTCAAACAGATAAGGCAGGTCCAGAATCATGAAATCCTGGTGAAACCCTGAAACACTGGCAAGCGCAGGGAGCGTCATCTCGACATTGCCCAGCTGCACTGCTTCAATCGCTTCCCGGTCAGAGGGGAATAAAGCCCCTGACGGATAAAGTTCCACCTGCAGATCCCCGCCGGATTCTTCTTCCACCTGAGCTTTAAAATCCTCCATTATCAGATGTGAAGACTGGGTTGGATTGACCAGATAGGCAATACGTATGGTCTTTTGTCCAGTCTCTTCATCCGCATTCGGCCTGCCGCAGGCAGATAATACCAATACGGTGACCAATATCAGGAAAGTAAAATTTTTCATACTTAAATCACCCCTTTTAATAACGATTACTCGATAAAGCCTTTGATCAGCTTTCTTAAAACATCCGGTGTATAAATAAATGCACTGTCCTTATGCAGTCTTTCTGTCATTTTGTGTGCATCTTTGCCGTAAGGACCGACATTCAGTACGGGTGCTTTTAAATTCTGCATTTCTCTAAATGGAATGGAGTAAGGCTCCCCCCAAACCGGCAGATTCTCTTTAAATGAAAGCCATCCATCTTCGCTGCCGGTATAGTTCACATAGCTTAAATCTGAGATGCCGTTAAAATAATGGACCTGCTTCGCATCCACATCATGTTCCGCTTTAAAAATCTCCTGGATGTACTTTATTTTCTGCTGCAGCACCGGATCATCCGATGCGTTGACTGCAGGGTAGTACGACGGTGCCAAAAAGAGTACTGTCGCAGGTGCGAGTTCTTTTGCCGTATCCATCAGCCGGTCAGCGATCTTAATCGCTTTTTCCCTGATGTTCAATGTACTGTCATTAAACACACTGGCTGTGATCAGGTCGTATCGATCCTGGCCGTGCTCATTGATGACGTGCAGCGCTAGATCGTTGAAAGTGATGGTGCTGATTTTATTCAGCGGTGTCGTATTCAGTTTTTTGCATAACTCGATGTAATCCGAGTAACACTCGCTCATCGCCCGTTCTGCAACATTTCGGTAAATATTCATCACTTCGCTCGGACTCCGTTCGAGAGTGAAGACGTTATAGAGCGCATATGAATGGTGTGATGTCTGTGTGGAATAATCCTTCTTCAGATCGTTTTGCTGCAGACAGACGGGTGGCGGCGTGCTCTCTCCGAATTTTTCCTCGTAAAAATCTGCGTTGAATTCCATCTCCTTTGTCAAGTACGAACTTATAAAATGGCTCGTGATGCCCTGAAGCGGCTCCCCTGCATGTGTGCCGACGCCGTAGAAAAGGGCGGAAGGCATGATCTTTCCAATGGAACCGGAGTAAATATAGTAATTGGTATCCTGCGGACTCTGGCTGAACGACGGCTCGCTGTTTAAAATCAGTTTCAAATCCAGAGCCTCGGAATCTTTCAGACCGGATAAAAACTTAACAGCTGCCCGCATGCCGTCGGAATTCACTTCTTCGTCGGGTACAGTAACCAGAATAACGTTGACCGGCCACTCTTCGGTGCTTGCAAGCTCGATTAAGCTCATGTGGAGTGCCAGACCCATTTTCATATCCATCACCCCGCGTCCGAAAAGGTAATCATCAGATTCAATGTCTGCCTTTACTGTGGCGCTGAAGCTGTCTTTTCTTTTTGCGATTGCTTCCGTCAGCTTTTCAACGTCAAAAGCGATCTCTTCAAGGTCCCCGAACTCTTTTGTATGTACGACATCAAAGTGGCTGATCAATACGACGGTATCTTTTGTGTCATCTGCTTTATAATGAGCGGCCAGAGCATGCCGGTCTTCGTCAGCATCGACAAAATAGAGTTGCTCCGGATATTTTTCGAAGTAGGGTAGTGTCAACAGTTTGTCTTTAATGAAATGCGGGAACCCCACCTCGCCTGATGTACCTGATCTGCTGTCGAAACTGACCAGACGAGTGATCAGGTCATGTAACTGAGCGGCAGTCTGCCACCTTCCATTTGAAGTGTCAATCATAAGTATTCTCCTCATTGTCGTAAAATTTCAGGAATCTTTTTTCTATGTTGTCCAGATGCCGGAGCAGTGCTTCTTTCGCAAGGGAAAGGTCTTTGACTGACAAAGCATCCAATATTTCTTTGTGTTCTATGAAAGAATCCTCCAGGCTGACTTCAATTGTGTTCGATAATGTCAGGAAAGCCCTGTCCACCCCTGTGCTCAGCCGTTCGATCATTTCATGAAACAGCCGGTTGTCGTTTGTTTCGGTGAGCAGTATGTGAAATTCACTGTCGAGCTCAAGATAGAGCTGATGGTGTCCATTTTTAACTGCCTGGTCCTGCCGGGATATATTTTCATTTAACTTTTTCAGAGTTTCTTTATCCATTTTATGAATGATCCGCTCCAGATTTTCTATCTCTAAAATACGCCGCATGTCCAGATGGTTGAGAGAATCTTCTTTGGAAAAACCTGAAACGACAGCCGGCTTTCCATTCCTTGTTCTGATCAATCCTTCATTTTCGAGTTTAACGAGCGCGTCCCGGAGCGGTGTACGGCTGATGCCAAGCTTTGCCGATATCTTTTCTTCCGGCAGCGGGTCGCCGACTTTTAATTTTCCGGTCGCAATCTCTTCTTTAAGAATGTGGAATGCCTGTTCACTAAGAGAGACTTTTGTCTGAATCGTTTTCATAGTTTCACCCTCTAAACTTTTTATGAAAGGTCACTCACAAATCTTTCGATTCTTTTCAGCCCTTCATTTATATTTTCGATTGAAGTGGCGTAGGAAATTCTGATGAATCCTTCACCGAATTCTGTGAAACCGCTGCCGGGAACGACCGCAACATGTTCTTCCTCGAGCAGTCTGTCTGCAAATTCAAACGAGCTCATATTAAATTTTTCGATGGAAGGAAAAACATAAAATGCACCCTGCGGTGTTTTTGTCTCAAGTCCGATCTGAGTCAGTCTTTCAACAATCAGGTCACGTCTTTCCTTGTATGTTGCAGACATTTCAGCGGCTGAGTGGCGGCTGTTGTCGAGTGCCTCGATCGCAGCATACTGACTCGGCAGTGCTGCACAGATTGTATCGTACAGATGCACTTTCAGAACGTGCGTCATAAATTCAGCCGGCCCGAGTACATAACCCAGTCTCCAGCCCGTCATCGAATGGGATTTTGACAGTCCGTGGATAAGGAACAGCCTGTCACGGATTTCCGGATACTGTGAAAATGAAATATGTTTTGCATCATAAGTGATCTCACTGTAAATTTCATCTGAAATGATAAAGATCTCATGGCTCGCGAGTTCCTTCACCAGTGGTGCCATTTCTTCTTCCGATAAAACTTTTCCTGTCGGATTCGACGGAAAGTTGAGCAGTACCGCTTTTGTTTTATCAGTGATGATACTCCTTAATTTTTCAGGGTCCGGCACGAAATCCGTATCTGAAGTATCCATATATGTCACGCTTGCACCGAGGAGGTCGACCAGCGGCTCGTACGCGGAGTAGCACGGCGCAGGAATGATGACTTCATCGCCTTCACTCAGGATGGTTTCAAAAACCGATCTCAATCCTTCGCTCGCTCCGGTCGTGACGACGATTTCATCTTCGGGGTCGTATTTGACGTCATAAATATCTTTGAAGAAATTTGATACACTTTCTCTCAGTTCGAACAGCCCGGCATTATGGGAGTACCCCGTCTGATTATTTTCTATGGCATTGATGGCTGCTTTCTTCACCGTATACGGTGTTGGTATATCAGGTTCGCCAATCGTGAAATTGACGCCGTCACGGTATGCTGAAACTCTGTTTGAGAACTGGCGTGTACCCGGTATTTCAAGTTTAGTAACTCTCTGATTTATCTTGTCTAACATGCTCAATCACCTCTTGTATACTGTATACAAGAATAATAATACACTGAATGAAGATTGTAAAGATTTAGATTGTTTCGACAGTTTAAAGGGTAAAGTAGGAATAATACATATTTTTTACGTGTTAAAGGGGGGATGGGAGTTGACAGAAAATCTTGTGTTTTATCAATCAAAATATGGTGCAACTGAACAATATGCATCGTGGCTGAAAGAGATGATCAGCTGTGACGTGATGGGACAAAATGAAACATTGCCGCAGAACTTAAAAAGTTATAGAAACATAGTGGTTGCCGGTGGCATATATAAGGGTGAAATTACCGGACGTGATTTTATGAAAAGAAATATGGAGGCGTTCAAAGACCACCGGGTGGCGGTACTTGCGGTCGGGCTGGAAGAGTTTTATAAAGGACTGACGGAAGCGCTGTGGTTATATCAGTTTAAAGAGTTTGAAATAGATGTGGAAGTATTTTATGCCCGCGGGGAATATGACTATCAAAACCTGACTTTTATGGATCGTGTGACAATAAGAACGGGGAACGTCATTTTCAGAAGGAAAATAAAAAGGGGTTCCAGAGAGCGGATAAACATTTTAAGAGACCGTACAACAGCTTATGACTGGAAAGAAAAAAGCTATCTTGAACCGCTGGTCGACTGGCTGGACTCCGGGTAGAAAAAATCGGTAATGCATCTGACGACGCATTACCGATTTTTTATTTGAAAATTTTATCGATTGCCTGAATATCTTCATCCTGCAGATCAATATCAGCTGCACGCATATTCTCTTTAATTTGAGAGCCTTTTTTAGCGCCGGGGATGATTACACCGACAGACGGGCGTGTAAAATAGAAGGCCAGTACAATCTGGGCAACTTCTTCATCATACTTTTCTGCGATTGATTTCAGCTGATTGACTTTAACCAGATTTTCTTTGAATTCATCCTCCTGATAGAAAGGCAGTTTGGAACGCAGGTCGTCAAACTTTGAATCCTCATCATATTGTCCCGCAAGCAATCCCGCAGCAAGCGGATAAAATGGAATGAAAGTGATGTTGTTTTCAGTACAATAATCAAACATGCCGTTCTCTGCTTCACGGTTCAGCAGATTGTACTCATTTTGAACAACATCGACCCAGCCGTCCTTATTCGCAGTTTTCAGCTGACCGAGTGTCACGTTGGAAACACCGACTGCTCTTATTTTCCCCTCATCTTTCGCTTCTTTCAAAGCTGCGACAGCCTCATTCAAAGGTGTCTTTTCTTCAGGGTCCGGATAATGGATATAGAATAGATCAATATACTCCAGCTGCATGCGGGCGAGCGCTTCTTCTATTTTCTTTTTCAGGAAGTCCGGGCTGTTATCAATGACCATTTCTCCATTTTCATCTTCACGGTGTGCAGCCTTTGTTGCAATGACCACCTTTGTTCTCTGATATTCTTTAAGTACTTCACCAACCAGTTCTTCCGAACGGTCGGGTCCGTATATTTGAGCAGTATCCAGCATAGTCACGCCATTATCAAGCGCATCACGTACTGTTTGTCTGCCTGCTTCTTCATCCACATCTTTGTACAAGTTATGCCCGCCTACGAAGTTGGTTCCAAGTGCAATGGGATGGACATAGATCCCCGATTTCCCTAATCCTGCCAGTTGTGCCAAGTGAATACCCCTTTCTAAACTCTAATATGTTCCTATTATAAGTGTTATCCCTCTTTGATTAAAATATAATCCCTCATTTTTATAAAATTAGTTGAGATAATATTCATTCATGAGCTTTATTTTGTCCAGCCCCGACATGGCGGCAAAACGATGTCGGGGTAGCAGCACTTTCGCGACATGGCGGCAAAACGATGTCGGGGGAACGGCTCTTTCACGACATGGCGGCAAAACGATGTCGGGAGGGAACCGGACCGTGGTGATAAAAGGCGTTATAAGCAATGTTATATTATTAGATAAAGGTTGGCATGATGCATTGGTAGAAGGTAACGGGTCCCGTTATAAAACAGAGGAATTTCCCGGGAAATAACTTCAATGGAACAGGGGCTGAAAGAGAATCATTTAATAAAAAATGACCGAATAAAATTCCGGCCATTTGCTCTATTTACTAATTGGATGGACTGTTGCAGGAAATGGTAAACGGCATGACGACATGTTCGCTTGATTTTTGAATTTCGGTAAAGGTGGCTTCGAGTGCAGTGAAAATATCATTCACTTCACCATCGATACGTGTGGCGAACGGGGCCATGCTGACTTCGACACCATAGTCGGACAGCTTCTCGACTTCTTTTGTAATCTTCTCGATATAGTTTTCTTCACCTAGAGGATAAATCGAAAATCGGCAGCCGGCAGTTTGGGAAATTCCGTCCGACGTCTCTTTATTCAACTGAACATCATCATTATCGTTCTGATCATCTCCGGTGTTGCAGCCGCCGAGCACGATGTTTCCGCTCATCTCTGTATGAATGCCGGTTTTCGCTGCGTTTAAATAAATTGCCTTTACTACATCGAAAACATCAACGATACTTCCTGTTGCTGCCGTGGCCACATCATCGGTCTTCATCCATACGTTCGTCGTGTCGACACTGCCGAGCGCCTCTAGAATGACATCTGCAAAGTCATCGCTCATTACACTTAAATTAAACTGGATACCTGCTTCTCTCAACGTTTCATCAGACATTAATCAAAAACCTCCTGTAATCATCATTATTTTCAGTGTATAGATGAAACGCCTTTGAGTAAAGTGAAGATGATGGCACTGTGAATATTGCTATTATTGTCATTTCAACCGCCTGTGTATCATTTACTTTGAATTATTTTAGCAATATACTTAAAGATAAATAATTACAATAAGTGAAAAGAGGCTTATATAAGATGAAATTTACGAACAGCTTGAAATATATATTCCTTCTGATGCTTATCTTTGTAATGTCAGCCTGTGGAAACGGGGAGACTGTTGAAGAAAGAGAAGAGGAGGCCCATTCAGGTGATGCGGTTGAAGGTACAATCACAGTATCCGCAGCAGCGAGTCTGGTGGATGCCCTTGAAGAAGTCAGGGCGCACTTTAATGAGGAATATCCTGAAGTGCAGGTGGACTTCAACTTCGGCGGGTCCGGGGCTTTAATGCAGCAGATTATGCAGGGTGCACCTGCTGACCTTTTCTTCTCAGCGAATGAAAATCATTTTAAAGAAGTGGTCGATGCGGGGTACATAGATGAAGAGAACAAAGTAGATTTACTGAGAAATGAAATCGTCCTTGTCGTCCCGGAAGGCAGCAGTGCGATCTCATCTTTCGATGACCTGGAAAATGCAGACAGAATCGGAATCGGTAATCCTGAATCTGTACCTGCCGGGGAGTACAGTATCGAAACTTTTGAAAATATGAATATAATGGAAGAGGTCGAATCCAAGTTAATATTTGCTGAAGATGTCAGACAAGTATTGAACTATGTAGAGACTGAAAATGTTGATGCAGGGGTTGTGTATCATACAGATGCATTGACAAGTGACGGTATTGAAGTGGTGGATACTGCACCAACAGACAGTCATTCACCGGTCATCTATCCACTCGGCACTCTGAATGAGACGGATAATACTGAAGCGCAGCGCGCTTTCTACGAATATGTACAAAGTGAGGAAGCAGGCGAGGTTTTCAATGAATATGGTTTTATTATCGAGTAACATTACAACTGCAGAATTCCTGACCCCTGTACTGCTGTCATTGAGGGTTGCATTTATAGCATTAGTGATCGTATTGTTTGCCGGGATCGTCATTGCGAGGTTCATGGCCAGAAACGATTTCCGGGGCAAACTGATTGTTGAAACGGTATTAATGCTGCCGCTCGTCCTACCGCCCACAGTGGTGGGATTTCTATTGCTTGTGTTGTTCGGGAACAACAGTGTCGTCGGGGATATGTTTGCATGGCTGTTCGGCGATACCATCATCTTCACATGGTACGCAGCAGTCGCGGCAAGCACTGTCGTTGCATTTCCACTGATGTACCAGGCAGCGAAAAGTGGTTTTCTTAATGTGAATAAAGAGATTGAAGACGCAGCTAAAGTGGACGGCGCAAACAAGTGGCAGGTCTTCACCAAAATTACACTGCCTCTGACAAAAACAGCGCTCATTACCGGAGCGCTCCTCAGTTTCGCCCGCGCACTCGGCGAGTTCGGCGCAACGATCATCATTGCCGGCAATATTCCGGGCAGCACACAAACGTTGCCGACAGCGATATATGTCGCACTCCAGTCTGGCAATATGTCACTTGCCTGGGCGTGGGTCATCGTCATTGTGGTACTGTCATTCTTCATGCTGATGTTCATCCGGGTCAAAGCGAACGAATCCTAGAATGTGTATATTGACAATGGGATTCAAATATTGTATGATGTATCGTGCACATACACACAGGGCATATTACACGTAATGAACGAAATTATGGATTCGTAAGGTATAAGAGTCGGCCACACACCAGACTCAACCTATCAATCTATAATAAGAGGAGGATGTCTCATGGCAGGTCCAAGAAGAGGCGGTCGTCGTCGTAAAAAGGTTTGTTATTTCACATCAAACAATATTACACACATCGACTACAAAGATGTAGAACTTCTTAAAAAGTTCATTTCAGAACGTGGTAAAATTCTTCCAAGACGTGTAACAGGTACTTCTGCGAAGTATCAGCGCCCACTTACAGTGGCGATCAAACGCGCACGTCATATGGCATTGTTACCATATGTAAAAGAAGAAGCATAATATGCGAAGAACCCCGACAGGCTTTGGTCTGTCGGGGTTCTTTTTTGATACGATCATCAAATTTTGTGTTGATATTTCGACACGAACTCATGGCATATCTGGTTTTCGTGCCACAGCCAATTCAATCACTTACTCCGTCGAAGAATCGTCTGCGTCATCGCCTTCTTCTTCATCAATATCTTCGCCTCTGTCTTCTTGTTCTACGTTATCATCCGGATCGTCGGGTTCCGTTATATCGGTTTCATCGTTTTCTCCGCATGCGCCGAGCAGGAGTATTGTCGATAATGAACCGGCTGCCAGTAACTTTTTCACTGTCATTAAAAATCACTCCTATGAAAGGTTATATATTATTTACCCTTTATGGGATAATTTCACACTTTTTATCAGAAGATTTTAAAATGTGGCTCGCTAGTATGAATTTTATTGATTAATTCCTTTTATTGGAGTAAATTGTAACTATACATATAAACTTTATCGCAATCAAAAAGGGGATGGATAAGGTGTTGAAGAAATATAGTGATTTCAGAAAAAACCGCAGGTTGAAAAAGGTGAGAGATGCGAAAGGTGAGCCTCTGAAAGATATTCGTTTCTGGGAATATTTTCACCGCACGGTCTTTCATCAAAAGATTGATGTGGATCTTTATACTGTTGATGTGGATCTGTATGGTAAGGAACTGATGGGTCCTGAAAGCGCCCTGTATAAAAATGGTGTGCGTATTAAAGAATCCACCGTCCCTTCGCTCTATGAGGTGCCGGGAGGATTCATAGAAGTTGAAACTACAAATTATGGTGTGAAGAAAATTCACTATGTCACCGATGCTGGTGAATTACAGATGATGCCCGATAAAGGTTCGCTGGAGGGTAAACGGGCAAGGTTTGAGTTGAAATTTCCAACAGCGAGTAAATGGGTCGGATACATTGCGATTGCCATCCTCATCATCGGCCTGATTATTGCGATACCTGCAGTGATTGAGATGATTACACACATGGACCTGGTCGCTGATAATGCCGGCACTTTTAAAAGTCCTTTTCAGCTGCCGGGCTGGCTCAATGTGACGCTGGTCGTACTCGGCCTGCTTGCGGCAACTGAGCGGGCGCTGTCACTTAAAAACCATTGGCTGATAGATATGGAAACAAATACATTCGACAGCTGAAATCATGTTAAAAAGAGTCCGGTTCAGGGAAGAGACTCGTAAAACAGTGAAGGTGATGAAGTGAATTTTGAATGGTTCAAAATATATGCCAGAACGTATCAAAAAGGTATGAAACAACTGTCAAAAGTATTGGACTGGACGCCGCCGCTCCTGCTGCGCGGAGAGGGGATGCTTAACATTCTCCCCAATACTTTAAAAGCCAGAAATTATAAAAGAGTCCTCATCATCACTGATGAAGGCATCCGGAATCTGGGGCTGCTGGATTCATTGTTGGAAGGGTTGAAATCACAAAATATCGAGTATTTCATCTATGATGAAACGGTCGCGAATCCGACGGATGGGAACATCAACGAAGCGGCTGATATTTACAATAAAAACCGGTGTGATGCGATTGTCGGCTTCGGCGGAGGTTCTCCGCTTGACTGTGCGAAAGGGACGGCTGCCGTAATCGGGACTGGTACAAGAGACATCAAGAAATATCAGGGACTCATGAAAATCCGTAAAAAACTGCCGCCTGTCATTGCGGTGCCCACAACTTCCGGAACGGGAAGTGAAGGTACAATCGCGACGGTGATCACCGACAGCAAAAATGAAATGAAATATGCGGTGTCGGACATCGTACTGCTGCCCGAGGTCGCTGTTCTTGATGCATCTCTCACTACAGGGCTGCCGCCGAAGATCACCGCCCACACCGGCATGGATGTGCTCAGCCACATTGTCGAATCCTATACTAATTTGAGCAACACTGCAGAAACGAGAAATATGTCAGAAAAAGCGGTGGAACTGATCTATCAAAATTTAAGGGGAGCCTATCATAACGGCGCGGATATCACTGCACGGGATAATATGCAGTATGCAGCCTATCTTGCAGGGCGTGCATTTACCCGGGGCTATGTCGGCAATATCCATGCGATGGCTCATCAGATCGGCGCGAGATACCCTGTGACGCATGGTGAAGCCAACGCGATCATTATGCCGTATGTACTTGAAGATTACGGTGAAACCGTTTATGAGGACCTGGCAAAACTTGCAGATTGTGCAGGTGTAGCTGAAACAGGCGGCACAGATGAGCGTAAAGCACAAAAATTCTTACAGAGTATCAGGGATTTGAATGAAGAGATGGGCATCGGTGTCCGCATCCCTGAAATTGATGAAGCGGATTTGGATGAGATGGTTGAATACGCATATGATGAAGCGAATCCGGCTTACCCTGTGCCTGTAATTTTCAGTAAGGAGAAGTTCAGGGAAATGTATCTACAAGTTAAAAATGGATAAAATAAAAGACCTCAGCATTTTTTGCTGAGGTCTTTGTCATATTAAAATTCGACTTTGACTGAGCCAAGGTTTTCAAAATGGGCTTCGAATATATCTCCCGCAGCCACATCCATCGCTTTGGTCAGGGAACCGGCCAACACGACTTCGCCTTTTTTCAGGGTGATGTCGTATGCGTGCAAAGACTTTGCGAGCCATACCACTGCTTCCAGCGGGTCGCCCAGCACGGCGTTGCCGTAGCCTTCATCAATCTTGATGCCGTTTTTGAATATTTCCATCCGTTCGGCCGGTAAATCAATATCGGCAAGCTTCAACCGCTTTGCTCCAAGTACAGCACCGGCAGAAGAACCATTGTCAGACACCGTGTCTTCAAATTTGATTTTCCAGTCGCATATCCGGCTGTCGATCAGCTCGGCAGCAGGCAGGGCGTAATCAATGTAGTCCGCAACATTATCCGAATTGATATTGTCAGCATCGATATCCTCTTTCAGGACAAATGCGATCTCAAACTCGATTCTCGGTTTGATGAACTTTTCCGTATCGATTTTTTCGCCTTCATTGTAAATCATATCGTCAAAGATATGGCCGTAGTCCGGCTGGTCGACACCGAGCATATCCTGCATCGCCTGAGAAGTGAGACCGATCTTTTTACCTTTGACTTCGGCGCCCTGCTCAATTCTTTTCTTTACATATTCAAGCTGAATCTCATATGCTTCACCCGCTGAAATATCCGGGTACATATTGGTGATCGGCTGAATGGGGGCAACTGTTTTTTCTGCATTGTAAATTTCATTGGCTAATAATTCTGTATCTGGCATATGCAGTCCTCCTAGCTGATGGCATATTCTTTTGAGGCAAAGGATGCCACTTTTCTTTTCCATGTGATTTCAAGATTTTTATTATTGAAATGTTTCAATAGCGTATGATCGGCAAAAGAAATTGTATGGTTGTCATGGTCTACAAACACCTTGCATTCATGGTGATAAAAGTCCGACCGTAAAGTGACATCGTAATACCCGGTCTGCGGCAGGATATACTGGCGCTGCAGCTGAATCTGTCCGTTATAGATTCGGGTGTGGGTCGTATAATTCCTGCCCAGCAGCTGTCTGACTTTCAGCATGCGGCCGCTTAAAATCATTTCACGGATCAGTGTCGAACTGATCTTCGCACCGTGACATTCGACTTTGCCGATTTCAGATGTGGTGATCTGATTACCGGAGTCTGCTTCCAAAGTGCTGATCTTCCCCTGGCCCTTGAAGCCGTAACTGAAATCAAAGCCGGCCACCGCATGCACCGTTTTAAATTTCAGGAGATATTCCGAGACATATTGTTCCGGTGACTGGCCGGCGAATGCCTTAGTGAAATTGACGATATAAAATCGATCCACACCCATACGCTTCAATACTTTGGCTTTTTCATCCAAAGTCATTAAATACTGAATGATTGTTCTGCCGTTCGACAACACGGTTTTGGGATGTGGAAAGAAGCTCATGACATCCAGTGATACATCTTTTTCATCCGCAACAGCTTTGGCACATTCAATGACGTGCTGGTGCCCTTTGTGCACACCGTCGAAAAACCCGAGTGCCACCACATTGTCTCTTGAATTGTTCTGCCAGTACTCCAGGTTGACATCATCCAAATGTATGACTTCCATTTTTAACATCCCCTTTAAATCTTTTTATCTCACTTCTTCGAGTGCTTCCAGTCTTCTGTATTTGCCGCAATTGAAAAGCAGCGGGTCGGATTCGGTCAATGCCAGGTCGTTCACCTTGCCGATGAAGAGTACATGGTCGCCTTCCGTGTGCTCGTTGTATACTTCGCATGACAGCTGAGCGACCGCATTGGCAACGACCGGCACACCGGCGAGTGTGTCAAATTCAAATTTATCTTCAAACTGTTTCTGTCCGGCGAACCGCATCGATTCCTCCTGCTGATCACACGACAGGACGTTGACTGAAAACTTTCCGCTCTTTCTGATACGTTCTAACATATTCGCTTTATCTCCGACTGAAATGACGATTAGCTTGGGATCGAGTGACACCGACATGAATGCATTGGCGGTCATGCCGTATGTTTCACCATCCACCTCTGTTGCGATAACGTTGACGCCTGTGGCAAACTTACCCATTGCATTTCTGAATTCACGATCTTCCATTATAATTTCCCCCTTGAGAATTAATGATTGGTTAGTAAAAAAGTTATCCAGAGGTACCTCAATATTGTATAAAGGTACATCGCTTTGCTGAAATGATATTATTAAATTTGCATAATATATTTCAGAGACTTATAATGAAATCGCTACCAAGCTTCCATATAAATGATATAAGCACTCTGGATAGGATACTTAAATGCTATCATCGGACGGATTTAATTATAAGCTACCAATTCTGCTAAAAACACAATGTTATTAGTACAGAATATACTAAATATTTAAATTTTGATGATATCGTTTAAATATATAAAAGGGGTGCAGAAATTTATGACTCATAATTCAAAAGAACAACAGTCAAATATACAGGAACTGAGTGAGATTCTAAAACTGCCTGCAGATCAATTGCATGGGATGTTCCATAAACGAGAGGTCAGCATACCAGTCTCAGCGTTACATGCTTTAAAGCAGGAATTGATTTATAGTGTCGGAGAAGACAGGGCGAAGGGCATTTTTATAAGGTACGGCTGGCACACAGGCGTCAGTGAAGGAGAGATGGTAAGGCAGCTGGATTGGAAAGATGAAGAGGAACTGGTCAAGGCCGGACCGATGTTTCATAAAATGCACGGCCATCTGGATGAGGTAATCGTAGAAGAGATAAAATATAATGAAAATAATGAGACGAATTACATCAGGGTCACCTGGTATAATTCATATGAAGTTGAAAAGCAGTTCGAGTTTGAAGGGCCGGTCGACCAGCCGGTATGCCATACTTTGTGCGGTTTTGCGAGTGGTTATCTGACAAGTGCGCTTGGCAAGCCCATGCTTGTAAAAGAGACGAAATGCAAGGCGATGGGCGATGAGAACTGTGAAATAGTCTGTAAACCCATTGAAGAATGGGGCCCGGATGAGCATGAAAACACATATTATCAGTCTGAAAGTGTGGTCGAAGAACTGGATGAAGTGACGGCAAAACTGAAAGAGGAGAGGGACTATCTCTCAACTGGCCATGATGTCCATAAAAGGATGATAGAAATCATCTTATCAAAGAAGGGCCTTCAGAATATTGTCGAGCTTCTGCATGGCACAACCGGTCTGCAGATTTTCATCGAAGATGAGTATCGCAATATCATAGTGACAGCTGGCGGCAATGAGCCCGACTTTGATCTGAAGGAATTCACGGCGAAGACGACAGAGTTTTTCGAGTTGTCGGCTGACAGAGGTATGCTCAGAACACCGATCTACTTTGACAATAAAATCCGGGGATACTGTTCATTCATCTTTAATGACGGCAGTACGCCGACCCCTCTTGAACACATGTTAATCGAACAGGCATCGCTGACTGCTTCGATCATTCTGCTCCATGAGAACATCAAAATCCAGACGGCCCAGAATATCAGAAGGAGCTTTCTGACGGATATACTGGATGAAAAACTTGATGAGGATGAGATGTATAAAATTGCAAATTATCTGAACCTGGATCCTGAAGGGGATTACTGGGTGTTCACACTCGAAAAAATGGGTGATGAAGATGAGTTGAGTCTGGAAATAGAGATGAATGAGCGTGTGCTGCGGCATATCAACCTGTTCTTCAAGCAGCGTGGGCTCGATTCCTTTGCATGCTACAAATCCGGAAAGCTCATTTTTGCTCTGGAAGAACAGCCGGACAATACGATGCTGAAGGATAAACCTAAGATGATCGATGGTCTGCTGAAACATTGTCAGAAGAAATTTAAGAGCTATCAGTTCTATGTCGGAGTCAGCTCCGTTGAAAATAATATAAAGTCATTGCCGGAACTGTACAAGGAAACAGAAATTGCATTGAATACAAAGACGGATGAAAATACCGTGCTTTACTATGATGATCTCGGAGTTGAGAAGATATTATTCCAAATTTCGGACCAGTCCCTGCTGGACAGATTCGTAGACGGCCAGATAGGGGGGGTCCTTGCGGAGGACAAACATGATGAACTGATTGAGACTTTGAAATATTATATTGAGAACGGGATGAGCATCAATGCCACTTCGATAGCGATGTCGATGTCCATCAGCGGCCTGAGATACAGGCTTGAGAAGATCAGTGATATTCTGAATGTTAATCTGGATGATACGAAGGCTTTATTCTCGATATACATGGCACTGAACGTAGCTGCAGTTAAGAAAAAACATTAATAAAAAACGCTTATTTTCATTTTGAAAATAAGCGCTTTTTATAATTTTTATTTATCTTTTGTGAATGCCAGAATGTGATCGATGAACGGCTCAGTCTTCTCAATCTGAGTCCAGTGACCACACTTGTTGAATAAGTGCAGCTCAGCATTTGGCAGTAATTGCATCAATTTGTAGCTGGTCGCTTCAAAAGGAATGACCTGGTCTTCAAGACCGTGGAAAAGGATCGTCTGTTTTTCGATTTTCTCAATCTCTTCATCTTCAAGTGATATCTCTTCCAGTCTTTCCTGCTGGTTATTATAAAACATATTATGAAATGCGTCCTTCGATTCAGGATCCATACTTGCTTCATATCTTAATTTGACCAGTTCTTCATTGTTTGCAGCTTCCTGGTTGTATGAGAATAATTTGATCAGTTCACGCATATTTTCAATGCTCGGGTCATACCCCCATACTTTACTCAGACCGTAGGATACTTCGTGTTTCACACCGACTGTACCCATTAAAATCAATTTATCGACTAGATCGGGTCTTCTGTGTGCAATCTGGAGTGCCATCGCACCGCCAAATGAATTTCCTACAATATGAACAGGGCCGTCTGAAACGTTTTCGATGAAGTTAATCAGATGGTTCACCCAGACCTCAAGAGTATACTCATTCTCTGCCATTTTAGCTGTTTTACCGAACCCGATGACATCAGGCGCATAAACATGAAATGTCTCACTTAAACGCGGTATGACCAATCTCCAGTTTGCAAATGCCGAAACCCCGGGGCCGGAACCATGGATCAATACCATGGTTTCCTTATTACCCGCGCCAGCTTCAAGATAGTTCGTCTCTATTCCGTCAACGGTCATTTTCTTTTCTATTTCTTCTAGTTTAGCTTCATTAGCTGCCAAATATATTACCTCCGAATGTATTAGTTATTAGTGACTTCTTCGACTTCAACTTCGCTCGGCTGTCTGTCAGGTGTACCATATGCGAAGAAATCTTCAGGCAGGTTGCTTCCGCCGTGCCACAGTATCGCCCTCGCTGCATCTTCGCCTTTCCACTCGACCGTCTTCCAGTCTGGGTCGAAGATGAGGTAACCTGAGTCGCCGAACAGTTCAACGCGGTTGCCGCCTGGCTCGTACACATACATGCAGTATGCCTGGGATATACCATGTTTAATCGGAGCAACTTCAATTTTATGGCCCGCTTCAACAAGCAGCTCGGACACATCAATCAAGTTTTGAGGCTGTCCGTACCAGTAGCAGATATGGTGAAGACGGCCTTTTTCTCCAAGTGCATCGCCCATTATTGCGATATCATGGACAAGGTTGGTTACGCTCAACCAGGCTGCAACATGAGTGTCGTCTTCGTTTACAATTCGCTCGCGTGTTTTGAAGCCAAGTGCCTCCTGCATGAACTCGACGTTTTTGTCCGGGTCGCCGGCTAATAAGTTGATATGGTCAATACGGCGTACCGGCACACCGCGGTTCGGGCGCTTCTGTGCACGGTTCAGCAATTCGGTTTTTTCTTCACTCGGGCAGTCGAAGTATTCAACTTCCCAGAAAATTTCCATCTTATGACCATCAGGTGTTTGGAACTGGTATGCAGGTCCGTGACCAACGTCACCGTCGATCCAGCCCAGGCCGTAACCCATTTCTTCTATTGCAGCGGCTCGTCTTTCCAGTGCCTCTGCTGAGGTTGTCCGTAATGCCATATGACCTAGTCCCGATTCATGATGTTCAGTAATGATAAGGGAGTTGTGGTAATGATCTTCATACGCACGCAGGTAGACAGATTTCCCTTCGCGTTTCACTTCATTCATTCCCAGCATTTCTTTAAAAAATGATACAGATTCTTCCAATTTCGGACTGTAGATTTCCATATGAGCCAAATGTGCAATATCAAGGATTGGTTCTGTTTTCATGATTATTTCCCCTTTTATATATGATTTTTTATTTTAATCGTTTAAAACTCTTACCACATTGGGTGTCCGTCCTGGCCGACAATTGTTTTACCATAGCCGACCATCGCATCTTCATAGAGGTGAGTAGGGTGGCAGGAAACTGCAATGAGGTCACGCACGAATCTTTCAGATCCGCCTTCTCTGTACAGTGCGTTACCGCCGAGTACTGTGAGCAGTCTGGTTGCGATAAGCGGTGCGTGCTTAGCGACATAACCGCGCATTGCGAATAACTCTTCACGCTCTTCCTCATCAAGGATGCGGGTACCTTTTTCAGCATAACCCTGCATTCTTTCAAGGTAGTCATCAGCGATTTTCTCAAGAGTGTTATACTCCATTTTGATTTCGCCGAGCGTTCTCTGCGCACTGCTGTTGTCTTTTTCCTGTGAATTGTTGTTGTAAACTCTCACGCGGCTGTTTGTTTTATCAACGAAATCATCCACCAGTCTCTTAAGTCCACCAACAAGAATCTGTGAGAAACCGGATAAGAAGTAAGCGATGTAAGGTACGTTGAACAACAGGTAATCATCTTCGTAGTTGCCGTCAGGAGCTGTTGCGCCTTCCACTACTCTTGATAGCGGGAAAACATATTCCGGATCGACATATACGTTATCCAATTTAACTGCGTTGCTTCCTGTACCCCGAAGGCCTAATGTGTCCCAGTTATCAATGATTTCCGTCTCGCTTTTATGAACGATGAACAGGCTGAGTTCAGGCTGTTCTGCATCTCTCATCGTGTGGAAAGCACCCAGTGCGATCCAGTCTGACCAGAGGACGCCGCTGCAGAAGTTCCAAGTGCCGCTGACACGGTAACCTTTACCATCGTCATCATTTTCAACTTTTCCGACCGGTGCGAATACGTCTGCCATCAATTCATTACTGTTGAATAATTTATCACGGGCATCCTTCGGAATGAAGGAAGGCCAAGTTTCATGAATGATGACGAAATACGTCGCCCATGCTGCTGATACACTGTGATATGCAACTGTTCTGATGATATCTCCAAATGTTTCAAAATCCAGATCCTGTCCGCCATATTGTTTTGGACGGTGGAGCAGGTGGAAGTTTGCCTCCTTCATCTTCTGTATCACTTCTTCCGGAAGTCTCCGGTCTTCATCTGTCTGTAAAGCATATTTTTCAGCGAGTTCTCCAACTTCTTTTGCTCTTTTTAGTAATTCTTCACGACTGACTGCTTGCTCTGAAGCTTGTTTAGTTGCTTGACTAGTCATGTAAATCCCCCTTTAATTTGTAAGCGCTATCACTTGATAGGTTATTAAGAAGTATAGTGCAGGATTTTATTTAAATATAGATATGAATCATACGAATACTTTAAATATTTTGACATATTTAATACTAAACCGCTTACAAAATAAAGACCGTCCGGCTGCTGGAAGGGCTCCAGCGCGGGACGGTCAGGGTTATTTTCAGTGATTTTATCCGGATACTATTTTATTTCTCTGTTCGCCAAGATCTACAGAACCGTCGGGACTTTTGATGGAAGCACGGATGATATCTCCATCATTCAAGTAGTTATCATTGTCTGATTGTGCTTCAATGGAGCCTTTCACTTTATCGCTTAATGAAGCGGTGATCTTTGTTGCTGCTTCAATCTGGTCTTTCGTCAGATTCATTGCGACACCACCGGGTGTTCCTGTAAGAAGGACATCTCCTGGAGAGAAGTCCATCACTTCTGACAGTTCAGTCAGTGTCTCTTCCGGTTTGAAAAGTAACTGGTTTGTATTTGCAGACTGGCGGAGTTCGTCATTGACCCAAAGGTTCAGGTCCAGATTATGGACGGCTGAAAATTCATTATCTTCAGGGATGTATAGATATGGCCCGGCCGGCGCAAAAGTACGGTAGCTTTTACCGCGCAGCCACTGACCTTCAGGAAGCTGGACGTCACGTGCAGAGATGTCATTCATGATGACGAAGCCGGCAACGTACTCATGAAGATTTTCTTCTGTTACGGTAACCGGCAGATTGATTTCATTTTTAATGACGAGGCCAAGCTCGATTTCATAATCGAGCAGCTTAACACCTTTTGGGCGGATGACATCTGCATCATATGCGCAAAGCGAACTCTCCGCTTTGCCGAAGATCAGATTGAATTCCGGACGTTCAGCCGTCATGCCCGACTCCTGGCGGTGGGAAGAGTAGTTGGCGCCCTGGCATGTCATCGTGGAAGGTTTAGTCACCGGGCTCGCCAGTTCAACATCATTCAGACTGTATGATGCTGCATCAGCACTCTGGAGTGCAGACTTTGCCAGGCCCGGGCCGTCTTTTAAAAATTCTGCCAAAGTTGGAGAGTCATCATCAATATCAAATACTTTCCCTTCAGACAGGACACCCCATCTGAAGTTGTCATCTTTAATATATCTTACTATTTTCATGCCCATTATAATTTCCCCTTTGCGTATAAATTAACTCAAATTAAACTATTGAAAATGACTGCTGTCAACCAAATCATCCCTTGAAAATATATCAGGAACCAAAAATAAAAATTAATTTATATATTTTTATATAAGGACATTATATGTAGTAATTTTCTGTGATCGGGTGGGGGAAATGCTTTTTAAAACGTTGAAAAGAATATTGATATTGACAAAGCAAAGTTAATTTTCTACACTGTATTTATAAATGTTAACATTTCAGAAAATTAGGTGAAGAAGAATATGCAGTACTCGACAACGGACATTGCAGATATTTTGAGGAAAGATATCATTCTCGGCAATTACAAAAGCGGAGACAGCCTCGGAGAGGTGGCACTGTCAAAGAAGTTTGACGTGAGCCGCGGTCCTGTACGTGATGCTCTTGCGATGCTCAGTGCGGAAAGGATGATTGAGAAAAGATCCAACGGCAGATCGGTTGTCATTGAATATGACCTCAAGGAAATCAGAGACTTATATGAAGTGCGGATTTTATTGGAAACGCATGCATTACAGCAGCTGGACATGTCGCTTTATCAGAAATACAAAGGACTGCTTCATGACTATCTGGAGATGATGAAAGAAGCGGATGCATTTGAGGAAAGAGATATTGAGACCGACTTATCCTTTCATTATCTGCTTGTGAAGATGTCAGGCAACGAGACATTGATGCACTTGTGGAATGTCCAGCGGAACATCTTCCGGACACTTGTGGACATTACAAGTGAAGTCACTTTAAGCAATCAGGATGAAATCATCAATCAGCATATCAGGCTGGTGGAAGCATTGGAAGTACAGAATATAGATAGTGCTCGGCGTATACTGACGGCTCATTTAAATGATGCCTGTGAGTATTGCTGCAAAGGAAAATCTTTATTATAGGGGATGAAAATGATAATGGATAAAGTAAAATGTGCAATTATTGGTTCAGGTAATATCGGCAGCGATCTAATGATGAAGCTTTTGGGCAATGAAGTATTGGAAGTGACGGCATTGATCGGTATTGATGCTGAATCTGAAGGGTTGAAAAGAGCGGAAAAGCACGGAGTCAAAGCAATTTCGAACGGTATTGACGGATTGGTCGAAAATCCTGAGCTTGCAGATATCGTATATGAAGCAACTTCCGCGAAAGCGCACCTTCATAACTCGAAAATTTTAAAAGATCTCGGCAAGAAAGCAATCGACTTAACACCGGCTGCGGTCGGTCCATTTTTAGTACCATCAGTGAACTTGAAGGAAGAGGAAGTGCCTCATCTGGATAACGTCAACATGGTAACGTGCGGAGGTCAGGCGACGATACCGATCGTCAAAGCGGTATCGGATGTTCTGAAAGTGGATTATGCGGAAATCGTCGCATCCATTTCAAGTATGAGTGCAGGTCCGGGAACGAGACAGAATATAGATGAGTTCACAGTGACGACAGCGAACGCGATCAGAGAAGTGGGCGGCGCTCAGAAATCGAAAGCGATCATTACATTGAACCCGGCTGACCCGCCGATCTTGATGAGAAATACAATTCATATCCAGACAGGCGAGTCTGCAGAAGCTAAAAAAGATGAAATTCTTAAATCTTTGGACGCTATGGTTGAAAATGTCCAGTCATACGTGCCGGGTTACCGTTATAAAGCAGAACCTGTTGTCAAAGATGACATTGTAACAGTATCTGTTGAAGTTGAAGGCAACGGGGACTTCCTGCCGAAATATGCAGGTAACCTGGATATTATTACATCAGCAGCAGTGAAAACAGGCGAAATGATGGCGAAAAACCTGCTTCAAAAGGAGAGAATATAATGGCTAAAAAAGTGATAATAAACGATGTGACATTACGCGATGGTATGCATGCAATCCGTCACCAGTATTCCAAGGAGCAGATTGCCGAACTTGCAAGTGTCATTGATGATTCAGGTGCGGATATCATCGAGGCAACGCACGGTGATGGTCTCGGCGGAAGTTCAATCCAGTACGGTTTCTCAAAAGAAAGCGAAGAAACCATCATCAGAACGACAGTTGATAATGTAAAAAATGCGAAAGTCGCAGTATTATTGCTGCCGGGTATCGGCGTCATCGATCACCTGGAGCAGGCACATGACTGGGGTGCAAAAGTTGCACGTGTTGCAACGCACTGTACGGAATCGGATGTCTCAGAACAGCATATCGCCAAAGCGGCGGACCTTGGCATGGATACGGTCGGATTCCTGATGATGTCCCACCGTACGTCACCTGAAAATCTGCTTGAAGAGGCAAAAAAGATGGAGTCTTACGGTGCAGGGACGGTATATGCTGTTGACTCGGCAGGTGCACTTACCATGGATGGAGTCAAAGAAAGAATTTCATTGCTCAGGAACAATTTAAGCAGTGGAACAGAAGTCGGTTTCCACGGGCACAATAACCTGTCACTTGCAGTGGCAAACTCGGTTGTGGCAATAGAAGAAGGTGCAGGCCGTATCGACTCCAGTCTTGCAGGCATGGGAGCGGGCGCAGGTAATACTGCAACTGAACAGCTTGTTGCAGTGTTGGACCGTATAGGTGTTGAACATAATCTTGATTTATATAAAACGATGGATGCTGCAGAAAATCTGATGAAACCGATGATGGAACGCCCGGTACAGATTGACCGTCTGTCGCTCACTTTAGGCTACACGGGTGTATATTCAAGTTTCTTGCTGTTCGCAGAACGTGCGGGTAAAGAGTACGGCGTGGATCCACGCGACATTCTGACGCGTGTAGCGGAAATGGGTGCCGTCGGCGGTCAGGAAGACTGGATCGTCGGGGTTGCACAAGAGCTTGCAAAGAGTAAATAAGAACCAGATATGAATGATGATGGGATATGGATCTGTGGATCCATATCCCATTTTTTTATGAAAAACTCCCCGAGATTATTATCACGGGGAGGGGCTTGCAGCATTACATATTCAAATTGCGTCGATCCGGTTCATTTTTATGGATGTCATTTTCCTTGCTGTAATATTGCTGGTCCATAGCTGCTTTCTTTCTCTCAATATCATCATCGTCAATAGTGTCAACGTTCTCAGCATCATCATAACCGTAGTTTGAAACATCGACTCTGTCGTCCGCCACGTTGACTCTGTCTTCTGCCATGTCTTGATTGTCTCCGCGGTCTTCCGCCCGCATCGTGCCTTCGAATTCCCTGTCCTCAGGGTCCGACGGGGCCTCGGCGCCGTATTCCACATTCGGCTCAGTGTCGACGACCCGGCCGCCTGCTTCTCCCACATTGACGGACTGGCGGTCTTCTGCTCTCATAGTGCCCTCGAATTCTTTATCTTCAGGGTCGCCAGTCTCTTCGGTACCGTATTCCATGTTCGGCTCGGCATCGACTACGCGGCCGCTTGTTTGTTCATTATCATCGAGATCGCTGATGCTGCCGACTTCACGTGCTTCATAGTTTCTGTCGAGCTCAGCGCGGGTTGAAGGGACATTGTCATCGGCATCTTCAAGTGCTTCACCTGCACTTAATGTGGTTCCCATCCCCTCTGTATCTGCTGAGGCTGCAGTATGTGCAACACCAGGGTTATCCTCTTCACCGACACCCTGTTTTTCGTGCGGCTCACCGCCGACATTGTTGTCGTTGCTGTCGTATCGGGATGTTTCCTCTTCATCACTGCCCATCTTGTCCGATTCGCCCAGAGCGACTTCATTGACGTGAAGCAGAATATCTCCTGCCTGCAGTGATGTAATATAATCTTCTTTCTCTGAATCGCTTAACTCAAGATCCGCCAGTGCCCTTTCTTCAGGTTCTTCTGAAGTGAAAAGTGAGACGAATCTGTCCCATGGTGATCCATCTGCATTTTTAAAATTCACTCCTGTGTAATTTAAGGAATTGCCTTCCAAAGACTCTTTTGAAAATACTGTAATGTCATCATCATGGACGCCGTCTGCGCGAAGACGTTCGATTCGTCCGACCAATTCCTGCTCACTTTTAAAACTTTCAAACTGTCCCATAATAACCCTCCAGATAAAATACTATTTTATATTTGCATATATCTTGTTATTAAAAAGATACCCCTTCAAAATAATAATAAACAGACTCGGAAATTTATATTGACACGGTGGATAATCATAATATGATTAAATTATCACTTTTAGGGGGCAGTGTATTGACGACAATAGGGGACAGAATCAGAAGAGAACGTAAACGACAGGGGTACTCGCAGGAAGGGCTGTGTGAAGGCATCTGTTCACAGTCTACTTTATCAAGACTTGAGAGCAACAAATTGAAATTATCATTTTTAACGGTGAACCAGATTTTAGGAAGACTGGACTTATCAGTCAATGATCTGCTTGCGCAGGAAGAATCGATCCAGGAGAACATCTACTTCAGCAGACTGGATGAAATGAGGGATGCACGTGATTATAAAATGATGGGAAATCTCATTGCAGGATACAGTCATGTGACAGAAGATCCTTCGGTCAAAGTCAAAATGTACATAAAATGGCACCAGGGTCTGGTTGCATTCAGTAATAAGGATTATGAAACTTCATCCGCGCTGCTGAAACATGCAATATATATCGCTGAAAAATTCAAGTACAGAGACAGTATTCCGCATTTATATATGGCTCTTGGAAATACTATGTATGAAGATGGAGAGGAACCATTGAATTTTTATGCACATGCAGAAGAATTGTGTCATGAGCTGGAAGTGCCGAATTTTAAACTGCAGATGAAGATCCTTTATAATATGATTGTCACCTACAGCAGGGAAGGACAGTATTATCATGTCATTTTGAAATGTAAAAAAGCGATAAACACATTGTGTTCGAATGAATCTTCTTATTTGATGTGTGAAATTTATTATTTGTGGCTGAAAGCATTGGGTGAACTTGGAAAATTCGAAGAACATGCAGATTTAAAGGCGTCCAGCAGAATTATTTTCGAGCAGCACAATAGTCTGCATTTGTTGGACAAATTAGAAAACTATTCATTTGTGAATAGTTAAATGATTCCTGTTCCAATATATGTATTTCTCATTTATTATTGAGATAAATTTCCATATTTAAAGGGGAATTACATTTATCAAGGGGGATTATTTATGATTATGAATTTGTTTTTAACAAAATCAGTGGAAAGGAAACAGGGGGAAAACAAGTCTGTGAATGACTGCGGAAAACCTGCCGGTGTATATTGATGACTATGGCCGATAAACCGCCGCTCAGCCGCAAAGAAGAGCGCCTGCTTGTGTATCTTCTGCTTATGGAAAGACGTGACCGCTATAAAAAAGGCAGTGAGAACTACATGAACTACGACTACTATATCGACATCGTCATCAACGGCATTGAAAGTAAATACGATGAAATATTTGAACATATCCACCATATGGATAATGGCATTTCGAAAGAAGTGAGCGAGGAGGTTGAGGTCATCCTCCGAATGTATCACTGCATAGAAACTTCATTTGAGTTTTTAACATTCGATGATCAGCAGTATTTTAGAAAGAAATATATCATTGATTTCGGCGGCTTCAGAAGTGATATGGAAGAAGAGCATAATTATTTGAGCTATTATAAATTTCTGAAGAAACATGAACAGAGAGAGTTGCCGAAAGTCATTGAAAATCCGGCACTCAATATAGAAATATACCGCCGTATGCTGATAAAATTCAAAGACTTTAATATTCCGAAAATCGGCGTACCTACTTATATTACAAAGCAGCAGCTGATCGAGCTGTTTTCAGAACAGGAAAAAATATTATCTTAACGAAACATGAATAAAAGATGCCCATGTACAAACCCGTGCATGGACATCTTTCATTTAATAGATTTCCGAATCAGGTTTTTCGTGGTCTTCCTGTTCTCTCGTATATTTATCTTCGTCCGTATAGTAAAGGAGGAGTTCACCGTCTTTGATTCTTCTTAAGTAATCTTCAGCAGTATCCTCATTCAGACCGATATTATAAATATATTTGCCTGCAGGTTCGTTGGCGATAAATATCGATTTTATGCCCTCAGCCTGTTCATGATATGGATGGAAGTTGATTTCGGTATATTTTATCCACTGCATCTCATCAGGATCTGAGTCTTCGTCGGCCAATAAATGAAAATCCCCTTCAAAGTAGTCTTCCGCTTTTAACATTTCAATTTCCTTTAGAAATTCATCACGATCAGAAAAGAATTCATAGTAGTTCATAGACTTTGCCTCCGATAATTGATGTGTTACTTACATTTACCCTCACCATTCAATTTTTACTCATCATATTACAGATATTTATCCAGTTATCATGTACAATTGAGTTGTATATTATCGTTCACTTTGTTATGATATTATAATTATTTATTTCATATAATCACAGTAATATGGATTGTGAGTTTCTATGGTTTTCCATAAAAAAACCTACTATGAGATAACAATTAATCGAATGCTTTAATTGTTCTTCGTCATGTTCATTTATTGGAGGTTATCAACAATAATACAGGAGGCTATAAGATGTGGGAAAGTAAGTTTGAAAAAGAAGGATTAACGTTTGATGATGTGTTATTGCAGCCGGCGCATTCGGAAGTATTACCGAAGGATGTGGATTTGTCCGTACAGCTATCATCTGATATCAAGTTGAATATTCCGGTGCTCAGTGCAGGGATGGACACAGTGACTGAATCAGCCATGGCAATCGCGGTTGCACGTCAGGGCGGCCTCGGTGTTATTCATAAAAACATGTCAATCGAAGCCCAGTCAGAAGAAGTTGAAAAAGTGAAGCGGTCTGAAAATGGTGTCATTAAAAATCCATTCTTCCTGACGAAAGAAGAAGAAGTATATGCGGCAGAACATTTAATGGCTAAATATCGCATTTCAGGTGTACCGATTGTAAGCAATCCGGAAGAGAAAAAACTTATCGGAATCATTACTAACCGGGATCTGCGTTTTATAGAAGATTACTCGACGACGATTGATGATGTAATGACAAAAGATAACTTAGTGACAGGTACTGTAGGTACGACACTTGAAGAGGCGAGCAGAATTTTACAAAAGCACCGTATAGAAAAACTCCCTCTTGTTGATGAAAATGATATTCTGCAGGGCTTGATCACCATCAAAGATATAGAGAAAGTGATCGAGTTCCCTGATTCTGCAAAAGATGACCAGGGGCGTCTTCTGGTTGCTGCTGCAATCGGCATCGCAAAAGAGACGGAAAAGCGTGCCGAAGAACTTGTTAAAGCAGGGGCGGATGCACTTGTCATCGATACTGCCCACGGCCATTCACAAGGTGTGCTTGATGCGATTAAAGATATTCGGGAGAAGTACCCGAACATTACCCTGATTGCAGGGAATGTGGCGACTGCAGAAGGTACTGCCGCATTGTTCGATGCAGGGGTGGATGTTGTCAAAGTCGGCATCGGACCGGGCTCAATCTGTACGACGCGTGTCGTGACAGGAGTCGGGGTGCCTCAGATTACGGCAGTATATGACGCTGCAACAGAGGCACGTAAACGCGGTAAAGCAATCATCGCAGACGGCGGAATTAAATTGTCAGGTGACATCACGAAAGCACTTGCTGCCGGCGGCAATGCAATCATGCTCGGCAGCCTGCTTGCAGGTACTACAGAATCACCAGGTGAAGTTGAAATGTTCCAGGGCCGCCGTTATAAGACATACCGCGGCATGGGCTCCATGGGCGCAATGGACCAGGGTTCAAAAGACCGTTATTTCCAGGAAGATAAAGAATCCAAGAAGTATGTGCCGGAAGGCATAGAAGGCCGTACCGAGTACAAAGGACCACTTGCAGATACGATCTATCAGTTGATGGGCGGTCTGAAATCAGGTATGGGCTATACAGGCAGCAGAAACTTAGAAGCTTTACGCGAAGAATCCAAGTTTATAAGAATCACCGGTGCAAGTTTAGTGGAGAGTCATCCGCATAACATTCAGATCACAAAAGAATCACCGAACTATACTACTTGATAGGAGATTTTTATAAATGGAAATGGCTAAAGAACAGGAACTAATAATGGTAATCGACTTCGGCAGTCAGTTCAATCAGCTGATCACCCGGAGGATACGTGATCTCGGTGTGTACAGTGAACTTCACAACCCGAGTGTTTCATTAGAAGAGATAAAAGAACTGAATCCAAAAGGCATCATACTATCAGGCGGACCGAAAAGTGTCTATAAAGAAGATGCCTACAGAGTGGATCCTAAGATTTTCAACTTGGGGATTCCGGTGCTCGGCATCTGTTACGGCATGCAGCTGATGGTGGATACACTCGGCGGCGAAGTCGTCTCTTCACCGGGCAGAGAGTACGGCACGACGGACCTTGTACTGGATCCGTCAGTGGATATCTTCAAAGGGCTGAATGAAAACGAACGGATGCTGATGAGCCACAGTGACAAAGTCACAGAAATTCCGGAAGGTTTCCAAAAAATCGCCCATACTGAAAACTGCGAGTATGCTGCCATCAGACATGAAGAGAAACCTTTCTACGGTGTACAGTTCCATCCGGAATCCAAGCACTCCATCCATGGTGATGCATTCTTAAAAAACTTCATCAGAGATATTTCAGGATGTACCGGTGAGTGGACGATGGAGAACTTCATCGACATCGAAGTGGAGAAAATCCGTGAACAGGTCGGTGACCGCAAAGTATTATGTGCAATGAGCGGCGGTGTGGACTCTTCAGTTACAGCAGTCCTTCTTCATAGAGCAATCGGCGACCAGCTGACATGCATATTCGTCGACCACGGTCTACTCCGTAAAGGCGAAGGCGATATGGTCATGGAGCAGTTTGGTGAAGGTTTCAATATGAACATCATCAAAATCGATGCCAAAGACCGTTTCTTAAATAAGCTTAAAGGCGTCTCGGACCCTGAACAGAAACGTAAAATCATCGGCAACGAGTTCATCTATGTATTCGATGATGAAGCGGGCAAGCTGAAAGATGTGGACTTCCTTGCGCAGGGCACACTGTACACCGACATCATCGAGTCGGGCACCGAAACGGCGACAACGATCAAATCCCACCATAACGTGGGCGGACTGCCAGAAGATATGGAGTTCGAACTTATCGAGCCCCTCGCCACTTTATTCAAAGATGAAGTGAGAGAGCTGGGAATCGAGCTGGGAATCGAAGAACATTTAGTGTGGAGACAGCCGTTTCCAGGTCCCGGACTCGGGATTCGAGTACTTGGTGAAATTACGGAAGAAAAACTTGAAATCGTCAGAGAAAGCGACTGGATTTTAAGAGATGAAATCCGTAAAGCAGGGCTCGAAAGAGACATCTGGCAGTACTTCACAGTACTTCCGAACATCAGATCCGTCGGCGTCATGGGGGATGAGCGTACGTATGACTATACAATCGGCATCAGAGCCGTGACAAGTGTCGACGGCATGACCAGCGAATTCGCAAGGATTGACTGGGATGTGCTGAGCAAAATTTCACAGCGCATCGTAAATGAATCCAAACACATAAACAGAGTGGTTTATGATGTTACTAATAAACCCCCGGCGACGATCGAGTGGGAATAACTCCACCAGAGAACCGGCGGGAATTGAGAGGTACTGTTTTTTACAGTACCTCTTTTTTATATTCACATTGAGATGATAATACATTGCATGCCAGCTGATATCTTTAAAGAAGCTCTTAAACTGATTGTTCAAGTCTGTCGTTTTAGGCACGGTTGTTGTGTTTATGGCTGATTATACTAATAATAAGATTAAAGAAAACAAAATGGACAGCAACACAATTTTTAATAATGAAGGGGTTATAATTATGGAATTAAATAAAATGATTACAACGATTGATACCCACACAGCAGGAGAACCGCTTCGAATTATTACCCATGGTGTACCGGAGATCAAGGGGGCTACTCAACTTGAAAAACGGGCTTACTGTATGGAACATCTTGATGAATTAAGGCAGGTCTTGATGTATGAACCACGTGGACATGATGGGATGTATGGCTGTATCATAACTGAGCCGTCGACACCAGGGGCAGATATTGGTGTTCTATTCATGCACAATGAGGGCTGGAGCACAATGTGCGGCCATGGAGTGATGTCAGTGATCACGACTCAGATTGAAACCGGGGTTATAGATGTGACAAGTGATAAACAAAAAATTATTGTTGACTGTCCGGCCGGTCCTGTTGTTGCTTATGCCAATATGGAAAATGACAAAGTGAAATCAGTATCTTTTGAAAATGTTCCCTCTTTTGTCCACACAAAAGATTTTCCGGTAGAAATTGACGGTATCAGTTTTGATATTGATATTTCTTATGGAGGTGCATTTTATGGGGTTGTAGACACGAAAGACCTCGGAATCAAAGCTGTGAAATCTTATTTGGATGAGTTGAAAAAATGGGGCACTAAAATCAAACATTATATTGAGAGTAATCTTGAGGTGAGGCACCCTATAGAAGATATTGCCGGTATATATGGTGTGATTTTTTCAGATGAACCAAAGAGTTCTGAGGCTGATTTAAGAAATGTGACTATTTTTGCCGACGAACAAATCGACCGCTCACCATGCGGTTCAGGTACAGCTGCAAGAGTAGCGACATTATTTGAAATAGGGAAATTGAAATTAGGGGAGAGCTTTGTCCATGAATCCATCACTGATGAAGTTTTCATTGGTGAGGCCTTTGCTGAAGAAAAGATTGATGATGTTGATGCAGTGATACCTAAAATAACAGGCTCAGCATATATAACAGGATTTCATCAATTTGTAACCAGTCCTCATGACCCATTGAATAAAGGATTTTTACTGAAATAATCATTTGGAAAAATCGAATCTTTCAGTAATAGCAAATTGGAATTTTAAAAAAGGTGGAGAAGCTAGGTATACTTGGTAACAAAGTACTTAAATACATGGAGGTTCAGCTATGCATTATAAACCTGTAAATAATGAAGTAGGATTCACCGGCATACGTACGTTTATGCATTTGCCACATGTCAAAACGTTGGAGGACATTGATTATGCGATTATCGGGCATCCTTTTGATACAGGGGTGACAAGTGCGCCGGGAGCGCGTTTTGGTCCCGAAGCAATCCGGAGCAGTTCCACCCGGATTGGATCATATGACACGTATTTTGATGTTGAACTGTTTGAACGGCTGTCCGGAGTGGATTACGGGGATCTGGCAATAACACCTGGTTTCATTGAAAAGAACTTTGAGCAAGTCCAAAAGCAGCTCGCTCCTTTCTATGAAAAACATATTGTACCGATCATTTTGGGTGGTGATCATTCTGTCTCTCTGCCGCATCTTCGTGCAGCTGCAGAGATGTACGGTCCTGTCAGCCTGCTCCATTTTGATGCACACAGTGATACTTGGGACTCATCATTCAACGGGCAAAAATATACGCATGCTACTATGTTCAGGCGTGCAGTTGAGGAAGGGATTGTCGACACATCTTCATCAATACAGATTGGCATGCGTCAATATTCCAAGTCACATCTGAAAGAACAGCGTGACCTGGGCTACGAAGTGATTACAGCATTGGAATGCCGTGAAATCGGCATTGACGCGGTCATTGAACGGGCGAATGCTCGTATAGGGGATTCGCCGGTATTTCTGACGTTTGATATTGACTTCCTGGATCCGGCATATGCACCGGGGACAGGGACGCCCGAAGTCGGGGGCTTCACAAACCATGAAGCTTTTCAACTTTTGCGGGGCGTTGCAGGCGGGAACTTTATCGGTTTTGACCTTGTAGAAGTGCTGCCGGACCGTGATCCGGCAAATATCACTGCATTGAACGCTGCGCATATTGCGGCGAAATTCATAGCTTTGCTGGCTTATAATAAGCTGAATCACGAGGGATAGAACGTCTTTAAATCTCATTCTTATATGGTTTAGACATACTTTATAACGGATATAGTGATGGTGTATACGAGATTAGTCATGGGTTACCTCATGGTGGCAGTTTTAAAGGAGATGAGAATTTGACTATTGATGGTAAAGGATTCGTATTGAATGATAAAACGACCCTGCCGTATGTCGGTCTGGGTACAATCGGAATCGCCGGGGATAAAGGCACTTTTGACATCATGAATGCTTTGAACATGGGTTACCGCCTGATTGATACTTCAACGAATTATGATAATGAAGGCATTGTCGGGGAAGCGGTGAAACGCTCCAGACTCGACAGGGAAGAAATCTTGATCAGCACGAAATTGCCAGGTTCACATCATGAATATGATAAAGCTTTCCTTTTCATCCAGGAATCACTCCGCCGCACCGGACTCGCGTACTTTGACAAGTATCTGATCCATTGGCCGAATCCGGATGATGGAAAATATGTTGAAGCATGGAAAGCGCTCGTTGATGCACAGAAGCAGGGCCTGTTCCGGACAATCGGCGTGTCAAACTTCGAACCGGACCATCTGGATGACATCATTGAAGCAACGGGAGTGACGCCTGCCACAAACCAGGTGGAACGCCATCCGTACTTTACCAACAACCGCATGGTCGAAGAAAATGAGAAGCGGGGCATCCTTACAGAAGCCTGGAGCCCTTTCGGCAGAGGCTACCTGAATGATGTGCTTGAAAATGCAACGATAAAAGAAATTGCAGATAAATATGATAAGACACCGGCGCAGATCATCATCAACTGGAACTGGCAGGCCGGTGTCATGACCATCCCGAAATCCAGCAACACGGTGCATCAAAAGGAAAATCTCGAAGCGACAGATTTTGATTTGGACCGTGAGGATATCGAAAAGATCGATGCACTGGATAAAGGTGAAAATGGCCGTGTCGAGGGACAGGACCCTGATGAATATCATGAGTATGTATAAATTTTGAATGATGATAAATAAGACGGACAGCTGTTCAATAATGAACAGCTGTCCGTCTTTGTGAAGTTTTTGATCAAATTCATCGAATGGTTCTTACTGACTTTTAAGATTCACAATTGTCCGGCCTTTGACTTTCCCTTCGATGATATCGTGCAGTACTTGAGGCAGCTCTTCCAGAGTCACTTCGTTTACGACATCCTTATTTAAGATGTCCGGTTTCAAGTCTGAAGCGAGCCTTTCCCATACTTCTTTACGCAACTTCATCGGGTAATTGACGGAATCTGCACCGACCCAGTGGATGCCGCGGCCGATGAAAGGTAAAACTGTGGTATTCACTTCGATACCTGCAACCAGCCCGAATGTTGCGAGTGCACCTTCAGGCTGTATATGCTTGATGATATACTCTGTCGTTTTGCCGCCGACAGGGTCGATGGCTGCCTGATATGCAGGCTTACCAACAGGCTTGTCATCCTGATTTGTGACCTCATCCCGGTGAATGACCTTCGCTGCACCGATGGATTTTAAATATTCCACTTCATCCATGCTGCCTGTACTGGCGACAACTTCATACCCTGAAGCAGCCAGCATATTGACGGATAAGCTGCCCGTACCGCCGGTCGCACCCGCAACCAGAACTGGACCGTTATCCGGGGTCATACCGACAGTTTCAAGTTTTTTAATCGAAATGCCCGCAGTCAGACCTGCAGTGCCGAGCTCCATTGACTCTTTTAAAGTCAGTCCGTCGGGCAGAGGTACAATCCAGTCTGCCGGGATACGTGCGACCTGGGAAAAACCGCCCGCGATGCCCGTGCCGATCTTGTAGCTTGTGGCGATGACGGCATCACCTTTCTTAAATCTGTCATCGCTTGATTCGATGACTTCACCGGCGAGGTCAATTCCTGGAATAATTGGAAATTCATCTGCAATTTCACCAAGTGATGCAACCATGCCGTCTTTATAGTTGACGCTGGAGTAATGGACGTCGATCAGCACTTCACCATCGGTCAAATCATCAATCTGCATTTCCTTGATGCTCATCTCCATCTTTCCGTCAATCTTATCAGCAACTAAAGCTTTGAAAGAATTCATCATAATCCTCCTATAAAATCATTAATTATCATCTTCCCGAGTTCTGGTTGGGATAAACCGTTCGAATCTTCAACCCCAGTATAACCCTGTGCCTTTCAGCTGAAGCAGGGTCCGGAGGATATATCGTTTACCAGCTTCTTCATCATCAAAACACCTCTTATCATAGATGTTTCCTCTTTCTCTGAAGAAAGTATGCCACCTCCCATCTGCCTTAAAGTAATGGAACCCTTCATGGATGAATGATGTTCCACTTTCAGGCAGGCCGCGGACTGAAACGTAATCATACACTTCTTCAAAAGTCACTGTGAACACCTCGGAGTAACTGTGATGCCTCATGTCCTGCACTCCTAATGTTTCACAGGCCAAACAAAAAGGGTCCCCATAGAGCAATGTCTTTATCTGTATTTCTTTTTCAATCATATTGCCAGCTCCTCGTATAATGATTATTTAAAATAAGGCTCTATTTCAAAGATGTTATCAACAGAAGAGAGTGAAGCAATGATTTCCAGTGAAGGTGATGAAGTACCTTTGCTTAAGGTATGGGACCAATTGATATAATCCCGGACCGTGATTGTACCTTTCTGTATTTTATAAAAAAGATGACTGCTCTTCATTTTCCTGTGCCTCCCTGACCTTAAGTGCCGCCGTTCAATTGGCTGGTGCAACGATATTATATAAGTTTTTGAAAATAAAATCCCGCACAGGACCCTCGTCCCCGAACGTTTGGGCGGGTAATTCAGAGGGAATATGTATATTATGTACATAAGAGTAGACTTGAGGGGGGCAGGTTATGGCGAGGCTGACATTTGACAATTTGTCCAATTTAATAAGTTCCTATTTCATATTGGATATCATCCTCATCGCGCTCTTCATCATCAATATCATATTCGCGATCAGTTTGATTTTCCTCGAAAGGCGGCGGAGTGCACAAAGTGTATGGGCATGGCTGCTGATCCTGCTGTTCATCCCCATCGTAGGCTTCGTATTATACATGCTTTTTGGCCGTACAATATACAGACAGAATCTATTCAAGATGGATACGAAGGAGCAGGAGCGGCTTGAGAAAATCGTCAATGAGCAGTTGGATGATCTGCAGTCGGGGAAGCGTGATTTCCCGAACAGCATCACTGAAAAACACAAGGATTTCATCCACATGATGCTCCAGAGCCAGGAGACATTCCTCACTTCAAATAATCATTTAAAAACTTTCACCAACGGCCGCCGTAAATTCAACCATCTGCTGGAAGATATACGCCAGGCTGAAGATCATATCCATATTCAATATTATATTTTCAAGATGGATAAGATTGGCACAGAGATTTATGAGGCACTTGTCAAGAAACAGAAAGAGGGCGTGACGGTAAAGGTCCTGTATGATGACCTGGGGTCAAGAACCTTGAAGAACCGTCATTTCAATGAACTGATAAAAGCAGGCGGCGAGGTTGCCGCTTTCTTCCCAAGCTATCTCCCGCTCGTCAACCCCCGGCTGAACAACAGGAACCACCGGAAGCTCGCCGTCATCGACGGAAGCACAGGATACATCGGGGGTTTCAATGTCGGTGATGAGTACGTCGGGTTCGATGAAGAAAAGGGGGAATGGCACGAAGCAGACCTCCCACCCCGGCGCGATACACACTTAAGAATCCAAGGGGATGCGGTCAAGCTGCTCCAGCTCAGGTTCATGCTTGACTGGGACTCCCACAGTAAACGGAGTTATCTGAAATGGGAGGAGCGTTACTTTCCGAATGTGGATTATGACGGGGATATAGCCATGCAGATTGTCTCCAGCGGCCCCGATGAGGAATACCAGCAGAACAAGTATGGGTATTTCCAGATGATCAACAGTGCCAAAAACTCACTTTATATACAGACACCGTACTTCATCCCGGATCAATCCATATTCGAAGCGATAAAGACAGCCATTTTACGTGGTGTCAAAGTCCGTCTGATGATACCAGACCACCCTGACCATCCGTTCGTCTACTGGGCGACGTATGCCAATGCCGGTGAACTTGTCGATATGGGAGCTGAAGTTTTTATATACAATACAGGCTTTCTGCATGCAAAAACCATGATGATCGACGATGAACTGCTCAGTATCGGCACGACCAATATTGATGTGAGAAGCTTCTTTTTGAATTTTGAAGTGAATGCATTCATCTATGATGAAGATGAGGCAGTACAGCAGAGGATCACCTTTGAAGAAGACATGAAATCGAGCACATTGCTGACGAAAGAGAAATATGAATCGCGGAGCAAGTGGATCAAAGTGAAGGAAGTGCTGGCGAACCTGATTTCGCCTATTTTATAGTGAGGTTCGTAAAACATGCCACGGGAAAATTATCCCGTGGCATAAATAAGAGATTAGACTAAAATTTTATAACTATAACAAAGAAAACGAGTTTTAATATGAAATTTCGGCTTAATAATAATTGTTTAGCTTGTACAGATGAAAATAACCCCGTGTCAGTGTAAGAGTTTAAATAAGGGGTTATTTTTTTATGACTGATAAGATAAAACCCAGTCATTTTTAAGGTAAGTATTTAGTCATTCTACTTTTTAAGTTTGCTTCTTTTCTAATCATAATTTGCTCAAAATTACTAGTATAGCTAGAAATTTTGATACCTATCTGCTTTTAATATAGCAACACATAGACTTTGTAATGTCTGATTGCTCGAAAGGGAACATTCTTTATAAAAGTAGGTTGATTATTATTAATCCCTAGTGATAAAATATGCTTTAATAACATAGTTATCAACTATGATTTTAGTGAGAGGGGCAAATACATAGTGAATAAAAAATTTCATATTCTGATTATGGTGTTGATAGTGAGTATTCTGGCTGCTTGTACCAATGATGCTGAGGTGGATGTGGCCGAGGAGGCTGAAGGAAATGAAGTGTCTGAAGGCGGGGACTTTGTAGTCTCAACGGGTACTGATGCAGTTTCCCTCGATCCGCACGGTAACGATGATTTATATTCTGATCAGATGAGAAATACTATATATGAGGGGTTAGTCACTCATGGGGAAAACTTAGAAATCATCCCTCTTCTTGCAAAAGATTATGAGCAGGTGGACGATTCAACTTGGAAATTTGAATTGAGAGAAGATGTAGTGTTTCATGATACCAGTGAATTTAACGCTGAGGTTGTAAAAGCGAACCTGGAAAGAGTGATTGATCCAGCTATGGCATCGCCACGTTTGAATATTTTTGAGATGATTGATGAAGTGAATGTCATCGATTCTCATACAGTGGAAATCATAACAGAATATCCTTTTGCTCCTTTATTAAACCATTTATCACATGGTGGTGGCGGGATGGTCAGTAAAAAAGTTATTGATGAGGATTATGAAAATGCGCTGGAAAAAGGGGGGCATGATTTAACAGCAGAAGAATATTATGAAATAAGGGATAAAAAGGATGAAGAATACGAAAGAATCGTCGATGATATTTCAAGCTATATCGGTGAAGTTGTCGAAGTAAACCCAATAGGTACAAATTATGCTGCTTTTTCTTCCAGAACGCCTGGTGAAAGTACAGTAATTGAAAGGTTTGATGAGTATTGGGGCGAACCTATGAAAATGGACACTGTGACATTTAAAATAATCACAGAAACAAACTCACGGATTGCAGATTTAGAAACAGGGAATTCTCATATGATAATGGGTTACGAAAGCAGTAACCTGTCTCAGATTGAACAAAGCGAAGTGATGGAACCGTATACTCTTTACAATATGGCAGTTCAATATATTGGTTTTAACACCCAGAAGAAGCCATTAGATGATAAGCGTGTCAGACAGGCGATATCTCACTTAGTCGATAGACAGGAGATCATAGATGGAATATATAATGGTTCCGGAAAGCTGCCAAAAGGTGTCGTGACGTCTGAGCTTTTAGGACACGATGAAAGTTTGGAAGGCTATCCATATGATGTGGAAAGAGCTCAGGAATTGATGGAGGAAGCCGGATATGAAGAAGGTTTCGAATTATCAATACTGACGAATGATGATGAAGAGCGTGTCAATGTAGGGGTGTATCTACAGGAGGTCTTACAGAAAATAAATGTTGACGCAACTGTTGAACAGCTGGAATGGGGCGCATTTCTTGAAGAAGCGGGCCAGGGGAATCATGATATTTTTATACAAGGTGCACCGAACTCTACAGGTGATCCCGACCAGATGTTATGGGATGTCTTCCATTCTTCTATGATAGGATATCAAGGTAACCGCACATTCTTTCAAAATGAAGAATTCGACCAATTACTTCAAGAAGGCAGAAAAGCATCTTCTGATCATGAACGTGAAGAGATTTATCACGAAGCCCAGGCAATATTGGAAGAGGAAGCACCGATGATTTATTTCAGGGAAACTGAAAGTATGAACGCGCAAAGAACAGAAGTGGAAGGATTGTATATTGATCAGTTTAATAAGCCGGACTTCCAAGAGGTCACACTAACTGAATAGATTTTGAACAATAGAAATAGTCCGAAATTGTCATTCCCGGGCTATTTTTTAATTTATACTATTGTATAGGAATTTGAAAGAGAAGTGGGCAATAACAAAATACGAAAAAGGAAAGAGTTTATGAAAGTGACTATGGATTTGGAGCAGGCAGCTTATCATGCAAAAGAAACCGAACCGCTGAAGTTGAAAGAAGTTTATTTCAAGGTGGACCCCGGGATTAATGAACGAAAAAGATTGTTCAGAAAACCATTGTATGAGCTGACGATCATTGCAGAAGCGAATGGTCAGGCGTATGAATTTGAAGGCTATGATGTCGAAGATGAATTGATTTCAAAACTGGAAAATGATCCTGCGGGATTTGTCGCTGGAGATGCACCGCCGTTTTTATGCGGCACAGACTGGCCGGACAGTGGGATATCGGAAGTCATAAATGAAAATTCTGTACCACTTGACTCCCTCTTTATAACGGATGGTAAGAAAGTCCCGGCAATAATATATAATGAAGAAATACCAGAGTTGGCTGCCTGGCTGAAACAGTTGATCAAATAACACATTTGAAGATTCAAGGGGAACCAGTATGTATAAAGTTGAAAAAGCACTGAACAACAACGTAGTGATTGCACATGATGATTTAGAGGAAGTCGTATTGATTGGCAGAGGAATCGGCTTCGGAGCAAAGGAAAATGACATATTGGATACAGAGAAAGCGGATAAGGTTTATAAACTGACCGGCAAGCAGGACAGCGGCAGGTATCAGACGCTTCTGACCATGGGTGATGAGCAGCTGTTCAAATTGATATTCGAGGCGATTGAACTGATCGATGAGCTGACGGCGAATCAGGTGAACGACCGGATTGTGCTGTCTTTAACGGATCATCTGCTTTTCAGCATCAAACGCCAGGAGGAAGGAATTGAGATTACAAACCCTTTCATCAATGAAACGCGGGCACTTTATCCGAAGGAGTACCAGATTGCTGAAGAAGTGATGACGATGTTGAATCAGAAATATCATATTCATCTGCCGGAAGCTGAAATTGGTTTTATCGCACTGCACGTGCATTCTGCGATTTACAACAAATCTGTACAGGAGATGAACATCTTCTCAGAAGTGGTGCATCAGGCGATAATGATAATTGAAACGGGGCTCGGTATATCCGTGGATCAGACTTCGTTATGGTACGACCGGTTTGTCAGGCATATCAGTTTCTGTGTGCAGAGGGTGATAAAAGGTGAAAGTGTGCCCGACCAGTCCGACTTTGGCGAACTGTTGAAAGCGCAATATCCACTATGCTATAATGTTGCCATAAAGATTGTAAAAATGATGCAAAACAAACTGCAGCGGAAAGTATACGACTCTGAAGTTGTTTACTTAACGATGCACATAAATCAATTTGAACATTATTCTGAGTAAATGTGTAACCATCAGAGGGCATGAGTTTACAGGGAGTAGTTTATTTAACTATTTCTGTATACTCATGTCCTTTTTTGTTTTGTATGATCTGAGACTTATCATAAGGAGGAATTTCCATGTTTAAAAAGATTTTTGGACAATTGCAGCGTATCGGTAAAGCATTGATGCTGCCGGTCGCAATATTGCCGGCTGCCGGTCTGATGCTGGGTATCGGGGCTGCGCTGCAAACGGAAGCGATGGTTGATTTCATGCCGTTTTTAGAAGCGGGCTGGATCGTCGCTCTGTCCAACATGCTTCAGGCAGCAGGCGGTATCGTCTTCGATAATTTAGCTCTTTTATTTGCACTCGGTGTTGCGGTGGGACTCGCAAAAGGTGACGGTGTGGCTGCGATTGCTGCCTTTGTCGGCTATATGATCATGAACGTGACTATGGGACAGGTAGCGGGAGTTACGCCTGAAATGGCTGCTGAAAATCCTGCCTATGCATCAATACTGGGTGTGGATACCATCCAGACAGGTGTGTTTGGCGGTATCATCATCGGTGTTTTATCTGCCTGGGCATACAATAGATACTACAATATTGAACTGCCGCAATTTTTAGGATTCTTTGCAGGCAAGCGTTTCGTTCCGATCATGACAGCTGTGCTGTCATTCCTGATCGGACTTGGACTATTCTTAATCTGGCCGCCGATTCAGGAAGGCTTAAACTCTGTTTCATATTTCCTGATGGAAGAAGCGACGGCACTCGGTGTGTTCATGTTCGGTATGGTTAAACGGCTGCTCATTCCATTCGGACTGCATCATATTTTCCATGCGCCATTCTGGTTTGAGTTTGGTACATACACGAATGCAGCGGGCAATATTGTAAGAGGAGATCTGAACATCTTCTTCGCACAGTTGAAAGATGGCGCTGACCTCACGGCAGGTAACTTTATGCAGGGTGAATTCCCTGTAATGATGTTCGGGCTGCCTGCGGCAGCACTTGCGATATATCATGCTGCACGTCCTGAGCATAAGAAGTATGTTGCAGGTATTATGCTGTCGGGTGCACTGACGAGCTTTTTAACAGGTATTACGGAACCGTTGGAGTTCTCATTTCTGTTCGTTGCGCCGTTGCTTTATGTGATTCACGCAGTGCTGGACGGTTTCAGTTTCTTAATTCTTTATCTGCTGGATGTGAACCTCGGTTACACATTCAGCGGCGGTTTCATAGACTTTTTCCTGTTCGGCATGCTGCAGAACCGCACTGAGTGGTGGTGGGTATTCATAGTCGGGGCAGTCTATGCTGTGCTGTACTATGTCATCTTCAGATTTTTAATCAAGGCGATGGATCTAAAAACGCCTGGACGTGAAGATGTAGCTGCAGGTTCTGATTCAGGCAGCATCGAAGATCTGCCGTTCAACGTCTTAAAAGCAATGGGCGGGGAATCGAACATCAAGCATCTGGATGCATGTATCACCCGTCTTCGTGTGGAAGTGAACGATACATCAGCGGTTGATGAAGCAACACTTAAAAATCTCGGCGCTTCCGGGGTGATGAAGGTCGGCAATAATATGCAGGCCATCTTCGGAACTAAATCCGATCGGATCAAGAATGATATGCAGAGGATCATCGATGGGAAAATTACTTCTGCAGATGAAACGACAGTGTCGGAAGATGCAGATACTGAAGTGGCTGTCAGCGACAGTCCGCTGACTGCAGATACAAAAGATATCTTCAGTCCAATCAAAGGGAAAGCAGTGGCACTTGAGGAAGTACCGGATAAGGTCTTCAGTGAAAAAATGATGGGAGACGGTATCGCGATCAAGCCTTCAGATGGCGTTGTACGTGCACCTTTTGACGGTGAGGTTATGACAGATTTTCCGACGAAACACGCACTCGGTCTGACGAACAGAGGCGGACTTGAAGTACTTGTGCATATCGGACTGGATACGGTCAACTTGAAAGGAGAAGGATTTAAGCTTCACGTCAGTACAGGAGATACATTTGAAAAAGGTGATGTACTGCTGGAATTTGATTTGGATTATATCAGGGAAAACGCGAAAAGTGATATCACGCCTATCATCATTACCGGCCCTGCAAATATCGAAATTGCAGCAGCAAACGAAGGTGAAGTTGATAATGATGACATCATCATCAATGTGAAGTGATCTTAAGCCCCCTCCAAAATCAGAATGCTTTGGAGGGGGCTTATCACTACATTATTATCTTCTGGACTGCTGATTTCAATCGATGATTTTATTTTCAACGAATTTGGTTATTAACTGTTCGTTCCTGACTTTGACTATCTTTGACCAATGTGCTATAATATATATAAGTTGATAAGACAGTTTGAGTGATGTCAACTGCCTTACCAAAACTTGAATATAATCATTAAAGGAGAGATTGGATCATGGCATTTGAAATGAGACCATTCAATAACAGTTTTTTCGATATGAAACCTGGTGATGTGTTTAAAGATTTTGGACGGCCGTTCTTTTCTGAGGATAGAAATCAGATGATGAAAACTGACATTACAGAACATGAAGATTCCTACATGGTGGAAGCGGAACTTCCCGGCATGAACAAAGAAGATATCAATATCGAATTTGATCGGGGTATACTGACCATTTCAGGCAAACAGTCAGTGGATAATGAAGCGACTGATGATGAAGGAAAAGTCATCCACCGTGAAAGAAGCGTAAGCAATATCAAAAGACAGTTTTCATTCGAAAATATTGAGGAAGCTGAAATTGACGCAAAATTTGACAACGGCATACTGAACATCACATTGCCGAAAACACAAAACACAGGTCGTTTAAAACGCATCGAAATTAACTAATAACCATTAATTACAGCCCGTTACAATCTCTATATGATGATTGTAACGGGCTTTTTGCCGTGTGGCAGAAGAAAAGGCAGAACCGGCGATATATCATCATCTTTGTGAAGTACTTTATGGATATGTATACTGAAAATGAAGGTCGGGAGATGGTCCCATGAATGTGAAAATATCGGACGATTATCATATATTTTACGACAATTCCAAGGAGGAGAATTTAATTGAAAACAATCATAACAGAGGCGTATGGCAGTGTGGAAGAGTTTAAGATGGCAGAGCTGGAGAAGCCGGAAGTGGCAGGAAATGAAGTGCTTGTGGCGGTTCATGCAGTCGCTGTGAACCGGATGGATGTGAAAGTGCGTGCCGGGGATTTCAAAAAAGTAATCCCTTTATCATTCCCCATTATTTTTGGCTGGGATATTTCAGGTACTGTAAAAGAAGTGGGCGAACGTGTTGAAGATTTTAAGGTCGGAGATGAAGTGGTCGGTAAAGCAGAACTTAAAAAGCCGGGCGGATTTGCAGAATATATCGTAATGGAAGATAAACTTCTCGTGAATAAGCCTGAGAATGTTTCCTATGAAGATGCGGCTGCGGTACCGCTGACGAGTATGACAGCGTGGCAGATGCTTAAGGATAAAGCAGAAATCGAAGCAGGAGAGAAGGTCTTCATTCATGCGGGTTCAGGTGGTGTCGGCAGTTTTGCGATTCAACTCGCCAAGTATTTCGGTGCCGAGGTCACAACGACTACAAGCGGTAAAAATGTAGATTTCGTAAAAGGTCTGGGTGCAGATACAGTGATCAATTATAAAGAAGAAGATTTTTCTGGATGTAAATCGGAGTTCGATGTCGTGCTGGATACACTCGGTGGAGAGATACTGGAAAAAAGCTACGATGTCCTGAAGACGGGCGGGAGATTGGTGTCCATTGCAGGAAAACCGGATAAAGAAATGGCTGAAGAGAAAGGCGTGACTGCAATGTACCTGAATTCCTCCACTAAAGTCGATCAGTTGGAAAAGATCATAGAACTGGTGTCAGAAGGAAAGGTGAAGCCGGCCGTCGGTAAAATATTCCCCTTCAGTGTTGAAGGTGTGCAGGAAGCACATAAACTGAGTGAATCCGGACATGCGAGAGGTAAAATTATCGTAAAGATCAAGTGAATAAAGTAAAATATCAAAACATTGAAAACCACCCGTAGATATCGAAATCTGCGGGTGATTTTATATTTGATAAAGATGGAGTTTATTTACCAATTTCTTTTTTAAAAAGTATATTGACTTCCATATAGTAATGAAATCTTCCAGTGGAATAATATTTTGCTGATAATCATTATGCGATATGCAATGTTTTATAAAACTTATTTTGATTTCTTACTGTTTAAAACCAGGCCGGTTATCAAGAGTATCAATGCTGATAATCATTATGCGATATGCAATGTTTTATAAAACTTATTTTGATTTCTTACTGTTTAAAACCAGGCCGGTTATCAAGAGTATCAATCCGGAAGGGATCAGAATCAGTGAATCGCCCATGGCTATCAATGCGATTATATCTTCCAGACTTTCACTGAAATGTAATATATTTGTTGCTATCAGTGCAAATATCAGTAAAGCGATGATTCCTACAGCCAGCAGGCTGCTGCCTGCAGTGGCCATTGCCATCGGTTCCTCTCTCCGTCTATATGCGTAACCGATCGCAATAATTAAAAGTATTAGAGCTAAAATCATTATCATTTCTCCTATAATCAAGCAATCAAAGTAATTCAAAAGCAGGATAATTAATCTTATCAGACGTCTCTCCGTCTTTTAATGAATATCTATCTATTATTAAATTTTCATCCGTTTGAGTGCTGCCGTAGGCATACCGGGAAAGCTCAACATATGCAGCATCGTGGATGAACATACCCTCATCATTTAAAATTATATCTTCAGGCTCCGATATCTTTACCGTTTCACCTGCGTCAAATTCAATCTCCAAAATCTCTTCTTTGACGTGACACTTCAAAATTTTGTGATGGTTATCATAAGGTCTGCCGAACCATTTTCCGAAAAAACGTAAAGTGCCAGCGGGTTTTTCTTCAAGGTCATTAATCATATCAGTAAACTTTTTCGCATCCATATATATCACCGCTATTAATATTAAGTATCGGTTCCAAGTAACTGCCCAGCCTCATTTTTTATTTCTGATATTACATACTTATCGTAATTATAATCGACTCTGTCCATCAACTCACTCATTTCCACCCAGTTCATCAGCTCCTCCGGATAATTCAGTTCGACAGCGACAACTTTAAAGATTCTGTCGGTCAGATGATAAATCTGCCTGTAATCATCATCTTCGGTCTCCATTATTTTCAGCGCAAGAAATTCCAGACGGGCTCGTGCAGCCGTTTCAAATGTCGGATGTTCTATCTCAAGCTCTTCTGCTGCCCGTCTGAAATAAGATTCTATTTCAAGAATATTATCAGTGGATGAACATGAAGAGAGAATGGTCAAGGAAGGAGATGAAACGCCTTCTTCCAATACACTGTATGACCAGTCTACATAGTCTCCGGCAGTAATTGTCCTTTTAAGAATTTTATAAAATAAGTGGTTCGTATTCATCCATATCACCGTTTCCTGATCATAAGCAGAGTGTACTGCTTAACCATTGAAGGTACTGTTTTCTGCCAGTCTGGCTGCGATTTCAACGCTGTTCTTGAACATCATTTTGTCTGCTGCACCGTGGGTGATGACGACGGGTGCTTTGACGCCGAGTATGAACCCGCCGCCGATGTCTTCATTGGTATATCTTCTGATGCTCTTTTGGATTGTGCTCTCGATCAGTTTTTCAGCATCGGCATCCAGCTGCCCGTCTTTTTTTATGTTTTCCAGCAGGTCATTCATTAAAATCTCTGCCGTGCCTTCCACTGTTTTCAACATGATATTACCCGTGAATCCATCCGTCAGGACGATATCGTGTGTGCCGCTCAGCAGCGCGGTCGGTTCAACGTTGCCGGTGAAATTCAAATATTCATCCGTCTGCAGGTGCCGGTGGGCTGCTTTTGTGAAGTCATTGCCTTTGGAAGGTTCCGTTCCGTTACTCAGCAGGCCGATTCTTGCGTTATCGATTCCGAGCAGCTGCTCTGCAACTTTGCTCCCGATACGGCCGTAGTCTGTCAGATGTTCAGGCTTGGAGGCAGTGTTCGCACCTGAATCAATCAACATGTAATAGGGTGACGATGTGGATGCTGTCGGTAAAATCGTCACGGATGCGGGACGTTTGATTTCAGGGATTGTACCGATGTGTAAAAGGCTTCCTGCATAAATTGCACCGCTGCTGCCGGCGGAGACAAAAGCATCCGCTTCCCCGTCCGCAACAGCTCGCAGTGCTTTCACAATCGCTGAATCCTGTTTTTTACGGACTGCCCTCAATGGGTTGTCTTCATCTGTAATCACTTCATCCGCAGAAATGATTTGAATCCGGTCTCTGTCAGCAAAATCGGGTAAGGTCTTTTCAATCTGATCCGGGAAACCGAAGAACAGACAATACAATTCCGGGTTATCACGCATGGCGAGACAGGCGCCGCAGACGGTCGTTTCCGGTCCGAAATCCCCGCCCTCTGTATCGACTGCAAGTTTAATCATCTATTCAACCTCTTTCGTCACAGGCATCAATCCGAGTGATAAAGCATTTTTCCCCAGATGGGAACAAAAAGCCGTGCCGATCAGGCGGATTTCCACAGGCTGTTCCGGCAAGGTCTCCTGAATGGCAGATTTTAACTTCAGTGCCTTATCTTCAGAGAGCGTATGTCCGATGCCGACCTGGATTCTATGATCCGGATATTTTTTCTGGTAGTCGGCGGTCAGTTCCAAAAGGCGCCTGTTGCGGTTTTTATTTGTCCGGAAGGTTTCTGTCAATACCGGCATATCTTCAGGGACGTATTCAAGCAGGGGGAGTGTTTTGAAAGAATTGTCTTCAAGTTCGTTCAATGCTCTGCCTCTGCCGCCTTTGATCAGATTATCATGTTTCTCAATTGCGATGAAAAATCTGCTCTGGTCCATCAGCCATGTCATTTCATCTTTTATTTCTTCAAAAGACTTACCGGCATCGATCATTCTTGTCATCTGTACGATCAACTGTTCCATATTCACGGAAAGACCGACGGCATCAAAGTTATGGATTGTCAGTTTATCCTTATATTCCTGCCCGACGGAATGGGCGGTCTGCAGTGTTCCGCTGACGCTTGAACTCAAATAAACACCGAAGACGGTATCATATCCTTCGTCAATGATTTTCTGAAAGGCTGTATGATAAGCCTGGACGCCCGGCTGGGCCGTTTTAGGCTGTTCAGTGCCTTCCTGCATCCATTGTTCAAAGAAATTTTCCAGGTGGGATTCATCTGTCGACTCTGTGATGATCTCGCCATTCGGAAGCGCCAGAGTGAAGTCGACCTGGAAAAGGTCGATTCTTTCTTTCAAAGGGGCTTTTAAGTATGCCGAACTGTCAAATAGTATTGCTGCTTTCATAAATATTCCTCCTGATGCATCAGATGAATTTATTCACTCCACCGCTTGAACAGCAGTGAGCTGTTGTGTCCGCCGAACCCCATGGAGTTGGAAAGGACATATTCCAATTTTCCGTCTCTTCCTTTTAAAGGAACATAGTCCAGATCACATTCTGGGTCCGGATTCTTAAGATTCAAAGTAGGCGGGATGTAGCCGTGTCTCATTGCTTCTATTGATACGATCGCTTCTGTACTGCCTGCAGCGCCAAACATATGGCCGACATAACTTTTTGTGCTGGATATTGGCGTTTTGTATGCTGATGCTCCAAGCGCGAACTTGATCGCTTTCGTTTCACTGGAATCATTGGCCGGAGTGCTCGTACCGTGCGCATTGATGTATGAAACATCTTCAGCTGTGATGCCGCCCATCTTCATCGCTTTTCTCATCGCCATTCCCGCAGCCTTCCCGTCAGGGAGCGGTGCGGTGACGTGGTGGGCATCGGTCGTTGCGCCGTATCCGGTGATTTCAGCATATATTTCAGCACCGCGTGCCTGTGCGGATTCGAGGGATTCAAGCATCAATATTCCCGACCCTTCGCCGGGTATGAAACCGTCCCGTTCTTTGTCGAACGGCCGGGAGGCAAGGTCCGGGTCTGTCTGGGGCGACATGGCTTTCAACACTGAAAAGCCGCTGTAAGTCGAATCGCTCAAAGTGCCTTCTGCGCCGCCGGCGAAGCATGCTGTCAGCTGTCCAGCCTTTATCTTCATGAACGCCTCGCCGATCGAGTGGCTCCCGCTCGCACAGGCAGATGAAATGGACATCGAATCGCCCTTCATTCCAAAGTGCATGGCGATACCTGCCGCTGCCATATTGACAGGCGTCTTGATATGAAAGAGCGGCTCAACTTTGTTCGGCCCTCTTTCATTCAGTCTGATGACGTTTTCCTCCATGGATACGTATCCGCCTGAACCTGATCCGACAATGACACCGGTATCAAATGCATTATCGTCATTTATTTCGAAACCGCTCATCCTGAGCGCTTCGTCTGCCGCAGCAACCGCGTACTGCGCGAACAGATCCATTCTTTTCGCTTCCCGGCGGTCCATTACCGTTTTCGGATCGAAGTTTTTCACTTCGGCGGCAAGCGGTGTTCTGTAATGTTCGGGATTCACTCTAGTGGCACTACCGATGCCGTGTCTGCCGGCACGGATATTTGTCCACATTTCTCCGACGCTGTTGCCGATAGGGGTCACTGCACCCATGCCTGTTACTACAACTCGCACCATTAATCATCCCTTCAATTTTCATTAATACATACCGAATGCATCTACTTTGTCATTGTATCATAATGCATGTGTTTCACTTCAGTCTGTTTTAAACAGACACACTATTATATTATATAATCGACCCTAATCTGATACAACAATTACGCCGACCGGCAGATGACTTCAAGTGAAAACCGGCCGGGAGTGTAGTCTCCGGCCGGTTTTTTTAAAGGATCATATGATTTGAATCAAAACAGATAATACAGCGTAAACTCCAAGTCCCTCTCCAAATGCTCCTGGATTTTAAAAAGAGCTGTTTCTTCATTCCTCTCTTTAATCGCATCGACAATTTCCTCATGTTCATCCAGTAATTTCGGCCGTTCTTTGCTCACGACGACTTTACTGAACATATAGATAACTGCATTCAACCGTTCGTACGACTCGGACAAGTATGGATTTTTTACAGCACTGATGATTTTGTTATGGAAGTCTTTATTCGCCTGCATGGTGTCCTGCTCATCACCTTTGCGCGCTGCTTCTATATATCCTCTCAACACTTTAATATCTTCATCGTTAAAAAGCAGGATGGCTTTTTCCACGGCGTATTTTTCAATCAGTATCCTCATTTCAAATAAAGACCGGTAATCCTCCATGGATGGTCTGAAGACATAGCCGTCTTTGATCAGGTATTCGGACTCCAGCTGCTGGAGGCATGTTCTGATCGGCGTCCGGCTGACATTATATCTTTTGGCGAGCTTTAATTCGGTCAATTTCTCTTTTTTATCAAAACCGCCGTTCAAGATATCCTCTCTTATTTGCTCATAAAGTGAAAGGTTCTCCATTAATAAACACCTCAACAAACATTATACACTAATTTCATCTTCGAAATTGTATACATTTTAATAACTATGGTATACAATACATAAAAGATGAAAACGTTTACCAGGAGTGAGGACATGAAAATAGGTTTTATAGGTCTCGGGATTATGGGAAGGCCGATGGTTAAGAACTTGGTGGCGCACGGGCACGAAGTGTTTGTCAACGATGTGAATGTCGAAGCGGTGGAAAGGGTCGTGGAATACGGCGCATCATCAGTGGACTCTTTACAGGAAATGGCTTCGAAATCTGAAGTGGTGATCACCATGCTGCCGAATGCGCAGATTGTGGAATCGGTTTTATTTTCAGAAACCAACGGTATCGCGGAATACTTGTCACCGGGGCAGATGGTCATTGATATGAGTTCCCTCGGACCGAATGATTCCATTGCCATCAGTGAAAAGCTTAAGAGTCTTGAGATCCGTTTTGCGGATGCACCTGTCAGCGGCGGGGAACCGCTCGCAATCAGCGGTGAGTTATCTGTCATGGCGGGATGTAATGAAAGTGACCTTGAATACATACAGGAAGTGATTTCACCGATGGCAGCCTCGATTGTCAGAGTGGGTGGAATCGGTGCGGGCAGCACAGTCAAGCTGGCCAATCAGATTATCGTCAATGTGAACATCGCGGCGTTATCTGAAGCGGTGGTGCTTGCCAAAAAGTACAATATCGACCTGGAAAAGATGCATGATGCAATCGGCGGCGGGCTTGCAGGTTCAAGCGTAATGGAAGCGAAGTTCCCTAAGATGATCGAAGAAGATTATTCTCCGGGCGGTCCGATCAATATCAATTATAAAGATTTGAAAAATGTGACGGATGCAGCAGATTCAGTGGATCTGACACTGCCCGTGACGAATATGGTCAAGGAAATCTACAAGTCTGAAAAAGCTTCCGGCAACGGAATCAATGACCATTCAGGCATCATTAAATATTTCGAAAAAATCAATAATATGTAGGTGATGAATTTGGATAAAAAAGTGATTGAAACACAATTGAACTGTCCTGAAAATCGGAACTTCCAAGACTTCAATTATAAAGTGGTCGTCCTGGATGATGATCCGACAGGCACACAGACGGTGAAAGATTTAAACGTCTACACAACTTGGCAAAAGGAATATATAGAAGACGGTTTCGATGCCGATCACAATATGTTTTTCATCATGACGAATTCACGCGCATTGTCTGAAGCTGAAACGAAAGCTGTGCATGAAAAAATCATCCAGACGGTAGAACGTGTCTCTTCTGAAAAAGGAATACCGTTCATCATCATCAGCCGCGGTGATTCGACTTTGAGGGGACATTATTATTACGAGCCGAAAGTCATTCATGAGAACAGTCCTGAAGGCTTTGATGCGGTGTTTTATATCCCGGCATTCTTTGAAGGTGGCCGGTACACTTACGAAGGTATTCATTATTTGGAAGAGAATGATGAATTCATCCCTGTCAGTGAAAGTGAGTTCTCAAATGATTCTACATTCGGTTTCAATTCAAAACATTTAAAGGACTATATTGAAGAAAAAAGTGACGGTGAGGTTCGGTCGGAGAACGTCGTGCACATTCCATTGGATATGATCAGAAGCTGCGATACTCATGCACTGATTAAAATATTCGACGGTTTAAATGCATTCGACCAGGTCATCGTGGACGCAGTGAACAACAGGGACATGGAGTTTTTCGCAGGTGTCATGATGGAATATCTTAAGTCACACAACAAAAAATTCATATTCAGAACGGCTGCGTCATTTGTCAGAGCAATCTGCCAGACACCGGGGGAGATTCTTGCAAGGGAAGAAATCATCCAGCCGGATAACGAGAATGGCGGCATCATCGTTGTCGGCTCCCATGTCGATAAGACGACGAAGCAACTGAAGCATCTGACCGAGCACTCGGATATTCATGAAATTGAGTTTTCAATCCGGAAAGTGATTGAAGAAAGTCAGCTGACCGAGTATGTGAATACGCTGCGGGATGAAGTCTCGAAATTGATTTCAGACGGTAAAGATGTGGTGGTCTATACTTCGCGCGGACTGATCAGGACGGAAGATAAAGAAGAGAGTTTGAGAATATCCAAATCGATTTCAGACAGTCTGGTGCAGATTGTATCGACACTTGATGTGAAGCCGGGGTTCATCATCGCAAAAGGCGGCATTACATCCAGTGACGTGGCAACAGAAGGTATAAAAGTTAAAAAGGCTTATGTACTGGGCCAGGCTGAAAAAGGGATACCTGTCTGGGAAACAGACGAAGATGCGAAATATCCGCACATTCCTTATATCGTTTTCCCGGGAAATGTCGGTGAGAATCACACGCTGTACGATGTCTACAAAAAAATCAGTCATGAGGAGTGAGCTGGATGCTTTTATTATATTTCCTGCTGGCATTAGTTGTTTTATTCATTTTAATATTGAAGTTTAAAGTTGAACCTTTCATATCATTACTGGTGACCGCATTCGGACTTGCATTTCTTGTCGGCCTGCCAATTGCGGAGTCATCGCAGATCATTGCCGAAGGATTCGGAAGCACGCTTGCCGGCGTCGGTATTCTGATCGGGCTTGGAATCGTCTTTGGACAGTTCCTGGCGAAATCCGGAGCGGTAGAGAGAATCGCCGAAGGAATCTTGAGAGTTACAGGAATCAAGAAATCTCCCATCGGGATTGCGATGACAGGAACGGTTGTGTCCATCCCGGTTTTCTTCGATGCCGCATTCGTTATTTTAAATAAAGTCATCGGCAGTGTGACGCGTAAAACGAATTTACCGAGAATTACATTTGTTACAGCGCTCGCAGTCGGTCTGATCGTGTCCCACAGCATGATCATACCTACACCCGGACCGCTCGTTGTTGCTGAAAATATAGGTGTTGATCTGGGAATCTTTCTGGTTGCAGGGCTTTTTGTCGCAACCATAGCAACACTTGTCGGCGGTTATGGCTATGGTATGTTCATCGGGAAAAGAATCGGACATAACCAGTCGGATCTTGAGAAGATGGAAGAGGTTGAAGAAGAACCGGTCTATAAAAAGCAGATTTCATACAGCCTGTCGTTCGGTCTGCTGTTACTGCCGATCGTACTGATTTTAGGAAACACGATCAGCCAGCTGCTGCTTCCGGATTCACCTGTGTCTACAGTGTTCTCATTTATCGGAGATAAAAACGTCGCACTTCTGATCAGTGTCATTACAGCGCTGATTGTTTTAAAACCATACATAAGCGAAAGTTACGATGATCAGTTTAAACAGTCGATGGCTGATGCAGGCGGCATTCTGCTCGTTACAGGTGCCGGCGGTGCGTTTGGTGCGGTAATCAACGCGAGTGGAATGGGAGAGTATTTAATAGAGATGATGACAGGATTCAACATCCATGTGCTTCTCCTTGCATTCATTTTCACACAGATTTTAAGGGCATCTCTCGGCTCAGCCACGGTGGCGCTCGTTACGACGTCAAGCATACTCGGACCGCAGATTGCTGAGCTCGGCGTCCATCCGGTGCTCCTTGCGCTCGCGATATGTTCCGGTGCAATCGGATTGTCCCTGCCGAATGACTCGGGGTTCTGGGTAGTTAACAGATTCGGTCAACTGACGGTTGCCCAGACTTTGAAAGCATGGTCGCTCGGCGGTTTTATCGCCGGTCTATCAGCACTCGGTGTTGTGTATGTGATTTATTTTGTTACATTGATGGTATAAGAGTATATAAATTATTAAAGAAATCGAGTGATATTGATGGTTAATATATTGAAAGATGCTATGAAAAATAATTACGCAGTTCCGCAGATCAATGCCAATGGAATACTCTGGGTGGAAACGACTTTAAAGACAGCTGAAAAGTGTCAGTCACCGGTCATCATCGCAACGACTGATGCAGTCATCGACAAACTCGGCGGCTTTAAATTTTTCGTCAGCATGTACCGCAATTTAAAGGAAGAGCTGAAAATCACTGTGCCGACAATCCTTCATTTTGATCATTCGCAGTCAGTGGAAAGATGTATTGAAGCAGTGGATGCAGGTTATGATTCAGTGATGTTCGACGGTTCCACCATGAGTATTGAAGAAAATATTGCCAAAACAAAGCAGGTGGTGGACTATGCGAAGCCGCGCGGAGTGATGGTGGAAGCGGAAGTCGGCAGTGTCGGCGGCATTGAGGACGGAGTCGAAAGCACGATGATGTATGCGGATCTGAATGAATGTCTCGAACTTATCAAAGAAACAGGAGTGGACTGTCTCGCCCCGGCGCTCGGCAGCGTCCACGGCAGATATAAAGGCGAACCGAATTTGGGGTTTGATGAAATGGCAGAGCTGCGGGAAGAGACATCGGTGCCTTTCGCACTGCATGGTGCTTCCGGTATTTCAGATGAAGACCTGCAAAAGGCAATATCATACGGACACGCTAAAATAAACTATAATACTGAAATCAACATTGCGTGGTCCAATGCACTCCGCAAAGTATTGAATGCGGATGACAGCGTGTATGCACCGATGCAGATCCAGGATCCGGCCAAAGAGGCGATGTCGGATGTCATAGAAGCAATATTTAAACGCACAGGTGCTTATAATCAAGTGAAATAACAATGGGAGTGAAGATGAAGAAGCCGGGGACGGATGTCCCCGGCTTCTTCATCTAATTTTAGAGACTGCCCCGCCTTATAATGCTGTTGATATCAACCGGCAGTTGAATGATTAATGTCCTGAAAATATTATATACACAGAAAATTCTGCGAATGTGCTTGTGAAAACAACGAAAATAGTATAATCTTTTATTCAACAGACGGAAAGATTATGCATATCATCCAGTGCATGGCGGTGCTTCACCCAATATATTTTATCGCCGTGCCAGAGAGTGTTGTATTTGAAAGTTTCAAGGGGGAAATTCCGGAAATGCATAGAACCTGAATATGTGCCTGACTCCGGAATATTTTATAAAAGGGGAGATAATCATGTCTGAATCTGATGAAAATGAAATTAAACCGAAGAGAAAGAGAAGGTTTGAAGTGCCTCATGTTTACATCATCCTGTTTGTTTTAATAATAATCGCTGCAGCAGCCACTTATTTTGTTCCGACAGGAGAGTATGAACGAGCCGAAGTGGACGGTCAGGAAGTTGTCGTGGACGGGTCCTACAGTGCGGTTGAGGCGAATCCTGCAGGCGCCTTTGATATATTCCAGGCCGTGCACGTGGGAATGGTGGATGCTGCTCCGATCATATTCTTTATATTCATCATCGGTGGTGCATTCGGTATTTTCAGGGCGACCGGTGCTCTCGAAAGTGGTATGAACACGGTTGCGCATAAGATGAAAGGGAACGAAATATTACTTATTCCGGTATTGATGACATTGTTTGCAATCGGAGGTGCCATTTTCGGGCTCGCGGAGGAAACGATTCCTTATATCATGATCATCGTGCCTCTTGTCGTGTTCCTCGGATACGACTCCATGCTGGGTGCGGCTATCGTACTATGCGGTGCATCTGCAGGTTTCTCAGCCGCTTTCATGAACCCGTTCACCGTCGGGGTCGCTCAGGGCATCGCAGAACTGCCAATCTACTCCGGGTTCTTTACACGATTGATTTTCTGGGCGATTTTTGTCGCCGTTGCAATTGCATATGTAATGATTTATGCAAGGAAAATCAAGAAAGATCCGACGAAGAGCCTGATGTATCAAGAAGATAAGGAAAAAAGAGAAACTTTGGAAGAACAGGAACGGGAGCACTTGACAGGAAGACAAAAAATCGTCATCGGTGTGCTTTTAGTGACCATCGTCACACTGGCCTATGGTGTCGTCCAGCATGGCTGGTATATTACAGAGATCGCCGCGCTGTTCCTGGTCATGGGTGTCCTCATGGGTCTAATATCCGGTATGCGGGTTAATGCTATCGCTGAAAACTTTGTCAAAGGGTGTCAGCTGATCGTTCTCGGCGCTCTTGTTGTCGGTTTTGCATACGGCATACAGGCTGTGATGGCAGATGGAAATATCATTGATACGCTTCTTTATTCGATGTCAAATGCAGTGGGTGCGCTGCCGGCAGGTCTGACCGCCATCGGCATGTTCATCGTGCAGTCATTGATCAACTTCATCGTTCCGTCAGGGAGCGGACAGGCAGCACTGACGATGCCGATCATGGTGCCTCTTTCAGATCTGGTCGGTGTGGCAAGACAGACAGCAGTGCTTGCATTCCAATTTGGTGACGGTATTTCTAACATTGTTACACCGACATCAGGTTACTTCATGGCGGGGCTTGCTGCTGCAGGTATTTCATGGGTTAAGTGGATACGCTGGGTGTGGCCGCTCATATTGATCCAATACGCTCTGGCCGCTGTTTTTGTAACAGTTGCCCACTTGTTCATATTTTAATATGAAGTTTAAGTTTCAGGGAAATCAAAGTCCGGAAGCCTTCAATCATAAGACTGCCGTCCGCGGTGGTCTTTTTTTGGCGAATAAAATTTTTCAGAACGTTTAAATCTCCTTTAAGTTATCTAAATTCTCTTTCTAAACAAAATATTTAAAAAACACTTTGACAAAGCTTGCTAATCATAGTATTGTAATATGCATTAAAGAAATATTGATTCGACTTATCTAGAGAGGCAGAGGGACTGGCCCTTTGACGCCCGGCAACCATTAGGCAGATTTGCTTGAAAAGGTGCTAATTCCAGCAGGATTTTATTCCTGGAAGATAAGAGGAGGAAAAGCACTCTTCTTATATTTTAAGAAGAGTGCTTTTTTAAATCATATTCAAACTTGGAGGAATGGACATGTCAAACGAACACAATTCAACTTATGATCTGGAAACTTTATCATTGCACGGCGGTCAGGCACCGGACCCGACGACGGGGTCAAGAGCTGTACCAATCTATCAGACGACTTCATACGTATTCCACGATACGGATCATGCAGAAAGCTTATTCTCGCTGGATGAGCCGGGTAATATATACTCCCGCATCGGCAACCCGACGGTAGAGGTGTTTGAAAAGCGTATGGCACTGCTTGAGGAAGGGGTGGCGGCTGTTGCGACTTCTTCAGGGATGTCTGCGATTACACTGTCCATTCTGAATCTCGCGAGTGCAGGGGACGAAATTGTTGCCGGTGCGAATCTTTACGGCGGTACATATAATCTTTTTGCGGTCACCCTGCCCAGATACGGCATCAATGTGAAATTCGTCGACCCGACGGATCCTGAAAACTTTAAAAATGCCATTACGGATAAGACAAAAGCGGTGTTCGGTGAAACGATCGGCAATCCGGGTCTGCAGGTGCTGGATATCGAAGCGGTTGCTGCCATTTCTCACGCGGCGGATGTGCCTTTAATTGTCGATAATACTTTCGCAACACCGCATACATGTAAACCGATCAAGCTTGGTGCGGACATAGTCGTCCATTCAGCGACAAAGTGGATCGGCGGGCACGGTACATCGATCGGCGGTGTCGTTGTCGACGGCGGCCGTTTCAACTGGAATCTGGAGAAATTCCCTGAATTTACAGAGCCGGACTCGAGTTACAACGGCATCCGTTATGCATCGGACTTCGGGACGCTGGCGTTCAGCACTAAAATCCGTGTCCAGCTGCTGCGTGACTTTGGAGCGACGCTCAGCCCGACAAACGCTTTCCATCTGATACAGGGGCTGGAAACACTGCATGTACGTGTGGAAAGGCATAATGAAAATGCAGAAAAGCTGGCTCGTTTCCTATCTGATCATCCGGCGGTCGAGTGGGTGACATACCCTGGACTGAAAAGCCATCCATCACATGAAATTGCGAAAAGAACATTTAAGAACGGCTTCGGATCGATCATCACTTTCGGTATCAAGGGCGGCAAATCTGCAGGTAAAAAGCTGATAGACAATGTAGCACTCTGGTCACATGTGGCGAACGTGGGGGATGCGAAATCACTGATCATCCATCCGGCTTCAACGACACATCAGCAGCTGACAAAAGAACAACTGGAAGAAACGGGTGTATACGAAGAGCTTGTCCGCCTGTCCGTCGGTATTGAATCTGTAAGAGACATTCAAAATGACCTGAATCAAGCGCTCACGAAGGCGACAGGCATTGATACGGGTGAAGATGAAGAAATCGTCATCAATGATGAAGGCGTCATCAAATGGATATTGAATTCACCGACAGAGAAAGTGGCTGAAGACGGTCAGGAGACGACACGCCGGAAAACACTTGCGGTTGTCGGACTGAGCGGCAAAGAAGCGAGACCGAGCTACCGTCTGGCAAGGAAGATGCAGAGACTCGGCTATAAGATCATTCCGGTCAATCCAGGAGAGACGGAAATACTCGGAGAAAAAGCATATCCGGATCTGAAAAGCGTGCCTGAACAGATTGATGTCGTCCAGGTGTTCAGAAGCCCTGAAGCTGCGATCGGTATTGCAGAAGAAGCGCTTGAAGTGAAGCCGAAAGTCTTCTGGCTTCAGGAAGGTGTCATTTCGCCGAAAGCTGCAGATATCGCAAAAGACGGCGGGCTGCAGGTCGTGCATAACCGCTGCACATATAAAGAGGCACAGCGTCTGCGCGGTACAATCTCAACTTATGCGTGTGAAATTTAATCTGTAGATTAATAAAATCCCGGAAAAGGAGTTTTAATCATGACTTTGAATCAGTTGGAAATCATTGAACCGTTGCCGGGAGACTATAACCTCCCTGACTATTCAGAAATGAGGAGGAACTTTAAATGGGAAGATGCCGGGACGGATTTGAGTTTTATCGAAACCGGCAAATTGAATATCGCCTACGAAACAATCGACAGGCATGTGGATGACGGCTACGGCAGTAAAACGGCACTGCATTATGTAAACGGCGATGAAAGAATCAGCTATACGTTTAAAGAAGTGAAAGATAAGACGGATCACTACGCACGAATATTAAAAAAGAACGGTGTGGTCAAAGGAGACAGAGTGTTTGTCTTTCTGCCGAAAACACCGGAATGCTATATTGCGATTCTTTCAGTGATAAAAATCGGCGCGGTGGCCGGACCTTTATTCGAAGCGTTCATGGAAGATGCGGTGAGGGACAGGATAAATGACTGCGGCGGAACGCTGCTCATTACGGATAAGGAAATGGTGTGCCGTGTGCCGCAGGCAGACATTCCGACACTTGAAACGATTCTTTTTGCTGAAGATATTGAAGCGGAACCTTTCTTCGATAACGGAGAGGAATACGTGGAATGGATGGACCCGGAAGACAGCATGTTGATCCACTACACGAGCGGATCCACCGGCAAGCCGAAAGGCGTACTGCACGCTCACCGCGTGATTACGCATCAATATCAGTCGGGAAAATGGGTTTTGGACATCAAAGATGATGATGTCTACTGGTGCACCTCCCACCCCGGCTGGGTGACGGGGAGTGTGTACGGACTGTTTGCGCCTTGGCTGAACCGTGCAACAATCGTCATCCAGGGCGGCCGTTTCAAAGCCGAGCACTGGTACAAACTGATTGCAGAACTCGGTGTCACGATCTGGTACAGTGCACCGACAGCGTTCAGAATGCTTCTGTCACAGGGCGACGTTCTGAAAGATTATGATCTATCCTCACTCAGACATATACTCAGTGTCGGCGAGCCGCTGAACCCTGAAGTCATCTACTGGGCATGGGACGCGCTCGGCGTCAGAATCCATGATACATGGTGGATGACTGAGACGGGTGCACATCTAGTCGTCAATCTGCCGGGAGAGAAAATAAAACCGGGTTCGATGGGACGGCCGTTCCCGGGTGTCGAAGTCGGCATATTGGATGACGATGGAAAGGTTGTACCGAGAGGCACTGCCGGGCAACTTGCGGTAAAGACACCGTGGCCGGGCCTGATGAAAGAGATTTGGGGCAACAAAGATAAATTCGATTCCTACTTCAAATATGAAGGCTGGTATCTGTCCGGAGATCTCGCTTATCAAGATAAAGACGATTACGTGTTCTTCCAGAGCAGGGATGATGACATGATCAATTCTTCAGGCGAGAGGATCGGACCGTTTGAAGTGGAGAGCAAACTCATCGAACATGAAGCGATACAGGAAGCGGGCGTCATCGGGAAACCTGACGAAGTACGTGGAGAAATCGTCAAAGCATTCATCGTTTTGAGAAAAGGGTTTGAACAGACCCCTGAACTTCTGGAGGAAATCCGGATATTCGTCAGGAACAATCTCGCAGCACACCTTGCACCAAAGGAAATTGAAGTGATGGGCGAGCTGCCGAAAACGACCATCAGCGGTAAAATACTGCGCCGAGAATTGAAGCAGATGGAAATTGAAAAGGCAGCTGCAGGCAATATTGGATAATAAAGAACTCTTCCCGTATTTTTATGGGAAGAGTATTTTATTTTCAGGACTTTTTTAAAGTGAGCTGGAATTCAATAATATTGTACAATTGGAGTAAGAAAAATATATAGGAGTGAAACTACATGGAGACAGTATATTTGGCAGGCGGATGCTTATGGGGTGTCCAGGCATTCATAAAAACTCTGCCCGGGGTCCAGTCTACGGAGGCCGGCAGAGCGAATGGAACAGGTCACACGACTGAAGGGGACTACGACGGTTATGCAGAGTGCGTAAAAACAGAGTTCAATCCGGACGCTGTCTCAATAGAAGACATGGTGACATATTTATTTGAAATAATTGATCCATACAGCATAAATAAGCAGGGTCAGGATGTCGGTGAAAAATACAGGACGGGAATATACAGCGAAAATCTGGAACATTTAAAGAGGACGGAAGCATTTCTTCGCAGGAGAAAGGATTACAACCTCATTGCTGTAGAAGTATTACCACTTAAAAATTATGTGGAAAGTGCTGAAGAGCATCAGGACAGATTAACCAAATATCCGGATGATTACTGCCATATTCCGAAAGAAATGTTAGGCAGGTATGCAAATAAAAAAGTAAAAGACATGTAGATACACATCTTTTACTTCTGAAGATATTTTCTTCTTGATTAATAATATATTAAATTTTTGATGAAGCAGATTATACTCTGTTTCTTCTGTTGTTCGCCTGGACAAGCTGTCCTTCCACTTCATCCATATACATCTGGATGCCTTCTGCCGCACGGTAGGCGAGAGCACCGATTGTCGGTGTCGGGTGGTGTCCGCCGTGCTGCGGGAATGCTGAACCGCCGACGACGAACAGGTTGTCGACATCCCACATCTGCAGGTAGCTGTTGACCACCGAAGTTTCAGGATCGTCACCCATTACGACGCCGCCTGTATAGTGGCCGCCGGTGTAGCTGTGGTTGAATTCGTCGGGTACTGAACCGGGTTCGACGATGTCGGCGCCCATTTCTTCCATGATTTCAGTGCATCTTTCAATACCGAACGCTGCGATGTTTCTTTCGTTGTCACCAAATTTGTATGTTACGCGGAGTAAAGGATCACCGTATTCATCGGTGTAATTCGGGTCCAGGTCTACATAGTTATGAGAGTAGGACATTGCATTCGCCGTGTACCAGATTGTCAGTGTACGGTACGCATAATGCAGGGACTGGTCTTTATACTCTTTACCCCAGCCCGGTGTACCTTCCGGTACGTTGTTGCTGCTTGATATCGCAGCAAAGCCGTATTGTCTGAGTTCGATGGCGCCGCCGCCAATAAAGTCCAGATCAGTATGGTCGAAGTTATCCGCTGCGTAGTCGCTCAACGTTGCACCAAGCGCACCAGCCCCCATATAAAGGTTGAATTTCTCGTTTTCAAAAAATCCTGTAGCTCCGTGGAATGCGTGGTTGTACTGCCCGTTGAAGTTACGGCCGAGTGTACCTTCTTCTGTTTCCGGATCGTATTGTTCACCGATATCCGATAACATGAGCAGACGGTTATTTGAAAATGAAAATGCTGCCAGAACAACGACATCTGCCGGCTGTTCATATTCCTGGCCGGTGTTTTCATCTACATACAATACGCCTGTGGCACGGTTATCATCTTCGTCATATAACACTCTGCGTACATTTGCTCTGTGTCTCAGTTCAAAGTTATCGTGACGGTTTGCCGTTTTGACTACCGTTGCAATCGGGTCGGACTTTGCGTCAAAGTCACAACCGTGTCTTGTACAGTAGGAACAGTACATACATGCATTCAAAGATTCCCCGTCCGGGTTCTCATAGTTTTCCGTCATGTTGCCTGCAGCAAGCTGATATGGATGCAGCCCCAGGTTGCTTGCTGCATCTTTAAATAATCTTAATGACGGCGTTTCAATCATTGGCGGGTTCGGCCACGGTTTGTTGCGTTCCGGGGCAAGCGGATCCTGCTCGCCCCCGATGCCTGCTGTATCTTCCCAAAGTTCATAATAGGGCTCCATCTCTTCATATGTAATGCCCCAATCCTGCAGGTTCATTTCATCAGGAATCTTATCTTCACCGTAACGCTCAATCGTCTGGCTGCGCATTTCAAATTCATACGGCCAATAACGGTAAGTCGCCCCGGCCCAGTGCACACTGGCCCCGCCTGTATCTATACCGATCTGCATCGTCTGCGGCGATCTGATCGGCAGGGCCGTGTCATCTATTTCATTTCTTGAGGTCACTGTATCGCCTTTCAAGTTTTGCATGATATCATAGCGGTTATCAAAGCGCAGTTCGTCTTTGACACCGATATAGTCACTGCGGACTTTTTCATCACCTTTTTCAAGTGCGACGACATTTTTGCCCGCTTTTGCGAGTTCTGCACTGACGACACCGCCGGCCCAGCCGGTACCGACGACAACAACTTCAACACTATCCAGTTCTTCAGGCATTTACATTCCCCCTCCTTGATAAGTGCGTAATCCTTCAGGTTCTATCACCTGGAAATCTTCGGATTCAATTTCGTTTGTCCAGCCCATGCGCGGTCCGGGAAACTCTATCATTCTCCAGCCTTCGTAGCCTCTATTGCCACCGTATACTGGGTCTGAGTATACGCCCTGAATCGTCATACTTCTTAAAAGTGCGAAGAAATCTTCGGAACGGACCCCTGTTATTTCCACATCACCCGACTCGAAACTTTCCATAATTGAAATCTGCTGATCTTCATCCAGATTTGCAAAATCATCATCATGTTCTTCCCGGCTGATTTCCAGCATGCGCCGTACTCCGGCGAGTAATACTTCAGCGCGGGTAAGCTTTGACTGGATACCGTGAGTTTCTGCGCCTGTATGGTCGAAAGGCCCCATCATATATTCTCTGGCATTTCTGCCCCAGAATTCATTGCACTGTCTGTCTATGAAATAAGGCACTCCGAGCTCCATGGCGCCGGGTCCGTTATCATCCTCAGGATAGATTCTTTCAGTCGCAAGTGCCAGAGTGTCAAAATCTTCACGCCTGCTGAAGTAAGTACGCGCATCATCCAGCGGTTCTCCGTGTGTCAATGAACTTTCTGTATCAGTTCCCGGTTCAGCTGTCTGTGTGCCTTCTTCAGATTGATACAGGCTGCCTACGACGCCTCCGAACATTGCACCGCCGACGATACCGCCCGCTGCTACACCGGAAGTCTTAAGGAAATCCCGTCTTGAAAACACTTTTTCTTTTCCATTTTTATCTTGATCAGCCACTGTAATCCCCTCCTGTAACCTTTATATGAAGTAAGGTAAAGAATATTCACTTTATATGAAGTTTATAGGGAATTCACAGAATTGTCAAAATTAAATATTGCTGAAATTGAATGCTTGTCTTCATTCTGTCAACACATAACTTCAGTAATAGGATTTTGCTGCTGTGCATACTGAACTGTTCCCCAACAACAGGAGTTTTATGCTGAAAAAGGATGGATAGAGTAAGATTTTCACTATATTAACATTGTCTTTAAAGGGTATAGTGAATCAACTGGGACTTTTTGTAATGGAGGTGCATTATATGGAGAAGGAAGTATTGATAGCCGGCGCAGGCCCGAGTGGAATCGCTCTTGCGATATCTTTAAGCAGGCAGGGTATCCCGTTTACCATCATCGACAAGGATGCCGGGCCGGGGACGACGTCACGTGCCATGGCTGTCCAGGCAAGAACGCTGGAGCTGTATGAGCAGCTGGGCATTGCCGATAAGATTGTGGTCAACGGTATCATTGTCAACAAAATCAATTTCTTCAAAAATAAAAACCATCTGGCCTGTATTCCCATCGGACAGCTGGGACGGGAAATGAGTGCGTTCCCCTATGTTCTGATTCTGCCTCAAGATGTTCATGAGAACATTCTGGTGAATGAACTGGAATCTTCCGGGCATAAGGTGCAGTGGAATCAGGAATTGAAGAGTTTTCGGGATGATGGAGATTCAGTGGAGGCTGTCATAGAAACGGAAAGCGGAACAGTGACAAAGAGTTTTTCATATATATGCGGGTGTGACGGTGCATCGAGTACTGTAAGAAAAGCACTGGATATCGATTTTTCAGGCGGCACATATAAACAGACATTCTTTGTAGCGGATGTGGAAAGTGACACAGTGCTTGAAGGGCCGTCCATCGGTTTCCAAGATGAATATTTCTGTATCGGATTCCCGATCAGAACGATGGACCAGGTGAGACTGATCGGGCTGATACCCGAAAAATTCAAGGAAGGCGGGGAAGCACCGGCGGAGTTTTCCGGGATGATATCTCATGCTGAAAGCATTCTGCCGGTCAAGTTGAAGAAAGTGAACTGGTATTCTTCATACCGTTCTCATCACCGTGTAGCTGAAAAATTCAGGACAGGGCGTGTCTTCATAGTCGGTGATGCCGGTCATATTCACAGTCCTGCCGGCGGGCAGGGGATGAACACCGGTATCGGTGATGCAATCAATCTTGGATGGAAACTGAGTGCGGTGTTGAAAGGGAAGATGAGTGAGTCTGTCCTTGATACGTATGAATCTGAAAGAATTAAATTTGCCCGCACACTCGTAAATACGACTGACCGGCTGTTCAAGTTCATGGTCGACAAACAGCGACTCAGAAATTTTGTGGTGCCGGTCTTTATTCCGCGTCTCCTGAAGTTCAACTATATGAGGGAGCGGCTGTTTGAAACGATTTCCCAGATTCAGATCAATTATCACGACAGCAATCTGAGCACAGGAGAAGCAGGTGATGTAAAAGGCGGGGACCGGCTGCCCTGGATCCGCCGCGGTGAAGTGAACAACTACAGGCCGCTCAGGACGCTCGACTGGCAGATCCATGTTTACGGTGAAGTGAACAGTGACGTTGAAGCACTGGTGAGAGAATCCGGACTTCAGCTTTTTGACCTGCCGTGGGACAATTCCTTGAAAGATAAAGGAATCAAGGAAGATTCGCTGTACCTCGTCCGGCCGGACGGGCATGTATCCGCTGCCGCAGATACGGAAAACACAGAGGTTGTTAAAAACATGATTGATGAACACCAAATTCAAAGTTTGGGTAGTCGCTAAAACGGATGGAACCTTTGTAGAGCGGTGGGTGTGGTGCGAAACGGGATACAGGAATCGCACGATGTTGCCGGGTTCAGAGTATGTCGTACGAAATGGCATACAGGAATCGCACGATGTTGCCGGGTTCAGAGTATGTCGTACGAAATAGGATACAGGAATCGCACGATGTTGCCGGGTTCAGAGTATGTCGTACGAAACGAGATGCAGGAATCGCACGATGTTGCCGGATCGGTAGTGACTAAAGACGTACCGACAATCCTGCGAAATTCATGTCGAGCCTGGAAGATAAAATTTAAAAATGAAAGTAAAGAGAGCATGCTCCATATATGGAACATGCTCTGTTAATCTTCAGCCTTCTTCCTTGCCCTCGGATATACCAGAATCATCCCGAAGAATATAAGTACAAACACAACCAGCAGTAATCCATTGATGAGAGTGCTTGTCATATCAAGCAGATCCAAAATGGTGAAGATGATTACAGGATAAGTTAATGCATAGACGGTCATTCTCCATAAAAGAGGATAAACCAGCTTCCTCTCCGTCACCCATCTGAAGAACAGGCCAAGCGAAGCGAGCAGTGATATGCCGAGAATCCCAAAAAGTATGACAAGGGACGGGTATAAAATTAAAATGATCAGATACTCCTGAGCGAACCCGCCGCTGTTTACAGAATCGGCAACAAGCCGGATGCCGTTCGGCAGCAGGACGAGCAGGAGAAGGAAAAAGATATAACTGAAAAACTGTTTTGTTTTTACACGGTTCAATTGAAAGACAGCCCGCCTGGCCGGTGCCATCAGACTAAGTTTTAAGACATGCAGAATGCCCATGCAGTGACGCCTCCGTTATTGTATCTGATTAAATATACATCAATTATTTTTAAGTTAGAACATATCTGTACTGTGTTTCGGCTGAAGACGGGCATCCGGGTCCATATAGGCTTTCATATTGCTTATTGCCGTCGGCACTTCTCCGAAGCCGGTCGCGATCAGCTTGACCTTGCCGTCAAATGATGTGACGTCTCCCGCTGCGTAGATTCCGGGAATGTTCGTTTCCATACGGGTATTGACAAGTATAGAGTTTCTTTCCACATCGATACCCCAATCTTTGACGGGGCCGAGCGATGAGATGAATCCGTAGTTGACGATGACATCGTCGACATCAATGACTTTCTGCCCGGTGCCTTTCACTTCCTGCAGGACGGTCTGCCTGATTCTGTGGCCGTCACCGATGAGTTCGGCCACTTCATATGAAGAGTGGATATCAACGGCTGACTCGCGCAATTCGGACACGCTGTGCTCATGCGCCCTGAATTTATCCCTGCGGTGCGTCAGCGTCACGTTCGCATCATCTGCAAGCGTCAGTGCCCAGTCGACAGCGGAGTCCCCGCCGCCGCATATGAGAACATTTTTATTTTTGAAAGATTTTATATCATCGACAAAATAGTGAAGATTTTTGCCTTCGTACTGTTCAGCCTTTTCAATCTTAAGTTTCCTCGGTTGGAACGCACCGACGCCGGCAGTGATGAGAACCGTCCGTGAAAGGTGGATGTCATCATCGGTTTCAATTCTGAATGTCTCATCTTCCAGTTTCTCGAGATTTTTTACAGACTGATCAAGAACGACGGTCTGCTCGAACATCTGCATCTGCTCTGTAAGGTTATCGACAAGCTCCTGTGCACGGATTTTAGGAAAACCTGCCACATCATATATATATTTCTCCGGATAGAGCGCCGAAAGCTGGCCGCCGAGCTGCGGCATACTCTCGATAATTTTCACTTTTGCCTCGCGCATGCCTCCGTAGAAAGCTGCGAACAGCCCGGCAGGACCGCCGCCTATTATCGTTATATCATAAACTTCTGTTGAATGATCATTCATGTTTAAACGCCTCCAATGAGTAGTTGATGCACTTTTTTAAGGTGTATGTATATTGGACTATGAACCCAAAAAACGCTGGCTTCCGAAATTTGAAAGCTGTTATGAATAAACACCTTATTCCCATACTAGATTATAACAGATGGGCACTGCATCCTTTACGTTTGAAGCTTCTTAAAACATTTTACATCTTCAAATTATTTTATGCCAGCAGGGTGTTATTTTTATCACCTGCAGCCAATGATGTTAAGATGATTTAAAAGGGTGACCATTCAAAGGACAAGGAGCAGATAAAACATGAAGAATGAAGAGAAATTTCCCCGCCGGCCCCAGGCTGAATCCATAAGATCGCTTGCTGCAACTGCACGCGGAGATGATCATGCAACTCTGGTAATAAAGAACGCGAAGCTGATCAATGTCATCTCCAATGAAATTTTGCCGGATACTGATATCGCAGTTAAAGACGCACGCATCGCCTATGTAGGAAATGATGCTTCCCACACCATCGGGGAGGACACCAAGGTGATTGATGCTGAAAACCGTTACGTATGTCCCGGGTTTTTAGACGGCCACTGTCATATTGAAAGCACGCAGCTCACGCCCGCCCAGTTTTCAAGAGCGGTGATGCCGAAAGGGACGACGGGCGGTTTCTTCGACGCGCATGAAATAACGAATGTGCTCGGACTGGGAGGGCTTAGATATATGCTGGAAGAAGCCCGTCTGACACCGATGGCATCTTATATGCAGGTACCGTCATCCGTGCCTTCAACGAGTGCCGAGTTTGAAACGAACGGTGCCGAAATCGGTCCGAATGAAGTGTCAGAAGCTTTTTCATGGGGTGAAGATGTGAATGCGCTGGGTGAAGTGATGAATTTCCCTGGCGTGGTTTACGGTGACGATAAAATGATGTCCATACTTGAGACGACGCTCAGCCACGGGAAAGTCGCAGACGGTCATTATACATGGTCTTCAAAAGAAGGGAAAAGACTTTCAGCCTATACAGCAGCGGGTATCAGCGGTGATCATGAAATCACAACAGCCGATGATGTCACAGCACGCATAAGACTCGGCATGTATGCCAAGCTGCGCAGAGGTTCTGCATGGCTGGATGTGGAAGAGCCGATCAAAGCTTTTACAGAACAGGGGCTGGATACAAGACGGATGATGCTGGTAACGGATGACCGCAGTCCGGAGTCTCTGATCGATGAAGGACATATGGACTTTGTCATCCGGCACGCAATCGAGCAGGGCGTGCCGCCGATCACTGCGATACAGATGGCAACAATCAACACAGCTGAACGTTTTGGATTGAGTAATGATGTCGGGATCATCGCCCCGGGAAGATTTGCAGATATTGTGATTCTTGAAGGTACGCTTGCAGAAATCGATGTGAAGACGACAATTGCTGCTGGACAGGTGGTTGCAGAAGACGGCGAAATGATTGTAGATGTTCCGGAATATCCACTGTCTGAAAAAGCGACACACTCTGTGCATATTACAAAAAAGTTCACGGCTGAAGATTTTAAAACGGCAGTGCCTGAAGGAGAAAGCCGGCATACGGTCCGGGCCATCCAGCTGATTGAAAATCAGGTGGGAACTAAAGAGCGGCATGTCAGCATGGACAGTAAAGACGGTGAACTGCAGCTCAAAGATGACCTGTGCCATATGACAGTAATAGAGCGCCATGGAAAAAACGGCAACCAGGGTTTCGGCATCTTAAAAGGCGTCGGATTTAAAGAGCCGGCGGCAATCGCTTCCACTGTGGCACATGACAGCCATAACTTGATGGTGATCGGCAATGATCGGGAGAAGATGGCGGAAGCGGCCAATCAAGTTGTAGAGATGCAGGGCGGGGTTGCGGTCGTAAGCGACTCCGGTAAAAGTGAAATGCCGCTCCGGGTTGCGGGCCTGATGTCGGACGCACCATATGAAGAAGTGGCCGACCAGTCCCGAAATATCTCGAGATCACTGCAGCAGGCGGGATGTAATTTAAACTATGCTTTTATGACATTGTCACTGCTTGCATTGGTCGTAATTCCTGAAATCAGACTGTCCGATAAAGGGCTCGTCCGAATTACTGACAGCGGTTTTGAAATCTCACCGCTATTTGTGGAATGACAGATGGATTGAAAAAAACTGGGCTGGGACAGAACTATTCTCAAAATAAAAATCCGTACGTTTTCTTTCCTGGGGCATCGCGCAAGCCTGTAGTCTTGCGCAGATGCTCCCCCCTAGGAGTAAAATGTACGGATTTCTTGATTATCATCTATTGTGGCTTTTGTCCCAGCCCCGTTCAATTGCTCACCTGTCGTAATTTTCGAAGCCAAGTGAGCAGGTTTACATTTTTGCTGCTCACCTGTCGTGATTTTCGAAGCCAAGTGAGCAGTTTTACTTTTTCGCAGGCTCACTCACTTTAAGCCAATATTTTTCAGCGGAATGCAGTAAGATTTAAGATCAGTCACTTTATTATTTTCAAATATGTATACATCGCACGCTTCAATCACATTGATGAGCGCGTCATCTCTGTAAAATTCTCCCGTACCGATAACCACTACTTTGTCCTCGGTTTCAATGACTTCGTTTACTTTAAAGTCAGTCGTTACACTTTGAAAATATTCTCCGACAGACTTAAAATATGTCTCGACTTCATCAATTCCACTCAGTGTCTTTTCATCTATGATATTCCATCTCACATCATCCGATAAACTTGAATAACCCTCGTGAAATTTCCCTGTCGAAAGTAGAATGGCAGCATCTTTTTTTAAGATATTATAATCCCCTTTATATATGAAGTTTAAATTATCCAAACATTACCATGAAATATAATTTTATTCAATTTCAAACTGAAACCAGAAGAGTTTTCATAGAAATTTCTGATATGACTCTAAGTATTGATACAAAGCCTTCTACCGGTTTTATAAACCATTGCTGTAATGTAAAATTGTGATTTCACGTTTAGTTTAATGTGAGAGTGGAATCTTCTGAATATACTACAATGAAAGGAGATTTCATTTTATGAAAAATCTATTTAAAGTAGTGATGGTATTAGCGCTTGCGTTAGGCTTGGGAACTATAGCGGGTAACCAGAGCATTGAGGCATCATCGTGTAACGGTGTAAACAAAGTAGTAGAGGATCAGGACGGTGCAACAATGATTAAACACGTCTATTTAAATTCATGTGAAACAACAGATAAAGCGGCGGAAATTCAAAATACGGCAGATATGAACGGTGAACTTGCTGATGTAGCAGGACTGCTTCCGGGCGTATTTAAAGTAATGGAACTGCCGCCTGCGATTGCATCGGCAATGGAAGAGACGAGAGCACAGTCAGTCGCTGATGCGGATAATGGCAACGGCGTAATATTGACTTATGAAAAAGATTTGAACCATAAAGATGTCAGTATGCATTGGATACACAAAAGTACTGCATCTCAATAGTACAGAGGAAAGACACTCTGAAATGGAGTGTCTTTTTTAACTTTGTATTTTACAATGAAAGCATACTTGTTCACAAAGGAGTGCCTGTATTGCTATGAAAAAAGAGAACTTTAAATTTAATATAATCAAAGCGGACCAAACAGAACTTGATGTAAGAACACAGATGGGCAACATCCTTGCCGACGGCTTCACACAGTGGCTCGGCTATTTTTCAAAAGATAAAAATGTTATCGCAAAGGCATTTGCTCATATGTTCATTCTGGATCAGTTTTATGTTGCTGTTAGAGATGAGGAAGTTGCCGCTGTGGCAGCCTGTACAGACTCGAAAAGCCAAGCAGTCAAATTAAATAAAAAAGAATTGAGAAAGCACTTGGGTTTCTTTAAAGGGAGTATAGCAGGAATCGCTTTGAAAAAAGAATTTGAAACCCCATCTGAAAATATTCCTTTACATACTGGATCGATTGAATTTGTTGGTACAGCATCAACATTCCGTGGGCAGGGTGCTGCATCACAGCTTATCCGTCATATCATCGAGAATACACCATACGAAGACTATGTCATTGATGAAGTTGCGGATACGAACAGACCAGCAATGAGATTATATGAAAAAATGGGATTTGAAGAGTACAGAAGAAAGCCCATGTCTCATAAAGCGGCCAGGAAAAGTGGCATTAATAACATCGTATCTTTAAAATATGAAAAAAAGCAATAAACATTTAAGCATGACCATCACAGAATTAAGAGCCGAGAAAAATAACGATAAGTGGATGATATATAAACAGGAATAATTTGCTGTAAAAGATGAATGAAAATCTTGATAATATTTTCTATTTTTATTCAAGAGGATTATAATGATAAGTAACTTAACTTATGAGGTGTCTATATGGAACTGGTTTATAAAGGCAAAACAAAAGATGTGTATCAGGATGAAAACGGTGGGATCGTACTTTATTTCAAAGATGATATGACAGGGAAAGACGGTGTGTTCGACCCGGGTGAAAACCAGGTGGGACTGACGGTTGAAGGTTCCGGCAGGGCGGGGCTTCAGATGAGCAGTTATCTTTTTGAAAAAATCAATGCAGCCGGTATCCCGACGCACTATATTGATTCGGATGTTGAAGCGCGTACGATGAAGGTGAAGAAAATAACCGTGTTCGGAGAAGGTTTGGAAGTCATCTGCCGCTTTAAAGCTGTCGGCAGTTTTATCCGGCGTTACGGAGATTACATTGAAGAAGGTGCGGATTTGCCGGCCTATGTGGAAATGACGTTGAAAGATGATGAGCGGGGAGATCCGGTAATCAACGAAGCAGCGCTTGAAGCTTTAAATATTTTAAAGCCGGATGAATATAAGGCAGTTTCAGATCTGACGGTACGTGTCAGCGAATTGATCAAAGATGAGCTCGCGCAGAAAGGAATGGATCTGTACGATATCAAACTGGAATTCGGCCGGGATGCAGAAACGGGCGAAGTACAGCTGATTGATGAACTGTCCGGCGGCAATATGCGCGTATTCAAAGACGGGGAATCTGTCGACCCTTTAAAAATCGGTGAACATTTACTTAATAATTAAACCAGCCATTTAAAGCAGCATACGAAACTGTGGCGGTGCAGGATAGCGCGGTAATCAGAAAAATCCCCTGGAACAGAAGTTCCAGGGGATTTAGTTCTTATATGATGGAGCCAAGGGGGTTCGAACCCCTGACCTTTGCACTGCCAGCGCAACGCTCTCCCAGCTGAGCTATGGCCCCATATTCATCACATAAGATATATTGTAAGCCATATTCAGTTTTTACTCAATAGTTATTTTTCTCAAATAATTTTTAATATGCGCATCTATTTCTTCCTCACCAAATAAGTAAGGATAAAGTATTGATTGGATTGTGACACCATCTATAAATACATAAAGGTTTTTTGCTTCTTCATTTGTATCAAGGTCATCTCTGAACAGTGCATTTTCAGTCAATATTGAAATGATATGATGCATAAGCTGCTCAGTTGAATTTCTTATCTTCTTATTAAAATCATTTAGTTTCCTGTCTTTTCTGGCCATGATGGCAAATTGCAGCCAGGCTTCAATTTCCATTTTCTGGTCATCAGGACCTGATGGTATTAACTGCTTCAACATTTGCGTAACACCATCTAATGGATCATCTCCTTTTTTCACTGAATCATAAATTCTTTCTTCAGTTCTATTAAGCAGGGTCTCCATAGCATATATATATAACTGCTGCTGGTTGGAGAAATAGTATTGAACACCACCAAGAGTCAGTTCAGATTCTTGTGCGATCTTTCTTATTGTCAATTTTTCAAATCCTATTTCCTGTACTAATTTAAAGACCGCATCTGCAATCAGAGATTTTCTTTCTTCATGATTTACTAATTTAGGCACTATATCCACTCTCCTTGACAATGCAATTGTAATGTAATATTCTTTAAAAGTCAATCGTATTGTTAATGGGAGGGATAGATTGGAATTCGGTCTTGTAACTTTGTTTGGTATATTTTTAATCTGTGCAATTATAGATACTATTGCGCCGGGTATTCTTGGAGCAACTGCTTATATCATGCTTTTGAAGTCCGGGAATAAAATCAGAAGGCTGATACTTTTTCTTGTGCTGACGCAAGGGGCATACTATCTTTTAGGTATAATCTTTATGAGTGGAAATGAATCGGTTGTTGAATTGATTACTGCAGCTGGTGGGAGTATTTTTATGGGAATTGCATTTTTAGGTACAGGTATATTGATGATCATCGCCAGTTTCATAATACCGCGTATTTCTAAAGACAATACAAATATTTATATGAAAATATTTAATAAAATAGGTGATGAACTCAATGTAAAAACAGTAATTTTTATGGCAGTTTTTATTTTCCTGATGGAAGTCACTCAGGCATTTCCTTATTGGGCATTTCTGGGATTGATGACTTATAATGATTTTTCAATTGGCTTGTGGGTGCCTACTCTTGTATTCTACAATATTCTGATGGTTATCCCTTCCATTTTGCTGATTATAGTTTACAAAAGGCGCCCAAAGAAATCTGAAGTCACTTTACAAAATTTAAAGGGCAGATTAATACGATCTAATGCTCATCTATGGGCAATCGGCGGTGCAGGCGGAATATTCTTTTCTATTGGACTGAATGTCGTCTTGAATTCTCTTTTCCCCCACTAAATTCAAGAAGGGTTTATTACAGGTATTGCAATTGCCCTGTGAGTTATAATAATGATATAAAATATCCTGACAGCACGTTTAAACATGACTGAGAAAGGGAGTGATGTCATGTATAAAATTATGATTGTAGAAGATGATGAAAAAATAAGAAGCATTGTATCCGGTGTGCTGCAAAAATGGAAGTATGAAGTGGTTGAGGTGACGGCGTTCGACCAGGTGCTGGAAGATTTTCAGCACACTGGGCCACATCTGGTCTTACTGGATATTAACTTGCCGGTGTTGGATGGATTTTATTGGTGCCAGCAGATTCGCAGCATCTCCAACGTACCGATTATTTTTCTGTCTTCCAGAAATGAAAATATGGATATCATTATGGCCATCAACATGGGTGGAGATGACTTTGTCCAAAAGCCTTTTGATCTGGATATTCTTGCAGCCAAAGTTAAAGCGTTGATTAGAAGAAATTATTCATATCAGGATGAGGAAACGAAACAAATCATTCATAAAGATTTAAAGTTGAATGTAAGTAATTCTGTGATTGGATATAAAGAAGAGAGTGTAGAACTGACGCGCAATGAATTCATTATTTTACAGCTGCTGATGCGTAATATCGGAAAAATTGTCTCACGGGATGAGTTGATGCAGGTGTTGTGGAACGATGAACAATTTGTTGATGACAATACTTTGACTGTAAATGTGAATCGTCTGCGCCGGAAAGTGACAAGGCTCGGACTGAATGATTTCATCGTTACACGTAAAGGAATGGGGTATATTATCGAATGAAATTTTTTCGATTTTTGCAATATGAAAAAATTTATATATATTTCTGTTTAATCGTTTTCATGTTGATTACCGCAGTATTTTTAGTAGATACCAATATGAATATTGCCTGGGGAACTGTCCTGTATGCGTTTGTTTTATTTATAATTCTGCTGGCCGGTTTTTTGGTGATACGCTATCAGCAGAATTTAAGGTCAATCCGTTCCATCGATGATGAATCAAACGAAAGATTCTCCATGGAGGCAGAGCATATGATGCAATTGATGGATGATATGATAACAGAGCATATTCGTGAAATGAATGCAATGCAGGATAAACAAAAAGAGCATTATGACTTTATAGTATCCTGGTTTCATGAAATTAAAACACCGATTGCTATTCTTCATCTGCTGCAGCAGACCGATATTGATGCAGACAGTTTAAGGGAAGAGACGAAGAGAATTGAAAACTATGTGGATCAGGCCCTCTATTATGCCAAGTTGGACAGTTTTAACCAGGATTATGATATAGAAAATTTTGATGTGACGAACATTGTGAAAGATACTGTGAAAGACCATTCCAAAACCTTTATATCGAAAAGGATTCAAATCCATATGGCAGAAGGTTCCATGGATGTGCAAAGTGATTCCAAATGGTTGAAATTCATAGTGGATCAACTTTTAACCAACAGTTTAAAGTACACAGATGAAGGCGGGGACATATTTATAGATACTTCAGAAACACACAGTGACAAGCAGCTGACTATTCGTGATAATGGGATAGGGATTCACTCCCAGGAGCTGCCCAAAATATTTAATCGCGGCTTTACCGGTGAAGCGGGCAGAATATATTCCAAGTCGACAGGGATGGGGCTATATCTCGCTCAGCAATTATCAAATAAGCTGGGTCATCATATTACTTGTTCATCTGAAGTTGGATCTTATACCGAATTTACTGTTCACTTTTCAAAGGATGATGATCCATTTCTATATTTAAATATGAAAGAGCAATGACCGGTTTCGGTCATTGCTCTAACGCGTTTCGTTAACGATTTTATAGTATAAGTTTGTTGAAGAGATGTAGAACAGAATATAAATGACAAAATACAAAATGATTATTGTCCACATAATGGAAGTGAGCTGTGGAAAATCTCTTACTTCCTCGAAAATGGAGAAATTCATGATAAACAGACTGTACACCACTCCGAGTAAAAGAGGCGGCAGGAATACGAATAGCAGCTTTTTGCGGATGACCTGTTTCATTTCACTGTTGGAAACACCTATTTTACGCAAAATGGCATATTGTTTTTGTTCACCTGTCGCTTCACGTAATTGTTTGAAGTATATGACACTCCCCAGTGCGAATACCGCAATGACTGAAAGGAATGCGGCAGTGAACAGTAGCAGGGCTGAGGATTCTGCCTGCATGGTATAGTCGTCTGGAAAAGCAGAGTAATATGCATCCGGTGATTGGAAAACAATCTGTCGCACCTCTTCAGATAACACTGTTGCATCTGTTGCATTATCTATTTGATACAGCTCATATGTCTGAATATTATCGCTGCTGTATATCATTGCAAATGCTGAGTCTGAAATGATGAATGTCGCCGGGAAAATGAAATGATCGATATTACTGGGCGGGCCGAGCAGGGTGTAATCTTTTCTTTCAGTAATCTGAAAATCGATTTCTTCTCCTTCAGCATCTACTGTGAAGTCCGTTTGGCTTTCAGTTGTGAATTGCTGCGGTGGATCTATTTTTGAGAGTACGACAGCTTCCTGTCCTTCCAGTCCAACTGTTTGTGCATCATCACGCAAAGCAATTATTTCATTGAACTGCGACTCGGAAAATAACAGTATATTTTCTGTAAAATAATCCGTCTGGTCAAATGCGGCAGTTCTGTCCGTCACAGGCTCGGTTAAAATCCCTATGATGGTTTCGTGAGAGGTCATCTGATAATCTGATTCATCAATCACTGTTTCGATTTGCTGATTTGTTTGTTCATCCTGAGATTCAAAAGCAATATCATTTGGGTAATTTTGAGTGCTTCCATCAATCTGGACTGCAAAATTGATTGCGACAAAACCCGTTAAAATGATAATTATCGTGCTGAATAAAGTGATCGAAGTCAGGTTGAGAGCATTTCCACGTACAGAAAAACGTAGAGAAGAACTCCATAACACCCTGTTGCCTTCATTATACCCCCTACCACTCTTGAGAAGATCCAATACCCATCCTGAAAAGTGCCGGTAAAATAAATAAGTCCCGCCGATGATACCTGTTGTGACAAGCAGCAGACTGATCAGAAGATGATCTTCCCACATGACAGCATCGTTCTGGCTGATTAATGCTGCGGAAAGTCCCAGCATCAAGATGGACAGGAGAGAAAGCATCTTCGAAGGAGGTTGAAGTCTTTCCAGGTTTGAACCGGAATGAAATAAGTCAACCAGCTTTATACGACGTAAACTGAAGTAACTTTGTATACTTATGATGCCTGTGAGAATAATGAACAAAGCGATGGTGGATACAACCGCTTCAGCGGGAAAAGTGAATGAAATCACTTCCTCGTACTGCATCAGGTTCATTAACAACATGCCGGAAAACCTGGATAGCAGACCGCCTGCCATAATCCCTGCAATCAATGCCACAGTGCTGAGTATAACAGCTTCCATGAATATCATAAAAGCAATTTGGCGCTCACTCATGCCATAGAGCAAATACATTCCGAATTCCTTTTTCCGCTGATTCATTATAAATGTATTAGCATACATAATAAAAAATATAATGAATAAAAACACTACGACCGAGGCGGCTATCAAACCCAATTGGAAATTCCCCTCATTTTCAATTGCAGTCAGAATATCTTCGTTGAAAATTAAAGAAGAGAAAGTGAATTGAATAATTACGCCAATAATCATGGAAATTAAAAAGATGGAGTAAATTCTAAAATTCTTTCCGACATTACGCCATGACAATTCTAATAATTTCATCTGCGTTCTCCTCCCAATGCACTCTGCAAGGTGAGGATGCGGTCAAAAAATTCTTTTTGACTCTGTTCTCCTTTGAACATATCATTGACTATTTTACCATCACGCAGAAAAATAACACGTCTGCAATAACTTGCAGCATATGCATCATGCGTAATCATCAATATGGTAGCCTGGAATGTTTTGTTAAGAGATTCAATTTGTTCAAGTAGTTGTGTTGCTGAACGTGTATCAAGTGCACCTGTAGGTTCGTCTGCAAAAATAATTGCCGGCTCCGTAATGATGGCCCTTGCTGAAGCAGTCCTTTGTTTTTGTCCGCCAGATATTTCAGAAGGGTAACGGTCTAGAAGGGATTCTATGTTAAGTGACTGGATAATTTTGGAGAGACGCATTTCCATTTCTTCTACAGGTGTCTTTTGCAATGACAAAGGAAGAAGTATATTTTCTTTTACAGTTAAAGCGTCCAGGAGATTATATTCCTGAAAGATAAATCCCATATTCTTCTGACGGAATTTCCGGAGTGCTTTCTTTTTAATATCCAGCAGCGAGGTGCCTTCAATTTGAATATCACCCGCATTAAATGTATCTATAGTGGATAGAGTGTTCATTAATGTGGTTTTACCTGAACCGGAAGGCCCCATAATCGCAGTGAATTCACCAGTTTCAACAGTTAAATCGATATTTTTTAAGACCTGGCTTTTTCCATAGTATTTAGTTAAATTTTTTGTTTTAATAATTGTATTCATCAACTGATCTCCTCTCGATGTAATCACTATACACCTCGATTTGACGGCCAACCATCGATGTAACATAATCCAACATGACATTTTTGTCACAAACCAGCTAATATCGAAAGGGTAATGGTCAGGAAGTCCAGAATGAGTGATGACAATCATCTATCATGTTCAGGACGGCCTATTTCCACGCACAGACCAGAATACCATCGGGATCAGCAGTAAGGAAAGTAGCCCTCCAAAAATTGAGAGTACTTCAAAGCTGGAGCCTGCAACGACCATTCCGGACATGGCGCCGCCAGTAGCGCCGCCGAGGGCGATAAATACATCCACTGTCCCTTGAGTTTTTGCACGTGTGGCAGGATTGACCGAATCAACGATCAAAGCTGTGCCGCTGATCAGCCCGAAGTTCCAGCCCAGACCGAGTAAAATCAGTGAAAGGTTCATCATTAAAAATGATTCCCCGGAGGCAGTGGCGGCAATGATTCCGGAAGCGAGCAGTATCAATCCTCCGGCAATCGCCATTGCGGGTCTGCCGATTTTATCAACCAGAATGCCTGTTAAAGGCGAAGGGAGATACATTGCAGCAATATGCAGGCCGATTACGAATCCGATGGCGCGTAAAGTGTGCCCGTGGTCTCCCATATGCACGGGTGTCATCGTCATGATGGCAACCATGACGATTTGTGTGATGACCATGATGAAAGCACCGGTCATGATCAGTTTTTTATTGGAGTAGAAAGGTTCTGAAATCTGTTCAGTATCTGTCTGTCGTCTCAGTTCATTGATCTTTAAAGAAATGATGAACGGGTCCGGTCGTAAAAAGACGTATAAAAAGATACCTGCCAGCAAAAATGCAGCTGAAGATAATATGAACGGTCCGGCCAGCTCCGGCACACCGATCGACATCGCAAAACTGCCCATGACATCGACCAGGTTAGGGCCGGCGACAGCGCCGAACGTCGTAGAGAACATAGCAATGCTGACTGCCGTACCACGTTGTTCTTTAGTTGCGAGGTCGGTGCCTGCATACCGTGTCTGCAGATTGGTCGCAGTGCCCGCACCGTAAATCAACAAAGACAGAAATAAGAGAGGTACGCTGTTTAATACTGCAGCGAGCACCACGCCGGCAGAGCCGAGTCCGCCGGTGATAAAACCTGCAGCAAGCCCCGTGCGCCTGCCAAAACGGTTGGAAAGTCTGCCGACAGCGAGGGCAGCCCCTGCTGAGCCTAAAGTGAATAATGCAGCCGGAAGACCCGCGAGAGCATTCGTCCCGAGCATCTGCTCGGCAAGCAATGCCCCGACAGTAATCCCTGCAGCAAGACCTGCACCGCCGAACATCTGGGAGATGACAACAATGAACAACGTCCGGTTATATAATTTTTTCTGTTTTTCCGGCGAATCTATATAACTTTGAATTGAATCGTCTGCCTTCATCATTTTATCTCTGCCTTTCGGATGACCCAACATACATAATATTCTTACTATACTTTATAAAATCACGGCAATCAATCTTTGCTGAAAGTCATGTTACAATGTTCATCGGATAATATGTATTTTCATGTATGACTTCAAAGCATGACAAAAATGACTGATGGAGCGGGAGGTACTGAAATGTACAAAAATACAATTGATACGATGAACAATCAGGCAGTGAATAAATTGGGCATGTATAATGACTCAAAGATGAAATATCTTGTGGCTTCCATATTGGCGGGCGCATACATAGGTGTCGGGACCATCGTGCTGTTCTTTATGGGCGGTCCGCTGTATGCGGCAGATTCACCGTATTTAAACCTGATTACCGGCATTACGTTCGGTGTGGCGCTGGCGATAGTGATATGGGGTGGTTCGGAATTATTTACAGGGAATGTGATGACCCTGACCTTCAGTGCATTGTCGAAAGTGACGTCATGGAAAGATACGATGATTTTGTGGTTCTGGTGTTATATCGGTAATCTGATCGGGGCGATACTATTTTCCTATCTGATCTTTTTCAGCGGGATACTCGCCGAGATTGAAATGGATGGTTTTACCGTGGCGACAGCATCGGACAAGATGAGCGACGGCTTCGTGAATCTGCTTGTGCAGGGAATCATGTGTAACTGGCTCGTATGTCTTGCGATCTGGACATCAGCCAGAGCAAAAGGCGATGCGGCAAAACTTGCACTGGTGTTCGTATTGATCTTCGCATTCGTGGCGACAGGATTCGAACACAGCATTGCGAACATGTCCATACTCGGCATTGCGTTATTGCACAGCAGCGTTGAGACAGTGACAGTCGGCGGGTTCATCTACAACCTCATTCCGGTGACAATCGGCAATATAATCGGCGGCGGATTATTTGTGGCCGGTGTGTATTATTATTTGGGCAAGCCGAAGAAGTGAATATGAATGAAATCTAAATTCTTGACTACATCTTTTTAAAAATATCCCTAACTTTTAAAAGCTGGGGATATTTCAAATTCATTTTATTATTTTTTATACCATGCATGTTTAAATGAATAGAGCAGTGAAAACAAGCTCAGTATTAGAGGTATCAATGATGTTAGTGAAATAATAAAGAATATAATTACCAAGGGTATAGAGAAATCATTTATAAGGTCATAAATATTATAAAAACCTGAAAACATGCTAATTGTAAGCCGCAGGGAAGCTATCAATATTATAAAGAATAAAATCATCAAAATCATTCTGAGAAAAAAAGGAGCACCTTTTTTTAACGCTTTGAAAACTGCTTTAAAATTATTTATTGTTCCATATTCATAACTTAATGGATTGTCAATTAAGTTGTATGATTTTTCATGAAGGACATTAGGATTTATGGGATCCTTAATTTTGATTGTAGCAATATTATTTTCGATATTTTTACTAATAAGAATATATTTTTTTCTGAATTTATTTCCATTTACATATAAATTTTCATCTAATAATATAAACACTTCATTTTTTAGATTTGAAAGAATAAAAGAAAAATATAACGATAGAATCAGAGAAATAAATATATAGAAAAAAACAATAATAAAAATATAATCTTGCCGATCATCAATGTTCAGCCATTCGTTTGGAAACTGCTGTATAAATTGGTATGAAAAAAGTAATAATATTAGCATTATTATTACGAAAAAAAGTAGAAAAGTATAGATTGTTTTTAATCTATTTTTGATATTTCTTTTATCATTATCAAGGTCAATATCATCTGAAGATAATAATCTGATGATTTTTATTGTAAATGGTATAAGAACACCTATCAATGATATAAGTGCCAGAATTATTTCAGGTTCAGGTGTCAAAACATTCGTGAAATTATTACTTGGAATATCAATGCCCTCCTATCTTGGAAAACTTTCAAAACTATAACGGAATAGTTGATTGAAAACCTATTCATATATCTTATCAGTACTATTACACTTTGTCCCTCTTCACATTGAAGAAATCTCCTCCTTTTTTCTTCACATCATCCGTGCCCCAGTCAGTTGAAGTGCTCTTTTCTTCGAAGTGCGGAATGTGTTTTGAACAGTGGATGTATGCTTCATGTACTGTGATCAGCACCCAGCGCTCTGCACGTCCTGTGTGTTGCTCGGTCAATTCAGCAACAATACTTTCATCTAAAATGTTATGCAATGCATCATTTTCGATGATTTCGGCTGCACCGTTAACATGGAGCCCGATATGATGCTCCAGAAAATCCATGAAAAGGAGTCCGATATGAGGGTTTTCTGAGATATTACCGAGAGACGCCATCACACCATTGCCACGGTATTCCGGATACATGATCTGCTTCTCATCTATGATATGTACAAACCCCTTTTCACCGGCTTTAAAAGTAGAATCGCAGTTACCCCCGGCATCACTCGTGGACATGAAAATAAAAGACTGCTGACTGATGAAGTGCTGCATGTCCTCATTTAAAAAATTGATCATCTGATTGTTATAAAAAGCATTTGCACGTTTGGTTGTATTGAAGTTTTTCTGTAAAATACGTTCACCCTGTGACATTAGATCACTCCTTGTGTGGACTATTTTATCACTTCACAAAGGAGTATGATTCCAGAAATAATTAAAACTCTATGAATTTAAAATCAAAATAGTTTCAATTATCTAAATTTTATATTGTGTAAATATTTCAAAAAGGCTATACTCATAATTATTCATTAAAAAGGGGATGGAATTATGATGCTTAAGTTTTTAAGAAATGCACTACTTGTTGCAGTTATTGCCTTATTCGCCGCCGCCTGCAGCGACGATTCTGATGTGGAGCCACAGGAATCCGGCGATGACGCAAGCGCTGACTCAGGAAGTCAGGAAATTGCTTTTGCCACATCATCTGATGCAGTAGGGCTGTCACCCATAGATACGAATGATTCTGTCTCTGCCTACATGCTTGAGCAGCTTTACGATACGCTCTTTGTACATAACCCTGAAACGATGGAGATCGAACCTCATCTGGTAGACTCCTATGAAGCTCTGGATGATACAACTTGGGAATTCAAATTGATTGAAGGTATTGAGTTCCATGACGGCACGCCTTTAAATGCCGAAGCCGTCAAATATACTTTCGAACAGCTGCTGGACGAGGAGAGAGCGGCGCCGAGGGCATCGTTGCTTGAGCCGGTGGAATCCATAGAAGTCGAAGATGAGTACACTGTGATTATCAATACGGAAGAACCATACGGACCGCTGCTTGCAGCCCTTTCTCACGTCAACGCTTCAATCGTTTCGCCCGAAGCGGATGAGTCCGGCGATATTATGACTGAGCCGGTCGGTTCCGGACCTTTCAAATTCGAGTCGTGGGCAAGCAGTGATAATATTGTCGTCACTAAAAATGAAAACTACTTCAAAGGAGCTCCTGAACTCGACAAAGTGACCATGTATGTCATTCCGGAATATGGGTCAGCCGTGGGGATGCTGGAAACCGGCCAGGTAGATTTTCTGCCGAATATCCCTTCTGAGCATATTCCAAGGATAGAAGGGGTGGAAGACCTTGAGCTCGATCTGACGCCTGGTACAGGAATCAATTATTTAACCTTTAATATGGAGAAAGAACCGTTCAATGATCTTGAATTCAGAAAAGCAGTGTCGCATGCGATTGACCGCGATGAATATGTGGATCAATTGAATGGTGCCGGTATTCAGAATAACAGTATTATCGGACCGGAAGTTTTCGGCTATGATGAAGCCGCTGAGGAATTCGGATATGACTATGATCCGGAAGAAGCTGAAAAACTTATAGAAGAAAACAATTTTGATGAAACACCGATTACATTGCTTGTGGCAAATGAAGGTCATTTCGTTCTGATGAGCGAGATTGTCCAGGCACAGCTTATGGAGGCCGGATTTGATGTGAATATCGAAATGATGGAGTGGGGTGCATTCCTGGAAGAAGCGGCAGGCGGTAATTATGAAATGACATTCCTCAGCTGGGCAAACAGTACAGCAGACGGAAGTGAGCTCTTCTATCCAAATCTTCATTCAGATAATATAGATGCCACCAACCGTTCAAGATATAACAATGAAGAATTTGATGAACTTGTAGAACAATCCAGAACCACCATCGACCAGGATGAAAGACTGGATCTGCTTCATGAGATCAACGATTTTGCTACCAATGATGCAGTCTGGGTGCCAATGCATCATGCAAATGTGAGTGTGGCATACCATGAGTCTGTAAATGATTTGATAATATCACCGAATACCAGCTTCTCATTATATGAAGTCAGTATTGATGAATAGAAATTAACAAAAAACGCATCTAAGCCGCCGACCATCCGTGGCTTAGATGCGTTTCGTATTGTTTTAATCCTCTAAATCCTTAAGTGGATATTCAAAGATTTGGTGATTGAAATATTTTAGTGAAAAATTTCTTATCTTATCTATGTAATCCTTTAACTCCTTATCTAAATTACGTTTAGATTTGGCCAAATTATCACGATCGAAAGTTTTGTCCTCAAATAAATTTACATACATGCTGTGAGCACGTGTAAATCTGTTCAGCTGCTGATTTAGAGGCTGGTATCTCTTCAATAAGTCCTGAACACATTCATTGGAGTTTTTTGAATGGATTCTAAGTAAGCTCATCAGCTCCTGGATCTGATTATCTATTTCCTCAAAGTTATTTCTGACATCATAAAACGCTTCGGAAGATTCTTTTCTATTGGCTCTGGTTTTATTTTTATTCAATTCAATATTTCTTGTTTGGGCTATTTTATAAAGGTGTATATCAATCAAGCTCACAATATTATTTTCGAGCTCCTGATGTGTATCTTTATCCTGCTTGTTGTTTTGAAGCCAGACACCGACTAATGCAAGTGCACCGCCGACTAAGCCTGAAAGGACATTCGCCAGTATTTCCATGAGTTATTCCTCCTTGAAATTTTATATCCCTCCATATCATACACATAATTGTGTGATTAATAATAGATTTTATATGTTGGAATTTCAGAAAAAGAATAAAAAACTTCGCAGCCGTTGACTGAATATGGCTGCGAAACCTCTATTTATCTATTAGTAAATATCATGATTATCTTTTTGTAGATCATGGATGGAAGTATCGAAATCCATCTGGAGGTGCGGGTAGTCTTTAAAGTCTTCCCAGTCGCCGCCCCATGTGAACCCAAGATCTTTAGCGATTTCTGCAACTTCTTCCCAGTCGGATGTACCATTGTCATTACCGTCATAAGAGATATCCCACATCACTTCGCCATCATTTATTACCGCGAAGTCGACCGCAAGACCGTAGTTATGGTAGGACTCTCCGCCTCTGGCATTGGTCACGATATTGCCGGGAGCGGTTCTGCCCTGTGCATAAAGAGTGTCTTGCTCTTCATGGGTACGGAAACCGTCTGTAATCTGAATCGTAATGTCTTTTTCTTCAGCACTCTCTTTTAATGCCTCTGCTTTTTCAGCGACTTTTGGATGAAGTGCATCTGGTTGAGGTTTTTCCTCTGAGTTTTCGGAAGAAGAAGAATCTGAAGAGGTCTGTGTTGAAGCGATCTGAGTGGATTCTTGTATGAATTGGTTTGCTAGTACTGTATTTATACTGACGAATATCAGCGACGCTACTATAATCGTCAAGATTGAAAGTAATGAAAAGTTGAATAAAAGCTTCATAAAAAAATTATCTTACCCCTTTTTGATTTTTTAACATCAATTTATGATACAGATATTTGAAGCTGATTTACAACTTTATGCTCATTTTAAATATTGAGAAGCTGTCAATGCTCAAAACAAAAAGCGATTAATAAACATGAGTTTAAAAATCGCTTCATCCTTTAAATATTCAGTTCGTCCTTTAATGCTCTTTGTAATGTCTGACTGAAATTGATGTTTTCCTTCTTGCCCATCTCAACCATATATTTAGGCAATGTAACCATCTTATTCACTGTCTTATTTTCTTCTCTGATTCTTACCAACGAAGTATCAGCCGTGATTAATTGTAACTGTTCATTATTATCTATATCTTTTACTAAGTCATGATAGTTAGAAGGCTCAGGTATATAGTCATTATCATCTTCCATGACAAGCAAGTGACCTTCAAGAGCATCTTTAGCCATATAGACTGCGTCTGCAACATCTTCACCGAATGTTATTGCGCCAGGCAAATCTGGAAATGTCACATTGTAAGCATCGTCTTCAAATTGCAATGCAGCGTAAAAATGATATTTCATTAATATCCCTCCTGTTTAGTGAAGTCACAGCAAACGGGCTATTTTAGCCCGGCCTGCTTTAAAATCGATATTTCTGTACCTCTTGGTAAATCTTTTTTAGGATGAGGCACAGTAACTTTTCCGGGCTTATCCGGGTGTTTAAAGTGTTGATGGCTCCCGACAGTCTTAATTAAATACCACCCGTCACTTTCAATCTTTTTAATCACTTCTCTTGATGAACTCATATGGATTTACCTCCATACATATATTATAACATATGTTTTATAGAAGGTGGATCATGTTATTTAAAAAACGAATTTTTACTGAAACAATCCAAACACAACATTCATTTACAATTTAAGGTTATTTGTATAACCTCAAATTAAGTACTAGAGGAGAGACGATTCTCTGATGGAACATATTCAGCTGAATGACGGAAACTCCATACAGATAATTGAGAAGCTACAGAGTTATAACAGTGATCATATATACTATGAAATTCAATTGGAAAATAAAAATCTGATAATCACGTCGAAAGTGGAATTCAATGCTTTGGTCAAAACTGACAGAGAGAGTAATTCCGAAGAAGGGAAGCTGTCTTTATTCCACAGTTACTTCTGGACGTTCGATTTAAGCAGGTTGAGGTGACTGACAATAGAAACCCTGGCAGAACCAAATGGAAATAATCGAGAAGCATATTATCGGTTTCCATAATGATTTTAAATGAGGAGAATGACAATGGATTTTTACAGACATGAAAATGAAAAAATAGGCACGATAGATAATATCTACAACGGCGATATGCTGCCGGATCTTGCGATCAATACATTCCGCAATATTGAAAGGCTTTTCCCGACCCGCACAATTCCGGCTTCTTCAACCCCAAGACCTTTGGAGAAATCACATGCGTCACTAAAGCCGTTCAAGTCACAGATCAAGGATAAAACTACAGAGCTTGCCGATCAGAATTATGATTTATATGATTACTTGACCTTAAACTCCGTAACCGGAATCGTTGTGTTGAAAGAAGGGAAGCTGGTCTATGAAAATTATTTGAGGGACAATGGCCCGGATACACGCTGGATGTCGATGTCGGTCGCAAAATCTATAACGTCAACATTGGTGGGTGCCGCGATTCAGGACGGCTACATAGAAAGTATGGATGATCTGACCGTGAAATACGTACCGGAACTGAAAGGCAGTGCCTATGAACATACGACTGTCAGGCATATTTTAGGCATGAATTCCGGAGTGAAATGGGACGAGACCTACACGAATCCCGAGTCGGACCGCCGTACTTTTCTAAAAGCCCAGCTTGCGCAAAAGCCCAGCGGACTGCTTAAAGTGATGTCGGAACTGCCACAGTCAGGTGAACCTGGAAAAACACATAACTATTCAACGGGTGAAACATCAGTGGCGGGTGAAATCGTCATCGGTGCGACTGGGAAAAGTCTGTCGGAATATTTGTCGGAGAAAATATGGGAGCCGTGCGGCATGGAAAGCGCGGCGGCATGGTGGCTGGATTCACCTGACGGCAATGAAATCGGCGGCAGCGGCTTCTCGGCTGTCTTGAGAGATTATGCTCGCTTCGGTCAGTTCATCCTGGACGGAGGTAAGGCCGGAGGAAACCAGGTTCTGCCTGAGTGGTGGACAGAGCAGGCCGGACAGCCGACGACTTTGGATAACGGAGAAACCGTGAATTACGGCCTGATGTGGTGGCCGGCATGGACAGAAAAATCGAAAGAGCATAAAGCCTTTCAGGCTTTCGGCATTCACGGCCAGGTGCTTCATATAGACCCGGCAGAGGGAGTCGTCGTAGCGATATCATCCGCACGTCCTAAACCTGCAGGTACGCAACCGATCGATGATATGCTTTTCATTGAAGATTTGATAGAAAATATTAAGTGAAATAAAGGACTCCTCAGACAGTTGAATGCCTGAGAAGTCCAAATTTATAAATTATACATATCTTTTAACGTGTTCAACAAATGCATCCACTGCCGACTGCAGAAATTCTACAGTATCATCCGATTTCACCTTATCGTTATCATCAAAGAGCTCTGTACTGTTTGCGATATACACTTCAGGCTGCTGAAGTACCGGCATGTTGAGGAAAGTCAGGGATTGGCGAAGGTGATGGTTTGCACCGAATCCGCTCAGATTACTGATGGACTGGCTGGCAACCATTGTCGGCTTGCCGTCCCAGACGCTTGCGCCGTATGGTCTGGACGCGATATCGATAGCGTTTTTCAGCACACCCGGTACGGAACGGTTATATTCCGGGGTAACGAACATGACTGCATCCATGCCTTTGATTTGATTACGGAAATCGATATATTCCTTTGGCTCATTGCCGTCGTATTCCTCGTTATAAAGCAGAAGGTTGCCAATCTCGACAAATTCAGGTTCAAACCCATCCGGCAGAAGTGATGCCAGATTTTTTGCGAGTTTCCTGGAATAAGAATCTTTACGTAAACTGCCTACAACAACTGCGACTTTTGTCATAAAGATATTCACCTCGTGTATTATTTGATCTATTGTACTATAGACGTTTTCAGCCATTTGTAAACAGATATTGGAAATACATTTTACTTATTAAATATACAGGGTATAACTGTATTAAGGAGTGATGAAATGCTTCAGACAGAACTTGGGGATATAACAAAAGTTGAAAATGTGGACGCGATTGTCAATGCGGCGAATGAAAGCCTCATGGGCGGCGGCGGTGTGGACGGTGCGATCCACAGAGCGGCAGGGCCTGAACTGCTCGAGGAAACACGTAAGATTGGCGGCTGTGACACAGGTGATGCGAAAATCTCCAGCGGCTACAATTTACCGGTGGATCATGTCATTCATACGGTCGGCCCGATATGGAACGACGGAGACAGTAATGAAGAAGCGTTGCTCGCGAGCTGTTACCGCAGCGCTTTGGAAGTGACGATGGAAAACGGCATCCGTAAAATTGCCTTCCCCTCGATTTCGACGGGTGTTTATCGTTTCCCGGTTGATAAAGCGGCAGCCATCGCGGTCAATACAGTGAAAGAGATGGTGGTAGGAAATCCGGAAGCTTTTGATCTGGTTACATGGGTTTTATTTGATGAATAAAGTCAAAGAGCATATGAAGTATTATTAGATTGAGTGAATCTTTAACTTTATTAATCAGCAAGATATAGTACTTATTATTACAGAATTTAAGAGAGGGATAAAATGGGGAACATCGAGAGTTTTTTAAATGATTTAATCTTACCATTGATTACTATTATAGGCTCTGTTGTAGCTGCAACATATGCTATCAAAAAAATTGAGTTTGATAAAAAAATTGTTCATCTTGATAGTATCGCTTTCTATTTAATGTATTTGATTTTCACAATAGCTATTTGGATGTTCTTTTTAATGTATATTTTATTCGGAATAGAAGTGAAGTACGAGCTTATATTAAATATATATTTATTCTTCTGGTTTATCTTATTTATATTTAATATTATTGTCGGCTATCCTATCATAGTGAGTTCTAGAAATGTGTTTAGAATAATTGAAATTGAGGAAGGGTTCTACCTATTAAAAAAGTTAATCGTTGAAAAAGAAAGAGTAACAATTAAATATATAACGAAGTCTAATTTACGCGAAAAAATCAGTAAGTATGAAAAAGAATCTAGTCTTGAAAATTATAATTATGAAGTATTTAATTCCAAAACTTTTAATAATTCTAGCTATAGTGTTTATCAATACAATAATATGAAAAGACACTTATTCATAGTAATTCGTGACTATTTTAGTTTCTGTAAAAATAAGCTATTAAATATTATTTTTGTAGTATTGATAATAGGTACTATAATTCTCTCTTTATGTGAGGTTTGGATGGTTTCAATACCTCCTTTGGCAATTATAATCGGCTGTATACATTTATTTAAATGTATACAGCTATTAAATAAATATTATAGAGCTAATAACAAAAGTAAATTGGAAGCTTTAGACAGTTTGAAGTCTTATGTCAATAATTAATAATATTTTCATTTTCTAAGTGTATTAACATATTCAAAACGAACTTGGAGATATAACAAAAGTTGAGAATGTGGACGCGATTGTCAACGCGGCGAATGAAAGCCTCATGGGCGGCGGCGGTGTGGACGGTGCGATCCACAGAGCGGCAGGGCCTGAACTGCTCGAGGAAACACGTAAGATTGGCGGTTGTGACACAGGTGATGCGAAAATCTCCAGCGGCTACAATTTACCGGTGGATCATGTCATTCATACGGTCGGCCCGATATGGAACGACGGAGACAGTAATGAAGAAGCGTTGCTCGCGAGCTGTTACCGCAGCGCTTTGGAAGTGGCGATGGAAAACGGCATCCGTAAAATTGCCTTCCCATCGATTTCGACGGGGGTTTATCATTTTCCGGTTGATAAGGCGGCAGCCATCGGGGTCAATACAGTGAAAGAGATGACGGTAGAAAATCCGGAAGCTTTTGATCTGATTACATGGATTTTATTTGATGAAGAGACGAAGAAAGCTTTTGATACAGCGTTGAATAATGCATAGGAGGAGAAGGATGGAAGAAAAAGAGTGTCCGGAATGCGGAAGCAGAGATATAGAACAAGGGAAGTTAAGCGGTTATGCGGCGATGCGGCCGAAACACAGGGCGTTGTCGTTCGGTAGTGCGATCATCGCCGATGTATGTACGGACTGTGGTGAGATATTGAGTATGAAGGTCGAAAAGCCTGAACAGTTCAAGAAATGATAAAAACCCTCTGGAGTGAGGGTTTTTATTATGCGTGCTTTGAACTTAAATCTTTTTTAAGGCCGTTCAGATTTTCGTGAAGTTCTTCCAGCAAAGAAATATTGCGCTTGACCTGCTCCTGGTTTTTCCAGTTTGTATAAATGTCATCAAGTCCGATATCCAATGTTTTCTGCAGGCTGGTCAAAGCTTCAAAGCCGTCCAAAGCATATCTGATTTCTTCTGAAGAATCATTCAGTTTTCTGAGTTCGTCATGCAGCAGTCCGATTTCTTTTTCTGCTTTCTCAATTTTATTGGTTTTAAAGTAGCTGGTCAGAAATCCGCCGCCCCACAGATCGAAAGTGCCCCAGCTCTTTGCTGATTTTAAATGCGCGAGTGCAGCATCGACCCTCTGAAGTGCATGTGCACAGATTTGTTCCGCTTCAATCAATTCATGATTATTCATAAACATCCACCTTATTAAAGTTAGTATCATTATAACATTAAGGTGAAATGGAGTAGAATAATTTAATAACCAGGAGGGATGGATATGAATATCAAACAACCGAAAATACTGCCTGAACCGGAAGCTGTTACATACGATTCCATTCGGAAAGATGAAGATCAGATATTTGACGGTGTTACAGTAGAAAGCTCGGTTTTCAGTGCTTCCGAGCTAAACAGATTCATATCATACGGCTCTGTTATCAAAGACAGCAATTTAGCCGGTAATGAATTTGACGGGGCGGATTTGACCGATACCCGTTTCATCAACTGTGATTTTTCAAATACCATTTTTAATAAAGCTTCCATACACAGGGTTGAATTTATCAACTGTAAAATGACGGGTGTAAGTTTTGATGCATCGATTATGAAACATATCAAATTACGGGAAACGATATTGAATTTATCAGCCATAAATGAAACGAAGCTGGAAAATGTCCTGTTTGATGAATCAAGACTGATTACAGCAGATTTTTTCAATGATGAATTTAAAAACGTCAGTTTTGATAATTGTGATCTGACTGAGACAAGATTTGTGGACACGTCACTTAAAGGTGTGGATATCAGCTCTTCACATTTCGAATCTTTAAGTATTAAAAGAGAAGATTTGGAAGGATGCATCGTATCAAGTCTGCAGGCGATCCAAATGGCATCATTGATGGGTCTTGTTGTGAAGGAGGAGTGATTTATGAATTATATTATAAGAGAAATTGAAAAGTCGGAGATTGTTCTTCTGCAGGATTTCTTATATGAAGCGATCTATGCACCGGAAGGGTCCAGGAAACCTGATAAGTCAATAATCGAACTTCCGGAACTACAGATCTACATAGAAGATTTCGGGACACGTGCAGATGATTACTGTTTAGTTGCAGAAGTGGAAGGTGAAATTGCAGGTGCCGTATGGGTACGTATTATAGATGACTACGGCCATATTGATGACGAGACACCGTCACTTTCCATCTCCCTTTATGAAGAGTACCGTGGATATGGTTTAGGGACACAAATGATGAAAGAAATGATTGATAGACTAAGAAATTATGAATATGAAAAACTATCACTGTCAGTCCAAAAATCTAATTATGCGGCCGAAATATATAAAGAACTGGGGTTTACTGTTTATGATGAAAATGAAGAAGAGTACATTATGATATTCCACTTATGACTGTAGAATTTTTATCTATATGAAGCAGAGTGGCTTATTACACAGAAGCCTTCTTTTATGACCTTGAGAAAGGGTCACGAGTAGTCTATAGTAATAAACTGTACATTTTCTTGAAAATGTTGGTTTATAAATGTTATAGGGTATATTTATATACATAAAAGTGAATAGAGAGGCTGGTTTCATGAAGCGTAAAACAGTTTCAACGGTATTTTGGATTGCGTTGGTCATCTGTGTCATATTTGTAGCGTTTGGGGCGATAGTGCCGGAACAGACTGAACAGGTCACAGGAAATATTACAGCGTTCATTTCCACATATTTCAGTTGGTATTACTTATTATTGATCATGGCTATATTAGCCATCTGTGTATACTTATTATTCTCCCGTTACTCAAGCATCAAATTGGGCAAGGAAGATGAGGATCCTGAATTCTCACTGCCGTCCTGGTTTGCGATGCTGTTCAGTGCAGGGATGGGGATCGGACTTGTATTCTGGACCACGGCAGAACCGATCAGTCATGCTTTCATATCATCACCGGTTTCAGAACCGGGGTCGGATGCAGCAGTTGATGAAGCGCTGCAGTATTCCTTTTTTCACTGGGGGATCCACGCCTGGGCGGTATATGTAATCGTTGCACTGGCATTTGCCTATTTCAACTTCCATAAAGGGTATCCAGGCCTGGTGAGTGCGACGTTGACACCGCTTATCGGTGAAAAGATGGCGCAGGGGATATTCGGTAAAATGATAGACGTTCTGGCCGTTATTGCAACGGTGACAGGTGTCGCTGCAACGTTAGGTTTTGGTGCGCTGCAGATTAACGAAGGGCTGGGGTATCTCTTTGATATTCCGTCAAATTTCCCGATACAGTTTGCGATCATTGCGGTATCAACTGTAATATTTACATGGTCTGCCTGGTCGGGAATCGATAAAGGCATTAAACGACTGAGTAACATTAATATGTCACTGGCATTTTTCATACTGCTTGCCTTATTCATTGTCGGTCCGACACTCTATATATTAAATTCATTCACCAATTCAATGGGGAACTACATTACAGGTTTCTTTGATATGGGACTGCGTCTGCCTATGAATGATGAAGGTCAGATGAGCTGGATTGCCGACTGGACAATATTCTACTGGGCATGGTGGGTGTCCTGGGCACCGTTTGTCGGTATTTTCATTGCACGGGTCTCCCGCGGCCGTACGATTAAAGAGTTTATAATCGGGGTGTTGATTGTACCGTCATTTGTGATGTTCATATTCTTTACCGTGTTCGGTGCCTCTGCAATCAACCTGGAGTTGAACGGTATTGCGCAGATTTCGCAGTATGCCACTGAAACAGCCACATTCGCAACTTTGCAGGAGTATCCGCTTGGTTACATCCTGAGTCTGTTCCTGGTAGTGATTATTGTGGTATTCTTCGTGACATCGGCCGATTCCGCAACATTTGTACTCGGGATGCTGTCAACGAAAGGTGATATCCATCCCCCGGGCTTTGTCAAAGTGAGCTGGGGTGTCATTTTGTCGGCATTTGCAATCATCATGATCTACACCGGCGGCGTGCAGTCCATTCAAAATCTGCTCATTGTCGCAGCCTTGCCGTTCTCGCTGGTGATCATACTGATGACCTGGTCGCTCTTCATCTCACTGAGCGAGGAGAAACCGAGGTATAAAAACTCCGGGAATAAAAAGCTGTTCATAAGAAAACAAGATAAAGACTGATTTATTAAAAGCTCTCCGAAATAAAAAAGCTGATGGACTCTCGTTCCATCAGCTTTTTTAGTCTTCTATAATATCCCTGACCAGCACTTCTGGCAGTTCGGTATGCTTTTTAATGAACACGGCTATTCCTTCGTCTTTAATCATTTCAGCCATTTTGATCTGCTCGGGGTCATCCTTATTATCAAACTGCAGTGCGTATGAAACAAGTTTCATCAGCGCCTCATGTTTCAAATCGTTTTCGTAAAGATATTGAAGCGGTTTGACGATACGGTCATTCGGACTGAGCTTTCTCAGCACACCGCGGCCGACTCTGTTCAAGTCATCGGACAGATGTGTATTTCTAAATCGTCCAATGATTTTATTTATATAATCATCCTGCTCCACGCGGGTGAAGTCGTAGACTTCTGTCAGATAGACTGCTGTTTCATCGAGAACCTCTTTCAGGAACGATTCCACATTGTCATCATTCATCGCTTCGGAAACTGTTTCCATGCCGAGTGTACGGCCGTAATAGGCGATCGCGGCATGACCTGTATTGACGGTGAACAGTTTTCTTTCTATATAGGGCATAAGATCTGCAACATAGGTCGCACCTTCCAATTTAGCATCGCCCGCCCATGAATCTTCTTCAATGACCCATTCAAAAAACGGTTCGACTTTAACGTCCAGTATATTGTCATTTGTCTGTATCGGAACGATGCGGTCGACTGCTGAATTCGGAAAACCGACAGTGCCGGATTCGATGTTGCCGGTTTCTTTAAAGATGGCTTCTCTCAGCACATTTGTCGCCATCACCGCATTTTCACATGCGATGATATTCAGGGGGGCGCCTGATGCTGCACGTTCTTTTAGGTGCGGTGCAATGGCTTTTGCTATTATGGGCAAGATATTGACACCGACCGCGGTGGTAATGATATCCGCTTCTAAAATCGCATCTTTTAAATTATTATCCTCGACTGCGGTGTTGATGCCGCTGACATTATCGACAGTGTGTGATGCACCGTTTTCTTCTGCGATATGGACGGTGTACTGTCCGGCCTGATTCAGTGCATTGATGATCTCCTCATTCACATCTGCGAAAGTGACTGCATAACCGTTATCATGCAGTACCTTTCCGATAAAACCGCGGCCGATATTGCCCGCGCCGAAATGGACTGCTTTCATATCAATCGTCCTCGCTCTCGAATATCTCGATGATTTCTTCTGCTGAAGATGCATTGATCACTTTTTCGGCATTTTCTTCTTCAGAGAAGATGATTGCGATTTTCTGCAGCAGTTCCAGGTGTTCATTTTCTTTGCCTGCAATACCAAGCACCACTTTGGCTTCATTGCCGTCAAAGTCCACGCCTTCAGGAATTTGGATCAGTGAGAGTCCGCTTTCTATTACTGAAGACTTACCTTCTTCTGTGCCGTGGGGAATCGCAAGGCCGTTTCCCATGAATGTTGATACGACGCCTTCACGTTCAAGCATGGAGTCGATGTATGCCGGCTCTACTGCGCCTTGATCGACCAGTATCTGGCCTGCTGCCTTTACGGCTTCTTCTTTAGTTGCTGCACTCTGGTTCAGTTTGATGTTCTCTTTATTAATCATATTATCAAGTCCTTTCTGTAACTGTTTTTAATATATTTCTTGATTGTTTCATTAATTTCTCCGCTGACTAGAACCGTTCCGATATCATCGTAATGTTCACCGAGCAGTATGCTGATATCACTGATCAAGTCATTGATCTGTGTGTGTTCGGGTACGAGCAGAATAATCTGATGGCTGACTGTCACTGATTCACCAAGATAATTTTTATCGACCAGACCCTGATCATTGGTGATGATCATCAATTCATGTTTTGAGATATCTTCCGATTTTACATGAGGGAATGAAAAACCTGACTCACCGATGATAAACCCTGTCATTTCATACCGTTCATTGAGGATGTCCATGATATGTTCAATATTCTCAGCTTTTGAATGACTTTCCAAAATATATTTTACAGCGTCCAGAGACTTCATTTTTTCATTCAGGCGGATATTGCTTTGAAAATGGAACAGTTCCGTTGCCTGCAGTACTTTATCGATATTGATCTCTTCACTTTTAAGATACTGAGTCTTTTGAATGTTGAAGTTCTCACTCGTTTCAGTCTGGTCAATGGCTTCAGAAATCTTCTTGATGCTGTAATCATCAAGTAGCGGTGTTACCAATATATAGTTGTCTATATCCAACGGGACTGTACTTAAAACAAGATCACTCTCACTGAGTTCGGTATCTGCGAGTTCTGATATGGACAATTCGTGTTTAATATAGATATTTTGGAAACGGTTTTTCAGCTGATTGGCTAAGATTCTGCTTGTACCGATACCTGATGAACACACCGTTGTAATTTCAACAGGTGGGTTCGCTTTTAAGATACCCCCGAAGTGGATGGTCAAAAAGCCGATTTCCGGTTCATCCACGTTTTCAATGTTGAAGACCTCACTGAAAGCCTTACCGCTTGCCGTGAAGAGATCGGGATATTGTTCTTTAATCACTTCAAGCAGAGGATTAGCCGTAATGATATTGGATTCCAGCCGGTGGAGCGTCGGTTCGATATGGAGGACCAGACCTTCTTTCAGTTCAGGATATGCATAAAATGGATACTCCATCTTCTCACTGACGAGATTGATGAATCTCACAGTCTGATCTTCTATAGTGGCTGAACTCCCGTCCGCCTGATACTTTCTTTTGCTGCCTCTTAAATGCATCGTTATAAAATAAACTTCTTCTTCTGGAAATTCAATGTCGAATTCTTCCTGGATTTTGAAAGTTAAAGCTTTGGATACTTCAAATTCTTCTGTCCTTGCCAGCTCTTCCTTTATCGAAGGTTTGATGTCAACGGTCTGCGTATTCATCGTCCGTTCAATCGCAAGGACGATATGCAGTGTCAAATTCAAGTAGGCATTTTCTGTCAGCTGATAGGGGAGAATATCAAGCTCGTCCATCAGCAGACGTTCTACTTTGAAAATATTATCCACTTCCAAAATTCCCAGCAGTTTATCATTGATCAGCGAGCTGAAGACGAAATTATTTTCAATGACTGAATATATACTGTTGGAGTTCAGTTCACTGACCATCATGTTTGTCAGGAAGTTCTGTTTGCTTAATGTGTCTCCGATCAGTCTGACGCCTCTCTGCCGGTCTTTGGTGATGGACAGATCATAGTGTGTCAGATCATTGTTCAAATGGCTGATCAGTTCATCCAGAGTATGTTCACTGACGCCGAGTTCGACAGCCAGCGCACTTTTTTTCGTCCCTTCGGGATAGATCATCAGATTATAGATCAGCGCCACCTGCTTCTCTTCCGCACTTAAATCCTTTGCGGAATTTTGCGAGATATAACGCGTCAAAGTGTCCCGTTCAAGTGCAGAAATATCGATGCCGATGCCGCGCTTATATTCGCTCGCCAATGTAATGTTCAATGACTTTAATGTTTCCCTCACATTTTTCAGTTCACGATGGACGGTGCGTGAGGACACACCGAGCTTTGATGCGATTTCTTTAATCAACAGAAAAGTGCCATTATGATAGATGAGTTCAGTGATAATTTTCTTTTCTCTTGAACTGATCATAATAGCACCCCCTGATTTATATTCGGTTAGTTTAAACTCAGTTTATTGATGTTTCTTTAATTCTTCAAGCAATTCATCATACTTCGGACTGTTCAGGAAATTATCCACCGAAATATGGTGTGCTTTTGGGACTTTGTTCTCTGCGCGTTCTGTCAGCGTCTTCTGTGTAATGATGATGTCCTCGTCACCTTTTAACTGGTTGATTGCTGAGTTTGTGACATTGATGTCAAGACCTGCTTTTTTGAACTTATTTTTCAGCATGCCGGCTCCCATGGCGCTTGATCCCATTCCTGCGTCACATGCAAAGACAATTTTATCGACATTTGCGTAATCGACTGCGTCGTCTGAAGCTGGAACTGCTTCTGCCGGCTCTTCAGTCTGAACGTCTGATGAATCTTTCAGTCTTTCAAGAAGCTCGTCATATTTCGGGCTGTTCAGGAAATTGTCCACTGAAATATGATTTGCTTCGGGTACTTTTTCCTGTGCACGTTCAGTCAGTGTCTTCTGTGTAATGATGATGTCCTCGTCACCTTTTAGCTGATTGATGGCCGAGTTTGTGACATCGATATCGAGACCTGCTTTTTTGAATTTGTTTTTGAGCATGCCGGCACCCATGGCGCTTGACCCCATTCCGGCATCACATGCAAAGACGATTTTGTCGACATTTTTGTAATCGATGCTGTCATCCACATCCGTGCTTTCTTCTTTCAATGCTTTTTCTGCTTCTGAATCTTCATTTTCAGCTGACAGTGGGCCTGCTACAGAAGATTTTCTGCCTTTCTGTTCTTCCATCTGTGCCGTTGCTGCAGATAAATCACCTTCAGGCTGTCCTGTGAATTTCAAGATGAGTGCAGAGACTGTAAATGATACTGCTGTTGCGATTACTACACCTAAGACCATTGGAAGATATTCTCCACCAGGCGTCGTCAGAACATAAGCGATGATACTGCCCGGCGCCGGCGGTGCTGCAAGTCCGAAGTCAAGCAGACTGTAAGTCATGATACCGGATGCACCACCTAAAATTACAGCGATTAAAAGCATCGGTTTCATCAGGATATACGGGAAGTAGATTTCGTGAATACCGCCGACGAACTGGATGAATGCAGCGCCCGGTGCAGTGGCACGCGCAGTTCCTTTACCAAAGAACATGTAAGCGAGCAATACCCCGAAACCTGGACCCGGGTTGGATTCCAGTGTAAACAGGATCGAACGTCCGATTTCAGCGGACTCAATCGTTGCGAGCGGTGTCAGCACACCGTGGTTGATCGCATTGTTCAGGAACAATACTTTCGCCGGTTCAATGAATATGCTGACCAGCGGCAGGACACCCCAGCCGATGATCAAGTCTACACCCTGGCCGAGTAAGACTGTCAGACCGAGTACGAGAGGTCCTAAACCGAACATGCCGGCGAGTGCGAGCAGGAATGCGAGAATACCTGCTGAGAAGTTATTGACCAGCATCTCCAGCCCCTGTTTCGTTCTCGGAACCAGGAACTCATCGACTTTCTTCATTAAATAGCCACTTAACGGCCCCATGATCATGGCTCCGAGCAGCATCGGTGAATCTGCAGCGGCAATGATACCCATCGTTGCTGTCGCACCGACGACACCACCACGCATGTCATGGACCAGACGCCCGCCCGAGAATGCAATCAGGAGCGGTAACAGGTAAGTGATCATCGGATCGACCATACCGGCTATGTTCTCGTTGGGTAAAAATCCATCTTCGATAAAGAGTGCTGTAATCAGCCCCCATGCGATAAATGCTGCGATATTCGGCATGATCATACTGCTTAAAAAAGAACCGAAAGCCTGTGCCTTACGCTGAATACCACCTGAACGCTTTGTTTCTTCTGCCATTTGTGTCACCCCTTTAAATTAATTTCATTTGTATATTAATATTAAAGCGATAATCACTTATAAACAATCATATTACACTTCGACTTTGGCACAAACATTTTGACAAAAACAAAAGTGCACGTTCCTGGCTGGGAACCTGCACTTTGAGGGGTGTTCATTTATAAATATCTTTTCTGTGGGCAATTTCCAACATCAGGATTGTCACGGTTGAATCATTAATATTGCATATAAGCCGGTAATCACCGATTCTATATCGCCATTTTACTTTATGGTTACCAACAAGAGGTTTACCAGAACTTCTTGGATTACTGCAATTCACGAAATGTTTATTAATCCAGGAGAGTATGATGCTACTTTGCTGCGGGTCCATTTTCTTTAACGATTTTTGAGCATTTTTCTCAAACCGTACCTTGTACATGATCAAGGTTCCATTCCTAATTCTGAAACCATTTCTTCAAATGAAATTGACTCATCCTTGTTCAAATGTTCAGCCATTGCCCTGTCGTATAAATCAATATCAATTTCATCTTCAATTTTTTCAAGTACTGCAGTTCTTATCAGTGATGAAACACTTACGTTATACGTAGCTGCAAATTCTTTAATCAGCTTTTCTTCTTCTTGGGACATTCTTACGGATAAAGCCATGATTATCCCTCCTGACCCTTTGTAATACATTGTATAACAAAATTGAGGCGGAGTAAATAAAAGTACAGGGAGCAATCGATAAGTTCATGAATATTTTATTCTATGACTGTTTCACCATCTACTTTATAATTCAGATGGGGGGACTGAAAAAAGAGAGTTGATATTCGAACTGACAAACACACATTTCCAGGTAAGGGTGATTTATTTATTAATAAGGACTTTATGACAGGTTGTTGGATTTTGATGTACCACCAGTCAGATATAGTTAGTTCCAGCTTTTGAAATTAATAGAATTAATACTCATATTAATGATTTAAAAAGAGCAATAATATATAATAAGAGTAAATATACATCTTGGGGAGTGATTTTAAAAACAAAGTCAGGGGATGTTAATATGAAAATCTTGATAAGGATTTTATTAAGTTTGGTCGTCATCCTTATTCTACTCGCCGCCGGAGTATTTGCCATGCGCTTTTATAACACACAGAAGTGGGGATGGAGCGAGGACATGGGGGATGTCACTGACATATCGAGTTACCCGGGGGCATTTGAAGGCGGAACGATCGAACACTTTGAACACGGAGAGGCAAACGGCTTTCATTTTTTGCCTGATGACCCGAATGATGCAGAACCGATAGCGGTGTTCGGCGGATCTGAAGGCAGCGCGAACACAGATGCGGCGGAATTTTTAGCAGAAAACGGCTATGAAGTTTATGCCATGTTCTTTTTTGGTGCAGAGAACCAGGTGGATGAGTTAAATAGGGTGCCTCTGGAATTTTTCGCAGATTTCCTGGAGTATGCCGAGTTGAATGATACGGATATTACGCTGCTCGGTGCGTCGAAGGGTGCTGAACTCGGTCTTTTGCTGACGAATTATTACGATGAAATCAACACTCTGATTTTATATACACCTTCGAGCTATGTATTCATGGGTCTTTCGTTTGAAGGGGACATGGCTTCATCATGGACATATGATGGTGAAGAGCTGCCGTATATCGATCTTTCGCAATCGGATTTCGGAGCATTTGCACGCACAATGTTTGATTTCATCGTCTTAAATCCTGTGAAATACCGGGAGACATATGAATCTGCCGTTGAGATGAATGACAATTCGGAAACGGCGAGGATCAATACTGATAATTTTGATGGACAGGCACTGCTGATCGCAGGCGGAGACGATGCGATGTGGCAGGGTGACGTCATGGCTGAAGAGATCGGTGAAGACCTGGGCGATAATGCGCAGGTGGAAATTTATGAAGATGCCGGGCATCTATTCATAGGCCCGACTGCACTGGCAGGCATGATGATGGGCGGAAACGAAGAAGCGAATGTGCAGGCAGGAGAAGAGAGTGATCAGGCTGTGCTTGAATTTTTAGAAGAACATGCAGAGAATTAAGATGTTAATTAGACAGAAATAAAGCCCTTCCCGCACGAAAAGTTGTGCCGGGAAGGGCAGTTTATTTAACAAGTCCATTATAGCATATTATTTAAACGATATTAAGACTACTCATTCTGCTGAAATCGTTATATGATAAGCCATGCATTTATTTAAAAAGACGAGGAGCGGTTTGATGAGTAATGAATTTGAACTTGAAGTGGCTCACTTGAACTTTACGGTGAACTTCTTAAGAGCATACAACGCGAGTTTGAATCAGCAGCAGAACAAAACCTCTACTGATATTTTGGCCACACGTAAAATGCTCAACGACGATGTATCGAATACATTCGATTTTGAAGACGGGAATGTCATGGATTTCATCTCGATGCTGCCTGAAATGCGTCTGACAGAATCGACTTACAATCATATAGAGAAGATGCGTGACGTCACTGCGCGCATGATTAAAAAACCATATTTCGGCAGGCTGACTGCAGACGGGGAGCCGATTTATATCGGCAGTGCGACCATCCAGGACAATAATCAGGATATATTGATCTACGACTGGCGTTCACCGGTTGCGAGCCTCTTTTATGAAAACAGAGTGGGCGAACTGTCGTATACCATCCCCGACGGTTCGAAAATAAAAACCGATGTCTCACTGCGCCGGCAGTTCCAGATTGAAAAAAGCGAACTGTTGAATATGTTCGACAGTGATCTGTATATCGGAGACGAAATGCTCCAGCAGCTGATTACGGATTCATCCAGGGCGAAGTTGAAAAATATTGTGGCGACGATTCAAAGTGAGCAGAATATCATCATCCGCCAGCCGCTGAATCAGAATACGCTTGTTTACGGCCCGCCGGGAAGCGGTAAGACGTCGCTTGCGATGCAGCGGATTGCCTATTTGATGTTCACGTACAGAAACCAGCTGAAAGCGGACAATATACTGCTGATGTCACCGAATGAGGTCTTCAATGACTACGTTTCTGATGTGCTGCCGGAGCTGGGGGAGGACAACGTCAAAAATATGACGTTTTACCGCATGCTGAATGAAGTGCCTTATTTCAACGGCCGCCAGTTTGAGTCTCTTGCAGATAATATACAAAGACTGAATGGCGAAGACGGTTATGCATACCGTTATAAAACATCGAAAGCATATTTTGATCACCTGAAGCAGTATATGGAAACATTAGGCGAGAGCGGCATGTATTTCAGAGATCTTAAATACGGAAAGAAAATCTTTATTGCCAAAGAGATGATCGACAAAGTATTCTATAATGACCTGTCGCAGCACCCGGTCTCCCGCCGGCTGCATAAAATCTATGAATATTTGCTGGATATGTATCAGCGCGAACTGAAGTGGCTGACCAGGAAGAAGTTTAAAGAACTGGATGAAAAGCGTGAATATATCGGTGAAAAGGAAGAGCTGCAGAAAATGGCGAATGATTATGCAACGAAGACGCTTGCGAGAATCCATCAGCAGATCCGAAAGTTCAGGTTCGTCCAGCTTGAAAAGCTTTATGTCAAATCGATCACCGACAAAGCAGTGAGAAGTGAAACGATAGAAAACGTCAAACGCAATAATTTCATGTATGAAGATATTGCGCCGATGATGTATCTTTACATTCATGTTCTTGATGCTTCCGATAAGAAGATGCGGCATGTGATCGTTGATGAAGTCCAGGATTATTCCAATATCCAGTATGCCGTGATGACGGATTACTACAGTAAAGCGACGTTTACGAGCCTGGGTGATAAAAACCAGCAGATCCATCCGGTCGGCAGTGAAGATCTGGTTGTAGATGATCATCACATGATGAAACTTCAGAAATCATACCGTTCGACGAATCAGATCAATGATTATTTGAATACGATCGTACCCGGCGGTATAGAATCAGTATCCGTCGACGGTCAGGGTGTGCAGTTCATCCGTGCAGAAGATGAAGCGGCACAGATCAGAGCGATGATTGCTGAAAACCTGCCGGAACAGATGGCGATTATCACATCGTCAAGAAAAGCGGCGGATGAAATGTATGAGCAGCTGAAAGATGATGTTCCCGGTCTGAAGAACCTGCAGGAAGTGGATACCATCTATAACCAGGATTATCTGGTGCTCCCGTATTATTTATCTAAAGGCTTTGAATACAATACTGTCATCATTACCGAATCGGCATTTTATGATGATCTGCCGCTGATCAAATATGTACTGGCGTCACGTGCAACGAGAAATTTATATTTACTCAACTGATAAAATCCGGTGAAGAGCAGAGGCTCTTCACCGGATTTTAATTTACAATATTGTAATTTCAATTCTGCAGCCTCTAACTTTATATTAAGAGTCAGTTTCCATATTTAATATTCGACTGGATTCTCTCAAGTGTGCCGAGAATGCTGAGGGCCGCCAGGGCACTCGTTTTTGGATTTTCGGGCAGCGGTTCATTTTTAATCGTTAATTCTGCTTCGCCGAAATCGCCGGAAAGTTTTATATGGTGAATATTCTTATCGGCTGCGGGATCGGCAATCAGTCTGACATCAGTATGATTAATACCCAGACCCGCCAGAGAGAGAATGATGGAGACATTCATGTTTTTAGGGAATTTTTCAATGGCCTCTACAGCTTTGCCTTCAAATACAATCTGTTCTTCGTGGATTTCTTCATCAGTTAATGATGCTGCGGGTTTACGGGTGGTCAGCTGTACACTGTTCAAATCACCATGTGATTTTGCATTTTGAATCAGATCGAGCCCGCCGATGGCGCCGGACGGCAGATGCAGCTGATGGCCATAATCTTCAGTAAGGCGAACCGTTTCAGACAGCAGTTTCTCATCAACGAGTGCCCCGACGCTGATCAGCATCACATCTTTTTTCTTCAGAACGTCCGGCAGTACAGACTGTACTGTCTGGACATTTGCCGCTTCAACGACCATATCGATATCAGACGACAGAAATTCATCAATATCTGTAAAGAGCTTTATATCATATTCCGACTCCAATGATTGGTATTTCTCCCTGTTCCTCACCAGAATACTTTTTATATTCAGTGCAGGGTGGTTTTCTTTATTAACCTTCTTTAATAAATATTGTCCGATGGCACCGGAACCGATTAAACCAATATTCATGTTATCTCCTCCGTATAAATCTTCATATACAAGTTTAGATGTTAATATCAGAGTTTACAATAAACAGAATTGAAACTGGAAACTGTGAATTCATTTAAATAAAACAGGGCTTCGATCAGCCAATTTCCATTGAAGCAGAAACTTCTGCAAATATGGTAATGAAAATTGATATACATAAAGAGAGATTAAAGTACTTGCGGATCCAAAAGAAAGACCGCCTAATACATCTGACGGGAAATGAGCGCCTAAATAAATTCTTGAAAGCATCACGAAACCGATAATCAATGAAGCAGTTGCTGCAATTATTATTTTTTGTGAGGTTTTTTTAGCCAAGGTAATAAAAGTGAATCCAAGTAATCCATAGAAGACGGTGGAGAGGGTGGAATGTCCGCTTGGAAAACTTTGTGACTGCTCTGTTGCAATCACCAGAATATCAGGCCGCTCACGTCCAACAAAAATTTTTATAAATGTAAGTATTACGGTACTAAAAAGGACTGTGCCGCCTAACCATAATCCTGCAGCATACCATTTTCTAAGAAATAGAAAAACAGTGACAAGTATGGTTAGAAAAATGATTTCACGCACACCGCCGATGTCGGTTAATATCGATACAACAGCAGTCAGAGGCGGTGTGATAAAAGACTGAATGAAATTGATCCATGTGATATCAAAAGTGTATACCCATTGTTTTTCAGTGATGACTCCAATGGAAATACCTAAAAATATCAATAAAAATATGCATCCTGTAACGCCGGAAAATCTTCTCATATATGTACTTCTTTCTAAATGATTATTGTGGAACGGATTCATCTAATCTACCACACTTATAATATTGATTACAGGTACGTTGGTGGTAATGTTTATGTCACTCATATTTTACCGTAATAATTAATGATAAATCCAGACTAAAACGCATTCATTGAGCCCGGGTGTTTTATTTTTACATTTATCGTGTTATCATGGCTAAGTTCGAAGGTAAACGGATGCTCATCTGTTTATACACATACTGTTTTGAATCCGGGTCTGAAGAACGGGTATGACATGAAGTTATTCTCAGTCTATAGGTCTTTTTTTAATGCTTATTTTTATTAACCGGCTCTTATTTCCGTAAAGGAAAAATATCAGAGTTTTATCTGTATAGTAGGGTATGTGTAATTAAAGGTTGTAATTTTATAAGGAGGTCTACTAATGAAAGGTAAGTCACAGGTTACGCCTGTCTTTTATATTTCACTTGCAATTGCGATTGTCTTCATTCTTTGGGGTGTGATTGCACCGGGCAATGTAGAGACGGTATTAGGTTTTATCAACGATTTTATCTCGAATAACTTTGGCTGGGTCTATATGGTGGCAATGACAGGATTCGTCCTGTTCGCATTATTCCTGGTGATCAGTCCATACGGTAAAATCAGACTGGGAAAACAGAATGAAAAACCCCAGTATAAATATTTTACATGGTTCTCATTCCTGTTTACTGCCGGTATGGGTGTCGGTCTGGTGTTCTTCGGTGTAACCGAACCGCTGACACATTTCCATAGTCCGCCGTCTGTCGAAGGCGGGACTGCCGCAGCAGAAAGAGAAGCGCTGCAGTATACATTATTCCACTGGGGTTTCCATCCGTGGGCAGTGTATGCAGTAGTTGGTCTGGCGCTTGCGTATTTCAACTTCAGACATAAAGCGCCGCTGCTCATGAGTTCATCACTTGTACCGTTGATCGGTGACCGCCGTGCCAACGGCTGGATGGGTAAAAGTGTGGATGTTCTTGCAGTTTTCGGTACGATTTTCGGTATCGCGACTTCACTCGGTCTCGGTGCTACGCAGATAACTGCAGGACTCAGCTACAGTTTTGATTTCATAGAAAATAATATCCTGACTCAGACGATAGTGATTCTGTTGATTACAGTGGCATTTGTCACTTCGGCATCGACCGGTCTGAATAAAGGGATCCGTTACTTGAGTATAGGGAACGTAATCATTGCAATCGCACTGATGCTTTTCGTATTCGTCTTCGGGTCAACAGTTACAATGTTCGAAGCGTTTCTGACGAATGCAGGAAACTATATACAGAATCTGCCGAGCATGACGCTTGGGATGAGTTCATTTGAAGGCGATAGAGGCTTCTTGAACGATTGGACATTGTTCTACTGGGCATGGTGGATCGGCTGGTCTGCTTTCGTCGGAAGTTTCATCGCACGTATTTCACGCGGCAGAACCATCAGGGAATTCATTCTTGGTGTTATCGGAGTTCCTGTTGCATTCAGTGCGCTCTGGTTCGCAATTTTCGGTGTAGCCGGGATGGAATCAGACAGCTTGATGGGCGGTGGACTGTACAGCCTGATTTCAGAGCAGGGTAATGAAGTGGCTCTGTTCGCATTCCTGGAAAACTATCCTGCTGCTGCAGTGGTCATGGGTATCGCAATCATACTGATTGCTTCATTCTTCGTGACTTCCGCAGACAGTGGTACTTTCGTACTGGGTATGCTCACGACGGGCGGTTCATTGAATCCATCACTCAGAGTCAAACTGATCTGGGGTGCAATCCTTTCAGGTACTGCACTCGTACTGTTGTTCTCAGGCGGACTGAGTGCATTGGAAATGGCGATGCTGATTGCTGCATTCCCATTCACCCTGGTTGTCGTGCTGCTCGCAATTTCACTCTTTAAAGCGTTGAGAAGCGAATTCAAAATTATAGAGCTTGAAAGAAAGCAGCTCATTTATGAGCCGGGCTACCGTGAAGAAACGGAAGAAGAGCTGGAAGAAAGAATCGAGGCATTCAGAGCCACTCTGCCGGAGCAGGTTGCACCTGATATAGAAGATGAAGACGATGAAGTTGTCACAGCAGATGATGAAACAGATAAAAATGAAAATGAAGATAAATAATCCTCGAAAAAAGTGAGTGTCCAAGTCGGACACTCACTTTTTTATAATGTTTCAAATTCTTTTTCGGAAATGACCTGTATGCCGTTCTTTTCCAACAATGCAGTGGTCACGCCGACACCCCGGACTTTATTGCCGCTGAAAGTGCCGTCGTATATGAAAGAACTGCCGCATGACGGACTGTTTTCTTTCAGAACAACCATGGAAGGTTCGAATTCTTTGAAGACATTCAATGTTTCATAAGCGCCTTTTAAAAACTGTTCTGTCACATCTTTGCCGGAGGTGTCCACGATTTTTGATTTCCCTTCAAGCACATCATGGCCGTCTCCGTTTTCAATTTCTGCAGGGAGTCTTGGAGTGGTCAGTCCTCCGAATACCTCCGGGCAGACGGCAATCGCCTTACCTTCATCCATCAGTCTGCTGATTTTTTCATTTAAACTGTTGTCTCCGTCATATCTGACATTCTGTCCAACCAGGCATGCACTCACCAATATCATATGATCACCTATGTTATAAAAGTTATTGTAAGTATAGTATCATAATTTTAAGAAAATAAAGTTGTATTACTTATTAATTTGCAGGTGAAAAAATGATGGATATTAAAGACAAGTTTTTCAAGGACGGTAAACTGGTGCAGATTCCGAGGAAGGAAAAGATGAAACTTCAGCTGTTTGATGAGCTGATCAAGGATTTTGATCGCAATCATATATATAAGGAAAAAGAGGTTAATGGAATTTTAAAGGAAATCTATCCCGACTATGCGATATTAAGAAGGTACCTGGTGGATTATCAGTACTTGAAACGTGAAGATGACGGCAGTCAGTACCGGGTGGATACGGACGTGACTTTGAAATATTATGATGATTCCTTTTATGGGAATTTGGAGAAATATGTGCTGACTGAAGCGCATGAGTATTATTCAGCAACACCGCTTGATGCCCTGAAAAGCTGTGAAAACATTGAAGGAAGAAACTTGGTCCTGATCATCCAGAGGCGTCAGGTCGCGGGGGTGTTTATTTTACAGAGCGGGGATATTGTTCAGAAATATACCACTAATCCAAATGCGCTCGTGATGTTCAATTATTCAGTTGACTCCACTAAACAAGGACACGGCGTTGCGACAGCTTCCTTCCGTGAGCTGGATGATTTTGTGAATGAAAATTACGAGGGGGTGGATGAAGTTGTGCTCGGTGTCAATGTGAAGAATGAAGTAGCTCAGCATGTCTACAAAAAAGGCGGATTTACAGACACCGGCCACAGTTTTATCGGGCCCCTCGGCAGACAGATAATTATGAGCAGGGAAATCAGGGCGTAACAGGATTGTGGGCGGCTGAATTCCGAGTATCTTCGGGATTTCATCGGACTGGCTCGTTTTTTGATGTATGAATCCGTTTATCTTCGGGATTTCATCCGACTTGCTCGTTTTTGATGTCTGAATTCCGAGCATCTTCGGGATTTCATTAGACTTGCTCGTTTTTTGATGTCTGAATTCCGAGTATCTTCGGGATTTCATCGGACTTGCTCGTTTTTGATATCTGAATTCCGAGTATCTTCGTATTTCATCCGACTTGCTCGTTTTTGATGTCTGAATTCCGAGTATCTTCGGGATTTCATCGGACTTGCTCGTTTTTGATGTCTGAATTCCGAGTATCTTCGGGATTTCATCGGACTTGCTCGTTTTTGATGTATGAATTCCGAGTATCTATAAGATTTTACAAGACTTGCTCGTCTCACCCTCGCCCTCACCATCACTCAGATTTTACCGGTGGCCAAAAGATCACATCCAGCACGGGAGAGTAGTGGGCGGCGGCGGGCTCTCCTTTTATGTCGCCGGGCAGGAGGGAGTTGATCGAGTCCGGATTGTAATCTATGGAGACATCGGCGAGCTTCCATTTCAAATGATGGATACCGATATGGATGACAGTACCGCGGATTGTTTTATACAGCCTGTACCTCTCAAACAGCCAGTGGTCCAGTGTGCCTTCCTCCGCTGGTGCAGCACTGGAAAGCACTTTATATCTTGCCTCAAAATATGCTTTATCATTATGTCGGCGCTTGCTGGAATAGTGCATCCAACCATGTTTCTCCTTTCTTTTCATCTTCGCCTTATAGTAAGGGAGTGTCACAGCTCTCGCACCGAGCACCGGCATGATTTTTTCGGCATCCAGACTGAAGAAATAAACACCGGGGATCCCTTTGTGCTTAACGTAAGTCCTCACATTCAGCTCCAAAAATTCATGAAAGTACGGAAATTTTGGCTTGTTTCTGAGTTTCAGTTTTCGAATATGGAACGGGAAGATCGAAATCCAGGCTTGACCGTCATATAAATCGACTGCCAGTTCCTGCGGGACATGGGGCAGGAGCTCTTCTGGGTCGACGGGTATATGCATACAAACTAAATCCTCCCATTTTTGATACATCGTCCACGGATAGTCAGGCAGCGGGGCAGTTCTGTGTTCAATATAGTTTAATAAGTCATTCACAATTATCAGCCTCCGTCTTTATAGGACAATATCCGTTAAATGGATTTTATAAACTGAATATATAATATTATGAAAGTCTATAAGAGATGCGTTTACACAATTTTAAACAGGGAACTATTCCAGTAAAAGGATGGAGGGATATCATGAAGCAATGGGCATTTATTCCAATGTTCATATTGGTTTTAGTATTGGCTGCATGCGGCACCGGTGAAGAATCCGGGGAAGGTGCGGATGAAGGCAGCGACGAAGGTGCCACACAGGAGGCATCTGAAGAGATTGAAGTGACGATGTATGATACTGATGAAGCGGAAATGGGTACAGCTACATTTTCTGAAGCGGATGACGGGCTGACGATTGCACTGGAGGCCGAGGGCCTGGAACCGGGAACACATGGTATGCATATTCATAATGCAGGTATGTGTGAAGGTCCTGATTTTGAATCTGCCGGCGATCACTTCAACCCGACAGATGCATCGCACGGTTTTGACCATGAGGACGGACCGCATGCAGGTGATCTTGAGAATATAGAAGTGGATGAAGACGGTACTGTATCGACAGAAGTGCCGGCTGAAAACGTCACGATTCTGGATGAAGAAGTAGACACATCACTGCATACGGCAGAAGGTACTGCTTTGATCATTCATTCGGGTGAAGATGACTATGAATCACAGCCGTCGGGTGATGCCGGAGATCCGGTGGCTTGTGGTGTGATTGCAGAACCTCAGGAATAAAATAAAGTTGGATGGAGCAGAACCTTATGGGTTTTGCTCTTTTTTATACTTCGATCAATGTCAAAAGCGCTGATGTATCTCTAATACAGATATCCATCATCTTTTATAATCATTTTACATATACATATGTAAGCGCTTAAAATGGAGTCATATACAATATCAAGGCATTATTTTTTGCCTCGGGGAGTGATGGAATTGACAAAGCATTATGAAGTGATTGTAGTTGGAGCAGGCTCGATGGGGATGGCAGCAGGTTATTATCTGGCGGAACAGGGTGTACGTACATTGATGATTGACGCGTTCGATCCGCCGCATGAGAACGGCAGTCACGCAGGAGAGACGCGCCTGATCCGCCATGCATGCGGAGAAGGGCTTGAATATGTACCGCTTGCACTGCGTGCTCAGGAATTATGGGATGACCTGCAGACTAAAACCAATGAAAGAATATTTACAAAAACAGGCGTTGTGACATTTGGACCAAGTGAATCTTTGTTTGTCCAGACGGCAATCGACGGCGGTCATAAATATAAGCTTAACTTTGAAACATTGTCAGCAGATGAAATCAATGCAAGATGGCCGGGCATCACGGTGCCCGACGGTCAGATCGGCTGTTATGAGCCGGACGCGGGCATGCTGTTTTCTGAGAATTGCATCCGTACATTCAGACGTCTCGCTCTCGATAAAGGTGCAGAACTGAAAGTCAATTCACCGGTCATGAACATCGATATTCTTGATGATTCCGTCAAAGTGGATACGGCAGAAGAATCATTCACAGCAGATAAACTGATCATCTCCGGCGGCGCGTGGAATAAAAAGATACTCGATGACCTGGATATGAAAATACGCATCCAGCCATCCAGACAGACCATCGCATGGTTTGATTCCGACGATGTACTGTACAAGGCAGACGATTTCCCCGGCTTCTTTGCGGATGTGCCGACAGGCGTCTATTACGGTTTCCCTTCGATTGACAGCGGAGGTTTGAAAATCGGCCGTTATGACAACGGGGAAGACATAGATCCGGCATACTACAACAAGCAGTTCGGCACATCTGAAAGAGATGAAGCGGATATACGCGGTTTCCTCGGAGACTACATGGAAGCTGCGAACGGCAGCATCAACGTCGGGAAAACATGTTTGTTCACGAACACACCCGATGAAAACTTCATCATTGATAAACATCCGGCACATGACCACGTTGCGATTGCTGCAGGATTTTCCGGGCATGGCTACAAATTTTCAAGCGCAGTCGGTGAAGTATTGAGTGAACTGGTCACTTCCGGAGAGACAAAGCAGGATATTTCACTCTTTAAAGCCACACGTCCGAGTCTGCAGCCTGAAAATGAAGGTCAAGTTTATTTCAAAGCGAGAGGGAAGTGATTTTTTGCAGACACACATTGAATTTCTGCAGTCGCTGATCAGGATAGACAGTACCAATCCGCCGGGTAATGAACATCGGGTGGTTGAGCAGTTCATCCGTAGAAGCGAAGCGGCAAATCTTCATTATGAAGTGACTGAACTCGAAGATGACAGGAGCAATTTCTCTGTGACACTGAAAGGCAGTGATGAAGACAAAGGAAAACTACTGTTGTCCGGACATACGGATACTGTGAAGATCGGCTCTGCTGAGTGGGATCACGGACCGTTTGATGCAGAGATTGATAACGGCAGAATGTACGGCAGAGGTACGACAGACATGAAAAGCGGCCTTGCTGCATTGTACCTGGCTGTTGAATCTCTCCATAAGGAAGGCGTCAAGCTGAAAAGAGATGTTGAATTTCTGGCAACTGCCGGTGAAGAAGTCGACTCTGTCGGTGCGGAACATTATGTGAATACGGTGGGGATGAAAGATGTGGAGGCCATTGTGATTGCCGAACCGACAAGCGGTAAAGTCGTTGCGGGTCACAAAGGTGCACTGTGGATTGAAGTGACATTGACCGGAAAAACAGCACACGGGGCGATGCCTGAAGAGGGCATCAATGCTGTAGAGGCGATGGGAAAAGTGATTGGCCTGGTCGAGGAACTGAAAGAAGAGTGGTTGGAAGAAAAGGCACCGCTCGGGAGAAGCAGTGTATCCGCCAACATGATTTCCGGCGGCATCCAGACAAATGTCATACCCGATCAATGCACATTGAATGTGGATATACGCACAATTACCCCGAACATTCATGATGCACTTTATAAGGAGTTCGATGAAAGGCTGAACAGCTTGTTTTCAGGCGAAGGTCAGCCGGAAGTCAGCTCTAAGGTGGTGCTTGACAGAGCAACAGTACTGACGGATGAAGACGCGACCATCATCCGGGATGCACTGGAAAGTTCTGGGATGGAATCAGTCGGCGGTGTGTCCTATTATACTGATGGCTCCGTATTGAATCCGGACAGTAAAATTCCGACATTGATCTACGGGCCGGGCATCGAAACGCTGGCACACCAGCCGAATGAGTATGTGGAAGTCGAAGCATTTGAAAGTTCCATAGAGTTCTATAAGAAATTGATTGAAAAATATGCAGGTTAAAATAAAGTGACGGTATATCTGATTGATAGATGTACCGTCACTTTTTTGTGAGGTTTGCCCGACAGGAACACTCTATTAAACCGGACTTTTTATTAACATCTACAAAGTGATTTTGTGTATAATACTGTTCAAATGAAATGAACGGGGCGGTATTATGGAATTCAAAGATTTGCAGATTTTCCAAAGTGTCAGTGAACATGGCAGCATCAGCCGTGCAGCGAAATCATTAAATTATGTCCAGTCATATGTCACTGCCCGCATCAAGGCATTAGAAGCAGAGCTCAATACACAATTATTCCTGCGCCACAGAAAAGGGACGACATTGACTTCAGAAGGTAAGAAGCTTGAGGGTTATGCAGAGCAGATAATGAAAACGATGGACGATATCAATAAAGCATTCCATGACACGGATGAGCCTTCAGGCAGGCTGAATATCGGCACGGTCGAAACGATCACCAGGCTGCCGGATGTGTTATCGATGTATCGCAGGTCCTATCCTGATGTGTCATTGTCCATCGACAGTGATGTCACGGATAAAATTGTGGGGAAAGTGGCGGACAAAAAACTGGATTGTGCCTTTGTGGCAGGGCTTGTAAGTCATCCATCAATCAACAAAGCCGAGTTATTCAAAGAGAAGCTGATGCTCGTATACAGGGACAAAGCGGCTACAGAGGATGATTTGAAAGATATGCCGATGCTGGTGTTTAAAGAAGGCTGCAAATACAGAAGAAACCTCGAGAGATGGTTGAATGATGAGAATGTTGAAGAGGCGGCTATTGTAGAATTCGGCACATTGGAAACAATTATAGGCAGTATAAAATCCGGCCTCGGAATCAGCCTGGTACCTGAGTCGACGGTGAAGGGAGATCTGGAAAGGGGAGAACTCTACGGTTATGAATTGTCTTCGAAATATAGTGAAATCTCCACAGATTTCATCTGGCATAAGGAATCTTATATGACCACGGCGATGAATAAGTTCTTACAAACCGTTCAGGAATACAGGGACGATCATGTTTCCTGACGCCTCTGTGTGTAATTATCCTGCATTAAAATCCAGGTCTGTCTCTTTTTATTTTATCGTTATTTACCCAATTTTGTTTTTATTACTTAAAGTACATCGATACATTATGTCGCAAGTCCTATCGAAGCGTTTTCATATTTTGAATCTGTTAAAGCTTTAACGATAAAGTGTGCTACATCTGCACGCGGTATAGAACTGGATTTAGCGGGCACACCTGACACATTTTCTCTGTATTTACCTTCATGCCTTCAACAATATTCTCCGTCATATTTTGAAGTTCTTTTGATTTTTTCATGCCTTTGCTTGATTAGAGACATGATACCACCGAATCATGGCCGGCATCCAAACTCTGCTGCATAACTGATTGACCCACGCCACCAGTAGCTCCAAAGACAATAATTTTCATAATAATTCTCCTGTTCTTCTTGAATATTAAAATATTCATTCTTACTTGTTATTTTACTTCTTTTGCTATACTATATGTAATATTTTCCACAGAAGTATATTCAGCAGATTCATTTTTTCGATGAAATTTGCTGCAATAGTTAGAATTCAAATCATGTATAATACTTTCTGGCAGCTTTTATATAATATTAAGGAGTAAAATTATGAATGACCATTTAAAAATCTTAATAATAGAGGACGATCTGAGTATTGTGGAACTTCTTAAACTTTATTTGGAACAAGCCGATTATAATATTATCGTAGCTGTGGACGGAGAAGAAGGTCTGGAAAAGTATTATAATGAACAGCCGGATTGTATACTCTTGGATTTAATGCTGCCTGAAATGGACGGCCTTGAGATATGCAGGATGATTCGCCTGGACGACCGCTCGATCCCCATCATAATGCTGACCGGGAAAGGTGAAAGTTACGATATTATCAATGGGCTTAACACAGGGGCTGACGATTATGTGGTTAAACCTTTTGACCCCAATGAACTAATGGCTCGTATAAAATCGGTTCTGAGGCGGACCGATAACATGCGTGAGGACAATGATATTTTAAAAGTATGCGGAATGACAATTAGTTTAAGCGAGCATAGATTAATTATTAATAATGTTGAATATTTTTTGGCACCGAAAGAAATAGAGCTGCTTCACTATCTTATTTCCTTTCCAAATCAGATTTTATCCAGACAGCAGATCCTTGATAATGTCTGGGGCACCGGTTTTGAAGGTGATAATCGAACGCTCGATGTGCATATTAAAAGACTGCGCGATAAACTGCTTGATGCCGGGGCAAAAGTCGGCATTAAAACTATCAGGGGTATCGGCTACAGATTAGAGGCTGATGATAATGAATAATAAAAACTCGATATTTAAAAAAATGTTTGTAAATTATTCTATTATCATCATCATTTCATTTTTAATTTTTATCACATTATTTGTATTCCTTATTCATAACAGCTTATACAATAATTTTGCTGATACGTATAATCATCAGCACGTCCAGATAGAACAGTATATTGACGAAGAAGGCCGCCTGCCAGATACAGATTCATTCATCAGCCATTATGATTATGATATTCATATCACTGATGCTTCAAACGATGAAGAATCGGACAATCTGCCTCCCTATCTTGAGGGCGTCCTGCAGGACATTCAGACATCCGGAGAAAAAGTGACTGAAAATGATCGTTATAATGGAGAATTGCATTATATTATAGGAGCTCCTATTGAAGTTGAAATAGAATCATATAATAATCCTGTATTCATAATGGCTTTCAGCAATCTGGATCATACATATCGAGAATTTATTATTATTATACTGCTCACTTTATTTATAACTTTAGTTATCGCAACTTTTATTATTTGGATTATATCCAAGAAGATTACTGCACCTTTATTAAAATTAAATGAGACCGCTCTTGAATATGCTAAAGGCAATTTTACAGTGAAAGTTCATCATCACTCAAACGATGAGATTGGAAAACTTTCTTCTACATTTAATTATATGGCGGGTGAATTGAATCAGCTGGAGGAGCGGCGCAGAGAGTTTCTTTCCAATGTGTCACATGACCTCCGCACACCTCTCACGTCACTGAAAGGTTTCTTAATTGCTTTTCAGGACGGTACCATCCCGGATAGTAAAAAAGACTACTACTACCATTTGATGGAACGTGAAACTGAACGGATGATTAAAATGGTGAATGATACTTTGACGCTGTCACATCTGGAAGAAAGTCATATGCCGCTCAACCGTACAGGATACAGCCTTACAGAACAGGTGCAGGAGATTATTTCAAAAGCTGAACCGATTTACCAGAAAAAGAATTTAAAGATGAAATTCAACGACAATAATGATAATAATATCGTTTATGCAGATCGGGAAAAAATGGAGCAGGTCATTATCAACCTGCTTCAGAATGCAGTTAATTTTTCCAAAATGAATGAGCAGATTATTATCAATGTCTGCAGCAGCGGGGATAAAGTCTACTTTACAATTACAGATACAGGCTCAGGTATTAAAGAAGAAGACATAAGCAGAATATGGGAAAGATTTTATAAAGCTGATGTTGCAAGAACTGATCGCTCCGGCACCGGTATCGGACTTGCAATCGTTAAATTAATTGTAGATTTGCACGGTTTTGAGATTAGTGTGACCAGTAACAAAGAGAGTGGAACAACATTTAAAATTACAATGAGAAACAGTAAATAAAGAACAGTACTCCCGTTAACCTTTCATTAACATTGCTTTGTTATAATTTCAAAGGTGAGATTTTAAAACAAGTTTATTTCATAAATATGAAAGGTGATGCAAATGTTTCTGGCTTTGAAAGAGTTAAAACACAGTAAATGGCGATTTACAATGATCGGTATGATTCTTGTATTAATTGCGTGGCTGGTATTTATTTTATCCGGACTCGGTAATGGGCTGGCTAATCTGAGTGCTGCAACATTCAAAAATATGGATGCGGATTATGTCGTGTTCGAAGAAGGTGCGCGGGATTCCATGAACCGCTCATTGTTACCTGAAGATCTGATTAATGATTTAATGGAAGAAAATAATGTGGGGGATGCCACTGCGATGAGCAGCAATGTTGCTGTAGTACTAAAAGCAGGAGAAGACAGCGACAGCAGTAAAATGGATGTATCTATACTTGGTATTGAACCAGGTTCATTTTTAGAACCTGAATTAATCGAAGGCGATGCACTTGATTCTAATAAAGAAAATCAGGTCATTGTAAATGATACCTTACAGAATGACGGTGTTGATATCGGTGATACGCTTGAAATTGAAGGTTCACCTGAAACACTGGAAGTTGCAGGATTCGTAGAGAACGAAACGTTTAACCATTTACCTGCAATATTTACGGTAACTGATAAATGGAGAGAAATTGCACTGGCTGCACCTGGTGCTGATCAGGGTATTGAAAATCCTGTACAGGCTATTATGCTCCAGGGGGAAAACATTGATGCTGAATCACTGGAACAAAACATAGATGGTGTGGATGTTGTAAGTAAACAGGATGCGATTAACGGTCTGCCTGGGTACACAGCTGAAACAGGTACGATTAATATGATGCTTGGCTTCTTGTTTGTAATTTCTGCATTTGTCATTTCAGTATTTTTCTATGTACTTACATTGCAAAAAGTACATCAGTTTGGTGTGATGAAAGCAATCGGTGCCAGCAACGGATTTCTTGCTAAGACCATTGTTTCACAAGTGACGATTGTTGCATTACTCGGTATCCTGGCAGGAGTGGGTCTAACTTACCTGACTGCGCTCGTATTCCCGGAAGATATGCCTTTCCTGCTTGATCCGGTAATTGTATTTACTTATGCATTTGTTCTGCTTGTGGTCGCAGTATTAAGTTCTTTAATTTCTGTAAGAAAGATCGCTAAAATTGATCCACTGCAGGCAATGGGGAGGGTTGAATAATGACAGGTATTGAATTTATTAATGTTTCCAAACAATTTGAAGAAGCCGGAGACAAAAAACTTACAGTATTAAACAATGTTTCCATGCAGGTAAATCCCGGGGAACTTGTTGCTGTGGTCGGTCCGTCAGGTTCCGGTAAGAGTACATTCTTATCTATAGCAGGTGCACTTCTTAAATCAACAGAAGGGGATGTTCTGATAGACGGTACAAATTTGAAAAATCTTTCCGGTAAAGAAATTTCTAAACTCAGACTGAATCACCTGGGCTTTATTTTACAAACATCTAATCTGATTCCTTACTTAAATGTAATGGATCAGCTGCTGATGGTTAAAAAAATGACCGGGAAAGTAACAAAAGAAGACCGCAAATTTGCCAAAGATCTGTTGAATGAAGTAGGGCTGGAATCAAAACTGAAAAAATTCCCTTCAGAATTATCCGGTGGTGAGCGCCAGCGCACTGCAATCGCAAGATCATTTATAAATAATCCAAATATAATTCTTGCTGATGAACCTACAGCAAGTCTCGATAGTAATCGTGCATTTGAAATTGTTCAACTCATCTCAAATGGAGTTAAAAAACATAACAAAGCGGCTGTTATGGTCACGCATGATGAACGTATGCTCGAGTACTGTGATCGTGTATATCAGATGAATGATGGTCAGCTTGAAGAAAGTTTATAAATCTGTATTTACTATAATAAAACCCACAAAAACGGCTTGGAAATCTTGAAATCAAGATTTCCAAGCCGTTTCTTTTATTCCATCAGGGCTTTTGGCCCAGTCAGTAAGTGAATTGAATTTATCTGTCCCATACCCTGTGGTTTTTAACATCTTCAAGGAAAGTATCCAAATCTGTTTCTATATTCGATACACCTTTGTCATTTTCTGAGAATGAAAGTTTGTCAAACGATGGGTTGCCGCCAAAGCCGATTGCTTTTTTGTGCTTGAAGGCAATTTCCAATTGTTCTATTACGGGCGCCTGGAGTTCTTCATCCCCGCGGATGACGATGATGGAATCAAAAAGAACAGAGTGGACGGTATCGAGTGTATCATCAATCATCGTATCGCCAATTTTATAGATCTTATCTGAAATGAAGCTGACCTGGAGACCTTTATCTTCAAGTTTTCTTCTTGTTTCAATCAACGTTTCTTCTTTGACTTCCGGCATGACTATAACACCCACTGTCCGTGTGTTAAGTGAGAAGTTGGTATTCATCATGCTGAGTGCCGGAGAACTTTTTTCATAAGTCGACTCCTCATTTTCCGCTGGCAGTTCAGCGCCGGTCTGGTCGGCAACATATTCCGCCAGATTACGGTCGATTTTGTTGATTAATTCTTTAAGGACGATATTTCTGATTTCCGCATCACATTTACCAAGTTCAAAGCTGAAGGCATCATAGAGATGCTGTTTCTCCGTTTGGGATAAAGAATTCAAGAACATTTTTGCCTGGCTGAAATGGTCTTTGAAACTTTCATGTCTTGCCTGTATCTTTCTTCCCTCGACCTTTTCCTGATAATGTTCATAGCCACCCTCTTCCGGGCTGGCAGGTTCCGGCTGATTATCGTTCATATAGTTTTTATGATGTGCAGTCTTTCCTTTATGGATGGACATCTGGCCGTAGCCGTCACGCTGGTTATTGGTGAATTCAGCTAACGGACGGTTAATTGGCAGCTGATGGAAGTTCGGCCCGCCAAGGCGGATCAGCTGTGTATCCGTATATGAAAATAATCTGCCCTGCAGCAGCGGATCATTTGAAAAATCAATGCCCGGCACGACACTGCCAGGGTGGAAAGCGACCTGTTCGGTTTCTGCGAAATAGTTATCTACATTTTGGTTCAAGCTCATCTTACCGACAATCTGTACGGGGACATCTTCTTCCGGCCACAGTTTTGTCGGATCCAGAATGTCGAAATCCATGTTGAATTCATCTTCTTCAGGGATGATCTGCAGCCCCAGTTCAAATTCTGCAGGATGACCGTTTTCTATATTCTCCCATAATGTCTGACGATTGAAGTCTATATTTTTACCATTGATAATCTGAGCTTCGTCCCATAGTACAGAATGCATACCGTCTACAGGTTTCCAGTGAAATTTGACGAAATGGCTCTTACCTTCTGCGTTGACAAGTCTGAAAGCATGGACACCGAAGCCTTCCATCATGCTGAAGCTTCTTGGAATCGCACGGTCACTCATCAGCCACATGACCATATGTGCGCTTTCGGTGTTTTGAGAAACCCAGTCCCAAAATGTATTGTGGGCTGAAGCAGCCTGAGGTATTTCATTATGGGGTTCAGGTTTAACCGCATGAACCATGTCGGGGAACTTGATTGCATCCTGCATAAAAAATACTGGCATATTGTTGGCGACAAGATCATAATTTCCTTCTTCCGTATAAAATTTCGTCGCAAAACCGCGGACGTCACGTGGAATGTCCATGGAGCCCCGGCTGCCGGCTACAGTTGAGAATCGTGTGAAAACAGGTGTTTTCTTTCCGGGTTCGGTCAGGAATTTTGCTTTTGTATATTTCTCCAATGATTCATAAACTTCAAATTCACCATGTACACCGAAACCTCTTGCATGGACGACACGTTCAGGAATTCTTTCATGGTCAAAATGTGTTATTTTTTCACGTAAATGAAAATCTTCCATCAAAGTGGGACCTCTCTCACCTGCTTTCAGAGAAAATTCATCTTCACTGACAGGAAGGCCCTGGTTTGTAGTAAGTGGTGCTTTCTTCGTATTATCTATGGTATCCCGTTCATTCAGTTCGTCTTTTTTCTTCGACATTAAAAAATCCCTCCTGAAATTTGAGTTATAGATTATTTACCCTTTAATTTATTGATATAACCTATAATTATATGTAAAATTCATATAAAATTTAATTTATTTGAAAAATTATATTAGTCCTGCAAATTATGCTGGAGACTCTGTTTATAAGAGGGTGCTGATGTATAATTGAATTAATGAGAATTCAAGAGCAGGTGAAAATATGACGAACGTAAACGAAATCAGGGATATTGTAGAAAGTACGGATTACGAAACACTTCAAAATTTTGTTGTTAATCTTCTCAGTGAAGATGAAAATCTGGTGATGCGTCTGCGTCTTTTAAGCAATAATGAACTGACTGAAGAGGATTTTGACCAGTATAAAAAGAGATATCAGGAAATCGTCAGGCCGAATGTTGAGCGTGGCAGCTTTGTGCCGTATTTCAAAGCCAGGAGAATGGAAAGAGGATTGAATGACTTTCTCGAAAATGATGTTGCAGGACTCGTGGACAATAATTATTTCGAAGAAGCATTCAACATCACTAAATTGATTTTTCTAAGGCTGAACAAATTGGCTATTGATGATTCGGATGGCACAGTTTCCTCTATTATGAATGAGATTTTCAGAGTATGGCAGGAAATCTTAAACCACGGACCGAAAACAATTTCGACAACCGTTTTCAGATGGGTGGTTTCAAGGCATGATAATTTGAGTGATAATATCGATGCTGAAAAGTACTTAGAGTTTTTACTTAATAATTTCAAAGAACAAAATCAGATGGAAAGAAAGCTCCAAATTGCCGGGCAGCAGATTGATGCACTTGAAAATGATACAAACCCCGGATCATTTTCGTGGAAGCTTGAAATGTGGTCGAAGTTTTATTTGAACCTTGCTCTGCAGATGGATCGACCGGAACGGGAAATTGACGCATTCATCGAAAAGTATCTGTATCTTTTTGAAGTAAGGGACATTGCGATAGAACGTCATATTTCCAAATCAGAATATGATAAAGCTATCGAACTGTTGAAAGAAGGCCGGGCAATCGATTTTAAACCGCATGGATTGAACAGATGGTATACCATCCAGCTGAAAGAATTGTATAAATTAAATAGAAACCGTGAAGCCTGCCTCGAAGAGCTGTGGCTGCTGCAGACCAAATACGATCATACCAACATAGAATACCTCGATGAATTGAGAGAACATTATAATGAAGAAGACTGGTTGGAAATCAGGGAAGAATTGTTTGAGGCCCTTCCTGATCAATCCCGGTTGGGTATGTTTTATAAAAGAGAGGGGATGTACGACAGACTGTTGGAGCATGTGCAGAACAGTATGAGCGCCCGAGAGCTCGAAACTTATGAAAATGATTTAAAAGATAAGTATCCTGTAGAACTGCTCGATATGTATGAAAAAATAGCATTACTAAATATGAAACATGCCAATGAACGAAGCATGTACCGGGATGTCGTGAAGTTTACGCGTAATATGTTTGAGTATCCAGACGGCAGAGAACGGGTGGATAAGCTGGTCGAGTACTGGAAAGACCAGCATAAGAACCGTCCGGCAATGTTTGATGAACTGGAGAAACTGAAGTAATGCAGATTTTCAGAGTGAGTGAAGATCATCAGGTCAGCGCACAGTTCCTCGATAACAGAAGACTATCGAAGCAGGTGTTGGAATTATACCAGATTATCAAAGTGTGTCTCGGAGCGCTTGGAATCGTAGAAGTGAACACCCGCTATCTTCACCATCCAGTAGTAAAAGCTGTATATAATGAAGGGCAGCCATATTTGATGGATACTTTGGCTATGCTCGATGCCATGGATGCAGAACACTTGCGAAGAGGCGGTAAGCGTTCAGAAGAATTTCGGAAAAACCTAGGGGAATTAAGTTCACTGATAAAAGATCGATTTTCTGAAAAAATTTTCAGCAAAGCAAAACTTCCGCCGTTTTATATTTATGGTACAGAACGGTGTTATACGGATGAAGCTTATAAAAAATATGAAAAATTATTATTTCGTAAATGGAATGCAGATAAAATTCCTCCACGATGTAATTGGAAAGGACTTTAATCTATTTGCGATTAAAGTTTTTTTGTGTCTAATTTATGTATACATGTAATGCACATAGTAATATTACAGATATTTACAGAAAATACAAAGATGTATTAAATATGTACTTAATATTATTTAGATTTCTAGGTTTTGATATTGTAAAAATTTTGATTTGAGGTATAATTGACTGCGATATATTAAAGATAAAGTAATACATATAGAGTGATAGGTAACTAAAATTGCGCGTAATAGGCATATTTAAGCTCTTTAATTACTATATCTTGAAATTTAATATCAGTTTATTTTCATTATAAATGAAAATATTTGCGTTTTAAAAATGGCAGCTTCCCTGAAAATTCATCGGGAGTTATAAAAATGTGTACATTTTTATACATGCATGTTGCTGGTATTAAATTCATTTGTCCCCTGTCGTTTTTTGCATCAACGTAAAATTTACAAGTATAAATGGAGGAGAATGGCCAGATGAAGAAAATCACGATTACATATCTTTCACTTTTGCTTATTCTGACTTCCTTATTTTCAACGCCGATATCAGTATTAGCGAATACTGAAGCAGGGCCTGAAGATGAGAATGCTGAATTGGAAGTGACTGAAGAAGCAGCCGAAGAAGAAAATGAACCTCAAGAAAACACTTCTGAAGAGGAACCGGCTGAAGAACCGAACACAGAATCCGAAGAAGAAGTGACAGAGGAAGAAGCGGTTGAAGCCTCTGAAGAACCTGAAACGGAAACTGAAAAAGAGACCGAAGAAGAGGAAACTATGGAAGAAGAATCTGTTGAAGAGCAGGAAGAGGCAGATGAAGAGCGATACGGTTTCTCTTTAGAACTTGCGCAAGCTTTGAATGCAGAAGGTGAGGCATTCACTGAAGAAGAAGAGCTTGATCAGGATGACTCGTTTACATTGAGACTCACAAGCATTCTTGATGCTGATCAGAACTATCAGGCAGAAGATGTTGAAACGGTTCAACTGCCTTCATCTGTAGTTGTTGCAGCAGCAGATCAGGGTACAGTTCAATCGAACGGGACTGATATTGCGACATATCAAGTGCATGAAAATGGTGAAATCGAATTTACATTTTTAGAAGCGATTGAATCGGCCGGTGCAGTCAATGAACCGGTTGACGTTGAAGTTTATATTAATGAAAATGCCGTCGATGAAGAATTTGCTTACATAGCACCAATCGATGCCGAAGAACAAATAACAATTCCATTGCTTGTTGAAGACGAAGAAAAGCAAGGCTTTTCCATAGCGGTTGAAGAAGCATTGGATTCTGAAGGTAATGCATTTACTGAAGAAGAAGGACTTGATTCAGAAGAAGCCTTCACTTTAAGAATGGAAAGTATATTGACTGATGACCAGAACTATGAAGCTGGAGATGTAGAAGTTGCAACACTGTCATCTTCAGTTGAAGTGGCAGAAGCAGTGGAAGGTACAATCGAATCAGATGGTACTGAAATTGCAACTTATGTTGTAGCTGCAGACGGTCAGATTGAAGTTACATTCCTTGAAGGGGTAGAGTCTGCAGGTGCAGCAGCATCACCAGTCGATGTCGAAGTGCTGGTTAATGAAAACTCTATAGATGAAGAATTTGCTTATGTCGCCCCGATTGGCGCTGAAGAGCAATTAGCCATACCTTTAGCAGTTGAAGAAGAAACAGCTGAGGAAGAAGCATCAGAAGAAGAGTCTGATGCAACTGAAGAAGACGCAGATGAAGAATCTACGGAAGAATCTTCAGAAACTGAAGAAGGAAATGAAAGGTCAATTGGGACTTTTGCAGCAGTTGATGAAAACCTTCTTTCATCATTTGAATTTGTGATTAATCCTGGACCGAATGAAACAGTGGTTGAAGACGGTGCAGATTTAGAAGTCGACTTAAATGATATGAATGCTGCTAGATTAATTTATGGCATAACTAAACCAGATGAGCTAATGATTGCTGAAGGTGATACATACACAATAGATCTGCCTTCATTTTTTGAGCAGTCAGTTGAAAACAGACCTATCACTGTCGACGGTACAGAAGTTGCGACATATTCAATTGTTGATGGTCAAGTAATCATTACATTTAATGAAAACGTCAATGATTTTGATGATGTCGAGATGAATGTAGATTTGACAGGAAACTTTAATACTGAAGTATTTGAAACGGAACAAGAAGTGGTTGTCGAAGTACCATTCAGAGACGGTTCATCTTACACAGCTACACTTATAGCAGAGCAGCAGGACTATGACGGTGAAGATCGTAAATCTGCCGGAAATCCATATGTTCTAGAAGATGGTGAGAAAGTAGAAGTCGATAGGAATCCTGAATTCATTGACTGGACTGTACGCGTAAACGACTCAATGAACAGTTTTGAGAATGCTGCAGTGATAGATGATCTAGGTGAGAACCTATCTATTGAAGAGGGCAGTTTCATAATTGAAAGAATCATAAGAAACTACAATAATGAAGAAATAGGTAGAGAGCAGGTAGATGTTACACCTGTAATTTACGATGGTGGTTTCGAACTGGATCTGGGCGATATAGAGGATGCCTACGAAATCACTTATACTACAAGTATTGATAGACCTGATGGTGGAGGCACACATACCATCAATAACAATGCGAGGATAATTTTAGACGGTGATGAGAATCCAGTAAGTGATGGTTTCGAAGGTACATGGTCTGGTGATTTGCCAGGAATCACTAAAAATGGATCATTATCAAACGATCGTCAGGATGTCATTGATTGGACTGTAGAATATAACTATGGTCAGGAGAATATTGGGACGGTTACATTAACAGATGAGCTGAGTCATGGGGAAATCATTGAAGATACTATTCAAGTTTTTCTTGTGGAGACCAATGTTGATGGTGAAGTTGTCGGTACACCTGAGTTAATCAATGTGACACCTGTCATTGATGATGGGAATATGACCATTCCTGAATTAGATGCTGAAGGACAGGCTTACTATATGACGTTCTCTTCATCGGTGCCAACAGGGTTGAACGACACTGTAATAAACACAATTTCTGATGATATGCAAAATCCTAATGCGGATGATGCTTCAGTGGATGTAAACACTGTACCGACTGGTGGTAAAGTCGGAGAACAATATGTGGATGAAGAAGGTAACCCTTATATTGAGTGGACAATTACTATGAACTCAGAAAAAATTGATGTCGGTACAATTGGCATCATAGATGTGTTCAATCCTGAATATTTAGATTTTGATGTTGATGACAACAGCCTGTATGAACTTATGAGAGACGGGGAAGAAGTAGATAACTTCAATATCGATGGTCATGACCATGACGATGGGCGTGCAGGATTTGAACTCAGTGTAAACGACGCTGGGCCGCACACCTATGAATTCGTATATCGTACGTATTATACAACTGCCGGAATGCAGCAGCCTGAGCTGGCAAATAACGCAGAGTTGATTTTTGAAGATGGTGACGGAATCGGCATTGGTGACTCAGTAGGTCTGGATTTTGGTCAGACAGGACCTAATGCTGGAATTGAGAAATCTGCGCAATATGTAACGAGTGAAGATGATACTGAGCAGGAGATTGAATGGACAGTAATATTTAACAACAGCAAAATCTTACTGGAAAACCCGAAAATAACTGATAAATTCACTTCTGGTAATTATGAATATATTGAAGGTTCTTTAGATGTTACTTCTGACGGAGAAACATTGGATTATGAAGAAGTTTTCAGTGACAGTGGATTTGAGTTGCAGTTTGATGGTAATACGAATGCAACATATACAATCACTTACCGTACGACTGCAGATGATGCAGCAAACGAACCTCAGACCAATGAAGCAGTCTTAACATGGCAGGGTGGAGATGAAACTGCAACTGCAGAAGTAGCGAAGCGAGACCCTGGAATTTATAAAAATGGTGCAGTAGAAATCGATGAAGATGGGAGTAAAACAATCGACTGGCTCATCGGATTTAATGAAAACAGAAATGTTTTGCACGACGTAACAGTAACCGATGTTTATTCACCTGCTTCTGCAACAGTCAGTGATATCACTCTGTTAAGAGATGGTGCAGCGGTTGACAGCAGTGAGTATAATGTATTAGAGCCTGGTGACGGTACATTCGTAATGGATATTGGCAAACTTGATGCTGTTCCTTATCAAATAAGTTATAAAACCACACTTTCTCCTGCAGAAGAAGCAGCTGAAGTTCAGAACCTGGCAACGATAGATTATACAGGTGGGGAACAATCAGCTCATAAAAATATACCAAGCCCATCACTTGGTGTTTCCAAACAAGCAACCAATCTAGATAAATCACCTGAAAAACCTGTGATTTCATGGCAGATTGATGCGAATACAGATAGTGAGAATAACTATGTTAACCTTGTCAATCCAGTATTGAGAGATACCATACCTGGAGATCAATCATTGATTGAAGACACGATTGTTGTAGTTCGTGGAGATGGTGAGGATGTTACTAATCAAGTAACAATTAACTACTCAGAAGAAGATGAATTTACATTTGAAATAAACTTGCCTGATGGTCCATATCAGTACAGAGTGACTTTTGACACTGAGATTCTGGAATATCCTTCGTTCCATGAAACTGACTTGGATAGATATACAAACTCCACAACTTTATCAGATGACGATCATGGTGAGGTGTCTGATGATGCTTACCAGGATTATTTTGATGGAGGAGAATCCGGCTTAGTAGGCAAGTCGGGAGAACAAAATCCAGAAACGGAAGACATTGACTGGACAGTTTCCGTAAACGAAGAAGGATTAACAATTAATAATCCGGAAATCAGCGACAGTTTATCAGATAATCAAACGTATGTTGAAGAATCAATCACGGTGAAGGATGGTTCTGATAACGAACTGGACTCGGATGCATATGAACTGAATGTTGCAGAGGATAATAAGAGTTTTACTGTCACATTTACAGACAATGTAATTAATGAACAAGTAAATATATCTTACTCTACTCGTTTAAACCCTGATTTAATTGGTACTTTTGATGTAACAAACTCAGTATCTTTATCAGGTGGAGAAGAACAGCGTGAAATTGATACTTCAACTACAACATCCACTGCACAGCAATGGACTTATGGTGGAGGCGGCTCAGGCCGTACCCTTGATTTCAACTTGCAAAAGCTGCATGAAAATGGAGAAACACCTGTATCGGGAGCAACTTTCGAATTTCTGCGAGTGACTACGAGCGGCACGGAAGTCCCTCTGGATAACATTGTAACGACTGATGAAGACGGGAATTTTCATATAGATAATGCCCGCGCAGGACGTTATATCGTGAATGAAACGGGCGTACCGGAAGGTTATCAGCAATTAGAAGAGCCATTTCATGTGATTATCGGTTACTCGACGCCGGAGGAAATTGAAGCGGGTGCAGGAGACTATAACATCACAGTGACAAATTCCAATTGGGAGCCGATTGCTGATAGTGAGATCGCATCTGCAGACGGCAACACCCTCACAGTCTATAACGAACTGGAAACAGGTTCGGTCAGCGCAACCAAGGACTGGGTAAGTGCAGAAGAATCAAATTATCCAACAACTTGGCTTATGCTTTATCGCAACCTCGAAGGTGAAGATCCGGAACCTGTAGAAGATGCAGAAGTGAAAGAATTGAACAGTGATTCATCATCTGTAGAAGTTTCATGGGAAGATCTTGAAATGAATGCACCGGATTTAGAACCATATATTTTCTCTGTTAAAGAAGTGGATTCTGAAGGGAATGATTATACACCTGCAGGATTCACCAAAGAGGAAGATGGTTTGACAGTTACGAATACCGCGACATTTATAGATATTGATGTAAATAAAGAATGGGAAGATTCAAATGACCAAGATGGAATCAGGCCGGATGGTATAGAAGTTCAGCTGACAGAGAATGGGACGCCTGTTGGGGAGACTGTCGAATTAAATGATGACAACAATTGGGCGCATACATTTGAAGATTTAAGAGAAGTCAGCAGCGGAGAACCTGTCGAGTATAATGTGGAGGAAGTCAACGTACCTGAAGGTTATGAATCATCAACAGAAATTTCAGAAGATGGAACTATAACCATCACGAATTCCCATGATCCTGAGACGATCGAAGTGTCTGTGTCAAAAGAATGGGAAGATGCTGACAACCAAGATGGTGTCCGACCAAATAATGTAACGGTTAACCTTTTGGATGGCAGCAGCATTGTTGAATCTGTCGTATTAAGTGAAGAGAATGCTTGGCAACATACATTCACTGATTTACCGGTATATGCTAATGGTTCAGAGATTGATTATAGTGTGACTGAAAATACTGTTGCTAATTATTCAACTGATATAGTGACAACTAATAGTGATGAAGGTTTAAACAGTGTTGTTACAAACACATACACACCTGAACAAACTACCGCTACAGTGACTAAAGCCTGGGATGATGGCGGTAACCAGGATGGTAACCGTCCAGAAGAAGTTACGGTACAGTTACTTGCAGATGGAGAATCTCATGGTGAGCCTATAGTACTCACAGCAGGAGAGAATTGGACTCACACCTGGACAGATTTAGATCTGAATGCCGGTGGAGATGCAATTGACTATACAGTTCAAGAGATAGATGCTCCAGAAGGCTATGAAGTAAGTTTGAATAATGAAGACCACGGAAACTTGGTTATTACTAACTCTTACGAACCTGAAGTAACTGATGTGTCCGTGTCAAAAGCATGGGATGACTCTGAAAATCAAGATGGCGTCCGTCCTGATAATGTAACGGTCAATTTACTGGCTGATGGTGAAATTGAAAGAACAGCTGTTGTTGACGCAGATGGAGATTGGGAACATACATTCACAAATCTCCCTGTATACGATAATGGCAACGAAATCAATTACACAGTAACGGAAAACACAGTAGAAGATTATTCGGGATCAATCGTGGAAGAAAATGAAAACAATTTTGTTGTTACAAACTCACATACACCAGATGAGACAAGTGTTACAGTGACAAAAGCATGGGATGATGCAAACAACCAGGATGGTCAACGTCCGGATAATGTTGAAGTTCAGTTGACAGCTGACGGTGAACCAGTTGGAGATGCAGAGTCACTAACAGCAGAGAATGATTGGACGAATACATGGGATGGCCTTCCTGCAAATGCAGAAGGTGAAGCAATCAATTATTCAGTAGAAGAATTGAATGTACCTGAAGGTTATACATCATCAATCAATGATGAAGACCATGGAAACATTGTCGTTACAAACAGTTACACACCGGAATTGACAGAAGTGCCTGTAACTAAGGTTTGGGATGATTCAGATAACCAGGACGGCAACCGCCCTGGAAACATCACACTGAACTTACTGAATGACCGCAGTGAAATAGTGAGGTCTGCAGTCGTCGAAGAACAGGAAGGCAACGAGTGGGAGTATACGTTCACTGATATACCTATGTATGAAAATGGTACAGAAATCAATTACAGAGTAACTGAGAACTTTGTATCAGACTACTCAACAGAAATAGAACAGAAGGAAGACGGTGTGCATGTTGTGACTAACAGCTACACACCAGACGAAACAAGCGTTACAGTGACTAAAGGCTGGAATGATGCAGATGACCAGGATGGTGAACGTCCTGAAAGTATCGAGGTCCAATTGACAGCCGGCGGTGAAGCAACTGGTGATCCGGTGACTTTATCAGAAGAGAATGACTGGACGCATACTTGGAATGAACTCGCTTTAAACTCTGAAGGAGAAGAAATCGCTTACTCTGTCGAAGAATTAGATGTACCTGAGGGCTATACATCATCCATCAATGATGCAGACCACGGTAACATTATCGTGGCGAATAGTTACACGCCTTCACTCATCGACATTCCAGTGGAAAAAGTCTGGGATGACGAAGATGATCAAGACAGAGTACGTCCTGGCCAAGTTATTGTGAATCTTAATAACGGCGCAGGAGAACTTGAATCAAGAGTCATCTTGAATGATGATAATGATTGGCAGCATACGTTTACTGATTTGCCGGAATACGCAAATGGTGAATTGATCAACTATACAATTACTGAGAATTCCGTTGAGGACTACTCGACGAATATCGAAGAGGACGAAGATGGTGTCCGCACCGTTACCAATTCTTATACACCTGAAGAAACAAGTGTAACAGTGGTCAAAGGTTGGGAAGACGGAAACAATCAGGACGGCAACCGTCCGGAAAGTATCGAAGTTCAATTATTGGCGAATGGTGATCCGGAAGGTGATGCAGTAGAAATTACTGCTGAAAATGACTGGACTCATACTTGGCAGGAACTTGATGCAAATGAAGCTGGGGAACCAATCGAATATTCTGTTCAAGAGCTTAATGTGCCTGAGGAATATGAAGTCAACTTGAATGATGAAAATCATGGCAATATTACTCTGACAAACAGCTATACTCCTGAGACAACTGAAATTTCAGGAACGAAAACTTGGGATGACGCTGATGATCAGGACGGTCTGCGTTCCGACTCCATCACAGTAAACTTACTGGCAAATGGAGAGCAGGTTGATTCAGGTCAAGCATCAGAAGAGACAGGTTGGAGTTATAGTTTCACGGACCTGCATGTATATGAAGCTGGAGAAGAGATTGATTATACAATCGAAGAAGTGGCGGTAGAAGGATATGAAACATCTTATGATGGCTTCGATATCACGAACTCGCACACGCCAGCTACAACCGAAGTATCAGGAACGAAAACCTGGGATGATGCAGACAATCAAGACGGTGAACGTCCGGATTCAATTACAGTAAACTTATTGGCTGATGGCGAAGAAGTTGATTCAGCAGAAGTAACAGCAGACGATGAGTGGAATTATTCATTTACTGACTTACCAGTAAATGAAGCTGGAGAAGAAATCGTGTATACGGTGACTGAGAACACAGTAGCCGATTATTCTTACAATTCAAGTGATGAAGGTTATGATATAACGAACAGTTATACTCCAGGAGAAACAAGTGTAACTGTGACCAAGACCTGGGATGATGCAAATAACCAGGATGGTACCCGTTCAGACAGCATTGATGTTCAATTGACAGCAGATGATGAAGAAATCGGTGATCCGGTCACTTTATCAGATGACAATAACTGGACAAACACTTGGTCGGAATTGGATGAAATGGCAGAAGGACAGGCAATCGATTACTCTGTAATTGAATTGGATGTACCGGAGAGCTATGACGTCGAAATCAATGATGAAGATCACGGTAATATCATCATCACTAACAGTTATACACCTGAAACCACTGAAGCATCTGTATCAAAAGTATGGGACGACAATGACAATCAGGATGGCAATCGTCCAAATAATGTTACAGTCAATCTGCTGAATGACAGTGAAATTGTTACAGAAGCAGTGTTGAATGAAGACAATGATTGGCAGCACACATTTACCGATTTACCGGTATATGAAGATGGCCAGGAAATCCAGTACAGTATAACTGAAAATACTGTTGCAGGTTACTCGACAGAAATTGATACAACATCAACAGATGAAGGTCTGTCCAGTGTCGTAACAAACACTTACACACCTGAAGAGACTTCCGCAACAGTGACTAAAGTCTGGAATGACGGTAATAATCAGGATGGTGATCGTCCTGAAACAGTAGATGTACAATTATTCGCAGATGGTCAAGCCCATGGAGACCCAGTAGTACTCACATCAGCAGAGGACTGGACTCACACATGGACAGGTTTAGATTTGAATGCTGAAGGAAAGGCTGTTAACTACACTGTTCAGGAAGTTGACGTTGCTGAAGGCTACACATCAGCAGTCAATAACAATGATCATGGAAACTTAGTGATCACCAATACTTCTGAACCGGAAGTAACAGAAGTGAATGTCTCTAAAGCTTGGGAAGATGAAGAAAATCAAGACGATATCCGTCCTGATAACGTAACAATCAATCTGCTTGCTGATGGAGAAATTGAAAGAACGGCTGTAGTCGATGCAGATGGAGATTGGGAACATACATTCACAAATCTGCCTGTGAACGATAACGGTAACGAAATCAATTACACAGTGACTGAAAATACAGTTGAAAATTACTCAGCCTCAATTGTAGAAGAAAGTGATAACAGCTTCGTTGTCACAAACACTTATACACCTGAAGAGACAAGTGTAACGGCGGTTAAAGCCTGGGATGATTCAAATAATCAGGATAATGTTCGTACGGAGAGTGTAGAAGTTCAGTTGACAGCAGATGGTAAAGAAATCGGGGAGCCGGTAACTTTATCAACAGAAAACGATTGGACGAATACGTGGAATGGATTACCATTAAACAATGATGGTGAACCAATCAACTATTCAGTCGAAGAGCTTGATGTACCTGAAGGTTACACAGCATCAATCAATGATGAAGATCACGGTAATATCATCATCACTAACAGTTATACACCTGAAACAATCGATGTGCCTGTTGCTAAAGTTTGGGATGATAATGACAATCAGGATGGTGTCCGCCCAAATAATGTAACGGTGAATCTCGTAGATGATGAAGGTAAAGTGATAGAACAAGTCATATTGAGTGAAGATAACGAGTGGCAGTATACATTTACTGATTTACCGGTGAATGCGTCTGGAGAGGCAATCAATTACACGGTAACAGAAAATGCTGTAACTGATTATTCAACGTCAATTGCTCAAAATGACGACGGTGTCAATGTCATCACTAACACTTATACACCTGGTGAAACTAGTGTGACAGTGACAAAAGGCTGGAAAGATAAGAAGAATAAAGATGCACGTCCAGATAGTATCGAAGTACAATTGACAGCTGATGGTGAAGAGGCTGGAAAAGCAGTCACTTTGTCGGCAGAAAATAATTGGACACATACTTGGGACGGTTTAGCTGAAAATAATGATGGTACTGCTATAGAATATTCAGTTGAAGAATTGAATATACCTGAAGGTTATAAAGCATTCGTCAAAGACGACAACCATGGTAATATCATCGTAATCAACAGCTATACAACGGAAGATGATGAAACACCTGAACCAGGTAAAGATCCTGAAGCCCCATCCGAAGGTAAAGACCCAGAAGATCCAAAAGATGAAGGTACACCTGGAACTGAAGATGAAGACGGTAAACCGACTGATTCAACAGACAAAGGTACATCTGAAGGTGATGAAGGAGACGGTGCTTCCGAAGGTTCAAAAGATGGAAGTACATCTGGAACTGAAGAAGGAGGCGAAGGTACTCCGAGGACTTCCACAGACGAAGGTACACCTGGATCTGGTGAAGGCACTCCGGAAACTGGTGAAGAAGAAGGTTCTTCCGAAGGTTCATTACCAGTCACCGGTATTGCTCTAGGCAGCACAATCGCGATTCTTGCGGTCGTACTCTTTGCAGCAGGTGCAGCATTACTGTTCTTTGCGAGAAGAAGAAGTTAAATAAAATATTTATTATTTGGATATCCCGGGCGACAATAGTTGTCCGGGATATTTTTAATCAGTCCAATGAAAGCTGATTGCATTTGGATCTAGGAGTCTTAATTTCTATGGAACTCAGGACTTCTTTTAATCTTTCCTGAAATTGCTGTATAATAAAAGTTAACGTAAGAGATGTACCACTTAGCTATTTAAAAGGAGTTTCACATGAATTCAGTACAAATAACTGAAATGAAGAATGAACATGTCGACCAGGCGGCGGGTGTTATTGCAAAGAGTTTTCAAACGGAAGAATTTGCGAAAAACACTTTTGATTTCAGCGATTCAGAGACAGAAGGGTTATTTACCGAGCTATTGAAGATAGAGTTGAAAGTGTTTAAAAAACACGGAGAAAAAGTCGATGTTGCATTATACAATGGTAATGTGGCCGGGGTGTTTTCAGCAAAAGTAACTGATGACAGGCATGGTTTTTCAATGCTCAAGCAGTTGCTTAAAAATATCAGGAAAGTCCTGCCGGTTGCGAAAAGGGTCAAATATAAAAATCTTTTCAAAATGTATAGGGCCATGCAAAAGCCTGATGAAATCCCTGAAGATGCTATATTATTGGAAATGATCGCAGTCAGTCCTGAATATCAGGGCCGGGGTGTCGGCAAAGCAATGATGAATGCAATAGACGACTATTCTAAAGCAGTCAGCCGTCCGATTTACCTTTATACAGCGAATGCGGAAAATGTGGATTATTATGAAAAACAAGGCTATAAAACGCTGGTTACCATCAAAAAGAAAGATTTCACAGCTTTCCATATGTTAAAAGACTTAAGGTGAAATTAATACAAATGGGGGAGAAGTTATGAATTTCGTATATCACATGGTACCTAAAAACATGTCGGGAAATTACTTGATGCCTTTAAACAGACTGAAGGACCTGGATGAAAATCTGTATGCGCAATATAACAGCAAGTATGATGACCACCCTGAAAGAGCATTTTTACTGGAAAGGAAAATTCCCGTGCTCGATTGCCTGTGGAATGATGCAGTTCATTTTTCAACTTTGCATCCACACCTTATTTATAAAGAACTTAAAAAGCTGGATTTAAATTTAAAAAACGATTTGAAATTTTATAAAGTTCCAATTGATGACTTAAAAAGCAATGACAACGTCCTGTATCATTACAATAAAAAATATTATGACGGCCCTGAGTCGCCGATAGCCATTGAGAATATTGAACTGCTTGAGACGGCAGATTATATTGAATTGAACCGGATACCTGAGGATACACTTGAGTATTTTCAGAAAGAGAGTAAACATGACGGCCGTTTGGGAATGTTTCATTTTGTCCCTCACGTGTTAAGTAAAGGGAAAGTACCGGTGGAAGGTGCAGAAGTCATCAAGTGGAATGAACCGATAATATGATAAATTATCAGAAAGGAGTATGATATGGGAATATTTGACATGTTCAAGTCTAATAAGCTGGGTGAAGATTGGGACAAAGATCCATTCACCAGTCTGACGATGAGTCAGGGGGAAAATAACAGTCCAACGATTGATGATGTGCTCGATGCATTAAAGGTGCTTGATAAAGGCGAAACGGATTTTGTCTCCCTTGCCCAGTACAATCAGGGGCTGGAAATAGAAGTGGTCCAAGCCATCGGCTCAATGGGAAGCTTTACAATTGAGGCTTTGACTGCTGCGGATCCTGATGAAGAAGCGAAAATCTATTATAAAGAACATTTGGATGAGTATTCACTGGAATACTATTTCCAGAACTTTTTTGAAAGACAGAGAGTCGAGGGTATAGAAAACTTCGAAGAGAGATGACAAAAAGCAGCTCGGTATGAGCTGCTTTTTCTTTATGCTTCTTCTTCCCAGATCTGATTCAGTGCCTGCTGGAATAACTCAACCGGCTGGGCGCCTGAAATGGAGTATTTATCATTCACCAGGAAGAATGGGACACCCTGCACACCGAGCTTTTGTGCCTGTGCGATATCCTGTTCGACCTTATCTGTATTTTTTCCGTTTTCAACAATATCCCGGACCGCGCCCCCATCCAATCCGACTTCTTCGGACATGCGGACGATGGCATCTGTGTCACTGATAATTTCGCCTTCTGTAAAGTGTGCAGCATAGAAGCGTTTGAAAAATTCCGTGCCTTTACCCTGTTCTTCTGCGTATTGGAATACGCGGTGGCCGTCAAAAGTATTCGCAGGTTTTGCGATGTCGTGGTTCATGATGACGCCGGAACCTTCAGCGGTATCCGCCTGCTGCTTCAGCTGTTCTTTCGCTTTTTCAACAGGGACGCCGAATTTATCAGCGAAAAATTCATAATACGAAACGCCTGGCTGATATTCCATATCCGGCATCAGCAGGTAGCTTTTATATTCAATCTCCACGTCATCTTTATGTTCGAATGTTTCCAGTGCTTTATCCAAATGTGCCTGACCGATGAAGCAGAACGGGCATACAAAATCTGACCAAATTGTTATTTTCATTTTTTATCCTCTTTCTCTTCATTGACTGGTCCGCAAATACCTGTGCCGGCATCACACATCATACCTTCCGAGCTGTCCAGACTGAATGATTTCAACTCTATCACTTCACTCTGGGTATTATTGGACTCGTTATTTGTTTCTGAAACTGATCCATTTTCTTTCGTATTCATAGGCTTGCTCCTTCCATAAAATACAAGGTTACTAATAGTAATGATTGTAACATTTGAAATTCATTCAGACGATTAAACTGCCTGAGTCAGGGGTATTTGAATAAAAATAGAAAATGTCTGTTATAAAGGAGAAAAAGATGGAAATCAGAAGTATAAATGTAACTGAATTCAATGAAGTGGATTTATTACTCAGGGACAGTTTTACTGAAACTGAGCATGGTTACCAGGGTGAGGCTGAGCTGGTAAAGAAGATACGGGCAGAGAAAACTTATACCCCTGAGCTTGAGCTTGTGGCGGTGGAAGAAGAGCAGGTGCTGGGGCATACGATGCTCAGTGAAGTGGCAGTCGGAGAATCAGTGAATAACACAGGTCTCGCACTCGGACCTATTGCTGTCAGGCCAGGTATGCAAAGCAAAGGAATCGGATCTGCTCTCATCAGGGAAGCCGAGGTGCGGGCAAAAAATCAGGGTTATCAGTATATCAGCATTGTAGGTTCTCCTGAATATTATGGAAAGTTTGGATATCAACCGGCGGGCATGTTTGGTATTACAGCTCCATTTGAAGTACCGGATGAAGCATTTCTAGTGAAGGCGCTGGAAGCGGACGGGCTGGATGGGGTGAGCGGGGTACTGCGTTATACTAAAGCGTTTGGATGAGGGTGATGGGATGAATGAAGAGATCAGAAAATCATTTGGTGCGCTCGAAATTTTAAGAAATGAATATTTTAAAACCGAAGAATTTAACGGAGAGATTCATAAAAGAGTGCAGAATGATAAATGGAGTATCGGTGAAGTCATTTATCATTGTTACTTATTATTGAAACTCACAAGGCAGGCTTCTGAAGTTTATTTGCCGGTGAGCAGACTTTTGATTAAGATGAGCATATTCAAAACTAAGGAACATAACGGTGAGATGGAAAATATATATGCAGGAGCAACGATGAAAGCGCCGAAATTTTTGGAGCCGGATATGGACAGAAGGTATTCTAAAGGCGAGCTCAGATTGATGCTTGAAGAAGAGACGGAGCAATTGAAGAAGTTGGTTCAGAATTTAAGCGATGATGAAGCCTACTCCATTAGGTATCCGGACCCGGTACCGGACTATCCGAACATTGTTCAGACGGTAAAGCTGCTGTTGATACATGAAAAACATCATTATGATGTGCTGATGGAGCGGGAGAGAAATGATTAAAATAAAACCAGTACTGAATTTTTTCAAGTACTGGTTTTAATCTGTTATAAAGATATTTCTTTTAGATTCCTCGGGAAAGTCGTCAGCACTTCACATTCACCGTCTTCATTGATATAAACTTCCTCTTCAATTCTGACGCCGCCGTAATCTGGAATATAAATGCCGGGTTCAATCGTGAAGACCATGCCTTTTTGGGCGATGTCTTCATTCAGATGATGGATGGAAGGTGCTTCATGCACTTCGATTCCAAGTCCGTGGCCGACTCTGTTATTGAAGTATTCCCCGTAACCACTTTCCTGGATGACATTCCGAGCCGCAATATCGAATTCTTTCAGCGGGACGCCTGCTTTTACGGCATCCACCCCGGCCTGAGTGGAGCGCTTGACGATATCATAGATTTCCTTCTGCCTGTCATCAGCTTCACCGATGACGAATGTCCTTGTAATGTCGGAGCAGTATCTGTCGTAGGTGATGACGCCGAAGTCGATCAATAAAAAGTCACCGTTTTCAAGTTTTGTATTGTCAGGTTTGCCGTGAGGCAGGGCAGCTTTGGCACCTGACAAAACCATGGTGGAAAATGATGGCCCTGCTGAGCCGTATTTCTTCATCAAATATTCGAACTCGGCCACAAGTTCCGCTTCCGTCATCCCTTCTTTGATGGTTTTCAAGCCATCTTCCAATACCTTCTCGATGATATTGACAGCCTTTTTCATACCTTCGACTTCATCCCTGGATTTATAAACCCTCAAACCATCAATCGCCGGCTGGATATCGACAAATCCGGCACTTGAGTAAAGGGACTTGATACCATTTTGATGCGCCACCGTCATGACGTTCATTTCCACTCCGATGTTATGGACGGACGACTCCAGATGCTGCCCCAATATATCGAATGGATCCTCTTCGTCAGAGATGGGGACGATATAATCGACCGTAGCTTTTTCTGCAGCAGCATCCCGGTCCAGTGCCGGGACGAACAAATAACTCTCGTTGGCAGAATCTATGACGAGTGACATATAACGCTCATGCGGGTCTGCGTAAAAGCCGGTGAAGTAAAAGATGTTTACCGGATCGGTGATGATAACCTGTTCGGCATCCCTACTCTTCGTACTTGTAATGAGTTGATTCAGTCTTGAATGATAATCGATTGCCATGATATTCCTCCTAAGTAGTCTTTCTTCTATAGTACATGAAATTTCCGTGCCAGATGAAGTCTTAAATATTTGAAACAGTCTGTATGTTTATTTTTTCCTGTTCACAGAAAAACATTGATGTTCGATTATACAGAGGCCTATACGGGTATCGACATAATGAACTATCAAAAAATGGCTGAACTTTAAATAGTTTTACATATTGGACCACCGGTTTATTTAATGTTCTGCGGCAGGTAAAATACACAAGTTACTGAGGGAGGGAAATCATGAATGAAATATCCGTAGGGGTCATTACAGCACCTGGTCTGCCAGAAAAAATACTTGAAGATATCATGGAAAGTTTAAAGGAACTGGCCGGGACATCAATAGATGATGGAATCACCTGGGAGATTGATTATCAATCCGACCCTTTGGCAAGTTCATCAGAATATATCGACCATATTTTCAGTAAAGCGGCTTCCATCAAAGAAAATAACAGCTGGGACATGGCCATAGCTATCACCGATCTGCCGAGTATATCGAGCAAAAAGGTCGTCCTGTCTGAATTTGATTATAATGATAAGATTTCTTTGATTTCAATGCCTGCTCTTGGTGTTTTCAGAAATAAAAACAAGCTCAAAACTCTTTTGATCCATCATATGGACGTACTGTACGATAATCAGGAAACGGAAGAGACCGAGAAGGTGCAGCCGAGTTTTATAAACCGGATTTCCGAGGTTGAATCAGGTGAGGACGATACCTATCGCTATGTAATTAAATCAACCGTGAGTGGCTGGTTTCATCTCGTAACCGGAATGACTTATTTGAATGAACCCTGGACAGAATACGGGAACTTTAAAACGATTATCGGACTGGCATTTGCGACAGGTACGTATATTTCAATTTTCCGTACACCTTGGGAATTGAGTCTTGACTATTCATTGTGGCGGTTTCTACTGCTTATGTTCATTGCAGTTTTCGGCATGGTCGGATGGCTGATATACACCCATAATTTATGGGAGCGTACATCAACGAAAAACCAGCCAGCCTACCGGCGGCTGTATAACCTCACTACCTTACTTACACTTACAGGAATGACTTTGATGAATTATTTCGTTGTCAGTGTACTGCTCACAATTTCAATTCTGTTATTCGTGCCGATGGGACTGTTTGAAACATGGACGGATGTGGATTCCGATGTAAAGTGGTCGGACTATCTGAACCTGATATGGCTTACTGCCTCACTTGGAATTCTGGCGGGTGCTTTCGGATCCACTGTCGAAAAAGAAGAGAATATTCGAAATGTGACATATTCCTATCGTCAGTGGTACAGATACAGGCAGCTCGAAGAGGAAGAGAAGAAAGAAAAGGAAGAATCCAAAGCTGATAAAGAGGAAGAATACGCCGGCGAAAAACAAACACATGACGAATCCGAGGAGGGAGAATGATATGGTGAGTAAATACATCGGGATCGTTGCCGCTCCGGGGGCGCCGGATCGTCTTGCGAAACAGATCGAGGAAGACTTGCCGGATGTACTCAATAAAAAAGTGGATGCAGATATTGAGTGGGAAGTCGGTATTTATATCGATCCTCTGACGGGCTATGCTGAATTGGTAGAAGAATTGTACAGAAAGACGGATGAGTATCATGATAAGTATGATTGGGATTATACGATTTTTATCACAGACCTTCCAATATACCGTAACGGCAATATCGTCGCTATCGATATAAACGACGGGACGGATGTGGGACTGATTTCACTGCCGGCATTCGGCTGGCCGCCAATCAGAAAAAGTGCACTCAATACAATCGTTTCCATCATTGAAAATGTCAGAACAAAAAAAGACAGAGAAGAGCTGACAAGCGTCTTCAACAGTTACTTGAAAACCAGCAAAATTTATTATGAAGAAAGACATTTTGAAGAAACCGAATCCAGCCATTCGGTCTATTATATGAAAAACAACTGGCGTGGCAATCTGCGGCTGATAAGCGGGATGTCTTCTGCAAACAATCCGTTCAACATGATGCGCAGTCTGGGTTCGGTAGTGGCACTCGCTTTCGCTACAGGCACTTTCAGCATCATATTTTCAACGTCATGGAATTTGAGCAATATATTTCCGACAGAACGTCTGATTGCTGTATCGCTTCTTGCGATAATCGCAATGACCTTATGGATCATCATCTCCCATGAACTGTGGGAGCCGGTCAGAGGCAAGAAACACAAGCAGATACTGAAACTCTATAATGGGGCAACGCTGTTCACTTTGTTCATTTCCGTATTATTTTATTATGGTGTCCTTTTTCTGATGTTTCTCACCGCAACACTGGTGCTCCTGCCGCCCGGTTATGTCGTCAGTGAAATACAGCCCGACCAGATCAACGTCTTTTTTTACATTGAGCTGGCATGGTTTGCCGCTTCGTTGTCCACGGTAGTCGCCGCCATCGGAGCCGGCGTCCAGGATGAGAACGTGATAAAAGAGAGCACGTACGGTTACCGCCAGCGAAACCGCGAGCGGTACCGGCATTCGGATGAATAGGAGGATTAAATCTATACTAGGTATAAACCGAAGGAATAAATTTAATTTCTTTGGTCAAAATGTTTGTTACAGGTGAATAAAATTCTTCCCGACTAATATTGGCGATATCAGTCGGGATTTTTATTTTGAGACCCTAAAAAATTTGAAAACGCTTTCTATCATCATTGATAAATGTTAAAATTTTACTTGTAGTTTTAAATACATAATAGGGAGAATGAAATTATGAAATCTTGGAAGTTGATATTACTCATTGTAATTTCAGTTACACTGGCTGCGTGTGCTGATGACAGCAATGTTGACCCGGAAGCAGAAGAGAATGGAAACGAAGGTGAAGAAGTGAGCGATGGTGGAGATTTAAACGTTGCGACTTCAGGAGATGTGGTGTCGCTGGATCCTCACGGCAGTAATGATATTCCATCAGAACTTTTAAGAAATATCATATTCGATGGCTTGGTCGGATTTTCGGCAGATGGAGAAATCATCAATCAATTGGCGACAGGTTACGAGCAGGTCGACGATTACACTTGGCAGTTTGAATTACGTGATGATGTAACATTTCATGACGGCAGTGAATTTAATGCAGAAGTTGTTGAAGCGAATATGTACCGTATCATCGATCCGCTGGTTGCCTCAGAGCGAGCATTTTTACTTGAGATGATTGAAGATGTGGAAATCGTCGATGACTACACTGTAAATATTGTGACTGAATATCCATATGCACCGTTAATCATGAACCTTGCACATGGTGCGGGGAACATAATCAGTAAAAACCAGATTGATGAAGATTATGAGAATGCAATCACTGAAGCCGGTATCGATATGACTTTGGAAGAGTACTATGAAGCGAGGGACAGTGGAGAAGATTTGCAGGAAGAAGCAGGTGAGATATCTTCGCACCTGGGTTCAATTGTCGAATCAAATCCAATCGGTTCAGGTTATATGCAGTTTGACAGCCGCTCTCCAGGTGAATCAACTGCACTTGTGAAATTCGAAGAGTTTTATGAGGAACCTGCGAAGTTGGATTCAATCACATTTAATGTAATCCCTGAAACAGGTGCCAGAATCGCAGAAATTGAAACAGGCAATGCAGATGTAATCAACGGTATCGGCACGGAGAATCTTGAACGAGTGGACAACACTGATGGAGTGACACTCGAAGCGGTTGAATCTAATTTGGTGGAGTATATTGGCATCAATACTCAAAATGAACCGATGGATGACCCATTGGTCAGACAGGCACTTTCTTATGCATTGGACAGAGAGTCAGTTATTGAGGGTATTTTCAATGGTTCAGGACGTAAAGCACAAGGCATACTGCCTCCTAGTATGCTTGGATACGATGAAGATCTAGAAGGTTATGAGTATGATATGGAACGTGCAGAGGAATTATTGGATGAAGCAGGTTATTCTGATGGATTTGATATATCGATTGCAGTCAATGATGAAAGTGACGAGCGGATTGATATGGCGATTTATCTGCAGGAAGCACTATCCGAACTGAATATTAATCTGGATATTCAGCAGATGGAGTGGGGTGCATTTTTAGAAGCAACAGGTAATGGTGAATATGATATGTTCACTTACTCCTGGAATAACTCGACGGCAGATCCTGATAATGCGATTGTACCGTTACTTCATTCAGATTATGTAGGCATAGATGGCAACCGCTCATTCATGGAAAATGATGAACTGGATGAAATGTTGAATAACGGTCGTCGTGAAGCAGATGAAGAAACTCGGGGACAAATCTATTCAGAGGCACAGGAATTCATTAATGAGCAGTCGCCGATGATATTTGTCAGATATGGTGAGAACTTTACAGCATACAATGATAATGTAACAGGTGTTGTACTGACTCAAAATGGCTTGTATGATTTTGTTAATACAACGATCGATGAATAAGCTGAATTGTATAAAAACAACTATCTCTATGATAAAATCATGTCAACAACAATAATGAGTATTTTCACGAAAAGCACTAGTATTATCGAATAATGATCAGGAGGTAATAAAGTGAGTGAAATGAATCTGGATTTAGCAAAAGAATTGATTGATGCTGCAGAAAAAGAAGCGGCGAGTATTGACGTGCAAATGGTAATTTCAATTGTAGATGCAGGTGGTAATTTAATCGCGACACACCGTATGGACGACGCTTGGATTGCAAGTCTTGATGTTGCACAGAACAAAGCGTGGACATCTGTTGCACTTAAAATGCCGACTGTAGACCTTGCAGAGGCAACAGTACCGAATGGTGAACTGTATGGCTTGAACACGACCAACCAGGGGCGCATCGTAGTTTTCGGCGGTGGCTACCCACTTGAAAAAGACGGCAAAGTCGTCGGAGCAGTCGGTGTCAGCGGCGGCGCTGTAGATCAGGATATGCAGGTTGCGCAGGCAGCTGTGAAGGCTTTTGAAGAGAATAAGTAATTTTGATATGAATAGAAAATAGACAACAGTCAACTGTCACTATAAAATTAATAGTGACAGTTTTTTTATATGATAAGGGGAATAAGTCTATGGTTGGACTGAAAGAGATCACAGAAGACAATTTTTATGAAGTGATTGAGTTGAAGGTAAATGATGCACAGGAAACATCTAAATTCGTCGCCCCGAATGTACGGTCGATTGCCGAATGCTGGCTGTACCGTAAAAACGATGATGTTTTTCCTTATGCGGTCTATGATAAGGATGAAGTCGTGGGATTTTTATTGCTGGACTTGGACAAAGAGGAAAGAGAATATATGATCTGGCGGATGATGGTGGATGAAAAGCATCAGGGGAGAGGATATGGCCGGAAAATCATTGAAGCGGCCATTGAAATGGCTGTAAAAGATAAGGGTTATGATGTGCTCGTTGCCGACTATGTTGAAGGAAACGTACAAATGAAGTATTTGCTGGAGTCGCTCGGGTTTAAAAGAACAGGTTTTGACGAAGAGAATAATGAAGTTTTGATGAGATTGAACATTCAAGGTTAAATATACATACGAGGGGACGATGCTATGAAGCCGTTACAATTTTACAGAAAATATTTGTCGAATAACGATCTGATCCGTGCGAATATCGGACTTGAGGGCATGGATATGATTAGGAATCTGGAGGAACTTGCCCAGGTGCTGACATTCAGAAGCGAGGATGGATATTTTTTAGAGCTGGTCGTTGAAGTACTGACAGAAGGTGAAATGAATTTGATTAAACGCCTGCACAAGACAACGACGCTGACACAATATTATACACTGGACTACAAACCATCCAAGTATCCTGGATTGACGGACTTTGTTCTATTGATAGAAGATAAGAATGGGAAAGGCGTGCTTCACAGGTCGGTTGTCGAAGGGCTGATGAAATTCATTTTTGATGAAGAAGAACTATTTCTTTCTATTCCAGATGAAGAGCTGGAAACTGGATCAGAATATCTGGATAAACTTCCAGAACATGTTAGGAATCTTGTATATGGGGTCGGTGAAGAAGCCACTTTGAAAAATGAGCTGGAAATGTATCCTGTGACTGGGCTAAAAACCATTACCGGCAACCTGAATTTTGCGGTGGATTCCGAGCTGGGCCAGACTGAAGAGCTGGTGATCTACCATGTCCTGACAGACCCGGACCTTATGGACAAGGCGCTGGTCAGTTTGCCATATGATGCAGTTGTATCTCTGCAGAAGGCTGTAGACAATGATGACCGCTACTTTAAAGTGAACGGTAAAACCGAGGCATTGTTCCATTTTGGAATTTCCGGTGAGGCTGATAGTCACGGCTATATATATCCTGAAGTTTTTAAAGCATTGAAAAAGGTCAACCTGAAACGTCTGGCGGCATTACAAAGAGCAGAATAAGTATCGGGGCATATAATGCGATGCGTGTGAAAGTGACATTGAAAGATGCACACGTGCCAATAGAGCGCGAACTCATCATCCCGGCAAGGCTGAACTTCTTTGAATTTCATCTGGTGATTCAAAGAGCGATGGGCTGGTGGACATCACATCTGGCACAATTCAATGTGGGGAATAAGTACATTCATATGTATGGGACGTATGAAGATAACACAGAATTTGCACAGTCGGGGACTATACATTTGAATGGAACTGAAACGATGGTCGACGGTGTTTTAATTGAGCACGGTGAAATGACTTATCTCTATGATTACGGAGATAATTGGGAACATAAAGTTGAGCTTATTGAGCTATTACAGAAACCCTCTCCCGTCTATCCGTCAGTGGGTAAGCGAAAAGGACCGATTCCAATCGAAGATTCAGGGGGTATCCACGGTTTCGAAGAAACGATGTCGATACTGAATGATGAAAAACACCCCGAGCATGAAGAAACCGCTCTATGGGTAATTTCGACGAATTATAGGAAAACCTATCAGAAAAAGCAGATCAACAAGAAGCTCCAGGAATTGTTTTCAGAGTCAGCACCGATAATGAATGAAGATGTGTATTGAGAAATTATTATATAAAGATATGAACCTGAATTATTCATAGAAAACCTCCGCTCGCATTGGACTGGCGTCTGAAAACCCGCGGGAAATTTCAGGAGTTGTTTCTCGCCGGCTACTCTGCAGTTCGCATCGTTTCACATGATGGACATGCAGAATATATTTTTGTAAAACTCCGAGATTTAACACTTTGAGCAGATAAATATTGATTATAATCTTCTAGTACCAACGACTGATTTCATTTGGAAGCAGCTGTTTTAAAATTGTTTAATTGAGAATCCTTATCACTTAGGGTATATTAATATGTAATGACATACTTAATATGGATTAGGAGCGCTTAATATGGTTAAAATTTATTGGACGAAGATCAAAGATGTAGTTGAAGAGTCGCCTGAAACTAAAACATATATACTGGAGTGCCCTGAAGATTTCACATGGGAAGAAGGCGCGCATACGCACCTTGCTCTGGAAGGTTTCAATGCAGGAGAAAAACCGAACAGAAGTTTAATACGGCATATGTCCATCTGTACATTGCCAGACGAGAAAACGATAGGGATCACGACGCGTGTAAGGGCGCAGCGTTCAGAGTTCAAGCACCGTCTGGATGCGCTGGAAATAGGCGAGCAGGTGGCGTTGTTTAAAACACACTCGAATGTTCCACTGAAAAGAGAGGGTAAATCAGTTTACCTGTTATCTTCAGGTGTAGGAATCGCAACTTTCAGACCGCTGGTTCTCGATTATCTGAACAACTCTGATAAGGTTGAAAAAATATATTCACTCAATATAGATTCCTCTAAAAACTATCTGTTCCCGGATTTGTTCGTACCTGAGTCCAGCAATGGACTGACATCTGAGTTTATCGATAACCGAAGCGGTTATTACGAGCGGGTGAAACAGCTGGCGGAGGATAAAGAAGGACTCTTTTATGTTGTCGGCAGTGATGAATTCCTAAGTGAAAATATCGCGATTCTGCGTAACGAGGGTATTCAACCAGAACATATCATGCTGGATAAACACGAAAAATCGAGACAGGCACTCCTGATATAAATGTATAAAGTTTCAAGTGCTGGACTGAAATCTCAGTCTGGTATTTTTTTATTTGGCCCGAATATAATTGACAAAATGGAAAGCGTTTTCTAAACTGACTAATATCATGTTGACATTTCTGAAAATTAATAAGAAATTCTGACATACATCAAATAAATTTCTTTAGGGGTGGTTTAATGAAAGTTTCTGTAGGGGAGAATCGTGTTAAACCCATACGGGCAGAGGATACAAACAAGCTCAGGCTGTCCAAATCTTCAATGGGTATATTGCGTCAGAATATCGTTCAGCACATCGGTGGTTCCCGTCTGGCAAGTTTCCTGTTCCAGTTCGGCTGGGATATGGGTGTTCAGGACGCGAATGAACTGCTTAAAATAAAAAAGCCTTTGGAACAATACGTGGTTGACGGGCCGCAGGAACATATAAGAAATGGACATATAACAGGCATCGATCACAGATGTGATATCGAATATAACGAAGACGGCACTCTTAAAACACTGGTTGGAAGAGGTGAGTGGCACGGTTCCTATGAGGCAAAGGAACATCTATCCCGTCTGGGGCCGTCCGAGACACCCGTCTGCCACACATTGACCGGCTATTCGAGCGGTATGATGTCGACTATTTTCAATAAAGTGCTTATCGCCAAAGAAATCACTTGTGTTGCCCGCGGAGATCATGCATGTCAATGGATGATCAGACCGAAAGAAGACTGGAAGGGTGATGTGGATCATGTGCCTGTCGGGCTTATGGATAAAACGCCCATCATTAAAGAGCTTGAAGTGACATATGATCAGCTGTTGGAACAGACAGAGTTCATCACTTCCTTATCTGAATTTCAGAAAGAGTTGACTGAAGCAGTAGTAAACGGCAGAGATTTAAATTCGATAGTGATAAAAGCATATGAGTTTACCGATATGCCCCTGACGATTGATAACCTTGAATTTGAAACCATTACTTCTGCAGGGTTTTCAGCTGATGATGTAGAGGGTCTAAAACGTGACAGTGAAGTGGATATACCCAAGTTTCTTGTAGAAGAAAAAGGGAGATACTCGGTTCCATTTCAACAATACGTACACGAAACTGAACATTATCACCGGGTGATCGTCCCAATCGTCGTTGAAAAGGAAATACTCGGATACTGTTCGACAATTACCGGTCCGCGGACACACTCGAACTATCATGAGGAGCATTTATATTTGGATCATCTGGCCAATACTGTCGCTCTGATTATGCAGAATGAAAAAGCGAAAATCGAAACGCTTGGCCGTATGAAAGGTCATTATTTAGAGCAGGTCATCCATAAAGAAGGATCTAAGTCAGAGTTGCTGCGAAGGGGCAAATATATCGGAGTCGATTTTGATGATCCATATTTAATATTCGTTCTGGATGCAGCTAAACCTTTTGATTCGATTGAAGAAGAGTTTTCATTTCAGGAGAAAGTACAGGAGGAAACATATACATACTTCAAAAAATTAAACAAAACGGTATTGACGGCAATCATTAATGACAGAGTCATCACGATGGTCATGTCACCTGAAAAGATGACTGGAGCAGTCAAGGAATACAAGAAAAGGGTTGAAAAAATCTCCGGCAATGGACTGGTGATCGGCATCAGCAATGTGAATAAAGGTATAGAGAATACAGGCAAAGTCATGGAAGAAGCGGTCATCGCGAGTCGTCTCGCTGTCCAGAATGAAGTGGTTTTTTATAAAGAACTGGGTATAGTCGGGGCACTGATTAACGCCAACAACAAGAAAAGTATCGAGTACATTGCGGATGAAGAATTGAAAGGTCTCCAGGATACTGAAGGTAATATAAACAATGAGTTGTTAAAAACACTCTATTACTTCTTATCAAATGGAGGCAATTTAAAGAACACCTCTGCAGACCTGGCATTATCAATGAGCGGGCTGAGACACCGTATTCAAAAAATAGAAGAGCTGCTTGAAAAGGATTTAAGAGACCCGAATGTCAGCAATCATCTGCTGCTCATCATAAAAGCAGTCATAGTACTTAAAGAAGTCGACCTGTCATAAGGCGGCTTCTTTTTATTGACACAGTACTTTGATTAATAAATCACAATGTGACAAAAAGTGTTCATTTCATATTGAATGTCTGACATTCAGTGTTCTAGTTTTCTGAAAATTCATCGGCTACAATGGGAAACATAGTTGAAACCGCATACAAAACAGAAAATTAAAAAAGGAGTTTTGAAAATGACACAATCAGTTGAAAATTATTCTGCATTGACAGAAGAAGAGCTAATAGAAGGTGCTAAGCGAGTCGGTGCACTTGCTGAAGAGAAAGCACAGGAAGCTGAAGAAAATGCGAGTGTCTCGCCAGAAGTCGTCGAACTGATGAAAGAAGTGGGAATTACGAAAATGATGATTCCTAAAAACCAAGGTGGACCGGGTGTAGATTTAAGAACATTTGTTAAAGTGCTCCGCACAGTTTCTAATTACAACTTATCTGCGGCATGGTTATCATTCTTATATCCGCTTCATAATATGCTTCCGGCATACCTGCCTCAGGAAGGACAGGATGAAATTTACGAACACGGCGGACTGATCGCAGATATCTTCGCAGCAATTGGTGAAGGTGAACGTGTAGAAGGCGGTTATATCATTAGCGGTAAATGGAGCTTTGTAAGTGGCGTCAATCATGCTGACTGGGTCGGTGTTGGATTGAAAGTGGAGAATGAAAAGGGAGAAAAAGAATTCATTCTGCCGATCGTCCCGAGAAACGAACTTCAAGTTGTTGAAAACTGGGATACTTTCGGTTTAAGAGGAAGCGGAAGCAACCAGGTTGTACTGGAAAATGTATTTGTTCCCGATTCAAGAATTTTCAAAGTGGCTGAAGCTGAAGAAACAAGAAGACCGCCTATTGAAAATTATGAAAAAGATTATCCGTTCTATCACAAGCCGTTATTCCCTACATTCTATTTCGGTTTCCCGGTAATGGCTGTAGGCGCTGCAGAAAGAATGATAGAAGAGTTTAAAAAGCAGACTGAGAAAAGATACCGTCTGATGGATGGCATCCGTGAAAGTGAATCGCCAAGAAGCCAGCGTGTAGTTGCAGAAATATCCCAGGACTTTCTTGCTGCGGAAGCGATGCTCGATAAATATATCGACCTGCTGGAAGATTATGAAAAAGACGGCTGTAAGACTGATAACTCAGAGTTCTTTGCAATCCGTACCAAGCTGATCAAACTATGTGTGGATATCGGCATGAGAATCATCTTAACGCTGGGCGGCGGTGCACTTTATAAAGGCGGTCCGATAGAATTATTCTTCAGAGACCTTGTTTCGCTTGCCACACATAAAACATCGTTGAATGAAGATGCAGTAGCAGCATATGGACAAGAACTATTCGGATTTGACAGCGGAGTCAGAGGTTAAAAATTAAATAAAGGGTGAAAAGCTATGATTTTAAGACTTGGACAAATAGAGTTATACGTTTCAGATTTAGATAGATCAGAGAAATTTTATGTGGATACTTTAGGATTCATCAAAGTGGACAGAACAGACAGCAGTCTATATCTGAAAGCGACAGATGAATTTGATACTCATACATTGGTACTTACGAAGAATGAAGAAGCAGCACTTGCAAACTTCGGTTTAAGAGTTTCGAGTGAAGAGTATTTAGATGAACTTGAAGCACTGCATCAAGAAATGGGTATTGAAACTGAAATGATCGAAGGCGTGCATCCAGGCCGCGGCCGTACGCTGCGTGTAGCAGAACCGAGCGGACACCCGGTGGAATTCTATCATTCCATGAAACAGGTTGATGTCGGAGAAGGCAGAGCCGGCGTTGAAAAACTGCCAATGAGAAATACACATGTCTTCAATGGTATTCCGCCGGTTCGGATCGACCACATGAACCTTCGTGTGAAAAGTGTTGACGAAGCTTGGGAATATTGGGAAAAGATTGGTTTCAGCATTTCTGAATATGTTCAGGACGGCGATGAAAAATTTGCTGCATGGACAAGGGCGAAAACATCAACACATGATGTGGCGCTTGTTAAACAGGAGGAAACTGCACTTCACCATATCGCGTATATCGTTGACGGTGTATCGGCAGTTGTAAGAACAGCAGATTTACTTGCTGATGCCGGTTATCGTGACTCAGTTGAATATGGTCCGGGACGCCACGGCGTATCCAATGCATTCTTCTTATACATCCGTGACCCTGACGGCCATAGAATCGAAATCTATTCCGGTGACTACAACCGTGATCAGGATCTTACGCCAATCGGCTGGACGAAAGAAGATTATGATTCAAAAGGCAGATTATGGTGGGGCCCGGCGGTACCGGATGCGTTCTTTGAAACGACACCTGTGAACAAAAACTGGGTAGGTTCGAAAGTTAATAATTAGGCCTGAATTATTCATACTTCCCAGTTGAACCGTCAATTGCTTCAAAATTATATGATTCCTAATATTTTTCTATTTGCTTGGCAAAATCAAAGTGATTTTCTTGTTTTGAACAACATTTCAGAACGAATTTCTAAAACGGATCTGTTTTTGGACAGACTACACCCTTGGTCTAACATCAGTGTTTAAAAAATGGATGCCTGCCGCATTCACTCCAGTTTCAGTCTCTGAATCCGCCGGAGTACCTGGTCGAAAAAATCCTTGTATACAAAACTGCTGGACAATTTAAATTGAAGAGACCGGGCGGATTTCACGAGTTTACTGGCCACCTTGATGATGCGTATCCGGATGGTCTCAATCTGCATGGTCTGTTGGCCGTCTGGAAAGCAGAGGGTGCGCAGCCAGTTCGTCAGATTGTAGGCCAACAGACTGAGCATCATTTTCGCTGCATTGATCCGGAAGGTATGGCTGTCCATCTTGTCCATCCGGAAGCCATTCTTGGCTTCTTTGATGTAGTTCTCCATCGTACCGCGCTTGTTGTAAACCTTGACGATATTCTCTGGCGAAAAGGCATCACCAAGATTTGTGATGAAAAATGAATGCGTGAAAAACAGTTCATTCGCCGGGCGGACCGACTGAACAATCACTGTTCTCGGTTTGGACCAAGATTTCGCTTGATACTCCGTGGCTTCGAAATGATATTCCGTCTCTGTAATGTCAGACGCTGTGGCCGGAGACATTTCATCCGCGATTCGCTGAAGAATGGCATTGGATTTCAGGCGGATGATGTAAGCGACCGACTCCGTTTCACATAACTCATACAACGCCGGCACGGCGAAACCGCTATCCCCGCGGAGGAATGGTGTCGTTGCCGGAAACTTTTCATTGTAGTGAGCAATGAGCGGCTGTACAAAATCGACGACCCCATTGGAGGTATACACATTGCCCGACCGCAGTTTGACTTTGAGAAAATCCCCCGTCATCCCATCAAACGCAATGATAGGATGAAAACCGACCGTGTTGTAATGCGTGTTGTAGGCCGCATCCTCCTGGGCGCCATATGTATCCGCATGGGTGGAATCCAAGTCGATGATGAGCGCTTCCGACTGGCGGTGCGCATGGACTTTATCCAACAGTGTCTGATTGGCACGGTCCAGCTGCTCAATGCTTGTGTCATCAAAACGGGACCAGAACCGTGATAGACTGGGCTGAGACGCCAATGCATCGGACCCGAGGATTTGTGTAAACACTGGATCTGTCGTCAGATGGTCGGCACTATCATCTTCTGCATAGCCGGCGATTATTTGATACAGCTTCTGACGCAACAGATTTGCATTGGAATGGATGTGGTACAGCCGGTCGTCTTTCAAGTGCAGATGTTGGTTAATCGTCTTTGAGAATCCGATTGTTTCATCGAATTCCCGGAAGAGGAAACTGCCCGTATCCGATGACAGTGCACCGCCGTCGTTTGAAAGTTTGATCTTGCGATTGAAATCCAGTGAGATTTGCGGTAAAGTAGCCATTATAAGAACCCTTTCTGATGGTTATTTGGTAGTGCTTTAACCTTATCAGAATTGGGTTCTTTTTTCACTTTTCAAGTAAATGGCCATTCCCTTGAAAAGCCAGTGAAACCGGCATTAATTGCCTGTTAATGATTTTCTATGAATAATTCAGGTTAGGATATAAAAATTTATTGTGGAGGTTTTTTATTTATGTCACTTTGGACAGAAGTACAAGATACAGAGTTTAGATTATTTTATTTGGATGCTAACGGTGTAAAAACACGTGTTCTCGAAGCAGGAGAAGGAGAACCGCTTATTTTACTTCACGGTACGGGCGGTCACATCGAGGCGTACGGTAAAAATGTAAAAGGTCTTGCAGAGCATTTTAAATTGTATGTTGTAGATATGCTGGGTCACGGTTATACAGATAAGCCCGACAAACCGTACGGCATTGATGCATACAGTGACCATCTGTTTGATGTGATAAAAGCTCTGGGTCATGAAAAAGTATTTTTATCCGGCGAATCACTTGGAGGCTGGGTATCCGGCTGGTTTGCAGCAGAGCATCCGGAATACGTTAAGGCAATGGTGCTTAACACTCCGGGTAACGTAAACAGCGATCCTGAAGTAATGGAGAAGCTAAAGGCCTCTACTTTAAAAGCAGTACTTGAAGCGAACTATGAAAACGTAAAAACGCGTCTGGAGTGGCTGATGTACGATAAAAGCGTCGTGACGGATGAATTGATTCAGGTCCGCTATGATATTTACACTCAGCCTTCATATCAGAAAGCAGTGCATAACATTGTTTATCTGCAGGAGCCGGAAGCAAGAAAGCAGTATATCTGGGATCCTTCCTGGTGCAGCAAAATTCAGGCGCCGACACTTCTTGCCTGGACGGATCATGACCCGACTTCGACCGTAGAACAGGCAGGACCGATTAAAGAGATGATTCCCGGAGCAGAACTGACTGTGATCAAAGATGCAGGTCATTGGCCGCAGTGGGAGCAGGTGGAAGAATTTAACCGAGTAATTATCGATTTCCTGGAGCCATATAAAGACTAAAAAAATGTCCTGGATGAGAATCTCATCCGGGACAGACTATCAAGGGGGAAATTGATATGAGCTTCTATAAAAGAAAAGATGGAGAAGAGCAGCCGTATTGGCCGTTAGGCTCACTGAAAATCAGATTGCCATTCTTACATTACAGAATTGAGAAAGCGGAGTTCTTTCAAGGTCTGGTTTTATTTACAGCAGGTCTAAGTATGGTCGAAATCATGACCAGTTTTATGGGGATATCATTCAGCGCGGCGGTGACGATAACAGTCATCAACCAATTGTTGATGCTGCTGCCCTCATCAATGGGGGTTCCGTTCGTATCGGGGTTCATTACTGCGCTCATCCCTCTGATTGTAGTATTTCTGCAGGGTTATGAGACAGGCACTGAAGCGGTTCACGCCATCATTGCAGTACAGATTGTACTTGCCTTGATATATTTCATATTTGCATTCGGCGGCGTTGGCGAGAAGGTAGTGGTAAAACTGCCGAATTCATTAAAAGCGGGGATATTAATAGGCGCTGGTATCGCAGCTATCATGACAGAACTTGAGCCCGGAGGAAGAATGTCAGAAACTCCGATTGCAATCACTGTCGGGGCCATCCTCTGTCTGTTCACAATGTTCTCGATGTTCTTTAAAAAGGTTACGAAAAGTCACAACTGGGTTAAAAATATTGCGAACTACGGTATTTTGCCGGCAATACTGGTTGCGATTGTTGTTGGTGTACTGGTGGGAGAATATAATGTTCCGGCAATCGAGTGGGGCATTACACCTCTTGCGTTCCAGGAAGTATGGGCCATCACTCCGTTTGTAATCGGTTTACCCAGCATTGAGATGTTCATCCAGGCGATTCCAATTGCAATCATGGCATATATCATTGCCTACGGTGACATTATAGTCGGGGACCAGTTGATTAAGCGGGCAGAGAAGGCAAGACCTGACGAAAAAATCAGTTACACATTCAGTAATCTGCATAAGATTACAGCATTAAGAAACTTGTTAAATGCATTTATCGCACCGCATCCCGGCATGTCCGGGCCGATTTTTACAGCGGGGACTGCCTCGGTTGCAGAACGTTATACTTACGGTAAAAAATCTATGGATTCCATTTATTCTGGTGCGAACACGATGCTGATTGCTTTTACAGCAGGAATATTGATACTGCCCATCGTGTCATTTTTCACACCTTTTTTACCAATAGCATTATCTCTGACGCTGATACTGACAGGATACTTATGTATTACCATCGGGATGAAGCAGGTCAGCAATGAAAATGAGATGGGCGTAGCGGGTATGATGGCCATCATACTTGCTTTGTATGGGGCAGCGCCTGCACTTGTGTCAGGATTTGTTCTTTATTTCCTTATCCAGAAGACGAATATTCTTGGTAAAGATAATGAAGAGAGCGTCGAGACAGAAGAAGAAATTAACAATACAATTACTAATAAAGTTAGCGAAGAATCTAATTAGGAGGAATATTCCATGGAAGACGGTAGATTATTTAGAAACGCAATGGGGAAATTTGCAACTGGTGTAAACGTTATAGCTACAGAAGTTGATGGTGAAACTTACGGCATGACTGCAAATGCATTCATGTCAGTGTCACTTGATCCAAAGCTGATTGTCATCTCAGTCGGAGATAAGGCGAATATGCTTGAACGCATCAGAAAGAGCGGAAAGTTTTCAGTCAACGTTCTGTCATGTGATCAGCAGGATGAATCGATGAGATTCGCAGGACAAAAAGCGTTCGAAGATAAGTTTGAATTCGACAGGCTTGCAGATGTGCCTGTTGTTAAAAACGCTTTATGCCAGCTGTCATGTGAAGTATATAATGAACACACTGAAGGTGATCACGTGTTATTTATCGGTAAGGTTAACGAGTTTGAAGTTGTTGACGGCGAGCCGTTAATCTTCAATTGCGGTAAGTATAGAAATTTAGAACTGGTTGAAGAAACTGTTAAGTAAGCCAACTTTTTAATGGAGGCGTTTTACATGGAAGTCATTTTTATCAATGAAGAAAATCTTGGATATTGGCAGAGTCAGGCTAAGGAAAATGTTGTCGCATTGGGCTTTTTCGACGGTGTTCATAAAGGGCACGAAAAAGTGATTGAAACAGCTAAAGATGAAGCGGAAAAACGCGGTGTATCAACAAATGTCATGAGCTTTTTCCCTCATCCCAGAGAAGTGTTGACCGCCAACAAGGATAAAGTAGATTATTTAATTCCACTGGAAGAAAAGATCAGAGTGCTTGAGACTTTGGATGTGGATACTTTATATATCATTGATTTCACGAAGACTTTCGCTTCATTGTCTCCAGAAGAGTATGTCGAGGAGTATTTGATGAACTTAAATACTCAGCATGCGGTTGCCGGGTATGACTTTTCATATGGATTCAAAGGTGCCGGCAGTATTGATACCATTTTTAGTGATTCAGGGTATGAGGTTTCAACGACGACAGTACAGAAAGTCGAGTATCAGGGTGAGAAGATCAGTTCCACCAGAATACGCAAGGCCATTGCTGATGGACAAATGTCGGAATTGACGAATATGATCGGCAGACTGTACCGTACATGTTTAAATGTCAAAGACGGTTATATGGAACTGGAAGATTATTATATGCTGCCTTGTGATGGCATCTACGATGTTTCAATAGATATCGGCGGTATAAAGTACGATAGTCAGATTCACGTAGATAACCATGACCGCAGAATCTATTTCACAAAAAGATGTCTGATGAACAAGATTAATCATAAAAACATCAGTATTATCTGGAAGAATAAAGTGGCATCAAGCACAAAATATCAACTGGTGGCAAACTAGAAAGGTGAGTCATGGATTATGGATGTGAAACAGCTTGGATTAGATATATACAATGCAGAAAAAGACAGAACACCTATAGAAAGTTTTACAGATCGGTATCCTGATATGACGGAGAAAGAAGCGTATGGCGTACAGCTTGCTTATGTAGACAACCGTCATAATGATGGCGCTGAAATCGTCGGTAAAAAAATCGGTCTCACCAGCGAAGCGATGCAGGAGATGCTTGGCGTGGACAAGCCGGACTATGGTCATATATTTGATGATATGGTGTTTGATTCCACAATCAACAGTGAATCATTCATCTGGCCGAGAGTCGAGTTTGAGATCGGCTTTAAGTTGAAAAAAGATATCGACAGTAATGACATATCCATGGACACTGTCATTGACGCCATCGATTATGCACTGCCTGTCGCAGAGCTTATTGACAGCCGTATAAAAGACTGGAAAATAAAGTTCGAAGATACGGTTTCGGATAATGGTTCATCGGCTGGCATGGTCATCGGTGATGGACAGAAAAACCTGTCTGACATAGACCTTCCGAACGTCAAGATAGAAGTTTTCAAAAATGATGAGAAGCTGGATGAAGGTTATGGCTCAGCTGTACTTGGTAACCCGCTCGAAGCTGTAGTGTGGCTGGCTCAATCCTTAAGTGAATATGATATTTCTTTGAAAAAAGGTGAATTCATACTTGCCGGTGCATTGACGAAAGCAGTTGATATTGAAAAAGGCGACCGCTTTAAGGCAACTTTTGAAAACCTGGGTGAAGTCAGTCTGGTTGTTGAGTAATATTATAGAATAAAGAACACTGTGCAGAATTATCACTGCATGGTGTTTTTTATTTTAAAGGATTTCATAGTGTATGCATCGATATATATACTGTAAAATTATAATTTACCTAGTATCATAATATTTAATGTGAGGAGAGATATCATATGGATATAAAGAAGCTGATTTATAAAAATCCTCCCCTGTCGGGGGACTATCCTGAATTCAAAATTGAGGATGCACCGGGCAATCCGCTGGACACTTTTTATGAGTGGTTCGATCAGGCTGTGGATGCGGAAGTATTGGAGCCGAGTGCATTCATCTTCAGTACGGCGGACGCGCAAGGTTCTCCAAGTGCCCGGATTGTGAATCTGCGGGATATGGACAAAGAAGGTTTTATTATCGGCTCGAATTCTGAAAGCCGCAAAGGTCTGGACATGGAAAATAATAAGAATGTGGCGATGACATTTTACTGGCGTGAAGTCGGCAGGCAGATTCGGGTGACAGGAAGTGTGGTCATTGCCGATGAAGAAGAGAACAGAGCGGACTTCATCAATCGGAATAATACATCGAAAGCACTGTCGATTATCGCTAAGCAGAGTGCGGAACTGGAGAGTTTGGACGAACTGGACCGGGAGATGCAGCATGCGATGGAATTAGTTGAAAACGAGAAAGAAGCCTATAAAACATGGACAATATATAAAGTGAAGCCTGAAAAGATGGAGTTCTTCCAGGCGAGGAAAGATCTGGCGCACACCCGCCTTGAGTACGAAAAGATTCGAGGAAGATGGCATAAACACCTGCTCTGGCCGTAGACTATACGCTCCGCCGGGTTTTGAATCACACATACCGGGAATATTAATAGTATTGATTATTAATGGAGGGTGTTAAATGAGTTATGACATAATTATTATTGGTTTTGGTAAAGCCGGTAAGACTTTGGCGGGCGCTCTCGGCAATGGCGGTAAAAAAGTGGCTCTTATTGAAAAGAGCAGCAAAATGTACGGCGGTGCGTGTATCAACATCGCCTGCATCCCTTCGAAAACACTGATTGAAGAAGCCGGACGAGGCGAATCCTTTAAAGATGCGATGGACAGAAAAATTGACGTTGTGAATGGGTTGAATAAAAAGAACTACGCTAATCTGGCAGACAACGAAAACGTTGATGTATATACGAATACAGCACGTTTCAAAGATAATAAAACTGTTGAAATATTAGACGGCGACAACGTTAAAGAAGAACTTACAGCAGAGACGATTGTCATCAATACAGGTGCAAAAAGCAATATACCAGGTATTGAAGGTATAGACACTACTAAAAATATTTTTGATTCAGAAGGCATTATGGAGCTGGATCATCAGCCGGATTCACTGGTTGTCCATGGTGCGGGGTACGTATCCTTGGAGTTCATCTCTTTATTCACCAAATTAGGGACGAAGGTGACGGTCATCGACAGATCAGAGCATGTGCTGATTAAAGAAGATAAAGATATCGGCACAGCTGTATATGATGATCTGGTGGAAGCGGGAGTCGAATTCGTGAGCGGCACGGAAACGACGAAAGTTTCCAATGATGGTGACTCAGTGCTGGTTGAAACGGACAACGGAAAATTTAAGGCAGACGCCATGCTGGTGGCCACTGGACGTGTACCAAACACGGGCAGTCTTTCTGTGGAGAATGCCGGCGTGACGCTGGATGATGACGGCGCAGTGGAAGTGAATGGTAACCTGCAGACATCCGCAGAAAACATTTACGCTGTCGGCGATGTAAAAGGCGGCATGCAGTTTACGTACATTTCACTCGATGATTTCAGAATCGTTTACGACCAGCTGAAAGGTGACGGTAAGCGGACAACTGAAAATCGCGGCGCAGTGCCATATACGGTATTCATCGACCCGCCATTTTCGAGAGTCGGCATGACAGCTTCACAGGCGAAGAAAAAAGGCCATGAAGTGGTTGAAGGTAAAGTGCCTGTAAAAGAAATCCCGCGTCATAAAGTCAATAATGATGAACGCGGCGTCTTCAAGGCGGTCGTCGATAAAGATACGGATAAAGTACTCGGCGCCAGTCTTTATGGTAAAAGCTCCGAAGAAATCATCAATATCGTCAAACTTGCAATCGACCATGATATTACCGCAACGGCTTTGAAAAATAATATATATACCCATCCGACGATGGCAGAATCATTTAACAACCTGTTTGACGTATAAAATTTAAAACTGCAGAAAATCATGAAGGTTTTCTGCAGTTTTTTGTTGTCATGAGTTTTGTTGAATAGATATAGGGCAAATATAGATTATATTGATTATGGAATATTTTAATGATAGATTTGAAACGTGTTTTTTATTTCAATCGGAGGAGAGTTCTTATGAAACGACTATTTAAACTGTTTACTATTTGCGGGATGGCCCTGGTTATCACAGCCTGTGGAAATGGTGAAGAAGAAACAGATACCAGCGATGAAGCTGAGACTGAAGAAAGTGAATCGGCAGAGGACGGTCCCGGAGAACCTGTATCAGACGAGGAAGAAATAGAAGATGAGGGTGCCGACTCAGAAAACAGTACTGAACAAGAGAACTCAGAAGCTGCTGCCGGTGAGGAAGCAGCATCCGGAGAAGAACAGTCAAAAACATTCATTATGGAAGAAGAAGGTTACATGAACGAGTTGGTCTACTATCATATTGATGATGAAGTTCAAAGACAGACTTCAGAAAGTGAAATTACTTATGAAGCTCTGGCTGTAGAAAATGAAGATGAAGCGAGAAGCTTACTGGAAGAAGAATCTGTGGATTACAGCAGTGTTGACGGTGTGGAACATAGTATAGAGTACAGTGATGATGGGATTGTCGAAATGTTAGAAGTTGACTATACTGTCGCAGATCTTGGTGAAATCGCGAATCTTGAAGGCGCTGAATTTGACGAAGAGGCAGAAGATGCTCAGTTTATCAGCATGGAACAATCTGAAGAGCAATTAGTAAGTGCCGGTTATGAACTGGCTGAAGATGAATAATAGCTATTAATTTGAAGATGGGAGCCTCCTGTCTTCTTTTTTTATGTGAAATTGACTATGATAGGGATAAACATCTAACGGGAGTGATACATATGGATAAGATTATAAATATCAAAGATGTGAAATGGATTAAGGGTGGACAGGAAATTCTAAAGGATATCAACTGGATGATAAATAGCGGTGAACATTGGGCGGTCCTTGGGTTGAACGGGTCCGGTAAAACATCTTTGCTGAACATTGTGACAGGTTATAATTATCCGACCATGGGTGATGTCACTATACTCGACACGACTTTTGGGAAAGCGAGCATCCCTGAAATGCGTAAGAGAATCGGTGTGGTTTCAACTGCACTGGAAAGATTCGATGCAACTTTAAACAACCAGACGGTGGAAGATATCGTGCTCAGCGGGAAATTTTCTTCATTTGGAATTTACAGAGAAGTGACTGAAGATGACCGACGGAAAGCGGAAAGTATAATGACTGACTTGAGACTGGATTATTTGAATGGTCAATATTACAGGACATTGTCTCAAGGTGAAAAAAGACGGGCGATCATCGGTCGGGCACTGATGACCAATCCAGAGCTTCTCATACTGGATGAACCATGTTCGGGTCTTGATATATTATCGCGTGAGGATGTGCTCGGCATCACGCAAAATATTAAAGAGCGTGAAAGCCACCTGATCTATGTCACCCACCACATTGAAGAAATCACGGATGTCATCACCCACGTATTATTGATGAAAGACGGCGAGGCTGTAGTCAGCGGTAAAAAAGAAGATGTACTGACGTCGGAGAATTTAAGTGATATTTATAAAACCCCGGTGAAAGTCCATTGGGAAAATAAACGCCCATGGCTGTCAATTTCCAATTGATGAATATACAATCCATCACTGTCGTTGGATAAATGGCATCTTAATATTCTGATGATAAAATTTTTCCTGAATCCATTTCCAGATTAATTGGAAATGGGTTCATATTTTTTCAGTATGATTTTTAATCATTGAAATAATTTCTACGAACGTATATTTATGATTCACTACATCGACCGTAAAATCCTGCTCATCTTCTATTCCCATATTCCACCTGTAGCCATTCAGCTTTAAAAATATAATCAGTGAGGCTAAGGCTGTGGGTTTATCCGCATTGAAAAAAGCATGATTTTTGGCTGTTGATTCAAAAAGTGCAGCTGCTTTTTCATGGATTGTGGGATAAGCGTCACGTCTAAAAGCCGACTGCTTGGGACGATTTAATGCAGAGTCGAGCAGATCAGGTTCTTTTACTCCCATTGGTTCATTCGGAGAGTAGAGACTGATTTGTATAGTATTTATAGCAATGACCTGGTTTGTTGTCAGATAGACAACCTCCTCCATCATCTGTCAACCAATCCTTTGAATGCTTTGTCATGTTCTTTGATTACATCATTTAATACATCCATGAATTCGGCATCAACACCTTCAGGAAGATCTATGATTTCTTTTTTTCTTAAAATGATTTTCCCCTCTTCACGCTCTATTTGAATATTGCCCCCGTATGTTAATCCGGTTTCTTTTAGTAGATCAACAGGAAGAGAGACCCCATAACTGTTACCTATTTTAGTCACTTTTCTTTCGTATTTTTTCATAAAATCGCATCCACGTTATAATTGTTATAACGATTATACATGGATAGTTGTATTGTTGAATGAATACTGTAACCGTGAAGCTTTAGATCATTATATGATAAAGAATGGATCAATTAAATTGCGATATTATTTATGTAATGCCAGTGACAATTTATGTTATATTTAATGTGATAATGTACAACTTAACGAAGGAGTGGGGAACATCAAGTTTAAGCTGCTTTTTATAATATCCAGTCTTTTTTTGGCACTATTGCCGGTCAGCGTAATGGCAAACACATTGCAACCCGGTCAGAACTTCAATAATGAAAATACCGAAGAACAAAATGACTCAATGAATGATGAACGGGGACAACAGCAAAATGATTACTCTGAATCGTCAGGAGAGAATGGCTGGACAGAGTCCGAAGAATCATATGATAACGAGAATAACAATAATTGGAATAATAACAACTATAACGACAATAATAATTGGAATAATGACAATTATGATAACAATGAGAATTATTACAATAATGAAGGCGGCAATCGGGGTCCAGAACAGGTACCTGCAGAAAACTATGAGGAACCTGTACAGGAAGAACCAGTTATCGAAGAGCCGGTTGAACCTGAGCCTGAATATGAAGAACCGGTCATTGAGGAACCGGTTGAAGAAGTGCCGGTGATGGAAGAACCTGTGGAAGTTGTGGAACCTGAACCGACTGTCGATGTTAATACTTTAGATGCCGGGACTTTCTCCATTTCCGGTGAAGTGGTTGATGAAGACGGCGGGGGAATCGAGGGTAATGAACTTATATTAAGCGGAGAATCGTTTGACGAACAGAGTGTTGTTACCGATGATGACGGCAGCTTTCTATTCGAAGAAGTTCCGTCAGGCGATTATCAGATAGAAGTCACTGCGGCTGAAGGTTATGAAATCTCCGAATCAACTTTGGACGTGGAAGTGACAGACCGCAGTAAAAGAGGCTTAAAAATCATTTTAAATGAAGTTGAAGAAGAGGAAGCGGTTGAAGAAAATTCAGAGACTGTTGAAACGAATGAGGATGTCATGGCAGTGGAGACGGGGACTTTAAGTACCATGGACTGGACTTTGATCGGCACAGGCATTGTTTTCGCCTTAATCAGTTTATTCGTACTATTATTCAAAAAAGTGAGAAATAATTAAAATAGTATGTTTTAACTCATAAAAATGTGGTATATATTAATTAACTGATAATAATAATAAATATTTCCTATCCTAAAATTACACCGGAATCAGCAGCTGCTGCTTCTGGTGTTTTTTTGTGTTATAAAATATAATTGAATTATGATGGAATATTTTGAATATACAAAAATTGGCGGTGGGTTTTCTTGTCATCGTTGTCTATACATGATAAAGTTTTTATATAAATAAAGGGGTGAGTGGCATGGCAGTAAATCGTGATGATGTAAAGAAGATAATCGAAGCACTCGGTGGAAAAGAAAACGTTAATGCAGCCACGCATTGTGTGACGAGGCTGCGTCTGGCATTGGATGATGAGAGTAAAGTGGACAAAGAAAAACTGGACTCTATCGATCTTGTAAAAGGGTCGTTTGCCGCGAACAACCAGTTCCAGGTGGTTATCGGCCAGGGGACGGTGGATGAAGCGTTTAAAATCTTTGAAGAAGAGACGGGTAAAGGCGGCGGTTCCAAAGATGAAGTGAAGGAAGCTGCTGCAACTAAGATGAATCCATTGCAGCGGTTCATCAAAATGCTGGGGGATATCTTCATCCCGATTTTACCAGCGATTGTTACAGCAGGTCTTCTGCTCGGTCTGAACAACCTGCTTACTTTGGAGGGCCTGTTCTTTGAAGCTGATTCTGTGATTACACGTTTCCCTGGCGTGGAAGGTATTGCGAGCATGGTCAACTTCATTGCCGTTGCACCATTCATCTTCCTTCCTGTGCTGATCGGCTGGTCTGCGATGAGGGTGTTCGGGGGAAATCCGCTGCTCGGTATAGCACTTGGTGTGGCACTGTGTCACCCGGATCTTACGAGCCAATACGGGCTTTTCGACAGTGAGGCCGGAGAACTGGCAGAGATCCCGACTTGGAATGTGTTCGGTCTGGAAGTACAGCAATTGAACTATCAGGGGCAGGTCCTGCCTGTTCTTGTGGCGACGTGGGTGCTTGCCAAAGTTGAAAATTTCCTGAATAAGCGTGTCCCTGACATGTTTAAACTGCTTGTTGTTGCACCGGTCGCACTGGTTGTTGTCGGAATTCTTACTTATACAATAATAGGTCCGATTACTTTATGGGGCAGTACGCTTGTTACAGATGCTATCATCTGGTTGTTCGAAACAGCGGGTATTCTGGGTGGAGCTGTATACGGCCTGTTCTATGCACCGCTTGTAATTACCGGGATGCACCATATGTTCCTGGCAGTCGACCTGCAGCTTATAGGTACGACGGGGTCTACATTCTTATGGCCTATCCTTGCGATTTCAAATATTGCGCAAGGTTCTGCAGCATTTGGTGCATGGATGGTCTACCGTAGAAATAAAAAGAAAAAAGAAGAAGGTCTGGCGATGACTTCAGGAATCTCGGGCTGGCTCGGTGTCACTGAACCTGCGATGTTCGGTGTGAACCTGCCGCTTAAATATCCATTCGTTGCCGCGATACTGACGACCTCTGTCGTCGGGGGTCTGTTCGGTGCCAATATGCTGACAGCATACAGTGTCGGTGTCGGTGGTGTGCCGGGAGTCATCTCGATTACAGAAGGTTTCTGGCTGCTGTTCTCTATCGGCATGCTGATTGCAATCGTAGTGCCGTTTGTACTAACACTTGTGTTCTCGAAGTTTGCAAAAAATCAAGCAAAAGATATGGTTGACGTAGACTAACTTAAAAGGAGTTTTGACAGTGGCTGTTTCAGATTGGAAAAAGTCGGTTGTGTATCAGATCTATCCAAAATCATTCAACGATTCGAATGGTGATGGTACAGGCGATATTCAAGGCATTATTCAAAAACTGGATTATTTACAATTGCTCGGGGTGGATTATATATGGCTGACGCCTGTATACGAATCCCCGATGAATGATAATGGTTACGATATCAGTAACTATTATGAAATCAATCCTCAGTTCGGCACGAAGGAAGATTTGCAGGAACTGCTTGATGAAGCGCATAAAAGAGATTTGAAAGTTATGATGGATCTGGCATTCAATCATACTTCGACTGAACATCCGTGGTTCGTAGAGTCCAGAAAATCAAAAGATAATCCATACCGCGATTATTATATATGGAAGGACGGAACATATGATACGCCGCCGACGAACTGGGAATCAAAATTCGGCGGCAATGCGTGGGCTTACGATGATGACACGAACCAATATTATTTAAGACTGTTTGATATTACTCAGGCAGATCTTAACTGGGAAAATGAGAAGGTCCGTCATGAAATTTATGACATGATCAATTACTGGATAGACTTTGGCATAGACGGCTTCAGGTTTGATGTAGTGAATCTGCTCTCTAAAGGAGAATTCAAAAACTCGGACGGAGCGGGCAAAGAATTCTATACGGACGGTCCTCGGATTCATGAGTACATCCATGAAATGAATCGACAGACCTATGGTGATAAAGAAGTGATGACTGTCGGAGAAATGTCATCGACGACAATCGACCACTGTATCAAATATACAAATCCAAAGAGACAGGAGCTGAACTCTGTTTTTAATTTCCATCATTTAAAAGTGGATTACCCGAATGATGAAAAATGGACGAAAGCATCTTATGATTTTATTCAGCTGAAAGAGACGTTAATGAAGTGGCAGCTCGGCATTTATGAAGGTGATGGCTGGAATGCGATTTTCTGGTGCAATCATGATCAGCCGAGAGTCGTGTCGCGCTTTGGTAAAGATGATACTGAGGAAAACCGTCAGCGGAGCGCAAAGATGCTTGCAATCTCACTGCACGGCCTGCAGGGCACACCTTATATTTTTCAGGGTGAAGAACTCGGCATGACCAATCCGGGCTTCAGCCGCATCGATCAGTACCGGGATGTCGAAAGTTTAAATGCCTACGATATGCTTAGAGATAAAGGATTGTCGTATCAGGAAGTCATTGAGATATTAAAAGAAAAGTCCAGAGATAACGCCCGTACACCTATGCATTGGGATGACAGCAGAAATGGCGGATTTACCGACGGAGATCCATGGATTGAAGTGGCGGGAAATTATTCTGAGATCAATGCTGAAAAAGCTGTTGAAGATAATAATTCAGTATTCTATACTTATAAAAAGCTTATTGATTTACGCCACAATATGGAAATATTGACAACAGGTGATATCAGGCCTTTATTGATGAAGGATAAGGACTTGTTCGCCTATGAAAGAACCCTCAGCGGCGAGTCGCTCCTCGTCATTTCAAACTACAGCGACAAGATGATACCTTACCCTGAAGATGTCGATACAGGCGGTGAAATTTTAACCTCAAATTACGATAATCAAATATCGGAACTGAGACCTTTTGAAACGATGATGATTTACAGGAAATAACTGTTACAATTGAAACAACGGTTTAAAATTGAATTGACTAAGGTGACGCTATGAATTTAAATAAGTACAATCAAATTTATCAATCTTTATCGAGTGATATCGTTGAAGGTAAATATGAAGCGGGGGATATTCTGCCGTCTGAACATAAGCTGCTGAAGAGTTTCGGCGTTTCCAGGGAAACGGTGAGAAAAGCGTTGAATCTTCTGCAGGAGAACGGATATATTCAGAAGATGAAGGGTAAAGGTTCCGTTATCATATACAATCCTTCAATGAACCTGACAGTGTCTCACTTAACGAGTTTCAAAGAAGTTCAGGAACAGCAGGAGAAAATATACACTACAAATGTTTACAGTTTAGAGAGATTCCGTGCGGATGAATTTCCGAATGTCCAGGAGTCGTTAAACCTGAATGGTGACACTTTGGTATGGCAGCTGATCCGTCAAAGGCTGTATGAAGGTAAGACGCATATCATAGATACCGATTATTTCATGTATGACATGATGCCCGGTCTGACTGAAGAAATAGCCGAAGGCTCCATATATGAATATATAGAAGAGAGATTGGGCCACAAAATCTCATATTCCCAAAAAGAGATTACATTCAGTCCGATGACCGAACTGGATATAACATTGTTCGGGCCGGTCCAGCCGCCATATACGGCAAATGTCAAATCGGTTGTACATTTGAGTGATGCCACACCTTTCCAGTGCAATGTATCAAAACACCTGGCAAGTGAGTTTAAATTCGTCGATTTTTCAAGAAGATTTACGGGTGAGTAAAAATTCCTTGCAACATAAATTCAATTTTGTTATTATGTAAGATACCGTGCTAAGCGGGGAATTAGCGGTGCCCTGTACTTGCAATCCGCTCCAGCAAGGCTGAATCCCGCTTCTGAGGAAGTCAGTGTGAAGACTGCCTTAATCTCATCGGTGTTGAGACTTCGGTCCTATGCAATGGGACGTCATGAATCATGTCAGGTCCGGAAGGAAGCAGCATTAAGTGACCCATCCCATGTGCCGTAGGGTTGCCGAGGTTGAGCTGATGTTTTAAGTAACGTTTGTTCTGATCTTTCGAGGAAGCGGTGCACGGCTACATATATGAGACTGTATCTATATTTATAGATACAGTCTTTTTTAATTCGTAAAAGATATGTTATTAATGTTATAATAGTGAACGATATCAGAAAATGTGGAGGTGCCGCTGAATGGAGTATCAAGCGTTATATCGTGCATTTCGGCCCCAGAGTTTTACAGACGTCGTCGGGCAGAAACATGTGACTAAAACATTAAAAAATGCAATCATCAGAAATAAGGAATCACATGCTTATTTATTCAGTGGACCGAGAGGGACGGGTAAAACAAGTATCGCGAAAATCTTTGCGAAAGCACTGAACTGCCAGTTTGGCGAGGAGGGCGAACCGTGCAATGAATGTGATGTATGCATCAGCATTACTGACGGCAGTGCCAATGATGTGATAGAAATTGATGCTGCGAGTAATAACGGTGTCGATGAAATCAGAAGCCTGAGAGAGAAAGTGAAGTATGCCCCTTCACTTACGCAATATAAAGTGTATATCATAGACGAGGTGCATATGCTGACGACCGGCGCATTCAACGCACTGCTCAAAACATTGGAAGAACCGCCGGACCATGCAATATTCATCCTTGCAACAACAGAACCTCATAAAATACCGGCAACAATCATTTCACGCTGTCAGAGATTCGATTTTAAAGCGATTGAAAATAATGAAATTATTGAGCGCCTGAAATATGTAGCAGATTCCGAGTCGATCGAATACAATGACGAAGCGCTTGACTACATCTCAAGAACAGCTGAAGGCGGGATGCGTGACGCCTTGAGTATCATGGATCAGGTCATCGCCTACAGCAATGATATCATCACATTGGATGATGCAGTGATGATCACCGGCGGCATCAAGCAGGATGCTTTGAATGAGTGGCTGAAACTCATTGAAAATAAAGACTCGAGAGCAGCTTTCATACAGTATCATCAATTTATCGACGAGGGTAAAGACCCGACCCGTCTGATTCATGAGCTGGTTTATTACATCAGGGATATCATTCTTATGAAGCATTCTAATGAGATGAATGAAGATATTGCATTTTACAATGTTGAAGATAAAGTGCTTTATGAAATGATTGATGTTTTGAATGATGCGATGGTCATGATGAGGTTTTCCGTAAATACGAGTGTCCATCTTGAAGTGGTCATCGTGAAGTTGATTGAAGTGTTGTCAAAACACAATAATGTAGTGGAAGCCCCTGAAGTGGACCTGTCTCATATCGAAGAGAAGTTGAGTGAACTTGAACGCAGGCTGGAACAGGCCCAGCTCGCACCGCAGTCAAACAGCGATGCGAGAAAGTCTCAGAGTAAACGCTCGAGCGGTAAAGGATACTCGATCAGCCAGATTGAAAAAGTGCTGGATAAGGCCAACAAGGAAGATATTGTTAAGCTGAAAGACGGATGGCCGCAGGTGTATCAATATGTGGAAGAGAAGAAATTCCATGCTTTAAGGTCACTGATCAAAGATTCGGAACCCGTGGCAGCGAGTGATACACATGTACTGATCAAGTTTGATAACGATGTACATTCAGAACTCATCAATAACGACGATAAGAAAAAGCAGGAACTGGAAGCGGTCATTCCGACCATAATCGGCAAGGAAGTCCAGGTCGTCGGTGTGCCTCAATCGAGCTGGCAGCAGGTGAGAGCAGACTACATCAAAGAAAGAAAATCGAACAAAAATCAGGAAACGAAAACTGATGAGAAAAAGCCATCCGATGTTGCGAGGGAACTGTTCGACAGCAGTATAGTGGAAACTAGGGATTAATAAAGGTTTATAGTATAATAATAATCATATATAATGGATAAATGAAAATTAAATTTTTGGAGGAATTATAAATGCGCGGTGGAATGAATAACATGCAAGGCATGATGAAGCAAATGCAGAAAATGCAAAAGAAAATGGAAGAAGAGCAGGAAAAGCTGAAAGAAGAAACCGTTGTAGGCTCAGCTGGCGGCGGCATGGTCAAAGTGACTGTATCCGGCCAGAAAGAAATCATGGATGTTGAAATCAGTGAAGAAGTTGTAGATCCTGAAGATATTGAAATGCTGCAGGACCTGGTTGTTGCTGCAACGAACGAAGCGATGACTAAAGCGGATGAACTGATGAGTGACCGTTTAGGTAAACACACTAAAGGTTTAAACATTCCAGGAATGATGTAATATGCATTATCCTGAACCAATTTCAAAGCTCATTGACAGCTTCATGAAATTGCCGGGCATTGGGCCGAAAACAGCCCAGCGTCTGGCATTTTATGTTTTGAACATGAATGAAGAGGACGTCGTTGCTTTTTCGCGCAGCCTGATGGAAGTGAAAAGAGAATTGCAGTTCTGTTCAGTGTGCGGTCATATCACTGATGTGGACCCGTGTTATATATGTTCGGATAAATCAAGGGACAGAAGCGTCATCTGTGTCGTCCAGGATACAAAGGACGTCATCGCAATGGAGAAAATGCGGGAATACCGTGGCATGTACCACGTCCTGCATGGTGCAATCAGCCCGATGGACGGTATCGGACCTGAAGATATCAATATCCCGCCGCTGCTGGAACGCCTGAAAGATGAAGAAGTCCAGGAATTGATTCTTGCGACCAATCCAAACATCGAAGGTGAGTCCACAGCGATGTACATTTCAAGACTCGTCAAACCGATCGGTCTGAAAACGACAAGACTTGCCCACGGGCTGCCTGTCGGCGGGGATCTGGAATATGCAGATGAAGTAACATTGTCCAAAGCGATAGAGTATCGTACAGAATTATAAGAGTATATCTGAAAGAGTGCCACCACATGTGATTGTGATGGCACTCTTTTCTATGTCTGGCCATCCCTTTACGCCAAGTGGACATTTTCATTTGTAAGTCAAAAAAATATTCACTTTTTCAAACCTGTCTCTTGACTCTCGTTTATATCTGTCATATGATAAATCTCGAAAGTGAATAGATTAAATTTAATATAATTAAATTAGAACTAAAAGGGTGTGCGTTGCTTTGGAAGAAAAGGATCCGCGTATTAAAGCTTTTACGGTATTCATGAAATCTTCCCAGTCAGTTCAAAAGCTCATCAAACAGGATTTTCTCAAAAAAGAAATCAATTTGAACGAATATGCGGTGATGGAACTGCTCTATCATAAAGGCGATCAGCCGATCCAGTCGATTGGCAGGCGTATCCTGCTGGGGGCCGGCAGCATCACTTATGTCATCGATAAACTTGAGGACAAAGGCTTCTTATATAGAAGACCATGCCCGGAAGACCGCCGGAAAATGTTTGCCTGCATTACAGAAGCGGGTAAGGAATATATGGACACCCGGGTTGCCCAGCAGGAGCATTTGATCAATTCGATTTTTGATGAGTGGAACGATGGTGAAGTAGAAGATGCGATCAATTTATTGAAGCGTATCGGCACCCATGCAGAGCTTCTATTGGAAAAGTAAAGTTTATATCTTTGGTATAAGCTTAAAATTAGAACTAATATCTCGAATTGGAGATAATAAATTTGGAGGATATATATGACTACAGAATTATTAGGCATTCATCACGTAACGGCAATGACAGATGATGCGGTGAGAAACTATGAATTTTTTACAAATATACTTGGAATGCGTCTTGTTAAGAAGACCGTGAACCAGGATGATATACAGACATATCATACTTTTTTTGCGGATGATGTCGGGTCTCCGGGGACGGACATGACATTCTTTGATTTTCCGAACAATCCTAAAGGCATCCGCGGCACGAACTCAATTTCAAGGACAGGTCTTCGGGTGCCGGATGATGCAGCACTGGAATATTACCTGGAACGTTTTAATGAATTCGGTGTTAAGAATGAAGGTATTAAAGAGTTGTTTGGCAAAAAGGTATTACCTTTTGAAGAGTCGGACGGTCAGAGATACCAGCTTTTCTCAGATGAAAATAACGAAGGTGTAGAACCGGGTACACCTTGGAAAAATGGACCTGTTCCGGAAGATAAAGCGATATACGGACTGGGACCGATTGAAATAACGGTAAGCTACTATGATGATTTCAAGCAGGTATTGACATCAATATATGATATGAAACCGATCATTGAGGAAGATGATGTGACCGTGTTTGAAGTCGGTGCCGGCGGTAACGGCGGTCAGGTCATCTTGAGAAAAGATGAGACGAAACAGGGACAGCAGGGCTACGGAGAAGTTCACCATGTTTCCTTCAGAGTGGAGGACCATGCTGCGATCAAGGCATGGGAAGAGAAGTACAATGAACTTGGTGTCGGTCATTCCGGCAATGTGGACAGATTCTACTTTGAAGCTTTATATGCGAGAGTCGGACATATCTTAATAGAACTATCCACTGACGGGCCAGGATTCATGGGTGATGAACCGTATGAAACACTTGGCGAGAGTCTGGCGCTTCCGCCGATGCTTGAACCAAAGCGTGAGCAGATTGAGGCCCAGGTCCGTCACTTTGATACAGCGCGTACAGATAAATAATAATAATATATGATAAATCGGGAGATGAAAGTATGGAAGCTATTCAAAGGATTCACCATATTACAGCGATTGTAGGAGATCCAAACGAAAATTTGAAATTTTACAGAGATGTTTTAGGTCAGAGATTAATCAAGCAGACAGTGAACTTTGACGATAATGGAGTGTATCATCTGTATTTTTCGGATGAAGATGTGACGCCGGGAACGGTAATCACTTTCTTCCCCTGGACGAACGATAACGTTGGCCGAAAAGGCAGCGGCCAGGTCGGCAGAATCGCTTACAGAGTGCCTAAAGGCAGCATTGATTACTGGAAGAACCGTTTGGCCGATCATGGTGTGGAGATTAAAGAAACCGAATTTTTTGGAGCAAAGACTTTAGAATTCAGTGATGTCCACGCACTCGATCTTGCGATTGTTGAAGGTACGGAAACTGCTGACAGCAATGGCATCATAGGATTTCACGGTGCAGAACTGTTATCCGGCGATCCTGATGGAACTAAAGAATTGCTGACAGGAAAAATGGGGTTGAATGAAATAAATATAAATGATAGTAATCAGCACTTTGAAACTGTGGGCGCAGAAAAGCATCATATCATCACTTCATTACCACCAGAGCCAAGAGGACGGTTCGGCATTGGAACTGTCCACCATATCGCATGGTCTGTACCGGATTTGGATGTTTTAAAAGAATGGCAGAGTGCACTGACTGAAGACGGATTCGGTGTAACGGAAGTCAGGGACAGGAATTATTTCAAATCGATTTATATTGGTGAAAAGGGCAATGTGGTATTTGAATTCGCAACTGACGGACCCGGATTTGATGTCGATGAAGATAAATCAGAACTCGGCACTTCACTGAAACTTCCGGAGCAGTATGAACATTTAAGACCGGAATATGAGAAGTCACTGCCTAAACTGGATATATAAGGAGCGGATATCATGCTCGATTTTTCCCCTGGACAACTGACAGATAAAGAGAAGAAGAAGTTTTTAATCGGCTCGGTCATCCCGAGACCGATCGCACTAGTATCGACAATATCCGATGACCATGTCGTAAATGTGGCGCCGTTCAGCTATTTCAACATTGTCACTTATAATCCGCCGATGCTTTCTGTAGCAGTACAGCGTGCGGATGGTGAGAGTAAAGATACGGCAAAGAATGTACTAAATAGCAGAGAGGCCGTGCTCCATATCGTGGATGAGGATAATGTCGAACAGGCGAATAAGACTTCTGCACCGCTCTCGAGAGATGAAAGTGAACTTGATATTTCAAGTTTTACTACAGTGGACTCCAAAGTTGTGAAAGTGCCCGGATTAAATGAAGCAAAAGTAAGATATGAAACAGAATTGTATCAAAATGTGGTGATATATAATGAAGAAAATATTCCAACGACGGATTTGCTGCTGTTAAAAGTGAAGCATTATCACATCGATTCGGATATTTATCACAACGGTTATATCGACCCTTTAAAACTTAAAGCAGTCAGCAGACTCGCTGGAAATGATTATGCCGACATCGGCGATATTTTTACCGTAGAACGACCGGAATAATAAAAAGAATAATGGAAAGTGAGCATTTCAGTTGAAGGTGCAGTGAAACATCAGGCAGCGCGTACAGTAACGGTGGCGGAATGGGTTAAGAACGGCATCAACAACTAAATCATAAATTATTTGAAGCCTGGCTGTAATCAGTCAGGCTTTTTTATATGTAAGGGTACCTTTATCTGAAAATTTCATCTATCATAGGAGTATGACAACGTCGTTTATTATGACAGAAAGAAGTGTGACTTCATGGATTTAATAATGATCATATTACCGGTCTTCCTGATTTTTGGGGTGGGTTACCTTTCAGATAAAATACTTAAATTTGATATTAAATCAATTTCATCAATGTCTTTATATATATTACTGCCCATCCTTACATTCAATACCTTCTATCGGAATGAACTGACGATTGATTATTTGTATGTATTTTTGTTTACCTTTTTGCTGACTGGGATTTTACTTGTTATCACTATCATCTGGGGATATTTCATCAAATCCTCAAAGGAAGATATTTCAGCGATATTACTGGGGACCTTATTTCCGAACAGCGGTAACTACGGGACGCCGGTCGCACTCTTTGCGCTCGGGGCCACTGCGTTCGACTATGCGATCGTCTTAATGGTGCTTCATGGCTTTGTCATCAGTACGGTGGGGATATTTATCGCCTCTTTCGGCAGCGGTGCGACCATCACTGTAAAAGAAGCGGTGATAAATATATTTAAAATACCGGTCATTCACGGAGCGATTGTAGGTGTTGTTTTCCAGATGGCAAACATCCGGCTCGATCAGGGCATCCTGGATATTGTCGAAATGACCGGGAATGCCGCGATTCCTGTAGTCATGCTGATTTTAGGAATGCAGCTTGCGCGAATCACCAAAGAAAGTTTTGAAATTAAAGATGTGACTGCTGTTGTCTCCATCCGTATGGTGCTGTCACCGATCATTGCTGCGGCACTGGTCATGATCATGCCTGTGGATGAGACGATGAAAATGGTATTCATCCTGTTGAATGCAATGCCGGTCGCTGCTAACTCTACAATGCTTGCGGTCCAGTTTAATGTGAAGCCGAACGTCGTATCATTCTCAACATTGATCACGACGCTGATCAGTATACTGACGATACCGATATGCCTATATTTAATCGGCGTATAATTGAATGGAACAAAAATATCTCCATGGTTGACCTTGTGCGACCATGGAGATAAATTTAATTGATGATTATCTGTTCAACTGTAAATGTTCGCTCATTTTAAGTTCGCCTTTTGAAGCGGTGATATCGATGGACTCTCCTTCATTCATCAATGGGAGGCCGTTCAATTTATAGTAACCGCCTGCATCGGCTGTTGTGGTATATGTCCCGCCGTCGGGATAAGTCACTTCCACTTCTGCTTCTGGAAATGTACTGCCGAATATGGATGTTGCTTCGGATGTAGAGACGATGCTTGACTCCAAGTAAACCTCATCCAGTACAATACCCGTTTTCTCTTCGGCGTCGCCGGGCTCGACTCTGGCTTGGGCCGGCACAACATCAACACTGCTTACAAAAACGGAACAGATAAACATCAGACTGACAATTTTGGTAAAGAAACCATTGATGTTAATGTCATCCTCGGTATTCCGATTATTCATAGGGTCCACACTCCTGCTTCAGATTAAACTTAAAGATAAAATGTTTTGACGTAAGAATCAAGCGATAACAGGCTCTGTAACCGTATTATATTATTTCTGTAATATAGCGGACACTATTGGATATATATCAATAATAGGGGGGCGTTGCGGCCAGGTGCATCATGGCGGAAGACTTGCCGTCGGGCCCGATGATCATCTTTATATAACAGGGGGCTGCAGCTGAAAGGGTTCGTGATGTATAGGCTGCCGCTCGCTGACGTGGAATGAAAAACCATCTCTGCTCACTTTGACGTGCAGAGATGGTTTTTATTTTACTGATATCTGGATTTGTCCTTCAGCAGGAAAGTCAGTATGAAACCTATGAAAGCGAGAATGGCCATCACACCGAATGCATATGTTGTGCCCCAGTATGTGGCGACCGTCTCCGTTGCATCCATATTGACCACCGTAATGCTGATGATTGAAGTCAGTACAATGATGCCGAACGTCATGGCAAACTGCCGGATGGTATTGTTGATCGCAGAACCGTGTGGAATTTCATCATCGTCCAGTTCGGACATGCTTATCGTAACGAGCGGCATTAAGGTCAACCCGAAACCGAACATGAATATGCAGAAGTAACCCATGATGAAGTAGGGTGAGCTCTCCATGCCGACCGTGTTCAATAAAATAAGAGACAGGGTCGTCATTGCGAAACCTGTAATTGCAATCGTTCTTCCGCCGTACCGGTCATATAATGAACCGGAAACAAAAGTGATGACGGACAGCAGAATGGTTCCCGGCACTAATAAAAAGCCGGACAGGAATGCACTCGTACCGAGTACTGTTTGTGAAAACATGGGCAGTATCGTTTCTGTCGATAAGAGCAGCATCATATTGATGAAGATAAGGATCAGCGCGAGCGTGAAGGTTTTATTTCTGAATAAATTAAGGTTTAAAACAGGTGCCGGTAGTTTAAACTGCCTTGTGACAAAGAACCACAGCAGGAATAAACCGATAAGGATTGGTGCGAGAACCATCAGGTCCGTAAATCCATAAACACTCACATTGCTCAAACCGAATATGAATAACGAGAATCCGATCGCTGATAATATAATGGAAGTCATATCCAGACTGACTTCATTTTTCTTCAACACATTTTTCATCAGGAAAATTGCCAGAACCAAAGTGATGAGAACAAGTGGCAGGAGTACCCAGTGCAGTGAACGCCAGTCGAGCACATCGATGATCACGCCGGAAATCGACGGCGCTGAAGCGGGGGCGACATTTGTAACAGCACCGAGCATGCCCATTGCAAATCCCCGTCTGTGATATGGAAAGACAATTAACAATATCGTTTGAACGAGCGGCAGTATGATACCGGCTCCGACAGCCTGGATGACTCTTGAAAGAATCAGTACACCGAAGTTCGGAGACCACCCGCCGATGATTGTACCGACGACCATGCACGACATCGCGAAAACCACGAGCGCTTTTGAGGAAAAGGTCGTTGATAAATAACCGGACATCGGTATGAAAATGATGCTGGTCAATAAGAATGATGTCGTCAGCCACTGGACCTGTGTAGCGTTGATATCAAACTCTTCCATTATGGTAGGGAAAGCTGTTATCAGTAAAAATTGGCTGAATGTAAATAGAAAGGCTGCAGCCATAATGACTGCGACCACACCTTTCGACTCCACTTTTTCTTTTGCCATATCCATCACCCTCACTGATCTTTGTTTGACAACTACATTGTTTCATACTGGAAAACCCTGGTCAATGTTGTCATGACAGGGGTTTGACGATGTGCAGACCCGGATTGTGGAGAAACATCACTACTATATAGTAGGAACCGGATTACTGTATGAGTTGTTAAGCATGTCTGAAAGAGTACTATATATAGAGTGAACTATAATCATTTTAAAATTTAGAGCATTAGGGTTGCTTTTTAAAATAATACTGGTATAGTTGTAAGTCTAGTTCATTTCTCAGTGAAAAGAGATGCGGACTGGAACTTGCAAAAGAACACAGCGGACAATCGGCTGTTATTAAATAGTTCCTTCCTATAGTATACCTTTTAATAAAGAGTCGTATTCTAAAAGGGAAGCAGCGGAAAAGAATTTTAAAAGAATTTAATAAAACACTTGCATTATGTTTTGAAAGCCTGTATAGTTATTTCTTGTCGGGTCAAAACGAAACACCGATTGAACCGGCAGCTGCAAAAGCTAAAATAACAAACTTGAAAAAAGTTGCTTGCATTCGATAAGCTGGTATGTTATGATAGTAAAGCAGTCGAAAACGAGAACATTGAAAACTGAATGACAATATGTCAACGTTTAATTCCGATAAAGTTTCTATTATATAGGAACACAAGTTGAGGCGAACAACGGAACACGCAAACCGATGCTTCATGATTGAAGTATCACACCGAGCTCAAGATGAGCTTTCCATTTATGGAGAGTTTGATCCTGGCTCAGGATGAACGCTGGCGGCGTGCCTAATACATGCAAGTCGAGCGCGAGCGATTGGAGCTTGCTCCAATCAATCGAGCGGCGGACGGGTGAGTAACACGTAGGCAACCTACCCATCAGACTGGGATAACCACGGGAAACCGTGGCTAATACCGGATGATCCTTTGAGACACAAGTCTTAAAGTTGAAAGGCGCTTTTGGTGCCGTTGATGGATGGGCCTGCGGCGCATTAGCTAGTTGGTGAGATAGTGGCTCACCAAGGCGACGATGCGTAGCCGACCTGAGAGGGTGATCGGCCACACTGGGACTGAGACACGGCCCAGACTCCTACGGGAGGCAGCAGTAGGGAATCTTCCGCAATGGACGCAAGTCTGACGGAGCAACGCCGCGTGAGTGAAGAAGGGTTTCGGCTCGTAAAACTCTGTTGTTAAGGAAGAATGACACATGGAGTAACTGCCATGTGTGTGACGGTACTTAACCAGAAAGCCACGGCTAACTACGTGCCAGCAGCCGCGGTAATACGTAGGTGGCAAGCGTTATCCGGAATTATTGGGCGTAAAGCGCGCGTAGGCGGTTTCTTAAGTCTGATGTGAAAGCCCCCGGCTCAACCGGGGAGGGTCATTGGAAACTGGGGAACTTGAGTGCAGAAGAGGAGAGTGGAATTCCATGTGTAGCGGTGAAATGCGCAGAGATATGGAGGAACACCAGTGGCGAAGGCGGCTCTCTGGTCTGTAACTGACGCTGATGTGCGAAAGCGTGGGGATCAAACAGGATTAGATACCCTGGTAGTCCACGCCGTAAACGATGAGTGCTAAGTGTTAGGGGGTTTCCGCCCCTTAGTGCTGCAGCAAACGCATTAAGCACTCCGCCTGGGGAGTACGACCGCAAGGTTGAAACTCAAAGGAATTGACGGGGACCCGCACAAGCGGTGGAGCATGTGGTTTAATTCGAAGCAACGCGAAGAACCTTACCAAATCTTGACATCCTCTGACAGCCATAGAGATATGGTTTCCCTTCGGGGCAGAGTGACAGGTGGTGCATGGTTGTCGTCAGCTCGTGTCGTGAGATGTTGGGTTAAGTCCCGCAACGAGCGCAACCCTTAAACTTAGTTGCCAGCATTCAGTTGGGCACTCTAAGTTGACTGCCGGTGACAAACCGGAGGAAGGTGGGGATGACGTCAAATCATCATGCCCCTTATGATTTGGGCTACACACGTGCTACAATGGACAGGTTACAAAGGGCAGCAACGCCGCAAGGCCAAGCGAATCCCATAAAACTGTTCTCAGTTCGGATTGGAGTCTGCAACTCGACTCCATGAAGCTGGAATCGCTAGTAATCGTGGATCAGCATGCCACGGTGAATACGTTCCCGGGTCTTGTACACACCGCCCGTCACACCACGAAAGTCAGTAACACCTGAAGCCGGTGGGCCAACCTTTATGGAGGCAGCCGTCGAAGGTGGGATTGATGATTGGGGTGAAGTCGTAACAAGGTAGCCGTATCGGAAGGTGCGGCTGGATCACCTCCTTTCTAAGGATAATTACAGGAACGGGATTGACGTTTGATATATTGTATTCAGTTTTGAATGTTTTCTCATTGGAGAGGCATTCATATTAAAGATGTACATTGAAAACCGGATAGAGAAGCAAACAAAACAAATGATTTTAACCGAAATCAAAACAAGCGTAGAAAACCGAGAACAAAGAGTTCAAGATACACGCGATGTACTGTAACCAGTACACTCACAAATTCATTACGATTAAGTGATGAAGAGCGCACGGTGGATGCCTTGGCACTAAGAGCCGATGAAGGACGGAACCAACACCGAAATGCTTCGAGGAGCTGTAAGTAAGCTGTGAATCGAAGATGTCCGAATGGGGGAACCCAGCGTCTTATGGACGTTACCAATGCGTGAATACATAGCGCATTTGGAGGTAGACCCGGGGAACTGAAACATCTTAGTACCCGGAGGAAGAGAAAGTAAACACGATTCCCTGAGTAGCGGCGAGCGAAACGGGAAGAGCCCAAACCAGCTTCGGCTGGGGTTGTAGGACACCAATGTGGAAAGATAATGTTAGTCGAACCATCTGGAAAGATGAACCGGAGGGGGTAACAGTCCCGTAGACGAAAACGTTGTCGGCCCTAGGTGGATCCTGAGTACGGCGGAACACGAGAAATTCCGTCGGAATCCGGGAGGACCATCTCCCAAGGCTAAATACTTCTTAGTGACCGATAGTGAACCAGTACCGTGAGGGAAAGGTGAAAAGCACCCCGGAAGGGGAGTGAAATAGAACCTGAAACCGTGTGCTTACAAGTAGTCAGAGCCCGTTAATGGGTGATGGCGTGCCTTTTGTAGAATGAACCGGCGACTTACGATGATATGCAAGGTTAAGCAGTGAATGTGGAGCCGCAGCGAAAGCGAGTCTGAACAGGGCGCCATAGTATATCGTCGTAGACCCGAAACCAGGTGATCTACCCATGTCCAGGCTGAAGTCCAGGTAACACTGGATGGAGGGCCGAACCGACTTACGTTGAAAAGTGACCGGATGAGGTGTGGGTAGCGGTGAAATTCCAATCGAACCTGGAGATAGCTGGTTCTCTCCGAAATATATTTAGGTATAGCCTCATGAGAGCATCGTGGAGGTAGAGCACTGTTTGGACGAGGGGCCCATCCCGGGTTACCGAATTCAGACAAACTCCGAATGCCATAGATGCGCTTCATGGGAGTCAGACAGTGGGTGATAAGGTCCATTGTCGAGAGGGCAACAGCCCAGACCACCAGTTAAGGTCCCCAAATATATGTTAAGTGGAAAAGGATGTGGCGTTGCACAGACAACTAGGATGTTGGCTTAGAAGCAGCCATCATTTAAAGAGTGCGTAATAGCTCACTAGTCAAGTGACGCTGCGCCGAAAATGTACCGGGGCTAAACATATTACCGAAACTGTGGATCAATTTATTGATGGTAGGAGAGCGTTCTAAGTGCAGCGAAGCATGATCGTGAGGACATGTGGAGCGCTTAGAAGTGAGAATGCCGGTGTGAGTAGCGAAAGACGGGTGGGAATCCCGTCCACCGAATGACTAAGGTTTCCAGAGGAAGGCTCGTCCGCTCTGGGTTAGTCGGGACCTAAGCCGAGGCGAAGACGCGTAGGCGATGGATGACAGGTAGACATTCCTGTACCGGTGTATATTGTTCGAGTGATGTGGTGACGCAGGAGGATGGTCAGGCATGCCGATGGAAGTGCATGTCCAAGCAACGAGTGGTCAGGGTAGGCAAATCCGCCCTGTGTAACCGTGAGTTGTGACGGGGAGCCGAAATTTAGTAGGCGAAGCTGTTGATTCACACTGCCAAGAAAAGCTGCTAGCAAGATATATACCGCCCGTACCGTAAACCGACACAGGTAGTTGGGAAGAGAATTCTAAGGTGAGCGAGCGAACTCTCGTTAAGGAACTCGGCAAAATGACCCCGTAACTTCGGGAGAAGGGGTGCTCATAGAGATATGAGCCGCAGTGAATAGGCCCAAGCGACTGTTTATCAAAAACACAGGTCTCTGCCAAACCGAAAGGTGACGTATAGGGGCTGACGCCTGCCCGGTGCTGGAAGGTTAAGAGGCGCGCTTAGTTCTTCGGAACGAAGGTGCAAATTGAAGCCCCAGTAAACGGCGGCCGTAACTATAACGGTCCTAAGGTAGCGAAATTCCTTGTCAGGTAAGTTCTGACCCGCACGAAAGGCGCAACGATTTGGGCACTGTCTCAACGAGAGGCTCGGTGAAATCATATTACCTGTGAAGATGCAGGTTACCCGCGACAGGACGGAAAGACCCCGTGGAGCTTTACTGTATCCTGATATTGAATCTTGACATCCCCCGTACAGAATAGGTGGGAGCCTGTGAAGTGTGTACGCCAGTATACATGGAGGCGCCGGTGGGATACCACCCTGGTGATGTTGATATTCTAACCCACGCCCGTGATCCGGGCGGGAGACAGTGTCAGGTGGACAGTTTGACTGGGGCGGTCGCCTCCTAAAGAGTAACGGAGGCGCTCAAAGGTTCCCTCAGAATGGTTGGAAATCATTCACAGAGTGTAAAGGCATAAGGGAGCTTGACTGCGAGACCAACAAGTCGAGCAGGGTCGAAAGACGGACTTAGTGATCCGGTGGTTCCGCATGGAAGGGCCATCGCTCAACGGATAAAAGCTACCCCGGGGATAACAGGCTTATCTCCCCCAAGAGTTCACATCGACGGGGAGGTTTGGCACCTCGATGTCGGCTCGTCGCATCCTGGGGCTGTAGTCGGTCCCAAGGGTTGGGCTGTTCGCCCATTAAAGCGGCACGCGAGCTGGGTTCAGAACGTCGTGAGACAGTTCGGTCCCTATCCGTCGTGGGCGTAGGAAATTTGAGAGGCGCTGTCCTTAGTACGAGAGGACCGGGATGGACATACCCCTGGTGTACCAGTTGTCGTGCCAACGGCATTGCTGGGTAGCTATGTATGGACGGGATAAGTGCTGAAAGCATCTAAGCATGAAGCCCCCCTCAAGATGAGATTTCCCCAATAGATCCCTCAGAGATGATGAGGTAGATAGGTTCGGCGTGTACGTATGGCAACATACTCAGCGGACGAATACTAATCGATCGACGACTTATTCAAAGATTTGTACCGTGTAAAGGGTTTTTACACTTGTGTTTGTCTGCTTCTATCCGGTTTTGAGTGTATATCGATGACGTTCTTGCATTTCTAATGCTTAGAACGGCACAGATAGACATTCGTTCGACGGAGTCGAACATCCCAAAACTGTGATTACATTTCATGTATTCGACAGTCAACATTGTCTGGTAGTGATGGCGGAGAGGCCACACCTGTTCCCATGCCGAACACAGTCGTTAAGCTCTCCAGCGCCGATGGTAGTTGGACATTCGTCCCGTCAGAGTAGGACGCTGCCAGGCAAATATAAAGATCTAATCATTGAGATTAGGTCTTTTTTTATGTAGGTCTTTTTTTTTATGTCTGATTTTTGGTGTATCTTAAGAATATTATTATCATTGAAATCAGATTCACTTTGATTATCGCTATTCCTCTTTTTATATTGTATATATTGCGGAAGATAAAATTAGGCTAATTAAATTTATTCACACATTTAGTCTATTATTACCATCATATACATGCTAATTTTTATGTGGTAACATTAAATAAATTTCAAATTATTGTCTGGGGGAATAGTGTTGGGATCTAAATCTAAAATACCACTGATTTTAGGGGTGCTTGCAGGTGTACTATTATTGGCGGGTATTGGCGGCTTTGCAGCGTATCAATTCTTTGTGAATACACCAAAAAACAGTTATCTTCTTGCTGAAAAAGGAGAAATTGATTATTTTACTCAGGTTATTGAAGACCGTTTTGAAAATGAATTGGAATGGTATGAGCAGACTCAGACTAATGCGGTGGAGTCTAGTTATACTCTGTCTGCAGATGTTAGTGACCCTAGCTTAAACAGTATGGGACTAGAGCAGATGATCAACCAATCTGAAATCACTGTGGAAACTCAGCTTCATAAAGAAAATGAATATTCGTCGGCTGATATTTCGGGTGATATAACTGGTTTTAAATTTGAAGGATTATTTGCCTATATGGATGCTGATACAGCAGGTGTTACATTTCCATTTATCGAAGAGTATCTAACTTTGAATGAGACGGATGCAGTTTCTTTTATTAATACTATTGAACCTGGAAGTATGGAAGAGGATGCAGAAGTGGATTATTCGGATTTCTTTACAAGTGGTTCTTTAAGTGAGAAAGATATAGAGTACATACAGAGCGAATATACATCATTTGTCCGCGAAGAGCTTCCTGATGATGCTTTCAGTTCCGAGGATGAAGATATTACAGTAGCTGGAGAAGAAATCAGTGCTGAAAAACTCACGATGGCATTGAGTGAAGAACAGATCCAGGAATTTTTAAGCAATCTCTATACGAAGCTTGCTGATGATGAAGAACTGGCTGAAATGCTCAGAGTGGAATTCATGGCGAGCACTTCTTCCGATGAAGGGGAGGCATCCATCAGTGATTTCAACGAGACTTTGAGAGAAGCTGCTGAAGAAGTTCACGACCAGGAATTTCCTGACGGTTTGACTTCAGCAATATGGACAAATGACGATCATATTGTTAAGCGTGAATTCAATACAGCGTTTGTTGAGTCAGGAGAAACCGTGCCGATTGAAATCACTGGTGAAAAGGTGGTGACTGAGGGTGGAGAAGAATTTAATTATAAACTCCGTTCCGAAGGCGAAGGCATCGATATAGAAGCAGCACTCAATGAATCTGAAGACGGCTCGAGTGACTATATCGAGTTCAGTGAGACCGGCAGTTCGGAAATAATTAACCTGTCAATGGATAAGACAGCTGGAGAAACGGATGAGACAAATATTCAAGTTGATTTCCCTGCAGGCTTCGAAGGTGAAACGGTATCACTGTTCTGGGATATGGAGGGGACTTATGAAGGAGACCAGATGTCGCAGATTCATACATTATATGCCGATGACGGTGTGACCGTCTCGAAGGACAATTTCGCAGTAAACATTGACGTCACAGGTTCCACATTAAATCAAGTGGATAAACCTGAAGCTGCTGATACAGTTGATTTGGGCAGTATGGATGAACCTGAACTGGAGAGATATTTCAATGAGTTCGGTGAAAAGTTCTCAGAATGGATAGGAGAAAATTCCCCCGGCATGGAACAAGGATTTTAATAAAATTAATTGAAAGGGTGCATTAGCAATGAAAACATTGAAGCATATACTCGTGTTTCTGGCTAATGACATCAATAGAATGGGGAGGAAGTGGCTGTCACTTCCTCTTATTTATATTTCACCATTATTATTTGTCGGCCTGGTCATTTGGATGGCATCATTATTTTTTATGCCTGAGGAGGAAGAGCCGGTTTCTGTAGGTATTGTCAATCTTGACGACAGTGATGAAACGAGCCGGATTGTTTCATTACTTGTGGAGGCGACTGATGTTGATGCGGCCCTGACCCTTGTCGGACTTGAAGAAGAGGAAGCCTATAGACAGATTGAAAGTGATGATATCTCTGCGTACATCGTTTTTCCTGCTGGGTTTTTCACTAAAATGATCGAGGGGGAGGAAAGTCAGCTGAAAGTTGTCGGCAATCCCAACCGTATACTGGAAAGCCATGTCATCAACGAAATGATAGAGACAGTGGTCAGGCATATCCGGAATTCTCAGGCGAATATACTGACGATTAATCATTATGCCAAAGATTTTGGCATGGATGCAGATCAGCGTGAAGCGCTGATGATTGAACAATTCATCAATTTTTTCCTGCAGACTTTATCGAGCGGGACCATGATGGATGAATCTGAAAGAACACATCATATCTCATCAGGTTATGAATATTTCATCGTCAACGGCATGTTCATCATCATATCCATCTGGGTATTGATGACTCATCTGATACTTGTGCAGGATGTGAAACCTGAATTAAGAGAACGGATGAAGATGTTCGGTGTCACATATATGGCGGAAGGTACCGCAAAAACGATATTGACTTTTGCAGTGACACTTTTAATGAGTGTTTTATTATTATACATAGTCACCAGAACCGATGAACTGTATATTGCGGATGAGAATTTTATAAGAGTGACTGTTCTGCTCGCCTTATACATATCAGCCCTTGCTCTCGTATTTCTGCTCATCGACTGGCTGGTGCCTTCATCTAAAGTGATTTTGCTGGCAAAGGCTGCAGTTCTTTTCATTGTATTGTTATTTGCGGGTGCTTTAATACCGAGAATCTTCTTTCCGATTTATATGGATGGACTCTTTGATTACAGTATGAGTTATCAGGCTTTAAGCTGGATGGAGAATATCATGCTGGGCAGCCGTTTTTCATTTGAGTTCGATGTGTTGGTCGTTTCCATTATCATTTTATCGTTGATGACGATTGCTGCCGGTTTTTGGAAGGAGCGGAGAACTCAGTGAAAAAGATATTGATAACACGCTGGCTTCTGCTTAAGCCTGTAATGTGGAGAGTGTTGCTGTGGCTGTTTTTACCGCTTATTCTGACCGTTCTCATAACCAGTGCAGTGAACAGGACAAGTGATGATTTCAGAGTGCCTGTGGCAGTTGTAGTTGAAGATGGTGAAGGGGAAATAACCGATGATATTCTGATGTCATTGGAAAATAGTGAGTTTATCAGACTCGATAAGTTTAGTGGCAAAGATAGAAATCATGTGATTCATCAGCTGGAGCAGTTTAATTATGACAGTGTTTTCATACTCACGGAAAATTTCGAAAATAAAATGACGCATAACGAAAGGGATGATTTAATAAAGGCGCATTATACAGACAGGTCTTTATTTTACGTGCCGGTAAAAGAACAGCTGGCCTCGCTCGTACAGGAACATCTGGGAGTACTGGCTGTTTATGAGGAAGTCAATGCACTCGGTGATGAGTACGCTCCCGGGCAAGTCATTTCCGAAGAGGAAATAGCCGTTACGATCGAAAATACCCAGGAAGAAAATAATTTATTGACCCGGGAATTATCCTTCCTTGATACTGAAGTCATATCTGATTATGATGAATTACTGAACCCATGGATGGTGTGGGCATATTTGACGATCATGCTGTCAATTTTCATGTTTGATATGATTAACAAGGAGTATCATGGAAAAATTTCTGAGCGGTTCAAATTTACCGTCATTTCACATAAAATGTATTTACTGTACAGTTTGACAATGTATACAGCGGTTATGCTGATCATCGATGTGATGACATATTTACTGCTCAATGTAATTTTTGATGCGGATATCAGCCTGTTGAGCCTGTTTCTGTTCAGGATTTTCTGCAACATGCTGGGCTTTATTATTGCGGCAGCTGCAGGAAGCCCATTTGCCTTATACAGGCTCGGAATGATGGTGACGGCAGTGTTGCTGTCGGTGCACGCTGTGATGCCTCTTGCAGCGGATATGACCGTACAATGGCTGTATGTACATCTGCATCCTGTGGAGTCGCTGCTGGCAGGGTCTGTAAATATTCTGCTGCCGGTTTTACTGCTGATGATTGTCTTATGGAAAGGGCGTGGGGCCGTTGTTGAGAGTTGAAGCATTATATAAAAGTTATGGTAAAGAGGCTGTACTGGAAGATTTCAGTCTGCAGGCCGACAGGGGAGAAATCATCGGCCTCGTCGGTGAAAACGGAGCGGGGAAGTCCACTCTGTTAAAAATAATTGCAACATTGAACCGGCCGACAAGCGGGGAAGTGTATTTGGATGAGCACAGTTATGAAAACCATTATAAAAAACTGCGTCATAAAATAGGCTACGTGCCTCAGGAAGTGGAACTTTGGGAAGCGCTCACTGTTATGGAAAATATGAAGTTCTTTGAAAAGCTTTCACCTGTAAACCTTTCTGTCTCCGAATTGAAAGCACTCCTGTCAGAGTTGCATCTGGAAAAATATAATACGAAAGTGAACAGGCTGTCAGGCGGTATGAAGCGGAAATTGAATCTGGCAATCAGTCTGATTCATGAACCGGAACTTTTGCTCCTGGATGAACCGACAGCCGGCATAGACTTGAAATCCCGTATAGAAATCGGCAAATTTTTGAAGGGTCTGTCGGGTAAAGGGACATTGATCATTTATACTTCGCATGATATGACAGAGATTAAAGAACTTTGTGATCGTACAATATTTATAGGGAAAGATCCGTTTTATAAAAATATATTAGCAGCTGACTGAAAAGGTGATTGAATGCGCTTGGTAAATAAGTTGAATGAATTAAGAGAAGAAACGGCGATATCCATGCATGTTCCCGGCCATAAAAATATGACGATTGGAAATCTGAGCCGGTTGAACTGGACGGATGACATGACTGAAATTACAGGACTGGATGACCTGCATTCTCCTGAAGGCGTTTTATTTGAACTGAATGAGTTTTTAGCCGGCAAGTCACCGGGATATCATGCCCAGGCGGTTGTAAATGGGACGACGACAGGCATCTTATCTGCTGTTTATGCTGTCAAAGATAAGGTCGATGAATTTCTGGTCATTGGTGACGCCCATAAATCTGTGTACCACGGTCTGGATCTTGCAGATGCATCTTTTGAAAAGCACTCATCGGAAGAGGTATTGAAGCTGGACCTGAAAAATAAAGCCCTCATACTTACATATCCGACGTACAGCGGCGAGGGGATTAAAAACATGGAAAACATCATTGGGGAAGCGGGGGCTGCAGGTGCCATCGTCATCGTGGACGAAGCCCACGGAGCCCACAATGGTATCGCGCCGGGCTTTCTGCCTTCAGCGATGACATTCAATGCAGACATTGTGATCCAGTCCTATCATAAGATGCTTCCTGCGCTGACCGGTGCATCAGCAGTATTCACCAAGGATCAGCGGATGCACCAGACAGTCATGAAGTACATCGACTACTTTGAAACATCGAGCCCGTCCTATCTAATATTGGCATCGATTGAACTTGCACATAAGTTTTACAATGATTTTGTACCTGACGAATTTCACAATAAAAGACGTGCAATCATTGATTATTTGAAAGAACTGAAATTCACGGTCGGTGAAGGCGAAGATCCTGCTAAAATTACACTTAACCGGGAAGGTGTTTCTCCTTACAGATTATTTGAAGTACTGGATAATGCAAATATATATTCAGAAATGGTGACCGATGAAGGCGTATTATGGTGTCTGCCGTTATTTCATCCAGGTCACGGCTACCCGCTCGATCTATTGTTCGAGAGATTGAAAGAATTGTCATTTGACGAGCCGGATCCAGCGCAGTCAAAAGATGAAGATTTGACTTTTCTGGTTGGAAAAGAAGCAGTGCGTCCGGTGGTGCCATACCCTCCGGGAGTGCCGATTATACACACTGGTGAACATTTTACACATGACATTATTAAAACTATAATACACAAACGGTTTTATCGTGTTAAAATGGAGGGCATAGAAGATAATATTGAATGCTATAAAGTTGAGGATGACACATGACGATGTTTATTACATTTGAAGGACCGGAAGGCTCTGGTAAAACAACCATTATATCGATGTTGAGTGAAGCGCTTGAAGATACAGATGATGTGATGGTGACACGTGAACCGGGGGGCATCCCGATCAGTGAGAAAATCAGAGATATACTTCTCGCCAATGAAAGCGACATGGATGGCCGTACAGAGGCATTATTATTCGCCGCAGCCAGACGGCAGCATCTCGTGGAAAAGGTGCTGCCGGCTCTGGATGATGGAAAAATCGTCTTATGTGACCGTTTCATTGACAGCTCACTTGCTTACCAGGGTTATGCCAGAAATCTGGGAATTGATGAAATTATGCAGATCAACAAGTTTGCGATCGAAGGTCATATGCCGGATTTGACGATATATTTAAAACTTTCACCTGAGACCGGACTCAAAAGAATCCAGGATAACAAACGTGACAGCAACCGTCTGGATAAAGAAACGCTCGAGTTCCACAAAGATGTAGTGTTGGGGTATAATAAGTTGACTGAAAATTTTCCGGACCGTATCAAGGTTGTGGATGCAAACCAGACTATTGAAGATGTGTTCAAGGATGCTTATAGTATAATAGAAAAATATATGAATCGTAGAGGTGACCAATCATGAAAATGGTAATAGCAATTGTGCAGGATCATGATAGCCAAAGATTGACGGATCGTCTGACAAAAGCAAATTTCAGAAATACAAAACTGGCATCAACAGGCGGTTTCCTGCGTGCAGGGAACACGACATTCCTTTGCGGTGTGGATGATGAGCGTGTAAATGATCTGCTGAATGTAATCGACGATACATGCGGTAACAGAGAACAGACGGTTGCCCCTGTAACACCGATGGGCGGCAATGCGGATTCCTATATCCCATATCCAGTGGAAGTGGAAGTGGGCGGCGCAACGGTTTTCGTATTACCGATAGAGCAATTTGAAAGATTTTAAAGTAAATACAGATGGATACTAAACAGACGACGGAAAATTATTTATTGAATGCAATTCAAAATAAAAGGCTCAGTCACACCTATATGTTCGAAGGCGATACTTTGGAAACATTGCGCAGATACGGCATGTTTTTTGCGTTGAATATTTTTGGTGACACCCCGAGAAACCAGTCTTTGCTGGAAGAGGGGAATCATCCCGATTTTTATTACCTGCAAACTGATGAAAATTCTATAAAAAAAGAAGAAGTCAGTGATTTGATGCATGCGATGAACAACAAGCCGACCGAATCGGAGTACAAAGTGTACATTATTGAAGCTTTTGATAAGCTGACGCCGCAGGCTGAAAACAGTCTGCTCAAATTTCTGGAGGAACCGCCTGAGAAAACGGTAGCGATTTTGCTGACAATCGATAAAAGTAATATTTTACCGACTATTCATTCCAGGTCACAGCATGTCCATATTAAAGGGCGGAGCAGCGACCGGCTGAAGGAACTGTCTTACTTGTCGGAAGCGGATCTCGAGACGGTGGATGTGCTGTCTCTTAATGCACAGCATGTAAAGGATACCGGCGAAAATTTCACGAAGCTGCGGAATGCAGCAGCTGAATTTTCATCCAAATGGATTAATGGGCATTCTCTTGTATTGCTTGATATTAAGCCGATGCTGGATCTGTGTGCTGAACGCCGTGACCATCAGCTGCTGCTGCAGCTGATAGACGGATATGTACGCCAGGCGATGCACTCGAAGTTGAAACTGGATATATTCGAGCCTTTTGAAGAAGGTGTCAAAGTGGACAATATAATCGGTGTCAATCATCTGACCGTTATGCTGGATGAAATAGAACAGGCCAATAAGATGATTCAATACAATGTACACCCTATGCTCGCATTTGAGGGAATGGTTATCATTTCGAAAGGTTGATGAATTATGATAAAACTCATGACTGCGACTCAATTAGATTACTTTAGTAATATTTATATAGATAGTAGTAAAGCATCTGTACAAAGAGATGATTATATTATTGCCGAAACAAAGCGCGGGAAGGAATTGCTGCGTGTCGTCAAAGGCACATATGAAATATCAAAAGATAATATAGTTGAACCGGACGGTCAATTTATAAAATTCGCAGATGACAGCGATTTAGAAAAATATCACGAAAATGAATCCAAAGCAGCCGATGCACTGCAGTTCTGCAAGGCTTCGGTAGTGGAAGAAAAGCTTGATATGAATATCGTCAACGCGATGTATACACTTGATGATAAAAAGCTCATTTTCAAATTTACAGCAGATGAGCGTGTGGATTTCAGATCACTTGTCAGAGTGCTTGCCACACGTTTTAAAACACGTATCGAATTAAGACAGGTTGGAGTACGTGATGAAGCAAAATATTTAGGCGGTATCGGTCCATGTGGAAGAGCACATTGCTGCTCGACATTCCTCGGTGACTTCGTACCAGTGAGCATCCAGATGGCTAAAAACCAGGACCTGTCCCTGTCACCGACAAAAATTTCCGGTGCATGCGGCAGATTGATGTGCTGTCTGAATTATGAAGATCAGTACTATGAAGATACAAGGACGAAAATGCCCGATGTCGGAGAAATGGTTGATACGCCGAATGGTAAAGGTAAAGTGATCGGCATGAATATTCTGGATCTGGTTATCCAGGTAAAATACAAGGATGACTACATTCAGGAATATCATTATGATGAGCTGGAAGAAATGGCTTCCGGCGGCGGTGTTTCATAATGGACCGCGAACAGCTGTTCAACCATATCAGTAAGCTTGAAAACGATCTTCAAAACATGCATGATAACCTGGAATCAATCAAAGTGCATGCAGTTAAGCTGGTCGAAGAGAACGTCAGCCTGCAAATGGAGAAAGAACATTACGAAACACTTGTGAATAATGCAAAAGCTAAACCTGATGCTTCATTTAAACAAAACACTTTAAAGAATTTGTATGATGAAGGGTTCCATATATGCAACGTACACTTTGGTACACACAGACATGGAGAAGAGTGTCTCTTCTGTCAGGGATTCATAAACCAATCATAATTACAAAAAGCGGCTGATGCCGCTTTTCTTATTTCAATAGAGGTGAACCAATTGTTAAAAAACGGAGAGAGATTGGACGAACTTTTCCGTGAATCGATGAAGATCATTCAGAGCAGAGCAGTATTTTCTTTTTCTGTAGATGCCCTCCTGCTCGCTGATTTTACGAAGATCACTAAGCGGGACCGGACAGTGATGGACTTATGTTCAGGCAATGGCATCATTCCGCTGATTCTGTCCCGCCGGACAGAACTGCCGATAGATGCTGTGGAAATTCAGGAAGTGCTGGTCGATATGGCTGAACGTTCATTTGAGCTGAATGAAAAATCAGCTCAGCTGTCCATGCATAATATTGATATTAAAAATATAAAGTCACATTTTAAACACTCGTCGTATGATGTCATTACGGTCAACCCGCCTTACTTCACAAATGATCAGCCGCTGAAAACACTAGGACCTCACAGTATCGCAAGGCATGAAGTCATGATCGACCTGGAAGGCATCATAACGGCTGCCCGCTACCTCATTAAAAATAAAGGCCGTCTTTATATGGTGCACCGTGCGGAACGGAGCGAAGAAGTTACATATCAGCTGATGCAAAATGGATTCCGGGTCAAGAAGAAGCAATTTGTCTATAATGATCCGGCCTCGAAGACTGCGATGTTCGTCGTACTGGAAGCGGCATTTCACAGCCAGGCCTACGTTGATATCCTGCCACCATTCTATATATACGGTCTAGATAATCAGTATTCAGAGGAAATGCTTGAGGTCTACTATGGTTAATTACTATATTTATATTGTCGAGTGTAATGACGGCAGCCTCTATACGGGTTATGCAAGAGACGTCGGGGCAAGGGTGGAAAAACATAATCTCGGTACGGGTGCAAAATACACCCGCAACAGGCGTCCGGTAAAGCTCATGTATCAGGAAACCTTTGATTCGAAGAGCGATGCGATGAAAAGAGAGATACAGATTAAAAAGCTTTCACGGCTTGAGAAATTGATTTTGATTAAAGGAGGAAAATCATGAATCTTTATATAACCGGCACACCACTTGGAAATCTGGATGATATGAGTGTACGGGCAGTCCGTACTTTGAAAGAAGTGGATGCCATCTTATGCGAAGATACAAGATTGACCAGAAAATTGACCAATCACTTTGAAATTTCCACGCCGCTCCGCTCTTATCATGATTACAACAAAGAACAGGTGGAGGAAGATATCATTGCAGAGATGAAAGATGGAAAAACCTTTGCATTGGTGAGTGATGCAGGTATGCCCGTCATTTCAGATCCAGGCTACGAACTTATCAGGAAAATGCAGGAGGCAGATCTTGAATATGTTGTGATTCCTTCCGCATCAGCATTTACACTCGCATTGGTTGCGAGCGGTATCCCCTCATTTGAATTCACTTTCTTCGGTTTTCTTCCGAAAACTGGCAGTAAGAAGAATGATAAGCTGAAACAGATCATGTTTCATCCCCAGACGTCGGTTTTATACGAATCACCTCATAAATTGAAACAGACCATTAAAAATATGATGGAGATTGATGAAGAGAGGGAAGTGAGTATCTCAAGAGAGATTACAAAAAAGTTCGAACAGCACCGCCGGGGTACTGTCAGAGAAATTTATGGCATGCTGGACTCGGGAATTCCTTTAAAGGGAGAATTCGTCATAGTTATCAGAGGCTACGAAGAGGAAGATATGGTCAGTGATATGCCGATTAAGGAACATGTGAATCAATTTATTGAACAGGGCATGAAGCCGACGAAAGCGATTAAGATGGTAGCAGATATGAAAGGGATGAAGAAACAGGAAGTCTATAATCTTTATCATGATGGTGGAGAGGGATAAAAGAGCAAAAAAAACCGAAAATCATAAGATTTTCGGCAGCATTTGTTAATCATCAGACATTTTATCTTGAATCTCTTTTATAAGCATGTTGGCGCCTTCTTCACTTAAGATGATCCGGCCTTCAGCAAGCCTCATGTTTTTATCTGAGACATCGCCTGTAATATCACAAGTCATGGATGGTTTATACTTCTTCAGGATGATCGTGTCATCATCGGTATAGATTTCTAAAGCATCCTTTACTTCGATATCGAGAATGCGTCGCAACTCTATAGGGATTACTACACGGCCCAACTCATCGACTTTACGCACGATACCAGTTGACTTCATATGATTTCCTCCTTACTATGTTCCTCATGAAGATTCTACGTTGTGGTTTTTAGGAATTATAATGTTAAGACTCTGTTTCTAAATTCAAACCAATTAAAATATATAAATAAAAATACATCTTTTTTGTTTAAAAATGGCAGGTCTTAAGATACAGATGATTATAGCACAAAAGGTTTTCAAGTTGCCAACAATTATACAACGACAATTGAAAATCACTGCAAAATTAGATATATTTAACTAATGAACAATTAGGAGGCAATGGCATGGAAAAACCGACATTTTATATAACGACGCCAATTTACTATCCGAGTGGCCAGCTTCATATCGGAAACGCTTATACGACAATCGCAAGTGATGTTATGGCTAGGTATAAGCGTATGCGCGGATATGATGTATATTATTTAACCGGTGCTGATGAACACGGTCAGAAAATCGAGAACAAAGCTCAGAAGATGGGTGTGTCTCCTCAGAAATATGTTGATGATATGGCCGAAGATATGAAGGAGTTATGGTCGCTGCTTGAAATTACAAACGATCAGTTTATCCGTACGACGGATGATTTTCATAAAAAAGCGGTTCAGCAGATTTTTGAACAGCTGCTGGAACAGGGAGATATATACCTTGGCGAATATGAAGGATGGTACTCCGTCGAAGATGAAGAGTTCTTTACAGAATCCCAGCTTGCTGAAGTGTACAGGGACGAGAAGGGCGATATGACCGGCGGAGTAGCGCCAAGCGGTCATGAAGTCGAGCTGCTCAAAGAAGAAAGTTACTTCTTTAAGATGAGTAAGTACGCAGACCGCCTTGTACAGTACTATGAAGACAATCCTGATTTCATCCAGCCGGCTTCACGTAAAAACGAAATGCTGAACAACTTCATTAAACCGGGACTCGAGGACCTGGCAGTTTCCAGAACGACATTTGACTGGGGAATCCCGGTTAAATCAAACCCGGAGCATGTGGTCTATGTTTGGATCGATGCATTGACAAACTATATCACTGCACTCGGCTATGGTTCTGATGACGAAACTTTATTTCGTAAATATTGGCCGGCTGACGTCCAGATGATCGGGAAAGAGATCGTCAGATTCCATGCGATCTACTGGCCGGTAATGCTGATGGCACTTGATCTGCCACTGCCTAAAAAACTGATGGGGCATGGCTGGTTATTGATGAAGGACGGCAAGATGTCCAAGTCCAAAGGAAATGTCATCTACCCGAACACATTAGTTGAAAGATATGGCCTCGATGCACTGCGTTACTACTTGATGAGAGAAGTGCCTTTCGGTTCTGATGGTGTATTCACACCGGAATCGTTCGTGGACCGTACAAACTTCGACCTTGCAAATGACCTTGGCAACCTGGTCAACCGTACCCTTTCCATGATTAATAAGTACTTTGACGGTGAACTGCCAGAATATAAAGGGCATATCAATGAATTTGACGAAAGCCTTGAAAATGTCGTGAAAGAAAACATACAGGCTTATGAAGATGCAATGGAAGCACTTGAATTCAATAAAGCACTCAGAGCAACATGGACAATCATCAGCCGTACAAACAAGTATATTGATGAAACGACGCCGTGGGTGCTCGCAAAAGATGAGAGTAAAAAAGAAGAGCTTGGTAATGTGATGGTTCACCTTGCTGAGAATATCCGTATTGCGGCAATTCTTCTGGAACCGTATCTGCCTCATGGTCCGAAAGAAATTTTTAGACAGCTGAACATGGTTGATGAAACTCTTGAAGAGTATGACTCCATCAAGACATACGGACGTATTAAGGTGGATGGCAGAATCATCGACAAACCGCAGCCGATCTATCCACGTCTGGATGTTGAAAGTGAAGTGGAACATATCAAGACTTCGATGAAGCCGCCTAAACAGGAGGAAGAAGAGCAGGAAGATTTAACTTCAGGACGCATTAAAATTGATGATTTTGATAAGGTTGAAATTAAAGCCGGTACGATCATCAATGCCGAAGGTGTCAAAAAAGCGGATAAACTGTTGAAAATCCAAGTTGATCTCGGTGAAGAGAAGCGCCAGATCGTCTCCGGCATCAGAGAACAGTATGAACCTGAAGATATCATCGGCAAAAAAGTGCTTGTTGTCACGAACCTTGAACCAGTTAAACTGCGCGGTGAGCTTTCAGAAGGTATGATTTTAACAGCTGAAAAGAACAACCGTCTGACACTGATCAGCGTGCCTGATGGTATAGAAAACGGCAGCATCGTAAAATAAGGAGTGATCCCTTTGCTGATTGATACACATGTACATTTGAATGCAGATCACTATGATGAGGATCTGGAAGAAGTGATTTTACGTGCAAGAGATACCGGCATAGAAAAGATGGTGGTAGTCGGATTTGACCGTAAAACCATCGAACGTACGATGAAACTGATCGATCGACATGCGGATGTCTACGGTGTAATCGGCTGGCATCCTGTAGATGCAGTGGATTGTACCGATGAGGATCTTGAATGGATAGAAGAATTATCGAAACATGAAAAGATTGTAGGAATCGGTGAAACAGGCCTGGATTACCACTGGGACAAATCACCGAAGGACGTTCAAAAAGAACTGTTCAGGCGACAGATCGCTCTCGCAAAACGGGTGGATCTGCCGATTATCATCCATAACAGAGAGTCAACCGAAGATTGTGTAGAAATTTTAAAAGAAGAGCAGGCCGGAGACATCGGCGGCATCATGCATGCATTCAGTGCAGATGAGAATGTGGCGGATGAGGTCATCAATATGAACTTCTATATCTCCCTCGGAGGCCCAGTGACATTTAAAAATGCACAGCTGCCGAAAGATATTGCCGTTCATGTGCCGCTTGAAAGGCTGCTGGTTGAAACGGATGCACCGTTTTTGACACCGCATCCTCACCGGGGTAAACGCAACGAACCTTCATATGTCAAACTGATCGCTGAAAAGATTGCGGAATTAAGAGACATGCCTTATGAATCGCTCGCAAAAGCGACGACCGAAAATGCTGAAAGACTTTTTAACTTCAAATGATGAAGCTGAGAGAATCTCTCAGCTTTTTTTCGTTAAAAATAAAATGATTAATGCTGTGAAATATTATGTTATGATAATGTCCAAAGGAGTTAACTTATGGATAAACCAGTAATAAATGAAATAATTGTAGTTGAAGGCAGGGACGATACCCGGAGGTTAAAGGAAGCTTTAATCTGTGAGACGATAGAAACAAACGGCTCGGCTATCAATGAAAGAATCATGCAGGAAATTGAAGTGGCTATGTCCACAAGGGGAGCCATCATTTTAACGGACCCCGACTTTCCCGGGCATAAGATCAGAAATACCATTTTAGAAAGATTCCCTGATATAAAAGAGGCTTTTATTTCGAGAAAAGCTGCGACAAGTAAACGCGGCATCGGGATTGAACACGCTTCGATTGAAGCCATCCGCAGTGCGCTTCGAAATGTACTTGTCAATCATCAGGTGCGTACTGAAGAGATATCGGTAGAGGATATGCAGCTCTGGCGGCTGAGCGGCATCGGCGATTCAAAAGCCCGCCGGGAGTATTTGACCGAGAAGCTGAATATCGGCTACGCAAATGCAAAGCAGCTGAGGAATAAACTGAACCGGTACAGGATAGAAAAGGACCGAGTGACGGCTATATTGTCAGAGCTGGAAGAGGATGAATGATATGAAAGATATCGCAACAGTATCAAGAACCAAAGAGATATTAAAAAAACACGGTTTCACATTTAAGAAAAGTCTGGGACAAAACTTTCTGGTCGATGCCAATGTTATCCATAAAGTGCTGGACCGGGCGGCGATCGACGAAGATACGGCAGTGATTGAAGTGGGACCGGGCATCGGTTCATTGACTGAACAGATTGCCAAAAGAGCAGGGAAAGTGGTTGCCTATGAAATTGATCAAAGACTGGTACCTGTCCTTAATGATACGCTCTCACCATATGACAACGTCACGATTATCAATGAGGACATTTTAAAAGCAGATGTCGGAACGATGATAGAAGAAGATCTGGGGACATTCAAAGAAGTTGTTGTCGTGGCAAATCTGCCGTATTACATTACAACGCCTATTTTAATGAATTTTCTTATGAAGAAGCTGCCGATTGACCGGTACTACGTGATGATGCAGAAAGAAGTGGGCGAACGCATCAGTGCAGAACCGGGTACAAAGGCATACGGTTCGCTTTCCATCGCCATCGATTATTATACGGATGCCAAAACAGTTCAAAATGTCCCAAAGGCTGTATTTATGCCGGCACCGAATGTCGATTCAATCATAGTAGAGATGAAGACAAGGAAAGAGCCGAAAGTGGCAGTGGATGACGAAGAGAAATTTTTCAAGCTCACCAGAGGTGCATTTGTACAGAGAAGAAAAACCATCCTCAATAATTATCTCTCCCTGTTTGAGGATGGAAAAGCATATAAAATTGAGATAAATGAGCTGCTGGATGATGCAGGAATTGAACCGAGAAGACGGGGAGAAAGTTTATCAATTGAAGAATTTGCAGGAATATACCGTAAGTTAATTAATTTTCCGAACTTAAAGTTCGTGTAAGGCCGACTAATTCCAACGATTTATTGACAAAGTTATGTAAACTTGTTATAATAGATTTAGTGAGGTGGGCCAAATGCCAAAATCTTTAGTCGACATCAAAAAGATTCTTGATTGTCAATTAGGTAATCGCGTTATTCTTCGTGCCAATGGAGGCCGTAAGAAGTTAATAGAAAGACATGGTATTCTGAGAGAAACATATCCTTCTATTTTCGTAGTAGAGCTTGATCAAGAAGAACATAATTTTGAAAGAGTGTCATATACATACACTGATGTATTGACATCCAATGTTGAAATGACTTTCGTCAACGAGCAGAGTGAAGCATTTGTAATCCAATAAGAACGGTAACAGCTGGTACAGACTCAGCTAAACATAAAATAAGGTGGAAAATCTTGATTGTAAGATTTTCCACCTTATTTTTTTGCATTTTAATTTTGAAACTATCGGTCTCCGGCACCTTCAGAGTCATGTGCGCCTACTTTTGCAAGGTTGACAGAGCCATCACTGATGCTGAAATTGATCTGCTTTCCATTTTCGAAATAGAAATACATACCGTTTCCTTCACCATCCAAATATGAATTACCCGCAGGTTCTCCATAAACGTCTTCAAGATCATCCGTGGAAATTGTACCTTCATTTACAGGAAACTCAGCCTGTGTCGCTTTGCCGCTCTCATTGACATGCAATGTCTGATCATAAACTTCAATGATTTCATGATGTTCACTGTCTAAGTGAGCATCCGGATCAGCGTCGACTTCATACCCATTCAAAGTAAAATTATTATCTGATAATCCTTTGACGAATGCTTCATCCAGCAAGAATGATGCATCATCCTGATATCCAGTATCTCCATTATATTCATAATAATATTCATTATTTTTAACGTCTTTCTCTGCCATTACTTCTGTTTCTGCGTGTGTTGTCAAATCGGTCGTGTTTACGGCTGTGAATGTTCCAAGAGCAAGTGTTGCTGCAAGTCCTGCCTTTGCCAAACGTTTCATTGTAAAACCACTCCTAATTTTTTGATTTGGCGTTTCTGCAAGCTGGTAGACCAATTTAAACTTTTATTTCGTATGAACAATCCTGATGTAGTAAGGATATTACAACAATAAAAGTCAGAATTCAAGAAATACTGCAACAGACATTTAAAACTGTGCTTTTTTAATTCATACTAAATACATAAACAATATATTAGAAAATAATTGTCAGCATGCGTATACTTAAAGTACTAAAGTTTGGAGAGTGACATATGAAAAGTGAAAATCCTCATGTTATGCCTGAAATCAATCGTTCAAAGGGGATGGAAATCGGTCTTTATTCCCTCGGTGAACATATGCCGAATCCACACACTGGAGAGCTGATTCCCGCAAGCCAGCGTCTGAAGGAAATTGTAGAAGCGGCAAAGATGGCTGAAGATGCAGGCCTCGATGTGTTCCAGGTAGGCGAATCACACCAGGAACATTTCGTATCCCAGGCACATCTTGTCCTGTTGTCTGCAATTGCTCAAGCGACAAGCAAAATAAAAATCTCATCAGGATCAACGATCATCAGTACTTCAGACCCTGTCCGGGTATTTGAAGATGCTTCGACAATCGATCTTTTGTCGGACGGCCGGATGGAAGTCGTCGCAGGAAGAGCCTCCCGGGTTGGCCTTTATGAATTACTAGGTTACAGCTTAAACGACTATGAAGCGTTATTTGAAGAAAAATTCGAGCTGTTTTTAAAAATAAATGAAAATAAGACTATAAACTGGAATGGTGAATTCCGTGCACCTTTAAATGATGCGCAAGTCATACCCCGTCCGGAAAACCAAGAGGAGGGACTGCCGATATGGCGGGCCGTCGGCGGTTCTCTCGCATCTGCCCAGAAGGCGGGAAGAATAGGTATCCCGATGTATCAGGCGCATCTCGGTGGACCGGCTGAAACTTTTAAATCAAGAATCGATCTGTACCGCCAGACAGCTTTTGAAAATGGTTTTAATCCGGATGATCTGCCTGTTGCGACAGCAGGTTTCCTATATATCAGGGAAAATATGATGGATGCCTATAAGGAATATTATCCTCATATCAATGAAGGTATGAAACTGTCCAATGGGCAGGGATTTCCGAAACAGGCATTCGCCCAGGGACAGGACGTAAAGAGTGTCATCAACGTGGGATCTCCGGAACATATTGTGGAAAAGATTCTATATCAGCATGAAATGTTCAATCACGACCGCTATATTGCCCAGATAGATTTTGGCGGTGTGCCCATTGATGATGTTAAAAGAACAATTGATCTATTAGGTGAGAAAGTGGTACCGGAAATTAAGAAATATACAAAACGGACTAAAGGAGAATAGTTGTAATGAATATTTTAGTATTATCAGGCTCAAATGCCGGCAACAAAACACGTATCGCAACAACTTTATTGAAAGAAAAGCTGGAAGCGCAGTACAGTGATGCAACAATCAAATACATTAACTTACAAGATGTAGATCTGCCGTTCAGCGATGGCAGAAATTATCTGGATTACGGCGGTGATGCCACAGAAGTATTGGCGACAATCATAGAATCAGATGTCATTTTTATCGGCAGCCCGATTTTCCAGGCTTCAATGCCGGCAGCGCTGAAAAATATATTCGATCTGCTGCCTCAAAATGCTCTTGAAGGCAAAACAGTCAGCCTGCTCATCACTGCAGGCTCAGATAAACATTTCTTAATTCCGGAATATAACTACAAGCCGATTCTTAGCTATTTAAAAGCGAATATAGTGCCGAGATATGTTTTCGTTCTGGATACGAACTTTATCGACGGTCAGCTTCAGGGAGATGATGTCCACCTGCGTCTTGACAGACTAATAGATGACACGATGGTATTGTCGGAAACATATAAAGAAATCACAGCTAAAAAAGAAGCTCAGTTCGGATTTTAAACAAAAAAGGCCTGCATAAATGAAATCCATTTATGCAGGCTTTATTATATTAGGAATGTTAATCAGAGATTAACGTACTGTTTTAAGAGCTGTTGACCAATTTACTACATCGTTGACCAATGCTTCCATAGTTGCATTGTGGACTTCCTGTGGCGCAAATTTAGTCATTTCTTCAAAGTCTGTGAACAGGCTGAAAGCACCTTGAGGTGAAACGATAGCCATTCTCAAGTTTCCAAGTGTGTTGCGCAGTGCAAGTGAAGCATACATGCCAAGTGTCGAACCGTAGCTTACGATACCTGCTGCTTTGTTGTTCCACTCAGAAGCGATATAGTCGATATGGTCTTTCAGTGATGAAGAGATGTTGTTATTATATTCAGGAGTCACAAAAATGAATCCGTCCAACTCATCTATTTTTTCAGACCATGCAGTAATTTTTTCATTGGAGTACTCTTTATTTGCCATAGCCGGCGGTAATTTTTCGTTGAAACGGTCTAAACCGTACTCTTTAATATCAACGATTTCAAATTGTGCGTCAGTATTCTGCTTCTCAGCAAATTCCTTAACCCACTCTGCAACTGGAACACTTACACGGCCTTCGCGTGTACTACCTACAATAATACCAATTTTAGTCATAAATCTTTCCTCCGAATAACATTATTTTATTTAATTACATAATGTAACTAACTGTATCTTCATATTACAATATATCTTTGAAAATTAAAAGGGATAAAGTCTCGAAATCTAAATGAATGCGTTTTCTACTAAAAGTGTGATTTTAAGAGAGATTATCATTATAATAATAGTGTAAAGGGGGCGTCCAAATGGAGATTAATGTCAGCGGAATTATCGATAGAGACAGTGCCGACCAAATTCATTTTAAAGAAGGCGAAGTAGAAGCGATTCAGATGTCTTTTGAATATTTAAAAAAACTGGAAGCGATGATTGATAAAAGTGAAGTGGGTATCGTAAAATCTAAAATGCCTGTTTTTAAACGCCACAACATTAAAGACTATATCCGCTTTTACAGCGGCTGGTATAATAGGAAGACGAACTCAGATGATCTATTGATGCAGTACAGGCTGGAAGACGTAAGCAGTCTCCCGCTCGGCAAAGCAAATGATGAAACCATCCAGAGGCTCAGTTTCATACATGGACTGCTCAGTGACCAAAACTACATAATATTCATAGAACCGTTTTACGGGACAACAAAGGATAATATCCATCTGTTTCATAAGCTCATCAGCCATCTGAAGGAGCAGAAAAAAGGGGTCGTTGTTGCTGTGACCAGGACAGAAGATGCATTCCTTGTCCAGCCTGATATCACACGACTGACTCAGCATGGCTTGCAAAAAGTGGAAACGGAAGAAAGTCCTGAAGAAGAGAATGAGAATAAAATCAGCAAAATAAAAGTTAAAGCGGATGACAAAACATTATTTGTCAATATAAGTGATATAGAATATTTGGAAAGCAATGAAGGGAAAGTGTTCATAAATATTTCCCGGGAAAAGTTTGTTATGGAGTCCACCTTGCAGGAAGCGGAAAAGAAGCTCGGCAGTCATGGATTTTACAGATGCCACCGGTCTTATATAGTGAACCTGCACAAAGTGAAAGAGATCATTACATGGTCCAAAAATACGTATTCAGTCGTCATCAGCAATCCGGAAGAATCAAAAATCCCTTTATCCAGGACCAAATACAATGAAATCCAGGAACATCTGATTACATTATAGAAGCAAATACAAAATGAGGTTGATTTATGGGACATAAAATAATGGCGATATTCAAATTGAGCGCCAAAGAGATGGTTATGAATATGTCGATGCTCACAAGCCTGCTGCTGCCGATTCTCATGGCGCTGATGTTTCAGAGAATCGATGAAGAGGTTGGGGAATCGATACCTTTCATAGTCATCTTTACGATGGTGGGTATCACCTTTGCTTCAGCGACCAGCAGTATCATAATAAGCATGCTGGCAGAAGATAATGAACAGGGAGCTTTAGATTATGTGATTACGGATAAAAAAAGCATGACAGCCAACATTATTGGCAGAGGGATTCTGTTATTCGCTGTCACTTCTTTAATCATGATATTCAATTTAATTCTGATGGATAGTCTGATGATGATGAATTTTGTTGATATCATTGCTTTGATTATTTTATGGATGATATTTTATTTTTTGTCGGCTGCGTTCGGAATGATATCAAAGACATTGGCCTCTTCATCACTTTTTATAATTATCATGCTCTTTATATTTGCAATGGCACCATATATCGAACTGATAGTCACAGATCAGGATAATATTTTCCGCCGATTTTTTGAGCTGACTCCGTTATATCAGAATTTATTTATCAGGGAAGGTATGATTGTTCAGCCGTTTATCATATTAATCACATGGACGATTCTCAGTGTTGTCTTCTTTTTAATAGTCTTCAATAAAAAGGTGAAATCGCTGTAACAGTTTGGAATATGATTGGTACATCCCAAGGTACAACTCGGCTATGTATAGTACAATTTAGCCTGTACACCCTTTACTTAAAGGGATTTCGACACAATTGAATATCCCGTAACCACAACTCACCGTGATTATATCGCGGTGTTTTTATTTTGCGTGTAATCTTGAATTAACAACAAAATCAACCGAAAAACATGGAGGGAATTCAAATGATACATGTAAATGAATTGAAAAAGACATTTGGTGCGGAGCATGCGCTGAAAGGAATCAATTTTGAAGTGGCGAAAGGAGAAGTGTTCGGGTTGCTCGGGCCGAGTGGATCAGGGAAAACGACAACGATAAAACTTTTAACTGGTGAATTTAAATCGTCCGGCGGCAGTTTGGAAGTGAATGGGACTTCGGACAAGCACTTTGGAAAGACTTCATATGTTAAAAATTTGGGTATCCTATCTGATAAAACTTCATTATATGACAGATTGACGGTCAGCGATAACCTGGAACTTTACAGAAAATTATACGATGCGCCTAAAAATGTGGTGGATGAAGTGCTCGGGAAAGTCGGTCTATTGGAAGAGAAGGGCAAAAGAGTTTCCAAACTTTCCAAAGGGATGAAACAGCGCGTGATGCTGTGTAAAGCAGTACTCCATAAACCGGATGTGCTGTTCCTGGATGAACCGACCAGTGCGCTTGACCCGACAACAACAGAAAAAATTCATGAAATGCTGGAAGATCTAAAAGATGAAGGTACGACAATCATGCTGACGACCCACAATATGGACGAGGCGACGAGATTGTGTGACAGAGTCGCTTTCCTGTATGAGGGTGTCATTAAAGAAACCGGCTCGCCGGAAGAATTGAGGCACAGGTATAAAAAGAATGATGTGCATCTGACTTATGAAGACGGCGGTGTCAGAACGGTAGGACGCGATTTGGAAAATCAGGATTTCTTAAAAGAAGCACTGTTTGATACAAGTGTCATTGATATCCGGACGGATTTTCCGACACTGGGTGAAGTATTCAAAAAAGTAACCGGAAAGGAGCTTGTCTAATATGAACATGGCAAGAGTGGCGGCAATATTTGAAAAAGACTTCAAGGAATTCATGAGGAATATGATGTTGTTTACGTCGGTACTGATTCCGATTGTGATATCAGCATTCTTTGGCAGAATGGAGGCTGGAACAGACGGTGTACCGAATGAAATGGTCATTATAATCGTCGGCGTCGTTTTTACTGCTGTAACATTCAGTTCGATGATGACGATGATGGCAGAAGAGAATGAAAAGGACACACTGAGAGGATTGCTGCAGTCACCGGCAACGATTATAGATATTATCGCAGGCAAAAGCTCTGTCATTACTTTAATGACAATAATATCACTGGTCGCATCCATTATGCTGATCGAAACCACCGGCTTTTGGTCAGTTGAAAATATTGGTGGATTGATTTTGCTGGGCATATTCTTTTTAAATCTTGGCATCGGCGTCGGACTGCTGGTCAAGAGTGTCGCAACGACTTCGGTATATTTAATCCCGATCATGTTCATATTCGGCTTCACGCCGTATATTGAATTTCTGGTCACTGACGAAACCCATATTGCGAGACAGATTGCAGAATATCTTCCGCTTTATCAAAACTTGTATATTTTAAACGGTGACGGCGGCGCAGCGGAGTTTTTAATACTGCTCGCCTGGGTCGCTGTAAGTTTTATGATTGTGTTATGGGCATTAAATAAAAGAAAATCAGATGACTGATCAACATCAGGCTGGACGGTGTAAAACACACCGCTGTCCAGCCTTTTATTATACAGAATCTCCATATACATATTGGATTATGTTAAAATAGACAAAAATAAAAGGACAAAATGGAGATAGTATTATGCATTATGAAACAGCTCCGGCTAAAATCAATTTAACACTGGATACCCTTTTCAAAAGAGATGATAATTTTCATGAAGTCAGCATGGTGATGACGACAGTGGATCTGAACGATCAATTATCATTTGAAAAGCGTACGGACAATAAAATAACGATAGAGACTGAAAACCAGTATTTACCAAATGATAGAAAAAATCTTGCTTATCAGGCCGCGGCTTTAATGATGAAAACTTATCGTATAAAAACCGGGGTCAATATTGTGATTGAGAAAAATATACCTATTGCAGCGGGACTCGCGGGCGGCTCCAGCGATGCGGCTGCGACATTCAGAGGCATGAATGAGCTGTACGGACTCGGCCGTTCTCTTGAGGAGCTGGCGGATCTCAGCGCAGAGCTGGGGTCGGATATCCCGTTCTGCGTCTTTGGGAGAACGGCACTTTGCACAGGCAGAGGTGAAACGATAGAGCTGTTGCCGAAACCGGCGAATGCATGGGTGATTCTGGCAAAACCTTCGGTTGGTGTATCGACGAAAGTCATATATTCTCGCCTGCAGCCGGGGAAGCATGAGCCTGCTTCAGGAAAAGTGGTTGAAGCGGCTGTCGAAGGCGACTATAACGGTGTGGTGAATCACATGAAGAATGATCTGGAAGAAGTGACGATTGAACATTATCCGGAAGTTAAGAAACTGATCGAGAATATGGAAGCTTCAGGGGCGGATAAGGCAATGATGAGCGGCAGCGGCCCGACAGTGTTCGGTCTCGTTCAAAAGGAACGTCAGGCGATACATCTGTACAACTCCATGCGCGGCTGCTGTGACGAAGTCTACCGTGTAAGACTGCTGGGTTAATTGGCTGAAGGCGAACGTTTGTGATAAAATCGTACTTAATAATACGGAACTGGAGAGTTATAATGAAATACAAACGCAGTGAACGTCTAGTATTCATGACGCAATATTTAGTTTCACATCCAAACGAGCTTATCCCGCTGACTTATTTTGTAGATCAGTTCAATCAGGCGAAATCTTCAATCAGTGAAGATATCCGCATTATAAAGCATGTATTTGAAGATGATGGCATCGGAACAATAAGAACGACGGCCGGTGCAGGCGGAGGGATCACCTACCATCCTGAAATCAGCACTGGACGTGCGATAGAAATCGTATCGAATTTCAAGGACATTCTGGAGACGAACAACCGGCTGCTCCCCGGCGGCTATTTATACATGTCCGATATTATGGGCAACCCGTCATTGATGAATGATATCGGTGAACTGATTGCGACGATGTATAAGGATGAAGAGATAGATGCAGTCGTCACCATTGCAACAAAAGGTATATCACTCGCAAATGCAGTTGCAAGAAAGCTGAATGCCCCGGTCGCAATTATCAGGAAAGACAACAAGGTTACGGAAGGGTCGACTGTTTCCGTGAACTATGTTTCGGGATCAACCCGTAAGATTGAAACGATGGTGTTATCGAAACGTACATTAAAAGAAGGTTCGCGCGTGCTTGTGGTCGACGATTTCCTGCGCGCAGGCGGCTCAATTTCCGGCGTGATGAATCTTATGGAAGAATTCAGTGCGGAGATCGTCGGTGTCAGTGTACTGGTGGAAGCAAAAGAGGTTGCCAACAGGAAGTTCAAAGATTATACATCGGTATTGAAAGTATCGAATATAGATGAATACAACCAGTCCTTTGCAGTAGAAGAAGGAAACTGTATACAGTATATTGAAAGTAACAACTAAAAGGAGTGTCAGTTATGAAACCAATCAATTCAGAAAAAGCACCGGAAGCATTAGGGCCATACAGCCATGGCGTAAAAGTGGGCAGTCTGTTCTTCTCATCAGGCCAGATTCCTCTTACGAAAGAAGGAGAAATCATTTCCGAAGACGTTAAAGAGCAGACCGATCAGGTGATGAAAAACGTAGGATATGTACTCGAAGCAGCAGGAATGAACTTTGACAATATAGTAAAAACGACGATTTTCATATCTGATATGGGTAACTTCCCGCATATCAACGAGGTTTATGGTTCTTATTTTACGGGTAAATTACCAGCAAGGTCATGTGTGGAAGTCAGTCGTCTACCTAAAGATGTTCAGGTAGAAATTGAAGTTGTTGCATCGGAAGAATAAGATGGAAACGCAATAACCAATTTAATATGATTAGACTGCAGCAGTAACACATTTGATCCAACAATATCAACTTATTGGGGGAACTGAATATGAAAATTACAGATGTCAGGCTGCGTAAAGTTAATAATCAGGATACAAGAATGAAAGCGTTAGTGTCGATTACATTTGAAGGTTCTTTTGTCATTCATGACTTGAGAGTCATTGAAGGTAACAATGGACTTTTCGTAGCTATGCCGAGCAAGAGAACTCCGGACGGTGAATTCAGGGATATAGCACATCCGATCAATTCAGAGATGAGACAGCATGTACAGGAAGAAATCATGAAAGTCTATGATGAAACTGAAGATGTCGCGGAGGCAGAGAAAGCAGACAGCAGCGGAGAAGATGAAAAATCAGAAATGGAAACCGACGAGGAACCGGCACAAGAAGACGATGATGACCAGAACGTATAAAACTAGGAATCGAGTATGAAATCTGCCCATAGATTTTATACTCTTTTTATTTTGGGAAGATCATGCATCAGTGTAAAAATGAGGTCACAGAATTAAAATCATAAGTATTCATTGTGGAAGATTGGATTGCTCCTGTGAATTGTTTTACAATCTCCTAATGTTCGTCTTGAAAGTAATTATAGAGTAAAATATAATTGATGTATCGAATAATTGGAGGGTAACTATGCAAACTAGAGCGATAATCTTAGCTGCTGGCAAAGGTACACGCATGAAATCAAAAAAGGCGAAAGTTTTACATGAGTTATGTGGACTGCCGATGATTCAGCATGTCATCAATAATGTTAAAGAGGCCGGATTTGATGAAGTTTATACCATCATTGGTCCGGACAGTGACGAAGTCAGTGATTATTTAGGTGACAGTGTTAAAAAAACAGTTCAAAGAGAACGACTCGGCACTGCACATGCAGTGAATCAGCTCAGAGATCTGCTGGCTGATGAAGAGGGAGACACTTTGGTAATCTGCGGCGATACACCGCTTATCTCATCCCATACGATTCGAAATCTGCTCGATTTTCATAATGAGAGGAAATCTTTGGCAACGATCCTTTCTGCAGAAGCTGATGTTCCGACCGGCTATGGCAGAATTGTCAGGAATTATGACGGTTCGGTAAAAAGGATTGTTGAAGAGAAAGATGCGACTTCTGAAATCAGGGAGCTGCATGAAATCAGTACCGGTACATTCATCTTTGACAATAAAACACTATTTAAAGCTTTGGACAAGGTCACAAATGATAACGCTCAAAATGAATATTATCTGCCTGAAGCGGTCAATATACTTTTCAGGGAACATAAGTTGATCGATGCTTATGAAACAATGGAATTTGAAGAGACGTTAGGCATCAATGACAGAGTTGCCCTCAGTCAGGCAGAAGAATTGCTGCGTGAACAGATCAATGTCAGTCATATGCAGAATGGTGTGACGCTTATCGATCCTAAAACTACTTATATTGATGCCAATGTAAAAATTGGCATGGATACTATAATTCATCCGGGCACAGTGCTCAGCGGCAGCACGATCATCGGTGAAAATGTTACAATAACCACTTCATCCCATATCACTGATTCAGAGATAATGGATGATGCTGTTATAAAACAGTCTGTCATTACCGGTTCCAAAGTCGGCAGAGGCACGAATGTGGGGCCTTTTGCCCAGTTGAGACCGGGGACCACACTTGGTGAACAAGTTAAAATCGGCAACTTTGTCGAAGTTAAGAAATCCGAGCTTGAAAATGAGGCAAAAGTTTCTCATTTAAGTTATATTGGAGATGCGTATATTGGTGCCCGTGCCAATATCGGATGCGGATCAATAACAGTGAATTATGATGGTAAAAACAAATATAAGACGGAAGTCGGCAAGGACTCATTCATCGGATGCAACTCCAATCTGGTTGCTCCTGTTAAAATTGGTGCACGGTCATTTGTTGCAGCAGGATCCACTGTAACAGACGAAGTACCTGAAGACAGTCTGGCAATTGCAAGAAACAGACAGACGACAAAAGAAGGCTATTATAAAAACTAAAATAATGGAGGCAAATCATGTCAGCTACTCACGTAACTAATTCCAACTTAAGACTTTTTTCTTTGAACGGTAACGAACCGCTTGCAGAGGAGATTTCCAATCATATCGGTATTCCACTGGGTAAATGTGAAGTCAACCGTTTCTCGGACGAGGAAGTATCAATCAGTATTGAAGAAAGTGTGCGGGGGTGTGATGTTTTCGTTATTCAGCCGACGTCCCAGCCTGTAAATGAACATTTGATGGAATTGCTCATCATGGTGGACGCACTGAAACGTGCATCTGCCAAAACAATCAACCTGGTCATCCCTTACTATGGTTACGCGAGACAGGACCGTAAAAGCCGTTCACGTGAACCGATCACGGCTAAATTAGTGGCGAACCTTCTGGAAACGGCAGGTGCCAACAGAGTGATTTCACTGGATTTGCACGCCCCTCAAATACAAGGTTTCTTTGATATTCCAATCGACCATTTAATGGGCGTTCCTTTATTAAGTGATTATTTCTCAGAAAAAGAAGATCTGGACTTTGAAGAAGTGGTCGTCGTGTCCCCTGACCATGGCGGTGTAACCCGTGCACGTAAAATGGCGGACCGTCTTAAGACACCAATCGCCATCATTGATAAAAGACGACCTAAACCGAATGTTGCAGAAGTCATGAACATCGTCGGTGAAATTGATGGTAAAACGGCAATCATCATCGATGATATCATCGATACCGGCGGTACAATAAAACTGGCAGCACAGGCGCTCGTGGATAAAGGGGCAAAAGAAGTCTATGCATGCTGTACACACCCTGTATTATCAGGACCTGCAATTGAAAGAATTGAAAGTTCAATTATAAAAGAACTGGTAGTTACCAATTCCATTCAGCTGGCTGAAGATAAGAAGATTGATAAAATCAAGGAACTCTCGGTGGGAGCGCTGATTGCACAGGCGATCGTACGTGTCTACAAAGAAGAGTCGGTAAGCACTTTATTTGATAATTAAAAGTTTCTTTTACAAACAAGCGGGTAATATGTTATTATTATTTGTGCTATGTGTTAAATTGGACATAATACATTGTCTGTTATATGAAAGGTGGAATTATTACCATGGCAAAATTGGCCTCGGCAAATAGAGAAACAAAAACTCGTTCAGCGATAAACAAGCTGCGTAATACTGGTCAAGTACCAGCAGTCGTTTATGGCTATCAAGTTGAAAACACAGCAGTTGCAGTTGATGAAGTTGAATTCATCAAATTGATCCGCGAAGTGGGTCGTAACGGTGTAATCGATTTGGAGCTTGACGGTAAAGAGACGAAAGTGATGGTGTATGATTACCAGTTTGATTCACTTAAAAATCAGATCACACACATCGATTTCGTTGCAATCAACATGAAAACTGAAGTTACAGTGGATGTTACGATTGAAATCACTGGTGAAGCGAAAGGGACGGACGAAGGCGGCATCGTAGAGCAGCCTATCTTTGAAGTAGAAGTAACTGCAACACCGGATAACATTCCTGAATCGTTGGAACTGGATGTTACTGAACTTGAAATCGGAGATACTTTATATGTATCCGACGTTGAAATTACAGGTAACTTCACTATCGAAAACGAAGAAGATGAAGCACTTGTTACAGTTGTTCCTCCACAAAAAGAGGAAGAGCCTGATGAGGATGCAGAAGGCGAAGAGTCTGAAGAGGGCGAAGAGTCAGCTGAAGCTCCTGAAGGATCAGAAGAAGACGAAGAGTAATAATTTGAACAATTGGCGGTGGGCAACCATCGCCTTTTTTAGCGTTATATGAGGTGAGAAGATGAAGTGTATCATTGGACTTGGAAATCCAGGGAAAAAATATGAACAGACACGTCATAACGTTGGGTTCATGGTTATTGACAAACTTGGAGAAGAATTGGACATTGAAGTTACAGACCGGAAGTTCAAATGTGACTATGGCATCGGCATTCATAACGGTCAAAAAGTCATGCTGGTAAAACCGCAGACTTTTATGAACTTATCCGGGGAAGGCGTACGTCCTCTGGTCGACTATTATAATATAGAGCTGGAAAATATCATTGTCCTGTATGATGATCTGGACCTGCCGCTCGGTAAATTGAGATTGAGGGGCAAAGGCACCGGCGGCGGGCACAACGGCATGAAATCGTTGAATCAGCATCTTGGCAGTGAAAAATATAAACGCATCCGTATCGGCATCGACCGGCCTGATACAGGGATGACAGTGGTTAAATATGTGCTCAGTAAGTTTAAAAAAGATGAGCAGCCTTTACTTGGAAAAGTGATCGACAGAACGAGTGAAGCTTCTTCAAGCTTTATCAATGAGCCATTCGAAGAAGTGATGACTCAGTTTAATGGTGATGTGGATGGATGATAAGATACTTAGACGGATCCAGAAGGATGAACGATTTTTAGAAGTGGCAAAACACGATAAAAAAGAAAACCTTCTGGTGACCGGTGTGAATGAGGACTTCAAGGCGACTCTTTTATCACAGCTTTATGAAATGAATAAAAGACCTTATGTCGTATTTGTACAAAATAATCATCAGATGGAAAAGCTCGCATCTGTTCTGATGGATCTTATGGAAGACAATGTCTATACGTTCCCGGTCGGTGACATAATGATTGAGAACCATTCAAAGCAGAGTCCGGACTTTATAAAATCGCGGATGACGGCAGGCTACGCTCTAGCACATAATGTGCCAGGGCTATTTATCGTGCCTGTACATGCGCTTATGAAGCCTTTGATGCCGAAAGATAAGCTGTTGGAATATCAACAGGCGTTTGCAATCGGCGGCACGGTGAATTATGAGGCGCTTATCGGGGATTTGGTGAGTCTCGGGTACAAACGGATGACGAAAGCGCAGAATGTCGGCGAATTTGCCGTACGCGGCGATATTTTTGATATATATACATCAGATGCCCTCTACCGTATGGAGCTGTTTGACGATGAGATAGATTCACTCAGGATCATCGACCCTGAATCACAGCGCTCGATGGAAAACATTGAAACTTTCACATTGAATCCGTATGCCGAATATATACTGGATGAGGATGACAGAGCAGCACTCCTCGATAAAATCGAGGGGCTCTATGAAGAGTCGTCAAATATGGCGGACGAGACAACGAAAGAGAATCTGGATGAACATTATGCCGAAGTGACGCACCCTGACCTTACATTCGAACATCTCGTCCAATACAGTCATCTTCTTCATGAGAAGGGCAATTCACTCATTGACTACATCACCGATGCTCATCATGTACTCATCGATGAAGTGACGAATATCACTTCTGCATATGAAACGGAATTTGAAGCAGTAAGTGAATTTTACAGTTCGATGGTTGAAGCCGGCAAAATGTTTAAAGGCGGGGGAAATTATCTTGAAGGTCAATTGGACCGGTTGATCTCTCTGCAGGGCAGCACCTATTTCACATTGTTCACGAAGAGCATGCCGGTGGAAATCGGCAAAATCGTTAAGATATCAGTCCGTCCGACGGAAATCTATTACGGTCAGTATGATATTCTCGCATCCAACCTGAACAGGATGATACAAGATGAATACTTGATCAATATCATTTTAAGGAATGAAGAGGAACTGCAGAAGACGAAGCAGCTTCTTGAAGACCTGAATATCACAAGCTACATCCATACTATCCCGGTTGACAGCGGGATTGTACTGACGACAGGCGAAATGCCTAAAGGTTTTATTCTGCCATTTATGAAAGTGGCGATGCTTACTTCGAAAGAGCTCTATAATAAGACGGCGAAGCGCAAGCAGCGCCGTCAAAAACTGTCGAATGCCGAAAAGATCAAATCATACCAGGATTTGAACGTTGGAGATTATGTCGTCCATGTGCATCATGGTGTCGGCCGTTATCTGGGTATTGAAACGATGGAAATCAGCGGCATTCATAATGACTATATGAAGCTGCAGTATAAAGGGACCGACCAGCTGTATATTCCTGTAGATCAGATGGACCTCGTCCAAAAGTTCGTATCGAATGAAGACAGCACACCGAAAATGCATAAGCTCGGCGGTACAGAATGGAAGAAGACGAAGGCCAGGGTGGAGGCGAGCGTCAATGAAATCGCCGATGAGCTGATGAAGCTGTATCAGGAACGTGCACAGGCGCAGGGTTTCAAGTACGGTCCGGATACAGATATGCAGCAATCATTCGAGGAAAGGTTCCCGTATGAACCGACACCTGACCAGATTGCTTCCGTCAATGAAATTAAAAATGATATGGAAGAAATAAAGCCGATGGACCGCCTGTTGTGCGGAGATGTCGGCTACGGTAAGACGGAAGTCGCGATAAGGGCAGCTTTCAAAGCTGTACAGGATAATAAGCAGGTTGCATTTTTAGTGCCGACGACAATTCTTGCCGCCCAGCATTTTGAAAGTCTTATCGAGAGAATTGAAGATTATCCCATCAATGTCGAAGTGATGAGCCGTTTCAGAACGGCTGCACAAAATAAGAAGACGCGGGAAGGTCTTAAAGAAGGCACAGTGGACATCGTAGTCGGCACACATAAAATATTGAGTAAAGACGTTGAATTTAAAGATCTGGGGTTATTGATCGTCGATGAAGAACAGCGTTTCGGTGTCCGTCATAAAGAGCGCATCAAGCAGTTGAAAACCAATGTGGACGTGCTGACATTGACAGCCACTCCGATTCCGAGAACGCTGCATATGAGCCTGTCGGGGGTGAGAGATCTATCTGTCATTGAAACGCCGCCTGAAAACAGGTTCCCTGTACAGACTTATGTGCTGGAATTTAACGGCAACTTTGTGCGTGAAGCCATTGAACGTGAGCTTGCCCGTGACGGTCAGGTGTTTTATCTGCACAACAGGGTAGATACGATCTATCAGAAGAAAGCGCATATCGAATCGCTTGTTCCGGATGCGGCGGTGGGTGTCATGCATGCCAAGATGACTGAGAAGGAAGTGGAGGAGACGATGCTTGCCTTCGTCAATAATGAGTTTGATGTGATTGTGACGACCACCATCATCGAAACAGGTGTTGATGTGCCGAATGCCAACACATTAATCATTGAAGATGCTGACCGGTTCGGACTCAGCCAGCTTTACCAGCTGCGCGGACGTGTCGGCCGGAGCAACAGGATCAGTTATGCCTACCTGTTCCATCAGCCGAATAAAGTACTGACTGAAGTCGCAGAGAAGAGGCTCGAAGCGATCAAGGAATATACGGAACTCGGCAGCGGTTTTAAAATCGCGATGCGCGACCTGAATATACGAGGGGCAGGAAATCTGCTCGGTAAACACCAGTCCGGCTTTATCGATTCGGTCGGGTATGAACTGTACTCGGAAATGCTGGAATCTGCGGTAAAGGAAAAGCAGGGCATCAAAGAAGAAGAGCAGCCGGTGAACATTCCGATAGACATCACTTTGGATGCTTATATTCCGGGAACATACATTACGCATGAGCAGTCCAAAATAGATATTTATAAACGTCTTAGAAGCGCAGATTCCATAGAAACTGTTGCAGATATCGAGGATGAGCTAATCGACCGTTTTGGAGAGTATCCGGAAGAAGTCGACAATCTGATACAACTTGTCCGTGTGAAAGTATATGCATTGATGTATGGCATATACCAGGTGAAAGAAGACGGACGCAGGATCCATCTGCATGTTTCGAAGACGGCGACCGGACAGGTTGATGGTGAAAAACTGTTCATGGATACAAGTGAATACGGAAGAATGATACAGGTGGCAGTCGAGGACGGCGAGCTGAAAATCACTGTGGCCACTAAAGATATAAAGAAACTGGTCAGCATCATGGAAGATATTCAAGACAGTCGAATGGAGGTTGCCTGATGAATACAATTAATATTATCGGACTGGGAAGCTCAGATATAGACAGCATGCCTCTAGGCATATATAAAAGGATCAAATCGTCTGGGAATTTATTTTTGCGGACAGAAGACCACCCGGTCATCAGTACATTGAAAGAAGAAGGGTTGAACTGGAAGGCTTTTGACGAAGTTTATGAAAGCAATGAAACTTTTGAATCGACCTATGAAGAGATATGCCGCCGGCTGATTGAAGCAGTACAGTCGTCTGATGTGGACTATGTTGTGCCGGGGCACCCTTTATTTTATGAAACGACAACGGAGATTTTAATGGAAAGTGCAGGAAGCGGCGGCTACCGGGTGAATATAGTCGGTGGACAGAGTTTCATAGATGCAGTCATCAGTGCTGTGGAAGTGCCGGTCAATGAAGGTTTCCAACTGCTGGATGCTTCAACTTTAAGGCTGGAAGACCTCTCTCATAAGAAACACACCATCATTACCCAGGTTTATGACCAGCTCAGCTTAAGCGAAGTCAAACTGACGCTGCTCGATTATTATCCGGCTGAAATGAATGTCAAAATCGTTACTGCTGCAGGCGGCAGCGACGAAATGGTCTATGAAACGCCGCTGTATGAACTGGACCATATGCAGATGAGGAGCAACCTGATGGCACTGTTCATACCTGAAATGGAGCTTGAAACGCAGAATAACAGATCGATATATCATATGATGGAGCTCTTTGATACGCTTGTCAGTGAGGATGGCTGCCCGTGGGATAAAAAGCAGACTCATGAATCACTTGAGAAGTATCTGATCGAAGAAGCCTATGAAGTCATTGAAGCAATTGAACGGCAGGATGATGAAGCGATTGTGGAAGAGCTGGGTGACATTCTGCTCCAGGTGGCACTTCATTCAGCAATAGGCAATAAGGACGGCTACTTCAACTTCCTTGATGTACTTTCAAGCATGAACGAAAAAGTCGTCAGACGTCATCCTCACGTATTCTCAGATGTGGTAGTTGAAGGTATGGAAGATCTCGACCGCGTGTGGGAGCAGGCTAAAAAGGCCGAAGGAAAACCAGAAAAGATAAAATATGAAAAAGAGTATGGGGATAAAGTTCTGGGATGGATGAAGAATACAATTCATAATCAGGATTCTTTATCTGAGCAGGTGGAAGAGAAAGGTGATAATAATGAGACTCGATAAATATTTGAAAGTGTCACGTATTATAAAAAGGCGTACGCTTGCAAAAGAAGTAAGTGACGAAGGGCGTGTGAAGATTAATGACAGTACCGCAAAGGCAGGAACGATTCTCAATGTCGGGGATATCATCGAAATCAGGTTCGGGAACAAGATCGTGACTTTCGAAGTCCTGATGCTGGGTGCACACGCCAAAAAGGAAGAAGCGGAAAGAATGTATAAAATCATAAGTGAAGAAAGACTCGAGAAAAATGAAAATCAAGATGAAATAGATGAATTTATATAGAAATCTGTGTGGAAATGGTGTATTTTAGGAGTGAGGGTTAACGTAAAAGAATGGATGTGGTGCTGTGAATAAAAAAGTTGTTAAATTACTCAACAGCTACACGAAGAAAAAAGAAACCGAGAAAAAAGTATTAAGTAATGAAAGTCGTGTGAGCAGAAAACGGACATTGCTTGTCGGCAGCATCATGCTGCTTATTGCTGGCATTCTGCTTGTCATTGCACTGCATCAAAATCATCAGAACTCCTATTTAGAAGAAGAAGTGGCTGTCAATGAAGAGCGGCTTGAGAATAAAATTACCGAAGCGGAAGATTTAGAGCAGAAAATAAATCAGCTTAATGATGATGACTATATTATGCGTATCGCGCGCAGTGAATTTTTCTTGTCGGAAGAAGGTGAAATTGTTTTCAACCTGTCCGATGGTAATAATGACGAACCTGTTACGGAAGACAGCGGGTCTGGGGAATAATCATTACATATGTAATGATTATTTTTCATTTTTATAGTATTATAAATAGAGATAACAGTAATTGGGAGGATATTATATAAACATGTCAGTTGAAGTGGGCAGTAAAATCATAGGGAAAGTCACAGGTATTAAACATTTTGGTGCTTTTGTTGAATTACCGGAAAGAAAGAACGGACTCGTACACATCAGTGAAGTGGCAGATCAATATGTAGAAGATATCAATGATCATCTGAGCATTGGCCAGGAGGTAGAGGTTAAAGTACTGTCTGTCGGTGATGATGGCAAAATAAGCCTGTCGATTAAAAAGGCGAAAGAACAAAAGCCGAAACCAAGACCACGTAAAGAACCATCACCAGAAGATTTCGAGAAGAAACTATCGTCTTTCCTTAAAGATAGTGAAGATCGACTTTCCACGATAAAGAGACAAGCAGAATCTCGTCGCGGTGGACGCGGACGCAGATAAAAAATTAAGGCGATTCTTGTAATCGTCTTATTTTATTTTAAAATACAAGTTGGAGACTGAGATGTTAAAAGGCAGACTTAAACTCGCAAATGTAAAATGGCAGAAATCAGATACTGTGGCACTCGCGATTTCAGGCGGTATAGACTCGATGGTTCTTTACCATCAGTTAACGCATGAATACAGCGGTACTTACCGGGAACTTATTCTATTGCATGTCAATCACGGTGTCCGTAGAGAGTCAGAACAAGAAGAGCAGTATATAGGACAGCTTGGAGAATCGAATGATCATTTAGTAGAAGTGAAGCACCTCTCCATGGGAGATGGTTTTTCCCAGGGACAGGCACGGGAAATGCGCTACCGTTTTTTTGCGGACAGATGCAAAATCCATGGTGTAGATGTGCTGCTCACCGCACATCATAAAGATGATCATTTTGAAACGATTCTGCATCAGCTTCTGACGAACAGACATCTGAATCAGAGTCTCGGTATAGAAGAAGACAATGTCATCAACGGTATGAAAGTTGCGAGACCTCTTCTTACGCTGTTGAAAGAAGACATCAGGCATTACCAGCAGCGTTATGATGTACACTATTTTGAAGATGCCACAAATGAAGAAGATGATTACACAAGGAATTACATCAGACATCATATTGCCGGAAATATTAAAAAGAATGAAAATCTCCATGAAGAAAGTCTTTCGCGGGTTGCAAGTGATTTTGATGAATTGAAACAGCTTGCGGATATTGAAGCATCGAAGTTTTTAAACGGTTGTTCGGACGGTGTGATTTCCAGACGTGCATTTAAGACACAGACACATATCATCAAGGTGTTCATACTTCAGAGATGGCTGAAAGGCCGGGGTGTGTCGCCGAGTCGCATATTCATCGAAGAAACAATCAATGTAATACAAAGTGAACTGTCTCAAAGTGACCTTGCCATTGGAAATAAATTGATCAAATTGAGATATGATGATGTATATATTGATAATACATACGAAAATAATGTAAAATCGACAGATAAGAGTTTTTTAATTGATCGCAGTGGGCGGTATTTTTTTAACAGTTATAAACTGGATGTGGATCTTCCTGATGATATCTTCCCTTTGATGGTCAGAGCTAAGTCAGACGGTGATGTGATACGTCTTCCGAATCTTGGAACGAAAAAGATATCGAGGGTTTTCATCGATGAAAAAGTTCCTTTTGAGGAACGTCTGAAAATACCTTTAATTATAAATGGGAATGATGAAGTTATTGCACTCGGAACAATATATAATATAATGAAACCACGAGAAAATTATAAAGGCTTAAATATTTCAAAGGAGAAAAGTCATGAGTTTGAATAATGATATTAGTGAAGTGGTCTTATCGGAAGAAGATATCGACCGGATTGTTACAGATCTTGGCGATACAATAAGAAAAGATTATGAAGGTAAGACGCCTATTCTAGTCGGTCTGTTAAAAGGATCGGTCCTGTTTATGGGTGATCTGATCAAAAAGATCGATGCACATCTGGAAATCGATTTTATGGATGTATCCAGCTATGTGGGGACGAAATCCACAGGGGAAGTCCAGATATTAAAAGATTTATCAGGTTCGGTCGATGGCAGGCACATTTTGATAGTGGAAGACATCATAGAGACAGGAACCACTTTGAACTCAATCATCAATCTGATAAAATCCCGCAATGCCGCATCAATTGAAATTGTCACTTTACTGGATAAACCGGTAAACAGGAAGCTGCATGTGGATGTTAAATACATAGGAACTGAAATTCCTGATGGTTTCGTTGTCGGCTACGGATTGGATTTCGATGAGAGATACAGGAACCTGCCTTATATCGGGTTATTGAAACCGGAACACTATTCGTAAACATATCAGTGGAACTTGATGAATAAATTATGATATTATCTCTTTTAGTGTATTAGAAATGGAGGAGTATGAATGCCGAAGAATACAGGCCGTAACATGATACTAATCTTAGTATTAGTAGTCATCATGTTTGGTATATTTTCACAGTTTAATGGTTCTTCTGAACTAGAAGAAGAACTTCAATATAATGAATTCATTGAAGAATTAGAAGCTGGCAATGTTGAAGAATTGAACATTAAGCCGGACAGAAATGTTTACTTAATCGAAGGTCGCTTGAGCGGACAGGAAGAGCAGGAGTCGTTTACTTCAGTGATTCCATACAACAGTACAAGTGACTTGGACAGTATTTTAGACACAGCACGTGCTCAGGATGGTTTGAACTTTGCAGTCCAGCCTGCAGATGAGCAAAGTCCTTGGACTACAATGTTATTTACATTCATACCGTTACTGATTATCCTGTTCCTGTTCTTATTCTTAATGAGTCAGGCACAAGGCGGCGGCGGTGGCGGCGGCAAAATGATGAACTTTGGCAAGTCTAAAGCCAAGCTTTATGACCAGAATAAGAAAAAAGTTCGTTTTGATGATGTTGCCGGTGCGGATGAAGAAAAGCAGGAGTTGATTGAAGTTGTCGACTTCCTGAAAGATCACCGTCGTTTTGACAGGATCGGCGCCCGTATTCCTAAAGGTGTTCTATTGGTTGGGCCTCCAGGTACAGGTAAGACATTGATTGCAAGAGCCGTAGCAGGGGAAGCCGGCGTTCCATTCTTCTCAATCAGTGGTTCCGACTTCGTTGAGATGTTCGTCGGTGTCGGTGCGTCACGTGTACGTGACCTGTTCGAAAACGCCAAAAAGAACGCACCTTGTATCATCTTCATAGATGAGATTGATGCTGTAGGACGTCAACGTGGTGCCGGAGTAGGTGGTGGACATGATGAGCGTGAACAGACATTGAACCAGCTGCTCGTAGAAATGGATGGTTTCGGTGAAAACGAAGGTATCATCATGATTGCTGCAACGAACAGACCGGATATCCTTGACCCTGCATTACTGCGTCCAGGACGTTTCGACAGACAGATACAAGTTGGCAGACCGGATGTCAGAGGCCGTGAAGCTGTACTTAAAGTACACGCACGAAACAAGCCGCTCGATGATACTGTCGACTTGAAAGCAATTGCCCAACGTACCCCGGGCTTCACCGGAGCGGACCTTGAGAACCTGCTCAATGAAGCAGCCCTGGTTGCGGCAAGACATAACAAGACGAAGATTGATATGCGTGATGTTGATGAAGCGACGGACAGAGTGATTGCAGGGCCTGCGAAGAAGAGCAAGATCATTTCTGAGAAAGAAAGAAATATCGTTGCATTCCACGAAGCTGGGCATACTGTAATCGGAATGGTGCTTGATGATGCGGATATGGTGCACAAAGTGACCATAGTTCCACGCGGACAGGCAGGCGGTTATGCCGTTATGCTGCCGCGTGAAGACCGTTACTTTATGACGAAACCTGAACTTGAAGATAAGATTGTCGGTTTGCTTGGTGGACGCGTTTCCGAAGAAATCAATTTCGGTGAAGTTTCCACAGGTGCCCACAATGACTTCCAGCGTTCGACAAGCATTGCGCGTAAAATGGTTACAGAATATGGCATGAGTGATAAACTCGGACCGTTGCAGTTCGGCGAGTCGAACGGCCAGGTATTCCTTGGCAAAGATATGCAGTCAGATCAAAATTACTCAGATAAGATTGCATATGAAATCGACCAGGAAATGCAGAATATTGTTAAGACTCAATATGAGCGCTGCCGTCAAATTCTGACTGATCATAAAGAACAGCTGGTATTGATTGCAGAAACACTCCTTGAAGTAGAGACATTGGATCGCGAACAGATCGAAGGTCTATTCTACAATGGCAAGTTACCTGAGAGAAATTTCGAGGACCATACAGCAGATGATTCTGAAGAGGAAAAAGTCGGCAAATCATACGATGAAGTAAAGAAAGAAGTCGATGATAAAGACAGATCTCAGGACGGTGAAGACCGTGCAGATGATAACCGCGAACTTGAAGAGCATCCGGACATGGCCGGCGAACCGGAAGAGCGGGAAGATAACGCACGTGTCGATCAACAAAAGAGACGTGAAGAAGACTGGGAAAATAATAATCGAAGAGATTAATCAATTTAAAAGTCGCCGCAAGGCGACTTTTAATGATTCAGGAGGATAAAAATGAGTGATTATTTAGTTAGAGGCCTTGGTTTGAATGATGAAATCCGCATATTGGCAGTGGATACGACAGAAACTATAAATGAGGCTGTCAGCCGCCATGGAGCATACCCGACAGCAGCTGCGGCGCTTGGGCGTTCAATGACAGCAGCTGTACTCATGGGTGCAATGCTTAAGAACGAAGAGAAAGTGACTACGACTATCGAAGGCGGAGGGCCGATTGGAGCTATTGTCACTGACAGTGACGCGAAAGGTCACGTCAGAGGCTATCTCGGCAACCCTCAAGTTCACTTTGAGCTGAATGACGCAGGAAAGCTGGATGTCAGAAGAGCAGTTGGTACTGACGGTTACTTGAGAGTCGTCAAAGACATCGGATTAAAAGAACATTTTACAGGTTCTACGGAAATTGTATCGGGTGAAATAGGAGAAGATTTTGCTTACTATTTCTATACGAGTGAACAGGTGCCTTCCATCGTCGGTCTTGGTGTACTGGTGAACCCTGACAATACTGTTAAAGCTTCAGGGGGGTTCATCATTCAGGTGCTGCCTGGTGCAAGTGAGGAAACATTTGAATTCCTCGATGAAATAACAAAAGAAATGACACCTGTTTCACAGCAGATCGACAATGGACTAAGCCCCCGTGAGATTATAGATGCTGCGATTGGGGAAAAGAACTGGAGAGAGCTGAGTGAAATGCCGGTATCCTTCGAATGTAATTGTTCGAAAGAGCGTTTCATAAATGCGATATCAGCTCTGGACCCGGCGGAAATCATGTCCATGATCAAAGAAGATGGCGGGGCGGAAGCCGACTGTCATTTCTGCCGCAATAAAGTATGGATTGATGCCGAAGAATTGAAAGAACTGATCACGCACTAATATTGATAAGGGATCATTTTCATGCTATATTATTCATATCAGTATACTAGGAAAAGGGAGTGCTTATTTTGAGCAAAGTTTACAATAACATTTCAGAGACGATCGGCAACACACCTCTAGTAAAATTAAACAGCCTTACTGACGAAAATAGCGCAGACGTATATGTGAAATTGGAATTTATGAATCCCGGAAGTTCCGTCAAAGACAGAATTGCTTTAGCAATGATAGAAGCAGCTGAAAAAGCAGGGGAAATTACAAAAGATACGATGATTGTTGAACCGACAAGCGGTAATACAGGTATCGGCCTTGCCATGGTGGCAGCGAGCAAAGGTTATAAGACAACTCTGGTGATGCCTGATACGATGAGTAAAGAGCGACGCAACCTGCTTCGTGCGTATGGTGCAGAGCTTGTACTGACGCCTGGTGCGGACGGTATGAAAGGTGCGATTAAAAAAGCAGGTGAACTTGCTGAAAAAGAAAACTATTTCATGCCGCAGCAGTTTGAAAACATGGCGAACCCTGAAATTCATGAGAAAACAACCGGCGTAGAGCTGGTCAACCAGATGGAAGGTTTATCAATTGACGGCTTCGTTTCCGGTATCGGTACCGGCGGTACTGTGACAGGTGCAGGCAAAGTGTTGAAAGAACATCATCCGAATGTGAAAATTTATGCTGTTGAACCGACAGATTCTGCAATTTTAAGCGGTAAGGAACCAGGTCCGCATAAAATTCAAGGTATCGGCGCTGGATTTGTTCCAAAAACTTTAAATACGGAAATCTATGATGAAGTTTCTGTTGTTTCAAATGATGAGGCGATGGAAGTCGGACGTGAACTGGCAGCCAAAGAGGGAATCCTTGGCGGGATTTCATCAGGTGCAGCAGTTAAAGCGGGTCTCGACGCTGCCAAAGAACTCGGCAAAGGTAAAAACGTCATTGTAATTCTGCCGTCTAACGGTGAAAGATATTTATCAACAGCACTATTTAACTTTGATGAATAGATCATTGTAATATATTTGGGATGCTCAAGCTGCAGACAGATCATCAGATCTGCCTGCAGTTTTTTTACGGAAATTTTCAGCCGTGGGTTGATTTCGCAGAACTGGACTTTTAAAGTGTGGAATCGTCAGTTTGAAACATGTTATAATGTGTCTATTCAAATTCTACAAGAGTAAGAGGTATGTGCTATGAATAAATTGAAAATCATGGGAATACTCAACATCACCCCGGATTCATTCAGTGATGGCGGTAAATACCGTGATACTGAAAGTGCTGTGGAACGTGCACGTGAAATGGTCGGTGAAGGTGTTGATATCATCGATGTTGGCGGCTATTCGACGCGGCCGGGATATACAGAGATTTCGGAACAGGAAGAAATTGATCGCGTGAAACCTGTGATAGAAGCGATTAAAGATTTTGGAGTTGAAATTTCAATAGATACATTCCGTTCGACTGTGGCAAGAGCTGCAATGGAAGCGGGAGCGACGATGATAAATGATCAGTGGCGCGGCACTTATGATGAAAAGATTCTCGATGTTGCTGCTGAATTCGATGCGCCCATTTTCTTAATGCACAACAATGATCATGGAACTTATGAAGATGTGGTCGAAGATATGATCAGAGAATTACAGGAGTCTGTGGACCTTGCACTTGAACATGGTGTAAAGAAAGAAAATATATGGATTGATCCAGGCATAGGATTTGTTAAAACACGCCAGGAGGAGCTCGAGGTGATGAGACGTCTGGATGAACTGGTCGCAGTGGGCTATCCGGTTCTTCTGGCAACAAGCCGCAAGCGCATGATCAAGGAACTAATAGAGGGCGAATCGAAAGCTTCTGAGAGAGATACGGCCACTGCTGCCACAACGATTTACGGTATGGAAAAAGGTGTCAGAGCGGTGCGTGTCCACAATATAGAAATTAACCGCAGACTTGCAGATGCCTATGTCAAACTACAGGAAGATTTAGATGGATAACATTAAAATAAACGGCATAAAAATATATGCTTATCATGGGGCACTGGATGCAGAGCGTGTATTGGGACAGTTTTTTATTACTGATGTCACAATGTATCTGGATTTGAAAGATGCATCTGTGAACGATGATCTGAATGCAACCGTACACTACGGGGAGGCTTATCAATTAATCGAAGATATAATGAAAAGCGAACCCGTCAGCCTGATTGAACATCTGGCAGAAAAAGTATCACAATCACTATTTGACCAGTATGGTAAAATACAGGAAGTAGAAGTGACGATTACAAAACCGAGTCCGCCGATAGACGGACACTATGACAATGTGAGTATAACTCTGAATAGAAGGCGGGAGAGCTAATGGCAAATGTTTATCTGGGCCTGGGCAGTAACTTGGGAGATCGTAAAGAAAATTTGGAAAAAGCGATTGAAGCACTTAATGATTTTGAAGAAATTGAAGTGACCAATAAGTCATCCATTCTGGAAACAGAACCTTACGGCAAAACAGACCAGCCGGAATTTATGAATATGTGCGCAGAGATCAGTACGCGTATGTCTCCGCTCAGTCTTCTTGAGACGGTACTGGGAATAGAGCATTCTCTGGGAAGAGTCAGAGAAGAAGTATGGGGCCCTAGAATTATAGATATAGACATTCTCCTTTATGAAGATCTGGAGCTGGAACTTGATGATCTTTCCATCCCTCATAAAGAGATGCATCTGCGCAGCTTTGTATTGGAACCTCTTTCAGAAATTGCACCGTACATGAAACATCCCACACTTGACAAGCTTGTAATAGAGCTTAAAGAAGAGTTGGAAAGAAGAGAATGACATCCTGAAAAATCAGTGCGTGATTAATCTGTGCTGAGATTGTAGATGACTCTTCATTAGAATTAGAAATAGACAGGAAAAATAACAGTTTAATATATTTAAGGAGTGTTTTTAGTTGACTGAAGAAATGAATGACCAGGTAAGTGTCAGAAGAGAGAAAATGCAGGAGTTGATCAATCTTGGCATCGATCCTTTTGGTGCGAAGTTTGAACGTACGGCGTATTCAGATGAACTTGTGAGAGATTGGGATGAATTTTCAAAAGAAGAACTTGAGGAAAAAGAAAATGAATCAGAAACAGTCATTGCAGGGCGCCTGATGACTAAACGCGGGAAAGGTAAAGCCGGTTTTGCGCATATCCAGGATATCAACGGCCAGATACAGATTTATGTAAGGAAAGATCAGATTGGTGAAGAAGATTTTGATAACTTGTGGAAACATGCGGACCTCGGAGATATCGTCGGGGTCACGGGCGTCATGTTTAAGACGAATACCGGCGAATTATCAGTTAAAGCAAGTGAATTCAAACTTCTGACGAAAGCACTCCGCCCTCTGCCTGATAAGTATCATGGACTGAAGGATATAGAAGAGCGTTACCGTAAACGTTACCTGGACCTGATAACAAGTGAAGAATCGAAAGGTACATTTATAAAACGGAGCCGTATCATTCAGGAAATGCGTAATTATTTAAACGAAAGAGGCTTCCTGGAAGTTGAAACACCAATGATGCACATGATAGCAGGCGGTGCACAGGCAAAACCATTCATCACTCATCATAATGCATTGGACGTTGAACTTTTCATGCGTATCGCAATTGAACTGCATCTGAAAAGACTGATAGTCGGCGGACTTGAAAAAGTTTATGAAATTGGCCGGGTATTCAGAAACGAAGGTATTTCTACACGCCACAATCCCGAATTCACAATGATTGAACTGTATGAAGCTTATGCAGATTACTATGACATTATGGATCTGACTGAAAACCTGATTGCGTATATTGCTGAAAAAGTGACAGGCAGTTCCACAGTGAAGTACGGTGAACAGGATATAGAGCTCGGCACAGGGTGGAAACGTGTGCATATGGTTGACCTTATAAAAGAAGAGACTGGTGTGGACTTCTATGATGTCGAAACGGATGAAGAAGCCCATGAACTTGCCAAGGAACATGGTATCGAAGTCAAACCGACGATGCAGTATGGTCATATCCTGAATGAATTCTTCGAACAAAAAGTGGAAGAAACTTTAATACAGCCGACATTTGTATATGGTCATCCTATTGAGATTTCTCCATTGGCAAAACAAAACCCTGATGACCCGCGTTTTACAGATCGCTTTGAGTTATTTATCGTTGGACGCGAACACGCGAACGCGTTTACAGAGTTGAATGACCCGATAGATCAGAGAAGGCGTTTCGAGTCACAAGTTGCTGAAAAAGAAGCCGGCAACGATGAAGCCCATGATATGGATGAAGATTTCCTCGAAGCATTGGAATACGGCATGCCTCCGACAGGCGGTCTTGGAATCGGTGTGGACAGACTCGTTATGCTGCTCACAGATTCAGCAAGTATCCGTGATGTACTGCTATTCCCTTACATGAAGCAGAAATAATTAGATAGAACAGACATTGCAGATCCCGAAACTCTCGGGATTTGCATTTTTTATGCATGAAAACGTATTCATTTTAAATAGGGGTTTATTTATATGCGCTTTAATGTATAATTACAATCATTATGAATCTCGGGAGTGGTACATATGAGCATTGAATTATCAAAGGGGCATAAACGCATAGTCGTTAAAATCGGTACAAATTCAATAATGAAATCAATAGACAAAATCAACTATCATAAGATCGACCGTCTTGCTTATGTCTGTTCCACACTCAGACAGCAGGGACATGAGGTGATTCTCGTGGCTTCAGGCGCAGTGGGCGCCGGTGCATGCACTTTGAATATGGACTCGTATCCTGACAATATAGCTGAAAAACAGGCACTGGCTTCTGTCGGGCAGAGTGTCCTTATGAATCTTTACAGCCGTTTCTTCCAGCATTACGACCAGCATGTCGGACAAATATTGATGACGAGGGATATCGTCAGTTATCCTAATGCATATGAAAACTGCCAGACGACAATCAATTCTTTACTGTCTAATAAAATCATTCCGATTATTAATGAAAATGATGCGGTGTCCGTGGACGAATCCGGACGCAGGTCAAAATTTGGAGAGAATGATACATTATCGGCAGTCGTCACAGAGGTGACCGAGGCTGACCTGCTGATCATTTTAAGTGATATAGAAGGGCTGTTCGATGCCAACCCGCATACTGAAACGGATGCGAAATTAATTCCTTATGTGAGCGAAATCAATGATGACATACTTGCCATGGCAGGTGGTGCCGGCTCGGTGTTTTCAACCGGCGGCATGGAAACGAAACTGAGCGCAGCCAAACGTGTCATGGATAACAATCAAGCCATGGTGATTGCTTCAGCTGAAAATCCAAATATCATATTTGATATTGTGGATGGAAAAGAAGTCGGGACTCTGTTTAAAAAAGAGCTGCCGGAACTATCGATACAGGGAGATGATTGATCATGAATGAAAATACAGTGACAGAAAATACGGTACTTGAAGAACTTGGAAAAAAAGCGAAACAGTCGGCAAGAATTTTGAGAGGACTGTCAGCAAGTGATAAAAATGAAGCGCTGCTGGCAATGGCAGAAGCGCTTAAAGATAACCAGGAGAAAATTTTACAGGCAAATGCCGAGGATATTAAAAACGGTCAGGATAACGGCCTGACCGAAGCATTGGTGGAAAGACTGACATTGAATGAAGAGAGAATTGAAGGCATGGCCGGCGGTCTTGTTAAAATGGCCGGACTTGAAGATCCGACGACTAAAAGTGACGGACAATGGGTAAATGAAGCCGGTCTGTCAATCAGCAAAAAAAGAGTGCCGCTCGGTGTTGTCGGCATCATATATGAATCACGCCCGAACGTTACTGCAGACGCTTCAGGACTTTGTTTAAAAGCAGGAAATACAGTCATTTTGCGCGGTGGAAAAGAAGCGATGAACAGTAACAAGGCAATTGTGGAAGTGCTGCAGGGCGGCTTGGCTAAAACGAATGTACCAGACGACAGCATCCAACTCATAAAAGATCCTTCAAGGGAACTTGCAGCGGAGTTCATGCAGTTCAATGAAGGTGTGGACTGCCTCATTCCAAGAGGCGGTGCCGGTCTGATCCAGGCAGTATTGAAGAAGGCAACGGTACCGGTCATTGAAACGGGCACCGGCAACTGTCATATGTACATTCATGAATCGGCGGATTTCGATATGGCAAAATCGATACTCATCAATGCCAAAACCCATAGAGTGTCAGTATGTAATGCTTTGGAAACTCTATTAGTTGATAAGAGTATTGTACAAGAGATATTGCCGGAACTTGCTCAGGCCCTGGATGAAGCCGGAGTGACGATACATGGTGATGAAACAGTTTGCGGATTGGTGGAAAATGCTGTATCTGCAGAGGAGTCGGATTTTACAGATGAGTATCTGGGTTATGATATCGCAGTAAAAGTGGTGGACGGTTACGACGAGGCAATCGGACATATAGAGAAATATTCTACAGGTCATTCCGATGTGATTGTGGCGAAGGATTACCAGGCCATTCAGGATTTTCTGAACGATGTGGATTCCGCAGCAGTGTATGTGAACGCTTCTACACGTTTTTCCGACGGTGAAATGTTCGGTTTCGGCGGAGAAATCGGCATCAGCACACAAAAACTGCATGCCAGAGGACCGATGGGACTGGAAGCATTGACCAGCTATAAATATGTTGTGGAAGGCTCCGGCCAGATCAGGGAATGACAATCGCAGGGATTCTGTATTGTTTAAGCTATTTTCATTAAACGAGCCGACGCGGGATTTTTATTTCCAGCTGTTCCAGTTTTCATCATTACAATATATTTTAAAAACATGTTATTTTTAAGATACACAGATTTGAAAGGGGATAAGTCAATGACTGCAGAAAAGATTTTTCCGGAAGGTGAACAAAGGACAGATAATTTTACGGGTGAAGTGTATCATAACGTGCTGTTCAAGGAGGGAGCACCCCTCAATACGCCGATAGCGAATGTAACTTTCAAGCCGGGCGGCAAAACAAAGTGGCATTCCCACGAAGTCGGACAGGTGCTGCTCGTCACTCACGGTGAAGGATGGTATCAGGAAGAAGGCAAAGAACCTGAAACGATTAAAGCGGGTGATGTCATCAATATAGGCAAAGATGTCGTTCATTGGCACGGTGCGAAGAAAGACAGTGAACTTGTCCATCTGGCAATGACAGTAGGCACGATAGACTGGATGGAGCCTGTGGAAGACACAGGGATTTAAGAAGAAAGGCCGTAAGTACTGAAATGGGTACTTACGGCTTTTCATTATCCGGATACGATCTGGTCATAGTGACTTTGAAAGTTTTGTGCAAGCTGATCGATTTTTAAATCTTTAAAGGTGGATATCGCCTGCTGCATTGATTTTAAGCCGTCTTCTTTCTGGCCCGTTTTATAAAGATAAAAACCGGCTAAGTAAATGGAGACGTTTCTTTCATAAAGCAGATACTGGTCCATCTCAAGAAGTTCTGTAAGTTTATCCTGAAATATTTTACTCTGCTCCGTTTCACCATTTTCAAGCAGAGTGAGTATGACATTGATCAATGTCTGTATTGTAATGACGCGGTGTTTTTTTATTTCCTGATAATATTTCGTATTGCTGATCATTTCATTTGTCAGAGTGACAAGAGTATTTGTATTGAACAGTGAAATGGAGTTGGCGAAAAGGACGATTTCATAATGGCACCATATATCCACTTCAAGGAGATGGTCGATCAGCTTCTCTTCCATTTCGGGTTCTTTAGTCTTTTCGTTCTTAAGATCTTTCAGCAGAGCAGACAGCATTATTGCATTCAGCTCAAAGAATTTAACATTCTTCTGTGAATATTTTTCAAGCTGTTCATTTCTTAATTCAATTATCCGGCCGGCGTCATTCTTTATGTAATGCTCTTTCATTGTCACTATAAGCTGCTCAAATTCACTCAACTCAAATTCCTGTTCAGCATGAAAGAATTCTTCAATTGTAATATTCAGCTTGTCCAGGATGACTAATAATTTATTGATGGTTATTTCGCTGACTCCGCGCTCAAATTTGGATAATTGTGCAATGGACAGATCGGTATCGCAAACTTCCTTCATGGTCAGGTTTCTTGACTGCCTGAACTCTCTGATCAGCATTCCAATAGATTGATTAGACATATGAATCCCCTCCATAAGTTGTCAGTTATAAGCATTATAGTTAAAAATGACTGAAAAAAGAAAGTATTTCATCTTTTAATTTTCATATATGAAAATTTTTAAAGAACAGTCTGAACATGTAGTATAATAAAATTATTAACAAAGGGGGAGATACAATGACAAAAAGAATTGTTATGTCAATGATTTTAGCAGTAACAGGCATCCTCACAATTGTTGGTGAAAAAAGTATTCCGATCGACGCGATAGCACAATTAATTTAAGTTTATAAGGTATTTAAGCAGAATACTTTATATAGATTGGCACCCATAAGCAAGTAGAATCACTTTTAGCTGAAGGATTCTACTTGCTTTCCCTTTTTACACTTTTAAATATTAAGGATATGTTGACATTGTAATGATTTTTGTATTATCATTAATAGGCACTCAACATTAGTGAGAGGGAGAATTAGCTCAGCTGGGAGAGCATCTGCCTTACAAGCAGAGGGTCGGCGGTTCGAACCCGTCATTCTCCATTTGAATAATTTTTAAAGGCGGAAGTAGTTCAGTGGTAGAACACCACCTTGCCAAGGTGGGGGTCGCGGGTTCGAATCCCGTCTTCCGCTCCATTTTTATTAAGCGGTCATACCGTTTTATTTTTTTGAACAGATTTAATTATAATTGCGGGAAGTAGCTCAGCTTGGTAGAGCACTTGGTTTGGGACCAAGGGGTCGCAGGTTCGAATCCTGTCTTCCCGATTTTCATCCGCGGGTGTGGCGGAATTGGCAGACGCGCTAGAATCAGGATCTAGTGTCTTCGGACGTGGAGGTTCAAGTCCTCTCACCCGCATCTTTCTTATTATATTCTATTTTGGGGGCTTAGCTCAGCTGGGAGAGCGCCTGCCTTGCACGCAGGAGGTCAGCGGTTCGATCCCGCTAGTCTCCATTTTTTTATTTTCAATTACATAACCGGGGCCTATAGCTCAGCTGGTTAGAGCGCACGCCTGATAAGCGTGAGGTCGGTGGTTCGAGTCCACTTAGGCCCACTCATAAACACATGGAATGTATTCCATGTGTTTTTTCATGGCCAAAATAATTTGGGCTCTGCTTCAAATCAGATTGATGGTCGTTAAATTCGAGGCAGATTTTTATTGATATACACTTTTTAAAAATATATCCAATGTCTGAATAATATCTTCTGTACTCTCTTCACCGATGCCGACAATCACTGAATCATTAAAATGGTCGTCCACTGAATAATTGTTTTTACTGATCAGCTGATGTTGCAGAACAAGTGGTCGTATATCATGCCCTGGACAACTCAGAATAAAGTGCATACCGGTATGGTCACCGGTGATACTCACGGCAGGATGGGCTGATTTCAGCCATTCTGTAATCTGCTGCATCTTTTTTTTGTAGATTTTACGGACTCTGTTGATATGCCTGTTTAAATATCCTTCAGAAATATATCTTGCGACAATATGCTGCATCTGTCTTGAAACGTTGCAGGACAATTTTTCTGTATAATATTTTTCGGAAAGTGGTTTGGGCAGAACCATTACAGAGAGCCTCAGGGAAGGGTACAATGATTTTGAAAATGTGCTCATATATATCGTCCGGTCATTCTGGTCAAGTCCCTGCAGAGAAGGCAGGGGTCTGCCGGTATATCTGAATTCACTGTCATAATCATCTTCGATGATGTACACATCATTTTCCAGTGCGTAATTCAGCAGCTGGATGCGCTTTTTCAAGGACAGCACCACGCCGCTCGGAAATTGATGGGATGGAGTGATATGGACGACAGGATTTTTGTTGGTGATGACGTCTTCAAGATTGATGCCGTCGGAATCCACACGTGCAATATCATGGGTCAGTTTTAAATGTGAAATCACTTTTTTCACTATCGGATACCCTGGATTTTCAATCGTCATCGTTGGATAATCAAGCAATAATAAAACCTGCTGCAGCAGGAATTCTGTCGACGGACCGATGAATATTTGATCGATGGAGCAGGAGACTCCCCGGTTGAAATGCAGATAATCCGAGATGGCTTCCCTGAGTTCATGCTCACCGCTGTTTTCTCCCGGGTTGAGCAGATCATGCTGGTCGAATACTTCTCTTGAAATCTGTTTGATGACCTCCCTTTGCACAATGGAAGTATCAATTGTACCGAGGGCCAGTTTGAATTTTTGCTGCGCTGGCTTTACAATATAAGGTATTTCTTTCGGTGTCGTTTTGAGCAGATCGATCGCTGATACATAGAAACCGCTCTTTTCCACACTGTACACAAGGTCTTCATCGAGAAGCTGATTATAGGCGCGTTCGATGGTAGTCATACTGACGTTCAAATCCATTTTCAGCTGTCTTTTACTCGGTAACTTGGCGTTGTTTTTGATTTCACCTTTTAAAATTTGTTTTTTAATTTCCTGATAAAGCTGTTCATATAAGCTCAGCCCACTTTTTGGATCTAGTTTTATATACATGATCTGACCCCTATATTATTTGGTAATCTGACACTTTGTAAGAGTCAGTTAATCATCTAGAATATATCATAAGTTAATAATATAAGAAAGTGGGATGTAAGATGGCTCAGGAAAAACTGGCAATGCCTTATAAAGGTGTAATCATGGATGTAGTAAATGCGGAACAGGCAAAGATAGCAGAGGCTGCAGGCGCAGTCGCTGTAATGGCACTGGAGCGTGTGCCCTCTGATATCCGTGCTGCAGGAGGCGTCGCGCGTTCAGCAGATCCGCGTATCATAGAAGAAGTGGTGGAGGCAGTATCGATTCCGGTCATGGCCAAGTGCCGTATCGGACATATTTCAGAAGCGCGTGTACTTGAAGCGATGGGTGTCGACTTCATTGATGAATCAGAAGTTTTAACGCCTGCGGATGAAGAGTATCATCTGTTGAAGTCCGATTACAGTGTACCGTTTGTATGCGGCTGCCGTGACCTTGGTGAAGCGGCAAGACGTATCGGTGAAGGATCCAGAATGTTGCGCACAAAAGGTGAACCGGGTACAGGCAACATCGTCGAAGCGGTCAGGCATATCAGAAAAGTGAATCAGCAGGTAAAGCAGATTTCAGTATTAAGCGATGATGAACTGATGACATTCGCTAAAGATCTGGGCGCGCCATATGAGGTTTTGAAAGAGATCAAGGAACTGGGCGGACTTCCGGTCGTCAATTACGCAGCAGGCGGTGTCGCAACCCCGCAGGATGCAGCGTTAATGATGGAGCTGGGTGCTGACGGAGTGTTTGTCGGCTCAGGTGTATTCAAATCAGAACAGCCTGAGAAGTTCGCAAGAGCGATTGTTCAGGCGACTGAAAACTATCAGGATTATAAATTGATCGGTGAGCTCGCAAAAGAGCTTGGCACACCGATGTCGGGCATTGATGTACGGACACTTCCTGAAAATGAAAGAATGCAGGACCGTGGATGGTAATATAAAAAAGCACTCAACAATTGGTTGTTGAGTGCTTTTTCATTATTGTTCAGAAGTGACTTTATCTATGAATTCTGTGTCGATCAATCCTTCGATGTCATCACTTGACATGTAATCTGCTTCATAGCTGATCGTTGCCATTTCCTGAAGTACTTCTTCGTCCAGTTCATGAGTCGGGTAAAGACGTTCGCTTGCTTCAAGTGTTTCTTCCACACTCAGTTCGCTGCCTGTGATTTCAGTGATATGATCTACGAAAATATTAACCGCTTCCTCACGGTTCTCTTCGATAAATTCAATTGCTCTTGTATGTGCACGTAAGTAACCTTCAGCCAGTTCGGGATTTGCTTCTGTAAATGCATTTCTTGCAGTGACTACTGTCATTGTGGAATCTGCACCCCAGCCGAACTCATCTTCATCCAAAAGAATATCTGCATTCGTCTGATTTTCTAAAAATACTCCCCAAGGTTCCTGAGTTGCTGCAGCAGCTACATCGCCCTGCAGGAATAATGTCGATGTATCAGCCGGTGCCTGCGGATTAAGGCTTACAGTCCCGCCGGAGTCATCAATATCCAGTCCGGCTTCATGAAGTGCTTTTCTCAGCATGATATCCTGAGTCGAACCTATTGTCGGTACAGCTACACTTTTACCATCTAAATCTTCAACTGATTCAATGCCTGAATCTTCTGCTGTTGCGAGTACGGCACCGCCGTTAACTGCACCTGCAATGATTGAGTGTGCAGGGTTTCTCATAAATGTTGTCGTAGCCGGTGAGGGTCCGACAGTACCAATATCAAACTCTTCGGTAGACATTGCTTCCATAAAAGCACTGCCGTTCGGGAATGTCATCGTATCAATTGAAATATCTTCCCCGAATTCTTCTTCAAAGTATCCGTTCTGTAAAGCGACAACAGTCGTGATGTGCGTCAAGTTCGGGAAGTAGCCGATTCTGACCTCTTCAGCTGCTTCTTCCGAACTGTTACATCCCGCAACTACTGCAAGAGACAGCGCGATAATTCCCAATATGATTTTTTTCATGTATATCCTCCTGAATTTTATTTAAACAGTCTGACCGTAACGGCGTGCGACTGCACGTTCCATACGTAAGAAAACCTGATTGTCTATAATTGTTCCGATGACACCAATGACAATCATGATGGACAGAACCAGATCCATTGCCTGGATTGAACGTCCCAGGTCAAGTAAGTAACCGAGCCCGCCTGTTGAGCCGAGCAGTTCACCGGCCATGATTGCACGCCAAGCAAATGCCCATGCTACGCGCAGTCCTGAAATGATATGTGGAACTGATGCGGGTATGATGACCGTCCTCAGCAGGTGTGAACCTGAAGAGCCCAATGTTTTTGCGGCATCCATATAGATTGATGGCACATTTTTAAATCCTGTGCTCGAGTTCACAGTCATTGTCCACGTTGCTCCGATTGCCACTATGAAAAGGATGGAGGCATTGCCGAGACCGAACCAGACGATCGCAAGTGGGAACCACACAATACTAGGAATGGACTGCAGTGCTGTAACAAAGAATCCCAGCGTATCGTCGACCCATTTATAGCGGGCAATAAGGAATCCGAATGTTAAGCCGAGTACGACAGCGATCGAGAAGCCGATCAATAATCTGATCAGCGTTGTTCCTGTAGCAGTCACAATCTGCCCTGACATGATGCTCCCTATGAGCGTGCCAATGACGGTGACACCCCCGGGCTCATTCGGAATGATGATAGGAGGGAACATGAATGTAGGGAAGAATCCAAGCTTAGATATTACTTCCCATATCCCGATGATCACTGCTACGAAGATTATCCGTCTTAAAACTGTAGTCATCACCAAACTCCTCCTTTAACACTTTTTCCATTTCAACTTCAAGCTCTGCCATGACACGTCTTTCGAGATCGACGATGACACTGTCCGCAGGATCACGGGGGCGTGCAGACTGAACGGTAAAAGATTTTTTTATTTTGCCGGGGCGGGTACTCATGAGAAGTACACGGTCGGACAGTGTCAATGCTTCACGAATATTATGCGTAATAAATAAAATCGTATTGCCTGTATTTCTCCAGATATTCTGAAGTTCCTTATGGAGTACGAGTCTTGTCTGTTCATCGAGCGCTGCAAATGGTTCATCCATCAATAATACTTCTGGATCCATTACGAGCGCCCGTGCGATAGCCACACGCTGTTTCATCCCTCCGGATAGTTCATGGGGGTAGGCATCTGCAAAATTGATAAGATGCACCATCCGCAGGCCGTCCATTGTTTTTTCTTCTATTTCTGTTTTGGACATGTTTTTCAGATTCAAGCCGTAAGATACGTTCTCCTTTACGGTCATCCATGGAAATAACCCGCCTTCCTGGAAGACGACGATGCGGTCTGTACCGGGTTTATCGACTTTTGTACCGTTGACCAGCACTTCACCTGAAGTCGTTTTTTCAAGTCCTGCGATTAATTTCAATATTGTCGACTTTCCGCAGCCGGAAGGTCCGAGAAGAGAAACGAACTCACCTTCTTTAATATCAAAGTTGATATCATCCAATACTTGAAGCTTTTGCTTTTGATCTTTTTTAAATTCTTTATGTACGTCTTTCAATTGTACTTTCAAGTCCGTTCACCTCACAAATTAAAGTCATACCAAACTAATAGGAATATTAACTGAAAAATACCGGTAAGTCAATATACATTAATCAAGTCAACAAAAAATAAAATGGATATTCAGAAAGGGTGGATGGAAAAATAGATTGTGTAGACAACCACCCAAACAAAAAGCCAGATCAAGGTTTTAACTTTTAAAGACAAATATCTAAAAATCTTGTGGGAAAGTAAATATGCGAGCAGTGAAACGATAATGAATCGTATTAATCGGGCAGGGATGGAAAATAATATGAAGATAAATACATTAGTGTAAAGTGGTGCGAAACTTGCAAACAATTTATAGGGCACGCCGAATAAAGGTCCTGTAACCAGGGCCAGAAAAGTATTGGCTGACATTTCAGCCTTCACATGATCGAGCATATATGTGTGGATGGCGGGGACTGACAGCATAAAATCAACGACATTGGCGTGATTGGTGGTGCTCATCATGAATATGACGGCGCCGCCGGAGGCGGCACCGGTGATGCAGACGATGTTCATTAGAAAAATCTTCTTTAAGTTGTCATTCTTTAGAGCATAATAGCTCAGCAGGACATCCGGAATTATGAAGAAAAAGGTAGCTTCACTGAGACCCCATATAAAAGATGCAATCATCATTACCATTCTTTAAACTGACCCTCCTCTCCAAGATTATCCATTCGTTCATTTAAAGTGTCCATGAATTCCTTGCGGTTTTCATTGTATTTAAATGAGTCACCGATGAGAATATCAACAAAGAACGGCACGAAAATAAAAGATCCTTTCGGCAGAGCTTTGCCCAGGCCGTATAGAAATACCGGAACAATATCAATATCAGGCACTTCCCGCATCAAGTAATAGATGCCGCTTTTGTATCTGCTGAGCTGTTCAGCCTCACCTCTTGAGCCTTCAGGAAATAATATGATGATGCTGTCATCTTCCAAAGCGTCAAGAATCGGTGAAAACATGCCTTGGATATCCTTCGTCATCTTTCTTTCTATCGGGATGATATTCATGACTTTAGTAGAAAAGAAAGCCAGGAATTTATTCTTCATAAAGTAATCCCCGGCAGCCACCGGACGGACTTTTTGAAAGCTTTTCCCGTGAAACAATGACATCAGTACAAGTGTATCCAGATGGCTGTTATGATTCGCAATGATTACAACAGGGCCGGACGCCGGGAGCTTCTCCCTGTGCCGTATATTAATTCCGAGTACAAACAGTATGACCGGCCTGACTAAAATGGAAAATAATAAACTTCTCATTTATCCCACCCTTAAAAGTAAAAGAATCGAGCAAAGTGAAAGAACAGCGGTGCCGTGTATGTCAGTGAGTCCACGCGGTCCAGGATACCTCCATGGCCGGGGATCAGTGCTGAAGTATCTTTTATATTCAAGTCACGTTTCAAAGCGGAAATATTAACATCGCCGATAAATCCGGTCAGACCGATATAGAGCCCTGCAATGATACTGCCGGTCAAAGTGAAAGGAGTGATCAACGGAGCCAGCACTACGGCGAGTACTGTCGTTGTCAGTACGCCGCCGAAAAAGCCTGCCCATGTCTTATTCGGAGAGACCTTCGGCAGAATCTTCCGTTTGCCGAGTGATTTCCCCCATAAAAACTGTGCGACGTCATTCGCCTGAGTAAGAACGACCAGGAACAAAACAAGCCCGGCACCGAGCACGCTGTTTTCCTTTCCCGGAAGAACGAGCAGGTAGGCGAGGTGCGACAGGCCGAATACCATGAGCATCAACCCCCACTGAACAGAAGCGACTGACTGAAGAAAATTTTTCGTTTCTCCGACTATGATTGCCTGAATCGGTATGAGCAGGAACATATACACAGGTATGAAGACGATGAACATGCCGTAAAATTCAAAGTATATGAATAAAAACTGAATCGGTATTGCGATATAGGACCAGAAAATAACGAGACGGTGCGCCCGGTTGAAAGGAATCAGTGAAAAATATTCCTTTAATGCAAGGAACGACAATATTCCCATGAATATCAGTGATATTGTCGAATGGATAACGAGGGCGAAAGTGAAGATGAAGAACATCACCCACCATGATTTGATGCGCAGCATCACTTCGTCCACCGTATGTGAAGGTTTCTTTTGTTTTAAAAACAAAGTGATTGCGGTTGAAACTACTAAAATCGCGACGATGCCGATAAGCACGTAAAGCACTTCATCTGTCAGTACATTGAAATTCATACTTTGTCCTCCAATCCATTTTTAACTCTTGTATATATATTGATGACGATTAAAATTGAAGCAATCAGAAATACAATCCATAAGTACTGTGTGAGTGGATCCCAGAAAATCAGTGACACCGATATTGCGCCGATTAAAAAAGCACGGTCGCTTTTACCCATCGGTCCACTATACTGCCTGACGCCTGAAATATTTTCACCCATGACACCTGCCATTTCACTGATGATGGACAATATGATAAATATGATGACTGTCACAGGATGTGGATCGGCGATCAATATGAACGGTAAAAACAGAGCGGAATCACTGATGACGTCCGTCAGCTCATTCAAGTATTTTCCCAGTCTGGATTGCAGGTTGAAATCTTTGGCAAGGACGCCGTCAACCGCATTCAGTGCCATACGCACAAACATGAAGACCGGGATGACGATATAAATCCAGGTTGAACTGTAATTGAAATAAAAAAGCACGCCGATCAATAATGAAAGAAGGCATGCAAAAATGGTCACCTGATTAGGTGTGATATTCATCCTGTGCAGGAAATTGACAATCGGCTTCAATAACTGCTGGAATTTAGGCTTCAATTCGTAAATACTGATCATAGTAATCCGCCCCCTGATATAATCATATTACACAATGTGAAATTTTACGACAATAAAAATATACCCGGACAGGAAATCATTTCCTGTCCGGGTATATTGCCTGTTATGAAATTTTAGCTGCAATCCATCTGCCCAGGTGTTTGGTGATAAAAAGGGACAGTATGAACATCACGCCGATATTAAGTATATGGAGCACCATCGCCCAGTTAATATTCGGTGTGATGAAAGTTAAAATATATGCTGATGTAACATATAACAGCGCGAATACTGTAATGAAAGTTATGAATTTGACTAGCAGTGAATTTAAATGTTCACGTGACAAAATGATCACCCGGCCCACAATTTATATTTACAATTATTATATCAAATTGAGTCGGTGTTAAATGGCTGAGATTTGACGAAAAATAAACAGCTCCCGGGCATTTTATTCCGAACTTTTGGATGATTTTGCTTTTATAAAAATTGCGAGCAGAATAATCGGCAGGGCGATAAGGGTCAAGTACTGCAGAATCCAGGCGGTAACATCAGTCATCACGTCGAAAGGGTTTAAAATTCTGGCAAGTGAATAGACTGCAAGAATGACGAAAATGAAACGGTTGACCCACGCATCTGTCGTGAATAGGAAATAAAGAGCCAAAGCAAGAACTACTGTGAAAATACTGACGACAATCAGGTCGATTACCGATGATTCCAAATCAATGATATAAAGTGATTCGAAAAAGTCGTGTAATGAAAAGATAAGAATCAGTTTAGCAGCCGCAAATAATATTAAGAAGCCCACCGTTGGCAGCAATTCATTTTTTGTTGATTTTTCTTTACCGGCCATTATCCCTTTTTTTGCAAGCGGTACCATGGCGACAATCAGGAATGGGACGATGATCATAAGCCAGCTGACTGTGAACCGTGAAAAGATGATAAGCACCAGCATGTAGAAAAAGATAAAGTATATATGAAAAAGCGCGACTGTTATCCAGAATTCATTTTTACTGTCTCTGGTCCTGTTGTTTTCAGCTTGTGATCCGGTCATGATAAAACCCCTCGTATTTTATGGATTTGTTACTTTGAGAATATATTATTCGTATTCCAATGTAAAACAGGCAGTTAAATTGAATGAAAGGATGACAACTGATAATATTATTTCTAATTTGGAAATTAACTGGATGAAGATTTTGAAAGGGTGGCTTTAAATGAAGTTGAGCGTATTGGATCAAGCGCCGGTAACGATAGGAAATGAATCCGCTGATGCACTTGTTAAAGCGGAAGAACTTGCGGTATTGGCAGATGAACTGGGGTACCACCGGATGTGGATGGCGGAACACCATGGAACAAAATCCCATGTGAGTTCTGCACCGGAAGTCACTGCAGCAAGGCTTGCCGCTAAAACCGACAATATCAGAATTGGTACGGGCGGTGTCATGATGATGCACTATTCACCGTTGAAACTGGCTGAAGTATTTAAAACACTCAGTGCATTTTCTCCAGGCAGAATTGATTTCGGTGTCGGACGGGCTCCGGGCGGAGACCACTTTGCGATGTATGCACTTGCTGAGGGCAGGCAGCCGAAGATGGATGATATGTATGACAAATTTGAAATTGCCATGCAGCTGATTAATGATGAAGTGCCGGAAGGCAGGTTATATGGTTCAACACCGGCTTTTCCTTCCAATGTAGTACTGCCCGAAGCATGGATGCTCGGCTCAACCGGTAACAGTGCGGTTCAGACGGCGGAAATGGGAGCGGGTTACTCTTTCGCGCAATTCTTCAACGGTGAATTGTCGAAGGAAATACTCGATATATATAAAGAAAGGTTCAAACCATCTGCGCTGATGGAGAAACCTGAGATCAACGTATCCTATATGGTGACGACCGCTGAAACTAAAGAGGAAGCGGAATATGAAGCATTGCCATATGACATTTCAAGACTGATGCTGCAGCAGGGGCGCATATCCCAGACGATGACGCCGGAAGAAGCGCAGAATTATCCGCTCAGTGAGCTCGATAAGATGAGCATCAGGGAAGGACGTAAACTTCATCTGGTAGGCGATGCAAAAGAAGTTGCAGAGCAGTTGAAAAATGAGCAGGAAATGTATGGTTTTGAAGAGGCGATGATCTGTAGTATCCCGCATTCTCAGGAGAAGCGTCTCGACGTTTACAGACTATTGGCAAAAGAGCTTTTATAGTCAGAAAAAGCAGTGCATGAGTGCACTGTTTTTTTATTGTGAGACTATTTGTTATACTTAAAGTGATCAAAATTCAAAAATGGGAAGGGGACTATAAACATGAGGGCGGATTATAATACTGATGATTATAATGCATATCAGACAATAGAGATAGAAATCGATGCGACGGCAGAAAACACATTTCACTATATTGGAACTGCAGATGGTATAAAACAGTGGTTTCCAGAATTGAGGTTCGACGATGAACCGAGACCGGAAAAATTGGTGTTCACTCTTGGAGACGATGATTGGGAATACATGGATGTACTGGAATTCAGTGATAAGAAGAGAATCATCTTTACATGGCATGCCGGTGATATAGAGATGGAACTTGATGAAGGGAACGGCGGCAAAACAGTGCTGACACTTAAAGAAAGACTGCCGCTCACAGTTGAGAATATTGTGCGTGACTTTACAGGCTGGTATTTCCAGGCGCAGAATATTAAGCAAATCTCTGAAACTGGAGAACCACATGAGCTTGATCAGGAAGCCTTTAAAAATCAGGAAGAAGCCATTAAGAAACAACTGGGATTATAGATGAACTGTTGATACATGCCAGTTTAAAATAAAGTAAAGTGGATTGCCGGTCACTGGGAGTTGTGAGTGACTGGAAAAAGTGGATTGCCGGTCACTGGGAGTCACGAGTGCCTGGAAAAAGTGGATTGCCGGTCACTGAGAGTTATGAGTGACTGGATAAAGTGGATTGCCGGTCACTGGGAGTTGTGAGTGACTGGATAAAGTGGCTTGCTGGTCACTGGCGGTTATGAGTGACTTGTAATATGATTTTACTAGTCACCCGGCCGGCTCACTTCTTTAAATATTTTCAAATTCTATCCTTATCTACTGCTGAAAGTAAGGAAATTCAGATGGGAATCAATAGATTTCAAAATAAAAGGGTGAATAGTTTCATAAATAATATAAATACACTTAAAAATTAAAAGTAAAAAAATCAAAATCCCTGTTTTTCTCCTAATACATTATAGAGGGGATTTTTTTTATGGCGAAAATAATAAAGGGGATGATTTTATTTTTCTGACTGAGCGAAGTAAGCCCAACGAATTGAAGTATTTGGAAACTTTATCAATCAGAGCACAGCTGACAGAGGTGGAGTCGAAAAGGCTTAATAGATTACAAAAAGGTTTTGAAGGTGAACAGTTATATGACATAATCTTTGAGGAAGCAGGGCATGATGGAATCAACATTTTCAGAGATATCTGGATAAAAGCAGATAAGTCATTGGTTCAAATTGACAGTTTAATTGTCAGTGATGACAAGGTTATTATCAATGAAATTAAAAATTACAGTGGTCAATATACTTATGAAAATAACGTCTGGCATGTGGGAAATATTCAAATATCTGATGACCCAATCATTCAGGTTAAAAGAGCGAGTTCTAAACTTATAAAAATATTCAGGGAAAATCATATCAATATCGTTGTAGATTCCAAGGTGATTTTTCCCAATCCTTATTTTATAATCTCAACAAACGATGATGCCTGTACTGCATCAGTGATAAAAAGGGACAGAATTAAAATATATATGAGAACTTTGAACCGGTTAACCTCCAGAAAAGACGCCCGGGAGATCATTCAATTGATTGAATCATACAGGGTGCCGGAGCCCTTCTATCAAATAAGTACAGACTTCAGCCGTCTCAAAACAGGCAGATATTGTATGCATTGCAATGCGTATGAACTCGACAGTCACAGGGGTTTTACAGTGTGCAGAAATTGTCACGGCAGAACGAGCAATAAACTGCATGTTTTGAACGCAGTGCAGGATTTTCAGATACTATATCACAATGAGCAGGTTACAACAGCTGTCATTCAAAAGATATTAAAGAATGAAATTTCGCGTTCCACAGTTCAGAGGAACCTTCGAACTTATTGTACTCCCGTTAATCATGGAAGATCCAGAGCTTATGAACTGCAGAGGAAAGACCGGATTGATTGATATCATACCTGGCCGGATTTACACTTGATGGATAATACACAAATGGAGGCTAAAGTATGAAAAATGAACAGATTGTTCTGGCAAAGCGGCCGGATGGCATTCCTGGAGATGATGTATTCAAGTTTGAAGAGACAGAAATCAAAGAGCCGGCGGCAGGGGAAGTTACAGTAAAAAGCATTTATGTATCTGTAGATCCTTATATGAGAGGCCGCATGTCGGCAGGAAAATCATATACGGAACCATTTGAAGTGGACGAACCGCTGGGCGGCCACGTCATCGGGAAGATAGAAAAAGCCAATGCTGACGGTTACGAAGCAGGCGACTTTGTCAAAGGGATAATGAGCTGGCAGCGTCATGTCACAGTCCCAGCAGAGAACCTGTCTAAAATTTCGAATACTGAACTGCCTTTACACCTGTACTTGAGCACACTGGGTATGCCGGGGCAGACAGCTTATCACGGTTTGCTGAAAATTGGCAAACCACAAAAAGGTGAAACGGTCGTCGTGTCGGCGGCCTCCGGAGCAGTCGGTTCGGTAGTCGGCCAGATTGCAAAGATCAAAGGGGCTAGAGTCGTCGGTATTGCCGGCGGTGAAGAGAAGGTTAAATATTTAACGGAAACACTCGGTTTTGATGCGGGTGTCGATTACAAATCTGATGATTTCAGTGAAAAACTGGCAGATGCAGTTTCTGAAGGAATAGACGTTTATTTTGAAAATGTCGGCGGCCCTGTGTCCGACGAGGTGTTCAAACATCTGAACAAGTTTTCAAGAATCGCAGTATGCGGGGCGATTTCAGCTTACAATAATCCATCAGAAGACATCGGGCCGAGAATCCAGTCAACATTGATCAAGTCTCAAACGTTGATGCAGGCATTTATCGTCGGCAATTATGCCGATGATTTCCAGAATGCGGACCGCCAGCTTTCAGAGTGGGTGAACGACGGCAAGATCCATACGGAAGTATCAGTTGAAGAAGGATTCGAAAAAATCCCTGCAGCATTCAGAAAATTATTTGACGGTTCAAATTTTGGAAAGCAAATAGTGAAAGTCGCAGACGAATAATATATCCTTTGAATAAAAATAAGCTGCTCATCTGTGGGAGCATTTATCCATCAGTGGGCAGCTTCTATATTTTCTTGCTTACTTGTGGCAGCGTTCCCCAGGTGAAAGCATATTAGCTGATTGCTTTCAGCCCGACCGCACTGCCGATGATCAATGAGATGAAGAATATTCTCCGGAAATTTTTCGGTTCATTGTAGAACAGCATACCGAGAATCGCACCGCCGGCTGCGCCGATGCCCGTCCAGACGGCATAAGCTGTACTCATGGCTATGGTATTCATGGCGATCGACAGGCATATGAAGCTGATGCCGAAGAACAGTAATATTCCAAAGAGTGCTTTGATGGTCCGGTTATGCGTGTATACGTTAATGGCGTTGACTCCAAGCATTTCAAAAACTCCTGCAAATATCAGTACAATCCATGCCATTATTGCTCAGCCCCTTCCACACGCTCTTCGGATGTGACCATCTTCAGGCCGATGACACCGATCAGCAGCACACCTATAAAGATTATATTCCAGATTGTAAAAGGCTGACCGAAGAACAGAAAATCACTGATTGCGACGCCTGTTGCACCTAAACCGACAAATACGGCATAGGATGTGCCGACCGGTAGTTCCATGGAAGCGACAATCAGCAGGTAGAAGCTGACATATATGGCGATGATCGTGAGCCCCCACTGCCACCAGTTATCGGCGTGGGTGATGCCGATGACCCAGCCGACTTCAAAAATGGAAGCGATGATGATTTTAATCCAGTTCATAAATTCAAATCCTTTCAAAGATAAAATAAAAAAGCCTGGGAGATATTGAAATCTCCCAGGCTTTTATCCTTCCGTGTCATGAATTGCTTCATGGGTCTACTCTCGGTCCAGACCAATCAGATTGCGGAACCCTAGTAAACTCTTTTCTTATAGTCATTCATATGATATCACATGGAAAAACTACTATCAAACAAGATAAATTTTAAATTTATATGAGCTGATGGTGTAAAATCATATTTCCTGTACAATGGTCTTAGGATGAAATTAAGGAGCTTCCAATCATGTTTATAAATGTGCTGTATACAATGTTACTGATATCCATCGTCTTCTTTCTTGTCAGCGGCATGCTGACCATATTGCAGTTCACCGGTTATTTCAAAAAGCATCCCCTTAGATATGTTAAATATTTCATTGTTTTTACTGTAATCATGATCATTCTAATGGGTGTACTTGTTATTGTCGGGCTGGACGGATGATTGTCCAAAAACTTACTTTGAATTTTGAAAAGAAAAAGCTCTCCCGTCTTCCGGGAGAGCTTTTTCATGTCGGATATTAGAAGAAGAATCCGACGATTGTTGCTGTAAGCAAGCTTACAAGGGACGCACCGTATACAAGCTTGAGTCCGAATCTTGCAACTTCATCTCCACTTTCACTGTGAAGACCTTTAACCGAACCTGCTATGATACCGATACTTCCAAAGTTGGCAAATGAAATCAGGAAGACTGAAACCATCGCCTGCGTTTTTCTTGATAAGTCATCTGCAAGTGTCATAAATTCACCGATTGCAACAAACTCATTCGTTATCAGTTTAGTTGCCATCAGGCTGCCTGCAGTCTGTGCTTCATCCCAAGGAATACCAATAAGGAATGCAATCGGCATAAAGATATAACCGAGAATATCCTGGAACGTCAGGCTGCTTCCTGGTATAAGAAGGAACAGCTGGTTCAAGAGGCCGATCAGAGCAATGAAACCAATCAGCATTGCTGCAACGACAAGCACAACTTTTCCGCCGTCGATGATGTAATCGCCAAGCACCTGGAAAAAAGATTTCCCTTTCTCAGGATTTGTTGAAATCGCAACGCCTTCGTCACTGATTTCTTCCTCATACGGGTTGATGACATGAACGATGATGTAAATTCCCAGGAAGTTCAGCACGATGGCAATGATGACAAACTGTGGCTCCAGCATCGTAAAGAATGCACCGACGATAGACAGGGAAATTGAACTCATTGCCTGTGCGGCCAGAGTATAGAGTCTTTGAGTCGTCATTTTCGGCAGAACGTTTTTAAGTGATATGAACACTTCGGACTGACCGAGGAACATTGAAGCAGCACCGTTGTATGATTCGATATAAGGCATGCCTGTAATTCTGGTCATCAGCATCCCAATACCTTTAATGATCAAAGGCAGTACTCTTATATAGGAAAGAATACCGATGATTGCACTGATGAAAATGATAGGGACCAATACGTTGAAGAAGAATACGTTGAATGCCATTCCATCTTCACTGTTATATAAAACCTGGTCGCCTGCTGCGGCTGATTCTGTGGATAAAGACATCAGGTCACCAAATACAAACTGTCCGCCTTCAGCGGCAAAGCCGAGCAGGTGGTTGAATGCTTCGGCCAGCCACCCGATAAATGTCTGACCCCACGTAGTGTTCAGGAACAGGAATGCAAAAAACAGCTGTAATGCGAGTAAGATAAGAATGTTCTTCCATTTTTTAAACGAAAGTTTTTTATTGCTGCTCGCAATCCATGCAAGGAAAAGTGTGAATAGTATACCGACTATCCCCATTAAAACACTCATAAAAGATCCTCCAAAAAATTTGATATATGTTGCGGTTATGTATATGCATCTCTAAAAGTACATTATAAAGTATATAAGACTGAAACGCGATACTGAATCATTATAATGCAAACGTTTACAGAAATAAAGAAGAATTTTATTTTGAACAAGAAATTTGCCAAAAACAGAAGCAGAATGTATACTTTAGTCAAAGAAGGTCAAAAGAGGTGACAGCATGCGTAATATGTCAGATATTATCGAACAATATTTGAAAGAATTACTTGCAGCTTCCGACGGCGAAGTCGTTGAAATCAAGCGTGCCTTTATCGCTGAAAAATTTGACTGTGTCCCGTCGCAGCTGAACTATGTAATCAAAACACGGTTCACCAATGAGCACGGTTATATGGTAGAGAGTAAGCGCGGCGGGGGCGGATATATACGTATCACTAAAGTTGAGACACATTCAAAATCAGAATATCTTGCTCATCTGAAAAAATTGATTGGCCCCGCCTTAAGTCAGCGAAATGCACAGCATATCGTACAATCGATGTTTGAAAATGACACGATTACATTGAAAGAAGGTAAAATTATCAATGCCGTTCTTGACAGGGAGACTTTAATGATAGAATTGCCTTTCAGGGATCAGTTGAGAGCTAAAATTCTACTTAAAATAATCGATGTCATCTTATATACTGAGGAGTGATTATATGATTTGTGAATCATGCCAGGAGAATGAAGCGACTGTTCATATAACGACAGGCAGTGGCTTGAACAAAACAGAGAGGTATTTATGTGAAGCTTGTGCCAATAAGTCGTTTTCCAGTCAGTTTTCAAGTTTTTCGGACGATTCGTTCAATATACATCAACTCTTGCAGTCTCTCTCGGCACAACAGCCGTTCAGTTCACACAAACAGCAGAAGAAACACTGCGAAAACTGCGGCTCCACCATTGAATCCATATTGAAAAAAGGAAAGTTCGGCTGTGCGGAATGTTATGAGACGTTCAGTGAAAAAAGTGATGAAATCATCACGAAGGTACAGCTGTACCAAACAGAACATGTCGGTAAAATACCTCAAAAGTCTTCGGCTTACATCAAGGTTAAAAAGGAAATCGAACAGCTTCGTGCGAACCTTTCCGAACTTGTTGAGGAGCAGGCATTTGAGGAAGCAGCAGTAGTGCGTGATCAGATCAAATCATTGGAAGCGGGTGATGACAATGGCAAAAATTAGCCCCTGGGTCAGCCAGGCAAAAGAAATTCCTGTAGAGATGTCATCTAGAATACGTCTGGCAAGAAATGTCCGCGAACTGCCATTCCCGCATATGTTGAAGGAAGAGGACATGACTCATGTAATCGAGACTTTGAACGATACGCTGAGTGATTTCAAACAGGTGGATCTGGAAGAATTGAAATTTGAAGACAAAGCGTTATTGGTGGAGAAGCATCTGATCAGTCCTCTTTTTACCGAACGCGGCCGTTTAAGTTATATTAATGATGATGAATCGGTTTCGATAATGGTCAATGAAGAGGATCACATCAGAATTCAGGCAATGGGGGCAGAGTTGTCCCTGGATGAACTTTATGAGAATGCATCTGCACTCGATGACCGGCTGGAAAGCAGGCTCGACTACGCCTTTGATGATAAATATGGATTCCTGACAGCCTGTCCGACAAACGTAGGCACGGGACTCAGAGCTTCTGTGATGCTGCATTTGCCGGCATTATCATTAGGAAACAGGATCCAGAGGATTTCGAACAACTTAAACCGATTTGGCTTCACCCTCCGGGGAATATACGGCGAAGGTTCGGTGCCGCTCGGACATATATACCAATTATCAAATCAGCTGACCCTCGGTCAGTCTGAAAAGGATATCATCAAAAGCTTAAACGAACTGAAGACAAGAATTATAGAAGAAGAGATAGAGATGCGCTCAATAATGAATAACGAACATCTCATAAAAGCCAAAGATTCAATATTTCGTTCGTACGGCATACTTAAATATGCCTATACCATTTCATTGAAAGAGGCTGCGAATCATTTAAGCAACATTAAACTGGGTCTCGATCTTGGCTTATTACCCGAGAATACGATCAGATTCCAGGAACTTGTCCAATTGATTCAACCCGCTTTCATCAAAATGCGTTTAAACAGCCTGAATAAAGAGTATGTATCATTAGAGAGCGCAGTTGCCGAAGAACGTGCAACTTTATTACGTGAACAAATAGGAGGGACTATATAAATGTTATTTGGAAGATTGACTGAAAGAGCCCAGAAAGTACTTGCATATGCACAGGAAGAAGCAATAAGCCTGAAGCATTCGAATATCGGAACAGAGCATTTATTACTCGGTTTAATAAAAGAAAAAGAAGGCATCGCTGCAAAAGTGTTATCAAGCTTTAATATCAGCGAAGACAATGTACGTGATGAAGTCTTCAACCTGATCAATGAAGGTGATGATGCGACAGCCTCCATCAGATATACACCGCGCGCTAAAAAAGTGATTGAACTGTCCATGGACGAGGCACGCAAGCTGCACCATAACTTTGTCGGGACGGAGCACTTACTGCTCGGACTGATCCGTGAAAGTGAAGGCGTTGCTGCACGTGTACTTGCCAATCTGGATCTTAATATCACTAAAGCCCGTGCTTCAGTCATTAAAATGCTGGGCAACCCTGAAGTACTTCAGGGCAAAGATCCTCAAAAGAAAGATAATAATACTCCGACTCTGGATTCACTGGCGAGAGATTTGACGGAAATTGCACGTGAAGACCAGTTGGACCCGGTCATCGGCCGTTCCAAAGAAATCACCAGAGTCATTGAAGTATTGTCACGCCGTACTAAAAACAACCCGGTATTGATCGGTGAGCCGGGTGTCGGTAAAACGGCAATTGCCGAAGGGCTTGCGCAGTCGATCGTGAAAAATGAAGTGCCTGAAACCTTAAAAGATAAACGTGTCATGTCGCTTGATATGGGTACGGTTGTCGCAGGTACGAAATACCGCGGTGAATTCGAAGAGCGCATGAAAAAAGTGATGGAAGAAATCCATAAAGCAGGCAATGTGGTTTTATTCATAGATGAACTGCATACATTAATCGGAGCAGGCGGTGCTGAAGGTGCAATCGATGCTTCAAACATCTTGAAACCTGCACTTGCCCGCGGCGAACTGCAGTGTATCGGTGCCACTACGCTTGAAGAGTACCGCAAGCATATTGAAAAAGATGCTGCACTTGAGAGACGCTTCCAGCCGGTCCAGGTTGATGAGCCGAATGTTGAAGATACTGTACTGATTCTTAAAGGCTTAAGAGATAAATATGAAGCGCACCACAGAATCAATATTACTGATGAAGCTCTGGACGCTGCAGCTAAAATGAGTGCACGTTATATCCAGGACCGTTTCTTGCCGGATAAAGCGATTGACCTGATTGACGAGGCATCGTCGAAAGTCAGGCTGCGCAGCTATACTTCCCCGCCGGACTTGAAAGATCTGGAAAGCAAGCTTGAAGCGGTTAAGAAAGAGAAGAATGCCGCCGTACAAAGTCAGGAATTTGAATCAGCAGCAAACTACAGAGACCAGCAGTCGAAACTTGAAAAGCAGTTGAAAGAGAAACAGGACAGTTGGAAGAAAGAGCAGGGGCAATCCTCTCAATCTGTGACACAGGGTGACATTGAAGTGGTCATCAGCGGTATCACAGGCATCCCGCTTTCTAAAATTGCAGAGGGCGAGTCAGAGCGTCTGTTGAATTTGGAATCCATCCTGCACGGCAGAGTGATCGGACAGGAAGAAGCTGTAAAATCAATTTCCAGAGCGGTACGCCGCGCAAGAGCCGGACTCAAAGATCCTAAGCGTCCGATTGGAAGCTTCATATTCCTCGGCCCGACAGGTGTCGGTAAAACCGAACTTGCCCGTTCGCTGAGTGAAACGATGTTCGGCGAAGAAGACGCCATGATACGTGTAGACATGAGTGAATACATGGAGAAACATTCAATCTCGAGACTTGTCGGCTCACCTCCGGGTTATGTCGGTTATGATGACGGCGGCCAGTTGACTGAGAAAGTCCGCAGAAAACCATACTCACTCATTCTGTTTGATGAGATTGAGAAAGCACACCCTGATGTATTCAACATGCTTCTGCAAGTACTGGATGATGGCCGTCTGACTGACGCAAACGGACGTACAGTCGATTTCAGAAATACGATCATCGTGATGACTTCGAACGTCGGTGCACAAGAACTCAGAGACCGTAAATTCGCAGGATTCGGAACGACAACCGATGCGAATGCCCAGGATTACGAGACGATTAAGAGCACGATGATGAAAGAGCTGAAAGAGACTTTCAAACCTGAATTCATCAACCGTGTGGATGATATCATCGTATTCCACAGTCTTGAAAAAGAACACTTGACGGAAATCGTCTCGCTGATGATTGAACAGCTGCAGGAAAGACTGATCGATCAGAATATCAATATTGAAGTGACTGACAAAGCCAAAGCACAGATTACTGAAGATGGATATGACCCTGAATACGGTGCAAGACCGCTTGCACGAAGCATTCAGAAGAATATCGAAGATACTTTAAGTGAAGCCTTACTGTCAGGCGCTGACTTTGAAAATAAAGTTGTCGTCGTTGATTATAAGAAGAAAGAATTCACAATAGATACGAAGAAAAAAGAAGCAGTCAAGAAGTAATTGCAGAAAGCCCAAATCGAATGTTGGTTTGGGCTATTCTGTTTTCATTTTTACTTGTAGATTCCATACTTTAAAATCTTTCTAAATAGTAATACAATGATAAAGAGTACAGGCTGGGGGAAGTTGTCAAATATGGCGAAAACTAAAAATATATTTGAATGCATGGCGTGCGGATATGAATCACCCAAATGGATGGGGAAATGTCCAAGCTGCGGTGCGTGGAATCAGATGGAAGAAAAATTGATACATAAAGAAACGAAAGGCCGGGGCACGCTTGGAAAGCAGGAACCCGAGAAAAGCAGCCGGCCGGTCAAACTGAATAATGTTAAAAAGACGTTTACACCAAGAACTTTGACAAAAATCGGAGAATTCGACCGTGTCCTCGGCGGAGGCATTGTAAACGGCTCTCTCATACTCATTGGCGGAGATCCGGGTATCGGGAAATCGACGATTTTACTTCAGACAGCTTTAACATTGTCTAAAGAGCATGAGGTGTTATACGTGTCCGGTGAGGAATCGCTTGAACAGATCAAACTGCGTGCTGACAGACTGGATGAAACAAGCGAAAATCTCAACGTCTATTGTGAAACGAACCTCTATTACATCCATGATGAAATAAAAAAATCCAAACCGGATTTTTTGATCATAGATTCCATTCAGACGATATTCCACCCGGATATCACGAGTGCGCCGGGCAGCGTGTCCCAGGTAAGAGAATGTACTCAGAGCCTCATGAATATCGCCAAAGGTGAAAACATCGCAACATTCATCGTCGGCCATGTGACAAAAGAAGGTCAGATTGCCGGACCACGTCTGCTCGAACATATGGTGGACACCGTTCTTTATTTTGAAGGTGACCAGCATCATACATTCCGTATTTTAAGAGCTGTGAAAAACCGCTTCGGATCGACAAATGAAATGGGTATATTTGAAATGAAGAACACAGGCTTGAAAGAAGTCTTGAATCCTTCCGAAATTTTTTTGGAAGAGCGCTCAAAAAACACGCCGGGATCTGCGATTGTCGCAACGATGGAAGGTACAAGGGCAATGCTCGTCGAAGTGCAGGCACTTGTTACACCTACCCACTTCCATAACCCAAGACGTATGTCTACAGGGATTGACCAAAACCGCCTGTCACTCCTGATGGCCGTTTTGGAAAAGAGCGGCGGTTATCTGATGCAGCAGCATGATGCCTACATCAAAGTAGCGGGCGGAGTAAAACTCGATGAACCTGCGGTTGACCTGAGTGTCATCATCAGCATTGCTTCAAGCTTTAAAAATAAAGAAGTGCGCGGCGATGACTGCTTTATCGGCGAGGTGGGACTGACAGGTGAAGTGAGGCGTGTAACCAAGATAGAATCACGCCTGCAGGAAGCGGCCAAGCTTGGCTTCAAGCGGGCGATTGTTCCAAAATCCAATCTGACCGGCATTCAGCTGCCGGAAGGTTTAAAAGTCCACGGTGTAAGCGACCTGGGACAGGCTATAAAACAGGCTTTTAATTAGTCAGCTGAAATCCAGTTTGAGGAGGTGAATGTTATGTTGAGATATTTATTGTATATTTTATACTTTTTGTGTGGTGTATCACTGGGTGTATGGTTGTTCCCTGATTTGATTACCGTAATGCCTGTCGATCTTCCGGCCATATTGAATAATGCCCTTGTACATGCCTTGATTGGCGGACTGCTCTTTCTAATCATCTTCTATTGGTCTATCGATAAAGTGGAGCAGCTGATCCGTAAGGGTGAGGGCATCCTTTTAAACAGAAATCTGCCCGAAATCATTTTTGCCACATTGGGTATGGTTATCGGTCTTGTTGTTGCTGTCTTAATATCATTATTATTGAATACATTAAATATTCCGATCGTGAGTGAAGTCATATCTTTTGCACTGGCAATTATTCTGGGCTATCTGGGTTTTCAAATTGGTATGAAAAAGCACAGTGAAGTTCTGGAACTGCTGCCGAAACAAAATAACAAAGAGCAGACCGAGAGTTTTCAAGGGCAGAAAAAGCTGTTAGATACCAGTGCAATCATAGACGGCCGAATCGTCGATGTTGTAAAAACAGGATTTATAGAAGGAGAGATCTCCGTACCTCAATTCGTTCTGGACGAACTGCAGCTGATTGCAGATTCAACAGATTCCATGAAGCGGGACCGCGGCCAGAGAGGTTTGGAAATGCTGCATGACCTGCAGGAGAGTTCTGAGAATGTAAAAGTCCAGCCCGTAAAATATGACAAGCTGGATGTGGATCAGCAATTGGTGCAGCTTGCCAAAGAAGAGAATGCAGCACTGATCACAACGGATTATAATCTGAACCGTGTCTGCCAGGTGCATAATATTAAAGTTTTAAATGTCAATGAACTGTCCGATGCAATCAAGCTGATCATCAAGCAGGGCGATACACTGGATATTATGGTGACCAAACATGGTAAAGAGGAAGACCAGGGCGTCGGCTATCTTGAAGATGGTACAATGGTTGTTATCGAAGATGGCAGAAAACTGGTTAACCAGACTGTCAGTGTTGAAGTGACAAGTGTGCTGCAAACAAATTCAGGGCGCATCATCTTTACTAAGAAAGAGAGTTAATCATGGCTTATATCGCAATCATTCCCGCTGCAGGCTTAGGCAGGCGCATGGGGTATAATAGAAATAAGGTATTTATCGAACTGAGCAGGAAATCGATCATCGAACTCACTGTCGGGCAATTCCAGAACGATCCGAACTGTGAAGGAATTTATTTGGCGGCGAGAGAAGATGAAGCAGCGCTGTTAAAAGAAAAATTATCCGGGTATGATAAAGTGCACGGTGTAGTTATCGGCGGAAAAGAACGCCAGGACAGCATTTATAATGTTTTGGAAGAAATTCCGAAGTGTGAATATGTTTTCATACATGATGGTGCGAGACCATTCATCACGAAGGCATTGCTGGATGACATATACGACAGAGTCAAAATTCACAAGGCGGTCATCTGCGGAGTCAAAGTAAAAGATACGGTTAAAAAAGTGAAGGGTTCCCTCGTTGCAGAGACTTTGCCGAGAGAAGAATTATTCATCACCCACACACCGCAGGCTTTCGATTATGATTTAATCAGACGCGCCCATGAAAATGCCCGTACAAATGAGCTTTCGGTGACCGATGATTCAAGCATGGTGGAAATACTGGGAGAGAACGTGCATATTGCTCAATCCAACTATAATAATATTAAGATTACAACCCGTGAAGATCTGGTGGTTGCCGAATCTATCATCAACAGGAAGGGTGAAGACGAATGATAAGGATCGGACATGGTTTTGATGTTCATGCATTTGCCGACGACAGACCGCTGATCATCGGGGGATTGACCATTCCGTATGACAGGGGTCTGGCCGGACATTCGGATGCGGATGTACTGCTGCATACGGTGGCGGATGCCATACTGGGGGCATTGGCTCTTGGTGATATCGGCAAATTTTTCCCCGATACAGATGACGAGTATAAGGATATGGATTCAAAAATATTACTGGCTGAAGTTGTGCAGAAAATGCACGATGAAAATTACGAGATTGGTAATATCGACGCTGTAATCATGGCTCAGGCGCCAAAATTCAGACCTCATATCGATGATATGCGGAAAAGTGTTGCTTCAATTTTGAAGACAGCCGTCTCTAATGTTAATATTAAAGCGACTACTACAGAAAAACTGGGTTTTGTAGGCAGAAAAGAAGGCATCACTTCTGAAGCAGTGGTCCTGCTCACAAAAATGGAGGAATCATAATGGATAAAGTAAGAGTTAGATATGCGCCGAGTCCGACTGGATTTTTGCATATAGGAAACGCACGTTCAGCGTTATTCAATTATTTATTTGCACGTCACTACGGCGGTGACTTCATCATCAGGATCGAAGATACTGATAAATCACGCCATGTTGAAACAGGTGAGGAATCCCAGCTGAAAAACTTGAAGTGGCTGGGTATCGACTGGGATGAAAGTATTGATTCAGACGGCGGCTACGGCCCTTACCGACAATCTGAACGCGGGTCCATCTATGAACCTTATATCAAAAAGATGCTGGATGAGGACCTTGCCTACCGTTGTTATATGACTAGCGAAGAACTTGAAAAAGAGCGTGAGGAACAGATTGCACGCGGAGAGATGCCGAGATACGGCGGTCGCCATGCCAATCTGACCAGGGAAGAAGAAGATGCTCTTATTGCTGAAGGGCGTGAACCTGCAATACGGATCCGTGTCCCTCAGGATAAAGTCTACAAATTTGATGATATCGTCAAAGGTGAAGTGTCATTCGAATCAAATGGTTTCGGTGACTGGGTCATCGTGAAGAAAGACGGCATCCCGACTTATAACTTCGCTGTCGCGATAGATGATCATGAAATGGAAATCTCACATGTTCTCCGCGGTGATGATCATATTTCAAATACACCAAAACAGCTCATGGTCTATGAAGCTTTAGGACTTGAGCCGCCTGAATTCGGTCATATGACGTTAATCGTCAACGAAAATAAAAAGAAATTATCCAAGCGTGACGGGGCCATCATCCAATTTATCGAACAGTATAAAGAACTTGGGTATTTGCCTGAAGCGTTATTTAATTTCATCGCTTTACTTGGATGGACGCCTGAAGGCGAAGAGGAGATTTTCAGCAAAGATGAGTTCATCAAATTATTTGATGAAAAAAGATTATCCAAAGCACCTGCTTTCTTCGACAAGCAGAAACTGACCTGGATCAACAACCAGTATATGAAGGAGAAAGATGCAGAGACAGTATTTGATATGGCACTGCCTTTCCTGATTAAAGAAGGACTGGTTAATGAAGATTCAGGTACAGAGGAGATTGAATGGGCAAGGAAACTTGTAGCACTGTATCAGCCGCAGATGAGTTTTGCCGGTGAAATTACAGCATTATCCGAGCAGTTTTTCAAAGATGATATTGAATTTGGTGAAGCTGCGACAGAAGTGATCAATCAGGAACATATACCTGAACTCATGACTGCATTGTATGATGAGTTTGAAAACTTGATCGACTTTGATCCTGCGACCATTAAAAAATCAATTAAAAATGTACAGAAATCGACGGGATATAAAGGGAAGCAGCTCTTCATGCCGATCCGTGTTGCAGTTACAGGACAGACACAGGGACCTGAACTGCCGGATTCGATTTCTCTGATCGGTAAAGAAAAAGTACTGAACAGAATTTCTAAATTGAAATAACCGGCTTATGAGTCTATCTTGTTGAAGTCCGGATTGTAATCGATTATTATAATCAGTAACAGAGAAATGAAGTATGGTTTATTGTGGAAATCAGAGATTGTCTGGCGGGTGAGAAGGCAACCATGATATAATTCAGAAATGCACTCTGTCATGAATTGTATATTTATAAGTGCAAATTTATTTTGTAAACAGAGTGGAACCGTGCGAATGCGCCTCTGTCCAGTTTTTTGGACAGAGGCATTTTTTATTTTGGGAGGAGGATCATCTTGTTCAATCGTATGAAAGAAGATATCAATATGATACTGGAGCTGGATCCAGCTGCGAAAAGTAAATTTGAAGTGTTGTTCACTTATTCAGGACTGCATGCTGTATGGATGCACTTAATTGCGCATAAATTGTATAAACGAAAATTTGCCACTCTCTCGAGGATCATTTCACAGATCAGCCGCTTTATGACAGGTATAGAAATACATCCCGGCGCACAGGTGGGCAGACGTTTATTCATAGACCACGGCATGGGCGTGGTCATCGGTGAAACATGCCGCATCGGCAATAACGTCACAATCTACCAAGGTGTCACATTGGGCGGCACAGGAAAAGAAGAGACTAAAAGACACCCGGACGTGGATGACAATGTACTGGTTGCTGCCGGAGCGAAGGTGCTCGGTAACATACGTATCGGTGAAAACTCCAAAATTGGTGCCAATTCAGTTGTATTGATCAACGTACCCAAGGATTCTACAGTCGTAGGCATACCTGGACGTATAGTCAAACAGGCTGGTGAAAAGGTTAAAGGCGCACGTGACTTGAACGTGACAGATTTACCGGATCCTATTCTGGAAATGATATTAGGCCTGGAAGATGAAATAAAAGACTTTAGAAAAGAAGTAAGGGATGAGGTTAAAGATGGTTCGCATATATAATACTTTGACAAGACAGAAAGAAACGTTTAAGCCGATCGAGGAAGGTAAAGTTAAGATGTATGTCTGTGGCCCGACTGTGTATAACTATATCCATATCGGGAACGCGAGACCTGCCATCGCTTTTGATACGGTCCGAAGATATTTGGAATATAAAGGTTATGATGTAAAATACGTGGCGAACTTCACGGATGTCGATGATAAACTGATCAAGGCATCACAGGAATTGGGACAATCGGTGCCTGATATCGCAGAGCGTTTCATCGAAGCGTTCTTTGAGGATACAGGCGCGCTTAACGTCAAGCGCGCAACAGTCCATCCGAGAGTGATGAATCATATGGATGACATCGTTAAATTCATAGAAGTGTTGATCGAGAAAGGTCACGCCTATGAATCAGACGGCGACGTTTATTTCAAAACCCGTTCATATGACGGCTATGGTAAACTGAGCCAGCAGTCGATCAATGATCTGAAAGTCGGTGCACGTATCGACGCCGGAGAGAAAAAAGAGGATCCTCTGGATTTCGCTCTCTGGAAACAGGCAAAGCCGAATGAAATCAAATGGGAGTCTCCGTGGGGTGAAGGCCGTCCGGGCTGGCACATCGAATGCAGCGTGATGGCGAGAGAACATCTGGGTGACACGATAGATATTCATGCGGGCGGACAGGATCTGACTTTCCCCCACCATGAAAATGAGATTGCTCAAAGTGAATGTATGACAGATGAAACTTTTGCGAATTACTGGATGCATAACGGGTATATCAATATTGACAACACGAAGATGTCAAAGTCACTGGGCAACTTCATACTGGTTCATGACATCATCAAGGAAATCAATCCGAATGTACTGAGGTTCTTTATGATCAGCGTGCATTACCGCAATCCGATCAATTACAACCGTGAACTGGTCGATGCGGCAAGGGCAGGGCTGGAGCGTATCCAGGACAGCTACAGACAGGCGAAAGAACGCCTTGAAAGTGCAGTCGGTACAGAAGTCGACAGTAAGATAACAGAAATCATCGATGAAAATGTTAAGACGTTTGAATCGCATATGGATGATGATTTCAACACGGCCAACGCTATCAGTGCGTGGCATGACATCACTTCCGAGCTGAATAAATATCTCCGCTACAATACAACAAATGCTGAAGTGCTGACGAAGTTCATAGAAGTGTTTGAAAAGTATGCCGGCGTGCTTGGCATTGTTTTGGAAGAAGAAACAATTTTACTCGATGAAGAAGTTGAAAAACTGATCGAGGAACGCAACGATGCAAGGAAGAATAAAGATTTCTCACGCGCTGACGAAATCAGGGATTATTTAAAAGAACAGGGCATAATTTTGGAAGATACTAAAGAAGGAGTGCGGTTTAAGCGTGGCTGACTTTAATGTGGAAGAAGTGCCGAGCTTATCTTTAGCTTTTTTGGGCGACTCAGTATACGCGGTCTACATCCGCACATTTCTGATTAAAAATAAATCCCGCCTGAAGCCTGAAGACCTCCATAGAGAAGCGAACCGGCTGGTGAGTGCAAGAGCCCAGTCGCATGCTCTGCTCCATTTGAGGAGAGAAGGTCTGATCACTGGAGACGAGTGGGAAATAGCCAAGCGTGCACGGAATAAATCAAGTGCGACGAGAGCTAAAAATGCAACGATTAAAGAGTATCGGAATGCCTCGGGTCTGGAAGCGCTGATCGGTTATCTCGATCTGACGGACAACCATTCCAGAATAGGAGAATTGATGCAGGAAATTATTAAGGAAGGGAGGGTTCACGATGACTAATTCCATAGTGGCCGGCAGAAACGCAGTGCGGGAAGCACTGCGTTCCGAAAAAGACATAAATAAAATCTATATACAGGATTCAATTAATAAAAATCAGGTGAAAGAACTTCTGGATATGGCCAGGAAGCAGAAAGTGGTCGTCCAGAATGTTCCAAAAAGTAAAATGGACGGTATGACTGATGAAAAGCATCAGGGCATCATTGCGTCAATCAGCGCCCATGAATATATGGATTTTGAGAAGTTCCTGCAGACGGTTGAAGGTGAGGAGACTGCAAATGTCATCATCCTTGACGGCCTGGAAGATCCCCATAATCTGGGATCGATATTAAGGACCTGCGATGCGACAGGATTCGATGCAGTGATCATCCCGAAAAGACGCTCTGTGCAGCTGACAGACACAGTGGCTAAAACTTCCACCGGTGCAATTGAATATATACCGGTTGTGCGGGTGACAAATATTAATCAGACGATCGATAAGCTGAAAGACAGAGGTTTCTGGGTCGTCGGTGCCGACGGCAGCGGGGACACGGATTACCGTGAGCTTTCTTTAGATGTAAGTACTGCATTGGTTATCGGCAGTGAAGGAGAGGGCATCAGCAAAAAAACACTTGAAAAATGTGATTTCACTGTTAAAATTCCGATGGTGGGTCAAATATCAAGTTTAAATGCCTCAGTATCCGCGGCCCTGCTCATGTACGAGGTTTACCGCAGGCAAAACCCTGTCAGGTTGTGATGTGATGAGAAAAAAAGAGAGGATTCTGATCGTGGACGGCTATAACCTGATCGGTGCCAATAAAGAGCTTTTCAGCGAATCCAAAGTGTCGCTGGAGTTAGCCAGGGAAGAGCTGATAAAAGCACTTGCGGAGTATCAGATGGTGACCACGTTTGAAATTATCATCGTGTTCGATGCCTACGAAGTGAAGAGTATGGAATCCATTTTGAAAAAACATGGAATCACCGTCATTTTCACTAAAGAAAAAGAAACAGCTGATGAATATATCGAACGTTTTGTCCATGATAATTATCATCCATTTCTATGTGAGATCAGCGTGGTTACGAGCGACCTGACTGAACAGAATGCGATTTTCGCTTTAGGTGCCTACCGGATTCCATCCAGGGAAATGTGGATGACGCTGGAGGATTCCGAAAAAAACATCAGCAAAGAAATTGATGCAATAAACCAGAAACTGCCCAGGCGGAAACTGGATATCCGTCCTGATGTTTTATCAGAATTTGAAAAATGGAGAAGGGGCTTAAAATAGCACCTTGAAGTAAATGCCGTCTCACCATATATTTTATATATATAAAATTATGGGAGACGGCTTATGTATCTAATTACTCAACATTACTTTAATCTCAAAGAATCGATAGATGACCGGATGAATGATTATGCGTACAAAGTATACAATGGTGATATTAGTGCATTTGATTGGATAGACGAAAATTTAAGGCAGGTCATTTTTAAAAAGACTCTGAAATATCCTTTCGATCATTATGACCGGGAGGATGCGCTGCAGGACATGATGGAACTGGCGCTGAGACTATGCTATAAGTATAATCCCGAACTCGGCAACTACCGTCATTATGTTTCGAAGGTGATCACGTATGAACTGATGAAGCTGTATTATAGATTGACCGACTATGGTTTGAGCGAGGTCATCAAATCAGTGAAGGATATCACTTTTGAAACTGCGGATCACCGCAACAGAATGCAGGATGATCCTCTGGATATCATCATATATGAGGAGAACAAATCACAGATTTTAAATAACCGTAAAGTGTGTTCCCCGCTTGAACGCCAAATCGTTTATTATTGTAACTACGGCTACCAGATCAAGGAAATCAGTGAGAAGCTTTGTGTCAGTGAAAAGGTGATAGTAAACAGCCTGCACAGGGTGAGAAGAAAGCGCAAAAAATAATTTATCGTATGATTTAACAGTGTTTGACATTGTTTTTCAAAATCGGTATAGTAAATAAGAATTGAGTGAGATGTGTTATATGAAGATAACATTGGTGTGTAATGACTGTGGATCAAGAAATTATCAATTAAAGAACGACCATAAAGAACGTTTGATTATGAAAAAGTTTTGTAAAAAATGTAATCGACATACGACTCATAAAAGTTCCATCTGAAGTAGGAGGATATGTTAAAAATGGCAAACAATAAGAATTTCTTTCAAAATGTAGTTAGCGAAATGAAAAAAGTAAGCTGGCCGACCGGTCAGGAAACTGCCAGATTTACAATGGTTGTTGCATTGACGGTTATATTTTTCCTGGCTTTTTTCTATGCATTGGATTTGGGTATTACAGCGTTGATAGATTTATTGTAATTTAAAGGAGCGATTGGATGTCTGGTGAAAAGAATTGGTATGCCGTTCATACTTATTCAGGGTATGAAAACAAAGTAAAAGCGAATTTACTTGCCCGTCTTGACTCTATGAATATGCAAGATCAGATCTTCAGAGTGGTAATCCCTGAAGAAGAAGAAACGACGGTTAAGGATGGCAAACGTAAAACGGCGATGAAAAAGACATTTCCAGGCTATGTACTTGTAGAATTGATAATGACAGATGAATCCTGGTATGTTGTCAGAAATACGCCGGGTGTCACAGGATTCGTAGGTTCACAGGGTGCAGGAAGCAAACCGAACCCGTTACTGCCTGAAGAAGTGAAGTTTATTTTGAAATCCATGGGAATGGTTGAGAAGACAGTCGATTTCGAAGTTGAAATCGGTGAAGTCGTCAACATTATTGATGGTCCGTTCAACAATCAATCCGGTGAAATCAAAGGGATTGATGAAGAACGTTACAAATTGACTGTGCTTGTAGAAATGTTTGGCAGGGAGACGCCTGTAGAAGTGGAATTCGATCAAATAGAAAAACTATAAAATACAGGTTGTATTTTAATTATAATAATGGTAAAATGTTATGGTCGGAATTTTCCGGCCATCTTTTTATAGATGCGAGTGGGAGGATAAAATCTTAATATCCTATGACCACATCACGATAAACGAGGAGGTGCACATCGTGGCTAAAAAAGTTATCAACGTTGTGAAATTGCAGATTCCTGCAGGGAAGGCAAATCCAGCGCCGCCAGTTGGGCCGGCATTAGGTCAGGCAGGCGTGAACATCATGGGGTTCTGTAAAGAATTCAATGCGCGTACACAAGAGCAGGCAGGTCTGATCATTCCAGTGGAAATCTCTGTATTTGAAGACCGTTCATTCACTTTCATAACTAAAACACCACCAGCAGCAGTATTACTGAAAAAAGCTGCAAGTGTTGAAAAAGGTTCAGGTGAACCTAACAAAGAAAAAGTGGCGAAAGTATCAGAAGCGCAAGTGCGTGAAATTGCTGAGACGAAAATGGAAGACCTTAATGCGGCTGATGTAGAAGCGGCAATGCGTATGGTCGAAGGTACAGCTCGAAGCATGGGCTTCGAAATTGAAAAGTAAAATGACAATGACTGTATAAAACGTATTAATACAAACGTGGGAGGATAACCCGCTAAAACCACAAGGAGGAATTACAAATGGCTAAAAGAAGTAAAAAGTATCAGGCAGCTCTTGAGAAATTTGATGCCAATTCTTCATACTCAATTGAAGAAGCAGTTAAATTAGCTCAAGAAACAAGTACTGTAAATTTTGATGCTTCTGTTGAAGTCGCTTTCCGCCTGGGTATTGATACACGTAAAAACGACCAACAAATCCGTGGTGCGATTGTATTGCCGCACGGTACTGGTAAATCACAGCGTGTATTAGTATTTGCTAAAGGTGAAAAGCTTAAAGAGGCAGAAGAAGCAGGCGCAGATTACGCAGGAGATCAGGAATTCGTTCAGAAAATCAATGGCGGATGGTTTGACTTTGATGTAATCGTTGCAACACCTGACATGATGGGTGAAGTTGGTAAACTTGGACGTGTATTAGGTCCTAAAGGTTTAATGCCAAACCCTAAAACAGGTACAGTAACAATGGATGTTAAAAAAGCAGTAGAAGAAATCAAAGCAGGTAAAGTTGAATACCGTGCAGAGAAATCAGGTATTGTACACGTTGCAATTGGTAAAGTATCATTCGATACTGACAAACTGGTTGAAAACTTCAATACGATTCACGATGCATTGGCAAAATCAAAACCCGCATCTGCCAAAGGTACCTACTTTAAATCTGTAGCACTTTCATCAACGATGGGACCTGGAATTAAAGTGGATAACAACGCAGCAAGAATCCTATAATAAAAGTTAATATTGACAAGTGCAGCTGGCTGTTGTACAGTTGCACTTGTATTAAAAGATTACCTGAGACAGTAGGAGTGGCGTTTTAAGCGTTACTTAAAAGAACATCCTGCCGAGGCAAATGAAAAAGACTTGAATTGATCAATATATATTCAAGCACTTTTTGCCGTAGGTAAAAGGTGCTTTTTTTATTGCACCAGCCTATACACACAAAATTATGGAGGTGTAAGAATGTCAAACGTGATGGAATCAAAACAGCAATTAGTAGATGATATCGCTGCTCAGATGAAAGAATCTGTTTCTACAATAGTTGTAAACTACCGTGGATTAACAGTTTCCCAAATGACTGAACTGCGAAAAAGTCTCAGAGAGGCCGGCGTAGAATTCAAAGTATACAAAAATACAATGACTCGCCGTGCTGCTGAAAAAGCAGAACTTACAGAGCTGAATGAATTTTTAACTGGACCAAACGCGATTGCATTTTCTAATGAAGATGTCATTGCTCCGGCCAAAGTTCTATACAACTTTGCTAAAGAACATGAAGCGTTGGAAATTAAAGCAGGTGTCCTTGAAGGTAAGTTCACACCGGCAGAAGATGTGAATGCAATTGCATCACTGCCATCCAAAGATGGACTTGTGTCTATGTTACTATCTGTACTTCAAGCTCCAGTACGAAACTTCGCTTATGCAGTTAAAGCTGTTGGTGAAGACAAAGAAGAAGAAGCTTAATCGCAATTAAATCAATTAAAAAAATGGAGGAATTTATAATGGCTAACCATGAAGAAATCATTGAGTCAATTAAAGGTATGACAGTTTTAGAATTAAACGATCTTGTAAAAGCAATTGAAGAAGAATTTGGCGTAACTGCAGCAGCACCAGTAGCAGCAGCAGGCGCAGGCGGCGGAGAGGCAGCAGCTGAAGAGAAGACTGAATTTGATGTTGAACTTACAGACGCAGGTTCATCCAAGATCAAAGTCATCAAAGTTGTGCGTGAAGCAACTGGCTTAGGACTTAAAGACGCTAAAGAATTAGTTGACGGAGCGCCTAAAGTAATCAAAGAAGGTCTGGCTAAAGAAGAAGCTGAAGAACTTAAAGAGAAGTTGGAAGAAGTTGGCGCTGGCGTAGAACTTAAATAATTTTTGTGTATAGATAAATTTTGAAGTGAGGCTCATATAAACATATTGTTTAGATGAGCCTCTCTTTTTCATTACATATAAATCACCGGAGGTGATATTGATGTCGCATTATTTTACAACCGATCAAACCGCCCATGATTACAGAGAGATAGAATATACTTTTAAGAATACCGTATATAATTTTAAAACTGATCGCGGTGTATTTTCAAAAGACCAGCTGGATTACGGTACAAGAGTGCTGATATCCGGTGTGGTGTCCGATAATGAGGCAGGTGACGCTTCATTGATCGATATGGGAGCGGGTTACGGACCGATAGGCATCATATTGGGCAAAGCTTTAGATGTACGGCCGGTGATGATTGAAGTGAATGAGGATGCAGTCAGTCTGCTGCATGATAACATTGTGAAGAATGATATCAAAGCCGAGATTTTATCGAGGGAAGAATATGATGAATCAGATATTAAAACGAAGCTTTATGTTACCAATCCTCCATTCAGAACAGGTAAGGATGTTGTCACAGACATTATAGAAGACGGATTCAACCGTCTTGAGACAGCCGGAAAATTTTATATGGTGGTACAGAAGAAGCAGGGCATGAAATCATATAAAAAATCGATTGAGCAGTTGTTTGGCAACGTGGAAATACTCTTGAAAGAGAAAGGCTATTACGTATTAAAAGGTATAAAAAGACATGAGGATGCTGCTCAAAACATAAATTGGTAAGAAAATCAATAACCAATTTGACTTGACAAAATACTTGTGTTATAGTTATAGAATGTAAAAATATAATACCAATAAGTATGCACTTTTTGTCTGCTTATTGAAATGGAGCGTATTAAATACTGTTTAATATAAATAGAAAATGGGGTTGATTTCGATTCCGTTTTCTTTTTGTCTTTAAACATTCTAGTATGCTAATGTGTATGTTTTACGTAAATTTTATTAGGGGTGAATCTGTCGATGAGTCAAGTGATTCAATATGGAAGACATGCTACACGCAGGAGCTATGCACGTATCGAAGAGCAATTGGATCTGCCTAACTTGATTGAGATTCAGACCAAGTCTTATGAGTGGTTTTTACAGACGGGTCTGATTGAAATGTTCAAGGATATTTCACCAGTAGAAGATTTTACTGGAAATATGTCATTAGAGTTCGTAGATTATAAACTTGGTGAACCAAAATACGATGAAGATGAGGCAAAGAACCACGATGCAACTTACTCTGCGCCATTACGCGTGAAAGTCCGCTTAGTTATTAAAGAGACAGGCGAAGTGAAAGAGCAGGAAGTATTTATGGGTGACTTCCCATTGATGACGGACACTGGTACTTTCATTATTAATGGAGCTGAACGTGTCATTGTATCCCAGCTCGTACGCAGCCCATCTGTATATTACTCAGAGAAATATGATAAGAATGGTAAGTTGAGCTATGGTGCAACGGTAATACCGAACCGCGGTGCCTGGTTAGAGTATGAAACTGATGCTAAAGACGTTGTCTATGTCCGCATCGACCGTACTCGTAAACTTCCAATCACAGTGCTTGTTCGTGCGCTTGGGTTCTCAACTGACCAGGAAATCATCAACCTTCTTGGTGATAATGAATATATACGCAACACATTAGATAAAGATACTACAGAAACAGTGGATCAGGCATTGCTTGAAATCTATGAGCGTTTACGTCCGGGCGAACCGCCGACGGTGGAAAACGCTAAAAATCTGCTCTACACAAGATTTTTCGATCCAAAGCGTTATGATCTTGCGAACGTTGGTCGTTACAAGATGAATAAAAAGCTTCATCTTAAAAACAGATTGTTCAACCAGGTATTGGCTGAACCGATCGTTGATAAAGAAACAGGAGAAATTGTTGCTGAAAAAGGGGCAACAATCGACCGCAGAACTTTAGATTCAATTACGGATGCACTTGAATCGACAGCTAACCTGGAGACCTATGATCTAGAACAGGGCGCTCTTGATGAGCCTGTTGAAGTGCAGTCGATCAGTGTCGAAGCACCTAACTTTGAAGAAGGAACGACGACAATTATCGGGAATGCGTTTCCTGATGCTGAAGTGAAATCAATCACGCCGTCAGACATCATCTCTTCAATCAGCTACTTCTTCAACTTGTTACACGGTGTCGGTTATACAGATGATATCGACCACCTGGGCAACCGTCGCCTGCGTTCAGTCGGTGAACTGCTGCAGAACCAGTTCAGAATCGGTGTTTCACGTATGGAACGTGTCATCCGTGAACGTATGTCAATCCAGGATGCTGAGTCGATCACACCGCAGCAGCTGATCAACATCCGTCCCGTAATTGCCTCTATCAAAGAATTCTTTGGCAGTTCCCAGTTATCACAGTTCATGGACCAGACAAACCCGTTGGCCGAGTTGACCCATAAACGTCGACTATCAGCGCTTGGACCCGGTGGTCTGACGCGTGAACGTGCCGGATTTGAAGTGCGTGACGTCCACTATTCACACTATGGACGTATGTGTCCGATTGAAACTCCGGAGGGGCCGAACATCGGTCTGATCAATACATTATCAAGTTATGCACGTGTAAACGAATTTGGCTTCATAGAAACTCCGTATAGAAGAGTTGACCATGAAACGAATCGTGTCACTGATCAGATAGATTATCTGACAGCTGACGAAGAGGACAACTATGTTGTGGCGCAGGCCAACTCGATTCTTGATGAAAACAACCGTTTCCAGAATGATGAAATCTTCTGTCGTTTCCGTGGTAATAACACGCAGATGCCAAGAGAACGCATGGACTACATGGATGTATCGCCGAAGCAGGTTGTTTCAGCAGCAACTGCATGTATCCCGTTCCTTGAAAATGATGACTCGAACCGTGCACTGATGGGTGCGAACATGCAGCGTCAGGCGGTACCTCTTCTTATACCTGAATCACCTTATATCGGTACAGGTATGGAGCACGTATCTGCCCGCGATTCAGGTGCAGCAGTAGTATCCAAATATAAAGGCAGAGTTTCCCATGTTGAAGCGAAGGAAATTCATGTGTACCGAATTGAAGAGAAGAACGGCAAAGAAGTCGAAACAGAAAAAGATGTTTACAAGCTGACTAAATTCACACGTTCAAACTCAGGTACATGTTATAACCAGAAGCCGATCATTTCTGTTGGGGACGTTGTTTCCAAAGGTGAAATATTAGCTGATGGACCATCCATGGATAATGGTGAAATGGCTCTTGGCCGTAATCTTGTAGTCGGATTCATGACTTGGGACGGCTATAACTATGAAGATGCTGTAATCATGAGTGAAAGACTTGTTAAAGATGATGTCTATACCTCCATCCATATTGAAGAATATGAATCTGAAGCCCGTGACACTAAACTTGGGCCTGAAGAAATCACTCGTGACATTCCAAACGTTTCAGACAATGCTCTGAAAAAACTGGATGACCGCGGTATAGTCTATATAGGTGCAGAAGTCACGGACGGCGATATTCTTGTTGGAAAAGTAACACCTAAAGGTGTGACTGAACTGACGGCGGAAGAGCGTCTGCTTCATGCGATATTCGGTGAAAAAGCACGTGAAGTGCGAGATACTTCACTTCGCGTACCGCATGGTGCCGGTGGCATCGTCCTGGATGTCAAAGTGTTCAACCGTGAAGACGGTGACGAATTGTCCCCTGGTGTAAACCAGCTTGTAAGAGTTTATATCGTTCAGAAGAGAAAGATCAGCGTCGGAGATAAGATGGTTGGCCGTCATGGTAACAAAGGTGTTATCTCACGTATTCTGCCGGAGGAAGATATGCCGTACCTTCCGGACGGAACTCCTATCGACCTTATGCTAAACCCGCTGGGCGTACCTTCACGTATGAACATCGGACAAGTGCTGGAACTGCACCTGGGAATGGCAGCCCGCGAGATGGGTATAAAGATGGCGTCACCGGTATTCGACGGCGCAAATGAAGATGACGTGTGGAATACGATGGAAGAAGCAGGACTTGCACGAGATGGTAAGACGGCATTGTATGATGGCCGTACAGGAGAACCGTTTGAAAACAGAATTTCTGTTGGTGTAATGTACGTGCTCAAACTGGCTCACATGGTTGACGATAAACTCCATGCGAGAAGTACAGGACCTTATTCACTTGTTACTCAGCAGCCGCTTGGCGGTAAAGCCCAGTTTGGTGGTCAGCGTTTCGGTGAGATGGAAGTATGGGCACTTGAGGCTTATGGTGCTGCGTACACATTACAGGAAATACTGACGGTCAAATCAGATGATACAGTCGGTCGTGTGAAAACTTATGAAGCGATTGTAAAAGGCGAAAACGTTCCAAAACCAGGTGTGCCTGAGTCATTCAGAGTGTTGATGAAAGAGCTTCAGAGCTTGGGATTAAATGTCAAAATCATGGATAATGAAGACAAAGAAGTCGATATGCATGATCTTGAAGATGAGGACAATTCGAATCAGCTGAATGTTAGTGATAAAAAACAAGTTGAAACTGAGAATGTCACTGAGTGATGTACTGAGCTTGATTAAACTTTTAGGGAGGAAAGCTCATTGATAGATGTCAATAGATTTCAATATATGAAAATCGGTCTTGCTTCATCCGAAAAGATTCGTTCTTGGTCATTCGGTGAAGTCAAGAAACCTGAAACAATTAACTATAGAACTTTAAAACCAGAGCGTGATGGTTTATTCTGTGAGAAAATTTTCGGTCCGACGAAGGATTGGGAATGCAGCTGTGGTAAGTATAAGCGTGTACGTTACAAAGGTATGGTATGTGACCGCTGTGGTGTGGAAGTGACACGTGCAAAAGTGCGTCGTGAGAGAATGGGGCACATTGAACTTGCTGCTCCTGTATCTCATATCTGGTATTTCAAAGGTATCCCGTCCAGAATGGGGCTTCTTTTGGATATGTCACCACGTTCATTAGAAGAAATCATTTATTTCGCATCTTATGCAGTCATCAAACCGGGTTCGACCGGCTTAGAGCCCAAGCAGCTCTTATCAGAGAGGGAATACCGTGAGTATTATGATAAGCACGGTAATACTTTCACTGCCAAAATGGGTGCTGAAGCGATTAAGGAACTGCTTCAAAATGTCGATTTGGAAGAAGAATTGGCCCAATTGAGGAAAGAACTTGAATCTGCTACAGGTCAACGCCTGACACGTGCGATCAAGCGACTGGAAGTTGTGGAATCATTCCGTAACTCAGGAAATGAACCTGAGTGGATGATCCTCGATGTACTTCCAATTATTCCACCGGAAATCCGTCCGATGGTACAGTTGGATGGCGGACGTTTTGCAACGAGTGATTTAAACGACTTATACCGTCGTGTAATCAATCGTAACAACCGTCTGAAACGTCTGTTGGATTTGGGTGCTCCTGGAATTATCGTACAAAACGAAAAACGTATGCTGCAGGAATCTGTCGATGCGTTAATCGATAACGGCCGTCGCGGCCGTCCAGTCACCGGGCCGGGCAACCGTCCATTAAAATCGTTGTCTCATATGTTGAAAGGTAAGCAGGGACGTTTCCGTCAAAACTTACTTGGTAAACGTGTAGACTACTCAGGACGTTCGGTTATCGTTGTTGGACCAAACTTGAAAATGTATCAGTGCGGTCTGCCTAAAGAAATGGCTCTTGAGCTGTTCAAGCCTTTCGTCATGAAAGAGCTTGTTCAAAGAGAAATGGCTACTAACATTAAAAATGCCAAAGGTAAAATAGAGCGGATGGAAAGTGAAGTCTGGGATGTTCTGGAAGATGTAATCAGCGAACACCCTGTACTTTTGAACCGTGCACCAACACTTCACCGTTTAGGTATCCAGGCGTTTGAAGCGGTACTGATCGAGGGCAGGGCAATTCAACTGCACCCGTTAGTGACAACTGCTTATAACGCTGACTTTGACGGTGACCAGATGGCGGTTCACGTACCGCTTTCCAAAGAAGCACAGGCAGAGGCGAGAATGCTTATGCTTGCAGCTCAAAATATCCTGAACCCGAAAGATGGAAAACCGGTTGTTACACCATCACAGGATATGGTTCTTGGTAACTATTATTTAACGCTTGAGCGTGAGAATGATAAACGTGAAGGTCACATTTTCAAAGATGCGAATGAAGTCATCATGGCTTACACAAATGGCTATGTCGGTCTTCATACAAGAATCGGTGTACATGCCGGCTCATTGGATATTGAAAAAGTATCTGAAGAAAATCGCAGCAAAGTAATGTTGACTACGGTCGGTAAAATGATATTCAACGAAATCATGCCACCGTCATTTCCGTATATAAATGAACCGACAAGAACAAACCTTGAAAATAAAACACCTGATGAATACTTCGTACAAGTTGGAGAGTTGGGTGAAGGCGGCTTGAAAGAATATTATAAAGACAGACCGCTTGTCGACCCATTCGATAAAGGTTATCTTGGCCAGATCATCGCTGAAATCTTCAATAAGTTCCACATTACAGAAACATCTGTAATGTTGGACCTTATGAAAGATCTGGGCTTCAAGTATTCTTCCAAAGCAGGTATTACGGTTGGCGTTTCCGATATTGTAGTACTGCCGGATAAACAGCAGATCATTGATGAAACAGATGCTAAAGTTGAAAAAGTGCAGAAACAGTTCTCACGTGGTCTGATTACAGAGCATGAGCGTTACAGCACAGTCATTGAACTTTGGACTAAAGCAAAAGATGTCATCCAGGAAAAACTGATGCAGTCATTGGACAGGTTGAACCCTATCTTCATGATGAGTGACTCAGGTGCACGTGGTAACGCATCAAACTTCACTCAGCTCGCAGGTATGCGTGGTCTGATGGCCAACCCGTCTGGAGAGATCATCGAACTGCCGATCACATCAAGCTTCCGTGAAGGATTGACAGTACTAGAGTACTTCATATCCACACACGGTGCGCGTAAAGGTCTTGCGGATACCGCGCTGAAAACTGCTGACTCAGGTTATCTGACACGTCGTCTTGTAGACGTCGCACAAGATGTGATTGTCCGTGAAAAAGACTGTGGTACTGATAAAGGTCTGCTGGTTTCAGCACTCACAGAAGGATCTGAGCTTATTGAACCGCTGATCGACCGTCTTGAAGGCCGTTACGCGAAAGAGACAATCAGAAACCCTGAAACTAAAGAGATTATTGTACGTTCAAACGAACTGATTACAGTTGAAACATCTAAAGAAATTGTAAACAGTGGTATTGAAGAGGTTTATATCCGTTCAGCATTCACTTGTAATACACGTCATGGTGTATGTGAACGCTGTTATGGTAAAAATCTTGCAACCGGTGAAAAAGTTGAAGTCGGTGAAGCAGTGGGTACAATCGCAGCTCAATCAATCGGTGAGCCGGGTACACAGCTTACAATGCGTACATTCCATACAGGCGGGGTAGCCGGAAGTGATATCACTCAAGGTCTTCCTCGTATCCAGGAATTGTTTGAAGCACGTAATCCTAAAGGTCAGGCTGTCGTTACCGAAATCGGCGGCGAAGTGACAGATATCGAAATTGTCAAAGATCGCCAGCAGGAAATCAAGATCAAAGGCGAACAGGAAACAAGGACATATACTGCGCTTGGTGCAGCAAGACTGAAAGTCGAGATTGGTGATACAGTCATTCCAGGTGAACCGTTAAGCGAAGGTTCAATCGAACCGAAAGAATTATTGACGATTGCCGGATTGAACAGAACTCAGGAATATCTGCTTAAAGAAGTTCAAAAGGTATACCGTATGCAAGGTGTGGAAATTGATGATAAGCACGTTGAAGTAATGGTCAGACAGATGTTACGAAAAGTGAGGATCATCGATGCCGGAGATACTACGCTACTACCGGGCGCGTTGGTTGAAGTCCACTCATTTACGGATGCGAATAAAGAAATCTTTAAGAAGAGAAAACGTCCGGCAACAGCTAAACCTGTATTGCTTGGAATCACAAAAGCATCACTTGAAACTGAAAGCTTCCTGTCAGCTGCAAGTTTCCAGGAGACGACAAGAGTTCTTACGGATGCAGCAATTAAAGGTAAACGGGATGACCTGCTCGGGCTCAAAGAGAACGTCATTATCGGTAAGCTGATACCAGCAGGTACCGGTATGCCGAGATACCGTGATGTTGAAGTCGATGCCGAGTTGCCCGAAGTGGAAGAAAAAGAAACAGTGACAGAAGAATAATATAGATTTTAAAGAGCTTCGGTAAACAATTTGTTTACTGCTGCTCTTTTTCTATAAAACTGAATGTGTGAGCAGTATTACAGCGATGCAGCGCCGGAAGGATTCCGGGTTATATCTTATGATTAAACCCTTGTATCACACGGCTTATCTTGTTATCATTACTACTTGAGGCATTTATGGGAATAATACTCGAAAATGCTTGACAATAGCATTTTTAAAGTGCTATTATTGTTAAGGTTACTCTATAATGGGTAATTTACCTCTTAGAGAGCAATTTAGATGCGAAATTGTAAGAATTTATTCTTGCAGATTTTTTATACTCTAAAAATGAACCACCTGGATGTGTGGTATTACAAAATCTTGATAAAGGGAGGAGGACTATTCAAAATGCCAACTATTAATCAGTTAATCAGAAAGCCGCGTAAGTCTAAAAGCCAAAGCACAGACTCACCAGCACTGAACAGAGGTTTCAACAGTCTTAAGAAGCGCGTGACGAAAGAATCTGCGCCTCATAAACGTGGTGTTTGTACTCGTGTAGGTACGATGACTCCAAAGAAACCAAACTCAGCGCTGCGTAAATATGCTCGTGTGAGACTTTCCAACAACATCGAAGTTAACGCTTATATCCCTGGTATCGGCCATAACCTTCAAGAGCACAGTGTTGTTCTTATCCGTGGCGGACGTGTTAAAGACTTACCGGGTGTACGTTATCATGTTGTACGTGGTGCACTTGATACTTCAGGTGTTGACGGACGTATGCAGGGCCGTTCACTGTATGGAGCCAAGAAGCCTAAAGCTAAAAAATAATTGAAGTCACTGATTCTATTAAATGAATTAAACTTTTGACGAATAAATGATAATATTTGAAGGGAGGATTACAATATGCCTCGTAAAGGTCCAGTTCCAAAAAGAGATGTGTTGCCAGATCCGATTCACAACTCAAAACTGATCACAAAATTAATCAACAAAATGATGGTTGACGGTAAGCGTGGTACTTCACAAAGTATCTTATACAGCGCATTCGATTTAGTGCAGGAACGTTCAGGCAGAGATGCTATGGAGGTTTTCGATGAAGCGATCGAGAACATCATGCCTGTACTTGAAGTCAAAGCACGTCGTGTTGGTGGTTCAAACTACCAGGTGCCTGTGGAAGTACGCCCGGAACGCCGTACGACTCTGAGTCTCCGTTGGCTTGTGAACTACGCTCGTCTGCGTGGGGAAAAAACAATGGTAGAGAGATTAGCGAACGAAATTCTTGACGCTGCAAACAACACCGGTGGTGCTGTTAAGAGACGTGAAGAAGTGCACAAAATGGCAGAAGCTAACAGAGCATTTGCTCACTACCGCTGGTAGTGTCAGTGCCTGATAGTAATAAATTTCAATCCATTTTTGGAAGGAGAAAAGAATACTCATGGCAAGACCATTCTCGTTAGATAATACGCGTAACATCGGTATCATGGCTCACATCGATGCTGGTAAGACTACGACGACTGAACGTATTCTTTATTACACAGGACGTATCCACAAACTTGGTGAAACACACGAAGGTGCTTCACAGATGGACTGGATGGCGCAGGAGCAGGAACGTGGTATCACGATCACATCTGCTGCGACAACAGCCCAGTGGGACGGACACCGTGTAAATATCATTGATACACCTGGACACGTAGACTTCACTGTTGAAGTTGAACGTTCACTTCGTGTACTTGATAGTGCGGTTACAGTACTTGATGCACAGTCAGGTGTTGAACCACAAACAGAAACAGTGTGGCGTCAAGCGACGACATACGGCGTTCCAAGACTTGTGTTCGTAAACAAAATGGACAAAGTCGGTGCTGACTTCAAGTATGCAGTAGGCACTGTACAAGACCGTTTACAAGCGAATATTCACCCAGTCCAGCTTCCGATTGGTGCTGAAGACAATTTCACAGGCATCATTGATCTTGTAGAAATGAAGGCATACAACTACGGTAACGACATAGGGACAGAGATTGAAGAGATAGCGATCCCTGCAGAGTATGAAGCTGAAGCAGCAGAAGCAAGAGACGCTCTTATCGAAGGTTTGGCCGACGTCAACGAAGACGTTATGGAAAAATACCTTGGCGGAGAAGAGTTTACTGTAGAAGAGCTCAAAGCAGCAATTCGTCAGGCAACTTGTGATGTTGAATTCTACCCTGCACTTTGCGGAACTGCATTTAAAAACAAAGGCGTTCAATTATTGCTTAACGCAGTAGTGGACTACCTGCCATCTCCATTAGACGTTAAACCGATTGTCGGTCATAAAACGGATAATGAAGAGGAAGAATATATTGCAAAACCAGATGACTCTGAGCCGTTTGCAGCACTTGCGTTTAAAGTAATGACTGACCCTTATGTAGGTAAACTTACTTTCTTCCGCGTGTACTCAGGTACACTCGATGCTGGTTCTTACGTTCAGAACACTACTAAAGGCAAACGTGAACGTGTTGGCCGTATCTTACAGATGCACGCTAACTCACGTGAAGAGATCTCTACTGTTTATGCAGGAGATATCGCAGCTGCAGTAGGTCTGAAAGACACTGGTACGGGTGATACCCTTACACAAGAGAAACTTGACATCATTCTTGAATCCATGGATTTCCCAGAGCCGGTTATTCACTTATCAGTTGAGCCTAAATCCAAGGCTGACCAGGATAAGATGACTACAGCTCTAGTGAAACTTCAGGAAGAAGACCCTACGTTTACTGCACGTACTGACAATGAAACCGGTCAGGTTATCATTGGCGGTATGGGTGAATTACACTTGGATGTACTTGTTGACCGTATGAAACGTGAATTCAAAGTTGAATGTAACGTTGGTGCGCCAATGGTATCTTACCGTGAAACATTTAAAACAGCGGCTAAAGTTCAAGGTAAATTCGCTCGTCAGTCTGGTGGACGCGGACAGTTTGGTGATGTTCATATTGAATTCACACCTAACGAACAAGGTGCAGGTTTTGAATTCGAAGACAATATCGTCGGCGGTGCAGTACCACGTGAATTCATACCTTCGGTTGAAGCCGGAGTCAGAGATTCATTAGAAAATGGTGTACTTGCAGGCTACCCGATGGTAGACGTCAAAGCAAGACTTTTTGATGGTTCATACCACGATGTCGATTCATCTGAGATGGCTTTCAAAATTGCTGCATCATTGGCTTTGAAAGAAGCTGCGAAAGTTTGTGATCCGGTTATTTTAGAACCTATGATGAAGGTAGAAATCGTTATGCCTGAAGAATACATGGGTGATATCATGGGTGACGTAACAAGCCGTCGTGGACGTGTTGAAGGTATGGACGCCCGTGGTAACGCACAAGTCGTCAATGCATTCGTTCCACTTTCTGAAATGTTCGGTTATGCGACAGCATTGCGTTCAAACACTCAGGGCCGCGGAACTTATTCAATGTCTTTCGATCATTACGAAGAAGTACCAAAATCAGTTGCTGAAGAAATCATCAAGAAAAATACTGGTGAATAATTTATAAACTTGATTTTTGTATATGAATCGTATATAAGTGACTTAGAAACAACTCTGGAAAGTGTTATACTTTTCCCGGGGCAACTATAAAAAACTAATTTCTTTAAATAAGGAGATGTATTTTAAAATGGCAAAAGAAAAATTCGACCGTTCGAAAACACATGCTAACATCGGTACAATTGGTCACGTTGACCACGGTAAAACAACTTTAACAGCTGCAATCGCAACTGTACTTGCTAAACATGGTGACACTACAGCTCAGAGCTACGCTGAGATTGATAACGCACCAGAAGAAAAAGAGCGTGGTATTACAATCAACACGTCTCACATCGAGTACGAAACTGATACTCGTCACTATGCACACGTTGACTGCCCAGGTCACGCTGACTACGTTAAAAACATGATCACTGGTGCAGCACAAATGGATGGAGCTATCCTTGTTGTATCTGCAGCAGATGGCCCGATGCCACAAACTCGTGAGCACATCCTGCTTTCACGTAACGTTGGTGTTCCAGCACTAGTAGTATTCTTGAACAAAGTTGACCAGGTGGACGACGAAGAACTACTTGAATTAGTAGAAATGGAAGTTCGCGAGCTTCTTTCTGAATATGACTTCCCTGGTGATGACATTCCAGTTATTGCTGGTTCTGCACTTAAAGCTCTTGAAGGCGATGCAGACATGGAACAAAGAATCCTTGATCTTATGCAAGCAGTAGATGAGTTCATCCCTACTCCTGAGCGTGACTCTGACAAGCCGTTCATGATGCCGGTTGAGGACGTATTCACAATCACTGGCCGTGGTACTGTTGCAACAGGCCGTGTTGACCGTGGTCAAATCAAAGTTGGTGACGAAGTTGAAATCATCGGACTTGCTGAAGAATCACACAAAACAACTATCACTGGTGTAGAAATGTTCCGTAAGCTTCTTGACTATGCTGAAGCTGGTGACAACATTGGTGCATTACTGCGTGGTGTATCCCGCGAAGATATCCAGCGTGGACAAGTGCTTGCAGCACCTGGTTCAATTACACCACACACAAACTTCAAAGCTGAAGTTTATGTTCTTTCAAAAGAAGAGGGTGGACGTCATACTCCATTCTTCACTAACTACCGCCCACAGTTCTACTTCCGTACTACGGATGTAACTGGTGTAGTAAACCTTCCAGAAGGAACTGAAATGGTTATGCCTGGAGACAACGTTGAAATTGATGTTGAACTTATTTCTCCAATCGCGATTGAAGACGGTACTCGTTTCTCAATCCGTGAAGGTGGACGTACTGTAGGTTCAGGCGTTGTTACTGAAATCAAAAAATAATCTGTGATTATATATTTGAAGCGCAAAATCTTAAATAAGGTTTTGCGCTTTTTTTGTTTTTATAACCGGTATTTATAACGTATACTATTATAAATGAAATACCTTTAATTCAGAAGGAGGTATAAAGCAGTGGAATTACTTATTATTGAAGACGATGATGTGCTTCTTGATGAGTTGATCATACGCTTTAAAGAGTGGGACGTGGATGCGCACGGCATAGAGGATTTCTCGGATGTAATGAGCGACTTTATAAAGTTGGAACCGTCGCTCGTCATCATTGATATCACTCTGCCCAAGTACGACGGTTTTCACTGGTGCCGCATGATCAGAAATATTTCCAGAGTACCCATAATATTTTTATCTTCGAGAGATCATCCGACTGACATGGTCATGAGCATGCAGATGGGTGCAGATGATTATATGCAAAAACCGTTCAATTTTGAAGTGCTGAACGCCAAAGTACAGGCATTGTTAAGACGTACATATGAATATCAGAATAAAGAACTGGATGTATTTAAATTCAGAAATGCGATATTCGATTTCAAGAAATTGATTATCACAGTGGATGATCATACTGTGGAACTGACAAAGAATGAATCATATATTCTGTCCATACTGTCACAGAATGCAGGAGATACTGTATCGAGGACAGAAATCATTGAGGCACTGTGGGACGACTCAAAATTTATCAGTGATAATACATTAACGGTCAATGTTAACCGTCTGCGAAAAAAACTGGAAAATATCGGTTTGAAAGAAGCGATCCATACTAAAACCGGAATCGGTTATATTTTAAAGGAGTAGTGGTCGATGTACTGGCAAGAAAACATACCGGTCTTCATATTATTTTTCCTACTTAATATTTCAATATTATTAATCGGTTTACTGGACAACGGAATACCCAATATATCTGTAATCTATATATTTTTATTCAATCTGATCATATTAATCGTATATATAATTTGGGATTATGGACGGAAAAGGAAGTTTTACAATGATTTCGAAAACCTTGAAACGTTGAATGATGTGGTGGGTTTGACGAAAGGAAATACACCGGCGCAGCATGAAATTTATGAAAAGCTGGATGAACTGCGCGTGACGCATCAGCGGCAGCTTGATGAAGAATCTTTGAAAACAAAGGAAAATCTGGATGAGCTTACACGTTTCATCCATGATATGAAAATGCCGATGACAACGATGAAACTGATGCTGGATGATTTACCGGAAACAGAAGGCAATAGATTGCTGAGTGAGTGGACACGGCTGAATGGTATGCTGAACGAAGTGCTGTATTTAAAAAGATTGCCGAATATAAAGAATGATCTGTACATAGAATCGCTCGATTTAAATATTGTATTGAACAGCTCGATCAGGAAATTAAAAGAAATATGCATCAGAAAATGTATCGGCTTCGATATCGATCTGCAGGAAAATATCGTATATACGGATATGAAATGGTGTCAGTTCATCATTGATCAGCTGATCACGAACAGTGTGAAATATTCCGAGGATAATGATATCGTCATCCGGAGCAGCGCGGAGAAGGGGTTTACAATGCTCACAATTACGGATTATGGAAGAGGTATAGAGAAGCGGGATCTGGAAAGGATTTTTGAAGCCGGATTTACATCGACAGGAGATCATCATGACGAACAGTCGACGGGAATGGGTCTGTATATAGCCAAAAATGTCTCAGAGACATTGAACATTGAACTTACTGCTGAATCATCATACGAAAAATATACGACCATGACACTTGAGTTCAATAAAGAGAATCAATTCACCAATATAACTGCTAAGTGACAAAAATGTCACTTAGCAGTGTTTTTTGTTCGCTCAATCAAACGATGTCATTATATTTTCTAGTTACAATATATATAAGAGAAATACAGGAGGGTTAATAATGACATTATTAGAAGCACAAAATATAAAGAAGAGTTTTGGTAATAAGTTCAACCGCACAGATGTCCTGAAAGGTATAGATATCAATTTGAACAGAGGAGAATTCGTGTCCATAATGGGCGCATCAGGTTCTGGTAAAACGACACTGCTCAATGTTTTAAGTTCTATCGACCGGGTTACAAGCGGCCAAATTTATATCGACGGTACAGATTTCACGTCATTGAAAGATAAAAAACTGGCAGATTTCAGAAAAAATGACCTCGGTTTTATTTTTCAAGATTATAATCTGCTCGACACTTTGACCGTTAAGGAAAATATCATGCTGCCGCTCGCCATAAGGGACATGACTAAGAAGGAAGCTTCGGCCCATTTTGATAAAGTGGCGGGGGAATTGGGAATTACAGATTTGGCAAATAAATACCCAAGTCAGGTTTCGGGCGGACAGGCACAGCGTACAAGTGCTGCCCGTGCATTCATTCATCAACCGAAAATCATATTTGCGGATGAACCGACAGGAGCGCTTGATTCTAAATCGGCAAGCGATCTTTTAAAGAAGCTCCAGCAGTTGAACAGTACGTTAGAAACAAGCATATTGATGGTGACGCATGATGCTGCAGCATCCAGCTTCTCACATCGAGTGGTCTTTTTGAAAGACGGCCAGGTATACACTTCATTGACGCGCGGAGATATGACACAGGAAAATTACTATCAGGAAATTCTGGATACACAGCGTGTGCTGGGTGGTGTGATTGAAGATGCTGAATAGTTTAATCATAAAAAACTTTTTGAGAAATATAAAAAACTATGCCTTGTATATTTTTGCGCTCATCTTCAGTGTGTCCTTGTTTTTTTCACTCGTACTGCTGTCGTTGGATGATGCTGCATCAGCCGAAATTTCAGGAAATACGGGCTTATCCTCTCTCTTTATGGTGGGGTCTGTAGTAATATTCATCATCATTTCATTATTTGTCATGTTTGCCAATATGATTTTTATTAAAAGACGCCATAAGGAATTGGCACTTTATCAATTGATAGGGATGGACAGGCTCAGGGTATTCAGAATTTTGGCGCTGGAAAATTTCATGATTTACTTTGGCAGTCTGATAGGCGGTATACTGCTTGGGTTCTTTATATCCCGATTGCTGCTCCTCTTGCTTTTAAGAATAATGAGAGTGGATATGCTGGTAAATATGAGTTTTTCTTTTACCGCAGTATGGATTACAGCTGCAGTATTCATTGTGATATTCATCATTTTGATGATCCAAAATTATATATTTTTAAGAAGCTCTTCATTGATCAGACTGCTTAAGCTCAATAAAACCTCCGAAACAGCAGGCAAGCCGGTGGGCATCGGTACGATTATCATGGGGGTCATCGGGCTTGTCATGGTGGGTTACGGCTATTACATGTCAGGAGAATTATTTGAAAGTGCCATGGGGAATCCCTTCATGCTGCCGGTTAATATGTTGATCATCCTATTTTTAACGATTGCCGGTACTTATATTACATTTAAATATTCGATCACATTTATATTGAATCTGATACGCCGGGCGAAAAATGGACATGTGGATGTAAACGATGTGCTGTCGATTACAAGCGTGATGTTTAAAATGCGGTCAAATGCATTTTTACTGACGGTGATCACAGTCATCACAGCTATCAGTATTACGGCGATGTCACTGAGTTATATCAGTTATTATTCGACGGACAAAATGCTTAATAGTACCGATCCGTATGAGTATACTGTGTATTCGGAAGAGGATTTGAATTTCTATGAAGAACTGTTGAATGATGAAGGTATTGAAATTGAACGTATGGAGAAGTCTTTCATCCACTTTGGATTGGAAGAAGAAAATGAAAAAGGCGAAGAAAACGAAGGCAGTTTATTTCAAAACAGTGTAGTCGTTGCAAGTGAAAACGAGTTCGAAGGCTTCGATGTGGGCAAAAATGAATCTCATGTTACCGGTCATTTAGCAATTCAGGATATGTTCAGTGAACATGAAGTCGGTGATCAGATGACATTCACTGATGAAAAATATTTCACACGGACGGTGGAAGTCGTTGACGTCGATGATAAGGCGGTCATCCCCTCGAACGTATCCTACGGGCTGCCTGTCGTGATCGTGGACGACGAGGTCTATCAGAATCTATATGATAATCAGCCGGATTCAAACAGTGAGAATGATATGCCGACTGATATGTACGCTTTTAATATTGCAGGAGATGACTCCAGTGAGATTTTTGAACTGATGGACGATGAAAATAATCCGCCATTCAGTTCTAAACTTCAATCATACGAAGAGATGGTCAAGATGACAGGAATGATGACATTTATCATCGGGTTTTTAGGTTTTGCATTTTTACTGACATCCGGCTGTATATTATACTTTAAACAGATTGATGAATGTGAAAATGAAAAGGGCAGTTACAGCGTACTGCGCAGACTTGGCTTCAGGGAAAGTGAAATATTACGTGGTCTCGCTTTGAAAATGGCAATCACATTCGGTATACCGTTGATCATCGGCTTGCTGCACACGTATTTTGCCGTGCAATCGGGATGGTTCATATTCGGAATTGAGATGTGGACCCCGATGTTGATAGTGATGGGAGCATATACTGTGCTGTATTCAATATTTGCCGTGATTTCGCTTGGATATTATAAAAAAGTTGTGAGAGCAAGTATATAGTTGAAGATTATTCTGACCATCCTGAAGCGGCAACTGCTTTCAGGGTGGTTTCATTGTAATATTGCACAATGATACTTTTGATGATATGATCGAAAAGATAAAAGGGGGAGAATGAGATGATTCATTATCAAATATGAAAAGGCTAGTTGGATGTGTTTTAAGCAAGTATAAAATACATTCAGGGGGAACTGAAAATGAATGATAAGGTGAATTGGAATCATTTAGCAGACAGGCAAAAGGAACTTGAATTTTCAGGCAGCATTTACGTTGAAAGTAATGATGAGATACTGTTCTCGGACGGTTTTGGTTTTGCCAACAAGTCGGAAAAAATTTTGAACCAGCCGGATACAAGATTCTCTATAGCCTCGGGAAGCAAGATTTTTACATCTGCTGCAATCTGCAGGCTGGCAGGGGATGGAAAGCTGGCTTTTAATACGAAGCTCATCGACTGTCTGGATACTGAATTTCCACACTTTGATGAGGATATCACCATACATCATCTGCTGACCCACACATCCGGTGTACCGGATTATTTTGACGAGGATGAAATGGATGATTTTGAAGAACTTTGGGAAGTGCTTCCGATGTACAGGGTGCGCTCGACGAAAGATTTTCTGCCGATGTTCCAATATGAGAAGATGGCTGGTGCAGCCGGCAGTCCATTTAACTATAATAATACCGGCTATATCATTTTAGGTATGGTGGTTGAGCAGGTCAGCGGCATGGCGTTCGCAGATTATATAGAGGAGCATATATTTCAAAGGGCAAGTATGTATGATTCAGGGTATTTTTCAGCGGACGAATTACCCGGCAATGTGGCGATGGGCTATATGGAAAAATCTGACGGCACATGGAAATCCAACATCTTTTCACTGCCTGCTAAGGGCGGTCCGGATGGCGGCGCTTATGTGACTGCTGCGGATATCGGTTTATTTTGGAAAGCATTGAAGGATGGTAAAATTTTAACAGAAGAAATGATGCGGGTATTTCTGAAACCTCAGGTGAGTGTAGGGGAAGATATTCATTATGGCTACTCGGGATATATGGAAACGTCTGGAGAAGGTGTAGTTAAATATATCCAGATGGGATATGACCCCGGCGTGAATTTCCGTGCTGTGCATTATCCCGGTGAGGACATTACCATCGTCGTATGTTCCAATAAATCAGATGATGCCTACGAAATATTGAAAGAAGCGGAAAATTTAATATTGCCGAAGTAAATGAAAAGGTCAAAATCCTATTTGGGATTTTGACCTTTTTTCGTATTTGCTGTGATATTTCTAGCTATGTGAGCAGTTCTGACAAACCTATCATTTTTTTAAACTTCTCTAAATCCGGTAATCAATCTCAAATATGACTCGACGCCTGCTTTCATTCCATCTTCATCGATGTTGAATTTCGGATGGTGATGTGGATAGTCTGTCCCGAGTGCTGTATTCTTCGTTCCGATGTTATAGAATGCACCTGGTATTTTCTCAAGATAGTAGGCGAAGTCTTCGCCGCCCATTGAAGTCTCAACTTCTTCAACGCTTGTAATAAAATCCGTATCGCCGCCGGAAGTTTCCACCAGCAGATCGACCTCTGCATCGGTGTTCAATACTGCAGGGTATCCTTTTTCATAATCGAGCTCACATTTTAGATTGAAGCTGTCTTCAATCCCTTTACGGATGCCTTCCATGCGTCCGATAACTTGCTCCTGGACACTTTTTTCAAATGTACGGACTGTTCCGGCGACTTCTGACTTGGTCGGTATGATATTGAATGCACTGCCGGCATTGAACATGGATGCAGTGACGACTGCCGATTTCAATGGATCTACGGTCCTCGAAACAATCGTCTGCAGCTGCTGGATCAGTGAAGCGGATGCGACAACCGGGTCGATCGCTTCGTGCGGCTCTGCACCGTGGCCGCCTCTTCCGATTATATTGAATGTAAAAGCGTCGGCACTCGCATGTTTATATCCGTACGAATAGCCGAGTGTGCCGACGGGGTATTTGCTTGAGACATGAATACCATAAATATAATCCACATTTTCAAGTACGCCGGCTTCGACCATGCTTTTCGCTCCACCGGGCAGCTGTTCTTCAGCATGCTGGAATATGAATACGACATTGACTGGCAGGGCATCTTGATTCTCACATAATATTTTAGCCGTGGTTATCAGCATTGCTGTGTGGGCATCGTGGCCGCATGCATGCATCGCGCCGTCAATTTCCGACTTATACTCTACATCATTTTCTTCCTGGATTGCGAGTGCATCAAAATCCGCACGGAGTCCGACTGTTTTATAATCATCGCTGACCTGTAATCTCGCACTTAAACCATTTCCGCCGACGTCTCTTTTTATTTCCAGAGGAAGGTCCTTGATCTGATCGTATATATAGGCTTTGGTCTTCTCTTCCTGGAATGACAGTTCGGGATATCTGTGCATGTGACGACGCACGGCTGCCATCTCTTCGAATCTGGATTCTATCTCCTGTTTTATATCCATTACTTTGACGCCTCCTCTTCAAAATATATGAACACTGAGCGCAGCATCACTGACAATGCATTGATCAGTCCTTTTTCATCGATATCGAACATGCCGTGATGATGTGGATAATCGGCTCTGAAACTGGCGTTCTTCACGCCTGTATAATAAAACGTCCCGGGCACTCTTTGCAAATAGTAGGAAAAGTCTTCCCCTCCGAGATCCGCTTCCAGAGACTGGACCTGGCTGACAGTAGAGACCTCATTCGAGGCCTGGATGATCATATCCGTTTTTTCATCGTCATTGACTACAGGCGGGTAGCCTTTCATGTAATCCAGGTCATATGAGATTCCGGTCATCGTGACCAGCCCCTCAAGACACCTTTTCAACTCTTTGATCATGACATCCTGCGTCTCTTTGTTGAATGTCCGGATAGTTCCCCCGACTTCGACTTCATCAGGAATGACATTATGCTGGTGGCCGCCGTTGAACATCGTGATCGACAGCACGACAGGCTCCATTGGAGAAGCTTTGCGTGTAACGGCATATTGCATCTGGTTGCAGAATGAAATCGCAGCAGCGAGGGGGTCGATTGCACCGTCGGGCTTCGAAGCGTGTCCGCCACGGCCTTTGATCTTCACCGTGAAGTCGTCCGGCATGCCGGTTGCTGTTCCTTTTTTATAGCCGATTGTACCGATATCGAGACTCGTGGATACATGCTGGCCGAATATTGCATCCACACCGTCGAGACATCCGTCGGCAATCATCTGTATCGCACCGCCGGGATCGACTTCCTCGGCATGCTGGAATATGAATACTACGTTCCCTTTAAGCGAATTTCTATTTTCACTTAAAATACGTGCAGCTGTCATGATTACAGAAGTATGTGCATCATGTCCGCACGCATGCATCACTCCAGGCACTACAGAGCGGTATGGCACGTCTTTCTGGTCATGGATGGGTAATGCGTCAAAATCGGCACGAAGTGCAATTGTGGGCAGATTCTCATCGATTATGAGCTTGGCGACGACACCGCGTCCGCCGACGCCTTCACGCACATCCAATCCCAGTTCATGAAGATAGTTTGCGATATAAGCCGGGGTGTGCACTTCCTTAAAGGATAATTCAGGGTTCATATGGAAATGCCTGCGCAGTTTCACCAGTTCATTGAAGCTGCCACTGGCCAATTTCTCTATCTCTTTTAACTCCATTTGATCACCTGCTCAAGCTCAAGTATTTTCATGAACATGGATAATCCGCTGACCATGGCATCTTCATCCAGATCAAACATCGAATGGTGATGGACATAAGTTGAGTTCTTATCATTGTTGCCGGAGCCGGTAAAGAAAAATGCGCCGGGCTTTTCCAGAATGTAATAACTGAAATCTTCCCCGATCATCAACGGCTTTGCGGTTTCGAAAGGGAGTCCCAGATCTTTCGCTGCCTGTTCGATGACTTCTGCCTCATCATCATGATTGATGACTGCAGGATAACCGTAGTTATAATAAAGTTCGCCTTCGGCACCACGTTTTTTTGCTGTAAGTTCCACTTCATTCTGGAATATTTCATAAATCTTGTCTTTGATTTCAGGTTTGAAAGTACGTACAGTACCTACAATTTCAGCGGTATCAGGTATGACATTAAACGCTGTGCCCGCACTGACTTTGCCGAAAGTGACAACGGCATTGTCAACAGGGGAGATCTGTCTTGAAACCACGCTCTGCAAGTTTGTGATGACCTCCGCGGCAATCAGTACAGGATCGACTGCCTCATGGGGATGTGCGGCGTGTCCGCCTTTACCATGAATGGTAATGACAAAGTAATCCGGACTTGAAATTATCGGACCCGGTTTTACCTTGATGGTATGTGTCGGATACTGGCTCCAGTAATGCTGGCCGTATACTTTGTCGATACCATCCAGTACGTCATCTTCCACCATCGAGACAGCGCCGCCGGGCTGGACTTCTTCGGCAAACTGGAAGATGAACGACACGGATCCGGCTAATCTGCCTGCTTTTTGCTGTTCATTCAAAATATCCACCAGGGCGAATAAAGTACTCGTATGACCGTCATGGCCGCAGGCATGCATGACACCATCGACCGTTGATTTATACGGCACATCCTTGTCATCCTGGATCGGCAGCGCATCGAAATCCGCACGGATTGCTATGTGGGGGCGACCTTCACCAAAAGTCGCGAGCAGCCCTTTGCCGCCGACCTTTTCACGGATTTTCAAACTATCGTATTGTTGTAAATATTTTAATATATATTTATAAGTTTCCTCTTCATGGAATGATACTTCCGGATGCATATGCAGATACCTTCTATGCTCGATCATTTTAGGAAGGATGGATTCAGCCAAATCATTTATAGTCATATACTAACCTCCATTTTGATAATAGTTCATTTTAACAAAAATTTTTAATTTTTTAAACTATTTGATGTAGAAAGAATACTTCGATTACTAGGATTATACCAGTTTTCATTAAAAGAAAGCGCTTAATTATGATAGAATTAATGATGAGAGGAGAGAGGTAAATGTCTAAAATTTTAAACGATTACTTATCAGCTAACCTTAAGGAGTTAAAGGATAACGGTCTATATAATGAAATCAATGTGGTGAAGGGCGCAAACGGTGCAAAAATCAATATTGATGATAAAGAATTAATCAATTTATCTTCTAATAACTATTTAGGGCTGGCAACGAACGAAACGTTGAAGAAAGCAGCGAAGGAAACAATCGATTCACATGGTGTCGGAGCGGGCGCGGTCAGAACTATCAACGGTACGCTCGATGTCCATGTTGAGCTGGAGGAAACACTGGCAAAATTTAAAGGGACGGAAAGTGCGGTCGCATTCCAGTCCGGTTTTAACTGTAATATGGCAGCGATTCAGGCAGTGATGAACAAGGAAGATGCAATTCTTTCCGACGAACTGAACCATGCTTCAATCATCGACGGATGCCGTCTGTCGCGTGCGAAAATCATCCGTGTAAACCATTCGGATATGGATGACTTGAGAAAAAAGGCAAAAGAAGCTGTGGAGTCGGGTCAATATAAGAAAGTGATGTATATCACTGACGGTGTGTTCTCAATGGACGGTGACGTTGCGAAACTGCCTGAAATCGTTGAAATCGCGAAAGAATTCGATCTGATCACTTATGTCGATGATGCCCACGGTTCAGGTGTAATGGGCAAAGGAGCAGGCACTGTAAAACACTTCGGACTTGAAAAAGATGTAGATATCCAGATGGGGACCCTGTCCAAAGCGATCGGAGTGGTCGGCGGTTATGTGGCCGGTACACAGGAACTGATCGATTACTTAAAAGTGGCGGCGCGTCCATTCCTGTTTTCAACATCATTGACGCCGGGAGATACGAAAGCAATCAATGAAGCAATCAAGATGTTGATGGCTTCAACTGAACTGCATGACCAGCTGTGGGAAAACGGCAATTATTTGAAGAGCGGATTAAAAGAGCTGGGCTTTGATATCGGTAATTCAGAAACACCGATTACACCTTGTATCATCGGGGATGAGAAAACCACGCAGGAATTCTCAAAGCGCCTGATGGAAGAGGGCGTCTATGCGAAATCCATCGTCTTCCCGACGGTGCCGAGAGGCACAGGACGTGTGCGTAATATGCCGATGGCATCACATACGAAAGAGATGCTGAATGATGCACTTAAAATCTATGAGAAAGTCGGAAAAGAACTGAAGGTTATTTCCTGAAGGGGTTTATTATGAAAAGAATTTTAATAACAGGGGCGCTTGGACAGATTGGAACTGAGCTGACAGTAAGATTAAGGGAAATATACGGTGAAGAAAATGTTCTGCCGACAGATATCAATGAACCGGAGGAAGGGCCATTAAAAGGCAAACCGTTTAAAATACTGGATGTAAGAAGGTATAATGAGATGGTAGAGCTCGCGGATGAATTTGAGCCGGACACCATCATGCATATGGCGGCGCTGCTCAGTGCAACATGTGAAGAGAGACCCATGATAGCATGGGATATAAATATGGGCGGACTGGTCAACGCCCTTGAAGTTGCAAGGACCAGGAACCTTAAATTTTTCACACCGAGTTCAATCGGAGCTTTCGGTCCATCAACACCTAAAAAAGATACACCTCAGACGACGATACAAAGACCGACTTCCATGTATGGCGTGAATAAAGTCTCAGGCGAACTGCTCTGTGACTATTACCATTCGAAATTTGGCGTGGATACACGCGGAGTGCGCTTTCCAGGTTTGATATCACACATTAAAGAACCTGGCGGCGGCACGACAGACTACGCTGTAGAAATATTTTTCGAAGCAGTTAAGAAGGGCAGCTATACATCCTATATAGGACAGGGGACTTATATGGACATGATGTATATGGATGATGCGATTGATGCCATCATCAAGTTGATGGAGGCAGATGAGGAAAATCTGATTGACCGCAATGCATTCAATGTCACTGCGATGAGTATCGAACCGGAAACTGTTGCCGGTGAAATAAAAAAACACATTCCGGAATTTGAGTTGTCATATGATGTGGATCCTGTACGTCAGGGCCTTGCAGAGAGCTGGCCGGATGCCATTGACGTGAGTGCTGCGAAAGAGCAGTGGGGTTTCAATCCTAAGTATGATTTAGAAAAAATGACCGTAGAAATGATCAATGCAATAAGAGAAAAATTATAAGAAGGCTTTTGCCTTCTTATTTTTGCTAGGAGGATAGTCATTGAAAGCGATACTGTTTGATAAGGACGGCACGTTGTTGAATTATGAAAAAGTCTGGACTCCTTTTGCAATTAAAAGTGTTGAAGCTTTTACCGAACACTTTAATATTCATTCACAAAAAGAAAATGTCGCACATGCCCTTGGCCTGGTTGAAGGTAAAATTCAATCCGACGCTGTAGTCGCAAGCGGCACAGCGGCAGATATTCATGAACAGTATGAAAAATTTGCACAGGGCGGCGGCGAATGGGCACAAAATTATTATGAAGAAAATTTAGAGTATATCGCGAGCAACATGGAACTTATCGATGGTTCAAGGTACGTTCTTTCCACTTTGAAGTCTTTAGGTTATAAAAATGTTATCGTTACAAGTGACAGCAGGAAAGGCACTGAGCTTTTTATTGAAAAACTTGAAATTACGGATCTGATTGATGATATTGTTGCCGGTGATGATACAGATTATCAAAAGCCGGACATCCGCGTGCTGCACCCTTTCCTCAGCAGACATGACTATGAAGTCGGTGACGTGGTGATGATCGGCGATAATAATGCGGATACTCTTCTTGGTAAAGACGAAGGACTCTACACAATCGGGGTTTTAAGCGGGACTTCGAAGAGAGAACATTTAAAAGGTGCAGATCTGATTGTGGACAGTATCACCGATTTAATTGAAAGTGGAGAGTTTATACTGCATGACAAAAGAAAATAGTCATAATGAATTTATGAGGGCGGCACTGGAAGAAGCCGGGAAAGCATTTGATAAAGGTGAAGTGCCGATTGGAGCAGTTATAGTTCATAATGGTGAAATCATTGCACGTGCGCATAATTTAAGGGAAACAACCAGTCATCCGTTAACACATGCCGAACTGATTGCGATCCATCGTGCCAGTGAACATTTTGAATCTTTCCGTTTAGAAGATTGTACTTTATATGTTACTCTGGAGCCCTGTGTAATGTGTTCCGGCGCCATAATAATGAGCCGTGTATCACACGTCATCTTCGGTGCATATGATCCTAAGGGCGGTACGGTCAGGAGCCTGATGGAATTATTGGATGAACCAAGATTTAATCACAGGCCCAGAGTGACTGCCGGAGTATTGGAAACAGAATGCAGCCAGCTTCTTAAAAGTTTTTTTAAGGATTTGCGGCAAAGAAAATCACAGGACAGGCAAAGATAGAATTCTATTATTATAAATTAAAATTAAAAGGAGTTTTATACAGCTTATGGTCAAGTTGATAGCAATAGATATGGATGGAACTCTGCTGACACCTGAACATTCCATCAGCCCGAGGACAATCCTTGCGATTAACAAGGCGCTTGAACAGGGAATCCAGGTTGTAATTGCGACAGGCAGGGCTTTTTATGAAGCACATGCCATTGTCAGGGAGTATGATCTGAACCTTCCGTATATATGTTTGAACGGTGCCCAGGTCCGTAACGATCAGCATGAAGTCGTGGTTAATTATCCACTGAACAGTGAATTGGTTGCCCAGGCCACTGATATTTTTAAATCTGAAGACCTTTTCTATCAGGTATATACAGACCGTGCAATTTATACGACCAGCATTGAGAAGGATATAGACATATTCATTGAATTAGCTGAACAATCCGGCGGAAGTCCGGATGTCGGGAAAATACGCAGGTTAATGCGTGAAAGACTGGAAAAGACATCTTTGAAGGAAGTATCGGATTACAGAGAAATATACGAGCGGGAAGATGAAGAAATCTTAAAGTTTTTAGCTGCTTCAGCGAGCATGCCAAAACTTGTGAGAGCGAAAAACTACTTGCACGAAATTGATGAATTTGCTGTATCAGCATCCTCTTACGGTAATATCGAACTGACGCATAGATCTGCTCAAAAAGGTATTGCACTTGAAAAGATGGCAGCAGAACTTAATGTTGATTTAAAGGATGCAATGGCAATCGGAGATAACTTAAATGATATTTCCATGCTGAAACGAGCCGGTACTGCCGTAGCCATGGGGAATGCGACGTCGGAAGTAAAAGCAATCGCTGATGTAGTTACCGGAACGAATATTGAAGACGGCGTAGCAGTCGCAATTGAAAATGTATTGAATAATGAATACGAAAATACGACAAAATAAAAAGACATCCATCGGATGTCTTTTTGTTATTTCTGATAAGTCATTCTGCTGAATGCATCGTGCTGGTGGATACTTTCTTCGTTGCGGCACTCAAGTTCAAAACCTTTTACCCAGTCAAGCTCTGCAATATCATAAGCGATCAGACGAATCAGGTCTTCTACGAAACGCGGATTTTCATAAGCGCGTTCAGTAACCATTTTCTCGTCAGTTCTCTTGAGGATAGGGTACAGCTGGCTTGATGCATTTATTTCCAATAATTCATAAACGATTTCTTTATGGTTTTCAGGTATTTCCACATTCGGATCTACATCAATCATGACTTTCACATAGCCACGCTGGTTGTGTGCGCCGTATTCACTGATTTCTTTTGAGCAAGGACAAAGTGTCGTAACCATGGCTGTCATGCCGAATTGCTTTCTTGTCAGACCGGTTTCGTTCAATGCAAGTGAATATTTTACATCTGCATGTGCGATACCGTGTAAGTTCGTTTCCGGACTCGGTTTTGAAAAGTACCATTTGCCGTCAGCTGTCACTTCGGCATTTTCCTGACGCATGCGGTCACGGAGTACAAGAAGTACCTGTTCCAATGATTCAAAATCAAGTGTGACACCATTATTGTTTTCAGTCTCCAACGCTTCCAGAAGGCGGCTCATGTTAACGCCTTTTTCATCACGCCGTAAACTTGTCGCGAGTTCAAAGTTACCAACGGATTGATAATCACCAATTACTACAGGATAACTCAAATTATTTATACCTACAGACTCTACTGCGAATAAAAAATCTTTTTTAGAATTTTGAAGATCAGCCATTTCGGCTTTTTCTGTCGGTTTTGTACCTTTAACAGGGTCAACAGAACCAAAATGTTTAAAACGACCTTCTCGTGTCGTTAAATCCAACTCTTCCATAACAATCTCCTTAATTTATATCATAACTGTAAAATTGCTCCAGTTTTAAATATGCTTCTCTTGTTTCCTGGCCATCTACCGTCTCAGCTGCAAGTCTTTTTAATAAAGGCCCTGTCTGTGAGATGTGTGCTGCCATGACCTGTTCTTTTCTATCTTCATATCCTGTAATATCGTTAATGATATCAGGTTCGCCGAGATCCTCCAACGTGTTTTTATCAAAAGCGACCAGTTGTAATTTCGGCCTGTCCCCGGGGCTCATTTCCGTGACCGCATCCACTACAGCATCAGCAGTAGCCTCATGGTCGGGGTGTACAGAATATCCGGGGTAAAAAGATATGATAGTGGAAGGATTCAATTCATCAATCAAATCTTTCATTACTGAAGCCATATGACCAGGCGGTTCAAACTCCAGTGTCTTATCTCTGTAACCGAGCAGCCTTAAATCGGACAGCCCCATTATTTTAGCACTTTTTTCGACTTCCTGCTTTCTGATATCATGCAGTGATTCTCTCGTTGCAAATGGAGGATAACCCAGACTCCGTCCCATATCACCAAATGTCAGACAGGCATATGTCACCGGAACTCCAGAATCAAGATATTTCATGATTGTTCCGGAAACACCGAATGCCTCATCATCGGGGTGAGGGAAGACAACTAAAACATGTCTTTCTTTTTCCATCTTAATTTCCTCCTATTTGAAAAATTCATCAGCGGATATTTCTAGTGCACTTGCCATTTTCCCGTCATGGTCAAAACCATGCAGGATGAATTCATTGTTTTCATTTATAACATAATGTGTCAGACCAAGGACGTAAATCCAGCCGCCGTTAACCAACTTCAAACCTACACGGTACTCACCGTCCCTACCGCCTCTGATTGCGCCCTGGACAAATTCGACTTGGACATTCCGCATGAACGTGCCGACATTAAAGAATTCTTCATTTAAATGGTTTGCATACACGCCACTCGTTATTTCAACGTGTACATAAACAGGTTGATTCTGGTATTGATTCAACACTTCCTGTACTTTATCGCGGTCGATTTTCTCCATTCACATGCCACTCCTACTTTTACATTTGAAAAGAGATAGTCAGACTATCTCCCATTTATATCTGTTCATCATTTACTTGTACTTCTTCTACGGTGTTTGCAGCGCCATGTCTGACAACCCCGACATGCTCATTCATTTTCCAGCCGTTTTTAATCGCCGATGTGACGAAAGCTTTCGCATTTTGAACTGCTTCGAGAGGTGTTTTGCCTTTGGCGATATTGGCCGTAATTGCCGAAGCAAACGTACAGCCGGCACCGTGATTGAAGGATGCATCGATCTTATCCGATTTTATCAGATGGAATTCTTCACCATCATAGTATACATCAACTGCTTTGTCACCGTCGATGCCTGTACCGCCTTTAATGATGACGTGTTTGGTACCCATATTTATAATGGACTCCGCACATTGTTTCACTTCCTCCAGAGTCTTAGGTGTTTTACGGCCGGTCAGGTGACCCGCCTCGACCAGATTCGGTGTGACAATTGTTGCATGTGGAATCAGATGTTCTACCATTGCATCCACAAGTCCGGGATTTAAAACTTCATCATCACCTTTACATACCATGACCGGGTCGATGACGAATGCTTTTGCATCACTGTTCAAAAAGGCATCTTTTGCCCTTTCAATCACTTCTTCAGACGGGAGCATGCCAGTTTTGATAGCGTCCGGTGACAGCGACAAAGCAGTTTCTAATTGTGAGTCTACAACTTCTAAAGCTGTAGGGAATACTCTGTGTGACCACGTTTCCGGGTCCATTGTCACAGTCGTTACGATCACAGACATTCCATATGTTTCATATTCCTGGAATGTTTTTAAATCTGCAGCTATGCCTGCGCCTCCGCTGACATCTGTACCTGCGATCGTTAGAGTTTTTTGAAGCCTCATAAAAGTTCCTCTTTTCCTACTATAGATTAATAATGATATTTTACTATATTTGACTCTGTAATTCTAGAGCATTGCTTACTTGAATGGTATAATAAAATTTTGTGAGAGGTGATCAAATGGAATGGACAGACGTATTTCAAAAAATAAAGAAAAAACACGACTTCAGCACATTGGAAGAAGTGTTGAATGATAAATATAAAAACGGCAGAGTATTCCCGCCAAGGGAAGAAATCTATACGGCATTTGAGCTGACTTCATTCGAGAATGTGAGAGTGGTCATACTGGGGCAGGACCCTTATCACGGAGAAGGCCAGTCCCACGGCCTTGCATTTTCTGTCAATGAGGGAATAAAAATACCGCCGTCCCTTCGGAACATGTATAAGGAACTGGAAGACGATTTGAATATAAAACGGACCGGCGGCAGCTTAAAAGACTGGGCAGGCCAGGGTGTTTTATTGCTCAACACGGTACTGACCGTGGATGCTAACGAAGCAAACTCCCATAGAGGACTCGGCTGGGAGCAATTTACGGACAGCGTGATTGAAGTGGTATCGGAAGAACTGGAAAATGTAGTATTCATCTTGTGGGGTAAACCTGCACAGAAAAAAGAGGCACTGATAGACACTTCGAAACATCTTGTAATAAAGTCCGTTCATCCAAGCCCTTTATCGGCATACCGGGGGTTTTTCGGTTCAAAACCATACAGCCGGACGAATGCGTATTTGAAAGAGCACGGCCGTGCGATGGTGGATTGGAGTGAGCGGGAATGAAACAGCAGATCATAAATCAGATCAAGTCCGAGCTGCATATGCTTGAAGTTTCAAGTCTGCCGCATGAATTTGAAAAACATCTTTATGCGCTCGAGACACTGGTCGGTGTTTTGCAAGGATATAAACCGGCAGTTAAAAGCAGAACTGTTGAGAACGAAGAAAATGAAAAACCTGTCATTACGGAGAAAGATGAGAAAATGCTTGAATTGATGGGCGGCCGGGAGAAAGGGAATGACCCTTCCGACGATAAAAGTAAAAATGATTCGATCTTCGATTTTTAATAAAAGGAGCAATTATTGATGAAATTATTTGTTATACTAGGTGCGATTAATGCATTCATATCAGTTGCACTGGGTGCTTTTGGCGCACATGGACTGGAAGGTAAAATATCAGATCATTATATAGCCGTCTGGGAAACTGCAGTGCAGTATCAGATGTTCCATGCGATGGGACTCATTGCGATAGGAATTTTGATTGGAATGACTGACATACCGATGAATGTTGCCGGTTGGTTAATGTTTGCGGGCATCATCTTTTTCAGCGGTTCGCTATATGTACTTGCTGTGTCAGGAATTTCAATACTCGGTGCGATTACACCGATAGGCGGCGTACTGTTTTTGGCAGCCTGGGTAATGGTAATTATCGGTATTGTGAAAATATAATTATATTCAGAGCCACGTCGGTGTCCGGGAGATGCCTGCCGTGGCTTTTTTGTGTTCTGAGGCGTTCTCCCGACATGGCTTGAAAACGATGTCGGGGCAGCGGTGTTCTCCCGACATGGCGCAAAAACGATGTCGGGGCAGCGGTGTTCTCCCGACATGGCACAAAAACGATGTCGGGGCAGCGGGGTTTTCCCGACATGGCGCAAAAACGATGTCGGGGGAAGATCAAAACTTCAAGAAAATCACCATAAAAAAACCAAACCCGCGATGGGGTTTGGTCATAAGTATTGCAATATTTTATGCTAATCCGTAGAACTGTTTTGCTTTTTCCAGGAATGGTTCGTCCTCTGGTGTCATATCATATTCTTCGATGATTGCATCCACCGGGCAGACTGTGACGCACGCTCCGCAGTCGATACAGATATCCGGATCGATATAGTACTGGTCTTTACCCGGTTCTATACAGTCAACAGGACAAACGTCAACGCAATCGCCTGCTTTTTCGCTCATACATGGTTGTGTGATTACAAATGCCATTAGAATTACCTCCTTCAATATATATGGGTTAATTCGCCTAAATTCAAGTTATATTTAATTACCGGTTATAATTGAATAGTAAGTGAATATTAAAAATAATTCAAACCATTTCTCGGAACTTGGATAAAATACTCATTTAGTCGGACTTATTTTGTGTATTATCACTCTGATTCTGTGCTTCTTCTGCTTCTATCTTTAGTTGATGATACTCCTTAAATTCCCTCAGTGCAAACCAAATTGAAACCAGGCCGAATAAAATGATTGCCAATCCAAATAGTTCGCCTTCAGAAATTAAGAAGATGAAACCGACAATCAATAAAGAAAGAGCTACGATAGACGTGACTGATCCTGTAAAGATGAGGATCATTCTTTTTTGTTTGTTTCCAGTCAACATATACTTTCCCCGTTTACGATTTTTATCGATATTGACAAACCGCTTTGTCCATATATTATTTTTTACCTTTGCCGCGTGTGGCTCTCCGAATCGCCATCGGAATCAGAATCCATGCGAGTCTGCGAATAATTCGAGACATATAAAATCCCCCTGAAAATTGGTATATTAATAAGTTATAGCCCATATCAAGGGGTGTCAAACAATTATAAAAAGCCTGCCGGTTATTCGAAATCATAACTCAGCAGGCTTCTCATTAACGTCTTTTATCAGATTTATTCTTATTGAATATCTTTTTAATGATTATAGGCGCAACAATTATAGCGAGTCTTCTAATTAATCTCCCCATATAAACACCCTTTCAGTTAGTTTAATCGAGCATTTCACTATAGCCGATTCTGGTGGTGTTCAAACATGTATATACTATTTGAAAAACTCTGGTAATTCCGGAGTCGGCAAGTGTACGCCTACGAAAAAGTCTCCGAATACTCCATAGCGTGCAGATGTTTCATCAAATCTCATCTCATAGATGATTTTCTTGAATTCAAGCATATCGTCTGAGAATAAAGTGACTGCCCACTCGTACTCATCCAGTCCCTGTGAACCTGTGATGAACTGTTTTACTTTGCCCGCATACTGGCGGCCGATCATGCCGTGATCTCTCATCAGACGCTTTCTGTCTTCTATCGGAAGCATATACCAGTTGTCATCCAGATCGCGTTTTTTATCCATCGGATAGAAACAGATGTATTTGGATTTCGGCACTTCAGGATACAGACGTCCTTTTATATAAGGGTTTTCGTATGGGTCTTCGTCGGAATCTTTCGCCAGGTAACTGCTCATTTCCACTACAGATACATATGAATAGGACGGAATCAGAAAATCACTGATACCGAGCTTATTGAATTCAAGTTCCAGCTTGTTCAGTTCATCAACTGTCGGACGAAGCATCCAGAGTATCAGGTCTGCTTTCTGACCGGTGACATTATAAAATGAATAACTGCCTTCTTTATTTTTATGAACCTCTTCCTGACGGTCCAGGAATGATTGCAGCTCACCGATCAATTGATCTTTCTCCGAGTCTTCAAGTAATCTTAAAGATGTCCAGTCAACATTATATAATAAATGTAAACTCCACCATCCATCTAACGTTGAAACAGCTTCACTCATCTTAAAAAACCTCTCTTTTTAATTGTTATCATATCTATATTACTCTATCTGAAAACGTTTTAAAAGGATTTAGGGATGAAATCATGTGACAGAAAAGGTATAATTATTTCGTATATAGGCTTTTCAAGGAGGAAACTATGAGTCAATTTTTAGATGAACTAAAAGCGAACTTAGATGGAAAAAATGTAAGAGTAGTTTTTCCTGAAGGTATTGACCTTCGAATTTTGACAGCTGCAATTGAATTGAACAAAACATCTTATGTTCACCCCATTGTATTAGGAAATGAAAATGAAATTATAGAACTGGCTGAAAAAGAGTCGTTGGATATAGAAAATCTGGAAATCATAAACCCTGTAGACTGTAATGACAAAGAAGAACTGGTAGATGCTTTTGTTGAAAGAAGAAATGGTAAAGTCACAAAAGAGCAGGCTGAAGAAATCCTGAACGATGTTAATTACTTTGGCACAATGCTTGTCTATACCAATAAAGCAGATGGCCTTGTTTCAGGTGCGATGCATTCTACACCGAATACAGTCCGTCCGGCATTGCAGATCATCAAGACCAAGCCGGGTGTGTCCCGTACAAGCGGGATATTCTTTATGCTTCGTGAAGATGAGCTATACGTAATGGGCGACTGTGCAATCAACCCGGTACTAAATGCTGAAGAGCTTTCTGAAGTAGCGGTTGAAACTGCCAAGACGGCTCAAAGTTTCAATGTGGACCCTGTTGTCGCACTGCTCAGCTTCTCGACACACGGTTCTGCAAAAACAGAAGAGACAGAACGTATAAGAACAGCGGCACAATACGCGAAAGACAAGATGCCTGAAGTGCCGATAGACGGTGAATTCCAATTTGATGCGGCATTTGTTCCAAGTGTTGCAGAGAAAAAAGCACCGGATTCAGAAATAAAAGGAAATGCGAATGTCTTTATTTTCCCTACTTTGGAAGCGGGGAACATCGGTTATAAGATCGCTCAGAGACTGGGTGGATTTGAAGCGTACGGACCGATTCTGCAAGGGCTCAACCAGCCGGTAAACGACCTTTCACGAGGCTGTACGACAGATGAAGTCTTTAATCTGGCATTATTCACAGCCACACAGGCACTCGCCATCAAAAACGAAAATGAATAAATTATTCAACGAACAATGGGATTATATACCGGCATCAGAGACTGCTCATCCTTATCATTCATTTGCTATGGATGATGTCCTGCAGGAAATAGCGGGCGAAGACCATTCGCTCAAGTTTCGTGCCTGGGTACATGATCCGTTTGTCATATTGGGCCTGCATGATGCCAGACTGCCGCATCTGGAAGATGGACTGTCTTACTTATCCTCAATCGGTTATGACTATATAGTCAGAAACAGTGGGGGACTCGGTGTGGTTCTGGATGACGGCATCTTAAATGTATCTTTGATCGTGGAGAAGGGTAAATCACCTCTTATCGATGAGGGCTATGATCTGATGCTCGACCTGGTCGGTGCCGCACTCGGGGAGGCCGACGTCAAAGCGTATGAGATTAACGGGAGTTATTGTCCGGGAAGCTATGATCTCAGTATCGACGGTAAAAAGTTCGCGGGAGTATCCCAGAGACGCATTAAAAACGGTGTGGCCGTGCAGATTTATCTTTCGGTATCCGGATCTGGTGCGTCCCGTGCAGAAATCATGAAAGAATTTTACCGTCATGCTAAAAAGGACTCTGAGACGAAGTTTGAATATCCTTTGATTCAGCCGGAAGTGATGGCATCACTGAACGAATTACTGGATAAAAACTGGACGGTAGAAGATGTGCTCAACAAATTTCTCAGTGTATTGAATATCAATCCTGGTGTGACTTACGATCTGCCGTCTGAGTACTCGGACAAATATGAACAGTATATTCAGCGCATGATTAAACGTAATGAAAAAGTCCGGGGGGATAAAGACCTGGAAATATTTTCAAGCAACAGCCAGTGACATTTCGTCACTGGTTTTTATAATTGGTTTTGAAAGGAGAGGGTGTCTTGTCCAAAAGCAGACACAAGGGAAAGATATGGACAAAAGAATTTGCAGTCATATTCATATTTCATTTTATAGTGATGTTTTCAATGTATTCCACCCTTGTGACCATAGGTAGCGTTTCTATCGAGAAATATGATGCTGCACCCAGTATAGCAGGGTTCGTCGCAAGTATATTCATCGTCGGGGTGCTGATCGGCCGTGCGCTGTCGGGATACCAGATCAACAACATGGGCGCACAGAAAATAATGTACATCGGTACATTGCTGTTTTTCGCCACTTATATCTTATACTTCATAGACGGGGGCCTCTACTTTTTAATAGCTGTCAGATTATTGAATGGTCTGGCGACGGGAATCATCAGCACCTCTCTCAACACGCTTGCAACCATTTCGGTCCCGCCTGAAAGACGCGGCGAAGGTATCAGCCATTTCAGTCTGAGCATGGTGCTGGGATCCGCAGTCGGTCCTTTTCTGTCATTTCTACTATCGGAATATATCAGTTTTAATACGATGTTGATCTATATCGGAATTATTGTCCTCGTAATTTCATTCCTGCTGCCATTCATTAAAATAAACAACACGGTAAGACCTGAAGGAGCGGAGAGAGCGAAGTTTGTCATGATTGACAGAGAGGTGCTCCCGATGGGTACGGTAGTACTGTTTATGGGGATTGCCTATTCTGCAGTATTATCATTCCTGAATCTGTATGCCATAGAGGTAGATCTTGTTACTGCAGCCAGTATGTTCTTCCTGGTTTACTCGGCGGCTATTCTGCTCACGAGACCGGTCACAGGGAAGATACTGGATAGTTTTGGCGCCAATGTCATTCAATACCCTGCATTTATTTTGATGGCTGCCGGATTTTTCGTGATGGGCAATGCCGGAGCAGGTATTGTACTGCTGTTTGCAGGTTTTTTAATCGGCCTCGGATTTGGTAACTTCCAGTCTGTCGCACAAGCACTCTGTGTCAATATTGCGAAGAAAGAAAACGTGGGTCTTGCTACATCCACATTTTTCATCATGCTGGAAATCGGCCTTGGATTCGGACCATTTTTCCTTGGGATGATCGTCCCTTTTGTCGGTTACGGCGGATTGTACCAGCTGCTCGTAATATCGATACTTATTGCCATGGTGATCTATCATTTTGTTTACGGCAGATCTGAAGAAAAACCGGAAATTTAGTTTAACCCCCTATATGAAATGGGAATTGGTACCATAAAGAGGGGGGTTATAATGCATGGACAATAAAAACGATGAGCATAGACGGATGACGACCCGTGAAGAAGAGCAGGAACTAGATAAGAAAAAGAAAGTGAAAGAAGATGAATTCAAAGAGCAGGTGCCGCCTGATCAGCCGCCAAGCGAGGAAATAAAAAAAGATTTCGAACAGGAAGAAGAAGTGAGAAATAAAAAAAGCGATAAGAAAACATCCAACGAATAAAATATGTGAAATATACGGCAGAGGATAAATCCATCTGCCGTATATTTTTATGTATGATCGTTATACAGGCCGGTGTTTTGTACTTAGTAATATGACTTATGATAATATGGAATTGAGAGTGGAGGGGGCATGGTTTATGTTGACTGAATTACCATATTCAAAAAAACAGCTTGTGGAAGAAAAGGTGTTCAAAGACCCTGTTCACCGGTATGTCCATGTACGGGACCAGTTGATATGGGATCTTATAAAAACAAGAGAATTTCAGCGCCTCCGCAGGATAAAACAGCTGGGTACATTATACTTGGCCTTTCATTCTGCTGAACACACGCGTTTCAACCACTCACTTGGAGTGTATGAGATTGTGAGGCGCATGACGGAAAACTTCAAGGAGTATGAAGAGTGGGAGGAAGATGACCGTCTGCTGGCCCTGGCTTCAGCTCTGCTGCATGACCTCGGTCACGGGCCGTTCTCCCATTGCTTTGAGAAAATATTCCATACTGATCACGAGGAGTATACCCGTAAAATCATATTAGGTGATACCGATGTCAATGATGTGCTGAAACGGGTCAGTCCCGATTTTCCTCTTGAGGTGGCAAAGGTGATTGATCAGACACATGAAAACAAGCTTGTCATCAGTATGATATCCAGTCAGATAGATGCGGACCGTATGGACTATCTTCAGCGCGATTCCTACTATACAGGTGTCAGTTACGGACGGTTTGATATGGAGAGGATATTACGCGTCATGCGTCCGGCAAAAGAAGAAGTCATCATAAAAGAAAGCGGCATGCATGCGGTCGAAGATTATTTGATGAGCCGCTATCAGATGTACTGGCAGGTATATTTCCATCCCGTTTCACGGGGCGGGGAAGTACTTTTGAATCTCGCTTTGAGACGGGCCAAGTATTTACATGAAAATGGTCATACATTTAAACAGGCGCCAAAGTACTTCATACCTTTCTTCGAAGAGAATGTCACCGTTCATGATTATCTGAGGCTGGATGAAATGGTGGTCAATTTCTATCTGCAGGAATGGATCAATGAGGATGACGAGATATTATCAGATCTGTCCAACCGTTTTGTAAACAGGGAACTGTTCAAGTATTTGCCATTCGACGGTTCTTATATTACGAAAAGTGAATTGGAAGACTTGTTTAAAAAAGCAGGCATCGACCCGGAATATTATTTTTTCAGCGATTCATTTTCAGATTTACCATATGATTATGACCGTCCCGGCACAAACAATAATCGTAAACCGATCCATCTCCAAAAAAATGACGGAGAACTGCGGGAGATCAGCAGCCAGTCTGCAATCATCCATTCCATTACAGGCGTTCATCGTATGGAGTCGAAGCTGTATTATCCAAAAGAGAAAATATTAGCGATAAAGGACCCTGAGATTAAAGGTGAAATAATAAATATTTTGAATCAATTAGCATAGGAGCAGGATAAAATGTCGAATGATTCCAGCAAAAAGAAACCAGGTTTTCAGTTTAATATTATTAAAGACGACCCTCTGACAGGGCACAAAGGTCAGAATTTCGGAGCGATCAGTGTAGAAAACGTCGCTCCTGTCTATATCGATATTGATACACAGGAAACTTTCATCGATATCGGCGGACTGCACGGACGGGCTGATGTCGAAAGACGTGTTAAATGGGTCAACGATATAGAGGAACCTAAAGGCGAAGGCCAAAGAGAGTTCTGGCTGGTCTGGGTGACAGTTGAAAGAACGAAGGACGGTCCAGTCTATGAAGGTGTCACTTCATGTTATGAGATGATCAATAAGACGAAAAAGCGCGGCTACAAGATGATGCATGAGCACGTCAACCAGATGGACCGTTCCATGAAAGGCCACATCATCATCGATGACATGGATCAGAAGAGCAGAAGTTCATTGAAGAAGTTTTTAATGGATCATAACCCTGAAATGTGGGATAACTCGGATAAATTGAAAGAAGTCATGAAAGATGATTAATTCCACATATCGAATTTGTCCAAAATAAGACTTTTATAAATGAGGCTTGCAGATTTCATGAAACGACTATAAAATACTATATAGTTATATAAAATATAACTAGGACACTTAGACAGGGGCAACTCCCTGTCTTTTTTGCGTTTATAATCTCTTTATTACTCTAAATATGTTATAATTTACCTTACTTGCAGGTGATTATATGAAGGATGAAAAATTGAGTTTTTTACTCACTCAAAATTTTAATATGAATGATGAAAAGCAGTCTTTCTCCCAGAAAGTTGAAGTGACGGAGATTTTTAAACGTGACCGTTATTTGAAGTATCAGGAGCAGATGGACGAGTATAAACTGGATGTCATATTGAGAATCAATGATGACTTTATAAAAATCAACAGAAGTGGCGTGGTCAATATGAAATTCCACTTTGCCGAAGGCAAAGAAACGGATACATTTTATGAATCACCTGCCGGAAGGCATCACTTCACAATATACACATATCATATTGCAGCTCTTCGGAACGAGATTACTATTGACTATGAATTATTTGAGCAGGGTCAATTACTGGGCAGCTACCAATATAAACTAGAGAGAGAGGTTCAATGATGAATTTAAAAGCTGGATTGTCGGAAGCACTGGAAAATGCAGTAAAAGAGTCCGGGATAGTGACTGAAGTGCCCGAAATTAAAATTGAAACACCAAAAGATAAAGCGAACGGTGATTTTTCCTCGAACGTGGCGATGACATTGACTAAACAGGCGAAGAAAAAGCCAAGGGACATAGCAGCATCGATCGTTCAACATCTGGACGAATCAGCAGCCAGCATTAAATCTGTCGAAATCGCAGGGCCTGGGTTTATAAACTTCTTCATGGATGAATCATCGGTGACTCAGGTTATTCCTCAGGTGATGGAACAGGGTGAAAACTTCGGCCGTTCGACTCCGGAAGTCAAAGAAAAAGTACTCATTGAGTTTGTCAGTGCAAATCCGACGGGCGATCTCCATATAGGACATGCGAGAAATGCGAGTGTCGGCGATACGCTGGCTAATATTATGGACTTTGCCGGCCATGATGTGGAACGTGAATACTACATCAACGATGCAGGAAACCAGATTGACAACCTGGCGTTGTCGATTGACGCCCGTTATCTGGAAGCGCTGGGGCAGGAACTGGTAATGCCGGAGGATGGTTATAACGGCAAAGATATCCAGGATATCGGTAAAAAGCTTGCTGAAGAGTCTCCGGAGCTCGTTGATACTACAAAAGAAGACCGTATCGAGATGTTCAGAAAACTCGGAGTGGACTATGAAATGGATAAGTTGAAAAAAGATCTTGATGACTTCAACGTCAACTTTGACAATTGGTTCAGTGAAACTTCACTTTATGAAACTGATGAAGTGAATGCGGCACTCGATGTAATGACAGCGAACGGCTATACATTTGAAGCGGACGGTGCCCTCTGGCTCCGTACTACCGACTTCGGTGATGATAAAGACCGTGTATTACGTAAAAGTGACGGCACATACACTTATCTGATGCCGGATGTTGCTTATCATTATGATAAGGTTGAGAGGAATTTCGATAAGTTGATCAATATTTTCGGCGCAGACCATCATGGTTACATTCATCGTCTGAAGGGTTCTCTCGGCGCACTCGGAAAAGATCCGGAAATGCTGGAAATTAAAATTATGCAGATGGTCCGTCTGATTGAAAACGGTGAAGAGGTCAAGATGAGCAAGCGCACAGGCAAAGCCGTGACGCTCCGCGAACTGATTGACACAATCGGTGTCGATGCCTGCCGTTATTTCCTGACGATGAGAAGTTCCGATTCCCATCTTGATTTTGATATGGATCTGGCTAAGTCGGAATCCAGCGACAACCCTGTATATTATGCACAGTATGCGCATGCAAGAATCTGCAGTATTCTAAGACAGGCGAAAGAATCAGGATATGAAGTCGACAACAATGCAGATGTTTCGGTCATCTCGAACGAACAGGCGTTGGATCTGATCAAGAAGATGGCGGCATTCCCGAATATTGTCAAAGGCTCTGCCCACCACCGTGCAACACACAGAATAGCGACTTATATTCAGGAGCTTGCAAGTACTTTCCATAAGTTTTACAATGCGGAAAAAGTACTCAGTGACAATGAAGATAAAACAAAAGCATATTTATTAATGATAGAAGCAGTCAGACAAACATTGCAGAACGCACTTAAGCTCGTCGGTGTTTCAGCACCGGAAAAAATGTAATCACTTAGGAGTGTTAATGTGAAAAAAGTTTTAAGGCCTCTGGTCATGATCTTCTTAATCATGAACCTGTCAGGCTGCGGCATGATGATGATGCAGCAGCAACAGCAAGAGCAGAATGATTTTTCTGAACAGCAGGAGCCGACATCATCTGATTCGGATTTAAGCAGCGACGCAGACTCTGAGATAAACAGCTCAGAGTCTTTTTCTTTTGATAAAAGGATTGTGTCACTGATACCAAGCAATACTGAAATATTGGATGCTCTCGGTGTGAATGATGAAATCGTCGGCATCACCACTGTGGATACATATCCAGAAGATCTGGTCCAGAATCCGGACGTAAGTAAAATTGATGCATTTGAATTTGATATTGAGCAATTATTGGCATTGGAACCGACGCATATACTGTCTCATGAATCATCCCGTGCAATGCATGAGAGTTCATTGGAACTGATTGCTGCAGAAACCGGTGCAGAAGTGCTTTACGTGGAGGAAACGGAGACTGTCGACGGCATTCCTGAAACCATCACCAAAATCGGCCGGTTTATCGGAGAAGCCGGGAAAGCGGAGGAAGCTGCGGAAAACCTGGAAAAGGATATTTATAACATAGTGGAAAATGAGAGACGGGAACAAAATTATGATGCGGTCATCCAAATAGCGAACAGTCCTGAATTTTTTACGGCAGGTGACCATACTTTTTTACATGATGTTCTGGAAAAATTGAATGTTGATAACACTTTCGGTGACCAGACCGGCTTTATAAGCGCGAGTATTGAAGCAGTGATGGAGAGGAACCCGGATTACATAATATCAGTCAGCGGTGTGGATGAGACTGGATTAAGTGACGAAGTGGCAGATTTTCCGGGAACTGAAAACTTGACAATAAAATCTGAAGAGCGGCAGTGTGCAGTGGACCCGGATATCGTCACGAGACCGGGGCCGAGAATTACAGAAGGAATGATGGAAATTTCAAAATGTCTGGACCGCTGAGTGACTTATCACTCAAACATCCCCCTCATTAATGTTAAGATGAAGAAAACAGATGAGGGGGATTTTTGTGTCAAAAGTTGAAATAAAAGATATATTCGAAATAAAATCAGTCTCCGCTCCGGCAGTCGTTCCGGACGGCGGAGCTACATATTCAGTAACTTATCTGGATGAGAAATCCAATGATTATGTGACAAATCTATTTATGTTCGATGGGGGAGAGAGCAGACAGCTCAGTTATAAAAAAGAACGTATTTCCAATGTGGTGCATTCACCGAAGGGGGGACGGTCTTTATTTATAGCAAAAGGGGAGCATGATAAACCGCAGATTTTCCTTATCAGCCTGAACGGCGGGGAGAGGGAGCAGCTGACGCGTGAGAAAGAAGGCGTGGGCAGCGCGTTGTTTTCAAAAGACGGCAGGAAAATCTTTTATCATGTATCCAGTGAACCGCTGACGGAAAAGGAATTAAATGAAAATGAAGTCTCAGGAGAACAGGACGATAAGGAGAAGTTTCCCGAGCCTGTAATCATCGACCGCATGAAGTATAAGGCCGACAGTGTCGGTCTGCTTAAAGAGAAGTACCAGTCGGTCAAGTCGGTGGACCTGGAAACAAATGAAGTGACTGCACTTTTGTCAGGAGAAGAGAACTATACTCTTCATGCGAGTGTCGGCAGGGACACGGTCATCTTTTCGTCAGATGAAAGTGAAGATAGAGACTTTAATTTTTCACAGAAGCTCTATATTAAAAAGGGCAGCGGGAACAGTACAGAAATAATCAAAGATGAAGGTTCCATCATGAAAATCGATGTCAGTCCGGACGAAAAATATTTTTTGATGACTCACATGGGGCGCGGGTACGAGAATGCGACCCATGCAGAAATCGTTCTGCATGATTTAGAAAAAGGGACTTCTGTCTCTCTGACTGGAGAACTGGATAAGCCCGTCGGTGATTATGTTGCGGCAGACACGCAGCAGTCAGTGGAAATGAATCCGACTGTCTGGATTTCGAACACGGATTTCATCTTCCTGGTGTCCGAAAATGGCAGTGTAAATCTGTACACAGGCAATGTGAATGGGGAAATCAAACCGCTGCTTCAGGATGCGCATCATATATATGGGATGGATGCCGGAGAGGATTATGCATACTTGACGATTTCAAAGCCGGATCACCCGGGTGAACTTTATCAGTTTGATCTTAAAAATCACGAATTGAAACAGGTGACCGGCATCAACTCCCGCTATGTGAAAGAGAAAGATCTTGTCGTGCCTGAAGCGATTGAATATAAGAGTTTTGATGATACGACAGTGCATGGATGGTTTATGAAACCGGCAGAGTTTGAAGAAGGTGCTGAATATCCGATGGTCACGAATATTCATGGTGGACCGCATGCGTTTTATGCTAATACCTACTTTCATGAAATGCAGGTGCTCGCAGCGAAAGGGTATTCAGTTTTATATGTAAACCCGAGAGGTTCGCACAGCTATTCACAGAAGTTTGTAGATGCTGTAAGAGGTGACTACGGCAATGGTGACTATAAGGATATCATGGCAGGTGTGGATCATATCACTGCGCATTATGACTGGATTGATACGGATAATCTCGGAGTCACCGGCGGTTCATACGGCGGTTTTATGACGAACTGGATTGTCGGTCATACGAATAAATTCAAAGCGGCTGTCACACAGCGCAGCATTTCCAATTGGGTCAGCTTCAGAGGGGTCTCGGATATCGGGTATTATTTCAGTGACTGGCAGATCAGAGCGGACTTCAATGATATAGAGACGATGTGGCATCATTCTCCAATCAAATATGTGGATAATATAGAAACGCCGCTTCTGATACTTCACAGCGAGCATGATTACCGCTGCCCGGTGGAGCAGGGTGAGCAGCTTTTCATTGCATTAAAATATAAGAAAAAGGAAACCCGTTTTGTCAGGTTTCCTGCAGCAGACCATAATTTATCAAGGACGGGAAAGCCGAGCCTGCGCGTCGAAAGGCTCGAACATCTGACATCATGGTTTGATAAATATTTGGAACATAAATCAAAATGAATTCCCGCCGGCATATATATTTACAGCCATAATTGGAATATGTGAATCCTGTTCCAGATGTTGAACAGTATAAAGCTGAAAATGTGAATCCCGAGCACGCACAGTATGATGGCCCAGAAGATATCAATGGGCTCATCTTTCAAAGCACGCACCAGAAAATATGCCGGGTAAAGGTTGGCAGAGGTGAGTATGATGAGCACTGTCAGGCCGAAAAACAAGAACAGATGGTCGGTCTGTATGCCGAGAACATAGTATGAAAATAAAATACTGATAAACAGTATGATGGATATTAAAAATAAAAAGGTGCTGAAAATGGCATAATAGGAATATATTACCCTGAGGGCGATTCTTTTATGCCTGAACCACCTGACTAAAAAATATAGGAATAATATATTAAAGTTGATGAAGAGAATGATCAGTACCATTCTCAGAAACAATACAAAAAGATCATCTGTCACAGAAGTATTGCTTTCGCCGATCAGATCGTAGCCGATCAGGTAGCCGCTGAAACCGACGATTAAAATATAACCGGTCAACAGTACGAAAGAGGACAAAAACGGCAGTTTAAAACTGTCATTTATTTTAAAATGCAAATCATTGAATAATTGTAAGAAACGTTTCATTTTTATCACCGTTCATTTTTAACATCATTTTACAATGATAACATGAACGAGTTATATTTATGAGTAAGTTGCACTGATCAAAATGATAAAGTAAAGGATGAAAAATTCTAATGTCAATTTTTAAAGAGAGAGTTTCGAAGCTGGTCACAGGTATAAACGTAGATACGGTCATCCTCACAGATCCGACGAACATCTTTTATTTCACCGGATGTTTTATAGACCCTCATGAAAGAATGCTGGCCCTTATCATAGATGCAGAGTCTGAGGAAACGACCATGATGTACCCGGCTTTGGATCAGGAAATCGTCAATGATACGGCAGCAGTCGTCAATCATCTGCCGCACCGGGACGGTGAAGATCCTTTCAGATTGCTATTTGAACAGCTCGGACAGGGGCAGGATAAATCCATCGGAATCGAGGGTGGACATCTGATATATGACCGCTATATGAAATTGCGGGAAGAGTACTCTGCTGAAAGCATCCGTCCGATAGACGACGAGGTCAATGCACTGCGCGGCATTAAGAATGAAGAAGATAAAGCGCATCTGCAGGAAGCGGTGGACATTACAGAGAAAGCGTTATTTGATTTAATAGAAGATGGTGTCATCGGCAAGACTGAAAAAGAAATTGCAGATTATCTTGTAGAGAAGTTAAAATCATACGGGGCGATGGACGTTTCATTCGGACCTCTCGTACTCACCGGGGAAAATTCCGCCCTGCCCCATGGTTCCTCAGGGGACACCGAAGTACAGAACGGCGATTATCTGCTGATAGATTTCGGCATCATATCCGAATCCCGCTATGTATCAGATATGACGCGGACTTTCATCATCGGTGAACCGACCGATGAACAAAGAGATATTTACAATGCGGTTTATGAAGCGAATTTAGCAGGTGTTAAAGCTGCGGTCCATGGGACGGCGATGAATATCGTGGATAAACAAGCAAGAGACGTTATAAATGACTCCGGTTACGGGGAGTTTTTCACACATAGAATCGGCCACGGGCTGGGCTATGGCCTGCATGAGCAACCCTCCCTCGACAGTGAAAACAAGGAAGAACTGAAAATCGGCCACGTCGTGACAGTGGAGCCTGGAATTTATCAGCCCGGGTTCGGCGGTGTGAGAATCGAAGATGCTCTGTACATTGGTGAGGAAACGCATAATTTCAATAAATTTCCGAAAGAAATAGACCAGATAATATTGAACAAGTAGCAGAAACATCATCATAAAATGCCATCAGCCGGAAAGCTGATGGCATTTTATTGTGAAAAATCAATGAAATACATATATACTTGTATAAAAATATTGTGAAATAATATATAATATGTGATGGTAAAAATAAAAAGGTTACGGAGGATCAGAATTTTGATGAATAAAAGTTATATGTATCATTTAGATGATTTTAATAACTTCGTATTAACAGTCGAAAATGATTCTGATATCGCAATATACAGAGCTTTACTCGAAGGTATTAGAGGTGATGACTATTCGGAGATTAAAAACTTGAAATCATCATCAATAGAAATAGAGAATGATAAATTTTTTGTGAATTTATGCAATGAAGAGGATGGCATAAAATCATACCGCAAAATTGAAATCTCGGAACAATTATATGAAGACCTGATTTGTGCAGATCATCAGACATTCTATCTGGACTGTTCATGGAATACAGATGATATGGATCTCTATGAGTATGAGGAATCACCATATATATTCAAACCGTTGGAGTTTGGCAGCAACTCGGGCTCGGACGGCAAGATGGAAAACAGTACGATAAAACGATGCGAAAATATATTGAATCATTATTTTGCCGGAAAAAGCCGGAATGCAATTACATTTGTAGATTCAGGGACTGTCCTGAATGTTCAGTTCAAATTGAATTGGAAGATGGAAAGATGATCGTGCTGCAGCTGGTATACCGGCATGAAAAACGACCTCCTCGAGGTCGTTTTTTATTGTCATTCTGTGTCTTCTTCAAAAGAGACCATCGTGCCTTCAGTATTATCCGAAGATATGAATTCCAATTGAGCAAGATCGTCAGTATTGCTAAGAGAATAATCTACATCTGAAATCTCAGCTGTATATTTGACGTTCTTCTCAACGCTGGATGCCAGGTCGGAAAAGACTAGATTGAAATCCCCTTCATCATCGCTTAAAGTTATTTCCAGCCGGTCATCCACTGTTTTATATTCTCCTGTTAAATCCTGATCAGAATTGATGGTGACCTCTCCTGAATCGAATGAGAGAGACAATAATACTCTATTGGTATCTTCCTGCAGATTCGCCTGTTCTTCTGTTTCAAGAAGAGCAGAAGCATCAACAATCGTGAACGTACGACCGTTAAAGTCATCATCACCGCTACAGCCTGTAAGTATGATGGTGACCAGGAAAACCAGCATCCCCCAGGAAACACGGACCATCATGCTCCTCCTTTCCCATCACCTGCTGTAAATCAATAAACGTTTTTCAACTTATCATTAATTATCTCATAAACCGAAATAAATATAAAGAGAATATTGAGAAAAATCAAAATTTTCAAAGGTTTTAATCAAGTTTTAATAAATCGTTAAGTCTCCTTTAGGACAAGAACCGTATAGTGAAATCAATGAATCGTTATTGGGAGGTCAGTAAATAACATGAAATACTACTTGAGTATCATTATTTTTGGTGCGGTTCTGTTGATCACAGCGTGTACGACTGCCAATGCTGACACTGATTTGGAGTGGACACATAACAATAATCAGGGCGAAGCTAAAAACCGTGTCGCAGAGGAAATTAATGACTTAAACCATACACCGCAGGAAGCAGTGGATAAGATTAATTCATTGTATGAAGGCACAGTGGTAGAAGTGGAGCTCGATGAAGATGACGGTGTTTATTATTATGAAATCGAGATCGTGAATGATGAGATAAAGTACGAGAGTAAAGTGGATGCTGACAATCTGGCAGTAATCAAACTTGAAAAAGGTGACGCTGATAGTGAGGAATCACTGAACAGCGTGAAAAGAATTACTCCGGGAGCTGCACTTGATATTGCTGATGGAGAAGTTGACGGGGAAATTACCGGTTGGGAACTTGAAAATGATGAATACGAAATCCTTATAGAGACTGACGATAATTCAGTTGTCATCGAAATCGATGCATTGACGGCGGATGTTCTTAATAAAGAAATTAAAAAAGATGCGAAAAATAAAATCGATGGATCCGGTGGCAAAGGTGAGGACTCGGCAAATGATGAAGAAGCTGAGGATGAAAATACTGAAGAGCCAAAGAAGGATAAAGACAGCAAATCCGGCCAATCTGATGAACCTGACGACAGGGAGCCACCGGCCGAAGGGGAGTCAGAATCTGCTGATAAAAAAGATGAAGAACAGGAAAAAACGGCAGGAAAGCAGGTGCTAGAGGAAATTGGATCGGCGGAAGAACCTGCAGAGAAGACTGAGAATGCAGAGCAGCAGTCAAAAGATAACACTGAACAGCAGGATAACCAGACATCCGATTATAACAATGGTATACTGACGCCCGATGCGGCAATCAATATTGCACTGAACACAGTCGGCGGCATTGTGATTGAATGGGAATATGATGACGAGGATTTTGAATATGAAATTGAATTGATTGTAAATGGGCAGGAAGTCGAAGTTGAAATCAATTCAATTAATGGTTCGATAATAGAGATAGATTATGATGATTAAACAGCAAACCCGTCAAATCGAGAAGAGGATTTGACGGGTTTTGCCGTCCTCCCGACATGGCGCAAAAACGATGTCGGGGCAGAGAGAGTATCTCCCGACACGACGTCGGGTCCCAAGCAACTGCAATTTACTATAAAAGGATGCAGTGGTAGCATTGTAAATAACAGAATACTCATTGGAGATGCTGCTTATGAATTTTATAGAAAAGGGGACGCCGGAATTCAGGAAAGTTTCCATCGCTTTTTTTGCTGCCGGTTTTAATACTTTTGCAATTTTGTACACTGCACAGCCGCTGATGCCTGAATTCAGTGAGGCTTTTAATGTCACTCCCGCCACTTCAAGCCTTTCCCTGACTTTAACGACGTTGGCTTTAGCGGTCAGCATGATAATTTTCGGTTCGATTTCAGAAGCGGTCGGACGTAAACAAATAATGGTGGCATCGATGTTCGCAGCATCATTGCTTTGTGTACTCACGCCTTTAAGCGGAGAGAGCTTCACCATGTTACTTATTTTAAGAACTTTACAAGGTGTGGTCCTCGCCGGAGTGCCTTCCATAGCAATGGCATATATCAACGAGGAAATCCATCCTAAAAGTATGCCGCTTGCAATGGGGCTCTACATAAGCGGAAACTCACTCGGTGCAGTATTTGGACGTGTTTTTTCAGGATTGATGGGTGATGTATTTAATTGGCAGATCGCATTTTTAAGCATCGGACTCATCAGTGTCATTGCAACGATAGTATTTTGGAAGCTGCTGAACCCTTCCCGGAACTTTACAGCGCAGAAATTTTCTGTAGGCTCTTTGTTCGGATCCCTCATCGGTCATATGAAAAATCCAGTGCTGGTCAGCTTATACGGTGTCGGGTTTTTATTGATGGGGATGAATATTGCCTTGTTCAGCTATGTGACATTCGTCCTGCTCGGCGAGCCGTTTAACATTAACCAGTCGATTGTCAGCTGGATTTTCCTGATACTATTAATCGGTACAGTCAGTTCTACTGTAAATGGAAGTCTGGTGGTCCGTTTCGGCCAGGAGAAAGTACTTTACCTTGGATTGTTGATATTGACAACCGGTATATTGATCTTGTTCATACCGAACGTATTTACCATCATTTTGGGTCTGTCCCTGTTTACATACGGATTTTTTGCAAGCCACTCTGTAGTGAGCGGGCTCGTCGGCAGGAATGCAAGTAAGAATAAAGCCCAGGCTTCATCACTGTATCTGTTCTTCTATTATGTCGGTGCTTCTCTGCTTGGAACTTTTGCCGGACTGTTCTGGGTCAGCCATTACTGGCCGGGCGTCGTCTTTGTAAATCTCGTGGCAGCAATGCTGTGTTTCGTGCTGGTTACAATGGCAATCCGGTTGAAAAACAAGGAAAATGTCTCAAGTTAAAACAAACATTTCATTTTTTAATCATTCTTTAATTTTACTTTAAATGGCCTTTAGTTTTGGATGGTTATTATATAAGTAAGATAACAAGGAGGAGTTAGAAAATGAAAATTAATAAATATACTTTAATGGCAGGTACTCTGGCTTCGGCATTAGTATTGGGCGCATGTTCAACAGTGAGTGCAGATGAAAATCTGGAGTGGTCTGACGAAGATAACAACGGTGTCGCAAATGTCCAGACCGAAGAGACAAACGAGTTCAAGTATTCAGTTCAGGAAGCAGTTGATATGGCGAGCGAACGTTTTGAAGGTACTGCGACAGAAGTGGAACTCGATGAAGATGACGGTGTTTATTATTATGAGATTGAAATGGAAAACGGTGAAGATGAATATGAAGTTAAGATCAACGCTGACGACCTGAGTATCTCAGAGGAAGAAATTGACCGTGAAGACGACAAAGAAGCGGCCAGGGAAGAACAAAGAAAGACGACAACAGAGACAGATTCTCAGTCCATCGGCATGGACGAAGCAGTCCAGATAGCTAAAGACAAAGTCGGCGGCGGAGATGTCACTGATAAGGAATTCGACAAAGATGACAATGACTATGAAATTGAAATAGTTCATGAAGGTTTTGAATATGATGTGGAAATCAATGCAACGACAGGTGAAATAAAAGACTTCGATCAGGATGATGAGTCGGATGAAGGAACGCAGTCGACATCATCTGCAGATTCTGAGTTTATCGGAATGGAAAAAGCAGTCCAGATTGCCAAAGATAAAGTCGGCGGCGGAGATGTCACTGATAAGGAATTCGACAAAGATGACAATGATTATGAAATTGAACTGGTGTATGACGGTTCTGAATATGATGTCGAAATCAATGCAACGACAGGTGAAGTGACAGATATCGACCAGGAGAATAAATCAGACAGGGAGTATACAAACAACATCGAGTTTGAGGGTGAATTCATTTCATCTGAAGAAGCGCTGAACATCGCTCTGGATGCTGTCGGCGGCGGTACTGTAGATGAGTGGGATTTGGACAAGGAAGATAATGAATTCGATATAGAAATTGATTATGACGGTTCTGAATACGAAGTGGAAATCCACGCAACAACCGGAAAAGTGATTGACGTCGAACAGGATGACTAATGATCAGAAAGAGGGAAGCCCCGGCAAATTTTGCCGGGGCTTATTTTTATGCTTCTGCAGTTTTATGCTCTTCAGGGTAATGCTTGGCCAGGTAAGCATCGCGTTCTTCGTCTGACATTTTAGTGATGCCGAACCCGGTTGCAGCCAGGATCATCGCAATTACAGGCACTGTGAAGTTAAGAATCGCAAATGGTGCATACTCCCAGGCAGCAACGCCGAGTGTACCGTATATGAATACCCCGCAAGTATTCCACGGGATGAATACAGAAGTTAATGTACCGCCGTCTTCAAGTGAGCGAGATAAGTTTTTGGAATGCAGATTATTTTCGATAAAAGTTTTTAAATACATTCTTGAAGGTACGACAATTGAAATATACTGCTCTGAACATGTTGCGTTCGTTGCAAAGCAGGATACAATCGTTGCGGTAATAATACCAAAAGTGCCTTTCGCAACTTTAAGAATCTGCTGCATGATCGATTTAAGCATACCTGTATATTCCAAAATACCGGCAAAAGTCATGGCGACGATAGTCAGTGAAACTGTGTACATCATGTCCATAAGCCCGCCGCGATTAAAAAGTGAATCGACCATTTCGTTATTCGATTCCAATACATAGCCGTTCATCAGAATGGACGCAGCATCCGCAAATGCATCTCCCTGAATGAAGATATTACATATGAATCCGAGCAGTACTCCAATGACCAGAGCCGGCACGGCTTTCACTTTTAAAACAATACATAAAATAACTAAAGCAGGTACTAATAAAAGCCACGGGCTGATCACAAAGTTCTCACGCATGCTTGTCATCATGGCTTCAATATCTTCCGGAGAAGTTGTGCCTGTACCGATGACATTTATTCCTATGATGAAGAACGCAATCAGAGAAATAATCAGTCCGGGTACTGTCGTGTACAGCATATGTCTGATATGTACGAAGAGATCAGTGTTCGTCAGACCTGATGCCAGGTTTGTCGTATCAGATAGCGGTGACATTTTATCACCGAAATAAGCGCCGGAAATGACAGCGCCTGCAATCATTGCGGGATTGATTCCCATGCTCATGCCGATCCCCATCCCGGCAACACCGATAGTTGCCATAGTTGACCATGAGCTGCCGATAGCAAGTGAAACGATCACACAGATTATAAGGATTGTCACCAGGAAGAACTGCGGGCTGATAATCATGAGACCATAATAGATCATCGTAGCGACAACGCCGCCGCCGATCCACGAGCCGATGATCAGACCGACCAGCATGATGATTACGACAGCGGGCAGTGCAAGACGTATCCCCTTGTACATCATTTCTTCCAGATCATCCCATTTGAAACCGACTGCTGCAGCAACAATCATTGCGGTGGCTGTGCCGATAATTAAAGGAAGGTGCGGATCGGTTTCAAGTACCACTATTGCATACAGCATCGATATGACCATGACAATGAGCGGAAGCACTGCTAAGAAAAAGTTAAATTCTTTTTTTGTTTTATGTTCGAATAGTTGATTATTTGAATCAGGCATGTAAAAATCCCCTCCTTATTTTTAAGTATACATAGAGGGAGCGCTTACACAAGTGGAAATGAGTATAATAATACACCGGTGTATAAAACATCGGTGTATTATGAGCCGTTTTTACCCGTCTACTTTAATCTTTTCATATATTTGAAACCATTCAGGAAAGATCCGCTTGAAGGGCACCGGTTTAAATTCACCATCTACTTTTTTCACGACAACATGTGTTGTTGTGCCGTAAGTGCATAGTTCACCGTCGCCGTTTACAATTTCGACACCGTAATCTGTTCTCATGCCTGTGTTCTTTTTGACCCATGTTCTGACAAATGCACGGTCACCGTACTTTAACGCCTTTACATAAGTCACATCGAGATTATATACCGGTGCATAATATCCTTCACGCTCCATCGCAAGATAATCATAACCGATATCTGTGATCAGCTGCATCCGGCCCATTTCAAACCACTTTGGATAATTACCATGGTAAATAACGCCCATCATATCTGTATCTGCGTACATCACCTGAACTTCTATTTCAGAAATATAACCTTTTTCCATATGAGAAACGCCCTTTCCTAAAATTTGAATTATTTTTTATTATATCATTCAGAGAGTTTTTCGTAACTGGCATGTTTTGTAAATAAACTCCAATACATCTGAATTACAGATGCAGAAATTAAGAAGCTGTAATACTAATTGAGAAAAATCTAAGATTCAGTTTTCCGGCTTTTACAGCAAGAGGTATTTTAGTTAAAGAAGGAATAAGATGATTTTAACGGAGCTTCGATTCCATATCGAAGCGGTGATAGACTTGCAACGGAGCCTCGATTCCATATCGAAGCGGTGATAGACATCCAACGGAGCCTCGTTTCCATTACGAAGCGCTGTTAGACATCCAACCAAGAGAAAAGTATCACTCGCAGACTCAGTGATTTTCAAGCATTTATTCACCCATGACATAAAAACGACGCCTGCAAAAAGACACAAAACAGCGACACACAACCAATACAAATCACTGCATACCATATCAACACATACTGATCTTGATGAATAATCAGAATTAACTGATAATAGACAAAAATCAGTAGTGTATCATTACAATTTGTGATACATTTATAGTAAGAGATTGTCAAGGGGATGTTAGATGCACCAAAGGGGGAAAATTATGGGGGTTCAAGAATTTTACAGACAATTCATAACTGAAGAGATTTTGCAGGAATTGAGCAAAACGAGGAAAAGGGCATATCAATCGATTGATGAGTTTGTGGTCTACCGGTACCGGGAAATTACGAATCCGTATCATATCAGCTGGGTTGCTGAACAGTTGAGTACAGAGGAACTTAAACTGATAGATAAATTAAAATCGTCTAAGGCGAAGAATGGATATTACACAATTGATCTGTCGGATGGTGAGTATCCATTTTTAATCGATCAATATCTAGTCGTTCCCTTCAATGAGAGGAAGGGGGCTGTGCATGAAGAAACTCTGCGCAGTTTGATTGAAGAACTTAACAAAAATGATAAAGATCTTAAATGGCTGGAAGAGCTCAGTCCACTTAAGAAAACGATTCTTATGTCATATTCAGAGATGCGTCTCGAAGAGTTGTTAATGGGTATAACAATAACTCAACTGAAAGAAATTTCGAAAGCGCTTTCACACTCGCCGGCATCGCTTCAAAAAGCGATCTATGTCAATGATTTAAAAAGACTTCTGACAGATAAAGAGAAAATCAGGGAGATTCTTCTGTCTTTATCGGACGAAGCTTTTCAAGTGATAAGGAAACATGCAGAAAATGATTATCCTTTTTACAATAACATTAAGGAATATCAGGAGTTGATCAGTTTCGGATTGATTATCGTCATGGAGAATGACTATGGAATATCTCATCCGGAAGTGCTGAAAGCCATCAGGAGCACCAATTTGAAAAAAGTCAAAAGTCAGCGTTACAAGAATAATATATTGAGAAATAAAGAAAGCCAATCATCCTACAATGCTTATAGGGTGAAAATATCTTTAGTAGGCGGCAGTGATATTATTTTTCGCGAAATGATTATTCCGACACGTCTGAACTTTTATGAGATGCACTTGATCATTCAAATTGCTTTTGGATGGAGCAAAAAGTTTTATGCTGAATTTTTAAATGATAATTATGTCATCCGGGTATATTCGGAAGACACGACGGGAGAAACCAAAAAGAAACCAGTATTGCTTTCCAGTTATACTCAGGTGGATGCATTTTTATCAGAACTTGGCACAGTGAGCTATATTTATAATTACAAAGCGAAATGGCATCATAAAGTTGAACTGGTGGAATTTATTTCGAAGGATGAAGATGTATACCCGGAAATAGTGGATTACGGAGGCCCCAGTCCGATTGAGCAATCGGAAGGGATCGAAGATTTTGACAGACTTCATATGATTTTACAGGATAAAAATAATCCGGAGTATAAAAAGACGGCGGAGTTTGCCAGATTGTCCAATTATAAAATAAGGTATCCTAAAAGTGCCATCAACCGGAAGCTTAAAAGAATATTTTCCAAACAATATGCATTGACGGAATTTAACGATGAAGATTCAAAATCAGGGGATAAATAAGGCGAAGGTCTCTTCGTCTTTTTTGTCTTTATATTATAATTGGAGTGAGGAAGGTGATTGAAAATGAAAAGATTTTCAATATTCATCGTATTATTTCTCACTCCTTTTATTTTAAACGCTGTAATCAGCCCGGTCACTCCGGATTTGCTTGAAGATCCGAGCCCCAGGCAGGAACTTCCAAGTTCAAATAAAAGTCTCGAAATGAATGTCATCGAGCCTGATCTTGAACAATCAGCTTTAAAAATTAAATTAAGCATTAAAAATACCGGCGATTCAATTTTTGGCTACGGAAAATTTTTCTATGTTGAGAAAAAAGTTGATGGAAAGTGGTATATGCTTACATTGGAAGATTCGGTCTTCAAAGATTTTTCTGCCTTTGATAACTATGGTAAAGCGATACCGCCCGATGAAACCAGAACAACAAAGATTGACCCGTCCGACTATTCTTTAAACCTGGACAGCGGTGAATACCGGATTGTAAAAGCTTTCAGATATCATGATGATACGAAAGTCTTCTGGTTAACAGATGAATTTAAAGTTGTATAATGAAGATAAATGACATTCATTGGGGGCGGTTGCCATGGAATTGGGTAAAGTGAAATATTTATTTGTGGGTAAGGCCAGAACATATGGAGATAATAGCGCAGAGCAAAAGATGGATCAGGAATGGACGACAGCAATATACAGGGAGAAAACAGAGGAAGCAGTCTATCTGGCAGAAACAGGTTTTGAAAATGATGAAGTCGGAGACAAACGCAATCACGGGGGACCTGAAAAAGCGGCATTCTGTTATAATATCGAGCATTATGACGAATGGAAGAATGAGCTTGGACAGGAGATGCACGCAGGTGCTTTCGGCGAAAATCTTGCGGTAACCGGTCTTGATGAATCAAATGTCTGCATCGGTGATATTTATCAATTGGGAGAAGCCAAAATACAAGTCTCGCAGCCGCGCAGACCATGCTGGCGTCCGGCAAGAAAACATCGGATCATTGATTTAGCCTTAAAAATTGAAAACTCAGGGAGGACTGGCTGGTACTTCAGAGTGATCGAAGAAGGCAGAGTGCAGGCGGGAGAAGGCTTCCAGCTGCTGGAAAGGCCGCATCCTGAGTGGTCGATCGATGCATGCAATGAAGTGATGTACAACCAGAAGGATAATTACGGTCTGGCAGAAAGTTTAAGAGATGTAGAACTTTTAGCTGAAAGCTGGCAGAAATCTTTGCAGAAACGTCTGGATGGCATACCTGAAAATAAAGAACCGAGAGTTTTTGGTCCAAATAGATAAGGAGACGGCAAATCGCCGCCTCCTTATTTTATTCTTCGATACTTTTTAAAAATTCGATTGTTTCCTTGCTTTTCACACGCTGATTCTGACGTTTCTGAATACGGTCTTCCGCAGTTTTGAACAACCATTCCTCATGCTGGTTTGTCGGATATACTTTCGGCACTTCAACTTTCTTACCATCTTCATCTACAGCAACAAAAGTTAAAAAGCTCAGCACCGCAAGGTCACTCTTATGTGTGAAAGGATTATCGACTTTAATCTGTACACAGACTTCAAGTGAAGAAGTGCCGACATGAGAAATGTACGCTTCATATGTAACGATTTCACCGGCGCGTATCGGTTTTAGAAAGTTTACAGAGTCGATGGAAGCCGTTACACAGTTTTTTTCAGCGTGTTTCATCGCAGCGATGGCTGCTATCTCATCAATATTAGCTAACATCTTGCCCCCGAACATCGTGTTCAAATGATTTGTATGCTCAGGGAAAACCTGTGTAGTTTTGATCGATTTTGAAAAGCTCATTGGTTTTTTATTGACAGTCATTTTAGCTACCCCTAAGTAATAAATTTTTATACAATTATAATCTTATCACAGAAATTTATACAGCGGCAGAGCTGACTTTGTGAAATTGATAACGTATAGATTGAAATTGTATTTATATAAGTTTAGAATAAACTTAATAACAGATGGAGGGATAGTTATGTCAATTACAGAAAAACTGTTCAACAGGCTTGAAGAGAAAGAAGACCGAATGATCGAGATCAGACGCCATCTTCACGCGCATCCGGAGCTGTCGTTCAAGGAAGAAAAAACAGCGCAGTATATTGCAGATTTCTATAAAGATAAAGACGTAAAAGTGACAACGAATATTGAAGGAGAGAACGGTATTGTCGTGGAAATCAACGGAAAAGCCCCGGGCAGAACAATCGGTCTGCGTGCTGATTTCGACGCATTGCCGATTACGGAAGAAACGGAAGTGCCTTTCAAGTCGAAAAATGAAGGTGTGATGCATGCGTGCGGCCACGATGGCCATACAGCATATTTACTGACTCTCGGCGAGTCATTGATTGAACTTAAAGATGAGTGGGATGGAACGATAAAACTCATTCACCAGCATGCGGAAGAAGTGCCGCCGGGCGGAGCAAAGAGCATTGTCGCTTCCGGAATTTTAGATGATCTTGATGAAGTATACGGCATCCACCTTTTCCCGATGTATGAAACGGGGGAAGTTGGACTCGTTTCCGGCAATGCTATGGCGGGCCGCTCAAACTTCAATCTGCATATCCAGGGCAGCGGGGGACACGGTGCGATGCCGGAGACGACAATCGATCCGATTGTTGCCGGCTCACATTTTGTCACCCAGGTCCAGTCGATCGTATCAAGAAGGATGAATCCCAAGCATACCACTGTAGTGTCGGTCACAGCTTTTGAAGCCCCGGGCGGACAGAATGTCATTGCTGATAAAGTGACGTTGCGCGGTACGGTACGTTATATGGAAGAGGAAAATAAAGTGCCCATCCACGATGAGATGGTAAAAATCTTAAATGGATTGGAAACTGCTTTTGGCGTGAAGTGTGATCTGGATTATATCTATGACTATCCGGTACTGTACAATGATCCGGAGAAGACAGAGAAGGTTGAAGAGATCTTGTCCGGCAGCAGGGGTGGATATATTAAAAATCTTGCTCACCACGATCCTTCAAGCGGCTCTGAAGATTTCTCCTATTATTTACAGAACACTCCGGGCACGTTCATCAATGTCGGTGCAAAGCCCGAAGGTGTGGAAAATGCCTATATCAACCACCATCCTAAATTTGATATTAATGAAAAATCATTATTGATCAGTGCAAAAGTACTGGGAGAAGTTGTGCTTTCAAGACTTGAAACTAAGTAGCAGAAGCAAGAGGGCAATCAAAATTTCACTGTCAGTGAAATTTTGATTGCTTTTTTATTTGTAATCATTTATGATTCAGTTAACAGAATATTTAAATTTAAAAATATTACATAAAATAATGGGGAGTGGAATTGAATGTCAGCAATTGAATTGAAACCGAAAGTGAAAGAATTTTTAGAAGGTGACAAAGGGCTTTATATTAACGGTGAATACATACCTTCTGAAAGCGGCAAAACTTTTGAAGTGAAAAATCCTTCTACAGAAGAAGTGATTGCGAATGTCAGTGAAGCATCAGAGAAAGATGTGGATAAAGCTGTTAAAGCGGCTAAAGATGCATTCGACAATGGAGAATGGACTAAGATGGACGCGGATTCCAGGTCACAGCTGATTTATAAGTTTGCTGAACTGCTTCATGAAAATCGTGAAGAACTGGCACAGCTTGAAGCATTGGATAACGGGAAAAAATATCAGCAGGCACTTGAGGATGATGTCGACGGCACAGTACAGCATTTCAGGTATTATGCGGGATGGGCGACTAAGATTTTCGGCAAGACGACGAATATAGATCCGAACTATGTCACATACACTGTGCACGAGCCGATCGGCGTTGTGGCGCAGATCGTTCCGTGGAACTATCCGCTTCTTATGGCGGCATGGAAGATGGGCGCGGCCCTTGCTGCAGGCTGTACGATTGTACTGAAGCCGGCTGAAGATACGCCTTTATCGATACTTTATACTGCGAAATTATTTAAAGAAGCGGGATTCCCTGACGGCGTAGTCAACTTTGTGCCCGGTTTCGGAAATAAAGCAGGCCACGCACTCGTTACTCACAAAGACGTGTCCAAAGTCGCATTCACAGGCTCGACAAATACCGGACGCAATATTATGAAAGAGGCAGCGGAAGATATCAAGTCCATCACTTTGGAGCTCGGCGGAAAATCTCCTGCAGTCGTATTGGAAGATGCTGATCTTGAGGCGGGTCTCGAAGGTATTCTGGACGGTACCATGTATAACTCCGGTCAGAACTGCAGCGCGACGACAAGGGTCTACGTTCACAGAAACATCTATGATGAAGTGATTGATGCACTCAAGAAGAAAGCCGAAGAGATCACAGTGGGAGACGGCCTGGATGAAAAAACGGATATCGGACCTTTAGTATCTGAGAAGCAGCTGGACACAGTTCTCGGATATATCGAAAAGGGTAAAGAAGAAGGTGCCAAACTGATCACCGGCGGAAAACGGATCGGAGACAAAGGTTTCTTCGTTGAACCGACAATCTTTACTGATGTCACGGATGATATGACGATTGCGAGAGAAGAAATATTCGGACCTGTAATGTCTGTTCTGCCGTTTGACGACATTGAAGAAGTCATAACGAGAGCAAACGACAGCAATTACGGTCTTGCTGCAAGTGTGTGGACTGAGAATATTAAAGACGGCCATTATATCGCTTCAAAACTTGAAGCGGGAACAGTGTGGATCAACGACTTCGGCCTGGAGCTTGAAACAATGCCGTTCGGCGGTTATAAACAATCGGGCATCGGCCGGGATATGGGCGGAGACTACGGGATCGCAAACTATATCGAAGTGAAAAGTGTGTTTGTCAACATGGACAGATCATAAAAGGAAGAGGCCGGGATATGAGCGAAACGCTGGGTAATGAATTGAAGAAGTTACGTAAAGACAAGAAGATGACTTTAAAAGAGCTCAGTGAGAAAAGTGGCTTGTCCATCAGTTTTATTTCACAGATTGAACGTGATTTGAAAACACTGACGTTCACATCACTGAAAAAGATTTCCGAAGCGCTCGATGTGAATGTGAATTTCTTTTTTGATGATACCCATACAGGTCCGGTCGACGCTTCATCTTTGAATGGTAATTTTTCATATAAAGATTTGTCGGGTGATATAGAAAATCCGATATTCACCCCTGCTGAAGTGGAATTAAAAGCAGGCGAGTCACAGCATTCGCCGTACACTCACAGAGGGCAGGAATTCATCTATGTTCTATCCGGTTCACTGGAAGTGATCATAAGCGGCGAACAGAAAACATTAGAGACCGGTGAATCCATTCACATCGATTCTAGAGTGGAGCATGAGTGGTATAATGATACCGCCGAAACGACAAAGATTCTTCTAGTATCATCGAATTCGAAATAATCTCATACACAAAATAAAAGAGCGGCCTCACAGGCTGCTCTTTTATTATGCGTTCTGAATAATTTGCTTTATTTTGCGAGCCAGTACAACTGGAGCTTGTCCCGGCCGGCATCGAGATCTTTATGGAATTTTACTTTGGCATTTTTTCGTTCATCTGTAATATTTTTTAAAGTATTTTTCACCGCTGCTTCATCACCTGAAATATGATGGGCGGCCATTTCGCCCTGCAGCATGGCAACTTTGGCATTTTCAATCCCGGTGATATTGCCTGCGACATACATTTTATCGACTTCAGTTTCCATGTGTTCACTGTGAATGGGAACATACCCACCGAGGGATTCAAGATAGGCATGTTTCAAATTAAACAATGAAGTGATTTCGTTTACCGGAGACAAGCCGTCTGAAATACAGACGAAATCACATTTTATCTCCTGCTCTGAACCTTTGATTACACTGCCGTCAGATTTAGTCTTTACTGTAGTGACGGACTCTACGGAATCTCTGCCGTTGATCCTGATGACTCTTTCTTTGATGGATATCGGCAGGCCCAGTGCTTTAACGCCCTTTGACGGGAAGAGTTTCAAAGCCATTCCATGAAAAGGTGACATTCTGCTGCCTATGGCGGCAGGAATGGATAGTAATTTTGTCGGGGCGGAGCGGCCGAGTCCCATCAATGTCAGAAGCGCATCTTTCGGCATGGTGGTATTAAATTTATTTTCAGCCGGCAGACAGATTTTCCTGACTTCGATATCGGCATATCCGAGTTCCATTCCAATCACCATTGACAAGGGATTGATTCCGATAATGACGCCGGCATCACCGGGCGCGACTCTGTGGAAGTTGGTCAATACCTGCGCGGCGCCGACAGTCATGACTCCCGGCAGTTCCCAGCCGGGAAGCGGGCAGGAGTTTTCCTTCGCGCCTGTCGCAACGATCAGATAGTCAGATGTGAACGCCCCTTTATTCGTAAAAACAGTGAACTCAGCATCTTCTTTCCCGACATTGTAGACGGAAGTCCCGAGCTTCAGTGTTATTTTGTCATCCAGATCATTATATAGGCGATGGGCAACTTCCATGCCGTTCCACCAGCTGCCTTTGGATTCTTCGTAAAGCTGACCGAGCAGTCTGCCGCCGTAATGATAATATTCATCAATAATCAAGACGCTTTTTTCATCTTTCAATATGTTGGCGGCACTCATTCCCGCGGGACCGGCACCGATGATTATCACTTCATAATGTGTCATTTCCACGGCCTCCTTTAACCAGATGGGGCAGCCTGCCCTGTCTGTCGATCTCCATATCCTTCTGAAGCGGCGTCAGGCACGCGCGGACATTTTGTCTGCCGTCGACCGTCACTCTGCATTCGGAGCAATGGCCGATGTTGCAGTAGAACCCTCTCGGTGCACCGTCGTTTTCATGATAGCGGAGTGTCCGTATGTCATTGGCAAGCAGGGCGGCTGTAATGCTTTCACCTTCAGCACCGTAATATGTCTCACCATTCCATGCAAATGGGATGATATGAGGTTTCTTCACACCGAGTATCTTATGGTTTAATATTCTTCTTGTCATCAAGCTGCCCTCCTGAAAGTTCTTCAAATGATATCGTACGTATTGGAGGCTGGGCCCTCAGGTGAATAAAGACCGGAGTCTCATTTTCAGCATCCTCTGTAATTTTATTGATCAGATGGCCGCATGTCCTGCCGTTGCAGAACCCCATGCCGGCTCTTGTTTTTAACTTCATTTCCCTTGAATTATTGACGCCCTTGTCCATTTCCTTCAAGATTTCCGAGTATGTTACACCTTCACAGCGGCATACTGTAAAATCTTCGTTACTATTCATAATGTTCACCTCAAATGATAGTTCTTACTTATTATACGATAAGAAATAATCGTGCCAGTTACAGATTGAACTTCTTGATCTTCGCATACAGCGTCGGCCGGCTGATGCCCAGGATCTGGCTGGACTTTTCGATGTTGTGATTGTTGGACTCCATCACCTGCTTAATATAATCCGCTTCTATATGATTGATGTAATCTTTCAATTCCAAATCATTTTGAGGCAGACTGTAAGCGGTCATACTCTGAGTCTGACCCACTTCTTCCAAATATTGATGGAAAATATTATTATCCAGCCGATCGCCGCTGGAAAAAATGACAAGCCTCTCTACGACATTGATCAGTTCCCTTGCATTTCCCGGCCATTCATACTGCATCAGACTTCGTAAAAGCTGCTCATCGGCATATCTGAGTTCCGTTTGATACTTATCTGACAACTGATACAAGTAATAGTAAAATAGGGACGCTATATCATCCGTTCTTTCCCGGAGCGGCGGTATATGGATGTTGATGACATTGATTCTGTACAAGAGATCCGAGCGGAAGTTTTCGGATGACAACAGTTCTGTAATCATTTTATTTGTGGCGGAAACCAGCCTGAAATTTGTCGTCTGCTCTTTTTTACCGCCTAGTTTAAAGTACTTTCTCTCTTGAAGAATACGCAGAAACTTCACCTGCATCTCCAGCGGCATTTCACCAATTTCATCGAGGAATAAAGTCCCGTTTTCCGAAAGTTCGATTTTCCCCTGATTGCCCTCTTTGTTGGCACCCGTAAAGGCACCTCTGTCATAACCGAACAATTCCGATTCGAATAATTCGGTGGGGATGGCGCCGCAGTTCAGCGGTATGAAGTCTCCTTCAAGACGGCTTGTATTATGAATGGCTTGTGCAAACAGCTCTTTTCCGACACCGGTCTCGCCTGTAATTAAAATATTGGCATTTGTCTTTGCAGCCTTTTCAATCTGATTTTTCAAATTTTCCATTATGGAACTTTTGTAGATGATATTTTTAAAATGGTCATCATTATTCAACTGTCTGACGTTATCACTCAGTATGCTGACTTTATTTTTAAGTTCTTCAAGTTCCTTTTCTCTTTTAATCTGTGACGTCACATCGATTTCTGAAACAACAGCCCCCAGAACTTCACCATCATAGCAGATAGGTTCTGCTTTGATATCCACATAAATATCCGGAGTCGCCTGATGGCGCTTCTTTTCATAAGATTGATTTTTACGGAGGGAATTCAGGATCAGCAGCTGATCTTCCGAAAAAATTTCTTTTATATCTTTTCCCACCACATCTTCATTTTTCAAGTTGAATATTTCTGAAGCACGATCACTCCAATAGATGACACGTTCATCTTTATCAATGATTGTAAACGAATGATTATAAAAATTGATCAGTATTTCAATTAACTTTTTCTCAATCATAATATCTCCTCTTGTAAACTTTAATATAATAATTATAGTTTTCTTTACACTTTATTACAAACGATAATAGTTTTACTGTAAGTGAAACTGGCATGCTTATTTCTTATATATAATTAAGAGAGGAGGATGAGGGCTTATTGAATAATCATTTTGATTTATTAATTATCGGCGGTGGGGTCATAGGCGCAAGCATTGCCTACTACTCGTCGAAAAAAGGACTGAATGTAGGACTCATTGAAAAGAGCACAGTTGCATCTGGCACGACTTCAAAATGCGACGGCAATGTCCTGCTGATAGATAAAGAACCGGGTTTCGACAGCAGGATGGCGATTAAAAGCCAGGCACTGATCAAAGAGTTGTCAGCGGAACTTGAAATGCCCTTCGAGTTCAGGCACCCCGGCAGTATCTTTCTTTGTGCAAATGATGAGGAACTGGAACAGGCATATGTATGGGTCGACCGTCATAACGAAGCGAACGGGGAAGATCAGTTCTTTAAAAAACTGACAAAGGAAGATTTGAAGAATGACTCGAAATATTTTGCCGATCATCTGACCGGCGGTCTTGAATGTACAAACGATTCGACCGTCAATCCATATATGCTGACTTTTTCGTTGATCAACGAGGCGAAGAAGTATGACTTCACTTTATATGAACATACTACTGTTGATGATATTAAAAAAACAGATGGAGAGACTTTTAAAATATATTCGGATGGTAGAATTTTTACCGCGAATAAAGTGATCAATGCAGGCGGCATACATGCACCTGAAATAAGCAGACTTCTGGAAATCGACCTGCCGATCCGACCGCGTAAGGGGCACATACTTGTCGCTTCCCGCACAGAACTGATGGGCACCCGGAAAATTCAGGAATTCGGATATTTGATGACGAAGTTCGGGCGCGAGCGGGTCGCACCGAAGGCGATGAATGACTACGGCATTGCTTTAGTGCATGAAGCGACAGAAAGCCAGAACTTCCTTATGGGAAGCAGCAGAGAATTTACAGGCTTTGATACTAATGTGAATGCCAACATCATCCGATTGATTGCTGAACGTGCAATCGAGTATTTTCCAAAGATGAAAGATTTGAATATCATCCGGTCTTACGCGGGACTCAGGCCATGGACACCCGACCATCTGCCGATCATTTCTGATACTGATATTAAAAACTATTATGTGGCGGCAGGGCATGAAGGAGATGGCATCGGACTCAGTGCCATCACCGGTAAATGGATGAGCGAGATGGTGACGGATTCACTGGTCGATGACATCAGCCCGCTCAGCCTGTCGAGATTCAAGGAGGTGGCACAATGAACATCAATGCCCAGCAGTTTTTAACGATTGATACACATACCGGCGGTAATCCGACAAGGACAGTGCTGACAGGCATGCCGGAATTGAAAGGCAATACAATCCAGGAAAAAATGCTGGATATGAAACAAAATCACGATTATATCAGGAAATTCCTGGTCTATCCGCCGAGAGGACATGACGTGATGAGCAGCACGATTGTGCTGCCGGCTTTGAAAGAAGAAGCGGATTTCAGCGTAATCTTCGCAGAAACCGGCGGCTATCTGCCAATGTGCGGGCACGACACCATTGGCACATGTACAGCGCTCGTCGAGCTCGGGTATGTCGAAGTGAAGGAACCCGTCACGACAGTTGTACTGGATACCCCGGCAGGCGTCGTCGAAGCGGAATGCAAAGTGACCGACGGCAAAGTCGAGGAAGTGACCTTCGTCAGTACGGATGCTTTTCATTTAAAGACGGTTTACGTCGATTACAAAGATAAAAAAAATATTAAATGTGATATCGCATACGGCGGTAATTTTTACGGCATTATCAAAGCGGAAGAACTCGGTCTGACGCTGGATGTCAGTGATTCTGAGGAGATTGTATCGACTGCCATGGAAATCCGGGACGCTATTAACATGGAGCATGAAATTCAGCATCCTGAGTTTCCGTTCATCGATAAATTAACGCATATGGAACTGTATACTCCAGGAGATGTTACTAAAAATGCAGTCATTGTCCCGCCGGGGGGCATCGACCGTTCACCGTGCGGCACCGGTACCTGTGCCAAAGTTTCGACCTTATATAAAGAAGGTGCACTCGGAGTGGATGAAGAATTCATCCATGAAAGCATTACGGGATCGCAATTTAAAGCACGTCTACTCAGTACGCGGGAGGAAGAAGGCATCTCATATAACAGGATTTCCATCACAGGCTCCGCATGGATAATGGGACGCCATGATTTTTATTTAAATGAGGATGATCCACTGAATCAGGGGTATCTGCTGATACCTGAAATATAAGGAGGCGGGCAGGTGATAAAGAAAATAATCAACAGTCATGATATTCACGTCTGCGGCCAGCAGCTCAGAATTGTTCATAAGAATGAACTTGCATGCAGTGTGGAAGGATTCAACAATATCGATTTATTATTGAATGAGCCGCGGGGCAGCAAGTATGTCAATCTGATCATTTATGAAATGGCCGGGGCAGACATTGATATTGAAGTGTATTCCAGCTCCATTTTGGATAATGGAGATATACTTTTCAAAAGCTTCATCCAGTCGCTGCTCGAGCGCGGCAATATCGGGCAGAAAAAAACATATACCATCCGGTCGAAAGAGGATACATACATTTATGAACATAACGACCTTGGTATTGAAAATATCCATGAAATTGAAAGCAAAGATGATATGTATGCTGTAAATGGCAAAGATGTCCGTATGGAAGCGGTGGATTTTGAACTGTCGATAGAAAATATCTCGGAGATAAAGAAGTACGCGGATGCTTACGAAGCGTTCAGGGGATATCTCGTGCTCATCAATCAGGACAAGCATGTCACAGTCAATGAAGAGAAAGTGATACTCGCCTATCCGGTGAGCGAAGCGGTTTCTGTTTTGAACAGGGTTTATAAGCAGGGCAAAGCCACTGCATTAAATACGTCTGTTGTAGAGGTCGTCAACGGCCAATATGCATTTGAGCATTATCTGATATCTAATTCGCAATTTTATATTGATGATACAGATATCTATTCAAAAGGATTTGTAATCCGATAAAACAGGGGGGAATTTGTATGGAAAGGGAGAATAGACTGCCGAGTGTGCCGATGTTAATTTCAATCATGGTGCTGTTCGTAGTAGTGATGTTCGGTTCTATCGTCATTTTGGAATTACCGATTCAATTGGCACTTTTGCTGGTGTGGTTCGTCATTATGGGATTTGGACTTTATTTAAAATACTCTTATTTTGAGATGGAACGGGGTTTATTGAAAGGCATTCATGAAGGCATGGGCGCCACCCTGATATTGATTGCGGTCGGTGCCCTCATTGGAACATGGATTGCAGGCGGTGTGGTGCCGACGATGATCTACTACGGGCTCAGCATCATCAGTCCCAGCATATTTTTAATGGCTGCGATGATCATTTGTTCCATTACATCACTTGCAACAGGGACATCTTTCGGTTCGGCAGGGACAGCAGGCATTGCCATGATGGCAATCGGTGAAAGTTTCGGCCTGCCGGTATATCTGGTGGCCGGAGCGGTCATATCCGGATGTTATGTCGGAGATAAGATGTCCCCGTTATCTGATACTACGGTCATGACAGCATCGCTGTCGAATGTCGATTTGTTCAGGCACATCAAATCCATGGCTTTCGTCTCTGTTCCTGCATTCATCATTGCAGCGGCAGCATATTGGATCGTCGGCATATTCATCACCGAAGGCAGCGGGGATCTGACGATTGCCCAGGAAACGATGGCAAACCTTCAGGAGACATTCAACATCTCCTGGATCATGCTCATACCGGCAGCAGTGGTCGTCGTCATGCTTCTGTTCAAGCTGCCTTCCGTACCGGTCATTCTTTTCGGAGCATTGCTCGGCAGCGTCTGGGCAGCCTTATTCCAGGGGTACGGCTTTATAGAAGCGATTGAAGCGATGTATTCAGGAAGCGGCGTCTCGACGGGAATCGAATTTATCGATAATCTGCTTGACCGCGGCGGGATAACATTTATGCTGGACGTCATCCTACTGATCATACTTGCACTTGGTGTCGGCGGACTACTGCAGACTATCGGTGCGTTTAAGGTCATTGGAGACATTTTCGCAAGATGGGCAACAAGCACGGGCAACTTGACGACCACGACACTTCTTGCATCATTTTTCGGTGTCTTCTTCGGTGGTGCAGCATATGTCTCACTTTTGACAGGAACTAAGATTACTGAAGAGAACTATAACAGGCAGGGCGTCAGCCGGACATTACTGTCGCGTAACGTTGAAGCAGGAGGGACAGTAACGACACCGATGGTGCCATGGTCTGACGGCGGTGTGTTTATGGCAACAACGCTGGGTGTCGCGACAATCGCATACTTACCATTTTTCTGGTATGGATTTTTAGTTATTATCATCAGTTTGATTTACGGTTATGCAGGATTATTTATAATGAAAAAAGACAAATATGAAATTGAGAGGGATAAAGAACATGCAGAACAAATTTGAGGGTGTATACCCGGTATTGATCACGCCGATGAACGAGGATTACAGCGTAAACTATGAAGGAATGAAAGAAAACGTCCAGCATTTCCTGGATCAGAAAGTGGCAGGCATCATCATCGTCGGCAGTACGGGAGAATTCGCTTCTCTGGATGATGAAGAGAAAGAGAAAATCATTACACAGGTGAGCGAGCAGGTCAAAGGCAGTGATACTAAACTGCTTGTCGGTATCGCGGATGAAAGAACGGACAAAATCATCGAGTATGCGAAGTTTGTAGAGGAAAAAGGGGCGGACGGTCACCTGCTGATCAACTCATTCTATATGACACCGACGGAAGAAGAAGCGTTCCACCAGTTCAAAGATGTCAACGATGTGGTGACGAAGCCGATCATGATGTACAACAACCCGTTTACGGCGAATGTGGATCTTGAGAATGAAACGATCTACAAGATTGATAAAGAGCTCGATAAAGTGCAGTACATCAAGGAATCGACAGGTGACATCCGAAAAGTGCGCACGCTCGTAGAAAATACGGACCTGGTCATGTTCTGCGGATCGGATGACCTGGCTTATGAATCATTTGCGGTTGGTGCGACAGGATGGGTATCGGTCGCTGCGAACATCGCACCGAACAGTGCGACGAAACTGTATGAACTGATGAAAGAGGGCAACTATGAAGCAGCAAAAGAGTTGAATAAAGACCTGCTGCCATTATGTGAGTTCCTGGAGGATTCAGGAAAATACGTTCAAATCGTTAAAAAAGCGATGGATTTGAAAGGCCTGAACGGCGGACCATCCAGAAAGCCGCGTTTGGGACTGACGGATGATGAAGTGGAGAAGCTGAAAGGATTAATGGAAAAGCTGGATTAATAGCGGGAGGGACTTTGCACACCAAAGTCCCTCTTTTTATATTTTGAGGCTGATATTCGCATAACTTTTAGTTTCAGGGAGACTTGTGCGGTTCAACTCTCCTGCAGTATCTGATTCTTATATTTATTGACCGTTCTTCTGGAGATTTTAATACCAAGGTCATTTAGTAAGGTCGAGATTTTATTGTCTGAGAGCTTTTCATAGCTTTCGATATTTTGAATGATGAACTTTACCTGGCTGACTGAAAACCCTTTACAGCATTCCTTTGATAAAAGACTTTGAATAGGCAGGATACCGCGTGGTGTTGATATATATTTTTTTGATATCAACCGGCTGATTGTTGCTGGACTTAGTGCAGTCTGATCTGCGAGGGTCGTCTGGTCCAGTGAATTCAAATAATCAGATTCTCCGGCTAAAAAATCCCGCTGGACTTCGCAGATTACATTGAGTATTTTCAGCATGTAAATTTTTCTCGCATTCAGCATGGAAACAAGCTCCGTATATTCATCCTGGTATGCTTTCATCTTTTCAGAAAAGCCGGTAGCACCTTCAGACAGATATATCGGTTCGTAGATGATATCTTCAGCCAAATAATCATCAATATGAACCTGCAGTCGGCCCTCACTTAATTTAATTGAGCCTTCCGGCAAAATATCTATGGATTCCTCACCATCCAAAGGATAGAGCCGGCACTCTTTTATGCAGCTCTCCATGTAATCGGAGAAAACTTCCTGAGTGATATCCAGTTCAGATAAGAATTTGAAGTTATTGGATTTTATTTCTGATAAATGGTCTTTAAAAGCACAAAATAAATCTTCATTATATGTATGATTCATCTTCAGCTGGAATTCGATGAAATCAATTGCACCTGAAGAACCGATCCCTTTTGAATCATATGCCTTCAGTGATTCAATCAACCCCTCTGCTTTGGAGGAAGAGCCATTTACGATAGAAGCGATTTCTGCAGGCGTCGATTCCAGGAATCCCTTTGATGAGAGTGAAGCGATGATAATATCCATGATTTTCTTATCCTCGTCCGGTAATATACAATTAAAATGTGTGATGATATCATCCAGTATATTTTCGCCGCCGGACGCCTGATCCGGAAGAGGGTGGTCGTCTTTAATATATATCAATGGATTATCATTACATTTATCAATCACATATTTATGAAGCTCGCCCGGCGTATATTTAAAAATATTGATCGAGTTGATGATGTAGTTATTCAATGAGATATTCGTCTCTGTATTGATATTCAGTGATATCACTAAATCCACCCCCTCCTTTAAAAGTTGTTATTTTCAAATAATTCTATCCTTAGATGGAAGCGTTGTCAAATGCAGTTCGCATATGTTGTCCGGTTTCAGTATATAAATAATTTTTGTTATACTGTATGAACCAATCAAATATAAATTCGGAGATGATGTAGTGAAGACGGTGATTTTTCAATTCGAAGTGACTGAAGGCAATTATGAACAGAATCTTGATAAGGTGAAAGGTTTATTTCGGGAAAATGAATTGGAGGAAGACAGCATAGTCGTCCTTCCGGAAATGTGGACCAGCGGCTATGATCTTCCAAACATTGAAGAACTTGCATTTCATGATCTGAATGGTGTTAAAGAAGAGATTGAAAGACTGGCTGTAGAAAATAAAGTCAATATTGTTGCAGGATCAGTTCCTAATATAAAAAAAGGGAATGATGTTCTGAATACATCATTTGTCATCGATAAAAATGGAGAGCTGGTATATGAATATTCCAAAATACATCTGGTGCCGATGCTTAAAGAGCCTGAGTATTTAAAAGGCGGAGACACATCAGTCGAAACGTTCGATCTATTGGGAAACAAAGCCGGCCTGGTCATATGTTACGACCTCAGGTTCCCTGAATTATTCAGAGATTTAGCATTGGATGAAGCAAAAGTCATCTTTGTCGTCGCAGAGTGGCCGGCAGAAAGAACAGAACACTGGCTGACACTGCTCAAAGCAAGAGCGATAGAGAATCAGTGTTATATCGTAGGATCCAATACGTTCGGTAAGCAGCCGAACGGTACGACGTTTGCAGGCAACAGCATAATCATCAATCCATTCGGTGAAGTTCTGGCGCAGGGCAGTGCAGATAATGAAGAAGTGGTGGAAGCGAATATCGATCTGGATTATATTGCCCGGGTGAGAGAGGATATACCTATATTCAAGAGCAGAAGAAGAGATATGTATAAATTTTTGTAGAGTCGGTGCCGTCTCCCGACATGGCGCAAAAACGATGTCGGGGCATATAAATAAAAATCAAGAAACCGGCAGGATATGGGGGTATCCTGTCGGTTTCACTGTTTAGGATGCATGATATGCCTTATCCGCTTCTTCAAGCAATTCATAAGTTTCTGTGTAGGCTTCACAGCCATCCGCAGGGACTTCATAGTTTGAAGTGACTTCCCTCAGTGATTTGAACTCTGAAGTCAGGTCGGCATCTTCTTCTGATCTTATCTTAACGTTCATATCAGCGAAAATATCTCTCACCACTGTGAGTTCTGGATGGTTTTCACCATGTACTCTTGCGACAATCGGTGTGTACTGTTCCAATGTGGGGAAATGTTTTTCAACAACATTATTAAAAGTTGATCTTGTCATTTACTATCACTCTTTCATCTATATTCTTGTTAACTATAGATTACACTGAAGTGCGGCATTTAAAATTGATCCACGTCAATTTTTGGGTTCATTTTTATAATACTCCGTCACTTTGATGATTCTTTTTACTGCATCAACCGCTTTTTCCTTATCCTGTGAAAAATTCAACCTGATGCAGTCTGTAAACTGAGGGCCGAACTGTGTGCCCGGTGTAACGGTCACTTTTGCCTGTTTCTTAAGTATTTTGACGAAATTCTCGCAGTCGATTGAAAGGTTATTGATCTTAGGGAAGATGTAACTGCCCGCTTCTGTCGTTCTCACTTCAAAGCCTGCCTCTCTGAATAATGTGAGCAGCGTGTCCCTGATGTCCTCGTGCGCTTTGATCCTGTCAGCCATCCAGTTGTCAGGCTCGCTGAACCAATTCTTCAATACAATCTGACTGTAGCCTGAAGCTCTCAGTGAAACGATTGCCTGGAGCTGTTCCATTCTGTCGATGATGGCTTTCGAGCCGTAAGCAACGCCGAGCCTGAAACCGCTGAGTGATTCCGTCTTTGACGGCCCGATGATTGTCACGATATTTTCCTTTGGCACGATATCCAGGCTGGCGAGATGGGTGAACGCCCTGTTGCCGAAAAGCTGTCTGGAATACAATTCATCGACAATTATATTTACGTCATATTCGCGGGCGAGCTCTGCGATTTCAGTGATTTCATCTTTGCTGTAGACGACCCCGCTCGGGTTATTGGGATTGGAGAAAATAAAAGTCGATACACCGTCTTTGAAGCTGGCTTCCAGCTCTTCAAGGTTGATACCTGATTTTTCCTGATAATTCAAATAGTCCAGTTGGACAGGATAGAGCTCTCCCTGGAAAAAATGGACGAGTTTTCTATTTGCATAATAATCCGGTTCCATGATTGCAACTTTATCCCCGCGGGTAATCGTTGAACCGACTGCAAGGAACAGCGCCCCTTGAGTTCCGGGAGTAATGATCAGTTCATTTTCAGGATCTATTGATGTTGAGGCATAGTTTGAGAGTTTGGATGCGACATCTTCAAGAATGTCTTCTCTGCCTCTGTAAACCGTGTAGGCCTGGGTGCCGCCGATCTCCCTAAAACCATAGTTGAAGTTTTCCAAAGCTCCCGGCACAGGTTCAAAGGCATCGACATCACCGTGGGAGAAATCGACAGGTTCTCCCGGCAGATTTTCCCCTTTAAGTTCAATATCATCAAAATTCAAACGTTTCTCCTGCCCTGGTGCTAAATCGGCATTCAGTTTATTGAAAAGCTCTTCTACTGAAGACATATGACACGCTCCTTAAAGTTAATCATTTCTAGAGTAGCACTTCTTTTTATATAAAGTAAAATACGGTATTTGGAGAAGTATGCAGCAACTGATTAAATAAAAATATTAGAATCAATCTTGATTGATGAACTGTAATTCTTCAAGCACTTCATTTCAATAACTCCTCATAAATAGGTACAATTTAAATTGACGAGGAGGGAATAATTATGTCAGATGAAGTAAAACACCTGGTTTTAGGTTCTGATGAAGCTGAAACGACGATAGAGTCTTTCATCAATATTGGATGCCCATTCTGTTCTACTTATATAAGCGTGATCGATAAAATTTTCGCGCCTTATATTGACTCAGGAAAAGTGAAACATGTCATCAAACATGTAGACCGTACGAACGGCGCTTTGCTTAAAGGAACGGTGGCAGGCACTTATTTAAATTATGATGAACCTGAAAAAGCTTATGAAAATATGAAAAAACTGCTGGAAACGAGACCTGAATGGACGGGAAGCTTTGAAGAGACACTTATGAAGCTGGAAGCGCTGGATCTTGTTGAACAAGTTGGACAGGCGGGCCGTACAAGAGAAATTTTATCTGAAGCCACCGAGCGGGGCGTCAGAGTCGTGCCGACTGTCTTTATTAATGGAGAGAAATTTGAATTCCCTGTCAAAGGTGAAGATGCTGAAATTGAAGAAGCATTCACTACAAAATTGAAAAGCCTGTAAGTTCATGAATGGGGCACTGATTTCAGTGTCCCATTTATGTTGGATTATAATTTTAAAAATTGGTAATTTTCGTGTTTTATTGTTATAATTAATATGTGAAACAAATAACAATCTATGGAGGGATATCAATGAAAGGCTGGCAATTTGTTGATACGAATAAACCGTTGGAGTTAGTTGAAAAAGAAGATCCGAAAGCTGAATCTGGAAAAGTGGTTATTGATATGAAGGTGGCAGGTCTATGCCACTCGGATGTAGGCGTTTTAAGAGACGAAGGCTGGAAGGCTTTACTCGGGGAACTGCCTGTCATCATGGGACACGAAGTAGCGGGTGTCATCAGTGAAGTGGGCGAAGGTGTCACAGCCTACAAAGTCGGTGATAAAGTTGCTGTATGTCCGACTGGACCGAGTGGTACAGCACCGGGCTATGCATACGACGGCGGCTTCGGTACGAAAGTATTGGCTCCGGCTGATGATCTTGTAAAAATTCCTGACGGTGTATCATTTGCAGCTGCAGCAGCAGGAACAGATGCAGGTATGACATCTTATCACGCAGCGTTCAATAAAGGCGGTATTAAAAAAGGTATGAAGGTCGGTATGATCGGTATCGGCGGTCTTGGACAGATTGCGCTGGAAGCGGCAATTGCTCAGGGCATTGAAGTGTATGCGATTGATACAAACCCTAAAGCGAGAGAGCTGGCTAAGGAACTTGGAGCTGCTGGTGTTTATGAAAACGTAAAAGAGATTGCAAAATTCGAACCTGAAGTAATCATTGACTATGCAGGTTTTGATATTACAACCCGTGAAGCACTTGAGTCTGTAGCTTTCCAAGGTAAGGTCGTGCTTGTCGGTATGGGTAAACTTGAAACGACGGTCAATGTCACTTCGATGATCACGAAGCAGGCGACATTAGTCGGCAGTAACGGCGGTACAAAACAGGATATAGAAGATATGTATGCGCTGATGGCTGAAGGAAAAGTAAGTCCTAAAATAACTGAAATCACTTTCGATGAAATACCTGAAGGTATTCAAATGCTTGAAGATAACAAAGTGACAGGACGTCTAGTTGCAAATATGGAAAAATAATCTGTATAAATAAAAGCCTGAAGATGCAGTTTTTTTCTGCGTCCTCAGGCTTTTTTGTTTCTATGGTTTTACAGCATACTGCCGAACCACAGGCCAATCATCGTGCCTAAATAGTTGCCGATGATGTAACCGAGCGTACCGATGATCAATATCGGTCCGACAAGCTTCACCCATCCTCTTGAAATGGCCATGGCGGCGGCTGTTGTCGGTCCGCCGATGTTTGCGTTGCTTGCCAATATGATTTCTTCCAGATTGAATTTAAACAGTCTGCCGACCCCGAAAGAGATGGTCATGTTAACAATTACCATAATCGCGGCGAAAACGAGAATGATCGGCGCATTTTGTATAATCAATGGAATTGATGCAGGTACACCAATTACGACAAAGAATATATAAATTAAGAAAGTACCGATTTCCTGTGCCCCGTTAATGCTTTCAAAGTACTTGGGCAGCATTGTGACCAGGAGCAGCGTTAATGTTGTAAGCATCAAATAGTTATCACCGATGATGCCTCTTAAAATCGATAAGAAAATATTCGCATCTTCAGGAATGAGGTTTGTGAAAAACTCAGCGAGTGTGAAAGAAACTGCAACGATTGCAAATGATGTACCGACAGCTAGCGCAATATCACTCAATGAGATTTCTTTTCTTTGCCAATAGGAAGCTGCCTGATTATCACTATCCGTATTCTTTTCCAATTCATCAATATAAGGTGTGCTGAATTTATTTCTGAAGAAACTGATGGTCGGGATTGAGATTAAAACTAAAAAATATAAAGCCATCAATAAGTTATCGGCGACAACTGTTGATGATACAATTTCTTCGGGCACTTCAAATCGTGCGGCCATTGCTGCAAAGTTCACGCTGCCGCCGACATATGAACCTGTCAACATTGCACCGACCATGTCAATCTGTGGTATAAATGACCGGAGAATATAGAAACCGGCAATCGCACCTGCTACGGTTCCCACAGAACTGATCAGGAAAATCAGCAGGAGACGTCCGCTTTCTTTCCATATTTTCACGATGTTCGACTGGAAGAGCAGAAGCGGTATGGATAATGGTACGACATAACCCCATACAGCATCATACACAGGAGATTCAATAGGTATGATCTGCAGGTTGGCGAGGAGCATCGCTCCGACGAGTGCAATGATTGCACCTGACAGTTTTGATGCCCAGGAATACTTTTGTTCGAGAACGATACTCACCGCTGCCCATCCCACTAAAAAGGCCCATAAAATCCAAGTCTGGTCCGGTGAAATCAAGGAATTCACTTCAACATCCATCTTCTTTTACCCCCTTGTTTATTTAGCCTAGATTATATCACTATTGAAAAATAAAATTAATATTTAATATATTTTTTATTGTGATATGTAAACTTTTAGGTTACGTACCGTCTTCTGAGGGAATAAAAGTATAACGGCCAAATAATAAACTTTTAATTTAAACGTGCTATTCTTTGAAAGTCACTTTGGAATGTTTTATACTCATATATTAATATATACAAATGAAATTACTTCAGAGGGGAGGTTGTTCCATGCACAAATACACGGGAAAATTAATGATCGGTTTAATTGCGGGATTATTAATTTTTATCGGATTAAATCAGGATATTTCAGCTCAGGATCAAAATCTGACTGATATGATTGAAGTGCGGACAACGGATAGTTCTAGTAATGCTGAAGCTGAGCAGATGATAGAGAGGTTGAATAATGTAGATTCAAGAATTCTATATGAAACCAACCGCTCTGGAGTAAGTATTATTTTAATGGATGTACCTTTAACTGATCTGCCTGAATTCCAGCATCTGTCCGGCACTGTGCCGAGAGGCTGGGAACAGAGCGGAAGCACCTGGGATGATGTGCCCGGAGCCGGCGGTTTTACGACTGCAGCGAGAATAGGATACAGTAATGCCGGTAATGGGCATTCGACAATCAATCTGGAACTGCATGAGTATGCACACGCTGTGGACAGCTATACTGCAGGTTTCACATTCAGTTCAACATCAGAATTCAGCAGTCTGATGGCGAGTGAGAAAAATGCATTGTTCGGAGACCATCAGGTATCGCAGTATTTTGATGTACCAAGTGAATATTTTGCAGAAGTATTTGCAATGTATTATCTTGGCGGTGAAGAGCGTAATAAACTTCAATCCAGAGCACCTCAGACATATGAATACATTGAGACACTGCATAACAGGATTGTATCGTTCGGAGAAATCACGGGTAACACGATGACCATCCACTGGGATGCGCATGAAGATGCGGAGTCTTACAATATTTATCAAAATGGTGAGCTGGTGGATAACGTTTCAGAAACTGAATATACCGCGGAGGAATTAGAAACGAGCACGAACTATGAATTTTATGTAGAACCGTTAAATGCCAATGGGGATGCTTTATTCACATCATTCTACCGTCACGCGACCACTTCAGCAGAGCCGGATGATTCTGCTGAGGAAGAAGAGTCGCCGGATGTGGATGTTTCAAAATTGGAAGAAGCAATCAGCCAGACAGAAGAAATTCCGGAAGATGAACGTTCAGATGACTTAGCGGACAAACTGAGTGACGCACAGGGAGTTCTGGCTGAAAGTAATGAGGGGAACGTCGAGGAACAGTCATCGATTGATGAAGCGGCAGAGGCCCTGCTGACGGCAATCGAGCAGAATTCCATGGACGAAGAGGAAAAACCTGAAGAAGATGCCATGGAGTCTGCTGAGGAAGAGCAGTCTGAATCAGAAGAGTCTGCAGAAGAAACAGCACCAGAGGGAGAAAGCACATCTGTAGAGGAATCCGCAGAAGAAGACACATCATCCGAAGATGAGTCTGGAACTGAAGAAGCTTCTGAGGTTGAAACTGATGAGGAAAGTGAGGCGGTAGCCAACCCTATTTTTGATGGTAATCACTTCATTTTCATCGTCGCGGTCATACTGCTGATTTTAGCCGCAATCTCAGCAGTGCTGATCAGAGTATTAAGGAAGTAAAATGAAAACAGGAATATCGGACTGTATGAACAGTTCGATATTTTTTTATCCCCACTTGTGAATTTTGAAGGATAAAATGATATCATTCTAATAACTACAGTTTAGGAGGATTTTCATGTCAATCGCTGATGAGTTGTATGAAGCTTATATTGAGAAAGTGCCTTTAGCACTGGGAAGCATTGATGTTCAGTCAATTGAAGAGGCTTATCAAATTCAGGATAAGGTTCTGAAATTGAAAGTTGAAGATAATGAGGAAGTGCTGAGAGGATACAAGGTCAGTTTAACGAGCAGAGAAACACAGGAGATGTTTGACCATGATGAACCGCTCTATGGTGCATTTACACAAAAAAATATAATCAGTAATGCATCACTGTCAGATTATAATGTACCTAAGCTAGAGATGGAACTGGTGTTTTTAGTACAGGAGGACCTTACAATAGATGATACTGCTGAAGATATTTTAAGGAAATGTCTGATTGCTCCCGGCCTTGAAATACCAGATGGACGTTATGAAGACTGGTTCCCGCACGCATCAAAATATGAAGTGGTTTCTGACAGTGCCGTGGCAGGCAGTGTCACTTTCGGCAACAGTGATTACTTCAACTATAAGAATTTGGATGATATTAAAGGTACATTGAAATTCAATGGTGAAGTGATTAAAGAAGGACGCTCAAGCGAAGTCATGGGACATCCGGCTGAATCGGTAAAATGGCTGATCCATAAGCTCCATGAAGAAGGCAAAGTGATTGAAGCCGGGTGGATTGTTTCTTCCGGCACGTTTAATTTGCCGATCGATCTGGAAGAGGGTACGTATGAAGCGGAATATGAGAATATAGGCACTGTGACTCTCGAAGTGACATAAAAATCGTAAGCCTGTGCTAAATTCACTCAAAGCTTACGAAATTTGATGTTGAAATCGTAAGACTGTGCCGAGTTCACTCCAAGCTTACGAAACTTGATGCTGAAACCGTAAGCCTGTGCCAAATCCACTCCAAGCTTACGAAATTAGACGCTGAAACCGTAAGCCTGTGCTAAATTCATTCAAAGCTTACGAAACTTGATGTTGAAACCGTAAGCTTATGACAAATCCACTCAAAGCTTACGAAAACAAATAAAACCCGGTGACTCAAACTAATGAGTTACCGGGTTTATTTTTTATTAAAGTTTGACAATCCAGCCGAAAGGATCTTCCAAAGTGCCATATTGAATGCCTGTATAGTGATTGTAAAGGTCTTCCGCAACAGGACCGACCAGGTTGTTATTAACAATATAGTCTTCGCCGTGAACGTTCATGCGGCCGACAGGCGAGATGACAGCTGCCGTCCCTGAACCGAAGATTTCACTTATACTGCCGTCCTGGAGACCGTCACGCAGATCGTCAAGAAGGATTTTCTCTTCTTTCACTGTATAACCTTTATATTCAGCAAGCTGGATCAAAGACTTTCTTGTAATACCTGAAAGGATGGAGCCGTTCAACTTTGGTGTGATCAGTTCGTTATTCCTGACGAAGAAAATATTCATGCTTCCGACTTCTTCGACATATTTCTGTTCAACACCGTCCAGCCACAATACCTGTTCGTAACCAAGTTCTGCGGCTTTCTGCTGTGCAAGAATACTTGCAGCATAGTTACCGGCACACTTGATGGCGCCGACACCGCCGCGTACTGCACGGACGTAGTCATCCTCGACATAGATGCTTGTCGGATCCAGCTGACCGCCGTAATATCCTGCAACAGGGGATAGAATAATATTATATTTGTATGTTCTTGCAGATCTGACGCCTAAAAAGGCTTCATCTGCAAATATGAACGGACGAATATATAAAGACTGTCCGGGACCGTCAGGCACCCAGTCACGTTCTAATTTAATCAATTCATAAAGTGCATTCAAGCTGGTCTCCTCATTGATCTGAGGCATTGCAAGACGCTCTAAAGAGGTATTCAGCCGTTTGAAGTTCTCATCCGGTCTGAATAATAAAATGTCATCACCGTTCTTGTATGCTTTCAAACCCTCAAAAACAGATTGTCCATAATGGATACCGTTTGCAGCGGGAGAAATCTCGAGATTTTTATACGGTACAATGGCAGGTTCTTCCCACCCATGCTCAGGTGTATAATCGGATGTGAACATATAGTCAGTAAACACAGTTCCAAATTTCACCGTTGATACATCTGGTTTTTCTTTCAATGAATTTGCTTTCTCGATTTGTATTGTTTGTCCCATAATGGACCCTCCTTCTAACTTTAAAACAAGACGCTTGCTTGATTTGAAAATTAGTGTTTATTTTATCAAGTAACCACCAATAAAGCAAGACGTTTTCAGATTATTTAAAATTTAATTTTATTTCTAACAACGACGTATATGAGAAAGGAACTTGTTATAATGGAATTATTGTGAATTTAAACAGGAGGAGTGAAGTGATGAAAACGATAAAACTTGCTGTAATCCCGGGCGACGGTATCGGCCATGAAGTGGTACCCGGCGCACTGACAATATTAGAACGTCTGGCAGAACTGCACGGCGGTTTGAAATTTGAATTTGAACATTACGATTATGGCTGTGATTATTATTTGCAGAATGGTGAGATGATGCCTGAAGATGGTATTGAAAAGCTCAGTGAAAGTGATGCGGTCTTTCTGGGCGCTGTAGGAGATGCGAATAAAGTGCCCGATCATATTTCATTGTGGGGTCTGCTGATAAAAATCCGCAGAGAGTTTCAGCAGGAAATCAACGTCAGACCGGCGAAGGTTTTTGACGGGGTTAAATCTCCGCTCGGGAATCCGAAGGACTTCGATCTGATTGTGGTGAGGGAAAACAGTGAAGGCGAGTACAGTTCAGTCGGCGGACGCATGTTCCATGAAGATCATGAAATTGCGATTCAAAGCAGCGTGTTCTCAAAGCGTGCAACTTCCCAGGCGATGGAGTACGCCTTCAAGCTCGCACAGTCCCGTGGCGCTGCAGTGACGAGCGCGACAAAATCAAACGGTATATATCATGCAATGCCTTTCTGGGACGATGTCTTCACAGAAGTTTCAAAAGGATATCCGGAAGTTTCGACCACTTCCGAACATATTGATGCACTGTCTGCTTCATTTGTCACCCGTCCTGAAAGGTATGACGTCGTAGTGGCAAGTAATTTATTCGGTGATATTTTATCTGATATCGGGGCAGGTATTATGGGAAGCATCGGTATTGCACCAAGTGCCAATCTGAATATAAATGGAAAATACCCCTCCATGTTCGAACCGGTTCACGGCTCGGCGCCTGATATTGCCGGACAAGGCCTCGCAAATCCGGTCGGTCAGATCTGGACTGCTAAAATGTTGCTTGACCACTTCGGATATGAAGATTTGGGCAGTCAGCTGATGAAAGCGATTGAAGATACGTTAAGAGAAGGTATAATGACACCTGATATCGGTGGAAACTCTTCAACAGAAGAAGTGACGGCATCGATATTGAACAGACTGTAAACATAGAAAGAGTAAGGAGGGGGCGGCGTGCAGGAACGTCTATGGACCCGTGATTTCATCATAGTTTTCATATTTAATTTCTTCATTATGCTGGCCATGTTCCTTTTGATGGTAACGATCAGCGGCTATGCGATCGATGAGTTCGGTATCTCGACAAGTAATGCGGGTCTCGCGGCAGGGATATTCATTGTCGGTTCCTTGATCGGCAGAATCGTCACCGGGCATCAGTTGAGTCTGATGGGTGCGAGAAAAATCATGTATATCGGTACACTCATGTTCATCGTTACATACGGACTTTATTTCTTTGCAGGAAACTTCTGGACGCTGCTCATCGTCAGGTTCTTTAACGGGTTTGCGAATGGCGTGGCAACAACAGCAGTCGGGACGATTGCTGCATTGGCACTTCCAGCAAGAAGGAGAGGGGAAGGCATCGGATATTTCAGCCTGAGCTTTGTCATGGCAACTGCGATCGGTCCATATCTTGCCTTCACCTTGCTAGAGTATGTAGACTATCAGATGTTGTTTCTTCTCGTCTTTACCGTCGTATTGATAGCAAGTATCTTTACGATCTTCATAAATACGGATAATGAAACGATCGATCTTAATAAAGAACCTAAACCGAAATTTCAATTTGTTGACAGAGATGCACTGCCGGCAGCAACGACGATACTGATTATCTGTCTGGCCCATTCAACGATTTTTTCATTCATTGCATTATATGCAGATCAGCAGGGTTTAAGTACGGCAGCGGGCTACTTCTTTTTAGTCAATGCGATTGTGATGCTGGTCACCCGGCCGTTCACCGGACGGCTGATGGACCAGAAGGGCGCCAATATCATCGTCTACCCGGCATTCGTCGTTTTGTTCGCGGCTTATCTTGTCCTCGGCAATGCTCAGTCTGGATGGATGCTGCTTCTTGCAGGCGGTTTGATCGGTCTGGGCTATGGTAATTTCCAGTCAATCATTCAGGCATTATGCATTAAGCTCGCAGAACCGAAAAATGTCGGGTTGGCAACTTCGACATTCTTCATCTGCCTGGATTTCGGTCTCGGTGTGGGGTCATATATTTTCGGCCAGCTCGTGCCATTCATAGGATACGGCGGCCTGTATAATTCAATGACGATCATTGTTGTCATTGCAGCGATAATGTATTACATGGTATATGGAAGAAAAGAGAAATATTTGACGGTATAAACAAAACTGAACTTTTGCCTCACCGGCAAAAGTTCAGTTTTCATTTCGGGTCATCTTCGCCGTCCGCTCTCGTGTTGTTATAAATATTGACTGCAAGAAGTATGAACATAAATCCGAATATGATGAATGGATTCAGCAGCGCTTCCTCCAGAATTAAATTCATCACAGCGATCAATAACAAGATGATCATGCCGATAACATAAATTCTTTTGACTGTCTTTTTACTCAAAATAAAAGCCTCCATATTTTATCAGAGAATGTATGATTGTTGTTATTTTAACATAAATGAGGGAATGGTCATTATGAAATATTATATAGTAAGTCATTTTCCGATGCATTTGGTATAATCGGGATGAATATAACAGAGGAAGAGTGATACCATGCCACAGGCTAATAAAAAGATGAAAAATATAGAAGTGCCGGGGACGAGACAGTTCGCCAACCGTGTTGAAGAGTTCCCGGATGCAGTGGATCTGACACTTGGACAGCCGGACTTCGACACTCCCGAGCCGGTAAAGAAAGCGGCGATAGAAGCCATCAATACGAAGTCGATGAAGTATTCACATAACACCGGACTGCTTGAACTGAGAACGGCAATCAGTGATTACTATAAAGAAAGTTATGGTGCAGAGTATGACCCGAACGGTGAAGTGCTTGTCACTGTCGGCGGCAGTGAAGGGATAGACGGTATCCTCAGAGCCATTATCGATCCGGGGGATGAAGTGCTCATTCCGGCGCCGACCTACCTCGGGTATGAACCGATCATCGAACTCAGCGGCGGAGTGACGAAGTTCGTCGACATGACGGATACGGACTTTATTGCCACACCTGAACTGATTGAATCGAATATTACGGATAAAACCAAAGCGGTGCTGCTCAATTATCCGACCAACCCGACTGGTGTGACATATACAAAAGAGCAGATGGATGCTCTGGTCGAAGTGTTTAAAAAGCATGATATCTTTGTCATTACAGATGAGATTTATGGTGAGAACACGTTGGAAAGCGAACATATCAGCTTATCGATGTATCCGGAAATCAAAGAAAAAGCAATCATCGTCAATGGCCTCAGCAAATCACACGCCATGACAGGCTGGCGTATCGGGTATGTTGTCGGACATAGAGTGATTATGGAAGATATTACAGCGGTTCACCTCTATAATACAATTTGTGCAAGCATTCCGAGCCAGTATGCGGCAATTGAAGCGCTGACCACCCAGCTTCACATTCCAAAAGAAATGAATCAGGCATATATTCAGCGCCGGGACTATATTTATAAAAGACTGATCGACATGGGACTTGAAGTATCAAAGCCTACCGGCGCATTTTACATCTTCCCGTCCATCAGCAAGTATGAAGAGGATTCTTTCAAATTTGCCACAGACCTGCTTGAAAATGTTCACCTGGCAGTGGTGCCGGGACGTTCGTTCTCAGAGTACGGAGAGGGGCATATCAGACTGTCTTTCGCCTGCAGTATGGAGGAGCTGACTGAAGCGGCAGACCGTCTTGAGAAGTATATTAAAATACTGGATATGAAATAGAAATTTCAAAACGCCCTCATCATGAGGGCGTTTTTACTTTGTCAAAAAACGGAAAATTGTTGTATCATTTACCAAAAGGATATAATACAAGTGAATACGATATGAAAAGGGGACGAGAATTCATGAATATAAAAGAAATTGCAAAACATGTGCATAATGCGGAAGACAGCCATTATCTCATTGACCGGATCACGGATGATTTCGGTGAGATTACAATCAAAGAGGCTTATGATATTCAGGAGGAAGTCATCAGACTGAAGGAAAATAAAAGACAGAAAATCACCGCGTATAAGATGGGTCTGACGAGCAGGGGCAAGATGGAACAGATGGGCGTCAATGATCCGATTCACGGCAAGGTTTTCGACTATATGGAGAAATATGACGGTGATATATTAAACTTTGATGACTACCTCCATCCGAAAGTCGAAGCGGAACTGGTGTTTATTCTTAAAGATGAAATCAAAGGGACAGATGTCACTATCGATGAAGTGATGGAGTGCACTGAATCGATAATACCGGGGCTCGAAATCATAGACAGCAGGTATAAAAACTTCAAGTTTACACTGCCGGATGTGATTGCAGATAATACTTCAGCCAAAGGTGTCGTCTATGGAAAAGAGAAGTTTTCGCCTGCAGAACATGACCTGAAAAATATCAGTGTCACAATCAACTCTAATGGTGAAGAAAAAATCAAAGGGACGAGTTCGGCTGTCCTTGGACATCCTGCTGAGTCGGTGGCGACGCTCGCAAAGATGCTGCATGAGCGGAATGGTTCCGGTCTGAAGAAAGGCGATATCATATTTACCGGAGGGATGACCGAAGCCATCCTTTTAAACAGAGGTGATGACATCATCACTGAATTCGAAGGTATGGGTGAAGTGAAGTTCAGTATCAGATAGAGACGATGCCATATTAAAATATCTTAATAAAGTTTACTCGATCAAAATAAAGAGGTTGAAAATTAAACGAATATTTACTTCAAATTAAAACTGCATGAACATTTTACCTCTATCATATAGATGTAAGAGGTCATTATTTGATCAAAAATCTTTGGGAGGTCTGCTGTTCATGAATGTCAATTTGTTTAATGACAGGAAATTTACAACTTCATTCGGTGTCGCTTTTGCTGCACTGCTACTTTTATTATCATCACTGTTCACCCCCGCTGCACAGGCAGCCGGCGGCGGAGGACCTGAGGAAGAATCTGCAGAACCGGTCACGGAGCAGTTCATACCTGAACTGACAGATGAAAAGCCGCAAGTGGCGGAAGTCGGGGCAAACAATACACCGAACCGTATCTCGGCTACATTTAAAGGTGATACGACGAGTGAGATGGGATTTAACTGGTATACGACAGATCTGTATGAAGATTCAAAAGTGTGGGTTTCCGAAAGTGGGAACTTTGACGATACAATCGAATTTGAAGCAGAGGCACAGGAAGTGACTTCCAGTTACGGTGAACGTGACGAAAAAGGCTACTATATCTTTGCTGATGTAGAAGAAGACGATGATGGAGAACCTGTGACAGGTGAAGACGGCGAACCGATAATCAACGGCTACTATACCGACGCGCAGGCTCACGGCGGAGACTGGATGTCCGGATCTGAATATGGACAGTTGGATTTAATTGATGTGGAGGAGTATTCCTATAAAGCACAGGCAACTGATTTGGAACCAAACACTACATACCATTATCAAGTAGGCAGTGAGACGGGAGAAATCAGTGAAGTCGGAGAGTTTGAAACGTCGGGTGAAGCAGGAGATCATTTCAAATTTGTTCATTACACAGATACTCAAAATGCATTCTGGAACGAAAATGTTCGTAATGAAGCCGCATTCGGTGCCGACACTTTACAGAAAGCACTGGAAACAGCCGGAGACTCGGACTTTGTGCTGCACACAGGTGATGTGGTGGAAGTTGCTGAAGTTGAAGATGAGTGGGTGGATATATTCGAACAATCAAGACCATACTTCATGCAGTCGGCAATGGCAGTTGCCCCGGGCAACCATGATGAGTATGCGCTGGACTGGAACGATGACCCGGTGACTGAGAAATTCAATGAACACTTCAACGTACCGGTTACAAATGATGCAGTAAGCGGCGGCTCGTACTACTCTTTCGATTATAACGGTGTGCATTTTGTCACTTTAAACACGAACGACAATAAAGAATCCGATGACAATCCGAATGGCGGTGCAATCGGTGAAGAGCAGATGCAGTGGATCAAGGAAGACATTGAACAGGCACGCACAGACGGTGCAGAGTGGGTGGTTCTGAATTACCATAAACCACTTTATTCGAAGTCATACCATTCACTGCAGGATGAAGACGTTCAGCAAATCAGAGAAGAGCTGACAGCACTGATTGATGAACTGGATGTCGACCTGGCACTTCAGGGTCATGACCATGTAATTTCTAGAACACACTCATTGACTCACGTTGACTCTGATGAAAACTTCTCAAACGGTGAAGTTGAAGATGTAGAATCATCCGTCGGCGATAATGGCGTTGAATACTTGGAGAACCCGGAAGGGACGACTTATGTTCTTCCGAATACAGGCGGTACTAAAGAGTACGATGACGTTTATTCCAAAGGTGTCGACCACTTACATGAAGTCAGGCCGGATCTTGACTGGATGACTCAGGAAGATATGGATTACTACAATGATCTGTTTGCTTATGGCAACCAGCCGCAGGAAACGGATACATTTGATGAAACTCATTCAAACAACAGAGATTCAGCTGTACAGAACTTCGCAGTTTATGAGATGGAAGGCAACGAATTAGTAGTGAATATGTATCAGATCGAAGGCGAATTGCTGGAAGGCGAAGAACGCTCAGTAGAATTGGTTGACCAGTTCGGAATCGCTAAAGATACTGAATAATAAAATCTCTGATTGATTTTGAAAGAGGCCGGTTTCCGGTCTCTTTTTTGTGGTGTAATATTTGTGTTCTCCCGACATGGCGCAAAAATGATGTCGGGGCAGATGCGTTCTCCCGACATGGCGTAAAAACGATGTCGGGAGGCAGACAGAACTATCCTCCCCATAAATTGCACTCACTGTGAATCTCGATTAAAATTATGATGAGCGATAAAAACGGAGGGGTTTTAATGGAGTTTCAAAATACGACGGTGGAGCAGTTTTTCACGCCCTACAGCATCGGGGATTTTTCAATCAGTGCGGATGAGAAACGTCTGCTCTTTTCGTCAAATATGAACGGGAAAGTGAATATTTACGGAATGGATCTGCCGAATTATTATCCGTATCAGTTTTCCGGCAAGAATGAGAGCACCAGTTTCATCCAGGCGGCACCGAATGGGGAATATGTGCTCGCAGGTTTTGATAAAGATGGTAATGAAAATCATAAAATTTATGCGATACCACCCGAGGGGGGTATACCTGAGCCGCTGATTGATGCTGCAGACAAGGATAAATTCATGTTTACGAAATTATCCAAAGACGGCTCGAGGGTGTACTATACTTCTTCAAAAGGCAATGACAGCTATTTGAATTCATACGTCTATGACATAGAGAAGAAAGAGGAAACGCTGCTGCACGAGGGAGAGGGGGGTGCAACGCATCTGGTTGATGTCTCGCAGGACGAAAAGAACTCAGTTTACATTACTGCATATGCCAACACTTATATGATCGGTTTTATTAAAACTGAAGCAGGGATTGAGTATTTGACACCTGACATCGAGAAGGTGCATACCGTCAGCAGCATCACTTTCGTCAAAGATGACGAAGCATGGTTTGTGACAAATTATGATTCGAATTACAGTTACCTCGCGAAATATGACCTGACGACAAAATCTTTTGAAAAAGTATTGGATTTCGAACAGGAATCTCTGATGATGATCAAATTCAACCGTTATACGAATATGATGTATCTTATTACACAAAAAGGCGTTGTCCAAAATTTATATTATTATGATTTAAACCATGACCAGCTTGAACCCATTAAAGCACCGGTGACTTCGTTCAGCGGAGTGGTGACAGCACGGAGCGGCGCATTGTATATAAAAGGCACAAGTGCTGCGGTGCCGGTGAATATTTTTAAATACGAAAATGAATCATGGCAACAGATTACTAAGAATAAAGTTCTCGGCGTCGTTCCGAAAGACATGGTCGAACCTGAAGTCATCATTTACAAATCATTTGACGATCTGGAAATCGAGGCATTGCTGTTCAGGGCAAAACCTGAAAATGAGAATGGCTATACAATATTCTGGCCCCACGGGGGACCCCAGTATAATGAGAGTAAGTCATTCAGGGCGATGTTCCAAATATTCTTGAACCGCGGTTACAACATCTTCTGTCCGAACTTCAGAGGCAGTACGGGTTACGGTGCAGAATTCGTCAAAATGGTGGAAGGCGACTGGGGTCACGGTCCGAGACTCGATAATGTCGAGGGCATCAAATGGCTGTTTGAAAAAGGTATTTCGAACCCGGATAAGTTATTCCTTGTTGGCGGCAGCTACGGAGGATATATGGCACTGCTTCTGCACGGCCGCCATCCGGAGTACTTCAAGGCAGTCGTTGATATTTTCGGCGTGTCGGATTTATTCACATTTTACAACTCTGTTCCGGAACATTGGAAGCCGATGATGAAACAGTGGATCGGGGATCCGGTGGATGATAAGGAACGTTTCGAAACTGACAGTCCTGTGACGTACCTGGAAACGATGACGAAGCCGATGCTTGTCATACAGGGCGCACACGACCCGCGTGTCGTCAAGGAAGAGTCAAACCAGATTGTGGAGAAGCTGAGAGATGCCGGGCGCGAGGTTGAATATATAGTGCTCGAAGATGAAGGCCACGGCTTCTCCAAAAAAGAAAATGAAATTCTGGTTTATAAATCAATGCTGGAATTTTTAAATAAAAATCAGTGACATCAAAACCCGCGAAAGCGGGTTTTTAGTGTTGACACAAATACCCCTGTAGGGTATAATGGAATTAATAAATAAGAACCGGGACGGTGATCAAATATGGAAGAGACATTACACGATCATGCAGTGATTCCGCGTACAGATGATGAAAAGGATAAAGTCCAGAAGCGTTTAAGACGTATCGAAGGGCAAGTCCGGGGGATACAGAAAATGGTTGAAGAAGACCGTTACTGTGTAGATATCCTCATTCAGATCAGCGCGATTCAATCCGCACTGAAAAATGTGGGATATGAAGTGACAGAAAGACATATGAAGCACTGCGTCACTGATGCAATCGACAAAGGTGAGGGCGATTCATCAATCGAAGAATTGATGGCGGTATTAAAACAGTTTTCCAAATAAATAAGTAAGGGAGGCCGGAAAAGTGGAAACGAGAGAAAATGCAAGACTGAACGTAACGGGTATGACATGTGCAGCCTGTTCGAACAGAATCGAAAAAGTATTGAACAAGATGGACGGCGTTGATGCAAAGGTCAATCTGGCAACAGAGCAGGCAACCGTTGACTATGATAAAAATAGTATCAAAATAGATGATATTACGAACAAGATTGAAAATTTGGGCTATGGTGTCCAGTATGATGAAGTTGAGTTTGATATTTCAGGCATGACGTGTGCGGCATGTTCGAACAGAATCGAAAAAGTTCTGAACAAGACCGGCGGCGTTTCGAATGCCACGGTAAATCTGGCAACAGAAAATGCTGTAATCGAATATAACTCTAATGTACTTTCTGAAGGGGATCTGATTGCCCGTATCGACAATTTGGGCTACGGTGCCGCGGCAAAGGAAAGTGCTGAATCAAGAGAAGAAAAGAAAGGCAAAGAGCTGTCCAGATTAAAGTGGAAAGTGGTGATTTCTGCATTACTGTCACTTCCATTACTTGTGACAATGCTGGACCATCTATTCGGTATGAGTCTCCCTGCTATATTTATGAATCCGTGGTTCCAGCTGGCATTTGCGACACCGGTACAATTCATACTGGGCTGGCAGTTCTATGTGGGAGCATACAGAAGCCTGAAAAGCTTCAGTGCCAACATGGATGTGCTGGTCGCCATGGGTACGACCGCAGCATTCGGTTTCAGTCTTTTTGAAACATACAGATGGATCATCGGTGCAACAGCCGAACCACACTTATATTTTGAAGCAAGTGCAATCATCATCACTCTGATTTTATTCGGCAAGTATCTTGAAGCCCGTGCCAAATCACAGACTTCAGGTGCTATAAAAGAATTGATGAACATGCAGGCTAAAGAAGCCAGAGTTTTAAGAGACGGCGTTGAAACAATGATTCCTGCAGCAGAAGTCGCAGTAGGCGATGCACTTGTTGTAAAGCCGGGTGAGAAGTTTCCGGCCGATGGTGTGATTACTAAAGGAAGAACGTCAGTCGATGAATCGATGCTGACAGGTGAATCGATTCCGATTGAAAAGAATATTGAAGATAAAGTAATAGGATCGACAATCAACCAGAACGGTAACGTTGTTGTTGAAGCCTCCCGTGTCGGAAAAGACACAGCGCTGCAGTCGATCATAAAAGTTGTGGAAGAAGCGCAGGGTAAAAAAGCGCCTATCCAGAGAATGGCGGATATTGTTTCCGGCTACTTCGTACCAATCGTTATCGGTATAGCGGTTGTGACATTTTTAATTTGGTACTTTATCGCATCACCTTATAACCTGGAGCCGGCATTGATTGCATCAATTACAGTACTTGTCATTGCCTGTCCTTGTGCACTGGGTCTTGCAACGCCGACATCAATCATGGTCGGTACAGGTAAAGGCGCGGAGAACGGTATTTTATTCAAAGGCGGTGAACATCTGGAAAAGACGCATAATCTCGATGCAGTCATTTTGGATAAGACAGGAACAATTACAAAAGGTAAACCGGAAGTGACGGACTTCACAGGTGACGAACATGTATTGAAGCTGCTTGCAGCAGCTGAGAACGGTTCTGAGCACCCGCTGGCAACGGCAATAGTCTCTTATGCTACAGAAAAAGAAATAGAAATTCCTGAAGTGGATGATTTCATGGCGATACCGGGACACGGTATAGAGGCGACTATAGGCAGCGACCGTATTTTGGTCGGCACACGTAAATTGATGTTCGATCAGAACATTGAAGTTGAAAATTATGACTCAGAAATGACACAATATGAATATGACGGTAAAACAGCGATGCTGGTTGCAGTCAATAATCAGATTGCAGGTATTGTTGCTGTGCAGGATACAGTCAAAGATACAGCCAAAGAAGCGATTACTTCGCTGCGTGAGCAGGGACTTGAAGTGATCATGCTTACCGGAGATAACAGACGTACGGCTGAAGCGATCGCAAGAGAAGTGAATATCGATACCGTAATAGCGGAAGTGCTTCCTGAAGAAAAAGCCGAACAGGTTAAAAAGGTTCAGGCACAGGGTAAATCCGTTGCGATGGTCGGAGATGGTGTGAACGACGCACCGGCACTGGCAACAGCAGATATCGGAATCGCAATCGGCACAGGAACAGAAGTTGCGATTGAAGCGGCAGATATTACAATTATGGGCGGGGAACTGACACTGATACCAAAAGCGATCAACTTAAGCCACCAGACGATACGGAATATTAAACAGAATCTGTTCTGGGCATTTGCCTATAACTCGGCTGGTATTCCAATTGCAGCACTCGGGTTCCTTGCCCCATGGGTTGCAGGCGCTGCAATGGCATTCAGTTCAGTCAGCGTTGTCACCAACTCATTAAGATTGAAAAAAGTGAAAATATAATAATATATAATCAATATGGAGGTATTTAATATGAACACAACATCAATTAAAGTAGAAGGCATGACATGCGGACACTGCAAAAGCTCGGTGGAAGGTGCGCTTGGAAAACTGTCCGGCGTAAGTAAGGCGGAAGTCGATTTGGCTGCCAATCAGGTTGCTGTCGAGTACGAAGAAGATAAAGTGACTGTAAATGAAATGAATGAAGCGATTGAAGATCAGGGCTATGATGTAGTACAATAATAAAAACATGAGCTTGTATCTGAAAAAGGTACAAGCTCATTTTCTTTTAAATCTGATATAATGAAGAAACATAATCGGGTGTTATAAGGAGTCATAGGAAGGGGAAGGTCATTTGGTCTTTTTGATCGTATTTTTACTATTCGCTTCATTTTTCTTTTCAGGGAGTGAAACAGCATTAACCGCAGTGGATAAAGTGAAGCTGCAGGCAAAAGTACAGAACGGGGATAAGAAAGCTGCAAAGCTGCTCGGAATCATCTCTAAACCGGGTGAATTCATCACAACGATACTAATCGGTAATAACATCGCCAATATTCTGCTGCCTACAGTTGTGACTGCGATGGCGATAGACTATGGCTGGAGTATAGCGGTTGCGAGCGCTGCAGTCACTGTTACAATTATTTTATTCGCCGAAGTCATACCAAAATCAATTGCCGCAGCATTTCCTGAACAGATTGCCAATATGGTACGGCCGCCGATCACTTTCATCATTATTATCTTTAAGCCGCTGACGCTGATGTTAAATTTGATCACAGACAATATTACGAAAATATTATCAAGAGGCGAGCAGCCTGCATGGACAGTATCCAAAGATGAGCTTGTCAACCTGATTGATATTGCGAATGCTGAAGGTGTCTTAAAAGGAGGAGAACGGAACAGGATAAAAGGTATTCTGGATTTCCGCGATTTAAATGTGAAAGATATCATGTCCACGCCGAGAACTGAGATGGATGCCATCAGGGTGGATGCGTCATATGATGAAGTGCTTGAGACTGTAGTTGGATTGATGCATACCAGATACCCGATCTACGACGAAAGCCTGGATGATATTGTCGGAGTTTTCCATACTAAATATCTGCTTAAATGGTCACTCAGTCCTGAGGGAAATCTGATAGATTTTGCCGATCCCGACCCTCTGACCGTCAAAGAATTTGATGCGGTTGAGACTGTTCTTCGAAAGATGACGAAAGAACGGCGGCATCTGGCGATAGTGCTGGATGAATACGGCGGTACAGAAGGAATCGTCACACACGAAGATATCATCGAAAATATGCTCGGATTTGATATTGAAGATGAAACGGATGTAAAAAGCGATGCTCTTGTAGATAAGATGACGAAAGATGAAATCATCTGCGACGGCAGAATCACTCTTCACCGTCTGAATACACAGTTTGAAACAGAAATTCCTGAGGAAGAAGATACTTTATCAGGGTATCTGTTCAAAGAATTCAACGACATTCCGGTCCAGGGAGACGTTTTTAAAAATAAAGAACTCGGACTCAGGTTTGAAGTCGTGGTCATGGAAAGTCAGACCATCCGGACCATCCGTATTTTAAAAGAAGAATCGGATGATGAAGTGTCAGATGGAAATGGAGATTAGAAAATCAGCCTGGAATGAACCGGGCTTTTTATTATGCAGCAAATAATGGTAAGATTGATATTATTTAAAATAGAGGGCGCAAATATGAAAAAATATGCTGTTATATTGGGTTTTGTCATTGCACTGGGCAGGTTTTTATATAAACAAGATAAGAATATCCAGGTGAATGAACGTGATTTTACCAGTGACAGAATACCGGAAACTTTTGACAGTTACAGAATCATCCACGTCTCCGATTATCACAATGCATGGTTCGGCTGGAAAGCAAAAGATCTGCTGAATAAAATCCGTCAGGCCGATGGAGACATAATATTAATTACCGGTGATATCATAGACCGGAGAACTCCTAACCTCAGACGGTCGAAGTTTTTTATCAGACAGGTGGCTGAAATTCTGCCGACTTACTATGTGACCGGCAATCATGAAGCACATTATAAAAGATGGTTTAATTTGAAAAAACACATTACAGAATCCGATATGGAGAATTTGAGCTTTTCATCGGCAAAACTGTTTAAGGACGGAAAAAGTATTAATCTGGCCGGCATGCCTGATCCATGGTTTTTAGGTGATGAGGAAGATCCTGATGTCCACTTGTATTTTGAGAGAATGCTGCAGCAGCAGGTTGACAGCCTGCCGGAAGGCTTTACGATTTTAATGTCTCATCGTCCGGAGTTGTTTCATATATACAGTAAATATGAACTGGACCTGGTTTTATCCGGCCATGCCCATGGCGGCCAGATCCGTCTGCCGTTTGCAGGCGGTCTTTATTCACCACATCAGGGCGTACTGCCAAAATATACTCAAGGCACACATTATAGAAACAAAACGACATTATCCATCAGCAGAGGGCTCGGCAACAGCAGGTTTCCTTTCAGGGTATTCAACCGCCCTGAAATCGTTGTAATAACATTAAAAAAGAAATAATTGAGGTGGTATGAGTGGTTGAGCAGCTGACAGCATATGTCATCGTCATGTTCGTACTGGCGATGGTGCCCGGTCCCGATATGATGATAATCATGAAAAATACACTGTCAATGAACAGATTGGCAGGGAGAATAACGCTTACAGGCATACTCGCCGGGCATCTATTCTGGATTGTCATTTCAGTTGTCGGGCTGGCAGTGATCATTGCCAATTCCCCCGCGATTTTTAATGCGATCAAGTATTTAGGTGCATTTTACCTGATCTATATCGGTATTCAAAGCATACGCGCAGGTGTACTTGTACCCAGTCAATCGATAGACCATATTGATTCCCTGAAAGAGACAGTCAGCCGGAAATCTCTGATGCAGTCATTCAGACAGGGATTTGTCGCAAATATTTTGAATCCGAAAGTGTTGATATTATATATGACAATCATTCCCCAGTTCGTGGCGGGTGAGGCACAGACAACACTAGGGTATAATCAGCAGATACTTCTGCTTGCGGCGATACTTCTCATTGTTTCGATCATATGGTTTATGACAGTGGTTGAACTTGTGAATCTTCTGAAACGCTGGATGAAATCCCATGTATTTCAAAACTGGCTCAGTAAAGGTGCCGGTGCCGTCATCATCTTCTTCGGCATACGGACATTATTTTGGGGATAGCCGGTCACTGAAGGGACTGAAGGCTTAATGAGAATGATAATGTAATTGAAATGAAGAAGGCATAACCCACTCAGGGTTATGCCTTCTTCATTTCAAAACTTTAATCAAAAAACACCATATCGACACTATCTTCAGCAGTGATTACGTCTGTTTTTTTCAAGTATTGTTCCATCTTATCAAAATCGACTTTTGCACCGATGCCCGGCTCGTCGCTGACCTGGACCACGCCATTTTCAGCAACGACTTCAGGTGTGATGATATCCTCTTTCCAGTAACGGCTGGAAGAAGCGGTATCGCCCGGCAGTGTGAAGTTGGACAGTGTCGTGATAGCAATGTTATGCAGTCTGCCGATACCGGCTTCAAGCATGCCGCCGCACCATAAGGGAATGTTGTGCTCTGCCGCAAGGTCATGGATTCTTTTCGACTGTGTAATACCACCGACGCGTCCGACTTTGACGTTGATGATTTTACAGCTTCCGAGTTCTATTGAAGCTTTCGCAGCCTGATAGCTGTCAATGCTTTCATCCAGACAGACCGGTGTCCGAATTTCTTTTTGCAGTTTGGCATGGTCGACAATGTCGCCCGCTGCGAGAGGCTGTTCAATCATCATCAGATTGAATTCATCCATGGATTTAAGCAGTTCGATATCATCCAGAGTATATGCAGAGTTTGCATCCACCATCAGCGGAATGCCCGGAAACTTATCTCTTATTTTCCTGAGCATTTCAACATCGCGTCCGGGTTTTATTTTCACTTTGATGCGCTTGTAACCTTCTTCGACCTTTTCCTCGATTCTTTCAAGAAGCAGTTCATCGGTATCTTCAAGCCCGAGGGATATGCCGACATCCACTTCAGCTTTCTTTCCGCCGACAGCTTCGGCCAGCGTCATATTATTTTCTTTGGCATATAGATCCCATACGGCACCTTCGATGCCTGCTTTCGCCATATTATTCTTTTTGAAAGGCGCGAGTAAATCCCATACTTCATCAGGATGTCCGATTTCATTTTTGATGATGATCGGGGCAAAGTATTTTTTCATCGCAATCAATGCACTGTCCATGAATTCCTCTGAATAGAGAGGGTCTTCACCAGCAACACATTCACCGAAGCCTGAAAGGCCGTCGGTATTTACAGCTTCAACAATCGTGATGAATCTCTTCTTCTGAGAGCCGAAACTCGTTGTAAATGGATTTTTCAAATCCATCTCCAATTGATGCAGTTTAATTTCTTTAATCTTCATGATATTCCTCCTAAACAGGTCCAAAATCAATAGCAACAAGAACAATGAGATAAATAACGCCTAATATATACCATATTACCACTAATGGTAATGCAAACTTAAGCCATTTCACAAATGGCACCCCGGCGATAGCCAAGTTTGCCATTAAGACACCAGATAATGGAGTGATGATATTAGTGAATCCATCGCCCATTGTATAGGCTTGTACAGCTATTTGTCTTGGGAAATCCATAATATCCGCCAGTGGCCCCAGAATAGGCATTACAATAGCAGCCTGACCACTGCCGGAAGTGACGACCAGGTTGAATAGACCATTTCCGATAAACATCATAATCGCACCCATCGTGCTTGAGAAAGGTTCCATGACAGCTGACATGCCATTTACGACAGTATCAAGAATCATGCCATCTTCTAGAATCACAACGATGGATCGTGCCATACCTATAATCAATGCACCGTAAAGAACACTTTGTGCCCCTTTGATGAACGAACTGACCATATTGTTGATATCGATACGGCCGATAATTGCTGTGGCCAGCATAATGACAAGAAAGACGGCTGCCATTTCTTCCAGGTTCCATTCAGCCACAAATACACCGGTGACATATGCGGCAATACCGAGAAATAAAGTTAACAGAACAAAAACATGAACTGGCTTCATTTTCTGGTTTCCAACCGTCAATTCTTCTGAGGATTCTTTTGGGAATGGATTATCTTTTAAAATGCCGCTGTGCTGGTCTCTTTTCAGTTTTTTTGAATACATGATGACGTAAATCATTGTTACGATTAACGTCACAGTATACATTACAGTACGTTCAGGTGCACCTGAGAAAATAGGTATGCCTGCAATTTCCTGTGCAAATCCGACTGTCAACGGATCCAGTATTGCCACGGCAAATCCGGTGTAGGCACCCAGGTAAATAATGGATACGCCGATTATCGCATCCATGCGCATGGACCGTGCCAAAATGATACCGAGAGGGATAAAAGCAATAACTGCATTGACGATAATTCCGAGTGTACCGAAAACAGAAAATACAAACATGATTAAAACAATCAGCAGCCATTCTTTGTTCTCTGTGATTTTAATGATTTTTGTAACCAAAGCATCGATTGCACCGGTCTTTTCTATTACTGCAAATACACCACCGATAATTAAGACAAGGAATATCAGATCAGCAGTGGAAATCAAACCTGTGACGATGGCTTGGAAAACATCAAGAAAACCTGCAGGGGCAGAATCGATGACGCTGAAGGTCCCCGGAACAATTACATCAATGCCTTCTGCCGATTCTTCGGTTTCAAATTCCCCGGCAGGTATGATGTAAGTTGCAAGCGCTGCGAGCACAAGAAAGAAAAATAAAATCCCGTAAGCATCGGGCAGCTTCAACCACTTTGAAGTCTTTTTATCTTTTTTATTTTCATCAGACATTTAATCCCTCCACATTGAATTTATAGTTTTATAAGTTTATATTAAATATAATAGTGTGATAATACAAATAATTTCAGAAAGGAAATTTTAATGAGTAATGAAAAAGTTTTAGAAGTTTTCAACCATATGCATGAAAATCCGGAGCTGAGCAATGAGGAACATGAAACGACGGACTATATATTCAATTATTTGGAGCAGGAGGGTTTCAATCCTGTTAAATTTAAAAATATCACCGGCCTCTATTGTGACATGGGTATGTTTGACAATGACCATCCCACAATCGGTGTACGTGCGGATATCGATGCATTGTATCAGGAAGTGGACGGGGTGAAACGCGCTAATCATTCCTGCGGACATGATGCGCATACAGGGATGGTCGTCGGTGCGATGCTGAAGCTTAAAGATCATGAAACATTGAACTCGAAGGGCATAAGATTCATCTTCCAACCGGCTGAGGAGGTCGGTACAGGTGCATTGGCGGTGGCAGATGAAGGCATCATCGAGAATCTGGATTATTTATTCGGCATCCATCTGCGTCCGATTGAAGAAGCATCGATGGGAGAGGCGTCACCGAGTATCGAGCACGGTTCTGCTGCATCACTGGAGTTTAAAATAGTGGGGGAGGATGCCCACGGTGCACGCCCCCATTTAAACTACAATGCAATCGAAATCGGTGCGGATATCGTGAATATGCTGTCCAAAATCCATATCAACCCGATCATCCCCTCATCAGTGAAGATGACAAAATTCATCTCCGGCGGCAAATCGTTGAATATCATACCGGGCATTGCAGAATGTGGAATTGATCTGCGGGCTCAGACGAACGAAGAGATGGATAATCTAAAGGAGCGTGTCTTTAAAATATTGAAGTATGTTGAAGACTTCTACAACGTATCAATTGAAGAACAGAACTTCTCAAGTATTGTTGCGAGTGAAAGCAACGAAGAAGCGATTCAATATTTGAAGGCGGGTATTATTGAGGCTGTCGGCAAGGAAAAACTTATGGAACCCATCATTACAAGCGGCGGGGATGATTTCCATTACTATACAGTGAAATATCCCGATTTAAAAGGTGCAATGATCGGCCTCGGCTGCGACCTTAAACCCGGCCTGCACCATCCAAATATGACATTCGACCATGGTGCGATGGAAATTGGATCTGAAATCATTTACCAGTCCATTTTAAAAGTAGAATAAAAAGCATTATTCCTATTCAAAAGGGTAATATAACTTTGAATAGGAGGGATGTTTTATGAAAGAAATTTTTTCTTTATTCAAAAAAGGAAGCATGGCATCTTTGACAGCGGCTGTCGTCAACTTTTTTATCGGATTATTGAAGGGCGGCGCATTTTTCCTTACCGGAAATGTTGCGATGTTTGCAGAGATGATGCACTCGTTCGGTGACTCCATAAACCAGTTTTTTGTGTTCGTCGGATCAAGTCTGTCCAAGAAGGCGCCGACGAAAAGATTTCCATTCGGATACGGCAGACTGGTCAACCTGGTTTGTCTGTTTGCAATTGTCATTGTAGCAATTTTGTCTTATGAAACGGTCAAAGAAGGCATCAATCACGTTATAGAACCATTACCCCGCGAGACTGACAATATGATGATTTTGATCAGTATCGGTGTGTTGGCAATTTCATTCATTTTAGAGACAATGGTTTTATATAAGGCAGGTAAAGAATTATTACAGCAGGCGAATCAGCCGTATGATGGTTTAAAACCACTGACTACGAGTTATCTTCATATGAACCGTGCGAAGCCAGCGACTAAACTTGTATTTTTGGAAGATACTGTGGCAACGGTCGGTGCTGTCATTGCAATCATTGCAATTCTGATCGGCCAGTACTTGAATATACCCGTCGCAGAAGGTATCGCTTCAGTCATCATCGGTTTAATGATGTTTTATATTGTTTATAAAGTATTTATGGAAAATGCTGCAGGCGTCCTCGGAGAGAGTGATCCCCATATGGAAGAACGAATTTCCTCAATTGTACTCAATCATGATGAAATCAGGGACATCAGAAAGTTGATTGTTATGAAAGAGGGCGATGATTTACATGTGGAAGTGGTTGCAGAGATTGATAAAAACCATTCAGTAGAACGGGCTAATGACATCAGAGATGAAATCGAAGAGATTATAATGAAGCAAAATCATGTTGCTGATGTGAATATGGAATTTGAAGAGGATGATGGACGCCGGGCATGGCCGCAGCAGATATCCAGGAAAATAACATAAAAATAGAGCATGGATTGTCCATGCTCTTAATTTTCATTATGCGAGTATATTATTTACATTGTCTGTTCTTGTAACGATGAGGAACACAGTTCCTTTATCCATCTCAGATTCATAATTTTCTGCTTCAGTTTCTGAAAAGCCGATGTTTTCCAACTGTTTTCTCAACTGGTCGCCTTTTTTATCGAAAGCACCTTTTACTGCGTCGCCGATACCCATTTCATTGGCACCGATTGTGTTGATGCCGGCATTTTTTGTAATGCGTTTTGTACGCTCATCATCGTGGGAAATGACATAAATATCATTTTCTCCAACGTTTTGTGATTTCAGCTTTTCTATATCTGTTTGCAGTTCTTCATCATTCATATAACCTTTGATAAATGGTTTAGCCATATTTATCTCCTCCAAAAAGTATATTTAAATGACATGCACTATACTCATTAAACATACTTAAAGAAAATTAAAAAAAGAGCCTTTGTCAGGCTCGATTCAATGATTAAATATTTCTGTGCCGGTCCACATCATCCGTATTCACAGAATCATCCACTGAAGCATCATCGTTTGTTTTTGTATAAACGACAGGATCTTCAAATGCCCTGGATAATTTACGATGATAAAGGAAAAGAATAATAATCGCCGCGATGCCGGCAGTCACTACATTTAATAATGCCAATAGAATTGCTACACCGATATTCTTTGTATATGCATTAAATACTCCGATGAAGATGACAGATTCCATCAATACATAGGAAATTGCGATATCACCGACAGATAAGCCGAGAAAGTAGACAACAAGTCCTGTGACAGCAAAGATTAAACCGAGGTGTTTTGGATTGAAACTGCCTTTTTGAAAAACATTTCCGTCAAAATCCTGTCCTGCCACATAGAATGTACCGAAAGGAACAAAAGACAGCATAGGTACGTCAAGGTTCTTTCTTTCAGCTATACGAAACAGGAAGTAGCCCTGCAATAACCATTTAACCAGTCCGACGGCAACTAAAAATATCAATACGATTATACCGATAGCAACGAGGCCGGCCAATAAACCAAAAATTTCGATGGTAATCACTCCTTTAAACATAATTGTACCATGATTAAAAACAGATAAAAAATTTGCGACTTCAAAAATTCATGAGTATATTTCAATAAATAAAAAATTCATTCATCTTTTTGCATAAATATACTTGAAATGGCATTATTATAATGTTAGTATAAATATCATTATCATCCAAAAATAAATTACAGAGGTGTCTATTATATGAGTGAAAAAGTGGTATTAGCATATTCAGGCGGATTGGATACAAGCGTAACGATTAAATGGTTTATCGATGAAGGTTTCGAAGTAGTGGCTTTATGTTTAGATGTCGGCGAAGGAAAAGATCTGGAAATGATTAAACAGAAAGCTCTGGAAATGGGAGCGTCGGAATGTTACGTCGTCGATACTAAAGAAGAGTTTGCGGACGAATTTGTAAGCTATGCAATTTATGGAAACTCCATGTATGAAGGTAAGTACCCATTAGTATCAGCACTCAGCAGACCGTTGATTTCAAAGAAACTGGTAGAAGTTGCACATGAAGCAAATGCGGACTATGTAGCACACGGGTGTACAGGTAAAGGGAACGACCAGGTGCGTTTTGAAGTTGCTATAAAATCTCTTGACCCGACAATTAAAGTGCTGGCGCCTGTCAGAGAGTGGACTTGGAGCCGTGAAGAAGAGATTGCATATGCAAAAGAACATAATGTTCCGATTCCTGTGGATCTGGATTCACCATATTCCATCGACCAGAACTTATGGGGCAGAAGTAACGAATGCGGTGTTCTTGAAAATCCATGGAATCAGCCTCCGGAAGATGCATATGACTTAACAGTTCATCCAACTGCTGCAAAAGAGGAAGCGGAAGAAATTCTGCTGTCATTTGAAGCAGGTCTCCCGACTAAGATAAATGGTGTCAGCTATGCGCTGGATGATTTAATCCTTAAATTGAATGACATCGCAGGGGCCCATGGTATTGGACGTATAGACCATGTTGAAAACAGACTGGTCGGCATAAAATCGAGAGAAATCTATGAAACCCCCGGCGCAGCTGTAATTTTAACTGCTAAGCATGACTTGGAGACGATTACTTTAACGAAAGATATTGCCCATTTCAAGCCGGTTGTTGAACAGAAATATACAGAGCAGGTTTATAACGGCTTATGGTATTCGCCTCTCAGCGATTCATTAAGAAAAATGCTGAAAGATATGCAGTCAGAAGTGAACGGTGACGTACGTCTTGAGCTTTATAAAGGAAATGTCATAGTGACGGGCCGTCAGTCAGATAACAGCCTGTACAATGAAAAACTTGCAACTTATACTTCAGAAGATGCATTTAACCAGGAAGCTTCCGTCGGTTTCATTGAAATATTCGGTTTGCCGACGAAAGTAAAAGCGATGCTGGATAACGGAGTAAAGATCAATGACTAAAAAAGCATGGGGCGGCAGGTTTTCAGGTGAAGCACTCGAATGGGTGGAAGAATTCAATGCATCGATTCACTTTGATAAAATCCTTTTAGACCTGGACATAAAAGGAAGTATCGCCCATGCAGAAATGCTTGCAGGCTGTGATATCATCTCGGCCGAAGACAAAGATACAATCGTTGACGGACTTCACCGTGTCAAAGAAGAGGCTGACAAAGGCAATATCGAATGGGACATAAAGCATGAGGATATTCATATGAATGTCGAACATGCGCTGATAGAACTGATTGGTCCTGTTGGCGGCAAGCTCCATACAGGACGCAGCAGAAACGATCAGATAGCTACAGACATGCATCTCTATGTAAAAGAACAGGTCCAGACGATCATTCAATCAATCGAAGAGCTGCAGAACACAATAATTAAAAAAGCTGAGGAAAACATTCATGTGATCATGCCGGGCTATACGCATCTGCAGAGAGCACAGCCGATATTATTCTCCCATCATTTAATGGCTTATTTTTGGATGTTCAAAAGAGATAAGGAACGCATGCAGGATGCTTTGAAGCGTATTGATGTGTCACCGCTCGGTGCAGGCGCAATCAGCGGAACGACATTCAACATCGACAGAGAGATGACCAAAGAGGCGCTCGGCTTCGAAGATTTATATCACAATAGTATGGATGCCGTAAGCGACAGGGATTATATCATTGAAACACTGTCCGGCATCAATCTGGTGATGATACATCTTTCGAGAATTTCTGAAGAGATCATTTTCTGGATGAGTGAAGAAGCGAAGTTTGTCACTTTAAGTGATACGTTTACTACAGGCAGTTCCATGATGCCTCAGAAGAAAAACCCTGATATGGCTGAACTCATCCGTGGAAAAACAGGTCGCACTACAGGCGCACTCATGTCGATGCTGATGCTTGTCAAAGGTCTGCCGCTCACTTATAACAAAGATATGCAGGAAGATAAAGAAGGCTTATTTGATGCTGTAACGACTGTTCTCGGTGCCTTGAAAATAATGAACGGCATGATTGATACGATGACAGTCAACGAAGAAAGATTAGAGCAGACCATCAATGAAGACTTCTCCAACGCAACAGAACTTGCAGACTACCTGGTGGAAAAGGATGTACCGTTCAGAGATGCCCACGAAGTGGTGGGTAAACTTGTGCTTAAATGTATTAACAGCAATCAGTATCTTAAAGATTTGAGCATTGAAGAGTTCCAGACGGCAAACAGCTTAATCGGGGAAGACATTTATGATGTACTGTCTCCAAAAACTGTTGTTGACAGACGGCTCAGTTACGGCGGTACTTCGACAGAATCAGTGAAAAAGCAGATTAAGTATGCTAAAGAAATCATATAAAAAGACTCGCATATCAGTGATATGCGAGTCTTTTTATTTATCTGAACCTTCGGTTGTTCCTTGCGTTGATTTTATTGGCACTTCTGTATGCATCGATAATTGCAAATAACCATACAATCGGCAGGAAAATGTAACCGATCAGTATTGCAGTCAAAGCACCGTTAATCACCTGGAGAATAATCAACGTTATTCCTTTAAAGAAATGTCCGTTATATATTTGTCCCAGGCCGCTGATAAAGAAACTTAATACCGCAGCAACACCTGCACTTTTTTGTGTCGGCATAAAATTTAATTCCTCATTTCGTATAAATTCAACTATTATGATGTACCCTTTATTCCTCGTCTTTAAACTTTGATTTTCGTTCAGCGCCGCCCGGCATATTGAACGGCCACCAGTTACCGCGTTTCAACGTGACAATCAATGCCGGTATAAGAAGCGGCAGGACGATGAATGCATAGAACAGCAGTGCGAATATTATGACGCTGGTCACCTGCACTAAAATGACGATGCCTGACGGGTAGAGTGCTGCAAATGTACCGGATAATATGATGACTGCGGTAATGACTACAGTTCCCATCTTCTTGATTGCAATTTCTATTGCATCTTTAATTGAGTGATTGATAACTTCTTCTCTGAACCTGTCAATTATGAATATTGAGTAGTCGATACCGAGTGCAGCAAATATGATCAGACTGAAGAACGGCACCGCCCAGTTCAATTGATCTATGCCAAACCAGCCGAGTATCCACTGGGTCATGCTTACTGACGCAAAATACGTAACAAATATTGAACCGATCATAACGATAGGCAGAATGAATGATCTGAAAAGCGCTGCAAGTATTACAAATAAAGTGATTACGAATATGGTGACAACATAAGAGTAATCCTCTGTTGTAATCTGATCCAGGTCTCTGTTCATGCTTGTTACACCTGAGAAATAACTTTCCACTTCATTCAATTCCAAACGGTTGAGTTCTTTTGTTACTGTGGACTCTACATCGTCCAGCACCGCCATTGCTTCGTGACTGTAAGGGTCACCGTCCAGAATGACATTCAAGTTGATTGCAGTATTATCAGCAAAGCTGTATTGCTCGATCGCACTTTCCAATTCTTCAGACTCTACGAATTCCTGAGGCACATTGACACCTGTATGATCAACAGCGCCATTATCCGTGATCTCAGTCAATAAGTTCTGAATTTCTCCAAGACCATCATTCGCTTCTCCGATGCCGGTGTTGATTTCATCCAATCCTGTGGACATCTCTTCCAGACCGCCGGAAAGTTCGGCCATCTGTTCTGAAGCCTGCTGCTGCTGGGCAGCCATTTCTTCATTTGCCGTTTCCACCTGGGTGGTCATTTCATTCAGGCCGTTCTGCACTTCTTCAAGCTGTGCAGCTGCACCTTGAACATCGCCGGTCATCGTCAAGTATTGGCTGATGCCTTCAACACCCTCACTGAGTTCGCCCAGGCCGCTGCTCAGCTCACTCATATCACCCGAAGCCATTTCCTGACCTGAAAGTTCTTCGCTGATGGTTGATAAATTGGAGGAAATTTCGTCCAGGCCGCCGGTGACATCATCCATTCCGCCTGTAATTTCATCCATGCCGGAATTCGCTTCATTCAACTGGTAACTGACTGAGAGTTCATCTATCGGGTCGCCTGTCGGTCTTGTGACAGTCTGTACTTCTTTGACGCCGTCAAGCTTGCTCACCGTATCTGCGACAGATTCAATCCGTGTCAGACTTTCCTGGTTTACAAGATCATCACCATCGGAAAGAATGACCTGTACTGGAAAAATGGTTCCTTCATCGAAACTTTCACTCACGACATTGGTCGCATGTACTGCAGAGTAGGAATCATCCAGTTCACTCAATGAATCGTAACTCACCTCATCGTCATAGAAGAATGACAGTACAACCAGTATGGCTACAAGGGAGAAAATCACCCGGGTAGGGTGTTTGACTGAAAATGTCCCGAACACTCTCCAAATCTTACTCTCTTTTGTTTCGATATTTTTAATGCTCGGCCAGAAAATATACTTTCCAAGAAGAGACATGAGAATTGGCAGCAATGTAAATAATGACAGCAGCATAAATGCCATGCCGAGTGCAACACCTACAGCTGAGCGGTAGATTTCAAAGTTTGCGAAGTATAATACTGCAAACACGACAGCGCCGGATATACCACTGATGAATACCGTTTTACCACCTGTTTTAAAAGTATTCAACGTTGCTTCGTATTTATCATTTACCTGCAGTTCTTCTTTAAATCTATTCAGCAGTAAAATACAGTAATCCGTACCTACACCAAATAAAATTACGATTAAAAAGCTCTGCGTCTGAGGCGAAATCGGAAAACCGAACCATTCTACGAACCATCCCACGAAAGACTGCCCGATCAAGTATGAGACCCCGACTACCACTAAAGGTACCAAAGGTGTGACGACTGAACGGAACATGACTAAAAGCACTGCAAGAACGATGATGACCGTGAAGATTTCAGTTGTCTGGATACCGTTCATCGCATCTTCTTCAAGCGTTCTCTGAATCAGCTCATTGGATGTAATTGAAGTATCCGCTTCAGTAGGGTTCAATTCCTCAATGCTGTTTGCCACTTCCAATATGACATTTTCATCCCCAGTATACTCCATTGGAATCATCATCACGCCTGATTCTTCATTGATGAATCCTTCCTGGATATCTTCGCTCAATTCAAGAGGGTTGGTAATATTGTCTACTTCCCCGACATTCTCCAACTCTTCAATATATGTTTCAATGTCTTCCTGATGCGCTTTGACACCATCGTCAAACTCCAGCACAAGAGACATCATCTCAGTATCCTGTCCATGCTTCTCCAAATATTTGCGAGCCTGTTCACTTGGCTGATCATCAGCTAACTGCACATCACCTTTTTCAGCGGCAAGCTCTGTCAAGTTTGGAGAAAATATGAACGTGAGGACTGCGAAGGCAATCATTAGAACCGTTACCGGCCATTTAAATTTCAGGATATGTTTCATTCATTCTTCCTCCATCTGTATACTTAAGTATTATTTCTGTTGCCTGGTGCAACTCTGATAACTCATCTGCAGTGATATCTTTGATATCTTCGTATATGGAATCTTTAATATTTGATAAAAATTCCACTATCAGCTTTTTTGCACTTGGATTCAAAACAACTAATTTTGAACGCCGGTCATTTGTAAGTTCGTTCATTTTAAAAGAAATCAGATTTTTATTGAAAAGCTTCTTCAAAGTGTGTGTAGTTGAACTCTTGGTCGTGTCCAAAGCTTCGGTAATATCTGAGGGGGTGGCATGGGTATGAACGAACAGGTATTGAAGTACTTCCATCTGCGGTCTGGAAATATGTAACTTGGAAACAGTGTCTGTAACATCATTGAAAATATTTGCGTAGCCATATCCATAAATATCACGTAAATTGTTTACAGTTTCAGGCATCCTTTCCATATGTTCCCCTCCTCATATAGTTTAGTATGTTGTACTAAATTACCACAGAAGAAGTTTAGCATTTTTAAAAGGGCTCTTCAATGAATTACCTGTATGACAATTTGTCTAATATCGCACAATTGTTATAAAAATGATATTCTTACATTGTAAATAAAAAAAGAAGGGTGATGGGATGTTTCAATATCAATCTCTGTTCAGGAAAAATGCGAGTGGCCAGGCTGGAAAAATTATAGGCCTGACAATACTTGCAGGAATTTTTATAACTATCAGCTTTTTTATTGTTTTTGTTATCGGTCTGTTGCCTGCGTTTGCTTTTGGTGACAGTACCTGGGTATTATTGTACTTATTTTTCATCTTTTTTTTATTATTTTTATTCAGTGTGTTTGTCATTTATCCTTTAAGCATAGGAATCATAAAATTTTTCACTGCGGCATATACCAGAGAGAGTTATGGCTTTGGTGATCTGTTCTTCGTATTCAGGGGGCGCAGGTACGGTAAAGCTGTTAAGCTGACCATTCTGGTGTTTATCGGTTACATTATCATCAGTTTAGGAATCTCTCTTTTGATGCAGCTGCTGTTTACTGTAGTCAACCTGCCGTTTTCAGCACTTTTAGGCGGTCTGTCATATGAAAACGGCATAGAATCATCTGCTGCAATGATCACCGGACAGATCGGCGTGTTCATATTGATGGCAGTAATCAACCTGATTCTGATTCTGTTGATGTATATACCTTATGTACTGTTGATGATTTATATGTTCCTGATCTACCTTGTATATGTTGACCAGCCTCATATTCCGACAGTGGATAAATTCTCCATCGCTTTTAAAGTGATGTTCCAGGCCGGTCAAAGTCTGATGAAATTATTTTTCAGCAATGTATTGCTGCTGGCGGGTGTGACTATTCTGTACTTTGTATTTTTAATCGTTGGTGGAATACTGGTCGGTTTCCTGATCAGTGCGATGGATAACGGATTGATGACAGGGCTTATAGTGGCCATTACAGCGCTGTTATTCTTAATCATCTACATTTATGTAATGTATCTGATGGTCGGTTCAATCGTCGCCTTCTACTATAAAGGACGGGATGTATTGGATCGACAGGCGGCAGACGCTGCGCCATACCATGCGGCCGAACCGGAAACTCATGGCAGTGACTTCCGGGATGACGGTCTCAGACCTCTGGATGGCAGGGATTATTAAAATGACTTTCAGCCCGGGATCTTCCCGGGTTTTAGTTTGAGTTGAAACACTTTTAATTATCGGGGCAGAGAAGTAACATTAGATTACTGCAGTTAAATGTTGATGTCGGGAGTGATAGCGAATTGGGTGAAAGCAAAAAAGGTGTGATCTTTGCTCTGGGTGCATATCTCATTTGGGGTTTTCTTCCAATTTACTGGAAGCAGATCGAAGCAGTTTCCTCTTATGAAATTATCGCGCACAGAGTCTTATGGTCTTTTGTATTCATGATTTTATTTATAGTACTGATTGGCAAGTGGAGATATTTCAAGGAAGATTTAAAATTCATTTTCAGTAATAAAAAGAAAGTGACTGCGCTGTTCCTGGCATCGGCCGTCATCACATCCAACTGGCTGGTATTCATAATCGCAGTGCAGGCTGGTCATATACTGGATGCGAGTCTTGGCTATTACATAAACCCGCTGATCAGTATTCTGCTGGGGCTTCTCATTTTAGGTGAAAGGTTTTCCAAAGTGGGATGGGCTGCGATATGCATAGTATCCATCGGAGTCGTCTACATGATTGCAGGGCTGGGGTCGGCACCGTGGATTTCATTTTATCTTGCTGTCAGTTTCAGTGTATACGGTCTGATCAAGAAAACGATCAATCTCGATGCCATTTACGCAATGGCAGTGGAGACGTTTGTACTCGCTCCTTTTGCGTTGATATATATCATATTTGTCCAGGCTTCAGGTACGGGCGACTTCGGTATGAACACAGCAAGCCTGTGGATGATGGGTGCGGGACTCGTGACGGTCATCCCTCTGTTGCTGTTCAGTCTCGGCGTTCAGAAAATACGCTTGTCACTGATCGGTTTTCTGCAGTATTTTGCACCGACAATCATGCTGATTATCGGGGTTTTCATGTATGATGAAGCGTTTACCGACGTTCACGCAGTCGCATATGTTTTCATTTGGGGCGGACTGATATTGTACAGCGTGAACAGGTATTTAACGATGCGTAATGAGAATAAAAAACGATCCAGACGCCGCATCAGGAATTAGCATATCATTAGTTAATATCAATTAAGCGTGTTATTATTTTATAGAGATTAGGCTTTGAGGAGTTAAATATTAATGATGACTAAAAAATATATGATGATACCTTTGCTCCTTCTGTCAGTGTTCTTTGCCGCCTGTCAGAATGATTCCGGGGAAGCGGAAAAAGAAGAATCTGATGAAACGACAGAAGAACAGAGCGAAGATCAAAATATAGATGAAGAAGAAAATAGTGAGATTGCATCTGAAGAGCCGGAAAAGACCGAAGAAACAGACGTGAATACCGAAGAGAATAATGAGATATTCAATCAGGTGATCGATAAGTCGGAAGACCTTGATAGTTACGAGGCGCTGATAGACTTGGAAGGTTCTGTCGATGGTGCACCATACACATTAAATGCTGAAGCCGCTATTAAAGATGGAGATCCACCTGATCTGCTATTAAAGTCTAATGATGAAGTGAGAACAGTTGCAAAAGACGGCTCGACTTATATATTCACTGGTGAAGAATGGGTGGAAACTACCGAATCCATGAATATTGAAAGTTTATTTTTCGTAACATATGAAAGCACACTGAATTCCTTATCTGATTTATCAGGACAACTGACTAAAGAGGAGACAGATGATTCCTACCTGTTTAGTTATGAAGGGTCGAACCAGTCGGTGTATAAGGCGTTTCAATCATTGCTCGGATTTGAATTCGGTGCATTGGATACTTCAGAAATATACAGTGACTTGGAAGTGGAAGTGGATAAAGAAGACCATGTACTGGAGTATATTACCTATGAGGCATCCGGTGAGGATGAACAAGGAGAATACTCGATGAACGGTGATGTGGAATTCACAAGTTTTAATGAAGTGGAAGATATAGAGCTGCCTGCTGAAATAGAAGAAAATTAAAAGTCTAGTCTGTAAATGTTGAAAACCGAACGGCTCATATGAGCCGTCCGGTTTTTTGATGTTCAGGAAAAGAGAACCTTATAACTTTACATTATGGATGGACTTATTCGTATTTTCACCACTTAAGCCCGTCATAACCTCTGTCAATTGATCGGAGTCATGTACAGCTCTATAAAGTCTCTGTCTTTTTCCAGGTCGGGCGGCAGGGACAGTGATTCACCCAATGCTTCGAGTCGTTCATCTACGGTGAAGCCGGGTGCTTCGGTTGAAATTTCAACGGTGATATTGCCGGCTGCCTTAATATAGATTGCTTTGAAATAAAAGCGGTCGACAATTCCTGAGTTCCGCCATTTCTCCGCATTGACAATATCTAAAACGTTCTTCAGTTCTTCCTCGTCACGTACTTTGAGTGCGAAGTGATGGACACTCCCGAAGCCCTCTTTTTCAATTTGGGAAGACCTGTTTTCTATGACAAACACGGAGTCCAGACCAAACTTCACTTCCGTTTCTTCGGTTTCATCGTCCCATTCCCCTTTGACTTTCCCACCGAGCATTTCTAAAAATAAAACCATCGGCTTCAAGTACTGGACGGTGACTTCAACTGCTTTAATACCGGTGATGGCAAATTCCTCAGGAATGCCGGCTCCTGTAAATGGTTGTGATTCATCGTATTCCGAATCGACAATCAGAGCCAGGCGCTGGTTTTCATAATCTGAAAAATTCATATATGTGTAACCGAATCTTTCAATGATACCTTCTGTATACACGCCTTTTTCCTGGAAACGTCCCTTGAAATACTCCAGGGCTTCCATTGAGGGCACTCTGAAGACAGTTCTCGAGATGGAGTTTGTACCGGGCTGATATCTGGATGACTGACTGATTTCAAAAAATGTGATGTCGGTGCCCGGTGTACCTTTATAATCAGCATAGAACAGATGATACATACTCGGCTCATCCTGGTTGACTGTTTTTTTGACCAGTCTGAGACCTAATAATTTTGTGTAAAAATCATGATTATCCAAAACTTCTTTAGTTATTGCAGAGACATGATGCAATCCTTTAACTGACACAGATATCTCTCCTCGGTAAATATGTTACATTTATTATATAATACGAATGCATGGAAGACTAACTTTAGAGGGTGTTGAATATGGAGCATCTATTTATAAAAGGGAAGAATGAAAATCCCTATACGATCATTTTATTTCACGGAACAGGCGGACGCGAGACCGATCTCCTGGATGTGGCGGCAACGATAGATTCCAATGCCAATGTGTTAAGTCTGCGCGGGGATGTTGATGAGAACGGACAGACAAGATTTTTCAAGCGGCACAGTCCGGGGGAATTTGATGAAGACAGTCTGCGGGAAGAAGGCATAAAAGTAAGAGATGCGCTGCTGGATTTCGAAAAAGAATATGATATAGATCTGGGACAGTCGATTTTAGTCGGTTATTCCAACGGTGCAAATATGGCTGCCCATCTTTTATTAAATTATAATTTATATGTACTCGGTGCACTGCTCCTTCACAGCGGATACAGAAGCGAACAGATGGAAAAAGTGGATTTGACGCGGACCAATGTCCTTCTCACAGCAGGGGCGAGGGACATGATGGCGACTGCCGGAGAATCCTATCAATTGAGAAAAGAACTTGAGCTTAGAGGTGCTGTTGCCGAAGTGAAACTCACGGACGGCGGCCATGAAATCGTGCCTGATGAATTGATGGAAGGGCATGTCTGGTTTTTAGGCATAAAGCGGGATATTGAAGATGCACTGGAAGATGAGTTCGATAGTTTATAAATGAAAACATGGGGGATGTAAAATGCAAATCATCGATCAATCGGGCCGGACGTTCACTCTGGGCTTCCAACTGATATTCTTTACAATGCTGAAATGTGTGACTTTAGGAAAGATCGAAACCATCAATGAAAAATATAAAAGTGTGAAGAAAGAGTCCGAGCAGGAGAGGAACAAAATTTAAGCGAAAAAAACAGGCTTTAAGCCTGTTTTTTATTTTAAATAAGTTTCTTCAAGATATATCGCAAGTCCGTCTTCGTCATTATTGAATTCCGTCACGTCGTCTGCGGCACTGATGACAGATTCTGTGCTGTTAGCCATCGCCGTGTTTTTCCCGCACACTTCAAAGAGAGGCAGATCGTTCATGGAGTCGCCGATTGCATGGACTTCGTCCGCATCAAAATCATATTCTTCCAATAAAGTCTCGAGGCCTGTGCCTTTATCTTTGCCACCAAGCATGATTTCAGAATTATGCCTGCTCGTTTTGTACAGGGAGTAGCCAAGTTCATCCTGCCGTGCACTTAAGTAATCGAACCATGCGTCGATCTTTTCAACATCTTTTGAAATGAAAAACACTTTAAGTATTTCATCCATTTTCAGCTCGTCGACCCAATGGGTTTCAACATCCAGCATTTTAAGCAGTGCAGCATGCTCGTACTCTTTCATCGTTTCAGGTTTTTCTGCACCGATGTCACGCCTTGCATATCCTTTATCCCTGTTTAAAGTTCTTGCGCTTTCTTCAGCAGTGTAGGTCTGATAAAAGATTTCACGTTCCCTTGCTGCATTCAGCACTTCTTCCACAACTTCCCTGTCAAACTGATAACTGACGATTCTTTTATAATCTTCACCTTCGCGATTATAAATGCTCATGCCGCTCGCTGCAACAAATCCCGACAGGGGGACCGACTCAGGCGTCACTCTTAAAATGCCGCTCTTCGTACGGCCGGTTGCGATAAAAGTCATCATGCCCTTATCGTGCAGTTTATTTAAAACATCGACTAAACGCGGCGAATATTCACCACGGTCATTTAAAATGGTACCATCCATATCCAAAGCGATCGCTTTCATAAATATATCTCCTATAATGTATGATTATTGAATTTATTTGTTAATTAGACTATACCAAATATGATAAAATGTTTGTTAATTAAATTAATTGGAGTGAGAACAGAAATTGAATACATACAGGAAATCTTTACTGGACGGACTCACTATCGGGCTCGGTTATCTGCCGGTTGCTGTCGCCTTCGGAATAACGGCTAAACCGCTTCTCACTGCATTTGAAACTTTTTTGATGAGCTTTATGGTTTTCGGCGGTGCAAGCCAGTTTCTCGCACTTCAGATGCTTTCCGCCTCAAGCAGTGCAGCAGCAATCATCATCGCGATTTTCGTTTTGAACTCCAGGCATTTCGTGATGTCTTTTAAAATCAACTATGATTTGAAAGATGAGTCGCTGTTGAAAAAACTGCTCATTTCATCTTATGTCACCGACGAATCATTCGCACTCTCTGCAAACATTGAAGACGAACGCAAAAACTTTATAAACTATTTCATTATTTTTATTACGGCATACATATTCTGGGTTGTGTTCTCCGTTGTCGGCTATCTGGCCGGGGAAATAATGAGTGAAGAATGGGTGACGGCAAGCGGCATCGCTTTATATGCACTGTTCATCGCTCTATTGGTGCCGGCCGTCAGAACACATTATAAATATTTGATTGTCGCTGTGCTCGGCATGATATTACATTTCCTGTTTATAGAAATAAACTTCATACCGTCCGGCATTGCAATCATCTTAGCGATGGTACTGGCTGCAATGTTTGGGTTGGTTTTGGAAAAAAGGGGTGGTAAGGTATGATAATGTTAATCGTCATGTTATTTCTATCGACAATCATCACGAGAATTCTGCCTGCATTTTTTGTCGGTGGTCTCGCATTTCCGCAGTGGTTGATCACTCTGCTCAATTACATACCATACGCTGCGCTTGGCGTATTGATTTTTCCGGGATTGTTGACGGCGGTGGAAACGCCTCTGCAGGGAGTTTTAGGCGGTTTATTTGCAATGATACTTGCGATATTCAGAGTGCCGCTGTTCTTTGTTGTATTTGGAACAATTATTTTCGTATACTTTTTAATTTGAAATAGTGAGGGAACATTATGTCAGAATTTTTGTTTATATTCATTAATGTCATGCTCCCCATCGCAATCATTGTAATTATCGGATATGTTGTCCAGCTCAGATTCAAACTTGAGCGTGCCACGCTTGCCAAGCTGATGATCAACTACATTATGCCGGTCTTTATTTTCATGAATCTATTCGAAGCGGATATGGAGTTGACGCTGCTTATGTCTGTTCTGCTGTTTCTCATATTATATGCAGCTCTGACATTCCTCCTTACATATTTTGTCGGTAGGGCGATGGGACTCGACCCCGGGCATCAGATTCTTTTTACCAATTCGAATCTATTCTATAATGCAGGGAACTACGGGGTGCCGGTCAACGATCTTGTTTTCAGAAGTGATCCGTTCGCGATGAGTGTTCAGATCATGATGGTATTTTTTCAAAATATGTTTGCGTACTCCTACGGCGTCGTCTCGCTCAGAGCTCGTGAATCCGGTAAATGGAAAGCACTGCTGGGATATTTTAAAATGCCGATATTTTACGGTCTGGCATTGGGTTTGATATTTAACTTTTTCAATATCGGCGTACCGGCATCCGTATACATATCTTTTGACTACATCAGTGATGCGATGATCGGCACAGTACTATTCATACTCGGTGCCCAGATAGCAGGTATATCATTCAAACGCATCCGTATCAGCTCGATTGCTGCGAGTTTCATCAGACTTATCATTGGACCTGCCCTGACAATTGTTTTATTATTATTGTTCAATCTGACCGGCGTGGTCGCCCAGGCGATATTGATCACCACTGCGATGCCGTCGGCAGTCAACAGCACGATCATTGCACAGCAGTACAGTGATGATCCTGAATATGCTGCGGAAATTGTCATGTTCAGTACATTATTCAGTGTGGTGACAGTGCCGCTCGTCATCTACATCGCTTTGAATGTATTTTAATATTCCGGATATGATAAAATGTAATTACTAAACAGTATTTGGAGGTGGATCTGTCATGGCAAATGCAGAGACACATTTGGAAGCATATAATATGAATGATTTAAAGAGATTGGCAAAGACCATTTCGGTTAAAAATTATTCAACTTTTAAAAAAGATGATCTGATCAATGAAATCATTAAACAGCAGAAAGATGCTGACACGGCAGCATATGCATATAAGTACATTGATGAAGATTCATTTAACACATGGAAAAAATCGGTGGATGAAGATCCAAAAGAAAAGCGTTATTCACTTGAAGAGATTTTCGGTCTGTATATCATGGGGTATGCATTCGAAGATACAGAACTGGAAGACAACTTCTTCCTGACAGACACGATAGTCGACTTGTATAAAGAAGTGGATACAAAAGGGAACAGGGAAGAAAGACTAGAAGTTCAAAGAAGACTGAACCTCTTCAGAGCGGCGCTTCACCTTTATGGCATCGTAAGCTTTGAACAGCTGATCCATTTATTCAAGAAGTATTATGATGAAGAAGTGACCTCGAACGAAATCATAAGGTTCCTTGAAGAATCCCCTTATGATATTTCGATTGATGAAGATAATGCCCAAATAGTGATTGATGATATGAACTATGCCCAGTATGAAATGGTCAAGAAGCTCCAGGGTGACAGACCGTACTATGAGCCTGAGTTCGGCAAATTCATCAAGTTCAGCAATCCGAACTATATTGATGAGTCATCCAATCACAGAAAGCTGAAAGAATGGATAGAGAAGAATGTGAAAGTGCCGCGTTCTAAACATGAGAGCATTTACATTTCTCTTTTACAGCTGATCATGCGCGGGGAAAAGCAGGACGAAATCGTTCAGTATTTAATGTCGCTCGATGTTGAATTCAGCAACGTCCATGATCAAAGAGATTTCTTTGATAATATTGCAGGCATCGTTGAAAACACCCGCCACTTCAAGTTCAGAGGCCATAAAGAATCAGAATTAAAAACGAAAACAATCGTTAAAGAAGTAAAAGTCGGACGCAATGATCCTTGTCCGTGCGGCAGCGGCAAGAAATATAAAAAATGCTGCGGTGCTTAATATAAGAAAACCCTGTGTAATACAGGGTTCTTCTTTGTACATAATTTTCAAAATAATAAAATTAAGGGGATTTTATGAAACATAACAATTATCCATATCAGAACAGCCGCTACAGTGTATACGCAAAAAACGGGATGGTCGCAACGACGCATCCTTTGGCAACAGAAGCAGGTATTGAAGTATTGAAGCAGGGTGGTAATGCGATGGATGCAACAGTTGCGACTGCTGCGACTTTGACCGTAGTGGAACCGACCAGCAACGGCATAGGCGGAGATGCTTTCATGATCGCCTGGATGAACGGTGACTTACATGGTATGAATGCAAGCGGGCAGTCACCGGATAAAGCGTCCATGGAAACTTTAAAAGCGCATGGTCATAATGAAATACCTGCATACGGCTGGCTGCCGGTGAATGTTCCGGGAGTGCCTGCGGCATGGGCAAGCCTCATCAGTAAGTTCGGCAGGCTCACTTTGAAAGAAGTTTTAGCGCCTGCCATCCGGGCAGCGAGGGATGGATATGTCATAACGCCGACGGTAGCCAAGTTCTGGCAGGCTGCGCACAGGACATTTAAAAGAGAAGTGGAAAATTTCCCGGAGATAGAAAATTGGTTTGAAGTGTTCGGCGAGGTTGAAGCGGGTGATGTGAAAACATTGCCGAAACACGCCGACACATTGGAAGATATCGCAAATACGGATGCAAAATCATTTTATGAAGGCGACCTGGCAGATAAAATAGTCAAATATGCTGAAGAGACGGGCGGAATTATCACACATAAAGATTTGAAAAATTTCGAAGTGGAATATGTCAAGCCGATCAGCATCAATTATAAAGGGTACGATATTCATGAAATTCCCCCGAATGGGCAGGGAATCGCTGCATTGATGGCCCTCGGCATACTAAAAGATGATAACTTTGCCGAGAAAAACGGTCATTATTACCACCATCAGATTGAAGCGATGAAACAGGCATTCAGTGATACGACGACATATGTTTCAGACAGCAGCCATATGAAAGTGACTTCTGATGATCTGCTCGATGTGGAATACCTGCAGGCACGCCGGAAGGAGATTGACGGTTATGCACAAGAGCGGGTCCACGGTGAACTGCCGAAAGGCGGAACTGTTTATCTCGCAACAGCAGATGATGAAGGCAATATGGTTTCATATATTCAGAGCAACTACATGGGCTTTGGTTCAGGCGTCGTCGTGCCTGAAACAGGGATTGCACTTCAGAACAGAGGTCACAATTTCTCGACAGATGAAAATCATCCGAACTACATCGGCGGCAGTAAAAAATCTTTCCATACGATTATTCCGGGGTTCATCACGAAAGATAAGAAACCCGTCGGACCATTCGGTGTCATGGGCGGCTTTATGCAGCCGCAGGGTCACCTGCAGGTTGCAATGAACCTGATTGATCACGGCATGAATCCTCAAAGTGCACTGGATGCACCGAGATGGCAGTTCATGGAAGGCTTGAGGGTGGATGTTGAAGACCGCTTCCCGGCGGATATTGCACGCGAACTGAACAGAAGAGGACACGCAGTCAATGTCAATCTCGAACCGAACCATTTCGGGCGCGGGCAGGTGATCATCCAGCAGGACAACGGCACTTATGTCGGTGGGACTGAATCCAGGACGGACGGTTCCATATCAATCTATTAGAAGAAGTGAGCAAATATGCAGTTAAAGATATTTTGGGTATTTTTCAAAGTGGGAATGCTGGGCTACGGAGGCGGTCCGGCTTCAATCCCTCTGATAAAAGCAGAAGTGGTGGATATACATAAATGGATGACGGATGATGAATTCCAGGATATGCTGGCAATTGGAAACACTCTGCCCGGACCGATAGCGACAAAGCTCGCAGGATATATCGGTTATATAAAGAGCGGTTGGCTTGGACTGATCAATGCAGTGCTGGCGACCATCATACCGACAATATTCCTGATGATCATCCTGCTGACTTTATTTGTGGAATTCAAAGACCTTGGGTGGGTCCAGGGGATGAGCCGCGGTGTCCTGCCCGTCGTCGGTGTCATGATGGCACTGCTGACCATCGACTTTTTAAGTAAAGCGAAAGCAAAGACGACATGGATTTTCCTGATACCATTTACATTGGTTTCTTTAGTGCTGCTTGTTCCTTTGAGTGTGCACCCTGCAATCATCATCGCAGTGATCATCATCTTCAGCCTGCTTAGAAGAGAAGGGAGAAAAACATGATATATATCCAGATTTTTTTAGCGTTTTTCATTCCCGGCATTCTTGGCTATGGCGGTGGACCCGCTTCCATCCCGCTTGTTGAGCAGGAAGTGGTCAGAAACTACGGGTGGATGGATTCCCAGCAGTTTGCGGAAGTACTTGCACTCGGCAACGGCCTGCCCGGCCCGATCATCACAAAGATGGCGGGTTATATCGGCTTTATGGTCGGTGGTGTGCCGGGCGCAGTCATTGCTGTAACTGCGGCTGTTCTGCCGTCATTACTATTGATGATATTTTTAGCGGGGCTGCTCTACAAAATGAAGGGCACTAAGAAGTTTGAAACACTGACGTCACTTGTCAGGCCGGTCATTGCGATTTTACTTGGTGTCATCGCATACGACTTCTTCAGCGGTGCATTCATCCAATCAGGTGTTGTGCATACTGTTGTTTTAATCATTGCAAGCTTTCTGATGCTGACGAAATTCAAAGTGCACCCGGCCCTGGTCATTTTATTCGGGCTGGTATACGGTGCGCTGTTACTATAACTACAGAGAAGGTGATAGAATGGCAACATCAATTCAGGATACTTATACTTTATCAAACGGGGTGAAAATCCCTGTGATGGGGCTCGGTGTCTATAAAAATGTGGATGAAACTGAACTCGAGACGGCTGTTTCAAGTGCTCTGGAATATGGATACCGTCATATTGATACGGCGAAAGTCTATAAAAATGAAAAAGGTGTCGGCAGGGCGATCAAAAATTCAGGAGTACTGAGAGAAGAAATTTTCGTGACAACAAAAGTATGGAACACGGAGCAGGGCTACGAAAACACTTTAAAGGCATTTGATAAAAGTCTCGAAGAACTTGATATGGATTATATCGATCTTTATCTAATCCATTGGCCGATGCCGGGCACATACGTGGAAACATGGAAAGCATTGGAAACACTCTATAAAGAAGGTAAAGTGCGTGCAATCGGCGTTAGTAACTTCAATCCGCATCACCTGCAGGATCTGTTTGATGAATGTGAAATCAAACCGATGCTGAACCAGGTCGAGTATCACCCGCATCTCGCGCAGAAGGAACTTAGAGCCTTCTGCAAAGAGCATGATATCCTTCTCGAAGCATGGTCTCCGCTCAAGCGCGGCCGGATGTTCGATGAACCTGTCCTTGTAGAACTGTCCGAAAAATACAAAAAGACGCCGGCGCAGATCATTTTAAGATGGGACGTTGAAACAGGAGTTTCCACCATACCGAAATCAGTCAGTGCTGACAGGGTAAAAGAAAATGGGAATATATTTGATTTTAAACTGACCGGTGAAGAAATTGAGGCCATCACTGCTCTCGACCGCCGTGAAAGAGTCGGCAAAGATCCGGATAAAGTGACTTTGGAAACATTTGCAGATTAATAGAAGCCCCGCTGGAATTTCAGCGGGGCTTTATACGTATGAGTCATTCCAGTAATTATATTCATGGCTTGAAAAGCATCTCTAGCTGAACCTGAAAATAATCAGCGGCAGCAGAGTGAATATGAATGCTGTAAACAGCTGTAGGATAAGGAAGATCAAGACCCATTTGACAGTCTGCGGATTCTTATCTTTAATCAGGTATTTACCGAATATAAATATTGAAAATGTAAAATATATGAACATGATCAGTATGATTGAAGGTATCGTAATGACAAATGCGATTGTGATATCCGCGGATGTGATGATCAGGACGTATATCAGTATTGCGAGCAGTATTAAGATGAACTGCGTCATCAATGCCAGCACGCCGTAGTCATGCATCAACTTTCCTGTACTTTTCGGCTGCTTCAACGCGTATTTATTCATAAAATAAAATACAAGGAACCCGGCGGCAAAAAATGCCCATAAATAGAACATCAGGAAGATGCCTGCAAGTATGACGATGGTACCGTCCCCGAATCCTGTCTCAAAGAGTGAATACAGCGGATACAATGCCAGTATAAGGAATATTATCACCGGCACTGTGCTGACAAGTACGCTCATCCATTTTGAAACAACCTTTGTGTGATTCAAGATGCGGTTCGGCAAAAAAAGGCTCATATAAAAATATATCAGGGGGTTCAGTTTATTATTGGCTCGTGCAGTCATTCATATGTCTCCTGTCTTATGAATAAGTTTTTTTCTGAATTTAATTATCAGCCGGAAGATAATATAGGCGGCCATAAACCCGGTGAGTGTTCCGACTAAGTTTACAGTAACATATAAGGCCTCATTCATATCATGGAAAAAAGGCCGGTTATTGATAAAAAAGTAATTGCCGTCGACATAAGTGTTTAAAAAATATACAAAAATAAAATAGCTGATGAATATAACATAAGCTTGAAAGACACCTTTTAAAGTGGGGACAAAGCCCATCCCGAAATGCATTGCCAGTGGGAAGAGTACATTGGCGGCATGCAGAATGAAGAATGACCATCCGGCCATATGCCAAACAGGGTGTATGCCGATCGGATAGATGAAAGCGGCAGACGCAAAAAGGCCGATATAAAATATAGCCTGATTTAAAAAATCTTTTCTGACAAAGTACTGGATGATGATCAGCCAGATGACCACACGGCAAATCTGGAAAGGCAGAGAATATGACAGTGAGTAGTCATCATTGATCAAATACCAGGAGTTGATCAACACTCTCTGACTGATAGAGATAAAAAGAAAAATGAGTAACATTCTGTCTGTATTTCTTGAAATTTTAAACCTCAGCCGATATATTACATAAGCGGAGATCAACAGTAAAACCATGTATAAAAAATAACTTAAGTCGCCGGGTTCAATATAAGGCGTATCGGGATTGACCATACTATCCATAGGGGACCCACTTCCTGTAAGGTATTATAATTTAAGAATAAACGACTTGAGAGGAGTTTTACAATGAATGAGAAAATTTTTAATGAGATGGCGAAACGCTATGACAATGAAGAACGCCGGCATCTGGCGGGTGTCATTCTAAATGAACTGAAACAGCATCTTGATGAAACAGAAGGTAAAGTGCTCCTTGATTACGGTGCAGGCACGGGTCTGCTCGGACTGGAACTTGCTGATTCATTCCAAAAAGTGCATGCTGCGGATGCCTCATCTCAAATGGTAAAAATTTTAAAAGAAAAGATAGCGCTTGGAAATATTGAAAATGCAGAAGCGCATGAAATGAATCTTCTCGAATCGGACACTGTCATTAAAGCTGATATCATTATTATGTCCCTCGTACTGCTCCATGTAAAAAATCATCAGAAATTGATTCAGAAACTTTACGATACATTAGCTGACGGCGGAGAAGCTTATATAGTAGATTTCGATAAAAACGATAAAGTGACACATCCAAAAGTGACGAACGGATTCACTCACGAAAATTTAAAAGAAATGATGGAAAACGCAGGGTTTAAGAATGTCAAAGTCGAAAACTTTTACGAAGGTAAGGAAATATTCGTGAAAACTGATGCGACAGTCCTCATGGCTTCAGGTGAAAAATAAGATATAGATCATCAAAAAAGAGTGTATTCCATTAAACGGAATACACTCTTTTTAGGTGAGTCTAATTATAACCTCTTTTATACTGTTCAGGAACGAACTGTTTACTCTTATCATTATTCAGTACCCAATGCGGATCGCGGAGGAGGACACGGCCGAGCGCGACAAGATCTGCGCCTGCTTCAGAGATCGCACGCTCGGCATCTTCCAGTTCATCCAATATGCCGACTGCGATGACAGGAATATCCGCTTCATCTTTAATGCGTTTTGCATAAGGGAGCATGTATCCCGGTGACGCACCCGGGAATCGTTCGGCCGAAGGCTTTCCTTCGCCTCCGGCAGAAACGTGGATCATATCGACGCCGGCTGATTTGAACTGTCTGGCAAGATATACGCCGTGGTCCAGATCATAGCCGCCATCCGCAAATTCCTTGGAAGATATTCTCATCAGAAGTGGCATATCTTCAGGCATTTCATTTTTAATTGCTTGAATCACTTTAACACCGAATAAACTCAAGTCCTGGCCGAATGCATCACTTCTGTTATTTGTTCGCGGCGCTGAAAACTGGTGGATCAGATAACCGTGCGCGCCGTGGATTTCAATCGTATCGAAACCGGCTTCAACAGCACGGCGGGCACCCTGACGGTAGTTTTCGATGACCTCTTCTGCTTCTTCGGTCGTCAGTTCATGCGGCTTTTTAAATTTGCCGCTGTATGCGATGGCACTGGATGATACAGGTTCTTCGGCATCCTCGGCTTTTCGGCCGGCATGGGCAATCTGTATGCCGATTTTTGCACCGGTTTTGTGCACTGAGTCAACCAGCCGTTTGTAGTGGGGAACATGCCCATCAGACCATATACCGAGACAGCCGTCTGTAATACGTCCTCTCGGTTCAACATTGGTCATTTCAACCATGACCATTCCGACTCCGCCATGTGCACGTGATAAATAGTGCGTCGTATGCCATTCATTGGGTATGCCGTCCTTTGCACTGTACTGGCACATGGGCGCCATGACGATCCTATTTCTCAGTTCAAGGTTTTTTATTTTATAAGGTTCAAAAACAGACATCTGAAAATACCTCCAAAAGTAAATTGATATATTTATTGTGTATGAGCGGGTTTTCAAAGTCCAGTCATTTGCAATATGAACAAATTCAGACAGTTTGATGGAAATTTTCTCATAAACACTTAAATTGTAATAAATTATCCACATGATAAAATTGAGATGATAGTACAATAGTATAGGAGAGTCGGCATGGAATATATTATTAGAAAACCTGAACTTAAAGATGCAGAACAGATCATTGAACATAAAGAAATTGTGACTGAAGAGTATCCGGATACTCTTGCCACTCCTATTGAGGACAGGGGCATTCCTCTTGAGAAGCAGGAAGATAACATCACTTCTCTTTCGAAAGAGGATCTGGGACTGGTTGTGGAAGTGGATGGCCGCATTGTGGGCATTTTGAATTTGAGACAGAATCCGCGTAAAAAGTTTGAGCATGTCTGTCAGTTTGGCGTCAGCCTTCAACCGCAGTATGCAGGGCATGGTATCGGCACTGAGCTGATTGACCGGGCGGTTAAGCATGCTGAAGAAAGTAAGGTGCTTGAAAAAATCGTACTCGACGTGTTTTCCAATAATGAGGGTGCCATCCGATTTTACGAAAGACTTGGTTTTGTACAGGAAGGCAGACAAAAAGACCAGGTGAAGCTGAAAGATGGTTATACAGACCTGATTCAGATGGCGAAGTTCGTCAAATAAGTCGCTGCAGATGCAGCTATCATAAGATTAAAGGTTGAGATGAATTATGAAATCCATTTTAATGGTCGGCAGCGGTGTTCTGCTGGGGTTCCTTTTAATATTTACAGGAATTGCATTCTTCCCTGACAGTTTTGCGTTTAACGCAGTGGCGAGTCTGATACTGATACTTTCCCTTATCATCTTATTCATAATGCTGATAGTAAAATTCACAATGCATTCTAAAGCTGACCGGGAAAATAATGAATAATGGGACACATATTAGAAAAGGTACCAAATCAATTTGATCTGGTACCTTTTTTCTATATCTATACTGTTACAGCTTTATCTTCATTTTCCAGATGATGCATATAGTCTTTTATACGGTGTGGAATCATGACGACTTCATTTTGTAAGTTTCTCGGACGGTATGACTTATCGATACACTTGTTCCAATAAGTGACGTGTCTGCGGTCTATGCACTCAGCAGCTTCTGAGTTGGTGTCGCCATCGTCAGCTTGAATTGAATACCAGTAGAGATACTCACGATCTCCTACAGTATCACGCATAATCGTCTCTACAAACATTTTTTCACCATCCAGTGAAAGCAGTGCATCCTGCATGTTCTCATTAAGAAACGCCATCCATTCATCTACCAATTCGCTTTTGCCTTGTTTTATACGAAATTTTGTTAACTCTACCTGCATTTTCAAGCCTCCTTTTCAAATTCACTTTCACTATCATACATCATTTTAAACCTTTGTCAATTCACTTTTTAAATTTTCATTGTTATATTTAATATGTAAAAATATTTTAATAAGAAAGAAAATAGGAAGGGTGATTCCATGTCCACATGGAAAGAGTTGAATACACGTGCACAGGCCAATACTAAACGCATTCAGGAGACTGTTCCGGAAATGATGAGAGAATACAAAAAGCTGCAGAATGTTGCTTATGCAGAAGGTGCTCTGGATAAAAAGACGAAAGAATTTATCGCCCTCACATATGCGATAGCAGACAAGTGTGAAGGGTGCATCGGCAACCACATCAATAAACTGGTGGAGCTGGGTGCCTCGAGACAGGAAATCGCGGAAATTGCTGAAGTGGCTGTCGTAATGGGCGGGGGGCCCGGCATGGTCTACAGTGGGAAAGCTATGGAAGCCTATGATGAAGCAGTCTCGGAGAAAAATCAATTATAGGCTGAAAAGTATACATTGTGCTGGTTTATATATTCTAATTTAGGTTAATTGAAAGGTATATGGAGTAAGTGATGATAATATTAAAGGAGTGTTCATCCAGTGGCAGAGAAAAATATTTACGGCAATACACCACCGATGCTTGGAGCTGAAAATTTAACAGGGGCAGCTGAATATAATACGGATGTACTTTTCTATGGTGTACCATGGGAAGCTTCAAGTACATGGGGAGATTACACGGGAGTGGAGCTCGGCCCGAAGCAGATTCGTCTGTCTTCACAGAGATACAGCACTTATTTACCAGAGCTCGATCATATAAATATAGAAGATCATTTAAGTTTTGGTGATGTTGGAGATGTGGCTGTAAATCCTCATAACGTCCCGGAAACAGTGGACATCATTGAAGAGTTCACTGAAAAGCTGTGGAACAGCGGAAAATTTCTGGTCGGTATCGGCGGAGATCACAGTGTATCCTATCCAATCGTAAAGGCACTGACCAATACAGGGAAGAAAGTCGGCATCATTCATCTCGATTCTCATTATGACAACTATGAGGATTATGAAGGGGATAAGTATGCCCGAAGCACACCATTCAAAAGATTATATGAAACAGAAGGTGTGAGGAATGAAAGTCTGATCCATACAGGTATCAAAGGTCCGCGCAATAAGCCTGAAAATGGGAAAGCGGCAAAAGAAGCGGGTGCTGTAACGCTGACAATCAATGATATCCGCGAGCAGAATGATTTGAGAGCATATGCAAATGAAATATATGATATGGCGGCGAAAGATGTCGATGTCGTCTACTTGACGATTTGCAGCGACGTTCTTGACTTTGCTTTTAATCCAGGCGGCCCTGTCGACGGCAATGGATTGAATTCGTATGAACTATTGACGATGATCTATGAATTCGGTAAGCGCGGTCTGTGCGGAATGGACTATGTTGAAGTCTATCCGATGCAGGATGCCAATCAGAATTCTGCACATTTTGTTTCAACAGCAGTGCTTTATGTTCTTGCGGGTCATATCAATGGAGGTCACCACAAATAAACAGGGGTGGCCTCCTGTTTTTTTATAAACAAAAGGGGATGATAGTATGGCAGAATCAGGATTTATAAGAAAGCTTAAGGAAATTGGTCCGGGTGCGATCATCACTGCATCATTTATCGGTCCCGGTACAGTTACTACAGCAACAAGGGCCGGCGCGGGTTTCGGCTTCGCCCTGCTCTGGGCGGTAATATTTGCGATTGTTGCTACGATTATCCTGCAGGAAATGGTTGCAAGAATCGGTATTGTAACAAAACAGGGTTTAGGTGAAAATATCAGAGAGCTGTTCGATAATAAAATACTTAAATTTGCATCAGTATATATCGTGATGATTGCAGTCGCAATCGGCTGTGCGGCGTATATCAGCGGCGACCTGCTGGGCACATCACTCGGGGTTTCATATCTGTTCGATGTACCGGAAAATATAGTTGCGCCGATACTGGGCGTAATTATCTTAATCCTGGCACTGTCGGGCGGATACAAAGTCATTGAGAAGCTGATGGTTATTCTGATCATCATTATGGGAATCACATTTATCACCACAATGTTTGTGACAGGACCGGATATTTTAGATTTACTTAAAGGTACTTTTGTCCCGGGGATTCCAAGCGGATCCATACTCCTGGTCATCGCTTTGATCGGTACGACGGTTGTTCCGTATAACTTTTTCATACATGCACAGACGGCAAGTGAAAAATGGGGGGACACTTCCAGGCTGTCTGATATGAGATTTGATACAATATTAATGATATCCGTAGGCGGTCTTATTACTGCCGCTATTCTGATCACTGCCGGTGCCTTGATACAAGGGACCGAAGTGACAAGTGTCGTAGAGCTGGCAGCACCGCTTGAACCGTTGATGGGAGAGCTGGCACCGATATTTATCAGTGTGGGACTCTTCGCTGCAGGTTTCTCATCAGCCATTGCCTCTCCGATGGGGGCAGCTGCAACGGTCAGCAGCTTCATGCACTGGAAAGGCGGATTTGAAAATAAGAAGTACAAGTTGATTTTCGCACTTGTAATCACTATTGGTATCATCACTTCTGCAATTGGTTTTGAACCGTTGGAAGTATTGCTTATTGCACAGGCATTAAATGGTCTGATTTTACCGATTATTGCTATATTTATTATGATAGTGATTAATAAAAAAGGACTGATGGGCAACTTTAAAAACCCGACGGCATTGAATATTGCAGGTTATGTGATTACGGCAGGCGTTACATTTTTAGGTGCGTACAGTCTGTATGATGCAATCACGAGCTTTTTCAGCGCAGTATAATGTGACAGACAATTGAGTGGAGGAATAAGAATGAAGGTAAATACTAAATGGCAGGGAAACATTTCTTTTGAATCGACGGCAGATGTTTCAGGACACACTGTAAATATGGATGCGAGGAAAGAAGCGGGCGGCTCCGGCAGTGCCCCATCACCGATGGAAATGGTGCTGCACGGTGTTGCCGGCTGCATGGGTATCGATCTATGTGTCATAATGAGGCATCACATGGATAAAGTGAATGAACTGGAACTCGAGCTTGACGGCGATCGTGCAGAGACAGAACCGAAACGCTTTACAGATATACAAATTACAGTAAAAGTTGTCGGAGACGTTCCTGAGAAGGTTCTGAAACGTGCAGTTAAGCTGTCACATGAAAAATATTGTTCTGCGGTCAATTCATTAAATGCAGAGTTTACAACAAAAACAGTATTAAATGGTAAAGATATATAAGGAAAGGCGCTTCCAAAACAATCCGGAAGCGCCTTTCTTCATATTAATCGTCATCACTCAGAGATGTATCCTCAAAGTTTTTACCGTGAAGGATAATTTCATTGATGTAGTCTTGCTGGTCATAAGTCATCATTACATAATAACCGTTATCTGGATCGCTGTCATACATCATTCTGAAGTTGGACGTGTCATCCAGCGTCGGCCAGCCGTAATTGGCTACAGCATCCATTTTAGAGAATTCTTCAGGGAAGATGATGATTCCGTCTGCTGTGAGCGCTGAAGTATCTGTTTCATTGGCAGATTCCGGAAAATTGAAAGCAATATGTTCATAATGATAATATGTGCCGTCGGTCAATTCACCGCTGCCATCAGGTTCACCCAATGTATTTATCATATAATCATAGCTCGACCCCAGTGAAATTGTACGGTATTCATAGCTCGCGGAGAAAAAATTTGAGATGAAAGCATCGGAAGTAAGATTGATCGGTTCGACTTCCGGCGGCTCGGTCTCTTCTTCTGTTACTTCGTCATCTTCTGCATCTTCAGCCTCTTCAGATTCTTCAGTGACTTCTTCTGAAGTTTCAAGATCATTAGGATTATTCCCCGTAATCGTACTTAAACAGGAAATTAAAAACAATGGTGCAGTAAAGAGTAAAAGTATGAATTTCATTTAATCCCCCCATAATAATCTTATGATTATATTTTAAATCACCAATGCTGGAAACGCCAGAATCTATATGGTTTATAAATACAATGCACCAAGTGCGCCGGAGAACTCACCATTTTTAATAATGTGCGGCTGCATCCCTTTCAGGGTTACGTACCTGTTGATGATATCCATCATTACATCGTTATCCCTGATCGTGGAACCGATGAAGATGATATCTCTGGTATCAAAACCAGCTGCCAGATTGATGCCGATTGTACTGACAGTCTCCGCTACAAGTGCAATCACAGCCTGCAGCTCATCAGCATGTCTGACTATTTTTCTGTCACCTGATTTGACGTTTCCAAAATTACTTGCGGTCAGGTCGCCGGGTATCGGTGATGCGTCGCCTGCGTATATGTGGTGTACCTTCAAGTCTATTTCATCACGGTTCCCTTCTTTGGCCAGACTCACAATCTCATTGAAATTGTCGGTGCCGGTCAGAAGGTAGGAGAGCCCCATCAAAGTACCGCCGCCGACACCTGACCCCCCGGCTCGTCTCTGGCCGTCAGCATCTGCCTGGTGGAATGAAGTTCCTGTACCGACGTTTAAATATACAAATCGTTCAATATGTAAGTCCTGCTCATTCATAAGCTGTTTCAAGCCGATATAAGTGGCCTCGAACTCGATAGAGATATTCACATCGTGGTTCAGTTTGCGGCTCATGTATTCCGCTTTACCGCCTGTAATATATATGTCAGCGTCTGGATGATTATTATTCAAATCATCTATAAAGTCATCGATATTCAAAGAGGGGACCTTGTGGAACACTCTTTCATCATCATCTTTAATATAAACTATTTTTAATAAAGTGCCCCCGGCATCAATACTTATTTTCATAATATGCCCCCAAAAAAATGTCATTGGCAATAGTATACCAATGACATTTCATCTTTTGTAGAATTATTTAAGTTTCTTTCTTCTTGGGCGTCTCTTCATCGCTTCGTTGGATTCTCGTCGCAAGGATTTCGAAACTGCGAAAATCATCATTATCAAAATTAATGTAAACGGCAGACCTGCGAGCAGTGAAGCAGCCTGTAAACTGCTCAGCCCTCCGGCTAATATCAGCGAAATCGTCAAGAAACCAAGCAGAATCCCCCAAAGAATCTTTAAGCGTGTTGATGGATTTTCCGTATTTCCTGATGACATGCCTGCAACGATAAATGTTGCGGAGTCGGCGGAAGTGACCAGGAAAGTAAAGATTAAGATGATCGCAATGGCGGATGTAATTGCTGTCATCGGAATTTGGTCAAACATCGTAAATAGGGCTGCGGTCTGGTCATCCAGTACAATCTCGCCGATGTTCGTACCGTTGAACAAGTCCGAATACATCGCTGTACCGCCAAGTGCTGCAATCCATAAGAAGGAAAGCAGTGGTGGAACAATCAGAATACCGAGGACATATTCTCTAATCGTACGTCCTTTCGATACTCTGGCAACGAATGAACCGATGAACGGACTCCATGCAATTACCCAGGCCCAGTAGAACACTGTCCATTCCTGAACCCATGACTCGCCTGAATACGGCTGTGTTCTGAGAGAGTATCCAACATAGTTCTTTAAGTAATCACCGATACCGAGAACAAAAGTTTCCATGATGAAGGTGAAAGGTCCCATGAACATGACGAAAACAGTTAAAATCAGTGCGAGTGCCATATTTAAGTTGCTTAACCATTTCATGCCCCTTTTGAGTCCAGTGATTGTCGAGAATAAGAATAGTGCTGTCATCAGTATAGTCAGAACAATCTGTGTCACCGGTCCGGAAGGGAAGCCGAAAGCAAAGCTCAGACCGCCATCCATCTGGAGAATACCTAACCCTACCGAAGTCGACATCCCAGTGACTGTCGCGATCACTGCCAAAATATCAATCAATTTTCTTGACGGCTTATTGTAACTCTCACCGAATAACGGTTCGAGGGATGTAGAAACCATGCCGTCTTTCTTTTTGCGGTACTGGCTGTACCCGATCGCGAGACCTGCGACTCCGAATATCGACCACTGTGATATCCCCCAGTGGAAGAAGGTATAGCCCATGGCCATGCGTGCAGCTTCATATGATTCAACCTCTCCCCCCGGGAATGGTGCAATCATGAAGTGCTCCATCGGTTCCGCAACACCGTAGAATACGAGTCCGACACCGAGCCCGCTTGAGAACAGCATGCCTACCCATGAACGGAATGAGAATTCAGGCTTTGAGTCATCCGGACCGAGCTTGACACGGCCATATGGAGAAATTGCCATGAATAATAAGAATACACCAAAGCCGAACACACTGATTAAGAACAACCAGTTGAAATTACGCGCAATTGTGTCGTAAATACTGTAAGATGCATTTTCTACAGCCGTTGGAAACAGTATTGCCATTACAGCTGCAAGAGCAATTATCCCGCCGGCGCCCCAAAAGACTATACCAAGCTTTGAACTGTCCTCTCCCGGTGATTTACGTCTGGTATTTTTAGGATCTTCCTTCTCTGTTTCTTTACTCAATAAAAAAACCTCCATAAAAATATTTTTTCAGCTTTTCTACAGTTTTAATTTACAGTGATGTGCCTCTTGTGAGTTTCCATAAAGAATGCCACTGGTACCCTGTACCAGCGGCATTTCGCTGATAGTAAGATAATTGCCTGTGTGTTTGTCAATTAAATTACTTTAATAAATTTTTTTAGAAAAAACTTACACATTTTAGTATAATATAGGAAAATTATATACTAAAAAGAACGTTTGTTCAATTGAACTTAAGGTTATTCTGATATTGAAACTAAAGTATAATTGAAATTCAAATCGTATATTCTGTATCATAACAAAATAAATACATATGTCAAAAAGGGGACAAAATTATGAATGAGATTAAAATACGTCCATTTGAGGAAAAAGACCGTCAAGCATTAAAGGGTTTTAAGCTGAGTGTACAGCAGCTTGAATTTACCAGCCTGCCCTTGGATGTACTGAGTGATGCCCTGGGGGATGATGATCGTATGCCCTGTGTAGTGATCGACAACGATGACAGGATTGTGGGATTTTTCGTTCTTCATAAACATTACCGGCATGAAGGCTATGATACCCGGAGAGAAGTCGTATTCGTCCGCTCTTTATCGATAAATGAAAGTGTGCAGGGGAAGGGCTATGGTACAAAAGTTGCTTTGAATCTCCCTATATTTGTACAGGAACATTTTTCTGAGTATGATCATCTGCATCTTGTAGTGGATGCCGATAATACTGCGGCATGGAATCTTTACGAAAGAGCAGGTTTCATTCATACAGCAACTAAAGAAGATGGACCGATCGGGCTGGAGAGGCTGTATCATTTAGATCTTGACCAAAAATATGTCAGTAATATCAAATTAGTGGTAGATGAAGAAATAGTGTCACCAAATATTAAAATAGACATTATCCTTGATAATGAAAAAATGATTGGTTATCTTGAAGGAACAGTAGAAGAAGGAAGGCTCCTGATTAAAAATATATTCGTAGATGAGAATGAAAGAAATAGAGGGATTGCTTCCAGCGCTTTAAGGCAGATTGGCACTTTCCTCAGAAGGAATATGAAAGAAATCTCTGAACTTGCTGTAGCGGTCAATGATGATGAAAGCATTAACAAGTTATTTGAATATGTCGGTTTCGCACGCTTTAAAGAGACGGATAAAGATGATCTCTATATAAAGTATATTAAATATTAAATACTTCTTGATTCATTGGTTAAATAACTGTATCATATCTAAAGATACGAGCGGACGAAAGGATGTAAAGCAATGAGAATAGATAAATATTCAAAAGAAATGATGGATGAAAATTCATTTATAGATATGTCGTTCATTTACCTGGAAGACAAAGGAAAAGATGCTGACCTTTACGAAATCATAGATAAATTCAAAGAAGTGGGCAATTATAAAGAGGAAGAAATAGAAAACCGCATTTTACAGTTCTATACGGATTTGAACACTGACGGCAGATTCCTGAGCACAGGTGAAAATATCTGGGGACTCAGAGAATGGTATTCAGTAGACGATATTTCTGACAAAGTTGCACCTACGATTCATAAAATAGAACTTGCAACAGAGGAAGAAGAACCTGAAGTTTACGAAGATGATACTGTTGAAGATGCTTTCGACCAGGATAAAGAACTCGTAGATGGTGATACGGAAGATTTGGAAACCCCTTTAAATGATTCTAAAGATGAAGAAATAGACGAAGCCCTTGAAGGTTCTATCGATGAAACGATCGAATACGACGATACCGATGAACTTGAAGACTCTTATGAAGACGATGAGCAGAGTGTGTAACTCAACTTATAGTTGACTTTATTCCCAGAAGTGCTATTATTTTATTTGGGCTCCCTAAAACAGGGAAGATAAAGAACGGCTCCTTTTCACGTTGTGTGAAAGGGAGCATTTTTATTTTTACAGGAGGAAGAAAGATGACTAAATATATCTTTGTTACCGGAGGAGTTGTATCTTCACTCGGTAAAGGAATTACAGCAGCATCACTTGGCAGATTATTGAAAGACCGTGGTTATAAAGTGACGATTCAGAAGTTCGATCCATATTTGAACGTGGATCCGGGGACGATGAGCCCGTATCAGCATGGTGAGGTATTTGTTACTGAAGACGGCGCTGAAACGGACCTGGATCTTGGCCACTATGAACGTTTCATCGACATCAATCTACATAAATACTCAAACGTTACAGCAGGGAAAGTATATTCTGAGGTAATCAGAAAAGAACGCCGCGGAGATTACCTTGGTGCAACTGTACAGGTCATCCCGCATATCACAAACGAAATTAAATCACGCCTGATCAAAGCGGGAGAAGTTTCAAAAGCAGACGTCGTCATCACTGAAATCGGCGGGACAATCGGTGATATCGAGTCATTGCCGTTCCTCGAGAGCATCAGACAGATGCGAAGTGATATCGGGCGTGAAAACGTCATGTATATACACTGTACTTTACTGCCTTATATCAAGGCAGCCGGAGAAATGAAGACAAAACCGACGCAGCACAGTGTTAAAGAGCTTCGCGGTCTCGGCATCCAGCCGGATATGATTGTTGTCCGTTCCGAGCATGAAATGGCAGAGGAATTAAGAGATAAGATCGCACTGTTCTGTGACATTGAAAAAGAAAATGTCATCGAAGCCCGTGATGAAGAAACAATTTATAATATAGTCATGAGGCTGCAGGAGCAGGAAACTGATGATCTAGTCATTGAAAAGCTGGGTCTGCGTCCATCTGAGCCGGCAGACTTGTCGGAATGGAAACATCTTCTTGAAAATCTCGACAATATAGATAAATCAGTCTCCATCGGTATCGTCGGAAAGTACGTGTCATTGCAGGACGCTTATCTGTCAGTGGCTGAATCATTGAGGCATGCGGGATATGAGCGCCAGACGGATATAGATATCAAATGGATCAATTCAGAACATATAAACTCTGACAATTATGAAGAGAAATTAGACGGACTGGATGGTATCGTCGTACCCGGCGGATTCGGCGAACGCGGGGTTGAAGGAAAAGTTCTGGCATTGAAATTTGCAAGAGAAAACAGTGTGCCTTTACTTGGAATCTGTCTCGGCATGCAGCTTGCAACGGTTGAGTATGCCAGGAATGTCATCGGATTAGAAAGAGCCCATTCAAGAGAGCTTGATCCTAACACTCCTCATCCGATCATCGACCTGATGCCTGAGCAAAAAGACGTTATTGACCTTGGCGGGACACTCAGGCTCGGCAGTTTTCCATGCGAGCTGAAAGACGGCACGATTGCCAAAGAACTTTATGATAAAGAACTGATCAGCGAGAGACACAGACACAGATATGAATTTAATAACGCATATAAAGAACAATTGGAAGCACATGGAATGGTATTTTCCGGAACATCTCCGGACGGCCGTCTGGTGGAAATGATTGAATTGAAAGATCATCCGTATTTTATGGGTGTGCAGTTCCATCCTGAATTTTTATCAAGGCCGACAAGACCGCATCCATTATTCCAGGGTTTAATCGACGCGAGTTTAAAATAAAAAATCCCCGGAAGGGGATTTTTTAATATTCATCATTCGTCATTTCATCAATCAGTACATATAGATGATAGTATAGATAAGTGAATGCATTGATATATGGGTTCACTATTTTATCAAAATTTGGCGTAGGTATTAATTCTCTGGGTGAGGACAGGTCGATATAATGGTGCACATTATCGAGCGTCTCACTTTCATGTCTGTTATAATTTGAAATCAGTACGTAGTCGATGTGCTGAGCATTCAACTCATCTATGAAAGTTTTAACTTCGTCATCGAAAATATTGGCAATAACCAGTATCCTGTCCGGTGTATCTATATTTTCAATGGCACTGAATGGAGAAGGAGTGCCGAGTTTCAACTCTCCGTGAAGAAGGAGTGGTTCGAGTTTTGTAAAGTCATGAAATGTTTTCATGATGATGTTGCCTTCACCATGAACCGCCTGAGATAATAATCGTGCAGCGATTTCGATTTCTTCTTCCTGAGCATCTATATGATTATAAATATTGATGAGTTGAGTCTGTAATATTTTATCCATGATTATCACCCCTGTATTATAATTAAGCATATATCATCTTAACGATAAATTGAATGCTTATTTGAATTCTAATAAAACAATGCCGTATTTTTAATCGGATTTTAATTGAAAGATATTATAATGAGATTGATTGACTATAAAATCTTTCATCATTTTCTTTGCCGGTACAAACAAGATTCTTATATAATGAATAAAAAGATGTAATGGAGGATTTTAATTATGAAATATTTTATTGATACAGCAAATATGGATGAAATTAAAGAAATACATGAATGGGGCGTGCTCAGCGGAGTGACGACCAACCCTTCGCTCGTTGCAAAAGAGAAAGACATCTCATTTCATGAACGTCTTGTAGAGATTTGTGAATTGGTTCAGGGACCTGTAAGCGGCGAGGTCATTGCGCTGGATGCAGAAGGCATGATTGAAGAGGGCAGAGAGCTTGCAAAGCTTCATGAACACATCATCGTTAAAATACCGATGACCGGTGAAGGTATGAAAGCTGTTAAAGTATTAGCTTCAGAAGGTATCAAAACAAACGTCACTCTTGTGTTCAATACTGTACAGGCACTGACTGCAGCAAGAGCGGGCGCGACTTATGTATCACCTTTCATCGGAAGATTGGATGATATCGGTCTTGAAGGTCTGCAGCTGATTGAAGATATCAGTTATATTTTTGCACTGCATGACATCGATACTGAAATCATTGCGGCATCAATAAGAAATGAAGGTCATATCCATGGTGCTGCACTTAAAGGTGCACATATTGCGACAGTCCCATACAAAGTATTGAAGAAATTGACTGATCACCCACTGACAGATAAGGGAATCGAGCAGTTTTTAAATGACTGGAATAAAGACAAGTAAAACGCTCGATATCAAGTAAGGAGTAAGTATATGACTAAAGAAGTGATTAAAGTACGTGGCGGAAGGACTCTTACAGGAGAAGTCGACATAAGTGGTGCAAAAAACAGTGCGGTTGCATTGATTCCTGCATCCTTGATGGCATCCGAAGGTGAAATGATATTGGAAGGACTGCCTGAAATTTCTGATGTGGATACTTTAATGAGTTTATTGAATGATTTGAATATCAGTACGGAATTAGAAGGCACGAATTTGAAAATCAATGCTGAAAATGCACAAAATATGCCTTTATCCAACAATAAAGTTCAGTCGTTGAGAGCATCTTACTATATGATGGGTGCGATGCTGGCACGCTTTAAAAAATGTGTGATCGGTCTGCCGGGCGGCTGCCCTCTTGGACCGAGACCCATTGATCAGCATATCAAGGGCTTCGAAGCACTTGGTGCCAAAGTGACGAATGAATACGGTGCGATGTATCTGGAAGCCGAAAAGCTGACAGGTGCGAAAATTTTCTTTGATGTTGTCAGTGTCGGTGCAACAATCAACCTTATGGTTGCAGCAAGCCAGGCAGAAGGCAAAACAATTTTGGAAAATGTTGCGAAAGAGCCGGAAATCGTTGATGTGGCATCTCTTCTCAATAAAATGGGCGCGAATATCAAAGGTGCAGGTACTGATACGATAAAAATCTATGGTGTGGACAAGCTGCGGGGTACAAGGCACAACATCATACCTGACCGGATTGAAGCGGGGACATACATGATTGCCGGAGCAATCAAAGGTAAAAATTACCGTGTCAACAACATCATTCCGACCCATATGGAGTCATTGACTTCAAAGCTTCAGGAAATTGGTGTTGAAATTGAGCAGGGCGACGACTATGTCGTATTATCACATCCAAAAACGTATAAGCCGGTATCGCTGAAAACACAGGTATATCCAGGTTTCGCGACTGATCTTCAGCAGCCGATCACCCCGCTTTTATTTTTGACAGATGGAGTAAGTAAAATTACAGAAACGATTTATCCGGCAAGATTCCGTCATGTTGATGAACTGAGACGTCTGGGTGCAAATATCGAAAAGAAAAGCGGAACTGCTCTGATCTATCCATCTGAACTCCAAGGTGCAGATGTTTATGCCAGTGACTTGAGAGCCGGTGCATGTCTGCTGTTATCCGGTCTGATTGCAAACGGTGTAACGACAATTCATAATGTCGAACACATTGACCGGGGGTACAGTGATATAGTGAAGAAGCTGGAAGAGCTCGGTGCGGATATATGGAGAGAAACTGTTGAATAAGTAATTGAACCCGGGATTAATGAAAAAATTAGTTCCGGGTTTTTATTATGCTTTGTAATTTTTCAATATAATATATTGGTTTTGAAATAATTTATGGAGGTTCTCGCATGGAAAGAAGTTTATCTATGGAGCTGGTCAGGGTCACGGAAGCGGCAGCGCTTCAAAGTGCTAAATGGGTTGGAAAAGGCATGAAGGAAGCGGCTGATGAGGCAGCGACTGAAGCGATGCGGACGGTATTTGATACTATACCGATGTCAGGAAAAGTGGTAATAGGCGAAGGTGAGATTGATGAAGCCCCTATGCTGTATATCGGTGAAGAACTGGGCAGACGTGAGGGACCGGAAATTGATATTGCAGTCGATCCTCTTGAAGGCACTTCAATTGTTGCAAACGGGGCCTGGAATGCTCTGACGGTTCTTGCTGTAGCTGATAAAGGAAATCTGCTGCATGCGCCTGATATGTATATGAATAAAATTGCAGTCGGTCCGGAATGCCGCGGAATGGTGGATTTGGACTTTTCAGTGACAGACAACCTGAAAGCAGTGGCAAAGGCGAAAGGGAAAAGCATTTCTGAAGTTACGGTTACAATCATTCAAAGAGAAAGAAACCGGGAAATAATAGATGAAATAAGAGCGGCCGGTGCACGCATCAAATTTTTCCATGACGGTGACGTTGCAGGTGCCATCAATACATGTTTTGACTGGACAGGCGTAGATATCATGCTTGGAATCGGCGGCGCCCCTGAGGGCGTGATTTCGGCTGTCGGCATCAAATGTCTGGGGGGAGATTTCCAGGGCAGACTGGTACCCATGAGAGATGGGGACGCTGAACGCTGTGAGTCCATGGGGGTGGACCCTGAGAAGAAGCTTATGATGGATGACCTCGTCAGAGGTGATGATGCAATATTTGCTGCAACAGCAGTGACTGACGGTGAAATGATGAAAGGCGTCCAGTTCAAAGGCAGCTATGCTGAAACTTCATCCGTAGTCATGAGAGCCAAATCGGGCACTGTCCGTTTCATCAATGGACGTCACAGTCTGCAGAAGAAACCGAACATGGTAATGGAAGACTAGTTATTACAGAAGTGTATCTGAAAAAATGATATGCTTCTTTTCATTTGTTTCTAAATCATGTAGAATATCAGTTGTTCATCTCGCAACATCTTCAACTATCCTCTTTAAACTTTTTAACCATAAATCAGACGATACCCAAAAATATGAAAGTGAAGTGAATACATGGCTGATCGAAATAAAGAAGGCATGAAGTATGAAACCTTCGATTCGCTGTATAAAGGTAATTCCACAAAAGTGCTTACCGAACGTGCAAAAGAACTTAAGTTAACAAACTACAGCAAGTTGAACAAAAAAGAACTTGTACTTGCCATCATGGAAGCCGAAATGGAGAAAGACGGCAATTATTACATGCAGGGCGTGCTGGATGATATTCAGCAGGATGGCTATGGCTTCCTCCGTACTGTCAACTTCTCAAAAGGTGAGAAAGATATCTATATCTCAGCATCCCAAATAAGAAGATTCGAATTGAAGAAAGGTGACAAAGTCACGGGCAAAGTCAGAAAACCTAAGGAAAATGAAAAGTATTACGGCTTATTGCAGGTCGATTTCATCAACGATCAAAATGCGGAAGATGTGAAGAAACGTCCTCACTTCCAGGCGCTTACTCCACTGTATCCTGAAGAGCGCATACATCTTGAAAATCAAAAAAGCGGGCTGTCCACACGTATTATGGACCTTGTTACACCTATCGGTTTCGGTCAGCGTGGAATGATTGTCGCACCGCCAAAAGCGGGGAAAACTTCATTGCTGAAAGAAATTGCAAATGCAATCGGAGCAAATCATCCGAAAGCTAAACTGTTCATCCTGCTGATTGGTGAAAGACCGGAAGAGGTCACTGATCTGGAGCGTTCTGTTGAAAATGCGGATGTTGTACATTCAACTTTCGACGAGCCGCCGCAGCACCACGTAAAAGTTGCAGAGCTTCTTCTCGAAAGGTCGAAGCGTATGGTAGAGATGGGCGAAGATGTCATTATTCTAATGGATTCCATTACACGTCTCGCAAGAGCGTATAATCTCGTCATTCCGCCTAGTGGACGTACTTTATCAGGGGGGCTGGATCCGGCGAGCTTACACCGTCCGAAACATTTCTTCGGTGCTGCCCGAAATATAGAAGCAGGCGGAAGCCTGACTATTCTTTCCACAGCTCTTGTTGAGACAGGCAGCCGGATGGATGACGTCATATATGAAGAGTTTAAAGGGACGGGGAACATGGAACTGCATCTGGACCGGGGACTCAGTGAAAAACGGATTTATCCTGCGATTGATATCCGCCGTTCAAGCACGAGAAAAGAAGAGCTGCTGTTAGACAAAAAAGAGTTGGATATACTATGGCAACTTAGAAAACTGTTTACAGATGCGCCTGACTTTACGGAAAGATTCCTGAGAATCTTAAAACAGACGGAGTCAAATGAAGAATTCTTTGATGTTCTGAGAGACCGTATGGTTTCCTCACAAAAATCAGGAAAACCTGTAATATAAAATACTTAGGAACGGTTGATTTTTGAAGTGCTACAATGTATAATACACAAGTATTGTGTGGCAAAACCACAAAATAACTCTGTTCCAGATGGTCCAGGGCAAGGGAGCTGAAATATCATGAGAGAAAATATTCATCCGGAATATCATAAAGTAATATTTTTAGATTCTACTACAGATTATAAATTTTTGAGTGGATCTACACGTACTTCCGATGAAACGATGGAATGGGAAGATGGGAACGAATATCCGGTTATTCGTCTAGACATATCATCTGATTCACACCCATTTTATACTGGTCGTCAAAAATTCGCATCTGCGGATGGCCGTGTTGAGAGATTCAACAAAAAATTTGGTTTCAAATCAGCAAATGAATAGTTTTAAAAACAGTCAAACTGCATTGGGACATGTGTTTCAATGCAGTTTTTTTGTGTTGAAAATATGATATACTTATAAAGATTATAGAAGACGGAAAAGGTGAAAATATGTTTGATCAATTGGAGATAATTGAAAACCGGTATGAGCAGTTGAATGAACTTTTAAGTGATCCTGATGTTGTCAGTGACCCTGATAAATTAAGAGAATACTCAAAAGAACAGAGCGATCTGCAAAAGACGGTGGATGTCTTTCGTGAATACAGAAATCATAAAGAGACTATAGAAGAATCAAAAGAGATGCTGGAAGAGACGAATGAAAAAGACATGATTGATATGTTGAAAGAAGAGATTTCAGATTCAGAAAAAGAGATACCGGAACTGGAAGAGCAATTAAAGTTATTACTTCTTCCCAAAGATCCAAATGATGACAAAAACGTTATCATTGAGATACGCGGTGCCGCAGGCGGAGACGAAGCCCAAATATTTGCAGGCGACCTGTTCAGAATGTATTCACGTTATGCAGAAAATAATGGCTGGAAAACTGAAGTGGTCGAGGCGAATGCGAGTGACCATGGCGGCTACAAAGAGATCAGCTTTATGATACAGGGCCACGGCGCCTATTCCAGGCTGAAATATGAAAATGGCGCACACCGTGTACAAAGAGTGCCTGAGACAGAGTCCAGCGGACGCATCCACACTTCAACAGCAACTGTTGCAGTTTTACCTGAGGTTGAAGATGTTGAAATGGATATCAGAAATGAAGATCTTAAGATAGATACTTACCGTTCAAGCGGAGCGGGCGGGCAGCACGTAAACACAACAGATTCCGCCGTACGCATTACGCACCTTCCGACAGGTGTTGTGGTCACTTCACAGGATGAGAAGTCTCAGATTAAAAACAGAGAACGTGCGAGAAAAGTTTTGAATGCAAGAATCTACGACCTGATGCAGCAGGAAGCAGAAGCTGAATATGCAGAGCAGAGAAAATCGGCAGTAGGGACGGGGGACCGTTCTGAACGAATAAGAACATACAATTATCCTCAAAGCCGTGTAACGGACCACAGAATCGGTCTTACAATTCAAAAGCTCGACCAGATCATCGAAGGCAGACTGGATGATATTATAGACGCTCTAATCATCGAAGAGCAGACATCCAAACTGGAAGAGTTGAACAATGCCACAATATAGTTACCGGGAGGCAATGAAGAAAGCGGAGACTTCTCTTCTGGAACATGGCAAAGAAAAGAGAATAGCCCGACTGTTAGTGGAAGATTTGTTTCTTCTGACAACGGCTCAGATCATGATGAAGTCAGATGAGCCGATGCCGCAACAGGAAAAAAGTCTTTATTTTGAAGCTGTGAAAAGAGTGTGTGCCGGAGAACCCTATCAATACGTTGTGGGGTTTTCATGGTTTTACGGGGAGAAATTCAAAGTGACGACAGATACATTGATTCCGAGAAATGAAACTGAAGAGCTGGTCATGTTTGTTCTTGATGAAGAGAGTGATGATGGTCAGACGGCAGTGGATATTGGTACAGGGACCGGAGCGATACCGGTGACACTGCAAAAACACTGGAGCAAGAATAAAATGTACGCAACCGATATCTCACAAAGCGCCCTTGAAGTAGCACGAATAAACTGTGAATTTCATGATGTGGACATTACGTTATATCAGGGGGATTTATACAGCCCCTTGGTAGAAAACAACATAAAGGCAGATATCCTCATCTCAAATCCCCCTTATATATCCAGAGAGGATCTCTCGATCATGACGCCTTCGGTCATTGAACATGAGCCGCACCAGGCGTTGTTTGCAGAAGATGAGGGCCTTGAAATTTACAAAAGACTGATTGACGGGCTGCCTGAAGCTCTAAATGCCGGCGGCAGAGTCTATTGTGAAATTGCTTTTAATCAAAAGGAGTCATTGTTAAAATATTTATTAAAGATATGGCCGGAAACAAAACATTTCGGGGTAGTGAAAGATATCAACAAGCAGGACAGAATACTTTATTTCACCTGGGAAGGATGAGGGCGCTTGGACACAAAAATTTGGCAGATTTCATCAGATGAACTGAACAGCTCTGAGACATTGGATAAGATGGAAGAGATAAAAACGGCACTCATGTATGGAGAAGTCGTCGGCCTGCCGACCGAAACAGTTTACGGCCTTGCGGGAGACGCAACGAACCCCGAAGCCATCCAAAAAATATTCAATGCCAAAGGCAGACCGCAGGATAATCCGCTGATTGTTCATATACACAGTATTGAACAATTGGAAAAGTTCGCTGAAATACCCGATGAACGGATTTTAAAGTTAATGGAAAAGTTCTGGCCGGGTCCGATATCTTTCATATTACCTTTGAAGGATGATTATATTGCATCAAAAACAGTTGCGGATCTAAGGTCGGTGGCTGTAAGGATGCCCAGCCACCCTGTAGGATTGAAAATTTTAGAATATACGGATTTGCCGCTGGCTGCGCCCAGCGCCAATATAAGTGGAAAGCCTTCACCGACCGATTACAGTCATGTGATAGATGATTTAGAAAATAAAGTGTACGGTGTCATTGCGAGTGATCCGGCAGATTACGGCATCGAGAGTACAGTGCTGGACTGCACGACATTTCCTTACCGTATAGCAAGGCCGGGAGAGATTACGAAAGAAAATCTGGAAATTGTCATCGACGGGCGTGTTGCGGTTCATTCAGAAGATATGGACAAGCCCATTTCCCCTGGAATGAAATATAAACATTATGCCCCGAGGCAGCCGCTTATTTTGATTGAGGGCAGTGTGCTGGCACAGACACTGGCTTCCAGGAAGGAACAGAATATCGGTGTGATTGCACCGGAATCCTTCCGGCAGGATGTACCAGAAGGTGTGGAATTTGTAAGCTTATGTCAAAGGGAAGATGATTACAGGGAAGCGGCTAAAAATTTATACGGTGCACTCAGAAAGATGGACAAGTCCGATGTTGATGTCATTTATATATATCGATTCAGAGAAAATCCAAAGTCTGAAGCACTTTTGAACAGAATTTATAAAGCGACAGGCAATGTATTGATAGAAGGAGCGCATGAAATTGACTAAACCAATTGTATTTGTGTGCACGGGGAATACATGCAGAAGCCCTCTGGCTGAGAGCTATGCGAAGTCAGCTTTTAAAGATCGCACATTTGCTTCGAGAGGAATCATGGTCACCGGCAGTACAATAAGTCCGATATCCCAGCAGATCATTGATGAAGAATCGCTGGTTCAGCCGGAAACGCCTCAGCAGATATCAGCTGAGGATGCCGGATCGTCTATATTATTGACGATGACAAGAAGTCATTTCAATGTATTAAAAGAGATGTATCCTGATTCGGAAATATATTTATTGAGTGAATATGCAGACGACAGCTGCAAAGACATCAGTGATCCTTTCGGCGGAAGTTATGAAGATTACAGGGAAGTTTATGCACAAATCAAGACTTTTATAGATGAACTGTTTAAATAATGTGATAAAAGTAATATGATTACTTTCAAGTAAGAGAATTTTATATATAATATAGTTGAGGTGAAAATATGAAAGTTATAGTTGGTTCAGATCATGGCGGCTTTAATCTGAAGAATGCCATCGTCAGTGAACTGAAAGAAAAAGGTGTGGATATCACTGATTTCGGCCCGGAATCAGATGACTCGGTGGATTACCCTGATTTTGCAAAACCGCTTGCGGAGAAAGTCGCTGCAGGGGAGTATGATAAAGGCATCCTGATTTGCGGAACAGGTATAGGCATGAGTATTTCAGCAAATAAAGTCAAAGGTATCCGGTGTGCGTTAGTGCATGATACATTCTCAGCAAGAGCGACAAGAGAGCACAATGACTCCAACATTCTTGCAATGGGAGAAAGAGTAATTGGAAAAGGTCTCGCGTCCGACATTGTAGATATTTGGTTAAATACTGAATTCGAGGGTGGTAGACATGAAAAAAGAGTTCGTAAAATTGAAGAATGATCTGGAAACACTGATAGAGGAGCTGGAAACAGAAGGCTTTTTCTTTGAAAACCAGTGTCTAATCATCGGTTGCTCCACATCTGAAGTGATCGGTGAACACATCGGTAAAAGCAGTTCGCTTGAAGTGGCGGAAGTGATCTTCAACAGTTTTAGAACAGTAAGAGAGAAGTATGATATTCATTTAATGTTTCAGGGGTGTGAACACATCAACAGAGCAGTGACAATGGACAGAAGAACTTCTGTTCAGTTCGGCTTCGATGAAGTGAGTGTCGTGCCTCACAGGAGCGCCGGCGGAAGTTTAAGTGAATATGCATACCAGGAAATGGCCGACCCGGTCGTAGCTGAATTCGTCACTGCGGATTCCGGTATAGATATCGGCCAGACTATGATAGGTATGCATTTAAAGCATGTTGCTGTACCTTTGAGAACAAATACCAGACTTATCGGTGAAGCTGTTGTCACAATAGCTAAGACCAGACCTAAATTGATTGGCGGTCCCAGAGCGAAATATAATAATTAAATAAATGAAGTGGGGAGAATACAAATGTCAAATATCAAATCACAGGATCCAAAACTGTTTGAAGCAATCGAGTCCGAGTTTAAGCGTCAGGATAAAAACATTGAATTAATTGCATCTGAGAACTTTGTATCAGAAGCGGTACTGGAAGCTCAAGGTTCAATATTAACGAACAAGTATGCGGAAGGATATCCTCATAAACGTTATTATGGCGGATGTGAATTTGTGGATGTCGTCGAAGATCTGGCGAGAGACAGATTGAAAGAGATTTTCGGTGCCGAGTACGTGAACGTCCAGCCGCACTCAGGATCCCAGGCAAACATGGGGGTTTATTTCTCAATACTTGAACCGGGAGACAAGGTCCTGGGTATGAACTTGAGCCACGGCGGCCACCTGACGCATGGGGCACCGGTCAACTTCAGTGGAAAGATGTATGAGTTCAGCGAGTATGGTGTCGATCAGGATACAGAAACGATTGATTATGATGCTGTATTGGAAACAGCTAAAAAAGAAAAGCCGAAGCTGATCATTGCAGGTGCAAGTGCTTATTCAAGACAGATCGACTTTGCTAAATTCCGTGAAATCGCTGACGAAGTCGGTGCCTACTTCATGGTGGATATGGCTCATATCGCCGGCCTTGTTGCAGCAGGACTGCATCCCAACCCGGTACCGCATGCAGACTTTGTCACTTCTACTACACACAAGACACTGAGAGGGCCGAGAGGCGGCATCATCCTGGCAAAAGAGAAGTATGGCAAAAAACTGAACAGTATGATCTTCCCGGGCATCCAGGGCGGTCCGTTGATGCATATCATCGCTGCCAAAGCAGTGGCTTTCGGTGAAGCACTGGAGGACGGCTTCAAAGAATACCAGCAGCAGGTAATCAAAAATGCCCAAGCCTTGGCTAAAGGTCTGACTGATCATGGCCTCAGAGTCGTTTCAGGAGGCACTGACAACCACATCGTTCTTGTTGATGTTAAAAGCTTCGGTCTGACTGGTAAACAGGCAGAAGAAGTTCTTGATGAGATTGGAATCACATGTAATAAAAACACGATTCCGTTTGATAAGGAGTCACCGTTCGTAACAAGCGGTCTGCGTCTCGGCACACCTGCCATGACTACAAGAGGCTTCAAAGAAAAAGACATGGAAGAAGTGGCGAAGTTGATGGCAGAGACGTTGAAACGTGCGAAGAACGATGAAAGTCTGGATGGAATAATCGAAAAAGTTCATGCAATGACTGCTGATTATCCTTTATATTCTAAATAAAAATAAGAATTAGTAATGAACAGGAGGGCATTTATGTCAAAGGTTCAAGTGATGGAACATCCTCTTATTCAGCACAAAATGGGTTTTATAAGAGATAAAAATACTCCCACAAAAACATTCAGGGAACTGGTGGACGAAGTAGGCATGCTGATGGCTTATGAAGTGACGAGGGATCTGGATTTGGAAGACGTTGAGGTGGACACACCTATACAGACAACCACAGCCAAAAGGCTGAGCGGTAAAAAAATCTGCCTGGTTCCGATTTTAAGAGCCGGACTCGGGATGCAGGAAAGTATTCATAAACTTATACCTTCTGCCCGGGTCGGCCATATCGGCCTTTACCGCGACCCGGATACATTACAGGCAATAGAATACTATGCTAAATTCCCCGGAGACATTGAAGAACGGGATATTTTCGTAATTGATCCGATGCTCGCAACCGGCGCATCTGCAGTAGAAGCAATCACAGCTGTCAAAAAGAGGGGCGGCAGCAAGATTCGCTTCATCTGTTTAATCGCCGCACCTGAAGGTGTAGAAGTTCTTCAGGAGGCTCATCCTGATGTAGACATCTATATTGCAGCACTGGATGACAGATTGGATGAACACAGTTATATCGTACCGGGTCTGGGTGATGCCGGAGACCGTTTATTCGGAACAAAATAATTCAAACTGATAGGGAGAAAAATCATGAAAAAGATTATGACTATTTTTGGGACCCGCCCGGAAGCTATCAAGATGGCACCGCTGGTGCTTGCTCTGAAAAAGGATCCGGAACTGGAACCAATTGTTGTAGTTACCGCTCAACATAGAGAAATGCTCGACCAGGTACTTAAAATATTTGATATAGAACCAGACTATGATTTAAATATTATGAAGCAGGGGCAGACACTTCCAGAAGTTACGGGCCGGGTGATCCAGGGTCTTGATTCTGTAATCAAAGAAGCGAAACCGGATATGATTTTAGTGCACGGTGACACTACGACAACGTTTGCAGGCAGTCTTGCAGCATTCTATAACCAGATAGATATCGGACATGTAGAGGCCGGGCTCAGAACACATAACAAATATTCACCATTCCCTGAAGAAATGAACAGGCAGATGACAGGTATCCTTGCAGATCTTCATTTTTCACCAACGGAAAATTCCAAGCAGAATCTTCTTGTGGAAAATAAGAATGAGGAATCTATTTCAGTTACAGGCAACACTGCAATAGACGCATTGAAAACTACCGTGAACGAAAATTATCAAAGTGAGATAATCGAAAAGCATAAAAATAATAAAGTGATTCTATTGACTGCTCACAGACGTGAAAACATCGGTACGCCGATGCATAATATTTTCAGTGCAGTCAGAAACATTGTAGATGAATTCGAAGATGTAACTGTCGTCTATCCAATCCATAGGAACCCTAAAGTGAGAAGCATTGCTGCCGAATACCTGGGAGACCATGACCGCATCGAAATAATTGAACCTTTGGATGTCGTTGATTTCCATAATTTCGCAGCAAAGAGCCATATCATTTTGACTGATTCAGGTGGTGTTCAGGAAGAAGCACCTTCACTTGCAAAACCTGTAGTTGTCTTAAGGGATACTACAGAGCGTCCTGAAGGTGTCGAAGCAGGGACGTTGAAACTTGCAGGCATTGAAAAGCAGGATATTTATGACCTGACCAGACAATTGCTTACAAATGAAGAGGTGTACCAGAAAATGTCCCAGGCGGCGAATCCGTATGGAGACGGTGAGGCATCCAAACGGATATGTGAAAACATCAAGCATTTTTATGGTATTATAAACGATAAACCTGAAAGTTTCCGCGTGTGATTAAATGTGTCGATAATATGTCGTGAAAGCATGTTGTTCAAATAAATCCCTTCATGTTATTGACACAAAAATTGCACTCATATATCATTACAAGAGGAATGTGAAAGTTACTCTAGGAAGCTTTTCAAACCACTAGGAGACTGTGTTAATAGTGTCATTTTTCAGACGATTTCATACTCATTTCTTAAGATATTTATCTTTTCCTCTTGTAGGTAGTTTACTCTTTGTCCTTTTTACACAATCATCGATAGCAAACGGACTTTTTTTAGGCACTTTTGCGTCCACGCTGATGATTTTCAACTGGTATTATCATCTCGATAAGGCATACGAAGAAGAAAATGACAAAGTTAAGCTCGGGACGATGACGAGATTCATCATTGTAATAGTGACACTGCTGGTATGGCTGAGGTTCCCTGAAACATTTAACATTTTTGCGATAACTGTAGGAATTCTCCTTGGTTATATATTGATTATTTTTCATGCTGTCAGAGAATTAACGAAGTGAAAGAGGTGAAAGAATGGAACACGGAACTCCAACGATTACAATTGATTTTTTCGGTTTGCCAATAATGTTTGATCTGTCAACTTCACTTATGATCATCATTTCGTGTCTGGTCGTTTTCTTTGTAATGTTTTTCATGACACGGAAGCTGGCCGTCAGACCGACGGGAAAACCGCAAGTTCTTGTGGAAACACTGGTGAACTTCGTTAAAGGTATGATTTCTAGTAATATGGCCTGGAAACAGGGTGGCAAATTCCACTTCATGGCAATTACTCTGATTGCTTTTATCTTTGTGGCCAATATAATCGGTATACCATTTACAATCATACTCCCAGATGCCGACCACACTTTGTGGTGGAAATCACCTACGGCAGATCCAACGGTGACGTTGACACTTGCCGGACTGATGATTGTACTGACACACTATTACGGAGTCCAGGCCCGGGGCTTGGGGAACTATGTTAAATCGTATTTTCAACCGATGTGGTTTATGGCACCGATCAAGTTCATTGAAGAATTTACATATAATTTAACGTTAGGTCTTCGTCTTTACGGTAACATTTATGCAGGTGAAATCCTGTTATTACTACTGGTAAACCTGATAGTCACAGGTGGAGTGCTGGGTGCTATCGGTGGCTTTGTACCGCTGATGGTATGGCAGGGATTCAAGTTGTTCATCAGTGCGATTCAGGCGTTTATTTTCGTTATGTTAGCAATGGTCTATCTCTCTCATAAATTGAGCGATGATCATTAATATAAAAATTAAAATTACATTTATATCTATTTAGGAGGAAATATTTTATGAATTTACTTGCAGCTGGTATTGCAGCAGGATTAGCAGCACTTGGAGCGAGCTTTGGTATTGGTATGGTAGTTTCGAAAACAGTTGAGTCAGTAGCGCGTCAGCCGGAAGCTAAAGGTCCTTTACAAACAATCATGTTCATCGGTATCGGTGTGGTTGAGGCCGTTCCAATCATGGCTATCGTTATCGCATTCCTACTTATGTTTACGTTCTAAGAATCGTTACTAAGGCGAAGTCTTATATCAAGATTTCGCCCTCTTATTATGTTATCTGATGAGTGAACGAAACTTTCTTGAAAGGAGTGTACATAAGTGGAATTTCTTATATTAGGAAATACTGGAGATGTTGGAGTAGCAATAGGGAGCAGTCTTGTGCTGCTGGTGAGTTTCCTTATTCTGCTTGGTGCTTTGTCATACTTTGTCTGGAAGCCATTGAAAAAAGTGATGGATGACAGAGAGAATCTAATACATTCAGAAATCGATGATGCAGAACAGCGCAGAATAGAAGCACAGCGTCTACAGGAAGAAAACGAAGAATTAGTCAAAAAGACACAGGCAGATATTTCATCAATTATGGAAGATGCCAAAAACCAGGCAACTAAAGAACAAGAAGCCATCGTTCATGATGCGAATACACGCGCCAACCAGCTTATGGCAAATGCAAAGGCTGATGTAGAGCGGGAAAAAGAAAAAGCGATTCTGGAAATTAATGATCAAGTCGCTGAACTGTCAATTCTGATTGCTGAGAAGATGATTTCCAAAGAGATGGATCATAAAGATCAGCAGAAATTGGTACAGCAGTACTTACAGGAAGCAGGGGATAAATAATGGCGGAAGTATCGAATAATTATGCCAGTGCCCTGTTCAATGCAGTTAAGGACGACGAGACATTGATGGAAGTTGAAAAGGATTTCAATAAAGTTATTAAAAGTGTACATAACGTGCCGGAATTTAATGATTTCATCACAAATCCTAAAATTACCAGAGTTGATAGAAAAGCAGTTCTTAAAAATGCTTTCAGTGAAGTTGAAGAATCTTTGCACAACATGTTACTAATCTTATTTGACAAAGGTAAGATGACGGAGCTTGAAAGTATTCATGAAGATTTCATCGGACTGTACAATGAACATTTCAGCCAGGAACATGTGCTGGTCGAATCCGTTTATAAATTGTCCAGTGATGAATTGGACGATGTTGGAAAGTTTTTCATAAAGAAAACAGGATTGAAAAAACTGATGATTGAGAATGAAGTGAACGAAAACCTAATAGGCGGCATCAGAGTTTTTATTGGTACGAAAGTATATGATGCTTCTGTAAGAGGGCAGTTGAACACTTTGAAAAATCAATTCAAGGAACACGCGAATAGTTAATTGAGGAGTGACATTCATGGCAATCAAAGCTGACGAAATTAGTACTCTTTTAAAAAGCCAGATTGAAAATTATGAGCAGGACATGACAGTATCTGATGTAGGCACGGTTATCCAGGTGGGTGACGGTATCGCGCTTGCTCATGGTTTGAACGATGCAATGGCTGGAGAGTTGCTGGAATTTCCTAGTGGAGTACTGGGACTGGCACAGAGCTTAGAAGAAAATAATATCGGTATTGTTATTTTAGGACCGTATGATGATATTAAAGAGGGCGATGAAGTTAAGCGTACAGGAAGAATCATGGAAGTACCTGTAGGTGAAGAACTTATCGGCCGCGTTGTAAACTCTTTAGGTCAGCCGATTGACGGCAAAGGACCGATTGGTGCAACGAAAACAAGACCTATCGAAAGCCCTGCGACTGGTGTAATGGACCGTAAAAGTGTTGATGAGCCGTTACAGACTGGTATCAAGGCGATTGATGCTTTAGTTCCAATCGGCCGTGGTCAGCGTGAGCTGATTATAGGTGACCGTCAAACAGGTAAAACAACTGTTGCAATCGATACAATTTTAAACCAGAAAGATCAGGATATGATCTGTGTTTATGTTGCGATCGGTCAAAAAGAATCAACAGTTGCAGCTACAGTTGAAACATTACGTCAAAGCGGTGCGTTAGATTACACAATCGTAGTATCTGCGAGTGCATCACAGCCTGCACCGTTATTATATATTGCGCCTTATGCCGGCGTATCCATGGCAGAGGAATTCATGTTCAATGGCAAACATGTCCTTGTTGTTTATGATGACTTGACGAAGCAGGCAGCTGCTTATCGTGAGTTATCATTACTTCTGCGTCGTCCGCCGGGCCGTGAAGCTTACCCTGGTGACGTATTCTACGTACACAGCCGCTTACTTGAGCGTGCTGCAAAACTGAACGATGATTTAGGCGGCGGTTCAATCACTGCACTTCCATTCATCGAAACCCAGGCGGGAGATATCAGTTCATATGTACCGACAAACGTCATCTCCATCACAGACGGACAGATATTCCTGCAATCCGATTTATTCTTCTCAGGTGTAAGGCCTGCGATCAATGCCGGGCTGTCAGTATCACGTGTTGGTGGTTCCGCTCAGATTAAAGCAATGAAAAAAGTTGCAGGTACACTGCGTCTTGACCTTGCTTCATTCCGTGAATTGGAATCATTTGCACAGTTCGGTTCAGATCTTGATGAAGCGACCGCAGCTAAACTTGAACGTGGTAAGAGAACGGTTGAAGTACTTAAACAGGGTGAGAACAACCCATTGAAAGTTGAGTACCAGGTGGCAATTTTATATGCGCTTGTAAACGGGCACTTGGATGATGTCGCAGTTGAAGATATCACACGTTTTGAAGACGAGTTTTTAAGCTGGATGGATTCCAATCAAAAAGATCTGTTGAACACTATCCGGGATACAAAACAATTACCAGACGACGAAGCTTACGTTAATGCGATGGAAAGCTTCAAGAAAATTTTTAATCCTTCAAAGTAAGAAAAGACTATGATGGATAAGGTGGTGAATGTATGGCTTCACTTAGAGAGATAAAAGGGCGTATCGGTTCGACGAAGAAGATGAGTCAGATTACCAGTGCGATGCATATGGTTTCAAACTCAAAGCTTCGCCGTGCCGAGGAGAATGCGACCAGATTTCAGACATACCGCAACAAATTGCAGGAGGCTGTACAGGCGATTGCGTCTGGAGACTCTACTGCAGAGCACCCTATGCTGGAAGATCGTCCTGTTCAACGTACCGGTTATGTCGTGATTACTGCTGACAGCGGGTTGGCAGGTCCGTATAACTCAAACGTTTTAAAGAAACTGACTGGTGAAATAAAAGAACGTCATAATGACAATGCTGATTATTACGATATTTTAGCGATCGGAAAAATGGGCTATGAGTTCCTGACGTCCAGAGGCTACAATGTTTCTAAATATCGTACAGGCTTGGCAGATCAGCCGGATTTCAGCAGTGTCAAGGAGATTACACACGAGGCTGTATCGAGCTTTATAGATGAAGACATAGATGAACTGTTCATTATATATAATGAGTTTGTTAACGTGCTTGAACAGAAGGTAAGAGCTGATAAGCTGCTTCCATTATCAAAGTTGGAAATGGATTCAGGTTCAGCAGAGGAATCAGCTTTAACAAGCTATGAGTTTGAACCTGATAAAGAATCTCTGCTTGCTACTATTCTGCCGCAGTATGCAGAAAGTTTAATCTATGGTTCCTTATTGGAAGCTAAAGCAAGTGAACACGCAGCACGTATGACTGCAATGAAAGCTGCAACAGATAATGCTAAAGAGCTTATTGATGATTTATCTTTGGAATATAACCGTGCAAGACAAGCTGCAATTACACAGGAAATCACAGAGATTGTTGGCGGTGCAGCTGCACTTGAATAAGATTGCTAGGAGGAAAACGAATGGCTTTAGGTCAAATAATACAAGTCATGGGTCCTGTTGTTGACGTTCGTTTTAATGAAGGTGAACTGCCTGAGTTAAATAACGCATTGACTGTAGACATTCACAAAGGTGACGAGACAACTTCCCTTACATTGGAAGTGGCACTTCACCAGGGTGATAATGTTGTAAGAACAATTGCGATGGCTTCAACAGATGCGCTTCAGCGTGGTGCAGAAGTTGTCAATACAGGCAGCCCAATTTCAGTGCCTGTCGGCGAAGTGACTCTTGGCCGGGTATTTAACGTATTAGGTGAACATATTGATTTAGGTGAACCTGTTGCTGAAACTGAAAGAAGAGATCCGATTCACAGACAAGCTCCGACATTTGATGAGTTGACTACAAATGTAGAAATTTTGGAAACAGGTATCAAAGTGGTAGACTTGCTTGCACCTTATACAAAAGGTGGTAAGATCGGTCTGTTCGGTGGTGCCGGTGTTGGTAAAACAGTTCTTATTCAAGAACTGATCAACAACGTAGCACAGGAACACGGCGGTATTTCAGTATTTGCCGGTGTAGGAGAGCGTACACGTGAAGGTAACGACCTTTATTACGAGATGAGTGATTCAGGTGTTATTGAAAAAACAGCCATGGTGTTCGGGCAGATGAACGAGCCGCCTGGTGCACGTATGCGTGTCGCACTATCAGGTCTTACAATGGCAGAATACTTCAGAGATGAACAAGGACAGGACGTTCTTTTATTCATCGACAACATTTTCCGCTTCACTCAGGCAGGTTCAGAGGTTTCAGCACTTCTTGGGCGTATGCCTTCAGCGGTAGGTTACCAGCCTACACTTGCAACTGAGATGGGTCAGCTGCAGGAAAGGATTACAACGACAAGCACTGGTTCAGTTACGTCAATCCAGGCGGTCTTCGTACCAGCCGATGACTATACAGACCCGGCGCCAGCACAGACTTTCGCTCACTTGGATGCAACGACAAACCTTGAACGTAAATTATCAGAGATGGGCATTTACCCTGCGGTGGATCCACTTGCTTCCACTTCACGTGCATTATCACCTGCAGTTGTTGGTGAAGAGCATTATGAAGTTGCAAGAGAAGTTCAGGCTACAATCCAGAAATACCGTGAATTACAGGATATCATTGCGATTCTTGGTATGGATGAGTTGTCAGACGAAGATAAGGTCACAGTGTCCCGTGCACGCCGTATCCAATTCTTCTTAAGTCAGAATTTCCACGTAGCAGAACAGTTCACAGGTCAAAAAGGTTCTTATGTACCAGTTGCTGAAACTGTTAAAGGATTCAAGGAAATCCTGACAGGAAATTACGACCATATACCGGAAGATGCATTCCGTTTAGTCGGCGGTATCGAAGATGTACTTGAAAAAGCTCGTGGTATGGGTGTAGAAGTATAAAATCGGGAGGTAAAATCACATGACAATTTCACTCGACATAGTGACTCCTAATGGTTCGGTCTTTCAAGAAGAAGACTGCGAAATTATCATACTTCAGTCAAAACAAGGTGAACTTGGTATTATGGCTGGACATATCCCGACAGTAGCTGCACTTAAAATAGGCAGTCTGCGAGTAAAGATAAATGGTCAGTATGAATACTTTGCTGTAACTGAGGGATTTGCAGAAGTAAACCCTTCAAAAGTCACTGTACTTGTTCAAGCAAGTGAATTTGCTGAAGATATAGATACAGACCGTGCAGAAGCAGCACGTGGGCGTGCAGAAGAATTACTGCAACAGTCACAAGATGAAAAAATTGATAGATATCGTGCAGAGTTGTCATTACAACGTGCACTCAATCGTATAAATGTTGCACAACACAGCTAAAGCTTGGGGACTTCCCCCAGGCTTTTTTTAAAGGATGATATATATTTTATTTTCACAACTGGCTTTCATGCATATAGTATTACATCTGTTCAGTGTCGTTTTTTGCTTTTGGTTGATACAAGGGTTAAATGTAGGGAGATTTTTCCGAAAAGGCGAAACTGGAAGAATAGTATTACTGATGATAGTCTTATCTGTTCTACTGGGAAGCGCCTTGAGTAATTTTATTATGGATTTCTTTTCCCTTGTCCAGGAAGCTTCATTAATATTCAATTAAAAACTGATTAAATTGCTTTACAACATGTTTAGACAACTATAGTATTGTTTATAGTTAAATAGATAGTGTTTTAACTATTATTTATGGAGTGTGGACAATGGATAAAATCATCGTTAAGGGTGGAAACAGATTGACAGGATCTGTAAATATAGAAGGTTCAAAAAATGCAGTACTACCGATATTGGTAGCTTCGCTGCTACCGGTCAAAGGCAGTTCTGTAATAACAAATGTGCCTGATTTATCAGATGTGGATACCTTAACTTCTTTATTGAAATTACTGGGCGCAAAAGTTGAAACTGAAGAAGGTGCCGTCAGGGTAGATTCTTCAAACGGCTTATCTTACAACGCGCCATATGATCTGGTAAGTAAAATGAGAGCAAGCATGCTCGTCATGGGACCGCTGCTTGCACGTTATGGAAAGTGTAAAATTGCCATGCCGGGTGGTTGTGCAATAGGTAGCCGGCCGATTGAGCAGCATATTAAAGGTCTTGAAAAAATGGGAGCAACTTTCAGGAATGTTGACGGCAATATCGAAGGATATACGGATGGCACATTGAAAGGTGCGAAAATCTCATTGGATTTCCCGAGTGTTGGTGCAACTCAAAACTTGATAATGGCTGCCAGCCTTGCTGAGGGCACCACTCAGCTTGAGAACGTCGCCATGGAACCTGAAATTGAAGATTTGGCTGACTATATCAATAGTATGGGCGGTCGCATTACCGGCGCCGGTACAAATCATATCACAATTGAAGGTGTGAATGAACTGACAGGTGTGGAGCATAAGGTGATTCCGGACCGTATTGAAGCGGGGACTTTTATGATTGCAGCAGCAATCACCAACAGTGAAATTGTATTGAAGAATGTCGTTGCTGATCATTTACTATCCTTGATTTCGAAACTGGAAGAAATGGGTATTGAAATCATGGAAAGTGATAATGAAATAAGAGTTATGTCTTATGACACACTGAAGCCGATCAGCGTGAAGACTATGCCTCATCCCGGCTTTCCGACGGATATGCAAAGTCAGATGATGGCATTGTTAACAACAGTAAGAGGAACAAGTACCATTACTGAAACAATTTTTGAAAACAGATTTATGCACGTTGATGAATTCAGCAATATGGATGCAGATATCACATTAGAAGATAACACTGCAGTGATTAAAGGCGGCCGGAAATTGCAGGGCGCACGTGTCAAATCTACAGATCTGAGAGCTGCAGCAGCTTTAATACTGGCGGGATTGTCCGCTGAAGGTTATACTGTAGTTACAGAATTAAGGCATTTAGATCGCGGTTATGTTGATTTTCACGAAAAGCTTAGACAGCTTGGTGCCGATATCGAAAGAGTTAGTGACGAAGATAAAGTGAAAGAACCCGTGACTAACTAGAGTGAGGTTGTAGTATGGAAGAAACATCAAAAAAACTGGTTCATAGACGTTTTCCGCTCGTCGTTCGTATTTTACTGTTCATATATATTGCAATCATCGTCTTTTTCGTAGGACTGATGATAGGCTATGGTATTTTGGGCAACCCATTTGAGATATTCAGAATAGAAACTTGGGAACATATCATTAACTTAACAGAGGTATAAAATATGCTTACTTATGATCAGATTAAAGCAATCATTCCACACAGACCCCCATTTTTATTGATTGACCGTGTAACGGAAATCGAACCCGGGGTAAAATGTACAGGCATTAAACAAGTATCCGGAAACGAACCGTTTTTTCCCGGTCATTTTCCAGAATACGCAGTCATGCCCGGAGTTTTAATAGTAGAAGCTCTTGCACAGGTGGGCGGTGTTGCATTATTGCAACAGCCGGAATTTAAAGGGAAACTTGCATTTTTCGCTGGAATTGATAAATGTAAGTTCAGAAAACAGGTTACACCTGGAGATACATTGGAACTGACCGTAGAAATTACGAAAATGAAAGGCCCTATTGGTAAGGGTGATGCTGTGGCTCTTGTTGACGGCGAGGTTGCATGTAAATGTGAAATCACTTTTGCCATACAGGATAAAACATCCGATTGATTTTTAATCAATCGGATGTTTTTATATCTTCTTTGGAATCCATACGTGCTTTGAATTCGTTTAATAGTGCATCGCCTTCATAATTCTCTTCCATTAGCTTCTCCAGTAGATTTTCAGCATAGTCAGGATCCTGCTGAATGATATCACCGACGAATAAAAGAGATATCCCCGTGTTGATCGGGTTCATTTCTAAAAATCTTCCTTCAAATAATGCAGGCTGGTTTGATGTTCTTGTGATTCTGATAAGTAAAGTGACCTCGGTATCCAGAAACTCCTTAAGGATATCTTTGAAATCCTCTGAAATTGCAACCTCGACTATCCATGAATCCTTGCCTGCTTCCTTATTGATGATAATTCCATCCAGTAAATCTAAAATGATATAATTATTCTCGTGCTGCATCTTTATATCCACAATTTTAAAAGATTTCATGAAATCCCCCTCTTTTTTCAAAAACTACAGATTTCGTAAAACTGTCAGCAGATTTTTAATTTCTGTGCATTTTTAAATACAGTTCCCCCTTTATTGTATATTATTTACTGCAAAAATTAAATTGTTGTCATTTGCAGAATATTTATCCCCGATTTAAGCTATGAGCATGGAAGGGGGTGGATTGGATGTTAAACAAAGTAGTGCTTGTCGGAGAGCTCGTCAGAAATGTTTCGATTAAACAAAGCAACAATACGAATGTAAATTCATTCATACTGGCCACGATACGTATACCTAAAGATCAAAAGAGAGATCATGAAGTACATTTTATCTACTGTAAAGGGTTTGGAAAGGCAATACCTAATTTACTGGACAGTGCAAGAGAAGGGCAGATATTGTGTGTAAGCGGTCAGCTTGCAACGATGATGCATACTGCAGAGGATGGAACGAAAGAGTATCGGATGGAGGTTTGGGCGGAAAGTGTAAAATTCATGCCAGAAAAACTTCAAAACAGCTCAAATATTAAAAATCCAAATGAACTGATCAATGAAGCAGTCAAAAATTACAACCGTTATGATTTTGTTGGAGAGGAACGAATACTTACGATTGTAAACAGTAAAGCAGGAATGATTGAAGAGGAGCTTAATAAATCGGAGTCTGATAAGCACGTTGAAATACTGCAAAACATGATTAAAGATAATGAAACTGCTGAAGAAATATCCAACGAGATTGATAATGAAGAAGACAACAAAGATGTAGAAGAGAAAGTACATGCATAAAATAGAATGATTACAACCACTCATGTATCCTTAATTTCAAAACTCACACACCGGCTTGTCAGATGTTTTAACTGCGTAAAGACATCTGGCAAGCTTTTTAAATGTTTGTAAATATTTCTTTGACTTTATTTGTTACAATTAAAAACTGTATATTACAGTTATCAGATTTCTGTGGAAATCTTTAAAGAATAGAAAAGAAAATCCAAAGCGTTGATTTAACAGCATTAAATGGTTTTATTTTTAAGAATCAGCTTTAAAAAAAGTGATCAATTACATAAAATCAAAATCTGCTGAAACAATTAAAGTGTTAAGGAAATATCTCTGTAACATAACTGTAAAAGAGACCTTTACATTTTATCTCCCTGTAACCTATGAAATATTTTTATCTGTTATAGTTCTATTTAGTAATCAAGTAAACCTAAATGAAACACACATATATAGAAAAAGCAGACTAAGATTAGATAATAGGTAAAACTCAGGAGGAAATTTTATAATGAAAAAATTATTATCAGTAGGTACAGCAGTTGCATTTTCAACAGTATTGGCGGCTAACGCGGAAGCTTCAGAACAAGATCATAAAGTGGAATCAGGAGAAACTTTATCAGAGATCGCAGCACTTAATGAAACAACAGTAAGTGCATTAAAAGAAGCTAACGACTTATCATCAGAGTTAATCCTTCCAGGACAGGTGCTTCAAGTAACTGAAGAAGTTTCTGAAGATGCTGCAGAAGAAAAAGATGGTGTTTATGTTATCCAGCCTGGAGATACTTTATTTGAAATTGCAGTTGAATTCGACTTGACTGTTAAAGAACTGATGAATTTAAATAACTTGTCATCAGATATGATCATTGCAGGAAATGAATTGATCGTTTCACAAGACGCAGTATCTGAAGATGTACAAGTAGCAGCACCACAAGTGGTTGAAGAGCCGGTTGTACAGGAAGCTCCAGCTGAAGAAGCTGTAGTTGAAGAAAATAATAACAATGACTATGACCAGGCAGCAGCAGAGCAGGCAGCAGCTGAAGAAGCGGCAGCAGAGCAGGCAGCAGCTCAAGAAGCGGCAGCTCAAGAAGCGGCAGCTCAAGAAGCGGCTCAGCAAGAACAACAGCAACAGCAGCAAGAAGTTCAAACACAAAACCAATCAGCAGCGCCAAGCAACAACGGTGGCTTAAACTGGGGTGCACTTGCAGCTTGTGAATCAGGCGGAAATGCAAGCATCGTAAGCAGCAACGGCCTTTACCACGGTCTTTACCAGTTTGACGCTCAAACTTGGCAGTCAGTAGGCGGCTCAGGTGTTGCATCACAAGCATCAGCAGCTGAACAGACTCAAAGAGCTCAACAGCTTTATGATTCAAGAGGTTCACAGCCTTGGCCTGTATGTGGTTCAAGACTGTAATATAAATTATCGATTAAGAAGTATGGACGAGGCTAACTTGTCTGTACTTCTTTTTTATTACGATTCACAAATTTCGTGTTTTTGAGTGCAGATTTTGTATATCTGTATATTTTTAGCTACGAAAATCTTAAAACTGAGAATTTCTTATGACAAAAATTAAATTGCTGTGATGTGTAGACAATTCAATTTCATATTAATATGGAAAGGTGGTAGTTTATTGCAGGAAGGGGTTGTCTTTGGTGAGAAGAAAATCACGGAGGCATAAGCAATTAGAGATATTGTCATATAGATATGATTTAGTAGAAGAAGAACGTGCGGAGTTGGCAAACTTAAATAGAGGATATGAAGGCGAGCTAAAGTTTGACAGGGTTTTGGCAGATGAGTTCAATGATCTGAATTTTATACACATAAAAGATTATTGTTTCAAAGTCGGCCAGAATAATTTCAGTTCCACCAAAGCAGAGAACAGTATTGATAGAGAAGTTCAAATTGATAATATCATTATTGCAGGAGATAGGGTAATCACTTTCGAAATAAAGAACTACAATTTCGATTTGAAATACGACGATGGGCATTGGGCTTACCTGAATGGCAGAAAGTTTTCAGACCCACTTATTCAAATCAGATTACAAAAAAGCTATTTGCAGAAAATGATTGAAGATCTTGGTTCCAATTTAAAAGTCTTCAGCACACTCGTTTTTGTGAACCCGGAACAGACAATCTATAATCTGCCCGAACATCCGGAGATAATTGTCAGAAGCAATCTATTGAAAAAATTGAGGAAAGTCCTGTTCGAAAACCGATATGATCATTCAAGATTATTAGAGCAATTCGAAGCGAGGGAGCTGCCCGAATCCCAATATCAGGGAGACATCGGTGTTTTATTTGAGGAATTGAATGCGGGAGTTTTTTGTGAAGAGTGCGGCGGGAAGCTGATGAGGATGACTCTTCGATTTTTTCGATGTAATAAGTGTAATATAAATCGGACTACTCTCAAGATGTTGAATAGATTAATTTATGAATTAAAAACGCTTAATAGTAACTGGAAAATCACTCCGTCGCTAATTAATAAGTTCTCAGGTAAAGAAATTTCTGAAAGCTGTGTTAGAAAGCATAAGGAAGCAGGAAATATTGAACTCAAGTAATTATTAGAGTGAAGCAATTGTAATTTTTTTAAAATGAAGAGATGATGTCGATGAGCTTGCTGAGTTCGTGCGGAATCACATGCAAGAATCGCACGATGTGGGGCGGCTTGCTGAGTTCGTACGAAACCACATGCAGAAATCGCACGATGTGGGACGGGTTGCTGAGTTCCTGCGACCTCACATGCTGAAATCGCACGATGTGGAGTGGCTTTGATGAGTTCATACGAAACCACATGCTGAAATCGCACGATGTGAAGCGGCTTGCTGAGTTCGTGCGGAATCACATGCAGGAATCGCACGATGTGGGACGGGTTGCTGAGTTCCTGCGACCTCACATGCTGAAATCGCTCGATGTGGAGTGGCTTTGATGAGTTCATACGAAACCACATGCTGAAATCGCACGATGTGCCTCGGCTTGCTGAGTTCGTGCGAAACCACATGCAGAAATCGCACGAGGCCTTATGAACCTAATGGGATCGTGCGGAATCAGTGAGCGAATCTACGAACTCCTTCGAAGCTTTAGGACCAAGTTCAAGAAACTTTCGCATTATCGGCACAATATTCATTTTGTTACATAGTGATTTATGGTACAATTTTAGTCATGTGAGATAAATTTTTGAGGTGAAAGAATGAATAAAAAATGGCTACTGGCTGGTATGATGGGTCTCGTGCTATTCTTGGCGGGTTGTGACTACTCGCAGGAAGAGAACAGAGACGGTTTCTTCTTTAATACATTTGTCCAGCCAATGGATAACTTTTTACACTTTTTGGGTGACAACTTAGGTAATAACTATGGTTTGGCAATCATCGTTATCACATTGATTGTACGTCTTATTATTTTCCCATTCATGATGAATACATATAAGAACCAAATGATGATGCGTGAAAAAATGAAAATAGTTAAGCCTGAAATGGAAGCTATTCAGAAGAAAGTAAAAGTTGCAACGACTCAGGAAGAGAAGATGGAAGCTCAGCAGGAAATGATGGGGCTTTACAAGAAGCACGGTATCAACCCATTGAATATGGGCTGTCTGCCTATCCTACTGCAGATGCCGGTCATCATGGCACTGTTCTTTGCACTTCGTTACCCGTCAGATGGCGGTATTACGGAATATCCGAACTTCTTATGGATGGACTTGACTCAAACTGACATTCTGATGACAGCAATTGCGGGTATAGTATACTTTATACAAGCATATGTATCAATGCAGTTTGTTTCTGAAGAGCAGCGTAAGCAAATGAAATTGTTCATGTATATTTCACCACTGATGATTATTTGGATTTCATTCATTTCTCCAGCAGCTCTGCCTCTATACTGGGCTGTCGGCGGTATTTTCCTTATATTCCAAACGTGGGCTGGTAATACTTTCTGGAAGAAGAAAGTGCATGCAGAAATGGCTCCGATCATCGAAGCGCATGAGCGTGAACAGGCAGAGAAAGAGCGTCGTCTTAAAAACGCCAAATTAATGCCTAAAAATAAAAAGAAGCGTAAAAAGAAATAATGTAAAAAGCGATTGAGCCGGATTCATACATCGGCTCAATCGCTTTTTTTATCTGTTTTATAATATTGGAGATATCAAGTTTGCTACAGCTTCTTTCAGCTTGATCCATTTGCCTCTCGCACCATATTTTTCTTCAGTAAGCAGGCTGCTGTTTGCAACATCCCTTTCATAAATATCCCGTTGCTTTTCAGCCTCACGTTTACTGTATATGAATGCATTCACTTCAAAGTTCAACAGGAAGCTTCTGTTATCAATATTCGTTGTTCCAATGCTGACAACTTCATCATCAATCATCAGGACTTTTTGGTGGAGGAAGCCCTTTTCATAGATGTGTACGTCGGCGCCCATCTTGACGAGTGATCCTGCATTTGAATATGTGGCCCAGTATACGAAAGGGTGGTCCGGCATATTTGGAATCATCAAGTGCACTTTGACGCCGCTCAGTATTGCTATACGCAGTGCTTCCATGACAGATTGGTCCGGGATGAAATAAGGCGTCTGAATGTAGATGTTGTGCTTGGCATGATATATCATCTTCAAGTAACCGTATTTAATCTGCTGCCATACTTCATCCGGCCCGCTTGATGCGATCTGTATATATCTGTCGCCGTCATGATAATTGGCAGGGAAGAAGCGTTCGGAATATACCATGTTATTACGTTTGGCATGAGAGTTCCAATCCAGCATGAATCTGAGTTGTAGAGACTTGACCGCATTTCCCTGGATTCTGAGATGTGTATCTCTCCAGGGGCCGAACTTTTTACTTTTTCCGATATATTCATCACCGACATTGGAGCCGCCGATATAGCCGATCTTTCCATCGATTACAACAATTTTACGGTGGTTTCTATTGTTCACCCTGGGGTTAATAATTGTTAAAAAGGACGGGAAGAATGCTTCCACTTCACCGCCGTAGGATTTTATCTTTCTGAACTGTCTTAAATTTAATGCACGTGATCCCATATCATCATATAGGATCTTTACAGAAACGCCTTCCTTTTGTTTCTTGAGCATCGCATTATATAACTTCTTTCCGATACCATCCAACCTGAAAATATAATATTGGAAATGTATGTGATCCTCTGCATTTTCGATGTCCTCAATCATCTGGTCGAATTTTTCATCCATATCAGTATAGGTGGTAATGGAATTGTTATTCGTTAAGAATGACTGGTTATTATACAGAAGCATATGTATCAGCTTTTTATGTTTGTTCGCCAGCGGGTTGACAAAGCTGAACTGTTTGTTCTTAATGTCTTCCAACTGCTGTTGGACGAGATGTTCCAGACCGACCTTGTCCTTTTCATCAATTTTAAATATATTCTGGTTATATATTGTACGGCCAAAAGCCACGTAAATGATAAACCCGACGATTGGCAGGAAGAATAAAACCAGCACCCAGGCCCATACACTTTGTGCACTGCGCCTTTCTAAGAAAATAAGACCGATTGCAAGTAATAAGTTAACTATGAATAAAATTGCAGCAACTGTTGACAGAACCAGACTGAAGTCCCAATTCTCAATGGATAACCATGTCATATATTTCACCTCCATATACATTGTATATTATTTTTAGAAGTTTTAAAATTTCGTAATAATTAATATTGAAATCCTATGGATATTTATGTGCGAACAATGGTAAAATGTTATTAACCAATCAGATAGGAGTGTCATTATGCACAAAATCGACAATTCGAAAGTTAAACAAGTCGTCACGTTGCTAAATGAACTCGGGGTCAAGGTAAAGGTTTCGAGCTCAAGGTTCGATATAATGAATCGTATTGCTACTAACGAGAAATTGAGATTGAAAGAACAAAATATTTAAAAAATGCAGTCAGCTGTAAATCTGACTGCATTTTTTATTTACTTTGCTTATATTGATGGAAATATATACTCATGACGACACCCATCGCTATCATGTTTGCCCACAAAGCGCTCCCGCCATAACTTAGAAACGGCAGCGGCAGCCCTGTAATCGGTACGAGCTGTATAGTCATACCGATGTTCTGGAATATGTGGAATATCAATAATGATAAGAAACCAACGATGAAGTATGATGAGAATGAATCGTTTATTGTCAAAGCAATTCGGACAAGGTGCAGCATCAGCATAAAGAATACGACGATGACGAGAGTCGTCCCTAAAAAACCGAATTCTTCACCAATGATGGTAAATATGAAGTCTGTATGACTTTCAGGTATATAGACGATCCCCTGTCCGAAACCTTTGCCTTCGATACCACCGGAGCCGATTGCCCGCATCGAGTTGCTCAGTTGAAAACCTCCCTCGGTGGAGTACGCTTCAGGCTGCAGCCATGAATAGATACGTTCAAATTGGTAAGGACGCACTCCAAGGTAGGTCTGGAGCAGGTCAGGTCTGTATAGTATGCCGAGTATCAAAGCAGTCCCCGTAACAGCAGCGATGGTAAGCGTCGGCAGAATGATCCAGAGACTGATGCCGGACACGATAATCATTCCGAATAGAATCGCGATTAAAACAAGAACTGTACCCAGGTCGTTTTGTACTAAAATAAAAAACATTGGTAGAATGGATACGAGAAACATCTTGAAAAGTAACTTCACATCAGAGCTTAAATCTGTGGAAATCTTGTATTTATTGTGTTGATGTATCACATAGGCAAGCGCCATTATGTACAATACCTTCATAAACTCGGAAGGCTGAATACTCATAAAACCAAACTGATACCAGCTTTTGGCGCCGTTTATAATCGGGGTCAGCGGAGTGACAGGTGCGAAGAAAAGCACAGCCAGGCTTAAAACGCCGAGCCCGTATAAAACCCAGATATAAGATTTAAAAAGCCTTACGGGTATAAAAGTAACGATGAACAATGAAATAAAACCCAATATATAAAATAAAGTCTGTCTCATTGAGAAATCTGTATTATATTGTCCACTGGTCATTGCAGATGAAATGGTGAATATGCTGATCAATGCAAGGAGAGCCAGTAAAGAAATTAAAATCCAGTCAATACGAGACAAAAAATTAGAGTTCTGTCTCTTGTATCCTTGATTATCTTCCAAGAATATCACCCTATCCAAAAATAAAATCATGATTTTCATTATACTATATTTTATAATCTGATATGAGTCCTAAGGTGCAAAAATTATTACAAATCTATTATAACTGTGAAATGGATGGAGCGAAATGATAAATATATCTATTAAAGATGTTGCGGAATACTGCAACGGAACTTTGAATGACAGAGCTGTAGAAATTGCCGGAGAATCCATAAATGGGGTGTCCATAGATACAAGAACGATTGAAGAAGGGAATCTTTTCATTCCGTTCAAAGGTGAAAATGTGGATGGACACCGTTTTATAAAAAATGCCCTGGAAAAAGGTGCGAGTGCCACACTGACCGAGATGCCGCTTGAAAATACGGAAAATTCTTTTCCTATGATTCACGTCGAGAACGGTCTTCATGCACTGCAGATGATTGCAGAGCGCTACTTACGGCTCGTGAGTCCGAAAGTGATTGCAATCACCGGTTCAAACGGTAAGACAACAACAAAAGATATGGTGGAATGTCTGCTTGCTGATGACTATAAAGTTAAGAAGACCATCGGTAACTATAACAATGAAATCGGACTGCCTTTAACTATATTGGAACTGGACAGAGATACGGAAATCTCCATATTGGAAATGGGTATGGACCAGACAGGTGACATCAGCTTCTTGAGTCGTCTGACAAAGCCTGATATTGCAATCATTACAAATGTCGGTGAATCCCATATTGAGAAATTGGGTTCCAGGGAAAAGATAGCTGAAGCAAAATACGAAATCATTGATGGTTTAAAAGATGATGGCGTGCTCATCTATTCAAAAGATTATCCGTTATTGAATGATTTGACAGATGGATTGGAGAATCCGCAGTTTGAGATGCAGACCGCCGGTATTTCACCCGAAAATGGATTTACGATTTCAAATATCAGCCAGACTGAAAATGGTACAGCATTTGAAATGTCGGATTTCAAAGTGGAAATGCCTCAGCTCGGAACGCATAATGCGATGAATGCGGCACTCAGCCTCCTCGCTGTGCACGCACTGGGTGAAGATATGGAAAAGAGCAGCGGGAAATTCAATCAGCTGCAGGTATCTTCAATGCGGATGGAACAGAACGTCCATAAAAGTGGCGCACTGATCATCAATGACGCCTATAACGCAAGTCCCACGAGCATGAAGAGTGCCATCAATACTGTGAGCGAGATGGCATACAGCAAAAAAATATTGGTGCTGGGTGATATTTTGGAACTGGGTGATTACAGTGAAGCATTGCACAGAGCGATTGGAGAACATATCGCTTCCATCAATCAGGATTTTGAACTTCTGACATACGGCGGACACGCACATCTGATAAATGAAGAAGCGGATGTCAACGGCAGCAGACATTTTAATGACCTGGATGAGTTAAGCGATTATTTAAAGGGTATGCTGAATAATGAGACAGTCGTACTGTTAAAAGGATCTCGTGGCATGGAGATGGAAAGGGTGAACAGTCATATCTGGTAAAACCGGTATTTTATTTTTACATGGATATACGGGCGGACGATACGAGCTGGAGCCCCTGTTTCAATATTTGAAGTCGAGATATGATTTTGAATATGAATTTCCCGTCTACCCCGGACATGGTCTTGAATTGAACTTTAAAAACGTTACGGGTAACGACTGGTATGAAGAGGCTTTTGAAGCTTATCAGATACTGTCTAGAAAGGTGGATAAAGTATATATCATCGGTTTTTCGATGGGCGGTTTATTTGCAAGTCATATTGCGGAGCACCACAAAGTGGAGAAGCTGCTGCTCATCGCACCGGCGTTTGAATATACCCACCTGAATAGATTGTCCCGCCTGAATCTCAGACCGGAAGGATTGGGTGAGCACATGAAGATCAAGACGATAGATGTGGTCAAAAGCAGGCTGCCCAAGCTGTCCCTCCGTGCATTCAATGAATTCCGTATGATCATGGAGGCAAAGATGCCCGACTACGAGAAGATAAAATCAGAAACATTGATCGTACACGGCAAAATCGATCTGTTGGTACCTTATATGTCGAGCGTGGAAGCAGAAAAGAAAATTGAAAACAGCCGTCTGGAACTGATTGAGGGTGCGCCCCATGTCATGTCCTATACAGAGAACCATCAGCACACACTGAATATCCTGGCAGAAAGATTTTTATTTAAAGGGGTAAAAAAGAATTCTTGAGTTAATGTGTAAATGGTGTTAGTATAGAGAAGTTATAATAAAAATAGTACGTTAAGAGTCAAAGGAGACTAAAAGTTGAAGTTTTTTAAAGATTTAGGTGTGAGTGAGGAAATGCTCAGATCCCTCAATGATATGGGATTTGAAACTCCGACACCAATACAAGAAACAAGTATCCCGTTTGCATTAGAAGGACGAGATGTACTTGGTCAAGCTCAGACAGGAACGGGTAAAACAGGTGCGTTCGGTATTCCGCTTATAGAAAGAACGACTAAAGGTGAAGGAATCCAGAATGTAATTTTAACACCGACTCGTGAACTGGCTGCACAAGTGGCAGAAGAAATAGGCAAATTTTCCAAGTATAAAAAATTACATGTATCTGTAATTTTCGGCGGTATGAGCATCGACCGTCAGATTAAAGAATTAAAAAGAAAACCGGAAATCGTAGTAGGTACTCCGGGCAGAATCATCGACCATATCAAACGCCGCACTTTAAAACTGCAGACGGTGAACATGCTTGTTCTGGATGAAGCAGATGAGATGATGAACATGGGCTTTATCGATGATGTCAAGTTCATCATGTCTGAAGTGCCAACAGAGAACCGCCAGACATTATTATTTTCAGCTACAATGCCAGGCGCGATTCAGGAATTGGTGACGCGCTTCATGGACGATCCGAAGATTGTCAAGACGATGAAACAATCAACTAACAACCCGCAGATCGACGAAAACTACACGATTGTCAAAGAGTTGGAAAAACTTGAGATTTTCGCTGATTTCCTGGATGTTCACCAGCCGGAACTTGCAATTGTCTTCGGGCGGACAAAACGCCGTGTCGATGAGCTGACGGGTGCATTGATTGCAAAAGGCTACCGTGCTGAAGGGCTTCACGGTGACATTACGCAGTCAAAACGTCTTGAAGTGCTTAAGAAGTTTAAAAATAACTCATTGGACATACTTGTTGCGACTGACGTTGCCGCACGGGGTCTGGACATTTCCGGTGTATCTCATGTATACAACTTTGATATCCCTCAGGATGCAGAGAGCTATACACACAGAATAGGACGTACCGGCCGTGCAGGTCATTCCGGTATGGCGTTAACATTCGTCAACCCTGTTGAAATGGATTATTTAAGAATGATCGAGAATGACAAACAGAAAACAATCCGCGCACTCAGACCGCCAAACAAAAAAGAGGTTGAAGCGGCGAGACAAAGCGAAGTATTCGATAAAATCACTGAGTGGATGGCTAATGATAATAGTTCAGTCACTAAAGAAATGACAGACAAGCTGATTGAAATTCATGGTGCTGAAAACGTCATTTCTGCAATGCTGAATGAATTCATGTTCTCAAGACAGGATGAAAATATTCAACTGTCATTTGAAAAGCCGTTATCTAAAAAAGGTTCCGGCGGCCGCAGAGGAAATAGATCGTCCAATCACAAAGGCAACAGAAAAGGACGCCCTCAAAAGCGTAACGATAATAAAGGCAGACGCGGCGGCGGTAAACCGCAATCGCAGAACAGAAACGGCGGCAAGCCACAATCACAGCGCCGTAACAAATCCGGCCGCACTTTCAAAGATCATATAAAATAAGTTAAATGATAAAAGCATCCACTTAAAGTGGGTGCTTTTATTTAGTATAATGGCTATTAAATGTATAATGATAAGGTAGAATAAAAATCTTCTCTGTAAAAGGAAGGTAAGTATGAAGAGATTATCTGAAAATGCAAAGCCTTATTTGAGGGTGAGTGCACTGATTGATATGATATGGTGGCTTGTTATCGGTTCAGTGGTCACGGGGCTGACATTATGGTTCGAATGGCCAATGTATGTCATTTGGATAGCTGCTGGTATTTTTACCATCTTATTTATTATTAATGTAATTATCCGCCCTATGATATTTTACAGAGTGACCCGTTATGAACTTGCTGATGAACAGATCATCGTCAAGAAGGGTTTTATTTTAATCAGGACCACTCTGATTCCGATTAAGAGGATCCAGGGTGTCGAACTTGTTACAGGTCCTGTTTCAAGACGTTATAATCTTACAATACTGCGTGCTAAAACTGCGAGTATGGGCATCGATCTGCCGCCGATTGCAATCGAAGAGGGCGAGCGGCTGAAGAGACAGATCATCGATTTGGTAAAGGAGGAGATTTCTGATGTATAGTCCTCAGAAGCTTCATCCGATTGCCTACCTTGGAAGTGTGGGCAATGCGCTGAAAAACTTATGGATACCTCTGATTATTGTATTTTTTAACCAGAGAGAAACAATCATGTCAGGGAATATATCACTTGGATGGATGTTTGGAATAGGCGGTCTCTTCCTGCTGCTGGTAATCGTCTTCGGCGGTCTGGACTTTATCAATAAATACCGCACCCGGTTTTGGATAGAAGACGGTAAGTTTATATACAAGGACGGCATTCTGACAAGAAGAGAGAAAGAGTTTGATATCGAACGGATCCAGTCCATCGATTTCTCCGAACCGATCTTCCACCGTCTGTTCAAAGCCGTGAAGCTGGAAGTATTCACGCCAGGTGAAGGTATCGTAATAGATACGATGAAAAAGACCCAGGCAGAAGAGCTTCAGGCAATCATCTATGATGAACAGGAAAGGATTGCTCATGGAACAGAGGAGTCTGACAGTGTTGGAATCGGTGATGCGAGCCCATGGCCTGGAGAAGAAGGCACTGCTTTTGCCGAAGAAGAAATTGAAGAAGTACCTAAGAAAACTTTTGAAATACTGCATAAGTTAAAGCGCGGCGAACTATTGCTGATGAGCATGACGAGCGGTGCACTGGGGGCATTTATCGCAATACTTTTTGCGATTTTAAACATTATCGGTACGCAGTTCATCGTTGAAAGATATTTTGATTACTTTGGAGGCCTGTTTCAAAATACGGTAATTGCAATGTCAGTCGCGGCAATATTCTTTGTGGTCGTAGGGTATGCCTTCGGTGTCATTATTCTACTCATCAAGTATTATGACTATACATTGAGCAGAAAAGATGATGATCTCGCAGTTCAGTATGGACTGCTTGAGAAAAAGCATAAGAGTGTGAATATCAACCGGATTCAAAATATAATTATCAAAGATTCCATTTTAAGACGCATGATAGGCTATTACTCACTGTCAGTTACCATTACGAGTGATACATTCGAAAGTGACGGCGGCAACAGCACTGTTGAGATTATGCCGTTTGTAAAAAGAGATGTACTTTATGACATCGTAGAAGAAATACTTCCGAATTATGATTTGCTGAAACCGAAAAGTAATGTGCCTCTAAGAGGTTACCGCCGTTATTTCCAGATCTCTACTGGGATATTGGTACTGATTACGGGAGTTGTGCAGTATTTCTGGATCAGCTGGGCGTGGATCATCGGCCTGTTTGCATTGATCATCGTCATTACCGCAGGTATTTATTCTGCCAGAAACAATGGTTATGTCATAAAAGATGATGAGATAAACATGCTGACCACCAGCTTTTTCACACGCAGCCATTTCGTCATCAAGCATGACAAGGTGATAGAAGGTGCGATTTTGGAAAATCCATTTCTGATCCGCTCAAAACTTGCGAATATATCAGTGACAACAGCAGCCGGCATCGTCGGCTCCACCGCGACTGTGAAATTCATAGACAGAAAAGATATAGAGATAATCTGGAACTGGATTAAAGAAGGAGGCGGCCCGGATGAAGAAGATTTCTCCGAAAGCAATCAGATTATGGAGGATTAAAGCAGGTATATATGCTTCAATAGTTCTGCTCATCTCGATAGCAGTCTTCATACTGTCAGTGACGGTTCTGGAGTTTTTACCGTGGTATGTGCCGCTCGCATTGCTTTTGATTACATTGTATATTGTGCTGGTGGATGTATGGCTGGTGCCAAAACTGAAATACAGATTTTTCAGGTATGGCATTTTTGATGATGAAATCCATGTACACGAAGGGATATTCATTAAAAAGCAGAAAGCTGTGCCGATATTCAGAATTCAGAATATCGATACGACCGTCGGTCCCATTATGAGAAGGATGAAACTGAAAGGCATCAGTTTAAGAACACCTGCAGAAAGGGTTTATATACCTGAGCTACAGAATGAGGATGCAGATGCACTCAGAACGACGATACGTGACATTATTAATCATCAATCGAGGTTGAATCTATGATTATTGGAATAGGTACCGATATTATCGAAATCAGCAGAATTAAAAAAGTGAATAAAGACCACCGTCTGGCCAAAAGGATACTGGCGGACGAAGAACTGGATAAATATATGAATATAAAGAATGATAGACGGAAAATGGAGTTTTTGGCAGGACGTTTTGCAGTCAAGGAAGCATACTCGAAAGCACTCGGCAGCGGAATCGGTAAAACTGTGGCATTTAAAGACATTAAATGCATAAACGATTGCCACGGTAAACCGTCAATCGCAGATGACCGGCGTGCGCATGTGTCCATATCACATGCTGAAGAATATGCTGTAGCAACGGTTGTTCTGGAAACACAATAAGGAGGCAGTTCCGTGAGTGAGAGATACTATCGCGACACACTGGTACATGTAAATTTAGAAGCCATTCATCATAATTATAAAATGATCGGAAGCAGGCATCCCGATAAAACATTCATAGCAGTCGTCAAGGCGGACGGCTACGGTCTCGGCAGTGACACGGTGGCACACTACCTGTCTGAACGTGGTGTCGGCTATTTCGCAGTCGCCACATTGGATGAGGCTATTGATCTGAGAATGCACGGCATTAAAGATAAGATTCTCGTTTTGGGTATTATCAATCCCGAGGACATCAACAAAGCGATACAGCATAGAATCGCAATTACCGCTCCAGGCGTCGACTGGGTAAGAAGTGCCAAAGCCAATGTGGATGATAAATATGAGAAGGAAGTCTGGATCCACATTAAGGTGAATACAGGCATGAACAGGTACGGCACAAAAGATCCCGAAGAAATAAAAGAAATGATAGAAGAAATCAATGGATTTGAACGCTTCATCTATGAAGGAATCTTCAGCCACCTGACTTCAGCTGATATGGATAATGAATCAACGCAGATGGAGATGGAAACTTTTAAAGATATCATCGATCAGGTTGAAAAACCAGAACTGGTGCATATCCAAAATTCAGCAGGGGCATTATGCTACGATGCCGATTTTTGCAACGCGATGCGTATAGGTATTTCATTATATGGATATTATACAAGCCCCTTCGTCAAAGCCACTTCGTCAATTGATTTGAAACCTGCAATTGATCTAATGACAAAAGTTGCCGCAGTCCATAGGCTGAACAGTGGTGACTCAGTGGGTTACGGCCGGACGTATACTGCTGAAATCGATGAGACGATCGCCACTTTACCGATTGGTTATGCAGACGGCTTCATCAGGGCACGGTCTGGCTCGAAAGTTGAAATAGGCGGCCTGCAATGTCCAGTAGTGGGCAGAGTGTGCATGGATTCCATAATGGTTAAAGTGCCTGCTGATATTGAAATAGGTGATGAAGCATGCATTATCAGCAGTAATCCCGATTCATTGCAGTCGATGGATGTTTACAGTGACTATACAGACACGATTCCCTATGAGTCACTGACGCTGCTGTCAAGGCGCATTCCGCGGTACTATGAGGGTGAAGATGTCAGCTTCGTGTATAATGAGGTATTGAAATAGCTAGTCACTTGTGATTGTACATGGTAAAATTATAATTACATTAGCGTTCCAGGAGTGATTTGATAATGAGCGAACAATCAAATGCAAACAGCATCGATATGGCACTGAAAGTGGGTTATATTGAGATGAGCGATATCAATCTATCCATTGTGACTGAATTTCACATGGCAGAATGTGAAGCGCATAAACGCAATGAGGATTACCTTGACTATATAAAAGATGGTGAATAGATGAAAAGAGGAGAAGTTTATCTTGCGGATCTATCACCGGTGGAAGGTTCAGAGCAAGGTGGAAAGAGGCCTGTTGTCATTATACAAAACAATGTGGGTAACTATCACAGTCCGACTGTGATAGTTGCTGCTGTTACAGGCAGAATAAACAAAGCTAAGATACCTACACATGTGGAGATTTCAAAGGATACATATAATTTGGATAAGGATTCCGTCATTTTATTGGAACAGATCAGAACGGTCGATAAAAAACGTCTGATGGAAAAACTTACATATTTAAAAGACGATAAGATGGCAGAAGTGGATACTGCTTTAAAGGTGAGTCTGGCATTAGACACTAAAAAGAAGAAAAGGAAAAAGAAATAGATCAGAGTGATCCGGGTGCTCTGTATTCCAGCAGGAGGTGCAAGTTTTGACGTATGTAGATGAATTAGCCAAAGAATATAAAGATATAATGTCCAAGTATCTGTTTGATCAAAAGCAGGACGAAGCTCTGGAAATGTGCCATACTTTCAGCGATAAAGTCATTCAAATCGATACCTCTCCTGAAGAAATAGTAACTTTACACATGGATCTGCTGGATGATCTGCAAGTGACTGACGGTGTTAAAATCCGTGCATCATTGCATATTGTGCAGGAAGTCCTGATCGCATTCGGTTTTACATATCGCGATTATAAAGCCATGCTGGCCAAAATTGAAGTACATGATAAAGAATTGGACGTCGCATCAAGTCTTCAGGAAACAATGTTGAAGACAACGATACCCGTACTGGACAGTTTGGAAATCGGTGCGATTTCGGTTCCCGCGAGTAAAGTGAGTGGAGATTATTTCAACATCATCAATCACAAAAACAATTTATTGAGTTTTGGTGTCGCTGACGTCATCGGCAAAGGGATCCCGGCGGCTATTGCGATGTCTATGATCAAGTTCTCCATGGATTTCCAGGGTGCCACCAAAAATCCGAGCGAAGGTTTGAAGAAGCTGAACAGAGTGGTGGAGAAAAACGTAAACCAGAATATGTTCATCACAATGTTTTATGGTCTGTATAATATCGCGACGGATACACTGCACTTTTCATCAGCAGGACATGAACCCGGTTTAATTTACAGACACGAAACAAACGAGTTTGAGGAAATTGATGCCAAGGGTATAGTACTTGGTGTGACTGACTCAGCTGAATATGAGCAGCTTCAGGTGAAACTTTATAAAGGTGATATGCTGATTGTCTGTACTGATGGTGTGACAGAGCTCAGGAAACATGATGACACCTTTATCGATCTCGATGATATCAAGGACATGATTGTCGAAACTAAAGAACATCACCCACAGGATATAGTCCAGTATGTGTATGAATCACTCACTCGTATGCAGCATTCACACAAAAAAGATGACCTGACTCTGTTTATTTTAAAAAATACCAGTGAGTAAAATTTAAAATAAATGCGATATTCATGTTTATCTTATTTAGGTGAGGGTAATTATAAATTGGATTATGTTTAGAAACTATTAGGAGTGTATATACATAATGAATATTAATATTAGCGCAGAAGAAAAAAACGAAGAGTACGTCATAAAAATGAGCGGGGAACTGGATGTCTATACGGCACCGGAACTGCAGAAAGTTCTGGATCCTGTCAGACAGGACGGAACCCATCATGTAAGAATAGATGTAACTGATGTGTCTTATATGGATTCGACAGGCCTTGGAATTTTTGTGGGTACACTTAAAGACCTGAACCAGCATGATAAGGAACTTCGTGTGACCGGCGCATCAAACCGTATTTTAAGACTGTTTGAAATTACGGGATTAAGAGACCTGATGCATATTAATGAATCATCGGAGGTGGAATAGGATGAGTCATCAATATGACTATATAGAAATGAAATTCCCTTCAAGTGCCGAATATGTCGGTTTGATCAGGCTCACTCTGTCTGGCGTATTTTCAAGAGTAGGTGCAACGTATGATCAGATTGAAGATGCAAAAATTGCAGTATCCGAAGCAGTGACCAATGCTGTAAAACATGCCTATACTGATAATGAAGCGGGAAATATCCTGGTCGGTTTCGCTGTTTTCAGCAATAAAATCGAAATCATAGTATCAGATAATGGACAAAGCTTTGATTACGAACAGATTAAATCTGAACTTGGACCATATAATGAAGATGATAATGTCAATTACTTGAGAGAAGGAGGACTCGGGTTATTCTTAATTGAAACATTAATGGATGAAATAGTTGTAAGAAAGGATCCAGGTGTTACAATAAGCATGACTAAGTACATTGATGAAAGCCAGGTGCATTCAGATGGGGAAACAATCAGCAACAGATAACGGATATTCCGCAGAAGACATCAATTTTCTAATTAAAAGCTACCAGGAAGATAAGGACGATGCCGCACAGACCAGTCTGGTCGAATATTATCAAAAGCTGGTTGAATCACTTGCGTACCGTTATTCCAAAGGTCAAAGCCATCATGAAGACCTGGTGCAGGTCGGCATGGTCGGGCTGCTGGGCGCAATAAAGAGATTCGATCCGTCTTTTGAACGCAGGTTTGAAGCTTTTTTAGTGCCGACAGTCGTCGGAGAGATAAAGAGATATCTCCGTGATAAGACATGGAGCGTTCATGTACCGAGACGTATAAAGGAAATCGGTCCGAAAATAAAAAATGCCAATGATACACTTGTCGCCGAATTGGAACGTTCACCGACGATACAGGAGATCGCAGAATACCTGGAAGTTACTGATGAGGATGTACTTGAAGCGATGGAGATGGGTCAGAGTTATAATGCTTTATCAGTCGACCATTCCGTTGAAGCGGATAAAGACAGTTCCAAAGTCACATTATTGGATGTGATGGGGGACCGCGATGATAACTATGAATTGGCGGAGAAACGACTGATGCTGGAAAAAATCCTGCCGATATTGACGGACAGGGAAAGAGAGATTATCCAGTTTACATTTATGGACGGTTTAAGCCAGAAAGAAACAGGAGAACGTGTAGGTCTGAGTCAGATGCATGTATCCAGATTACAGAGAACGGCTATTGATAAACTGCGACAGGCAGTTGTTGAGAATGAATGATCCCTGACCGATAAGGTTAGGGTTTTTATTTTAAAGAAGAAAACTGAATGTTTAGGAGAAAAAATATGTCACAGAGTCTGATTAAAGCGTTGGAAAAAACAACATCATTCAAAGAAAAGTATATTAAAAGTGTATTGGAATTATTAGAGGATAAAAACACTGTTCCATTCATTGCACGTTACCGTAAAGAGATGACCGGCGGGATGAATGAAGAAGAAATCAAACAGATTGCTGATGAGTTCAATTATATGGAATCCCTTATGAAGCGGAAAGAAGAAGTAATCCGTCTGATTGATGAACAGGGGATGCTGACAGAAGAACTCAGAAATGATATTAACAAACAGACTGTCTTAAACAGGGTGGAGGATTTATACCGTCCTTTCAAGCAGAAGAAAAAAACAAAAGCGACAGAGGCGAAAAGAAAAGGGCTTGAGCCGCTGGCAAAAATTATTTTTGAGCAGAATGAAAAAGATATTGAATCATTTGCCGGAGATTATCTGAATGAGGAAATTGAGTCTGAAAAAGATGCGGTTAACGGTGCTCTTGATATCATTGCAGAGAACATATCCGACGAACCTAAATTCAGAAGTTATATATTGAAAGTGATCAAAGATACCTCATCAATTACCTCTGTGAAAAAGAAAAAGGCGGAAGATGATACTGAGATTTTTGAAATCTATTATGATTATGAAGAACCAATCAAAAAAATTGTGCCGCACAGAGTGCTGGCAATCAACCGCGGTGAGAAACTTAAAGTGCTGACAGTCAAACTGCAGCATGATCTGGAGCGGTTGAAAAATTATATTTCGAAGCAGGTCATCAAAGAGGATTCACAAACTGCCGGGTATATTGAGACTGCAATTGATGACAGCCTGAAAAGGCTGATCATCCCTTCCATCGACCGGGAAGTCAGAAATGATTTGACTGAATACAGTGAAGAGCATGCTGTAGATATATTTGAAGAGAATTTAAAGCGTCTGCTACTCCAGCCGCCGCTTAAAGGAAGAACGATTCTTGGTGTTGATCCTGCATTCCGTTCAGGATGTAAACTTGCGGTCATCAATGACAACGGGGGATTCATGGATAAAAGTATCATATATCCGCACACTTCGAATACAAGAGTGGAACAGGCGAAAAATGAAGTTGTCAAAATGATTGAGAAGTACGATGCTACTTTAATCGCAATAGGGAACGGGACGGCTTCACGAGAGACGGAACTGTTTATTGATGAACTGTTGACTGAAAAGAATCTTGATATTCCATTCATCATAGTGAATGAAGCGGGTGCGAGTGTTTATTCCGCATCACAGATTGCACGTGACGAGTTCCCTGATTTCAATGTTGAAGAGAGAAGTGCTGTCTCCATCGCAAGACGTGTACAGGACCCATTGAGTGAACTGGTTAAAATCGATCCGAAATCTATTGGTGTCGGACAGTATCAGCATGACGTGAATCAGAAATATTTGACGGATTCTCTGAATTTCGTGGTGGAAACGAGTGTGAATCAGGTGGGTGTCAATGTGAATACAGCATCTGTAACACTGCTAGAACACGTCGCCGGTCTGTCCCCTTCGATAAGTAAGAATATTGTCAATTACAGAGTTGAAAATGGAGAATTTAAAACAAGAAAAGAAATCGAGAAAGTGCCGCGACTTGGTAAGAAAACATATGAGCAGTGTATCGGTTTCTTAAGAATACCGGAGGGTAATGAGCTTTTGGACCAGACTCCGATTCACCCGGAGCAATACAAGACGACGAATGAATTTTTAAAACAACTGGGTATAAATAAGGATCAGATAGGTTCAGAAGATATAAAAGAAAAACTGGATGGCATTGATATTAAAGAATATGCTGAGAAACTTTCAGTCGGTGTACCGACGCTGAGGGATATAGTTGAAAGTTTAAAATCGCCGACAAGAGATATCAGAGATGATTATGAAACACCGATGCTTAAATCCAATGTATTGAAAATGGAAGATCTGAAACAGGGCATGAAATTATCAGGGACCGTAAGAAATGTGACCGACTTCGGTGCATTTGTAGATATCGGAGTGAAACAGGATGGGCTGGTCCACATTTCACAATTGACCAAACGTTTCGTCAAACATCCGCTGGAAGTAGTGGGAACAGGAGATATCGTTGATGTCAAAGTGCTGGATGTAGATGCACAAAAAGGAAGAATATCATTAACGATGAAAGACGTATAGTTTTAAAATTTAAAAACGACACAAAAAAAGACAGGTCAATGACCTGTCTTTTTTGACTTCTATTTATCTAATAGGTGTACACTCTTGTCTTTTAATTCAACATCGTCGATATTGATTCCAAGTGCATCAGCTACACCGCGGCCATATGCCGGGTCTGCCTGATAACAGTTGAAGATATGACGGTGCTTGACGCGATCGGATGCGGCACCGATTTCAGCTGCAGTGTTCTTGAATAGATGCTGCTTATCTTCATCGGACTGAAGATTGAAGAGCTTCCCAGGCTGTTCATAATACTGGTCATCATCTTCGCGGAAGTTGTGCTCATAAACAGGACCATCAACTTCAAGTGGCGGCTGTTTGACGCTTGGATCATCCTGATACTGATCATAGCTGTTAGGATAATAGTTAGTATGTGCACCAAGGTTGCCGTCAACTCTCATTGCGCCGTCACGGCTGAATGGGCAGACATTGTCTACAGCTTTAGGTGAGTTGACAGGAATCTGCTGGTGGTTGACACCTAAGCGGTATCTTTGCGTATCTCCGTATGAGAATAAACGTCCCTGCAGCATTTTATCCGGTGAAAAACCGATGCCAGGAATTATGTTGGTCGGTGCAAACGCAGCCTGTTCAACTTCTGCGAAGTAGTTTTCAGGGTTGCGGTTAAGTTCAAATTCACCAACAGGGATAAGTGGATACTCATCTTTATACCAAACTTTAGTCAAGTCGAATGGGTTATGGTAGTGGTTTTTCGCCTGTTCTTCTGTCATCACCTGAATATATAGCTTCCATTTAGGGAAGTTGCCTTCTTCAATGGCGTTGAAAAGGTCACGTTGTGAAGATTCGCGGTCTTTTGCAATGACTTCTTCAGCTTCTTCGCCTGTATAGTTTTCAATACCCTGCTGTGTTCTGAAGTGGAACTTCACCCATACGCGTTCGTTATCTTCGTTAAGCATGCTGTATGTGTGTGAACCGAAACCATGCATATTTCTGAAACCTTTTGGAATCCCGCGGTTAGTCATGATGATTGTTACCTGGTGGAGTGCTTCAGGAAGCAGTGTCCAGAAGTCCCAGTTGCTTTCTGCGTTATGCATGTTTGTTTTAGGGTCACGTTTTACAACGTGGTTCAGACTCGCAAAAAGTTTAGGGTCACGGAAGAAGAATACAGGCGTGTTGTTACCAACCAGGTCCCAGTTACCTTCCTCAGTGTAAAATTTAAGAGCAAAGCCGCGAATATCGCGTTCAGCGTCCGCCGCCCCGCGTTCTCCTGCTACAGTAGAGAAGCGTGCGAACATTTCAGTTTTCTTACCAACTTCACTAAAGATTTTTGCTTTTGTATATTTAGTGATGTCATGTGTTACAGTGAAAGTACCATAGGCACCTGAACCTTTAGCGTGCATACGTCTTTCAGGAATCACTTCACGGTCGAAGTGTGCCATCTGCTCAAGGAAATAAGGGTCTTGCATGACCATTGGTCCTCTTGCTCCTGCAGTTGCAGAGTTCTCACGGTCACCGACAGGTGCACCGAATAGAGTAGTTAGATGATCCGCCGGCTGTTGTTTACCTTGTTCTCTGGCCTGATCTCCGCCGCCGGCCCGTACGTCGCCAGAATGCTGTTTTTGGTTATCGTTTTCCATTAAAAAATCCCTCCAAGACAATGTTTTATAACATTCTTGTTTAGAATGATTATAAATAAATAGTAACATATTGGTAGAAAAAAACAACAGAAATGCACCATTTTTAAGTAAAGATTAAAGAGGGCATGAGAATATGGTGTAAAGGTGATGAAATTTACTATATATAGGTAGAAACTCGGTTTAGTATGAAAAAGAGTAGGGTATATTAAGGTTTTGTAAAAATTGTATTGGAAATGTATTGACTTTAAACAAATAACCTTGTAATATAAATGACGTTGCATTAATCAATGGCCCGTTGGTCAAGCGGTTAAGACACCGCCCTTTCACGGCGGTAACACGGGTTCGAGTCCCGTACGGGTCACTTCTTATTTTAAAACAATGATTTGAAATTAGTTTTATAAAATTGTTGACAAAGAATGCTGGATGTTATACAATAATTCTTGTCGCTAAAATAAGAAAAAGCGAAAGTTTTATAAGAACTTTTAAATAGCTTATTGATACGCGGTTGTGGCGGAATCGGCAGACGCGCTAGGTTGAGGGCCTAGTGGGAGGTAATCCCGTGGAGGTTCAAGTCCTCTCAGCCGCATTATTCCTGAAGCAATCGAAAGTTACTTTTAAAACAAAAACATTTTCTTTCTATTTATATATGCGGGTGTAGTTAAGTGGTATAACCCCAGCCTTCCAAGCTGATGTCGTCGGTTCGATTCCGATCACCCGCTCCATTATTTTAAATGAAGAACATTGAAAACTGAATGACAATATGTCAACGTTTAATTCCGATAAAGTTTCTATTATATAGGAACACAAGTTGAGGCGAACAACGGAACACGCAAACCGATGCTTCATGATTGAAGTATCACACCGAGCTCAAGATGAGCTTTCCATTTATGGAGAGTTTGATCCTGGCTCAGGATGAACGCTGGCGGCGTGCCTAATACATGCAAGTCGAGCGCGATTGATTGGAGCTTGCTCCAATCAATCGAGCGGCGGACGGGTGAGTAACACGTAGGCAACCTACCCATCAGACTGGGATAACCACGGGAAACCGTGGCTAATACCGGATGATCCTTTGAGACACAAGTCTTAAAGTTGAAAGGCGCTTTTGGTGCCGTTGATGGATGGGCCTGCGGCGCATTAGCTAGTTGGTGAGATAGTGGCTCACCAAGGCGACGATGCGTAGCCGACCTGAGAGGGTGATCGGCCACACTGGGACTGAGACACGGCCCAGACTCCTACGGGAGGCAGCAGTAGGGAATCTTCCGCAATGGACGCAAGTCTGACGGAGCAACGCCGCGTGAGTGAAGAAGGGTTTCGGCTCGTAAAACTCTGTTGTTAAGGAAGAATGACACATGGAGTAACTGCCATGTGTGTGACGGTACTTAACCAGAAAGCCACGGCTAACTACGTGCCAGCAGCCGCGGTAATACGTAGGTGGCAAGCGTTATCCGGAATTATTGGGCGTAAAGCGCGCGTAGGCGGTTTCTTAAGTCTGATGTGAAAGCCCCCGGCTCAACCGGGGAGGGTCATTGGAAACTGGGGAACTTGAGTGCAGAAGAGGAGAGTGGAATTCCATGTGTAGCGGTGAAATGCGCAGAGATATGGAGGAACACCAGTGGCGAAGGCGGCTCTCTGGTCTGTAACTGACGCTGATGTGCGAAAGCGTGGGGATCAAACAGGATTAGATACCCTGGTAGTCCACGCCGTAAACGATGAGTGCTAAGTGTTAGGGGGTTTCCGCCCCTTAGTGCTGCAGCAAACGCATTAAGCACTCCGCCTGGGGAGTACGACCGCAAGGTTGAAACTCAAAGGAATTGACGGGGACCCGCACAAGCGGTGGAGCATGTGGTTTAATTCGAAGCAACGCGAAGAACCTTACCAAATCTTGACATCCTCTGACAGCCATAGAGATATGGTTTCCCTTCGGGGCAGAGTGACAGGTGGTGCATGGTTGTCGTCAGCTCGTGTCGTGAGATGTTGGGTTAAGTCCCGCAACGAGCGCAACCCTTAAACTTAGTTGCCAGCATTCAGTTGGGCACTCTAAGTTGACTGCCGGTGACAAACCGGAGGAAGGTGGGGATGACGTCAAATCATCATGCCCCTTATGATTTGGGCTACACACGTGCTACAATGGACAGGTTACAAAGGGCAGCAACGCCGCAAGGCCAAGCGAATCCCATAAAACTGTTCTCAGTTCGGATTGGAGTCTGCAACTCGACTCCATGAAGCTGGAATCGCTAGTAATCGTGGATCAGCATGCCACGGTGAATACGTTCCCGGGTCTTGTACACACCGCCCGTCACACCACGAAAGTCAGTAACACCTGAAGCCGGTGGGCCAACCTTTATGGAGGCAGCCGTCGAAGGTGGGATTGATGATTGGGGTGAAGTCGTAACAAGGTAGCCGTATCGGAAGGTGCGGCTGGATCACCTCCTTTCTAAGGATAATTACAGGAACGGGATTGACGTTTGACATATTGTATTCAGTTTTGAATGTTCTTTAACATTCATATATAAATTAATATCTTATGATTATTGATGGGCCTATAGCTCAGCTGGTTAGAGCGCACGCCTGATAAGCGTGAGGTCGGTGGTTCGAGTCCACTTAGGCCCACCATTTATATTATAATCATGGGGGCTTAGCTCAGCTGGGAGAGCGCCTGCCTTGCACGCAGGAGGTCAGCGGTTCGATCCCGCTAGTCTCCACCATTTTTAGATTATCTATTAGATAGTCTTTTAAAAATCTCTTCTATAATATGTAGTAGAGAATGATGTACATTGAAAACCGGATAGAGAAGCAAACAAAACAAATGATTTTAACCGAAATCAAAACAAGCGTAGAAAACCGAGAACAAAGAGTTCAAGATACACGCGATGTACTGTAACCAGTACACTCACAAATTCATTACGATTAAGTGATGAAGAGCGCACGGTGGATGCCTTGGCACTAAGAGCCGATGAAGGACGGAACCAACACCGAAATGCTTCGAGGAGCTGTAAGTAAGCTGTGAATCGAAGATGTCCGAATGGGGGAACCCAGCGTCTTATGGACGTTACCAATGCGTGAATACATAGCGCATTTGGAGGTAGACCCGGGGAACTGAAACATCTTAGTACCCGGAGGAAGAGAAAGTAAACACGATTCCCTGAGTAGCGGCGAGCGAAACGGGAAGAGCCCAAACCAGCTTCGGCTGGGGTTGTAGGACACCAATGTGGAAAGATAATGTTAGTCGAACCATCTGGAAAGATGAACCGGAGGGGGTAACAGTCCCGTAGACGAAAACGTTGTCGGCCCTAGGTGGATCCTGAGTACGGCGGAACACGAGAAATTCCGTCGGAATCCGGGAGGACCATCTCCCAAGGCTAAATACTTCTTAGTGACCGATAGTGAACCAGTACCGTGAGGGAAAGGTGAAAAGCACCCCGGAAGGGGAGTGAAATAGAACCTGAAACCGTGTGCTTACAAGTAGTCAGAGCCCGTTAATGGGTGATGGCGTGCCTTTTGTAGAATGAACCGGCGACTTACGATGATATGCAAGGTTAAGCAGTGAATGTGGAGCCGCAGCGAAAGCGAGTCTGAACAGGGCGCCATAGTATATCGTCGTAGACCCGAAACCAGGTGATCTACCCATGTCCAGGCTGAAGTCCAGGTAACACTGGATGGAGGGCCGAACCGACTTACGTTGAAAAGTGACCGGATGAGGTGTGGGTAGCGGTGAAATTCCAATCGAACCTGGAGATAGCTGGTTCTCTCCGAAATATATTTAGGTATAGCCTCATGAGAGCATCGTGGAGGTAGAGCACTGTTTGGACGAGGGGCCCATCCCGGGTTACCGAATTCAGACAAACTCCGAATGCCATAGATGCGCTTCATGGGAGTCAGACAGTGGGTGATAAGGTCCATTGTCGAGAGGGCAACAGCCCAGACCACCAGTTAAGGTCCCCAAATATATGTTAAGTGGAAAAGGATGTGGCGTTGCACAGACAACTAGGATGTTGGCTTAGAAGCAGCCATCATTTAAAGAGTGCGTAATAGCTCACTAGTCAAGTGACGCTGCGCCGAAAATGTACCGGGGCTAAACATATTACCGAAACTGTGGATCAATTTATTGATGGTAGGAGAGCGTTCTAAGTGCAGCGAAGCATGATCGTGAGGACATGTGGAGCGCTTAGAAGTGAGAATGCCGGTGTGAGTAGCGAAAGACGGGTGGGAATCCCGTCCACCGAATGACTAAGGTTTCCAGAGGAAGGCTCGTCCGCTCTGGGTTAGTCGGGACCTAAGCCGAGGCGAAGACGCGTAGGCGATGGATGACAGGTAGACATTCCTGTACCGGTGTATATTGTTCGAGTGATGTGGTGACGCAGGAGGATGGTCAGGCATGCCGATGGAAGTGCATGTCCAAGCAACGAGTGGTCAGGGTAGGCAAATCCGCCCTGTGTAACCGTGAGTTGTGACGGGGAGCCGAAATTTAGTAGGCGAAGCTGTTGATTCACACTGCCAAGAAAAGCTGCTAGCAAGATATATACCGCCCGTACCGTAAACCGACACAGGTAGTTGGGAAGAGAATTCTAAGGTGAGCGAGCGAACTCTCGTTAAGGAACTCGGCAAAATGACCCCGTAACTTCGGGAGAAGGGGTGCTCATAGAGATATGAGCCGCAGTGAATAGGCCCAAGCGACTGTTTATCAAAAACACAGGTCTCTGCCAAACCGAAAGGTGACGTATAGGGGCTGACGCCTGCCCGGTGCTGGAAGGTTAAGAGGCGCGCTTAGTTCTTCGGAACGAAGGTGCAAATTGAAGCCCCAGTAAACGGCGGCCGTAACTATAACGGTCCTAAGGTAGCGAAATTCCTTGTCAGGTAAGTTCTGACCCGCACGAAAGGCGCAACGATTTGGGCACTGTCTCAACGAGAGGCTCGGTGAAATCATATTACCTGTGAAGATGCAGGTTACCCGCGACAGGACGGAAAGACCCCGTGGAGCTTTACTGTATCCTGATATTGAATCTTGACATCCCCCGTACAGAATAGGTGGGAGCCTGTGAAGTGTGTACGCCAGTATACATGGAGGCGCCGGTGGGATACCACCCTGGTGATGTTGATATTCTAACCCACGCCCGTGATCCGGGCGGGAGACAGTGTCAGGTGGACAGTTTGACTGGGGCGGTCGCCTCCTAAAGAGTAACGGAGGCGCTCAAAGGTTCCCTCAGAATGGTTGGAAATCATTCACAGAGTGTAAAGGCATAAGGGAGCTTGACTGCGAGACCAACAAGTCGAGCAGGGTCGAAAGACGGACTTAGTGATCCGGTGGTTCCGCATGGAAGGGCCATCGCTCAACGGATAAAAGCTACCCCGGGGATAACAGGCTTATCTCCCCCAAGAGTTCACATCGACGGGGAGGTTTGGCACCTCGATGTCGGCTCGTCGCATCCTGGGGCTGTAGTCGGTCCCAAGGGTTGGGCTGTTCGCCCATTAAAGCGGCACGCGAGCTGGGTTCAGAACGTCGTGAGACAGTTCGGTCCCTATCCGTCGTGGGCGTAGGAAATTTGAGAGGCGCTGTCCTTAGTACGAGAGGACCGGGATGGACATACCCCTGGTGTACCAGTTGTCGTGCCAACGGCATTGCTGGGTAGCTATGTATGGACGGGATAAGTGCTGAAAGCATCTAAGCATGAAGCCCCCCTCAAGATGAGATTTCCCCAATAGATCCCTCAGAGATGATGAGGTAGATAGGTTCGGCGTGTACGTATGGCAACATACTCAGCGGACGAATACTAATCGATCGACGACTTATTCAAAGATTTGTACCGTGTAAAGGGTTTTTACACTTGTGTTTGTCTGCTTCTATCCGGTTTTGAGTGTATATCGATGACGTTCTTGCATTTCTAATGCTTAGAACGGCACAGATAGACATTCGTTCGACGGAGTCGAACATCCCAAAACTGTGATTACATTTCATGTATTCGACAGTCAACATTGTCTGGTAGTGATGGCGGAGAGGCCACACCTGTTCCCATGCCGAACACAGTCGTTAAGCTCTCCAGCGCCGATGGTAGTTGGACATTCGTCCCGTCAGAGTAGGACGCTGCCAGGCAATTTTCTAGAGACCCTTTGTGGTCTCTTTTTTTGTATAATGAGATTAAAGTATTTTTATTTCAAACAGGTGATTACATGATAAAGATAAAAGCAGATAATATAGAAGGAACAAAGCAGATAGCTGAAGTATTTGCCGATAATATTAAAAGGAATGATGTTTTACTGTTGCGGGGAGATCTGGGCGCCGGTAAGACGACATTTACTCAGGCTCTTGGTGAGCTGTTAGGTGTAGGACGCAGGATGACGTCTCCTACTTTCAACATCATTAAAAGCTATCAGGTCGATACACTCAATGTGCATCATATGGACTGTTACCGTCTTGAGTTCAGTGATGAAGACCTTGGTTTTGACGAGTACTTCGGCAATGGTATCGTCATTGTGGAATGGCCGGATTTCATTGAAGAGTATTTGCCGAAAAATGTTATTAATATTACAATTACCCATGACGGCGACGGGCGTATGTTTGAAATAGAAAACAGGAATTTAAATGATGAAATTATGGAGGCATTAGATGAAATCACTTTTGATTGATACATCGAACAAAGTAATATCATTGGCAATTAATGATGATGGTATTAATATAGCAGAGATTAATGCCAATGTGGCAAGACCTCATTCAGAAACTCTGATGGTGTATATCAGTCATCTGTTTGATTACGCCGGAATGAATAAAAGCGATATAGATCGTATCATAGTTGCCAGGGGACCCGGATCATATACCGGTGTCAGAATCGGTGTGACTGTCGCTAAAACACTGGCCTACAGTTTAAAGGTGGAATTATACTCAGTATCTTCATTGTTTGTGCTGGCAGCTTCGTCGAATCCCCAGGGGGTAGTCGCTTCTTTGTTTGATGCACGACGGGGCAATGTGTTTGCGGCTGCCTATAAATTTCATGGAGATAAATTCGAAACAATACAGGCTCCGGCACACATGGCTTTTGATGAATTAAAAGAAAAAATGGAAAATGATGATGTAATCTTTTACGGAAATTCTACTGAACAATTTAAAAATATTGAAGGATTCTCTCATCTGACACCGAGAATTTCAAATGTCGAGCGTTATGATGAAGCGCTTGTGCAGGAAGATGTTCATGGTATTGTACCTGAATACTTAAGAGTATCGGAGGCTGAAAGAAATTGGATGGACAAAAATCAGTAACTATAAGAGAAATGAAAATCGAGGATATTGACGCCGTACATCTGATTGAAACAGCTTCTTTTACAAAGACTTCATGGACAAAAGAAGCTTTTTTAAGAGAGCTTGGCGTAAACAGATTTGCGCACTATTTTGTCATTGAAAAAGACTCTGAAATCATTGGCTACTGCGGTCTTTGGCTGATTCTTGACCAGAGTCAGATTACAACAATTGCAATAAGAGATGACCAGAGAGGACTTGGTCTCGGGCATACTTTGCTTAAATATGTTAAAGATTATTCTGCAGAGTCTACCAAAACCTTGTCTCTTGAAGTCAATACGGCTAATGATGCAGCTAAAAACCTGTATGAAAAAGAAGGATTCTCCTACGGGGGGATACGAAAAGATTACTACGGACCGGGAGAGGATGCACACGTGATGTGGGTGAAACTGGATGAATAAAGACATTACAATATTAAGTATAGAAACAAGCTGTGACGAAACAGCATGCAGTGTCGTGAGAAACGGACATGAACTGCTGTCAAATATCGTAGTGAGCCAGATTGACAGTCATAAACGCTTTGGCGGTGTGGTGCCTGAAGTTGCTTCGAGACACCATGTGGAATCCATCACAACAGTTATAGAAGAGGCGCTGAACCAGGCGGAACTGATTCCCCAAGACCTTGATGCTGTAGCAGTAACAGAAGGTCCAGGTTTGATCGGTGCACTTTTGGTCGGCATCAATGCTGCGAAAGCATTCAGTTTTGCACATGATCTGCCTTTGATTCCTGTCCACCATATTGCAGGACATATTTATGCGAATCAGCTGGAAGAAGAATTAAGATTTCCTTTAATGGCACTGATTGTCTCAGGCGGTCATACTGAGCTGATATATATGAAGAATCATCTGAGCTTCGAAGTGATCGGTGAAACACGTGACGATGCCGTAGGGGAAGCATACGACAAGGTGGCCCGTGTCATCGGTCTGCCTTACCCGGGCGGACCTCATATCGACCGATTAAGTAAAGAGGGGCGGGATACATTCAATTTTCCAAGAGCATACCTGGAACCGGGCAGCTATGATTTCAGCTTCAGCGGATTGAAATCTGCTGTAATCAATTCACTCCACAACCATAAGCAGAAAAATCTGGAAGTGAACTCAGAAGATGTAGCGGCTTCATTCCAGCACAGTGTCGTGGATGTATTGACAAATAAAACGATGCAGGCTGTTGAAGAATATAAAGTCAAAAATCTGATCATCGCAGGGGGAGTCGCTGCAAACAGTGGATTGAGAGCAAGATTTGAACAGCTGACAAGAATGCAGAATATCAACCTGCATATCCCTGAACTGAAGTTTTGTACTGATAATGCCGCCATGATCGGTGCAGCTGCATACCAGCTATATTTAAAAGAGCATTTTACTGGCCTTGACTTAAACGGACGGAATTTCATCGATATTGAAGAGTATACTAAATAATATATTATTCCCAGTCTATACTGTAGGCTGGGCTTTTCAATCTAATTCTTCAGAAATAATCAACTTTTCTAAAAATTATGTTTGACATAGCATTCATACCCTGATAGTATGATATTTAACTTAAAACAGAATAAAGTCCTTATCTAGAGCAGGGGAGGAAATTGGTCCTTAGATCCTGCGGCAACCTCACTATTTAACAGTGGAAGGTGCCCATTCCAACAAGCGATGTGCTTGAAAGATGAGGAGGAGCAGCATTTATCTTAACTGCCTCTTCCTCAGGAAGAGGCTTTTTCTATTCCTACTATATTAGTAAGAATTAAGTTGATCAATGCTAAAGGGAGAGATTACTTATGAAAAAACAAATACGTCTGAATGGTTTCACTTTAAATTCTGTAGCACCGCATTCGCCGGGATTGTGGCGTCATCCGGAAGATCAGGGGGCCCGTCATGGTGATTTGGATTATTGGACTGATCTTGCCAAGCTTTTGGAAAAGGGTAAATTTGATGCAATATTTTTAGCTGATGTACTTGGTATTTATGATGTTTATGGAAACAGTTCTGATGCTGCGATAAAAAATGCAGTGCAGGTGCCACTGCATAACCCGTTGCTGCCAATTTCAGCCATGGCCGCTGTTACTAAGCATATTGGCTTTGCACCAACTTATTCTGCGACTTACACAGAACCTTATAAGCTGGCTCGTGAATTTTCAACTTTGGACCACTTGACGAAAGGTCGTGTGGCCTGGAACATCGTCACATCGTATTTGAACAGTGAAGCAGTCAATCTCGGGATGGAAGGCCAGATCAAACATGATACAAGATATGACCGCGCGGATGAATATATGGATGTCGTCTATAAACTTTGGGAGCACAGCTGGGAAGAGGATGCAGTCGTTGCAAATAAAGAAACGGGTGTCTATGTAAACCCGGATAAAGTTCACCCGATCGATCATAAAGGCGAGTTCTTCAGTGTTCCGGGTGAACATCTGGTCGAACCGTCGCCTCAGCGCACACCTGTACTGTTCCAGGCCGGTGCTTCTGAAAAAGGAAAAGCCTTCGCAGCAAAACACGCTGAAGCGCTCTTCACGACACTTGCAAGTAATCTTGAAGAATTGAAGGCCTTCACCTCGGATATCAGGAAACGTGCAGTGGAAAACGGCAGAAATGCTGAAGATATAAAAATCTTTCCGGGCATCGTGCCGATTGTCGGACGCACCGAAGAAGAAGCACAGGAAAAGTATGAAGAACTATTATCTTATGTCAGCTATGAAGGGACAGCAGCAATGCTTTCAGGACATACGGGCATCGATTTCTCCAAATATGAGCCGGATCAATATGTGGAAGATGCAGAGACGGAAGCCTCACATGGTTTTCTTAAAAAATACTCGGCAAGTACGACACGAAAATGGACGGTAAGGGAAGCAGTGCTCCATCACGGACTCGGCATCGGGGCGACTAAAGTGGTCGGCACACCTGAACAGATTGCCGATGAACTGGAAGCGATGGCGAACATCGGTGACGCCGACGGCTTTAATATCATCCAGGCAGCGAGTCCTGTCACTTTCGAAGATTTCATAGAATATGTGATTCCCGTTCTGCAGGAACGCGGCAGCTACAGAACAGAATACGAAGCATCCACTTTAAGGGAGAATCTTTTTGGTAAAGGTAAAGTGAGAATTCCTGAGAGTCATCATGCAAAAAGAGTTGGAATAGCAGGAAAAGTGAATGTTTGATTAAAGAAAAGTCCTGAAAATTATTCAGGGCTTTTTATATCATACTCATCCTTCAGGATGGAATAATAGACATCATTAAAATATTCGCCCTTTTTCCATTTATGTACATGCCGCAGCACACCTTCTTTGTTCATGCCCAATCGTTCAAGCACTTTTCCCGAAGCGGTATTCCGTTCATCGAACATGGCAGCAATGCAGTCCAGCCCGAGGACATCAAAACCCACTTTTAAAATGGCTTCCCCGGTTTCAGTCATATAACCTTTGCCTTGATAATTTTGATTTAATGTATAACCGATGATCCCTCTTGAATCTTTACTTTTTCTTCTCAGTTCGATGGTCCCGATCATCTTTCCATTTTCCTTCAGCTCAATGCCATATTTGCCAAGCGGCTGTTCTATAAAGTGGTTCACTATGGCCATTTCGGTGTCAGCCAGTGACTTGTGCCGGTTGAAAACGTAATAGGTGGTCTCTTCATCAGAAGCGTATTCATACATATCTTCAGTGTCTTTTAATGTGACCGGCCTTAAGATCAACCGTTCTGTCTCCAGCCGGTTATGCTTTGCAAGCAACACTTTATAACTGTCCATTTGAATCCCTCATTTCTTCAGTGTAATCATAATTAATAGAAAGTATATGATATCCTTCATAGTACTTATAATAATATAAATAAGTTTAATATACATCTAATACTAAAAGATATAGAAGTATATCCATAATGTTATGATGATATTAATAAAGAGGTGATATCATGGTAAAAGTAAACGTTAATAAATGGGGTAATGGTAAAGGTATCAGGTTACCCAAAGTTGTAACAGAATCTCTTGATATTAAAGATAACGATACTTTGGAAATTAAAGTGAAAGATAATGCAATTATTCTGACAAAACCTAAAAATGAAATCATGATTGAAGAAATGTTCAAAGCCTATAAAGGGGCTTCTTTTCAAGCAAATATTCAGGAATTCGAACCTGCCGGTAATGAAAAATGGTAGAGTAGGGCGAGATAATATAGAAACAGTGGATAGTATGTAATGTGAAAATATAAAAAGCGAAGGCTGGATTTTGCGCCTTCGCTTTTTTAAAGATAATACAATGCTATCTATACTGATTAAACTGATTGTTCCCTTTTTCCTTCTGGACCTGTTCTACGGCATCATCGACCTTGCCTTGAGTCTCTTCCTGCTTCGACCCGGCTTTGGATTTCTCATCTTTAAAATCGTGTTTCTTGGCCTGTGCCTTCTCTTCCATCTGAGCTTTTTGTTCCTGGCCTTCTTCAGCCTGTTTTTTAGCTTCCTCTCTCATCTTTTCCTGCTGATCTTTATGATTTTCAGCCATCATTACACGCTCCTTAAAATCACTGTATAGTTACTTTTACCTTTTTTCCGGGCAGTTAAACAATATAAGGCGGTGCAATTATAATTATTTACCCTTATAAAAACGGAGATCGTCACTGGTCTTCGTTTTTATTATGCGCAAATTAAAGAAACGAACATACATTCAATTTTAGTGGATTAAAGATAATAACGACGTTGTCAACAGGGAACGTTTGTTTTATCCACATTCTGTGGATAACCTGTGGAATAAACCCTGCTTCATCTTGGATAAGTCTTCAACAACTGTGGATTTAAATGTGTATAACTGTGTAAAACTTTGTGGATAATGTGGATAAGCCTTTAAAAAGTTGATTTAATCACTCTGGACTTGTGCATAACTTTGTGATGAAGTTATAATTCTGACAAATTACCTTATACCCCGAACATATGAATAAAAAAGAAGCGTACGGTATATTGACCGAACGCTTCTACGTTTCTGATAATTGTTCTTCACCTTCTGCCCATTGTTCCATGACATGTTCCAATTTTTCATTTCTGTTTATCAGCTTTTCATTGAGCTCAGCAGATTTTGTATAGTCATTATAAATTTCAGGCTCCAGCAGCTGATTTTCTATATTCTCTATATCTTCCTCCAGCGTTGCAATTTCCTGTTCCAGTTTTTTAACCTGCTTTTTCAATTTTCCAATCTCATTACGCTGTCTTTTCTGTTCTTCATAGCTGAGGCTGCCTTTATTTTCTGATTCGGCCACTGTCACTTCAGGTTCCTGGGTCATTTTCAATTCTTCTTTTTTATGAAGGAAGTAGTCATAATTACCATTTACAAGAAACAGCTTCTCTTTTTCCATTTCCAAAATGCGGTTTGCGATCCTGTTGACGAAATATCTGTCATGAGAAACGAAAATGATGGTGCCTTCATATTCATCCAGTGCATTTTCAAGGACTTCTTTGCTGTCTATGTCCAGATGGTTCGTCGGTTCATCGAGGATCAGTACATTATTTTTTTCAAGCATCAGTTTTGCCAGCTGAATCCTGGCTTTTTCTCCGCCGCTTAAATCATTGACACTTTTTTTAACTTCATCCTGTGTAAATAAAAACCGGCCTAATATTTTCCTGATATCACTTTCTCTCATCTCAGGATATTCAGACCATAATTCTTCCAGTACGTTTTTGTTGGATGTGAATTCCGCCTGTTTCTGGTCGTAATAACCGATTGAAACATTGGTGCCGTATACGATGTCACCGGCTTTTTCAGGGATTTTTTTGGCGATGGTCTTGACCAGTGTGGATTTGCCGATACCATTTGGTCCGAGTATCGCGAGCCTGTCCTTTTTCTCCACGCTGAAGTTGATATGACTGTTAAGCACTTGATCATAGCCGATGGACAGGTCATTGATCCTGAGTACATCATTACCGCTTTCACGTGTGATACTGAAAGTGAAATTGGCATTCCTATGGTCTTGTTTCGGTGCGTTGATGCGTTCCATCATCTCCAGTTTCTTTCTTCTGTCTTTTGCCATGCCGCTTGTGGAAGCACGTGCGATATTTTTATCGACAAAAGTTTCCAGTCTGGATATCTCTTTTTGCTGGCGTTCATACTGCTTCATGGTCAATTGGTAACGTTTCTCTTTTTCAATGACATATTTCGAATAATTGGTGTGATAGAGTGTACCGGTGCCGAGCTCGACTTCATAAATTTTATCGACGGTTTTATCCAGAAAATATCTGTCGTGGCTGATGATGACAACAGCACCCTGGAAACCATTTAAATACTGCTCCAGCCATTCCACCGTATCCATATCCAGATGGTTGGTCGGTTCATCCAGAAGCAGCAGATCGGGTTTTGAAAGGAGCATTTGAGCGAGTGACAGACGTGTCTTCTGACCGCCTGAAAATTCATCGACAGGACGCTCCAGATCTGTGATTTCAAAATTCAACCCGGTCAGCACCATCTTGATATTGGAGTCTATGTGGTAGCCGTCCTGATTTTCAAAAGTGTTCTGGAGTCTTTCCAGCCTGTTCACATAATCCTGGTATTTTTCATGAGTATATTCATTATTTTCAAGCCACAAAGTGACTTCATCCATCTCATCTTTCACAGCCAGAAGTTTGGCGAATGGACGTTTCATCTCTTCCAATACAGTCCGGCTTGATTCCAATGTCATCTGCTGGGTCAAATACCCGACGGATGTTCCTTTGGGCTGGGTGAGATTACCACTGTCATAGCTCATCTCTCCGGCCATAATTTTCATAAGGGTAGTCTTGCCTGCACCGTTCTTGCCGACTATACCTATATTTTCACCTGATTTGATTTCCAAAGTGACTTTTTCGAAAACCACATCAGTGACAAAAGCTTTTTTTAAATTAGATAATTGCATTACGATCATAAATTTCCCTCACTTTCTCTATAGTCTACAATAATATACTGAAAAAAACGATGGTAATTCATTTGCAATAGTAGGAAGGGAAGTCCTATATATGCTATAATAATGACATTAGTCAATGGGTAGGTGTAAATGATTGTGAATACAAAAAAGAAAATTCCAAACGCAACAATGAAGCGGCTACCTCTTTATTACAGATATTTTAAACAGGCAGAAGAAGCAGCTACAGACAGAGTATCATCAAGGGAGATAAGCGAGGCTTTGGATATTGATTCAGCCACGATCCGAAGAGATTTTTCTTATTTTGGTGAACTTGGTCGTAAAGGGTATGGCTATAACGTAAAAAGCCTGTTAAATTTCTTTATGGAACATATCCAGGGTACTGACAAGAAAAACATTGTGCTAGTGGGAGTCGGCAATTTAGGAAGTGCATTACTGAATTATAAATTTAATAATTTAAGTGATAAAATGAATGTAGTGGCAGGTCTCGACAACAATGAAGAGCTGATAGGCACGACGATTAATGATGTAACAATTCATCATGCAGACGAACTTGAGTCTATAATCAAAAAAGGAAAAGTTGAAGTTGCAATATTGACTTTACCTGTATCAGTGAGTCAGGAAATGGCCGAAAGACTTGTGAAAGCAGGCATCAAAGGCATTTTAAATTTCACGCCGACAAGATTGGATTTAGATAAAAAGATTTATGTACATAACATCGATCTGGGTGTTGAATTACAGGCATTATTCTTTTATATGAAGAACTTATAGAGAGGGGAAAATAATTATGTTTACATTCTTATTACCATCAACTTTGATGATGGCAGTTGGTCCCGTCAGTTTAATCGTAATCGCAGTCGTTGCATTGATCATATTCGGACCTAAGAAACTGCCGCAGTTCGGGAGAGCTGTCGGTTCAACTTTGAAGGAATTTAAAGATGCAACTAAAGGTTTGGCAGATGACGATGATGACGAAGAAGAGAAAAAGAAAGAACCGAAGAAAATTGAATCAGAATCATAATAATAATGGTGGCGGAAGCCACCTTTTTTTAAGAGGTGAATCAGCTTATGCAAGATGAAGAAAAGAAGGATATAATGGAGCATTTGGATGAGCTCAGAAAACGGCTGCTCATCATAATGTACTTCTTTCTTGCTGCATTAATAGTGGGCTTTTTTTTATCCCAACCTTTAATCTATCAGATGCAGAATGCACCTTGGACAACAAATATACAAATGCATGCATTTCAGGTGGCAGATCCGATTAAAATATACATAATGGTCATCATAATCATCGCTTTTGTCATTATTTTACCAGTCATCCTATATCAGTTATGGGCTTTTATTGCCCCGGGTCTTTACAGTAATGAGCAGAAACTGACATTGAGTTATATTCCTATAGTGATGGTATTGATGCTGATCGGTATGGCATTCAGCTACTTCATCGTAGTGCCTTATATTGTACAATTCACTTTTGATTTATCAGCTGAGATGGGAATCGCAACGACGATCGGAATCAATCAGTATTTCGGTTTTCTGTTCCGTACAGTACTTCCATTCGGCGTGATATTCCAAATGCCTATACTGGTTCTCTTTTTAACGCAGTTGGGAATGATAACACCGATGTTCCTTAAGAAAAACCGGAAATATGCCTACTTCATACTATTCATCATAGCAGCGATCATTGCCCCGCCGGACTTTATGACACATATAATTTTAACTATTCCGATGATTTTACTTTATGAAGTCAGTATCGTTATTTCTAAATACGGTTATAGGAGATATTTGAAAGCTGAACAGAAAGCAATTGAAGAATCTTTAGAAGAAGACTAGGGGGTGGAAAGTTGGACAGACATGAGAATATTCAATTGAAAGCGTTGGAAGCAATGAGTCATAACGATTTAAATTCGTATATTGAACATGTTAACAGCTGCCCGTGGCGCCAGAAATATCATGTACAGAGTGTACTTGGTTCACTCATCGCGCCGGCTGTGGTCTTTTATGACGATATTGATGAAAGATACCATCTGTTTTACACATGGCTCCCGGTAGTGGGTGAAGAAGAACAGCACTGGTATCATGTGACCTCAAAAGATTTGGCATCATTCACAAATGAAGGGGTTAAATTAAAACCTGATACTCTGTTTGATGACAAAGGTCTTTCCTCAGGTTCTGCATTGAACCTCAATGGTCGCGAACATTTCTTTTATATAGGACGTTCTCAGTCCCGACAGTCTTTTAAATATAAACAATTGATTGCGCATATGGATGAACGGTTTAAATTGGTCAAACATACTGTACCTCTTATTGAAGGTTATGAAGAGCATTTCAGACAATTTAAAGATTCTAAAGTGATAATGGAGAACGGAAGATATATTTTGCTTATCGGTGCAGAATCGAATATGGAAAACGGCTGTCTTGCAGTGTTTGAAGCGGATGATGTATCCAGTTTTGAATATAAAGGCATCCTTCAAAGCAGTCTGGATGAGTTTGGCTGGCTGTGGGAATATCCTGATTACTTTTCTATCGACGGCATGGATATATTGATATTTTGTCCTCAGGGAGTCGACAGATACGGCAATTATTTCAGAAATAATTTCCAGGCGGGCTATGTGATGGGGGAGATGGACTTTGATCATCATTCCATGAGTCACGGCAAATTTATTGAGTTCGATGGAGGCTTCGATTTTTATGCACCTAAAGTCTTCAAAGATCAGGAAGACCGTCAAGTTATAATAGGGAGCCTGAGCATGCCGACTACATCATATCCGACAGAAAAATTTCATTATGACAACTGCTTGAGCATCCCGAGAGTTTTAAATCTTAAAGGAGAAAAGCTCATCCAGACACCGCATCCGAATATGGTCAATTTAAGAGAAAATAAAGTGACAGCTTTAGGTTATTTCAAACAGTACAATAAAAGGATGAGGGATTTTTACGGAGATTCTTACGAGCTCATCGCAGAGTTCAATGATTATAATGCGAGTGAAATTTATTTGAATCTTCGTGTTGGAAAAAGAAACGAAACGCGTCTGATTTATAATGTAGAACATCGATTGTTCAAGCTCGATACTTCTTTCAGCGGAGAGCAGCCTGAAGGGGTCGAAGAATGCGAAAGGCATGTGCATCTTGAGAGCCCGTTGTATAAACTGCAAATATTCATGGATGTCTCAAGTCTGGAGATCTTTATTAATGACGGCGAAGCTGTCATGTCGGCCAGGATTTTCCCCGAAAAAGATGCCACGGGAGTCGAATTATCAACTGAGACCGGACAATGCTATGTGAACTTGATTCGCCATGATTTGAAACCTTTTGATCATGAAGAAATTATATCTCAGTATTAATGTGATAAATTTGTAAATTTTAGTAATTTTTTGCTGAATTTATCATCAAGATCATGAAATCATGTTATAATTAATTAAATATTTCTAGTATTTGAGCGGAATCAATAAGTTTGGGGGAAATTATATGTTCTCGGTACTGAGCCAGATTAGTAAAAGGCAGGAATACATGACACCAGTTGAACAGCGTATAGCAACATTCATTCTTGAAAACCCAAGAAAAGTAATCAATATGCCAGTTAAAGATATCGCAGTGAACAGCAATACGAGCGATGCTGCGATTGTCAGATTTGCTAAACGAGTAGGTCTTGCAGGTATAAAAGAATTAAAAGTGGAACTGGCAAAAGAACTGCATACTTTAGAAAAAGAAAATATTTCCAGAGTGATAGATTTAGAAACAGACAATCATAAAGATATATTTGATAAAGTGTTTAAAAATACGATACAGGCACTTTATAATACTGAAAAGATCGTCAGCCGTGATGTGATGAAAGAAGCTGCACATCTTTTATTACAGGCGGATAACACATTTATATACGGCGTGGGAGACTCAGCTAATGTTGGACAGGATATGGAACAGAAACTGCACCGTGTGAATGTGAATGCATTTTTTACAGCGGATAAATATTTGTGTTTTACAAGGTTGTCGAATGCATCAGAAAATGATGTTTTATTTGTCATAACACTTTCAGGTAAAACGGCAGAAGTGATAGAAGTGGTCAAGAAAGCGAAAGCGCTTGGTGTCAAAACTGTCATTCTGACTCAGAACCATGCATCAATCGCTAAAAGACATTCCGATCTGGCCATTGAAATTACTGAGGAAGAGACTAATATCCAATATATGAATATGACTAGCCGTATTGCACAATTGGTGATCTGCGATGTTTTATTTTTCTATGTCTGCAGAGAACTCGGGACTTCGGCATATGATAATATTATAAAAACATATGATGCATCCCATTGAATATGAATGAAAACTTTGAAGAACCAGTCTTTTTTTGACAGGTTCTTTTTTTATTGAATATTACATCATCATCTTCCTTGAAATGAAATTGAAATAATTGCTTACTAGTATTAAAGCTGTGTTACATATTGCAAAAACTGTAGATACAGGTTGTAAATTTTTATATACTTAGTCTAACGATTTAAGCAGTACATAGTTATTTCAGTATGGAGGAATAGACATGAATAGAAAAACGATGAAAATCACGCTGATATCCATACTCATTTCATCAACTCTTTTTAATATGACGAACAATACACTTGCTAATACAGAAGATGATATAGAAGAAAAAAACCCCGAAGAATATATAAAAGAACAATCTGAGGGAGATGAATTTGAGGAGAGCACTTACGAATCCGAAAATGATACTTACGAATCAGAACCAACAGAAGAAACACTTGAAACATACAATCAGGAATCAATGATAGAAGAGGCTCCTGAAGAGGGAAATGAAAATTCATCAGTGCCCGGGCAGGAAACTTATGAGGTCATCAGTCAAGAAAGTGAGTCGGATGAAAATACCGAAGACGCTCCGGCTTCTGATCAGGAGCCCGTGGATGAATCCGGTACTGAAACAGCGTCCGACGATGATATTTTAGTACCTGAAGAAAACTATGATGAAACAACTCAGGAAGATTCTCAAGAAGAAATAGGACTGAATGAGGAAAACGGTACTGAAGAGAATGGAGGAACAGAAGACAATCCTGAGGACGTACCTGAAGATAGTAGAGAAGAACCGGCAAATGACAACAATCAGTCAGAGCAAGAAGACCACGAAGATGTCGATAACGGAGATGGTGTGGACAACGATACTCCAATTGAAGACAATCCGGTTGACCTGCCGCCCGGGGCTGGTGAAAATAACAACGAGACTGGCGATATCAATGCCGGAAGCGGGGCTGGTAATAATGATCAAGACCAGACTGAGGAAGATCAGCAGACTGGAAACAATCAGGGTAACACCGGGTATGACGAGCCAGACTTAGAAGATAATGATCATCAAGGTGAGACACCTGAAACTGATGGAGCAGAGAATGACTATCCAACAAGTGTCGAAGATCCTGCACAACAGGATTCTGGTGAAGTATCTGAAGAAACACCTGAGGCTGCACAAAGCAGCCAGCTTGAAGGGAAACAAGAAGACGGCGAGGGAAGCTCATCTTCAGAAGCTGAAAAAGGACAAAAGTCAGGCGTGGCAGGTAAGAAACTTTACCGCTATAACTATGGCGATATTTTAAACGGGATCGACTTGAAACCGGGAATGACGGAAGAAAACCTTTCAACACTGGATAAAAGAATCAACCGCATCATGACTTCTAAAATCGTCGGGGAAACCGATATGTCTGACGAAGAGATTTTAGAAATTGAAGAAGAAATTAAAAATGAATCCGGAGTGGTATCCGCATCTTCTGACAGAGATGCCCTGCCCAATACGGGAGATACAAAACAATACAACTTCATCTATAGCTTTGTATTGATTTTAGCCGGAGGAATTTTGTTTTTCCTAACTAAGAAACCTGACAATGAAAATGAATAACGAGAATAGCCAGACGAGTGTGAATCCAATTGGATTCACACTCGTTTTTTTGTATTTCGAAATAGATTTATGGAGATATTCTCAGCCTCCCGACATGGCGTGAAAACGATGTCGGGGCAGAGGTGTTCTCCCGACATGGCGTAAAAACGATGTCGGGGCAGAGGCGATTTCCCGACATGGCGCAAAAACGATGTCGGGGCAGAGGTGTTTTCCCGACATGGCGTGAAAACGATGTCGGGGCAGAGGCGTTTTCCCGACATGGCATAGAAACGATGTCGGGGCAGAGGTGTTTTCCCGACATGGCGTAAAAACGATGTCGGGGCAGGGGCGTTCTCCCGACATGGCGTAAAAACGATGTCGGGGCAGGGGCGTTCTCCCGACATGGCGTAAAAACGATGTCGGGGCAGAGGTGTTTTCCCGACATGGCGTGAAAACGATGTCGGGGCAGAGGCGTTTTCCCGACATGGCATAGAAACGATGTCGGGGCAGAGGTGTTTTCCCGACATGGCGTGAAAACGATGTCGGGGCAGAGGTGTTTTCCCGACATGGCATAGAAACGATGTCGGGGCAGAGGTGTTTTCCCGACATGGCGTAAAAACGATGTCGGGGCAGAGGTAGTCTCCCGACATGGCTTAAAAACGATGTCGGGAGGCGAGAGGATATATCAGGTCATTAATCCAGACTCAAAATAAAACAGGATAAAAACCCGGTCGAAGAGTTTTTATCCTGTCTTTTATAATCATATTTACAGTTTCGTATCATCAATTGAATCCAGGTAATCACTGACTTCTTCAACGACTTCTTTTAAACTGCCTTCTTCAAATGGTGATTTAAGTTTTGCTGCTTCAATCAGCGAGTTGAATGGCAGTGATCCGCCGAGCTTGCATAGTGCAACATAGTCTTTCCACGCACCATCGAAATCTTCTTTGGCACGTTCCCAAAATTGGATTGCACAGATTTGGGCGAGTGTGTAATCGATATAGTAGAATGGTGCACCGAATACATGGCCCTGATAATGCCAGAACGAACCGCTTTCGAGTGGTTCGATGCCATCATAATCTCTGTGAGGTAAATATTTCGCTTCGAGTTTTTTCCATTCATCACGGCGTTGTTCTGGTGTAAGTTCAGGGTTCTCATAAACGATGTGCTGGAATTCATCAATTGCTACACCATAAGGCAGGAAGGAAATGTCGCTTGCCAAATGAGAGTATTTGAATTTATCTGTGTCTTCTTCAAAGAACAAATCCATCCATGGATAAGTGAAGTACTCCATGCTCATTGAATGGATTTCAGCTGATTCCAGTGTCGGGAACTGATATTCCGGAATATCGAAACCCCGGGACATATATGATTGGAAAGCATGCCCTGCTTCGTGGGTCAATACAGTGACGTCGCCAAGCGTACCGTTAAAGTTTGAAAAGATGAACGGTGAATCATACTCAGGAATGAAAGTGCAGTATCCACCGCCTTCTTTACCTTTCTTAGCTTCAACATCAAACAATTCACGCTCTGTCATGAATGTATAAAATTCATCCGTTTCAGGTGAAAGTTCCTTATACATTTTTGCACCGTTCTTCATAATTTCTTTTGTATTGCCTTTTGGCGCTGCATTGCCGGTTAAGAAGTCGAATGATTCATCGTACGATTTCAGGTCGGATAAACCAATCCTTTTACTCTGGCGTTCTTTGAGTTTCGTGACGACCGGTACGACATACTCTGCGACCTGGTCTCTGAATGTTTCGACCATATCACGGTCATAGTCGATTCTGTTCATTCTTACATAACCGAGTTCGACAAAATCCTGATAGCCGAGCTCCTTGGCTATTTTATCTCTTGTTTTTACAAGTTTGTCGTAAATATCATCTATCGTTTCCAGGTTGTCTCCCATAAAGCCCTGTACCGCCTCGGTTGCGGCTTTGCGGACGCTTCTGTCAGGGTCTTCCATATATGGACTGAACTCTGAGAGGTTTAAAGTCTTGCCGTCAAATTCAATTTCAGAACCTGCCAGCAGTTTTGAATACTGCGTGGATAAACGGTTTTCTTCCTGGATCAACTCCTTTACTGCAGGGTCATAACTTTTCAGCCGGTTTTCAGCAAGAGCGAAAAGTTGTCTGCCATATAAATCTTCAAGATCGAAACGGAAATCACTGTTTACGATCGCATCATAGTATTTGTTGTTTATTTCTGTGATAACAGGGTCATATTCATCGAAAAAGTTTCTTTCTGAATCATAAAATTCATCTTTGGTATCTATGGATGCACGGATGTGGGCGAGTGTCGCCATAGTATCCACATGGTTGAAAATCTTATTCAATTCGTCTATGACTGTGCTTTGCTCTTTCGCATCTTTTGCTTCATTAAATTTTTCGATCAGCTCAGCTACCTCTTTAGATATCTTTTGCAGATCGGGTCTTTCATATTCATAGTCTTGAAACTTCGTGACCATTTTTGTTTCCCCCTTATTGTTAGTCATAAATATTCTATCATAGTCACCCGTTGACAATCTAAAATTTGATAGCCGTTAATTTTTAAATCATGCTATTTTATCAGAATAAAGGGTATATATACATAATAGTCAGGAGGAGAAATCATGATTGAAATAGATGATGAACTGGAGTTTAAAATTGGAGAGATTACAAGGAAGACACATGAGATGGATATTCCTGTAATGATTATTATAGAAGGACCGCCGGCTTCTGGTAAGTCGCGGCTGTCCAATGCGCTCTACATGGCGCTGGATGCAAAATATACAGATTTTGTAGCGACCAGACCGCCGAGGGATATCGATCTCCGTTATCCTTTCATGCAGAGATTTTGGAATCATCTACCTAAATCGGGTGACGTGAATATCCACTTCAGAAGCTGGTATGCACAATATATCGAATATAAGGAAGGGGGTATCACTGATAATATCGCTGTTGATTTCAAGGAAATATCCACTGATATGGAGAACTTTGAGAAGACGCTCCAACAGAACGGTTATGAAATTATAAAGTTCTATGTGAATACATCTGAAAAAATAAGACAGAAACATTTGGACAAATTAAAAGATAATCCGATTTTAAAGTGGAAAGCCGAGGAATTCGAAGAACACCTTGAACTGTTTAATTATGAAGAAGAGATGGAGGGATTCATCAATCAGAAGCAGCGGATACCATGGACTGAAATTGATTTTGAAGATAAAAATGAAGCGATCAATACCATGTTCAAGACTATAATAGATACTCTTGAGAAAAGAATTGAAAAAGAACGGACAACTGCTGTGGAAAGAATCGTCAGTGACTTTACCAAGTATTTCGAATCGGACCTATTTACTTTTGATTTCGATAAAGAAAAAATATCAAAAAAAGAATATAAAAAGATTCTGCCTGAACTGCAGTTGAAAATGAGAGATATACAGTTTCAGCTGTATCAGCATAAAATTCCATTAGTATTGGTGTATGAAGGAATGGATGCTGCGGGTAAAGGCGGCAATATTAAAAGGACGCGCCAGCGGCTGGACCCGACGGGTTATACGATCAATGCCGTCAGTGCGCCTTCGGATATAGAACTTGCCCATCATTATTTATGGCGGTTTGCCACGGGTATTCCACGCAGCGGGCATATCGGATTTTTTGACCGGAGCTGGTACGGCAGAGTATTAGTGGAAAGGATAGAAGGATTTGCAAGTCACAAAGAGTGGAATCAAGCCTATGATGAAATAAAAGATTTTGAAAAGTCTCTTTATAATTCAGGAGCTATCATTCTTAAGTTCTTCCTGTCATTGGACAAAGATGAACAGCTGGAACGTTTTGAAGAAAGAGAAGAGAACGTTGAAAAACAGTGGAAGATCACCGAAGAAGACTGGAGAAACCGTGAAAAATGGGATCAGTACCTTGAAGCCGGTGAAGATATGATCCGAAAGACGAGCACTGAATATGCACCGTGGCATATCATCCCGGGAAATGATAAAAGATATGCGCGTATAGAAGTTTTAAAGAGAATTATATCTGCGTGTGAAAAAGTGTTAAATGATGAGCGGAATTAATTTTTCATGTATAATTTTAAATAAAGTTCATTGAAATGGAAAGAGGAAATTAATATGAAAAAATACTTGATTCCAATCGGGATTTTTGTGGGTCTGATCATTCTTGTGGCGATTTTAATCGTACCAAGATATAACTCACTGGTGAATCTCGATGAAGATGTGAATAATGCGGAATCCAATATTGATACGCAGCTGCAAAGACGTGCAGATTTGATTCCGAATCTGGTCAACACCGTTCAGGAGTATGCAGACCATGAAGAGGAAGTATTCACGGACATTGCGGAAGCGAGAAGTAATATAACAAATGCTGACAACATGGAAGAAGTGTCTGAAGCAGATTCTGAAATGCGTTCAGCCTTATCAAGATTGATTGCTGTTGCGGAAGCTTATCCGGAACTGAGGGCGAGTGAGCAGTTCACCGGACTGCGTGATGAGCTTGCAGGGGCGGAAAACAGAATTGCTGTCTCAAGACAGGATTACAATACCACTGTCCAGGAATATAATAGAAATATAAGGGCGTTTCCCGGTAATTTAATCGCTGGAATTTTTGGTTTTGATGAAAAACCGTATTTCGAAGCGGACGAATCTGCGGATGAGGTGCCTGAAGTAAATTTTGATTCAGGTGAAGATGATTCTGGTGATGAGTAATGAGACATTTGTTGCTAGTCTTTGCAGCAGCATTCCTTGCTTTATCTTTTAGTTCGGATGCTTTTGCAAGAACGGATTTACCGGAAATCAACACTCAGCATTACTTCGTTCAGGACCATGCAGATATTCTGAGCCAGGAGACCACAGCATCTTTAAATGAGCTGGGTGAACATCTGGAAGAGGGCACCGGTGCGGAAATCCTGTTGATTACCATGCCGACCGTCGGCCAGGAGCACCGTCAGGATTATGCACTCAGAGTTCTGAGAGAGTACGGCGTCGGTAAAGAAGAGCATGACAACGGCATCGTCATATTCCTGAACCTGGATAATGGCAATGAGTTTAATAATCGGGGCATTGATATCCAGGTCGGGTATGGTGTCGAGGGCTATTTGAACGATGCTAAAATCGGAAGAATCATAGATGACGCTGCGATGGAAAGTTTCCAGAGAGCAGCAGATGCAGATGATGAAAGTACCAGAAATGCATATTATGAAGAAGGTTTAGTGAATTTATATAATGCAATCTATGAGGAGTCCTTGGAAGCTTACGGTTTTACAGACGGTGAATTCACCCGGGAGGAACCGGCTGATGATGAACTCAGCTTATTTAATATCATTACCAGAATACTATTTATGATGGCAGTGATATATGTACTATATAAACTGTTTTCAAATAATTCAGGAGGACCAGGAGGTCCGGGTGGCCGAAACAGGCGTACAAGAAGAAGACGCGGTGGCCCCGTCGTACTGTTCCCACCTTCAGGCGGCGGTGGCTTCGGTTCCGGAGGCGGTTCCGGTGGATTTGGCGGTTTCGGCGGCGGTTCTGGCGGCGGAGGCGGCGCAGGCCGGGGGTTCTAGCAGCAAAAAAGACTGGAAAATATCCAGTCTTTTTTGTATTCAGTATATTTTTAGAATAAAATATTTCTTACAGATGAAAATATAATGCCAAGTGTCTCCTGATACTGTTGAAGATCTTCTATATGTTCACCAAGAAAAATCTGCAGGCCGACAACAAGACCATTCATTATTATGTGAATGAGTACCGGAACAAGCAGTCTGCCGGTCATCACATATAAAAAACTGAATGCATAGCTCATCGCCAAGTATATGATGATGTGGGTAAAATCAAAGTGTGCCACAGCGAATATCAAACCGCTGACTAAACCCGCAACCAGGAAACCAAGAATTTTATATCCCATACTTTTCATTGGGAATAAACTGTAGACTTCAGCAAATATTGCACGTCTGAATACATATTCCTCTATTATCGGGCCGAGTATGACTACAATCAGGATCATCAGAGGCATGGATTCGATCATATCCATGATTTCATTCGTATTCTGACTTTCCAGCGGGTTGCCGAGCACATAGACGTTGATCAACCCAGCAATGACCTGCGAAGCATATGCGAGTATTACACCGCCGACAATCCAGACGAGCGTGACGGGTACATCAGTCTGTCCTCCTCTTTCAATCGCATTTTTATTCTGGTGAAGGTTGCCAATGATGATGACAAGAATGGTACCGATTAAAAATGCGATGAACTGATAAGGAATGACCGCAGTGATCAATTCTTCAGGACCAAGTTCCGGGCTGGTCACACCCATTATGATACCAACAGGTAAGACGGCGAGCTGAACGCCGATGAATATCAGTAAGATTAAAGCACTGTTAATTTGACGATTTCTAAAAAGTTTCTTCAAGCGATTCCCTCCAATGGCAATAAAATTATTTTACATGAAATCGAACTCAACTTAAAGCAATATAAAACACTTGCAATTTTGACCTTCTTTGATTATTATATTAATTGTTAGCACTTAAAAGATCAGAGTGCTAAAATGATAATTGCAGTGATGAAATAAGAGGAGGATGTTAAAGTGTTAAAACCTTTAGGCAATCGTGTAGTAATCGATTTGACTCAAAAAGAGGAAACGACTAAAAGTGGTATTGTTTTAACAGATTCAGCGAAAGAGAAACCTCAGGAAGGTACTGTTGTGGCAGTGGGTTCAGGTAAAGTTTTAGACAACGGCACCCGTTTGGAAGTAGAGGTCAAAGTTGGAGACAAGGTAGTCTATTCCAAATTTGCAGGTACTGAGATAAAACATGAAGATAAAGATTATTTAGTTTTAGCTGATAATGAAATTCTAGCAATTGTTGAGTAAAAGATAAAATATTATAACTCAAATTTTTTAGGAGGCAGAAGTAATGGCAAAGGAAATTAAATTTTCAGAAGATGCACGCCAGTCCATGCTGGACGGTGTTGATAAACTTGCTAATGCAGTGAAAGTAACATTAGGACCAAAAGGCCGTAATGTTGTTTTAGATAAACAGTTCACATCACCATTGATCACTAATGACGGTGTGACAATTGCTAAAGAAATTGAACTTGAAGATGCATATGAAAACATGGGTGCAAAACTGGTTGCCGAAGTGGCAAACCAGACAAACGAAATTGCAGGTGACGGAACGACGACGGCAACTGTTCTTGCACAGGCAATGATACAGGAAGGCCTTAAAAACGTTACAAGTGGTGCGAATCCTGTAGGTATCCGTACAGGCATCAGCAAAGCGGTTGAAGCGGCAGTTGAAGAACTTCAGAATATTTCCCGTCCGGTTCAGGACAAAGAATCCATCTCACAGGTGGGTGCAATTTCAGCAGATGATCCTGTTGTCGGAGAATACATTTCTGAAGCGATGGAAAAAGTAGGTAAAGATGGCGTAATCACCATCGAAGAATCACGCGGATTCAAAACTGAACTTGAAGTAGTGGAAGGTATGCAGTTCGACCGTGGTTATACTTCACCGTACATGGTGACAGATTCCGAGAAAATGATTGCAGATCTTGAGAATCCATATATTTTAATCACTGATAAAAAGATTTCAAATTTCCAGGATGTTCTGCCGCTACTTGAACAGGTTGTTCAGCAGTCTCGTCCGATTCTGATCATTGCCGACGATGTCGAAGGCGATGCTATGGCGAATATCGTGCTTAACAAACTGCGCGGTACGTTCACGGCAATTGCTGTTAAAGCACCTGGGTTCGGTGACCGTCGTAAAGCGATGCTTGAAGATATCGCGATATTGACAGGCGGACAGGTTGTCACTGAAGATTTAGGTCTTGAATTGAAAGATACGACAATCGACATGCTCGGTAATGCTTCAAGAGTGAACGTATCCAAAGATGATACAACAATCGTTGAAGGTGCGGGTGAAACTAATAATATCGAAGCTCGTATCGGTCAGATCAGATCACAGATAGACGAAACGACTTCAAGCTTCGATAAAGAAAAACTTCAGGAGAGACTTGCGAAACTTTCAGGCGGTGTTGCAGTAATCAAAGTGGGTGCTGCGACTGAAACTGAAATGAAAGAGCGTAAACTCCGTATTGAAGACGCATTGAACTCAACACGTGCAGCAGTTGAAGAAGGTATTGTATCCGGTGGTGGTACAGCACTTGTAGCAGTGCACAATAAAGTTGCACAACTGGAAGAATCAGGAGACGTACAGACGGGTATCAACATCGTGCTTAAAGCATTGGAAGCACCGTTGCGTCAAATTGTCGAAAATGCTGGTTTGGAAGGTTCTGTAATTGTTGAAAAACTTAAATCCCAGGAAGAAGGTTATGGCTTTAACGCTGCAACTGACGAGTGGGTGAACATGGTTGACGCAGGAATTGTCGACCCGACTAAAGTGACACGTTCAGCACTGCAGAACGCCGGCTCTGTCGCTGCAATGTTCTTAACGACAGAAGCGGTCGTTGCGGACATTCCGGATGAAAATGGCGGCAGCCCTGATATGGGTGGCGGCATGGGCGGCGGAATGCCGGGCATGATGTAATCTTAAGCGAATGACTATTGTAAAAACGGGGTCTGCCATTGTGCAGACCCCGTTTTTTGAATTGGGAGGGGACAGAAGGAAATGAAATACTGATTTAAAAGTCTAAGGAGAATTTACTTGTTCAAAAATAAGATGTTGACCTTTCAGCTGTGTTCTGATAGTGTGAATAATCAAATAAACAAATAATTTCTAACAATAAGATAATTTTATTAGATCACTCTTATCACGAGTTGGCTGAGGGAATTGGCCCTTTGACGCCCGGCAACCACCCTTTTATGGGGAATGGTGCTACTTCCAACAGGCAGAAATGTCTGGAAGATAAGAGGGGGAAACTGTGATATATTCATGATTTCAACCCTCTTTCTTTAGGAAAGAGGGTTTTTCTATTTAAAAAATCAGATCATAAGAAAGGATGAGGTATATGAACAAGGTGATTCTGGAAGGTGTTCGAACCCCTTTTGGCAAGTGGAAGGGATTTTTATCAGAATTGGAGGCAGGCGAAATAGGGGCTTTAGCTGTGAAAGAACTGTTGCAAAGAGTGCCCGGTGCAAAAGAGTCAGACGGGGTCCTACTGGCACAGGTACTTCAAGCAGGCCAGGGACAAAATCCAGCCAGGAGAGTTGCTTCAGAAGCCGGTGTATCGCTATCTGTACCAGCAATTACTTTAAATAATGTATGTTTGGCCGGGCTGGCAACAGTATCAGACGCTGTTCGCCGCATTCACTTTGGCGAAGGGGAATTATATATTACAGGCGGATTCGATTCGATGACCAATGCCCCGTACACTGCTGCGGTCCGTAAGGAACAGTCAATGGGATCGCTGCAGCTGACGGACACATTAAGTAACGATGGTTTGTGGTGCGCGCTGACAGATCAATCGATGGGGGTGGCAACCGATGCGAAGAATAAAGATTTTAAGGTCAACAGAGAGGACCAGGATGTATATGCACAGTTGTCCCAGGAGCGGGCAGCTGAAGCACTGAAAAAAAGTTACCTGAAGGATGAAATCATACCGGTGACTGTGAATGGGAAAACTTTTTCTGATGACGAAGGTATCAGACTTAATTCTTCCATTGAAAAATTAGCAGCTTTAAAACCGGCATTCATTGAAGACGGTACGATTACAGCGGGAAATGCGTCTCAAATGACAGATGGTGCAAGTGTCGGAATCATTTCATCTGAAAAGAGGGCGGAGGCGCTTGGTAAAACACCGTTGGCACGCATTCTGGGCTGGGCTGAAGTTGCGGGGCCGGATACGAGTTTACATACAAAGCCTGCCAGGGCAATCAAAGCAGTATTGGAAAAGACGAACCTGACAGTGAATGATATTGATTTATTTGAAATCAATGAAGCTTTTGCAAGTGTGGTCATTGCAAGCTGCCGGGAACTGGACATTGACTATGAAAGAGTGAACGTCAATGGCGGTGCGATTGCGATTGGTCATCCGCTTGGCGGAACCGGCTTCAGGCTTGCTTTAACTCTTGCAGAAGAACTGAGACGTCGTGGCGGCGGGAAGGGAATTGCATCACTTTGCGGTGGCGGCGGTCAAGGCATGGCTCTATTGATAGAGGTTCCTAAAAGCTGGTAATACACATTCATTTGAAACAGTCGCTGGATGTCGATACTGATGTATTAAATACAGATCAGCCGGAGCGTTTATAATCTATCACTCAAATGAATTCATGTAATCTGGAGGAATGATTAATTATGATAGCACTATACTTTGTATTACTGGCCATATTCTGGGCAGTCGGTTTACTGATATGGAAAAAATCTTATGTATCAAAGGGAAGAGAGGAGGATTAATAATGCTTAACGTCACAGGACCATTATTTTGGACAATTATTGTTTTGTTAGTTTTATATTTTGGATATATCATTTGGATTGGTAAAAAGGGAAAGCGCCATAGCAGTTCGATGTCCGGCTTTGCTACGGCCCGAGGAAAAGTGAATCCTGTGATTGTCGGAACCAGTTTTGCCGCTTCTTATGCAAGCGCCAATTTATTTATCGGTGTGCCGGGGCTGGCTTATCAATATGGAACATCAGTGCTGTGGTATACATTGGGATGCTTTGGGGTTTCCTGGATTGGTTTGCTTTTATTTGCTAAGACATTCTGGAGATACAGCAAAAAGTTCGGCGGTGTTTCCTCGTTGCCGGAATGGCTTGGAAGAAGATACAACAGCAAGGCGTTGCAAGTGCTTGTGGCTGTTTTAATTTTATTCAACATATATTATATTGTCGGTCAAAATGTCGGACTGGCTACCATCTTTGAATCAGTCTTAAATATCCCGTATTTCTGGGGAATTATCATTGGTGTAGTTATCACGATTCTTTACATAGGACTTGGCGGGGCTTACGCACAGCTCATTACGGACGGTATGCAAGGAATTTTGATGGCTGTCACTTCCATCCTAATTCTTGTCTCTTTATTTTGGACAATAGGTGGAGGCTTGAATGTATTTGGAGAGCTGACAAGTAAGCTTGAGGCGATTGATCCGAATCTGACAGGCGTTCTATCCACAGGAGGACCTTATGACAGTCCGATGGCAATCATGGCCGTACAATTCCTTTTATTCAGCTTTGTATTAATGCCGCATCTATTAAATAAAGTGTTGTCACTTGAAAGTGAGAAGCAGCTTGCACCATTTACTCTATCGGCAGGAGTGGTCTTATTCTTGATTTCCACGTTGATGGTGCTTGGCGGTCTGGCAGCAAGGGTGATTGCCCCGTCTTTGGCAAGTGCGGATTCGGCAATCCCCGTGTATGTAATTGAATCATTTCCGACTGTTCTTGCGGCGCTTATTGTTGTAGGGCTTATCACTGCGATTCTATCAACTACGGATAGTCTTTACCTGGGCCTGACGACCAGCATTGGTAACGATTTTTACAAAGTATTGGCGCCGATTTTATCTAAAAAACCAATTGATGATGATGACTTGGATAAGAATTCTGTAAAGGTGGCAAAAGTGTCTTTGGTACTTGCTGGTTTGGTTACACTGTATCTTTCATTTGATCGTCCGGAATCTTTAGCTTTTCTGATTCAATTCAGCTTCACAGCAATTATCTGTGGAATTATTGCCCCGGTTACATTAGGATATTTTTGGAAAAAATCAAATGGACCTGGTGCAATCGCTGCTTTGATTACGGGGACGGTACTGTATGTCCTTTTCACACAGCAAAATATCATCGGAAATATATATGTAGCTATGGTTTTTGCATCCGCTTTTGCTTTTGCTGTAATGGTGGTCACATCTTTGGCAACCCAAAGCGCAACGACCAAACACCAGGAGTCTTTAACGGTTTCTAATAAATAATATTTTTAGCGGGCTATTTTATCTTTAAAAGTAAGAGGAGGAAGAAGCAATGATGGAACAACAAGCAGAAATCAAAGATAGTGATATAATTTGGCAGCCTTCCGAGCAGTGGGTGTCGGAGTCGAATATAAAGAAGTTCTCGGAACAAGTGGGAATCCCCTTTGAGCCTTATGAACGCCTGCACCAATGGTCAATAGCAAAACCGGGAGCGTTTTGGTCGGCGGTTTGGGATTTCTCAGGAATTACTGGAGATAAGGGTGAAACCATATTCCTTCCTGCAGAAGATGATGGTATGTTAGGTGCAAAATGGTTCCCTGAAGCAAACGTCAATTTTGCTGAGAATTTATTACGCGGGTCTGGTTCACGGGTTGCTGTTTATGAAGCTGATGAGAATGGCGTTCAGCAGATGATTAAAATGAAGGAATTACGCACTATGGTTGCGAAGGCGCAGACAGGTTTACATAAGCTGGGTGTGGGGGTAGGCGACCGTGTTGCAGGTATTGTAAAGAACGATTTGCAATCACTGGTCGCATTACTTGCCACGTCTTCACTCGGGGCTGTTTGGAGCTCATGTTCTCCTGATTTCGGGGCCAAGGGAATCATCGATCGCATTGGTCAGGTCCAACCCAAAGTACTCATTGCTTCTCTTGATTACGAATATAATGGAAAGTCTTTTAATATTCGTGAAAATGTAGAAGCGGTCATTGAGAAACTGGAAAGTTTGTCTTCGGTGGTCTGTTTGTCGGAAACACCGGAGTTGGCGCTGGAATCCGATGCTCAGTTACTGACATGGAGTGAACTATTGGCCAATGATGCAGAGGTGCCAATATTTACACGTGTTCCATTTGAACACCCTCTTTATATCTTATATACATCCGGGACGACAGGTCTGCCAAAAAGCATAGTCCATTCTGCAGGTGGTGTTTTGCTCCAGCATGTAAAAGAGCATCAACTCCATGGGGATGTCAAGCAGGGGGATGTCATGTCATGGTATACGAGCACATCATGGATGATGTATCCATGGCTTATATCCGGCCTTGCCAGCGAAGCAGCCATTTTGCTATATGATGGTTCGCCAATTCGACAGGACCAGAGAGGTATTTTATGGGAAATCTCAGAGGAGATTGGAGTCACTCATTTTGGGACAAGTCCAAAATACCTTTCGACACTAGAAAAATGTGGATATGAAGTTGGTGCAAATCATGATTTGTCTGCACTGAAAGTTTTGATGACTACAGGATCACCGCTGATCGGTGAACAGTATGACTGGGTGTATAATACGATTAAAGAAGATTTGGTATTAGAATCGATTTCCGGCGGGACTGAAATTATTGGTTGCTTCTTCATGGGCACACCAATTCATCCAGTCAAACGTGGTGAAATCACTTGCAAGGCGCTTGGCATGGCGGTTGATATTCTGGATCAACGTGGTGCTCCTATTATTGGCAGAAAAGGAGAATTAGTCTGTACCCGAGCTTTTCCGAGCATGCCACTGACTTTTTGGGGCGAAGACGGGGATGCTCGTTATTTCAACTCTTATTTCAGAAAGCATGAGGGAATATGGACTCATGGTGATTTAGTGGAACAGACGGCAGCAGGCACGTTCATTATTCATGGCCGTACGGATACAGTACTGAATCCAGGGGGAGTTCGAATCGGCACAGCGGAAATTTATCGTGTAGTGGATCAAATTCCGCAAATCAAAGATTCACTGGTGTTTGGTTTTCCTATAGAGAATGATGAAGAAATCTCATTGTGCATCGTGACGGAGGATGGCGGCGTAGACGCGGCGCTGGCTGAGAAAATCCGTCAGGATGTGCGAAGAAAGGCATCTCCACGCCATATACCACGACGTATTTATGCAGTAAAAGAAGTACCATATACAAATAACGGTAAAAAGGTCGAGGGAGCTGTCCGTTCAATTGTTCACGGACAAGATGTTAAAAACAAAGCCTCCTTAACAAACCCGGAGTGTCTTGAAGAATATGCATCATTGACTGACAGGAATTATATATAAATCTAAAAAGAGAGGGATACAGTGCTCATGAGTGACGAAATTCCGAGTATGATGTAAAACAGCTATTTATAACCTTCAGGAAATAAAAATCTATCCAAAAGTTTAAACTTTTGGATAGATTTTTTTGCTAGTCAATTTCAAAAAATACGATATTAGATGAAAAACCATCATATTTGATTAAGAAGTCACCCTCTTCAGGTACTAACACGGATGAATATCCTGAACTTGTACCGCCGGAATATATGTCTTCACCACCGTATGAATCGGGAGTTACAGCACTTTCTCTTGGTGCAGAAGAGCCATCTTCTTCAACTATTTCAAAGTGATCCATTACGTAATAAGAATAATCATCTGTTTCAGATTCAACCAGTTCGATTGCCGAATGTATCAGCGCCCATTGATAACCGTCAGGAGCGGGGTCATTGTATGGATTTTCATTTACAAGCATGCCGTATGCTTCCTCACCGATTATAATATCATCAACAGTCAGGTTAACAACAGCTTCATACCGGTCATCATAATCATCACCATTAATTGTTACATCCAATTGTGCCGTGCTGCCTAACTGCATTGGATCAGAACGGGTACCTTCCTCGGTAGAGCCTGATTCATCTACAGCATTATCATCTTCATTACTTTCCGATTGGTCTTCTTCAGTATTATCTTCTTCCTCGGCACTTTTTGCAGCCATTTCTTCCAGTTCATCATTTTCTTCCTCTAACTCTGTAATTCTCTCTTGTAATAATTCAACTTCTTCGTTCTCTTCTTCCAGCTCGGTTATTCTGCCTTGCAATGATTCATTTTCAGTACGTAACTCTTCAAGAGCTTCCGAATTATCAACTGATGATTCATTTTCCGGCTGATTAGTACTTTCTTCAGCTTCAACTTCTTCACTGGCTTCCGGGACTTCATTTCCGCATGCACCTAACATCAAAAAGGCTGCTAAACCACCTGTAAACAGATAATTTTTCAATAAACTCAACTCCGGACATAAATAATTTTAATATATGAATACATTATACTATATTTATGGTAATAATTGTCTTTATTAGAATATTTATATAAGTGAATTGTTGTTTAATAAGCGACACAAGCACGTTTGATTAAACCCTAGTTCAATGCTATAGTTAGAAAATGCAGTCGTAATAAGGATGTGAATACCTACACATATTAATAGTGCATTTAAAATTATTATTATGAGGGAGTAGATTTACATCAATACAAATGAAATTGTAGAAGAAACGGGGCAAAGTGATGATTATTCATTAGAGAGAGTCCCGAGAAACAAAAGAAATATGGGTTGGTTAAGCATAACCAATATTACATTCGGAATCGCTACGGCGATTTTTTATTTTCAGCTGGGAAGTGTCATGGCGTTACAGTTTGGCGCGATCAACGCAATTATTTCATCAATATATGCGATTGTCGTAGCAGGAATTTTGAGTACATATATTTCATACTTATCTGCTAAAAGTGGCTTGAATGTCAATTTACTGTCCAGAGGCGGCGGATTCGGTTACATTGGTGCTTCGCTGACTTCTCTGATATATGCGTCGAACTTTATTATGTATTGTGCTTTAGAAGGTATGATACTTGTATATGCATTGAATGAGTTTTTTCCTGCGATTCCTATGTGGGTATATATTCTTGTTTTTGGAACAATAGTTATACCGCTTAACTGGTTTGGAATTAAACAGTTGGATAAACTGCAAAAATGGTCTTTACCATTATTTTTTGTCTTTTTAGCTGCAGCAATTATCATGGCGTTTTTTGTGACGCCTGAATACACTGGAAATGTCTTTACTTATATGCCGGAAGGCGTGCAGGTTGGAGGTACGGCGTTATTATTATGTATGGGTATGCACCACGGTATTATGGGTCTGACGGCTCTGATACCTTCAGATTATGCAAGATTTCTGAAACCGAAAGATATGAAAGCGACTGTGGCAATTGGTTTTATTCCACAGATTTTCTGTTATGGAATCATGGGCGGACTGGGTATCTGGTTTGGTGTTCTTCTATCCGAACCCAACCCGGGTGTTTACATCGTTCATCTTTTGGGAATCGGTGGGGCTTTGTTCACACTGATTACTCAATTGAGAATTAATGTAACGAATATTTACAGCAGTTCATTATCATTATCGAACTTCTTCGAAAATATCGCGAACTTTGAACCAGGTCGTCGTTTTTGGGTAGTCGTGAGTGGAGTGGTTGCTATTGCTTTAATGCTTGGAGGAATTACGGAAAACCTCGATACGGCATTAACATTCCAGGGTGTATTCCTTCTGTCCTGGGCAGCTGTGCTGGTGACGGATGCGGTCATAGTTAAGAGACTGCTGAAAATCGGACCGGGCTATTATGAAGCCAGACAGTCTAATCTGTTCAAATGGAATCCGGTCGGTGTTACTGCACTGATTGTTGCGAGTGGTCTCGGAACCGTCGCAGCTCTGGGATTCATGGGGCCATTCCTGGCAAGCACCGCAGCGTTCTTTGCTGCATTACTTGCAGCTGTCCTGACGGTGGTTGTCGCCCTTGCAACTAAAGGCGGCTACTATATCAGACAGGAAAACAATGACATTCCTAAAGAAGATCATATAGCCTGAGAAAAACGATTCTATTTATCTAATCTTTAAGCTCGTAAAGAGAACACCATCTGACATAGAGATGAAAATGACTATTATATGTGAATCACTGTTCTTATTACGGCACTTAATCAATTTTGTTCATATCCTGAAATGGAAAGTGAATTCTATGATGGTTGTTCAATGAGATAAAGGAAGTTCGGACAATGTGTGTTTCATTAAGACACATGATTGTAAACTATGAAAGCCGGTCATCGATGATGGCCGGCTGTTTTTATATCTGCTTCAGTGGTGCTGAATAAAAATATCTTTTACCACAGCCTGGTACCTATACAAATCATTTTTTGGTACTTTATAATTTTTAGAAAATTGTGCATAGTCTAGAGGGAAGAGAAGTATTTCTGTATGTGTGCATAAAGTATATTTTTTTACATTTCTATGAAAACGTTTTTTTATTCCGTTTACAGAAGCCGTTTACTAAGAAGGAGGACGCAGATTGGAAATCAAACACAAGTATAAATTTAAAAATCTATCTAAACAAGAGGTTTGGGATACGATACAGGATCCTGAAGCTCTTCAAGCTGCTTTACCAAATTGTGAAGTGTTTGAAGAAGTTGGAGATGAGGAATACAGAGCAGTTATGAAAATCAATATGGGTGCAATCAAAGGTGAATTTACTGCTAATGTTCAGCAGGTTGATAAACTTGAGCCGCACTCATACAGACTGCTGGTTAAAGCGAAGGGGAAACCGGGAGAGATCGGGGCCGATTCAAAAATGGTTCTGGCTGAAGCGGAAGATGGGACGGAATTGACGTGCGAAGCGGATGTTTCATCGACGGGCTTAATGGCGACTGTCGGTCAGCGTATGATTGGCGGTGTCGCAAAGGTTGTTCTAGGACAGTTCTTTAAAAATATTGAAAAAGAAACGGTAAAGAAAACGTCTTAACAGGTGTAATAATTTTTATCATAAAATATCTGAATTTTCAGTTTCAATGCGTGAAAAATTTTGGGGGTGCGTATTATGAGTAATGAAACAGTTAATGTAACAATCACTATCAACGGAGTCGAAAAAAGCGCTGAAGTTGAACCGAGAACGCTGCTTATTCATTTTATCAGGGATCATTTAAACACAACAGGCTCACATATCGGCTGTGATACCAGCCAGTGTGGTAACTGTACGATTTTAGTCAATGGGAGAGCGACAAAATCGTGCACACTTCTGGCGGTTGTAGCGGATGGGGCAGAGGTAATAACGGTTGAAGGTATTGGAAGTACAGAAAATCTTCATCCGATTCAACAGGCATTTTGGGATGAGCACGGATTGCAGTGCGGATATTGTACTCCGGGTGCAATGATGGCAAGCATTGATCTGCTGACGCAAAATCCAAATCCTACAGATAAGGAAATACGTGAAGGTCTGGACGGCATCATATGCCGCTGTACAGGCTATGAATTCATAGTCAATGCGGTGAGAAGTGCATCACGTATGATAAATGAGGAAAACACAGTCAAGGGGGAGGTCTGACTTATGGAAAAGATGGTTGGACAAAGAATCAAAAGAAAAGAAGATCCTAAGCTCATAACGGGGAACGGCCTGTATCTTGACGACATTAAAATACCAGGATTACTGCATGCGAGCATTCTTCGCAGCCCTTATCCACATGCAAACATCATCAGTGTGAATAAAGACAAAGCGTTGGAAGTTCCGGGTGTTATAGCAGTTTATACAGGAAAAGACCTGGAGGGTAAATTAAATCCTGTCCCAACGTCATGGAAGGTCCCGGGTATGAATTTGATAGAAACTGAGCAGTATCCGCTAGCAATCAATACTGCACGTTATGTCGGTGACGGGGTCGCCATGGTGGTGGCGACAAGTAAATATATTGCAGCAGATGCTGTGGAATTGATAGATGTCGAGTATGAAGTTCTGCCGTCAATTTCAAATCAGAAAGATGCACGTAAAGATGACGCACCTCAAATATATGAAGAAGTACAAAATAATGTGGCGTTCAAATATGTGGCAGGTGAAGTGTCGGACGAAGATTTAAACAATGCGGAAGTGCTTATGAAAGGCACTTATAATACTCAACGTGTGGCCCCGAGTCCTATGGAAACCAGAAATTCACTGGCGCAGTACAATCCAGGTGATGGTGAGCTGAAATTGTATGTGGGCTCACAAAATCCGCACATTCACAGAATGGTTTTATCGGAAGTACTTAAATTTCCGGAACATAAACTCCGGGTGAAGGTTGCTGATATGGGCGGCGGTTTTGGAGGGAAAATCGGTGTCTATCCTGATGAAGCACTTGTATCATATGCAGCCATGGATTTGAAACAGCCCGTTAAATGGGTTGAAACAAGGAATGAACATTTCCAGTCTGCGAACGCCGGAAGAGATATGATGGTTGATCTGGAACTGGCAGGAACCAAAGATGGCAGGATAACAGCACTGCGTGCAGTGAACCATGCAAATATCGGTGCATATCTGGCCACTTTCGGTCCGGGCAACCCTACTATCGACTTCGGTCTGATGTTATCCGGTGCATATAAGATAGAGAAAGCGCAAGTTACAACTTACGGCATGTATACAAATACGATGTCGGTGGACTCCTACAGGGGGGCAGGTAAGCCTGAAGTGACATATATGCTGGAACGCGCGGTAGAAGATTTTGCAAGAGAAATCAATATGGATCCGGTGGAAGTCAGACGCATCAACTTCGCTTCAAAAGAAGAATTTCCGTTTACCAATGCTCAAGGGCTGATCTATGACAGCGGAGACTATATAAAAGCTCTGGAGAGAGCTGTAGAAAATGCAGATTACGAATCACTCAGAAAGGAACAGAAAGAACTGAGAAAGCAGGGCAGGTATACCGGTATCGGGTTGGCATCATATGTTGAGCTTTCCGGTTTCGGTCCTTCAGCTGTAGCCGGAGGCATAGGATTCCAGGGTGGAATCTGGGAAAACTCGACAGTACGTGTGCATCCGACGGGTAAAGTGACAGTATTTACAGGAACTTCTCCGCACGGGCAGGGTCACGACACAACATTCAGTCAGATTGTCAAAGATAAACTTGGAATTCCGTATGAAGATATCAATTTCGTCTTCAACGATACAAGAGCAGTGTCCATGGGATGGGGCACTTATGGTTCCCGTTCACTCGCGGTCGGCGGTAATGCTGTTGCACTTGCTACAGATAAAGTAGTGGAAAAAGGCAGGCTGCTTGCAGCACATCTGCTCGACTCCGAAGCAGAGAATATTGAGTTCAATGAAGGAGTATACTCTGTAAAAGACGATGACCAGAAACAGAAGACATTCCAGGAAATTGCTAAAGCGGCCAACTTTGCATGGGATATGCCGGAAGGGATGGAGCCAGGTTTAGAAGAGAAAACATTCTTTGATCCTTCAAATTTCACTTATCCTTTTGGAACCCACCTTGTAGTAGTGGAAGTGGACATAGAAACTGGAGAGATAGAAATACTGCGTTATGTTTCTGTCGATGATTCAGGAAAAATTGTCAATCCGACAGTTGCCGAAGGGCAGATTTTAGGCGGAATCGCCCAAGGTGTCGGACAGGCACTCTGGGAAGGTATGGAATATGATGAAACCGGTCAGTTACAGTCCGGGTCATTCATGGACTATACAATGCCTAAGGCAAAATTCTTCCCTAAAATTGAAATGGATTTTACAGAAACACTGTCACCCGTTAACCAGCTGGGCACAAAAGGTGTTGCTGAATCGGGCACAACCGGAGCGATTGCAGCTACAGCGAATGCTGTAATTGATGCATTGTCACCGCTCGGTGTAAAAAATATTGAATTACCTTTAAAACCGGAAAAAGTGTGGAGAGCAATTCAGAAAGGGGGCGCTGAATTATGATACCTTCTCAATTTAAATATGTCAGAGCAGAATCTGTTAAAGAAGCAATTTCTCTATTACAGGAAAGTGATGGTGAAGGCAAGGTTTTGGCAGGCGGACACAGCCTGGTGCCATTGATGAAATTTAGAATTACGACACCGGGGACACTAGTGGATATCACTCGTATTCCTGATTTGAAAAATGTAAAGGTAGAAGATGGCCGATTGATCGTAGGGGCATTAAAAACTCATTTTGAAATTTCAAATGATGAAACAATTATTGAAAATCTGCCGTCACTGGCACAGACTGCGAGTTTGACTGGAGATCTGCAGGTACGTAATTACGGCACAATCGGTGGGAATATTGTGCATGGTGACCCTGTTGCCGACTACCCGGCGATTGCGCTGGCTTTAGGTGGCGAATTGAAGGTCGAGAGTGAAGAAGGTACGGAAATGATGCCTCTGGAAGGCTTTGTGTTGGGACCGTTAATCACCATGATGCCTGAAAATGGACTCGTTACGGAAATAAGCTTTGAACTTCCGCCATCACATGTCAAACAGACTTATTTAAAACTGGCTCACCCGGCTTCAGGTTATCCGGTAGTTGGTGTGGCTGCAGTTTCAGGAGTGGACGATGAAGGGAACATCGATTATATAAGAGTCGGTGTCACAGGCGTCGGTGACGTGTCATATCGAGCCCATGCCGTAGAAGAATTTTTAAATGGAAAAAAACCGACTGAAGAATTGATAAATGAAGCGGCTGATCTGGCAGTGGACGGGGAAGAGATGGGTTCAGACCTGTTTGCTTCATCCGAATACCGTGAACATATCACTAAAATCTATGTAAAACGTGCATTGAAAGATGTGCTCAAGTAAACCTTAATTTTCTGTGAGAAACTTTTAAAAAAGTTTCTCGCAATTATTAAAAGTTATTATTATAAAAAATTAAGGGGGTCACTCGGTTGAAAGAGAATATGAAAGTATATGATGCAATCAATGATGCGAGGGAGTCGGGAAAGAGAGCTGCTGTTGCGACTGTCATTAAAGTGATGGGCTCAAGTTACCGGCGTGAAGGCGCAAAAATGTTCATAGATGAAAATGAAAACAATGTTGGCCTTATTTCGGGCGGCTGTCTCGAATCCGATGTTGCTGAAGAAGCGAAAAAAGTCATAAAATCCGGTAAACCCCGGGTGAGGTTTTACGACCTCGATGAAGATTTTATGTGGGGATTGGGACTGGGCTGTCCCGGTAAAGTCAAAATTTATATTGAACCGATCAGTCAGGAGGTTAAAGTATGACAAATGATATAGTTTATGACTCCTGGTTAAAAAGCATCAAAGAAAATAAAATAGGTGTTTTAGCCACTGTGCTGCAGGAAGACAATGATTCATATGAACCATTACGGTTATTTTTAAATGAAGACGGTGAAATGGCTGATAATCTTCCTGATAAAGATTTAACCAAAGTCATTAAGAGCAGGTTGGAAGAGAAAATCAATGAGAAAAACAGTCAATCAGAAACAATAGAAATGACATCGGACAATGGCAGTTTCATCAATCTTTTCATTGATGTATATCATCCACCAGCACAGGTTTTGATATTCGGTGCCGGCCATGATGCGGTTCCTGTTGCCAGGTACAGTATGTCTCTCGGGCTTCATACAATTGTAGTGGACGCGCGTGAAGGTTTTAATAATAAGAAAAATTTTCCAGGTGCTGAGAGGATCATTGTCCAGCCGGAGAATTTTCATAAGCAGGTCACGATTACAAAAAACACATATGTCATAGTCATGAATCATCATATAGTCAAAGACACCATGGCTTTAAAATATGCATTGGAATCCACAGCGCCGTATGTTGGTGTGCTCGGTCCACGCTCACGCAGGGAAAAGATGTTGAATCAGCTATGTGAGGAAAACACAGTTTTCACTGGTTCTGAACTGGAAAGAATGTATAATCCGGTCGGTCTTGATATCGGTGCAGAGTCACCTGAGGAAATTGCGATAAGTATCATTGCAGAAATTATTGCGATTACAAAAGGACACAACGGTGGATTTTTACATGATAAACAGAGCATCCATAAATATACTTCAAATTATGAGGTGCCTGTTAAAAATTAATTGCTGGTAGGTAAATATATGTTAATGGAAAATACTTGTGCAATTGTTCTGGCTGCAGGCACATCCAGCAGGATGGGCTTTTTTAAACAACTGCTCCCCCTTGATGGTAAGCCGATACTGGAACATGTCACCGAAAAAGTGCTCGCTGAAAATTACAGTGCAGTCTATACGGTAACAGGACATGAATCAGAGAGAGTTAGATCAGAAATACATGTATTGGACCAGCGTCATCATTGGATTACGAATGATGATTATTTAGATGGCCAAAGCACTTCTTTAAAAAAAGCATTGCAGCATATTCACCCGGATTATGACAGTGCAATGATATTTCTGGGTGATATGCCATTCATCAAATCAGAGACGATGCGTCTCATTTACTCCGAAGGCGCAAAATTAAACTTGCAGCTCAAAGACCCTTTCATGATACGTCCTCAATATGATAAAAGAATTGGACACCCGGTCTTTATAGGCAACATCAATCGTAAGCTGATTGAACAGCTGGAAGGGGATTCAGGCTTCAGATCCTTAAAGAATGTATTCAAAGTCAAAAAACTTATCGATGTGGAAGACGAGGGTTCAAATTATGATATTGATACTGAAGAACAGTATGAAGCTGCCATGAAAAAACTTGAAAGCGATCATTAATAAATATAGCACAACAGTTTACATAGATTAAGTAGGTTATAATGAACATCTGGTACCATAAAATTTTATTTGTGGTACTTTTTTAATAATCAGAAAAATGCTAATTTTGAATGAGGATTATGGTTGAATCTTTTTATTTTGTTATTTTGATGTAAGCGTTTTAGAGTTTGATCGTATTTTATATTTTGAAATAGTGTTTGAAGTATTAAAACGTTACTTTTGTAAAAGGGGAGAGATGGGAAACATGACTCGATATGAGTATGGCGGCGATGAATTTATTTTCGTTGAACTTTCAGAAGAAATGACATTGCAGGCGAATTTCCAGGCCAAAGCAATAACAGAGGATTTAAGGGAACAGAAATTACCGGGAATCGTAGATATTTGTCCGGGCAACGCTTCATATATGATTCGATTCATACCGGAGGAGATCCATCCGGATGAACTGATTGAAAAGTTGAGGAAACTGGAGGAAGAGGTATCCTGGGAAGATATGGAAATCCACTCAAGAATCGTGGATGTACCGATATTTTTTGATGATCCATGGACGCACGAGGTACTTATGAGATTCAGGGATAATCACCAGGATCCAGAAAGTACGGACCTCGAATACGCAGCAAGAATCAATGGCTATGATTCGAAAGAAGACTTGATCAAAGCGATGACAGATGCGCCTTATCTTGTATCTATGATCGGATTTGTACCGGGACTTCCATGGTGTTATCAGATGGTTCCTCAGGAGAAACAGATTGAAGTGCCGAAGTATGTAAGACCACGGACGTTTACACCAGAGCGGGCATTCGGATTCGGCGGGGCATTTGCTGTAATCTATCCTGTTGAAGGTGCCGGCGGATATCAGCTGTTTGGAACGGCTGCAGCTCCGATATTTGAAAATGAACAAAAAAATAAAGACTTTCAAAATGATATTACATTCCCGAGACAAGGTGATATTTTCAGATATAGAAGTATCACAAAAGAGGAATATGATGAAATCAGAAAGAAAGTCGCAGAAGGTAAGTTCGAATATTTAACCAGGGATTTTTCATATAAACCTCAAGATGTTCTGAAAGATCCTGATGCCTTTTCAGAAGATGTAATCGGGAGGTTATATAAATGATTAAAGTAATTCAACCGGGACTGCAGACAACTGTTCAGGATATAGGAAGAATCGGCTATTATGAAGTGGGGATGCCCCCGTCCGGCGCAATGGATAAGTATGCGCTGAAGGTATCCAATCTGCTGGTCGGAAACGATGAAAACGCAGCAGGCCTTGAAATAACATATATGGGACCAAAATTAAAATTTGAAAAAGATGCAATCATTGCAGTCACAGGTGGAGAGATACCACCGAAGGTCAATGACGAACCTGTCGGCATGTGGGAAACCATTGCGGTCTCCGCAGGTGATGTTTTATCTTTCGATTTCGTCAAAGGTGGAGCGCGTTCTTATTTAGCTGTACAGGGTGGTATAGATGTTCCGACCATTATGGGATCCCGTTCAACATATACATTGATCGGTATCGGTGGTCTGGAAGGGCGTGCCCTGCAGGAGAATGATGTTTTAAATATAGGGTCGGAGAAAAATGTTGATATCTCACCCGGCCAGAAAATAGATGATGAACTGATTCCCAAATATACAAAAGACCATGAAATCAGAGTGGTCATGGGTCTATGCAGTTACCGTCTGACTGAAGAGAGTAAAAAGAAGTTTTTCAATATTGACTGGCAGGTGACACCGGATGCCAATAGAGTCGGCTACCGATTTAAGGGTGAAAAAATGGATTTTGTCGACAGGGAACAGCCTTTTGGAGCGGGGAGCGACCCATCGAACGTAACGGATCAGGGTTATCCTATCGGATCGATACAGATTCCGGGCGGCGTAGAGCCGATAGCTTTATTGAATGATGCCGTGACCGGCGGCGGCTATGTGACTGTTGCCACAATCATTAGTACGGATTTAGATAAGATGGCTCAAATCAAGTCGGGAGAAAAAGTCAGATTTGTATCTGTGGATATTGAAGAATCACTCCGTGCGAGAAAAGAAGTCAAAAATAAGCTGGATAAAATCAGAGAACAATTATCATAGTTAATCAGGAGGAATTATAATGAGTAACAGCGTAAAAGTATTGTCACCAATTCCAGGAGTATTCTACCGTAAACCATCGCCGGATGAAGAAGTATTTGTCAACGAAGGCGATGAGATCAAAGAAGGAGATGTCATCGGTCTGGTGGAAGTCATGAAGAGCTTCCATGAGTTGAAAGCCGAGTCAAGCGGAATTATCAGTGAATTTAAAGTTGAAGACGAAGGCATGCTGGAAGCAGGTCAGGAAATAGCAATCATAAGTCAAAAATAGATGCATAAAGTTGATGAGGTGGGATATCGTGGCATTATTCAATAAAATTTTAATTGCAAACCGCGGAGAGATAGCACTTAGAATCATTAAAACCTGTCACCGTATGAATATTGATACTGTGGCAGTTTATTCGGAAGCGGATAAGGAAGCCCCTTTTGTCAAGGAGGCGACAGAATCTGTCTGTGTTGGCGAAGCACAGGCAAAGAAAAGTTATTTGAACATAGAAAAAATTATTTCCGCAGCTAAAGAATTAAATGTCGATGCTGTTCATCCGGGCTATGGTTTCTTATCGGAGAGCTCAAACTTTGTTGAACTTTGTGAAGATGCAGGCATTACATTTATCGGCCCGGACAAAGAAACAATGGAAATCATGGGGAGCAAACTGCAGTCCCGTCAAAAGATGATGGAAGCAGGTATTCCTGTTGTTCCGGGCTCTGATAAAAACTTGAAATCGCTTGAAGAGGCAATAGAAGTTGCCAGAGGTCTGCAGTATCCTCTAATGCTGAAAGCCAGCGCCGGAGGCGGCGGAATCGGCATGAAAAAGGTGCATGATGAAGAAGAGCTGAAAGCGGCATTCAAAACGACGAAGAAACAAGCTGAAAACTTCTTTTCTGATGATAAATTATTTTTAGAGCAATGGATTTATGAGCCTCGTCATATTGAAGTTCAAATCGCTGCAGACACAAAGGGTAATATCATACATTTATTTGAAAGAGAATGTTCTGTGCAAAGACGCCATCAAAAAGTGGTAGAGGAATCTCCTTCGCCGTTCCTTACAGATGAAATCAGAGAAGAATTGCTGGCCTCTGCGATTAAAGGCGTGGACTATCTTGGCTATACCAATCTGGGTACGATGGAATTCATCTTTGATAAGACCGGCGCGTTTTATTTCCTGGAAATGAATACAAGACTGCAGGTCGAACACCCTGTTACAGAAGAAATTACCGGGCTCGACCTGGTAGAGTGGCAGATCAGAATCGCAGCAAATGAAGCGCTGCCTCTGACTCAGAAAGAGGTTGAACAGTCCGGTCATGCCATCGAGTGCAGATTGTACGCGGAAGATCCTAAAACATACTTTCCTTCACCAGGTAAAATCACGAAGCTCCACCTTTCAAAAGAAATCGGCAGATATGATTTTGGAGTTGTCGAAGGTTCTGACGTCACACCGTTCTACGATGCAATGATTGGCAAGATCATTGTACACGGTGAGGACCGGGAAAAAGCAATTGATAAGATGAAACAGGCACTCGATGAAATGGAAGTGGAAGGCATCACCACCAATCATACGCTGCTCGAAGACATTATGAACGCGGAACAATTTACTTCCGGTCAATATACGACTAATTTCCTGGATGAATATAACAGCTAATTTTATATAAGGTTGTGATGTTAATGAAAATAGATCTTAATTGTGATATGGGTGAAAGTTTCGGTCTGCATGTTCAGGGTAATGATGAAGAGATGATGAAATATATTTCATCCGCCAACATTGCATGCGGATTCCACAGTGGAGATCCTCACGTAATGAGGAAGACTGTGGAAATGGCTAAAAAATATGATGTAGGGATTGGTGCACATCCGGGCCTGCCTGACCTGGTCGGTTTCGGACGCAGGAAGATGGACTGTACGCCTTCTGAGATGAAGGATTTCATCACTTATCAGATGGGGGCTCTGAGAGAGTTTGCCCGGGCAGAAAATGTGCATATCGAACACTGTAAACCGCACGGTGCATTTTATATGCAGGCAATGGAAGACAGGGAAGTTGCGAGAGCCATATTGGAAGCAATCAATGACATCGATAAGAACACTATAGTTTTTGCTGTAAATAATTCAGTGATGCTTGATGAGGCGAATAAGATGGGCATACCTGTAGCAAGAGAAGGTTATGCAGACCGTGAGCATACGAAAGACGGTTCATTGGTAATGACGAGAACAAGCGAAGCTGCGGAAGATTATGAGGCGATGGCACAGCGGGTCGTCCGCATGGTCAGAGAGAAAAAAGTGATCACACATGACAAGCAGGATGCAGATATCGATGTGCAGACGATTTGTATACACGGTGATACACCCACCGCGCCTCAATTGGCGAAATCAATAGTGTCAGCTCTTAAAGCAGCTGAAATTGATATCAAGCCTGTCAGAGAGATAATTAAATAACTGAATTTATAAAACGCAAACCTTTATTTAGGTTTGCGTTTTATAATGTTCATTGCCTTTATCCGATGATTTTTGAAAGCCTCTTCACCGCTTCATTTATATCCTCAGTCTTGATGTTGGCAAAACCGAGTATGAGATCGATGTGGTTTTTTGGCTTACTTTCATTCTCCAATGAAAAACGTTTCAAAGTATAAATTTCAAGCTTGTGTTCATTTGCTTTTTCTTCAATATGATCATAACTTTTATCCGTCTCGAAACGTGCCATGAAATGAAGGCCGGCAGGGATATCTTTAATATCAATTTTGCCGCCAAATACTTTTTCCAGGCTATCTATCAGTAAAGTGCGCTTCATTTCATAATGCTGGTTCATCCTCTTGATGTGCCGGTCATATGCTCCCGACTGTATGAAGTAGTGAAGCGTAAATAGAGATATTGTATTATTATAATTGATGACATGGGAAAATTTCTCTCTGTATATCTTCAAAACTTTCGGCGGCAGGACCATATAACTGATTCTGAGAGTAGGCAGCAGTGACTTGGAAAAAGTCCCCAGATAAATGATGCTCTGATGCTGATCCAGACTTTGAAGAGAAGGTATGTTATTGGTTTTATACTTAAATTCGCTGTCATAGTCATCTTCTATTATAAATCTGTCATCTTTCTTTGAAGCCCAGTTCAGGAGTTCGATCCGTCTTGAAATAGGCATGATTTTGCCCGTTGGAAAGTGGTGTGAAGGTGTAACGAATAAAAAGTCGGCATTGGATTGTTCCACCTGATTGATATCTATCCCCATCTCGTCGATATTCATCAATTTCACTTTCAATTCAAGGGTGTTGACAAGTAATGAGTGAATTCTCGAATACCCTGGAGACTCCATAGCTACCGTCGTATTCTTTGGCTGCATCTGCATCAGTGACTGGACCAGAGGCTGTGCACCGGCACTGAGGACAATCTGTTCAGGTTCACATTGTACACCTCTGTTCAGTGAAATAAGCTTTGCTATACTTTCCCTTACTATATACGGCCCCTGGGGATGTCCGATTTCAGCCAGCTCCTCAGCGTGATTCGTGATAGCGTCCCGTTCGGCCATCAGCCATTCTTTAAAAGGGAAGTTTTCCACATCTGATGTCATGTGGGACAGAGACAGCCATCCCTCTTTGTCTATATGCTGTTCTTTTAATTCCTCCGGGAACTGGAAGGGTTTTGTTTTCGGAGATTTAAACTGTGTAATTTCTTCGACATAGTATCCACTGCGTTCAATCGTATATATGTATCCTTCAGCCAGAAGCTGTTCATATGCATTGGTCACTGTATTTATGCTGATGTTCAATTGTTCAGCCAATGTTCGTTTAGCTGGTAATTTTTCATGTGTTTTAAATTTTCTGTTGAGAATATCCTCTTTCAGCCGTTTATAAATTCTTTGGTATAAATACCCTGAATCCCTATCTTTTTCAATATTAAATAGATAAATGATCATCGTCCCCTTTGTGATACTAATGATTTTACAAATAATCTCTTTTTAAACATATCAGAATAAGGGATTAATAATCAATGAATCATAATATTTCATACATCAGTTTACTAAGAATGAGAGTAACGATAAGTGATATTTGGTATAATTGCACAAATGCCGGTACAGAACGATGCAAAAATTTTTCTGAATTAAAGAAGGGGGCTTATCATTGCAGGAGAAATTCAAATTTTTAAAAGGGTTCAGTATGCTCACCCGTATTTTAGCAGTCGCTTTTTCGAGTTTTATCACGATACTTTCCACTACGATTCCACTGATTATATTTTATCCGGATCTGAACAATGGAACTATATTGATACTGTGCGCTATTTTACTTCTGGGGTCATTTTTGACCCACGGATTACTGACCCACATCGTCAATGACCTCGCTGATTTTAAATCAGGGACGGATGACTACAGCCCGGGAGTGCTTTCAGGAGGCAGCCGGGTCATCCAGGAAAAAGTTTTTACATACAATCAGCTGAAGTTTTTCGGAATCATGCTATGTACTGCTATGGTGCTCGCAGCCATATTCTTTTTCATTTTCGGTCATGTGAAACTTGGAATACTGACAATTATCGGCATATGGGGTGCATTGACATATTCTATGAAACCGTTCATTTTTGCATACCGTCCCTTTGCAGGTGAGTGGCTGAGCCTGTTTCCATCCATGCTGTTTTTAGGACTCGCTGCACCGTGGATCATGCTGGATACCATTCCTGTCTGGGCATGGTTCAACGCTGCAATCAATGCTGTCTGGTGCATGTCGTGGGTAACAGTGCATCATATACCGGACATTGATGCCGATCAAAGAGCAAGACCCGTCAAGAACACGACGGTACTCTACGCAGTGAACAGATGGGGGAGACGTGCGGCGCACATGCCGGCAGTACTTTACCTTGTGGTGATTTCGGCACTCGCTGTAGTAATGACATCTACACGTGAACTGGCAGGCATGGTTACACTGATTCTTGCAATCGTAACAGTGCTCATGCTTTTTGATATGAAAAATAAGGATGTTGAAGCGGTCACGGCGGTTGAGAAAAAGATGCTGATCATGGCGTCGGTAACTGCAATAGTTTTAGGTCTGACAATGTAAGTCGGCCGGACATCTTTCCCGTGGTGTATAATGAAACCAAAGGAGCGTAAGGGGGTGTTCTATATGAGAAAATCATATTTAAAAAAGCGGTTTCTGGCTCTATTGATCGACTATATACTCATTTGGATTTACCTGATTTCATTGTTTTTACTCTTTTCAATAATATATATTGTCTTTCTAGACCAGATTCCGGTTTTCAATGAAATCACTTCGCATTTAATGGCATTGATCACTACAGTTATTCCTGTAACTTTAGTTTTTTCATATATGGAATATAGGCATCCTTATGCAACAATCGGCAAAAGACGGATGGGTCTGGAAGTGGCATATAAAAGACGTTCATATTGGTCCAGTCTGCTGCGAAATACTTTGAAATTCCTGCCGTGGCACATCGGGCACACCGGTGTCATCAGAGCGATGTATCAGGATTATTCAACCGTATGGTTTATGGTGGGCAATATCGGTGTGCTATTGGCCGCTATATATATTTGTATGGTTTTATTCAATAAAAATTTCAAGCATATTCCGGATTTGATTGCCGGAACAAAGGTCATTGGGAAGGGGACTCATTAAATGATGAAACGGAGAAAGAAAATATGGTTATTATTCTTTGTACTGGTCTTGGTCTTTTTAATTATCATACCTCTGACTGTCGGGCTGTTTAACTATTTTAAGCCGACGCCCGAAAATATTACATATGAGAGTGAAGTTTATTCAACGGATTCTGTGGAGTTTCTTTACGACTTGACCTATGCGGATAATGACGGCGAGGAAACACATGAACAGGAGATTTTTGACGAAGTGTTTGGGATGATAGATGAAGCGGAAGAATTTCTGCTGATTGATATGTTTTTGTTCAACGATGATTATGATCACGGCGACCCTGAGTTGGATTTTCCGGCTTTGTCCCAGGAGTTATCTGATGCTCTGGTGGATAAAAAGGCGGAGAATCCCGATATGGAAATCATTTTCATCACAGATCCGATCAACTCATTTTACAAAACATACGAACCGCCGCAAATTGAAGATATGACAGAGGCGGGTATCTCGGTCCACCAGACGGATCTGGCACCGCTCCGTGACTCCAACCCCCTGTACTCCAGTTTTTACAGGGCGTACTTACAGTGGTTTGGTTCATCGTCCGCTGAATGGCTGCCGAATGCACTGAGGCCCGAAGGTCCTCAAGTGAATGTACGTTCTTATTTCAGTATGCTGAACTTCAAGGCGAATCACAGAAAAACGGTGATGCATGAAGATTCTGCACTGGTTACGTCGGGGAATCCGCATGATGCGAGTTTTTATCATTCCAATATTGCCTTTAAAGTCCAGGGCCCCATATTGGAGGATCTGATGCTTTCAGAGCGGGCTGTCCTTGATATGGCAGGAGTGGACACTTCAGTTTTTGATGATTTTGAAGTGAATACTGAAGCATCCGGCGACGGGGACTATGATGTCCAGCTTGTGACCGAGAAAAAAGTCAAAGATCAGATGATTGATATGATTGAGAACACAGCGGCAGGGGACACGATTCAGACGGGGATTTTCTATATTTCGGACAGGGATGTCATCAACGCACTTAAAGATGCTTTGAACCGGGACGTGGAGGTGCAGATGGTACTTGATGTAAATCAGGACGCATTCGGCAATGAAAAGATCGGAATTCCGAACAGACCCGTGGCAGCCGAATTGATGGACAATGAAAATGCGCCTGAAATCCGCTGGTACGAATCTCACGGCGAGCAGTATCATGCGAAGTTCATGATGGTGGAGTCGGATGGTGAAGTCACAATTACAGGCGGGTCTTCAAACTTTACAAGAAGAAATATAGAAGATTATAATCTCGAAACAAACCTTGTAATAACCGCTTCCAGCGATTCGGAGCTGATGACTGAAATTACCGGCTATTATGACAGGATCTGGAATAATGAAGACGGTATTTATACTGCTGACTATGAAGCTTACAGTGAAGATGTATGGTGGAAAAATATATTGTACAGAATTCAGGAAGACACAGGGCTGTCCACTTTTTAGTTAAATATGTTTATAGCATGAACGTTAAGGGAATTAAACCTATGAAAGAGAAAGAAGAATCTGATCTTCATAGGAGGCGTAGAGAATGAGAAGTATTATTTATATTATTGGTCTCATTGTAGTAATCGCAGCGGTATTGTCGTTGATCGGCTTAATATAAGTGATGAAGTATGAAAATATATATTAATTATTATGATGACAAAAATTGACCACGCATAAATTCAGCATTGCATGCTGTTATTATGCGTGGTTTAAAAATGTCTTTTTTAATTCTCAATCTTAAATTCGAATTTTACTTCACCTGTCTGCTGCCCTTCCGAATAAGTACGCTCCACGAATGTAGCATTATCATCCTGATCGATTAAAATCACGGTAGAACATCGTGTGCCGTATTTGTCCATGTTGATGAACAATGGTGATAAGTTCTTTTCAATCTCTTTTGAAAGACCGGTGTCAGGCAGGTCTTTATTTTCTGCAGTATCATCATCCCGGAGCAGACGGAACAGATCCTCGATATCGGAATCTTCACTGTCCATGATTTTTTCAAGTCCGGTTTTACCTTTGATGACCTTTGGCCATGGTGTATTCAAATGGTGATTTGAGAGGCCATGCAGCCCGTCATCCACCCGGCTGACTTCATTGTCATAGTTATTCAAATAAAAAATCTCACCCTGATTGCCGACAAGTAGATTAAATCCGGCATAGTCCATGCCTTCGTCTGAAACTTCATTTAAATATTCAGCTGGATCTTGATTGCCGATCAAATAATTGCTCACTAAATGGCCGCGTGACTTCTGGTGGGTGGAGAGCAGTTCTTTTGTATTTCGTATATTTGTCAGTGCAGATATTCTGCCGGTTTTTGTGATGCCCAGCCACGTCCCCATGCCGCGGAGATCTCTTCCACCCAATATATGAGGATAATCTTTCCAGTAGTGTGCCGCTTCTGTAGGGCGGCTGTACTCCTCGTCCCGGTTTGCAGCCATCACCAGCTTATATTTGTTATGGTTATTCAACTGGAAATTGATTAAACACATAAAATCCCGCCTCATCAGTTTTAAAGTTACATTAGATTATACTTAAAATCGATTGGCTGCTCCAATATGTTGATTTTGAAAGGCTGCCAAAGAGAGGCGAGCGGTGGGAGGTGGCATGAAATGCCGGAAACAACCCGGTTCGTGCCAGCCGGCAGTCAAAAATGGCACGAAATGCCGGAAACAACCCGGTTCGTGCCAGCCGGCAGCAGGCACTCAAATTCCAAATAAAAAACGGATGGAAATTGATCCATCCGTCTATTTTAATATTTTATTTTAAAGTTTTATGGACGGAAGCGTCGAAGATGTCTTCTACTGCTTCGTCCAATGTAGTGTTGAACTCATCATCAGTCAACTCTTCTTTCAGATCAGAAGCAAGTGCTCTTGAGAAGCTTGCGATTAATCCGTCGTTCTCTTTCAGCTTGTCATTTGCCTGACGGCGTGTGTAGCCGCCGGAAAGGGCAACGACTCTGATCACCTGTGGGTGATCGATAAGTTCTTTATAAAGGTTGGCTTTAGTTGGAATTGTGAGTTTCAACATTACAAACTCATCATCATTCAATTGATTCAAGTGGTTCATGATTTCATTTTTAAGAATTTCTTCAATCTCTTCTTTTTCTTCAGCATGGATGTTCACTTCTGGTTCGATAATTGGAACGAGGCCGGAAGCCACAGTGCGTTTACCAATTTCAAACTGCTGTTCCACAACAGCTTTGATGCCTGATTCATCTGCTTCTAAAATGTTGGAACGCATTTTAGTACCGAAGATGTTGCGTTCTACTGCGCGTGAAAGCAGATCATCCAGGTCCGGCATAGGCTTCATAAGCTGAACACCGTGCTCCACGTCAGCAAGGCCTTTATCAACTTTCAAGAATGGTACGATTCCTTTATCCGCTAAATAATCACCAGTGTATTTACCATCGATTGTACGGTCCATTGTCTGTTCGAATAAAATAGCTGCAAGAACTCTTTCTTTGTTGAAAGAAGGTGAAGTAATGATACGTGAGCGCATTTTATGCACAAGATCAAACATTTCTTCTTCGTTAGAATACTGGTCTTCATCAATTCCATATGCTTTTAAAGCTTTTGGAGTACTGCCGCCACTCTGGTCAAGTGCTGCGATAAAACCATCATCGTTTTTCATTCTGTTAAATTGTTCCTGATTCACTAAAATCACTCCTAAATAATTTACTCTTCAATTATCATTATGCTAAATAAAGGCATTTCATGCAATGATTTAATCAGTCTCAGTCTTTATAAAGGATGAGTACTGCAAATACACTGCCGACTGAAAATTTGATATCGATGATTTCGGCATATGCATTTTCATACATGAATTCATCAATTTTCTTATCGAGACCCTTTTCTGTCATCGCGCTTAATGTTTTTGTTTTCATGATGCGTTCCCCCTTATATTATTTTACCCGAAATATCATAGATTAAATGAACTTTTTCTTTTATTTTCAAAGATTATTCCAATGATCAGCATCACTAAAATGAAAAGGAGTAATATTGTCACGGGAACGATGCTTTCAGCCCATGTAATATCGGATTCAGCATAAATCTGTGTGAAGTGATATAGTGGTAAAAACTTTGCGATATTCTGTACTGTCTCACCCAGTATTTCCTGGGGTATGAAAATCCCGGACAGGAACGCCATCCCGATGGAGATGAAATTCGCAATGCCATTGATCAGAAATTTATTCGTCGTCAGTGATGATATTACAAACTGCAGGGCCAGCGTAAAGATGCTGATCAATAAAAGTGCGACGAATATTTTATCGAGCGGGACACCTTCGAGACTGTTCCATCTTATGAATATACCCCCAAAAAACATGATGAGTACTGCAAATATTGCCATGATACTTTGGGCACTGATGATCTGGACTGTATAGGACACAGTCTTCATAGGGGATACACTGACCCTGTTTCTAAGTTCCGGCTTATTGAATTCTGTCATGATATTGCCTATGAACAGCAGAAGCAAAAGCATGATGATGTAACCTGCATAGTTTGTGTAGAACTTCATACCGTCAAAATCAGATGCTTCGGAAGCACTTTCCGGATTTGCAATATCGACGGTGATCCGGTTGGACAAGGTTGACAGAGTTTCTTCAGTATTGACCGAACCTGTAAAGTTGTAATCTGCTTCAAGGAAGCGGAAGTATTTTGAAACTTCATTGTTCAAATGGACACTTCCTGAACTCCTTGGATCGGTCAGTACTTCAACCGCTGAAGCACCGTTTACAAATTTAGAGTCAATATTTTCATCAATGACAACCGCACCGTCCATTTCCAGCAGGAAAATCTCTTCCTCGATCTGATTTCTGTCAAAACTGTCGATGACTTCCACATCGTTCCTTTCTGCCAGGTAAGTGATCAACCCATCAGCGATTTCGGATTCTTCCGGATTAACGACCGTGATGTCCATCGAACTTGCTTCAAACACATCAGTGGTCTGATTTTGGGCAAACAGCAGTGCGATTCCGAAGAACAGAAGAGTGACGATGATGACCATTATTTTATATCTCCAAAAATGGATGAGCATACCTTTAAAGACTGTCATATTGTTTCCTCCTCAGGACGATTAAAGTGATCATGAACATGACGACGGCGATACCGGTTAAAATAGCGAGTGTCATCATATAATCGTCAAAGTTGCCCATCAGATTGATTCTGAATAATGTATCTGTCAAGAGGGCCACCGGATTCAGTTCATTAACGATGGGGAGATTTTCATTAACCAGCATCCTCACTCCCGGACCGATCATCCCTGCACTGAAGGTCAGCGCAAGCAGAACGATAAGACCGACAAATGTTTTAAAATTTGCATTGATTTTCGGGAAGAGACCGACAGCAAAGCCGATACCGATGCCAGCGATATTACCGATGATCAAAAGGATTACAGTGGGTAAAAATTCATTGAATAATGTTCCTTGATAAAAGATCATCAAGTAGGAAATGATGACGAAATTAGTGAGAAGTCCAAGAAAAAGCGCACCGACGGCACTCGCCATAAGCAGTTTTATCTTGTTGTAGGGACTTGCCTGGAATCTTGCGCCCATCGTGCTCAAATTCGGCTGCATGGTTGTTATGAACTCTATGCTCGAAAACATCGTATAGAAAACCATCATGGCAATCAGAGAGTAGAACATGACCACCTGCGGTTCACGATCGGCATCTGTTTCCACAATAAGATCATTATCAAAAGAGAAGTTTTCAGCTGGAATGCCACTCTCATAAACCTGGGTGATTTCATTTAAGACAGATTCGAGTATTGTCTGGTCAAGCCCGCTGGTTGTCACAAGCAGTTCATTATCCTCTGTGATAAATCCGGACAGTTCGTCATCTTCCATTAAAGTAAGACCGTCTGATTCGGTTGTTTCAGTCACTTCCAAAATGTCAATTTCAGTCAAAGTACCGGCGAGCTGATGTTCTTCCGTAATGCCGACCGGTATATCGTCCATGCTGTCACCGGTGATATTCGAGGTGGTCAGTATAAAGAGTGTCGACAGCAATAACGGATAAAGCAGAGTCCAGAACCAGTAGCCGAAGTCTTTGAAATTGATCAGCATCATCTGGTAAGTCATTTTGAATATTCCCATCAATCTCTCAGCTCCTTGCCGGTAAGCTCCAGGAAGATATTGCTGAGTGATGGTTTTTCACTTGCAATCTGAGTGTAGGTCAATTGGTTCTCCTCTATGAATTTTATGAGATTCGGTAAATTGTTCTGATGTTTTTCGAATTGAATTTTGTAAAGATCTTCATTCTTTTCCACATTGACCACATTGGGCAGTGATTTTAATTTTTTGCGTAAATCACCATCATCCACAAAGCTGACTGTGATGCTTTCCTGTGTGGAAATGGATTTCTGCAGTTCATTCATGGTGCCCTGTGCCACATTCCTTCCGTTATCCATGATGACAAGACGATCGCACAAATCTTCGGCTTCTTCCAGGTAGTGTGTCGTATAAATGACAGTAGTGCCGTTGTCCTTCATTCTTTTAATGCCTTCAAGAATAAAATTCCGGCTCTGTGCATCCACCGCAACAGTCGGTTCATCCAGAAACAACAGGTCCGGTTTATGCGCAATGCCGCACGCGATGTTCAAACGACGTTTCAGTCCGCCGCTCAGCTGTTTCGGGCTGAATTTCCTGTATTTCTCAATACCGACAAATTCAATCGCTTCATCTACAAGTTTTTTACGTTCAGTAGAATCCTTAACATAGAGGCCGCAGAAAAAACTGATGTTTTCAACAACGTTCAAATTATCGAATATCGCAATTTCCTGGGGGACGACACCGATCCGTTTTTTAATATCATTGTTGTTCGGGTCGACTTCCTCACCGAAAATTTCAATCTCGCCTTGATCGAATTTCAGTATGGAAAGCATGCAGTTGATGGCTGTTGTTTTACCGCAGCCGTTCGGGCCGAGCAGGCCGATAATTTCATTTTCGTTGGCGGAAAAAGAGAAGTGGTCCAGTGCAATCACTTCTTTATAACGTTTAATTACGTCTTTCATCATTATCATTTTGAGTCCCTCCTATTACATTTGTTAATTTAAGTTTATAATATAAATTAAAGTGGGGTTAGTGCCCATGGTAATGAAGTGATATGACAATTGTCATATAGTGGGGTGAAAATATTGCGTGATATATTGGAAAAGTTAACGATGTTCATGGTGATGACGCTTGTATATATACTTTTCAGTGATGAAGTGAACATTTTTATAGTGCTGACTTCGTTCATTATTTTATTTTTACCGGAAGTATTAAGAATGAAGTACTTGCTGGAGATTATCACGGTACTGTTCATAGTGCTCGTCTTTGTCGATATCGAATGGATATACTACTTTCCGCTGCTGACACTGTTTGTGCATAAAAAATACAGAAAAAGTGCTTACCTGCTGCTGCTGATCTTTGTCGTATATGAAGAATGGCTGCTGCTGCTGATCGCTTTTGGAGGGTTTTATTTGTCAGCATTGAATTTAAGGATCGGGTCGCTGGAATCAGACAACCGGAAAATCCGCGACAGGCTGACACATGATAATATCCAGTTGAAGGAGAAGCACAATGAACTGATGAAAAGCCATGAAAAGGAAGTGTTCAGTGCAAGTTTGAATGAGCGGAACAGAATCGCGCGTGATATGCATGATGCGTTGGGGCACTCACTTTCAAGCAGCATTTTACTGATTGAGTCACTGCAGTATGTGGATGACAGCGAGAAAATAAAAACCTCGTTGAAGACGCTTCAGAAAAGATTGAAAGCGGGTATGGATGATATTAGAAACAGCATCCATCATCTTTACGATACATCAATCGATTTCAGGAGCAGGGTGGAGAGTTATGCCGATGATATGAGGCAGGATTATGATATCGATTTTCAATATAATGTCGATATGCCGATGTCCCATGAATTGAAACTGGACCTTCTGTCCATCGTCATGGAATCTCTCACGAATATCCGCAAGCACTCAGATGCAACGGCGGTCAGCATAATCGTCAGGGAACATCCGGAATATATCATCATCGCGATTAAAGACAATGGCAGTAATATCAATAAAGGCCCACACGGCATGGGACTCCAGTCTATGAAGGAGACTGTGCGAAAATACAAAGGCGTTTTCAATACGATGGATGATGATGGCTTCAAAGTCCATGTATTCCTGTATAAGGAGGAAATATAGAATGAAAGTAATAATAGTGGATGACGACGCACTCGTTGTTTCTGCACTGACGACAATTGTAGAGAGTTCAGGGCACACAGTGGTCGCTACGGGCGACAGCGGCAGGGAAGCCGTCCGATTGTTTGAAACCCATCATCCGGATCTGCTGATGACGGATATCCGCATGGAGGATTTGACAGGACTCGATGCGAGCAAAATCATTCTGGACAGATATGAGCATGCAAATATACTCCTGATCACCACCTTCAAAGATGATGAATATATTTCCGAAGCACTGAGAGTGGGATGTAAAGGCTACCTGCTAAAAGATAATTTCACCGGCATCGTTCCTGCAGTGCAGGCGATAGAGGCTGGCAACATGGTGTTCGACAGCAATATCGTGAAGAGCATGTCCGCTGCATCCAGCAGTAAAAAACTGGATGAGTTATCAGAGCGTGAAAGGGATATTCTCGAATTGGTCGCTGAAGGTCTGAACAATAAAGAGATTGCCGGCAGGTTGTATTTGAGTGAAGGCACAGTCAGAAATTATATTTCGCAGATGCTGGGTAAACTGGAACTGAGAGACCGGACTCAGCTAGCTGTTTATTATTATAAAAATTAGGTGGTCATGTGGATTTGAAGATCAGAAGAGTAAGGTTGGAAGACGCGGGGAGAGTGGCTGAAATCTGCAGAAACGGCTGGCTGGATACTGTGGATGATAGGTTGTCGGATACTTATAAGACGAAAAATGTCGAGTTCTGGTATTCACCGGCTAAAGTCGAACAGGATATCAAAAAGGGACAGTACAGCTTTGTCGCTGAAGTAGACAACACCGTTGCCGGTGTCATCGGCGGCGGAATGATCAGCCGCAGTGAAAATGAAGTGTTCGTCTTTTATATGGACCGGAATTACCGCTATATGGGAATAGGAAAGCAGCTGCTGAATATTTTCACTGAGTATTTCATGAAAAAAGGAGCGGAGGTCCAGTGGGCCTCCGTTCAGGAGGGGAACACACTCGGACTGCCATTTTATGAAGCAAACGGTTTTTATTTTCAAAGTGTTAAAGAGACTTCTACGGGGACCGGAGAAGTTCAGAGATCAATAAGAATGAAAAGGGAGCTTGAATAGTATGAAGAGACTACTGGATTGCAGTGCATCGGATTTTTTGGGTATGACGGGTCAGGAACTGAAGCAGTCGATCAAGGCGAGTGAGGGACGGGTCATTATTGCTGAAACGATGACAACCCCCGAGCCGCTCTATCCGGATATTACGAATGCGGAGCTTGCAGCCGGTTTTGGTGCTGATATCGTTCTTTTGAATCTGTTTGATGTTTTTGAACCTGCCGTAAAGGGGTTGGAAGTTGAAAATGATGAGGAGATCATCATTGAATTGAAGAAACTGCTGGGCCGGCCGGTCGGTGTCAATCTGGAGCCGGTGGATGCCGATCTCCATGCTTCTGAAACTTTGGATGAAGTGCCGCGGGGCCGGCTGGCTTCGGTTGAAAGTCTGAAGCGTGCCTGTAAGCTCGGATTTGATTTCGTCTGTCTGACCGGCAATCCAAAAACCGGTGTGACGAATGAAATGACGATCGAAACGATACAGAATGCGCGTGAAATTTTCGGTGAAGAAGGTCTGATCATTTCAGGCAAGATGCATGGCGCGGGAGTTGTGGGAGAATCCGGGAGTGACATCATTTCTGAGCAGGTGATAGAGCAGTTTGCACACGCGGGTGCGGATATCATTTTATTGCCGGCACCGGGGACAGTACCGGGAATGACTGTGGATAAAGCGCAGAAATATGTGGAGTGCGCACATGCGAATGATGCACTGGCGCTGCTCACGATCGGCACTTCCCAGGAAGGAGCCGATGAACATACAATCAGGCAAATTGCGTTGAATTCAAAAATGGCAGGCGCTGATGTGTATCATTTGGGAGATACGGGGTTTTACGGCATCGCCGTGCCGGAAAATATCATGACATATTCAATTGCCGTTCGCGGCCGACGCCATACATACGTGAGGATGGGCCGGTCGGTGAGGAGATAGGCTGTCTACCGGTCACTCGCAACTCTCAGTGACTGAAACATCACTCTTATCGGTCACTCGCAACTCTCAGTGACCGGCAATCCACTTCATCCGGTCACTCACGTCTCCCAGTGACCGAAACAGCACTTAGGGCGGCCATCCTCTTTCCAATCCAAAGAAAAACTGCCCGTCCGGAGACCCAAAACCCTCCGAACAGACAGCAATCATTCAAACTATATCAATTATCTTATTCCGCCAAACACTTCATCCCACTGGTCGCGGCCTGCGAGCATCTTTTTGGCGATCTCTTTGGCGTCTTCCAGGCTGTGGCTTGCTGCCCAGCCGCACTGGACTTCGTTGCAGGCCGGCACTTCTTCGGCTGCCAGAACATCATTCAATGTTTTTTCCATGACATTCTGGATGTTGTTGTAATTATCATCATTCAGCACTGATAAATAAAAACCGGTCTGACATCCCATCGGACTCAGGTCGACCACTTTATCGTGATGGTTGCGGACGTTTTCCGCCATCAGGTGTTCGATGGAGTGGAGGCCCGGCATTTCCATGTGCTCTTTATTCGGCTGACAGAATCTGATGTCATATTTATAAATGACATCACCGTGTTCGCCTTCACTTGTGCCGGCAAGTCTGATGTACGGTGCGACGACTTTCGTGTGGTCCAGGTTAAAACTTTCGACGTTCATCTTGGTCATAGTACTCTCTCCTTAAAAACTTTGTTAAAATAATGATATATGATTGAACTGAATAATACAAAGGACAGGAAGCAGCGTGAGAAGTGCCATTTCCTGTATTTTAACTTATAATAATTGTAAATTAACTTTTGAACGTATATCAAATTGGAGGAAAAAAATAATGCCAACGACTAAAATATTCGGCCATCGCGGGGCCATGGGACATTACCCGGAAAATACGATGCTCGGCTTCATCAAAGCCCAGGAAATGGGTGCAGACGGCATTGAAATTGATGTTCATTTGACTAAAGACAAACAAGTCGTCGTCATGCATGACGAAAATCTGGACCGTACAACGACTGACAAAGGTCTGATCAAGGATTGGAAAATTTTTGAACTGAAAAAAGTCAAGACCGGAACGAAGTTTAAAAAACTGCCTAAATATAATGAGACATGGCACAAAGAAAGAATGCCTGAATTGTTTGAAGTGCTCGCATTGTTTGCCAATGATAATATGGTGATCAACATCGAACTGAAAACGGATGTTCATGATTATACGGGGATAGAAAGAGAAGTGCATCATATTGTCGCTTCCCACGGCATGAAGGAGAGAGTGGTTTTCTCATCATTCAATATGGAAACGATAAAACGTCTGAAGAAGCATGATCCGAACGTCAGAGTGGCGTATTTGACGAAATCCCTGCCGAAGAATTATGAAGAGATGATAGATAAATATGATTTGGAAGCCATTCACCTGCACGTTAAATCCGCTCTGAAAAATATCGAAATAATGAAAGAGAAAGGGATATTCTTCAGAATCTGGACTGTCAATGATAAGGAACAGATGCAGCAGCTGATCAATGCCGGTGTGCGTGGAATCATCACCGACTATCCCGATACTGCACTGGAGATAAAAGAAGATTAGATGGCAAAAGCCTTCATTCTGAATGAAGGCTTTTATTTATACCGTATTTTAAAACGCTCTATTACAGGCTCCAGTAGTGGTAGCCCTTGGATTCAAAATCTCTTCTGTCCAATATGCTTTTGACATCAATGAGGACTTTACGTTCATCTTTGAATAGTGTGTCCAAAGTGTCAAAATTGATTTTTTCGAGGTATTCAGCGTGAGGCACCGTGAGAACCACACAGTCCAGGTCGGTTAACTCTGCATCCGGCACAAGCTGTATGCCAAGATCTCTTTCCACAGCTTCGGGAACCGCCACAGGATCATGCACCAGCACATCAGCACCGTAATCTTTGAGCTCATCAATGATATCAGTCACTTTGGTATTGCGGACGTCTGCGACATTCTCCTTGAAAGTGAGTCCTAAAACCGCAACTCTCGCTCCGTCGATCAGCTGTTTGGCCTTGATCATCTGCTTGATGATGTTGCCTGCGATATGTTTACCCATATCGTCATTGATTTTTCTGCCCGCTAAAATGATCTGTGAATGATAGCCGAGCTGTTCCGCTTTATAAGTGAAATAGTACGGGTCCACCCCGATGCAGTGTCCGCCGACAAGGCCCGGTGTGAACTTCAGGAAATTCCATTTTGTGCCTGCAGCTTCCAGAACTGCATTCGTATCGATATCCATCTTGTTGAATACCATGGAAAGTTCATTCATGAAAGCGATGTTGATATCTCTCTGCGAGTTTTCAATCACCTTTGAAGCTTCGGCCACTTTAATGGATTCTGCTTCGTGCACACCGGCTTCGATGATGGAGCTGTAAACACTGGAGATCTCCTTCAATGCTTCCTCGTCCGAACCGGAAACGACTTTTACTATTTGCGTCAGCGTATTTTCCTTATCACCGGGGTTGATGCGTTCAGGTGAATAGCCGACTTTAAAATCCTTACCATATTTAAGGCCGGACTTCTCTTCCAGTATCGGAATGCAGATTTCCTCCGTCGTTCCCGGGTAGACTGTGGATTCATAAACGACGATCGAGCCTTCAGTCAGATTTTTGCCGACTGTCTCACTCGCGCTGATGACAGGGGTCAAGTTCGGTGTTTTGTCCGTGTTGATCGGTGTCGGAACAGAAACGACAAAGAACTTTGATTTTTTCAAGTCCGATTCATCGCTTGTAAATTCCATCGTCGTGTTTGCAAGTGCCGCATCTCCGACTTCTTCCGTGACATCATTACCTTTTATATACTCATCCAACTTCTGCTGGTTCACATCAAAGCCGATGACGTTGTATCTCTTTGCGAATTCGACGGCAAGAGGCAGGCCGACATAGCCGAGTCCGATTACCGATAATGTTTCTTCACGTGATTCCAGTTTTTCATATATATTCATAGCATCTATACCTTTCTTTTTTCAACTTCTCAAGGTTGTATTTCCATCTCCATTATTATACATTTTATCACGATGCCATGCACTCATTCCATCCTCAAAGTAGAATGTTCACAAGGCATATGATAAAATTGATGAATGTGAATGATAAAATAAAAAGATGAATCATATAAAATACGGATGGAATTTTTGCAGGCAGATTTTAATGATGCGGCAAAAACTGGGAGTGTAAGATTTATGAAAATCGCAGTAATCGGTACCGGGTATGTGGGGCTTGTCACAGGCGCCTGTTTATCTGAAATCGGCAATCATGTGACATGCATAGATATTGATGAAGAAAAGATTGAAACTTTGAAACAGGGCGTCAGCCCGATATATGAAGATGGATTGGAAGAACTGCTTAACAGGAATATAAATGAGTCCCGTCTGAAGTTCACTACAGACTACAAAGAAGGGCTCGCTGACAAAGACATCGTGTACATTGCTGTCGGTACGCCGCAAAATGATGACGGTTCAGCAGACCTGACGTCGGTGGATGCAGTATGCAGATCGCTCGCAGCCCACCTCGACAGAGACATCATCATCGTGACAAAAAGTACAGTGCCCGTCGGTACGAATGAATATATTAAAAAAGCGATCGAAGACAGGATCGTCAACGATGTGACAATAAAGATCGCATCCAACCCTGAATTTCTAAGACAGGGGTCAGCTGTCTACGATACGTTTAACGGAGACCGCATCGTCATCGGTGCAGAAGATGAGACGGTGCTGGATGCTTTGGAAGAAGTCAACGCGGGCTTCAACCTTCCAATCGTCCGGACAAATCTCAGAAGTGCAGAGATGATAAAGTACGCATCCAACGCCTTCCTTGCTACGAAGATTAGCTTTATCAATGAAATGGCCAATCTATCTGAAAAGATAGGAGCGAACATCGATGATGTGGCAGAAGGCATGGGTATGGACGGAAGAATCGGCAGTGCGTTTTTAAATGCCGGCATCGGTTACGGCGGTTCATGTTTCCCGAAAGATACGAGAGCGATCATATCAGTGGCGAAAGATGCTTCATATGATATGCAGATCCTTGAAAATGTAGTGGATTCAAATGAGCGGCAGAGAGGTATCATCGTCGACAAGGTCAAAGAGCGTTTTGAATCTATTGAAGGAAAGAAAGTTGCAGTGCTTGGCCTCGCATTCAAGCCGAACACGGATGATCTGAGGGAGGCGCCTTCGATTTCAGTGACGGCAAAACTGATTGAAGAGGGTGCGGAAGTCCATACTTACGATCCTGCGGCGATGGAAAATGCACAGCGCATATTATCAGATGAAGTCATTTATTCGGATGATATCAGACAGGCTGTAACAGATGCGGATATCGTCATCATTCTGACAGAGTGGCAGGAAATAAAAGAGTTCCCTCTCGAAGAATATAAGAAGCTGATGAACCGGCCGGTAATATTTGACGGCAGAAACTGTTTCACTTTAAAAGAAGCAGAAGAGAGCGGTGTTGAGTATCACTCCATCGGCCGTCCTTCTGTCAGAAAATGAACGTCAGCGGGAAGTCGACTTTACAGTCGGCTTTTTTGCTTTATAAGGTGCTCGCAGCATGTACGATAACTTGTTTACTAATATGTTTATGATATAATGTTCGGGGTGAAATACCGGTTCTATGAAAGGCTGGATATCGTGAAAAAGAAAAGAATAATGTTTTTTATTTATCAAATGGGCGGCGGGGGCGCAGCAAGAACACTGCTCAATATCATCAACAATATTGACCGGACGAAGTTCACGCCCGTACTCGTGACGCTCAATTACGATGGCAGCTACGAGAAGTATATCAATGAAGATGTTAAATTTATAAAATTAAAGACGAAAAGGCTGCGCAGCGCGATACTGCCGCTCCGAAAAGTGATCAGAGAAGAGCGGACGGAGCTCGTATTCAGTACGATTCCAAATTACAATATCATAGCGCTTCTTGCGACCATGCTGTCGTTCACGTCAGCTGAAAATGTCGTGAGGGAAGCGGCCTACCTCGGCGGCAGTGCAAAAGAAAATCTGAAATTACGTTTTGCAGGTCAGCTCTACAGACGGGCAAAAAAGGTAATCGCACTGTCAAAAGGTGTTAAAAAGAATATTATTAACAGGTATAAAGTGAATTCTGATAAAATTGATATTATATATAATCCGGTTGATATTGAAGGCATTCGGGAGATGATGGCAAAAGATGAAGTTTCAGATGTGCACAAAGCGATTTTTGAAAGCAGTGGCAGGACGATCATCACAGCAGGACGCCTTCATCCAGACAAAGACCAGAAAACATTATTGAAGGCATTTAAAAAAGTGAGAGAAAATCATATGGACAGTCATCTGTTCATTCTCGGTGAAGGCGGGCTGGAGGCAGATCTGAAGCAGATGGCCGTCGATTTAGACATTGAAGATTCCGTTCATTTTGCGGGCTTCCAGCATAACCCATACGCCTACTTCAAATATGCAGACTTGTTTGTACTCTCATCGGTAAGGGAAGGTTTCGGTCATGTACTGACAGAAGCAATGGCTACGGGGACACCGGTTGTATCAACGAAGGCACGTCCCGGCGCGGAAGAAGTGTTGGCGTATGGAGAATACGGGTATATGTGCGAACCATCCGACGCGGCGGCGCTAGCGGCCGGCATCAATCATGTATTTGAGCTCAGCGACAGTGAAAGAGAAGACATCATTGAAAAAGGCCTGGAACGTGCAGAAGAATTCCATGTAAATAAAATCACCCGGCAGTATGAACAGATGTTTACAGAAGTACTGGAAAAATAATTGAAAAACAGGAGATACAATATGGAAACAAAAAAACGTGTGGTACACATGACTACCGTTCATCACCCTTACGACCCCAGAATCTACCATAAACAGTGCAAGTCACTGGAGAACGCCGGTTTTGATGTCACGCTGATAGCAAGACGTGATCCTAAAGGGAACGATGGTGATAAAACAATCAACCATATTTTACTTAAAACATATAAAAGCCGGTTGAAACGCATGGTTTTCGGTACAATCGATGCTTATAAAAAAGCAAAATCGATGAATGCGGATATCATTACTTTTCATGATCCGGAACTGCTGCCGGCTGCATGGCTGCTAAAAAAGCAAAATCATGTCGTCATCTATGATATTCATGAAGATTACATTACGAGCATCATGCAAAAAGATTATTTAAGTGAACCTGTGAAAAAAATAGCGGCGTCCGGTTATAAGTTAATGGAGAAATTCTTCACAAAAGGCATGGGACTGTCACTTGCTGAAAAGTATTACCAGGATATTTATCCTGACGGTGTATGGATACTGAACTATCCAACTGTCAATGAAAAATTCATCGAACATGAAAGAACCGGTGAAGTTGAAAACAAAGTATTGTACACAGGAAATGTTTCACATGTGCGCGGGGCAAGATATCATGCAAAACTCCCTGTAATCGATCCGGATATCGACGTCCATTTCGTCGGCAAGTGTCCGAGCGAACTGGCAGATGAGATGTACGACGTGGCGGGAGAACATAAGAATAGACTTCATATAGAGGGTATCGACAGCTTCATTGAAAAAGAAGTGATAGAAGAGAGATACCTTGAGAGGAACTGGCTGGCCGGCATCGCCATGTTCCCACCGACAGAACACTATAAGAAAAAAGAGCTGACAAAGTTTTTTGAATATATGAATGCAGGTATTCCTGTCATCTGTTCTGATTTCCCGGTGTGGAAAGCATTTGTAGAACGACATGAATGCGGTATAGCTGTAAATCCGGAAGATGACGAAGCGATAAAAGAAGCGATTGATTATCTTAAGAACAACCCGGAAGAAGCATCGAAAATGGGCAGAAACGGCAAGAAAGCCGTCATGGAAGAGTTGAACTGGCAGACTCAGGAATATAAATTGATTCGCTGGTATAATGGTCTGTTGAATGAAGAATTATCTTCCGGAACCGGAGAGGAGGTCTGATACTATGACTCATGACAAAGAACCGGTGATTTCGATCATCACTCCCGCATACAACTCAGAGGTATTCATCAAAGAAACGATTCAGAGCGTGTTGGATCAGACGTATTCCGACTGGGAAATGATTATTGTTGATGACCGCTCGAAGGACAATACAGTCAGCCTCATAAAAGAAATGATGGACAAGGATACCCGGATCAGACTGATAGAACTTGAAAAAAACTCAGGTTCAGCAGTCGCTCGCAACACTGCGATTGAACATTCAAAAGGCCGGTACATCGCATTTCTGGACAGTGATGACAGCTGGTATCCTAAAAAGCTGGAGCATCAGCTTAAATTTATGAAGGATGAAGATATCGCATTTTCCTTTACTGAATATGTCCGTACACTCGAAGACGGCACAGAAACGGATTATATTTCAAAAGCACCAAAGACCGTCGACTGGGATGCCCTGATGAAACGTTGTGTCATCGGCTGTTTGACGGTAATGATCGATACTGAAAAAACCGGAGAAATAAGAATGGTGGACATCCGCACCCGCCAGGATTATGCACTGTGGCTCAGTCTCACAAGACAGGGTCATACTGCATATGGTCTGCAGGAAGTACTTGCGAAGTACAGGGTGGTGGGCGATTCGATTTCAAGCAACAAATGGAAAGCTGCTAAAAGAAACTGGTATGTTTTCAGACATATTGAGGGTCAGAATCTGCCAAAAGCATTATGGTACTTCGGCCACTATGCGGTCATTGCCATAAAAGATTTGATTAAATATAAAATAGTTGTAAACAGAAGGGCCGGGAGTTGAAATTCCGGCCGCTAGTAAACTAGGCGGTGTCATTTTTAATTATGAAAACTTATTTAAAGGAAATGTTAAGTCGTAAAGACTTGTTATATTATTTAGTGAGATCCGGTTTAAAAGCGGAACACCGCAACAGCTACCTGGGCTATTTATGGTGGCTGCTTGATCCACTTCTTAACGTATTGGTTTTTTATTTTCTTATCGTAGTGATATTGGACCGGGGGGATACAGAGAACTTTCCTCTGTTCCTTGTCATCGGGCTGATTGTCTGGCGTTGTATCAGTACGACATTGAACTCGTCATCAGGTTCCATCATGAGATACAGTTCGATAGTGAGTCAGGTCTATCTGCCTAAATCACTGTTCCCGATATCATTTACACTCACCCAGCTGTTCAACTTTTCATTTGGGTTCATAGTGATTGCAGGGTTCCTGGCGTGGTTCCGTGTGATGCCGGGGTGGGAAATCGTATTTCTGCCGCTCTTGATCATCATACAGACGACATTCCTGCTGGCAATCGGTATGATTCTTGCTTTTGTGACGGTCTTTGTAAGGGATATTGAAAACGTGCTCCAATATGTCACACGTGCATTTTTCTACGCATCCCCGATCATCTGGGAAGGCGGCAGACTGCCGCCGGAGTACGGCTGGGCAGTGACATACAACCCGATCGCCGTAATCGTCACAGCCTACAGAGATATATTGATGTATGCGAGCCTGCCGAATTTTCTTGGTCTCGGTATCATCTTTATAGTATCCACTGCAGTAATCGTGTTCATGCTTTGGTACTACAGCAGAAATGAATATAAGATAATCAAAGCGATGTAAAGACTGAAAGCGAAAACGAATTTAAGAAAAAGAGGGTTTTTGAATTGGCTATAGGCGAAGATTCAAAAATGAATGAAGAAACTGACAATAAAAAAACGGTGATAAAATCTGAAGGCGTCGGTATCAGCTTTTTCTCAGGAAACCATGCCGCAGATTTCAAATCCAGAATACTCGACTTTTTTCAGACTTGGAAACTGCCGGAGAGACATCTTGTAAATCCGCTGAAGGACATCAGTTTTGAAGGGAAAGAAGGCGAAATACTCGGTATCATCGGATCGAATGGTGCAGGGAAATCAACGCTGTCCAAAATAATCGCCGGTATTCTGAAAGAGGATTACGGCGTGATGGAAGTGAAGGGTAAGGTCACTGCGCTCTTCAGTTTCGGCATGGGTTTCAATCAGGAACTGCCCGGCAGGGAAAACGTTTATTTGAACGGTTTGATGCTAGGCATCGATAAAAAGGAAATCGACAGATACATTCAGGATATAAAGGACTTTTCAGACCTCGGCGATTTTTTCGAGCAGCCGATGAAGTATTATTCAAGCGGAATGAAATCAAGGCTCGGTTTCAGTGTGGCGGCCAACCTCCACCCAGAAATACTGGTCATCGATGAAGCGTTGAATACCGGGGACGGAAAATTTTCACAAAAAGCCTCACAGAAGATGAAGTCGCTCGTAAAGGATGCGAAAATGGTCATCCTGGTCACCCACAGTCTGAGATATGCACAGCGGAACTGTAACAGGATCATGTGGCTCGATAACGGGGAAGTCCGGGAAATCGGCGACCCGAAGACGGTCATTGCGAATTACCGCGCGACTGTACCGAAGCGGAACATTCAAAGAAGGCGCGGCAAACTGCAGCTTAGAAAGACTGAAACGAATATGACGGACAATGTCGTTATCCGTGCGAATGATGTCAGTGTTAAATATAAGCTGACCACCGGTGATTTCTGGGCGTTGAAAGATGTTAACTTCGAAGTCCGGGAAGGCGAAGTTGTCGGCATCATCGGCCACAACGGTGCCGGTAAGAGCACGCTATGTAAAACACTCACCAAAATTCTGAGACCGGACGAAGGGCATATGGAGCTCTACGGAGAAACTTCGGCGCTGCTCGGCTACGGAACGGGTTTCAATCCCCATCTCACAGGCGAGGACAACATTTATCTGAATGCGCTTCTGCTGGGAATTCCAAAAAGCCGGGTGGATGAAAAATATGACAAAATCATTGAATTCACCGGGCTTGGCGACAAAGTCAAAAAGCCTGTAAAAGATTTTTCGAGCGGTCAGAAAGCACGTCTCGGCTTCAGTATCGCAGCCAATCTGCAACCCGATATATTCATCGTTGATGAAGCCCTGTCGACAGGTGACCTTGCGTTCCAGCAAAAAGCGAGCGAACGTATACAGGAAATGATGAGCCGGGCAAAAGTGGTGATCATCGTATCCCACAGCCTGTCATTCATTGAAAAAATATGTACCCGCGGTATATGGATGGACCAGGGACGGGTGATGTTTGACGGGACTGCAGAAGAAGCGGTATATAAGTATAAAGAATCTCAAGGGCTGCTTAAAAAACCGGTACAGAAACGTCCTGTCGGACGAAGACAGGGCGCCGCCAAGGGCCAGGTCAACAGAAGAGCCGCCAACAGACAGCAGCAGAAAGTGGTAAATAAGAAAGCCGGCCCTGGGACTGTGAACAGGAAGCAGCCGGGAAAGAATCAGGCAGTAAACCAGAAAACGACTAATAAATAGTATGAAAGTGGTGTTTTGATGCTGAAAAAATTAATATCAAAGCCTGTGGACTGGGTCGTCTATTCAGTGATGGGTGAAAAACAGCGGAAACAGATTGGTGATATGCTTTCAAAAAAACAGAAAGAAAATATCACCCGGCTGCTTAACGGTAAGAAGTTTCGTGAAAGACGGAAGCTGAAAGCATTGAAGCACCACTTGTATAATCTGGGATTCACCGAAAGAGCATTGAAAGATATGCGTGAATTTCTGGTGGAAACAGAGAATAGTGAAATGAAAAGACTCATCTCCTGGGAGATGAGTCTTTGGCACGCCAATAAAAATACTGTCGAAGGTGCCAAAGAGGCGGTAAAGTTTCTGCCGGAGGCGGCAGAAGGTGAAAATAGTCCTGATCAACTGAGAAGAATCATCATTGTCACTGCAGAATGCTTCGGCCGTCTGTCCCATAAAGAACATGCCCGTGAACTGCTGGAAAAACAACTGACCAGCGCCCCGCATCCAGATCTGTATCTTGCGCTGGCAAATCTTGAAGAAGATATCGAAGAACGCATGAAAATCATCAACAAAGCATTTGAGATATATGATTTAGAGCCGATCGGTTTTAAAACAGATTACAATACAGCGACTTACGATGATCTGGTTACATTATCTTCTGATAAAAACAAAAAAGTACATGAAGAACCGAAAGTTTCAGTGATTCTTCCAGCGTATAAAGCGGCGTTCGGAATCAGAATCGCAATAGAGTCTATACTTTCCCAGTCATGGCAGAACATAGAACTGCTCGCTGTGGATGACTGCAGTCCGGATGACACAGTTGAAACCATCAAGGAATATGCGAGGAAAGATCCAAGGGTAAAACTGTTGTCCACACCAACCAACAGCGGTCCGTATACAGCAAGAAACATCGCTATGAAAGAAGCGACGGGTGAGTTCATCACGATCAATGATGCGGATGACTGGTCCCACGAACAGAAGATTGAAACTCAGGTCAGACATCTATTGGAAAATGATAAAGTCATCGCAAATACTTCAGAACACGCAAGATTGACTGAAGATTTGACATTGTACAGAAGAGGGACGCCCGGCAAATATATATTTCCGAATATGTCGTCGATCATGTTCAGAAAAGATCAAGTACTTGAAAAACTCGGCTACTGGGACAGTGTGCGTTTTGCAGCAGACGGTGAATTCAAGAGACGGCTGATCAAAACATTCGGGCAGAAAAGTTATGTTGACTTGAAATCCGGACCGTTGTCACTGCCGAGACAATCCGTATCGTCACTGACCGGCAGTTCGGCATTCGGTTATGACGGATTTTTCATGGGCGTCAGAAAAGAGTATGTCGAGAGCCTTGAATATTATCATGATTCGGCAGACGGTCTCTACTACCCCTATCCCCAGGTGAGACGGCCATTCCCGGTGCCTGAACCGATGTGGCCTGTACGAGAGGGAAAAACAGACGGTTACAGAGATTTTGATGTCGTTTTGACAGGAGATTTCAGAAAGAACAGTACTGGACATATTTACAAAATCAATGAACTGAAAAAGGAATATGGACGCATTGGACTGGTGCAGCTTTATGAATATGATCTAAACTTCCAAAGCGGCATTCAGCAGAATATACGGAATGTACTGGATGGTAATAAAGTGCAGATGCTTGTCTATGGTGAGAAAATCAGGACAAGGCAACTGATTATAACAGAGCCTGAACTGCTGCTTACATGGCAGAAATACCGGCCGGAAATAAAGGCGGAAAATGTCACGGTAAAAAACATGGAAACGGTTGAAAGCAGATATAAAGCACAGGTCTTGGAGCGGATCGAAGAGTATTTCGGTAAAAGAGCGGAGGATGTTTAGGATGCTTAAACAAGAACAGCTCGCAGCGGAACTGCAGCAGCTGCAGGCCGTGCTTGCAAGAAGCGAGGCAGAAAAAGCAGAATCCATCCACGACCTGAAAACAGCACAGATGGAATTCAATGCCGCAGAAAAATTCATCAATAATGCAAAAAACATCCCTGGAAATTTAAAGGGGTTTGTCCGTACGACCGGTGCCTACGCACTCGGCAGAAGAAACTGTAAACAGCTGTACAGTCCTTCCTACAGAAGAAAAGATGCACAGAATAAGCTGAAGCAGTATACTTATCATCTGTACGAACTGGGTTTTACCAAAAGAGCGCTGAAAGATCTGGAACAGCTGTATGAAACGACGAAAAATAATAATTTGAAAAAAGCGATCGCCTGGGAGCTCACACTCTGGCACGCCAATAAATACACCGAAACAGGTGCAGAGCAGGCATTTGTATACTTACCGCAGGCAGTACACGGCGTTAAGGACAAAGATTTTTTAAGAAGAGCCGCAATCATCGCTGCAGAATGTGCAGACAGGCTGGACCATAGAACGTCTGCCAGGAAAATTTTGAAGACGGTCATGCACCAAAACCATCCGGATATCTATCTTGCGATGGCGAACTTGGAAGAAGGTCTGGATGAACGTACAAAGTGGGTGAATAAGGCAATCAGCGTTTATAATCTTTCACCCATTGAATTTAACGGCAGCACATACGAGGACCTGACGGCAGTAAGACCGCGCAAGGCACACGGACCGAAAGTAACAGTCATCATGCCGGCCTACAATGCTGCAGAAGGGATTACAACGGGAATCGACTCGATCCTCAGTCAGACATGGGAAAATATCGAACTCATAGTTGTTGATGACTGCAGTTCTGACAATACCAGAGAAGTAGTTGAAAGATATGCAGAAAAGAACAGCAGGGTAAAACTTCTGTCCACACCTGAAAACAGCGGGCCGTATGTCGCTAGAAATATCGCATTGAAAGAAGCGGCAGGCGAGTTCGTCACGATCAATGATGCTGATGACTGGTCCCATCCTGAAAAAATTGAAACACAGGCCAAACACCTGATGGACAATGAAAATATCATTGCCAACACATCCGCCCATGCACGATTGACCGAAGAACTGAAACTGCATAGAAGAGGCACTCCCGGAACTTATGTTTTTTCAAATATGTCATCTCTGATGTTCAGAAGACGGCAAGTTTTAGAAAATATCGGTTACTGGGATACTGTACGTTTTGCAGCTGACAGTGAGTATAAAAAAAGAATCGCAGTTGTATTCGGCAGCAGTGCGGTAAAAGATCTCGACAGCGGACCGCTTTCTTTTCCAAGACAGGCTGCAGGGTCACTCACAAGCAGTTCAGCCTTCGGTTATAAAGGATTTTTGATGGGCATTAGAAAAGAATATGCGGAAGTGCACAGACGGTTCCATAGTCATGTGGACAGACTCGCATTGTCTTACCCATTCAATCAGACCGAACGTGCATACCCGGTACCTGAACCGCTGTGGATGAAAAGAGAAATGAAAACAGGCGGATACAGACATTTTGATGTCGTCATCATAGCAGATTTCAGATTGGACGGGGTCCGTCATCAGGATACCATCAAGGAAATACAGCTCAATAAACAGCGCGGACTCCGTACAGGACTCGTGCAGATGGCTCATTATGATTTCAGCATCAAGAAGGAAATCGACGACAGCATCAGACAGCTGATAGACGGCAGCCATGTACAGATGATCGTTTACGGGGAATTTGTGAATGCCGAGGTAATGATCATTAAACATCCAGGTGTATTTGAAGATCATCAGGAATATATTCCGGTCATCAGAGCAAAAGCTGCACGGGGTGTTATAGAAGATACTTTCAGTGAGTTGAGGCAGTGTACTCGAAATGCTTCAGAATATGCTGGCAAAGAGGTAAAATGGTATCCAGTAAATGATAAAGTGCGTGAAACCATCAATGAAAAGCATATCAGACTGACAGCTGACAACTGGACAGACTATGCGCACAGGCTGGATGACTGGATCATTTAAAACTCTGTTAAGAAGAAGGCGGTGAAAATTATGGCTGACAGTGAAAAGAAGGAAAAGCACAAACTGATCAAAGCGTTGATTCACACAAAAGCTGAAATAGACAAAGCTGGGCGGGAAAGATCTGCAGCGGATAAACGTACGCATCAGATTAAAAGCAGCAGGACATATAAATCAGCAGGGCCGTTGAAAAAACTGGGGAAAAAGAATGCAGTTGATAATGAAATCCACATACTTGAGGAAGAATTGAAAACTACACGTAAAGAACTCCTGGAAACCAAAGAAGCACTTCAGCTGGCAAAATTGGACAGTACTTCAATGAACAGCGTCAAAATTCAAAAATCTGTAAGAGAAATGAAAAATGATGCCAATCTCATCGATTATATAGAAAAAGCGGTCAGACAGAAGAACCGCCATGATGAAAACTACAACCAGGCACTTACATATGCCGGAAGGTTATTTATGAATGAACAGGATGACTACAAGTCGGCAATCTATTCAACGCTTCTTCCCGGCCTTAAAATCGAAGATATTCCTGAATTCATGATGAGAGAGGCACTGACAGATAACATGCAGCTGAAAGACGCTGCCTCGTTCAGAGCGAGCCTTAACATGAGGATTAGACAGTACCAGCTGACAGGATTCCTGCCTGAATATGTATTGGATGACAAGCAGACAGCTTATGAATTCATGGACAGACTGAAGATCAGAAGACCGTGGACGGAAGGAAGAACGTATCGCGCAGAAGCGCTCCCTTTCGAAGTGTCGACAGTGATCAAACCCGCTGACGGAGCAGGGGCGAGAGGCGTATACCTCATCCATGACTTTAATGATATAATTGACCTCAAACGTGCAAGGAAACTAAGCAGCACCGAGGAACTTGTAAAAAGTATGAAACAGGATCTGGAATCTGGATGGGTAGTGCAAGATGATTGGATGGCTGAAGAACTGATTCTTGAAGATAAAGAGAATAAAACACCCGGCAGCGATATAAAATTCTACTGCTTCTATGGGAAAGTAGGCCTTATACTTGAAATCAACAGATATCCTGAGCTGAAATACTGTTGGTGGACAGCGGATGGCAGGCGGGTTCACACAGGGAAATATGACAATGAACCATTTAATGGTGAAGGTGTCACCAAAGAAGAGATTGAAATGGCAGCAAAGATAAGTGAAGAGATTCCGGCCCCTTTCATACGAATAGACTTCTTGAGATCTGAAGATGGACTTATATTCGGTGAATTCACGCCAAAACCGGGAAATTATGACGATTTTGATGTTGAGACCGACCAGTGGATGGGAGATTATTTCCTTGAAGCAGAAGGCAGGCTGACGTACGATTTAATCAATCACAAAACGTTCGGAACATATATGGACTTAAGCCAAAGATAGACGAGTGTTTAGAATTTAGGAGGACTTACGAATGGAAGAGAATAGAACGGAATGGTTGCCGCATTTATCAAATGAAGTTGTTTCTGAAGTTGAAGGTAACTTTCTGGACGCATATGCCGTAGCTCTTGAAGGATGGCGCAGAGGATTGAAGTTAAGATGGCATGTGAAAGACTCTGAAAAGTTTAAGGAAATGGAAACGTGGTTTGTTGAGCGTCCCGGGCAGCTTTTTTCATTGAGCTCTAAAGAAGAGACGCATTATTTCTTCAGATCCCGCGGAGACAAAGTGACAAATGAAGCTGTTCAGATCGGCAGAAACAAAGAAAAGACAAATGACTCCCTTAAAGATGCAGGTGTATTGATACCTGAAGGAAAGCGTTTCGCTGAAGGAGCGCAGGATGAAGTGCTGATCAGTTACGCAGAAGACCTGGGATATCCCATCGTATTAAAGCCGACTGACGGCAGTTTTGGAAGAGGTGTCGTCTCCAATATAACGAGCTCAGGAGAACTCCAGAATGCACTTGTCTATGTACGTGAAGAACTCGGCTATAGAGATGTCATCATAGAACAATATATCGAAGGTGAAGACTACAGATTATATGTAGTCGGCAAGCAGGCAATCGCAGCAATGCACCGTATCCCTCCCAATGTTACAGGGGATGGAAGCTCTACCATCAAACAGCTGATTAAACAGAAAAATGAAATCAGGAACGATAACCCAAGACTGATCAGCTGCCCGATAATTGTCAATGACGAAACGAAAGATTATCTGGCAAGAAAAAATTATAATTTGAAGACTGTGCCAAATGCAGGCGAGCAGGTCTTTCTCAGTGATAAAGCAAATATTTCAATCGGCGGCGACCCTGTCGATATATTCGATGAAATATCACAGGAAGTGAAAGATTCGGCGGTGGACGCCTTAAAAGCAGTACAAGGCTTGGAGCATGGTGCAGTGGATATGATTCTGGATAAAAATGAGAAAGCATATGTTATAGAATTGAATCCAACATCACAGCTTGGCGGATTACTGTTTCCAATCAAAGGGAAATCGAGAGATGTACCTTCAGCGATTATTGACTACTATTTTCCGGAGACTGAAAATCACGACATTGACAGGACACGCGCCTATTTTGATTTTTATGATGTACTCGACCCGCTGCAATCCAGAGATGCTGCAACAACGACTGTCACACCATCTCCGTCTGGAAAAATTTTTGCGAAGAAGTATTTTGTCACAGGCGATGTTCAAAATATCGGTTATCACCGTGGACTGAGGAAACAGGCATTTGAAAGATACCTTCATGGTTCCGTCATGAATCTTGAAGATGGGGGAATCGAAGTCATTGTCGGTGGTACAGACCCTGCGATGGTCGATGATTTTGAAAATGGATTTTGGGAAGATGAAGAGAGGGCTCAAGTATTTGAAATCGAGAAAGAGGAATACAAAGGGCCGATCAAAGTCGGATTTGAAATTAAAACAGATCTGAAAACACAGTTGAAAGAATTGAAGGAATATAAAAGAGAACTGGATATTACTGAATATGAAAGAAAGAAAGCGGAAGTTGAGAACAGAAAATTTCATCGCAGTACTTCCTGGAAAGTCACACTGCCAGTGCGTCTGGCGGGCGGAGTAATTAAAAAGTTCAAAAAATAAATATTTAAAAGATTCCACAGGGAGGAATTATAAATGGAAGGAAATGAAGGCATCAGCCTGCCTCAACTGACCGGAGATATTGTTAAGAATGCCAGAAAAACACGTCTGGATGCATTTGCTGTTGCCATAGAAGGCTGGCGCAGAGGTCTTAAATTGACATGGTATACAAAAGACTCAGAACATTTCGATGATATGATCATTTTTGGTGTCAATCCGCCAGGGAGATTGTTTTCCCTGTCCAGCGATGAGAAAACACATTATTTCTTTAGGACGCGCGGAGACCTGGTTTCCAATGAAGCAGTGGAAGTCGGTTCAGAAAAAGATGAGACAAAAGAAATTTTACTGGAAAAAGGCGTTCCTGTACCTCTGGGTAAAGGATTTCCACCGGAAGCAACAGATGAAGAGATTATCGAGTATTCAAAAACAATTGACTATCCAATCGTTTTTAAACCCACGAATGCCAGTCAGGGTAACGGTGTCGTCACGAATATACAGGATGATGAAGGTTTCCTGAAGGCATTGAAGTATGTCCGTCATGATCTGGGTTATAAGGAAGTCATAGTAGAACAGCATGTCGAAGGCGAAGAATACAGGGTTTATGTAGTGGATGACAAAGTGGTCGCAATCTATAACAGGAAACCTGCAAATATCATCGGTGACGGCAAGCATGACATCGAAGAACTGATCGGTTTGAAGAACAGGGAAAGACGAAAGAATGCCCGTCTGAACAGCTGTTTGATTGAAATGGATATAGAAATTCTGGAATTCATCCAGGAGGCCGGCTACGCTCTGACGAGCATACCTGAAAAGGGAGAACGCATTTATCTCAGACAAAAAACGAACGTGTCGACAGGGGGAGACCCGTTAGATGCAACAGATGACCTGTCAGATGAGATTAAACAGATTGCTGTAGATGCTCTAAAGGCATTACCCGGTTTTATACACGGTGGGGTAGATATCATCGTAAATGAAAATAGAGCTCAAAATGTGCCCGCAGTAGTCATAGAATTGAATCCGACTGCGCAGATTGGCGGTGCACTATTCCCGCTCAGAGGGACTGCACGTGACGTTCCAGGTGCAATCATAGATTATTATTTTCCGGAAACTGCACATATTGATACATCCGAATCCAAGGTGTACTTCGATTTCATCAATGTACTTGAGCCTCTTGAAAATCGATCGGCGATTGAAGTTGAAGTATCACCCGCACCCATGGGCAAACTTCACATCAAGCGATTCGTAGTGACAGGTCAGGTACAACGTCACAATTATCACCGCTGGCTGAAACAAAGCGCCCTTGACAGGAATCTGCATGGTTATGTGAAGAATACTGTATTTAATGAAATTGAAATTGTTGTTGCAGGTACGGATACTGCGGTTATCAATGAATTTAAAGAACAGATATCAAATTACCCACAGGCTTCCAAAGTAGAAAATATTACTGAAGAAAAATGGGATGAGCCGGTGACGGTCGGATTTGAAATCACTGAAAAATATAATACAAGAAGTGTTAAATCAGTCCAGCATGCATTGCGCCGTATGAATAAAGATCTGGTCCACCTTAGAAAACAAAGAGACAGGGTCGTCAAAGATAATAAGCATATTTTAAACAGTACCTCATGGAAGTTCACATCTCCACTGAGAACACTGGGTGAAAAAGTCAAAAACAGAAAGTCACAGTAGACTTTAGTTACGGAGGGATTAAATGGCAGATTTTTATCCATTTTGGCTGGACAAAGAAATGCTGAAAGGTGTACGCAGATTCAATATAGATGCCTATTTGGTAGCACTTGAAGGCTGGCGCAGGGGGTTATCCCTGACCTTCTATGAACACCGTACTGCTAAAACGGACATGAAATTGATCGGCTTTGATCCGGTAGGTAAACTGTTCTCACTTTCGTCAGAAGACAAAAAACACTTCTTCTACAGGACAAGAGGAGATAAAATATCCAATGAAGCGGTCGATATCGGTACTGATAAAGAACTGGCAAAAAAATATCTGGAAAATGCAGGTGTACCCGTTCCTGAAGGGTTTAGCTTCACAAGCGAAACGTCTGTAGAAGAAGTGACAGAATTAATATTTCAAAAAAACAGCCCCTTCGTATTGAAACCAACCTTCGGCAGTCTTGGCAAAGGCGTGACAACTAACATCCAGACGAAGGAATTTTTCAAGGAAAGTCTGGAGTATATTAAAGAAACATTTGACTATAGCGATTTTATTGCAGAACAGCATATCGAGGGAGAAGACATCCGTGTTTATGTGGTCGGTGATGAAATCGCAGCTGCAACTAAACGTATTCCAGCCAATGTGACCGGAGATGGTACAAGTTCAATCAAAGAACTCATTGTTGCTAAAAATATATCGAGAAAAGAAAATCCGCATACAGTGACCAGACTGATTAAAATTGATGACAGAATGAAAGATTATCTGAAGAAACAGAATCTGCAGCTGTCTCATGTGCCGGATAAAGGCGAAACAGTTTATCTGAAAGGTGAAAGCAATATTTCTGCAGGTGGAGATTCAATTGATGTCACTGACTCGATCAGGCCTGATGTCAGAGAAGTTGCTGTTGCCGCTGTAAAAGCCATTCCGGATCTGCACCATGCAGGGGTCGATATGATTGTAAACGATGAAGATGCGGTTGTTATTGAAATTAATTCTACAGGAAGTACCGCTCTGCATACTTTCCCATTGTTCGGTGAATCACAGAATGTAGCAGAAAAAATAATTGATTATTATTTTCCAGAAACAAAGAATCAGATAAGAAGTAACATGCTTTACTTCGATTACAGAGTCATCCTTAAGCAGTTAAGAAGTAACTCCATCAAACAGATTGAGATTACCGATGCGCCGGTGGGTGAGCTCTATGCCAAGCGCTATATCATTTCTGGCAAAGTTCAAAAAGTCGGTTATAGAATATGGGCTGAAAATAATGCAATCAGAGAAGGACTCCACGGCTATGCGCGTAATTTGAAAAATGGTGATGTTGCAGTGGTTGTCGGTGGATTGGAAAAAGAGAAAGTAGATAGTTTCAAACACCTTTGTTTTGAAGGTCCAAAACGATCCAAAGTTAATAAAATCAGAGAGCATGTATGGAAAAAGGGTATTCAAATAGGATTTGAAATAAGGAGTAATTGATATAGCGTCAATTGTAAATATATATTTTATATAAAATTTTATGTGGAGGTTTGCAATGTCTAAAATTACATTGGCTGCAACTGGTGATGTACTACTTCATTCAAGAATATACAATATAAGTAAAATAAAAAGTGGTGGCTATGATTTTACTGATAAAATGGCACCTGCAAAAAAACTATTAGGAGCTGCAGATATATCTGTTGTAAATTTAGAATCATTAGTAGCAGGAGAAGAGATGGGGCTAGAGTCTTTTCCAAAATTTAATAATCCAGTTGAATTAGTAGAAAACCTTAAGTCTTTCTCAACGGATATTGTTACAAATTCTAATAATCATACAATGGATTTTGGTGAAGAAGGTGCTTTAAAGTCAATAGAAAATATTGAAAAAGCTGGTTTAATGTATGTTGGATCTCATAAATCTAGGGAAGATCAAAAAGATTTTAGAGTTATTGAAAAGAATGGTATTAAATGTGCTTTTTTATCTTATAGTGCTACTCATATGGGAGATTTTGCACCAAAAGATAAAACATATCTCTTGAATCGAATCAGCGGACCTAGATTTAAAAAACTAAGAACGGATATTGAGCTTTTAAAAAAAGAAAAAAAGCCTGATGTAATAGTTGTATCATTGCATTATGGCAGAGAATTTATGCTTTATCCAATATCCTATCAAAAAGAAATATCTGCTTATCTTTCTGACGCAGGTGCGGATGTCATTATTGGAAACCATCCACATGTTCTTCAACCTGCGGAATGGATAATAAACTCCAGAGGGAAAAAATCATTTGTCATATACTCACTAGGGAATTTTTATTCAGGTCAGAAAGGAGTGTACAGGCAGATAGGCGGTGTGCTCTCTTTAGATATAATAAAGAATTCAGAGAAAAAACCTGGTATTGAAATACAAAATCCAGCGATTGACCTTACTTATGTTGATGCCAATCGGAAAGGTGGATATCAAATGTACCATTTCCTTGAATATATAGAAAAAAATCCATATTTGAAAACATTACATGGTGAATTTGACGCTCTAGATATTTATAGTGAGCTGAGTAATAGATTCAAAAGTTGGATGCCTGAGATTGAATTGAGATAATAAATAGGGGTGAGACATAAGCCCTAACTAAAATTGAATGCCCGCAGTAAAATTCACATTTTACTGCGGGCATTTCTTATATAAATAGAAGACAAAACAAAGCCCTTCTTAATACAATGTAAGTGACGAAACCAACAAAGAAAGAAGGAACTTTATATATAAAGATTATAGCAAAAAGCAAATCACGCTGCCACTCGATTTAGAAGTCCTCCTGCCCGAATATGATATCTCGCTTGCCGTGAAAATTTTGGTGGAAAGCATTCCAGCATATACTGGATGAAATAGTGGGCGGCTCCAGTTATAGAAGTGAATCGAATTACAAAATGATTATGGATGACTATGAGCGCACCGACTTAATTCCTTTCATCACCTACTACAAAGAAAAGAAGAAAAAATATAAATATGATGAAAGGCCTCCTGCGAACAAATATGAAAATAGACATGAAAAATGGCGATGCATCTTGATTTTAAAATGCATCGCCATTTTTCTTAGTTTTAAAGGCTTTCTGTTCCATCCCTATTAATTAGTCTTTTTTTCTAAACTTTCCAAGGGACCTAATAGGTTGTGTCACTTTCCAAGATGTACTTTTTTCCATGTGATTAAGTCGTTTTTTAAGTTGTAGATTTTGTTTCTTTGTAATGTTCATGATACTTTCTTTTTGTTCATATTTAGCCAATTTCTTTTGTAATTTATGATATTCATTCTGGAGATTGCTATATTTATCTAAATCATTTTTTGACGCACGACTCTGATTTACTTTTACAAAATTTTGATCGATAATTTTGAATCCATGAGAGATTGGGGTTGTTCTTGGTTTGGTAGTAATTTTAGCCCCTTTTGACACTTTTTTAATATATCTATTGAACTGTTCATAAAATAAATTAACTTTATCATCATTACCACCAACAACAACAACAATGGAATTATTTATTGGTTTTATATAACCATTTAATCTATTATTAAAAGCTAATTTTCGGATCCTAGCAGCTAATTTTTCTGTGTAACTACATCCAGAAATGACATATCGCTTTAAAGCGATTGGTAGAGATGGAAATTCAGGCAATTTAATTCTAGCAGCGTTTCTTGATAGACTGGAGCCAAACAGGTAATCATAATCAATATAAAGCTGCTTTGCTTCTTCTCGATTATAGCTTTTAGTTTCTGGAAAATAATGGTCAATAATAGCTGAAGGAATATCTCTAGCTTTCCCGTAGGAGGGATAAACATGTGATCTGATTGATGCTCTGGAATTAATTTCTAAAACAACTCCAGTATTATCTTCAGAATTAATCATTATATCTACACCAGCTTGAACAAGAGTTGGGATAGCTTTTGTTGCATCAATAGCCAATTGAATCATTTCTTCAGGAATATCATCTGTGACGTCTACAGCTTCGCCACCCGCAGAAATATTACTTTTAGATTTTAGAAAGACTACTTCTCCTTCTTTTGGTATGCTTTGCATTGTATAGCCGATTTTTCGCAATTGTTCTCTAGTTTCAGCATTTACTATAATTGGTTTATTTGTTATCGAGAGAATTTTTTTACGATCTTTATTTTTTAAATTTAATAAAGTTTCAATTGTATCCGTGCCGTTTCCTTTAACACTTGCTGGTTCGCGTTTTATAACACCAATCACTTTATCATTGATGACATAGAAGCGATGATCTTCTCCGTAGAAATGCTTTTCAACGATGACGGTTTTATAATTGAGTTGGTTTCTTATATATTTTAAAGTACTTCTCATTTCTTGTTCATTTTTAATATTTGCTATTACACCTTTACCAGCGAATCCAATTGGTGGTTTTACAACTAGTGGATAGCCTACTTTATTTGAGTATGCTACAATTTCTTCATCTGTAATATCAGACTCAAAAAATTCACCTTCAGGAGTATTTACGCCAGCTTTCCTTAAATATTCTTTAGTTAAATGTTTATTCTTTACGATTTTTTTGGCTTTAGCTGATACGGTATCACCTGTAGAAATATTGAACTTATGCGTTTTTTCCTTATTACTAATATAAAAATTTGGAATTAGAGTACCTGCTTTATCTATATTCAACTGATAATCTACAGAAAGACCTCTCCTCCAAGCTTCAAGAATTATTGTATAACTGCTGAGTCTATAATTATATGCACTCTCAGGTATACAATTTATTAAATGGTTTAAAAAACGTTTATCTTTTGTAAGGTCCATTTTTTTAATCCTTTCCAAATCAAATAGTCTTTAGAAGAATATAATTAACATACTCTATAAATTTTAACATAGAAATATAATTTATTCACTTAAAGTAACAAGATGAATTAGTATGCAAGTTTTAAATTTCAGATAATATTTTGAAATTTATTGGCATCAGTTATATGATACAAATTTGACCAGTATATATCGAAGTTTGCAACTGTATAAAATATATAATATAATATCTTAATCTATCATGGTTAATTTGGAGCATCAGTTTAATCTATTTATTAGTATACTATATTGATTCTACTTCTAAAATTTAGAAAATAAATTATAATGAAATTTGTGTAAGTTTTCGTAAAGCTATTATGAAAATACAAACATTATTCGGTGGAGGTAAAAAATGTCAAATGAAAATGAGGAATTTAAAGAATTAGGAATATTAACTAAAAATAAAAACTTTAAGAAATGGTCAGAAGCTGGTCTTATGGATAAATTGGATAAAAATTTAATTAAAGATGTGCAAAATTTTTGGAAAAACAAAACTAATAGAAAAGTTGATCCAGCGCTACACATTGCATATATGAATTTAACAGGTATAAAAGATAAGAGACTGGTTACGGCGGGTGTTATGCATTACGAAGTTCTTCCAGTATTTAATGATTACAGCTTAACAGATTATTATGGTGACAAAAATATTTATGATCTGTTGATAGATTCTTCACGTTCAGCGACAACGGTGTTGAGGAATATTAGAGGAAAATATTTTGATCCGGATTATAATATTATTGATCCTGAAACAGCGGAATCAATTTTATTAAATATTGATAGCTCGATGATTATTAAACCAAGTAAATCAAATAATGGGGCAGGGATAAAAAAACTTACGGTACAACATGATAAAATTTATATTGGTGAAGAACATGTGACAATACGTCAATTATTAAAGAAGTTCAAAGAGAACTTTATTATTCAAGAGATGTTAGAGCAACATCCAAATATGGCTGCTCCCCATCCAGCATCGGTAAATACAATTAGAATGCTTACATTCAGGTGGAAAAATGAAGTGAAATATCTCCTGGCATTTGCTAGATTTGGCAGCAATGATGATATCAGAGATAATGCAAGTGTAGATGTCAGTCCTCGAGTTGGAATAAAAGATTCAGGAGAATTTTTTGAATATGGTATTAGTCAAAATCTAGAAATAATAACGCATCATCCTACGACAGGATTTGAAATGGCAAAACTAAAACCAATTCCTAATTATGAAGAGTTCAAGCAATTTGTTAAAGACAGTCATAAAAATTTATTACATGTAGATTTAGTTTCTTGGGATATTGCAGTTGGTAAAGATGGAAAACCGGTGTTTATTGAAGCAAACTTTGCTGGATCTACAGCATTTTATCAACTAATCTCACAAAAATCTATGTTCGGCGATATCACAGAAGAAGTGATGGAGCATGTTAAAAAAGAGGTACAGACAAAAAAACCTATATTGGAAAAGCGTTATGTTAAAAAACAAGAAAAAAGAAAAGAAGAAAGAATAAAAAAAGAGGAAGAAGAAAAACAGAGACTTATCCATAATTTAAAAGCAGATTTGGAATCTGTATGGAGAGATAAAAACGAAGGCATTAACAAATTCAATAAAAAAGTTGATAATGATGAGGAATTTCAGCTATTACGAAAAGAAAATGAGAAATACAAGAAAGAATACAATAAATTAAAACAAAGTTCCAGTTGGAAATTGACTGCACCACTGCGTAAAATCAGTTCATTAATCAAGAGAAAGTAGTAGCATATAAACTTTCTGATTGTTAACACTTAAGGAGAATGCTTATGTACACAAGAAATGTTGAACTGATGTCACATTTGCCTAAAGAGGTAGTAGGTGATATAACAGGTTTTAAATTAGATGCTTATCTCGTGGCTCTTGAAGGATGGAGAAGGGGTTTGACTCTAAGATGGTATAAGGATGAAACCAGATTTTGTAAGTTAGCAAGAAAAAATGGCAGTATAAGTGGCAGGTTTTTCTCTCTAAGTTCTGATCAGAAAACTCATTATTTTCTCAGTTCCAGAGGGGATAAAGTAGCTAATAAATCTGTTTATATAGCACAGGATAAAGAAGAAACCAAAAGAATCGTTCAGGATAAAGGTGTGCCTGTTACAAAAGGGAAAACCCTGAACGTAAATGATGATAGTGTTTTTGATTATGCACAAGAAATAGGATTTCCAGTTGTTATAAAACCAGCTAAAGGCAGTATGGGTAGAGGAGTATACACAAATATTAAAACTCCGGAATCTTTAAAAAATGCGATTGGAGATTTTAAAGCAAGACATAAATATACAGAGATTATTATGGAAAAACATTATTTTGGAAACGAATATCGTATGTATGTCGTAGGAGATAAAGTAATAGGAGCAACAAATAGAGTTCCGGCCAATATTCAAGGTGATGGAATACACTCTATTGAAGATCTCATAAAGTTAAAGAACGAAGAAAGACAAGGGAATCCGTATCTTAAGTCAAAACCTATCAAAGTTGATTATGAAATTAAACTAGCTTTGGAGGAAAAAGGGTTGACATTGGATAGCGTAATCGGTGATGGAGAAACGCTAGGGTTAAGGAAAGTAAGTAATCTATCAGCCGGTGGTGATCCTTTAGATTCTACAGATGAATTAACTGATGAGGTAAAACAAGTTGCTGTTGATGGATTGAATGCACTTCCAGCTATACCTCATGCAGGTGTGGATGTCATAGTTGACCCAGAAGATAATAAAAAAGGGGTTATTTTGGAAGTAAATGCAACGGCAGAAATTGCTTTCCATATGTTCCCTTGGGAAGGTAAAGGGAGAGATGTTTCTGGAGCTATAATAGATTATTATTTTCCAGAAACAATAAATGTTAAAAAATCACTTTGGTATTTTGATTTCCATAGTGTTTTAGAGCCATTGAAAACCTGGTCAGCAGATGAAATAATCATAAAAAAAGCGCCTGATTTAACTCATGAATTATATGGGAAACAATTTATAGTGCATGGAAAAGTCCTGAAAACAGGTTATATGACTTATATTAGAAAGCAAGCATTAAAAAGAGACGTACAAGGATATACAAGAAAGCATGGCTCCAGTTCAATAGAGGTTTTTTTAGTGGGAGCGGATAAAAAAGAATTAGGTAGATTTAGAGATATATGTCAGAGAGGAACCAAAAAATCTAAAGTTGAATCAATAGAAGAAAAAGAAGTTCTTATTGATGATAAAACTTTGAAATTAGGTTTTGAAATACTAACTACTAAGAAAAAATAATAAAACATCCTTGTAAAATTATATGTTTCAAGTTTTTACAAGGATGTTTTATTTATTGATATACTTATCCTCAAAGTTAATTTTTTCAATTAATCATACGAAAGCAACCGCAGTAGTGTTACTGATTTCTAACGTCATCATATAAAAATTGTTGATAAGAACATTTATAATTATGCAAATAAAATCGGTTTTCCTAGAGCAATTTAACTTGCCAAGGACATTATATATAGAGGAATCTATACCAATATCAAAGCAAGTAGAGCAAAAAAAGTCACGATTGCATATGATCTTATAAACACTTCGATGCATGCTAGAAGATTTGTAATTAAAAAAACAAAAAATGTAAAGTTGAATCATTGGAAGAAACAAAAATTTCTGTGAACAGTAAGACTTTCAAGCTCGGATTTCAAATATTACTCAGTAATAAAAAGTAGAAAGTTTTCTAAGTTTGTATAGAGGAGATAATTTAAAAATGCTTGTTGGTGTAATGTCTACTTATAGAAGACCGCCCAAACTTATAAAACTTACAGCTTTAATCAGTAAAGCTTATGGTATAGATATTATTTTTGTCCGGCCGCCAGACGTCAATATAGAAAAAGAAACTTTGACAGGAAAAATGTTAATAAATAATAAATGGGTAACCAAAGAAAGAGAGATACCCGAATTTATAGATATTACTCCATATTGTTTTAAAAAGAAGTATAAGCCCGTGACTGATTACTTGAAAAAAAAGACGTTTCTTTCAGATAACAGAAATAATGTTTTAACTAAAGAAGCACTGCAGGAATATTTGAAAGAAGACCCGGAGTATTCTCACTTAGTATTGCCGACTCGAAAAGTGCTGAGTTATAATGACATATCACAATATTTAGAACAGTATACAAAGGTTGTGTTAAAACCGTCTGATGGTATTCAGGGCAAAAGAATCTTCATTGTAGAGAAAACAGTAGATGCATATATAATTGGCCATAATACATTAGAAAAACGCATAAGTGAAGAGGAATTTTATAATTTATACAGAGAGAAAATAAAGAATCAGATGTATCTGGTACAAAAATATATTGTATCAAGGACGCTTCAGGGCGATCCTTTCGACTGCAGAATACATGTTGAAAAAAATAGAGACGGCAAGTGGGAAAGTGCAAAAAATTACATCAGAATAGGTATTGGCCAAAAAGTTATATCAAACGTCAATCAAGGTGGCGGAATAGCGGATCCTATTCCATTTTTAAAAGCAAATTACGATGACAAATGGAAAGAGATAAACGAAAAGCTCAAGGAATTAGCTGTTACTCTGCCTTATAAAGTTGAGGAATTGAGAGGAACACATATAATGTCTCTGGGAATTGATATAGGTATCGGCAAAGATGGTAAACTGTACTTATTCGAAGTCAATGACGGCCCTGCATTCAAGTCTATAATAGGTGAAATAGCATATTTAAGAAGTAATTATTATAAATATGTTCAACATAAAATACTTGGTATCAATAACGAGCAGAACATTTCATCACAAAACAATAAAGGTAGATCATCAAATATTTTAAGAACATCATTGAAACCACTAAAAAATTTGAAAAGAATCATGAATACTTTAAAATCAAAAGTTACAAAATAAAATATCCTCTGTTGCGTATTTATCTGCAGCAGGGGATATTTTCATCTAATCAACAATTTTTCTATCCCGAAGAATCAATTGCTCTCCGGCCAAACGTGAAAATGCAGAAGCAATGCTGTTATTGCTTTCTACCAGCATCATATTGAGTGCATCTCTTAAAAGTATGATGTCTCCAGCTTTGAATTTCGTGCCGGAACCGCCTTTTATATCACTTTGCCTAATTGTAAGTTTCCGATCCAGGTCAGAGATATTATCTAAAAATACCATGGCAGTCAGGATTTTGGTGAGTGATGCAGGATAGCCTACTGATTCGGAATCTTTCTCGAAGAGTACATGGAGGTTTTCAAAGTTATACGGAATCGATGTTTGTGGCATTTTAATTACGAGTCCATTGCCTGCAGATAGATTATGATAGACATGTCTGTCCATTTCAGATTTACTTGGTTCTTCACCTTCACCGTATACTTTCGTCAAATCAATAATCGTTACATTGTCGATTCTGCCGTCCAGATCTGCTTTATTGATACCTCCGAAATATACTCTCGAAAGAGATGCACCCTCCTCCGCAGTAAATACACCGGAAATCTTTTCCCAGCCGTCAGATACTCTCTGCAGACCGACAGTTTCATACTTTTTGATAGCGGTAAATTGAAAGCCGAGTGTCCCTGATTTGTACCTTGTACATTTCACCATGCAGGAAACGTAATATTTATGTCCGGGAATGAAGTTGAGCCGGCCTGTGTGTATCTGTGTTGAAGTGCCTCTTGAAGTTGCTACATAACTAGCAGGATAAGTATAGTAGTCTTTGAAATCCAATTTAAAAGAACCACTGTTATTTTTCCAATATTTATTTCCAAAATCAAAATTCCCATTTTTGAACATCAATTTATGGGGCACTACTTCAGTTTTACTATGCATGACTGTATTACCTATATCAAATAACTGCCTCATTCCTTCATAGCGTGTTCTTCCTTTAAAAACAACGCCGAGAAATGAAGTATTTTCATTTTTAGTTTCAGCAATGACTGCCAAATTTGTAGTTACTCTGGGGATTCGTCCCGTTTTAGATGCTAAAACTGTGTAATTATCATCCACGCTTGAATTTTCAATTGTGGTGATTGCTTTGATTCTTCTGGCATTTACTCCTTCAATATTACATTCGAAATTTCTCCTGCCCATAATTCTCATCATATCTTTGTAACCTTTGCTTTCAAGCATCATCAATGCAATGTCCCTGAGTGTAGAGACATGCTCATTATGATAAAAGCCCTGAACATTCACAAAATTACTATTCATCATGCCAATTTTCCGGGCTTTGACATTCATTTCTTCAATGAATTTAGAAGTTGCCTGTTTAGCGGTGATTTCATGGTCATTACTGATATTAAAAACCTCCTTTGAAATTTTAAAGCATATCCCGAAATTATAATTTCAATATCAAATAACATATTAAAATTTGATTTTATTCCTTATTAAAATGTATAATCTTTTCATACGTTACAAAAAATCAGAGATGAATTATTTCATATGCTAAATTAAATTTTATTGTACTACATGCACAGTTAATATCAAAATATGTTTTGCAGCATGGATTTGACTATTAAAAAATATATTTGAAAATTACAAATATATTAATAAAGAAATATTTATATATGATAAGAAAATTAAAACTGAAATTGAAAACAAACAATGAATCTAATAAGGAGTGCAATCTGTATGAATAACAATCCATATTGGCTTTCAGAACTTGAAGGCGCTGTACCAGAGGCGGCATATGGTATATCAATTAATGTGTATACCATTGCTTTTGAGGCATGGAGAAGAGGATTGAGTGTAAGTTTTGAGAATGTATATTCAAAATCAAGAGGAAGACACTTTATCAGATATATCATTGGTAATAGGCAAAAAAACGTAAAGTTCACACATAACAGGTCTGAGCTGGTCTCCCAGAAGGCTGTAAGAACTGTAGCAAATAAAATAGCTACCAGAAAAATACTGGCTGGCAAAGATATTCCTGCAGTCAGAAGCGGAATCGTCAACACTGCAGACTTGGATGCAATTAAAAATATAACAAGTGATTTTAATTACCCTGTAAAAATAACTGAACTTGCTTCTTCTTCTAAAAATAAAAGAACAGTTACAAAAGGCAGTCCGGAAGAGGTATCGAAATTTATTGCAAAGCAAAAGAAGAATGCTAAATACAAAGGGTTTTTATTGGAAGAATCTGCTGAAAAAACACATTATTATGCATATATAGTAGATGATAAAGTTATCGGTGTTTATAAAAAGGAAACACCGTATATCACGGGTGACGGATCTAGATCCATTAATGAGCTGCTGAAAGAAAGCAATATTGTCAGAAGCAGAGTGCCAAGCATCATCAATCTTGAAATTTCTGCTGATGAAAAATTGGAAAATGTTTTGAAGAAGCAAAATTACAAAATAGATTCAGTTCCTGGATCAGGAGAGAAGGTCGCTATAAAATCTGAAACAGAGAGTAAAGATCCTGTGGATGTATCAGATATATTTTCAGAAGAAATGAAAGATAACTTGGTCAATGTTATTGGTGCATTTCCCGGTCTGATACAGGGAGAAGTAGAGTTCCATTACGATCAGGACACAGAAGATTATTCGGTTTTATCGATAAACGGCAGACCAGGAATAAGGAATTATCTATATCCTATGCAGGGTAAGGCAAGACCGGTTCCTAAAGCTATTATAGATTATTATTTTCCTGAAACAAAAGGTAAATATTTAAATGACAAGACACCGAAATTCTATTTTGATTATGAATCTGTGAATGATGGATTACGTAACAATCGTCTGAGCAGGATTTTGATACCCAAACATCGTTATGAACCAAACTTAGTATCAAAATCAATAAAGTTTCAATCTAAATATGAATTGAAAAAACTAAAAAAAATGATAAAGGATAATTTTATCAGACTGAAATTTGATGGAGAATTCAATGTATTAGATGATAGTCTGTTCGAATTGACGATTGTTGGCAATTATCAGGATGTCGCTTACTTCTATGATTATCTGCAGACAAAGAAATATTTAAATGATATTTCAACAGCTGATTATGATTCCGGAGTGTGTATCGGATACAGTTTTAATGATTTACGTTCAAGTGAACCAGAAACATCAGATAAAATGCTGAAAAAAACAGATATTGCTAAAGCTGACAAAGAAAAGAGTTCACGTCAAATCAGACAGTATAAAAAGAAAATCTGTCAAAGAAATGACAGGATAACTGCCCTTGAGCAGGAAATTGAAAACCTTAAAAACAGTAAATCATGGAAAGTTACCGAACCTGTCAGAAAAATAAGAAGCAAATTTGGCAGATAAATATATTTAATGATAACAACAGATTTTTAGAGGAGTTCATATTATGCACACTACTTTATATTTGGATGTACCAACAATCGGAATTACTGGAAGCTTTGGCAAAACAACAACGAAAGAAATCACTGCGGCACTTCTTTCTGTTAAGTATGATATTTTTAAATCCAAAAGAAATTACAATACTGTACGTTCGACAAGAAGACATGTTAAGAAAATAACAGACGAACATGAAGCTGTAGTGATGGAAATGACGATGGGTAATAAAGAAACCGGAAAGAACCAATGTACACTGATCCAGCCTAATATCGGTGTAATCACATCAGTCGGCCACGCTCATTTCGAGAATTTCACTTCGATTCACGAGACCGTTTCATCCAAGTCCGAGATGATGAAATACATGGATCCGAAAGGGACTCTGTACTTGAATGATGATGATGAATACTCTCAGCTAATAGATACGAAGTACTTTACAGGCAACATTATCAAATGCGGTATAACTGAAAGTGCAGATTACAGAGCAACGGATCTCAAATTTAATAATGGCGGCATGGAATTTCATGTAGAGCTTAACAGTGTTAATGAATATATGTTTTTACCCATTTTGGGTGAACATAATGTGGTGAACGCATTATTTGGAATCGCGATAGCAGATAAGCTGGGTTTAACACCAGAAGAAATCAGGAAAGGTTTAAGTACTGTTAAAGTCCAAAGAGGCAGGCTGACACTGGATCAACTTGAAGGAAACCGCAGCTTGTTGGATGACTCGGGCAATGCGAATCCGGCTGCAATGGTTGCAGGTTTGAAAGTATTGAATAATTATCTTGACAGCCCTAAAAAGATTGCTTTACTGGGTGATATGGCAGAGTTGGGCTCGTATACTCAGGAAGGCCATGAAAAAGTAGGAGGGGCTTTAAACAATCTTAATCTGGATAAAGTTTATTTGTATGGTGAAAGCAGCAGATATATTTTACAGAAGGCGAAAGATACAGGATTTGACGAAAAAAAACTGTTTCATTATACTGATATGGATGAATTGATTGATGACATAATCGCAAATTTTGAAGAGGATACAGCTTTAATGCTGAAGGCATCTAAATCGACCAACTTCATAAAAATCGTGAAGCGTATACTGGCAGAGTACGAAAGAGTTTAATGATTTTATCCCGAATTTTATTTTTGAGTGAAATATAAATAATACAAGAAGGAGATCAGTAAATCTTTCAGGAGATTATCTATCATTTGGAATTAGAACAATCAATGAAGGAAAGGTTGTATGATATGATGATCGGATTTATGAGAACAGCGAAGAAGCCGTCAGCTTTTGCAGAGTTGACTGCCATGCTGTGCCGTTCGCAAGGTTTAAATCTATTATTTATGCGGCCGGATGATGTTGATATAAATAGCAATACTGTCAAAGGACAACTGTTTCATGGATCCGGCTGGTCTGAAGTCACGACTGAAATTCCTCTGGTTATAGATAGTACCCCCGCAAGCTTCAAACCAAAGTATCAACTTGTTATCAATCATTTAAGAAACCATTCAAACTTCACATATGATGCTAAAAATACATTGGATAAGCATACACTTCTTGAAAGGTTAAAGCAGGATGACAAGTTCAGCCATTTGGTCATACCATCCATCCGGAGTGAGGAATTTGATAATATTATCAAATTCCTTGATCGTCACGAAGCTGTTGTCTTAAAGCCGATATACAGTGACAAGGGCCGGGGAGTATACAAATTATTCAGAGATGATGATTCTTACGTTTTAAGTTATCTGATGAAAGATCGCTACTTTAATAAAAAAGAACTTGAACCTGAATTATTCATACTTCCCAGTTGAACCGTCAATTGCTTCAAAATTATATGATTCCTAATATTTTTCTATTTGCTTGGCAAAATCAAAGTGATTTTCTTGTTTTGAACAACATTTCAGAACGAATTTCTAAAACGGATCTGTTTTTGGACAGACTACACCCTTGGTCTAACATCAGTGTTTAAAAAATGGATGCCTGCCGCATTCACTCCAGTTTCAGTCTCTGAATCCGCCGGAGTACCTGGTCGAAAAAATCCTTGTATACAAAACTGCTGGACAATTTAAATTGAAGAGACCGGGCGGATTTCACGAGTTTACTGGCCACCTTGATGATGCGTATCCGGATGGTCTCAATCTGCATGGTCTGTTGGCCGTCTGGAAAGCAGAGGGTGCGCAGCCAGTTCGTCAGATTGTAGGCCAACAGACTGAGCATCATTTTCGCTGCATTGATCCGGAAGGTATGGCTGTCCATCTTGTCCATCCGGAAGCCATTCTTGGCTTCTTTGATGTAGTTCTCCATCGTACCGCGCTTGTTGTAAACCTTGACGATATTCTCTGGCGAAAAGGCATCACCAAGATTTGTGATGAAAAATGAATGCGTGAAAAACAGTTCATTCGCCGGGCGGACCGACTGAACAATCACTGTTCTCGGTTTGGACCAAGATTTCGCTTGATACTCCGTGGCTTCGAAATGATATTCCGTCTCTGTAATGTCAGACGCTGTGGCCGGAGACATTTCATCCGCGATTCGCTGAAGAATGGCATTGGATTTCAGGCGGATGATGTAAGCGACCGACTCCGTTTCACATAACTCATACAACGCCGGCACGGCGAAACCGCTATCCCCGCGGAGGAATGGTGTCGTTGCCGGAAACTTTTCATTGTAGTGAGCAATGAGCGGCTGTACAAAATCGACGACCCCATTGGAGGTATACACATTGCCCGACCGCAGTTTGACTTTGAGAAAATCCCCCGTCATCCCATCAAACGCAATGATAGGATGAAAACCGACCGTGTTGTAATGCGTGTTGTAGGCCGCATCCTCCTGGGCGCCATATGTATCCGCATGGGTGGAATCCAAGTCGATGATGAGCGCTTCCGACTGGCGGTGCGCATGGACTTTATCCAACAGTGTCTGATTGGCACGGTCCAGCTGCTCAATGCTTGTGTCATCAAAACGGGACCAGAACCGTGATAGACTGGGCTGAGACGCCAATGCATCGGACCCGAGGATTTGTGTAAACACTGGATCTGTCGTCAGATGGTCGGCACTATCATCTTCTGCATAGCCGGCGATTATTTGATACAGCTTCTGACGCAACAGATTTGCATTGGAATGGATGTGGTACAGCCGGTCGTCTTTCAAGTGCAGATGTTGGTTAATCGTCTTTGAGAATCCGATTGTTTCATCGAATTCCCGGAAGAGGAAACTGCCCGTATCCGATGACAGTGCACCGCCGTCGTTTGAAAGTTTGATCTTGCGATTGAAATCCAGTGAGATTTGCGGTAAAGTAGCCATTATAAGAACCCTTTCTGATGGTTATTTGGTAGTGCTTTAACCTTATCAGAATTGGGTTCTTTTTTCACTTTTCAAGTAAATGGCCATTCCCTTGAAAAGCCAGTGAAACCGGCATTAATTGCCTGTTAATGATTTTCTATGAATAATTCAGGTTGAAGGGTATTTCAATGAGTTTATAAGAGGGAAAAACTATGTTTGCCAGAAATATGTTTCTTCCAGGACGAAACAGGGTGATCCTTTTGATTGCAGAATACATGTACAAAAAGCTGAAAAAGGTGAATGGGCCGTTCTCAAAAATTATATAAGAATAGGCATTGGCCAAAAAGTCATATCAAACGTCAATCAGGGCGGTGGCATCAGTGATCTGGTTCCTTTCCTTAAAGCGAACTTTGAAAATCAGTGGAAAGAGATTAGTAAGGATATAACAGAGCTGACAGAAACACTGCCTACTAAAATTGAGAGCCTGATAGACTCACCAACTATGGCTTTTGGATTTGATATAGCAATCACCAGGAACGGAGAGTTATATTTATTTGAAGCAAACCGGGCCCCTGCCGTTAAAACGGTCTTGGCAAGAACAAGCCGGTTAAGGATTCAATATTATGAATATATTTTAAATAACATTGCAGATAATAACGGAATAAAAGCAGTCGAAAAAGCACATGCTGAAACATTGGAAAAGTATCTTGGTTATGAACCGGAAAAAGTTAAGAGATTGGAAAATCGGATTGCTGTACTCGAAAAAGAGAGAGAGTATTATAAAAAAGAATATAATAAGATGAAAAACAGCAGTTCATGGAAACTGACGGTGCCAGTTAGAAAAATCGGCAGTTTAAAAAAGAAATTAGGGAAAGATAAATGATAGAAAGAAGTGCATCCAGACTTAAAATCCGGATGTACTTTTTCAATTATGAAAGTTTTTTTGAGATATAATTATAATATTCAGTTTTAGCTGATGCAATCTGACCTTCGCCGAATTCTGTTCCGGGACCATTTTCCACTTCGAACAGATAGAGGTTGGCCTCCTGATCAATCCCGATATCGAGACCGAGGGCACTGAAATTCACATCGAATAATTCCTCGATTTTATATGGAAGAGTTTTTGCAATGCGTCTGATTGCTTCTTTCAATCTATCTTTCTCTTCCGGGAAATTACCTTCAAGAAAAGCGGTGAGTGTTGTCACACTTCCTCCTTGAGCAACATTGGAGACCACTTTTTGATTTGAACCTATCCTGACAAGATAAATTGCCACAGACCATTTTCCTCTTCCATTTTTCTCGAGGCGTACTCTGCAGTCGAATGGATCACCTGACTTCGTTCTCGAAGTTATATATTTTTGCAGTATGTGTCCGTCTCCATGCCAGGTATCTTCATATAATTGTTTTAACTTTTCTTTATTCATTTTTTCTTCAGACTGCTGGTAGCTTATTAAAAATTTGTTTCTTCTAAGCTGTTTAACCATATAAATATTATGTCCTCGAAGACCGGCTTTCGGTTTTATAACAATAGTTTTATGTGTATTTATAAAATTCAAAAACTCTTCGAAATTTGAATATTCCCCGGTTGGAATCAGTAAATGGGCAAATTCTCCATCTTCCTTGATTTTATTATAAATTTCATCTTTTGTTCCGATGCTGTCTGTAGATAAAGTAGAGTTCTTTCTAAGGAATTCAGTCACTTTCTCATTTTTAAAACAATAAGGTGTTGTATCTATAAATGGAGGGATCGGAACTTCTTTCGTCATCCATTTATTCTTTATAAGAACTTGTCCTTTAACCGTTTTCTTTTCGATATCGACGTTCCTTGGACTGAAATAAACGAGATCAATATCGTTATAAGCACATGTTTTAGCCAATAACCTTACAAATCTGAAAGGTTTGCGCCCGTTTCTCATAAATCCGACCATCATATTATCACTCCTAATCTCGTATATTTTCTTTACAGGACTCAGTAGTATCATGAGATTTTCTTCCTTTATTGAAAGTTGTGGTTAACTTCAATATAAGATGAAATTCACATGGCATTTTTCTTATCAAAAATATCTGATTTGATTATAAAATAAAAATAGCAAAACATCATCTTGTGTTCTTACAAGTTGAGTGTATTTGTTATTTTATACTAATTGCGGTCTAGATTCCAGTGTGGTTAAAGAAGGCGAGATATCAATGATTAATTATATGATGCAACATCATAAACCTCATGATAAGGTTTCGCTTTTAACACACTTGCGTCACGGTCTAGCCCCTTATCCGTTCCGCGTTTTTTATGTGCATGTGAATAAGCATCGGAGTCCTGCCAGTTTCTGAAGGCTTCTTCTGACGTCCACTGGGTGAGGACGATATACGTATCTCCCTCAAGTGGTCGTGACACTCTGATCCCTTTGAAACCTTCTTCGTTTTCAATCCGCTTCGGCCTGTTCAAGAATCTCTCCTCAAATCTCTCCCGGCCTTCTGGTTTGACTGGAATGCAGTTCAGAACGATGGCGCCGCTACTTGAGATGCTGCCGGTCTGGTCGATGATTTCATAATTATCGTTGCCAATCTTAATGTTTGTACCTTCTTCTGTAACTTCAATTTTATCCGTGCTGTCATTCTTCTTCAGTATAATATTGATGATATTCAACCTCCAAAATTTAAAAATGTCATTACATTGATTTTAATGTAGTTAATTTTCCATCTCGCCGAAAGCCGCCTTCAATGTTTTTTGCCTGAAATCGAATATTTCCGCGAGCCGACCCTCCACCATCAAGTTATGGGTGATTCGTCCAATGAGAGAGAAGGGCAGGATGTAATTCACCGTGTCGATTATCTCGACCCCGCCTTCGATATCACGGAAGTGGTGTTGGTGATGCCAGAATTTGAACGGACCGAACCGCTGCTCATCAACAAAGTATTTTCCTTCTTCCACATGTGTGATCTCTGTAATCCACTTGACGGGGAATTTTGGGAAAGGTTCGATATTGTACTGGATGATCATACCAGCATACATGCCTGGCGGCCCGTCGCCGATCATCTCAAAAGGCATGTCATCCGGCGTGATTTCTTCCAGATTTTTTGGGTTTGAGAAGAATTTCCATGCCTCTTCCGGTGTGACGGGCAACTTCTGATAACGTGTCAAAGTATACATTTTCATATCGTTTTATCCCTTCTTAATATTCATTTTATAATATCATAATTATCGATAAAATAACTTCCCTGCAGTTTATCAATCATCAAGTGGTAAACTGCGTTTGTTTGTGGATACTGCGTTGATGAAAATATTGCCACCAGATGTCAAGAAACGTAACATCATACGATTCCGTTAACTTTTTAAGTTTTTTATCTACTGATAAGGCGTTTTTAACATCTAATTCCTATAATCTTGACTTAGGTCAATTCTTATATGCCGTTAAACCCTTATACTTTAATTAACAAGAAGATATGGAGAGATGGAGGCAGTATCATGCAAAGAATTATATTAGATGCAAAAAACCTGATTACATTGGTCAGTGCAACGTTGATCATACTTGGATTCTATGGTCGATTTGGTATGGGTAACATGTTCGTCTTCGATTTGTCACTCATCATTGCAACTGTCATCGGTATTGCACCGATTGCAATCCAGGCTTATCAGGCAATAAAAGTAAAGGTTATCAGCATTGACGTATTGGTCACCATTGCCGTTATCGGTGCTTTACTGATTCAAAACTATGAAGAATCAGCGATTGTTACATTCTTATTCTTATTTGGTTCTTATTTGGAGCAGCGGACACTGAAGAGGACTCGGTCGGCCATCAAAGAACTCACGGAAATGGCGCCGGAAAGTGCGTTGAAACAAAATGCGGCTGGTGAATTCGAAGAAGTGGACGTTGATGATGTCGATGAAGGTGATGTTTTATTAGTAAAAACCGGTGCGAAAATACCTGTCGATGGCACCGTTTTAACTGGTGAAGGCCATATCAATGAAGCAAGTATCACCGGCGAGTCTGTTCCAGTGAGTAAAATGAACGGATCAGAAGTATTTGCTGGTACAATTTTGGAAAACGGGACGATTCAGATTGAAGCTGACCGTGTCGGGGAAGATACAACATTCGGTCAAATTATCGAATTGGTGGAAGAGGCCCAGGATTCAAAATCGGAAGCTGAACGGTTCATTGACCGATTCTCCAAATACTATACACCGGCAGTGCTGGTACTGGGTTTTATTGTCTGGCTGTTCACGAGTAATGTTGAACTGGCGATTACAGTTCTGGTGCTGGGATGTCCAGGTGCCTTAGTAATCGGTGTTCCTGTATCCAACGTTGCAGGCATTGGAAACGGTGCCCGTAACGGTGTCCTTTTAAAGGGCAGTGAAGTCATCAATGATTTCAGTAACGTGGACACAATCCTTTTTGATAAAACCGGTACGTTGACCATTGGAAATCCTGAAGTTGCAGAAAAGGAATTTTACGGAGAAGACATGGATGAAGTGCTCGGATATCTGGCCAGTGTCGAACGGGAATCAGATCACCCTCTGGCTAAAGCGGTGCTGCAGGATATCGGCCCAACGAACTTCTCTGATGTAGATGAAACTGAAGTCGTCAAAGGCGGCGGTATCATTGCTAAAGTAGAGGGCCGCCGTGTCGCAGTCGGAAATGTCGCTTTGATGGAAAAAGAAAATGTCGAGTTGAATGAGAGGGTCAGAAAAGATCTGGAACGTTTTGAGAAAAACGGAAATTCCCTTGTACTGACTGCAGTGGATGGTGTGCTGCAGGTATTGATGGGAATCCGGGATCAAATTCGACCGGGTGTTAAAGAAGACTTGGAAAATCTGAAAAAGCTTGGTGTTAAAAACCTTGTTGTCCTGTCGGGAGATAACCAGGGCACTGTGGATGCCGTTGCCGGCGAACTTGGATTGACAGAAGCATACGGACATATGCTGCCGGAAGATAAGTCCGCTCATCTTGAAAAATTACAGTCAGAAGGACAGATAGTGGCATTTGTCGGAGATGGCGTGAACGATAGTCCTTCCTTGGCGCTGGCCGATATCGGCATTGCCATGGGCACCGGTACAGATGTAGCGATTGAAACATCGGATGTCGTTCTGGTGAACTCTGACTTCAGCCGCTTGACTCATGCCTTAGGTCTGACGAAATCGACAGCGAGAAATATGAAACAGAACATCATCATTGCAGTCGGTGTGGTGCTGGTCTTACTAGCCGCCCTGCTGTTCAGTGACTGGATGAACATGACAATCGGCATGTTGGTACATGAACTGAGTATCCTTGCGGTCATCTTCAACGCCATGAGATTGATGATTTACCGTCGAAGAGGCAAAAGTAACAATGCAGCAGAAACATTTTAAATAATCCATCAAAAATTGATCTACGTCAATTATTTAAACGGCAAAACGTCGTATACTTGAATTGTAGAGAAGGAAACGACTAAAAATTATAAATAGGAGAGATATATTATGCAAAAAGCAACCATTCAGTTAGAAACCCTATCATGTCCATCATGTCTCCAGAAGATTGATAACGCTGTAAAAGGTGTGGACGGTGTTGAAAAAGACAGCGTCAAAGTCATGTTCAATGCAAGTAAAGTCAAAGTGAATTTTGATGGGGAAGCGACTACGATTGAAAATATCGAAAATGTGATTGAAAAACTGGGCTATCCGGTTACAAAATCAAAAGTAAAAGCTGCCTGATTAATATAATATCCACTTGACCGATCCCGGACCTTCCAACTATTGTCCGGGATCTTTTATTATGAACCAATGAATAAGTGAGAGGTTGATTATCAGATTGATATGAATGATTATGAACCAAGCAGTAATTAAGAGAACTCGTCTTAGTAAATCTGACACTTTCATCAAAGGAGACAACCTCTATCAATACTCATTATCATTTGATGATAAAATTTGACGGCTATATATTTTTAAAATACTATTACATTATAATAATTATAATTAATTAAGATTTTAATAGATTGAGCGGTTACATTACATATCAATTTTTAATCAAGTTTAAAGTGGCAGCAAAAGAAAAATCGAATCATTGGACTGCTTTATGGACTATAAGGGGGATAGCCATCAAATGTTAAATTATCTGATCAAAAATCGTGCGGGTCAATTTCTGCTCATAGGCACTCTCTTCATAATCTCAGGCTTCATTCTGATGTTATTCACTGATATCGGCAGCAGTATTTCTTTCTATATAGCCATTTTCTTCTTAGGTTTCTTTGCAGCAAGAAATGCGGTGATAGAAACAGTCAAGTCAAAATCTCCGAATGTTGACCTGCTTATGATTTTAGCCGCGATTGGAGCAGTCATCATCGGCTTTGAATCTGAAGGCGCTGCTTTATTGTTCATCTTTGCAGGCGCTGAAGTATTAGAGGACTATGCGACCAATAAATCAACCAAAGCAATTTCTGAATTGATGTCACAAGTGCCATCCTCTGCAAACGTATTAAAAGACAATGGTGAAGTGATAGAAGTGCCCACTGAAGAACTGGTTGTGGGGGATACGGTTGTCGTATCGAGGGGGGAGCAGATTCCAATCGATGGTTATGCCGATCGTGAAATATTTGTGAATGAATCCGCCTTGACTGGAGAATCTGTACCTGTTACCAAAGGAATAGGAAAAGAAGTCTTTGCCGGGACGATCAATGAGGGAAATGCTTTCTACCTGGAAGTCAACAAAGCAAGTGATGAAACTATTTTTTCAAATATTATACGAATGGTGGAAGAAGCACAAAGCAGGCCATCCAAAGTTTCAAAATTCATTGATCGTATTGAATCCAAATATGTAATCGGTGTATTGGTCGGCGTGCCGATTTTCATCTTCATATTATATGTTGTCAATGGCTTTCCATTTCAAGAAGCCTTTTACAGAGGGATGGTCATGTTAACAGTCGCAAGCCCGTGTGCGCTGGTCGCTTCGGCCACACCGGCAACATTAAGTGCCATAAGCAATGGTGCAAGAAATGGCGTACTTTTTAAAGGCGGCGCAGCCATGGAAGCACTGAGTACGATGGATATTCTTTATAGTGATAAAACAGGGACACTGACACATGGTGACTTTCAGGTTGTTGACTATGCCGCGGACGAAGAGACTATTAAAGAAGTTGTTTATATGGAGCAACAGTCCAGTCATCCGATTGCCGAAGCGATTGTAAACAGGTTTAAAAACCTGGATCTGGGCAGCATCGACCACACAGAGCCGGTCGAGGAAGTTGTCGGATCTGGAATGAGGAAAGGACATATAGAAGTTGGTAAACCTGCAGCATTTGCAAGTTTTGAAGATCCGTTTGGGTACATGAATAAGGCAATAGACGGTAATACCAATATTTTCGTAGGAAAAAACAATCGGATTGAAGGTTACTTCTCCCTTGCCGACCGTATACGGAAAGAAGCCGTTCAAGCTGTAGCCGGTTTTCAAAAAGAAAATATCCAGGTCTCCCTTCTGACCGGGGATAATGAAATGGTGGCAAAAAAAGTTGCGGATGAAGTGGGAATTGCCGATTTTGCTGCCTCCTGTCTGCCGGAAGATAAAATAAGGTATGTCAATGAAAGCCAGGCAAAAGGCAAAGTGGTCGGTATGATCGGCGATGGCATCAACGATGCCCCGGCACTGGCAAATGCTGATATAGGCATTGCGATGGGCAGCGGTTCTTCGGTTGCAATGGAATCTTCCGATGTTGTAATTGTAAAAAATAATCTGCATAAACTTTTCTATAGTTTCAAGTTGAGCCATAAACTGAATCGTATCATTGTCGGCAATGTCATCTTCTCGGTTGGAGTCATCATCACCCTGGTCATATTGAATATTTTCGGTCTGCTGAATTTGCCGATGGCGGTACTTTTCCATGAAGGTTCGACCATTCTGGTCATATTGAATGGTCTGCGTCTGCTGAGGCAGGGGAAAGAAAAGAAATCAGGGCAGCAATCTTTAAATCTGTCAGAGGTGAAAGAATAGGTTCGACAGCTGAAAAATTTGGATATGTACATATTGAAGAACCTCGAAGCTTGGAAATATCAGTGGTCAGAGAAATTATATCTCTAACTTGAATTTTTATTTGAAGGCAATCCTTGTAGTCCCTGTGGAGTATGGTTACAGGGATTTTGCCGTTAAAAAGTAAATGCGTTCCAATTATATTATGAGATTCAATTACCTCATGGAATAAGAGGGTAGTTATAAAGGTACAATTGATATTAATAAGCGGTTTTTATTAAAATTCAGCAGTGTAGAAAGAGGAGACTTGTCATGACGTTAAAAGAACTTGATTTTACAAAAGATATTATGCTGAACCATCCTGCAGAAGCCCAGGGCCCGAGCATAAGCATGTATAGGATGGCGCTTGAGGCATGGCGCCGGGGTATTGAAGTCAGATTTATGACGGTATACGTTAAAAATCATATCAAAATCCGTCATAAGTTGTCCTATGGCGACAAGACATACAGATTCCAACTATCTTTGGGTGATAAAGTCGCAAAAGAAGCGAGACAGATCGGCAAGAGTAAAGAGCTGACGAAGGCGCACTTAAGTGCAGCGGGTGTATCTGTACCTGAAGGCAAAGTGATATCTGTTCAAAAGAATGACTTTACAGAGGCATTGGACTACGCTGATTCAATCGGATACCCTGTAATCGTAAAACCTGCCCATGCGAGTCTGGCGATAGGCGTCCGGACGAATCTTAATGACCGGGCTGCCCTCGCCGGGGGACTGGAATATGTCCACGGGGAATTGGGTTATACAGATATCATCGTTGAACGTCACGCGACGGGTTTTGACACAAGGGCCTACGTCATCGAAGACCGGCTGATTGCTGCATTCAAGAGAGTGGCAGCCCACATAGAGGGGGAGGGCGAACACACTATCGGGCAGCTGATTGATTTGAAAAATCAGAAGCGGAGATTGAATCCGCATTTAAGCGCGAGCCAGATTAAAATTGACGGAAAGTTGAATGATTTTATCGGCAGTCAGGGATACAGTTTGGATTCCGTCCTTGAAAAAGGGACGCAAATCAATCTGACTGACAGTACATTCGCAAAAGATGCATCGGATACGGTGGATATCACTGAAGATGTTTCAGAAGATTATATTCAGACGGCAGTCAATGCAGTAAAGAGCATTCCCGGCATGAACATGGGCGGTGTGGATATTATCAGGGATGAGGAAAAAGACACGAATAAAGTGCTTGAAATCAACTGCAGGCCGGACCTCGGCGGCCATATGTTTCCGATTTACGGTAAATCAAGGGATGTTTCAAAAAAAATACTCGATTACTATTTTCCTGAAACGGCTGCTATCGACAAAGGGGTGAATGACTATTTCACTTTCGATTTTGATAAGATTTTCCGTTTTCTTAAAAAGGGCATAGTAAAAGAAGTCATTTTGCCGCCTTTACCGAAGGGGAATATTGAAAATGTCCATCTGGTGCTTTCAGGCAATGTCAATTACTATAAAAATATCATATCCAATTCAGCCACCGGGCACAGACTGGGCGGACATATCAAAATGCTGAAAAATGGCAAAGCAAAGCTGGTGGTTTCAGGGACGACGAAGCACCTTACAGAATTTCTGGAAAACTTATTGGAAATAGCCCCGAAACTGGATATTAAAGTCGAAGCCCAAAATGAGTGGAATTCATTATTGATGTATAAGTTTGAAGCACCCGAAAGTACAGGCATGGGCGGTGTCAATCGCCTGAGGAAAGAAAGCATGGCGATGAAAGAAGAAATTACAAAGCTGAAAAAAGAACTGGCTGACTTGAAAGGCGAGTAGTATATTTGAACATAAAAAGACATGTGCTGTAACTTACAGTACATGTCTTTTGGCTATTCCGTCACATGTTCTTTCGTGAGTGACGCTTCGTCATTATTTTTCGATTTTATATAGCCCATATCACCGATATGGTAAATAAAGTTCAATATGATTGCAGTCAGACTGCCCATGACGATGCCGCTTTCTGTCACGACCTGGATGCTTTCCGGTACAATCGCAAACATTTCAGGGACGACTGTCACGCCCAGCCCCATGCCTATCGAGACTGCCATGATCATCAAATTTCTCTGGTCTGAGAAATCGACACGGCTGAGCATTTTAATGCCGTAGGCGATGACCATGCCGAACATCGCAAGCATCGCACCGCCGAGTACCGAAGTGGGGATGGCAATGGTGATGGCCCCGATTTTGGGAACGAGTCCGAGCAGTATCAGCATGCCGCCTGCGATATAGATGATCTGGTTGCTCTTTACGCCGGACAGCTGGATCAGACCGACATTCTGTGAATAGGTCGTGTAGGGAAAGGCGTTGAACAGCCCGCCAAAAATGATGGCAATGCCTTCTGCACGGTAGCCTCTCTTCAAGTCGCTGCTGTTCACATCACGTTCAGTAATATCTCCGAGTGCGAAGTATACGCCGGTCGCTTCTATCAGTCCGACGGTCACTACAAGCATCATCGTCAGAATCGGTACAAGATGAAACTCAGGTGTACCGAAGTAGAATAGCTGCGGCAGATGGAGCCATGAAGCGTCCCCGACGGCACTGAAGTCTACAAGACCCATAAACGATGCACCGACCGTTCCGATGACAATGCCGGTTAATATCGCAATCGATTTCATGAATCCTTTGCCAAATCTGAATAAAACCAGGATGACAGCAAGGGTGCCGAAGCCGAGTGCGAGGTTCGTCATCGAACCGAAATCCGCACTGCCCTGACCGCCGGCAATATCATTCATCGCGACAGGCACCAGAGTGATGCCGATGATTGTAATCACGGTACCGGTGACGACCGGCGGGAACAGTTTGACGATCTTACTGAAAAATGTGGCAATCAACAGTACAAAAAGTCCTGAAACTAGTATCGCGCCGTAAATTGCCGGTATGCCGTATGTATTGCCGATCGCAATCATCGGACCGACGGCTGTAAACGTACAGCCGAGTACTACCGGCAAACCGATGCCTGAAAACTTCTTTTTCCATACTTGCAGAATTGTAGCGACGCCGCACATCATGATGTCGATGGCAATCAAATATGTAAGCTGTGCAGCAGTCAGGCCGAGTGCATTGCCGACGATGAGCGGGACCACCACAGCGCCTGCATACATCGCCAACACATGCTGAAACCCGAGTGAAAGTTGTTTTACTTTGGATAATTGCATTAATTTTTGACCTCATCCAAAAACTGTATACTGCCTTCACCCAGAGATTCGATCCGTGCAAGTGATTCCACCTGGTACCCATTGTCACGGAGTTCCTTTGAGCCTTTCTGGAATGATTTTTCAATGACGATGCCGATTCCTGACACATTGGCCTGTGCTTTTTTTACAATATGTATCAGGGCATTCGCAGCTTCACCGTTTGCCAAAAAGTCATCGATGATTAAAATATTGTCATCCGGCTGGATGAATTTTTCTGCGACCGCAATGTTGTTCGTCTCCTGCTTGGTATAGGAGTAAACGTCCGCCGTCAACAACCCGGCGTCCAACGTCAGTGATTTTCTCTTTCTTGCAAAGACGACAGGGATACCGAGCTCAAGACCAGCCATCACGCTCGGTGCAATGCCTGATGACTCCAAAGTCAAAATCTTATCGATTTTTTTATTATTGAAACGTCTTTTGAACTCTCTGCCGATTTCGACCATCAGTTCCGGATCGATCTGATGATTCAAAAACTCGTCCACCTTTAAAACCGTATCCGATAAAGCCGTACCATCTTTCATGATTCTTTCTTTCAACAAGTCCACAAAGACACCTCTTCTATGTATTTAAAAACACCCGGAGCGCTTCATCATGAGATGAGTACACTCCGGGTGCAGACAGACCACGGCAGTTACCCACCCATAGTCGGGAACTTTAAGGCTTCCCGGTAGAAACTTGCAGACCATATCACTGCGATTATATGAGTGTGATTTTATTTTATTGATACTTATATTAACATAAAACACGAACTTATCAAGATGATTATGTGATAACGTACATTAAAATAACGTTTTCAATGAAAAAAGATAATATAACTTTCGTGTTTTCAGGAGAAATATTATAAAATAAAGATCCAGATGAGAAAACAAGAGCTTTTTCTGTATAATTGAAGGTGAAAGAGTCTTCAAAGGGGAGGAAGATAATATGATTCAAGCTTTAAACGATTTTTTTATGAAAACATTCCATTTCAGAGGAAGGGCGACAAGGAAGGATTACTGGCTGCCGACATTCGCTCTGGTGGTGGCAAGCGTATTGATACGCTCATTGAAACTGCCGCGCAGACTGGAGGATGTCATCGGCATCGTTTCCGTCCTGCCGTCGATCAGCCTGACGTCGAGGCGTTACCAGGATGCAGGGGTCTCAGGCTGGTTCCAGCTTCCGCAGCTGCTGTCGTTCCTGCTGCTCCCGCTCGTGTTCATGAATTTTGTGGCAAAATGGATGAAAGCCGTCATCATCACCATCATCGCACTGTTCAATACAGTCGGCTTTATATTGACACTTCTGCCGAGCGACCGGCTTAGGAAATAGAGATTAAAAGACCCCCGGAGTGGTAAGCATTGGCTGCCGACTTAGGGGTGTCTTTTTCAATCCATCAGCAGGCTGGTTATCTGACTTAAAAAAATATTCTAAATTCTTATTTACTTAACGGTAAGTAAATGATATAATATATTTAATCAATCTAACAGAGGGGGTCAACATGAGCACTAGAGTAATGTTAACATTTGATGTGGATTTTCAATTTTTGTGGATCGGCACTTTCCGTAAAACCACCTTGAGGGAATTGTCCAGAGGGGAATTCGGGGCGAGGGTAGGCATCCATAGAATACTTGAAATGCTTGAAGAGGAGAATGTCAAAGCCACATTTTTCATACCGGGCAAAGTCGCGGAAGTCTATCCTGAACTGGTACTGAAAATCAAAGACGGCGGCCACGAGATCGGGCTTCATGGATATATACATGAAAGATGGACCGACCTGGATTTCAACGAAGAGAAGCAGGTGATTGAGAAGGGGAAAAATACTCTTGAATCATTAATTGAAAGCGATATCACGGGATTCCGCTCTCCTGCACTCGATTTAAATTTACATTCACCGGAATTACTGCTGGATGCTGGCATCAAATACGACTCTAGCCTGTCTGCACAGGATTATGAACCCTACTACCTCAGGACAGGGGACGAAGTAGATTTGGAGGGCAATATCCGATTTGGGGAAGAGAGTGCATTGATGGAGTTCCCGATGCCTTGGGAACTGGATGACTTTCCGTACTTTTCTCACGGCAGGCACACCGGTTTGGCTGCACCTTCAGAAGTGAAGGCCCGTTGGTCTGAAGAACTGGACTATGCAAAGAATATACCGGACAGCATCGTCACTTATACGATGCATCCCCAAGTCATCGGAAGAGGACCGAGGATTGAAATGGTGAGGGACTTCATCAGAACTTACAGAGATCAGGTGAAATTCTGCACAATGAAGGACGCATATGAATTCTATAAAGGATGATGTTTTTTTATTTTAAAATTCAGATTTATATGCTATATTCTACTTACCGGTAAGTAGAAAAAACAAAGGAGTGGGGAAATGCTTGAGAATAAAGTGGCGCTGGTGACAGGCGCCGGTTCAGGTATCGGAAAAGAAATTGCAAATACTTTATCCCAAAAAGGATGCTACGTGGTGGTTTCGGATATATCCGAAAACAGGATGAATGAGACCCTGGAAATGGTTCAGGGCAACAGCGGGGGCATGGCAGTCGCTGCGGATGTTTCAAATATCGATGCAGTGCAGCAGCTTCATGAGAAAGTTTTGGATGAAGTGGAGACTGTGGATATCATCGTCAACTGCGCCGGCATTTATGATGGGGATGCAGATATAAGAGATACATCCGACGGGTTGTGGGATAAAATCCTGGACATAAATCTAAAAGGGACTTTCAATGTAAGCAAGATATTTACTGATCACCTGGTCACCAACCAAAACGGGAGGGTCATCAATATATCTTCCGTAGGTGGATTGAGGGGATCAGCGGACGGTATATCATATACAGCAGCAAAGTTCGGTGTAATCGGGCTGACTAAGAGGATGGCGGTAGAATTAGGCAAAGAAAATATAACGGTGAACGCAGTCTGCCCGGGAGTTATAAAAACTTCAATACGTGAAACCTCCTCGGAGATTCTCGGTGAGAACTCTCCGGACATGAATACCGGAAGAGGCTTGTCACAGGAGTTCCTTGATAATAACCTGCCTATGAAGCGGGCGGGAGAACCTAAAGAAGTTGCGAGCTTAGTCGCTTTTCTTGCAAGTGATGAATCATCATATATTACAGGCCAATCGATTGCAGTAGATGGCGGATGGACTGCCACATAAATAATTTAGGGGGATGGACATGGGTTATTATTACGAAGATTTGGAAATTGGACAGGAGTTTGTAACGCCGAGAAGAACAATTACAGAAGCGGATGTAGTGATTTTTGCAGGTTTTTCAGGGGACTACAACCCAATCCATACGGACGAAGAATTTGCTAAAACTACACCGTTCGGTACAAGGATACTTCACGGGCCGGCCGGATTTGCGATTGCAACAGGTCTGGAAAGCAGGCTGGGCATCAAAGACGGTACTGCGATAGCATTTTTAGGGATGACATGGGATCTGAAGGCTCCGATTAAAATCGGAGATACGATCCATATTGTGGAGACAATCAATTCAAAGCGCGAGACGTCAAAGAAAGACAGAGGAATCGTATTCTTCGACGTAAAAATCGTCAATCAGGATGATGTGGTCTGTCAGGAAGGTGAATGGAAAGTAATGATGATGAGGAGAGAAGAAGAATGAACCTGGCCCGATATTTCATCGACCGGGCCGCTCATCATCCGGGGTCTCCAGCCATCACTTTCAATGACCAAAGGCTGTCCTATAATGACCTGACAGACAGGATATGCTTTTGGGGCAATCATTTGAAAGGATTTATAAACCCGGGCGATCGGCTGGTCTGCATCAGCAGGAACAATCCCGCCCTTTTTGCCGTATATATAGCTGCAGCGGGACTGGGCGGAGTCTTCGTTCCGCTCCATCCCGACAGCTCCAGGGAAGAAATCAGTATTATGATTGAGAAATGCAAGCCTGCTCTGGTCATTTATTCATCGGATCAAAAAGAAAAGATAAATGTGGATGGCGGCATTGAGCTGATGGATATAAAAACCCCTTTACAGTCGAATCCTGACAGGGACTTCATCAGGGAAGATATTGATAAGGACGCCCCTGTTCTGGTCTCATTCACTTCGGGAAGCACGGGTGAACCCAAAGGCGTGGTGTCGACACATGAAGCGGAGATTGCTTCCGTCGGCGTCTATAATACTGCATGGCACGTAAAAAAAGGGGACCGTGTCCTCATCACCTTACCGATGTCATTCGTGTTTTCACTGGCCGCCGGATGCGGTGTTTCATTATTCAGCGGTGCAGAGATTGTGCTCGAGGAGAGATTCCATCCGGTGCGGGTGCTCGAAATCATCCAGAATCAAAGGATAACAATTTTTATGGGGGTCCCGGCAATGTTCAATATGCTGCTGAATGTCAAACGGGAGCAGGGTAAAGATTATGATCTTTCTTCCATCAGAATCCTTCTGACAGCGGGGGCGCCTTCAACAGACAAGATGAAAAGAGATTTTCAAGAACACTTCGGTAAAACATTACATGAATTTTATGCGCTGTCTGAAACCCGGTTGATTTTTTCATATAATTTTAATGACGATCAGGAATATAAAATCAACTCATGCGGGAGAAAAGTTCCAAGTGTGGAGGTGCAGATCCTCGATGAAAATGGTGAAACGGTGACAAAGCCTGAAGAAGTCGGGGAAGTGATAGTAAAAAGCGGGGCTATGTTCAAGGAGTATTTAGGGCTGGAGACGATGACCAGGGAAGTGTTTAAAGATGGGTGGTTCTACACCGGTGATTTAGCTGTTTTCGATGAGGAAGGATATTTTTATATCGTAGGCAGGAAAAAAGATATGATCATCAGCGGGGGCATCAATATATTCCCTGCGGATGTCGAAAAAGGGTTGGCCAGACACCCCGCCATTCAAGAGTCTGCAGTCATCGGCGTCCCTCATGAAACTTTGGGAGAAGAACTCTTTGCGGCGGTGGTGTTGAATAAAGGCAGTAATATTTCAATTGAAAAGCTGAAAGAGGATTTACTGCAGCTCATAGCGAAATATAAGGTACCAAAACACATACAGCTTTTAGAAGAATTGCCCCGCGGAAAAAATGGTAAGGTTTCCAAAAAGGAGATTGAAAAGAATTGGAAAAAATCAGAGTTGCGACAATACAATTAAGAGGCAGTCATATAACGACCATGAAGAAATATGAAGAGTATCTGGAAGACGTCATCAAGGCTGCCGGCCAGCCGGAATTGATCGTCCTCCCTGAATACGCAATGCTTCCGCTTCTTCAAAATTTAAAAGGTTTCAGAAGACCGCAAATGAAAGAACTGTATGACAGTTACTTCACTGACTTGACGGAACCGATGATTCAAATGATGACCGGCCTCTGCCTTAAACATGCCACACACATCCTTGTCGGGAGTCATTGGTACCAGGAAGACGGGAAATCATATAACGGCGCTTTTTTCTTCGATTATGAAGGCGGTTTCAAAAGGTTCCCCAAATTCAATCCCACTCCGCCGGAGAGGGCGATGGCGATGGAAGGCGGGACTGAACCCGGAATCGTGGAGCTGCCGGGAGGGGTCAAAGCAGGCATCAACATTTGTCTGGATGTTGAATTCCCGGAAAATGCGAGAGAAGCTGCCAGGCTCGGTGCTGATATACTCCTCGTCCCTTCACTGACGGTGAACCAAAGGGGGGCTTCAAGGGTGGAAATCTGTGCAAGGTCCAGAGCAGTGGAAAATCAGATGTATGTGGTCGCAAGCACAAACCAGACCATTCTGGACATCCCGGAAGAGAAACCTTTAAGGCCTGTGGGGCATTCAGGAATATTTGGCCCCGTCGACAACAAGACCAGGCTGGAAGACGGCGTAGTGGCGAAGTCCGTAAAAGAGGGTGATGATGTCATTGTTGCAGATCTCGACTTATCGATACTTGATGGCTCGAGATACGAATCGGAGGCACCTTTAAGATCATTATTAGAGAGGATTGAGAATTAAATGGATAGATATAAATGGAAAACACCGGTCAGTACCGTACAGGACGGAGAAATTTTAGTCAGGGGTTACGCAATTGATGAAATTATAGAACGTCTGGGATTCAGTGATGCAATTTATTTAACTTTGAAGGGGGAAATCCCTACTGAACAAAAGTCCAAGGTGTTTGCCGCATGTTTGAATTCAATACTGGATTATTCCATGGGTCCTGCCCCGTTTGCCGGCAGGGTAGTCGCTTCTGCAAATCCGCAGCTGGGACCAGCGATGGCTGCCGGAATTTTGGCGCAGGGGAAATACGCAGTCTCCCCGCAGGATGCAGGAGAATTCATCCAGGAGGCTCTGACAGAGCTCAAAAGCAATGACGGTGATTTCATCGCCACCGCTGAAAATATTGTGGGAACTCTGCGTGTGCAGAAGAAAAGGGTTCCGGGGCTCGGGCATCCGAGCGGATTGGGGATGGACCCACGCGCAGCGGCTTTGGAGAAGGTGCTTGAAGAGAACAATTTGAACAATGATGCATATCAGCTTTTTAAAACGATCCAAAATCACTGGAACGAAGTGACGGGTAAAAATCTTGTCATGAACGTGGATGGAATGCTGGCGGTGGCACTTTATGAAATAGGACTGAAACCTGTGGAAATGGGCGGGGTTGCGGCAATGTCAATGCTGCCGGGTATCATCGCAAACACCGTATATGAGTTGGAGAACGGTGTTCCAATCCGGCAGATCCATGATATGGAATATGTCGGTGAAGCCAAAAGGGAAATGAAAGTGAGGGAATAAAATGAAAGAACTGCCTTTGATCATCAGAGATTTTGTAAGAAACAGCGTGAAGAAACAGGCTGCCGCTCATGACCTGGAGGATACATATCCTCAGGAAATAGTGGACGAGATGAAGGAGATTGGTCTTTTCGGCTTAACAATACCCAAAAAATACGGTGGTATGGAAATTTCTAAAATGACATATATCAAGGTGATCGAAGAATTGGCCTACGGCTGGGGCAGCGTGCCGGCATTTATAAATTCCCACCTGATTGTTGCTAAACTGATAGAAATATACGGAACTGAACAACAAAAAGACATTCTGCATAAAATGTCCAAAGGAGAATACAGGGGTGCCATACTGTTGACCGAACCTCAGGCAGGGACGGATTTAAGCAATGTGCAGACCATAGTGAAAGAGGGGGAGTCGACTCTCTCAGGTGAAAAAACAATGATCACAAATGGCCGCACGGCAACCCACTATGCTGTATTGGCAAAAGACAAGCATGGAATTTCCATTTATCTCGTCCCGACAGACAGGGAAGGAATCACTCCCGGCCCAAATATGGGGAAGATGGGAATCAGAGGTATTGAAACTGTAGAAGTAAGTTTTGACGGCGTCCCGATCAGTGAGGACGACATTTTAGGAGAAGCAGGCCGGGGGATACAAAATTTTCTGAGGTCGCTTGAATTTGGGCGTCTATCCTTGGCTGCGACCTCAGTGGGGCTGGCCCAGGCGGCCTATGATGATGCACTCGAATACGCAAAGGAAAGAGAAGCATACGGCCGGCCCATCAGTGAGATGCAGACCGTACAGCTGCATTTAGCGGATATGTATACGAACATCCAGGCGGCACGTGCCTTGACGAAACAGGCAGCTGAACAGGAAGGAAACTCCGATATAATAACCAGTGCAGCAAAATATTTTGCGAGTGAAGTGGTTGTGGATGTAACTGTCACTTCGTTGAGGGTCCTCGGAGGTTATGGTTACCTGAAGGACTATCCTACAGAAAGGTATATCAGGGATTCGATGATGTATCTCGTCGGAGAAGGCGCTAATGACGCACTGAAAACAAGTATCGCAAAGAAGCTGGTGAAGAGAAGCTGATGGAAGTCCTTCAACACAGGGTGAGATATAACGAAGTCGATGAACAGGGAATCGTTTTTAATTCACATTATTTGACCTGGTGTGACCATGCAGCCTATGAGTTTTTCAGGTTGGAGGGGTGGTCACCAATAACTTTGAAAGAAATGGGTTTTGACTTTGTTTTGAAAAAAGTTGAAATCACTTATGAATCGCCGGCTGGGTTGGATAATCTTGTCACAGTCGATGCGTCTGTCCTCCATGTGGGAAAATCAAGCTTTAAACTGAAATACGATATGTCGGCAGATGAGCATCTTTGCACCATTGAAATTCTGTATGTAAATATAAAAGAAAACCAGTCGTTTCCTATTCCATATGACATAAAGAATTTTCTTGAAACTTTAACGGCCAGCGAGAAATAACCTCAGTCAATCAGTTCAGATGAAGTATCATACTTTATTTACTTACTGTTAAGTAATCTATTACGGAGTTATTTTGATAATCGGAAAAAAGAATTAATCGTAACGTTTTGGAGGGACAAACATTGGATTCCATAATGAGCACACCCATCAATCTGGGTTCTTTAAAATTGAAGAATAGATTCGTCATGTCTGCCATGGCGACGGGAATGCCGGAGTTATCCGGAGAACCCAATGAACGTTTCATCCGTTATCTGGAACGTCGGGCAGAAGGGGGGGTTGCAATGTTGATTCTGGAGTCCACCGGTGTGGTCGATCATTTCAGATACAACGTCCGCACACCTTCCCTCGCTTCAGATGACAGTATAGAATCCTGGAAAAAGCTGGCGGACATATGCAGTCAGTGTCGGGGAAACTGTAGGTGCCTCTGCTGTACCGACGAAGGTCACCGGGGAAGTGCCCCGGGAGCTGACTAAAGATGAAATCAAAGATTTGGCGTTATCTTTCGGCCAGGCTGCCCGCCGCGCCCGCGAAGCGGATATGGATGCGGTGGAAATACACGGGGGACACGGTTATCTTTTTTCCCAGTTCCTCTCACCGGGTTCCAACATCCGTAATGATGAATACGGTGGTTCTCTTGAAAACCGCTTCAGATTTTTAAAGGAGACAGTCCAGGCAATCCAGGAGGAGGCGGGTGAAGACTTTCCTGTAATCGTACGGTTGAATTTCGGTGAATTTGTGGAAGACGGCATCACTTTTGATGAAGCCGTACAAGTATCGCAGTGGCTTCAGGATATGGGCATCGTTTCAATCCGGGTGTCCGGCGGGAACCTTGATCAAAGCATACCGGCAATGATTCCGCCCACCGATGTCAAGAAGGGGATCTTCATAAGATGAAACGATACAACATCTCAAGATCGGGTTACTATGCCAAGTCACGTACTCAAGAGAAAGATGAGTTTGAAAAAGTACTGAATCAATATTCATAGTGGAATCAATTTTTATTAAAATACGTTTGGACAGAATAGATTTTTATATCATTAAGGGGGATATTACATGAGTTTGGATTCTGCAGAAGTGGTTGTAGTAGGTGGAGGAATTGTAGGAGTATCGTCAGCATACTTCCTTAAGAAAAAAGGATTTGATGTTGTCCTGGTCGAACGGCATGAATTGGCACACGGTGCTTCCGGCAGGAACCCAGGTTATTTGTGGCTGCACAATAGGAACAAAGGCATTGCGCTGGATTTGGCGAGGGCCGGAATGAAAATTTATGAGGACGTGTTCATCCCGGATCTTGGCAACAGCTTCGAATACCGCCGGAACGGCGGCATGATCTATTTTTATACTGAAGAGCAGAAAAAAGTCTTTGAAGAATTCGTAGAGGCGAGGAATAAAGACGGTGTTAAAATGGAACTGCTGGATGCGAAGACTGCCAAAGAGTACGCACCCATCCTGCCGGACAATGTTCTCGGAGCGACATACAGTCCCGAAGACGGACAGATGAGAACACCGAAGCTGGTGAAAGCTCTGGGGGAAGCATGCAAGAACATGGGTGTCAGAATATATGAAGAGACTGCAGTGATGAAAGTCAAGGTGGAAGATGGTCAGACCAAAGGGGTGTTGACAACCAAGGGCAACATCGATGCTGGCTCGGTGGTGCTCGCCTCCGGAGCCTGGACGAAACTGCTGGGTGAAACTGTCGGGGTGGACATCCCTGTCGAACCTGAAAGACTGGGCGTCATCAAAACGATGCCCTTGAAGGAAAGGGTTCTGGACAAAGTCATCTACGGGCCTCTTGCGACGAAGACTTATGTGGACTTCTGCAATCTGCCGTCATATAAAATCGACTATTTCACGGGACCTCATGAAGATGTGGCATCAGGTGTGACAAGTCTCGAGCTGATGGCACAATTGCAGGACAATTCACTCTTATTAGGCTGCCCGATGGATTATCCAGATTCATATACAATGAAACCTTCCATCGGCGGGATTAATATGGCGATGAACGCATTTTTGGAACAGTGGCCGGAGTATAAAAACCTGGAGATAGACGATGTATGGGCAGGCCTTCTGCCGTATACTGCTGATATGCTGCCGATCGTCGATAAGGTGAAGGAATATGAAGGCATGTATGTCGCATGTGGTCACGTTTACGGCAACGTTGCCGGACCGATAACCGGCAAATTGATTTCTGAAATGGTGAATGGCGAGGAAACGAGCCTGCCTCTGGATGAATTGAAATTGGACAGAGACTCACTGAAACAAGGGGATAAAGTCGGAATGGTTGGGTGGCAATGAACATTTTTTGAAAATGCTCTCACCATTCCCTCGAATTTTTAAGTTTACTCATCGTGATTAAAGATAAGAATGGTATTTTCTAAAAAATCAAATAGTTACGAGGAATGAAAACCGGGCAAATTGAAAGCCTTAGAATAGAAAGCGTATGCTGACAAGGGAGGAAATATCATGGTCAAAAGTAACCAAAATTGGTTTGCATTGTGGCTCAGCTTTTTAGTGATGGTAGTTATGTTCATACCGTATATAGGTTATACGATTAAAACCTTGGATATAATGGAAGCGATGTCCATAGGATATAGTGAAGTAAGTTTGCTTGCTGCAGTAACAGCTTTAGTGGGGGGACTCGTGTTACCTTTTGCAGGTCATTATGTGGATAAATACGGGCCTAAGAGAGTCATAATTTATGGATTAATCATTCTGGTCATTGGTCAAATGATATTCGCTGTATCGCCAAACTACTATATTATGTTGTTTTCAAGGATGTTGATAGGCGCCGGGGTTGGGATTTTAATAATTGCTCCTTATACTATGGCGATAGTATGGTTTGAAAAAACAAAGACTACCGGCATGAGTGTAGGGATAATGTTGGGGACTGATGGTATAGGGACTTTAGTTGCCACTTATCTATTCTCGATGATTCTTTTAACTTTTGACTGGAGAATCGGTTCGCTCTTAAGTTGTTTGTTATTACTGATGATTATATTGGTTGCATTAAAATTTTTGAAAGATCCTCCAGATTTTAATGTGGTAGAAAAATCTAGAGACTCTTTCAACATCAGAGAATTTCTAAAGGTGCTGAAATACCGGACTGTTATAGCAGGGTTTATATACGTAATAGGTTTATTTAGCGTATTTAATCTAGCTGCTTATTGGATTCCTACAATTTTAATAGAAGAAAGTGGATGGTCAGACGAAATATCTGGATTCACGGCTTCATTTGCTCCCTTGGCAGGGATTTTAGGTGCATTTTTGTTTGGCCGCTTATCCGATAATAAAAATAAACACACACCTTTTATAGTTTTATCAAGCGGCCTCAGTTCAGCAATATTTATTGGAATAGCAATAGGTTATTTGAATGGTCATTACTTAATAATTGCGTTACTTCTGGCCTTGGCAGGATTTTTTATCTACGGGGGTGCAGCAGTTGTTTACTCACTGGTTGGAAGAGATGTCGGGCACGATAAAGCAGGTCTGGCGAATGGCTTTGTAATCGGGGGAGGAATGATCGTCGGAGGCTTACTTGTTCCGTATCTTGTAGGTAGTGTCAAAGACGTTACAGGTGAGTATACAGTGGGATTTTTGATTATAGCGGGATACTTATTGATATTTAGTATTTTGAACATGTTTTTATTAAGAGGTTCAAAAGTTAAAAGTCCCGACAGCATGGCGCTACAGACTAAAAAACTTTAAATTGAAAAGGAGAGATTAACTATGAAAGCAGCGGTACTTACAGAATTCAATAAACCTTTAGAAATAAAAAATATGCCTGATCCTGAATTAACACCTGATGGTGTTATAGTGAAAGTGGAAGCAAGCGGTGTATGCAGAAGTGATTTACACCTTTGGGAGGGCGGACTCAAATGGGTAGGAATGGAAATGGAATTACCCCATGTGTTAGGTCACGAATTTTCTGGTGTAATAGAAGAAGTTGGAAAAAATGTCGCACAGTTTAAGAAAGGTGACAGGGTGGTTGTACCTTTTATCCATGGGTGTGGTGCATGTGAAGATTGTAATGAAGGCCACCCTAATGTCTGTTCTGACCATATTGAAATAGGGATCACCAGCTGGGGTGGATTTGGAGAATATGCACATGTACCTAACGCGGATACGAGTTTAGCACCTTTACCAGAAGAAATAAACTTTGTGGAAGCAGCATCGTTAGGATGCCGGTTCCCTACTGCTTATCACGGTGTGGTAGACCGTGCAAAAGTACAGCCCGGTGAGTGGGTGGTTGTCTATGGTTGTGGTGGCATCGGTTTATCTGCAATTAACACAGCTTCAGCTATCGGGGCAGTCGTAATTGCTGTAGATATAAATGAAGAGTCTTTAAAATTAGCTAGAGAAATGGGAGCTTCAATCACTATAAATGGCCGCAGCAAAGATGCCCCTTCTGAAATAGTCGAATTAACTAAAGGGGGAGCTCACGTATCAATTGATGCTTTAGGGTCTAAAGTGACTGTCCAAAATTCTTTTAAAAGCTTAAGGAATAGAGGACGACATTTACAAATCGGTATGACTACCAATGAAGAGCAAGGCTATGTAGCTGTGCCGATAGACGAAATTATAATGAAAGAGATAACTATAGTTGGATCTGTAGGTATCCAATCATTTAAATATCCCTCTATTATTCAAATGATTCAAAAGGAGATTTTGAATCCTGGAAAAATGATTACTCAAACAATCTCCATCGAGGATGCTGGATCGATAATAGAAGAAATGAATGCCAATAAAAATGTGGGTGTCACAATAATTGATAGATTTTAAACAGGAGGTTAATCATGGATTATGAAAAGTTGAAAAACTGTTTTTTTATAGACGGAGAATTTAAAAAAAGCTCCAGTAGTGAATTTTTCAAAGTTATAAATCCAGCTACAGAAGAAATTATGGCGCAAATACCGATTTGTACAGAAGAAGACGTTTTAGCTGCCATTGATTCTGCAGAAACAGCTTTTGAAAACTGGAGCGCTAAACCTGTCTCTGAAAGAAGTTTAATTTTGTTGAAGGTCGCAGAAATAGTAGAAAATAATAAAGAAGAATTTTCTTTGCTGGAATCCCAGAATGTAGGAAAGCCCCTGGAATATGCGAAAGAAGACGTAGAGGTTTTCATTGATAATATGCGTTTTTTCGCAGGTGCAGGGAGAAGCCTGTCAGGGTTGGGGGCCGGGGAATATGTTAAAGATCACACTAGCTTTACTCGTCGGGAGCCACTCGGAGTAATAAGCGCAATAACTCCATGGAACGCCCCGTTAATGATGGCAGGGTGGAAAATAGGGCCAGCATTGATTACCGGGAATACGGTTGTATTGAAGCCCTCAGAATATACCCCCTTAACAACATTGTTGTTAGCTGAACTTACTAAGGAGATAATACCCCCAGGGGTAATTAACATTGTTACAGGTGCTGGAGATAATGTAGGGAAATTACTAACTAATAATGAAAAAGTAAAAATGATATCATTAACTGGAAGTGTGAAAGCTGGCCAGTCTGTCGCTGAACAATCGATTGAAACGATGAAAAAAACACATTTGGAGTTAGGAGGAAACGCGCCTGTAGTAATCTTTGAAGATGCTAATATAATTGAAGCTGTAAAAAGTATTCGAGTAGCTGCTTTCTGTAATTCTGGACAAGATTGTACAGCTGCAACCCGTATTTATGTTTCAGGAGAAATTTATGATGAGTTTTTAAAAAATCTAGTTAATGAGATATCGAAAATCAAAGTAGGGAATCCGCTTGAAAAAGAGACGGAAGTAGGCCCTCTTGTATCACGTCAACAGCTTGACAGAGTAGCAAGTTTTGTAAACAGGGTTAAGTCGAGTCCTCATGCTGACATCTTGATTGGAGGAGATATATTAGTAGGAAGCGGCTATTACTACCAACCGACTGTAATAACAGGAGTAAAACAAGACGATGAGATTGTTCAAGAGGAGGTGTTTGGTCCAGTAGTTACTGTTATACCTTTTTCTTCGGAAGAAGAAGCTTATGCGCTTGCTAATGACAGTAAGTATGCACTCTCAAGTTCAGTATGGACCACTAACCTTTCGAGAGCGCTGACTGCTACTAAAAAAATACAAGCTGGTACTGTATGGGTTAATACCCATATGGTAATCACTAGTGAAATGCCTCATGGAGGAGCCAAGTTATCAGGACATGGTAATGAACAATCAATACATTCTTTAGAAGAATATACTCAAATCAAACATGTAATGTTTAATAACGCCGAGTGATAAGAAAATTATCTTAGTTTGCTTAGTATCATAACAAAACCACATATTCAATACAAAGTACTAATTTTCTAATATCATGTTTTAGTATAATCAAGAGAAGTATCCACTCCATAAACTTGGTTGCTCACTCAACCCATAACTCAAAAATACTACAAGAGGTTCGACCACGACCCCCATTAGTTTTAATATGATTGGCGACGGCTGCAATATGTGCATCATTCGAGCTTCTTTACTTTCTAGTAAGTAAATGCTAACATTGATTAGGAAAATTGACCCCCACGAGCGAGTGATCCCTGATTCTGATAAGAGAACAGGGATTACTTTTTAATAAGGACGAAAGGAGAAATTAATGAGTAATGGTGTAAGTTTAACATCTATCGTAGATACAGCTGCAAAGGTTTTTGCGGAAAAAGGCTACCGGAAATCCACGCTGAACGATGTCGCTTCCCAACTCGGAGTTTCCAAGCCTGCCCTGTATTATTATGTCAAAAATAAATACCAAATTCTGTGGATGATTTTTGATGAGATAATGGATCATTATATCGAATCCGCAGAGGAAGCAATCAAGAAATTTGAAACTCCGGAAGAGAAGTTGAGAATGCTTGTGAAAAGCCATGCCAGCGCCGTCATGAACAACAAATCTTTGAACGTCATATTTTATCATGAACAAAAAGAATTGAATGGTGAGGACAGCAAGATTTTAAATGAAAGAATGAATACCTATACGAAAATGTTTGTAGACGTTTATAATGAAGGTAAGGAAAAGGGCATTTTCAAAGATCAGGATGGCTATGTAACCGTTATGGGCATCATCAGCATGATCAATGGGATTTATCAGTGGTATCATGAAGGCGGCAGGCTGTCCAAGCAGGAAATCATTGATATATATATCAATAATTTAGAAGATGGTTATAAAAAATAACACTGGGCTCTGCTTCAGTGTTATTTTGCTGCCGGTTACATAAACTTATTTTAAAAGGTGACGATATTTATGGATGAACTCCATATTTCTAAAGAGAACATCATAAGGAATGTACTGCAGGAGCAGATCATCAATCATACACTGCAGCCGGGGGATAAAGTGCCGAGTGAAAATGCACTCGCCGATGAATACGGGGTGAAACGGATCGAGGTCCGAAACGCCCTGGTGACTATGGAGAAGATGGGTCTTGTTGAAAGCAGGCAGGGGGTCGGGCGCTTCATCAAGAAGAAGATACCGACGATTGAACTGGATATTTCCGGGCGTGTCAGCTTCTCCGAGAAGATGAAAAGCCAGAACCTTCCATATAGAAGCGAAGTGATCCATGCCGATTATGCATCCGACGAAGAGATCCGGCTGTATGCCGACCGCATCAACTGTGATCCGGATGAGCGGATATTCAAAGTCGCACGGCTCAGGATCGTCTACGATATCCCTTGTGCCATTCATATCTCGTACATCCGGGAGAAGTTCGTGCCCGATATCGAAAGGGATAAAAATCAACTCGACTCGGTCTTCGGATATTACCAAAAAGAAGGTTTTACAAATTTAAAATCAAAGACATCCGTCATTTCTACGGCATTTCCGACAATCGATGAGCAGCAAATATTAAAGTGTAACGAATTGGTGCCGCTCTTCATATACGAAACGGACACTCACGAAGAAGAAAGAGGTATCCAGCTCGAATTTGTCCGCATTCTCTACAGAAGTGACCTTTTCAAACATAAACTGATTACAACTCAGTAAAAGTAATATTGATTTGCTCTGTCAAAAGACTTTGATAAGCGCTTTGAATTTCATAAGACTTTTTTTCATTAAAATATCCAGATCCCTGATGATGTGTATCAAGGTCTGGATATTTTTTATTTATGAATTGTTATCTTCCTCAGCTATTTCAAGAACTTTACTATATAGTTTTGTATCAATATACATACCGGCATTAATCAATTCATCCAACAATGTCTTCACGTTTTCTACTATACCAAGTTGTTTTGATTTTAACAGTACACCTATAGTTCCTGTCACTTTTAAATTATGGTATTTTGCATATTTGCGGGCTAATAAATCATCTATTATACAAAGATCTGCTTTTATCTCATTTGCAAGTATCATCACTTCTACTTCACCTTTATGAAGGCTTGTCTCAAATACTTTTTTCGCTTCTTCATTTCTTATATCAGCAATAGTAATGAAGCCACTCTCTCTAATAAAATCATTGGGTTTAACAGTCTTTACATCTAATATTACTTCCTCATAAACAGCCGTTGGGATTATTACTTCTCCATATACTTTTTCAAGTAAATCCAACTGTCCAATGTTATTAAGTGCAATCAGCGGAGTTGAATTCACCACTATTTTACGCATTTCTGATATCTTCCAATAGCTCTTCATCATCTTCAAAATTGAATATGGAGATTTCATTTGAAGACAGTAACTTGATGAAATCCTCCTTTGGCATTTCAGCAAGTTCAGCACACTGCCCCAAGGAGAGTTTTCTTTCTTTGTAATACTTCACTGCCAGTGTCTGTTTCATATCTTTTACAATATCTTCATCGCTTGTTCTTAAGGAAAGCACTATGTCTTCTGGAATGGTGATCTTCGTTTTATATTCCATAAAAATCACGTCCTTTCATAATACCATTATACCTTAAATTTACTGAAGTCAGAATATTTTTGTCTTTCATAGCTCGAGTCCAATATGGAGTATCTATGGAATCATCAACGGACGCAAAATCTCATTGTAAAGATTTTGTGTCCGTTTTTTCATGTTATCCGCTGATTGTATTTCAGTCTTTACATACTTTACAGACTCTTAAATGTTTTCAGCTTGGCAACAAGTTAGCATTATTCATGAGGGAGGCGGATGACATGAACAAGAAAAAATGGACAACCTTATTTATCCGTTATGGAAAAAAAGAAGCGGCGGAATTCTACGCCTTACATAAAGATCAGATGGAATGTACAACGGTCTCGGGACCGATAGAGGGACTCACGATGATCAAGGTGCGGGAACATGCACAGAATTCATTGTTCTACCTCGGTGAAGTGCGGGTCACCGAAACGAAGCTCAGGCACGGGAAGGAAATCGGTCTCGGTGTCGTGAAAGGCGACGAGCCGGAACTCAGCACCGCGCTCGCATTCATCGATTTGTGCTTCAAGACAGATCAGTTCACCGATACCCTGAACAACATCTTAAGTGATCTGGAAGACCGTGAAACAGAAGCGGTGCATAAAAAAACACAGGAAATTCTACGTACTAAAGTGAATTTCGACATGATGAACGATTAGGAGGCAGTCAATTGAATACACAAATCCATCAGACGCAAAAACATTACAGGACACTCGTCGACATATTCAGCTATCCGGGCAAAATTTCCGCAACGATGGAAAGCATGGATAACTACAGCACATTCGGTGACGGGGTGCTGATGACGGCGGTGACGCTGCTCGACAACGAAGTGACATTCCATACAACATTCAAGAGCGACGGCCAGGAGATCTCCCTTCTGACGGGGAGTGAACCGGGGGCGGACATTGAAAGCTCGGATTATCTGATCGTGAAGGAGAAAGATCTGGAAGCCCCTATTTTTGAAGAGGCGGCAGCAGGCACACTTGCTTCACCTGAAAAATCGGCCACGCTCATCATCGAAGCGGACTCGCTGCACGAAGGCAGCGGGTACCGTCTGACGGGGCCGGGCATAAAGGAAGAAACAATCATCAATATTTCACTGGAGCCCCGCTGGATCGGACTCAGAAATGAAAAATGCAAAGAATACCCGCTCGGCGTGGACATGATAATTGCAGATGGTGCGAATAATATGCTGGCAATACCGAGAACTACGAAAATCGAGGTGATATAAATGGGTTACGTTGCTGTCAAAGGCGGAAAAGAAGCCATTGAAAAATCCGTTGAGATGTATAAATCCAGACGTTTCAGGGAAGGGCGCGACATCGAAGTCGAAACCATAAAGACGAACATGCGCCAGCTCATCAACCAGGTGATGTCGGAAGCGAGCTTCTACGACAGGGATCTGTGCGCGCTCGCGATCAAACAGGCGGAAGGGAACATGGAGGAAGCGGTCTTCCTGATGCGTGCCCACCGTTCGACACTGCCGAGGTTATATTACTCAACTGTGACCAATTCACGGGAAATGTTCGTCAAAAGGCGCGTTTCTGCGAGCTTCAAGGATATACCGGGCGGCCAGATACTCGGCGCTTCCCCGGATTACACCCACCGCCTGCTGGATGATGCGCTCCTCGGGCTGCAGACGCTTGCGGACTATGTGACGGATGAAGCGCAGGAAGAGATCGAATATGAGTATAAGCTTGATGCACTGCCGAAAGTCATCGACTACCTGGAGGCGGAAGGTCTTTATTCGAAACCTGAAATCGATGATACACCGCCGGACGACATCACGAAGAAGTCGATAGAGTATCCGTCATCGAGGAGTGAACGGCTGCAGTCGCTCACACGCGGTCAGACAGGTGCGGTCACTTCGCTCGGTTACGCAGAGATCAGGGGCTACGGATTTTCAACGCATCCGAACATCGGCGAATGCCGCGTCGGAGACCAGCCAATCCATATCGAGGACATGGACGGGGAGGAATACTTCATCGGGGATATCGAACTCACCGAAATCGATGCTTTCCTGCCGGATGAAAAAGAGAGTTCGGATAAAGAGGATCATCAGTCGGAGATGACGTTCAATATCGGCTACGGCCTTACGTTTGGACAGAATGAAACGAAGGCGATCGCGATGAGCGTGCTCGATTACAGCCTGTCGCACCCGGTGGAGAATGCACCGACGACGGACGATGAATTCGTGCTGTACCACATCGATTCAGTCGAATCGACGGGTTTTATTTCACATTTGAAGCTGCCGCACTACGTGACGTTCCAGTCGAAGCTGGACCGCATGAGGCAGTCGGGAAGGAAGTCGGAATAATGGTTCAAAATTTTGCATTTCTCGATGAACATTCTAAAAAGGAGATCCGCCGCAAAACATTGAAGGCGATCGCGATACCGGGCTACCAGGTGCCGTTCGCATCAAGGGAGCTGCCGATCGCACGCGGCTGGGGCACAGGCGGGCTGCAGCTGACGCTCTCACTCATCGGGCAGGACGACATCATCAAGGTGATCGACCAGGGCTCCGATGAATCCGTGAACGCGGTCAACATCAGGAAACTGATCCAGGACACGACCGGCGTCGATGAGACGATCGATATGCATGAGGCGACACTGGTCCAGTCACGCCACAGGATACCCGAGGTGCCGCTCCGTCCGTCACAGATACTCGTGCTTCAGGTCCCGATGCCGGAACCGCTCCGTGCGGTCGAACCGTCCGAACGGGTGACGAAGGCGCTGCACGGCGACAAGGAATATAGCGGTGCATGGATCAAGATGTTCGAACAGATCATGAAGTACGGCCATGTCACGGATGACGCGGATTATCCGGTGCTCGTGAACGGCCGCTATGTCATGGCGCCGAGCCCGATCCCGAGGTTCGACAACCCGAAGATGAACGACAACGAAGGGCTGATACTGCTCGGGGCCGGCCGTGAGAAGAAGATCTATGCAGTGCCGCCGCATACGCATGTGGCATCCCTTGCATTCGACGACCATCCGTTTGAAGTCGAAGACTTTTCGGACAAGGTCTGCCGGGAGTCCGGTGCGAGTGGTGTGTTCATGGATGAGCTCGTCGATTCTGAAACAGGCGAAAAATATTTTGTCACGAATGATACGAGTTACATGATCGACATACTGAACAAGGAGGAAGAGCATGTCAAATAACGATATCGTAATGTCCATCCGCGATTTATCAAAACGATTTGGCGAAGGCTGTGATATATGCCGGGAAGACCGTTCGAGCCTTGACGGCAACATATGTCTGCACTGCGGCACTGTCCATGCAGTGCGTGATGTTTCATTTGATCTATACAAAGGTGAAATACTCGGCATCGTCGGTGAGAGCGGCAGCGGCAAGAGTACGCTGATGAAAATGCTGTACTTTGACCAGGCACAGACTTCGGGCGATTATTTTATAGAATCATATGAAAACGGGGCGGAAAATGTTTTTAACGTCTCTTCGCAGAAAAAGCGTGAAATACGTAACGGGCAGCTCGGAATGGTCTACCAGAATCCATTGCACGGTCTGAAAATAAATTTCTCATCCATGACGAACATCGCAGAGAAGCTGATCGCTGGCGGCAGCCGGAACGTCGCTGAAATGACGGGACGCGGTGAAATGTTTTTAGATAAAGTGCGCATACCGCTGTCAAGGAAATTTGAAGCGCCTAAAAATTTCTCGGGCGGTATGCAGCAGCGTGTCCAGATTGCAAAAGCCTTGTCCAACTATCCGCCGATATTACTGCTGGATGAAGTGACGACGGGACTTGACTTGTCGGTGCAGGCGGATGTGCTTGAACTCATCAAGGAAATTCAAAGGGAGATGGGTGTCAGCATGATCGTCGTCTCCCACGACCTCGCCATCATCCGCATGCTTTGTGACCGGACGATGGTCCTCCTGGACGGACAGGTCATAGAAAACGGCATTACAGATCAGATACTGGAAGATCCGCAGCATGAATATACCCAGCAGCTTGTCTACTCGATTCTTTAGGAGGAACCATTTTGAAAGTAATTACTAACGGCAACATTATTTTAGAAGACGAAATGATGGAAAATGGCGCAGTCGTCATCGATAAGGATATCATCATCGATATTCTGCCTGCTGCAGAAGCGGGCAATTACATCAAAGACGCAAAATCGGTCATCGATGCGGGGGGCGGTTATGTCACACCCGGCTTCATCGATATCCATTCTGACTATATAGAAGGGATTATCGCACCGAGACCGACGTCAATGATGGATTTCAATCTCGGCATCCGTGAGTCTGAACGTATTTTAAGTTCCCACGGGATTTCAACGATGTTTCATTCCCTTTCCATTTATAAAAAAGACATGTTTGGACATAAACCGATCCGTTCTCCGGAAAATGTGGACAAGCTGATCCGGGCAATCGATCAGACACATAACGAAAAACGTCTGATCAGACACCGTCTGCATGCACGCTTTGAAATCGACTCGGTCGAGCAGCTGCCTATGATCAAAGAACATATTGAACAGGACCGTGTTCATCTGCTCAGCTTTATGGACCATACGCCGGGACAGGGACAGTACAGGGATATAGAAATGTACTTGAAGACGATGAAAGGCTATCAGAATATATCCGATGCCCAGATCGTCCAGGTGATGGAGCAGAAGAAAAGCCATGACACGCTGTCATTTGAAGATATGAAGGAACTTTCAGACCTTGCGACCCGTAAGGGCATCGCAGTCGCTTCTCATGACGACGATTCAACTGAAAAGATCGAACTCGCAAAACGGTTGGGCACGACAATCAGTGAATTCCCGATCTACATGAATGTGGCAAAATATGCCCATCAGGAAAAAATCCATACACTGGCAGGCGCCCCCAATATCATGCTTGGCGGTTCTCATTCAGGGAATCTGAATGCACGGGAAGCGATAGAAGAAGGCTGCATTTCAATTTTGTGCAGTGACTACTATCCGGCCTCGATGCTGCACGGCGTCTTCAAACTGCATCAGCAGTGTGATTTTCCGCTTGAAGATGCCGTCAGACTGATCACGATAAATCCTGCAAAAGCAGTCAATATGGATGATGAAATCGGTTCTATCAAAGTAGGAAAAAAAGCGGATATAAACGTCATCCGGATGGACGGCGATTATCCCATAATCACTGAATGCATCGTCAACGGTTTTACAGTGAGCCGGTACCATTACAGAGTGGATTGAGGAGGAGCAGCATGCTGACAGTCAAAGAATTTGGCAAGACTTTTACAACACATCATTTGAATCAGACCAGGCAGGCAGTTGAAGACATCTCTTTTGAAGTTGAAAAAGGTCAGTTTTTAGGAATCATCGGTAAAAGCGGGAGCGGTAAATCAACTGTCTTAAAAAGCATTTACGGTACGTATAAGCCGAATCAGGGGGAAATCCTTTATGATTCGGAAATGTTCGGGAAAGTGAACCTTCATGAAATTGAAGATAATGCCCTGATCGGACTGCGCAAAACGGAAATCGGCTATGTGTCGCAATTTTTAAAGGTGATGCCGAGAACGACATCACTTGAACTTGTCATCCTGTCACTGCTCGAAATGGGGGTGGCGTACGGGGAGGCAGAACGGACGGCCAAGGAAACACTGCGTCATTTCGATCTGCCGGAAGCGCTGTGGAATAACTATCCGAACACATGCTCAGGTGGTGAAAAGCTGCGTCTGAACATCGCATGCGCTGTCGTCAAGGAACCGAGGCTTCTATTACTGGATGAACCGACGGCATCACTTGATCATGCATCCAAACTCAAAGTGAGGGAAGCCATCTCCAAGCTGAAGGACAGCGGGACGACGCTGATAGGCATCTTCCATGACCTTGAGTTCATGGAAGGGTTGTGTGACAAAGTTTTTGACATGTCGGAAAAAGCAGTGAAGGAGACTGAATGATGCTTGTCGATCTGCATGTACACAGCCACTACTCTGACGGTGCCGACAGTGTAGAGACCGTTTTGGAAAAAGCGCGCACGGCAGGTGTCGAAGTACTCAGCTTCGTCGACCACGATACTACGGAAACTTATGCAAAGGCATTGCCCACGGCTCGGTCATACGGGATAGAGCTGATTCCGGGAATAGAAATTTCAGCATATGATTTTAAGCGGGACAGGAAAGTGCACGTTCTGGGGTATCATTATGACCTTAAAGCCCCGAACATCAAAAAACTGACAGAAGAACTGCTCGAAAGACGGCATGCGCATTCCCTGCGTCAGATGGAAAACATCAGGGCACACGGCTATGACGTGGATGCCGGTGCTGTCAGAGCAATTGCCGAACCTTCAAAGGTGATCTACAAACAGCATATCATGAAGCATTTGACCGATGACGACTATAATTCCGATGCTTATCATAAATTATATAAAACATTGTTTAAAGGAGACGGTCCTGCAGCAGGAGATATTGAATACATTGATGTTAAAGATGCGATTGAAGCGATAAAGAAAGATGACGGTCTCGTCGTCATTGCGCACCCGGGTCAGCTGGACAGCTACGAAATGATTGAAGAGCACATGGACTCTGGTATCGACGGCATCGAGCTGCTGCATCCGGATCATGTTGAGGAAGACCATATGAGGATTACTGAACTTGCAAATGAATATCGACTGAAACTGACGGGCGGCAGTGATTACCACGGCAGTTTCGGGGCGGAATCGTCCATTGGTGTGGACGGTGGATTGTTAAGATTCCGTTAGAGATTATTAGGATATTCCTAAGGTGTGTTAAGAGATGGTAAATCGTGTTTACTATGCTGATCATATAGCTTTTAATGAAGTAGGAACTCAAAACAAACATTTTCTAAGGAGCAATCATTCATGAAAAATTTGATTTATCTTTTACTCGGTTTAACTATTTTCCTGGCAGCATGCGGAAATGATTCAGGCGCTTCAGAGACGACGGAAGGTTCAGAAGATAATGCAAACGGCGAAGCGAGCTCGGAAGAAAATGAAGGTGCGGAAGCATCAAACGATGAACCCGTCGTTCTTGTATGGTACCCGAACGAATCCGGCAATGAACTTGAAGACGGCCGAGATGAAATCGGCGCAGTGATAGAAGAAGCGACAGGACGTCCGGTCGAGCATGAACTGACTACGGACTATGCGATCGCGATTGAAAGTATCGTCAATGATAATGCAGACCTTCTTTTCGGCGGAGCTGAAGGATATATCCAGGCAAATGAAAGAAATGACGCAATCCAGCCTCTCGCTGTGCCATCCGGTCCGTCAGGCACGGAAGAGGATGCACTGTACTACAGCTGGTTTGCTACAGCGGTAGAGAACATGAGCGAGTATGAAGACGGCGAGGGCGGCTACTCACTGGATAACTTTGAAGATAAGAACTTCTCATTCGTATCTTCATCATCCACTTCAGGATTCAGAGTACCATCTTCAACTTTAGTTGCGCATTTCAGTGAGCAGGAAGAATACGCAGACCTGGAAGGTGAAGATCTGGCAGAAAGCGGCACTTTATTCAACGAAGTGATGTTCGGCAATACGCACCAGGGTTCGGCTGTGAACCTTTTGAACGGCAGAGCGGATATAGCGGCATTCTGTGATACATGTGTCGAAAATACGTAGAAGTGGCTGAAGGAGAAGAAAACACGGCAGGGTCAATATATGAAATTTCTGAAGATGCGGCGCAGCCTTTCGATGGAATGGGCGGCGAGCAGTTCGGACTGATTTCGGCAACGCCGGTTCTGAACGCACCATTCATGATGAATACGGGTACATTGTCTGAAGAGGAAATTTCCAATCTGACAGAAATGATGACTTCCGATGAAGTGGCTGAAAACGAAAAGATCTTCGTTCCGGAAGATTCCGACGCGCCTGCATTATTCACGAAGTCCGGTGACGAAAGATTTGTAACTGTGGAAGACGCGTGGTTCGATCCGATCAGAGAACTCAGCAGTAATTAATATAAAAGAATTTTGAAAAAAAGGGAGACTTCTCCCTTTTTTAATTAGGAGGAATACCATGCCTGTCAAAGAAAGGACCCGTACGGTTGAAGAAAGTAAAAAAACGGATCCGGTCGTTTTCAATTTTCCGGACGCGGAACAGGAAGAACATAAGGAGGCCACAAGAGACCTCCCTGTAATAATGGAAATCAAAGATTTGAATAAATCTTACACCAAAGGCAAGCAGGTGTTGAAAAACATCAATTTTGACATTAAAGAAGGCGAACTGCTGTCCATCATCGGCCCTTCCGGTGCGGGGAAATCGACTCTGCTCCGTTCCATCAACCGGATGATAGAGCCGACGAGCGGCAGCATCACATTTGACGATAGGGACATTACGACATTGAAAGGCAAGAAGCTCCGGAAAATGCGTACGGATATCGGCATGATCTTCCAGCATTATAATCTGGTTGAACGTCTGAGCGTATTTGAAAACGTACTGCACGGCCTGCTGGGCACGAAAAACAGTCTGCAGGGCATCTTTTCGCTCTATACGGAAGAGGAGAAGGAAAAGGCGCTTAACATCATCGCGGAACTGGGAATCGGAGATCACATCTATAAACGATGTGATGAGCTTTCCGGCGGCCAGAAACAGCGTGTGGGGATCGCAAGGGCACTGATCCAGGATCCGAAGATCATCCTGTGTGATGAACCGATCGCTTCACTGGATCCGAGGGCATCGATGGTAATCATGGAATATTTGAAGCGGATCTCACGTGAACGCGGCATTACGGTCATCGTCAATCTGCACCAGGTGGATGTTGCCAAAAAGTATTCAGACCGGATGATCGGTCTGAACGACGGAGAAATCATTTTCAACGATGTTCCGGCTGAAATGGATAAGATTTCAATCAATAAGGTCTATGGCTCCAAAGCCGATGAATTAATAGTGGAGTAGGGTGAAAAATCAATGAGCAGTAAATCTTCAACACAACACTTATCCAAGGTGAACATTATCCGCAGGAAACATATCAGAACGACAATCGGTGCCGTCATCATCATTGCATTGATTGCCGGTGCAGGCGTAATCGCCGAGTATGATCATATAGACGGTCTGATGAGCATCCCTGCAGCGATTCCATGGCTGATTTCGAACATGTACTTCTCTGCTGAGACGATGGCAAATTTCCCGACGGTCATGAGACTGCTCTGGGAGACGATTCTGATTTCCATCGTATCGACGACGACAGCTTCGGTATGTGCACTGGTATTCGCCCTGCTGGGCTCGAAACTGACGAGCGTCAACACAGTCCTGATGTATGTGGCAAAATTCGCTGCATCCGTCAGCCGTAACATTCCAGTCGTTGCATGGGCACTGATTCTCGTCGTCAGCTTCGGTACGAACTCGGCGACGGGATTCCTCGCGCTATTCTTCGCGACATTCGGTTTTCTGGTCCGGGCATATATCGAAACGATTGATGAAGCGTCGAGTGATACTGTTGAAGCGTTGAGGGCAACAGGCGCTACATATCCCCAGATGATTTTTAAGGCGGTTTTGCCGGGCAGCATGCCTCAGTTGTTCAGCTGGACACTCTTCATGATCGAGACGAATATCAGAAGCGCAACGCTGGTCGGTCTGTTGACCGGTACAGGTATCGGATACTTATTCGATCTTTATTATAAGCAGCTGAATTATGAAATGGTTTCATTGATTACATTATCGATTGTCGTTGCGGTATTGATCATTGAAGCAATTTCCAATGTAATCAGAAGGGAGATCATATAATGGACGTTCAATTAGACCGTACGGGCAGTGGGAAAATAAAGATCAGCCGTCCGACGAGAGGACAGAAATCCCTGAAATGGATATTGATCGCAACGGGGATATTTACGGTTATCGGATTTTTCCTGATGGATTACAGCGGGCTCGTCCTTTCCCAGGCGATCGTCGATACTCTTGCGAACCTTCGTGAAATGTTCCTCCGGCCGGCGTTGTCACAGGTCGGCTTTGGGACGGCGCTGTATAATGTACTGATTACATTGTCGCTTGCATTTCTCGCGACGATACTCGGTGCAGTCATTTCCATATTTCTCGCATTCGGCACCGCCGTCAACTTATCGACGCCGTGGCTGAGTACACTGATCAAAGGCGTGATTACAATCTTCCGTGCAGTACCGACGGTACTGTGGGTGCTGATATTTGCCATTGCGGCAGGACTCGGCTCCATCGCAGCTGTGATCGGCATGATGTTCCACTCGGTTGCGTATCTGGTCAAGGCTTATTCGGAAGCTTTTGAAGAGATCGATGAAGGCAAGATCGAGGCGCTGCGCGCGACAGGTTCAAGCTACCCGCATATCCTCTTCCAGGTCGTGATTCCCCAGACGAAGAGCTACCTGATTTCATGGACCTTCCTGCGCTTTGAAATAAACTTCGGCGTGGCAGTGGCCATGGGAGCAGCAGCAGGGGCCGGCGGCATCGGCTATCATCTGTTCCTATCCAGTACATTCTATTATGATATGAACGAAGTGGGCATGATCACCATCATCATCCTGGTCGTAGCGATTTTTATGGAACTGATATCCAATAAGTTGAAAGCAAACGCATAGATTTGAAAAAGCTGCCCGTCCGTCGCCTGCTTTTGCGCCGGGTGGACAGCTTTTTTATGTGTGCCGTTCCATCGGCCAAGTGGAGAGCGGTTTGGCCGATAGTGCCGTTCAATCGTCCAAGTGAAAAGCGGTTTGACCGATGGAGACCGGAATACATAAATAAAAATAAAATTTATCGCAAAATTTTAATACTCAGTAAATCTGCAGCACTAAAATCCCGCCGACAATAACGGCCACAGCAATGATCCGCCTTCTGTCGACCGGCTGCTTCGGTAATTTGAACAAGCCGAAGTGATCGATCAGGAGACCCATGAGGATCTGGCCGAAAATGGCTGCCATCATCGTCAGAGTCACGCCTAAATGCGGCATCAGAAGAATGTTCATCCCGACATATACGGCTCCGAGCGCCCCGCCTGAAAAGAGCCATGGTTTAAGGGTTGTGCCTTCAACCTTGAACTTGAAAGATAATCTTCTATGAACAACGAGTGCAATAAAAAATAAAGAGACTGCTCCGATTAAAAATGATATGAACGCTGCAAATATCGCCGAACCTGTTTCCTGGCTGAGTGCACTGTTGATTGCAGTCTGCATCGGGGGCAGCATGCCTGTGAATAATCCGAGAAGGACCCATGCTCTGGAATGCCGGCGTTCGACTGCAAGTTTTTTATTGGCATTCATATAGATGATTCCAAAAATCAGCAGCAGTACACCGATAAGATGCATCGGATGAAAAGGCTGCGGTGCGGCTTCAAACCAGCCGAAAGTATCGATCATGATACCGATGATCATCTGTCCGGTTACGGTGACAATCACCGTTAAGGCTGCACCGATCCTCGGCAGCAGCAGTATGTTGGCGGTCAGAAAGACGACGCCCATCAGCCCGCCTGCGAACCATATGTATGAGTAATCCTGGGCGCCGAAAAAGACAAAAGAAAATTTTTCGGCATTTAAAAAAAGATTGACAAAAAACAGGGCGGTCGTCCCAACCAGAAATGAATAGAATGAGGTGATGAAGACAGCTCCGGAAAACCTTGAGAACTCTGCATTGATGGAAGTCTGCAATGGTACAGCCATCCCGCCTAAAATACCTAACAGTATGAGGAAATACACTGAATATCCTTCTTTCATCGTATGATATGCATATTATAGCAATAATATGACATTTGTATAATATATGTTGTGATTGATAATTTATTTGAGTAGAATGGAGTGATGATACTCATCATAGGAGAGATAATATGAATGTTTCAGATGCTATCAGAACAAGACGGAGTGTGAAGATTTTTAAAGACACGGCACCTCTGGACAAGGAAACTGTGGAAAGTCTGATTGAAGCGGCGACATGGGCGCCCAATCATTATTTTACAGAACCGTGGAAGTTTTTCGTAGTGGAAGGTGAAGGCAGAAAACAGCTGTCGGATGTCATGAAAAAATGGGCCGCTGCAAAAGCGGATGACCCGGACTCGCCAGAAGCCCAGAAACGGATCATGAAAGTCGGTGCGAAACCACTTCTTGCACCGACCATAATCATTGTGGCGTTATCCAGAGATTTGGAAAATAAAAAAGCGATCTACACTGAAGATGTGTGTGCAGTGGCAGCGGCCACCCAGAATATTCTGCTTGAAGCCCACAGCAAGGGTATCGGGGCAATCTGGAAGAGCGGGCCTGCATATCAGGCGGAACCTGTAAAAGACTTCTTCAATCTCCGACAGGACGAAGAAATTTTAGGAGCGGTATTTTTAGGTGAGTCCGCTATGAGGAAAGATGTCAAAGTCAACAGAATCCCGCATCAGGAAAAAACAGAATGGATTACTGGTGAATCCGGACAATGAGAAAAATTCTAGCAGCGGTTTTATTCTTTTTAGGTACATTATTGATGTTCGGAACGATGACGATCATTCCGGAACTCTGGATCATACCCTCATATATTGGTGTGGCCCTGTTATTCATCGTCGGTCTGTATATGAGCTATTCAGCTGAACTTTAAGGAAAACGGAGATTAGAAAGTGAAAAATATATTTGATATTTTAATGAAACGTAGTCTTTTGCTTATAATTTTAGTGATCACCATCGCACTGACAGGAGTCTATACATTTTTAACCATTGAAAACCGGGAAATACCCGAGGTTGAAGTGAATATCATCAACATCACGACTCCGTGGCCGGGAGCCGACAGAGCGGATGTTGAAACCAGTATCACCAACGTGATTGAAAGTGATATATTCGGAATCGAAGGTATAGAAAATGTATCGTCGGTATCACAGGATGATATTTCAGTCGTCACGCTGGAACTTTCGGATGGCGCAGAACCCGACCAGGTGGAGAATGACATTAATAATCTGGTCAGCCAGGTTTCAGGGAATCTGCCTGAAAATGCAGCCCAGCCGCAGGTGGACAGTGTGAGCAACGCATTTCCGCTGCTGAGTTACATATTCCAAAGTGAAAACGGAGACGGACTCGAAGATCTTAAGAGCCAGGTGGATGATCTTGCTCTTGATGTTACGCAGATGGAAGGCGTCAATAATGTGACCGTCCAGGGTTATGACGACCAGACGGTCAATATCAACCTTGACCGTGAGACACTGGAAGATAACCAGATTACTCCGGATCAGATCATTCAGGAAATTGACCAGTCTTTCAATCCTGTTGTGCTCGGTACACAGGAAGAAGATACTGAAAGCATCAGACTCAGCTTCCAGGACACGGCACCGCTCGAAACTTTTGAAAACATCAGAGTGGGTGATGATGACACGCCGCTCACCAACATTGCTGAAATTGAACTCGTCCCTGAAGAAAGGGAAGACATCATCGAGCATATGGGCGAAGAGGGTGTCGCATTCACGGTATTCCTGAGTCCGGGTGAAGATGTGCCTTCGACTTCGGAAAATGTCGAAGCTGTTGTGGAACAGCACACCGATCAGTTTGCCGATAACATTGAAGTATCTGTCATTTCATCAGAACGTGAAAACGTCGAAGACATATTCACCGGACTGTACGTTTCATTATTGATCGCGCTCGTAGCGGTCATCATCGGTACATCGCTCGGACTGTCATTCATCGGTTCAGCGGCCGTCATGATCACAGTGGTGCTGTCCATACTCATCGGGCTGATTCCGCTGCCGTGGCTGGGTGTCGATCTGAACCAGATCTCAGTCATCGGGCTGATCATCGCACTCGGTATTCTGGTCGACGACTCGATCGTCGTCAATGACAATATCGAGCGGAGGCTTGTCGCCGGTGACAGCAGATTGGATGCGATGTATAACGGTGTCAGGGAAGTGGCACCTTCCGTCATCGCATCGACTATCGCCATCGTGCTTGCATTCTCGCCGCTCCTATTCCTATCCGGAGCGAACGGAGATTTCATCAGTGCACTGCCGAGCATTCTGATTACGACGATGATCGTTTCAACGGTACTCGCAATCTTCCTGGTCCCTGCAATCAGATATCTGGTCGGTACTAAGAAAGTGCCGCAGGATGCAGGTATATTTGGTAAGACGTTCACCAAAGTTTCAAACTGGTATGCAGATAAATTGATACCGAAATTCATCAAGAGACCGGTCATCACTTTCAGCATCGTGCTGGTCATCGCGCTTCTGTCACTTGGACTTTTCAGGTTCACACCTTTCGAGTTCTTCCCGGAAGCGGACCGTTCCGAAGTCACGGTGGATATCATCTATGATAATGGACAGACAATCGAAGAGACGCACGACCGTGCAAATGAAATCGTCGATTATCTGAATGACACGGTAGACAATCTTGAAGGGGCGACATTGTTCACCGGTGAAGGCCTGCCGAACCTGTTCGGCGCCTCCCTGGATCAGACGGGTTCACATACGGCACAGCTTGCGCTCTTCATCGACAAAGAACAGATGAGCGCCTCCGAAGTCATCGAGACTTATGAAGAAGACTTGAGGGAAGAGTTCCCGGAAGCGAAAATATTCATGGATACGATCGTCCAGGGGCCACCGGAAGGTGCACCTGTCACTCTTGATCTTTCTAATGATGATCTGGATATATTGGAACAGGACCTCGACACCGTCCGGGGTGCACTGGAGGATGAAGGTGCAATCGTGACATCGAACCTCGGACAGCCGGTCGAGACGGTCAACTACTCCATTGATGAATCGGCACTTGAAGATGCGGAATTATCCGTCTCGCAGGTGAAGAATGAACTGAACCTGATCGGCCAGGGCATCCCTGTCCAGGAAATCATCGTCGACGATGAGCAGATCCAGTCCAATATGAAATATGCGGATGAATACAATATTGAAGATATTGAAATCATCAAGTTTTCCGGAGAGGAACCGGAAACGTTCCCGCTGGACGATTTCGTAAACCTTGAGGAAACGAATGAATATCAGGCGATTGCCCATGATGACGGGGACCGCCAGGTCGCTGCAGAAGTGTACAACCTCGAAGAAGAGAAGGTCGAGGAAATAATGGACGGCCTGTCTTCAGATATTGACGACAGTACTGAAACCATAGTCGGCGGGGAAGCAACCGACCAGACTGACTTCTTCATTGAAATCGGGGTGCTGTTCGCAGTAATCGTAGTGCTTGTGTATCTTGTCATCGCATTTGAATTCAATTCACTGGTACTGCCATTACTCATCGTATTCAGCATCTTCCTGTCAATCAGCGGCGGCTTCATCGGCCTGTTCGTCACCCAGACACCTCTGTCATTCATGGGAGTCATGGGGATGGTGTCCCTTGCCGGAATCGTCGTCAGAAATGCGGTTGTACTGATCGATTTCATCGAGCAGAGAAGAAAAGAGAACAATATCGACATCAATGAAGCGATCATCGAGAGCGGCCGTGCAAGGCTGAGACCGATCATCCTGACAACTATCACGACAATCATCGCACTGCTGCCGGTTGCGCTCGGCGGAGACGCACTATTCGAACCGCTTGCGGTGACGATCATTGCCGGAATCGCATTTTCATCGCTGCTGTCACTGATTGTGACACCAAGCCTGTATATGATCTACTATAAAATAAAATACAAGAACTGATAAATTCCATCTTCTGTCCTTCAGGCAGGGGATGGTTTTTATTTTTTGGAGTTTTATATGTAGAAGAAAGAGGTAGAGACGGATAAGACATATAAAAAAAGGTGATTGAAATGGCAAATGAAGTGGGCAGGTTTACTTTGAATGATGGCGGATCCATCCCTGTAATCGGTTATGGCACCGTTTATATGAAAGGTGAATCCGGTGCAGAATCAATTAAAAATGCCATAAACAACGGTTACAGATTAATTGATACGGCGATGAAATATGATAATGAAGGTTCGGTGGCGGAAGGCATCAGGAGGAGCGGCATAGAAAGAGATGAGTTGTATGTGACGACTAAACTGCGGGGTTCATTTTACGACTATGATGAAGCGATTCAGGCGGTGGAGGAATCCTTATTCAGAATGCAGCTGGACTATTTTGATCTGATACTGCTTCACTGGCCGAATCCGAAACAGGATATGTATGTGGAAGCATGGCGCGCTTTGATCGAAGCGAAAGAGCAGGGTTACGTGAAATCCATCGGTGTATCGAACTTTCTACCTGAACATATCGAACGTCTGATTGATGAAACATCGGTTTTGCCGACGGTGAATCAGATTGAGCTGCATCCCTATTTCAGCCAGAAGGAAATGCATGCGTGGAATCAGAGAAATGATATCATCACCCAGGGGTGGAGCCCGTTATCCAGAGGTCAGACGGTCGTCCATGATGACACCGTGAGAAAGATTGCCGAAGATAAAGATAAAACTGTCGCCCAGATCATTTTAAGGTGGCATATCCAGCAGGGTGTCGTGCCGATTCCTAAAGCGGCCGGTGAAAACCACCAGAAGGAAAATCTTGATATTTTCAATTTTGAACTGACTGCGGAAGAGATGGATCAGATCAACGGATTGACTAAAGATGACGGACGAATCGGCAACCAGGATCCGATCGAATATGAAGAGTTTTAGAATGACGCCGCAGGCATTTTACATGCGGCATTGATTTGTTCATAAAGATGTAAATAATATATATGTTTAAAGCTGCGTATTCCTTTATATTGAATATATAAAGGAGTGAACGGAATGAAACCGGATATTAAAATACCAGATTTTAATGAGGTGCCATTTATAGTCATTTGGGAATTGACACGGGCATGCGAACTGCATTGCCTGCACTGCCGTGCAGAAGCGCAGACGACGAGGAATCCCTATGAATTATCCACCGAAGAAGGGAAGGCACTGATAGATGATATTGCCGCGATGGAATATCCGATGCTTGTGTTTACCGGCGGGGACCCCTTGATGCGGGCGGATGTTTTTGAACTTGCCGAGTATGCTGTCGGTAAAGGTGTCAGAGTGTCCATGACGCCGAGTGCGACACCGAATGTGACTAAAGAAGCGATGCAGAAGGCGAAAGATGTCGGACTCAGCAGATGGGCGTTCAGTATTGACGGTCACAATAAACAGATCCATGACCATTTCAGGGGCACTGAAGGCAGCTTTGATCTGACGATGCAGGCAATCAAATACTTGAATGAACTTGAAATGCCTTTGCAGATCAACACTGTCATTTCCAATTATAATATCGATTATTTGGAAGAGATGAAAGAAATGGTAGCAGAGCTGAACTGTGTGCTGTGGAGCGTGTTTTTCCTCGTGCCGACAGGGCGCGGCAAGAATGAAGATATGATCACACCCGCCCAGCATGAGCAGGTGTTCAGATGGCTGAACAAAATAAAAGACGATGTGCCGTTTGATATTAAAACGACAGCTGCACAGCACTACCGCCGTGTAGTCATCCAGGATCAGATGAGAAAGAACAAGACGGACAAAGATGCACAGATCAGATATATGGATGCACTCAGCGCAGGCAAGACAGGAACCATCGATGGACTCGGCCGTGCACCGAAAGGTGTCAATGACGGCAACGGCTTTGTATTCATCTCGCATATCGGCCATGTATATCCGAGTGGACTGCTGCCGGTCAACTGCGGCAACGTCCGTGCACGCAAGCTGTCTGAAATCTACAGGGGATCCCCGATTCTTAAGAATCTCAGAAACCCTGATAAATTCAAAGGCAAGTGCGGCGTATGTGAATTCAGATATGTATGCGGCGGTTCAAGGTCCAGAGCCTATGCAGCCACCGGTGACTATATGGAAAGTGAACCGTACTGCGTCTACATACCAAAAGAGTGGAGAAAGAAAAAGCAGCTGACACCTTAAGCGGATAGATATTGACGCACCCGGCGGGCCATAAACTCACCGGGTTTTTATTTTCAGAAAATTTTATGGAAGCGGATACATAATGTTTGTAACATTGAAAATAATGGGATAAAATTGAAGTATATTATATAAAGGGGTGTGTTGAATGGCATTTGAATTTCCAAACTTAGATAATGCTCAGTACAAAATTAAAGAGAAGTACCAGAACTATATCGGGGGAGAATGGGTGGATCCGGCAGACGGTGAGTTTTTTGACAATAAATCACCGGTGACCGGAAAAGTCGTATCAAAAGTGCCGCGCTCAAAACAGGCGGATGTGGATAACGCGGTCAAAGCTGCACACAAGGCACAGGTCGAATGGGGGAAAACCTCACCGACTGAAAGAAGTCTCGTGCTGCTTAAAATTGCTGATAAGGTTGAAGAACATCTGGAAGAGCTGGCGGTGCTTGAAACGTTTGAAAACGGCAAAGCTGTACGGGAAACGCTGAATGCGGACCTGCCGCTTGTCGTGGATCACTTCAGATATTTTGCAGGCGTCATCCGTGCGCAGGAAGGCGGTATTTCGCAAATTGATGAAGATACTGTTGCGTACCATTTCCATGAACCGCTCGGCGTGGTCGGACAGATCATTCCATGGAACTTCCCGTTATTGATGGCTTCGTGGAAGATTGCACCGGCGCTTGCAGCAGGCAACTCCATAGTGTTGAAACCGGCTGAACAGACACCGACAACGATTCTGCATTTCATGGAACTCGTGCAGGACATTGTACCTAAAGGCGTTCTGAATATAGTGAACGGTTTTGGGGCAGAAGCGGGTCAGGCACTTGCAACGCACCAGGATATCAACAAGATTGCATTTACGGGTGAAACGACGACAGGACGCATCATCATGCAGAATGCGAGTCAGAACATCATTCCAGTCACATTGGAGCTAGGCGGCAAGTCGCCGAACATCTTCGCTAAAGATGTGATGGACGAAGATGACGGTTATCTGGACAAGGCGATCGAAGGGCTTGTCATGTTTGCTCTGAACCAGGGTGAAGTATGTACATGTCCGTCACGTGCACTGGTCCATGAAGATATTTATGATGAATTCATGGAAAGAGTCATAAAGAGAGTTGAGCAGATCAAAGTCGGCAACCCGCTGGATGTGGATACGATGATGGGTGCACAGACTTCACAGGAACAGAAAGAAAAGATCACTTCATATCTTGATATCGGTAAAAAAGAAGGCGCTGAAATTTTAACAGGCGGCAATGTCATAGAGATGGACGGCGATATCGGCGAGGGCTACTATATCGAGCCGACAATCTTCAAAGGCACGAATAAGATGAGAATCTTCCAGGAAGAGATTTTCGGGCCGGTGCTTGCAGTCGCAACTTATAAAGATGACGACGAAGCTCTGGAAATCGCAAATGACACAATGTACGGACTGGGTGCAGGCGTATGGACGAGGTCACAGAACAAAGCATACCGCTTTGGGCGTGGCATTCAGGCAGGACGTGTATGGGTGAATACGTATCATGATTACCCGGCACATGCTGCATTTGGCGGATATAAAATGAGTGGTATCGGAAGAGAGAACCATAAGATGATGTTAAGTCATTACCAGCAGACGAAAAACCTGCTGATCAGCTATAGTGAGACAGCTAAAGGATTTTTCTAAATGGTGACGGATAACAAATCTGTCGATGCCACTCAATCTGCCAAAGATTTGATCAAAGAGCTGAAGGAAGAGCACGGCGAACTTGTCTTCCACCAGTCCGGAGGATGCTGTGACGGTTCCAGTCCGATGTGTTTGAAAAAGGATATGATTATAATTGGTCCGGCTGATGTGAAGCTTGGAGAAATAGAAGGCGTTGAGTTCTACATGCACCACCAGCAATACGAATACTGGAAACACACCAAGTTGACAGTAGATGTAGTCGAAGGCAATGGCGGCATGTTCAGTGTGGAAGGCCCACGCGGTGTCAGATTCCATATCCGGAGTGAACCTAAGTAAATATGTAAATAAAAACCTGCAGCTTCCTTTTGTAAGGAGAAGCTGCAGGTTTTTGATTTCAGCGCATGCTCGTTCACATCGCGAACATGTAATAGAGATCCAAAGCGTGCTCGTTCACAACGCGAACATGTGATAGAGCTCCAACGCATGCTCGTTGTCATCGCGAACGTGTAATAGAGCTCCAACGCGTGCTCGTTCACAACGCGAACATGTAATAGAGCTTCAACGCATGCTCGTTCACATCGCGAACATGTAATAGAAATCCAACGCGCACGAGTTCCTGCAGGGAGTTTAATAGGTATTCGCAGCACTCACGAGTTCCTGCAGGGAGTTGATTATCAGTATAACGGTACTTCAAAATGGTCCAGGACAAATTTGGGTACGAAATATCTCCCGGTTTTCTTAGGGTCGACAACCTGGTTGACTTGTGTGTGGCCGGTAAGGCTCATAAGCTTCGCCATTTCATTCAAGTTTTTACCGGTATATGGCTGCAGGAACTTGATCATTTCTTTAACGCTCTGATCGACGGCGATATTCAAGTCTTCATCGGAGACGTTCATGAATGCACCTTCATCATTGACGAGCAGTGGATGTGAGATATCGATATCTTCAACGACTTCCAATTTGACTGTCACTTCGGATTCCACTTCGAGACCGGACACACCGATTTCACCGTCGCCCATGGCACCGTGCACATCACCGAGTCCAAATAATCCGCCTTCGTGGAAAGCCGGAAGGTACAAAGTTGCGCCTTCTGTTATTTTAATGGAATCCATGTTGCCGCCGTGATCTCCAGGCGTGCCGTTATTTACAGGATCACCCTCAGGCGCTACACCGATGACACCGATCATTTTATTGACAGGAATAATAAAACCGTCAAAATCAACAGTGTTATTCTCTTTATCTATCGGCAGAATCCTTCTCGTAAACTCAGTCAATTCATCACCCATGACGCCGGACTCAGGCCCTGTGACCACGATGCCCTGGTCACCGATATCAATTTTCTCGATGGTGACTTTCAAAGCATTTCCGGGCTCGAGGCCGTTGACATAGACGGGTCCTGTTGCCGGGTTGATTTCATCCCAGTTCAGTCCGCTCGAAGTATCTTCTTCAACTGTAATCTGGCCGGTGAAACAGTCGTGCGCTTCCAGTGTCACTGTATCTCCGGAGTCCACGTAAATTGCAGGTGAGTTATTCTTGTCCATTGCATAAAATTTGTTGTCTCTGCTTAAATTATGATGCATGATACCCCTCCAATATGTATTTGAAAATTTAATATTATACATCTAGAATACCTTTAAAATATGAAAATTTGAAGTTTTTAGAATTAAACAATGCTTATCATGGACTAAGACGTCCAAGGTAATATAAAATATACTGGAAGATTAAAAAATATGTCTGAGTGGATAAACCAGAATAATTTCTGACGGCACTCAGAAAAAACGGATGGAATTGAGTGATGACCGGGCTTGCTATAGTTATTATATATACAGGAAATAGGGAGAAGTGTTGAACAATGTCTGAAATTGTCGTTTATCTAACAATATTAATAGCGGCTGCCGTACCATTTTTTGAAGCGACATTTGCAGTGCCTCTCGGAATTTTAGGTGGGATGAATCTTTTTCTGACTTTAATTGCGGGAGTGATTGGGAATTTCCTGACTATCGTGGTTGTCGTGATTTTCAGTGAAAAGGTCAGAAACTGGTTTATAAGGAATAAAAAATCAAAAAGAAACAGACGTGCAGAAGGTATATGGAAAAAGTTCGGGTTTTACGGTTTTATATTACTGGGACCGATACTGCTCAGTTCGCATGTCACAGCGCTTGCCGCGGTATCCTTCGGCGCAGCGAAGATGAAGACGGTAGTCTATGTCACTGTAAGTATAATTATTTGGACGGTGACACTCGCAGTACTTGCATATTTCGGTCTGGATTTACTTGGACTTGAAGATATTCAGTTCCTAAAGAAATATTTGAATTAAAAAAGGGCCTTGACGGCCCTTTTTAATTTATTCTGAAAATGATACATTCTCAAGTCTGATGATACCGACAGGATCGATTTCAACGCCTTCAACAAGTGAAGTATTGACACCTGGTCCAAGTTCACCATAGTAGAGCGGGGTGATTGGCAGGTCATTCACCAGAATATCCTGTGCTTCGGCATAATGTTCATCGCGTGTGCCTTCATCACTTTCCTGTCTGCCTGCTTCAAGTACTTCATCAAGTTCAGGGTTGGAGTAGTTCCAACGATTACCGGAACCATCCTGGCTTTCTGTATGGAACATCGGATAGAGACCGTAGTCCGGATCGCCGGTTACGGTAATCCACTGCAGCATGAACATATCATGATCACCTTGTTCCGCTTTTTCCAGAAATGCACCGAATTCGAACTGTTCGATTTCCAGGTTGATGTCGATTTCAGCCAGTCTGTCCTGCATAAAGAGTGCGATATCTCTGTTCACTTCGTCATCCGACATCCAGATTGTAGCATCGAAACCATCCGGGTGTTCGGACTGTTCCAAATATTCACGTGCCTGGTCCAGATCATATGCCATCTTATCCTGTGACTCATCGTGACCGATGACTGTCGGTGAAATATGTGTCGAGGCAAGTACACCGCGGCCGTCCAACATCTCATTGATGATGCTTTCACGGTCGATTGCGTGTGATATTGCCTGTCTTACATTTTCATCATCAAAAGGTTCTTTTTCGTAGTTGAATGCGAGGTATGTCATGGACAGACCTTGCTGATCAATGATATCCGTATCTTCGTGATCTCTGACACGCTGCATATTTTCAGCATCGACACTGTCATTGACAGCGATACCGCCGGTTTCCAGTTCTGCGAGTCTCGCCTGGTTTTCAGGGATGACTCTGTAAGTCACAGTATCAAAGTTTCTTTCTTCGCCGTGGAAATCATCGAATTTTTCAAGGACGACATTCTCTCCCGGGTTTCGTTCTTGAAGTTTAAGATGGTTTGTACCATCCGGATTTTCAGCAATGACCTGTCCGAGATCTGAAGAAATTTCTTCAGACAGTTCTTCGAATTCATCTCCGCCTTCTTCTCTCATTTCATAATATTCCTCTAATGTTACATCTGAATCCGCATTGTCCAGTGCGTTCTGATAATCTTCATCGATGACTTCCTTACTCATGATACCCGCTGTATTGTGTGCGAGATGACTGAGCAGTGGTGCAAACGGATATTCAGTATGGAAATGGACTTCATGATCATCCACGACTTCCACTTCCTCGACCATTTCGAACATGAACGCTACTGATGACCCTACAGCAGGATCGAGCAGACGATCGATTGTCGCTTTCACATCATCTCCTGTAAATTCAGAGCCGTTATGAAAAATGACATCTTCTTTTAATTTGAAACTCCAAGTATTGTCATCAATCTGTTCCCATTCCGTCGCAAGTCCTTCTCCGATTTCCATCTCAAGATCCTGTGCGACTAACGTATCGTAGATCTGTGTTCTGAGCTGAGCGGATGGAATGTCGTTTGAAGTATGCGGGTCCATCGTGACCGGTTCGTTAGTCATACCGATCGTCAAGTCTCCCCCCTGGCCGCCTTCTGAAACATTTTCCCCTTCAGCCTGTTCATCCACATTACTGTCATCACTGCATGCTGCGGTTACAATCATCAAGATCAGCATCAATGGAATGAACCAAAACTTTTTACTCATCTGATTTCCCCCTTGTTTCAATGTAATTTTATTATACCGGATGTCGAAATGATTTACAAAATTTATTACGAATATTCAGTATATTCAATATCTAAAAACAGAGACGGCCGTAGCCGTCTCTGATTAAGAGCTATTTATCATAAATGATAAAATCTGAATCGTTAAATGAAATGATTTTACTGATATAACGGTCGAATATACCGGTTTCGACAACGCCTGGGAGATTGATTATATTGTTGTGAAGTGATGAAATCGCCGTAATGGAGTCGAAACTACAGTCTGCAATATAGTTCCCATTATCGGTAATAAAGAACGCCTCGCCGTCTGTTCGATCTGTGATCATGACTTCTCCCAGTTCTTCAATTTGAATTTTGGTCAGCTCAAACAGAAATGGGTTGATTTCCACCGGGATTTTAAGACCTTCAAAAGAATCCGTCTTTTTATCCTCTTTCGCAATGATAATAATCTCTTTTGAAAAATAACCGATCTGTTTCTCCCGGAGCAGCGCGCCGCCGTATCCTTTGATTGCTGTCAGTGACGGTGTGAAGTGATCGGCCCCGTCAATCGTCAGGTTGATATTTTTGATTTCGAGCGATGTGGTGAGGCGGTATTCATTCAGAATTTTTTCAGTCCGCCCGGAAGTAGGGACGAAAGTCACATCAAGATCATGCTGCCGGATATATTCGGCGGCTTCGGGGATATATGCTTCAATCGTTGAACCGGACCCCATACCGATGATCGACTGATTACGAATGTGCTGATTTAAATAATCATGGACGTGCTTCATAAAACAACACCTTTCTGTTGATGGAACTGAACTTATTTCCTGGCAGCTTCAATCAATGCATGAAAAATTTCCTTTGATGCATCATCATTGAAGTAAGTGCCTTCCGGATGCCACTGGAGACCCATGACGAAATCGTGGGTGGTGCTTTCCACTGCCTCAATGACGCCGTCAGGCGAAGTGGCGGAGATGATGAAATGATCCGGTACATCTTTGTTGGCCTGGTGGTGGAAAGTATTTGTCTTGATCTTCGTCTCACCGACAATCTTATGTAATAAAGACCCGTCTTCAATATTGACTGTATGCGCCAGATAATCTCTGGCAGCTTTCTGTGTATGCTGGTTTACCGTACCGTCAATCTGGTCGTAAATATCCTGATACATCGTGCCGCCCTGCTGAATGTTCAAAATCTGTGCGCCGCGGCAGATTCCAAGTACAGGTATGCCTTTTGTCAATGCATGTTCTATAAGGCCGCTTTCGTATTCATCCCGTCCGGGTTCTATTTCACCGAGCTGCTGGTGCGGCTCTTCATTGAAGAGGGCAGGTTCGATATCATTTCCACCGGTCAGGAGCAAAGCATCAATCCGATCAATCTGGGCCTTTATTTTCCCAGGGTCCAACGTTTTGGCAAGTACCATCGGTACGCCGTCCGAGTCGTTGACTGCATCGATATATGTCGTCGGCAGCGTCAGTCCCTTACTTGAGATAAATGTAGTGATTCCAATGATTGGCTGAGACATGCTGATTCCCCTTTATATATATTTACAACAAAGGGTAGCACAGATCTCGCCGGGTGGACAAACATAAAAAGGTAAGACTGATTATTCAGCCTTACCTTTTTGCAGCAGCGTTGATGAATGCTTCCATGATTTTTCTTGAAGAATCGTCGAACTCGAATGCATCTTCCGGATGGAACTGCAGCCCCATGACAAAGTCATGCTCCTTACTTTCAATCGCTTCGATGACCCCGTCAGGCGCCACGGCGGCAACTTCGAATGAAGCGCCGATATCGTGATTGGCCTGGTGATGGAAGCTGTTCACCGACATTTCGGTCGTGCCGACGATTTCATGGAGTTTCGTCCCTTCCATGACTTCGATCTTATGATTCAGAAAATCTCTGTTTGAAGTCTGTCTATGCTGGATGAGATCTTCTCCATATTCCGAATCCAGATCCTGGTACATCGTGCCGCCTGCGACACTGTTCAAAAGCTGGCTGCCGCGGCAGATGCCAAGTATGGGTATATCCTTTTCCAGTGCGAGACGGATCAGTTCAAGTTCATACTTGTCCCGCCCCGCTTCAACCTTTTCAAGTTTCGGATGTGGATTCTCACCGTAGGTGGAAGGATCGATATCACTGCCGCCGGTCAGAAAAAGTGCATCGATATGCTCAAGCTGACCTTTGATCACATCATCATTTTCAACTTTAGGAAGGAGCAGTGGAATACCGCCCAGCCTGGAAATGGAGTAGATGAAAGTCGAGCGGAGTTCAAGATGATGATCGCCGTCAACGACTTCAGTCGTCAGTCCGATAATAGGTAATGTCATAATTTTCCCCTCATTTTAAAAGTTATTCATATAATGATAGATACCCTTTACCGAATGATTTAATCCATCCGTCAGTTCTCTACAATACCGTCATAAGAGGGTATGCTGCCTCGTTCGAAACTGCCGAGTACATTTACGTAAGCACCTTTCGATGTAATCTTATCCAATGCATTCCGAAGCCCCATTTCATCGATGCCGCTTTCGACATCGATGAAGAATCCGTAGGAAAAGGGTTTGTTCTGAATGGGTCTCGACATCAGATAAACGAGGTTGACATCATTTACCTTGAAAATGCTGAGGAGTTCGTTCAAAGAACCTGTGCTGTGATCCGTTTCAATGTACAGTGATGTTTTATTCTTGAAGTCGGATGAAGAGCCATTCCTGTTTTTGAAAAATAAAAACCGGGTCGTGTTGAGCGGATTGTCACTGATGTTCTCCCTTATTACGGACATGCCGTATAACTTTGCAGCGTGGCTGCCTGCGATACTCGCAATCGTTTCATCCGGTGATTCTTTGACCATCTGTACAGCACCCGCAGTGTCCTGGAACTCGAGTACTTCAATATTCGGATATTGACTCAAATACGTGTAGCACTGTTCAAGAGCTTCGGGATGTGAATAGACTTTCGTGATTTCCGACATTTCAATCGGATTTTTAGTGATTAAAGCATGATCGATTTTTACGTAGATTTCACTGACTGCCTCAACTTCCAAATACTTCATCAGGTCGATCGTTCTTGTAATGGGTCCGCTTGTGGAATTTTCAACCGGCAGGGCGATATAGTCCACTTCATTATTTTCCAGAGCTTCCACTAATAATTTAAATGTAAGATAACCTCTGGATTCATAATCTTCTCCCTCTGCGAAATTTTTACAGGCAACTGTCGAATAGCTGCCTTCAACACCTTGATAGCCGATAATCATATAATTCTCTCCTTTAATCACAAAATCTGACGGTTTTATTTTATGAAAACCTGTATTGAGCTTCATGCAGAGCTTTGTACTCACCATTGCCGATGTTTAATAATTCATCATGTGTACCACTTTCTACAATACCATCATTGGTCACAACCATAATACGATTTGCATTTTTGATCGTTGCCAGCCTGTGTGCAATGACCAGTGTTGTACGTCCTTCTGACAGCAGATTGAGTGCTTTTTGAATTTCGAGTTCCGTTGCGGTATCGAGTGCACTTGTCGCCTCATCCAGGATAAGGATTGGAGGATTTTTAAGGAACATGCGTGCAATCGAAATGCGCTGTTTCTGACCGCCGGACAGTTTGACGCCGCGTTCTCCGACAATCGTATCGAGTCCTCTCGGATAGCCGTCGACCAATGATTTCAACTGTGCTTTTTCTATTGCATCATAAACTTCTTCGTCTGTAGCATCCGGTTTGCCGTAGGCCACGTTATCCCTCAGCGTACCTGAGAATAAAAAGACATCCTGCTGCACCGTTCCGATGCTCTCCCTGAGCGAAGGCAGGGTGTAGTCACGGATATCGGTGCCGTCTATTTTGATCTGTCCATCCGAAACATCATAAAATCTCGGCAAAAGTGCCCCGAGCGTCGTTTTGCCCGCACCGCTCGGGCCGACAAAAGCAATCGTTTCACCCGGATGAACCATCAGTGAAATATTGTTCAGCACTTTTTTCTCTTCATATCCGAACGTAACATTGTCATATTCGATATGACCTCTGACGTCAGACAACGGGATTGCGTTTTCCTTTTCCTGAACGTCGGGCACCTCTCTTAAAATTTCAGTGAAATGCTTGAAGCCGGCGATGCCGTTCGGATACAGTTCGATGACAGCATTGATTTTTTCAAGCGGCTTGAAAAGAATATTTGAAATCAGTATAAAAGCAGCAAACTCTCCGAAAGTCAGCTCGCCCTGCATTGTGTAGTATGCACCGGCAATCAGTATGAATACGGTAACCAGACGCATCAGCATATAAGTGGATGAAGTGTTCAGCGCCATAATTTTATAAGCTTTCAACTTTGTCGCTCTGAACGCTTCATTCAACCGTCTGAAGTTGTCCATTTCACGATCTTCATTAGCGTAAGCCTGTACCAGGCGGATACCGCCGATCTTATCTTCGATCATATGGTTGAAGTCGGATACACGTGAGAATAATTCCCTGAATGCCACCGTCATCTTTTTATTGAAATAAATCGCAATGATCAGGATGAATGGCACGATGATGAATGATATTACAGCAAGTTCAGCATGTATCGATAACATGATACCAAAAGCGCCGAGCAGAGTCATGACAGCAATGAACAAGTCTTCCGGGCCATGATGGGCCATCTCACCGACATTCATCAAGTCATTAGTCAGACGAGTGAGCAATTTCCCCGTTTTGGTGTTATCAAAGAAGCGGTGGGACAGCCTCTGGATATGAGCGTAAAGATCATTGCGTATGTCCCGTTCGATATTCGTCCCGAGCATGTGGCCCCAATATGTCACGATGAACTGCATGAAAGTATTGAAGGCATAGATCAAAAGCAGCCCTGCAGCCGCAAGGATGATCCACTGCCAGTTTCCTGAAGGCAGAAGTTCATCTATGAACAGATTGACGATCAATGGAAATGCAAGTTCCAGGAGACCGACGAGAACTGCACAGAAAAAATCGACAAAGAATAACATCTTATATGGTGTGTAATAAGAAAAGAATCTCCGCACTGAAATAACCTCTTTTTCATTATGTAGTGTAAAGATTATTATAGCACGGAGATTGGAGTATGCAGGTGACCGAAATAAAAAAATGCTCTGATATGGACTGGAGAAATTTATTTCGTATAATATATGCTATTATTGAATTCAAAATAACTCTACCGGATGTGATTTAAGTGAGTATTTCAAGAAAAAAAATTTACGAAGAGGTATCTGATATCATTCTGGCTGAAATAAAATCGGGAAAATTAAAACCCGGTGACAAACTGCCTGCGATTACAAAACTGGCCGATTCATACGGGGTTTCACAGGCATCTATCCGAGAAGCGCTGAACAGGCTGAAAGTGCTCGATGTCATTCATGTAAAACACGGCCATGGATCATTCGTCAATCAGCAGATGCCGCTTGGTTTCGAACAGAACTTCGAAATCATCACCAAAGCGGATATAGAAAATCTGCTTGATCTCAGGAAGATCATAGAAGTAGGCTGCGCAAGGAGTGCATGTGAAAAAGCGGAATTGAAAGACTTGGAAAAGATGGAAAATGCGCTTCAGAAAATGCGGACAGCAGTCGAGAATAATGAGCTCGGCGAACAGGCGGATTATGATTTCCATATGGCGATAGCAGAAGCGACCGGCAACCCCCTGCTGATAAATCTGATGGAAGATGTCTCGGATACTATGATCCGTACGATGAAAGAGACCAGAAGAATATGGTTATATGAAAACAAGAAATCAATACAGAAAATTTACGATGAACATAAATCGATTTTAAAGGCGGTAAAAGACAAAGACGCGGAAGCGGCCGGCAGCAACATGTATAGACACTTGAAGGAAGTAGAGGATCTGCTGGTGACACAATATTAAGGAATCCCGTATTGGGATTCCTTAATATTTTAAAAAACAATTGACATATAGAAAACGATTACATAAAATGGGCACATACCATAATTCATCTAGTCATCAGATGACTAAAGTTCGGCGTTTATAAATGAAGGGGGCGGCATTATGCTGGTATTTTTAAGTATTTTACCAATTTTGGCTATATTCTTCTTTCTGGTCATCATGAGATGGTCAGCAAAGAAAGGAATGTTATACAGTTTCATCATCACCATTCTTGTTGCGTTTTTCGGTTGGCAGATGGGTGTTGTTGAGATTACGGCAGCATCAATCAAAGGAGTGATGACCGCACTCGAAGTCGGTGTCATCGTATTTGGCGCAGTGTTGCTGCTTAATGTCTTAAAGGAGAGTGGTGCCGTAGATACCATAAGGGCATCGTTCACGAGCATATCTCCCGACAGGCGCGTTCAGGCGATCATCGTTGCATGGTTATTCGGGACATTCCTTGAAGGGGCTGCGGGATGGGGCGCGCCGGCGACAGTAGTCGGCCCGCTGCTCATTGCGCTCGGCTTTCCGGCACTTGCGGCTGTAATGATCGCATTGATGCTGCAGTCTGCACCTGTATCATACGGTGCGGTGGGTACACCAATCCTTGTCGGTGTGAACACCAGCCTTGAAAATCAGCCGGTGGTCAATTCATTCCTTGACGGGGAAGGGATGGAATTGTCATCATTCATATTCAATGTCGGCGGTCAGGTCTCCATCTTCCATGCCATGGTGGGGCTCTTTATCCCACTGTTAATGTCTGCGATGCTGACAAGGTTTTTCGGGAAAAATAAAAGCTTTCTTGAAGGTTTGAAAGTTTGGCCGTTTGCGATATTTGCAGGACTTTCATTTGTCATTCCATTTTCGCTTACTGCAAATTTCCTCGGACCTGAATTCCCATCGATCATTAGTGGACTTGTCGGTCTGGCGATTGTCGTTCCGCTGGCAAGAAAAGGATTCCTGATGCCAAAAGATACTTTTGATTTTGAACCGCGTAAAAGCTGGGATACGTCCTGGATCAGTGATATGAAAAGTGAAGCAAGATCTCCAAAGGAAATCTCCATGTTCAAAGCATGGCTGCCGTATGTTCTTGTTGCATTGCTCCTTGTAGTGACCAGAATCGAAGCACTTGGTCTGAATGCATTGCTTTCAGCCTGGTCTGTTGCCTTCGATGACATTCTTGGTACAGGCATAGAACACAGTTTCACACCGCTGATGATACCGGGTGTTGTGTTCATCGTCGTCGCCATATTGACAGGATGGATACATAAGCTCGATATGGGCGGCATGGGCGATGCTTTTAAAGTCTCTGGGAAAACGATATTGTCTGCGATGGCCGCCTTGATTGTATCTGTACCGCTTGTACAGGTCTTCATCAACTCAGGCATCAATGATGCAGGGCTTGAATCGATGCCGCTCGTTCTCGCACAGGCTGCAGCCGGATTGTTTGGTGACAGCTGGCCGCTGATTTCTCCGACAATCGGAGCCATGGGTGCGTTCGCAGCAGGAAGTAATACAGTCAGTAACATGATGTTTGGCCTGTTCCAGTTTGGAGTAGCGGACCAGATTAATGCGAATCCGCTCATCATCGTCTCGCTTCAGGCAGTCGGCGGTGCTGCAGGCAACATGATATGTGTGCATAATGTAGTCGCTGCGAGTGCAGCAGTCGGCATGATCGGTAAGGAAGGAACGATTATTGCGAAACTTCTGATTCCGACAGCATTTTATCTCGTATTTGCCGGTGCACTCGGCTTTGTATGGATAAATGGTATCGGCTTCAATATCGGAACGATCATCGTTTTAATCATGTTGGTTGTTATAATAGGATTCATACTGCGTTCTTATAGAAAAGTCGGCTTGAATACTAATGAATAATATAGAATTGGATTACTGAATGAAATTAAAAAATATGACCGGCGTCCGCCCGGTCATATTTTTTAATGTGTGGATTCATGCTGAAGCTCTTCGAACCAGTTCTGATAATTTTCAAGATCATTTTCACATGTGTTTCTGATCACTATCGGGGATACGGTAATGTAGTTCTGCTGTATGTAGAATACATCAGACCGTCTGTTGTATTGAAAATTGTCTTTCGTATCTTCTAGAAAATAATATATATCCGAGTTGAGGGATATCAGCTTTTTAAATCTGTATTTTGAGACATTTGTATCCATCGGCAGCACTTTTATTCCCTTTATGCCGCCTTTTGTATCATTAGGGATGTTGATATTGAATACAGGTGTGCCGGTCAGTTTTTTTGACATCATGTATGATAACAATTCATATATGGTTTCTTTTATTTTCGAGAAATTGATATTGCATGCATTGAATTCGTCAATTGCGATCGCCGCAGCCGGTATATCATGTAAGAAAGCTTCTTCTACCGCTCTTGTGGAAGGTGATTTAAAAGCATCGCGACCGACATTCGCACCGAGATTGATGCCTGAAAAGACAAAGTCAGGATAGCCGTCGGTAATTTCCTCAATGCCGAGCTTGACACATTCTGAAGGTGAAGCATTTACAGTATAAGCATCAATGGCATCCGGATACTCCACTTTTTTCAGGCTGAGCGGCCTGTTGAGTGACGATTTCACATTGTTGATATAGTCACTGTTCTGTGGACAGATGACCGTAACTTTACCGAAGTGGCTGAGCAGTTCGCTTAATGCGATCACGCCGGCTGAAAATATGCCATCTTCATTGGTGATAAGTATTTTCAAAATAAATAACACCCTTCCTGTAAAACAATAATTGATGATTAATTCATATACCGTACCGACCATTGTAAAGGATGATTATTAATTTTATATGAAGCTGCAATTACATATTGTAAATTTGAATGTAAATGGACATTTGTTTTACGGAGGATAATAGAAAACGGCGACTGTAAACGGGTAATGTGATAATATTATTGAGAAAAGTTTTGTATGAGATGATATAGAGATATTTTAAATCGGGAGTGGTTCAAATGACAAAATTGAATATCGGTCTGCTGTACGGTGGAAAATCAACGGAGCATGAAGTTTCAATGCGTTCAGCTGAAAGTATTTTAACCGTGCTTGATAAAGATAAATATAATATAATACTGATCCATATATCTAAAGACGGGGAGTGGCTGTATGCCGCCGGTAACGAGAAGATTGTCGATTTGAGTGAAAATGCGGCGGCGAAGAAATTGACGATCCATCCTTCCAGACAGCTCTCAGGCCTGCCTGAAGATGTGAAACTGGATGTCGTCATGCCCGTCCTCCATGGTACATTCGGTGAAGACGGTACGGTACAGGGACTGCTGGAACTCGCGGAAATTCCGTATGTCGGGTGTAACGTCAGAAGTTCCGCAGTATGTATGGACAAAGATATGACAAAGCGTCTGTTGAAGCTGGAAGGAATCGGTGTTGCGGAGTCTGTGCTGTTCAAGCATCATCAGAAAGATGATGTGAACTTTGCCGAAGTGGAAGAGAAGCTCGGCCTGCCGATGTTTGTCAAGCCGGTCAATCAGGGGTCATCCGTCGGCGTTTCCAAAGTGACGGATGAAGACAGTTTCAAAGAGGCGCTCGCGCTTGCTTTCAACTACGACACGAAAGTGATTATCGAAAGTGCGCTCGTCGGACGTGAGGTCGAAGTGTCCGTACTCGGCAATTCCGATCCGTTCGTATCGGTGCCGGGTGAAATCATTCCGGATGATGGTTTTTATTCGTATGAATCCAAGTATACTGATGAAAACGGCGCTGCGCTTGAAATTCCCGCGAAGATGAATCAGAAGACACTTAAAAATCTGCAGGATGTCGCACTGAAAACATTCGGGATACTCGACTGCGAAGGCATGGCGAGAGTGGACATGTTCCTGTGTGAAGACGGCCGTATTTTTGTAAATGAAGTGAATACATTCCCCGGCTTCACGAGCATCAGCATGTATCCGAAGCTGCTTGAAGCATCGGGCATAGGCTACGGGGAACTCGTTGACCGTCTGATCAGCCTGGCAGTTGAACGACATGAACTGGAAGCGGGGCTGACGACGGATTTCAGTTAGGCTGAAGAATGTGAGAATCGCACGATGGTGCCGATGTTTGATGAGTCGTGCGAAATTGGAAGCGGGAATCGCACGATGGTGCCGGATTTTGATGGGTCGTGCGAAATTGGAAGCGGGAATCGCACGATGGTGCCGGATTTTGATGGGTCGTGCGAAATTGGAAGCGGGAATCGCACGACGATGCCGATGTTTGATGAGTCGTGCGAAATTGGAAGCGGGAATCGCACGACGATGCCGATGTTTGATGGGTCGTGCGAAATTGGAAGCGGGAATCGCACGATGATGCCGATTTTTGATGGGTCGTGCGATCTTTCATTTAGGCCGCGTGAGTGTGAAAAAAGTCTTGTGACTGTATGTTAAAATAATGGTGAAGATGTGAAAGCGTTTTATCAAAATCGGAAGGGGATATCATGGCAAAGAAAACACACATATACGATATTATGATGTCAAACGGTGAAGTATTTAAAAATGTGCGCATGAAGGGGCCGATCAGCGGAAATTATTCTGGTATTGCGAATGATTTCATTCCTGTCGAAAATGAATCCGGACAGATTGTTGAATTGACGAAATATCAAGTGGTCAAAGCGGTATTGGTCAAGGTCGAAGAATAGTAATGAAATCAAAAAAGCACCGCTGATGCGGTGCCAATCAGAGTTTTATGGGAACCCGTCATTTCAGAGCGGGTTCTTTATTATTTTCGATCCATTTCTTTGACTGCTTCTTTGACAATCGGTGCGACTTTCGTCCCGAACAGTTCGATCGTCCTCAAAACCTGTTCGTGCGGCATTGTGCCGACTGGTGTCTGGAGTGTGAAGCGGTCGATGCCCATGCGTTTTTTAAGATCGATGATCTTGGCAGCGACTGTTTCAGGACTGCCGATATAAAGTGCGCCGTCGGGTTCGATCATTCTTTCATAATTATCTCTTGAATACGCTCCCCAGCCGCGTTCACGGCCGATGTTCGTCATCGACTGCGAGATTGCCGGGAAGAACATGTCTTTCGCTTCCTGGTCCGTATCCCAAACGAATCCGTGACTGTTCGTTGCGATTTTCAATTTATCTTCAGAGTGTCCGGCTTTTATGCCCATCTGTTTGTAAAAATCAACGACTCTCGCAAACTGGAACGGACTGCCGCCGATAATGGCCAGTACTAAAGGCAGGCCGAGCTGAGCCGCTCTTGCAGCGGACTGAGGGGTGCCGCCGCTGGCAATCCAGATCGGAATTTCATCCTGGACCGGCTTCGGAAAAATCTCCACATTCTGAAGCGATGCTCTCATATTACCGTTCCAATTGATCTTACCGCCTTTTTGAAGCGTCAATAAAAGATCCAGTTTCTCGTCGAATAACTCGTTATAGTCGTTCAAGTCATAGCCGAACAAAGGGAAAGATTCGATGAATGAACCCCGTCCGGCCATGATTTCAGCCCGTCCGCCCGAAAGACCATCCAAGGTGGAAAAACGTTCGTAAACTCTGACCGGGTCATCGGATGATAGTACCGTAACACCGCTTGAAAGTCGTATGTTTTTCGTCCGGGAAGCTGCAGCAGCAAGCACAACATCAGGCGAACTGACCGCATAATCTTCTCTGTGGTGTTCACCCACTGTGAAAATATCGAGGCCGACTTTATCCGCCATCTCAATTTCTTCAACCATGTTCCTGAGTCTTTCGCCGTGGCTGATCGTCTGACCTGTTTGAGGATCAAATATCGCATCACCAAAAGTGTTGATTCCTAGTTCCATAACTTACCTCCACTATTTTACCTCATTTTAACATGTGTATATTCAAATGAGAGTGATACTGCTTATGATAAAATAAAAGAAAAGACAATTGGAGTGAAAATTGAATGAAAGATAAACTGATTGAAAGACTGGTCCGTTATGCAAAATATGATACACAATCTGATGCGGCAAGTAGTACGACGCCTTCCACTGACAAACAGTGGGATTTATTGAAGGCATTAAGAGAAGAGCTGGAAGAAATCGGACTGGAAGAAATCACATTGGATGACCAGGGATACCTATTTGCTTCATTACCTGCAAATACAGAAAATGCTCCGGTCATCGGATTTTTGGCACATGTGGATACTGCAACTGATTTCACAGGTACGGATGTCAAACCGCAGGTTGTTGAATACGAGGGCGGGGACATCGTTCTGAATGAAGTCCAAAACATTGTCCTGTCACCGGATGAATACCCTGAACTGAAAAGATATATCGGTCATACACTGATAACGACTGACGGCACGACACTGCTCGGTGCAGACAACAAGGCGGGCATCGCTGAAATTGTGACCGCGGTGGAGCACTTGAAGAACAATCCTGAAATCAAACATGGTAAGATCCGCATTGCATTTACACCTGATGAGGAAATAGGGCGGGGGCCGCACAAATTTGATGTGGAAGCTTTCGGAGCTGAATATGCCTACACGGTCGATGGCGGACCGATCGGTGAGCTGCAGTATGAAAGTTTCAACGCAGCAGGAGCAGAGGTGACATTTACAGGCAACAGCGTCCATCCCGGCACTGCCAAAGACAAAATGATCAACGCGGGCAGAATGGCAGCAGAATTCATCTGTAAGTTCGATGAGCTGGATACGCCTGAACACACATCCGGATATGAGGGCTTTATTCACCTGATCAGTGTAAACGGAGATGTTGAAAAATCAAAAGCGCAGTTCATCATCCGTGATTTCGATCAGGAAAATTTTGAAGCAAGAAAAACATTGATGGAAACGAACGTGAAGATGCTGCAGGAAAAATACGGCACAGACCGTGTGGATCTATATATGGAAGATCAATATTACAATATGAGAAATAAGATTGAACCGAAAATGCATATCGTAGAAGATGCGAGCCGTGCGATGGAGTCATTGAATATTACACCGGATATCAAACCGGTGAGAGGCGGAACGGACGGTTCCCAGTTGTCCTATAAAGGGCTGCCGACACCGAACTTGTTTACAGGCGGAGAAAACTTCCACGGTAAATTTGAATATGCTTCAGCTGACGATATGGAGAAGGCTGCACAAGTCATCATTAAAATCGCGGAATCAGCTGCAGGGAAATAAAAAAGAAGTAGAATCCAGATCTGGATTCTACTTCTTTTTGTTGAGTGTACCGGGTTCGATGATTCTTCCTCTCGCAAGACCCGGCTGAATCGACTGTTTTGCCGTCACACGTTTGAGCATGAAGGACAGCAGCATTGAGATGAACAACAGCACGGATGCGATGAAGAATGACAGATTGATGCCGTCGAGCATTGCCTGATTCATCTGTACCGATGTCGGGTCCGGGATGCCGCTCAGTCTGAAATTCGTCCAGTTCTGCATGATGGTGATTAATAGCGCTGTACCGACTGCGCCGCTGACCTGCTGCAGCATACTGTTAAGTGATGAGCCGTGCGGTGTCAATCTTGACGGCAGGTCGTTCATACCATTTGTCATGACAGGTGTGTTGACGAGTGTCAGACCGACTGCACGTATCGCGTATATCGTGAGCAGATAGCCGAATCCGGTATCTATCTCCAGACGGCTGAAGAAAAAAGTTGTGACAGCGGCCATTGCGAGCCCGGTGACTGCAAGTCTTCTTGGACCAAATATATCAAAGAGCTTTCCTGAGACGGGACTGAGCAGACCCATGATAAGGGCGCCCGGCAATAATAAAAGTCCTGTTTCAAGCGGTGAAACATCCTGGATTTCCTGCAGGAAAATGGGCATTAAAATCATGCCTGAGAAAAGCGCCATGTTGTTGACGCCGATGATTATGGCGGACAGTCTGTACATCGGGAATGTGTACACTTTAAAGTCGAGCATAGGTCTTTCCATTCTCGTCTGACGCATGACGTATATATAAACGGCAATGATACCGATCAGCAATGTCAGCATGACATCAAAGGAAACCCAGCCGCTGTTCCCGGCAGCACTGAAACCGTAAAGGATACCGCCGAAACCGACAGTGGAAAGTATGACCGAAGGAATATCCAGTTTGGCATTATATTTGTTACCGACTTCAGGCAGCTGGTAGTAGCCGACTGCAAGTACAATAAGTAAAACAGGAATCATCATATAAAAGAGCCAGTGCCATGATAATGTCTGGACGACGAAACCTGAAAGTGTCGGCCCGATCGCAGGTGCGAAAAACATGACCAGACTGAACACACCCATCGCCGTACCGCGTTTCTCAGGTGCGAAACTGGTAATCATCACATTCATAAGAAGCGGCATTAGAATGGCAGATCCGGAAGCCTGCAGCATACGTCCTACAATTAAAATGGAGAATGTCGGTGAAAAGCCTGCAACAATCGTTCCTGTGAGAAACAGGAGTATGGAAGTCAAGAATAATTTACGGGCGCTGAATTTCTGCATTAAAAAGGCGGTCGTCGGGACAACGATACCCGAGACCAGCATGTATGCAGTCGTCACCCATTGTACGGTTGAAGTGGTCACACCGAATTCGTCTTTGATCGACGGCAGTGCAACGTTTAAAAAAGTGTTGGATAAAAAAGCGACAAAAGCACCGGAAAGAAGAATGATGATTAATCTGTAATCCGGCTTCTGTTCATTTTGTGATGACATGGATACCTATCCCCTAAACAAATAGAATATCTATAATTATATTCCGATTGCCGAAATAATCAAGCATTTCCACCTATCCAATCCTGTTGTCTATCGATGTATAAATGAAAAATCCTAAAGTGATTCCGAGAAACAGGGCAAGCGGCAAACTGTATCCGGCAATCAATGGAATCATTCCAAAAATAAAATTAAGTGCAAAAACCAATATGGCCATCAATATTAAAACCAGTAAAGTTTTAGTCAAAAAAATCCTCCTCCTCGCTTCATACTTGAAAAAAGGTATAATATATATAAATACTGTTACCATAATAAAGAAAGAGGGATTATTATGCAAAAAGAGTTGCTTATATTTCAGTTGAAGACGGTCAGAGGATGGATCAAATATCATCTGGAGGATACTGATGATGATCTGATGGACATCGTTCCTGCAGGTTTCAATAACAATCTGCACTGGCAGTTTGGACATGTCATTGCACTGATGGAGAGTGAACTTGTCCGTCTACTGGGCAAAAATGATGATGTCGGGAAACGTTTCAAAGAGCATTTTGGAACAGGCACAAGTCCTGATGACTTCAATGATGAGACGCCTTCCATAGATGAAATTAAAACATTGCTGGACCAGCAGCAGGAGGAATACGGCAGCCTGACAGAAGACAGCCTGAAAGAAAATCTGCCGGAACCGTTCATGGGAATGAAGACAAGCTATGAGCTTGCTGGTTTCGTGATACTACATGAGAGTCTTCATGCCGGAAAAATTCAGGAAATGAAGCGATTGCTTGAGAACCAGTATTAATTTACAAATTTAATGGATCATTTACATTATGATAACAATATCAATGGTGCTATTATAATGTAGAGGTGAAAAAAGTATGAGTGCGATATATGATGGTGTTGCTGCAGAATATATTAAAAATCGTGAAAACATCCCGGATGAGCTTCTTTCCAGCCTGAAAGTCAGGGGAATTGATTTTGAAGGTGCCAAAATTGCCGACTTCGGTGCAGGTCCGGGATTTTTGAGCGATCTGCTCAGCTCGGAAGGCGGTATTGTGGACGCAGTCGAGCCTGTGGAGACATTTATCAACTACGGCAAAGAAAAATTTAAAGATAATAATAAAGTGAATTTTAATTTAAGACATGCAGAAGACTCCGGCCTGCCTTCAAAAACATATGATATTGTTTTTGTGCTCAGTGCATGGCACTGGTTCAAACGGGCAGGCGCGATTGAAGAAGCTGAGAGAATATTGAAGCCGAATGGTTATCTGATCATCGCAGATATCAATATTGAAAAAAGAACCGGCATGCTCAAAGATACGATGAATATTATAAAACATAACAGAAAAAAATATAAAGTGGAAACCAGATTACATACAAATAAAAAAGAGCAGCAGATCAATAACTTTCCTGTCCGGTGGATACAGGAATGGCAGGACCATAACTTTGACATCAAGGATTTATACAAGAAAAATTACAGGGTTGAATTTGATCGTGAAGAATGGATCCGGAGGCTGGGCACATATCGCAGCCTGGTGGAATTTAAAAAGAAGCACAGACAAAAAACCCTTAAGAAAATCAACAGACATCTGAAAGAAAATTATAAGGATGAAAAATACAGAGTACGCCATGAATTGAGCGTCATCGTTATGAAAAATAAAAACTAGGTAACCCGGAAGAGGCGAGTAGACGCCTCTTTTTTTATTGTGAAAAATAGAAATGAAAACGGTTTTAATTATCTACTTATTTTAGTATTATTCCAAAAGGAAAACAAAGTGAAGTTAATAAAATAAGAAAATAATACATGAAAACGATAACAATTTGCATATATATCCACAATGAAGCAAGTAATTGAATGCAACGGATATCGAATGAAATTTAGGGTTAATAATTTCATTATATAATTGAATTATCTAAATATTATAAATTGAATTACTTTAGGAATAAAATCACATAAAACTTGAAAACCATTGGTATTACTGGTATTATAATAAGTGAAGATAAGTCGTCGAGGGATCTAATAGTAAAATAAATTTCAAAATAAGGAGTGTGGATTGAATGTTCGCATCAGATCGCTATTCAGCAGAATTAAAAATTAAAGAGTATAAGACAATCGCTATGAACAACGCAAAACTTGATAATAAGAAAAAAGCTAAAAAATCTTTCGCAAGCAGACTTGTAAGCATCATCAGCCTGTAATTATAAAGTGATAAAATAAAGCCGTCCCTGAAAAGAAGAGGGGCGGCTTTATTTTATCTGCTGAAATTGAGCTGCCAGGATAATCCGAACTGATCCTGGACATGGGCGAACTGGCGGCCGGGACCGTATTCGTCAAGAGGAACAAGTATCGCCGCATTTCTTTTCAACTTTCTGTAATACAGTTCAATTTCATTCAGATCTCTGCATTCTACATAAAATGACATGCTTGGAGTAAAATTGAATTCTTCAGGCAGGCTGCTGTCGTTCAGCATAATCTGCTGTCCATTGACAGATATGACAGACTGCATTATTTTTCCTGTCAATTCCGGAGTCTCCGGACCGTATTCCTGTAAATATTCCACTTCTAAATCATAGAAGACATCCTTATAGAAATTCAGTGCTTCCATCGCATTGCCGTTAAATGTGAGGAAGGGTAAAAGTGACTTCATGCTATCATTCCAATCTGATTATTTCACCATGCTGCAGTGACATATGATGCGTATTTATATGGTATACTACAAATGAAGTTTATGTAAAATCGTTTGAAGTTTTACGTCATAAATCGTGAAGAATTGGGACATGAAAATGGACAAAATTATAATTTCAGGTGGCATTATAGGAACTATAACCGGATTGCTGCTTTTGCTGATGTTTGCATATATCCAAATTCAGTCAGGCATCCCTTTAATGGATTTGTTGTTGAATGTGGATTTTATATATTCCGGACCGTTGAATACTTTGACTGAGATCGGTCTTCATCTGATCGTTTCGATTATCATCGGGATTTTATTAAAAGCGGTCTATGTATACAGGCAGTCGTGGTATATATTTGTGACGGTCGTCATCTTCCTTATTACGGTTGCGTTGTATTTCATATTACAGGCAATCGGGCACAGCGTGATAATATTTGAAAACAGAATAGGGCTGACCCTATGGACAATATTTCACATCGGTTATTTTCAGTTAATCTACTACATGTATAAAATCGGCTATTGATTACCTGCTCAATTTTGAGCGGGTATTTTTGAAATTTTAAATGGAGGCTAGATTATGCAGGACAGGGCAATGAAAGTGTTGGATGAAATATTACAGGTGAGAGCAGATGTTATGGAAGATGGGGAGAAACTCTATAATTCCTGGCTCAAATATGACATTCGAAAACCATATCAGAACAGTGCACAGAACTTGGCAAACTACATGGCGTTCAGACAGAAAGATATGAGGCATCTTCAGGAGGAGCTGATCCCCTGGGGTGTGTCATCACTCGGGCGTCTGGAAGCCGATGTGATGGGTACTTTGAATGCAGTGAGTAAAACATTGAGCCTGGTCGCAGGAAGTGAACTGGAAGATGAAACAATCGATTACCGTTCATTGAGCACATTTGAAAACCGTTATAATCTGCTTAATAAACATACAGATGAAATATTTGGTGCAGGCAGTGACGAGCGCAACACTCACATATTGGTGACGATGCCGTCAGAAGCGGCTTCAGATAAAGAGATGGTCAAAAATCTGATGGAAGCGGGTATGGACATGGCACGCATCAACTGTGCCCATGATGATGAGAGTGCGTGGCGAAAAATGATCGACAACATTAAAGAGGCATCAAAAGAGAGCGGACGAAACTGTCAGATACTGATGGATATAAGCGGACCGAAGATACGCATCAAGAACTTACTCACATCCAAACGGAATCCCAAATTAATGGTGGGAGAAAAATTCCTGCTCTCCAACCAGGAAGCGATGACATTATCGAACGGCATCGAAATCGCCATCAATACGACAGTGCCTGAAGTTCTGACCAATGTGGACAAAGGACAGCTCGTTAAACTCGATGACGGGCACATTGAAGCGGAAGTCGTTGAAATCAGGGATGACGGACTCGTTTGTGAAACTGTGAAAACCGTTAAAGAGAACGGCGTCAAAGTGAAAACGGAGAAGGGGATCAACTTCCCTGATCTTGATATCAGACTTTCAGTGCTGACGGAAAAAGACTATAGAGATTTAAAATTTGCAGCTGCACATGCAGATGTCATCGCTTTTTCATTTATAAAATCAGCCGAAGATATTGAAACGATTGAAGATGCACTCGAGAAAGAACTGACTGAAGATAAAGCGGGACTTCCTGTTGTCGCCAAGATTGAGACAGCAGAAGCGATTGATAATATACCTGAAATCATCGCAAACGGCAGTGCGAAAAGACCGTTCGGCGTCATGGTGGCACGCGGAGATCTGGCTGTGGAAATCGGTTACGAAAGACTGAGTGAAATACAAGAAGAGATGCTTTGGATATGTGAAGCGGCACATGTACCGGTGATATGGGCGACACAAGTTCTGGAATCACTTGTCAAAAGCGGCATACCGACACGTTCAGAAATCTCGGATGTTGTTGCGGGCTCAAGAGCAGAGTGCATCATGCTGAACAAGGGTGACTATATTGTGAGCGGTGTTAACGCCGTAGATGATATTTTAAAGAAATTTGAAGACCACCATCATAAGAAAACCTCTATGCTGCGGGCACTGAATATAGCAGAACAGCAGTTTAAATAGTATTCAGACACGGTCCTGGACAGGACTGTGTCTTTTTTAAGGGATTTGCGTGTGTGCTGCGAGCAAGTCGGCCCGAAAATGGGATATGCTCGGAATCCGCTGCCTGGAAACGAGCAAGTCGGCCCGAAAATGGGAGATGCTCGGAATCGGCTGCCTGAAAACGAGCAAGTCGGCCTGAAAATGAGATATGCTCGGAATCCGTTGCCTGAAAACGAGCAAGTCAGCCTGAAAATGGAAGATGCTCGGAATCGGCTGCCTGGAAACGAGCAAGTCATCCCGAAAATGGGAGATGCTCGGAATCGGCTGCCTGGAAACGAGCAAGTCATCCCGAAAATGGGAGATGCTCGGAATCGGCTGCCTGAAAACGAGCAAGTCGGCGAATCTGACCATTCTAATCGACTTCTTGTTATTTTCCATACATACCTGTGAGATTTGGTAGATATTTATTATAAAAGCAGTTACGAGAGGAGGGATAACATGAAGAAAGCTCTGGTGATTATCAATAAAAAAGCCGGACAGCGTAAAAATGGTTCAATTGAAGAACAGCTGATCCATAGACTGAATGGCGAAAATTATGAAGTGATGATTAAACATACACCGGAAAGTGGTGCAGTGAATATCACACGTCAATATGCCCGCGAACAAGATATTTTGATAATTGCCGGGGGAGACGGCACGATCGGTGAAGTGATTGAAGGTTTGAATCTGGAAAATCTGCAAATACCGATAGCAGTTATTCCCACCGGTACTGTCAATGACGTTGCACGTGTTCATGGCATCCCTCTGAAGACCTCGAATGCGATTGCGGAGCTGAATACAGAAAAGACAATTTCAGCAGATATGATAAAGTTTAATGAGACATATGCGAGTTATTTAGTGGCATTCGGTTCATTCATGACAGCGTTTGCGAAAGTCGATTCAGGCATAAAAAGTAAGATGGGGCGGTTTGCGTACCTCCTGGCCGGGGTCAATATGCTGCTCAATCTAAAAAAATACAAGGTGAGGATTAAAACGGATGGCGTGGAATTTGAAAATTCTTCAGTCTTAACATTGGTATCTACAGTGCCTTCTGTCGGCAGCTTGACCCGCCTGATAAAAAACGCAAAGCCGGATGACGGCCTTCTGCATATCATCAACATCGAACCGGTCAATCTTGTTGAAGCATTAAATATTATATTTCTGGCTGTGGCCGGCAAAATTTCGCATCACCCTAAAGTGACCTATTTAACATCAAAAAAGGCGGAGGTCACTGCAATCGGCTTGAAAGATATGAATGTTGACGGCGATCTTCATGATTATACTGATGCGGAATTGTCAGTCATGGAAAGTGGAATCACTTTACTTGATCAAAGCAATTAGTAAGAATAATTAAACTTATACTTACTGTGTTGAAATATTATACTAAAGACTATATGCTATACCGGTGATTACTAATAATGAGGAGGCATATCGATGAAGATCAGAAAGAAACTCAGGAAGACGAATTTTGAAAAAAGGAAGATTTCTTTGAATCCAAAGATTACGATGCAGACTTTAATTAACTTCGTGACAATTATTGTGGGTTCATTTTTATTTGCAATAGGGGTCAACTCGTTCATGATTGCCGGCAATCTTGGTGAGGGCGGCTTCATCGGTATTTCCATCATCCTCTACTATGCATTCGGAATCTCGACAGCAGCGAGTAACCTGGTGCTCAACTTCTTCATATTGATTGTCGGGTTTAAATTTTTAGGAAAACGCGCGATGTACTATACGATACTTACGATTCCGATGACCTCGCTGATGTTATGGATCACTGAAGACTGGCAGGTCCAATCAGGCGAAATTCTGGTCAATACCGTGTTTGGCGGCCTGTTCATCGGGCTCGGGATCGGACTGATCATCCGCATCGGTGCGACAACGGCAGGAACAACGATTTTAGCACGCATGGCGAATAAATTTTTTGATGTCAACGTCTCTTATGCACTGCTGTTCTTCGACGTCATCGTCGTGACCATCGGTGTGCTGACGGTGCTGACACTCGAACAGGGGCTTCTGACAATCATCGCGCTGTATGTTGCAACTAAAGTGATGGACTTCATCATAGAGGGTATGAACCCGAAGAAGGCGATCACGATCATTTCCGAGAAACCGGAAGTGCTGGGTAAAATGATCAACACGGAAATCAGACGCGGTGTAACGATCATGGATGGCAGAGGATTTTATTCCAAAAGGGATAAAGATATTCTATATGTCGTCATCAATAAATCACAGCTGACAAGGTTGAAACGACTGATCAAGAGATATGATGAGAATGCATTTGTCGTCGTCCACGATGTGAACAGTGTGCTCGGGAATTATTTTATATAATATGGAAAAAGGCAGGCTCACGTTCAGCCTGTCTTTTTTACGTTTAATCTACTTATCACTTCCGTCTTCAAATAATTTTTGTTCGATCAGGTCTTTTTTAGCAATTTCATCCTGATCTTTGTTGATCCATTCGATTAAGTATTTCTGATAATGCTTCATCAGCCATCCGACGATTTTACCGACAAAATATGCAGCAGCCAGTGTACCGACACCGATTGATCCAAGTGATCGGATGAAAATGATGCTGATTAGTCCTGCGATGATGATATTCAGCATATCACTGGTGATTTTAGCCTTACTGAACTGCATGTTGAACCTTTCACTGATGACATGGGTCAATTCATCATATGGCATCAAGGGGAATTTCGCATTGAAGTAAGCGAGCAGGCCGAGTGAAATGACAAACAGGCTGATGATCAAAAATATCCATCGCATCATCATCGTTTCAGCCGCGGGTAAGAGCTGTACGAGGAATAAAGTCAAATCCATAAAAAAACCAAAAAAGAATGTAATCAATAATTGAACAGATGCTTCTCTTAAATTGAATTTTCTGCTTAAAATAATCTGAATGATAATGAATAGTATATTGGCGATTATCGTCGTCAGTCCGATGGACAGACCGAAAGATAATGTAAATGCATAGGCCAATGAGGAAACAGGTGAGACACCGAGGTTCGCTTCTATTGAAAAACTGACACCAAGCGAGAGCACAAATAAGCCAAGAACATACAAGAAAATTCGCTTAGCGGTCATATTTACATGTTTGATAGTCATTCTCCTTCTGCTTAAAACAATATGTATGTAATTTTATCATGGAAGCAGATATGTTGGATTTTTTTTGCTTTGAAGCTGTGTGGTTCAATCTCAGTAGAGGCTGTGATATTCCGAGGTCATCCGGAGTGCAGATGGCTTGAGTTCTATCTCTAATTTAACGGCATCTATGTAACCCCCGCTCTCCTGTTCCGGGTAATGGCAACAGGTGAGCAGGGTTTATTTCTTACTTCTTCGAAATACATGAAAATCGTCCAAAGAAATGATTTGTTCAAAGCCTTTATGATGAAACCAGTTGATGGTGAAGGATTTAGTCACTTTTTTGCCGGAAATGACGTAGATGTCTTCTACATCCTCTGCTTCCTGTATATATAAATCCAACATTTTGGAAGCGATACCTCTGGAAACGTAATCATCATGAATCAGGAAATTATTAACGTATTGGGTGAATGTATGATCACCTGAGGAGCGGAGAATACCGATCAGTCTGCCATCATCCCATGCAGTGACGACATAATCTGAATTTTTAATAGCATGATGCAGATCATCATAACGGTTTTCATATTTTTTAATTCTTTTAGGTTCAAAAAACTCTATTAAAGATTCTTTAGATATAGATTTATCCGTCGATAATTGAATCATCGCAATCTCCTCCCAGTAATACTATCTTAATGTAATCGTTCGAAAAATGAAAGAAGTAATTGTATTTTCAGAAAACGTTTTCTATAATTGAGTTGATATGTGTAATTTTGATTGAAAATTGAAAATTTATATTTACTTTGGGGGATGCTGATGTTTTTAGCAATATTTAAGGAGACTGCGAAAAAGATTGTACGCAATAAAAAGAACAGGCTGATGTTGATTTTGTCTGTAATTGGCATTGTTCTTTACTCAGGCCTGGCAGTTTCCAATAATGAAAATATCCTGACCGTCGACAAATATCAGATTGAACTTGAAACATATGCTGAATATGGTCAGAAGGAATCACGTCTGGGTGCAGGGGATATCGCGGTCAATTCTTTTACAGGTGTGGATACATACTCTTTGGCCAAACGGAATTATGAAATGAATTATTCTTTTTTGAAATCGATCAATGAAGGGGATATTAACCGGCTTGTCGATCTGCAGACATCTCAGACGCCGTCATTTCTGATGGAGAATGTCACTGAATATCTTGATGATAAATATGCCGGGGATTTTCAGATGAAAGAATTTGAACGGGTGGCGATGTTTCAGCAGATGACCGCACTTGGTGAACTGGACAGTGTGAATACTCATATTTACAACAATAAAAGTGCGTTCCAACAGCTGCATTCATTTTTTACAGGATTCGGTCCTTTGATCATTTTATTTCTTACTATATTTGTCGCAAGTGAAATTTTGACCGACGACAGAAAGCACAGGACGATAAAGTCCGGCCAGCCGCTGGGCTTCAGAAAATACATATTTTATCAGTCGGTCACGGTGTTTTTGATCATGACAGCTGTGACAGCTGCTCTGGTTACATTATTCATATTGGTGACGGGATTATTGTACGGTTTTGGTCCGCTCTCTCTGGATGTGACGCAATACGCTTATCAGGATGGATACCGCGGAGAGGAAACGAACTTCTTTGATATTCCTTTAAGCACATTTTTAATTCAGTCAGGTGTGCTGACAGTGATCTTAATCTATTTATTCATCCGCATAAACGCAGTGCTCTCACTCGTATTCAGGCATGACATCGTTGTCATGATCATCGGATTTTTACTGGTGGCGTTCAACAGAATATATTCAGGGGGCAGCGAAGATACGTTACTGGGACTGCCTGCTCATATATTTCCACAGAACTATTTCGAGTTTGGCACTATTTTGAACGGTGTGCAGAACTACTTGACGATGTCGGCTCAATTTACGTTTATGAACGGATTGATCGTACTTGCAGTAACGATTCTCGTCATAGAAATCATTTCATATGTAATCATCTTCTGGATGGACCGTCAGAAATTTGAAAGGGCGGTGGGATGATGTGCGTATGTTTAAATGGGATTTATTGAAAATATTGAGGGACTGGAAAGTACGTATCCTTCTCATCGCACTGTTTTTATTTATAGCGAGCTTCTCGACGCTTTATCAAAATCGTTCGATAGAACTGCCGCTCGAAGAGACGCGTGAACAGTATGATCAGACATTCGGGATCTTCAATGTCATACCGGATGAGGATTTCGAGACGGAAACAGGACAGGAAATTTATGACAAGCTTGCCGAACAGCAGGAAATACTCGGAAATCAGCGTTACATATTGAATCAGAAAGAAGGCAACACAGTCGATGGGCTGGAGGATATTGTCGCAGACTATGTCGAGCAGGGCATTACCATGACCGAAAATCAGCTGTCATTTTATGAGGCGGATGATTTTAATTCGCAGGAACTGCTGCTCAGTTTCGTACCGCCTGAAGAAGAGCTGGAGGATGATCTGCAGTTTTTGAATTATCTTAAGGAAGAAAACGTGGATATCGATTGGAACCCGATGTCGCCGTCGCTTGTTCTGTTCAATCTGGTGAATCTGATTTCCGGTGTCGTAACATTTATTATTGCAGCGATACTGGGGGCCGACCGATTTTCAAGAGACCAGGAACATCACTGGAGTATTACGCAGGGGATACCGCTGTCCTGGGGTGCACAGTGGCGGATAAGGACGCTTATTTCCTGGATGCTGATATGGCTTGCAGTCATAGCGGGAGTCTTTATTTCCTACTGGATCAATACATTATCCAGCGATTCGGGATCAATCCGTTATCCTGTATCCATACTCGGCGGGGATAATGCGGAGTACATCAGCATACTGGAATATTCACTGCTGGTCATCCTGCTCTCAATGATACTGAGCTATATCATCGTCAAACTGTCCACGGGGCTGAGCTTCGTATTCAGAAACATCTATCTGACGATCACTCTGGTCATAGCAGTATTTTATATACCGGTCATACTGCTTCAGTTTCCGGCCATGGCGGAATGGAATCCGCTGACGTATTTGCAGATTCAGCCGCTCATCAGCGGAGAGTATGCGATTTCGGAAAATATCAGTGTGCCGAGAATCATAATAAACTTCATCATCTTATATATCATTTTGGAAATCATCTTCCATTTCATATTCAAATTGATACCGACACGGACAGGCAAGCTTGAAAGGAGGAAAAATTAATGGCACTTGATGTCAGAAATTTAACGATCAAATATGGCGACCATACTGTTTTGGACGAAGTGAACTTTAATATCGAAGACGAGTCCATCATTGGCCTGGTTGCACCGAACGGGACGGGAAAGACGACGCTTTTCAATGCGATCATCCGTTTCATCCCGATCCACGAGGGCAGTATTACGATAGACGGCAGGGAATATAAGAATACTTCTGAAGATATTAAGGCACTGCATAAAATTGTGACATTTTTCCCGGATCAGGCTGAGCTCTATGAAGATTTCAACGGTTATGAGCATATCGAAATGTATCGTGATATCTGGAATAAAGATAAAAAGAGCATAGATGACATCATCACCCGTCTGAATATGGACAGTTATGTGAAAAACAAAGTGAAGACATATTCACTCGGCATGAGACAGAGGTTGTGCTTTGCGATGATGATCGCAGCGGACACGAAAGTGATGTTCATGGATGAAATCATGAACGGGCTGGATCCGGTGAATGTCGAGCTTGTCAGCAATATCCTTAAGGAAATAAAGGAGGAAGGCAAGATCATCATTGTGGCAAGCCACTTACTTGATAACCTGGATGAATATGCGGATGAGATCTTCTTTTTGAATCAGAAGGACGTTTATTATACTTATAATCGTGAAAAGGAAACCGATGAATACATCAAGGGATTCATTCATAAAGAAGAATTGAAGGACCTTGGTGCACTGCCGGAAGGGACGGTCTACCTGAACAACGACCGTATCTGCATCCCGACTTCAGGACTGGACAGGGAAACTGTCAATGAAATGATCAATATACTCCGTGATTTAAGCAGTCGTTCCGTCAGTCTCGGACCGCTCGGTACGAATGAGCATTATCTGCGCATTTACAAAGGGGAGCAGTCCTATGAGACGAATTAGTATACTGGTCATGGCATTATTTCTCTCAGGGTGCGGGTTTTCAGGCATCATGCCTGAGAAATATGACGGCGAAGCTTTGGAAGTCGATGAAGCGGCAGCCGGACTGTATAAGAATGACAATAAACTTCTAAACGAAGGTATGGAAGACCGGTTCCATTTTCTGAATACGACCGTAGAAAGAACCGCTGAAAGCACTGGAGAGGCGATAATGATTTCCTCCGGCAGTTATGACATCGGTGAAGACATCGAAGAGGGCAGATATGAAATCGGCCGGGGGGATACGAGTGCGGGAGCGTTGGTCACGTATGACTCAGAGGGGATACGTATCGTTGAAATAGCCATGGGCTATTTCACAGAACAGATTACCCTTGATCTGACGGAAGGCATGCAGCTTGATTATAAATCGAGGGATGCTGAAATCGAGCTCGTCCCCTCTGAAGAGGGGGTGATGAATGCCGTTGGCAATGAGCAGTTTATCATCCCGGCAGGCATTCATGAAGTCGGGAGACATCTGGAGTCCGGGGAATATACGCTTGTCATGGATCATCTGCCTGTGCAGCGTGCTGATGGTGAGAAGGACGTTTACGTCAATTATTCATCGACATCATCTTATCTCGTTAATGAACCCCTGCTCGAAGAAGAAACGATGGACATTGAGGAATTGCTTGTCACTTTAAATGAAGGTGATATGATTATTACAGAGTATCCGATAACAATTAAGAAAGAGTGAGTGCAGTAATGGAAATTTATAATTACCAAAAAGAAAATGTCGAAGCAACACCTGAAAGAGTATTTGAATTTGTAAACGATGATGCCAAACTGCAGGAAATCTTCAGCATACTGGATGATATTGAATATAATACAACTGAAAAAAGGAACGAAGGCACTAAATTCCGTACAACTTTGAATGTCAAAGGGAAAACATACCGTTTCCGCAGTGAAATCATTGAGTATCAGTCAGACAGAAGAATCACTGTCCGCTCAAGACTGAAGCAGGGAGATGTGGTGACACAGTTCACTGTCGTTCCGAATAATGGCGGTGTGGACATTTCAGTCCGTTCAGAACTCCGCAACAGTAAGATGGGAGCAAAAGTTCTGGTGACAACGATGAAGCCGGTTGTAAATATCGTCATGAACCGCGAGCTGAATAAACTTATCGATCATATGGAAAAATGATACCGGAAAAACAAGTCATAATAATGGCTTGTTTTTTCATTTTAACAAAAATAATGAATAATCTTCTTTATTCCTAGTCAATTACTATGTATAATATCATTGTGAGGAGGATATTTATGAAAATATTACATATTTTGTTATTTGGAATGTTGATGCTGCTGGCAGCCTGTGCAGATGACAGCGACGTTGAGGAATCGACTGAAGAGGGTACGGCAACTGAGGGAACAACCGACGAAGAGATCACTTTCAGTCTGCAGGCATTGCCGAGTTCGCTCGATCCGCATGCAGCGAATGACGGCTATTCCGTATATGTCATGACGAACATATACGAGACACTTGTAAAACTGAATCAAGACCTCGAACTGGAACCCGGTCTTGCGGAGTCTTACGAACAGATTGAGGACACGACTTGGGAATTTACTTTGAGGGAAGGTGTGACGTTCCATGACGGCAGTGAATTCAATGCCGAAGTCGTCAAGGCCAACCTGGACCGTGTCCGGGACGAGGAAGTCGGCGCGCCTTTAGAATTTTTATTCACAGAGATTTCAGAAGTGGAAATCATCGATGACTACACTGTTGAAATACATACGAATGAACCATTTGCGGCGCTGCCTGCACATCTTGCACACCCGGGCGGACATATGATCAGTAAAGAAGTCATCGATGCTGATTATGCTCAGATGGAAGAGGGCGGCGATCCGTTGACAGAAGTTCACAAAAAACCGCTAGGTACAGGGTTCTTCAAATTTGAAGAAGTCGTTGAAGGAGACCACGTTACATTGATCAGAAATGATGACTACTGGGGAGAGGCGGCAAGCCCGTCCGAGGTGACCTTCAAGGCGGTACCGGAAGATGCGACGAGAATCGCTGAATTATCGACAGGTGATGCAGACTTGATCTACCCGGTAAATCCGAGTGATGTTGAACAGATTGACGGCACGGACGGGACATATGTGGAACAGAATGAAAGCTCGAATATGACTTATATGGGCTTCAATACTGAAGTTGAACCATTTGATGATGCCGATGTCAGACGTGCGATTGCGATGGCGATCAACAAAGAAGATATCATCAATGAAATGCTTGAAGGGATACCGGAAGTGGCGACAACACCGTTGAACCCGACGGTGAACGGTTACAGTGATAATATCGATCCGGTCGAGTATGATGTTGAAGCAGCAAAGGAATTACTCGAGGAAGCGGGATATGGTGACGGTTTCTCTGCTGAAATTCTTGTCAGGGACAGGACGACTGCTGATATTGCGACGTTTATCCAGGGTGAGCTTGAAGAATTGAACATCGAGCTGGAAATCAATCAGATGGAGTCCGGCGCTTATCAGGAATATACTGCGGACGGCAACCACGATATATTCATGGGCGCCTGGGGAACTGTAACGCTGGATGCAGACTACGGTCTATATCCGATGTTCCATTCTGAGAATATCGGTGCCCCGGGTAACAGAACACGCTATGTGAACGAAGAAGTGGATACGCTGCTGGACGATGCACGTACAGAAACCGACGAAGAAGCAAGAAAGCAGCTGTATGAAGATGCCCAGCAGATTATTGTAGACGAAGCACCGCTCGTACCCATTTATCATTCTGTGCTGCTGGCAGGTCTTCAGGAAGATTTGACAGGCTATTATCAGTATCCGAGCAGCTTTCCTTACTTGAAAGATTTGACCAGAGAATAAAAAGATTCAAAACATGAAAATTTTTATGGTTGTCTATTCAACTTATTGGTATAGTAATAATATAGAAAAAGATTGAATGGAGGTTTACCATGGAAGTCGTTAAAGCTGAAGATTATGATGGTATGAGCAAAAAAGCAGCAGAATTTATTTATGAAGCAATTGAAAAAAAACCAGACATCACTCTCGGTCTGGCAACAGGTTCAACACCACAAAAAATGTATCGATACTTGGCGGAAATGCTGAATGAAAATAATATAGATCTATCGAAAGTGCATACAGTGAATCTGGATGAATATGTTGGACTCGATGAAGACAACAGTCAGAGTTATCACTATTTCATGCTTGAGGAATTTTTCAATAAAGTGGATATACCTTTGGAGAATACACATATACCGGATGGAAAGAGTGAAGATCTGGAAGCGGAAGTGGAAAATTACGAGAAGATAATCGAAGACCTCGGCGGCATCGATCTCCAGTTGCTCGGCGTCGGCCGCAACGGGCATATCGGCTTTAATGAGCCAGGTACTCCATTCGACAGCAGAACCCAGGTCGTCGAACTCACTGATGTGACAATCAAAGACAACTCAAGGTTCTTCGAAAAGATTGAAGATGTGCCGACACGGGCGCTGTCCATGGGGCTTGAGACGATCATGGATGCCAAATCCATCCTCTTCCTCGCTTCAGGCGAAGTGAAACGGGATGCGGTGAACGCACTGATTGACGGCGAAATCACAGAAGAAATCCCGGTAACAATTTTGCAGAAGCATCCAGATCTTACAGTGATGCTCGACAAAGACGTTCTGGGCGAATAAAGATCAATTACTTATGAAGAACGCAGACTCAATATGAGACTGCGTTCTTTTTTCTGTTTGTGGAGGTGTATCGCCTCTCTCCCGACATCGTTTTAGCGCCATGTCGGAATATCGCCTGTCTGCCGTGCCTTCTTTATCTTGCCATGGACCGAGAGTCCGATGCGGCTGGGAATCCAGTCAAACAAAAAGGGCAAAACCTAAAATGCGGGTTCTGCCCTGATCAAAAGCTATTCGCCTTTATTGAATTTCTTGATATTTTTTATTATTCCTTTATCCGTTGATAATATACTGCCTTTATAAATTCTTGCGGCAAAGTAGACGGAAATGATGATGGTCACAATAATGATTATTATGCCGATAATTACAGTCATATGTGATGTTTCCGAATCCAGCACTCTGAGCGGCATGACAAATGGTGTGAAGAATGGGAAGTAACTTGTAATTCGGACGAGTAGGCTTTCAGGATTGAATAAGTTGAACATCCCAAGATACATGCCGCCGATTGACATCAATGTAATCGGCAGGAGTGCCTGCTGCAGGTCTTCCATCCGGCTGACGAATGAACCGAGCAAAGCAGATACTGATAAATACAAGACCAGTCCGAGTAATAAAAAGACCAGGCTGTAAATGATCATCGGCAGGGTGCGGTCGTTTGCCTCCAGGCCGAATTCTGAAATGATTGCGCCGATATCCACAAGATAAATGACCGCAATAATCGTTACGATGAAGAAAAATAACTGGGTCAGACTGACGCATATAATCGCCAGTATTTTCGCAAACAGATGATTGACCGGCGATACGCTTGAAACGATCATCTCAATCACCCGCGATGATTTCTCCATTGCAATTTCTGTTCCGATCTGGCTGGCGTAGTTGATGACGACGAAAAACATTACAAAAACAGTGATATAGAAAATGACGATGTTCAAGTAATTCGGTTCTTCCATTTCCATCGCTCCGCCTGAGGCCTCTTCGGCAGCCGTTTCTGCAGTCTGGAAATCAACATCGATTTCGGCAGCCATCAAATCGGCTTCTTCTTCAGTCAGATTCAGTGAGTTGACAACCATGGACCGGTTGACTGAATCGAGTGCCGTCTCAATTTCCGCCTGCTGCGAAGTGCTGATTTCACTGTCACTTTCAACCGTTGCAACGATCGGGACAGTATCTTCCACTGTCAGTAAAATATCGCCGTCACTGTCTGTGACGCTGATATCCTCACTGATTCCAGTCATGACTGCCGTAAACTGTTCGGTAAATTCTTCGGATGCTTCGAGTTCGACTGTACTGATTTCTTCTGATGAGTCGAATAAACTCATTATCCTGTCGAAATTTCCTGCAAGCACGATCAGCAGCATGACGATGATTGTCGTGATGATAAATGATTTCGCTCTGACTTTTGATAAATAAGTATGCCAAAAAGTAGTCATGAATTTATTCATATTGGCGACCCACCTTCGCAATGAAGATATCGTTCAGTGAAGGTTCATTCACCTGGAAACGTTTGAAGTAGCCGATCTTGATGATTTCATTATAAATATCTTCGGCATATTTCTCTTCTGCAATTTTAATGACGTTTTTATTTCTCTTCCTGGTCATCTCCAGAACACCCGGAAAATCATTTAAAAATGAAATGTCATGTCTGCCCTCGATGATCAGTTCTTTCTGGCCGAAGTCGGATTTGATATCATCAATGTTGCCGCTGACGACCTGCTGGCCTTTGTTTAAAATGCATAATTCTTCGCACAGCTCTTCAACATGATCCATGCGGTGCGTACTGAACAGGATGGTGGCACCGTTCTGATTCAAATTTTTAACGGCTTTTTTCAATATTTCCACATTGACGGGGTCGAGGCCGCTGAACGGTTCATCAAGGATGATGAGCTCCGGTTCGTGGATGATGGAGGCGATCAGCTGAATTTTCTGCTGATTACCTTTGGATAATTTTTCGATTTTCTTCTGTTTGTTTTCGGGCACTTCAAATTCTTCCAGCCAGAAATCCAGCTGCTTGTCGATGTCCGCCTTTTTCATGCCTTTGAGCTTTGCCAAATATTGAATCTGCTCATCGACCTGCAGTTTCGGGTGCAGACCACGTTCTTCCGGCAGATAGCCGATCTTATCGGTCATAGAATAATCAATTTTTTTATCATTATATGTAATATCTCCGGCAGTCGGTGCGAGCAGACCCAGAAGCATTCTGAAAGTCGTCGTCTTTCCGGCGCCGTTGCCGCCGAGAAAACCGTACATGCTGCTGCTTGGTACTTCAATATTTATGTCATCTACAGCTGTGAATTCATTAAACTTTTTTGTTAGATTTGACAGTACGAGACTCATTTTTATTCCCCCTTGGTAGAAATTAGTTTATCATATTAGGGTATGCTCTAAACAGTCATAACGAAAATATAGATGATAGAGGAATTTATTATGGAAAATAAAGAAAACACGGCTTCTTTCAAAGATTTTATGGAGCTGCTGAATCAGACAAAAGTAAATAAAGGCATGTTCATTGCCGGCATCGTGCTGTCATTTTTCGGCATGATCGGCTCTCTGATCGTGCCGCTTTTGACACAATCCTTTATCGACGGTTTCAATACGGAGATGTTCACCGCAGGTATCGCAGTCGCCATCATCGCACTGTTTCTCGTCAGTGCGGTTCTGGATGGCTTCGCATATTATATACTGGCCAAAGTCGGGCAGACGATCATCATGCGTCTCCGTGAACTCGTATGGGATAAGTTTTTAAAGCTGCCGGTGAAGTATTACGATGCTACGAAGAGCGGAGAGTCCGTCAGCCGTCTGGTCAATGACACGGCAATCATCAAAAATCTGATTACATCACATTTCCCTCAGGTGATCAACGGCACTCTGTCGATTGTCGGTGCGGTCATCATCTTATTCATACTGGACTGGAGAATGTCACTCATCATGTTCGTCGCGGTACCGATTTCGATCGTCATCATTCTGCCGCTGGGCCGCCGCATGGGCAAAATTTCTAAAAAGCTGCAGGATGAGACTGCTGCGTTTACGGGGACATCCCAGGAAACATTGAGTGAAATACGTCTGATGAAATCGTTCAACGGTGAGGAGTATGAACGGAAGACCGGACAAAAAGGCATCAATGTGCTGTATGGATACGGCATGAAAGAAGCGGTCATCAATGCGCTTCTTTCACCGGTCATGTCCACTGTGATGATGTTTGTCATCATTCTGATCATCGCTTACGGCGGACTGCGTGTAGCGGACGGCACGATGACGATCGGTACGATGGTCGCATTTTTACTGTATCTGTTCCAGATCATCATGCCGATGACGATGTTTGCGATGTTCTTTACCGAGCTGAATAAAGCGCTCGGTGCCACTGAAAGGATCATTACAATTCTGGATATGGAGGATGAACCGGACGCGGGCACGTTAAGTGAAGATGGTGTGAACTTCAACAGCCTCGAGTTTGAAAATGTAAGTTTTGGCTATATTGAAGATACGCCGGTTCTGCAGAATATTTCATTCATGGCAAAACCGAATCAGAAGGTCGCCTTTGTAGGGCCGAGCGGCAGCGGCAAGTCGACAATATTTTCACTGATTGAAAGATATTATGAAATCGATGCGGGCAGGATATTGATTGACGGCCACGATATAACCGATATCCCGTTGTACAGCTTACGGAAAAATATCGGCTATGTGGCCCAGGAAAGTGCGATCGTGTCCGGGACGATCCGGGATAATATCACCTACGGTCTGAACGAAGGCGAGTATACAGAAGAGAGCATCAAGCGTGCCATCGAAAGTTCCTATGCATCAGAGTTCATAGATGAGCTGGACTCGGGGCTGGACACACAGGTCGGTGAGAGAGGCATCAAGCTGTCCGGCGGTCAGCGTCAGAGAATCGGCATTGCGAGGGCATTTCTAAAAGACCCTGAAATACTGATGCTGGACGAAGCGACCGCGAGCCTCGATTCCCGCTCTGAACGGTTCGTGCAGGAAGCGCTGGATGAACTGATGGAAGGGCGTACGGTTCTGGTCATTGCCCACCGTCTCAGCACAATCATCAATTCAGACAATATATTCTTCATTGAAAATGGACATTTGACCGGCAGCGGCACCCACACAGATCTGATGGACACCCATTCAATGTATAAAACATTTACAGATCAGCAATTCACTCAGGATTAGAGGTAATTATTTTGATAGAACTTTATCATGCATTCGCACCGGTCATACCGATTTTCATACTCTTGATGGTCCTCATTGTCATCGTGTTTTTATTCCTGAATAAATTGGGAAACAATGAGGCGCGCAATTTTAAACGTAAAATGACTTTGATGATATATATCGGTTTTACAGTAACGATTGTCGGTATGATCCTCGTGACATTGATGCCGACCGACTACCCAAACCAACTGACCCAGCTCGTCCCTTTTGCAAGTATTGTTGAAACCATGCAGTATGCGACGCCGAGAGCCATTGTTAATTCTCTGGTCATGAATATCATTTTATTCATACCTTTCGGTTTCTTTGTCTATATATTGACCCGCAGACCTTTATTGACGACAGCTCTCGTCACACTGATGTCAATATCGATCGAGGTTTTGCAGTATGTGCTGCCGATCGGGCGGATATCCAATATCGATGACGTCATTTTAAACACTGTCGGCGGAATTATAGGAATGTTGGCAGGAGTACTTGTTTTAAAGTTACAGATTGTTTATAATATTCTCACAACGGGAAAAGGCAGAACAAATAAGTAAAACAAAAAGGGGTTGTGCAATATGTATAAAAGTTTAAAAGATGTTGCACTCTTAGAAAATGAGTGGATCGGACCGGCCTTGATCGGGGCGGTTGAATTTGAAAGCGACGGTCAGTATATTTTCCAGGGGGCACTGGTACCGACGACAGAAAGATTATTTGTAAACCTGGAGAGAAGTGACAGAGAAATCACGCGTCACGTGATAGATTATACAGATGTAAGCATCGTCACTGTAGAGCGGAGAGCGATATCAGGCAAGGTTTTAAATCTTTGGATCAACAACAGAATTGAAGTTTCCATGAATGTAACTTCAGAAAAAGATTTGAAAAAGTTTTTGGAGTTCTATAGAAAACACAGGGCACGCGCTTTAAAGTTTGATAAGATGCGTTTTGAAAAAACATATCAAATATAAAAAGACCGGTTATCAACCGGTCTTTTTATTGTATAATGGAGGAGATATTTTTTAGGAGTAATGGATATGAAAATTAAAGGTTTACTGATGCTTGTCCTTGTAATGTTTTTGACCGGCTGCAGCAATTTCAGGGAAATCAGCGTGTCTGAAGATGGAGAAGACCGGCGTATAAAAATTGATAATACCGGCGAAGTAGAAATTCCCGCAAACCCTGAACGTCTGGTTCTGCTCAGACCGGTGGACGTCCTGAACGCCCATCTGCTGGACGGCAATGTTTCTGCCGTAACAGACAGGGTGGAAGGAAACACTTTTGTAAATGAACATCTCGAGGACGTGGAATTCATAGAATACGAAGATTTTGAAGGGGTCAGAAATGCAGAACCTGATGTTATCGTCACAAGCAGCCAGGATCCTTACAGCACAGCATATCAGGAATTAGCCCCGACACTGCCGTTGAACTACAGCGGCGAGCTGCTGAGTACATACGGTGACCGGATCTATCTCATACAGCTGAACAAGATGGGTGTCATTTTGGGAGAACAGGAAAAAGCGGCTGCACTTGCCGATGCCTGGATGGAAAGGATGACAGAGCACCGGCGGGAACTTTCATTCGATCCTGCCGCTTTTGAAGCGGCAGTGCTTGTTGAAGGAGAAGATGGTTTTTATTTATATAATGAGTATTCCGCCTACGGCACAGAAGTGATGTACGATGTGTTGAATTTCAACATGGCTGAAGATGTGCTGGATGCCATAGGCGAAGTGCCTTTCAAACAGTTTGAGGTGGCTGAGCTTGAAGGCATCGGGACGGATTATGTTCTGGTGAATAAACAGCCGGACACTGATGCGGACGAGCTGCGCGCGGAGTTGTCCGAGACTTTGAATGTGGAGAGTGAGCGTATATTGGTCGTTCCTGCAGATGATTTCATAACGAATGATCTGATCTCGCTTGAAGGGCAGACAAACATCATATTGGAACAGCTTGAGTAAAGTGGATGCCGTGACGGGTCCGCTTTTTTTATGTATGATAAAACTATTAAGGACGGTGATATGATAATGAAACAGAATATATATCCTGAAGAATTCGGATACCATTTCTCATTTAAAAACTTTGACGAGATTTACAGGCAGACGATTTCTGCATTTAAAAAGCAGATGAGTATGGATGATTTCGTAGAGGCAGCTGCGGATTTTGAAGAGGGTACTGAAAAGTTCAATTTAAAGCATCAGTCGCAGCTGGAGCCCGGAGTGAAGCGGTATTGCTGGGTGGATGATAAGACCGGGCGGATGATTGTGACTGCATTTAACAATGAAGGTGAAATCATCGGTGTCCAATTTGATATTTATGAGAAATTCAAGACGGACAGGGAGCTGACGATCAACAGATATCAACTGCCGTTTACGGATGAATGGTTCGTTCTGTGGGGCGGCACGAACAATTTTGTGAATTATCATTATCCGCATAGACATCAGCGTTATGCGTATGATTTCATCCGGAAAATAGCCGGTAAGGCGCACGACGGGGAACCGGAATCATTAAAATCATATTATGCTTTCAGCAGTCCTGTCGCAGCACCACGTGCCGGAACAGTGGTCAGAATATTGGACGGCATCCCGGACAATGAACCGCTTCAGATGAATCTTGATGCGCCGGAAGGCAATGCAATCATCATCGAACATGATAACAATGAGTACTCACTGCTTGCCCACCTCAGAAACAATTCCATCCTGGTTGAAGTGGGGGATACGGTGGACACAGGTGAAATGATTGCCCAGTGCGGCAACAGCGGCGCTTCTGATATGCCGCATCTGCATTTTCATGTGATGAATGATATAGAACCGCATGAAGCTGACTCCGTCAGAATTCAATTCGCATCCGGCCGCGAACCGGTGCAGGGAGATACCGTGAGAGGCAGAAAATGATGGAAATAAAAGCCAACGGGCCATATCGTTTTGATGAGACACTTGATTATATGAAGAAGCAGGACGACTGTCTATATAAAATTATAGATGATGAAATCTATAAAGCAGAGTGGTTCCGTGGTAATAAAGTGCTGATGAAGCTGAGTGCGTCTGCCGGCGGCGGAGTGAATGTCGAAACACTTGTAAATGACGGTGTGAGTTCGGATGAGATTAAGCACTACTGTGAAGAGTGGCTGGATCTTGATTATGACTTGAATGGATTCTATCAATTTGCGAAAGGTGATAAACGCCTGAGCGGCCTCATTAATCGTCATTATGGATATCGAATGGTCGGAAAAGTCGATATTGCCGACGCTTTCCTGTGGTCGATACTCGGCCAGCAGATTACGATGAGCTTTGCATACGTTTTGAAAAGAAGAGTGATTGAATATTGCGGGCATTTTATTGAATACAAGGGTGAGAAGTTTTATCTGATGCCGGAGGCGGGAGAAATTGCTGCGATTGACAGTGAAGTGTTGAGGGGAATGCAGATTTCCACACGAAAGACCGAATACATCAAAGGCGTACTCGGAAGTGTCGAATCCGGCGAGTTGTCGAAAACATATTTAGAGACATTTGATGATTACGATGAAGTCTTCAGGCACCTGACGTCGTTCCGCGGAATCGGACCGTGGAGCGCCAACACCGTCTTGATGCGTGCGTTGAAATTCAGAAACGCCGTACCCATCGGAGACGCCGGCATAAAAAATGCAATCAGAATCGTCGACGGGATGGATGCGGCCCCGTCAAAAGAATATATCAATGAAATTACTGACCAGTGGGGCCGGTTCGGCATGTACGGCACGCTGTATATGTGGGGCGGGCTTTGAGGTTAATGAGTCGTCCCGGGGCGCGGGATGCGTCACAAGGCGTTTAATGCGTCATCCCGGGAGACGGGATGCGTCACAAGACGTTTAATGCGTCGTCCCGAGGCGCGGGATGCAGCACAAGATGTTTAATGCGTCATCCCGGGAGACGGGATGCGTCACAAGACGTTTAATGCGTCGTCCCGAGGCGCGGGATGCAGCACAAGATGTTTAATGCGTCATCCCGGGAAGCGGGATGCGCCGCAAGACGTTTAATGAGTCGTCCCGGGGCGCGGGAAGAGTCGCAGATCCCCGCCATTCCGATGGTTTTTATTTCCCCTGATCATCCTTATCACCATCTTTACCTTTCCCGCCTTGTGGTATTTCCCGTCTGAAAGCGACGATCAGACTGACGACGACGATGATGACGAGTCCGATCATCAACGGGATTCTGAATTGTTCGGGGATACTGTCGTGCAGGAAATAATAAATTGCGACTGCTGCGATGAATGTGAGTAGGAAATTGAGCCATTTATAAGCTTTGGTGTCCATAAAGTCCTCCAATATAATTTTTATCCACTATGATTATTAGTCATCTATTTTTAATAATGTTATCATAAAAGTAAGTCATTTAATTATCAATTAGGAGGATTTATCATGAATTATATTATGAGCGTTCAATTGCTTCCCCAGCATCCAAGTCAAAGTAAATCTTACTCATATATTGACAGCTCGATCGATATTATTGAAAACAGCGGTTTGACCCATTTCGTCGGTCCGATGGAAACGACAATTGAAGGTAATATTGATGAATTGTTGAACCTGGTGAAAAAACTGAACAGTCATCTTAATGAAGAGGGCTGTGACAGCGTCATCACCAACATCAAATTGGTTCAATCAAATGAAAAAGTCGCAATCAAAGATATTCTAAAAGACTATTATGAGTTTGACGAAGAGGAATAAAACCTATATGAACATGTAGCGGGGTGGAAGTGTGGCAAAATGTCCGATGTGTGCTCATCAGTGGACGTATAAACAAAAATTGCTGGGATATGCTTTAAAGCCGAGGACGCGGATAAAGTGTCCGGACTGTAAGGAATATATAGAACCTGCCACCACCTCGATCATCTTCGATTATTTGGCGGTCATCGTGCTGGCGGCGCTCGTCTTCATCGTCGTCCCGTTCATGCATTTACCGGTGAATACTTCGGTGCTCATCACTGGTATACTGATCGTTTTATATATATTCCTGTTTATACCACTGACGATCAAATTTAAAAAATATGATTATAATATGAAAACACCCGGGTGACGGGTGTTTTTATTTTTAAAGATTTTTGTAATAAACTTCGCCTTTGACTATCGTCATCGTGAGTGATTTGTCTTCATCATATATAACCAGATCTGCAGGATGGCCTTCTTTGATCAATCCTCTGGTATCAAGCATACCGAGTGATTTGAATGCATTATAGGAAGTCATTTTCACAATATCCGTCCAGCCGCAATCCGTAAATTCAAACATGTTTTTAACAGCCTGTTCCATCGTCAGCACACTGCCTGCCAAAGCACCGCTCTTGAGCCGGGCCTCGTTGCCTGTGACATGGACGATCTGGCCGCCGAGGTCATATTCGCCGTCCGGGAGTCCCTGGGCGCGCATGGCGTCGGTGATCATGATCATTCTTGAAGAAGTGATATTATCATATGCCAACCGTACCATTTCAGGTTTGGAATGCACCCCGTCAGCGATGATTTCTACGTAAGAATCACCTAAAAAACTGTAGCCGACGACGCCGGGTTCCCTGTGATGCAGCCCGCGCATTCCGTTATACAGATGGGTGACGTGTTTGAGGCCATGGCTGTAAGCCTCCTCCAGCTGCTGATAGGTCGCATCGGTATGCCCGGCGGACGGGATGATATTCAAATCATTCAGCGCAGAAAGAAATTCTTGATTGGTGTCTTCTTCCGGTGCATAGGTGATCAGACGGATCCGGTGATTCGATAACTCCTGAAGCTGACGGACTTCGTCCGTATCCGGCGGCAGGATGAATTCCGGGTCCTGGGCGCCCGGATGTTTTTTAGAAATAAAAGGTCCTTCCTGATGAATGCCGAGCATTTCTGCGCCGCCGCGGTATTCATAATCGTGTAAATTTTCAAGGGAAGCCCTTATATTTTCAAATGTGGATGTCATCGTCGTCGCGAGGAAAGACGTCGTTCCGGTTGACGGCAGGTGACTGCTGATGTTTTCTATGAAATTTTCATCCGCATCCATTGCGTCCACGCCGTTTGCGCCGTGAATATGAATTTCAAAGGCCCCGGGGAGAAGGAGTTGACCGCCGCCGTTGATGACTTTATCCGCTGCCGGAATTTCAGACATATATCCGACAGAAGAAATCTTTTCCCCCTCGATCAGCAGCCAGCTGTTTTTAAACTCGGCCTCATGTGTAACGAGTGTCACATTTTCTATCAGTAAAGACATTACAGACTCCTTTTGAAATAAAATTCACAAAATAAATTTTAGGAAATGAAATATGTGTATTTATACATTTTATTCTATGTGGTATATTTATGTAAGAATCACCGTATTACATAGTATTTTATCATTAAATCATTTAGGGGGAAAACAATGTTACGTTATATTCAAAACATGGGCCGTTCATTCATGCTGCCGGTGGCGGTATTGCCGGCAGCGGCGATCTTACTCGGCATCGGGTATGCGATTGATCCGGACGGCTGGGGGGAAAACAATCTGGCTGCTGCAATTCTGATCAATGCAGGTAATGCCATCCTGGATTACCTTGCACTGATCTTTGCAGTGGGTCTTGCATTCGGAATGTCGAAAGATAAAAGCGGTGCTGCAGCGCTGTCAGGACTTGTATCATTTTTAGTCGTGATCACTTTACTCAGCCAGGAAGCGGTCGCAATGTATACCGGAACGTCGCCGGACGCGGTCAATGCAGCATTCGGAGTAATTGAGAACAATGTGCTGATCGGTATAGTCACAGGGCTGATTGCAGCAGCATTGTACAACAAGTTCAGTGATGTGAAACTGCCGGAGTACCTTGCATTCTTCAGCGGACGCCGTGCAGTTCCGATCATTGCGTCATTTGTGATGATCTTTGTCAGTCTGGTTTTATTTTTCGTCTGGCCGTTCATGTACGGCGCGCTTGTATCATTCGGTGAATGGATCTTGAATATGGGTGCTTTAGGTGCAGGGATCTACGGTTTTGCAAACAGACTTCTAATACCGACAGGTCTGCATCACGCTTTGAACTCCATATTCTGGTGGGAAACGGTCGGCATCAATGATATTCCAAACTTCCTGTCCGGTTCCGGAGAGCAGGGGATTACAGGCCGTTACCAGGCAGGATTCTTCCCGGTCATGATGTTCGGTCTGCCGGGTGCGGCGCTTGCGATGTACCATACCGCGAAATCACAGTATAAAAAAGTGGCGGCGTCAATGCTTCTGACACTCGCACTCACGTCATTCCTGACGGGTGTGACGGAGCCGATGGAATTTTCATTCATGTTTTTGGCACCGATACTATATGTCATCCATGCACTCTTGACAGGTGTATCTATGTTCATCGCCGCGACATTTGAATGGACTGCAGGCTTCGGTTTCAGTGCGGGGCTTGTCGATATGCTGCTCAGTCTGAATAACCCGATTGCCAATCAGCCATGGATGCTGCTTGTGCAGGGCGTCGTATTCTTTGTAATTTACTATGTCATTTTCAGAGCGTTGATTCCTATTCTGGATTTGAAAACGCCTGGCCGTGATGATTCCATTGTAAGCACCGAAGGGGAAACTGTGGATTCAGACAATGATTCGGATGTAACAGTAAAAGAATCAAGTGCCGATGATAAATACACTCAGAAGGCGGACAAGCTTTTGATCGGCCTTGGAGGTAAAGAGAACATCGATACGATTGACTACTGTACAACGCGTCTCCGCATCAACGTCAATGATGAGTCAAAAGTTGATGAAGGGCAATTGAAGTCAGCAGGCATCCACGGTGTCGTCAGACCGGGCAAAAACAATATCCAGGTTGTCGTCGGCACTGAAGTGGAACATGTCGCCGAAGAGATGAAGAAAATGGTATAGATTGAATTTCAAGCACCTCTTCCTGAGGTGCTTTTTTAAATATAATGAGATTAAAAGTGATAGTATAAGACTTAAGAAAAGGGGGAGGGCGTGTATGTTTTCATTTCAGCACCCGGTCCAGATTCATTTTGGACAGGGGATTTTTTCAGAATTGAATGATATTCTATCATATAATGATTATTCATCTTACATCATTGTGATGTCGAATTCACAGATTGATAACGGACTGGACCGGCTGGTCAAATCTCAATTGGGGGATAAAGTCAAAGACGTCGTGACGGATATCGAGCAGAATCCGACGCTCGACAACGTGCAGAGAATCGTCAATGTCATGGAAGAACACGAAGCGGATTGTCTCATTGCGATCGGCGGCGGTTCGACGATGGACGCTGCAAAGGCAGCGGGTGTCGTTTATTTAGAGAGCATTGATATCAATCACCTGCTCGAACACACGGATTTCACCCGTGGTCTGCCGCTGATTGCGATTCCGACAACGAGTGGTTCTGGTTCAGAAGTGACCGCTGCAAGTATCATCAGTGATAAGACGAATGGCTTAAAAGTCCCGCTGATCGGGGCGGGGCTGTACCCTGAAGTGGCGATTGTCGATCCTGAACTGACACTGACCTGCTCTTCGGGGATTACTGCAACTTCCGGAATCGATGTGCTGTGCCACGCACTGGATTGTCTCGGTTCAGTCAACAGCAATCCATTATCGGATGCTCTGGCCGTTTCCGCAGCGAAACTTGCATTTGAAAATCTGACGGCTGCATTCCATGAACCGATGAACATTGAAGCACGTGAAAACATGTCGCTCGCAAGCATGATGGCAGGTGTCGCAATTTCACAGACAGGAACTTCTGCCGCCCATGCACTCAGCTACTACTTGACTTCGAATTACGATGTGCCGCACGGGGAAGCCTGTGCATTTACGATGGATGAATGGTTCGTCATCAATGCGGACGTGGATCCAAGATTGAATGAGCATGCGAAAATGATCGGTTTTTCTGATGCCGAAGCTTTAAGCGAACGGTTTAACGGCTTGAAAAGTGAGATGGGGCTTGCGATGACGTTCAAAGAGCTGGGTATTGGCCGTGCGGATATAGAGACGATTGCAGAACGGAGCTTTGAAGCGCCGAACATGAAGAACAACATCGCCCAGCTGAGCAAAGAGGAAGTCGTACAATTTTTAAGTGGAAAGTAAGTTTGGTATAATGGTCGAAAAATAGAAAAGGGTTTGAAAAATGACGGACAAAAAGTACATTAGAGTCGTCGGTGCGGTCATCTTGAATTCTGATGATGAAATATTGTGCGCCCAGCGGCCTGAAGGTAAGAACCTGGCATTGAAATGGGAATTCCCGGGAGGGAAGGTAGAGGAGGACGAGACTGAAACCGAGGCGCTTGTGCGCGAACTGGATGAAGAGATGGAGTGCCAGATAGACGTCCTGGATAAAATTACGACGACAGTTTACGAATATGATTTCGGCATCGTGGAACTCACGACTTATTACGCAAAAATACTTTCCGGTGACATCAAATTGCTGGAACATGTTGATATGAAATGGATGAGCCGGGAAAATATCGGTGTGCTCGACTGGGCGCCGGCAGATATACCTGCCATCGAATTGATCCAAAACTACAAGGGAGCTATAAATAAATGAAGGTCGCAATTATAGGCGCAGGCAATGGCGGCATTGTCGCCGCAGCAGATTTAACGGAGAAAGGGCATGAAGTCACTTTATACCATTCAAAAAGTGCACTGAAAGATCCACATCCCAACATCATAGACGGAAATGTAAGTTTTAAAGGCAAGCTGGTAAACTTTCATCAATATACACAGGACCCTAAACTTGCTGTAGCAGATGCGGATGTCATCATGACATGTCTGCCGACAAATATTCTGCTTGAGATATTCAAAGAAATCGGACCGCATCTAAAAGATGGACAGATGATTTACATCAACGGTGCGAGCTCCATGTTCAGCATTCTGATCCATCATTATTTAAAAGAAACAAGACCGGAGCTTGAAGTATATATCGGTGAATCGATGTCACTGACGTACGCGGCAAGATATGACTACACGGCAAACGAAGCGGAAGTCATTCTTTACAGTGAACACAATCTGTTCAGTGCGTATCCTGCTGCAAACACAGAAATCATGCTTGAAAAGCTGGATACACTCTATGACTGCTTCGTGCCGGCGAAAAATATCATGGAGCCCGCACTCAATAACGGCAACCCGGAAAGCCATCCGGCGCCTGCCATTTTAAATACAGGATTTATCGACAACCATGGCGATGAATTTTATTTGTATAAAGACGGTGTGACAGAGCATACGATAAAAGTGATTGAAGAAATCGACGTGGAACGCCAGGAGATTTGTAAAGCGCTGGACTTCGATGCGGTGGATAAATCTGAACGCTCGATCCGGAGCAAGTATTTCAAAGAGGGTGCGTCACTGCAGGAGCAGTATAATACGAGCCCGATCTTAAAAGATCTGCTCGGGCCGACACATCTTGAAAACCGCTATATCGTAGAAGATGTGACGAACGGCCTGATGCTTTGGCAGAGCATCGCAGAAGCGGTCGATGTGAAGACACCGACCATCGATTCAATCATCCACCTGACACGCCTGATGCTGGAAGATGAGTATTTCAAAAATCCGCTCACGCTCGAAAGACTCGGCCTTGATGCAGGCAAGGATTTGAACGGGCAGGTTTAAATATTGTTATCCGCCAAAAAAGCACTCAGATTTTCTGAGTGCTTTTTATCATTCATTTTTATTGTGGACTTTGACGTCCGTACCGCGGTTGTCGGCAATTTCTTTCGCTCTCTTTTCCGCATCTTTCTTTTTATCAAAAGTCGCGCTCGCCTGCTTGGCACCGACTGTTTTCACTTTCCATTCGTCATCCTCGAAGTACACCTCGACGTCATTATCAATCAGTTCCGGTCCGCGGCTGTCGTCATCGTCATCATGCTTTTGGAGACTTTTATTCTCCAACTTCTTCAGATCTTCGTCTGATGCATTTTTGTACCATTCCTGTGCCTGCTCAGTACCGATTGGAATCGCGCGGTTCTCATCGTAGCCGTCTTCAAGCATCGCATTGATGATGTCGATCGCTTTTCTGCGTTCCAGACGTTCCAGATTTTTGAGGGAATCCGGATAATCATTCATAGTATAAGCCAAGTTAGTACACTCCTTTTAAATATTCTAGTATTATTATACCCAAATAGATTATTTCTAATTGAGGAGGCCGAAATGTTTTTTACTTTCAATGTTGAAACATCTGCACGGAATATATTCGTCAATATTGACCACCTGGCGTCGGAAGTGCTGCAGAAAAGCGGGATCAGTAATGGCATCATCACGATTTTTACGCCGCATACGACAGCTGGAATCACGATCAATGAGAATGCAGATCCGGATGTCACAAAAGATCTGGTTTACGGGATGGAAAAGACTTTTGACAATAAAAAGGAATATCAGCATGCAGAAGGGAATTCGGACTCGCATATGAAATCTTCTCTTGTCGGTGCAAGTGAGACTTTGATTGTGCATAACGGTGAAATCATTTACGGTACATGGCAGAGCCTGTATTTTGCGGAGTTTGATGGTCCAAGGACGAGAAAAGTCCATTTCAAAGTGATAGAAGGCTGATGAAAATAAAAAAGCCTGCAATCTCTTAGGAGAAGAATGCAGGGGATATATTAGGAAATATCACTTATGTAACTATTTACATTTTAACCCTATTTCGAATGGTTGTCTATAGTTTCTTTACCTTTTATTTACAAAATTAATATTTATAATGGAGGTTTTTGAAGATGTGGGATTTTATTAAAGGATTGATTGGTCTGGTGTTCAAGTTATTTATTATTGGACTGGCGGTTTTGGCAGCAGGAATTGCAATCATCGTTTTCCTTCTGAAAAAAGATGTGGATGAAATCAAGGAATTCACGGAACAGCTGAAAAGGGAAGGGCTTAAATTCAATCAATAAAAAATAACCGTACACGTGAGTGGTGCAGACTCATGTGTACGGTATTTTTATTCGTCGTTGAGCGCCTGATCGAGAATTGAAATATTTTCACGCATGATGGACTGATAAGTCGAATCTTCATCATCTTCATCGGTCAGCACTGAAAGGTTATGGAATTCAAGCGGCTCTGTATCAGTGGAATTCTGTATGGTATCCGTAATGCTTGAAGTGACATTCTGTTCATACAGAATATATTTGATGTTCTGTTCCTCGATGCTGTCAACGATCCTGGTCAGGTCCTGCTGGCTGGGTTCATCATTATTCAGGCCGTTGATCGCCACCTGTTCAAAATGGTATCTGTCAGCGAGATAGCCGATGGACTCATGTGAAATATAGACACTGTCACGGATGGTGTCTTCGGTCACATGTGCGAACTCTTCATCGAGATCACTGAGGTCCGCAGTCAAAGTTTCATAGTTTTCTTCATAAATTGATGCTGCGTCAGGGTTCAGTTCAATCAGCTTATCTTTAATCTGTTCAGCCATGGACTTTGCGAGGACCGGATCCAGCCAGACGTGGGGGTCGGTGGAACCGTGGTCATGTTCGGCGTGATCATCGTGTTCATGATCATGCTCATGCTCCATCAGATTCTCATCTTCAATGTTATCCGCTGCTGCCAGAAATGCGCTGTGTTCACCCACGGCATTTTTAATGCTGCCGGCTACGGGGTCGAATTCATCTGATGTATAGATGAAGAGGTCGCCTTCGGCAAAATCTATCATATCCTTCTGGGTGGGTTCATAAGTATGGACGTCGACACCTTTCGGATAGATGGTATGTGCCTCGACGCTGTCACCGCCGATCTGTTCTGCAAAACTTTTCAATGGAAAAACTGTCGTATAAATTTCAATGTTTTCAGCGGACTCCTCGGTGCTGCCTTCTTCATCACTGCATGCAGCAAGGAATATCAATAACATAAGTGTTGTCATAACTTTTAAAAAGTTGTTCAATATGCAGGCTCCTTTAAATGAGAATCATTACGTTTTAAAATTATATCGTAACAGTTACGATTAATCAATCATTATTTAATGAATTTATTAATAATATCAGTTGAAAAAATATTGTAAAGAATGTAGAATAGATTGGTGACTAAAATGAGGGTCTTAAAATATACCAATCATCTATTGATTTAGGTGATCAACTGGCCAGTTGATTAGGAGATAGACCTCACGTTAAATAACTTATATAGGAGGGAATATTGATGAGAGTAAATGTTACTTTAGCCTGCACTGAATGTGGTGACCGCAACTACATTACAACTAAAAACAAAAGAAACAATCCTGAGCGTATTGAAATGAACAAATATTGCCCAAGATTAAACAAATACACGTTACACCGTGAAACAAAATAGTATTTTGAAGGGGTACAAAATCTTATTAAAGAGATGCTGTATCCTTTTTTTATGGAATAAAACCCGGGCGAGCCGGGATGTGTCCCAGTTGCATGTTTTTAATAGGAATGCTGTATATATATGATACAATTGACTTAAAATAACGATTGGAAAAGGAGTACAAAAAATGACTACAATAATGGATGGTAAGAAAGTAGCCGCCCAATTATCACAAGAGATCAAAGAGGTCGTTGACAAATCACACAGTCTGGGTATTACACCTAAAATTGCTTTTGTCAGAGTAGGCAACCTGTCCGATTCGGTTTCTTATGAAAACGCGGCTGTTAAACGCTTTGAAAAATTAGGTATTGAAACAGAGCGTTTCTCTTTTCCTGAAGACGTTTCGGCAAGAGCTTTCCTGAGCCGTTTCAGAGAAATCAATGAAGATTATGATATTAACGGTATTTTACTGCTTCAGCCGATTCCAGAGCATATCGATATGAAGCGTGTAGTTGAAATCATGAACCCGGTCAAAGATATCGATGGTATGACACCGGATAATATGGGTAAACTCATCACTAAAGAAAAAGATCGTCTTGAGCCTGCGACACCAGCTGCGGTCATGGAAATGCTGAAGTTTTACGATATCGACCTAAAAGGTAAAAATGTGACTGTTGTGGGTGCAAGTGCCGTTGTGGGCAAGCCGCTGTCCATCCTGCTCATGAACCAGGAGGCGACAGTGACGACATGCAACCTGTATACGGATGATCTGAAAGCAAAATGTGAAAACGCAGATATCATCATCAGTGCGGCCGGAGCAGTGAACCTGATCGATGAACCGCACGTAAAAGAGGGTGCCATCGTTGTCGATGTAGGTATCAACTTCAATGATGAAGGCAAGCTCGTCGGAGACGTCAACTATGAAGCAGTCAAGGATAAAGCATCATATATCACACCGGTTCCAGGAGGAATTGGTGCAATCACGACGACAGTACTTGCATATCACCTGATGCTGGCAACAGATTACCAGAAAGAACCTGTGCTTTTCCTGGACAAGCAGCTGTCATAGCATAATAATATTTAAAATATCTATGAAAGAGATGAATACCATCTCTCCGTCATCATTTCTCTCACCGACGACAAGCATACTCCAGACATCAACAGAGATGATTTTCAAACGTACGGAAAAACGGTGACCGTCATAATAATATTCGATCTGCACTTGTCTTTTTAAGGCAAGTGCTTTTTTTAATGTACGGTCGATTTCATCAAGACGGTCGTCAGACAACTCGGGACGCTGGATTTTCACCTGATCTTCCTGCAGTTTCCGGACATTTTCAAATTGCTCCGGCATCGTGGCAAACGGCGCCCATTTGATCATGCCACGGCCCTCTGGAATATTTGAATTCAGCGATTCTCTCGGCATATCACGATAATCCATGACAATCCCTCTCTCTTTTGTATTTTCCAATTACCTACATTATACGAACGTATGTTCGATTAATCAAGGGCGGGGTTTTATTTACCTATTGAAAAATCATGTTAAAATGAACGTAGCAATCAGAAAAAGGTGACAGTATGAAGAAGTTAATCGTATTAATCATATTATTGGCAGCAGTGGTTTTAATACTCGTTTTACCGGTCGCGCCCGAGACGAGCGACACAGAAAGAGTCATCGTCGATCACACATTGAAAGTCACTGTGCACCCAGCCTGTTTTGAAGAGGCCGGGCTGACAAATTACATAGATGAAGTATCCTTCAGCAATGCGATTGGCAACTACGGATATGAAATCTCAGGAGAATGTTCAGAGGAAAAGCTGCAAGAGGGAAGAACGAGTATTTTAAGCAAGATTACGGAATAATAAAAAACTTTTAAAATAGATTGTTTTTTCTGATAATTGATGTTATATTATTGACATACCATTTTTTCATTCTTTCAACTATTATTTGGAAATAGCCTTCCAATGTAAAGAAGAAGCCGAGCATCGGCTTCTTTTTTGTGTTTTCAGGGGAGATTCACACTGGTGAGGCCATTGCAGGTATGTCTGTGGCAGATCTGCAGTGTCGGAATCGCACGATGATGCCGATTTTGGAGTGTGTCGTGCGAAATGGGATGTCGGAATCGCATGATGCTGCCAGTTTTGGAGTGTGTCGTGCGAAATGGGATGCCGGAATCGCACGATGATGCCGGTTTTGGAGTGTGTCGTGCGAAATGGGATGCTGGAATCGCACGATGCTGCCAGTTTTGGAGTGTGTCGTGCGAAATGGGATGCTGGAATCGCACGATGATGCCGATTTTGGAGTGTGTCGTGAGAAATGGGATGTCGGAATCGCACGATGTTGATGTATTCATTCAAAGCTTACGAATATACTTGAACAAAAAGGGACAGTCAGCCCACTAAGCAATATTCTGTCCGGAAAAAGAGTGGAAAAATGGATGGAAGTGCTCCGATCCAGTATCCCATCCGTAATCCACTCAGAAATCCGGACAGAATCGGGCACGCGGTCATTTCCATCCGGTTCGATAAATAAAAACCGGACAGAACCGCTATAATCGCGATTTCTGTCCGGTCCCAAACTTCCAAACTCCAAAACTCTCTTATCCCAGTGCTTTCGTAATATTCGGTACAACTTGTTTTTTACGGGAAACAACGCCTTCTAATAATGCTGTATCTTCATCGAGTGATACGTCGAATGCTTTTTCGACGACGCTGGCATCTGCTCCGAGTGCGATGACTGTTGAATCTGATTCCAAAATGTTTGTGATGACGAGTACGAACAGGTCATAGCCTTCAGCTTCTATTTCTTTTTCCACCGCTTCGGTCAATTCTGCTTTGCGGGCCAGCACCTCGTCCACATCGACAACGTTTATCTGTGCAATGCGTGTAGTTTTAGGTCCCATCTCGAATGATTTCGCATCGCCGGTAACCAGTGCTTCAGCTGATTTGTCTTTGGTTGAAGCGCCTGCTTTCAGCATTTCAATACCATATTCCTCCGGGTCCACTTCAGCGATTTTTTGCAAGGCCGCGCCTGCTGCCAAATCTTCATCAGTCGTTGTCGGTGATTTATAAAGCAGCGTGTCGGAAATGATTGCAGATAACATGAGCCCGGCCATTTCCCGGCTGATCTCAAGATCATTTTCCTTATACATTTTGTGGAGGATGGTAGCTGTGCATCCGACAGGTTCTGCTCTGTAGTAGAGTGGTGATTCTGTCTGGAAGTTCGCAATACGGTGGTGGTCCACAACTTTTAAAATGTTTGCCTGTCCAATATTCTGAGCGGACTGCTGGAATTCATTATGATCGACCAGGATTACATCATCGCCTTCGCCGACACTTTCAATCAGTTCAGGTGCGCCGACTTTGAAGTGATCGAGTGCATATTGTGTTTCTGCGCTGACTTCGCCAAGACGCGCAGCCACCACATCATTTCCTAATTTAGTTTCAATATCTGCAAGTACGATTGCAGAAGTGATGGTATCCGTATCCGGGTTTTGATGTCCAAAAATTTTAACTGCCATTATGAAACTCCTTTTCAAAATATGATAATTTTATTTTAACATTAGAAATCTGTACTTGCTATGGTTCAACTGTTGCACCCAGGGTATTTTTAAAGTGCTCCATGCTGACTCTGTGTCCGTCGGGATTGAACGAAGCGACACATGATTCCGGCACGATGATGTTATACCCAAGATTGTATGCCTCGACTGCCGTGTGCATAATGCAGATGTCCGTCACGACACCCGTCAGCACGACAGTATCGATACCGCGCTCCTGCAGAAGATGGTGGAGCGGTGTGCCGCTGAACGCGCTGTAGCGTGTCTTATCCAGGTAAAACACATTATTCTGACCTTCGATTTCTTTATATTTTTCCAAAACTTCGCCGTACAGCTCACGGCCGGGAGTCCCCGCAATGTTGTGCGGCGGGAACAGCTTGTGTTCCGGGTGATGTGTATCATTCTCAAAATGAAGATCCATCATGAAAAATATATCCTCGTCATTTTTATCAGCCGCATCAATTCTATCGGCAATACTCTCTTCCAGCGCAATCGCAGGTTCTCCTGCAGTCAATTTTCCGTTCGGCGCCACAAAGTCGTAAGAGTAGTCGATGACCAAAAGTGCTTTTTTCATATCATCATTCCTTTACATAATTTCTTTTTGAGATCATAAAAACAATATTCAAAATAAAAACCGCCAAAATCGCAATGACGAAGAAGAAAAAGTACATTGCGCCGTCTGTTCCCGTAATGACCGCACCGCCGATCACAGGACCGAGTATGCTGCCGATGCTGAAGGACATGCCGGCAATCAAATTGCCCGCCGGCAGGTTATAATCCGGCGTCATATCCGCCATATAGCTGATGCCGAGAGAATACATCGAACCGACAAAAATGCCCGCTAAAGCAAATAAAACCATCAGCATGGTAAACGAATCGTCATAGACTTCCATAAGTGAAAAAGTACCGAGGCCGAGCACCAGCAATATGCTGATCAGCCTGCCGCGGCCGACCCTGTCACCGAAAATGCCGATCGGCACCTGGAGCAGTATCGCGCCGAAAGAAAACATCGGCAGAATCCACGTCACTTCAGAAACTAAAAAATCATTCCTGAGAGCGAAAACCGGAAAGTTCGTGTTCAAAGAGCCTTCGAAAATACCGAACAGCATCGGCAGCAGGAAACATGCCCAGCTTGTGATGATCACCGCTTTGAAGTTTTTCAAAGTATTGAAGAAACTGCTCGGCACACCGGCATCGACCGGCCGTTCCTCCCGTGCCCCCGGCAGAAGGAATATGAGCGGCCAGGCAATCATGGTCAGCACCGCTGAGACAATGAACGGCAGTGCCTCGTTGATGACGACAAGCTCACTGACTTTCGGGCCGACCATAAAGCCGAATGAGAAGAACAGGCCGTAAAAAGCAATGATTTTGCCCATCTGTTCAGGCGGCGTCGATTGGATCAGCCAGGTCTGCGTACTGAAATGGAGCACATTATCCGCCACCCCGATAATCAGCCTCAGCACAAACCAGATCCATATATTTTCCAAAAAAGGGAATAAGAACAGTGATATGCCGACAGTGGCACCGCCTGCAATGATCATTGGAAGGTACCCGTATTTTCTAAGCGGTGCCTCGATGAACAGTGCAGATACGAACACTCCGATGTAAAGTCCGGAAGCATGCAGACCGCTTAATGTCGGAGAGATGCCACGGTTTTCAAATATGAATGAAATCAAAGGCAGAAGCAGTCCTTGGGAAAAGCCGGAAATACATACTATGATAGATAGGATAATGAATTTTCTTCTGAAACCGTTTGTATCCATGCAAACCTCCGATGTTAGAATGTTCCAATCTGATTATCCTGTGATAAAATGATTATGATTGAATTATAACTGATATATGCAAGTAATAGAAAGGGTGGACCAACAATGTATCAATACGAGGACGACAGTTTTATGCTTCATACAGATTTATACCAGATTAATATGGCAGAAGTCTATTATAATCAGAACATCCATAACCGCACTGCGATTTTCGACCTTTATTTCAGACAGATGCCTTTTGAAAACGGATACGCAGTTTTTGCCGGACTGGAAAGAATCATCGATTATATATCAAACCTGAAATTTACGGATTCGGACATAGAATACCTGCGGTCGCAGGACTACAGCGAAGAGTTTCTGGGCTATTTGAAAGGTCTGAAGTTCTCAGGGAATCTGCGTGCAGTGGAAGAGGGGCAGGTGGTCTTCAATAATATGCCGCTCGTGCAGGTGGAAGCGCCGCTGACAGAAGCACAGCTGGTTGAAACGGCACTGCTCAACATCGTCAACTATCAGACGCTGATCGCGACAAAAGCGAGCCGGATCCGCCAGGTTACACCGCATGACCAGCTGATGGAGTTCGGCTCCAGACGTGCACATGAATTTGATGCAGCCATCTGGGGTGCGAGGGCGGCAATCATCGGCGGCTTCAACGGTACGAGTAATGTCCGCGCTGCAAAGCTCTTCGACCTGCCGCCGAGCGGTACACATGCACATTCGATGATTCAGACATATGGCGATGATTATGAGGCATTCAAAGCTTACGCAGCAACCCATGAAGACTGCGTCTTTTTAGTCGATACTTTTGATACATTAAAATCAGGCGTACCCAATGCGATCAAAGTGGCGCGAGAGATGGGTGATAAGATAAACTTCATCGGTATCCGCCTCGATTCCGGCGATATCGCATACCTGTCCAAAAAAGCGCGTGAAATGCTGGATGAGGCAGGCTTCACTGAAGCGAAGATCATCGTATCGAACGACCTGGATGAAGTGACGATCTTGTCGCTCCAATCCCAGGGTGCGAAAGTGGACAGCTGGGGCATCGGCACAAAACTGATCACCGCCTATGATCAGCCGGCGCTCGGCGCAGTGTACAAGCTTGTTGCAGTTGAAAACAAAGACGGCAAATTTGAAGACCGGATAAAGATTTCCGGCAATGTGGAAAAGATGACGACGCCGGCGAAGAAAAATGTCTACCGCATCATCAATAAGCAGACCGGCATGAGTGAAGGGGAATACATCACGCAGTATGATGAAGTGCTGAATACGGATGAACCGCTTCTCATGTTCCACCCTGTGCATACGATCAAGCGCAAGCTGATCCATTCCTATGAAAAAGTGGAATTGTTAAAAGATATTTTTACAGAGGGGAAATTGGTTTATAAATCCAATACGGTGGAAGAGATAAAGGAAAGGCTTGACAGCAACCTTGCCATTTTATGGGAAGAGTATAAGCGTTTCTTGAACCCGGAAGAGTATCCTGTCGACCTGTCGAAAAAGTTGTGGCAGATCAAACAGGATCTGATAGAAGATGCAAGCAATAAAAAATTGGAGTGATTGAGTTATGAGACCACGTCAGCAGGAGATTATAAATGCACTGCATGCAAAGAGCGAAATTTCACCTGAAGAGGAAGCGAGGGAAATCATCGATTTCATCAAAGATTATATGAAGGGACACTTGTTCTTAAAATCAATGGTGCTCGGTATATCCGGAGGTCAGGATTCCACTCTGCTCGGCAAACTTGCCCAGATGGCGGTGGATGAGTTAAATGCGGAACAAAGTGAAGAGAAGTATTCATTCCACGCACTGAATCTGCCGTACGGCGAGCAGTCGGACAAGCAGGACGCCCTGGATGCGGTCGAGTTCATCAGCCCGACATCAGTCCAGAAAATAAACATCAAAGCATCGGTGGATGCGAGTGTCGATGCTTTGAAGGAAGCGGGCTATGAATTATCCGATTTCATCAAAGGCAATGAGAAGGCACGTGAAAGAATGAAGGCGCAGTATGCCGTCGCAGCAGCGATGGAAGGCATCGTGCTCGGTGCCGACCATGCAGCGGAAGCGCTGACCGGCTTTTATACGAAACACGGTGACGGTGCATGTGACATCGCGCCGCTCGTCGGTTTGAACAAACGCCAGGGCCAGGCGATCTTAAAACATCTCGGTGCGCCTGAGCATCTGTATAAGAAAATACCGACGGCGGACCTCGAAAGTGACCGTCCGATGCTGAGCGACGAAGAGGCGCTCGGCGTCAAATATGATGCAATCGATGACTTTTTGGAAGGCCAGGAGATCAGTGATCACGATTATGAAACGATTATCAACTGGTATGATAAAACCGAGCATAAACGTGTTCTGCCCTACAACCGGTATCACACATATAAAGATTAAATTATAACCGGAAGGAAAATGAAAGATGTTTGAAACGATTTCACAAAGTGCCATATTAATGGTCATCGTCATATTTGTCATCAATATATTTTACGTGAGCTTCATGACCTTACGCACCGTCGCCCTGACGAAAGGCTACCGGTACATGGCAGCCTCAGTCAGTATTCTGGAAACGCTGGTCTACATCATCGGTCTTGGGCTGGTGCTGGATAATTTAGACCAGCCGGTGAACATCATTGCATATGCACTCGGATTTGGAGTCGGGATACTGAGCGGGTTGAAGATTGAAGAAAAACTTGCGCTCGGCTACATGGTCGTCAATGTGACAACCGCGCACCGCGACCGGGACCTCCCAAATCAATTGAGAGCTTTGGGTTACGGCGTCACACACGGCACAGCCTACGGCCGTGACGGCGAACGGACGACGATGCAGATCTTAACACCGAGACGCTATCAGAATAAACTGATTGAAACCGTGAGGGAGCTCGACGACAAAGCATTCATCGTCGCTTATGAAACGAAGACGATCAGCGGCGGTTTCTGGACGAAAGGTGTCAGCAGCCGCAAAGTCGCAAATTATGAACCGGAAAATGTCGAAGAAGTTTTAGAAGAAATATATGAAGAGGAAATGGCTGAAACAAATGGCGAACAAAAAAAAGAAGAAAAAATTTAAAGTGGAAGAGAATGAAACCATCATAGACTGCCTGGAAAGGATGAAAGCTGAAGGTTATTCGCCGGTCAGACGGTCGGAAGTGCCTGTATTCAAAGAAGAGAATGGCACACGCGTCGTCAGCCATCAGCAGATAGAATTCGAAGGCAGACGGATGGAAGATTAGAAGCCGGAAGGGAACTTCCGGTTTTTTCACGGCAATTTACAGAAATGGCCCGGATGAAGGAAAGAAGCAGTTTATTTTCTGCTATAATGAAAGGGCATAAAAATTTAAGGAGCGAACGTTTATGATTTCACGTTATACGAGAGATGAAATGGCAGCGGTCTGGACAGATGAAAATAAGTACAAAGCCTGGCTGGAAGTTGAAATTCTGGCGGCGGAGGCATGGGCGGAACTCGGCATCATCCCGAAAGATGAAGTGAAGAATATCCGGCCGAATGCGAAGATTGATGTGGACCGCATACTTGAAATAGAAGCGGAGACCCGTCATGATGTTGTGGCATTTACAAGACAGGTGTCGGAAACACTGGGGCCGGAGAAGAAATGGGTGCACTACGGACTGACTTCTACGGATGTTGTGGACACGGCGCAGAGCTACATAATCAAGCAGGCGAATGAAGTGATCGAGCAGGACCTTGAGCGTTTCATCGAAGTGCTCGGCAGGCGTGCGAAAGAGCATAAGACCACTTTGATGATGGGGCGTACGCACGGTGTGCATGCGGAACCGACGACGTTCGGCATCAAGCTCGCCTTATGGTATATGGAGATGAAGCGTAACCTGAAACGTTTTAAAGCCGTACGGGAAGAGATTGAAGTGGGCAAAATGAGCGGTGCCGTCGGCACATTCGCAAATATACCGCCTGAAGTTGAAGAGTACGTATGTGAACATCTCGGCCTCGGGTTTGCAGAAGTGTCCACGCAGACACTGCAGCGTGACCGTCATGCGCATTATATCAGCGTGCTTGCGCTGATCGCGACGTCAATCGAAAAATTCGCAGTGGAAATCCGCGGACTTCAGAAAACTGAAACACGGGAAGTGGAAGAGGCGTTCGGCAAAGGCCAGAAAGGTTCCAGTGCGATGCCGCACAAACGTAATCCGATCGGCAGCGAAAATGTGACCGGTCTTGCCCGCGTGATACGCGGCTATGTTTCAACGGCTTATGAAAATGTGCCGCTCTGGCATGAAAGGGATATTTCCCATTCATCGGCTGAACGTGTCATGCTGCCGGACGTGACGATTGCTCTCAACTATATGTTGAACAGATTTACAAATCTCATCTCAAACTTGACGGTGTTTGAAGATAACATGAAAAATAATATCGATAAGACGTTCGGTCTCGTGTATTCCCAGCGCGTCATGCTGACAATGATCGATAAAGGTCTCGCACGTGAAGAAGCATATGACCTCGTCCAGCCGAAAGCGATGGAGTCATGGGAAACGCGCCGGCCGTTCAGAGAATTGATTTCAGCAGATGAACGGATTACTGAAGTGCTCACCCAGGAAGAAATCGACGGACTGTTCGATGAAAACCATCACCTGCAGCGTGTCGATGTCATCTTCAGACGTGCGGGCCTCGAGTAAAATAAAAAGAGGTGTGGATGTGAATTTTACAACCCGTATAATTTTAATTATCGGATTGCTCTCAGTGATGGCCGGATGCGGGAGAGCGGGGGAGGCACCGTCTGAACAGCCGTTTGATACTTTTAATAAGAAGGTCGAAGAATATGATGTGAGTGAGCTAGCCGTACCGACCTGGAGAGAAGTGGACGGCGTCACTTATATCAATGACATTTTAATCGTCAACCACGATTACGGCCTTCCGCCTGACTACAATCCGGGAGTTGAACCGGAAGTCATCGAGGCGTATACCGAATTGATCGATGATGCGGCGGCAGAAGGCTTTGACCTCGTCATCGTCAGCGGTTTCCGTTCGTATCAGGACCAGGAAGCCGTCTATGATGACTTCGTCAGCCGCCTCGGCAGAGAAGAGGCGGAACTACTGACGCTCCCGCCCGGCCATTCCGAACATCAATCTGGCCTTGCTGTCGATATCGGTTCGGCGGAGAGTGCGACCATTGCCGCAACCGAGTTCGGTGATACGCCGGACTATGCCTGGATGAAAGATGTGGCGCATGAGTACGGCTTCATCGTCCGTTATCAGGAAGGGAAGGAAGACATCACCGGCCTGAATTACGAACCGTGGCATATCAGATACGTCGGCGTCGAAGCGGCAACCGAAATATATGAACAAGATGTGGTGCTTGAAGAGTATTTGGGCATAGATTGAACCAACGTCATGATAAGTCTCTCTTATCATGACGTTTTTATATATTTTCACCATTTCACATATAATTAATAAAAAGATGCCCGTGAAAATGATATAATATTTTTACGTAAATTTATTGGGAGTTTTTAATATGTTAAAAAATGCAAAGCATATATTCAAGTTGGATCCCGCCAAGGAAATATCGGATGATGATTTGGAAAAGTTGGCAGAATCCGATACGGATCTGATCCTGGTCGGCGGCACGGATGGTGTGACTGAGGATAATGTATTGAATGCACTCTCCAGGGTCAGAAGGTTCTCGAAGTCCGTCGCTCTCGAAGTGACCAGCAAGGACGCCGTCATGCCCGGGTTCGACCATTACTTTATTCCGAGTGTATTCAACACTTCAAATATCAAATGGCAGCATGGATTGATGCTGGAAGCTCTCAAAGAGTACAGCCATCTGATTGACTATGAAGACATTTCAATGCTGCCATACATCATTTTGAACGAAGACTGCAAAGCGTTTAAAAAGTCGGAGGCAGAGCCGGTGAGTCTTGAGATGCTGCCACACTATATCGATATGATAGACAAGCTGTACAAAGCGGAGTATCTGTATATAGAGTACAGTGGAATTTACGGTGACCCGGGGACGATGGACATCGTGAGGGAACATGCCGGCAGCACACATGTCATATACGGCGGCGGCATCTCATCAAAAGAACAGGCACGGGAAATGTCACAGTATGCCGATACGATTGTCGTCGGCAACATCATTCACGAGGATGTCAAAAAGGCGCTTCGTACAATCATTAAATAAAATGGAGTTTTTAAAAATGGATTTATCATTGATGAATAAAGAACAAAAAGAAGCAATTCAGCATACGGAAGGGCCGCTCTTAATCATGGCGGGTGCGGGCAGCGGCAAGACGCGCGTACTGACACACCGCATCGCCTATCTGCTTTCAGAAAAAGGCGTGCCGCCATACAACGTGCTGGCAATCACTTTTACAAATAAAGCGGCACGGGAAATGAAGGACAGAGTGCATGCACTGATTCCGAACGCAGAAGATGCCCATAAAATATGGATTTCGACTTTCCACTCGATGTGCGTCAGAATACTGCGCCGTGATATCAACTATTTGGGATATGAAAGAAGTTTTTCCATATTGGATCCGACGGACCAGAACTCGGTCGTCAAAGGGATTTTAAAAAACAGGAACCTGGATACGAAACAGCACCATCCGAGAAAGATACTGTCCTACATATCGGATAAGAAGAACCAGCTGATTGACGCAACTGAAGCCATCGCGGAATCTGTCGGTTTTTCCGACGACCTGTACAGTCAAATATACAAAGATTACCAGGAAATCCTTTACCGCAACAGCTCACTCGATTTTGACGATCTCATCATGCTCACGATCGAACTGTTCAAAAAGGAGCCTCAGGTGCTCGAATACTACCAGAACCGTTTCCAGTATATCCATGTGGACGAGTATCAGGATACGAACGAGGCGCAGTATGAACTGGTCAACCTGCTGTCTCAAAAATACCGCAACATCTGTGTCGTGGGTGACTCCGACCAGTCCATCTATAAATTCCGCGGTGCGAACATTGAAAATATCCTGAATTTCGAGGATGACTATACAGATGCGAAGGTGATCTTCCTTGAACAGAACTACCGCTCGACTAAGATGATTCTGGATGCAGCGAATGCGGTCATCGGCAACAACACATCAAGAAAGCCGAAAGATCTGCGCACTGTCCGCCAGGGCGGCAAAAAGATAAAGACGATACTGGCCGATTCCGAACGTGCAGAAGGCCAGGAAATACTAAGGCATGTCATGGAACTCTCAAGTGAGTATTCGTACAGTGACATGGCTGTTCTGTACCGCGCAAACTCGCAGTCACGTGCAGTCGAGGATGCTTTCGTCAAAGGGAGTGTTCCGTATAAGATGATCGGCGGCATGAAATTCTACAGCCGTATGGAGATAAAAGACTTGATGAGCTATTTGAAAGTCATCCAAAACCCGCATGACGATATCAGTTTCGAGAGAATCATCAATACACCGAAGCGCGGAATCGGCCAGAAGACGGTTGAAAAGCTGCTCAACTACGGCAGAATCAATGAGCTGAGCATGTATGACTCCATCAAGGAAGCAGATTTCATCGGCATCCCCAAGGGGGCAATACTCACTCTGATGAAGCTAGAAGACATGATTGAAAACCTGCGGGAAAAATCCAAGTATCTTTCGATTACTGAACTGGTGGATGAAGTGCTTGAGGATACCGGCTATATCAGTGTGCTTGAAAAAGAGGATACACTGGAATCGACGAGCCGTATTGAAAACCTGGAAGAGTTCAAGACGGTAACGAGAGAATTCGATAATGATAACGATGTGTCAGATGAACTTTTATTCAACTTCCTGAGTGATATGGCGCTCGTTTCCGATGCTGACAGTGTAGAGGCGGACTCCGGCGTCACTTTGATGACGATGCACGCTTCAAAAGGTCTGGAATTCAAAGTGATATTTGTTGTCGGTCTGGAAGAAGGCATCTTCCCTTCCCAGAGAGTGATGTTCGATGAAGATGAACTGGAGGAGGAACGCCGTCTGATGTACGTGGCACTGACACGTGCCGAAGATCAGCTGATCCTTTCCAGAGCGGATTCCCGTATGATCTACGGTAAAATCGAAAGCAATGTCGAAAGCCGGTTCTTAAAAGAGATTCCGTCTGAACTGATTGACGGAGAAGTGGTTGAAATCGATTCACGGAAAGCATCGGATCCGTTTGCGAAAAAGAGTGGCCGGGCGCACCGCAGAACACCGGCGGTCCTTACGGATAACAGCGGTGTAACTTTCAAAGTCGGAGACAAAGTTGCCCACAAGAAATTCGGTGACGGCATCATTTCCAATATCAAGGGTGAGGGCGATTCCAAGGAACTCGACATCATATTCACTGCTGAAGGGCCCAAGCGTCTGCTTGCCAACTTTGCACCGCTTGAAAAAAAGGAGTAGATGATTCATGCAAGAAAAAATAAAATCGTTGCAGGAGCGGCTGAATCGCTATAATTATGAATACCATGTGCTGGATGCGCCGACTGTTCCGGACAGTGAATTTGATAAATTGCTCCGTGAATTGATCGACCTTGAAACAGAATATCCGGAATATAAAACAGATACATCGCCGACGGTCAGAGTCGGCGGAGAAATACTGGACCGTTTCGTCAAAGTCGCCCACGATACACCGATGCTGAGTCTCGGCAATGCATTCAACGAAGAGGAACTCCGTGCGTTTGATAAACGTGTGAGAGATAATGTCGGTGAAGTGGAATATGTCTGTGAGCTGAAGATTGACGGCCTTGCGGTATCTCTTAAATATGTGGACGGCGTGTTCGTCCAGGGCGCAACCCGCGGAGACGGCACGGTGGGAGAGAACATCACATCCAATCTCCGGACGATCAGAGCAGTGCCGCTGACGCTTGAAAAACCGATGTCTTTCGAAGTGCGCGGTGAAGCATATATGCCGAAGCGCTCATTCCAGCGTCTGAACGAGGTACGCGAGGAAAAAGGGGAGGCATTGTTCCAAAACCCACGCAACGCAGCTGCAGGGTCACTCAGACAGCTTGATTCAAGGCTTGCTGCAGAACGTCACCTGTCAATCTTCCTCTACAGTGTGAACGACCTTACAGGCATTGATGCCGGCACCCAGGATGAGGCGCTCCGGGCTTTGGATGATTTAGGGTTCAAAACGAATAAAGAGCGCAGGAAAGTCGGCAGTATCGATGAAGTGATAGAGTATGTCGACCACTGGACGACGCACCGTGCAGAACTCGATTATGATATCGACGGCATCGTCATCAAAGTCAATGACCTGGAAACGCAGGAACAGCTCGGCTATACGGTCCGTTCACCGAGATGGGCGGTTGCCTACAAATTTCCGGCTGAAGAAGTCGTCACTGAAATCGAAGGCATCGAACTGACGGTCGGACGCACAGGCGTCATCACACCCACTGCGTTGCTCACACCGGTAAAAGTGGACGGCACGACAGTCGCAAGAGCCTCCCTTCATAATCATGAAATGATTGAAGAGAAAGACATCCGTATCAACGACAAAGTCGTCATCAGGAAAGCGGGGGACATCATTCCGGAAGTCGTCCGCGTCATTACGGATGCGAGGACCGACCAGGAAATCTACAAAGCACCGACGACATGTCCGAGCTGCGGCCACGAAACGGTCAAGCTGGAAGAAGAAGTCGCTATACGCTGCATCAACCCGGGGTGCCCGGCGCAGCTCGTCGAGGGCATCATCTACTTCGTCTCCCGCGGCGCAATGAATATCGACGGCCTCGGGGAAAAAGTCGTCAGACAGCTTTATGATGCGGAATTGATTCATGATATCAGTGATCTGTATGGTCTTAAATATGATGATCTGATTGAACTTGAACGTATGGGAGATAAAAAAGTGACGAATCTGCTGAATGCGATAGAAGCATCGAAAGGAAACGGCCTGAGTAAAGTGCTGATCGGTCTCGGCATCCGTTTCCTCGGAGCGAAAGCATCGACGCTGATTGCTGAGGAATTCAAGGACATCGATACGATCATTTCAAAAGAGGAAGCGGACTTTATTCAAATACCTGAAATCGGTGAAAAGATTGCGAAATCGATTGTGACTTATACACATAATCCTGATTTCCAGGAATTGATCGTGAAGCTTAAAGGTTATGGCGTGGACATGACCGAAGAAGCGGCCGTTCCTGAAACGACGACGTTTGAAGGAATGACGTTCGTTCTGACCGGGAAGCTTGAGCAGCTGACACGCAACGAAGCGAAAACCATGATAGAAAATGCCGGAGGCAAAGTGACGGGCAGTGTATCTAAAAATACAGATGTCGTTGTTGCCGGCGAGGATGCGGGCAGCAAATTGGAAAAAGCGCAATCCTTAGATGTTACAATATGGAATGAGAATGAATTTATTGAAAATATGGAGTAATCATTATGAAATTTAAATCACTATTGATATTCATGGTTTTTGTGCTCGCTGCCTGTGGATCCGAAGGGCAGGAGATGAGTGATCAGACGACAGATGAAGAAGAGAACATTACGCGGGTTCCTACTGCCGAACGCGAAGAGACAGTGACCAGGAGCGATAACGGGAATGACTACTATCAGACTGTGATACCATATGAAATTTCACCATCCAGAGGATTGACGAGCAGCAATATGGTTTCAAGCTATAATATCGAAGCATTTGAGAAGGGGCTTTTTGATATCAGCAAAAGTGTATTTCCGACAGATGAATATATTTTCCGTGAAGGGCAGATCTTCACTCAAGATATGGTCAGAGGGTTTCTTGGCAGAGAATACACGCGTGAAGAAATTGAAGAGATGTCAGAAGATGAGCTTGCAGAAAGCAATGCGTTCAGTAATTTGGGATTGAATCCTTCAACTGAAGGGGAGACAGATCCGGAAACGATTGCAGAAGAGGCACCTTTATATCTGTCGCATATTTTAGAGCAGAACTACCTGACACGTGACGAAGAAGGTAATACATCGCTCGACGGCATCACGATCGGGCTTGCGATGAACAGTACGCATTACTATCAGCGTGAAGAATACGGGACGACATATTCGAAAACACTCGATCCGGACGAAGTTGAAAGACAGGGACAGCAGATGGCGAATGAGATACTCGAAAGGCTGAGAGCGAACGAACAGTACAGTGATCAGACGATTACATTCGCAATCTTTGTCCAGTCCACGGATACGTCGATTACGCCGGGCAACTTTACATCATATGCTGTTGTAGAAAGCGGGGAGAACGAATTATCCTCGTTTACGGAAGTGGATGAAGAATATGTCATGTTCCCGTCGTCCGAAGGGAGCGACGTCAGTGAACAGGTCAACAGTGATTACCAGCTGTTCAATAGAAACCTGGCATCATACTTCGATAATTTCACCACATCCATCGGCTACGGCAGATTCATCGACGGCTCAATGGAATCCTTGACAATCGAAATTCCCGTACAGTATACAAGCCAGGGAGAAATCATCGGGCTCACACAATATGTGGAAAGCCTGATGGGAGAACACTTCTCCGGCTCCAGAGTCGAAGTTTCAATCGAGGACAAAAACGAAACCTATTCCCTCATCACAAAAGACGAGAACGACAATATCAACACCCATATTTATGAATAAACAGCTTACAGACGCCCGCTGGTCACACGACCGGCGGGTATTTTCGCTGTTTGAGGCTGTTTTTCGCAGCCGGAGCTATGCCGCCCCGACATGGCGGAAAAACGATGTCGGGGGAGAGGTGTTATTCCGACATGGCAGGAAAACGATGTCGGGGGAGAGAGATTATCCCGCCTCCAGCTTCAACCGCAAAAAAATACCCGCTCAACCGAGCGGGCCCTCACACAAAATCCTTAAGATTTTATTTTGTTTTAAGAATGCGTTCTGTTTCTTCAAACTCTGTAGCCATTGCTTCTGCAACTTCTGCTGATGGAGTAGAGATCTTACTCACTACGATACCGGCAATAGTTGAAAGGATGACACCAGGGATCATTTCGTACAAGCCTGTACCAAATGCGTCTGCTGCAATCCAGATGATGACTGTTGCAGCACCTGTAACGATTGCTGCGACTGCACCGTTTCTGTTCATGCCTTTCCAGTGCAGTGCCAAAACCAATACCGGTCCGAATGCAGCACCGAAACCTGCCCATGCGTTGGCAACGATATTCAGAATTACTGATTCGTCGTCCCATGCGATGATGATTGCAACGATTGAAACTAGTATAACTGAAATACGGCTTGCCATGACGTACATCTTATCCAGCTGTTCATTGGATTTCGTTTCTTTAGAAATCATTTTCTTTCTTATCAGTTTATAAAAGTCCTGAACCAGTGAACTTGAAGTTACAAGTAACTGGGATGAAATGGTACTCATGATGGCAGAAAGGATCGCTGCCAGGAAGAAACCACCGATGATCGGGTGGAAGAGTACCTGACTCATCAAGATCAGGATTGTTTCAGGGTCTTCGATAGCATGCTGTGTCTGATCGATGAATGCGATACCGAGCAACCCTGTCAGAGATACACCGATCAGGCCGAGCGCCATCCAAGTGATACCGATGCGACGTGCTTTCGGCAGCAATTTATGTGTTTTGATCGACATAAAACGAACGATGATATGCGGCTGACCGAAGTAACCGAAGAACCAGGCCAGGTTACTTATGATGGTCACGAATCCGACCCCGCTGATGAGTGATAAGTAATCGATGTCATTCAACGCACCGATCTCTTCTATTCTGATAAACGGTTCAACACCGTTACCTGTCAGGTAGAACCATGAAACGATCGGAATCAGCACTATTGCGATGATCATGATCGTACCCTGGAAAAGGTCAGTCAGACTGACTGCCAGATATCCGCCGACAAAAGTGTAGAATATGACGATAGCGGCTGTGATGATCAGTCCCCAATGGTATGGCATGTTAAATGCGTTCTCTGCCAATTTACCACCGGACACCATGCCACTAGCAGTATAGACTGCGAAGAATATGACGATGACAATACCCGCAACAATTTTCAGTATGTGATTTTTATCTTTAAAACGATTTTCCAAAAAGTCCGGTATCGTAATCGAGTTTTCTGATACTTCGGAGTATACGCGTAGTCTTGGTGCAAGTACTATGTAGTTGACGTAAGCACCCAGCGTTAAACCTATACCTATCCAGGCACTGGATAAACCAACACTATACATATCTCCCGGCAGTCCCATCAACATCCAACCGGACATATCCGATGCCCCTGCGGATAACGCAGTGACCCACGGTCCGATGTTTCTGCCACCCAGTGTATATTCATCTAAACTGGATGTGGATTTCTTATAGGCATAAATACCTATTCCAATTAAAAGTGCAAAATAGAGCGCGATCATTACCATCTCGATCCATCCTGCAGTAAAACTAAAACCATTCATTGAATTTAGAATCATTTCCTCGCCTCCTGTTAAGTACAATACATAAACGAATTAAGTAATGCAACAAACGATTTTACGGTACAGACAAAGCAAATTGTGCCAATCCCTGATAAGATAGGGCTTTCAGTGCGTGTAAAGATACACAAATAAGTTTACAATATTTGTCTATAATATACAAGCTATTTTTCGAATTTCATGAATAATGAGAATATTAATGTCGAAAGTGGATTATATCCTCATAGATTAGATTTTTACTACGATATTTGATAAAATTTAAATGTTGTTATAAAAACTGGAGGGTTAATATGTCTGAAATTACTACAGATGTCGTAAAACACGTTGCAAACCTTGCAAGAATCGATATTCAGAGTGAAGAGAAAGCACAGGAATTCACTAATGAACTGGATATGATAGTGGATTATGCAAAACAGCTTGATGAATTACAATTATCTGAAACTGAGCCGATGTTCCATGCATTAGACCTTAAGAATGTGATGCGTGAAGATGAAGCAAATGAGCCGCTTACACAAGATGAGGCTTTAAGCAATTCAAAATCCACAGAAGACGGACAGTTTAAAGTCCCTAAAATGCTGTAAGGAGGCAGACCGTGAATATTTATGAACTGACAGTAGAAGAGCTGTATGAAAAAATCGCACAAAAGGAATTGAAACCTTCGGAAGTAGTCGGCGCTTTATTTGAAGATATTGAAAAAATTGACGAAACTTTAGGGTCTTTCCTGTTTGTAAATAAAGAAAATGCACTGAAGCAGGCGGAGCATCTGGATGAGCTTCAGGCACAGGATAAAATGGAAGGCGCATTATTCGGAGTGCCGGTGGGCATCAAAGACAACATCATCACTAAAGATATACTGACAACATGTGCGAGCCGCATGCTGGAAGATTTCCACCCGATATACGATGCAACTGTAATGGAGAAGCTGAATGGAGAATCATCAGTATTGATGGGTAAAAACAACATGGATGAATTTGCCATGGGTGGTTCGAATGAAACATCGTACTTCAAAAATGTGCGCAACCCTTGGGATACTGACGCTGTACCAGGCGGATCATCGGGCGGTTCAGCCGCTGCTGTCGCTGCTGGCCTCGTTCCGTATTCTCTTGGGTCCGATACGGGCGGATCTGTCAGACAGCCGGCGTCATTCTGCGGCGTCGTCGGCATGAAGCCGACCTACGGCCGTGTATCACGTTACGGCCTGGTGGCATTCGCATCCAGTCTGGATCAGATTGGACCGATTACAAAAAATGTCCGTGACAACGCGAAGATTTTGAACTTGATTTCAGGTACACATAGAAAGGATGCAACAAGCATGCCGAATGTGGACCAGGACTTCTTAGAGGGCATCGATGAAGATCTTTCAGGCAAAAAAATTGCAGTACCGGAAGAATTTCTTGGTGAAGGCATCGATCAGGAAGTGACTGATGCTGTTGAGAAAGCAATTAAAACATTTGAAGAGATGGGTGCAACTGTAGAGCGGGTGTCGTTCCCTCATATTAAATATGTAGTTTCTGCATATTATCTGATCGCATCAAGTGAAGCGAGCTCAAACCTGGCACGTTTTGACGGTATCCGTTACGGCTACAGGGCGGAAGGTACAGAAACGCTTGAAGAACTTTACAGAAAAACACGCGCAGAAGGTTTCGGGGCGGAAGTTAAACGCCGTATCCTGCTTGGAACTTTCGTGCTGAGTGCGGGTCACTATGATCAGTATTATATCCGTGCACAGAAATTACGCAGCAAACTTGAAGCGGACATGTTGAAGACATTTGAAGACTATGATCTGATCATCGGACCGACAACGACCAGTGCTGCATACGATATCGGTGAAAAGATCGATGATAAATTAAGAATGTACAAAGATGATATTTTAACGATTCCGGCAAACCTGACAGGTATGCCGTCAATCTCAGTCCCTTGCGGATTGAGCTCGAAGAAGAGACCGATCGGCCTGCAGATCATCGGCAACCACTTCGAAGAGTCCAAAGTTTACAATGCAGCATATAAATTCGAAGAGAAATATAATCTTCATGAAGAATTAAAAGAAGTACAAAAGGAGCTGAGATAATGCATTTTGAGACAGTTATCGGACTTGAAGTCCACGTTGAATTAAAGACGGCAAGCAAAATGTTTTCAGATGCACCGGCTCATTATGGCCAAGCACCGAACTCAAGCCTCAGCGTCGTTGACTTGGGTTACCCTGGAACATTACCCGTACCAAACAAAGAAGCAATCAATTATGCAATGAAAGCTGCGATGGCACTTAACATGGATATCGCAGATGTTACAAACTTCGACCGTAAAAACTATTTCTACCCGGACAACCCGACAGCTTACCAGATTTCACAGATGGATGATCCGATCGGTCAAAACGGTTACATCGACATAGAGGTGGACGGTGAAACAAGAAGGATCGGCATTACACGACTCCATCTGGAGGAAGATGCCGGAAAATCGACACATAAAGATGATTATTCACTAGTGGACCTGAACAGACAGGGAACACCGCTTGTTGAAATCGTATCTGAACCTGATATCCGTACGCCTGAAGAGGCATACAAGTATTTGGAGAAACTGAAAGCAATCATCCAGTACACTGGTGTATCCGACGTGAAGATGGAAGAAGGTTCACTCAGATGTGATGCGAACATTTCACTTCGCCCTTACGGCCAGGAAGAGTTTGGTACTAAAGCAGAGCTGAAAAACTTAAACTCCTTCAACTTTGTAAGACGCGGTCTTGAACACGAACAGATCCGTCAGGAAAAAATCCTGCTGCAGGGCGGAGAAATCGAACAGGAAACACGCCGTTACGATGAAAAAACCGGTGAAACACTCCTAATGCGTGTCAAAGAAGGTTCAGACGACTACAGGTATTTCCCTGAACCGGATCTTGTCGACATTCATATCGATGAAGAGTGGAAAGAGAGTATCAGAGCAACGATTCCTTTATTGCCGGATGAATTGAAGAAAAGATATGTCGAAGATTATAAACTGCCTGAATACGATGCAGAAATCCTCACATTACGAAAAGAAACTTCAGACTTCTTCAATGAAATGATCGAAAATCACGGTGCGGATGCGAAACTTGCATCGAACTGGGTGATGGGCAGTGTCAATGAGTATCTGAATAAAAACCAGGTTGAACTTGCTGATGTCGCACTGACTCCTAAAAATCTGACAGACATGATCGCCTTGATCGAAGATGGAACAATCTCGAGCAAACAGGCTAAAAAAGTGTTCACTGTGCTGATTGAAAAAGGTGGAGAAGCCAAAGCAACAGTGAAAGAACTTGGCATGGAACAGATTTCCGACCCTGCGGTTCTGACTGAAATGGTGACTGAAGTTCTTGATGACAACCCGCAGTCCATTGATGACTATAAAAACGGTAAAGACCGCGCAATCGGATTTTTAGTCGGACAGATCATGAAAAAATCCAAAGGCCAGGCCAATCCTAAAATGGTCAACAAGATTTTAATTGAAGAGATTGGGAAAAGATAATATTTTAAAAGGCAGACTTAATTTGAGTCTGCCTTTTATTTTATGAAATATACTTTTAAGGGGTGACGGGATGAAGACCGAAAGACATATTAAAAAGTTCGATAAGCAGGTGGATGTCTATGTGCGGATGAGGAATAACGATAAATTTGCAAAGTACCGCAGGAAGCTATTTCACGAGGCCCGGGGAGACGTGCTGGAAGTCGGTGTGGGGACCGGATTGAATTTTCCTTATTATAATGCAGTGGAAAAACTCACTGCAGTGGATTTCAGCGAACCGATGATTGCCGAAGCAAAAAAAGAAGCAGGCAGATATCCGTTTCCTGCCGAGTTCATCTGCAGTGATGCGGAGGTGATGGAATTCGAAGAAAACTCATTTGACACGATTGTTTCCTCATTAAGTTTTTGTTCTTATGAAAATCCTGTGGAATTATTAAACAAATTCAATACGTGGTGCCGGAAAGAGGGGCAAATATTATTGCTTGAACATGGTCTGGTCAAGTTCAAGTTTCTGCAGATGCTTCAACAAGCGGTCGATCCATTGACCATGAGAATGATCGGATGTCATCAGAACAGAGATATTGAAAAGCTTGCATCGAGTTCCAACCTTGAAATGATCAAGGTTCAAAGGCATGTGGCGGGAGCGATTTATATAATCAAGGCAAAACCGGTAAAATGAAAGAAATATAAGTTGACAGAAAATTTAGATTCATCTAGAATATATTTGACACATATTGTAAGCGTATACAACGATATTGATAACTATATTCATTTGCCAAAAACGAACAATTGACCATTAGGAGGTTTAACATGGCTGGAAACCGTGGAGTTGTTTATCAAGGTAAGGGTATTGTAGAAGTCAAGGACATAGATTATCCGGATTTAGTGTTGCGCGAAGGACCTGGTGTTCCAAAATCGAACGTCGGACGTAAATGTGAACACGGAGTGGTATTAAAAGTCATTACAACGAATATTTGCGGCAGTGACCAGCATATGGTCCGCGGCAGAACAACGGCTCCGGAAGGCTTGGTTTTAGGACACGAAATTACGGGGGAAGTCGTTGAAGTGGGGAGAGATGTCGAATTCGTCAAAAAGGGGGACATCGCTTCTGTGCCTTTCAACATCGCATGCGGACGCTGTGTCATGTGTCAGGAACAAAAGACGCATATCTGCCTGAATGTAAACCCTGAAAGACCGGGAGGCGCTTACGGCTATGTAGATATGGGCGGCTGGGTAGGCGGCCAGTCTGAATATGTCATGGTGCCATATGCAGATTTCCAACTGCTTGTATTCCCTGACCGTGACCAGGCGATGGAGAAAATTTTGGATCTCACGATGTTATCGGATATTTTCCCGACAGGTTATCACGGGGCAGTTTCTGCAGGCGTTAAAACAGGATCAACTGTATATGTTGCCGGTGCAGGCCCTGTAGGACTCGCAGCTGCACACTCAGCGCAGTTACTCGGTGCATCCGTAGTCATTGTCGGAGATATGCAGGAAGAACGTCTGAAACAGGCGGAAAGTTTCGGCTGTGAAACGGTCAATCTTGCTAAACATGATGATCTCGGCGAACAGATTGAACAGATTTTAGGTGAACCGATCGTCGACTGCTCAATCGATGCTGTCGGATTTGAAGCTACCGGACACGGAGAAGGCGCAGAAGAACAGCCGGCAGTCGTCCTGAATACGATCATGGATGTCACTAAAGCAGGTGGAAGCCTCGGTATACCCGGTTTGTACGTTACAGAAGACCCGGGTGCATCCGATGAAGATGCAAAGACCGGATCACTTAAAGTGAGGTTCGGCCAGGGCTGGGCGAAAGCTCATACATTCGTCACCGGCCAGACCCCGGCGATGCAGTATAACCGTGACCTGATGAAAGCAATATTATCAGGCAGAGCCAATATCGCCAAAGCGGTGAACGCCACAGTCATCGGACTGGACGACGCACCAAAAGGTTACAGCGACTTTGACAAAGGTGCATCCAAAAAATTTGTCATCGATCCGCACGGCTCATTGAAATAAAGACTCATGACCGAAACCCTGCCTCCCTATGAGGATGCGGGGTTTATTTTTTTGAGGATTATTCGCCTCTCTCCCGACATCGTTTTTGTGCCATGTCGGGATAACGCCTCTGTCCCGACATCGTTTTCACACCATGTCGGGGTAGAGCCGGCACGGGCGGCCGTAAAGGTCACCGCAATCAAAAAATGCCGGGCATCAGCCCGGCAAGTCTCTAAAATGGTCTATTCGTCTATCATGAAGCTGTGGATATTGCTGATGACTTCATTTTCAACCTCGCCTGCCATCACATCATTGTCGTAATCGTAATATTCGTCTTCGACACTGACATCCTGGTTGTCGATATAATAGTAATCATTGTCAGTGAAGTAGGATGCATCTTCATCTAAAACATTTGCCAGGTTTTCATGTTCATGAACGTTTGCGTTACCTAGGAGCATGACTACTTTATCGCTGTTATACAGGTTCATATAGGCTGTTGTCAGTGCATCCTCGTCACGTTCAGGTAATACTTCGTCGTTGTAGTCCATAATCTGCAGTGCATCGATGATAACGGCATCGCTGTTGTCATTGACGCTTAATTCATTTAAAGTGGTGGTGTTGTTTGTCAAGTCGAGTCTGTTGAATTGAATTGCGTCTGTGTCGAATTGAGCTTCCATATTTGTCATGAAATCTTCTGTGTAATAGCTCGGCAATAAAACATCAATGATCAATGTTTCATTGTTTTCGACGGCTTGGTTGTACAATTCATCCAAACTTTCCTGATTGAACGAAATCTGATTTTCATCGTCTGACAGTTCGGAGCTGTCATCATCAGATTCAGCTGTTTCATCTTCATTGTCTTCATTTGCATTTTCAGCTGTATCATCTTCTGCATCGTTTGTGGCTTCTGTGTCTGGGTTGTCTGCCGTCTCATCGGAAGTATCTGTTTCATTCGTCAGAGAAGCTTGTTCTGTTGATGGGCTCATTGCAAAGTTGACATATAACCCACCTGCAAATAAGATTAAAGCTACAATTAATAATACCTTTTTCATAAGGGCCTCCAAAAAATCATGTATATTATTCATAACATTCTATGTTATAATATGACAAATATAGAAGATATCATTCTATATTATACACTAATTTTTTGGTTTGATAATATATAGGAATGATTAATTATGAATGAATATTATAAAATCGCAAAATCGCATTATATGGAAGCCTCCATGCAGATGCTTGAGCATTTTAAAAAGAACGTCATTGAGCTTCATCATATAGGTTCCACGAGTATTAAAGAGCTTAACAGTTCCAAAGATATCGATGTCCTTGTTATACTTAAGACGGTTACAGAAGTTTCCGAGTTAGAGGATATTTTGATTGCGGAAGGTTATGAAGTGACTCAGGAATTCAACCGCTTCTTTGAAGAGGAGTCTGTTTTTCACGGGAAATTTGGTGATTGTGACGTGAATTTCATTTTCATGTCCGACAGAGATAAAAAATCTGAAATTCTTCTCTGCAAAGAACTGCTTTTGGACAATGATGAATATCTTCAGGACTTTCAGGAATTGAGACGATTACATAATGATTCGATCATCGATGAAGATGAGTACCAACATAGAAAAACAGAATTTTTCACATCATTATTGAAAGAAGCGAAGGATTTGAACATTGTTTAAATTTCTGGCCGCAGTAAATCTGATATTGATATTTATAATGCTGGTCCTTTCAGCAACGGAATACACTTCGTTGATGAAAGGTGTTCAGCTTATGGTTTTCATGTTAAGTGTCTATTTATTATTTACTTATTCTAAAAAGAGCAGGAGAAAGAAATGAAGACTGCGAGAATTATTTACAACCCTACATCAGGACGCGAAACATTTAAAAACGGACTGGCGGATGTTCTGATCCAGCTGGAAAAAAGTGGATATATAGCAAGTGCACATGCAACAACTAAAGCAGGCGATGCAACGGATGCAGCATATAAAGCATGTGAAATCGGTTTTGACCTCATCATTGCTGTCGGCGGTGACGGCACGGTCAATGAAGTGCTGAACGGCATGGCTGATTTTGACGAGCGTCCGGCTCTCGGCATCATACCCATGGGCACAGTGAATGATTTTGCTTCTGCGCTCTATATCGACAATGATATTGAATCGGCTGTGGACACGATTGTCAACGGACAGACGATGTTTATTGACATCGGTAAGATGAACAGCAAGTATTTTATGAATATAGCGGGCGGCGGGAAGATTACTGCCGTATCTTATGAAGCGCCGAGTAAACTGAAGGCGGTCATCGGGACACTTGCTTATTACGTCAAAGGGGTTGAGCTGCTGCCGCAAATAACAAGCACGAACATCAGGATCGAGTATGATGACAATGTGTTTGAAGGCGAAGTCATGCTGTTTTTAATCGGCCTGACAAATTCAATCGGCGGCTTTGACAAGCTTGTACCGGAAGCGAGATTCAATGACGGCGAGTTTTCATTACTTTTTGTTGAAAAGGTGAGCATTCTTGAGCTTGGCCGTATCATGACAATGGCTTCAAGAGGAGAACACCTGAATCATGATAAAGTACATTACGCAAAAGCGAGTGATATCAGGGTATCATCGTATGATGATGTACAGCTTAACCTCGACGGCGAGTTCGGCGGCGTACTGCCGGCACGTTTCGTCAACTATCAGCAGCACATCGCTTTTCGTGTGCCTGATAAATTTTATAAAGAACAAATGCATAACTGATAACATGGACAACACAGTGATTTTTCACTGTGTTGTTTAGTATTTAATCTACAGGAGGTTAATATGAAGCTCACCATTTTCGCAACGACAGATGTCCACGGCGCAATTTATCCATATAACTATTTTGATCGAAAACCCGTGAATCACGGACTGATCATTTTAAAATCATATATAGAACAGTATAAAAAAGACCATCCTGATGAGATTGTGATTACAGTGGATAACGGGGACCTTCTCCAGGGGGACGTGTGGAGTGATTATGACGTGGAGCACAGGGACGCACCGCTGATTGCCAGTCACTTGAACGATATGTATGATGTGATCTGCCTCGGCAACCATGAATTTAATTTTGGGCTGGATTATTTAAACGATATTTTCAATAAAGTGAATATACCAATCGTCAATTCGAATATTGATTTTTTGGATGACCCTTTAAAGGATAAAATAAGGAAACATGCAATGATGTCTTTTGATACGCCTCATGGTAAGCTGACCGTCGGTTTTGTCAGTGCCGTCCCGACTCAGATCATGAAGTGGGATAAATATAATCTGGAAGGCAATGTGGAAGTGTCTTCGATGAAAGAATCGATTGATGCTGAAGTGCAGGTGCTGAAAGAAAATGGTGCCGACCTCGTTATTTTATTGTCCCATTCGGGCATGAGCCGGGCGAAAGAGGATATGGAGCGTTTCGGTGAAAACCAGGCATTTCTGATGACGTTTTTAAAAGATATTGACGGCATCGTCTTCGGTCACACACACGAGCTGTTTCCGCACGACGGATATGAGATAGATGTCAGTACATTGGATATCGTCAAAGGCACAGTGAACGGTGTACCGATGGTGCAGCCGGGTGTACAGGCGAGCCATCTCGGGAAGCTGACTTTTGAAATCGATATGACAGACGGCCTCCGGATTACGGACTCCAAAGCGCAGCTGATTGATGCTGAAACAATTGAGCTGGCACCGGAATACTTATTACAATATGAAGGACAGCATAATAAGGTGCTTAATTTCCTGAGTACAGCATTCGGTGAGATAAAAACCCCGTGGCACTCATATTTTTCAAGGGTGGCACCGTCCTACTCCGTGCAGGCCGTTGCTGAAGCGGCTAAGAATTATACATTTAAAATCAAGGACGATATTGAACTGCCGGACCTGCCGGTGCTGGCGTTTTCCTCGGCAGTCAAATCCGGACGGGACGGGGCGGATGACTTTACGGTCATAGATGCCGGCACATTCACTTTGAGCGATGCCATTGACATTTATAAGCATCAGAACAACTTTATGATCATTAAAGTGACCGGCGATATACTGAAGGAATGGCTCGAGTGGAGTGCTTCACAGTTTACATCGGATAAGGATGAAAACATACTGTTCCCGAACCGCTCACGTCAGGGCTTCCCGGGATATAACTTTGATGTGTTCATCGATCTTGAATATACGATTGATATTTCACAGCCGCCGAGATATTCAAGTTCTGCCAAAAAGATCAGCGATTCTGAAAGAATCGTTTCGATTACTTATAAAGATGAAGAAATCAGCCTGCAAGATGAGTTCATCGTCCCGGCACACAACTACCGCGTGGCGTATACACCGTTTCTCAGAGACCAGGAGATACTGCATGAATCAGATCAATCGATACGTGACCTCGTCATCGATTACATGAAAAACGGACCAGAGTTTGAACTGAAAAATCCGATAACGGTCATACCTGCCGGCAAATATTACTTTATTTCCGCGACAAAGGCACAAAACTATATTAAAGACGAACCGATCAGGCATATCCGAACGATAGATGATGGTTACAGCTGGTACGAAATTGAAATGTAAGAGGGATATAAATGACACTACCTGTTAAAAATGAATATTATACAAGTACAGTTCTGGATTATACTCACCAGGGACTCGGTGTGGTAAAGATCGACGGCTACCCGATCTTTGTCCAGGATGTACTGAAAGATGAAGAAATAGAATTCAAAGTGATCAAAGCGAATAAAAAATTCGGGTACGGTAAGATGACCAAACTTATCGAACCGGCGAACGAGCGCATAGTCCCGCCGTGTGTATATTACTACGAGTGCGGCGGCTGCCAGATCCAGCCGCTCAGTTACAGTGAACAGCAGGCATTCAAAAAAGGCACTGTTGAAGCGAACATCAACCGCCAGGCGAAGCTCGGTGTGGATGTGCATGAAACTATAGGCATGGAAGCACCAAGCTATTACCGCAACAAATCGCAGATTCCTGTGCAGAAAGTGGATGGTGAACTGAAGCTCGGGCTGTACAGACCGAGAAGTCACGACATCATTGATATTAAACACTGCATGATTCAAAAGGACATTCATAACGACATTATGAATGAAGTCCGTGAGCTGCTTAAAACGTTCAACATATCCATCTATGACGAGCATAAGCATAAAGGGCTGCTGCGTCATCTGATCATCCGCTCGAACCATGATGATTCTGAAGTCCAGGTGGGCTTTATTACCAATGGTCATAAAAATCCATTTGGCGATATTATAAGGATACTGGTTGAGAAATTCCCGGCGATTACGAGTGTCGTGCAGAATATCAACATTGATAAGACGAATGTAATTTACGGCAGTGAGACGAAAGTGCTGCACGGTGCAGAGTATATTACCGACGAACTGCTTGGCAAAAAGTTCAAGATCCGTGCACGGTCATTTTATCAGGTGAACCATGAACAGACGGAAAAACTGTATACGGAAGCGTTGAAAGTTGCGGACTTGAAAGGCGATGAAACAATCATCGATACGTATTGCGGCATCGGCACCATCGGTCAGGTCGCGGCAGAACATGTCGGTAGAATCATCGGTATCGAAGTCGTGGATTCTGCCGTCGAAGACGCGAGAGAAAACGCGAAGCTGAACGGCATTGATAATGCAGAATATCATCTCGGAAAATCGGAGGTGGTCATGAAACAGCTGGTTGCAGAAGGTGTAAAACCGGACCTGGTATTCGTCGACCCGCCGAGAAAAGGGTGCCACGAAGACTTTCTCGACAGTCTGGTAGAAGTCGCGCCGGAAAAGATAGTTTATATTTCATGCAACCCGAGCACGCTGCAGAGAGACTTGAAAATCCTGAGCGAACAGGGCGGCTATTCAGTCAGCCCGGTAACGCCGGTGGACCTGTTCCCGCAGACGAATCATATAGAAGCGGTGACGCTGTTGGAGAAGAAGTTGTCTAACTAAAATAAACCTTTGTTTTTTCATGTCAGATTCAATATCTATTCAATACTTTTATCATCCCTGGCCCCGTGATCCATTTTTTGTTCAACGACAAATGAGTTGGGAAAGTGGGTTTTATAATTAACTTAGCCACCTTTGACACAAAAATCACCTAAGAAAGATTAATTTTAGGTGATAATACGCCTAATCTATTTTAAATACGCCTAAAAAATGATATAATTAGGCGATTAAAAAGGAGGTTAAGCGAATGAGAGCTTTCAATTACTATAATTTGAAATATTATCATTGGGATAGCGAGATTCTCGGATTGGTTTCACAAATACACGAGTACAAAGGCAGACAAGAATTATATTTAAAACAAAAACCTGCTGTTCTGGATAAGTTAGTTGAAATAGCGAAGATTCGCAGCACAGAAGCTTCTAATGAAATTGAAGGAATTGTGACCACCGACTCGAGACTACGTGATCTATACCAGGATAAAACAATTCCAAGAAACGGGGATGAAGAAGAAATCCTGGGTTACCGGGATGTGTTAAATACCATTCATGGAAGCTTTGAGTTTATACCTATCCAATCAACGTATATTTTACAGTTACATCGAGATTTATATCAGTATTCTGCGAAATCATTTGGCGGAAGATATAAAGCAACACAAAATATCATCACCAAAACCGGATCGGATGGAAGACAAAGTGTGATTTTTACACCGCTTGATTCTTATGAAACACCTATTGCAATTGATAATATATGCGAAAGCTATAATCAGACACTCGAGGACGATGTAATTGATCCACTTGTGTTGATTCCAATTTTTATCCTTGACTTCTTATGTGTTCACCCGTTCAACGATGGTAATGGACGGATGTCGAGATTATTAACAGCTCTATTGTTATATAGAGAAGGTTATGTTGTTGGAAAGTATATCAGTATTGAAAGCAAAATAGAAAAGACCAAGGAAAGTTATTATGAGGTATTGGAACAAAGTAATCACAAATGGCATGAGGAAGAGAATAATCCTTTTCCATTCATTAAATATATTTTAGGAATAATACTTTCTGCTTACCGTGATTTTGAAGAGAGAGTTGATTTAATGGATGATAAATTACCTTCCAAGGAATTAGTCATTCAAGCAATAAATCAAAATTTAGGGAAATTTACTAAGAGTGAAATCATGGATCTGGTCCCGAGTATCAGCAGGGCATCAATTGAAAACGCGCTGAAACAACTTGTTGAAGATAACGAGATTGAGCGCCATGGTAAAGGAAGAGCAACTTTTTATACTAGAAAATAAGTATTGAAATTATTAGAATTAACGGATTGTCTGATTCAAATTTCAAAATAAAGCCTGTCAAGATCAACTATTTCCGCAGTCGAAAACATGGAGGCGGGTTCAATGAAACTGGACGTAAATAAACCTCAATTAACCATCATGGGTGTGAGATTTAACAATCAGAAAGAGTTTAGAGGTGCACTATATGCAATCAGATCCAATATGATTGAAGGCGACGATTCATCTATTTACCAAATAGTGATGTATTGAGAAATATCCGCAACTCGTGTATGTTGGTCATATAAACCAAATACGTTCCAACTGGGGGCAGTCTTAAAGGCTTGAGAAGTACCCTTTGAACCTGAACTGGTTAATACCAGCGGAGGGAAGTGGATAAATTTATTATTGAATAAAGATCGAATCAATATATAAAAGCATCAATCCCTCCTCCTCCAGTCGGAACGACTAACAGGAGGAATTTTTTATGCGTTTTTCAGAACAGTTGAGGGAAAGGACGAAAGACAGCTGGGATAAGAGTCTGAATCATCCTTTCGTTAAAGGTATTGTTGAAGGTGACCTGCCGCTCGAAACATTCAAGAATTATATTTTGCAGGATATTTATTATTTGAAACATTACGGGAAAGTCCATGCATTCGCAGCGGCGCATGCGGATGATTTTCATGTATCTGCGAGCCTGGCCGGGAAGGCGAAAAATACTGCTGAAGCGGAACTGACTGTACATAAAGAACATGCTGAAATTTTAAATATTACCGACGAGGACATTGCAAACTTCAAACCGGCACCGACGGCTTATGCCTATACGTCCCATTTGTACAGAGTTTCCTTGTCCGGCAGTCTCGTGCAGATCATCGCTGCGATTCTGCCGTGTTACTGGCTGTATGCGGATATCGGCATGAAATATAAAGAGGCGAAACCTTATGAGGAAATCTACCGCAACTGGATCCGGATGTACGCGAGCGACTGGTTCCAGGAGTCGACTCAGGAAATGATCGACCTGGTTGATGAGTTGGCAGCGAAAGCAAGTGAGGATGAAAAGGAAAAGATCATTGATCAGTTTGTGATCGCGAAAGAATACGAACTGGCATTTTGGGAGATGTCATACACATTTGAAACGTGGATGTCCGAGCGGGAATGAATTTATTTTACCCGATTGAAACGGGCAGAAATTGTCGGGTGGCGGGAAACACCGGTTGATAGACTTGTTAGTGAGTGGAGGTAATTGAATGGATATGTTAAGAGGATTCAATCAGGCGCTGGATTATATCGAAGATAATCTTGAAAATCGGATTGATTTAAAAGAAGTGGCAAAGAGGGCCTACAGTTCCGAATATCATTTCAAAAGGCTGTTTTCACTTTTGTCCGGCATCACAATTTCTGATTACATCAGAAGGCGGCGTCTGACTGTTGCAGCGGCGGAATTGAAAAAGTCGGATATCAAAGTGATTGATGCAGCGGTAAAATACGGCTATCAGTCACCGGATGCGTTCGCGCGGGCATTTCAGAGTTTTCACGGAGTGACGCCATCGGCAGTAAGAGATAATGAACAGAGTTTAAAAACATATCCTAAAATGTCCTTTCAACTCACTATTCAAGGAGGAGTCGAAATGAAATACCGTATTGTGGAAAAAGAACCGTTCAAAATCGTTGGAGTCAAGTATGAAGTGGAAATGGCGGACGAGGTGCTTTCGCCGTCGTATGGAGAGATGATGGAAACCATCAGTGAAGCGACAATGACTGATTTGGCATCGATGTCCGAAGAGAATGGATATGGAATAGTTCACGCCACAGCAGATTACAGTGAGAATGATACAGCTCAAGCGACTTTCAATCAGTATATCGGTGCATTTTCAGATGATGAGACAGACGAGTATTCCACTTTGAAAATCGGATCTTATAAATGGATCGTCTTTGAAGCGGAAGGGGACTGGCAACAAATTGAAAAAACATGGATGCGGATTTATACGGAATGGCTGCCGTCTGCATCTTATGAGCTGGACTCGGGACCTGAAATATTGGCAGATAAAGAGGATAGAGCGAGATTTGTATTACAATCAAGGATAAAGATTAATAGGGATATCATCGTCCGGGCAAATAAACTTTGTCCGGCTTTTTAGTGTTTTATTGACTGGCATCAAGGGTAAATAAGTTTAAAGATGTATATGAGTGTTTTTCAACCCACCCGGAGCATACAACTTGAATAGGGGGAAAAATTTATGTCTGTAAGAAAAGATATTAGACGCATCAACGAAAAAGAGGACGAACTCGGTGTTTTGACTTTATATTTGAATACAGATGCAAGCAACCCGGATTTGAATAATGGCGAATGGAAAATCCACTTGAAAAATGAGATTAAAGAGATGAAAAATTACGCAGATAATACGGCAGCTGAACCCGAGAAGAAAGCACTGAAGAAACTGCTTAAAAAGGTAGAGGATCGTGTAGGTGAACTGCAGATGGAACTGCAGAAAGGTCTGATGATTACAGCTTCTGCCGATGAAGAATTGTGGGAAGAAAAAATTCTTCAGGTGCCTGTGACAACGACACTCCACTGGGAGAAAATACCTGCCACACAGCAGCTTGAGGCGATGGTTCAAAAGTACCCGAAAGCAGCGATAGTCGTTCTTCAGCAGATGGATGCGCGTTTTATTGAAACGGAACTCGGATCCATAATAGATGAGGTCACTTTCAGCTGGGATTTGAACCGTGAAGACTGGCTGGATTACAGCAGCGGTGCATCGGTCGGTTCAAGAGGTTCCAACCAGGATCACTTCGAACGCCGTTTCGATGAAAATAAAAACCGTTGGTATAAAAATCTGGCACCAAGGCTCGGCAAAGAGATCAAAGACCGCGGGCTGGAAGGTGCATACCTAGTAGGCAGCAATGAGCTGGTTCCAGATTTAGAGGAGCATATGCATCAAGGACACCTTCTTGGCGTATTGACCAAAAATATCGGTATGAAACCGAACCATGAAATCGTAAACGAGATATATCAGGATTTAATTTGATATAAATTGCAGCACCTCACTATTTAAAGAGCACTCGGGAGCAAATCCCGGGTGCTTATTTCATATCCACAAATAGATGAGGACACCGACAGATACGCCGAAAATCGCATGGCTCACAGTCCAGTTGATCCAGGCAGCAGTATCCTTATGGCTTGGAGGCGTCGGAGTCAGCATGCTCAAAAAATATAGTATCCCGCCGCCTACTGTATAGACGAATATATATGGCCATACGTCCCTTTCAAATCCAAAAGGAACCAGCAGGTAGAATAAGACAACTGCGCTGACGATACAGGTCATGTAATGAAACGTGAGACCGGTGATGCTTCTATCCGCCCAGCGCTTAAGAACAGGGATATAATCCATATTATAAAGAAGAATCTCTCCTTCATTGCCTGTCGTTAACCGGACTATTTTCATCACCAGGCCTAAAATAAACCCCGATATCGCCCCGATAATTATAAGTAAAATAAACGTAGCCATCACATCACCTCAATCTCATAAGATTCATTCGTTATTTCTTTACCCCTGATAAACATATTGAAATCATTTATTTTCATATTTTTGGAAATTTTTAATGGTCGACAGAAGACAGAATATCTCAATATTTGTCAAAATCTGATGATGAAATCGTAAGCTGTTGCGGAAATCTTTGAAAGCTTACGAATCGGGTGTTGAAATCGTAAGCTATTGCCGAAATTCTTGAAAGCTTACGAAATCGGGTGCTGAAATCGTAAGTTATTGCAGAAATCTTTGAAAGCTTACGAATCCGGGTGTTGAAATCGTAAGCTATTGCGGAAATCTTTGAAAGCTTACGAATCCGGGTGTTGAAATCGTAAGCTATTGCGGAAATCTTTGAAAGCTTACGAATCCGGGTGTTGAAATCGCACTATGTTGCTGTATCTTAAGCGGTCGTGCAAAAAGATGGATCATATTCTAAGCGACTCTCCAATGATTCCGCACCTCAATGATTACAACTACATACAAACTGGGTATATAACAATAATCAGGAATGGAGGATGAGTACCATGGCTAAAAAAGAAAAGAAGTTATTGAAAAAAGCATGGCAGGAAACGAAGTCACTGAATGACGGCGAAGTTTTCTTAGTGAAAGATTTATTTAAAGGATATAAATGGAACAGAATGCCGACAGAGGAAAGAACAGCGCTGGGCAGAATGTTTTTGGAAAAAGCAAACAGCAAGAAGTCTGTCGAAGTGATAGAGAAATCTTCATCAAACCAGCAACAATATAAGAAAATAGGTTAAAATGAATGAAGGGGTGGAAACACTCCTTTTTTTCTTATCGGAAAGTTGGGATGAAATGAGATTCATCGGGATTGATCTCGCATGGACTTATAAAAATGAAACGGGTGTATGCGTGCTGGATCGATCCGGACATGTTGAATATCTGGATTCAAAAGTGTACACGAATGAAGAGATATTGGATGTCATCAAACAGCATCATACTGAACCTCTGACAATCGCCATTGATGCGCCACTTGTCGTACCGAATGAAGGTGGCTCACGCGGAGCGGAAGGGGCAATGATGCGTGCGAAGATTAACGGCCACCGTATCAGCGCCTTCAATTCAAACAGAAATTATTTCACAAAAGTATTTGGTGAAATCCGCGGGGAAACATTGATGCATATGATTCAAGAAGAAATCCCCGGCATACAGCTCGGGTTCGACAAAATGAAATCCAGCATCGTTGAAACGTTTCCGACAGGAATCGTCAACGGACTGTTTACTGAAATTGCGCCGGTCAAATATAAAAGAAAGCCCAAAACGACATTCGATGAAACAATGACAGAAATGGGACGACTGCTCACAAGATTTGGTAAACTTGAACATGAGGAAAAAATCATTTCCGGGCTGATATCAAAAATCGATTATGAAGTGACAAGCAAAAAAGCACATAAACATCTGGAAGATCAAATTGATGCGTTCCTATGTGCATTCGGCATGTATTCAATTTACGAAGGGCATGCATTAAAGGAAATGTTCGGCACAGTGGACAAGGGTTTTATTGTCATACCGGTCATTCATAAAGACTAGATTTGCACAAAGAATTGTAAAAATTCCAAATGGTCATGAGTTTGTCATGTCTGTGAAAAAAGAAACATGTTAAACTGGAAATATATAATAAAAAATATTATGAATAATACTGGAAAATTTCATGAAATGGAGGGTATTCATATGGAAGAACAACGAACACCGCGTTCAGGTAATCTGATCATTCTTGGTATCGTTCTATCCATCATTACCTATTGGCTTTTTGCCCAGGCATTTTTAAATATCGGACCGCATGTACAGGAAACTTACGCAGGTGCCAGTGCCGGGATCATTAACTTATCAATCAGTCTGACGTCACTGATCACCGGAATCTTCATGGTGGCAGCAGGTAATTTCTCCGATAAGCTTGGTAAAGTAAAAATTACTTATGCCGGTATCATTTTGAGTATCATTGGTTCGCTTCTGATCATTATTACTGCAAGTCCTGCAGTTCTGATCATCGGGCGTATTGTGCAGGGGTTCTCGGCAGCACTATTGATGCCTGCGACCATTTCAATCATCAATACTTTATTTACAGGTGACAAGAGAAGAAGTGCACTCAGCTACTGGTCGATCGGTGCATTCGGGGGTACTGGTCTTGCCTCGTTGTTTGCCGGAACAGTGGCGACTTTCATAAACTGGCAGTGGATATTCATCATTTCCATCGCACTTTCTGTTATCGCACTGTTTTTACTTAAAGACTTGAAAGAAATCCGTACTGAAAAAGCAGTGGATACGGGACGGTTCGACTATTTGGGACTTTTCATCTTCATCATCGTAATGAGCGGTCTCAGCATTTATATCACACAGGGTGAAGCACTTGGATGGTTCAGTCCAATATCCATTGCGATTATTGTAATCACGCTCGTTGCGGCATTTGCATTTTATTATTTTGAAGGCCGTACTGAACAGCCGTTCATCGACTTTTCCATATTCTCCAATAAAGCATATATCGGAACGGTCATCGCAAACTTCCTGATGAATACGACAGTCGGTTCTATTGCGCTGTTCAACATCTATACACAGTCTGAGCTTGAGTTGACGCCGTTCGAAGCGGGTCTCATCACGCTGCCGTATGTCGTCTTGATACTGTTTACAATCCGTGTCGGTGAGAAGAGTATTAAAAAGTACGGCGCGAAGCTTGCGATCGTCGTTTCACCAATCATACTTGCCGTGGGTGTTGTACTGCTGTCACTGACATTTCTCGGAGATACAGCATACATCATCAGCTGTCTGATTGGTTTCGCATTATTCGGCATCGGCATCGGTTTATTCGCAACACCGGCACTGGATACCGCAGTTTCCACAACACCGCCTGAAAAAGTCGGCGTGGCATCTGCAATATTCAAAATGGCATCCACACTGGGTGCAGCGTTCGGCCTTGCGATCATTATCTCACTTTACACAGCACTTGACGGTCCGATGTCAATCGGGGGTGCGGCAATGATTGCGTTCGGCCTGAACGTCATCGCCATAATCGTTGCTTTCCTGTGTGCGAAGTTTGTCATACCGGACCGCGCAATGGAATAACCATATAGATTAAAATCCTCCTTTGATCGGAGGATTTTTTTATTGCCGGAAATAAACACTCCATGGTATACTTCCTATCGGTAGGTAGCTAAAGTGAAAGAGGAAAAATTATGACAAAACAGACATCCATATTTAAAAATAAAACATTCATGCTGCTGCTTTTAGCCGGTATCTTTGCTGTGACAGGGTTCAGTATGTTCTTAACGACAACATCCTGGTATATCATCAGAACGCTTAACATGCCTGAAATGCTCGGCCTGGTATTGATTGTGGTTACCGTGCCAAGACTTTTGATGATGATTTACGGCGGAGTCCTCGCCGACAACTATAAGAAGTCGACCATCATGTTCGGAACTAATATTTTCCAGGCACTGCTTCTTGCACTGATCACAACTTTCATTTTCACCGACAACATGACGCTCGGATGGTTCCTGGTACTTGCCGGGCTGTTCGGTATGCTCGACGCCTTTTTCGGACCGGCGAGTACGTCACTCATCCCGAAAGTTGTGGAACGTCAGCAGCTGCAGAAAGCGAACGCATACTTCCAGGGAGTGGATCAGATTTCCTTCCTTTTCGGTCCCATGCTTGCCGGGGTAATCATGGAATTCGGCTCGGTCACAATAAGTTTTCTTGTCGGATGCATATTGGTGACACTGTCGGCAGTATTCGTATTTCCACCGCTCATTAAAGAAGGACCGGTTGAAAATACGGTGAAGCAGACACCGCTTCAGAACTTTGCGGAAGGTTTCAACTACGTCAGAAAATCCAACTTCCTGATTATCGGTATCATCGTGCTCGTGACATTGAACTTCTTCGTGTTCGGAACACTGCATATTGCTGTACCATTTTTAACGGATCTATACGGCGGCACGCCGATCAACTTAAGTATTATGGAAATGAGTCTCAGCCTCGGTATGCTGATCGGGACGGTCGTCCTTGGCAGCTATTACATTAAGCGTAAAGGGCGGACGGCGATTTACGGCCTGTTGATTACAGTGCTTATCTACATTGTTTTCAGCTTTGTCGAAAGTCTGACGATCCTGCCGGTGCTGCTCTTCCTGATCGGATTTGCGATGGCATTCGTCTTCATCCCGTTTTTCACAGCGACACAGGAAATTACCGAAAACAGAATGATGGGGCGGGTGATGAGTCTGATATTTCTCGCGATGAACGGTTTCGATCCGATTGCCTATGCAATCGTCGGCATCATGACATCCGCCGGTATCTCGATACAGCTCGTGCTGCTCGGTTTTGGAACGATCGGTCTCATCATTACACTGGCAGTTTTATTCAAAGCCAAAGCATTTCAGCGACTTGAAACATAAGGAGAGATTGTATTGAGTACAAAGGAAAAGATTTTATCTGTAAGTAAAGCCCATTTCGCATCGAACGGCTATGAGGGAACGACGTTGTCGATGATTGCTGAAGACGTCGGCATCAGAAAACCTTCTCTTTACTCCCATTACAGCAGCAAGGCGGATATATTCAAAGACGTACTTCAGCAGGAGTTCGAAGCGTACCTTTCGTCTGTCAAAGAAATTTTAAGCAATAAAAACCAGTCCGCCGTTGAAAGAATGTCTGAACTTTTCATGGATCATCTCCCGGGCGATGAAAATAAGGAGATGGACAATGAATTTTATTACCGGTTCATCAAATATCCGCCGGTGGAAATTGAAGAATACACCCTCGACCGCTACAGGGAAATGGAGTCGGAATTATATGAGATGTTTGATTCAGTGGTGGAAGAAGGTAAGGGAGAAGGGGAAATCGATGTTTCACTGACCAGCCTTCAGATTTACGATACGTACTTTATTATGATAGACGGTATTGATACGATGAAAGGGCTGTACAGTTTTGAAGACGCCAAAATGAGCAGCGAAAATGTGTGGCAGGTTTTCTATAGAGGAATAAAAGCCTGAATCAGTTATAATGGAATCAACATGGCATTAGGGAGGAACAAGATGAATTCGATTACGTTAATGGATGCATATGCGATAGAGAATTTGAGGAGTTATGGCTACAGTAATGATCAGATTCTGTCGAAGGTGCAACAGAAAGACATTGAAGAATTTAAAAAGGTGAAAGAAAATCTGGATTTCAGTCTGTTGATTGATATGGATGAGTCCATCGGTCTGAAGACGTTGCTTGAAGATGGCTACAAGGTCAAATTTCTGACGTTCAACGGACTGAAAAACCTGATTAAACTCAAATTCGGCAAAATTGCGGAGGAAGATTACCAGGTGGATGAATTTAAATTATCCGGATTGAAACTGGATGGAGATCAGGCTTTGGACCTTGGTAATGCATTGTCATCGAACTGGCAGATGATTGAAGAAGATGAAGGTTATAAAGTACAGCCGGTAAAATAACTCATTGTAGGGAGGATTTATTTCATGAAAGCAGTATATCATCAAGGTGAACAAAGTTTAAAAGGCGTGAAATACGGCGAAGTTGAAATTGACGAATTGAAAGATACCGATGTAAAAGTGAAGTTGAAGGCGGCCGGTCTGAACCACAGGGACTTGTTCATACCGGGACGCCACGACGAAAATGATCCGGCACTCGTGCTCGGTTCAGACGGTGCAGGCATTGTCGAGGAAGTCGGCAGCGAGGTCAGCAATGTTAAAGTGGGCGATGAAGTCATCATCAACCCTTCATTGGGATGGAAGGAAAATGATGTCGCACCGCCGGAAGGCTTTGAGATTGTCGGGTTTCCATTCAATGGTACGTTTGCTGAATACATCGTACTGCCGGGCGAGAACGTTCTGCCGAAACCGGAACATTTAACTTTCGAAGAAGCAGGCGTACTGGCATTGTCAGCGATGACGGCCTACAGGGCTTTGTTTACAAGGGCGAAAGTCGAGAAGGGCATGACCGTTTTAATTCCAGGTGCGACCGGCGGAGCGGGCACGTTCCTGCTGCAGTTCGCGAAAGCTGTGGGAGCAGAAGTGTTTGTGACTTCACGAGATGATTCAAAAATGGATACTTTACATGAGCTCGGTGCAGATAAAGTAATGCACAGCGAATCTGATTGGGACGGAGTGGAAGATGGACTTGACGGTGAGAAGGTCGATGTTGTTATCGAGAGTGTGGGTGCAGCAACATTCAACAAATCCGTCGACCAGTTGAAACGCGGCGGCACACTCGTTGCATTCGGCGCATCTGCCGGAGACACGGTAGACTTCAACCTGCGTAAATTCTTCTACGGTCAGTACAACCTGTTAGGATCAACGATGGCGAGCACAGAAGAACTTGAGGAAATGCTCGAATTTATCGAGAAGCATAATATCAAGCCGGTCATGGATGAAAGCTATCCTCTAGAAGAATTTGAAGCGGCGTTCGACAGGCTAGATAAAGCGGACATGATGGGTAAAATCGCCTTTACAATATAGAATTTATTTTGGAGCAGGAGCCGGACCCCCTTGGCGGGTGAAGGGTCCTGTTTTTTTATTATTTGAATGTTTGCCGTTTAGATAGGATGAAAAACTGCTGCATCTAAACGGAAACAAGGTCGAAACGTTTAGATAGAATAAAAATCCAACCCATCTAAACGCCAGGGGGCCTCAAACGTTTAGATAGCATTGATTGTGAAGGCATCTGCACAGCAAAGGATCTCAACCGTTTAGTTGACAGTGAAAATGAAGTCAACTAAACGCAGTCTGCTCACCTGACTCGCAATATCATCCCAAGTGAGCAGGTACAAACGTAATCGACAAAAACTCATCCAGCCTGGGATACCCCAAACTGGATGAGAAGTATTATTTTATTTCTCCCGGATTTCCATTGAATATTTCAGCTGCGAAATGATCAGAATGACTGCAATCAATATGATCGAGAATATTTGTGATTCTCCGGTAATGATGGAGTAGAAGATCAAAATCACTATTCCAAGGAATAATCCCATCTGCACGAAATTATGGGTTTTGTACAATCCGTTCAACATGATGTGTCGTTCACCTTCGTCACTTGCTGCAAGCAATTTTTCAGCATACTTTTTATCGCCGGGCTTAGGCAGGTCTCTGTCGGGATATAAACTGCTGATGATACCTGATTGAACAATTGTCAAATAGAGGGTAACCAGATATGTGACACCAGAGATCAGAACCCATATAAAATGAAATTCTATAATCATGAATATGGAAAGAGCGATGATCGACAGCATCATGGCCATCGTATTGATGACCTGCAGATCATTGTACTTGTTGTAGCGGTAGATGTCGTAGGCATCCATGTCCATATATTTCGTATAGTCACTTGAGACTGTTTTGAGCTGTCTGTAAAGATATACGCTGACAATCGCCAGAAGGATTGAAGTGGCTAACGTCACCACTCCGATCCAGTAGTAGATGCTGTCCATGTTAATATCGCTGGTGCTTGTCGCTACAATGCTGAGTGTCAGCCCTGCAATCGCCCCTAAAAATAAATACATCAGCATTCTTAATGTACGTTTCATTTTATAGTTCCTCCTCTTCGAAAATAAAAATCTCTTCAATCGGTTCGTCGAAAATTTTCGCCAGACGTTTTGCGATCAGGAGAGAGGGGATATAATCCTCACGCTCAATCAGGCTGATCGTCTGCCTGGATACTTTCGCAAGTTTAGCAAGTTCCGTCTGGTTAAGCCGGTCTCTCGCCCGTAGTTCACGTAATCTGGTTTTCATTATTATCATCCTTTTCATGTTCAATTTTCTTAGTTCCAAGAATGACGGCGACGATGGCACCAGTCCAAAGAAGCGGTGCATCTGCAAAGAAAGGGATAATGATAAAAACTGCAGCCATGATTAAAAAAGTATAGTCTATATAATAATTTCCAAATTTCATTTTCAAGCCCTCCGTTCACTTAAAGTGTAACAGAAAGTTTACTTTATGACAACTTAATTTGTCATAATGACAATAATAATAGAGCATGTTTAAGTATTTAAGATAACTCTGTATTGACAGAACAATCAGAAAATGGTTTAATCATCTTGAAAACGCTTTCTTATAAATGTGGTTTTGTCTGTTTTATGCAGTAAAAAGATTTACATCACTTTCAAAAGAGAGGTGCACCATGACCAAAAAGAAAGGATTTGTTGCAAAGGCGCTCGATATCATTGAACGTGTCGGCAATAAGCTGCCTGATCCATTCGTGTTGTTCGTTATTCTGGCAATATTCATGATTGTGCTGTCGTACATATTCAGCGTGGCGGGTGCTTCGGTTGTCCATCCGGGGACCGGTGAGGAACTGCCTATACAGAACCTCTTATCCGGAGAGGGTCTGCAGTTCATTCTCACTTCCATGCTGGAGAACTTTACAGGATTTGCACCGCTTGGATTAGTTCTTGCCATGATGCTCGGTATCGGTCTGGCAGAGAAGGTCGGTCTGTTGGATTATGCCATTCGTAAAACAATACTGAAATCACCGCCGGCACTGCTGACATATACTTTGGTATTTGTCGGTATCATGGGCAATATTGCTTCTGATGCGGCAATGGTCATCATTCCACCGCTTGGTGCTCTGGTGTTCTACAAAGTTGGCAGACATCCACTTGCGGGGCTTGCTGCTGGTTATGCCGGTGCCGGTGCGGGTTTTACTGCGAACTTGTTCGTTGCCGGTACAGATGCGCTTTTGGCAGGTATATCTACAGAAGCTGCAGCGATCATTGATGATACTATGGTCGTGACGCCGGTGGATAACTGGTACTTTAATATCGTTTCAGTGTTCGTACTGACATTTGTCGGGGGATTGCTTACTTCAAAACTTGTTGAACCCAGACTCGGTAAGTACAAAGGAGATGAAGTTGAAGAAGAGGATACAGAGGAACTTCCCAATGCTAAAAAGGCTTTCTTCGCCGCAGCCGGAGCCGGCCTGTTATACTGGGTCATCATTGTCGGTGTAATCATGATGCCTGACAGTCCGCTCAGGGGTGAGGGCGGCACCATTGTGCCTTCGCCGTTCCTTGATGGTATAGTTCCGATCATACTCTTTTTCTTTATCATCATCGGTGTCGTATTTGGTATAGTCACCGGCAAAGTGAAGTCCGGCAAAGATGTGACGCATTATATGACAGAGTCCATTAAAGACCTGGCGGGATACATAGTACTTGTATTCGCAATAGCTCAGTTCATCGCCTACTTTACATGGTCGAATCTCGGGACATGGATTGCTGTAAACGGGGCGGAATTTCTCCAGGATATAGAATTCACAGGCTTTGGACTGGTCGTCGGTTATATCATTCTGACATCCATGCTGAACTTCCTCATTACTTCAGGTTCTGCCAAATGGGCGATTGAAGCACCCATATTCGTTCCGATGTTCATGCAGCTCGGTTATCATCCGGGTTTCACCCAGATGGCCTACCGTATCGGGGATTCATCGGTGAATATCATCACACCACTTTTCCCGTACATGGTAATCGTCCTTGCATTCATGCAGCGCTATGACAAAAATGCAAGCATCGGTACATATATATCACTGATGCTCCCTTATTCCATCGCATTTCTGGTTACATGGATCATACTGCTTGCGATATTCTACTTCACAGGACTGCCTTACGGTCCGGGGGTCGGAACTTATCTTGAAAGCGGACAATAATTCATCCATAGAAAAGCCGGGGAATAATTTCCCCGGCTTTTCTATGGATGAATTGATTTGAATCTGAAGACAGATTGGTTTCCCCGACATGGCGTAAAAACGATGTCGGGGCAGAGGCGTTCTCCCGACATGGCGTAAAAACGATGTCGGGGCAGAGGCGTTCTCCCGACATGGCGCGAAAACGATGTCGGGGCAGAGGTGTTCTCCCGACATGGCGTAAAAACGACGTCGGGGCAGAGATGTTCTCCCGACATGGCGTGAAAACGATGTCGGGGCTGAGGTGTTCTCCCGACATGGTGCGAAAACGATGTCGGGGCAGAGGCGTTCTCCCGACATGGCGTAAAAACGACGTCGGGGCAGAGGTGTTCTCCCGACATGGCGCCAATATGATAATTAAAAAACCAGCAAACGTATTTCAAGGCTTGCTGGTTTTTATTTTAAATTATAGTTTTTTTACCGCTTCGTCTACATCATCATCTCCGCCGTTCGCATCAAATGATTTGCCGATGGTGTTATCATGATCAAGCGAAGCAACGATAAGATTTGCTACATCTTCGCGTGGTATTTCAAGTTTCTTACCTTCCTGCTGTAATTTCTTTGCGACTTCGACTTTCCTTGTCCCTTCATCATTCAACAGCAGTGTCGGCCGGATGACCGTGTAGTCCAGGCCGGAATTTTCAAGCCATACATCCGCATAGTGCTTGGCAGCAAAATAATAGCCGCCAATGGAATTCTCTTCCATATCATAAGACCAATATTCGCGGTCATCTGCATTGACTGCACTGACCATGACATAGCGCTTTACACCTGCATTTTTAGCTGCTTCAATGGATTTGACTGCACCGTCAAAATCGACCATCATCGTTTTATCTGCGCCGGTGCTGCCGCCTGAACCTGCAGAGAATACGACAGCTTCGACGTTTTCCATCGCTTTTTCCATATCCTCTATAGAGCCTTCCAAATCAATGAAACGGGAGGTGATGCCTTTATTTTCATAAGCTTTTTTCTGTTCGTCTTTTCTGACGCCTGCAATGACGTCATGTGCAGCGTGATTCTTCAACTTATCTACAACGATCTGTCCAATCTGTCCATTTGCGCCAATGACTAAAACATTCATCATACCGCTCCTCATTGTATTATTATGATTCATTTAATATGTTAAAGGCATGAAACCGTAAGTTCAACTTATCAGCATAATGCCGGAGATATATGCAAAATGAGTTTGATTGAACAGGGAGACGGGTATTTATATACTGCTGAATAAATTAATCAGGAGATGATTATAAATGGGAAACTCAAATTTAAACAACCCCCGCGAGATGTACCATACGGGTGAATTTCCCGACCAGGAGCAGGATACGCCAGCACTTCAGAGCAAGATGAACCCGAAGCCGGATTGCGGGGAAGAATCCTATAAAGGGTATAACCGGCTGGAAGGCCGCAATGCGTTGATTACAGGCGGAGATTCAGGAATCGGCCGTGCAGCGGCGATCGCTTATGCACGTGAAGGTGCGAATGTTGCCATCCATTTCCTTCCAGGCGAAGAGAAAGACGCCGATGAAGTGAAAGAATTGATTGAAAAAGAAGGCAGAAAAGCACTGCTGCTTCCATACGATTTACGTGATGATAATGCAGCAACTGAAATCGTTGATAAGACAGTCGAAGCGTTCGGTGCGCTGGATTTACTTGTATTGAATGCAGCGCAGCAGATTGCGCAGACAGAACTGCAGGATATTTCCGTGAAGCAGGTCGAAGATACGTTCAAGGTGAACGTCATCAGCATGTTTGAAACAGTCAAAGCTGCCGAGAAACATCTGGAACCAGGCAGTGCAATCGTAACGACGGCTTCTGTCAATACGTTCGCTCCGAGCCCTGCGATGATTGACTATGCAGCGACAAATGGCGCAGTCGGTAATCTGACTGTGTCATTGTCCAAATACTTTGCCGACAAAGGCGTCCGCGTCAACGGCGTCGCTCCAGGTCCGATCTGGACGCCGCTTCAGCTGGATAACGGACAGCCGGAAGGTAAAATTCCCGAATTCGGCCAGAGCAGTCCGCTCGGCCGCGCCGGTCAGCCGGTAGAACTTGCACCGGTCTATGTACTCCTTGGTTCAGACGAAGGCAGTTATATTACCGGACAGATTTACGGAATTACAGGCGGCATCCCGACAGACCTTTAAATGGAATGAAAAAGCACCTCGATTCGAGGTGCTTTTTGTTTACATAAAGAGTTAACACCTGTTCGTTTGTGTGACGAGCGTCCGCTGGAGCGTTAACACCTGTTCGTTTACTTGACGAGCATCCGCTGGAGCTCTAACACCTGTTCGTTTGCATGACGAGCATCCGCTGGAGCTTTAAACCTGTCTATTCATTCAAAAATTCATGTTCGATTTCGTTCTTTCTGACTTCTTTCTTGAACAGATACTCGCCGTCACGTACTGACATCAGTACTTCTGCGCGTTCTCTCACCGCTTCGTACGGGTCTGCCGCGTCCAGCACGATGAAGTTCGCAGGCTTTCCTGCTTCCACACCGTAGCCGCCGTAGTCTTCGTCGATTCTCATCACACCGGCACCGTTGACCGTAATCAGATCGAGTGCTTTATTGATTTCATCAATATGAGTGTAGTGGGCGAGATGGATGCCGTTATCCAGAATATTCATCATATTGCCGTTGCCGAGCGGGTACCAGTAATCTGCGATGGAATCCTGGGCAAACGCGACGGTATTGCCGTTTTCAAGCAGTTCTTTCACACGTGTCAATCCGCGCCGTTTCGGATAGTTGTCCCCGCGTCCCTGTAGGTGGGCGTTCTCTGTCGGACATGAAATAAAATTGATCTTCGACTCTTTGAAGAGTCCCATCATTTTATTTGCATAGGAATTTTCGACTGCACCGAAGCTGCACGTATGTGAAGCGGTCGTCTTATAACCGTAGTCTTTTTCCATGACAAGCGCATTCAGCACTTCCAAAAACCGGCTGTTCGGGTCGTCGTTTTCATCGCAGTGGATGTCGATCATCACGTCGAATTCGAGCGCCAGGTCGACAATGCGACGGAGCGACTCAACACCGTGTTCATACGAAATCTCGAAATGGGGGATGCCGCCGACAACGTCAGCGCCCATTTCAAGCGCCTGACGCATTAAATCTTCGCCGCCTTCGTAACGGAAGAAACCTTCCTGCGGGAACGCAACGAGCTGCAGCGTCACAATATCTTTCAGCTCTTCGCGCAGTTTGATCAGCGCCTTCATCCCGGTGAGGTTCGGGTCTGTCACATCCACATGCGTACGGATATACTGCACACCGTGACTGACTTCTTTGCGGATGCCTTCCAGCGCACTTTCGCGGACTTTTTCTTCAGTCAGCTCTTTTTTATTGTCGCTCCAGCGCTCTATGCCTTCGAATAAAGTTCCGGAAATGTTCGCATTGCCCGGTCCGAGGCCGGAGAAAATATAATCCAGGTGCAGATGCGGATCGACATATGGCGGCAGTACGAGTCTGCCTTCTAAGTCAATCACTTCATCGGCCTCTCCGAGGTTTGCGCCGATTGCTTTGAACCGGCTGTTTTCGATTAGAATCTCTGTAGATTCCGGGTCGCCGTATATATTTGCGTTAACAAATTTCTTCATAATAATTTACTCCTTATAATAGCAAATGATTTACAAACCTATTATATCAGAGGGTGGATTTTCAGGGGTGAATAAAATCATAGTATGATTTAAAAGCATATTTAGCTATAATAAGAAAAAATAAGGGGATGAGATGATGAAATATTTCTTGCTGTTCATACTGTTATCGATTGAACTGACCGGCTGTACAGCCGTAGGTGAGTCAAGTGTGGAAGAGATGGACGTAAGCGAACTCGACAGCGAACTTCAGGAATATATTGAAACGGAAGAAGTCAATAACATCATGCATGTCGAGGCGGAAGACGGCAACAAAGATTACGTTGTATTTTATGCTCCAGGAGCGACCGAGCTGACAGCGGAAGAAGCGGACGAAAGATTTCTGGATATAAAGATGGAGAAGCCTGAAGAAAGTGAAGATGAAATCCTGCATGTATACGAACTGAATATAGGGAACAATGTGGAGACTCTGAGGTATTATATCGACGGCACGGAAACACATGTCGAAGTATTGATCCAATAAAATTGTCACCGGCTGAACAGCTGGTGACTTTTGCGTTAATTGAACGTGAGCATCAGCACAGAAAAACTACATGGATAAATGGTCAATATGTAATATAATAGGCATAATTACATTTAAACATTAACCCGGAGGCTATGATGTCAATGACCAACTACGCCGACTACATTACTTTATTCAATCCCGACCACATCATATACATACTCGGCATGATCCTCGTCGGTATCGCACTTTTTATAAAAAGAGATGCTCTAAAAGAGGACAGAAGTAAAATTACTGCAGCGATATTAATCGTCAGTGTCTTCCAGCAGATTCTGCTCTACAGCTCTTACTACTTCATCCTGGACTTCGACCTCGGCGAATCACTGCCGCTCCAGATCAGCCGGGTCAATACGATACTCGGCATCATCTTCCTGATCACCAAAAATGAAAAAGTGTTCAGGGTGTTGGCACTCTTCGGACTATTTGCATGGTTGAGCTTCCTGTATCCGAGCAGAGTCTACGGCATCACCCACCCAATCGGGTGGAGCTTCTTCATCAACCATGTGGTGACTTTGCTGCTGCCGTTCTACGGCATCATCGCCTATAATATGAAAATAAAAACCATGGACAGTTTGAAAGTCTTCCCGTGGTTTGTGCTGTATGTCGCTGTCGCGTATTTCGTCAATATGCTGACGGACGGCAATTACTTTTATTTGAAACATAAACCGATTTTTGCTGGTTTGCATGATCTATTCTATATACCGCTTTCGCTGATATTCACTTTAATGCTGTTTATGGCGGGGGAGTGGATGTACAAAAAAGTGCAGCAAACGCTGCACGAGCCGGAATCGTAAGCTATGTTTGAAACGACGTAAAGCTTACGAAAAGTGATGCTGGAATCGTAAGCTATGTTTGAAAAGGCTCCAAGATTACGAAAAATCGTATCAAAATCCGGACAGATTTACCTCCGGCGAAATTCTGTCCGATTTTCCACTATACCAATAAATAATTTCTCGTCATTTCTATACAATCTTCGATGACCGGGGAAAAGTGACGGTCTTTCATAAAGGACAAGTACAGATCAGGGCTTTTAAGATCGTGCTGGAGGTCGATGCTCTTTACGTCGTCATCGGTATAGTTCTTCGCATAAAATTCAGGTATGATTGCAAATCCCAATCCTTTTTTGACGAGCCGGACTGCGGTCCCGATGGTGTCGACCCGGATGATGTTTCTGAACTGCAGATTATTTTCCTGCAGAAATTTGTTAAGCACAGTGGAGTTTTCAATGAATATCAACGTATGAGCGGTCAATTCCTGCAGCTTCGCATTCTGCATTGGAAAGTCTCTATGGACGAGGGCCGAGTAGACATTCTGCCCCAGGAAGATGGATTCCATGTCATCTTCCTTATAGTTCAAAGTCGTGAGTCCAAAGTGCAGCTGATGGGTTCTGACCTGATTGATGATGTGGGTGGTCGTGCCTTCGGTCAGTTGGATATCCAGGTCATTGTACGCCTTAAGAAACAGTTCGAACAGTTCCGGCGTCACCATTCTGAATGTTTCGGTGATGCCTACTTTCAATTTCCCGCTGCCTTTCTTCCTTATATATCTCACTTCATCTTCCATATTTCCGTATATGGATAAGAGCAATTTCACATGATGATAAAATTCGTTACCGGAGTCTGTCAGTTTAAACATTCCGTCATTCCGTTCCAGCAACCGGAATCCGAGTTCATCTTCAAGTTTGCTTAAAGACATGCTCAAAGAGGGCTGGGAAATATACAGCGCGTTGGCTGCCCAGCTTATTTTTCCGTGTCTTACGATCGCATCAAAGTAGCGTAATTGTTTGATGTCCATGATTTTCGCCTCACTTGTATAAATAATATTTATACTTATATAGATTTTATATACTATTCAAATAGAATTATAACATGTATCATAAATGTATGTTAAGAATATCACAAAAACTATAGTTATAAATAAGGATGAAAATTATGAAAACGTCTAACAAAAAAACAAATATGTATATTGTCGGTATTGTACTCGCCGTTTTGACGTTCTGGCTTTTCGCCAACTCCATGATCAACATAATTCCTGCCATGATTGAAGATATGAATATCTCACTCGGCATTTTAAATATTGCAACAAGCTTGACCGCGCTGTTCTCCGGACTGTTCATCGTCGTAGCAGGCGGCCTTTCCGACCGTTCCGGCCGGAAGAAGATGACTTACATCGGCCTGATACTCAGTGTAGCCGGAAGCATTTTCGTCTTACTCGCACAGGGTCCGATATTTCTGATCACCGGCCGTGCGCTTCAGGGAATATCCGCAGCATTCATCATGCCTGCAACGATTTCACTGATAAAAACCGCGTTTGATGAAAAAGACCGCCAGAGAGCACTCAGCTACTGGTCCTTCGGTTCATGGGGCGGTGCCGGTGTCGCAACTCTCGCAGGCGGGCTGATAGCAACTTACATGGGCTGGAGATGGATTTTTGTCATCTCCATCATCGTCGCTCTGATCGCAATGTGGATTTTACGCGACATTGAAGAAAGTAAGGCGAATGATTATAAGAAAGCACCATTCGACTATGTCGGATTCGTTTTATTCGTAATACTGCTGCTCGGCGTCAACATTGTTGTCACCCAGGGTCAGGAGCTTGGCTGGACGAGTCCGCTGATGATCGTATTGATGAGTGGAACGTTGCTTGTTCTCGCCGGTTTCCTTGAATATGAGAAGAGAAGGAAACATCAGTTCATCGACTTTAATCTTTTCAAAATAAAGCCCTACACGGGCGCAGTGGTTTCAAACTTCCTGCAGAACGGAATCGTCGCAACAATCGTCGTCGCAAACATCTACGTGCAGGTCGCAAGAGGGTTCAGCTCATTTGAAGCGGGACTTTTGACCATCGGTCATATCATCACACTGCTAGTGATGATCAGGGTCGGGGAGCGCATGCTTCAGACGCTGGGGGCGAGAAAACCGATGCTTTGGTCGATACTGATCGCGGCACTCGGCATGAGCATGGCAGCCATGACATTTCTGCCGGATGCAGCATATGTCGTTGTCGTCTTCATCGGATTCCTGATCGCGGGTATCGGAGTGGGCATGTACGCAACGCCTTCAATGGATACGTCTCTTGTCCATATCAACAACGACCAGGTAGGTATCGCTTCCGGTATTTACAAGATGGCGAGCTCCCTCGGAAACTCATTCGGTATCGCGATTTCAACCGCAATATACGGGACAGTACAGCTGATGACGGACAACATACACATCGCCGGCGCGATGGGGATACTGACAGCATTCGTTTTCGGAATCCTCTCATTCTGGGTGGTCTCAAAGACGATTTCTCCGGAAGAAGGATTGTCGGATGCATTCGAAGTTGCGGGTAAAGCATAATATGAAATCTTATTGGAACTGCGGGAATAAAATCCTGCAGTTCTTTTTTTATTGGAGTGACATATGAATTTAAACAATATTTAAATTATCGCAAATAATTAGAAAATTATATTGGTAATAACCATTTGTTGTGGTAAAGTGTTAGTTATAATATGTAAAGGCTTTCTATTATAAATATGGAAAGTTCTGTATATATAAAAATTATATAGGGGGAAAACAGATGAGAAAATATTTAATGCTCTCATTAATGGGTGTACTGATTTTAGTGCTCGCGGCATGTGCTGATGATTCGGATGTCGATGAGCAGGCTGCAGAAGATAGTGGGGACGATGACGCTGCAACTGAAGAATCAGCATCCGGCGACATTGTTGTTGCGATGCAGGATGATGCTGTATCACTGGATCCGCATGGCAGTAACGACTCTGCATCATCACAGGTCCGTCAGAATATTTATGAAAGCCTGGTATCACAGGATACGGATATGGAACTTGTTCCCGGACTTGCTGAAGAGTGGGAATCTGTTGAAGAGGATGTTTGGAACTTCAAATTAAGAGAAGGCACAACATTCCACAGCGGTGAAGAGTTTACAGCGGAAGATGTCAAAGCGACACTTGAAAGAGTAGGCGACGAAGCGGTTGCCTCTGAAGTGGCATTTCTATTCGAAATGATTACTGAAGTTGAAGTCGTAGGGGATTACGAAGTCAACATTCATACAGAATATCCATTTGCTCCGCTGCCAAGCCACCTGGCGCATAACACAGGCGGTATCATGAGCAAATCTCTAATTGATGAAGACTACCAGAATGCTCTGGATGAAGCGGGGGTCGACATGACTGCAGATGAGTACTATGAACTCAGAGCAGAAGGCGGCGATGAGTACGAAGAAGTGATGGATCAGATTTCAGGAGACGTCGGTAATATAATCAGTGAAAATCCGGATGGAACAGACCACGGTATGCTTGAAGAGCGTAACCCGGGTCAGGATACAGTCCTTACGAAGTTTGAAGACTTCCAGGGCGGGGAAAGAAACTTTGATTCAATCACTTTCCGTGTAATACCTGAAGTGAGTGCAAGACTTGCTGAACTTGAAACAGGGGGCATCCAGGTTGCACATAACATTGATGCATCCAACGCCGACCGTGTTTCTGAAGGTGAAACGACTGAACTGATCGAGCAGGAATCACTGCGTACAGACTACTTAGGATTTAATACTCAAAAAGAGCCTTTTGATGATGTGAAAGTAAGACAGGCAATTGCTCACGCAATTGACAGAGAAGCAATTGTTGACGGTGTGTATGAAGGAATGGGTATTCAAGCAACACACCCGATTCCGCCGGATGTGTGGGGTTATGATGACAGCCTGGAAGGTCAGCCATTTGATATGGACAGAGCCCAGGAATTACTTGCTGAAAGTGATCATCCCGACGGATTCTCAGCCGAATTATGGGTGAGAGACGACCAGATGATCGTTGATACGGCACTTTATATCCAGGAAAGTTTAGGAGAACTTGGAATTGATTTATCAGTTGAACGTATGGAGTGGGGCGCATTTTTAGATAGAACAGGCCAGGGGGATCAGGAAATGTACCTGCTTGGCTGGACGACAGTAACCGCAGATGCTGACTATGGTCTCTACGCACTGCACCACTCAGACAACTTCGGTGCAGTCGGCAACCGTTCATTCTATGGAAACGATGAATTGGACGAAGCGCTGGATAACGGCAGAACTGAATCTGATGAAGATGCACGTGCGGACGCTTATTCAACAGCACAGCAGATCATCACTGAAGAAGCGCCAATCGCACCGATCGTACATTCAAACTTCTCAATCGGTGTAGATACTGCACAAGTTGACGGCGTTGAACTCGATGCACTTGGTGACGTGCGTTTGGAAAATGTAACATTTAACGAGTAAGACAGTAAAATTTTCATTATAATAGCAACCCGCAGCTTAGGATTTGATAAAAGTCTGGCTGCGGGTTTTATTATAAATAAAAAGTACAGGTGGGGTCGGTGTGAAGAGCGATGCGCATTTATATGCAAAAATCACGAATGAAATCAGGCATCAAATTGACAGCGGCAAATATCTGAGCGGTGACAAACTGCCGCCGGAACGAAAGCTGTGCGAAGAATTCGGTGTCAGCCGCATAACAATCAGACAGGCACTCGATAAGCTGGAGGATTTGAATATCATTGACAGGAAACAGGGGAAGGGGACGTATATACTGCCATTTGAATATGGAAAGCTGCCGGAGATCTTTTCCCAGTTCACTTTAGATATTGAGAGGGCAGGAGAACGCCCGGAGACAAAAATGCTCGACATGAAGCGTATTAAATCAGATTTATATTTAAATAAAAAGATGGGAATCGTTGTAGAAACACCGGTTTATAAACTTTCCAGGCTGAGGATGGCGGACGGACGCCCCTTATTATTAGAATACAGTTTTATACCTTACAGCGTCGCACCTGATATGGACAGATTCGATTTCGGGGACTTGTCACTATATCAAGTGTTGGAGCAGGAATACTCAGTCAAAATCGATCAGGCATTTGAAACACTGAACCCAACTTCTTTGAATGAAAAAGATGCCTCGCTGCTTGAAAGAACCGAGGGTGCCATTGGGATGAAACTGGAGCGTTTCGCTTATGCCAATGAGCAGGTAATCGAGTTTACCAGCAGTCTGATGGTCGAGGATAAATATAAATATACGGTGGATCTGATATGATTATTACAATTTAGTGCTGAAAATTGTAAATTGACAGGAAACAGCGTTGACAATGTCAGTCTATATTGTGATAATTGACTTTGACTATTAAAATGTAAGAATTTTAAAATTAATATTTTAGGAGGTGTGTTTTATTGACGAATATACATTTGAAACAAGACATGACCAGTAAAGATCTGGCAATTTTAAACAGTGAAATGGATACATCTAAGAAAAATAAAGGTGTTGCCTTTGTTTTATGGTTCTTTACAGGAATCTTTGGCGGTCATAGGTTCTATTCTGGTGATATGGGTATAGCTATAGGTATGCTGTCGTTTACAATTCTTAATTTCCTATTCTTAGGCTGGCTCACTTTGGGTGTTACATTTTTCATAATGGGCCTCTGGGTACTAATTGACGCTTTTTTCTTAAGCGGAAGAATCGATCAGGCAAACTTGCAAATAGAAAGAAAAATCATTACAAATTTAGGGTTAGGTTCACCAAGAACTAATAATTAGTCATTAGAATTATTGTTGAGTTCGATACATATTAATATTTCAAAACAGCAAGGTACATACTAATAATTATATATGATCAAGATGACAGACGCTTTCAAAAGCCACAGATTAACAGATCTGCTTTTGAAAGCGTCTTTTATTATTAATGAAGGAAGTGATCAGCAGTCTACAAAGAATGTCTTTCACGCATAATCTATTGTGACTGGGAGTCCTTTTATATTGCACTGGAAGCACATCATCTTTTGAGGCTTTTATTATTGAGAAAATATGAGAGTTACACTTAAATGTTCATAAGTATTTTTAATTTGTGAAATTGTTAGAAAACTCTATATGTTAAGGACATATATTGTGTTAAAGTTAGTGTTCGGATTATAAAATGATTTTACAATGCAGGAGGAAATTGAATGAAGAAATACATATTGCCTTTATTTGCTGTGCTGTTCGTTTTATCATTGGCGGCATGTGCCGATGATTCGAATGTGGATGAACAGACTGCGGACGGAAATAATGATGGTGCATCTGAAGAATCGGATGCAGGAAATCTGGTCATTGCCATGCAGGATGATGTAGTTTCCCTTGATCCGCACGGCAGTAATGATACGGCGTCAGCACAGGTCCGCATGAATATATATGAAACTCTTGTAAATCAGAGTACGGATATGGAACTCGAACCTGGTCTTGCTGAAGAATGGGAATCAGTGGACGAGGGTGTCTGGAATTTCAAGTTAAGAGAAGGCACGACGTTCCACAGTGGTGAAGCCTTTACGGCGGAAGATGTGAAAGCGACGCTTGAAAGAGTTGGAGATGAAGCAGTGGCTTCCGAAGCTGCATTCCTTTTTGAAATGATTGAAGAAGTTGAAGTGGTTGGTGATTATGAAATCAACATACATACAGAATATCCATTCGCACCTTTGCCAAGTCATCTGGCACATAACACCGGGGGGATTATAAGCAAGTCACTGATCGATAAAGATTATCAGTTTGCTCTGGATGAAGCGGGTCTTGATATGACTGCCGATGATTACTATGAGCTTAGAGATTCAGGCGGTAAGGACTACGAAAGTGTCAAAGATGATATTTCAGAACATCTTGGTTCTGTCATAGGTTCTGAAGCCGACGGAACGAATCATCTGGTGCTTGAAAATCGGACTCCAGGGCAGGAAACTGTACTCACGAAATTTGAAAATTTCCAGGGCGGAGAAAGGAATTTCGAAGAAGTTACATTCCGGGTCATCCCTGAATCCGGTGCGAGACTGGCAGAACTTGAAACCGGCGGCGTCCAGGTCGTCCGTGATGTAGACTCTGCGAACTCGGGCCGTGTTGCAGAAGGAGAGAACACCGAATTGATTGAACAGGAGTCACTCCGTACGGATTATTTGGGTTTCAATGTTGAAAAAGAACCGTTCGATGATGTCAAAGTCAGACAGGCGGTCTCAATGGCCATCGACAGAGATGCCATTCTCGAAGGTGTGTATGACGGGATGGGCCAGGCGGCCTCACATCCGATTGCGCCGGACGTCTGGGGTTATGATGACACACTGGCCGGCCAGGAATATAACCTGGAAAAGGCAAAAGAGCTGATGGCAGAAAGCGAGCATCCTGATGGTTTCAGCACTGAGTTATGGGTCAGAGATGATCAGATGAATGTGGATACTGCACTTTATATCCAGGAAAGTCTCGCTGAACTCGATATAGATGTTGAAGTTGAACAGCTTGAGTGGGGAACATTCCTTGAGAGCACAGCCCAGGGCAACCACGAAATGTTCCTGATGGGCTGGACGACTGTCACGGCTGATGCCGATAATGGATTATACGCCCTGTACCATTCTGATAATTTCGGTGCAACAGGCAACCGTTCATTTTATGCTAATGAGGAATTAGATGCGGCTTTGGTGGACGGAAGGACCGAAGCAGATGAAACAGCACGTGCAGATGCGTATTCAAAAGCACAGGAAATCATCATTGAAGAAGCACCGACTGCATCGATCGTACATTCAAACTTCTCAATCGGTGTAGATTCATCACAGGTCGAAGGCGTCGAAATGGACCCGATTGGCATAGTACGTTTAGAAAATGTAACATTTAAATAAGAGACAAATGATAAACTCCTGATGGAAAATAAAGGTCATCAGGAGTTTTTATTGAAACGAATCAGAGAAATATGTAAAGTTGATAATTTAATCTATAATAAAGACAATCTAAAAATCATTAAGGGGATGTCATATGATCAAAGAAGTGATTGAGCAGCTGGTCAGCCAGCAGTCTACAAAGAATATCTCATACGTAATCGAGCATGAAGGTGAAGTGATACAGCATCAGGAGGATAAAATCTACCGCTCGGCAAGTGTCATCAAAATACCGCTCTGTCTGGCAGCGCTGAAGAAGGCGCATGATTCGGGCAGAAATGACCTGTTGCTGGTCAAGGATAAAGTGGACGGTTCGGGAGTTCTTTATTCGCTGAATGATGTGGAAGTCCTGCCTGTAAAGGATGTCGTTGTTCTTGCGATGATCGTGTCGGACAACACCGCATCGAATATGCTGATGGATTATGTCGGTTTTGATAAACTCTCACAATCGTTCAAGGAGTGGGGCATCAATGATTCGACGCTCAAGCGGCACTTCATGGATATGTCGGGTGATACTTCGAAAATGTATAACGTCGCGACAGCCAGGGACATGATGACAGCTCTCAAACTTGTATATGTAGAAAATGAATTCATACCTGAAGAAGTGAGAATTGATATGCAGAAGCATATGAAAGACTCCCAGTTCAACGACCGGGTCGGCGGAGCGCTGAATGACGGCGGGGATGAGGATGAAATCACCGTGTCGAACAAGACAGGTACAATCAATAACCTTGAGCATGATATCGGCGTTTTCCAGTCAAAGGATAAGGCAGTCAAGTTTTCAGTGCTCTCATCTGAGTGGAACAGTAACTTGGAAGCGAGGCATTTCCTGAATGACTTGGGGAAAATTTTGCTGAAATACTTCCAATAGAAAAAATATCAGTGCAAAAAGAAGAGGTGGGCTTAAATGCCCACCTCTTCTTCACTTTCTGTAATTTATATCTTTACTGCCCAACTGGTTCCGTTTCAAACCCAAAAGCTGCACCGTTTCTGTTTTCATCGGTGGCGCCTGTGTAGGTGCCATCATCAGTGTTGTACATGATACTGTTGACGTTGCCGATTGGTGCAGGATCTTCTGTAAATCCGTGACCCATATCGTTGAGTTCTGAAATGATATCTTCAGAAATACCTTCTTCATAAGAATAGGTGTCTGGGCCGTTGGTGAATATTCTCGGTTCGTTTAAAGCATCTTCAAGTGTCAAGTCATATTCATACGTATTTAAAATGGTTTGCAGTACGGATGTGATGATCGTCTGTCCGCCTGGTGAACCGACTGTCAGGACAGGCTGGCCGTCATTGAATACGATTGTCGGCGTCATACTGCTGAGCGGTCGTTTATTCGGCTGGACTTCGTTTGCACCGCCTGGTTCTGCATCAAAGTCCGTCAGTTCGTTGTTGAGTAGAAAACCGTATTCCGGAACCATGATGCCGGAACCGAAGACCTGCTCGATCGTTGTTGTATAGGATACGACGTTGCCGTACTGGTCAATGACCGAGTAGTGTGTCGTCTGCCCGTCGACTTTGTCTCCCGGCTGCTCAACGCCACCTTCTCTTTCAAAACCTTCCTGATAAGGTGTGACATCTCCCGCTTCCGGTTCTTCGATGACCGAATCGAGACTGATCAGATTCCGTCTTTCATCGAGATAGTCCGGGTGAAGGAGTCCTTCAATCGGCACATCGACGAACTCAGGGTCGCCTGCGTATTCAGCTCTGTCAGCATAGGCAAGATGCATCGTTTCAGCGTAAAGATGATATTTCTCTACAGACTGGATGTCATACTGTGACAGATCGAAGCCGTCCAGTATACCAAGCATCTGAAGGAGGAATATTCCGCCTGAACTCGGCGGCGGCATCGTTGCGATGTCATAGTCCTTATACTGACCCCACACCGGCGCGTCCACGGTCACATCATAATTCATCATATCTTCCTTGGTCATCGAGCCTTCGAATTCCTGGACGGTTTCTGCAAGTGCATCGGCAATTTCACCATTGTAGAAATAGTCCGTACCGTTTTCACTGATCATTCTTAATGTATTAGCGAGATTTTCCTGGACTAACATATCACCTTCTGCGAGTGGTGCGCCTTCATTGAAGAAGACTTCACTGGCTGCACTTCTGTCGAGTTTCTCTGCGTTCTCTTCAATCTGGTAAGCCATGAAGTCATCGATCGGGAAACCTTCTTCAGCGAGAGAAATTGCCGGAGCAATCAGCTCGGGCATTGCGATTGTACCCCACATATCATGGCTGGTCTGCAGTCCTTTAGGTGTCCCCGGAACACCGACTGAGTTACCATGGATGACACGATCCTGGAATTCCATCGCTTCACCGTCATCTTTTAAGAACATTTCCGGGTCCGCGCCTGCCGGTGCACGCTCTCTGCTGTTAATGATTGTCGTTTCTTCTGTGTTGGCATCATACACCATCATGAAGCCGCCGCCCCCGATACCCGACATCATCGGTTCAGTGACTGTCAGTGCATACTGCATGGCAATCGCAGCATCCACTGCATTACCGCCTTCATTAAGTATATCAAGTCCGACTTCTGAAGCGAGCGGGTGGGCGGAAACGACCATCCCGTCATTTGCTGTAGCTATATTGTTCTCTGTTCCATAATCCGGTTCAAACGACGCGGCAAGCAGCCCCTGGGATAAAGTGACAACGGTCAACAATAAAACACCAAACATCATGCTGATACGGCTGAGAAAAGATTTCATAGTACATACACCCCTTATAGTAGTTAAAATTTGTACTTGAGTCTCAAATGCTGGAAGTTCTGTGTGATAGAGGATTTCTGCGTCGTCTTGAAAGTGGATATAGTCCGGGCATCTAATATCTAAATTTTAAGATATCGTTAATGTAATATTACCATAATGCAGCAGTGACATAAAGAATCATTTCGAGATTCGTAAGATAATTATATTAATCGCATTTGAACATATAATGTTAAAGGGCTTTTCATGATGATAGAATATAAATACTATTAAATTTTGAGGAGCGTGCATATGAACCACGAAAGCAAGATGATCGGTGCAGTGGCAGATTTCAAACAATTGGACAAAGCAGTGAAATATAAAGAGACGCTGGCATGTGTGTTCGTCCTTTTCGGTAACATCAGTAATATTAAAATGATAGTGGACCAGTTGAAGAAGGAAGGCATTGAAAGTTACATACATATAGACAAGATAGAGAGTTTGAAAGTAGATGATTATGCTTTTAAATTCATTAAAAATAATGTCGGTGCCGACGGTATCATCACGACAAAAACAGGGTATATAAAAAAGGCGAAAAATGTAGGGCTGAAAGTGGTCCAGAGATCTTTTGTAGTCGATAACAGAATGCTTTCCATGGTGCTTGATGGTTTGAAGAGACAGAAACCGGACTATCTTGAAATCATGCCGGCGATTACGTCTTATCTGATTCCTGAGATAAAGAAGTTCCATGATATAAATATTATAGCAGGCGGTCTTGTGGATGATGCAAAAATATTCAATGCGGCTCTGGAAGACGGTGCTTCATTCGTCTCCACATCAAATGTTGAGATATGGAAACAATATTTTAACAATGATTTATATTAAATTAACAGAAGATTTACAAACCACTGCTATAGTTGTAATTGAAAGTGAATAGGAAACGGTGCGCTAGAGAGACCGGTATTGGCTAAAACAATCAATACCGGTCTCTTTATTTTGAGGAAAGGAGAATGTTTCTAACACAGCACTGCACTTTAATATTTTACTGGAGGATTACCGCGGTGAATAATGTATTGATTTTTGATATGGACGGTACACTTTATCACACTGATAATTTTGTTGATGAATACATAGAGATGTTGACAGATGAAGTCGGAATACAACAAGAAATGAAAAATGACTATCGTTCAATAATAGAAGAGTTCTCATCTGAAGAACGCCAACATTTTCATAAGAATGATATGCCTTTGGGGGATGTCTGGCAGATTGTCAGATTTATTTCATCTGAACAGGACATTCCCGTCGATTATCAATTTGATATTTTTCTGAAAATCAGAGAGAAGATGATAGAAGGAAAAATGATAGAAGTGGACGAGAAGTTGATTCAAACAATTAAACAACTGAAAAATCCAATGGTTCTGATGACCAACTCGCCGGAGGACAGTGCGACACCTTTCATTGAATATCTGGATTTGAACAATATATTTGACCATCACATTTATGACGCCAGGAAGCCATTCGATATGGAAAGACATATCAATGAAATTAAAGCAATATATCCTGATTACAACATTTACAAAATCGGGGACAATCTGACGAATGATATCCATTCATCGAAAGCGCTCGGATTAAATACGGTCTATATCAATCACTATAATACTAACTCTTTGAACGATGTGACAGTTTTCAGTCTTGAAGAACTGAACGATTATTTATATAAAAATTTTGTGGAGGCTTAAATAATGAAGAAGATATATTTGATGATGATGCTGACGCTGATTACGATAGTACTCGCAGCATGCGGCGGCGGTGAAGGCTCAGAGGAAGAAAGCAATGACGAAGCTGAAGCTTCAGCTGAAAAAACACAGATAGAGTATTGGCATGTCAACGCCGAAACGCAGGGCGGTGAATCCGTGGATAAGCTTGTTGAAGATTTCAACGCACAGAGCGATACGGTTGAAGTTGTTGCGCGTTACAATCCGGATATGTATGCCGGCCTGATGTCAAACTTGCAGGCTGATGTGGCAGCAGGCAATACACCAGCAGTAGTACAGGTCGGATGGGCGTTTTTGGACTATTTCTCTGAAAACTTCCATTACACTGAGCCACAAGAAGTGATTGAGCAGCACCATGAAGAAGATATAAATTTCCTTGAAGACAACTTTTTACCGAACATACTTGATCTTGCTGTGAATTCAGACGGCAGCCAGGTCGGGATTCCATATTCATTGAGTACTCCTGTTCTTTATTTGAACGAAGATATGCTTGAAGAAGCGGGTCTTGATACTGCAGGACCTGAAACATGGGAAGAAGTCAGAGAATACGCAAATGTCATTAAAGAAGAAACAGATAATTACGGTATTTACATTCAAGAACCTGCAGATACATGGGGCCAGCAGGCAATTGTAGAAAGTAACGGTGCAAACTTCATAGAAGACGGACAGGCAGCATTTGCTTCTGAAGAGGGTGTCGAAGCATTCGAATATTATCAGGACTTGGTGATTGAAGATGAAACAGCTTTACACATCGGATGGGACCAGGGAATTCAGAGTTTCATCGATGGTAATGTCGGCATGCTGTTTACAACAATTGCTCAGAGAAATAACGTTCAGAGCAACTCTGAATTCAATATTTCTGCGATAGAATCTCCAAGTTGGGAAGGCGAAGAGAGACGCCTGCCAGCTGGCGGTGCAATGCTTGCAATTACTGCAGAGGAAGAAGAACAACAGGCTGCAGGATGGGAATTCATGCGTTACCTGTACAGTGTTGAAGGTATATCAGAGTGGACGAAAGGTACCGGCTATGTGCCGCCTCGTGAAGGTGTTGCAGATAACCCTGACGGACTTCAGGAATTCCTTGAAGAAAATGAAATGATGCAGCCAGCAATCAGTCAAATGGATTCAGTCGTGCCATGGGCTTCATTCCCGGGAGATGCCGGCCTTGAAGCAGAGCAGAAACTGCTCGATATGAGGGATATCATACTCGGCGGTGATGTGGATGTTGAAGAGACTGTAACGAACACTGAAGACGAGATTAATGAATTGCTCGATTAATCTTCAAGCAGAAGGCCGGGAGTTTCGGTCTTCTGTCATTCTTTTGAAAGCGAGTGTGTAAGTTGGGCAAAAAATATACTAACTACTTATTGTTGGCACCAGCATTGATTTTACTGGCGATTTTTACGATCGGCCCGTTGATATATACTATCTATTTAAGTTTTTTTGACTGGAACATGATTTCTCCGAATAAGACATTCGTAGGTTTGGATAACTATACAGAACTGTTTCAAAGTGAAACCTTCAGAAAAATCATTTTTCAAACCTTTCAGTACATCATTTTATTCGTCTTACTGAATACAGTGGTCACATATATTTTCGCTTATATCATCGCTCATCTGGTTGATAAGTGGAAACCTATTTACAAGGCTGCCATCTTTACGCCTTCGGTCATCTCACTGGTCGTCGGTTCAATGTTGTTCCTATGGATTTTAAATCCAGTTTCAGGACCAGTTGCCACAGTGCTCGGATGGGTTGGATTGTCGATACCCAACTGGACTGTGACGGAAGGGACGGTAATCGTCGTGTTGAGTCTTATCGTTGCTTGGAAGGTGTTCGGATATAACTTTATTGTTCTGTACTCCGGAATCGTCGGTATACCGAACGAGATCATTGAAGCGGCCAAGCTGGATAAAATATCAAAGTTCAGGATTTTTACCGATATCATCATACCGATGAGCTCGGCTACAGGATTCTATATACTGATCATGACAATCGTCCAGGGGCTCCAATATGTGTTCACACCGATACGGGTCGTAACACAGGGCGGGCCGAACTATTTGAGCAGCAACTTAATATATCATTCATATCAGGAAGCTTTCGACTTGTTCAATACAGGTGTATCGGCGGCAAGTTCAGTCATTACACTCGTTATATTTATCGTATTGCTCGCACTTCAGTTCCTGTTTGTAGAAAGGAATGTATACTATGAAAATTAACAAGTATATATTTCACCTGATCATCATAGTGTTCATACTTCTTACGCTGTATCCGATTCTTTTTGCGGTTTCAAACTCATTTAAACATCTGGCGGATGCATATTCATCGACAATCAGTCTTATACCGAATCCATTTACACTTGAAAACTATGTGGATCTTCAGGATACGATTCCTTTATTCCGGATTACACTGAACACATTCATCATTGCGAGTGTGATTACCACATTTAAAATGATTACATCATTTCTGGCCGCTTTTGCTTTGACCTATTTCCATTTCAAATTCAAAAAGGCTACATATTTCCTGCTGATCAGTACGATATTCATCCCGTTCACGGTAACGATGATACCGAATTATCTGATCATATCGGAGTTTGATCTGATAGACAGTGTCTGGGGTGTCATCCTGCCGCAGCTTGCAGATGCAATCGGGATATTCATGCTGACACAGGCAATGCGTAATATACCGAAGCCTTTGATTGAAGCAGCTCAGATTGACGGTATCTCGACATTCAACATCATGAAAGATCACGTCCTGCCGATCGTCAGACCCGCGATTACGTCCACAGCCATATGGTTTTTCATACTGGCATGGAACGACTATGTATGGCCGCTCTTAATGCTGAGATCGCGGGAGAGTTACACACTGCCGCTTGCGCTGCAGTTGTTCGTCAGCTCAGAAGGCGGAACGAATTTCACGGTAGCTATGGCATTATCTGTAATTACAATGGCCATACCATTGATTTTATATCTGGTTTTCCAGAGATATATCATTAACACATTCTCTTCAAGTGGTATTAAATAGGAGTGCTTATATAAATGAAAAACATTACATTGAAAAATATAGAAAAGAGTTATGGTGACACGACAGTAATCAAAGATTTGAATCTTGAAATAGAAGATGGTGAAAGAATCATTTTTCTCGGACCGTCGGGCTGCGGAAAATCAACCATTTTAAGAATGATAGCAGGGCTTGAACCGGTGACTTCAGGAGAAGTGCATCTTGGAAAGAAGGAAGTGACACACCTGCCATCAGGCGACAGGGATGTGGCGATGGTTTTCCAAAACTATGCATTATATCCGCATATGACGGTGGAGAACAACATCATCTATGCATTGAAAAGAAACGGCATCAACAAGTCGGATAGGCAGGATAGGCTGAATAAAGTTCTTGGCATGCTGGAGCTGGATCATTATAGGAAAAGAATGCCGAAAGATCTTTCAGGTGGACAACGTCAAAGGGTGGCTCTGGCAAGAGCGACGGTAAAGAAATCAAATTACTTTCTTCTGGATGAACCGTTGTCCAATCTGGATGCGAAACTGCGAGTGACGGCGCGCCGTGAACTTCTTAAATTACACAAAGAGTTCAAGCAGACTTTCGTCTATGTAACCCATGACCAGGTGGAAGCGATGGCGCTCGGAGACAGAATTGTTGTTTTGAACAAAGGTGCAATTCAGATGGTGGATACTCCGGAAAATGTCTACCATCACCCAAGAAACATCTTTGTAGCAAAATTCATCGGTTCTCCGCCTATGAATATATTGAGCGGTGTGATTAAAGGTACCAAGTTCCACTACGGTGAACAGAACATAGATATATCAGACGTTTCGACCTTCAAAAATGATTTGAATGACACTGAAGTATATCTGGGCATCCGCCCGGAAAACATGAAGCCTGCGACAGAGGACGATCATGATATTAAAGGAAAAGTGATCTTTACCGAGAATTTTGGTGCAGAAGTTGCACATACGGTAAAAATAGAGGATGAGGAAATTGTCGTCATGGCACCTGAAGTCATCGACCGTAAGGAAATCGGAATCAAGTTCGACAAAAAGCATGTGCATATTTTTGATAAGGAAACAGAACTAAACTATAAATATATGGAGAAGTGATTATGAATATTTTACTGAGTACAAATACATTCATCGATTCAGGACTTAAATCTTTGGAAGAGTTAATGACTAAGGAAGCAGGTATCAATTTCGGGCTGGAAATTTTTCCGAATTGGGAAAATGAAGCATTCAACAGAGATATCGAAACACTAAAGCCATTGATTGAAAATAGACATCTAACGGTGCACGGTCCCTATTTCAACGTCGAACACAGTGCGCCGAAAGGCACTGAAAGTTACGAGTACAGTATGGAACAGATTGATAAAACACTGGAACTTTGCCGATCACTCGGTATCAAACACCTGGTATTCCACCATAACAACAAAAAAATTGATGAGGCCAACAAGACGGAATCCATTGACCAAAGCACTAAAAATCTGCATGAATTAAATGAGGTATGTAAAAAGGCCGAAGTTGAAATTTTAATAGAAAATGCAGGTGTAAAGAGCAAGGATAATATGTTATTTGATGAAGAAGAATTCATCGCAATGGCTAAAATTGAAGAGAATAATATCCTGATTGACATCGGTCATGTCCATGCGAACGGCTGGAATATGGAGAATATAATCGTTTCTCTTAGAGACAAAATCACTCATTTCCACCTTCACAACAACGATGGTTTCCATGATGACCACAATAGACTCCACGACGGGACATTGGATTTCGAAGAATTCATCAGACTGCATCAGCAACACACGCCGCACGCTGACCTTGTACTGGAATACAATTATGATATCGGCTACGATACAGACAAGATTGTAGAAGATATAAATTATTTGAAAGAAAAATTCAACCTATAATTACTCCAATTTAATGATATAAATACTTACTTCACACTAGAAACCTGAACAGCAATTGTTCAGGTTTTTTATCATTTCAGAACAACTGCCTCCTTGTTCCGATTTTCAGCCGGTGTTCTTGATCTGTACCAGTGCAAGCAGAGGATGATGATCAGAATCAGATCGACAACATCTCCACCGTAATACATCACCATGGCGCCGGCCTGACCTTCATCGGCGGGCACCATCGCAGGCGGGCTCTGATAAATGAGTTTCGACATTGCTTTATGAAATCCGAGCGCAATGACCAGGGCGAGTGCACGGTACCAGTAGGCATACCTGTGTGAGGTCACATCCACATAAATCAGGCTGATGGTAAACAGGTAGCCTGCAAGGAAGACGTGCAGGTGGACGATGATGAACAGCAGAATACTTTCGTGCATCCATACATACAGCCCGGTTTTATATATTAGAAACAGTCCGCCGATGTTAAGTATCGAGGCGACGAACGGATTGGTGATCAATTTGGCGTAATTTGTGTTCAACAGACGGCTGACTGATTTTGCTTGTTCAGTGGATAACGCCCGGAGCAGCAATGTCATCGGTTTACTGTAAACGATAAATATGGGTGCAAGCATCCCAAGCAGCAGATGGCCAAACATATGGGCGATGAAATTCTCATGCGCCAAATCGCCGATGGGGCCGACAAACGCGCTTGCTGCGGTAACGAAGCCCAATACCCATAAGAATAAACGTCTTACCGGCCATGATTTAAATCTCTTGTTTGATACGGCCATCGCACAGATATAGACGGCGACTAAAACAGCAGTCAGTATAATTACAGTTGTTTGTATCAGCGGAAAGTATTCATGGATTGCATGATGTTCCATCATCTAGCCTCCCGCCTTCGACACAGAACTTTTTCTTGTTTTAAGCCACATGAAAATACCGACGGCAAGAAGCAGAATCGCTGAAGCAATCCATGCTATGTCGTAAGGGAGGAGCTCCACTCCATATCTGATCTGGTGGATCTGCAGTAATTTATGGCTGACGATGCCGTCAAACAGCTGGAATGAACCCAGTCCGATGAATATACCTGACCACCATCTCAAGTCAAGAGAGAGTAGCTGTACATTTTTGTCACATGCGCAAAAAGGAATATGCCTGCAACGATGGCGAACAGTGCAAACGAGTTTAATAGGCCGTCGGAGAAAATGCCGAACTGCATCGTATTGAAATCGAAGAAATGGTGCCACTGCAGCAGCTGGTGGAAAATGATTTCATCTATGAGTGCCATGATGCCGACACCGATGAATACACCGGATAACAGAATTTTATTTTGAGCAGATTTTGGTCTGTGTTCCTGAGTCATTTTAAACATCTCCTTCATAATATCTATAATATTTAATACCCTTTATCCGTAAAGTGTAAATAATAATTCAAATATTTTTGTTTATAAAAAATATGTATGGGTAAATATTTATTACATGTGAAATGCATGCATCATGAAAGAACGCCATGCGAGTTTAATCACCAGAAATAGTTGGATAAAAGATTGAAATTAAATGGAGGTTTTTAATTATGCGTAAGATTGAAACATTTGTTACAGAAGAGGAACTGTTAAGAAGAATAGAGCAATTAAAAGCGGAAGGTGTAGAAGAAAATGCGATGACTGTCGTAGCAGATAAAGATCTGGCGGGAGATGCATTAAACTATACCGAGGTTAATTTTAAAGCTGCTGAAGGCAGTGCATGGGATAAAATTGCGTCATGGTTCACTGAAGACGAGCCCGAGGACCGGGTAATGTCAGATCTGGAACTCAGTGCAGAAGAAGAAGCGGAATATAAAAGTGCATTGGACAGAGGAGAATTTCTGCTTTACATCAACAACAGAACGGCAGATGCTGACACTTATGCCGGCAATGACGGCTCCGTGGAAAAAGATGGTCCCGGTGCTGGTGCAGTTCAGGGCGAACGTGACCAGTTTGTACCTGACTCAGACCGTGAAAATGCTCTGGGTGAACGTGAAGGTGCTTACGGTATCGATGAAAAGGTCACCGATGATAACTATGGTCTGACAGAAGATGAATGGAACGACTTATCAGAAGAAGAAAGAATTCAGCTCCGAGAAGAGCGTCTGAAAGTCGATAAAGAAAATGTCAGAACCGGTGAAGTGAATGTTGATAAACATGTAGAAACCGATCATCAGGAATTCGATGTCCCGGTCGAACGTGAGGAAGTCACGATTGAAAAAAGACCGGTTGAAGGCGAACGGAAAGCCGGCGGCTTGGATGACGATCTGACAGATGACGACTCCATCCACATCCCTGTTTCAGAAGAACGGGTCAATGTCGATAAAGAAAGTGTTGTCGACGAAGAGGTTGTCGTCAGAAAAGATAAAGTTCAGGATACTGAACATGTATCGGAGGATGTCCGCCGTGAAGAAGTGGATATTGATGAAACGGATAACGGCAGACGTGAAGAGAGAAATAGAAAATCAGGTCGGGATCCGGATTATCCGGGCCAGGACAGAGACAGAATATAATTCTGTAATAAAAAAAGCGGGACACAAATATTTGTGTTCCGCTTTTTTTGAATGTTATAAAATCATATCGGCATATGTCCCCTCAGTGATTTGAATCAGTTCATCCGGCGAGAGTTCCATCTGCATGCCTCTTTTACCGGCGGACACGACGATGGTATCGAGCGACTCGGCGCCCGCCTCAATATAAGTCGGGAACTGTCGCTTCATCCCGACAGGGGAGCAGCCGCCCCGGATGTAGCCTGTCGTTTTTTCCAGGTCGCGGATCTTCAGCATATCGACTTTTTTATTGCCGCTCACTGCAGCAAGTTTCTTCAGATCCAGCTTGGATTCCGCGGGGATGCAGGCAACGATTTCACCTGTCTGATTCCCTGTCGCAACCATTGTTTTATATATTTTCTCTAAAGGCACAGATACCTGTTCAGCAGTATTCCCCGCATCCAGGTGATCTTCATTCCATGCGTACTCGTGTATTGTATAATCTATTTTCCCTTTTTCAAGCTGACGCATTGCGTTCGTTTTCTGGATTTTCTTTTTCTTCAAAGTCAAACCCTCCTGAATGTTGTTGTTTCAATTATATCAGGCTTCATGCGAATATAAGTAAAATAAAACCAGCCATAAAGTTTGAGTCGTACCGCCTTTTTGTATATCATACCAACAAAGGATGATTTTATATTCTGAAAATTCAAGGAGGCATAAATATGTCAGAAGAGAGTTTATATCAAAAATCCAATATTAACAGGTTATCAGAGTTTGCCGAACTCGCACCTGATGCTTTTAAGAGCTTTGCGGCATTCGATAAGGCAGCGGTTGCTGACGGCGTGATTCCTAAGAAGACGAAAGAACTGATTGCAGTGGCAGTGGCCCACGTTACAGGATGCCCATACTGCATCGATATACATGTCAATGCAGCGAAGAAACTGGGCGTTTCAAAAGTGGAAATTGCCGAATCCATCATGGTGGCAACAGGTTTGAAAGCAGGTTCAGCGATGGCACACGGTGTCAATGCGCTGCAGGCCTATGACGGCAACAACAACGGTGACCTGTATGAAAAATCCAACATTGACAGACTGGGCGAATTTGCCAAGCTCGCACCAGACGCTTTCAAGGCATTCGTCAAACTTGATAAAGAAGCAGTGAAAGAAGGCGCAGTCTCTAAGAAGGATAAAGAACTCATCGCCGTTGCGGTGGCACATGTCACCGGCTGTCCATACTGCATTGAAATCCACACGAACAATGCCAAGAAGCTGGATGTGACGAAAGAAGAAATGTCAGAATCGATTTTAGTCGCTGCCGCCTTGAAAGCAGGCTCTGCAATGGCGCACGGCGTCAACGCACTGAACGCCTATGATGAAAAATAAATTATAAAGTGGACCGGACAGAGTGCGCCTCGATGCCATTCTGTCCGGTTTTTCACTTTTTTTGAACAGAATCATGCTCAGTAGTTTGTCTGTCTTCTTTTCCCGACCCTTTTCGCAAGCTTTGTGTGATTTCGGCATCCTGTTTCGCACGACCCACCCCGACTCCGGCAATATCGTGCGATTTCGACATTACTTTTCGCACGACCCACTCCGCCTCCGGCAGCATCGTGCGATTTCGACATTACTTTTCGCACGACCCACCCCGAACCTGGCAGCATCGTGCGATTTCGGCATCCATCCTAAAATCATAGTTCTGTCCGTTTTTCGGATCAGATTCTTTCTAGGTTCTTCGTTGGTTTGTTCGTAAGTTTTGAGAGATTTCAGTCATAGCTTACGGTTTTTCTACACCAAGATTCGTAAGCTTCAAGAGAGTCCAGTAAATCGTCTGCTTTCCAACTCAAATAACGGACAGTTCTCGGAAAATAAAAAACTATCCACTTCTAAAAAGCAGATAGTCCTAAATACTGCCTATGAATAATGATTCCGTGTCAACTGATCCAGCCTGATTCTCCGTAGCATGTCACTCGGCACGAGGAATGTGACGGTAACGACACCCGGGTTTCTTCCAATATCAATCGAACCGGTGATGGTCGCTCTGTTCATCACTTCAGGCACTTCGATGCCGAGCAGTTTGGCGGCGCGTTCCAATCCATTCTGAGTCGCATCATTCAATGTGGCGCCTGTGCCGACAAATGATAATGGATAGGATTCTTCAATCTTTTCAACACCCCATTGTTCTGCAAGTTTCTGGGCTTTCTCCATTTCTTCTGTGGAGTAGGGTTTGGCAACAACCGGCAGATCCTCTTCAACAGGCAGTAAAATCGGTCCGTCGACTTCAAGGTCTTTCAACACTCTGACACTCAAGTCAACAATGCCTGCAACGTCCGTCGTATGTCCGGCGATTTCACCGTTACCCTGCATCGCATGCATATCTCCAAGATATACACCGCCGCCTTCGACTTTGACCGGGCATATTAAAATGGCACCTTCCCGTACTCTGTTGATGTCCATATGACCGTCGGTCCGGTCTTCAAGTTCTTCCACAGTTTTCACATAGTCATGCGGCGCATCGAGCAAGAACTGTCCGAAGTCCCCGGCGTTATGTGAATCCGGGAAAGCACTTGCCGGCACTGTGCCGAGCTGACCTAAAAATGGAATGACTCTCGCGATGGCACCGACAATATCATGCGGGGCGAAAGTGACGACCGGGTTTTGAATGGAATTTTCCGGTGTGCACATATAGTCCTTCGCCTTATGCGCGATTCTTTCAGCCGCTTCCCTGTTCAGCGTAACACCCAAGCTTCTGTCTTCATTGAACGCCATCGTATAAGCATTGGTAAAAGTGAACGGTGTAACATCCTCATCACACTCTGCACATCTGACTGCACCCTGGCCGATGCCTTTAACGACGGTTTTCGGGTTCTTCGCACCGCAGTTCGGGCAGATGCCTGCAACGAACGGATCGCCCGTAAATCTGCCTTCCATCGGCTGGTCATGCCCCGAAGCAGTAGCAACAGAAGTCACCCTGATTGAATTGATCTTGATGGCGATCGCATCTCCGACCTCCGCACCTTCAACAAATACCGGCTGCGTGACTTCATGACCACCTTTTAATTCAGGCGTAATCATCGGTCCCCAGCACCCAGGCGCAGTATTTGCGATGATATTCCCTTTGTCCTTCACGTGATACGACATTTCAACATTTGGATCCAGCGTACCGTCTGTGAAACGATTGACATAGACAGTCTGTTTGAAATTTTGGTTAGCCATTTCATCATCTCCTCTTGACTTTATTATATTATAAAAACGTTCTCAAAACATCAAAGTCGACTGTGGAAATAAAAACCGGCCCCACATTGAATGAAATATGCTCAGAAGGTTTAACGCTGTTTGAAACGGATAAAGAGTTATATGTAGATAGCATTCAATTATGTATGATAAATCTTCGAATGCTGAAAGGAAGTTTTAAAATGGCTGTAAAAGAAGAAGTGATTGATAACCATCTGGAACATATCATCAACTTCAGAAGAAGACTGCATAAAGAACCGGAACTGAGTTTCAAGGAATATGAGACGACGAAACTGGTCCAGAACGGCCTGGAAGATACGAAGATCAAGTTTTATGAACTGAGTGAAAAAACGGGTGCCATAGGCATACTTGAAAAGGACCCGAAATATGAATATATCGGTGTAAGAGCGGATATGGATGCACTGCCGCTCACAGAAAGGACCGGTCTTGATTATAAATCGAAAAATGACGGGGTCATGCATGCGTGCGGCCATGATATCCATACGAGTATAATGTATGGTTTTGCGAAAGTGATCAATGATATGTATGACGATCTCCAGTACAATATCGTCTTCATATTCCAGCCGGCCGAGGAAACGCTGGAAGGCGCAAAATATATGAAGGAGGAGCTTGAACGCCTGGAAGTGCCGGTGGATAAAATTGTCATGTACCATACATGGCCGAGCATGAACGAGGGACTGATCGGCTACAGAAAAGAGCAGTTCTGTGCCGGATCGACCGGATTCAATGCCAAAGTGACGGCGAAGGGCGGACATGCCGCACACCCTGATACGACGGCAGACCCGATCTACCTTGCATCGAATATCATCCAGTTCATTCAGGGTATCGTATCCAGGTTCAACAATCCCGCAACGCCTGTAGTGATTACCGTGGGACAGATTCATGCAGGCGATGCGAACAACGTCATACCGGATGAATGTTCATTCGGCGGTACCATCAGAAGCTTTTCGGAAGATTCGATTGAGCTTGCCCAAAAGATGATTGAAAACTACATCGGCGGACTGACCGGCATATCAGGCGGGGATTGTGAACTTGAATACACCAACTACTGCCCGCCGGTCATCAACAATCCCGAACTTGTAGATGAGTTCGTCAATGCAGGTGATGATCATGATTCGAAATTCCATGAACTGAAAGAGCCGTCCATGGGATCGGAAGACTTCGCATTTTATATGCAGGACTACGTCGGAGCGGCATTCCGTATCGGAACCCGTATGGAAGACGTGGAAGAGAGCGGCTATTCACTGCACAGTCCGGAAATCATATTTTCAGAAAAGAGTATTAAGACAGCGATAGAAGCCCTGGTCAACTTTGCGACCAAGGCGAGGTAAAATGAAGCTATTATAGTCATAAAAACCCCGGATTTCTGCTGACTGGAGCAGAAATCCGGGGTTTTAAGTTTTATTTAATGCTGGTGCGGCACATTATTTGCCTGTCCTTTAGTTCTGAACACATTGATGAGCAGCCCCGCAAGGAGGACGAAGCCTACATACCCCTGCAGGGGATACACTGTGTTTACAAGCTGTGTAAATCCGACGAAGCTGAGTGAGAAAGCAGCAAGGCTCAAAATGACCGCCCCGATTTTAAAGTTGCGGGTATCCGCCTGAATGAAGCGGGCACCGACAGTGTACAGGCAGGGCACCGCAGTACTTAAAATCATACCGAACAGGGCGAGTCCCATCAGTGTGCCGAGTATCGGATGGAATTGATCTGCAAGGAGCAGCATCGGCATTTCAGCATACTGCAGAACATCGATATTTGCATAGACTGCCAGATTGATGATCAAGGCAATCAGTCCAAGGACGACGCCGCCGAGAATGGCACCGCGTTTTGCGGCTTTCTTATCTTTTTCGTTTGCGCCGATCATCATCATGATTCCAAAGGCGATGACGATATTAAAAGATACGTGGAGCAGGGCACTCAAAAACCAGTTTGGTGAAGCGGACAACTGGTTTTTTGCGACGCTTTCAAGTGTACTGATATCAGTACTGCTGATAAATAAAGAATATATAGCAATGATAATGATCAGTAAAAATGCGAACGGTGTAATCCAGCTGATGACTGTAACGATTCTGTTCAGTCCAAGCGTCATTACCAGCATGACCAGTACAGTCAACACAATGTTTCCGACGATTGCAGGCCATCCGAACTGCTGGGCAACGAGCGACCCCGCGCCTGCAACCATGACCACAGCGACACCAAATAGAAAGAATACTATGAGCATGTCAATAATCGGACCGACATATCTGCCGGTAATATGATAAAGCGCTCTTCTGTGGGAATTGGCTTTTAATTTATCCCCGAGCACTATCAGATAATATCCCAGCAGGGGGTAGAGAATCATAGTGATGATTGCTCCCAATGTTCCTATCCAGCCGGAACTTGTAAAAAACTGAAGCACTTCCTGTCCTGAAGCATAACCGGCTCCAATGATCGCGCCAATATAGACGCCGGCGACTCTTAAGGTGTCTTTCATCTTAACACTCTCCATTTGAATGATTGATTTTTAAAAGGTTGATAAATTATTTTCAAGTTAGCCCCTGGGACCGCTTACAATAAAGTGCTCCCGTCAGTGGTGAGTCATCTGAAAATAATTCTGGTAAGTATTAATTCAAATCCCTCTTAAAGTTTTTAAATGATTTAGATTTTTTACATACAAACCATAGTAACGTAATTATAAAAACAATACAAGGCGGCGGGGACAGCAGAAAAGCGGCTGAGCCAACAATGCTTTTATGCCGGTTTCATCAACAGTATGCATTGTGAATGTTTATAATGGCAATGAAATAATTTGCAATGAAAAGAATCTGTACTATATATAGGGTTTCACTTTACAAGCACTGTATATAATTATAAGATTATTCATAATAATTAAGTACTGTATAAACTTCTTTAATAATATTTTATATACTACTTAAGTAATCCAAAGGGGGATTTTCTCAAGCTTAATAATTTAAACAGGATGGAAACAATCATCTGATTCACAATTAGAATAAGGGGATGGGTGTTATGAGTGACTTTGAAAAGAGTTCTGAAAGTAAAGAGATTACAACAAAAAGTTTAATGAAATTCCTGATACCATCATTATTCGGGATCATAATTTTCCTGGTGCCGATTACAGATGCAGACGGCAACTTCAATATTCTGCTCGGTGTCATCACTGAGTATTTCATCGCTTTATTTGAAGGTTTTCTGCCGGAAGTAATTACCGGAGTGATTGTCCTTTCGACCGTCTTATCCGTCATTACATATTTGTTCAAACCGAAATTCATCACATCCAACGAGATGCTGAATTCATTGTTCAATACCAGCCTGCTGTGGACCACGATCAGGGTCATCGGGATGGTTGGAATTATCATGACCTACTTCCAGGTGGGACTTGAAGTTGTGTATTCCGATGTAACAGGCGGCACAATGCTGGGTCTGTTGACTACATTAATCATGTGGTTCCTGGTTGCATCATTCCTGATGCCTTATTTAATAAACTTCGGCATCATGGAATTTACCGGAACATTGCTGAGAAAGGTCATCAAACCTTTATTTACATTACCGGGTCGATCTGCGATTGACTTATTGGCTTCATGGATTGGTAACGTGAACGTCGGTGTTGTACTGACACGCGAACAGTATAATCAGGGATTTTATACCGGCAGGGAAGCAGTGGCCATCGCAACAAACTTCTCTACAGTATCCCTGCCGTTCTGTCTTGTCATTGCACGTATGCTGGAAGTCGACCATGTTTTTCCGCTGCTGTATCTGACGATAGTGATCGCTGGTATCATCTGTGCCATAATCATTCCGAGAATTCCGCCGATATCCAGAATACCGGATACTTTTGCGGTTGAAAATCATTACGAGGAAACTGTGCCGAAAGATAAAAATGTATTCAAATGGGCTTTGGAGCAGGCTGTAACAGCTGCTGAAAAGTCAGGTTCATTCAAGAAGCAGATAAAACAGGGTGTTGAAGTGTTTGTCGATATTTCATTCGTGCTGATTCCACAGGTAATGGCAATCGGTACAATCGCTCTTATCATTGCAGAATTTACACCGGTATTCACCATCATTTCACAGCCGATGGTCTTAGTACTCGAGCTTCTTCGCATACCTGAAGCGGAAGCAGCAGCACCTGCAACAATTACAGGATTTATCGACATGTTCATTCCTGCAGTGCTTGCCACTGGTATAGAATCAGAGATGACACGTTTCTTTATCGCAGCATTATCACTTGTTCAGATCATTTATCTGACGGAAATGGCAACATTGATCATCATTTCAAAAATGCCTGCGAATTTCTGGAGACTGTTGATCATCTTCATTGAAAGAACGATCATTTCCATTCCGATCATCGCAATCATTGCACACATCATCTACTAAAAGATGAAACTATCGAGGAGGCTGTCCATTGATTAAAGTTGTTCGCACTTATGATTTTCCAGGAGCACTTGAAATTGAAAAAGAAGTGTTCAAAAATCAGATCGAAATTATAGAGGCGCCGTCCGTTACCGAAGATGATCTGATAAGAAACTGCAGGGATGCAGATGCAGTCATCTGTGAATATGAGCCTTTTACAAAAAGGGTGATCGATGCACTGCCGAATTTGAAACTCATTGCATTCGGCACGATCGGCTTCAATGATGCAGATGTGGAATATGCGAAATCCAAAGGTATCGCAGTCTCTCATATATCAAAATACTGCATCACTGAGGTGGCGGATTATACTGTCGGCATGATACTGATGCTGAATCGTGGCATCAACTCATTCCACGACCAGCTCAGAAAGGATAAGCAGTGGGATTTTGATGCCGTTATGAATATGAGAAGGCTTGGGACACAGACAGTCGGACTGATTGGTTTCGGCAACATCCCGAAACTGATTGCAGAAAGATTGAAACCTTTCGGGGTGAAAATTATCGCTTATGATCCATTTATTGATAAAGATGAAGCGAGAGAAAAGTATGATACAGACTTAGTCTCCTTTGATGAAGTGCTGGCAGAAGCGGATATTTTAAGCATTCATCTGCCTGTGAATGAAGAGACTGAGCAGATTATCAATGATGAGAGCATTTCCAAAATGAAAGAGGGGGTGACGGTGATCAATTCCGCAAGAGGCCAGCTGATCGATGAGACTGCGGTTGTGAGCGCCATCGAATCGGAGAAAATCGGTTACTATGCAGCAGATGTACTGGTGGATGAACATCCGGATTTGACTACACACCCGTTCATGGAATATGAAAATATCATTTTGACACCACATATCGCATTCTATTCCGAAGAGTCAGTCAGAGAAGCTTCGTTGGAAAGCGCAACGAACGTTAAAAACTTTTTTGACGGGAATTATAAAGAAGCCCAGATAGTGAACGGGGTCAATGTATAGACGGATTTTATTAATAAACTCCGGATTTTGAGTGATAGGACTCAAAATCTGGAGTATTATTATGGTGTAATTCTTTATCCAGTCAGTTGGAGGAATGTTTAGGGGCATTCATACAGGGAAGACTATATAGTGGATATCATATGATGAATCATTGGAAAGGAAGGTTAAAGAGATGAATGAAGAACAGATTTTCAAGCAGGTCGATATGGTCAGACAAAGTACGTTGAAGGAGATGGAAGGACTATCTGAAGAACAGGCTGATCAGATTCCTGAAGGTTTCCGCAACAACATCCGTTGGAATCTGGCACACATCTATGTGACTCAAAATATTTTACTTTCCGATTACGGTGGGAAAAATATCGAAACCCTGTCCAGAGATCTGAAAATGTTTGCGCCGGGGACAAAGCCTGCAGACTGGGAAGAAGAAGCGCCGACCCTTGAAGAAATTAAAAAGCAGCTTGAAGACCAGCCGGCTAAATTGAAAGAGGCATTGTCCGGACAGATGGATGATGAAGCCAAAGAAGCATTCATGTCCCTGTCGACAGTCGGTGAAATTTTGAATTTCACTTTGTATCACGAAGGTGCACACGTTGGTATAGTTAAAGCCATTAAAAAGATACAAAACGGCTCTGAATGATAAATGAATTTTTGGTTAAATTTTGAGCGAAAATCCCGGCTGATGAGCCGGGATTATTTATTTTGTATTTCTAAACGATTGAACACTATAACAAAGGATATGCTTAACAAAAATTGAAACGCCGTGTATGAAATTTTTCGTAGTGTGAGGGGCAAGAGGATGTTCATTCTCTCCCCCCGCCTATTTAAGAAGACTTATATACGCACAGCTTCTTCATTCACACCCACATGACTGCCTGATCACCATCGAAGCCGGAATTTCAAAATTATCTACATTTTTCTCTCCGTCTATCTTCCTTGCCAAAGATTCGAAAGCTTTCATACCGATTTCCTGCGGCGGTAAGATCATATTTGTAACCGGCGGATCGATGATGGCTGAAGCGGGTGAGTCGCCAAATCCTATTAATGCGATATCTTCCGGGATGCTCAACCCCATTTCTTTCAGTTTGGAAATGCCGCCGATTGTCATGAAATCGTTCAGGAAGAAGAAAGCGGTGATATCTTTTTCTCTTTCTAACAGGTTTGCTACGGCTTTTCTACCGCCATCGACAGTTCCGTAACCAATTTCCAAATGATTTTCATCATAGGGTAAGTTGTTTTGTTCGAGAGCCTCCCGGTAGCCTTTGATCCTTCCTTCTGTCGTCGACACATCAGGAACCGAGTAGATGACGCCTATGCTCTCATGACCATGCTCTATGAGATGGTCCGTTGCATCATACCCGATACAATAGTTGTCCCCTGTGACCCTTGGAGCATTTTTGACAATTTCATTATAACGGTTGACGAGTACGATGGGCATCGATTTTGTGAACTTATTCAGATAATCAATGTTGTTTGAAGTGGGGGAAAGAATGATGCCGTCAACCATTTTGGAATAGAGCATATTTATCGTTTTCTCTTCGTATACTTCATCCTCATTAGTATTGACAAGAAGCAGACTGTATCCCATTTCCCTCGCTTTTTTCTCCACTCCAAAGATCATCTCGTTAACGAAGGAGTCCGTTGAACTGGAAACGAGTAATGCTGCTGTTTTTGTGGATCGTCTTCTCAGGTTTTTAGCCGTCGAGTTCGGGACATAATTATATTTTTCAATTATTTTCAGTATATTATTCTTTTTATCCTCGGTTATATTTTTCGTGCCATTAATCACATGAGACACCGTCGCCACAGATACTCCGGCTTCTTTTGCAATATCTTTCATCGTCAGCTTCATGCTATTTCTCCTTTATAAAAGAGTATTTAAACAACTTCCATTTAATACTATATTATGCGACTTACACATTATAATCAATCAGCATAGAAACAATTGCAAATACGAAATTTTTAAAATATTCTCTTTTTACTATTGACAAGTAAAACGTTTACATAGTATTATGCATACATCAGGTTAAACGATTAACCATTAGGAGGATTAACATGACTGACACAAAATTAAGTACAGAAGAAAAAGTTGAACTCATTAAAGAAAAAGCTAAATTGTCACGTTTAGAAACGATAAGATTAATCTCAAAAGCAAAAAGTGGACACTACGGATCCTCATTTTCCAGTTCTGAAATTTTTGCGACACTGTATTACCATGTAATGAATTATGACCCTGAAAATCACAGGTGGAAGAGCCGGGACCGTTTCGTAATGGGTAAAGGTCATTCTGCAGTCGGTGTATATCCAATACTGGCTGATGTCGGGTTTTTCCCTAAAGAAGAATTAAACACATATACTGATTTAGGCAGTGCATTCGGTGATCATCCTGATATGAATAAGATTAAAGGCATTGATTTTGGTTCAGGTTCCATCGGTCATGGATTATCAGTGGGTGTGGGAATGTCACTCGGTGCACGTCTCGATAATGAAGATTACAGATCATTCATACTGATGGGTGACGGTGAGATGCACGAAGGCCAGGTATGGGAAGCGGCGATGAGTGCTGCGAGTTTCAAGCTCGGCAATCTTGTAGGTATTGTTGATAATAATAAAGTGACCGTTGACGGGCATACGCACGAAATGATGAATATAGACCCATTAAAAGAAAAATGGCAAAGTTTCGGATGGAACGTAGTGGAAGTGGACGGACACGACATAGAAGCGCTTATAGAGACATTCGATAATCTGCCATCGGCTGATTCTGATGTTCCAACTGTCATCATCTGTGACACTGTGGCAGGTAAAGGTGTTTCATTCATGGAACACGGCTACGAGTGGCATGTAGCAAACCTTGGTGAAGATGATATTAAACGTGCAGTAGAAGAAATTGAAGGGGGACAATAGTATGACTACACAAAATACATTCCATAAAGATACATGGGAATTATATAAAGGTCTTGAAATGGCAAAGCAATTGACGTCCGGAAAAACTTTGGCGGCGCTTGCAGATGAACATCCTGAAGTTGTTGCGATGAGTGCAGACCTCAGCAAACCGACAGGATTATGGCCATTTGCAAAAGAATATCCGGAGAGATTTTTCAACTTCGGCCTAGCTGAGAAAAACATGGTGACAGCTGCTGCGGGTCTGGCTTCGACAGGAAAAATCCCGTTTGTCTCAACTTATGCTTCTTTTCTTGGAGTATTGGCGGCTGAAAATATCAGAACTGCTGTTGCCTATCCAAATCTGAATGTAAGACTGATCGGCACGCACACCGGTATTGCGATGGGCTTTTACGGTACGTCCCACCACGCAACCGAAGATATTTCCATCACGAGAGCAATGGCCAATATGACTGTCATTTCACCAGCTGACGGTGTCGCTTTATCTGAGATGATTGAAGAATCCGTAAAAACATATGACGGACCGATTTACTTCAGAGTCAGCCGCGGCAGGGAAGAACCGGTTTATAAAGAAGGAGCGAATGTCCAGAACAAGATTGGTAAAGCGAATATTCTGAGAGACGGTTCGGACTTGACGATTATTGCCTGCGGAATCGAAGTGCTCCAGGCATTGAGGGCGGCAGAGGAGTTAAGCGAACAGGGAATTGAAACACGCGTCATCGATATGCATACAATCAAGCCCATGGATACAGAAGCTGTCATCAATGCGGCTGAAGACACTGGTGCGGTACTTACAGTTGAAGAGCACAATATCCAGGGCGGTCTCGGCAGTGCAGTAGCTGAAGTTCTGATGGAGTCGGATGTTTCATGTAAATTCAAACGTCATGGTTTTTATGATGAAAACTCCTTGATAGGCAAGCCTTACCACCTATACAAGCATTATAAATTGGATGCAGAGGGCATCGCTTCTGTAGCCAAAGAATTTTTAAATAAGTAACAGGTGATAAAAAAGAGAGATGTATCTTAATTTAACGGGGAGTTGTAAAGATGGATTTTAAAGGAAAAGTGGCTTTAATTACCGGAGCCGGTTCTGAGACGGGGATTGGCAAAGCGACGGCTGCAACATTAAGCGAACGTGGTGCCACTGTCATCCTCGCTGATATAAACGGCGACGGGGCAGAACAGGTTGCAGAAAGTTTAAGAAATGACGGCGGAGACGCTTTTGGTTATACAATAGATGTAACAGATCAGAAACAGGTGAACGAGACAGTTCAGAAATTAGTTGAAAAGCACGGGAAAATAGATATTCTTGTAAATAATGCCGGCATTTCTAGACCGACGCGTGTGCTGGAAATTCCTGAAGATGAATGGGACCTTGTATTCAACATCAATATGAAGGGTTTATTCTTTGTCACGCAGGCTGTATTGAAATCCATGAAAGAAGAAGGATACGGAAGAGTCATAAACTTAAGTTCCGTATCAGGCAAGCGTGGCGGCGGAATCTTCGGCGGCTCGCATTATTCTGCAGCGAAAGCAGGTGTCACAGGATTTACTAAAGCCATTGCAAGAGAGATGTCGGAATTCAATATCACCTGTAACACGGTGGCACCGGGACTTGTCGGCGGCACTAACATTACCGGCGGTTTATTGACAGAAGAAGCTGAAAAGACGATCATCGAAGGCATTCCTTTGAAACGCGTGGGCACTGTAGATGACATTGCATACTCGATCGCTTTCCTCGCTTCTGAAGGAGCAGGTTATATTACAGGAGAAGAACTGGATATCAACGGCGGCTCACATATCGATTAGTAGAATTTCTAAGCGGAGGGTCTATATGACCTTCCACTTTTATATGAAATATGTATGCGTTTACAAAAGAGGTCCGCTCCAGTGTCAGATTTATGGAATTGGAAAAGGAGGGGAAGTATGAGAATCCTTAAAATACTGATGTTAAGTATCATTACAGTATTGGCCGTCACTGTAATATATATCTTTTTTACCGACAGTGAGACTGTTGAATCTGATGGGGATGTGATCATCCGTTTTGCCCATGGTCAGCCGGAAAGCAATGAAAGGCATGAGGCTGTCATGCGCTTTAAAGAGCTGGTTGAGGAACAGTCAGACATGGAAGTGCGTGTCTATCCCAATGAACAGCTCGGTACTGAAGCAGAAATGATTGAAAGTGTCACTTTAAATGATCTCCAGATGGTCGCTGCAAGTGCATTCAGTCAGTATGACCAGAATATCAGCATCTTTGAATTGCCTTACTTGTTCGAATCTTATGAAGAAGCATGGGAAGTGCTTGATGGAGAAGTGGGCGAAGAGGTTGCCGAACCATTTCTTGAAAATAATTTAAGGATAATAGCATATTTTGAAAATGGTATGCGTCATGTCACGGCGAATAAAAAAATAGAAAGCCCGAAAGATTTTGGAGGATTGAGTATCAGAACTCCGGAATTCCCATTATCGCTGGCGACTTTCCAGGCAATGGGTGCAAACCCGACACCGATGGCATTCGGCGAACTGTATATGGCACTGCAGCAAGGGACTGTAGATGCACAGGAAAACCCGATTTCAAATATTTATACAAGCCGTTTCCAGGAAGTTCAGCAATATCTGAACAAGACATCACATCAATATATGCCGTTGCCTGTGGCAATCAGTGATGATTTCTGGGGCTCTTTATCTGAAGAGCAGCAGCAGGTAATAGAAACAAGTGCACAGGAAGCTGCACAATTTCATAGAGATTTAATCGTTGAAAATGAAGAGAAGATAGAAGACATATTGGAAGAAGAAGGAATGGAAATAGTAGAGGTGGACACCGAACCATTCAGGAAACAGGCAGAGAGTGTCCATGAAACATATAGAAATGTCTATGGTGATGAGATATTAGATAAAATTCTTGATCAGCTTGATAGAGAATAAAACAGTGAGGGGGAAAAATCAATGGGCATTCTAAGATGGTTGGATGAACATTTCGAAGAATATATTTTGGTGATTTTAAGTACTTTCACTGTCGTTATCATATTCTCTCAAGTTGTTTTGAGATATATATTCAGCAGTTCCTTGCCTTGGTCTGAAGAAATCGCGAGGTACGCATTTATATGGCTGATCTATGTAGGTGTCAGTTATGGGGTGAAGAGACAAAAACACTTGAGTGTTGATGTAATCACGATGCTTTTTAACGATAAAGGAAAAATTATCATCAATATGATTGCGAATGTACTTTTCCTTATATTTGCACTTGTAATCACTTATTACGGTATAGATATCGTAGGAAGGATAACAAGGGAATCTACAGCACTCGGAATACCGATGGAGTACGTTTATCTGGCCCTTGTGGTCGGTATGATTCTGACGTCGATCAGACTCATCCAGAATATTTATAAGAGCTACTTGGAATTAAAAAACAACGGAGATGACACAGGAATAGGAGGAGAATCATTATGACAGCAATAGTACTTTTTGCGAGTTTCTTCCTCTTCATGCTGCTGTCTGTTCCGATTGCGATAGCGCTGGGTCTGGCATTGATAGTCACGGCCTTATACTCACCGGACCTGACGCTGACGTTTCTGTCACAGAGTCTGGTGACTTCGACGGATAATTTTGTATTGATGGCTGTGCCTTTCTTTATTCTCGCTGGAGAGATTATGGGAAAAGGCGGCATTTCCTCAAGGTTATTCGAAGTGGCCAACGTATTTGTCGGCAGATACACCGGAGGCTTTGCGATGGCGGCAATTTTGACGAGTATGTTCTTTGCTGCGATTTCCGGTTCAGGTCCTGCAACGGTCGCAGCAATCGGCGGTATGCTGATTCCGGCAATGGTTGCCGAAGGGTATGACAGGAAATTTGCGACAGCGGTCATTGTGTCGGCAGGTGCCCTTGGAATCATAATCCCACCGAGTATACCCCTGGTCTTATATGGTGTGGCGGGAAGCCAGTCGATAGGAGACTTGTTTATAGCGGGCATCATCCCGGGTCTGCTGATTGGACTCCTGCTTATGATCTACTCTTATTTCTACTCAAAGAAGAAGGGATTTACAGGCACGGGAGAACCTTTCAGTTTCAAAAGATTGTTCAGTGCATTGAATGATGCGAAATGGTCCATCCTGATTCCAGTCATAATTCTTGGAGGGATATATGGTGGTTTATTTACACCGACGGAAGCGGCAGTCGTTGCAGTGGTCTATGCAGCAGTCGTCAGCCTGTTCCTGCATAAGGAAATCAAATTAAGAGAATTCCCGATTGCAATCAGAGAAGCGGCACTGAATTCAGTAGTAATCTTACTTATCATCGGTACAGCAAACGCTTTTGGTACAGTCCTGTCGATGGAACGTATTCCTCAAGTTGTTGCAGAAGGATTCCTGTCTATTACTGAAAATGAATTGATGCTTATGATTTTAATTATCATTCTGTTACTCATTATTGGATTATTTATCGACACATCTGCAGCAGTAATAATATTTACACCGATACTATTGCCAATGGTCCTGGAGATTGGGATAAATCCGATACACTTCGGTATTGTAATGATTGTGGCACTATCAATCGGGTTCATCACACCGCCGATGGGTGTCAACCTGTTCGTCGGGTCAAGCATTTCCGGACTCAGTGTACCGACACTTGCAAAAGCTATAGTCCCTTTTTTCTTTGTACTGCTGATCGGATTGATAATAATAGTGCTTGTACCACAACTGTCATTGATGATGTTGTAGAAAATAAAAAGGATATGCCGGGCTATATTATAGCTGGCATATCTTTTTTTATAGATCTCTTTTTAATCTTCCTCATCCTTACTTTCACCTTTAGTTATCCTCACCGTATTTATCTTTCTTTCTTCAGCTTCCATAATTTCAAAAGTCAGATTGTCATGTGTCATTGTGTCACCGATTTCGGGAATATCTTCAAACTCACTGAGGATGAATCCAGCGAGGTTATCTTCCTCTTCGGGAATATGTGTGTTAAATGTATTGTTCAGAAAGTGAAGCGGAATTTTGCTGTCACATATTATTTCATCACGCGTCTGTTTTTTGATGAGGATGCCGTCGACATCCGTTTCATCCTGAATATCCTGACCGATGAGTGTTTCGATGAGCTCTTCATTTGTGATGATGCCTTCTGTACCGCCGAATTCATCAAGGACGATGGCCATATGTTTGTTTTCTCTCAGCATTCTTTGGAATACGGCTTTGATCGGCTGGAATTCATAGACAGTCATAGGATTCAAGTCACTGAATTCTTTGATGGACTTTTCCGGATGATCTGACCATGCGACGAAAAACTTTGCGTGGAAGACACCGATGATATTATCCAGATCGCCTTCATAGACCGGGTAGCGGCTGAATCTTGAATCGAGCAGTGTTTCTTTTGCTTCTTCAAACGTGATATCAGCACTCAGGCCGTCCAGTTCCGTACGAGGTGTCTGGAGTACATCGGCGACGTTCAGATTGGAGAAGTCGAGTACGCCTTTCAACCCGTAAACTTCCTCATTCTCAAAAGTACCTTCTGTATGCCCGATGTCCACCATCGCCCGCATATCCGACCTTGAAATGGTGAGTTCCCGTCCATCATCTTTGCCGAGCATTTTGATTGTCGTTTTTGTAATCAAGTTCAACAGCCAAATAAAAGGTCTCAGGACGAAAAGTATCCCCACAGTCGGATAGTAGACGATATGGGAAATTCTTTCAGGAAAGGCAGCTGCCACTGATTTTGGCATCACTTCTGCGAATATGATGATGAGGACTGTCAGGATTGCTGTAGTGATTCCGATGTTCCAGCCGTATTCCAAAGCGACGATGGTGACCAAAGACGGTAGAATGATGTTCGGCAGGTTGTTTGCGATCAATATACCCGGGATGAACACCGTAGGATTGTTGACAAGCTTGAGCAGACGCGCCGCTTTTTTATCACCGTTGTTCGCTTTCAGCTGCAGCTTCATTTCGTTCGTCGCTGTGAGTGCAGTCTCACTGCCGGAAAAATAACTAGATGCTATGAAAAGTAAAATGATTGCTATGAATAATCCAGTCAAATGTATCCACCCTCTTGTTATTAGTTAAATGTAATTCGAATTTAGTTACTTGATTAAATTATAACAAAGTGGGGGAGGTAAGTTGAATTGTTGGTTCGTAAAACGATGATGAAAATTTATTTATAATGGCAGAAATTCTGAAATTTTTATTAGTCTGATTTCAGGATTCTTAATCATTTCACTATTGATGAGAAAAATTGGGAGAAGAACAACAATAATTATTGGATTGGTCATCTTAATCATCAGCAGTATGGTCATGTTAGTCGACACGTCAAGCTTATTGTTGATCGGTGTCAGCTCTGTAATCAGAGGTTTAGGATTTGCACCAATAATGGGTACAGCTTATGCAATGCTCGCTGACGTTATTGATTATGGTGAATGGAAGAACGGAGTCAGAAACGAAGGACTTACTTTTGCCGGCGGCACTTTCGCAACGACTGTCGGTACGGGGCTTACTTCCGGTGGTGTATTACTGCTTATACTATTCTATTTTTATAATCTGGATACATTTTATAAAGATATTGTTAGAGATATTAAGAACAGAGCATAGGCTAATATAAAATATTTGTAAGCACTTACAAAAAATGAGATAATTATAAAAAATAATAAGAGGTGTACAAACATGAAGAAGTATCAAATGTATATTAATGGTGAATTTGTAGAAGGGGAAAACAAGGAATACTCTGACGTCCTCAATCCTTCCACTGATGAATTGGTATCACAAGTTCCAATCGGTACGATAAACGATGTGAAAAAAGCGATTGACGCAGCAGATGGAGCTCAGGATGCATGGGAAGCACTCCCTGCCGTTGAACGTGGCAATTATTTAAAAGCGATCTCAAGTAAAATCAGAGAAAACGTGACTGAAATTGCACGTACAATCAGTGAAGAGATTGGTAAGACTAAAGAACTTGCTACAGTCGAAGTCAATTTCACTGCGGATTACATTGACTATATGGCAGAGTGGGCAAGACGCTATGAAGGAGAGATTATCCAGAGTGACCGGCCTTACGAACAGATTTTTGTTTTCAAAAAGGCAATCGGTGTAACAACAGGAATCCTGCCATGGAACTTCCCGTTCTTCCTTATTGCGAGAAAGATGGCACCTGCTCTGATTACAGGTAATACAATTGTAGTTAAACCGAGTGAGGAATCACCGAATAACGCAGCACTCTTTGCAAAAATCGTTGATGAAATCGGTTTGCCTAAAGGGGTTTTCAACTTAGTTAACGGCCGAGGCAGAGACATCGGAGAAGAACTCTCTTCCAACCCAAAAGTGGGACTTGTTTCATTAACTGGCAGTGTTGCAGCAGGACACAAAGTTATGGAAGCGGCGAGCAAGAATATCACAAAAGTGAACCTTGAGCTCGGAGGAAAAGCACCTGCAATCGTACTTAAAGATGCTGATCTCGATCTGGCAGTAAAATCGATCGTTCAATCAAGAGTCATCAACACTGGTCAAGTATGTAACTGTGCAGAGCGCGTTTACGTACAGGAAGAAGTCAAAGATGAGTTCATCAGTAAATTTGTAGAAGCAATGAAACAGGTGACATACGGTAACCCGCTTGAAAAAGAAGGCATCGATATGGGACCTTTAATCACTAAGAAGTCACAACAAGATGTAAAAGCAAAAGTCGATAAAGCAATCGAAGAAGGTGCTGAACTTCTATTCGGCGGGAACGTTGTAGAAGGGAAAGGTAACTTCTTTGAGCCGACCGTTCTTGGAAACGTGAGTAATGATATGAATATCATGCAGGAAGAAGTATTCGGACCTGTTGCACCAGTCGCAACATTCAAGACAATCGATGAAGTCATCAATCTTGCGAATGACAGTGAATACGGCTTAACTTCATCCGTTTATACAGAAAACATCAACAAAGCGATGAAAATCGTTGCAAAACTTAAATTCGGAGAAACTTACATCAACAGAGAAAACTTCGAAGCAATGCAAGGATTCCATGCAGGTACGAAAAAATCAGGTATCGGTGGGGCAGACGGTAAGCACGGTCTGGAAGAATATTTACAAACACATGTTGTATACCTTGAATATGACAATGATGTTCAGTAAACAAAAAAATAGTTAAGTGAAAAAGGTGGGCCATCCAACGATGGCTTGCCTTTTTTATAGTGTGAAATAATGAAATGGACGGATCGTCTTTATTCAGGAGGAGCTTTTTTGACACTTTTAAAGATTTGAAGCAGTTGATGATTAAATAATTATTATTGAGAACAGCTGCTGTCAGTTGTGATGTCATTTTAAAAAAGTAAAAGAACAGCATGGTCAACATTTAAAAGGTTTTTCACTATCAATAGTGTTTCAATGCCATCGTATAGGGATGTTAAACAATAAACAGATCGGGGGAGAAAAAAGATGAAAGTATTCGTTTATGGCGGCAGTGAAAGACTGGGTGACCATATCTTAAAGCAACTGGATGAAAAAGGACATGAAGCGGTAACGGTTGCTGAAACTGACAACAGGGCGGAAGCACTGGGTCAGATTGGCACAACCGAGGTGATCATTGAAGGGAAGGACAGTTTTACCAAGGCACTCGATGATGTCGATGCGATTATTTACATCGCAGGCGCCAGCCCCGGCACAGGGGACGATCAGGATGCTCTGGTCGATGCCGATACAGTGGTGAAGTCACTCGAAGAAGCTGAGCAACAAGGGATAGAGCGCATTGTCTACTTAAGCCCCGTCCATCTGGATGAGTCGGATGAATCCAAAAAGACAGGCGGAAAGGACCAACCTGAAGAATGGATCAAGGAGAGCGGTTTTGATTATACGGTCATACGTTCTGTGAAGCGGGTCAGCAAACCTGGACACGGGAAAATAGATATTACGGATTCAGCCGATGAGGATAATGATGAGATACCTTACGAAGACGTGGCCGCCGTACTTGTGGAGGCGCTGGACAATAAAAATACATTAAAGAAGACATTTGGAATGACAAAGGGAAAGACCAGTATAAAAGAAGCATTGAAAGACTTGTAAATATCAGTGAAGATTTAAAATGGGAAGGAAGGATTTTATGGGTAAATTCTCGGATTATCTGCCATCTGCAATGATAGGGACTGCACTGGCGACACCGCTTGCTTATCTTGCATATCTATACAAAAAGGACAATCGTCAGAAACAGCATGCAATTTTGCGGAATTTCCCGCTGCTCGGACGGGTCAGGTATGTTTCTGAGCATGTCGGACCGGAACTCAGACAGTATTTGTTTTCTGCGGATGATGAGGGCGAACCGTTTTCAAGACTTGAGTTCCAGAGTGTCGTCAAAGCTGGGAAGTATAACCAGCGGCTGGTCGGATTCGGCTCTGACAAAGATTTTGAAGAAGAAGGTTATTTCATCCGTAACAGCCTGTTTCCGAACCGCTTCGTCGAATATGATACATTCCCGAAGCTCTTCGATTTCATCGAAGAACTCCGCGAAGTCGGCGGGAAACCGGTGGGGATGAAGATCGTGGTCGGTGATATCGAAGGTGTGGAAGAGATGGCACGGGTCATGAAGGATTCCGGCAAAGGACCGGACTTCATCACAATCGACGGCGGGGAAGGCGGGACAGGCGCGACATATCAGGAACTCGCAGATTCCGTCGGGCTGCCGATCCTGACAGCCCTGCCAATCGTCGACGAACTGCTTCGCAATTACGGTGTCCGGGACCGGGTCAAGCTGATTGCATCCGGCAAACTCATTACACCGGACAAGGCGGCGATTGCGCTCGCAATGGGTGCGGACCTCATCCATATCGCACGCGGCTTCATGATCAGTGTCGGCTGCATCATGGCGGAAGTGTGCCATACAAATACATGTCCGGTCGGGGTTGCGACTACGGATGCCAAACTGCAGGAAGGCCTGATCATTGATGAAAAGCTCTACCGCGTCTCCAACTACGTCACGTCCCTCCGCGAAGGGCTCTTCAATATAGCCGCCGCTGCCGGCGTGGATTCGCCGACGAAACTGGAAAGGAAACATATCATCTATAAGGACGGTAAAGGACGCATCGAACCAGTGGAAAACATGCTTGAGAAGATTCAGCGGGATGAAGACGATGAATAAAGGAAGCGAGACAAAAATTTAATGAATGAATAAATCCGTACGTTTGCCTCCTGAGAGTCAAATGTACGGATTTTTCGTCTCTTTTATCCAGACCTTACTCTTTTAAGGGCTTGTGCCCCCGCCCCTTTTCATATGAAGTAATATATCATCGTCATGATCAGCACCACAAACAGCATAGCCGGAAGCAGGTTGGCCACGCGGATATTCAATAGGCCGAGCAGACGTATGCCGATTGCGATGATCATGACACCACCCGTGCCCGTGATTTCCGTAATCATCTGATCCATCAACTCCGGCGGGACGAAACGGTCGATCTGTGCTGCGAAAAGTGCGATGGTCCCCTGGAACAAGAAGACCGGCAGCGCCGAGAAGATGATGCCGATGCCGAGTGCGGATGTCAGGAATATGGACATGATCCCGTCGATCAGCGACTTCGTGTAAAGCACTGTATGGTCACCGCGCAGGCCGCTGTCGAGTGCACCGACGATGCCGACGGCGCCGACGACATAGACGAGAGTCGCAGTGACGAATGCCTTGGCGATGCCGCCGTCAGTGGCGCCAGTCTTCGTCTCCAGCCATATGCCGAAGCGGTTCATCTTCTCTTCAATCTGCCATTTTTCACCCAGCATGGCACCGAGGGCGAGGCTCACCACGACGATGAGGATGTTGTCGCTCTCAAGAGCCATATCGATACCGAGGACGATTACGGCAATCGACAGACCCTGGATGAGGGTGGTTTTCATATTTTCACTGATATTGCGCCAGAACAGGCCGATGAAACTGCCTGCCATGATTGCGAGCGCATTTACTGCGGTGCCGATGAGCGCGAACATAGCCTTACCTCACTTCACTAAGTATGTATGATGCAGAATATTGCCACTGTAAATTAGTATAAGGATAGTACCAGCACGGCGGATTGTCAAAGGGAAGTTTTACGGTACCTGACAAAATTGGCGTTTTAATGATATTGAAAAGAGCTGATCAACTCAGTATTTTATGCAGCTGAAGTTAACATTTGCACCACGCAGCAAGATGAACATTGATATAATCAAGTTAAGAAAATAAAGAACTTCTATATGTAAAGGAGCATACTTATGAATGGAAAGATAGAAAGGCTCGATTGCCGGGAAGAAATTCTGGCAGTCACAAAAGAACTCGTCGGTATAAAAAGCGAAGTCAATACAGACGGGGAACGCGCGATTGCTGAAGTGGTATACGATAGACTTAAAAAACATCCATATTTTAAAACGAACCCGGACCGGCTTGTTATGGAAGAGACGATAAATGATGAGCAGGAAAGGTATAACGTCATGGCATATGTGAAGGGGACGCAGACGGAAAGCAACCGAACGGTAGTGCTGATGGGGCATATGGATACGGTCGGGGTCGATGACTTCGGTGTGTATCAGGAACTCGCATTCAAACCCGATGAATGGAAAGTGCATTTAAAGAATGAATCTCTCCCGGAAGCTGTGCAGTCTCAGGTGGAATCGGATGACTGGCTGTTCGGCCGTGGTGTGCTCGATATGAAGAGCGGGGTGGCAAGCAACATTCATCTGCTCAAGTATTATGCATCACATCCGGAGCAGCTTGACGGCAACCTTGCCCTGGTCGTGGAGTGTGATGAGGAAGATGGCTCGCACGGCATATTGTCGGCACTGAAGACATTGAAACGCTGGCAGAAGGAAGAAGGCTTCGATTACGTCTCTGCAATCAACTCAGACTTCGTCGCACCCGCCTACGCAGGAGATAAGAACCGTTACATATACAAAGGGACAATCGGCAAACTGCTCCCGTCATTCTTCATCACCGGCGAGGAGACGCATGTGGGTTCCGCATTCGACGGGCTCGATCCGAACTTCATCGCAGCAGAACTCAATCGTCAGATCAGCTACAATCCGGAGCTTTCAGACATGGCGCTGGGGGAGGCGACGATTCCGCCTGTGTCACTCAAACAGACCGATCTGAAACCGAACTATACGGTCCAGACGGCGTTGTCCGCGTACGTGTACTACAATTTCTTCGTCCATTCATGGTCGCCTGAGAAAGTGCTCGAACTATTGAAGGAACAGGCACGCATCGCTTTTCAGAATGCGCTCGACACCTTCGAAGCACGATACCGGAAATTTAGCGAAATGAGCGGCGGACAGGAGCGCGAAATCCAGTGGGAACCGAGGGTCTACACTTATGATGAGATGGATGCCCTTCTTACAGAGGCACATGGTGAAAATTATGTTAAACATATGAAAGATTTCAAGGAAAAGCTTGAACAGGACGAAAGTTTAGATTCACGTATGCTTGCGGCACGTGTGGTCGAAGAGGCATGGCAGTTCATGCCGGATAAAAATCCTGCAATCATCGTGTTTTATTCTTCACTTTATTCACCAAGAGTGGCGTTGGCGGGGGAGGACGAAAACGAGCGCAGGCTGCTTGATGCGCTGGATGCGGCAATCCAGGAGATGCAGCCGGAGTATGCACACCCGATTGTGGCGAAGAATTTCTTTCCGCATATATCGGATATGAGTTTTGTTGCGATGAGTGACGACATGTCTGAAATTGATGATATGGTCCGGAATACACCGTCGTGGGGTAAGAAGCTGTACGTCGATTATCAGGATGTTGCCGATCTGAATATCCCAGTCATCAACATCGGACCATACGGCATGGACGGCCATAAGCGGCTCGAGCGGATGGAAATGACCTACTCGCTTGAAATGGTGCCGAATCTTGCGAATATTGTTTTGAGAAGAGTGCTTGAAACCGGCTAGAATCACTATAAACGACAAATGCTCAGTGTGTAGTATATATGAGTATTTCAGACCGTTATTATATATCCTGACAGTTCTGGGCGTATTTTAAATTCCGTTTGTATAATTTTACCATAAAATCGCGTCATTCAATTAATCAATTCCAGAATAAATAAATGCCGTAAGTGTCCTTGATTGGAGACTCACGGCATTTATTATTATGCCCTCGCGGGCGAATTTGTTTTTGTAAATAAAGTCATGACAAGCAGAATGATGATCGACACCGGCAGACCGATGAAGATGGGATGCAGTCCGAAAGGATGCCCCAGCACCTGCCAAATGACAGCTGTGACCAGGCCGCCCCACATGGAGGCAATACCGGCGGAATTCGGCACTCTTTTCCAAAACATTCCGATGATGACGGGAGCAAGCAGACCGGAGACGGTCATTGCCGTGCCAGTCACCATCAGGTTGACGAGCTCCGGGATCACCAATGCAGAAATAAGTGCGACGACGGACACGATCAGTACAGAGTACCTGCTCCAAAGCAGCATTTTCTTTTCTCTGTAATGTGTTGCATTCGGTCTGACGATGTCGTTCACGATTGAAGAGGCACCGGCCAGCAGGAAAGAATCTGCACTTGAGATGACGACCGCAAGCAGCACGATGATCATCAGAACGACCATCGAGAAGGGAAATACTTCTTCAATGACGCCGTAGTAAATGAATACTGGATCGATATCCGTGAGCCTGAGCCCATACCGGCTGAATACACCGATGAGGACGATGAGCACACCAAGACCGACGGCAATGACCATTGATATCCAGTACGCATTGGTGGCGGTTTTGACGCTCTTCGATGCCCACACACGCTGCCAGAGATCCTGTCTGACAAACTGGAACACACCGAGCGTAAACAGATAGATCAATATTTCACCTGTTGAGATATTCATCACGCTGAGCATGTTCTCATCGCCGACGGATGCAGCATATTCTGCAGTCGGACCCCATCCGCCGGAAGCTGACACTACTGTGATGAATAAGATGATGATGCCGATGGTGAGGATGGTCCCGTGGATGACATCCTGCCAGATGATGGCCTTCAGTCCGCCGAAATAAGTTTTGAACGTGAGCAGGAACCATCCGATGAAAATACCGAGCGTGAAGTTCATCCCGATTGTCAAATTCAATATGGTGGCAATTGCGATGAAATTCGTACCTGTCATAGCGCAGTAAGAGAATAAAATGCTGAATACAGTAGGCACACGAGCGCGTTCACTGTAACGGAGCGCAGTGTAGTCTCCAATCGTGACCATATTATGCTGCTCGCCCAGATGGCCGATGCGTTTGATTAAAAATGCAGCGAAAATGATCACGCACAGGAATATGGAAATATGTATCCACTGCTGTCCCATACCCAGGCGGTAGCCGTTTTCCATGTAGCCGAGCAGCGTCGAGCCGCCGACGCCCGTCCCGATGAATGTCATGATTATGGGTAAGATTGAAACAGATCTGCCTGCCACATTGTAATCTTCATATGTCTTATTTTTCCGGGTCATGTATAAAGCCATGACAAACAGAAAGATGAAGTAGGCAAATACGATGACTGACAAAAAGATTCTTGCATCTCCGCTGAACATACGGTGACCCACCTCTTTAAATTTTATGTAGTATAATTTTAAAAATACCCACCAATTATTTTACCAATTTCATTATTTAATTCCAATCTGTTTACTATAAAATGAAAAATATTTATAGACGATAGCGACAGGAGATGAATGATCATTTACATTTTTGATGCGGTACCTGCATATATGCAGCCCGTCAATCAACGACATACACTATTCAAATCATATACTCTTATTATTCAGATAAATATAGTACAATGGAATCAAATTCCAATTCTATCGAATGGTGGGAGTCAAGATGAATGTCCCATCACTTCATAAAATTTCATTCGTACTCAGGAGTTGTTTTAATGGGGAAATTAAACACAGAAATCATTCCATTCACTAAAGACAGAATAACTGGACTCAAAAGTATGGATTACAATAATTATCCAGTCGTATACATACTTCACAGCAATAGGAAGAAGTTGAAAGCATACATAGGGGAGACCGTTCAAATCCGGAACAGATTGAACAGTCATTGGAAAGATAAGAAGGCGATGGATAAAGCGCTCATTATTTCTCATGAACACTTTAATCAATCAGCGACATATAATATTGAGACGAACCTCATAAATTATTTCATTGCTGATCAGAAATATGAACTGCTGAATAAAAGCCAGACAACATCTTCAGTGACCCATAACTATTATGAGAAACCAAAATATGATTATGATATATTCCAGGATTTATGGGAAAAGCTCAGGCAGGACAAGCTGGTGGACGGGACGCTCGAGCATCTGCAGAATAAAGACATATTCAAATTGTCACCCTATAAGGAACTCTCAGAGTCACAGATAGAGTTGAAGGAAAACATACTGGAGTTCTGTAAGGAGAATATTGATAGTGAAGAGCCTGCGGTATATTTCATTAAAGGTGACGCAGGGACAGGTAAGAGTGTTGTCTTGAGTTCGACATTCAATGCAATCCAGGATTTGTCGAAAGAGAAGCATTCAGATTTATTTGATACGAAAAATCATTTACTGGTCAATCATGAAGAAATGATAAAGACTTATAAATCCATAGCGTAGAGTCTGCCGAATCTTCTGAAGAAGAGCTTCATGAAACCGACGACTTTCATTAATGATGTCAGTAAGGGGAAAATCGAGAAAGCGGATATCACATTGGTTGATGAAGCGCACTTACTGTTGTCGAGGGAAGATGCATATAACAATTATGTAGGAGATAATCATTTAAAGGATATTATCCAATCCAGCAAAGTGACGATAGTTGTTTTTGATGAAAAACAATTTTTGAAATTGAAAAGTTATTGGTCTGAAGATTTATTTAAGAAAATCAGCAAAGGTGCGAAAGTGAAAACTTTCGAACTGACCGACCAGTTCAGGATGCAGGCAGATGATGAAATTGTGGACTGGATCGACGACTTTGTCAGCAAGAAAGTCCGGCCGATTCCGGATTCATCGGACGACTATGAGTTGGAAGTATTTGATAATGCAGGGGACATGTTCGACCTCATTAAAAAGAAGGATAAAACGCACAGTTTATCCAGGATCGTTGCAACTTTTGATTATGAACATAAGAAAGACGGCAAGGAATATTATGTAGAGGAAATTGGCTTTAAAGGCATATGGAACACCACCGGTGAAAAGCAGACATGGGCAGAGAGGACAGACACGGTAAAAGAAGTCGGCTCCATCTATACGGTACAGTGCTTTGATTTGAATTATATAGGAGTCATACTAGGTCCATAGGCTTCCTATAGTGAGAAAAAAGAAGAATTGGTGATTTTAGCGTAAATGTATAAAGGGTGTAGAAGCATTCCGTGACTCGACGAAGAAAACAGTCGAGTTTAACGTTAGAGAAACCAAAGAACAAATCATATTAAACATCGTTAATGTGTTGATGAAAAGGGGATTTAAAATTATATATTTATGCAAGTGGTATAAAATTACGTAGAGCACTGAATCACATTAAATAGAAAGGACTGTCCGTGGAAAATCTGATTACTGAAATCAACAAATTCAGGGATTAAAGAAACAGGAGAAAATGTCATAATTCAAAAATTAAGCTATGATATTATCTTTAAAGGCCTAAGGTTTGTCAGAAAATTTTCAATAGAAACCCTCAGAAAAAGAATGAAGTTAAGTATCCGATTAAGTAGATTGATAATGATAATCTCTTTTAGAAGACACTATTTAAAAAAATGAAATTTTAATGCTTTGTTGAGTTTATTCAGACAAAGATAGTATTATACACTCTTTATTAAAGGAGAGATTAAATGGAATTTGAAAAGCTAGCAGTAGATAAAATTGCGAACTTATGCGCACTATCTACCAGATTATCTAGTGATATTCCTGTTAATGATAAAGGTATTTCATTTGATGGTAAAATAATACTTTATAATAAAAAGGGACGAAAAATAGAAGGTTATGAATATGAGATTCCTATTCAGGTTAAATCTAAGCAAGTGACAGCTTTTACTGAAGGATCTATAAGCTATAGTTTTAAGTCAGCTCATTTTAAAAATTATATAAAAAGAGGTGGTTGTCTAGTTTTTATCGTAGAAATTAATAAATTAACTGGGGAAGCAAAGCCATATTTTAAATGTTTTTTGCCTATGTATTTAAATGAATTATTGATTAGTAAAAGAGAAAACAAATACATTTCTCAAAATTTTCATATCTTAGAATCAAAAGCACATTTAATACAAATATGTGAATTTATGAAAAATGAAATGATCAAGCAACATAATAAAGGTTTAATCTCATTATCCAATCCAACTATAAAAAAGGTTGAAATAGTGCCTAATACCCCAAATTTGAAAGATATTTTTAAAGAGAACAGTATTTTCAAAGAGCCATTCTCTACATATGGACATATTGATCAAATGGAGTTACCTGTCGGAATATCTTATTTAGAAGGGATTAGTATTATAAATACATTAAGTAAGCTGTATGTAAATGACGAGGAGTTTAATTTGAATATAACATACACAAAAAAAGAAAATGAATGGCATTTATTTATTGAGGATAAGTTTTTATTGAAACCTATCGACGGAAATTCTCAAAAAGTTAGATTCTCACTAATTAAATATGGCGATGTTAACGCCCAATTGCCCATTATCAATTTTATTATTATTTTGTTAAAAAATGGTCATTTAAAATCTAGGTATTTTGAAATAATTTTCGATACAGACAATATTTTAGACTCTATTGAATATTTTCAAGAAATGAAATATGAACTCGAAAACTTCAAAAAAACAGCAGCTAAACTTTTTTTACCTTTAAATTTTGTAATTCAAGGCGATGAAGACATTCATACATTAAGTGTTTTAAATGACATGGTTCTGGAAAAGAATTTTTCAAAGACGAAGTTCGAAAATAATTCCGATTATATATTTTTTATTATTAAGCTATATTATAAAAAATTCTTACTTTTTTATAATCCGAAAAGTAAGGATATAATAAACCCATTTGAAAGTTTTGAAGAAAGAAGTATTGCTTATTTTACGCATGAAGGTAAAGATATAGTAACATCTATTTTCTTAGTTTTAGAATTTGAAGCATTTGAATGTCAGAATTTCGATTCTGGTATTATAAAAGATTCATTCAATAAAATCGATGTCACTCATATTGACTATCAGTTTACTAATATCAATAGATTTATATTGAATTCACTCAATGCTTTCGACCAATTCAATAATGATAGTTTTATTTATTTAGTGAAATCTCTATATGAAATAGCATCTGGTAACCTGATAGATGAAGAGAATAAAGATATACTCTTTCTAAATTATTTACAAGCTATTAAGAGATCAGGAGGTAACATAATAGATGGAAAATATTTGAAGCGTTTATTTGAAATGATTGAAATATATGAAAATAACAATGAATTTTTATTCTCTATTCATGTGTTATTAGAAAATAAAGCATACGCTATAGACAACTTTTCAAAATTAGAAGAGAAAAAGAAGCAAGAATATTATAACTATCCAATTTATCACTTATTTAAATCGATAATATAATTTTATTTTTAACAGGATTCAGATGGAACCATACCAGTAGCACAAGATATTTAATTCACTTTGAAGAAAACACCCTTTGTATTAAAAGAATATTTTAAACGATGTTCAACAAACTTCATCTTTTCTTTAAAATGTCTAGATCGAGTTACAAATATATCCGCTAAGATTTTAGAAAGTTTTTATTTCATTTATATATTTAGGGTGCAAGTTGGGATAATAATGGATAACTATCCCACTTATATAAATAGAGCGATAGTATACTGTCATGTAAGACTGTGACTTCATAAGTGATAAAAGTAGAATTTAAAAAAGATATGAAACAAAGAATATTTTGATCCACATTTATCGCAGTGTTGTCTGAAGTTTAAAGGAATGATATTTTTATGAATATATATTTAGAAAAAATAAGTGATGGACAAGAAATGCTTTGTCTCGAATGAATCTAAAAAGAAAAGTTATTCCTTTTAAAGAGAGATTTCAACAATATGGAAAAGAATAATTAGATAATATTTGTAATCATCTGTTGGTGGGGGTTTAATAGATCATCAGCAGATTTTTATCTTAATATAGAAAATTTAGAAAATTTCAAAAGGATATTGATATAATAAAGATGTTTTTTGTAGTGTTCTACAATCAGATTTGCGAAAATTTATAAATGATGGTTTAAAAGAACTTTATGGGTTTTCAAAAGAAATATCTACTTGAATATTTGAAGTTGGCGGATTAATACATAGAGGTGACAGGAGTGAGTTACAGTGAAATTTTTAACTTATGATGAGGCTATTAATCAAATTTATACACTGCAGGAATATGTACAACTGGTTAATGATTATGAGGAAAAAGACTTAAAAACATATGTCATTAAAACTTATACTGAAACAGGAAGCATAGTAGGCATAGTAAGAAAGTCAGTAAAAGAAAATTCATTTTATAAAGAACAACTAAATTTTGAAAAAGTGAAAAACATCATATTATCTGATTCAAAAAATGATGCTCTTCATAGAATAGTAAAGAAAGCATATAAAGAAAAAATAAAAAAACAGAACAAATGTTCTTATTGAACTGAGATGTATGGTATAATATATTATTATAACTTATAATCTTGTAAAGGAAGAAAGTAATTGCGATATTTAGGAAATAAAACAAAATTATTAAAACTAATTGAGAATGTTATCGATGAACATAATATAAAAGGGGAGACATTCGCTGACCTATTTTCTGGAACTGGAGTTGTAGGCGATTACTTTAAAGATAAATACAAAATAATATCAAATGATAGCTTATATTATTGTTATATATTAAATAAAGCGAAACTCGAAAATAATGAGATTCCACAATTTAAAAGCTTTTATAGAAACTATAATTGCGATATTTTTTTATGGTTAAACTCCTTACCATCTAAAGATAAATCTAAATGTTTTGTTTATAATAACTATACACCTAAAGGTAACAGGAAATTTTTCACAGAAAAAAACGGAATAAAAATTGATTCCATTCGTCTAGAGATAGAGAATTTAAAAATAAAAAATCAGATTGATGATAATGAATATAATTTTTTAATAGCATCATTAATAGAGAGTATTACAAAGTTCTCTAATATATCAGGAACATATGAAGCATTTTTGAAACACTGGGATAAACGTGCATTAAATGACTTTATTATTTCTCCTTTAAATTTTAAAAACACATTAAAATTAAGAGGCTCTGAGGTATTCCAGAAAGATGCCAATATTTTAGCCCGAGAAATAAGTGGAGATATTGCTTACTTAGATCCACCTTACACTGTTACACAATATATTTCTGCTTATCATATGTTTGAAACAATAGCTCGCTATGATTATCCAGAGATTAAAGGAATAGGTGGTAAAAGAGACAGAAATGGTCAAAACTCCTTTTACTCCCAAAGAAGTCGAGTCTTACATCAGTTTGAAGACTTATTTAGACAGCTAAATTTTAAACATATATTATTAAGTTACAACAATAAAGGTTTGGTTGATTTAGAGGAATTAATAAGTTTGGCTAAAACATTTGCAAAAGATAATATAGTACATGTAAAAACTATAAATTATAGAGAATATAGAAATCATAGAGTTAGGAACAAAACGCCGGAAGAACTTAAATCAAGTGAAAAGCATAAAGAAGTTATAATTTATTTTGAGAAAGACTTAACAATTCTAAAATCACCACTTAACTATTCCGGAAGTAAAAATTATTTAGTTTCAAAGATTCAAAAAGAACTTCCAAAATCTATCGATACTTTTGTAGATGTTATGGGGGGGGCATTTAATGTTGGATGCAATATTTATGCTAGAAATGAAGTAGTTTATAATGAAATTAACACCCAAATTTATTCTCTAGTGAAATGGTTATTGACTTCAGATAAACAATCATTAGTTAAAGATATTGAGAATGATATAAAATTGTTCAGTTTATCAAAAAGGGGAAAGGAAGAATATAACAATTTAAGAACACTTTATAACGGAAACCCGAATGTATTATGGCTTTATATATTACATCTGTATTCTTTTCAAAATATGATAAGGTTTAATACAAATAAAAAATTCAATACACCAATAGGAGTTGCTGGCTATAGTGAAGCAATGAAAAACAGAATCTTAAATTTTAATCCTAAAACAAAAAAAGTGAAATATTCAAATAAAGATTATTTAGAACTAAATTGGGAAAGTTTTCCAGCGGAAACATTGTTTTATTTCGATCCACCTTATTCCCTCACAAAAGCAGCTTATAATGATGGTAAACGGGGACAAAAAGGATGGAATAACAACTCGGATGGAGAGTTGTTAGGTACTTTAGATAATATCAATCAATTAGGATATAAATTTATTTTGTCAAATGCTATTGAACACAAAGGGGAAACTAATCATCTTTTGGTAGATTGGATAAAAAAGAATGATTATAATATTGTAGATTTAGGGAAAAGTGGATGGAGATACAGTAAAAAAGAAGTAATTATAAAAAATTATTGAGGGATATAATGCAAAGAAAATTAGTGGTTCCTAGTTCATTTTCAGAGAAATTTTCAACAGAAAATCTTCATACTGATACACTAAAATTTTGGTCAAAGTATGAAATTAATAATGTAGATGATCTTCTAGAAAAATCTGTTAGGAATTTAAATAAGAAGTATGTTCATTTAAATTTGAAGGAGATTGTTTATGAAGAGCAAGTAGAGATTTATAATGAAAGCTCTAGTCACCTATGTTTGATTAAAGATTATAACGATATAATATCAGGTTATTTATTTATTATTCCCCCACAGTATGATACTAGATCAGGACTTTTAGCTCAACAAGTGTTTCCTTCTCTATCTACTGTTATTTCTAAAACTATAACATCTAATGAAAATGGTATATCTAATAGACCAGTATTTATTGTTAATTTAAATGAAAATAAACTTACAGCTTCTAAGGTTATTAACATTCAAAGTGGTGAATATTTAGGCTTCAACTATATCGATGTTTTTGATAGAGATATGAAAAAAATAATGGTAGATAACGATTTAGTTACTAAAGCACATAACTTGAGTGATTATAATTATAATTTGATAAAAAGCGGAAGGCAACAACACACTAATGATTTTTTTGATTTGGATATCGAAAATCAGAAAGTCGTGATAAAAAAAGATAGAATTTCTAAAGAAACATTAACCAATCAACCATATTGGTTTGTTATTAAAGGATATACAATAGTACAAATGGCAGTGAGAGAGAATTACTCGATTGATATGGAAGATTTAAATTATGTACAACATAATAAAACTATTGATATTTTTAAGGAGTATGTTCAACAATTTATAGATGAGGGGTATTAGGATTATGTTACAAAAGATTTACTATGGCCCACCAGGTACTGGCAAAAGTCATAGTATAGACAATTATCTTAAGAGTAATGAAGTATCGGAGAATAATATTTTTAGAATTACATTTCATCCTGAGTACACTTATAATGATTTTGTTGGTCAAATAATGCCTGTAATTGAAAAGTCTCAAGATAACAATACAGAAATAATTAAGTATAAGTTTATTGATGGTGTTTTTACTCAAGCTTTAAAAAAAGCATATTTGGATTTGTCAGAGAATGTTTACTTGGTGATTGAAGAAATTTCTAGAGCAAATAGTTCTGCAGTTTTAGGAGATATTTTCCAGTTGCTTGATAGACATACAAAAGGCATCTCTAAAGGTTATAGTAAATATTTTATTACTAATCAGTTAATTGCTAAAGATGTATTAAACTTTGACAGTGACAAAGTTCGACTACCACCTAATTTATATATACTTGGGACTGTTAACACGAGTGATCAAAATGTTTTTGTATTAGATACTGCTTTCAAAAGAAGGTTTGAATGGGAGTATGTCGGTACAGAACCAGTTAAAGGTGTAGATGGTAATTATCTTAATAATCCAGATTTGATATTATATGATATCGATTCAACAATTACTGTCGAATGGGTAGACTTTTATGAAAAATTGAACAAATTCATTACATCGGAATCATACTTGGGTTTGAGTGAGGATAAACAAATAGGACAATTTTTTATTTATTTCAATGAACTTCTTAATCATGAATATATAGAAATGACTTTCAAGAATAAAATGTTGTTCTATTTATGGGAAGATGTTCATAAAGCTAGTTTTAGACCAACTGTTAAGCTTTTTAATTCTGATATTGAGAATTTTGAAATGCTCTTTAAAAATTTCGCAGCTAACAAACAAATATTCAGCCCTGACTTTATAGGGTTATTAAAAGGAGAATAGTATGTTTGAAACTGAATATGGGTTTGATAAAGGTTTTGTTTCTGTAGATACAATTACCTATTTTGAACTAAAGCAACCTGACATACGTTTTGATTCAAAAGAAAAAGAGTATTATTATAACTTTGTTGGCATCATATCTCAAAAAGATAAAAACCTAATTGTATTTCCATGTAGATACTTAAACAATATTGATGATATTAAGGAAAAAGATTCACGGATGCTCTTTCAAACTATATTTAAATATTTAGAAATTGCTCAAACTAATCCTAAAGCAGAATTGTATTATGGTGATGAGCATTTATTTGATTCTAATTTTCCATTCCAAGAATTTTTAAATGTATATGAATATTATATTAGATATAATTTTTACCGCTATGAAAAAAAAAGAATAAAAGATGGTTATTCTGGTAATATTGCATGGAAATCAACAATACAACAATCAAATACTATTTTAAATAATGGAAATCTTATATATGTACCTTTTAAAGTTAAAGTTAAAGAATACAATTATGAGTTTATCAGCGAATGTATGTCTTTTGTTATTAATTACACTATCAGCAGGTTTGAAAGCTTTATATTTCTAAAAAAAGTTGAAGATTTACATAATAATTTTGATTTTATTACTAACCGAGATTTTGTTATTAGAAAATTAATGAATATATTCACTTCATTAAGAAAAGATCATGAAAAAAATTTAGTACAAAATTTAATTTCGTTTTTTAGGAGTTTTGATGAGGTAAATAAAGCTAATGATTTTCATATAAAAATAAAATATTTTAATTTTATTTGGCAAAATATGGTGACATATTATTTGAATAATCATTTCATAGACATGCAAGCTAAAAAACTTGTTATATCAAAAACTGTTTTATCAAAGAAAAATGAATTCGAGTCATTTGATTACTATATCGATGATTCGAAAAACAACTTTTATATAAGTCCTGATCACATTTGGCAAAAAAATGATACACTTTACCTTTTCGATTCAAAATATTATAGAAAAATAACACATTTAGATTATAAGCAATTCACCTATTTACAAATTTTTAGAAATATTTCAGCTAAATCATTTATTAAAATTATTTCAGCAATAATATTGCCAGGTCCTGAAGAAAATGTTGTAGAACATTTTAAACTAAAAAGTGATGATAAATTTGTAATTTATGAATTAACATTGCCCGTAAAAGATGTGATGAAGAGTTATTTAGAAAGCCCATTATAATGTTCTTTGCACAGTGCTGAATGAATTGTAGGGATATATATAAATACTGGAAAAATATACTATGTTTTGTAGATAATATCTTGAATTTGTCATAAACTAATAAATATATTTTTAAATTTACTTGTTATCTTTCACTGTACTTCTGTAAAATAATATGCTAACTTTCATCATATTACATTAATTAGAGAACTTACAATAAAGGTGGAGTAAAAATTTTGAAAAAAAAATCAAGAGTACAGTCTGTTTCAAGAGCATGTAATATTCTTGAATTATTAAGCTTTAAAAACGAGGGATTAACGACTTTAGAGGTAAGCCAATACTTAGATTTGAATCGTAGTACGGCGCATCATCTCATTTCTACTTTACTGGATCATAATTTTGTTGAAACAAAAACTGATAATAAATACTATATTGGCTCATTTTTCTACGAAGTTATTAATCAAAATCCTAGAGGATTATTACTGAATTTCATTAATAGCATATTAGTTGACATTGTAAGTAATACTGAAGAAACCACTTATTTTTCATTGTTTGATGGTGGAGTAGTCCCAGTGGATTCTGTGTTAGGTTTAGGTGCATTAAGGGTTGTACAAGCAAATCCACTTCCAGGAGAACCACAACACCTACATGCGAGAGCTGCGGGAAAGATTTATTTGAGCACCTTAAGCAATGATGAATTGAATAATTATCTTAACAATTCCCCCCTACAAAAATTGGCAAAAAAATCAATCGTATCAAAACCTAAATTTTTAAATGAATTAGAGCGTATAAGAAACCAGGGATATGCTGAGGATAATGAAGAATTTTTAGATGGTGTTATTTGTTATTCTCATCCTGTTAAATTAGAAAATGAAATTATTGGATGCGTTTCATCTTCTCTACCTACTGCTAGAATGGAAAAATATCCAGAAGTAATATTAGCTGTACAGGAATCTATTACAAAGTTTGAAAAGCTAATTGATAAAAAGATATATAGTAATCTTTTAAGTTAAAGTTTTATGTTAAATTCATAAATATATTTTAAGATAAGTTTATTAAGTATTTGAATGATTACAGCCATGAGATGTTACCTGATTATTTCGCGAGTTGAAGTCCGCCTATACGCAATTGGAGTCCACCCGTTCATGACATCGAGTCTGTCCCATGATTTTATCAATTCGCAGTTGAAGCCCGGCAATACATATAAAGAGTCCGCCCTGAGGTCTGCTTTTCGGTATATTAAATTTGAAAGCATTAAAGCTTTCAAATTTAATGAAAAGGAGGCCTATTTATTATGGCCAGAAAGATTCCAGCAAAGCGAATACTGGAGTATCGGGCAATGGGATTATCAAGGAATCTCATCGCAAAGACACAGAAAGTCGGAAGAAGTTCAGTGAGTGACGTCTTCAAGCGTGGAGAGGACTTGGATTTAACCTATCAAGATGTAGCGGATTTATCCGAAATGGAAGTGTATAAAAAGGTCTTTCCAGACAGGTATCAATCGGAGACACTCTATGAAGCCCCTGAATATGCGTATATTCATAAAGAATTGAAACGGGTCGGGGTGAAGTTAAAACTACTATGGAAAGAGTATCAAGAAAAGTGTCAGGATAAAGGTACTATCGCCATGGGCTATACAAAGTTTTGCCAAGGTTATCAAGAGTATATCTTAAGTTATAAACTCACCAACCACCTGGTACACAAACCGGGCGCCACCACTGAAGTCGACTGGAGTAAATGTAAAGCTTTACATTTGGCCCAATCCACCTCCAGAATCTCCCCAGGTTTTCGACGAATTCTCATCGTGGCTTTATGCTTATCGGCATATCGACTGTAATGGCGCACAAAACTCCGGTATGAATAAGGAATCTTTTGATTGGTCCGGCATTCAGCTTCATATTTACGGTGCAGGAGTGACAGGGGGACATTCGGTTTTGCGAGCTCCTTATGAATGTACTCAAAGTCCAGTGGCTGACGCCCAGAAACTTCTAACATCTGTTCTGGGAACAAGAATTCTTCAATCCAAATATCTGTCATTTCCTCTGCCAAGGGACAGGTTAACCCTTTCCTTTCTGCCAGTTGAATCACAGTTGTGAAGAGTGACCTGTACTGGCCGCAATACCTCTTAAACTGATGCCTTCATCGTGTAATTCTAATATCTTACGATACCGAATCATAAAAATACCTCCGATATAAAAATGTCACACTAATTAGTGTGCGCATTTATTATACCGGAAGTACTGGTAAATGGATCGGCATTGATTGGTACATTTCTTGTCATTTGGTGGTAAGAAAGATGGCAGAGGTGGTACATTCGGTTGGCCGTAATCATTTGAAAAGTGTTTATATTGTTATGAATACATCTGATCATTAATTTTTTATAAACTCAGTATTTTTGTCATGATTGTTACTAATAAGTGATAGACTACTTACCATGAGTTTACTCACAAGTTCACCAGAATAAATAACCCCCGGAGCTCAATAGGAGAGTTTTCGGGGGTTATTTTATATTTCATTAATTAATAACTTTACTAATGGAATTGATTTTGTACTTAAAGTTCGATTTAGGAATTAATAAAAATATGAATTTATATAGTGTGCTTACGGCGCTCTAATGTTACCACTGCGTCGGAGGTTTTGATACCACCCAAATCGCACACCATATTACCACCTGAATCGGACTAGATGTACCCACTCAATCCTCTTTTAGAGGATTATTTTTTGTTCGCCCAGCATGGGCGAACTCTAACGGGTGAAAGTCCCGAGTGTGACCGGGTAGCGGTAAACACATAGCCAAAAGCAAAGGTGTCCGTCGTGAGGCGGAATCTGAAGGAAGCTCGAGGCAACCGGTGACTCCGTCGAAAGCTACCAATGGATGGAAGCCAACGGTGCCATAGTGCGCATTGTAAGCTGTCGACTCCTGTTCGCCGTACGTATCGGCATGCGTGGAATCCAGATCAAAGATGACCGTCTCGGACTGTCGGTGCCCGTGCACTTTGTCGATCATTTCCTGGTTCTCCTGGTTCAGCTGTGCCATGGACTGATCGTCAAAACGACTGAAAAATCGGGACAGACTGGGCTGTGATGCCAAGGCATCGGTGCCAAGGATCTGCGTGAATACCGGGTCGGCCGTCAAATGGTCTGCGGCATCATCTTCGGCGTATCCAGCGATCATCTGATAGAGCTTCTGACGCAGCAGATTTTCGTTGGAATGAATATGATACAACCGGTCATCCTTGAGGTGCAGATGGTCCGCCAATGTTTGAGAGAACCCGATGGTTTCATCGAATTCCCGAAACAGGAATTCTCCGGTATCTGACGAAAGTTCACCCCCGTCACCCGTGAGTTTGATTTGACGATTGAAATCCAGTGTGAAATGCGGTAATGTAGCCATTAGAAGAACCCTTTCTTTTGGTTATTTGGTGGTACTTTTAACCTTATCAGAAACGGGTTCTTTTTTCATTTTTTAGATGAATGGCTATTTGATAGAAAAACAAATTATACCGGGCTTCACAGCCGGTAAGTAATTTTGTATGAATAATTAAGGATATATACTAAAAATTAAGAATATAGAGAAAATAGATAAAACTTTGAAATTTATATTGACATGTATAACGCTTACAAATATAATGTTCACCATAAGGACATTTTACATTGCGAACAAATAGTTAAATAATACATATTTAGAGTTATATAAACTATATAAATAGTGAAAGGAGAAAATAGTATGCCATATATTAAATTGAAGTTGGTTGAAGGAAGGAGCTTAGAAATCAAAAGAACTCTTGTTTCATCTGTGACAGAATCAGTTTGTAAGTCTCTTCAAATAACTCCGGACAACGTAAGGATTGAATTAATTGAAGTTGAGAAGGATTTATTTAGTGTAGGAGGAGATTTAGTAATAGATAAAAAAAGTAATGAATGATTTATTATTATTTATCTAAAGTAGAGAATCATAAAGGATAGTTATAGAAAATTTCATAGTAGCATTATTAAGTATTATTTAGAATTAATGAAATAAGGTGGAATTAAATGGAATTATTACAACGTTTATTTGGACTTAATGATAAAAATGCTTTAGTTATAGGTATCGGAGGACTTGGGAAAGAGGTAGCGTTTGGGTTAGCGGAAGCTGGCGCTAATGTTGCTGTTGCCGATTTATCAATTGAAAATTCAAAAAAAGTATCAAAAGAAATTAAGGAAAGAACAGGAAGATCTTGTCTCGCTTATAAAGTGGATATTACAAATCAAGAACAAGTAAAGCAAATGGTGAATTCTGTAACGAATGAATTTAATACAATTGATATTTTGGTAAATGCTTTTGGAATCACCAAGAGGGAGCCTTCAGAGAGTTTCTCCAAGGAAATGTGGGATAAAATCATAGAAGTAAACTTGACTGGTGCTCTTATAAGCTCTCAGATAGTTGGAACTCTTATGATTAAACAAGGTAGTGGTAGTATTATTAACTTATCATCCATTGCGGGGGAAGTAGGGTTTAAAGGGTCTATAGCATATGCTGCAAGTAAAGGTGCAGTAAACCAAATTACACGTACAATGGCAGTGGAATGGGCTAGTCGTGGAGTCAGGGTTAATGCAGTTGCACCATCTTGGACAGATACTGAAATGGGCTTGAAGGTATTTAATGATCCCGAATTATATAAACATACAATTGAAAACGTTCCCAAAAGACGCTTGGTAAAAAAAGAAGAAGTTATTGGCGCAGTTATTTTATTAGCATCTGATGCTTCAAAGATGATTACTGGTCATATATTACCCATTGATGGTGGTTTTTTATCTCAGTAAAAATTTAGGTCATGCTTCAATATATTTCAATAATAGTATTTTGTAATATTAAAGCCATTAAAGGGGGAGATGTTTTTGGCTTTGATATGATTCAGATAAAAGCATTCATAATGTAAATGTCAATTAAATTTATTAAAAGGGGATTGATAATAATTGTTTCTTAAAAGTATACAAGCAATATTTTTAATGATTAAGCAGTTGGTTAGACCAGAAAGAAGTAAGTGATAATGTCGGTATTTGGATTTGATAATAATTTTTAATACAAACGAAAATTTATTTATAGGTATTTATACGAGGAGGAGAAAATAATGAATTTCAAAACAGAAAAAAAGTTTATGTTGCTACTAACATTACTAAGTGTAATTTTTGTTGTTGCGTGTTCTTCGGGAGAATTAATTGAAGAGACCGAAACTGAAGCCGGTGAAGGGGAGAACGAAGCAACATTATTAAGAATGAATATGGTAATCGCAGAATCAGAAGATAGTTATGCGGTATGGGAGCAATATGCAGAAGATTTAGAGGAAGCATCCGAAGGAACACTTGAGGTTGAAGTTTATCCATCAGAACAATTAGGAAATGCAGCTGATGTAATTGAACAAATATCACAAGGAGCACCAATCATGATGCATAGTGATCCTTCGCAATATGGGGAGTATGTAGATGACTATTCAATTTATATGCATCCTTATTTACTAAAAGAACCTGATGATATAGACACTCTATGGAAATCTGATCTTGGACAGAGATTGGATAGTGAACTTCAAGAAAAAGGTTTAAGAGTAAGTGCCTTAGGCTATTTTGGGACAAGACATTTAATAGCAAACCAAGAAGTAACAACAAGGGATGATGCACAAAACTTACAGTTTAGAAATGCTCCAACTAAAATGTGGGATCAAGTAACGTATGTATTAGGCGGTAGTCCAGTTCATACAGCTTGGTCGGAAGTATATACGGCTGTTTCACAAGGAGTAATTGATGGAGCTGAGAATCCAGTCTCAGGAATATATTCATCAAAAATTTATGAGGCAGCTCCTCATTTGAATTTAACAGGTCATCTAACTGCAACTAATGGAATGGTAATGTCGGAAGAAGTATACCAGTCATTAGATCCCAAGGCTCAGACAGCAATAGATGAAGTCGGAAGCGAATTTCCACCTAAATTAAGAGATGTTATGTTTGAGTCCGAAGAAAATTATTTGGAACTATTAAAAGAAGAGGGAACAGAAGTGCATGAAGTGGACCTAGAAAGTTTCGAAAGTGCTGCTGAAAATATAAGTGATGATTTTCCTGAATGGACACCAGGACTATATGAAGAGGTATTAGAAATAATTGAATAATATTTACTTTTGAAGCAAAAATTTAAAATATAAGGAGCCTTTATACCAAACTACTAGTTTCTATTAAATGTAAATGGATTGGGTTCCTTATTATTGGATTAAGAAATCTTTTCTAGCATTTTTAATTGATTAACAATAAGATACTAAAATCGACATTTTCTAAATAATTTATGTCTGAAAGTGAGGTGGAAGAATGAAGAGATTTATACAAAACTTGGAAGAATTGATTGCTATTGTTTCATTTTTAATTATGGTTGTTGTAGTTACAGTTGATGTTTTGTCTCGAATAATATTTAATTATTCTTTAGGATTTACAGCTGAAATCTCTTTTATATGTTTTTCATATAGCATAATGTTTGGCATGGTCGTATTATATCGAACAAAAGGTTTGATAGCGATTGGAGTAATCGTCGATAATCTACCAGAAAAAATAGAGAGAATAGTTCTGTTTTTCAACAGCTTGTTTATGATATTAACTAGTTTATTTTTAGCATATCTCAGTTATATCTTAACAGTAAATGGCTGGATGAGAGAAACAACCTTTTTAAGCATTCCTTATACTATACCGTATCTATCAGCACTTGTAGCATTTTCTTTAATGACAATATATTCAATCACATTTTTAATAAAAAGGCCACCAAATTCAAGTGATGAAAGTAATTTAATAATGTGAATTTGATTGTTTATAAAGTTACTCTAATTGAGTAACTAAGAGGAATTTTTTAAAGTGTTTATATACATTTCGAGGGGAGGCTTGCTTATGGATTTCGCATCATTTTTACCAATTATTTTACTATTTATACTATTCTTTTTAAAAGTACCAGTGGCATATAGTTTACTGATTTCATCGGCTATTTACTTTTTATTTATAAATAATGATTTACCAGTACAGTTTATAGTTCAAGGAATTTTTTCAACTACAGAATCTTTTACTATGCTAGCTATACCTTTTTTTGTATGCGCAGGGGTTGTTTTTAATTATGCAGGAATTACAGAACGATTAATGAAATTAGCTGAATATATTATTGGTCATCTACAAGGCGGCATGGGGCATGTGAATGTTCTTTTGAGCTTATTTATGGGAGGGCTTTCAGGATCATCTAATGCAGATGCAGCGATGCAAACTAAAATTGTTGTTCCTCAGATGACAAAATTAGGTTATGATAAAGGATTTTCAGTTGCTATAACAGCTGCATCATCAACGATTACTCCCATCATACCTCCTGGAATCTTGCTTATTCTATATGGGGTAGTTGCGAATGTATCGATTACACAGCTATTTTTTGCAGGATATCTTCCAGGCATAGTAATGGCTATTGCTCTGATGATAGCTGTACATTTCATTTCTAAGAAAAGAAATTTCCAGCCTTCAAGAGAAAAAATAGCAAGTTTCAAACAAATATCTTTACAATTTATTGATTCTATATGGGCTTTATTGCTGCCACTAGGCATAATAATGGGGCTTAGATTTGGTTTATTTACACCAACTGAAGCTGGAGCAATGTGTATTCTATATGCTGTTCTAGTTGGAATGTTTATCTATAAAGAATTAAAGTTTAGGGATTTTGGGCCAATACTTAAAGAATCAGCTTTGGCCACAGCAGAAGTTATGATTTTAATTGGTTCAGCGATGGCTTTTGGAAGTTATTTGACTTTTGAGCGTATACCTCACCATTTAACAGAATTTTTATTTAGTAATGTGGATAGCCAATTTACATTACTTTTGATGATTGTCATTTTTTTAATCATAATTGGTTTGTTCCTAGACGGGACTGCTGCAGTCATACTACTTACTCCGCTTTTTGTTCCAATAGTTGCAGCTATGGGAATTGATCCTGTTTATTTTGGAATAATAATGTGTGTCACTTTGGTTATTGGAGGAATTACACCACCGTTTGGAACGATGATGTTCATAACAATGTCTATCTCAGGTATTTCAACAGGAGAATACATGAGAAATATAATACCATTTTTCTTAGTTTTACTCGCAGTAATTCTATTATTTTTACTATTCCCACAAATAATAACGATTGTTCCTGATCTATTACTTTAAAAATTTCTGAGAATAAAAATAAAATAGCTTGAATTATAGTCAATTCTTGAGATGTGTAATAATAATAATTCTAGTGGAAGTTTGGAGTCATGAATTGTTAAACGTGGAGGTTATCTTTTATGAAAGATGTAATTAAAGAAGTGAAAGCCAGAACCATTATAGTACCGTTGGATAAACCTGTTAAATTAGGAGGTTCTTCAGTAACAGAAAGAGATTACTGTTTTATAGAAATCATTACAAGTGAAGGGAGTATTGGTTATGCACTTACATTTTCAAGAGGTGGAGACTTAACTTCAACAGTGATCAAAAATATAGCTCCTATATTAATAGGACAGTCGATCGACCAAGTCGAAAAAATTTGGGAAGAAGTTTATATTAAAAATCGTTTAAATGGCCAGCAGGGGTTGTTCATGAGAGCTTTAAGTATTGTAGATTTAGCTATTTGGGATATAAAATCAAAAAAGGCTCAACTACCTCTCTATAAAATGATAGGCGGATATCGTGATTCAATTCCAGTTTTAATGGCTGGGGGATACTATGGTACTGATAAAAATCTTAATGAGTTATTGGAAGAGTATGAAGGCTATGTGAAAGACGGATATAAGCATCTGAAGCTTATGGTAGGTGGGGCGAGTATGGAAGAGGATAGAGAGAGATTTATTATGTTAAGAAAGAATCTTCCTTCAGATATAACTCTAGCTGTCGATGCAAATGGAAGTTGGGACGATCCAAAAGCTGTTTTACGTTGGATAAATCTAATTGAAGAAAAAAATTATGAAATTTCTTTTCTTGAGGAGCCTTTTCCACCAGAAAATATTGAATGGTACACATGGTTACGTAATCAAACAACGGTAAAAATTGCAGTTGGAGAATTTATGGCTGGTCGATGGTCATTTAAAAATGCAATAAGTAGAGGTTACATGGACATTGTACGTGCTGACGCCACTTTATGTGGAGGTATTACAGAGTGGAAACGTATCGCAGCAATGGCAAGTTCATGGGGATTGCAAATGATTCCACATTATTTTGCACCTATTCATCTACATACAGCACTAGCTTTTCCAAACTCTAATATGGTTGAAGTTGTATCTCAACAAAATAAAAATAGTAGTTTTTCTTTATTGGTAGGAGAAAACTACGAATTTAGAGAGGGTGTTGCTTATCCTAAAGATTTTCTCGGCCTTGGTTTAATTCCTAATAGAGAATTTATGGATTCCCATACTATTGATATACAGTCTTACAATGCATAGTTTCTAATGTTTAATTAATATATTTGCTCTTATGATTAGATTAAGAAGTCTCATTTTGTATTTTATTAAGGAGGATGGACATGGAATCAAGTTTTCAAGGAAAAACAGTTTTAATTACAGGCGCAGCAGGTGGTATTGGTAAGGCAGTTGCAGAATTATTTTATAAACAAGGAACAAACTTAGCGCTTGTTGATTTAGATTTAGAAGTTTTAAAAAACAATTTCAATCACTTAACCAATAACGAAAATTTACTACTTTTAAAGGCAGATGTATCAAAAGAGATACAAGTTAAAAACTATGTAGATGCCACTATCAGTAAATATGGAAATATTGATATATTTTTTAACAATGCTGGAATTGAAGGCAATTATGGCATGATTACTGACACGAGCACTGGAATGTTTGATTCAGTGTTTGATGTAAATGTGAAAGGCGTGTTTTACGGATTAAAGTATGTACTAAAGGCAATGATTAAAAATAAATCGGGGAATATTATTAATTCTTCTTCGATTGCTGGTTTAAACGGATCACCTGGACTTGCTTCGTATTCAGCATCTAAACATGCCGTAATTGGACTAACAAAAACAGCTGCTTTGGAAGCTTCAGCTAATGGAATAAGAGTGAATGCAATCTGTCCTTCACCAGTTAATACAAGGATGATAAATTCAATTGATACCATGAAAAATCCAGAGAATGCATCTATATCTAAGCAAATTTATGAAAAAAGAATACCGATGCAGCGTTATTCTGAACCAAGTGAGATTGCAGAATCTGTACTATTTTTAGCTTCAAATAAATCTTCATTTATAACAGGGAGTTGTCTGCGAATAGATGGTGGAATGGCTGCATTGTCCTGACTAGAGGTTATTTTATTAAATAGGAAGAGAAGTCAGGCTGTTAAATTTAGAGTATATAAATTTATATAAATATTTCTTAATTAATAAATAAAATTAAAGTAATCAGGAGGAAAATCACTATGAATCTAGATGGAAAAAAAGTATTGGTGACAGGTGGTTCAAAAGGTATTGGTTTTGAAATTGCCAAAGCGTTCGTATCAGAAGGTGCAGAAGTCTCAATTGTAGGAAGAACTAAAAAAACTCTTGAAGAAGCTAATCAAAATCTTAAAAACAAACTTTCTATATACTCAGCTGATTTAACAAAAGAATCTGAACGAGAAAAATTAATAAGAGATTTTATGAGAGATCATGGAAGGATAGATGTTTTAGTAAATAATGCAGGTGGCAGTATAGATGGAAGTGCATCTGAAACACCACTAGTAGATTACTACAATGCATTTGAGATAAACTTTTTCTCTGCAGTTCACTTGAGTAAATTAGTTGTAGCACAAATGAAAATACAAAAAAGCGGCTCTATCATTAATATTACATCAATTTTTGGCAGAGAAAGTGGAGGTAGTGTAACTTATAATACTGCAAAAGCTGCTTTAATTAGTTATACGAAATCATTAGCAAATGACGTAGCAGCAGAGGGGATAAGGGTCAATAGCATTGCCCCAGGTAGCGTTCTGCATGATACAGGTAATTGGAAAAAGAGATTAGAAGAAAATCCTGAAGCAATAAAATCATTCATAGATAATGAAATTCCAGCTGGGCGTTTCGGGACTCCAGAAGAAATAGCAAATGTTGCTGTCTTTTTAGCATCAGAAAGATCTTCATGGGTTTTAGGGGCAAGCTTAAATGTAGATGGCGGTCAATCTCGTATGAATTTCTAAATGGTTACAAGAGACAAGAATCACAAAAATAATATATGAATTTTATCATATTTTGAGGTCTTTTTAAGAAATATCAGGACCTCGAGATAATTCCGGAGGTTTATAATGTCACAAAAAAAAGAAACGCCATATAATAACGAACAAAAGATTGAGATGCTATACGATATGATGTTAATTCGCGGCTTTGAAGAAACTGTTGAAAAACTATTTCAAGATGGAAAAATACATGGAACTATGCATCTCTGCATAGGGCAGGAAGCAACAGCAGTAGGGGCATGCACACCATTAACTAACGAAGATAAGATTACAAGTAATCATAGAGGACATGGGCATAGTATTGCTAAAGGTACAAAAGTAGATAGAATGATGGCTGAATTACTTGGCAAAGAAACGGGATACTGTAAAGGTAAAGGTGGTTCAATGCATATCGCAGACTTTGATGTAGGAAATTTGGGAGCTAATGGAATTGTTGCAGCTGGATTGCCACTAGGTACAGGGGCCGCACTCCCTTCCAAAATGAAAGATCTTGGATATGTGGTTCTATGCTTTTTTGGCGATGGTGCTACGAATGAAGGGGCATTTCATGAAGCACTGAATTTGGCATCTGTATGGAAATTACCTATGGTATTCTTCTGTGAAAACAACCTATATGGTATGTCAGGTTCAATAAAAGAAATGGTTAATGTTGAACATATCGCTGAACGTGCAAAATCTTATGGAATTCCAGGCACCACTATTGACGGTAATAATGTTCTAGAAGTAGCTGCAACGACTGAAAAGGCTGTTGAACGTGCTAGAAGTGGAAAAGGTCCAACGTTGATTGAAGCAGAAACTTACCGATGGAGAGGACATTCTCGAAGTGATGCAAGAAAATATCGTTCCAGAGATGAAGAAAAAGATTGGAGAAAGAACCGCGATCCAATTGAATCATTTAAAATCAGATTGATGGAAGAGAGGGTATTGTCTGAAGACAAGTTTGCAGAACTAGAACAACGCATGAGTAGAGAATTAGATGAGGCTTTAAAGTTTGCTGAAGAAAGTAATGAACCAAGTTTAGAAACCTTAACTACAGATATTTATGCATAGAAAGGGATGCTTTTTGTGAGAGAAATAACATATGCACAGGCCTTAAGAGAGGCTATGAGCCAGAGAATGCGTGTAGATGAAAATGTTTTTATGTTAGGTGAAGATATCGGTGTTTACGGAGGGGCTTTTGGAGTAACAAATGGTATGACTAATGAATTTGGCCATGAAAGAATTCGAATAACTCCAATATCAGAGTCAGCTATTAGTGGATGTGCTGTAGGAGCAGCAATGATGGGTATGCGACCTATATTAGAATTGCAATTTTCAGACTTTGTAATGATTGCAATGGATAATATAGTTAACCAAGCAGCTAAAATGAGATATATGTTTGGAGGAAAAGCACAAGTTCCTACAGTAATCAGATTGCCCGGTGGATCAGGTGCAGGTTTTGCAGCTCAGCATTCTCAAAGTTTGGAAGCTTGGATGACACATGTTCCAGGATTAATTGTTGTTCAACCATCTAATGCATATGATGCAAAAGGGTTGATGAAATCTGCTATTGATAATAATAATCCTGTTATATACTACGAACATAAACTGCTATACGGCACTAAGGGTGACGTACCTGAGGATGAATATGAAATTCCTCTTGGGGTTGCAGATGTTAAGAGAAAAGGTGCCGATTTAACAGTTGTGGCTACAGGTATAATGGTGAGTAAAACTCTTGAAGCGGCTAAAGAATTAGAATCACAAGGTATCGATGTTGAAGTCATAGATCCAAGAACCTTAGTTCCGCTAGATAAAGAAACTATAGTAAATTCAGTTAAAAAGACCAATAATGTTTTGGTAGTTTATGAAGCTGTAGAAAGAGGAGGATATGGAGCAGAGATAGCCAGCATGATAGGTGAGAGTGATGCATTTGACTTTTTAGATTCACCCGTGATCCGACTTGGTGGTGTAGCTACTCCAATCCCATACAATCCAACATTAGAGAAGGCAGCAGTACCACAAGTAAAAGATATTATTAATAAATGTAAATCAATATTGAACAAGTAAGGAGGTGCCATATGGCTGAAAAAATAGTTATGCCCAAACTAGGGGCTACAATGGAAGAAGGTATAATCGATACGTGGTTAGTCGAAGTTGGGGGAGAGGTAGAAGAAGGAGATCCAATAGTAGAAATTCAAACTGACAAGATTACAATGGAAGTTGAAGCTGAAATAAGTGGATTTTTACTGAAAAAACTCTATGGAGAAGGGGATTCAGTCCCTGTACAAGAAGTAATAGCTTTTGTTGGAGAACAGAATGAAAATCTTGAAGAATATACCTCTATTAATCAGGAAAATGATGTCGCTGATTTAAATACAAAAGCATCCTCTACATCAGAAGTAGAAGAAGTACAATCTGAAAAGCCAGAACTCAAAGAACATGAGCCCAACAAAGTAAGAAGAACTCCACAAGCACGTCGAATAGCCAAAGAAAATAATATCAGTTTGGCTGAAATTAAAGGAACAGGACCTTTTGGTCGTATTCAAAAAGTAGATGTTGAGAAATATTTAGCCAAACATAGTAAATTAATCACTCCATTAGCGAAAAGCATTGCAGAAGATAAACAAATTGAATTGACGAATATTGAAGGGTCAGGAACCAATGGAAAAATTGTTGAAAAAGACTTATCACATATAAATGAAGAAAATTTAAATGCTAATAAAGAAGAGAGAGTTGCATTTAAAGGCATGCGCAAAGTTATTGCAAATAGGATTTCTGAAAGTTTTTATTCAGCTCCTCATGTAACTTTATATTCAGATATAGATATGACTGAAGTTGTGAAGCTAAGAGAACAACTTCTTCCATTAATTGAAGAGAAGAATGGTGTCCGCTTATCTTACAATGAGATAATGATTAAAGCTAGTGCATATGCTTTAAAAAATAATCCAGAGATAAACATTTCTTTAGAAAATGAAAAAGAAATTGTTTATCATTCTAATATTAATATTGGTATGGCAGTGGCAGTACCTAATGGATTAGTTGTACCGGTTTTAAAAAATGTTGATGAAAAAGGATTAGGTTCTTTAGTCCAAGAGTCAAAATCATATGCTGAAAAAGCTCGAGGAGGACAACTTCTCCCGGAAGATATGCAGGGAAGTACTTTCTCAATCAGCAATTTAGGTATGTTTTCAGTAGATGGTTTTACACCAATTATTAACCAGCCTAATGCTGCAATTCTAGGTGTTGGTCAAATTCAAGATAAGCCTGTTGCGGTAAATAATGAGTTAAATATAAGATCAATTATGACTTTAAGTTTGTCATTTGATCACCGTGTTATAGATGGTGCACCTGCTGCGAAATTTTTAACAGATTTAAAAAATCTACTTGAGCAACCAAACCAATTGTTAGTATAAGTGGATAATATCATGTATCGTGATTCTACACTTATTGAGATAGTTTAGGTTTATGGATAACTTTTATATATAGTTCAAAAAAGAAAATCTTTTCTATTGATACCAATCATGTTTGTAATGTATGTTTTAATAGGAGGTTTTAATCATCTTGGCGTAGTTTATTTAAAAAGATCAAGTATAGTAATAGATGTCCACAGATTAAGACGCTCAAGAAATTTTTTGGAAAATTGATTTAGTAGTTAGAAAAGATTCAATTATAACTAATCGTTAAAGTCTATAAATTAAACATAAAAAAAGGAAGATAACAATGGCTAATTATACAGTCCAAGTTAAAAACCCGGCAACCGGTGAAGTCATTGATACTTTGAATAAAAGTTCAAAAGAAGAAGTGCAGGCAGCAATCGAAGAATGCCATAGAGGCTTCAAGGAATGGAGTAAAACAGATGCCCATTACCGCTCCGGTATCATCAATGAATGGTTCCGTCTGATCAATGAAAATAAGGACGAACTGGCTGAAATCATTACTAAAGAGAGCGGCAAGCCCCTGCAGGAAGCACTGGGTGAAGCCGCCTATGCGAATGCCTACATTGAATGGTACGCAGAAGAAGCGAAGCGTGTTTACGGCAGAACGATACCGGCAAATTCGCCGCATAAAAATATCATCATTAAAAAGCAGCCGGTCGGTTTAGTCGCAGGAATTACACCGTGGAATTTCCCGGCAGCAATGCTGACGAGAAAGGTCGCACCAGCACTGGCTGCAGGATGCTCATTTATAATCAAACCCGCGGCAGAAACACCGCTGACAACAAAGAAACTGGTCGAGCTTGCCTACGCGGCCGGCATACCTGAGAATGTCTTCAAAGCTGTGAACGGTTCCGGCAAGGATATCGGGCCTTTATTTACAGACAGTCCATTGGTCAGAAAGATTACATTCACAGGATCTACATCAGTCGGAAAGTCACTAATTGAAAACAGTGCGGAGACTGTCAAGCACTTGTCCATGGAACTCGGCGGGCATGCACCGATCATAGTCTGCGGTGATGCGGATGTTGATATCGCGGTCGATCAGACCATCACATCGAAATTCAGAAATGCGGGTCAGACATGTATATGCGCGAACAGATTGTTTGTCCATGAATCCGTGGTGGACGAGTTTTCAGAAAAGCTGAGTGCGAAAGTCGCAGAGCTGAAAGTCGGCAACGGTCTGGAAGAAGGCATCCAGGTCGGTCCGTTGATCAATGAAGCGGCATATGACAAAGTCAGTGCCCATGCAGACAATGCGAGAGAACTGGGCGCAGAGATTCTGTGCGGCGGCGAAGGCATTGTTGACGCTGATAGAAAGACTTACTTTTATAAGCCTACAGTGATAAAGAATGCAAATCAGGAAATGGAAATTATGAATGAAGAGACATTCGGTCCGTTAATTCCCATTCAGTCATTCACGGATACAGATGATGCAATCGTGCTTGCGAACGGACTGCCTTTTGGTCTGGCTGCATATTACTTTACGAATGATTACAAAGTCGGATTATATCTGTCAGAACAGCTGGACTTCGGCATCATCGGCTGGAATGACGGTGCGCCTTCCGCTGCTCACGCCCCGTTTGGCGGCTTGAAAGAAAGCGGCCTTGGAAAAGAAGGCGGCATTGAAGGCATCGAAGCGTATTTGGATACGAAATATTTATCGATTGGGAATTTAGTTTGAAGAAAGAGATTCAGTTTATAAACAGAACAATATTGAAGGTATAGTTTGATACTCAGTATTCTCAGATGAGTTGATTGGAAACTGAAACAATAGAGTTCATTTAAGATTATTCATTATAAATTACTGAGTCAAGTTTCAATAATAAGTGTTGTATTCTTTATGACCATTCAAATAAAAGTTCCTATACACTACTAAAACAACTACAAGTATGATGTATAGGAATTTTTCTTCAGTTTTATTTATTCTGTAAGCATCTTCGTTTAGGTTTTAATCGCTAATTAGTACTGCAAAGCCTTTCGATACATTCTCCTTCAAATTAATGACTCTATAGAGAGTTCTACAGTGTATACAATTTTTCTCCATTAATCAATTCTGTTAATCATTTTGTATAGTCTGAATTTGCCCAATATAAACTTCAACTATCTATAAATCACAAGATAATCCTATAGAAATACATTCCATACTTCATTAACTCAGTTTTTGCTGAAGATTCTTCAAGTTCTGTTCTAGGTATTTTATAAGGCACCCAGTCCAATCGGTGAGTGTGCATTTTACATGCCTGTTACTTGACCATATATCAGAAACAAATTGATGCACTTACTTTTTCTTCATTTTAAAATCCACTCTTCCATTAAATTTTACAAATAGTAATGGGTGATAATCGAATTCTTTAAAAATTTTCTAGCTAATTGATTCAAGCATACAATATTCTATAATCTTAAAGAAAATTGATTCAAGCAACATAGAAATAGATATTCATTTGAACACCTATATCAATCTATTTTCACAACCAACCTCGCAACATCTCCTTTTTCCAACCTGTCGAACCCTTCATTGATGTCTTCAAGTTTAAGCGTGTCCGACAACAGCGTATCCACGGGCAGCCTGTCCTGCTTATAAAGGTCGATGAATCTCGGGATGTCACGGATCGGGACACAGCTGCCGACGTAGGATCCTTTGATCGTCCTTTCTTCCGCCGTCAGGGTGACCTGTGGGAAGGAGAAATTATGCTTTGGATCCGGAAGCCCGGTGGTGACTGTCATGCCGCCTCGTCTTGTGATCTTGTAGGCGGCTTCCATCGCAGGGACGACGCCTGCGGTTTCGAACGCATAGTTGACTCCGCCGTTCGTCAGTTCTTTGACTTCATCCAAAGATTTTTCATCTGATGAATCAAATGTATGGGTGGCGCCCAGTTTTTTCGCAAGATCAAATTTTTTCGAGTTGATGTCCAGTGCGATGATCTTACTGGCACCGGTGAGTTTGGCGCCGAGGATCGCATTCAATCCGATGCCGCCAAGCCCGACGACTGCGACGGTGCTGCCCGGTTTGACCTGGGCGGTGTTGATGATGGCACCAATGCCGGTGATTACTGCACAGCCGAATATCGCCACTTTCTCAAATGGAATATCTTTATCGACTTTGATGACGGAGTTCGCCGAAACGACCGCATGTGTCGCAAACCCTGAAACCCCGACGTGGTGGTGGACTTCTTCGCCGTCCATGTGCAGTCTCTTGCCGCCATCCGGCAGTTCGCCTTTTTCATTGGATGCCGCACCTTTTTCACACAGGGCCGGTCTTCCTTCACGGCAGGGAATGCAGTGGCCGCAGCTCGGCACGAACGCGCAGACGACATGGTCGCCGACTTCAAAGTCATCGACATGATCGCCGATCTTGATGATTTCCCCGGCCGCTTCATGCCCGAGTGCCATCGGCATCGGACGTGGTCTTGAGCCGTTGATGACGGATAAGTCCGAATGGCACAGGCCGATAGCCCCGATTTTAATCATCACTTCATTACTTTTCGGATCATCCAGTTCAAGTGTCTCTATCTTCAAGGGCTTGCTTTCTGCATAAGGTGCAGGCAACCCCATTTCATGTAAAACCGCAGCTTTGATCTCCATAGTTACCTCCTGTTAATTGCTTAGTTTATTCGTAGTAGCCTTCTGTAGACTTTCTGAAACCTTCAAATTGTTCACCGTCATGGCCGAACCAGATTTCTGCGTTCTTCTCTTTGGCAAGCTTCTGGATTTTCTCGACAGAGCGTGCCCATCCGATGGAGTCATATATGATACCAGGAGGCTTCAACATCGGTTCCATGCTGTCTTTTGTATAGATGGCGTCAGACGCAAGAATCAGCGTACCAAGCTCTGCAGTTTCTATTTCAAGACCGATCATGCCCCAGGCATGGCCGCTGCCGAAGTTCAGCACTTTGATACCTTCTACGATTTCTAAGTTATCTTCATAAGATTTTATGGTTTTCCATGTTAAATCATTTTTAATCCAGGCATCAATATCCGCCCAGATATAAGCGCCTTCTTTCTGGTTTCTGGCATAGGTCTGCATCGTGCCGTTCAATTCATCATCATGTACGATTACTACTGCATTAGTGAAATATTCGAGGCATCCTGCGTGGTCAAGGTGGAGGTGGGAAGCAACAACATAATCAACTTCTTTCGGGTCGACACCAATCTGTTCAAGTCTGTTGGGTAAGTAACATTCTTCAGTGGCAGAGTAGGGGAACGCTTTCTGGGTGTTCGGTCCCCAGCGTCCTTCGTGATCTTCACCTGCCATACCTTCAGGGTTACAGGCAGTATCGAAAAGTATCTTTGCTTCAGGGTGATCGATGAAAACAGTGTAGATAGGGAACTCGATTAACTCATTCGGTGCATTGGGATTGTCGATAGTGGCTTGATTGGAGTTAGCAATCATGAGGTTCTTGTCCATTCTGAGCGTACCATTGTCGAGAACGTAAATCTTCATGCGGTCTTTGTTGATGTTTGCCATGTCATTCACCTCTTCATATAATGTAATTTTATTATATATGAAAACGTTTACAAAAACAAAGAATGTTCTGAATTCAGTATGATTTGGACGAAGTGTCGTTAGATGACCTGCTGGAGCAGGAACTGGGCATCATGTCGATCGAAGCCGGCCAGACAATCCAATCAGAGCTTGTTAAAAAGGAGGATGGGAAACTTTTAAAAAGTATATTCAAATAGAGTCCTCACCATTTTCGAAAGAAAGTTGGTCGATATGAGCGCGCTGCCTAAAGAACGGATATGTATTCCTTCAACATCAAACTTTCCAAAAAGAAGTAAACGATTCTATAAAATTTAATATACTGTTATCTTGATACTCTTGTCAGAAAAGACGTGGTATCTTTTTTTCTTCAATTTATCTACTAGCCCGCCCTGGTAATTCCGTTCAAACCATTTAGAAAGAGCCATTCTTCATTTGTTTTTGAGTTGATCTATTCAGTTGATTCAAGTTATCAGTTCACACTATTTAAAACTTATCACACTATTTTAATGTCTGTTTATTTTTGTTTAGCTAATAATTATCTTTTGTTAGTGTTGACTTTTAACTTGAAAGCGAATACAATCAAAAATATGTAAAGATTCTGTGTAATATATATTTATTTAAGGAGGTAATGAAAATGATCAGGAAAGCGTTTTTAATGAATGTTTACAAAGATAAGCATGATGAATACGAACAAAGACATAACGATATTTGGCCGGAAATGGAAAAAGAATTGAAAAATCATGGGGTAATCAGTTATTCAATATATTTGGACAAAGAAGCAAGTAAGCTTTTTGCCTATTTGGAAATTGAAAACGAAGAAAAGTGGAATCAAATGGCACAGACAGAAATTAACCAGCAATGGTGGAATCATATGGCGCCTTTAATGGAGACCAATGATGATAACAGTCCGACAGTTATTGATCTTAAGGAAGTATTTCATCTTTAATTTAATATAGAGGGGGATAATATTTATGTCAGCAAAAAGATTTGCAGCAAAGAATGTAACCGGTTTAAAAGCACGGATAGCGATTGCCATGGCGAATTACATAGAAGCAGGTTCGATTATCGCGGCGGCAAGCAGTTTGACTTTATGGCAGGCGTTTTTAGGTTTTGACAACATTGGAGTGGGAATTTTAAGTGCATTAAGCGCAAATGCTCTTGGGGCAGCAATCGGTGCATTGGTCGGTGGACCATTGACCGATAAATTCGGAAGAAAAATTGTTTTTAACTATGATTTACTAATTTACATGGTCGGTGTGATACTCATAGTGTTCGCATTCAACTTTCCGATGTTACTCGTAGGTACAGTGATTACAGGTATTGCGGTTGGTGCGGGAGTTCCGGTTTCATGGACTTACATCGCAGAACAGTCACCTAAAAATAAACGTGCAGCGCACGTAGGTACTGCTCAGCTTGCCTGGTCGGTGGGTCCGATGATCACATTTGCATTGGCAGTATTGGTAGCGCCACTCGGCCTTCTAGGGTCAAGATTGATTTTCCTACACTTATTCATTATTGCAGGTATCGCTTTATATATCAGAAGAGGATTGCCTGAATCAGAAGTTTGGGAAGAGGAACAAAGAAAATTAAAACTGGCTAAAGAAAATAAAACAGTTAAACCGAAAATGGCATCAAAAGGTTCTTTGAAAGATTTATTTGCACACCCGGCAACAAGACAGGCGATATATCTGACTTTAGGTATATACTTATTCTGGAACTTGACTGCAGGAGCAATGGGTTACTTCATGCCTTACATTTACGAAAATGTCGGCGGACTGAGCAATATACAGGCCAACTTGTTACAAGCCTTCCTATGGATGTTTACGGTACTCACGACATACTTTGTGTTTATGAAATTCGGAGATGTCATCAGCAGAAGAACCATGTTTACAATCGGGGCAGTCATGGGAATCGTCGCATGGATTATTCTAACTTTCTCTCCAATGACATGGCCGACTTTAATCGCATTCGTCGTACTTTGGGGCGCAGCAGCAGGTATCGGAGCGCAGGCATTCTATGCACTGTGGACGAATGAGTTATTCCCGACACAGTATCGTGCGACAGCTCAAGGTCTATTATATTTCGTTGTGAGAACAGGAATTGCTTTATGGTCATTTGTTTTACCGACTATCATGGCAACGCTAGGATTCAGAACAGCAGGAATAGTGATGACAATATTCCTCGTGATACAGCTCGTGATCGGATTGGCACTTGCACCGAATACACGTGGCAAAACTTTGGAGCAAATTGAAAGAGAAAGATACGGGCAAGTGGTTTCAGAAGATGAAACTGCTGAGAAAAATACAGCTACAATATAAGTGCTTAGAGGTGTATGTATGAAGAAGTGTAGTTTAGCGGTGGACATTGGTGCTTCCAGCGGCAGGATTGTCGTTGGATTCGTAGAAGATGGGTTCATCAAGAAAGAAGAGATTTACAGATTCGAAAATCATCTCATCGAAAAAGACGGTTACATCTGTTGGGATATAGACAAGTTATATGAGGAAATTAAAACCGGTCTAAGAATGGCGGGGGAATCTGATTATTCGCCAAGCACCATCGGTGTGGACACATGGGCGGTCGATTTCATTTTATTGGATGAAAATGATGAGCCGTTGACTCCAACGGTTTCATACAGGGACCCAAGAACGGACGGAATCATGGAAGAAGTACTGGATATAGTAGGTAAGGAAAAACTGTATCTGGAGACAGGAATCCAATTCCAAAAATTCAATACCATTTATCAATTATATTATTTAAAGAAAAAATACCCTGAAGTATTAGAGAAAGCAAAGTCATTTTTAATGATTCCAGACTATATCAATTTTTTACTCACAGGAGTAAAGACGAATGAATACACGAATGCAACAACGACACAATTGGTGAATGCCTTCAGTAAGAATTGGGATGAAAGTCTTTTGAAAGAACTAGGGTTGGATAGAAATATATTTCAGGATATTCTGCCACCCAAATCTACGGTCGGTTCTTTAAGAAATGAACATGTCAAAGACTTTGGGTTTGATGCAGAGGTCGTATTACCTGCAACCCACGATACAGCTTCTGCCGTTGTCTCTATGGCGAGCGGGGAAGACAGCATATACATCAGTTCAGGAACATGGTCGCTTATCGGCGTCGAAAACAGTTTTCCGATCAGTGTCGATATCGCCCGTAAGTATAACTTCACTAATGAAGGTGGTCTGGACTACAGGTTCCGTTTTTTAAAAAACATTATGGGTCTGTGGATGATTCAGGAAGTGAAGAGGAATTATAAAGATAAATACACTCATTCTGAATTGGTCGAACTCGCAAAAAAGGAAAACAACTTCAAGTCCATAGTGGAAGTGGATAATGACAGATTTCTGAGACCTGTAAATATGGTTGAAGAAATCAAGGATTATTGCGTAGAAACTGGTCAGCAGATACCGGAAACACCCGGTCAGATTGCCAAATGCATTTTTGAAAGTCTGGTCGTCAGTTATTGTACTGCCATCAGCCAAATTGAAGAAATATATGAGAAAAGATTTAAACGGATAAATATTTTCGGCGGCGGTTCAAAAAACGACTATCTTAACAGTCTCATCGCAGAAGCTACAGGAAAAGAAGTATTTGCAGGACCTGTTGAAGCGACAGCAATAGGCAATATAGCCAGTCAGCTCATATCCATCAAAGAGATAGACGGCATTCATGAAGCAAGGGAAATGATAAAAAACTCCTTTGATATAAAACAGATCGGTCAAATATTTATCTCGGAAGGTTGAATATAATGAATACTAATAAAGAGTTTGAATTGGCAAAAGCAAAGTATGAAAAATTAGGCGTAAATGTTGAGGAAGCTTTTGAAAAATTAAAGAAACTTTCAATTTCAGTCAACTGCTGGCAAGGTGATGATATCAGCGGCTTTGAAGTGGATCAGCAGGAACTTTCAGGCGGGATCGATGTCACCGGTAATTATCCCGGTAAAGCGACGACACCTGAAGAATTGAGAGGAGACCTGGAAAAGGCGCTTTCTCTCATTCCTGGCACTCACAGAGTGAATCTGCATTCCATATATGCCGAAACTGATGGAGTAATAGTGGACCGTGATGAATTGAAACCTGAACATTTTAAAAATTGGGTGGAGTGGGCTAAAAAGAATAATCTGGGCCTGGATTTTAATCCGACACTTTTCTCCCATCCAAAAACTGATGATGGTTTGACGTTGGCTCATCCAGATGAAGAAATAAGGGAATTCTGGATCCGACATGTTCAGGCAAGCAGGAAAATCAGCGAGTATTTCGGAAAAGAATTAAAAACGCCATCGTTGACAAACGTCTGGATACCGGATGGTTTCAAAGACACGCCGAGTGACAGACTGACACCAAGGAAAAGACTGAAAGACTCACTGGATAAAATTTATGAAGATAAAATTGATGAGCAGTATAACCTCGATGCATTGGAAAGTAAACTGTTCGGTATAGGCTCTGAAGCTTATGTCGTCGGTTCCCATGAATTCTATATGAATTATGCAATGAAAAACGATAAGCTTTGCCTGATGGATACTGGTCATTATCATCCAACAGAGATGGTATCCAATAAAATATCATCAATGCTGTTATTCAATGATAAGCTGGCACTTCATGTTTCAAGACCGGTCAGATGGGACAGCGATCATGTCGTTGCTTTTGATGATGAACTGAAGGAAATCGGTTTGGAAATTGTAAGGAATGATGCACTTGATAAAGTGCTGATCGGGTTGGATTTCTTTGATGCAAGTATCAACCGTGTTGCCGGCTGGGTTATCGGTACACGTAATATGATCAAATCGATACTATATGCGCTGCTTGTACCCAACGACTATATGAAGGAACTTCAGGAAAAGGGTGATTTTACAAAAAGGTTGGCACTTTATGAGGAGTTCAAAACATATCCATTTGGTGCTGTTTGGGACCACTATTGTGAAACGATGGGGGTTCCTGTCAGAGAAGAATGGCTGAACGATGTAGAACAATATGAAAAAGAAGTAACGAATAAAAGATAAGAGTTAATTGTTAAAATAGTTGATTAATTATGGAGGCGTAAATGATTATGGTAGAAAATTTATGGACAGATGATAAAAGTTTTAATAACAGTCTGGAAGAACTTGTGTACAGATCTAATATTTTAGGCAAAGACAGATCTATAGTGAATTGGGGTGGCGGAAACACTTCGGTCAAGAGTGTTGAGAAAAACTTCAAAGGTGAAGATGTGGATGTCCTGTGGGTTAAAGGCAGTGGTTCCGATTTGGCGACTATGACGAAAGACAATTTCACAGCACTGAACTTAAATGATATCGAACCGCTGAAAGAAAAAGAAGATATGTCAGATGAAGATATGGTCAGCTACTTGTCTCATTGCATGTTGGATACCAAACATCCCCGTTCATCAATCGAGACTTTATTACATGCATTTCTACCTTATAAACACGTAGACCATACGCATCCTGATGCAATTATAAGTATTGCGTGCGCACACAATGGTAAAAAGATAGCAGAAGAAATATATGGTGACAGAATGGTCTGGGTGCCTTATATCAGACCAGGATTCAAACTCTCGAAATTAATTGCTGATGGTGTGGCTGCCAACAAAAATGCTGACCTTGTTGTCATGGAAAAACATGGACTGGTGACATGGGGAGAGACTTCAAAGGAAAGTTATGATAAAACGATTGAAGTCATCCGTGAAGCAGAAAATTATATCCATAAAAAAGCAGAAGGCTCGGCTTCATTTGGAGGAGCGGAATATCAGGCTCTCGAGTCGGAAGAGCGAAAAGATGCGTTAGTCCAAATTATGCCAATCGTCAGAGGAGAGGTAAGTGCGGAAAAGAAAATGCTCGTCTCTTATAATGACTCGGAAAAAATAATGGAATTCGTCAACAGCGCCGAGGCAAAAGATTTATCACAGGTTGGTGCAGCATGCCCGGATCACCTGGTACACACGAAAAGAACACCATTATACGTAGAATGGAATCCTCAAAAAGACAGCTTGGACGATTTAAAACAGCTGGTTCGTGATGGAATCAAGAAATATAAAGAAGAATATATCGAATATTTCGAGAGAAACAGCAGTGAAGAAGATGAAATAATGGAAGTTTTACCTAGAGTGATTCTTATTCCTGGTATCGGCATGATAAACACCGGCAAGAGCTGGAGTGCATCAAAAGTAAGTGATGGACTTTATCAGCGTGCGATTTCTGTGATGAAAGGCACTTATGCACTGGGGCAATTTGTATCACTTAATGAAAGTGAATCTTTTGCGATAGAGTATTGGCCGCTTGAGCTATATAAATTAAGTCTTGCACCTGCTGAAGCTGAATTCTCGAGAAAAGTGGCGTTCGTTACAGGCGGCGCCGGAGGTATCGGGGGCGAATCATGTAAAGCATTCCTTGAAGAAGGGGGTCATGTGATTGTTGCTGATATCAACTTGGAAGGTGCCGAAGATGTCGTTGAAGGCTTCAATGAAATGTATGGTGAAAACAGAGCATATGCTGTGAAAATGGACGTGACAAAAGAGCAGGAAGTCATTCAGGCGATAGAAAGCTCCATTCTTCAGTATGGTGGTATAGACGTACTTGTTAACAACGCGGGACTTGCAAGTTCCAGCCCATTGGAAGAAACGACGATGAAAAAATGGAATCTGAACATCGATGTATTGCTGACAGGGTACTTTTTAGTTGCAAGAGAAATATTCTCGCACATGAAAAATCAGAATTTAGGTGGATCTATGGTATTTGTAGGGTCAAAAAATTCGATTTATGCAGGAAAAAACAATGCTGCCTACAGTACTGCGAAAGCAGCAGAAGTACATCTTGCAAGAACAATCGCAGTAGAAGGTGGAGAATTCGGCATCAGAGTGAACTCTGTGCTTCCGGATGCAGTGATAAAAGGTTCTAAGATCTGGGATTCCAAATGGAAAAATGAAAGAGCATCATCATATGGTATCGGTGCAGACGAGCTGGAAGACCACTACAGACAGAGAACGATATTGAAGGAAAATGTTCTGCCAAGCGATATTGCAGAAACCATACGATTCCTGGCATCGGAAAAATCTGCTAAAACGACCGGTTGCATGGTAACCGTTGATGGTGGAGTGGCAGCAGCCTTTACAAGGTAATGATAAAACCCGCGTTCGCAAGAATGCGGGTTTTGTTATACAATTACATCAATTACATAACTTGAAAAGGATGTCTATTATGCTCGTAGCTGAAAGGCGAAAGAAAATAATCGATATAGTCAATGACAAGAAAAGTATAAGAGTGACTGAACTGAGTAAAATGTTTTCAGTTACAGAAGAAACCATCAGGAGAGATTTAGAAAAGCTCGAGCGTGACGATGAACTGAAAAGAAGCCACGGCGGCGCATTAAGCATTTCTAAATCAGACACAACTGAAATACCTTATTTTGAACGAGAAATCATCAATATGGAAGAGAAAAAAGCGATAGCTGATGAAGCGGTTAAATTCATTTCAGAAGGTGACAAAATCTTTCTGGATGCAAGTACAACCGCATGGTATATGGCAAAAGCACTCCCTGATGTTTCTTTGACTGTGGTGACCAACTCTATAAAAGTTACTTTGGAACTCACTTCAAAAACCAATATTAAAGTCATTTCTACAGGTGGGGAGTTATTAAGAAAATCACTTTCCTTTGTTGGTTACAAGACTGAGGAAACGATAGCTTCATATCATGTAAATAAGGCATTTATCTCATGCAAAGCCCTCCATCCAACTTTTGGAATGAGTGAATCAGATGAGCAGCAGGCAGTGGTGAAATCAAAAATGATTCAGAGTGCGACTCAGTCATATATTATGGTAGATTACAGCAAATTTGGCTTGAAGTCTTTTTCGTGTATCGGAAGTGTGAAGTTAGTGGATACAATAATCACAGACAGCAAAATGAGCCGGGAAGCAATTCAATTCTTTGAAGATAGATTAATTCCAGTCGTCAGACCGGAAATGGATGAGTGAGTCAATCTGTAAAATATAATATGTTGTTAGAAATCCCCTGTACATTTTTTAAATGGTTACAGGGGATTTATCAATTATCTATAAATATTTTTGTTAAGATTTGTGTAATTTCTTGCTCTATGTATATATAATAGGTTATAATGTTAAGCATTGATAAAGTTCGTTAAGTAATTGTAAAAATCTGAGGCTGTAAGTGAAAAAATTGAAGTTGTCAATATAGGATCCGTAAAGGGGTAACACCTCAATGACGTGAGGGAACGACGGTTTCTATATTGACAATACGTTCTTGTAACCACTGATAGTTAAGTGTTTTAATTTTCCTTGCCGTCCGTCACAAAACCCTCAACGCCAGTGTTCGAGGGTTTTATTATATTTTACTCTATTTTAATTTATTAAGAATAATTTGGATAGATTCTTTATCAATTATTTGAAAATAACAGAAAAATAGAGAATCAGGAAGTGAAGTTATGTCAAAAATAAAAGAATTATTGAATAAACGGTATGGATATTTCATCTTATTTCTATTTTTATTCTGGCTGAAAACATACACAGCGTACTGGATTGAATTCAGTTTAGGTGTTTCAAGCATATATCAACACCTTATATTGCTGATCAACCCGATTGCGACGGGTGTCATACTGCTGTCCATTGCACTGTTTTTTAAAAGTCCTGCATTAAGAAAATGGATGATGTTTACATTATTACTGTTAATGACTGTATTGTTATATGCGAACATACTATATTACAGGGAGTTCGCTGATTTTCTGACATCTAATATTTTATTGAATTCCAATAATGTGTCTTCAGCGTTATTTAGTTCAACGTTTGAAATGATGAGATTTTGGGACCTGTTATACTGGGTCGATATTATGCTGTTCGGCTATTTGTTCTTCTATAAAAAGGAAGCACCCCTCAGTGGAGGTAAAAAAGAATATAAACGGTGGACAAAAGTCTCAGTCACATTTGTCGGTGTCCTGCTTCTGGCAGGAAACCTGATATTGGCAGAAATTGACCGTCCGGAATTATTGACCCGGACTTTTGACAGGAATTATATTGTTAAATATTTAGGTTTGAATTTCTATTCAGGTTATGATGCTTTCAAAACAACACAAAGCAGTCAATTGCGCGTAAGTGCTGACGAGTCTGATTTATCGAAGGTGTTCAACTTTTCATCTGAAAATCATGCGGAGCCAAATCCTGAATACTTCGGGGTGGCGGAAGATCGCAACGTCATCATGATTGGACTGGAAAGTGTGCAGCAATTTGTCATTGATTATGAATTGGAAGATGAAAATGGACAATCTCATGAAGTCATGCCGTTCCTTTCAAGTATATATGATGATGAGGCCTCATACAGTTTCGAAAACTTTTTCCATCAGACAGGTCAGGGTAAATCATCCGACGCTGAAGTGTTAGGCGAGCTGTCATTATATGGTCTGCCTCAGGGCAGTGTTTTCCAAACATTGGGTTCCACGAATACATTTCATTCTGCGCCAAATATTTTGGAGCAGCAAGGGGATTATACCTCAGCTGCTTTTCACGGAAATGTCGGCTCATTTTGGAACCGGACGGATACTTATCAAAGCTTTGGCTATGACTACTTCTTTGATTCTGAGTTTTATGATGTATCCGGGGACAGGTCAATGGAATATGGCTTGAAGGATAAATTGTTTTTCCATGATTCGGCAGAGTATCTAGAACAGCTGCCTCAGCCATTCTATTCCAAGTTCCTTACTGTTTCCCATCATTTTCCTTATCCTTTAGATGAGCAAAATACGGAATTTCCAGCTGCACAGACAGACGATGATACAATTAATAATTATTTCGTGACAGCGCATTATGCTGATCAGGCGCTGGAAGAGTTTTTCAATTACTTGAAGTCCAGCGGTTTATATGAAGATTCAATCATAGTCATGTACGGTGACCATTACGGTATCTCTGATATGAGAAATCCCAGTCTCGCACCTTTAGTCGGTGAAGAGCGTGAGGAATGGAACAGCTATAATGATACTCAAATGCAAAGAGTTCCATTTATCGTGCACGTTCCAGGCGTTGATAATGGTGAAGTATTCGACACATACAGCGGACAGGTGGACATGCTGCCGACTTTAATGCATTTACTGGGCATGAAAACAGATGGCTATCTATTTATGGGACAGGATATATTATCAGAAGAACATGATAATACCGTACCGCTAAGAAACGGCCGTGTAGTGACACCTGAATATACTTTCTTTGAATCGGAAGTCTATGATACAGAATCAGGGGAATTACTGAACGATAAGCTTTCTGAAGAAGAATTGGAAGAACTTTTCGAGTATAGAGACGAAGCAAGGGAAGAATTAAATCATTCTGACGAAATTCAAATGAAAGATCTGTTGCGTTTCTATAACCCTGAACATATGGATGAATTAAAAGAAATTGATTATTTATATCGTGATCAATTAGATGTCTTAGAAGAAGAACCAGGAAAAGAAACGAGTTTGATTGAACAGCGTGATGGAGAGTCAACTGTGGATTTATATCAAACAGATGCACCTGAAATACAAGAGTCAGGAAATGGTGCCTCAGATGAATATTCAGATTCACCTGGTCAACCGGAATAAAAGAGTGAATTAGAGTCAAAAAAGAATACAGTAGTTTAAAAGACAGGATATCCATGAATTTGGATATCCTGTCTTTAGTTATTTGAACATGTATCAATTTTATAGAAAATCTCATTTCAAATTGATTGATTGTAATTCAGTAGCTATTTCATATCATCAGTGCAATCATTGCGATCAGGATGCCGGTCAGGCCCATCCTGAGCGAAAAGCCCATGTTCATTTTAGTGATTTTGTAAGGATTGATGCCCATACTCTGGGCGGTCATGGTCGCATTGACTCCGTATGGTGCGGCTGCGGATATCCCCATGCCGCAGACGACCATCACGATTCCGATGGCGAGGGCATTTGCGGGAGTAATGACAGGTGTCAGAACCTCTGCCAATATGGCAAGTGATGCCACCGGATGGACGCCGATCATGGCGAGGCCGTAGATGACGGCCATGATCAAGAGCAGTATCAGTATAAGGAATGAATCGACATAGTCGAACACCTGCTGCATCACGTCCGGAGCGGCACTGCTGTTGAATCCGCCGGAGAAAATACCGAGTGACAGGAACAGCACTGAAAAGTTCTGCATGTGGTTATTATGATTCTGCCACGTACTCCATCCTGTTTTGAGGAAGATCGGAAAACGTTTCATGACGAATGCCGCGACGAAAGAAAACGGAACAATGATCAATGCGACTGTCAAAACGAAATCAAGTTCTGAATTCATATTGAAGAACATCACGACTGAAAGGAAACTGACCAGCAATATTAACATCTTGATGATGGATTTCCGAAGCGCCGAGCTGTTTATTTCATCGAATTCTGCATCAACTGTAATGCCGTTGAATTCACGTCTTGTCATAAACACTTCTATCAGTCCAACAATGATTGAAGTCAGAAGCAGCCAAGGAAGCAGTGTGAAATACGAAACACTTGTCGAGTCTACAGTCAGTCCGACGATGACTTCGAGCGGGCTCCAAATGACCGCAAGTGCAAACGCCCTGAGCGTGGATTTGATGATGAATTCATTCTTTAAAGTGACAGGTGCTCTTTTGAACAAATCGTTCAACATCCGCTGGATGATGTAGATGGCCGATATATTTAGAAAGATTCCAAGGAAGTAGGTCGTGAAGACGCTGCTGCCGTATATTTTATCGACCCTGTTCTTCCGGTCCTGAATCATGTCCGTGATGCTTTCATCGAGTCCGCCGACTTTAACGACCGTACCAATCCATGGCAGTAGACTGAAAAACATCAGAAGGGGCAGATTGCTTGTCGAATTGCTGATGATTGTCTCAATGCCTCCGCCCGATGTGAGTGTAAATATACCTCCGGCGGCAACGAAGAGACCGCCAATCATCTTGAACAGTCTGGAACTGAAAACCCAGGATATGATGAGCACCCCTATCGCCAGATAATTCACGAATCCTCCAAGGATTCCGATACCGCTGAAAAAATAAATGAGAAAAAGAATGAACAATGTGGCATATATGTAATAGAAGTTCCTGAGTAAAGTCTGATTGTATAGGATATTCAATGTAAAACCTGCTTTCACGATAAATGTGTGGGGGAATATATCCATCAATATATTCATTAATTATAGGATAAATCAGTGGTCTTTGACAGAGAAGTTTCACTATATAAAATATTCAAACCGTTTACTGTCCTGATCGAATCAAATACGCTATCATGAAGTTAAAACATTTGTAAGGAAGTTACATATGAAAATAAAATTCTTCAGACCGTTTTTCGTCCTCGGCATGGGGATCATGTTCTTGACGTCTTTGTTCGTGGACATCCCCGGCATCGAAATCGCCATTGCCGTATTCACCGCACTGGCACTCATCAGTTATCTGCCTTACTTGAGCAGGGTGCCTTTGATCGTTGTCATCATATTGAATGTGACTGCGGTAATTTTCTATTCTATCGGCGGGACGATGGATGATGTCATTGAAGGGCTGCTCATGAACACTGCAGTTCTGATGATTTTCATCTTCGTGCCGCTTCTTGCGATACCGATCACTTCACCGAGGTACCTGAATGATATCAGTGCACTTTTGAAGTCGTCTTTTAAAAATACGAAGCAGTCGTACAATGCGTTGAAATTCGGGATGTTTTCAATTGGTTCCGTACTGAACGTCGGAACGCTGCCAATATTGTACTATCTGACTGACACGGAACAGTTCAAAGACCATAAAGTGATGCGTATGGCGGCACTGAACCGCGGCATAGCACTCCTTTTCACCTGGTCGCCGTACTTCATTTCCATTGCGGTCATTTTGTCATATTTTGAAGTGCAGTGGGTGGCCATCGCGGCATTCGGACTCACATTGTCGGCAGTCAGTATCATCGGCGAATGGTTTTTATCTTCTACTAAAAAATATAAGGAAATTGAAAAATCACCGCCAGAGGCCTACAATAAGAAGCGGATTATGGAGCTCGGAGCAATCATGCTGTCGATGACGGCTTTGATCATCGCGCTTGATATATTCAGCGGATTTGCGATCGTCAACATCATTCCGATTGTTGCACTTGTTCTGTTTGTCATTTGGACATCAGTTATCGGTGGATTTCCTAAAGTGCAAAAAGGCTTGAAAAGCTATACGCAGGAACGGATTCCGAAGATGGGTAACGAGTTGCTGGTCTTCATCAGTGCCGGCGTATTCGGGACATCGCTCTTAGTCATCGGATTTGATACGTTTCTGATCAGCATGCTTGAAGCGGCAGGGGTGAGTCATGTGCTGCTGCTCATTCCGATATTCGCGGTCCTCACTATCGGGTTATCATTTTTCAGTGTGCATCCAATCATTACGATTACAGTCGCTTCACTCGCCGTGCTCAGTATGGACATGGATGTCAGTGAGCATTATTATATCGCCATCGGGCTGCTTTTAAACTGGACGGTTACTGTCAATATGACGCCGTTCACCGGCATTAACCTGCTGATGTCGAGCCTTGCAAATAAGAGCATATTCACCATGCCGAAGCATAATGTGTTGTACAGTCTGTGCATGTGGTTCGCGGGTTATGCAATGATTGTAATCCTGTATTTTGTGTAATCGGCGCCGGGCAGTTATAATAAGAAATTATGATAGGAGGCAGAATGATGAAATACGTGGCGCTCGATATAGAAACGGCCAATAATGAAAGAAGTTCAATCTGTTCCATCGGAATGGTCAAGTTTGAAGAGGGCAGAATCATCGATGAATTTTATTCGCTGATGAACCCTGAAGTGGATTATTTCTCTTATATGAATATAGATATTCACGGCATCACTGAAGCGGATGTTGTCGGTCAGCCGACATTCCCGGAATTACGAAGTGAGCTGGAGTCGTTTATCGATAATGATATAATGGTGGCGCATTTCTCCCAGTTTGATATGTACGGCATCCAGGATGCATATAATAAGTACAGACTGGAAATACCGCCTTTGAATTATATATGTTCCTACAGGCTTTCAAAATCCATTTACCAATTACCATCGCATAAGCTCGTCCAGATGGCGGAGTATTTCAATGTGAAGACGGACAACCATCATAACGCGCTGGCAGATGCGAGGATGGCTGGGCACATCACATATAATATTCTTAAAGAAAACAATTTGAGCATCGACGATTTCAATGCCAGCTACAATTATCAGCTGGGTACTCTGGGCAGAAACGGCTATACGAAAAAGCGCAGATCAAAGTCCAGATTGATAAAATAAAGGTCATGTCAACGGTCATCACACCTCCGGGTGAATGGTGGCCGTTTTTCTTTTGACAGAACTTGTTTCATATATATATTTTAAATGGTTTGAGTCATGGTAAAATTGAATGGAAGAGTATAAACAGGACGGTGTCGAGAAGGAGGTGTATGGATGGATCAGTGGTATAGAATCGATAATACGGGAAAGATATTTCATGCGGTTTCCGATGGGACAAACTCCTCGGTGTTCAGGGTGTCCATGATACTGAATGAGAAGATAGAACCTGAATATTTACAGGAAGCGTTGAATATCACAGCGGTGCGTTTTCCCACACTGACGGTCCGGGTGCGTAAAGGGCTTTTCTGGGATTTCATGGAACATAATGACGAACAGCTTGTCGTCAAAAAAGAGACTGAACATCCGTGTACGCCGATTGACAGAAAGGAGAACAATGCCTATCTGATACGGGTCCTTTATTTTGAAAAGAGGATATCGGTTGAAATATTCCATTCACTGACAGACGGCGGCGGTGCGGTGGAATTCCTGAAAACATTGATCTACCAGTATTTGAAAGAGAAGGGTGAAGCAGTCGATATGGAAGGGCTGGTGCTGGATCCGGATGAAACGCCGATGCCTGAAGAAATGGAAGACAGCTTTGAAAAACACGCGACATCACACGCGATGAAGCGTCCCGGTAAGCGGCCGGGGAAAGCCTATCAGATTCAAGGCACAGCATTCGACCCGCCGGGGATCAATGTCATCCACGGGGTGATTGATGCCGGCAAACTCAATGCTTTCTCCAAAAAGCGGGGAACCACTGTGACAGGACTGTTGACCAGCCTGATGATTGAGGTTGTCCATGATGAAAAAATGGCGAAGGATTTGACCGACGGTCAGGTTTCCATCGCATTACCGATCAGTCTGAGGAAACAGTTCCCATCGACGACACTAAGAAATTTCTTCTCGGTTGCGAACATCGGCGTGCAGATGGACGGTTATATGCATTTGGAGGATATCATTCAAGATGTCACGGGTCAGCTGATTAAAAAGACGGATAAAGATACGTTGCAGACGGGCATCAACCGCTTTGTCTCGCTTCAGAAAAGTCTGTGGATCAGAGGTGTGCCGGTCTTTATTAAATACCCGTTGATGAAATTCGGCTTTAACCAGATTGGTGAACGTGCGAAAACGATGACACTGTCAAACCTCGGCAACACCAAACTGCCGGACTCGATGAAGCCGCATGTAGACAGAATGGAAGTCATCTTGTATCCGACGAGAAAAAGCCCGATCAACTGCGGTCTCGGCACTGTGAATGACAAGCTGACCATCACTTTTGCCCGGTCGATTGAAGAACGGGAAATCATTCAGGAATTTTTCAAGAGACTGAGAAAAATCACCGGACTGGATGTTATGGTCTACTCTAATGAATGGGGTGAGGATGAATGAATCAATGTCCGAATTGTGATATTTCGACGGCTCAGGACATATGCCCGTTATGCCGTACGGAGTTGACGAAGAAGGAAGATTCTGAAATGACGGTGGGGTATCCGGAATATGATGTTAAGGAACAGAAGATACGGACAAGGATTTCACGGCTCGCAATACTGCTCGGTTCACTCGCAGTATTGATATGCTTTGCGATAAACCTGATTGTCATCCCGCAGTTTCTGTGGGTATTTTATGTGGCCGTTGCGGTATTTTATATACTTGTATCATTGAGCCATACGATATTGTCAGCATCACACATCGGAGGTAAGATTACGGCGCAGGTCATCAGTCTGACCATACTGCTGCTGGTCATCGATTTCATGTCCGGCAATCTCCAGTGGTCGGTGGATTATGTTGTACCGTTTCTGATCATTGCAGGGATACTGCTTATGTCCATCAGCATCCTCAGGGTGCGTCTGAACTGGACCGGCTATTTCAGCTTTTTACTGATGATGCTGGCGATGGGGTTTGTCCCTCTGATTTTTTATATTACGGGACTCGCGAAAGTGCTCTGGCCGAGTATTACCGCCGGGTCATTCGCGGTCACGATATTTGCATTACTTCTGGTGTTTGCCAACCAGACATTCATGACACAGCTCGGCAGAAGATTCCATTTATAGAGCGGATATATCATGTCTCAGCATTCTCATATGGAACATAGGAATTGAAAGGAATGATGGAATGAAACACGTAATTAAAACTTCTCTCTTTCTCGCAGGTGCAGGCGCACTTGTCTATGCCGGCCGTGCAATATTTGTGGATAAGCGGAGTGTGGGCAGCAAGATTGCAGAAGATCTGATCAGAGTCGTCAACTTTGACTTGGAAGAGGTGGACTCGAAGATGCTCGCAAGAAACTTCAAGGAAAACAGAAAAGAGCATAAGATCCGTGAAAACCTCATGCGGTCGAAAGTTGAATACTATTATGATGCGAGGATGAAAGTATACAGAATCATTCCAAGAGATAAAGAGAGCAGGAGACGTGTCCTTTATCTGCACGGCGGCGGTTATATCCATCAGCCGTCACCGTTCCATTGGCTGTTCATAGATAAGATGGTACAGGATACCGGCCAGGAATTCATTGTGCCGATCTATCCGAAGACACCCGAGTTCTCCTATGAGAAGGCGTATGAGGCGGTGGAGCAGTTATACAAGAACTTGATGGAAGAGAGCGCGGAAGAGATGGTCATTGTCGGAGACTCCGCAGGCGGCGGGCTTGCGATAGGCTTTTCCCAGTGGCTAGCGACGACCGAACTGCCTCAGCCGAAAGGTCTTGTCGTCATTTCACCGTGGCTGGATGTCAGCCTGAGCCATCCGGAAATGGAGAAATATGCGAAGGTGGACCCGATGCTTAAGCCCGATAATTTAAAAATCATCGGCCGTATATGGGCCGGTAATTCAGATCTCGATTATTATAAAGTGTCGCCGATTCACGGCGAATTGACGGGACTGCCTAAATTCTACATGTTCGTCGGCGAGCGGGAAATCTGTCTGCCGGATGCACGGAAGTTTGCCGGCATGCTTGATGCTGCAGGTGTAGAAAATGAATATTACGAATATCCGATGATGAACCACGTCTTCCCGCAGTATCCGATTTTAGAAGGTGCGAAAGCGAGAAGACAGATCAAAGAAATATTGGAATCGTTGGAATAAAAAACAGCGGATCCCTTTAATAAAAAGAGCGGCCGCTGTTTTTAATGTCTCTATAGTTGATAATATTCACTGAACGCATCCAGCTCATCCAAAGTCGTAATATCATGAGGCAGTAACGGAATATAGATCTTCCGCTGTGTCGGGAATGTATCTTTTATATCTTTCAAATACTGTTTCTCATGCTGGCGGCGTTTTTCAAGGAAGGCGCCGTCGGCTTCTTCGGGCAAGACTTTATTGACAAAAATGGTTTTCACGTGAAGATGATACTGATCAAGCAGGTCGATTGCTTTCTTCGTTTCAAGAATCGGGAGTCTTTCCGGGTTCAGTACGAAGACGAAGCCTGTCTTATCAGATTCAAGCAATATTTCACGTGCCTTTTTGAATCGGTTCTGCCGTTCGAGCAGCACATCATAGATCGGGTCTTCAATCGGTTCGCCGTCATTCAACAGCTGTGTATAGTTCTCATTTGTCTTTCTGCGTTTTTTCAGCAGTCCTTCAATCCACACACCCATCAATTCAGGCAGTGTCAGCAGTCTGATGGTGTGCCCGGTCGGGGCTGTGTCGAAGACGAGATGGTCATAGACTTTCTCCTCTTCGATGATGATGGAAATCAGCTTATCGAAAAGTGCGGATTCATCCGCACCGGGTGAAGCTTTGGCAGTGTCCAGCTGACGGTTCACTTCATCAATCATGCTGGACTGGACCGTGCCTTTGATATTTTCTTTTACAGAGTTGATGTACTTTGTCGTTTCTGTTTCGGGATCAATCTCCAAAGCATACAGGTCGTCTGTTATTTTCTGTGTTTCCCCGCCGATTTTCTGTGAAAATATATCTCCCAGATTGTGTGCAGGGTCGGTGGAAATAAGAAGCGTCTTTTTATTCTCTTTGGCGAGCTTCCAGGCTACGGCAGCGGCGGAAGTCGATTTGCCGACGCCGCCCTTGCCGCCGATGAAGAGTATTTTATTCAAGTGATCTGCCATGTGAATATGCTCCTTTTATTATGTTAACAGCAGCGTATGCCTGTGAGTGGTGACTTTTCCATGCCCATTCTGAGGTGCCAGTCATGGAAATCTTCGATGATATGCGGATATAATTCAAGCGTATAATAGTAGACCGGGTTCGGTATGCCGATCATTTCGGAGTAGAGGAGGAGCAGGAATAGATCATCCTCGTCCCTGAGCTCCCTCGCCACTTCCGTCCTGTGCGGCATTTCCAGCACTTCCTCATAATACCGGATCAGTTTCTTCACACTTTCCAACATATATATCACCACCCTGTATATTACTAGTCTTTATGTTTTTTAAGTTCATCATCAAATTTACCGCTGAGTGCCTGGACTGACGTAATGATGATCCAGACCGCGATTGCGAATATGATTGCACCCAGTACGAACAGCAGCATGTTTGAATCCTCTGCGTACCACGCCCATTCTAGGAATACCTGGGTGAACATCGCATACAATGTCATGAACATCAAGAATATCATGGGAATCAGCGTGACGGCATAGTTGATGCCTCTACGTTTCAGCCAGATGGATATTAATAATAAACTGATACCGGCAAGCAGCTGGTTGGATGTACCAAACAGCGGCCAGATCAGGTATCCTCCTGAACCGAAACCGTTCGGGCCTTCAGGAAGCAGTACAAGTGCTGCTGAAGCACCGATTGTGATCGTTGTCGCAACGTGCTTATTAGTTAAAGCATTGACGTTGTATTCAACACCGATTTCAGAAACGATGTAACGCATCAGGCGGACTGATGTATCAAGTGAAGTGGCAGCAAAGCTGACCACGATGATCGCAACGATCGTCGTTGCGATATGCGGTGCAATACCGAGACCGCCTGCAAGCAGTGCTGCACCTTCAACGAAGTTGTTCAGGCCGCCGGCACTTGCATCGGCAAAGCTGCCGTAAGCTGCTGTGAAATCAGCCGTACTGTTGAACAATGTGACAACGGCAAGGATGGAAATCAAAGCAAGAATTCCTTCACCGACGGCACCGAAGTAACCGACGAAGCGGGCATCCGTTTCCTTATCCAGCTGCTTGGAAGATGTACCGGATGATACAAGTCCGTGGAAACCGGAAATCGCACCACATGCGATGGTGATGAATAACAGCGGCAGCCATGACACCTCTGCATCAGGGTTTGTGATGGGTGCCGTAATCTCAGGATTTGTAAATAACAGACCCGCATATAGGATAAGCAGTCCGACTGACAGCTGGTGGGAATTGATAAAGTCCCTCGGCTGAAGCAGTTTCCAAACCGGCAGAGTTGATGCAAAGTATACATAGATCAGAAGTATCATGATCCAGATGAAGAAAGCACTGGACACCGCACCCAGACCGAATATGCCGGCACCATTTTCTCCGCCCATGTACTGCACAAGATCAATCTGCAGGAACGGCACTTCTGCTGCAACCACTGCTGCACCGTACATGATGGCGAGCGCTATCAATGAAGGAATGAGCATTTTCATGTTACGTTTATATGCTGCATACCCGATCCATATCGCAAGAGGAATCTGGATGAATACCGGAATGACACTTGCAGGGTAAGAGATGAATAAGTTGGCGATCACCCATGCAAAAACTGCGTTAACCATTAATAGTAAAGTAAGTATTATAAATAAGAATAGAATCTTTCCGCGCTTGCCGATAAATTTTTCGGCGATGGTACCGATGGACTGTCCTTTGTTGCGGACGGATAATGCCAGCGTACCGAAGTCATGTACCCCTGCAGCAAGCACCGTTCCCAGGATGACCCATAAAAATGCAGGTCCCCAGCCCCAGTATACTGCGATGGCCGGCCCTAAAATAGGTGCTGCACCTGCTACTGAAGAAAAGTGGTGTCCCCAAAGTACGAATTTATTTGTCGGGACGAAATCGACACCATCATTATACTTATGGGCCGGTGTCACATAATTTGGATCCAGCCTGAATATCCGCTCTGCTACAAATTTTGAATAATAACGGTAGCCGAGCGCGAACACTGCGATACCAATGACTGCTACTACTATTGCGTTCATAAAATTCCCCCTCTGTGATGTTATGAAAATAATCATATCTAATATTCAGATAATTGTAAATACTTTTTAATAGTATTAAAAAAGAAGGATTTGAAAATAAAACCGGTATGCTTATTATAGGCAAATCGCTGTTTATCAAGCTTTGGAACTTGTAGCATTTAAAGTATAAAGTTGTTTGGAGGTTTGTATATTGAAAATAGCGATTCTCGGTGCAGCCGGGCAGATCAGCAGAATATTGACTGAAAGACTGAGAGATGAAACGGACCACGAAATCGTGTTGTTTGCGAGAAATGGAAATCAGAGGCTGGCAGCAGTGGATTCCGGCAGAGAGAGAATTATTAACGGCGATTTTAATGATACTGAAAAATTGAAGCAGGCAATCGACGGGGCGGATGTTGTTTATTTGAATGAGATGGCGGACGACTCCGGCACTGAAAATATCATTGACGTGATGGAGCATAGCAGGGTGGAGAGGTTGGTTGCTGCATCGGTCCTGGATATATATGATGATGTGGCAGGAAGGTTCGGACGCTGGAATGAGAGCATCATTGGCAGCCTTCCGGTGATGCAGGTGCATAAAGAAAAAGCACAGTCTGTAGAGAATTCCAGTCTCGATTATACTTTACTGAGATTGACGTGGTTATATAATGATCCTGAAAATGAATCGTACAGTACGACTGATAAAGGCGACCCCTTCGTCGGTGCCCGGATTACACGCGAAGCCGTAGCAAGAATGGTCATGGATATCATAGGAAATTCGGCGAAATACAGCCGGGAAAGCCCGGGTGTGTATGAACCGGGGTCGGAACATTTGGATAAGCCGGATTTTTACTAGAATACTGACAAGCCTGTACCTGAAAATTCAAGTACAGGCTTGTTTAATAAATCAATCTTCCCAGTAGTTGAACAGCGGACCTTCTTCACCGAAAATGGGATCTGCTTCAGGCATGGGCACATGTTTTATGTTTTCCAACATCTCCGGTCGTTCCTCTTCTTTTCCGTAACACATATCATGGCTCATTCCGTTCGGGTAGGCACCGTAGTTCTGATAATCGTTGCTTGATTCAATCATCTTATGTCCGTAACCTGCCGGGAGGATTATTGCATCCCCTTTTTCTACATCAACCGTTTCTCCAAGTTCACCGCCGAGCTGCAGAGTTGCGGTACCGCTATGAGCCACAAGGACTTCATGGGTGTTGCTGTGGTAATGGTGGTATGGAAACACTGAACCGAGCCATTCGCCGGCCCAGTTGTTGCCGTTCAGGATTTTAACGGCATCATCCTCCTCGTCCAACACGTTTTTATATATAAGAAGCGGTAACTTCCAATGGTTGGGTATTCTGCCATCGTCTTCTATATTCAACTGGATTATTTCTGTTTCTTTAGGACTTTTCATCATTTATCATTCCTTTATTTTTAGTTAGTATACTTTAGCCTGGAGAGCGTTAAGTTAATCATTCATCAATGTCTTCATTGAAATGATCTTTTAAGTGGTTTATTAATAAACTTGATATTTTTGATAAATAAGTATCCTTCTTATAAACCACTGCCAAAGGCCAGATCAAGCCTGGATCATTAAGGGTAAAGGGGACGATATTATCCGGTAAATGCTTGCCGATAATACCTCTCTCGGGTACAAAAGTAAATCCTAAACCTTCTGACACGAGGTTTATCGCTGTGGTCAAATTTTCCGTTTCAATTATATTTTTAGGTTCAATATGATGTTTACTGAAGTGGTGATGGATTGAACGGGTTAAATTTTGTCCATGTTTGGTAAGGATGAACAATTCATCATGAATGGTCTTAATATCCAGGTAAGGATGATATCCTTTAACATCATTTTGCTGCAGGGCTTTCTGCACAAAAGGACTCTCTTCATTTCCCACAAGTAAAATTTCTTCTTCGGCTAAAGTATCAAATGAAAGATTTTTAATATCCATATCCATAGGCAGATTCATGATTGCAAAATCCAATTTTTCATTGATGATTTCACCAGTTAAAAAACTGGAAATACCCTCAGTCAACTTAATTTCAATATAAGGATGATCATTCACAAATTTCGGCAGGATTTCCGGCAATAGAACCGAGCCTCTCCATAGAGCTAGTCCAAGATTGACAACCCCTCTTTCTGTTTCATTAATCTCGGAAAACTCAATTTGAAGCTTTTTATCCAAAGCGATTACTTCCTTAATATATCTGTAATACCGCTCTCCTGTATACGTCAGTACGAGCGGTGTTTTTGTACGGTCAAAAAGAGTGACATTGAGATTATCCTCGAGTCTCAATAAGTACTTACTCAATGAAGGTTGCGAAATATACAATTTTTTAGCTGCTTTGGATATTCCGCCTTCTTCCACTATTGCAATAAAATAATCGTAATTTTTAAAGAGCATGTTATATGCCTCCTATATAGCCAAAAGGTTATACCAATTATAGAATAATACATATTATCATTCAATTGATATTAGATATAGAATGTATTCATAAGCAAACAACTCAGATTATTTAGAAATGTAAGCGGTTTTTAAAATTATATCTTTAATTTCATATTGAAATTGTCTGAGCTGTTGCTATAAAGATAGAAAGTATTACTTTAAAGCTATAGGGGTGGTTAAGTGGAAACAGAAGCGATAATAACTTTATTAGTATTGGCAGTAATGGTCTTTTTCTTTGTTACAGAAAAGATACCTTTGGCTGTGACAGCAATGTCAGGAGCTATTTTACTGGGTGTCATAGGAATAATAGAACAGGAAGTTGTTTTTCAGGCAATGGGAAGCTCGACAATCGTTCTTTTGGGTTCGATGATGATTATTGGTTCAGCGTTATTTCATACAGGGATTGCTGGAAAGCTAAGTTCCTGGCTGACCAAATTCACAGGAGATTCTGAAACGGGCATTATGGTGGCTGTTGTTTTGGTAGCAGTACTATTATCTTCAATTGCCAGTGGGCTTGGAGTCGTTGCAATGATGCTTCCAATTGTAATTGGAATGAGCATGAATGCGAAAGTTTCAGTTTCCAGACAGTTGATTCCATTATCTTTTGCAGCAAGTATAGGTGGCAACTTAACCTTGGCAGGTGCTGCAAGTAACATGGCAACTGCCGGCCTGATTGAAGAGCAAGGTATCGAGTTCTTATCCTTTTTTGAACTTGGGAAAATAGGGGTGCCGCTCGTCATATTATTCTTGCTGTACTTTTTAACTATAGGTAAGAAGATGCTTGTAGCTGGAGATTCTTCTGATTCCGAGTTTTTAAAATCTTATACACAATCGGAAGATGAGACAAGAACGTTCAGTCCTTTCAAAGCAGTTATAACATTAATTATATTGTTTGGAGTCCTGATTGCAATGGCGATTAATCACGAAAGTTTTCCGATGTTCTTTGTAGCCGCAATTGGCGCAGCTTTATTGGTATTGACAGGTTGTCTTAACCAGAAAGAAGCTGTAAAAGCAATTGACTGGCCTACACTGTTCATCGTGGGTGGTATGATTGCAGTATCTACAGCAATGAGTGTCAGTGGAGCGGGAGATGTAATTGCAAACAGTATGGTATATGTACTAGGAGACAGCCCTAATAAACTGTTGTTTTTATTTATTATTCTTGTATTGACCATGTTGCTCACCAATATGATGATGAATACTTCTACAGTTGTACTGTTAACACCGTTATTCATTCCAATTGCAGTAACGCTGGATATTAATCCTGTGGCTATCGGGGTAGCAATTTGTGTGGCCGCCTCTGCACCATTCTTAACTCCTGTAGGTTCTGGCACCAATACATTGGTGATACAGCCGGGGAACCTGGGATTCAAAGAATTTTTCATACCTGGTATAGGACTTTCAGTAGTTGTTTTAGTCGGGTCCATGATTTTAATACCAATATTTTGGCCACTATAATACAGAAAAGGAGTTAATGTTATGAAGAAAGCAGTTGTTGTAGACAAAAACTATGGCAGTGTCACATATGATGAATTGACAATGCTGAAAGATAAATTTAAAAAAGTTGGAATAGAACTAGAGTTACAACATTATGATACAGAAGATGAGATCATTGATGGAGTAGCCGATGCCGATGCGATACTGGGAACTGGAAACCCACCAATCAGTCAAAGAGTCCTTGATTCTGCACCGAATCTGAAACTCGTACAAAGGTTTGGAATCGGTGTTAACTCCATCGATTTGGATACTGCAAGTAACAACAACACGGCGATATTGAATATGCCGGGATTTTGTACAGAAGAGCTGGCTGCACATGCGACCTCATTTATATTGGGCTTGACTAGAAATACTTCTTACTATGATAGAAAAATCAGGGCAGGCGAATGGCCAAAAGCACAGTATTTCATACCTAAATCCATACCGAAAATGACAATTGGCCTTTATGGATTTGGTGGTTCTGCTCAGGAACTATATAAAATTTTTAGACATGGATTCAATTCAAGAGTGATTACTTGCGATCCATTTTTTCCTGAAAAACTTCAGAAAGACTTTGATGTGCAATTTGTAGATTTCAATGAGTTACTTGAACAGTCAGATGTAATATCTATCCACGCACCATTGAATGATGAAACGAAGTATATGTTCAGTTATGATGCATTTGAAAAAATGAAATCTGATGCGATGATTATCAATATTGCGCGTGGACCACTAATTGATGAAGAAGCTTTAGTAGATGCATTACAGAAGAAAAAGATTAGATTTGCTGGATTGGATGTATTTGAAAACGAACCTCTGGATGAACATTCGGCATTAAAAGCAATGGATAATGTTCTGCTTACTAGCCATAGTGCTTTTTACGGTGATGGATCAAAAAGCAAACAACTGAACTGGGCGTTTGAATTAGTTAATGATGTTCTGAATAATAATACGATTGATAAAAGGTTTGTTGCGAATAGCGAAATACTTGATAAAAATACTGAATTCACTTTCAAATAGGAGAATGATTATGAAAAATATCGGATGTCGTATAGTAAAAGAATTTAATAGGCCGTCCAAAGATGTAGTCGATCTTTTTAAAAGACTTCCTGTTCCTAATATAGATGATTGTATGGGGAGGCTCGGAGCTGTTGCACCAGAAATCCGGCCTATGAATAAAGCTCCGCTTTTAGGGACAGCTTTCACTGTAAAGGTACCGGCAGGTGATAATCTGATGTTCCATAAAGCTATGGATATGGCTCAACCGGGGGATGTAATCGTGATAGATGCAGACGGTTATACTGAAAGAGCGATTTTAGGAGAAATCATGCTGAGTTATTGCAAGTCTCGGAAACTGGCAGGTGTGATTGTTGACGGGAGTATCAGAGATGCTGATGCACTGGAGCAGATGGATATTCCAGTATACGCTAGAGGCATTACCCCTGATGGCCCATACAAAAATGGTCCAGGTGAAATTAACACGACAGTGACTTTTGGTGGCAAAGTCGTCAAACCAGGAGATATCATTGTAGGAGATGCGGATGGGATAGTTATCATAGACCCTGACGATGCAAAAGATTTGGCTGAAAAGGCACGGAAAATTACTGATAAAGAAGTGGGTATCATGAAAAATATTGTCGAGAATGGGAAATATGAACGTCCATGGGTAGATGAGGTATTAAAAGATTTGCAGGTTGAATATATATAATGTTCAACTTAAAAAGAATGTTTTTCGAAACGAGAGTTCTAATCCATCAAAGGATTGGAACTTTTTTGTGCCATAGCAAGTAAAATAGGGGAGTGGTATACTTTTGATTGTTCCGTCTATAAATAATTTCAAGAAAAGGCTGCTGTCATGAATTCATCTATAAGTAATAAAAGTCATAATAAATATTGGATTGTCATCCTGCTCGGTGCATTGACCGCAATCGGTCCCTTATCGATGGATATGTATCTGCCGGCGCTTCCAGTAGTGGCGGACGATCTCAATACATCCGCTTCACTCGTACAGATGAGTCTGACGACATGTCTGATCGGCCTCGCAACGGGTCAGCTGATGTTCGGTCCGTTAAGTGATATCAGAGGCAGGAAGAAACCTTTGATTTTCAGTCTGGCCATCTATTCTGTCACATCATTGGCGCTTGCATTCACGACGACTATCGGGATTTTTATTCTGCTCCGTTTTATCCAGGGCTTCACTGGTGCAGCGGGGATTGTGATCGCACGCGCTGCAGCACGGGATATTTATTCGGGTAATGAATTGACCAAAGCATTCGCGCTGCTCGCACTCGTGAGCGGTGCGGCACCGATACTGGCACCGATATCCGGCGGCTTTGTGCTCAATTTCGGTTCATGGCCGGTCGTATTTTATATCATCGCCATGATCGGCATACTGCTTCTGTTATCAGTGATGTTTCTGTACAGTGAAACCCTTCCGGCTGAGGGCAGGTCTGAAGGAACAGTTTTTGCGGTGGTGAAAACATTTGGAGACCTGCTGAAAGATAAAGTGTTCCTTGGAATTTCATTTACACAAAGTCTGATCATGTCGGGCATGTTTGCTTATATCGCAGGCTCACCGTTCATCCTTCAAAATATTTATGAAGTGTCACCACAGCAATTTTCCCTGATATTTGCACTGAATGGCCTTGGGATCATCATCGCTGCACAGATTTCGGGGAGAATTGCGGCTAAGGTGGATGAAGTGAAGATCATGCTGTCCGGTGTACTGCTCTCACTGACCGGAAGTGTGCTGCTGATTATTGTGGTAGTCGGGGATTTATCTCTGCCTGTGATTATCATCGCTCTGTTCATGGTCGTTTCCAGTATCGGATTTGTGTCACCAACCGCATTTTCACTGGGACTTAAAAACCAGAAGAAGTCAGCGGGGAGCGCCTCGGCATTTTTGGGACTCCTTCCATTTATAGGCGGAGCGGTTGTTTCACCACTCGTCGGACTAGGCGGCGAACACATCGCATGGCCGCTCGCTCTCGTCACAATCATATGCAGCATATCTGCATTCGCTATTTTTATGGCATTCGTCTGGAGAAAAGAAGTTCAAAGTAATTAAATATATGGTCGACCACAGGAAACCGAAGTGTTTTCTGTGGTTTTCTTGTCTTGCAGGCACTCGTGAGTTTGGCGAGTGCCTGTTAAACCTTTCCAAGCACGGGTATTGACTGTTTAAACTTCGTCTGTTAATATAGTGAAAGCTAAACCGGACAATGATTATCCAGTTTAGAATGACATTATGAAAAGCGGTGTGAATGATGCAGATGAAAACTGGTGTGGAACAGTCGGTGTACGCGGTGCTGCTGCTTAATATGCTTCCGGAAAAAGCGGTTTTGCACAGTGAAGTGATCAGTGAACAGCTGGGTGCCTCGCCGACGTATTTTCAAAAGCTGCTGCGAAAGCTGGTCAGTGCGGATATCATCAAATCCGTACCCGGAGTTAAAGGCGGATTCAAGCTGAATAAGGCTCCTGAAGACATCAGGGTGTATGATATATATGTTGCGATTGAGGGTCAGCAGTCACTTTACAGTCCAAGCGGAATACTGGATGACATGCTGGAACTCGAAAAAGATGACAGATGCTGCGTCCTCGAGGAACTGATGGATGAAGCGGAAACTTCATGGAAGAAAGTATTGAAGCGGGAAACGATCGCTTCATTGTCTGAAGATATCGGCTCGAGACGTTTTACAGAAAATATAATCGATTTAAAAAAATGGGTTGAAGAGAAGATGGTTGTTTAACATACATAGAAAGAGGTGAAGATATGACTCAGTTTCAAAATCATAAAGGTTTCAAAAGAACATTCAAAGAAAATAAAATGACACTCGGCCTGATGTTTCCGCTGGAATCCTACACAGGCAGTTTTCCAGAGATGAATCTGGAAGAACAGGTCAGGCTGGCGAAAATGGCTGAAGATTATGGCTTCGCCTCATTATTCGTGAGGGATGCGCCGCTCTATGATCCGAACTTCGGAGATGTCGGCGGTCTGTATGACCCCTTCATGTTTCTCACTTACGTTGCGGCGCATACTAAAGAGATCGCACTCGGCACAGGCAGTATTGTGACAACTTTACGCCATCCGATTCATACGGCAAAATCAGCCGCGACACTGGAGAGCCTTTCCGGCCAACGGTTTTTATTCGGCGCAGCCAGCGGGGACCGGCCGATCGAATTTCCTGCTTTTAAAACAGACGTTGAAGATAAAGGTGAGTTGTTCAGGGAGTCCATTGAAGTGATGAAGCAGATGTGGGCTGAAGAATTTCCGAAAATCCAGTCGGAACGTGTGAACTTGACCGAGGGCGACGTGGTACCGAAGCCGGGGTTGGGCGGCATCCCTGTTTTTGGGACGGGATACAGTGGACAGAAGATGGAATGGCTGGCTGAAAATACTGACGGCTGGTTATTCTACCCGCAGGATCTGCAGGGTCAGAAAAAACTGGTGAATCAGTGGAGAGCAGCAACGAAGACATTCAAACCGTTCGCGCAGCCGCTTGCGATTGACCTGTCCGAACGGCCGGGTGAAACAGCGAAGCCGCTGCCGATCGGATTCAGGTCAGGACGCCACTTTTTAATCGATTATTTGAATGCATACCAGGAAGCGGGCGTGAATCATGTGATGATCGCCCTGAAGCAGAACAGCCGTCCAGCGGAAGAAGTCATCCAGGAACTGGGTGAGTATGTGGTCCCGAAGTTCCCGGCAATTATCGAACCTAAGTACAGCTTTTTAAATTTTAAATGAAATGAGGATATATGATGATAGTAGGATTGGATAGAATCAACGAGTTGGCAAAAATACAGAAAACAATCGGTTTGACCGATGCAGAAAAAGAAGAACAAAGCGTGTTAAGAGAAAATTATTTGAAGCAGATCAGAGGCCAGGTGCTTGATTCCTTTTCAGGAATGACTGTCGTAGACCCGCTGGGGAATGACGTCACTCCGGAAAAACTGAAAAGAGAACAGGAACTGGGTAATATATAATGTTGGAGTTGAAAACAGCCATCCACTTTCATATGTGGATGGCTGTTTTTGTTTGGAAAAGCTCAGGAATGGTGATTTTAACTTGATGAATCATTTCAAATATCTACCGGCGCCCTTTAATACTCCAAGTACGCTGCCATTCGAATTTTTCACTTTTGATGTCAGTACATTGAATGTAATCTTCTTATCTTTACTGATGTGGTAGAGCACAATATCATCATCATCGAGATTTTTACGTTCGGATGAAGGAATTTCGACAATTTCATTTTCCCTGATATATTTATTCAGCACTTTGTAGTTTAAATCTTCATTGAATAATATATGGTTCCGTTCCCAATCCTCTATGGTAGAGTGGGCATCTTTCGGCGGGGCGACAATATTCACGTTTTTAACCCCAAACTCTTCGCTGAGAACATTGAAGGCCAGGTTGTTGAACGTGAATGAACGCGTCAGGAGCAGACATTTGTCGAAACGGGTCATATCCTGGAACATGCGTTCAGACTCTGCAAGCAGACTGCCGGAAATCTTTTCGATGCCGTAATCTTCGATATTGTACCTTTGATTCGCAAGGACGTCGGACATTGCGACGGGAATATTATGTTTTTGAATTTTGATCGCAAGCTGTATCGCAAAATAACTTTCTCCGACAATGATGACACCCGGCGGCTTCCTGCTTGAAAGGTCGAGTGCTTTACTGAGCGGCTTGAAGCTGAAACCGTAGACGACCACTGTGATGAACACGAGTGCGAAAGTGACGGGAACAATCATTTCTGCCATGTCGGTATTCATCTCATTGAACAGACCGCCGAAAAATCCTGCAACAGTCAGTGCGACGATACCCCGCGGTGCGACACCACTGACGAACAATTTTTCGCGGATTGTGAGCTCGGTATTTATCGTCGATAACAGCACGGCAATCGGACGGACGACCAGGATCATGGCCAGGCAGAATAAAAGCACTTCCCAGGCGATGACGACACTCAGCATATCCATCGTCAGTGATGAAGTGATCAGGATGAATACAGTCGATACACTGATCATCGACAGATCATCAATGAAGTGGTTGGACTCCTGGAAGATAAGATGCTGATTTTTCAGCTGTGCCATGACGAAACCGAAGATCGTAATGGCTAAGAGCCCCGATTCATGGAGTATCGCGTCGCTGAGACTGAATATGATAATGATGAAAACAAACTGCATCGGTGTCATCAGATGCTGAGGCAGTATATCCGTCGTCAGCAAAACTCTGAACAACAATGCACCGCCGTAACCAAGAATGGCAGCAGCGGCAAATCCGATGACATAGTCCATGACGAGTTCCATCTGGAAACCGTCCGCTGCAAACTGGAATACATAAAATGCGAGCAGAGCAAGCATCGGACCGACAGGGTCCAGAATGATACTTTCCCAGCGCAGTATCGAATCAACGGAACGCTTCACTTTTGCCTGTTTCAATAACGGTTGGATGACTGTCGGTCCTGTAACGATGAAGAGACCGGACAAAACCAGTGAAATGGACAGCGGGAAACCGATGATGAAATACATCGCCAGTGTACCGAGCCCCCATCCGAGCAGTGCATTCAAGGTGAGGATTCTGCGCATTGCGATTGATATCCCTTTAAGTTCACGGGCATTCAAATTGCTGCTGCCTTCAAATAAAATGATGGCGACCGCAAGAGAGGTGACAGTGCTGAACAATTCACTGCCAAGCAGTTCCTCCGGGTTCGTCCAGCCGAATATCGGGCCGATCAACAGGCCGACAATGGACATTATTACTATTGGGGGAAACTTGACCAGTCCTGCCACCCATTGGCTGAGAATACCGAGACTGATGAAAATCGCAACAACGAGTAAAGTCGGTAAAGTAAAATCCATAGCGCACACCTCACTTTTATCTAGTTGATTAATATTATGTACTTTTAATTTATATAAGCCAAATCCGTATGTTAAAGTCTTATCAAGAAAAAAGCAAGGGATGAATTTACATCATCACCTTGCTTTTGAAATTATGAATCAAAATGTTTGTGCAGCCAGTCGACAGCCGCTTCTTTTGTTTTTATCTCTTCATTCAATATGGCGACGTCAAGTGCCATCAATATATCTTTAAAATGTCTGCCCGGCTTGAATCCCTGCTGAATGAGATCTTCCCCGGTCAGAAGCGGTGAAATATCATGTCGCTTTTCCAAGTAGGAAATGATCATTTCTTCATTTTTAAAATTTTCTTTTGATATGAAAAATAAAATCGCATCATCCGTATAATCTTTCAAGAAACGCTGAAAATCACCTACAGACGATATCTGTTCCCAGCCGTCAATCTGTGACAGATCACCGATGTCCTGGAGGAACTTTAAATTGTGCCTTGTCAGGGCGAATGTTCTGGCAAGATTCGTATTCCCGCTGTGATAGAAGGGGATGACGAAATAGTCGAACCAGCTGATTTTATTGCTGCGGAACTGTGAGTGCGTTTCATAGAGCATATCCAGCTGGTTGGCGTGGATGAAACTTGCTTCACGGCTGGCGTCATCAGTGCCGAACTGCTGCCAGAAATGCAGTTCGAACAATCTTCTTATCGTCTCCGGCGGTTTTTCATCTTTGAACATCCGCTTCATCTCTTCAACGATACGATGGGCCGATAAGTCTTTCATCCTCGCCATGGAGTTCAGTGCCAGACTTTCCGTCTGCTTATCCATCAGAAAGTTGAACCGTGTCTCAAAGCGCACCGCGCGGAGAATTCTTGTCGGGTCTTCGATAAAACTTAAGTTGTGCAGCACTTTGATCGTTTTGCTCCGGAGATCTGCCTGTCCTTTGAAAGGATCCACGAGATCACCGAAAATCTCAGGATTCAGACAGAGCGCCATCGAGTTGATGGTGAAATCCCGCCTGTATAAATCTTCATTCAAAGTGGACAGTTCAACGTCAGGCAGTGAAGCGGGGCGGTCGTAATATTCGACTCTCGCTGACGTGACATCTATGGATAATTTTGATGGATGGTTCCAAGTGGCCGTGCCGAAATTTTCATGGATTTTAACACTGCCACCGTAATCCGCCTGAAGATTGTTGGCAAATTCGATGCCGTTACCTTCAACGACGATATCGATATCTTCATTCGGCCGTTCCAGGAACAAATCTCTCACGATACCGCCGATCAGGTAGACAGGTACATGTGCACGTTCTGCTGTTCTGCTGATATCGTCCAGCATGGCGTAAGTACGGGCAGGCAACTGTTTTTTCATCTCATTCTTCAAATTTTTCACTTCCGGCTGCCGAAGTCCATCACTCAATTTCTGACTGTGCAGAACTTCGATGATATTCGTCCTTGTGACGATGCCGACCGGCTGTCCTTTTTCCATGACAGGCAGCCGTCCGATATTGTTATCTATAATCAGCTTCTGCATCTCTTCAATCGTTGTTTCAAGTTTGATTGTGACAGGGTTGCGGCTCATATATGCCTTGATGGGCGCATGGCCGAGACCGTGATGGTTGGCCTTGTCCAGGTCACGTCTTGTAATGATGCCGATCAGTCTGTCATCCTCGACGACAGGATACCCGGAATGACCGTAACGGTACATCAACCGGCCGGCTTCTTCGATTTTCGTATCCGGCGGGATTATTTTCACCGGACTGGTCATAATATCCTCTGCGGTAATTGCAGGTTTTAAAATCAGGTCGAGGTGACTTTTAACTTGTTCGACGATCTCATCAAGTCCGCTTTTACGGACAGTCGCAGATCCCGCCTGCGGATGTCCGCCGCCGTCAAATTTATGGAGCAGAGGAGTGAGATCGATCCTCTCTGAATTGCCGCGGCCGACGATGTGAACATTCTTTTCCATTTTGACGACCGTTACTACAGTGTCGGCACCGCTGATATCAAGAAGTTTATCCGTAATGGTTGAAAGCTCCCTCAAATACACATCGATCTGATATGAACTGACAATAAATTTCAAACCGTCTTTATAGTAGGTCTTTGCCTCACGGAACAGCTGATTCAGAAGGTTTTGCTGATCCGGAGTGAGTTTGTAATCCGCAAAACGCTGGATGATTTCCAGGTTCATATTGTTTTTCATCAGAAAACTCGCCGCCTGAAAATCCCGGTCCGTCGTGTTCGGAAATGTGAAAGACCCGGTATCCGTGTATATGCCGAGTCCGAAAAGCGTCGCTTCAAATGATGAGACCGGGATTCTCTGTTCAATCATTTCCTCGATGAATAAAGTCACTGTCGCACCGACCGGTTCCACGATCCTTGCATCTGCGTCGGCATCATTGCTTCCCGGCGGGTGGTGGTCATACACTGTAATATTCAATTTGGCCGGGTCCAGCTTCTTCTTATAGTTGCCGAGTCTTGAAAGTGAAGCGGTATCGACAAGAATCAGATCGCTTACCTCTTCCCAGTCGACCTGATGATCCTCGGCGAAATCAAAAGTATCTCTGTATATCGTTAAAAACTGTCTGACAGGTGCAGTCTGTTCATTCGGAATGACAACCCTTGCATCAGGATACAGCTTTTTCGCCGCTATCAAAGAAGCGAGCGCATCAAAATCAGTATTTACATGGGACATAATGATCTGCAAAGTAACCATCCTCGTTTAAATTATTTCTGTATATCAATGATGAATCATTTATGTTAATGATACAACAAAAGAGTGGGGATTTTATGATGATACATAATTATTTCTGAATTTTATTTAAAAGAATTTTAAAATTCTATATAAGTACCTTATGTGGTACCATTAGATAAATGATAGGGGGTGCATCATGGCATTAGTGTAGAAACTGTTTAGCCATGAATATTATGAATACAGCTGAAAAGAGTGTGTTAGAAGAATATCTTAAGAAACCTTACAATATTATCATTAAACCTGTATCGGATGAGGCTGGTAATTATTTTGCAGCAAGAGTATTAGAATTCGATGGTTGTATAGCAACCGGCGAGACTAAGGAAGAAGCACATAATAATATCTATGAAGTATTAGAAGGATTTATAGAAGATATGATAGAAGAAGCGGAAGAAATGCCTGAACCGATAAGTGACGGTGATTTCAGCGGCAACCTCCGTGTGCGCATGCCTAAAAGTCTGCATAAAAATTTGAGCCAGGCAGCTAAGCTCGAAGGTGTATCTTTAAACCAATATATCATTCATAAATTAAGTAAATAATGATGAGGATTATTATTTAGGACAGTCATCTTCAAGTGGAAGGTGGCTGTTTTCAATTTTACATAATGTTACAATTGCATCATCATATGAATTGATTTCTGAAACAAAAGGGGAGCAGAATGAAGAAAATCAGCATTTTATTGATGACAACAATTTCTCTTACTGCATGCAGTTTTGGCAATGATAACAAGGTTACTCTGATAGATCAGGAAGAAGACGAAGAAGTAGTGGTAATACAGAATGATTTGGGAAATCTTGTTTACGATTTTGAGTATGAAGCGAATGATGATGAATTTACCAATTTGAATATTTATATCGATCAATATGTCAATGGTGAAAAAGAGGGGACAGTCCTATCATTGACACAAAACCTGGCAGATATTGAAGAAGATGAAGGGGAGCTTGCATTCTTTTTAAATAATATCGTTCCTGAACATAGTGAGGGAGAAAGTATTGATTTTCAATTAGCCATCAATCAAAATGAAGATACAGTCGATTCATCGCTTACCGGTACTGATGTTGCAATCGATCCGGAATACGCTATCGCCTATGGCCCTCTATTGAGTGAAGATGGATATACTTTAACGGAAGATGAGGAAGTTGTGGCGGCAATGGTCGCTCTTAATGATGCTTCACGAATGCCGGTATTCGAACTGGAACCGGACATGCCATCAAATATTGATTTAGATGAGCATATAAATGAAATAGCTGGTGACGTGGATCTGTTGTATATTATGAAGATCCAGTTCACTGATGAAATTTAGTTTGTTAATGACAAAGAAGGGATGGTTTCGATGTTGAAGTCACAGTTGACCACATTCGTTTTAGTGGGAGGGTTGTTAGGGTTTGTTTTCGATGGCGTTATGATGGGAGCAGGCGCTGCAGCACTTGTTTTTATGGCATATAGGCTGGAAAATTATTTAGATTTGAAAAGTTAAAGTACTCTTATTTTCAATTGATGTTTATTTTCTTGAAATCGGGTATAATATAAGTGAAAAGAGCCCATGCTGACACATGGACTCTTGGCAGAACCGTTTTAGACGGTGACATGTTGCTATTTAAATAGCCATCATATCAAAAGTGTGGATGGCTATTTATTTTGCGATAATTTAATTATGGCAATCACTACAGTAATTAATGTGAGAATGAAAATTCCAAAACTCAACATCAACTGCAATGATTCCACAAAACTCATCACATCGGCTTTCCTTTCTAAAGATTTTACGGGCACTATCATAAGCACCACCTCTTTCATGAAGGATTTGCCACCATCACATTCACTTTTCTGCCTTTTTAATTATACCACCTGACGGCACATAAATATGTAAGTTTATAGATTTTGAAAAACTGTATTTAAGATAAATAATAGATATACCACAGATAACCCGTATGATTGAACCTCTTACTGTCGGTTCGATCTACGGGTTTTATTTTAATGATGGAGTGCTATTTCACCTCTTAAACCACTTGCTGACTGAATCTGAAATCGCAGTCATTATGGATGTATCATCAGATATTTTAGGTGCTTCCAAATCACCAGGATAGAATTTTTTATTACCTGATGTTTTGTTTACCAGGTCTCCTTGAGAGGGTTCACTGCCGTCCTCAAATCTGATTCTGAATGATTTTGCTCTGACGAGTCTTGCTTTGTCCATCACCTGAAAATGGATATGGGGTTCTGAAGAGTTGCCGGAATTCCCGCTTCTCCCGATGACCTGACCCTGCTGGACAATATCGCCTTCATCGACTTTGATGGATTCTTTTTTTAAATGGGCGATGACACTGTATTCCTTCGGTGCATGCTGAATGATGACATGATTTCCGGTCGGCCTTTTTTCATTCATCTTACCGGGCTCGTTATCTCTGATATGATTGACCACTTTGACCACCTTGCCGCCGGCAGGAGCGGTGACTTCTTTGTCGAAGGCATAATAACTTTCATTTTGTGTCGGATCACCCTGATGTGTTGTACCGTCTTTGATGATTAGGAGATCATACGCATATCTTTGAGAACCATACACATAATGGTAGTTGATGAACTCATTATCCCCGCCCCAGAAGACCATCCATTCTTCATTGATCGGCATGGAGTAGGAAATGTCAGAAACACTTTTACCATAATCCTGAAAAACGGTAAATGGCTTTATCGTCAGCATATGTATCATATCATCCGGCCCGAAGTAGACACTCAGAGCTTTCTTTCTCCTGTCATCCAGCCATAAATAATGTGTATGGTTTCCCAGATGGGAAATATGTTTTAAATGAAACTGATTGATATCTTTATTGAAATTTTCGACCATCTTTTCAAATTTATCGAGAGTGATGACCCCCTTAAGATCATCGATGAATTGACTGTAAATATTTTTGGGCGGCTTTTTTAAAAAAGCTTTCCCAAAATTATCAGGCTTTATCTTTTGATTCCCTTTCATATTAATACATTCCCCCTATAAATAATTTATATATCATTATACTTGTCCATGATGGAATAAAAAAGACGAATTGGAATATTCAATATCAGGCTGGTTAAAGTGGAGAGTTTTATTGGTCACTGGCGTGTCTGGTTGACCGGCAGCCTTCTTAACCTGAGTTATTAAAATAAAAATTCGCACGACATCCTAAAGTCAGGAGGTATCGTGCGAACATAGAAAATTTTATTTGAATAGATCTTCAACCGGTGTATCACCTTCGAGCAGTGTGTACACTTTATTCTCAGCTTTGTTCGAGTCAACAGACTGAACGATTACTGATGCCACATCTTCACGTTGAACGTTACCGAATTCCTGGTTCTCTTCCGACAGGCTGACCTTACCGGTGCCGCCTTCATTTTGCAGCATGCCCGGACGGATGATTGTATAATTAAGACCGGATGCTTTCAAATATTCGTCGGCACGGTGTTTGGCATACATATAATGCTTGATGTCTTTTTGTTCTTTAGGTGAATCTGCACCCATCGAACTGACAATGACAAAGTGCTTCACACCGGCATTTTTCGCGTTATCGACGGTTTCAATCGCACCTTCCTGGTCGATGACAAGCGTCATATCAGGGCCTGTGCTGCCGCCTGAACCTGCAGCAAATACCACTGTGTCGACACCTTCGAATGCGTGTGAGAAATCTTTTTCAAGGTCACCCAGCACAGTGTTGATTCCTTTATCTTTGAACTGCTTAGTCTGTTCTTCTTTACGCACCATTGCGACCGGGTCGTGTCCTTTATCTTTCAATTTTTCAACGACCTGATGGCCAATCTGTCCGTTTGCCCCAACTACAAGTACTTTCATGAATAAAATACCCTCCTTGATTAATCTCCTATCTATACCTTAAATGTCGGGGGTCTTAAACGTCTAAAACCGGAGAATCAACATTCATGGATAAATTTACAACTAAATTTTGAAATTGCTTCCATGCAGTTTATAATGTAACTAAAAGCGCAGCAGAGGAGGCAGTTATGGAAGCAAATGAAATCGTATTGATTTTGGAGAGTCTGGCAGAGCTGAACCAGTATGGTGTCGCGTTTCTGATGTCTTTTGGTGTGACATGGATCGCCTGTGGTGTTTTCTGGCAGAAAACTACGGAAAATACAGCCGGGTATGCGACCCTGTTCCAAGGATTGGTCGCTCTGCCGGCCGCACTGCTGATTTCATATTTTATGGGTGCGCTGACCGAACGACCGGGCGGGGATATTTTTACACAGCTGGTGATGACAATCGCAATGAGCCAGATGTTGATTTTACCTTTGATCATCGTCATGCAGGCGAAAAAACAGCATACATTCATTCCATTTGTTTTCAGTGCCTCGTTGACGATACACTTCGTGCTCTATTTCTGGCTGTATCAGACATGGATATATATTGCGATGTCAGTCGCCATTGCTGCAGGCGGCGCTGTCATATATGCCATGGGTCAGAGTGAAAATAAAACCAGTCCCACAGGAAAGTCGGCTGCAGCATGCTGCTACTTTACCGGTGCGGTGCTGATGGCAGCGGGAACCGTGTTTTTATTTTTATAATTATTGATTGGGAGATGTAATTTTGGAACATACGATGGGGTTGTTCAAAGAACATTTGAATAATATTAAAAGTGGCAATAAAGTCATTGAAGTCAGATTGAATGATGAGAAACGGAGAAAGATCGAAGTCGGGGATACAATCCGGTTTATACAAGTACCGGACGAAGCAGAAGAGATTCGCGCAGAAGTGAAGGAGCTGACAGCCTTTCCAACGTTTAAAGATATGTACGAAAATGTTTCGGCGATAGAGATGGGTGCTCGTGGTGATACTATTGAAAAGATGGTAAATAACACATATGAAATCTATACACCGGAGCAGGAGCGGACGTACGGCACGCTTGCGATCAGAATAAAATACCTCGATTGAGTGAAACAGCCGGTTATTATAAGGAATCCATTTTGGTGAAAGCTGATCAAAATGGATTCTTTTATATTTGTATCCTGAGAGTCACGAGTAATTACTGATTGAATTATGTGCTGATTTGTATTATATTTAATACGAACATACGTTCTGTTTTTAGATGGGCAGGAGGTTTATTATGTCTAAAAAACACTTTTTCAGTTATGTAATCGGTCTTATTTTTGTGGCGATTGCTTTAATCATTGTCGCCGGCAGTTCTTCGAGAATATTGGAACAGGCCGACTTGGCAGCCGGCATCACTTATATTCACATCATTTTAGCCATATGTTCGATTGCCGGGCTATTTTCACTCACGGTAGAGGTGGCGAAGGGTTTCAGATCTTCTGCGGAAAAAATATCAATATTTGGATTAAGGTTCCACAACCCGGTGTATGACCCTTATTTTGAAGATATCAGCCTCGAAGAAATGAAAAGTATTCAGGAAGAAAACATGAAAATAAAAGAAGATAATCAGAAGCTTGAAAGTTTTACGGGTTCATTGCTGGATGAATTGGCAGTGAAGGATGTTGAGCTTGAAAATGTCCAGTATGTCAGTGAAACTTTTATCCGGCATCATAAAAACAGCAGCCGGCTGATCCGGTCCCTGACGAGTCTGATTGATGAAAATCATTCAGGATGGACAATGGAATTTTATAATAATGTTCTGGATGAATGTATCACTGTTCTGCACCAGGACCGCTCTGACAAGTCGTCGACGCTGTATATCATTGAAGATGATGTACTTAAAATGACTGCTTACCACAGAGTTAATTTCACGTCGACAAGATCAAGGGAATTTGAATACGGGGAAGGGTTTGCCGGTAACATATGGAAGACAGGCGAAGTGGAACTGGTTTCAAATATTTGCACGAGCACTTATTTTAAAGGAGATTTCTCACCAAATCATAACTACGGCTCCATCATAGGATTGCCCGTCAAAATTAATCACACCGTCGTCGGTGTACTGTGCATTCAAAGTGAAGGCATCGACGGCTTCATAGAAGCGGACATTAATACGTTGAAATTTTATGCAGACGTTTGTGCGCTTGCATATCATTATGATAATATTAACGTAAATAGTGATACGGGGTGATTGTATGGTGAGTGCTTCATTTAAAGAATCTGAAAATGATATTCTGAACAGTCAGCGGGAAAGTATAAAAGCCTCTAAAAAGCGTTCAGAAGCACTATACAAAAAAGCTGAAGAGCTGGGTTTCAAATCCAGGAAAAAACCGTCAGACAATCAAAAAAGTAAAAATGATAAGTAAATATATATGGCACTGCGCGTTTCTGCGTGGTGCTTTTTTGCATAAAAGACTGCCGGATCAAAGGTGTCTCCGGCAGTCTGATCATCGTATCCTTTTACTTAGCTTATATTCATATCCATTATAGACAAATGAAGTATGGTTGATATGTTTCAGCACTATATCGCTGATATCTTCGCGCCTTGATTCCAGACCAGGATCAATTTCATAGAGGAAATATTGTTCATCGTCAGTGATTAAATAGTAAGTGTTTCTTTGTACCAAATCTCTCACTGCAGTTTTATAGTTCAACGGGATGAATAAAAACAAGTCCAGTATATCCTTCACGGTCCGCCTGGCTTTTTGCGGCTGAAGCTCGATGATTTTAGTATCTGTTTTTGCCAGCATAAGAATCTTTTCTTCTGTTTTCTCCAAATTTACATGCCTCCTGGTGAAAAGATTATCCTAATGACTCAATTATATGATATATGAATATAATTCTGTTCGAAAACGCATCTTCATTTATGTTTTCTCCACAAAATAATCGCTGTGATACCCATCCAGAACCACACTGAAAAGTAGAGAAGTCTCTGCATCAGGCCAGCCGGAAAGCCGATGATTATCATAATCAGGCTCAAAGTGGAAATGACCATGCAGATGATCGTGAAGCGGGCAAGGGCGGGCCACTTGTGTCTGATGGATCTGGCGATCAAGAACATTGCAGGTATTTGCAAAATCATTGAAGGCATAGACGGCAGTGTATGAGCCCAGAAGTTGACGTCCGCTGGATAAATTCCCGATACTGTATAGCCGAGCCCGTAAATGATGAGAAGTACGGTCGCAGCGATTGTCCATTTACTGCTGCCCCAAAAGTGGTGGAGCAATACAGCACCTGAGGCAATCAGTATGCCGGTCAGTATGAATATGATATTCATTTCATGCGCCATGGGCGAACAGATTTCATATAGAGCGAGCGGGTAAGTGTTACTGCCGCATGACAGCACACCGAGGTCACTCATTGCCTGATCCATTATACTGTACGGTTTCGTTGTCCGGCTGATGATGAGTATCTCAATCGGGAAATATAACAGAAGTGCCATCCAGGATAATAAGCCGATTCTGGCAGGATATTGTGAGGTGTTGTGGCAGGTGTATAAAATGACTGAAATTATAATTAATATAGCGGTGACGATATAGTATTCAAACATTGGTTCATCCCCTTAAAAATCCCTTTAGGCAAAGTATACCTAAAGGGATTTAAAATGACGAACAGCTACCGGGTGCCCAATGATTTTTTCGTATACACAACAGTTGAAATGAAAGCGCTGGAAATCAAGATGGTGAATAATATCATAAACAGATGCAAAAGATGAATATCGAAAAGGTTTAATGCGACAACCGGCAATGTAACCGCAATGGAGATGAACATGACGATGAAACCTGTGATGATCCCTTTTTTGATTATCGATCGTTTTTCCACCTTGTTATTTTTGCGGAAATTTACAGATAAATATGAGAATGAAAAGCTCATCACAGCAACGATGATCAGACTATAGAAGGTGAGAAGCGGGGGAGGTGTCTGATTGATGATGAAATTTATCAAATAAATCACCGGCAGCACCGAGAAAAATGCACCGTAGACGATAAAAGAAATCTTATTATCATTCATAAAATCACCCTTTATATGACAATTCCCTTTAATTTCTAGTGCTACTCATAATAACATGTGAAAAGCATATAAAAAATGAATCTGTTTATTTCATGACAATAAAATTCCGCTGTGCAGGGATGGCCCCGCACAACGGAAAATCGGTTTTTATTTTAGAAACCTGCAGTCCAGCCGCCATCAACAGTGAGGACTGTACCGTTTACAAAACTTGCTGCATCAGAACCGAGGAACAGTGCAGCTTCTGCGACTTCTTTGGCCTGGCCGACTCTTGGCGACAGGGCGTGTGTCGTCCCGGCACGTTCCATGCCGAGCTCGCTGACATCTTTAATGCTTGAACCGATGTTCGTTTCGATGGAGCCCGGTGCGATGCCATTCACACGGATGCCTTTTTTAGCATACATCCAGCCGGTATTTTTAGTGAGTGCAACGACCGCATGCTTTGATGCACCGTAGGCGACACCAGCATGTGCGCCGTTCAGGCCGCCGGTTGAAATAGTATTGACAACCGTGCCTTCTTTTTCATTTTCCACCCAGTAATTGACAGCCTTGCGCATTGCACGCATAACACCTTTAGTATTTACATCGAAAATCTGATCCCATTTTTCATCAGTGATTTCACCGACAGGTTCAAATCCATCCATGATCCCGGCGTTATTGACGAGAATGTTCAGATCACCGAATGAATCAATTGCGGTATCGATCATATCTTCAATCTGTTTCTGGTCTGTAACATTGACGCTGATTGCCTGTGCAGAACCGCCGGCATCAGTAATTTCTTTTGCTACAGATTCGGCACCTTCAAAATTAAAATCTGCAACAATGACCTTTGCACCTTCTTTGCCGTAAAGAACAGCGATCTCCTTACCCATTCCTGAAGCTGCCCCTGTAACAACAGCGACCTTACCATCCAACTTTGCCATTCATAAAACCCCTTTTTATGTTATTGTGTTCAACTCTATTTTATATCTTGAATTCGAGATAGGCAAATTTTAGCGCTGGGAGGGGGAATCGTAAGCATGTGCTGAAATCCTCGAAAGCTTACGAAATCACTGTCGAGAATCGTAAGCTTAAACAAAAATCTTCAAAAGCTTACGAAATCAAAGGCTATAAACGTAAGCTTATCTTGAAATTAACAGAAGCTTACGAATCCGAAGCAGTAAATCGTAAGCTTCACTAAAAATTCATCAAAGCTTACGACTGTTATTACGGTTTTTATTCTTATCCGGATTTCTTAATCAATACCAAGGGTATAGTATCTAAATAATAAAATGAGGTGATTCAATGAGCAAATACGAATCGCAATATATAGAAGTGAACGGACTCAATTTTCATGTCAAAGTGGCCGGCAGTGAAGGCGGGGAACTGGTCGTTCTTCTGCACGGATTCCCAGAGTTCTGGTATGGCTGGAAGAATCAGATTGATGTACTTGCTGATAAAGGATACAGAGTGGTGGTGCCTGACCAGCGCGGCTATAACAAAAGTGATAAGCCTGAGGGTGTGAGTGAATACCACATCGATAAACTGGGACGTGATGTGGTGGACATCATCCATCATTTCAACCAGGACAGTGCAATCATCATCGGTCATGACTGGGGCGGGGCGGTAGGCTGGCATTTGGCAAGTACAGAGCCTGAAGCTGTTAAGAAATTCATAGCAATTAACATCCCGCATCCGGCAGTCATGCCTGAAGTCATGAAGCGGCATCCAAAACAAATATTCAAAAGCCTGTATATATTATTTTTCCAAATACCCAAGCTGCCAGAAAAGCTTTTAAGCATCGGTAGCTATAAATATATGGAGCGTGCCTTAAAACAATCCAGTAATAAAAATACTTTCAGCGAAGCAGATTTTAAAGAATATCAGAATGCCTGGTCGAGGGAGGGCGCACTCACCGGCATGTTGAACTGGTATCGGACGGCGCCGGTCAGTTTAAACAGTCTTGAGAGAAAAGTCAAAGTACCGGTCCAGATCATCTGGGGTGTCGGCGATCAGTTTTTATCCAAAGAACTGGCTGAAGCAAGTTTCAAGCTCCTTGAATCCGGCAATATTGCATGGATTGAAAATGCGACGCACTGGGTCAACCATGAACAGCCGGGAATGGTGAACAGACACATAATACGGTTTCTGGAAGAATGAAAAAACGCCATCGTGTAAGCACACGGTGGCGTTTCATCTACTCTATTACTTCAATGTACTTGAATTTATAACCCATAAAAACAAATGAATTTTGGTCATTTGATTCTTTGACTGCCTCAGACACATCATACGAATCATATTTTAAATCTTCATTCATTGAGTACAGTGTGTTTTTATCAGCATTTCTGATTAAAAAGTACGAGTTTACTTTGACTCTCTCCTCAAGTGCACTTTTAGAAGTAAAAGGGAGGTTCATGAATTCTGTAATGGCCATTCTTGCGAAAGACTGGTCCTTTCTTGGCTGCAAAACAATAATTTCATCTTTGGCTTCAGCAAGTTCCATAATCTTTTCTTCTTGTCTGTTCATAAAGCTTCCTCCAAAAGTATATGATGTCGTTCTTTAAATATAATATATGATAAACGCATGAAAACTACAATTAAAGGACATAACACTTTCGTTTAAAGTGGCCCCAGGTTGATGACTACTGCGATCGCAAGCAGGACCATGGATGCGAGTGATAAAAGTAAAAATAACGGCAGGAACCATCTGGCCCACTTCAACCACGGGACTGCTGCCACTGCAAGGCTTGCCATCAATGGTCCGGAGGTCGGATAAAGTGAATTTGATAATCCGTCACCTAACTGGAAAGCGAGTACTGAAATCTGTCTGTTGATGCCGATCATATCAGCAAGCGGTACTTGAATCGGCATCATGATTGCCGCCTGACCGCTGCCTGACGGCACAAAGAAATTGAATACCGAGTTGATGATGAACATCCCGATCGCAGTCAGTACCGGCGGAAACAGCTCAAGCGGGGCAGAGAGACCGTTGACGAGAGTATCCAGAATGTTTGCATTTTCCATGATTACGAGTACAGCTCTTGCCAGTCCGATAATTAATGCGCCATAGACCAGCTTCTTACAACCTTCCAGGAAAGTCAAAGTGAGTGTATTGTAGTTCATCCCGGCGATGATTCCGGCAACGAGCCCGATGATGATGAAGAATGCAGCCATGTGATCGGTGGTCCACTCGAATTGAACGACTGCAAAGACAAAAAATAGCAGCGCCAAAGCCGTCCATGTCAAAATGAGTTTATGTCTTAAGGTGAATTTCTCATCCAGCTCAGGATCTTCGTCATCTGCCTCAAGTACGCCCATTAAACTGCGGGCCGGATCATTCATGATCGTCTTACAGTATCTCCATGTGTACCAGATTGAGATGCCGACCAGAATGACAAAAGTTATAATTCTGAACATCATACCTGAAAATAAAGGAACATCAGCAATATTGTGGGCGATTCCAACCGTGTAAGGATTCAGGAAGCCGGCTGTAAACCCGATGAATGCCGCATTGAATGTGATTGCAACAGCAACAATCGCATCGAGCTTTAATGCACGGGCAAGCACGACACCGATTGCGACAAACGGAATCACCGAGTTGGCAAGTGCACCAACCGCTCCACCGAGTGCAAAGAGCGTCGTAATGACCGCAATCAATAAAAATTCTTTTCCTCGCATGTTTGAGATGGTCGACAGTATTCCTGCTCTGATTGCACCGGTTCTTTCTATCACTTCAAACATGCCTCCGGCAAATAACACCAGAAAGATCAAACCGCCGGATTCCACCATGCCGGTCTGAATCGCAAGGAATAAGTCCATGATACCGGCAGGGTTCGCTTCGGCAGAACTGAAGGAACCGGATATTACACGTTCCACACCATCGACCTCTTCACGGTCGAAAAGACCCGCAGGCACAAAATATGTAGCAACCGTTACAAAGAGCAGAACGAGAAATACGATGACGTAAGTGTCCGGCATCTCCCACTTTTTCTTTTTGGGACTTTGGTTTTTATTGTCAATGTCAGTCATGCGATGCCTCCAGTCCGAAGAGGTGATGAGCCACCGCCGTTAAAAGTACTTTACCGATGTTGACCATCGAACGCTCATCCGGGTTGAATTTCGGGTGGTGGAGGGAGTATCTGGGCTTTGTTTCATCACTGTGTGCTCCGACGAAGAAGAATGTGCCAGGAAATTCTTTTAAGTAGTCAGCAAAGTCTTCGGCAGTGAGCGCAGGTTCTTTATCCACCGTGCTCATTTCTGGCAGATGAGTGTCGACAAGTGCTCTTAAATTCCTGGTCTCGGGAATATGATTATAAACTGCATCATAGCCTTGCGCAAAATTCACTTCGGCGGAGGCTCCGAACTGTTCGGCAGTCGTTTTTGAAATATGCTCGATCCAGCCGCGGATCTGCTGCTTCGTCTTAGGGTTGAAACAACGTGAAGTGCCTGCAATATAGGCTTTGGATGGAATCACGTTATATGAATCACCTGAACGGATTGTCCCGATCGTAACCACTCCGGATTCACGCGGATTGAGCCTGCGGCTGATGATATTTTGCAGATTGCCGACCAGCTGACAGCCGGCGACCAGTGTATCGACAGAAGAATGAGGCATCGCCCCGTGGCCGCCGTCGCCGTATAAATTGATTTCAAAATTATCACCGGCGCCCATGGCGTAGCCTTCGGTAAAACCGATTTCTCCAAGCGATCCCTCGTCCCATACGTGGGCCCCGTATATATGATCGACATCTTCAAGCAGACCGGAAGCGATAATCTCCGAGGCACCGCCAGGGGGTTCTTCTTCTGCATGCTGATGTATAAAAATGATATTGCCGTGGAGTTGATCTTTGTACTGGACCAAAATTTTTTCAACCATCATCAGAGCAGTTGTATGTATATCGTGACCGCATGCATGTGTCACACCATCGACTGTAGATTTATAGGGCACATCTTTTTCATCCTGCATCGGCAGAGCATCAAAATCTGCACGGAGTGCCACTGTCGGCCCGGGGAAACTGCCACGGAGTATACCGACGACACCGCTTGTACCCACATTTTCATGAGTCTCTATGCCCAGAGTTTTTAAATGATCAGCTATGATCATCGGTGTGCGCACTTCCTTAAAAGAGAGTTCCGGATGCATGTGAAAATCCCTTCTTACTTCGATCATATCCGGATAGATCGACTCCAGACTGTCAACCATCTGGACTAATATTTCTTTGGAATCAGTAATATACGTCATTAATAAGACCTCTTTTATCAATATTATGATATTCATAATAATACATTAAAATGCAAAAGTAAACACAGTGTAGGAATGGATAAAACTTAAAAAAGCGTTTGTTGACGGAGTTCAACATTTTATGAATAAAAGTATAAATGCTTTATGAATGGCGCGGAAAACTTTAAAATGGTAGTAACTTGCAAAGAAGGTTGTTGAGGAAAATGGATCGGAAGATGAATATAAGGGTGTTGAGAAAGACAGGTGTTTTCGGATTTTGGAAATCGGTCAATTTTAAATTGGATGATGAAAAGCATGGAGCCATTAATAATGAAGAAGAACTTACAGTCGATCTGCACAGGCAGGGTGCTCTTTTTCAGATCAACTATAATGAAATTTTTGATCTCAGCAACAAAGTCACCGTCAAAAATGGAGATGTAGTGTTGATCCGGCACACGATAGCCAATTATTTGCTGTATGGCCTGCTGGTATCATTGCTGATATTGCCGGCCATGTTCCCAATCTATGAAAATTTCGGGTTGTGGGCATTTATTCCGCTGGTTTTAGCTGTGTTGATTACGGCTAGATACTCAAATACATTCAAAGTGGAAGTGCTTGAAAATATGTACGCACGTGAGAAAAGTAGAGAAGCAATCTCAAGAGAAGCGGTGAAAGAGGAGTACGAGGGCGGCGTCATCAATTACAAGAAAACTTCGGAGTTACGCGAGGAGGATCTTAGACGGCAGAGCAGGAATCTGGAAGAGACTTAGTGTTTTGAGAAAGTTATTTTAGCTGTCCCGACATCGAATTGAAACGATGTCGGGGCAGTGGTGTTTTCCCGACATGGTGCGAAAACGATGTCGGGGCAGTGGTATTTTCCCGACAAGGTGCGAAAACGATGTCGGGGCAGTGGTATTTTCCCGACAAGGCGCGAAAACGACGTCGGGAGGTCACCATATACACCTGCTAGTTAATGAAATAATAAGATAATCCTTTTAAGAATGCCGGATGAACATTATAACAGGCGTTCTTTTATTAAAATTATTTACATACATACTGTTTGTATGTATAATGGGTAATAAGTAAACAAAAGGGAGGAAGGGATTATGAAAAGTTTTTATCCGGTGATCATGACGGACAAAGTTTCTGAAACTGCAGAGTTTTACGTTGGTAAATTTGATTTTGAAAAGACTTTTGAGATGGACTGGTATGTCAATTTGAAAAAGGGGTATCATGAGCTGGCAGTTCTGGATTGTAATCATGACACTGTACCCAGGCATAAAAGGGGCAGAAAGACGTCTGATGTAATTTTAAATTTTGAAGTGGATGATGCTAAACTTTTATACGAAGAATTAGTTATTGATCAAAAATTACCGCCATTGCTGGAGCTTAAAGATGAAGATTTTGGGCAGAGGCATTTCATTATCGAAGATTTAAATGGCATCATGATTGATGTCATTGAAGAAATTGAGCCATCAGAAGAATTTAAAAAACATTTTATGTAAGGAGACAATATGAGAAGAACAGAATCTGAAGCTGAAGAGACAAAGAATGAATTGATGACAGTTGCTGCCAGGCACTTTTCAAAATATGGATATGGAGAAACGAGTCTCGAGACGATTGCCAGTGAAGTGAGTATGACGAGAGGTGCGCTTTATCATCATTTTAAAAATAAAAAGGGCTTGTTCATAAAGGTTCTTGAGGTCCTTCAAGCTGAGGTGTCCGATGAAGTTGTCGCTGCCTCTGATAAGTGGGAAGACAACTGGGATAGATTATATTACGGCTGCCGGACATTTATAGAGGCTTCTGTCAGCGACACACATCGTCAGATCATTTTAATTGATGCGCCGTCGGTACTCGGTTGGAATGAGTGGAGAAAACTGGATTCGGAATACTCTATGAAAAATTTAAAGCATCTTTTGTCTTTAATGAAGGAAAATGGTGAGATCAAAGATTTGTCACTTGAGATGCTGACGCATTCACTTTCGGGCGCAATGAATGAAAGTGCGCTGTTCATCGCATCAAACCAGGAGAGCGCCTCCGTCGATGCGGCAATGGATGTGCTGGAAAACTACTTTGAAGGTTTGAAGAAATAAGAGAAAGTGACTTATTCAAAGCCACTTTCTCTTTTTTATTCTATGACGGCACTTTCCAAAATTTCAAAAGTGAGGTTTTCAGTATCAACTTTTGCCTTCAGGCCGTAAGGAACGATGAATTTCGGTTCATTGTGGCCGAAGCTGAGGTTATACAGTACAGGCAAATCTTCTCTACCGGCTTCTCTTAAGATTTTCTGCCAGACTTCTTTATACTCATCATAATATATTCCTGACTCCGGACGGCCGATGACGGCACCGTTGATTCTATCGAATATCCCCATCACAGATAAAGATCTTAAATTATCTTCAAGCGCTTCAGGGGAAATATTTGATTCGGCATTCTCGAGAAATAAAATCCCATCGTCAAACCGATTCAAATCCGGAAATAGTTCCGTGCCTCGAATGTTGTTAAACACTTCAAAACATCCACCGATCAGATGACCCTCGGCAATACCATCGCCATTAATACTTTCGTAGCCGCTGTTATCCATCAATGGCCGTCTTTTATCTTTATTCTCAATATCCCATTGTAAACCGAATTCGCGCAATTTGGCGGCGGGTTTTATTTCTCCGATGGGTTCTGTACTGAACCATGTCTTCCTGATTGATTCAACAGTGTATTCATCCATCTCGATATTTTCTGCAAAGTCCGTGAGCAGAGCAGGACCGTAACTTGTGGATATCCTGTTATTATAGAACATCAGATGATTGGAAGTGGTGTCGGAATAACCCGAGAAAATTTTAGGGTTGTTTTTTAGTGCATCAAAATCGATGTACGGCAGCAGTCGGATGCTTTCTTTGCCACCGATTGCACATATGATCGCTTTGACTTCCGGATCTTTCAGAGCATCGTTTAAATCTTCGGCACGTTTTTCTGGATGTTCATATAAGAACTCGATACCTTTGAAAGCGTGCGGCATCACCTTGACTTTCAAGTTGAAAGTTTCCTCGATGTGTTTGATGCCCTGGTCCGCACGCCAGCGGATCCCCGGTTCCCCGGCCAGCCCGCTGGACAGTGAAACGATTGCGACCGTGTCGCCTTCATGTAGACGCTGTGGTTTGATCATGAAATTCCCCCTCTGGTTGTTTTGTGCAATTATACCATCATTAAAGTAATTCATAAAAGTGTATATCCGCTATAAGCGGGTATCGACTCTATAAGAGCGGTGTTGTAATAATTACTGAACTGTCCTGTATTACAATCGGGCGAACCTCTGGTAATGAAATTTAAGAGATACATAGTATCAAGGAGGAGAGACGGTAATGCACATTAAAGTGAAAAGGAAATATAACAGACTCGATTCAATCACACCTACAATCATTCAAATTAATGATGAGCAGGTCGGGGATATAAAAAGCGGTGAAGAAAAAACTGTCGAGCTGCCGGATGAAAGTGCCGAGTTCAGGCTGTCGCCTTTATTTGAAAAAGTGGAGGCAGTTCCTGTGAAAGACGGCGATATCGTGATGATCAGCCGACGGACGATTCATTATGTCCTGCAGTTCATTGCGTTATTTCTTGCGCTCTCACCGGGTGTCATGATGGCTGTCAATATTGAATACTGGCCATATCTCATTTTTTTCATCATTGCCGTAGGAATAGTATTCATCATCGATTTTATCATTAAGACCTATCAGGTCGAAGTCATCGGTGACAGTGAAAATGATAAACAGAAATTTGAAAATCAAGCCAAGTTCAATAATCATACTTAAAGGAGAATTGAATCATGTCTGTAACAGTCATCAGGAAAAAAGAACGAGTCAACAGTGAATGGACAGAGCTGGAGGTTTATATAGATGGAGAAAAAAAGCTTTCGATAATGGGCAATGGTTCATCTGAAGTTCAATTAGAAAAAGACTCTGGGGAATTGAAAGTGAAGAATTTCATGTCCAAGTCGGTGCGGAAACAGGTTGACAGTGGCGATACAGTAGAAGTTTCGACCCATCCTGTCGTCAAATATTCCATTTATCTGATACCGGTTATGATTCTTCTAATGACTGTATTTTCATATTTTAAACTGTTGAACTTGTGGATATTGACAGTCCTGACTGCTGTTATCATCGTAGTGTTAATGTTTGTCAAGCCGCTTCAATTAAAGGTCATGAGACCGGGACGCAAGAAGGTGGAAGAAAGTCAAAACGACACATCATTATAACAGACGAAAAATGTTTCAAAACATTCATGAAAAGGTAAATCATAATAAAAATGAATGTCGGAAGGACGTGCGAAGTTTATGAATGCACTCATCATTTTCGGTGGCGGCACAATATTGATCGCTGTAATAATAGGGTTGATTTTTAAAGGCGTCGGCAAATCGAAAGCAGATAAATAGTAGAAATGACAACGATCGGCAGACTGCTGTTAAAAAGCAGTCTGCCGATTTTTCAGTTATTAAATAAAATGATCAACACAAAAATAATTACGATTATCATCGTAATCGATATGCCATACTTCATTTGAATGACCTCCTGAAATTATATTCGCTTTATGTTGTTATTCATATAATACCCAAAAATTCCGGGCGGATAACAATTAGCATCAATTTAAATGCAGCGGTTCAAAATATTGATAATAGGCCGTCTGATGCTAAAATCAGAAGTAGCTGTAGAATGAACTGAAAGGGGAGAACATGTATGATTTATAATTTTGATGAACCGGTCGACAGACGCGGTACATACTCCGTCAAATGGGACGGGGGAGAGTTGATCAAAGAGATGGGATTGACTGAGAGATATGATGAGGAAACGATTCCTTTATTTACAGCCGATATGGATCTGCCGGCACCTCAGCCGGTCATTGATGCATTGTATGCCACGGTGGATCATAGAATTTTCGGCTATTCCATCTTCCCGGAGGAATATGATAATGCCATTCAAAACTGGTTTCTAAGAAAGCATGACTGGAAAATCTTAAAAGAAGAGATTGTTTACTGCCCGGGAACGGTGCTCGCTGTGAACAAGGCCGTGACTGCATTTACCGAAGCGGGCGACGGCATCATCATTCAAAGACCGTCCTATCCGCCGTTTGCGGGTGCCGTGGAGGGTAATGAAAGAACACTTCTCAACAATCCTTTGAAACAGGATGACGATGGAAAATACCAGATTGATTTTGATGACTTTGAGGAAAAAGCAAAACTGGATACGACGAAGATGTTTATTTTGTGCAATCCTCATAACCCGACGGGGAGGGTTTTCAGTGATGAGGATCTGCTTCGTCTCTCTGATATTTGCAAAGATAATGATGTGCTGCTCATCGCTGATGAGATTCATGGGGATATTATACGTAGAGACCAGTCATTTTCCCCAGTTGCAGCGCTGGTTGATGATACTGAACATATCATCACTTTAACTGCGATAAACAAAACATTCAACGTAGCTGGACTTCACTGTTCAAATATCATCATTACCGACCCGGATAAAAGAGAGACGTTCAAAAATGAACTGGGTATGCAGATGCCGTCACCGTTTACAATCGCAGCACTGATCGCTGCCTATAATGAAGGGGATGAGTGGCTGGAACAGTTGAATGACTATCTTGATGAAACAATTGAATTCACGACCTCATTTTTAAAAGAGAATATGCCGAAAGTTGACTTTCATATTCCCGAGGGGACATATGTCATGTGGCTCGACTTCAGTGGATATAATATCAGCCCGGAAGCAGTGCATGACCGGATTTATAATAAGGCGAATGTTCTATTGGAAGACGGGGACATGTTCGGCGAAGAAGGTGCGGATTTCCAGAGAATCTGTCTGCCGTCCCCGAGACCGATGATTAAAGAGGCACTTGAAAGGATCAGCAGTGAGTTTGAAGACTTGAAGTAAATTTAAAATGAAAGGAGTGTCTACATGTCTTTGTCGGAAAGGAACAGTTTAAAATATGCCGAAGCGGTAGAAGATTACGTGATTGGTATAAGAAGAGATCTGCATGAACATCCGGAAGTGAGCGGCGGGGAGGACAGGACGATCAGACTGGTGACTTCCGAGCTTGAGGGTATGGGGCTTTCTTCCGAAGTGATCCATAACGGCGGTGTGTTATCTATTATAGAAGGGAAGAACCCCGGAAAAACATTGGTTTTAAGGGCTGATATGGACGCGCTTCCCATGACTGAAAATAATAATAACCTTAAAGGTGAGAAGACGGTTGTTTCTAAAAATGACGAGGCTGCACATATGTGCGGCCATGACGGGCATACTGCGATGCTGCTCGGGGCGGCTAAAATTCTTTCTGAAAATAAAGACCGATTGAACGGACGTATAATACTCGCGTTTGAACAGGGTGAGGAAAATGGCCGGGGCATTGTCGGGATATTGTCAAGAATTTTGGAAATCGGCGCAGACGGCGTATGGGGCATCCATTTGAAATCAGATATTCCGTCAGGGAAAATATCAGTCGATCCGGGACCGAGGATGGCGGGAGCTTTCATGTTTGATGTCAGAATAGATGGAAGCGGCGGCCACGGGTCAAGGCCGGACCTGGCAAGTACGCCTGTCGATGTCTTTACCGATTTTTATAATCACTTGAAATCCAGCCGGATGAATTCCCTCGATCCATTCAAGGCCATTACATTTTCAATCGGCAGTGTAAATGGTGGTTCGAACCATAATGTCATTCCGGAAAGTCTGAACTTCAAGGGCACTTACCGCTTCCTACATTATGATCAGGGGGTAAAGGCCGAAAAGGAATTCAAAGATAAGCTGGATAAAATCGCAGCACTGCATGACTGTACATACGAATATATCATTCCGCCGAAAGCGATGGATTTATCCGTCTATAATCAGGAGGACTGTGCAGCAATCGCATCGGAAGCCGTGAAGGAGTCGATTGGTGAGGAGTGTCTTTATAATTATCCTGCCTGGATGGCATCAGAACCTTTTGCGCTTTATCAAAAATATCTGCCGGGAGTGTTCGCATTTTTAGGGATTGAAAATGAAGAGAAGGGGACGGGTGCGGATCATCATAACTCGAAATTTGATATCGATGAAGATGTATTGAAGCTCGGCGTGGCATCAACCGTTCAATATGCACTTTATTTTCTTGACATTGATAAGGAGATCTCATTTAAACCTGAAGAGACAGAAGTGAAAACATTTGCGAAAACCGCCGGATTCCAGGTGGAATGGCCATAAAGATCACAAACATGACAAATGTCATATATAAGTCCTGACAAATCAGTCTGTTGCATATCTGCGCCTTCTCCCATAATTATATTTGATAAGATTACAGGGAGAGGGAAGCAAATGACTAAACAAAAACAGGCACAGCTAAGAAAAGCAGTAATGCCATATGCAAAGTCCCGGACTAAGACGAGCATCATCCAGCTGCTCAATACAATACTGCCTTTTTTCGCACTATGGATTCTGGCATATCAGTCTCTCAGCATTTCGTTCTGGCTGAGCTTGCCATTCAGTATTTTAGCAGCGGGTTTTATGATACGTACATTTATAATTTTCCATGATTGTGCACATGGATCATTTTTCAAAAATAAAAAGCTCAACAATTTCTTTGGCACATTTACAGGTGTAATCACACATTTCGCCTATGACAGATGGAAAACGGAACACGCAATGCACCATGCAACGAGCGGTAATCTGGATAAGCGCGGAATCGGCGATATCTGGGTCATGACAGTAAAAGAATACGAAGAAGCAGGCAAATGGAAAAAGTTACAGTACCGTCTGTACAGAAATCCAATCGTTATGTTTGGTCTCGGACCGCTGCATTTATTCCTTAATGCAAATCGTTTCAACCGTAAAGGAGCAAAAAGGAAAGAACGACTGAACACCCATCTGATTACATTAATTTTGATCAGCGCTTACTTATTGATCGGCTTTACTTTAGGCTGGCACGTATTATTGATGGTGCAGCTGCCGATCGCGTATATCGCAGGGGTGGCCGGCATATGGCTGTTCTATGTCCAACACCAGTTTGAAGACTCTTATTTTGAAAATGAATCAGAATGGGACTTTGTCAAGGCGGCAGTCGACGGCAGTTCCTATTACAAATTGCCGAAATGGCTTGAGTGGATGACGGGCAGTATCGGTTACCACCACGTCCATCATCTGGCACCGAGAGTACCGAACTATCTTTTGGAAGAAGCGCACACCAATACACCGCCCCTTCATAAGGCAACGACAATCACTCTGAAGACAAGTCTGGAGTCGATAAAATTCAGATTGTATGATGAAGATAACAAAGTGTTCATCACTTTCAAACAGATGAAAGAACAGCTGGCAAAAACTAAAATGTCACAACCGACGACACACTGATATAAATACAGCGGGACCACTTAAAATCTTAGGATTTTGGTGGTCTTATTTTGATTGGCAGAGATTTAACGACGTGAATTCGATTTGAGATGTATTTTCAATGTGTTCAAATCGATTTTTGGATGTGAATTCGATTTGGGAAGAATTTTTGGTGCGCTTAAATCGAATACGACAATAAAATGCTTCTAAGTAGCAGTGCTGCAGGGGGAATCGATGTTTATTATACATCCGAACTGTTACAATTAAACAAATCAATGAAGGAAGGCATTTTGAATGAGAGACTGGTATCATATTTTCGCCAAAAACACGGGACTCAGTTTATATATATGGATTATTTTCTGTGTACTGCCATTTTATTTCATATTCCGGTCCACATCGTCTTTAGAGATTGTGTTTGGAGTGGTCGCTACTCTGCTCTTCTTTGCGATATTTTGGCTGACGTACAATGAAAAAGGCCCCAGAATATATATCGGCCTCAGTGTGGAGTTCGCAATCAATATTGTCATGACGTTTTTATTCGGCTATGTGTACTTCGCCTTATTCATCGCATTTTATGTCGGCATCATCAAGAGCAGGGCGGGGTTCATCTCAATGTACGTGATACATCTGGTGACGACGGTCGGTGCGATGGTTATCGGCTTTATCGATAATTATTCTCTGTTCCTGAATCATCTGCCTTTTTTGATTATGACGGTGCTCGGCGTAATCCTGATTCCAATCGGTAAACGCAGCCGTATTCAGACTGAAGCGCTTGAAGGGGAACTTGAAATCGCACATCAAAGGATAGCGGAGCTTGCGATTGTCAATGAGCGGCACAGAATTGCCAGGGACCTCCACGATACACTGGGACAGAAATTATCGATGGTCGGCCTGAAGAGTGAGCTGGCATTGAAACTTATAGATAAAAATCCGGCCAAGGCGAAAGAAGAGTTGGTGGATATCCAAAATACTTCAAGACATGCTTTGAAAGAAGTGCGTGAAATGATCAGCAACATGAAACACGTCCGTTTAAAGGATGAGCTGCAGGTGGTTGAAAACATTTTGAATATGACCGGCATCAACAGTGAAATTAATATGAATGTGGATGTCGAAGATATTCCGGTGCTGATTGAAAACATTTTAAGCATGTGTCTCCGGGAATCGGTGAATAACGTAGTGAAGCACTCGAAAGCTTCCAACTGCTGTATAGATTTAACCGAGACGAAGGGGGACATTCTGCTCAAAGTGAGTGATGATGGAAAAACTGATGATATGAACTTTATTTACGGAAATGGTCTGGAGGGTATGAAGGAGAGGCTGTCATTCATCAATGGTGAGTTCCAGGCAGGCCGTTCATCTGATGGTTTTGAAATAAACATCGCTGTGCCAAAAGTGTTGAAAGAGATTGAGGAGGGTTAATATGATTAAAGTTGTACTGGCTGAAGACCAGAATATGCTGCTCGGTGCTTTAGGCTCATTGCTCGATATGGAAGAAGACATAGAAGTGGTGGGTAAGGCTGCTAACGGTGAAGAGGCATTGAAACTGGTTGAGGATCTGAATCCTGATATTTGTCTGATGGATATTGAAATGCCGGTGATGACCGGACTGGAAGCGGCTGAACATTTGATGGCTCACGAGTGCAAAGTAATCATCTTAACCACATTTTTACGTCCGGGTTATTTTGAAAGAGCAAAAAAAGCCAATGTCCGCGGCTACTTGTTAAAAGACAGTCCGAGTGAAACTCTTGCTCAATCCATCCGGCAGATTATGAAGGGCAAAAGAGTCTACTCACCGGAACTGATCGAAGTCGCTTTTGAGCTGGATAACCCGCTTACGAAACGGGAACAGGAAATCGTCCAGCATCTGGCGGACGGCGAACCGACGAAGAAGATTGCAGAAAAACTCAATCTGTCCAACGGTACAGTAAGGAATTATGTTTCAATCGTGCTCGATAAAATGGATGCCAAAAATAGAATTGAAGCCATTTCGAAAGCGATTGATAAAGGCTGGTTAAAATAGGGTAGAGATAAATTAGATATATTAACTAGGAGGTTGACTAATGTCTGAAAGAGTTGATAAAGCAAACTTGTTGATCAGTGCACCGCAGGAGACTTTATATCAAGCATTTTTAAAAGAAGATGCATTCAAAACCTGGTTTACACCGAATGATATGACGAATGAAATCGAATCTTTTGAGCCGACAGAAGGCGGTAAATTCGTAGTCAATCTAATTTATGACGATGAAGAAAAAGCAGGTAAGACGGTGGGCAATGTTGACCGTTTTACCGGAACTTTCAAAGAGTTGAATCCATATAACAGAATCGTCTTTGATATCGATTTTGACACAGAAGAAGAAAGGTACAAAGAAATCATGGAGCAGGAATGGACTCTGATTGACAGGGGCAGCGACACGGAAGTGAGCGTAGTCTGCAGAAACGTTCCGGAAGAGATTGATCAGGCAGTTCATGAACGGGCGTTAATACTCAATTTATATCGACTCGCCGACTACGTCGGAGCAACAGAATAGATTAAAATTTGAAGTATAAGAATAGAAGCTGCCGAAAACAATATGTTTTCCGGCAGCTTCTATCGTTTCAGAGATGTGGATCCGAGTACATTTGGAATTCAGACAGACTTGCTCGTTTTAAAGTACAGAATCCGAGCATAATTGGAAATACTATAGGTATACTCGTTTTATCAGTACAGAATCCGATTACATTTTAGATTATGACAGATGTGCTCGTTTTAAAGTGAAAAATCCGAGTACATTTGTAATTCACACAGACTTGCTCGTTTTTAAAGTACAGAATCCGAGCATAATTGGAAATACTATAGGTATACTCGTTTTATCAGTACAGAATCCGAGTACATTTGTAATTCACACAGACTTGCTCGTTTTTAAAGTACAGAATCCGAGCATAATTGGAAATACTATAGGTATACTCGTTTCATCAATACAGAATCCGAGTACATTTTAGATTATGACAGATGTGCTCGTTTTAAAGTGAAAAATCCGAGCACATCGCCATTACCAACAAACTTGCTCACAATCAAAAAGATATATTTTCAAAGCACTCCATAAATTTTTATTTAATTTGGAATATTTTACATTAATATAATAGAGATATGTATAATGGTGGTAAAGTTGAATAAAAAAATTTCGGATGGGAGAATCGTCTATGTTGAAGAGATTTATGCTGCCGCTGAGCATAATATTACTCGCCGCTTGTGGTGATGAAGTTGTTGAAGAAGAGGAAACTCCTGTAGAGGAATCAGAAAATGAAGAAATCTGGAGATCACCAGAAAAAGAAGAAGGTCCTGAAGAAGAAATTCCTGAAGAAGGTGGATCTTGGAGAGAAGTGGATGCGACCGAAGCGTCCGATATAGTATCAGCAGAAGAAAAAACGTCAGAGGAGGACGAAGCAGTTGATGCAGAACCAGGTTCCGAGGAAGAGGAAATTGATGTCGCCGGTGCCAGTCAGGATAAACCGGGCTTTGACATGGTCAAAGAAGAGACATTTACCAATGAAATCGGACAGAGTGCCTGGGAAAAGTACCAGGAGATGACCGAAGAATATGAATTGAAGGATATCTTCGACCCGGAAAGTCCCGCTTCAACCAAAGCGGAAATTGAAGAGATGATGTCGGATATGGAAGTGGCGCTGGAGGCACTTGAACTGGATGACGGCCTGTCTCTCATCATCTACCATGTACCGGATGATGAGCTGGCGCATGAAAATGGTGAGCCGTTCATCATGGCGGACATTACATACTTTTTTGACGAAGATGATGAACTCATCCAATCATCTATCGCACCTGGTTTTCATGAACTGGCACTGAATGAGACGATAAATTCAGAGGAGCTCGAGGGTATCAACTCATTGACGGACCTCTGGGAGACTCATGATCCGCAGGTGTTCACCATCGGTGAAATGAAAATCAACGAAGCGACCATCACACAGACGATGATACCGGTGGATGCCGGAGATAACACGCTCGGCGTTTATGTCTATGCGCTGGGTGACGACATCGTCTATAGCAATGGCGACTTGTTTTTCACTGTCAGTGTGGATTTCCCAACACATTCATATATATACTACCTCGATCTGATCGAAGCATACACGCAAATGTAGTTCGAAAGCTCTCCTGTTTATTATGAGAGCTTTATTTTATATATATTTACTGTCTCCTGCATGCTCAGCCTGCTCAAACCATCTTCATGTTTTTAAATAAACTCCGCACCACCAGCCCATCTTCAAACAGTAATGGAGCATCCATCAGAAACTCTCCCTTTTTGAAATGAGTAAAATGTGTTACTGTAAATATACACTATTCAATGAACGGAGGCTTTATCCATTATGATACCAAGAATATGGAATGGACTTTTGAATCTATAATTAAATATGAAATTCAAAAGTCTGGAAAACTATTTTCTCATATGGATAAGTATGCCCTTTTTTAATACTTGAATGACGAGATCGTCCATAGACTGTCTCTTTTTTATGGGAAAACTTAGTTTGCAGGCGTTAAGGAGTGCAAACTAAATGAACGAACTGACAGTAAGATTAACAAATATCACTAAAAGTTATGGCAATAAAGATCTTTTCGAAATTGAAGAGTTGTCGGCATATATCGGCGATAAAATCGCAATCATCGGCCCGAACGGCACAGGGAAATCCACTTTGCTCAAAATTATAAAAGGTGAACTGCTGCCGGATAACGGTCGGGTACAGAGAGAAACTGAATTTAATTATTTTGCCCAGATAAAGAGTCCGGCTGAATTTTTTTCTGATGAAATGGACTTTAAACTGCTCAGTCATTTCAGAGTGCCTGACAATGACAATTTAAGCGGTGGTGAAGAGACTAAACTGCGTTTAACGGATACACTATCGAACTATAAGCCCGGGTTGCTTCTCGATGAACCGACGACGCATCTCGACCAGACTAGTATCGGCCTTCTTCTGGAAGAGCTTGAATACTACTACGGAACATTGATTTTCATCAGCCATAACCGTTATTTCATCAATAAGACAGCGACTAAAATATGGGAAATGGATAACGGTGAAATCAAGGTTTACGATGGCAATTATGATGATTACAAATCGCAGAAAGAACTAGAAAAACTGACGCTTGAAAACCGTCATAAAAGTATTACCGATGAAAAGAAGCGGCTTGAAAATGCGGCAAAGAAACAACAGGCCTATGCAGAGAAAGTAGGTCAGTATGATAAAAAGAAAGCGAAAACAAATGATCCCGGTCACCGCGGTCAGTCGAAACCGAAAGATATCGTCCAAAAGAATGCATTTAAAAAAGTAAAAGCGATTGAAAATCGTATGAATCAATTGGATCAGGTCGATATGCCGGACGAACAGATGAACTTGAAATTTCCGGTCGCTAAGACCGATATCATTCATAACAAATTTCCAATCATCACCCAGGGGCTGACGGTCAGGAGCGGTGATAAGCTGCTGTTGGATGATATCAGCTTTCAGTTTGAGTTTGGTAAAACAATCGCCATTACAGGAGATAACGGCAGCGGCAAGTCGAGTCTGCTGACAGAAATCATCAACTGCAACGATGCACTGGAGATTTCACCAAAAATCAATATCGCAACATATGAACAGATGGATTATAAATTTCATGATGAAACACCGATCATCAAATATTTGATGAAGCATACGGAGTTTGAAGAACCGATGGTCCGGAGCATTTTATTCCGCATAGGGTTTGCACAATCGGAAGTGATGAAACCCATGAATAAAGTCAGCGGGGGAGAAGCGACGAGAATTTCACTGGCGCTGCTGTTTGTGAAGCCGTCCAACGTGATCGTACTGGATGAACCGACGAACTTCATCGATTTAAAAACGATAGAAGCATTGGAAACTTTCATCAATGCATATCAGGGCATGGTGATTGTCACCTCACATGACCATGAATTCATCTCCCGGGTCGCGGATGAAGTGTTTAAAATTGCAGACCGGAAATTGATCAGACAACCTTAGATTGAATGAAAAGTATGAATGTCCGGAATTTTGATGATGAATTCCGGACATTCCTTTATAATGAAGGAAAGAAATAAATACTTGAGGATGATCTTAATGAAGGAATTTCATAGAGAGTTGACCCATCTGGGAATATTCAGCGTGCTTGCAGTGATTTTTTATATCGTCGGCAATGCTCTGATAGATACGATATTTGCCGAACGCCCGAACATGGTCATTTTGGGAGTGCTGCTGCTGGTGGCTTTAGGTGTCGCTTATTTTCTCGGCAGACAGATCACCGATGTGATCGATCAGGCAGTTTCGATGAGAAAGAAAAAGTAAGAGGTGTAGCGAGTGGACTTGTTGATGGGTAAATTGAATGTTTTTATAAGCGCTTTAATCATAGGGTTTCTGCCTCATCAGGAAGTGACAGACTACATTGCGTTTGAATCTCTGGATAAAGATGGACAGATTGAAAACCTGCTTTTTGACCGTATCGATAATGAAGAATTGTACGGTGCGATATTTCATATTGAACAGGGAGATGAAGTCATTCAAGCCGCTGCCGGCGATCTGGAAGAGGACCAGCCGTTCAGCATTGCGAGTGTGACTAAGATGTTTACTGCAAGTGTGATATTCCAGATGGCGGAATCCGGTCTCCTTAGGATGGAAGATACGATAGATATGTATTTGACGCCTGAGGAATATTCCGGCCTGCATGTATATGAAGGTGTGGATTACAGCGACTCCATCACAATACGCCAGCTCGTCAGTCAGACGACGGGTCTGCCGGCATATGCTGAAAGCGAGGCGGAAGGACTTACTTTGGTCGAGGAATCGATCGATAACGGTGACGCATTCACATTCACATCGAAATTGAGCAGTGCCAAAGATAAAGGTGCATGGTTCATAAACGGCGAGAGTGCATATTATGCGGATATCAATTACGATATATTGGGGGAGATCATTGAGCGTGTGAGTGAAAACACTTTGGAATCCCAATACTCGCAGTACATTTTTGAGCCGCTGGAACTGTCGGGCACATCACTTGCGGATGAAGAAAGTGAAGTGCCTCCTGTAGCTGTTAACGGTGAAGAGAGGGATATCACTCCGATTTTGGCAAATATGCGTGCGAGCGGGGGTGTCATCAGTACATCCGAGGACTTGATGACATTTTTGAAGTCGTTTTTTGGCGGCGGAATGTTCGATGATTCATTCATCGACGCCGATAACCTGGAGGACATTCAGTTTTATTTCCATCAGTACGGCAACGGGTTTATGAATTTTGATGTGACGGCTGAGGTGCCAGTGTTTGACATGCATCCGCTGGCCGGGCATGCAGGGATAAACGGCAGCTTCGCCTTCTATAACAGCGAACTGGATCTTTATATAACAGGGACGACGAACCAGGCGAGCAATCCGATGTTGAATTATGAACTGATTCAGCAGTTCATCGATATTGCAAAAGAGTAACAGAAAGGATTTTTAAATGGAAAGGTTAAATATCACTTCGATGGTACTGGGTTTGATATGGGTAATTGCATCGTATCTTTTAATAACGACCGTAATGTCCGACTGGTTTTATGCCCAGCCGATCTGGGTCATTCCTGTCACAATCATCGGCGGTGTCATCGTAATCAGGATACTATTCAATCAAGTATTCAAAGTGGATTTTATCAATAAGAAATATCATAAGAATCAAAACAGGAGGAAATGATGCCAAATCCAAATACTAAGAAATATGTCATTGCCAGTCTGCTGGGCGTCGCATTGTTCGTCTTTTTATACTTGATAATGGAAGTCATCACTTTCTATACATTCCCGAGAATGATCGGTTCTGTACTCCTTGCACTGGTCGGCGGTGGAGCAATCGGTTCTATACTGCAGAGGCTGCCCGACGAGGATGAAAAGTCTCCGAACAAGTACTATATTATCTGCTTCAGTGTAATGGCAGTCATTGCATTCGCCTATGTCACGTTAGTCGGATATTAAAATAAAAATTCCCGGATTCCAAAAATATATTGGGGTCCGGGATTTTTTAACTGGAGTCATTCCTCATCTTTTTGATCCATCACCAATTCAAGCACGAATGCATCAATTTTTGATAAGTAATAAAACACCGCAATACTTAAAAATACGATGATGGCGGCGGATGTCACAAAATCATTTACAAAAAATATGACTGCCATGAGCAATATGAAGAATGACGTGAAGATTCTGCTGTATCTCTTACTCGTCGTCAACTTTATATTGTCATTATGATAAACTTTCAGCTCGTTACTTTTCATGCCCTGCTGGGTCACTTTCAATGTGGATGGCTCCTTGGGCAGTTCATAAGTTTTTTCTTCAAGCCTGTAGATCTTTTCATCTTCTTTACCATTTATATGTACTTCCATACCGGTCGCGCTGCCGAACCAGCTGGTTTTTCTAGTCAATTTAAACGACATAACAGTCTCCTTAATCATTTTCTCTAATATCTTATCTATTATACAATGAAAAAAAGACGAAAACAAAGGAGTGGAATCATGCTGAGAATTATTATGCTGATGATGGGGTCATTTATGATTGTCACAGGGTGCAGTAATGAACAGGAAGCTGAGGCACCGGTTGAAAACGAAACGGAGAGTGAAGAAGCGGATAGTGAAAGCGAAAGTTCAAATCAGGAGTCAATCGAACAGGAGCCGTCAGAAGAAGCATCGCGGGAAGGGGCAGAGAATGAAGATGCTGAGAGTGGTAACAACAGTTCAGAAGAGGAACAGGCAGAGGAAACTACGGAAAGTGCAGCAGAGTCAGAGTCAATAGCGACAGAATTTGATATCAACGACACTGATACACAGCAGCGTCTTATGGCACCGACGTATCCGGAAGAGGGTCTGAGTTTTGAACAGGACGTAATCACAGAAGGGATGACACAGGAAGAAGTCGAGGACCTTCACGGGCAATATGACTTTATTTACCCCGGGCATGGTAGAGCTGTGACGATATACGATAATTTAGGTGTTGTGTACTCGGTGCCCGGCCCTTACGGAGAAGATGAGCTGGCAACGACGGATGTGGATTCCGATGAAGTCGTTGTTGAAAATGTGATGTATTATGCAGGTGTTTCCTACGATGAAGTGGTGGCAGCGCTCGGGGAGCCGGATGTGGATGCATACGATCCGGAAGAAGGCCCGGCGTCCGGATATCACTTTATGGAGTACGTGCTTGATCAAGGTCAGGATATGGAACTGGCCGGCGTGTTCTGGATGCATGAGGATGAAAACGGGCAATTGATGGCGGATGTCATGACGAAAAATGAGCAGCCGATTGATGTAGAAGCGTATAATGAATCGCTCGGCGGGGTGGATGATTATACGGCAGAGACACTCACTGCGACAATGGAAGCATATTTATCGAGTCTGGAAGATTACTTTAATGATGAGAACGAGTCGGTGTTTGATTATACGGACCCTTCATCGGAGAACGGGTCAATAATCATCGATAATAAAGAAAGCGGCAACTTCAGTGATCACGAGAACCATAATATAGAAGTATTGAGTATGGAAGAAGAGGATTCCGTATATTATGTTACCGTGTCCCGCGAGTACTCTCATGCAACATCAGCCGGCGTGCGTGAAACGGTTGTCCAATATGAAATATACAGTACGGCAAAAGGTTTTAAAGTGATGGATTTTGAAGAATTAAATGACGGACCGGCAGAGTAGAAATGCCTCAAAAGCCTTTACTGACACACCTCAGTAAAGGCTTTTTTCATTGTGAGCATCAGTGTTGATTTTATGGCCGGGGGGCATTATAATATAACTATAGTCAAAGATAGTCAAAGTCAAAAAAGACTTGCTTTGTATTAATAAAAAAGAGGAGGCATTTAATCATGAAATGTCAAAATTGTGGTGTAAATGATGCAAATGTCAATTTAGCAATGAATATAAATAACCAGAAAATGCAAGTACATTTATGTAATGCATGCTTCCAGGAAATAAAATCACAATCAATGAACCCAAATAACTTCTTCAATGGAGGCGGATTTGGCGGACAGGAAAATCATAACTTCAACCAGGCAAATGGCGGCCAAAAAGCAGGTACGAGAACACAGGTGAAAGAACCCGGCAAAGATGGTCTACTGGATGAACTGGGTACCAACCTATCAGATAAAGCACGCGGAAATCAGATCGATCCGGTTATCGGCCGTGATCAGGAAGTCAAGCGTGTAATAGAAACACTTAACAGACGCAATAAAAATAACCCCGTACTCATCGGTGAGCCCGGTGTCGGTAAAACAGCAATTGCTGAAGGGCTTGCGGTGAAGATCATCGAGGGCAACGTACCGGCAAAATTGATGAATAAAGAAGTGTACATTTTGGATGTGGCTTCACTTGTTGCAAACACGGGCATCAGAGGACAGTTCGAAGAGCGCATGAAGCAGCTGATTGAAGAGCTTAAGCAGCGCGATGATGTTATTTTATTCGTCGATGAAATTCATCTGATTGTCGGTGCCGGCAGTGCGGAAAGTTCACAAATGGACGCAGGTAACATATTAAAACCTGCACTCGCACGCGGTGAGATGCAGCTGATTGGTGCAACAACATTAAAAGAGTACCGTCAAATCGAAAAAGATGCAGCGCTGGAACGCCGTCTGCAGCCAATTACCGTCAAGGAGCCGACGCTTGAAGAAGCGGAACAGATCCTTAACGGAATTAAAGACAGATATGAAAAGTTCCATGAAGTGAAGTACTCGGATGAAGTGGTAAAATCATTCGTCAATCTATCGCACCGTTACATCCAGGACAGATTCCTGCCGGATAAAGCGATTGACCTGATGGATGAGGTCGGTTCAAGGCTGAACCTTGCGAATGCTGAAAAAGATTCAGGCTCCATTGAAATGCAGCTTGAAAAAGTCAGAATCGATAAAAAAGCGGCAGCGGAAGAAGAAGACTATGAAAAAGCGGCAAACTTGAGATATCAGGAAATGCAGCTTGAAAAGCAGCTTGAGAAATCACAGTCTGAGGATATCGAGCAAATCATTGATGTAGATATCTCTGACGTGCAGTTGATCGTCGAAGAAAAAACAGGTATCCCTGTAACTAAACTCCAGACTGATGAGCAGGAAAAAATGCGTGAAATCCAAAGTAATCTCAGCTCAAAAGTCATCGGCCAGGAAGAAGCGGTTGAAAAAGTCGCGAAAGCGGTCCGCAGATCGAGAGCAGGACTCAAGTCCAAATACCGTCCAATCGGCTCATTCCTCTTTGTCGGCCCGACAGGTGTCGGTAAGACAGAACTGACAAAGGCACTGGCTGAAGAACTGTTCGGTACACGTGAATCACTGATCCGTCTCGATATGAGTGAGTACATGGAAAGTCACAGTGTGTCCAAGATCATCGGTTCACCGCCGGGATATGTCGGCCATGATGACGCAGGACAACTTACTGAAACAGTGAGACACAACCCTTATAACATCGTCCTGCTGGATGAAATCGAAAAAGCACACCCTGATGTGCAGAACATGTTCCTGCAGATCATGGAAGATGGACACCTGACAGATTCCCACGGCAGAACAGTCAGCTTCAAAGAAACTGTCATCATTATGACAAGTAACGCTGGAACCGGCGTCAACAACAACAGTGTAGGATTCGGCAAGGATGAAAGTGACGCAGTGTCGACGTTAGAAAATCTGAGTGACTTCTTCAAACCGGAATTCTTGAACAGATTTGACGCAATCATCAACTTCAATGAATTGTCAGAAGACAATCTGCTTCTGATCATTGACCTGATGCTTGAGGAACTGAATGAAATGGTCAAAGAGAATGACATTGAAATGAAGGTAACTGATGCAGCGAAAAAGAAACTGGTCAAAATGGGTTATGACAAACGCTTCGGTGCAAGACCACTGAGACGCGTCATCCAGGATAAAATTGAAGATCAGTTGACAGACTTGATTCTTGAAGAAGATACTGTAGACGAAGTCATTGCGAAAGTCGTAGGCGACGCTATTGTAGTTGAAAAAGTATAAACTGAGTTTGAAAGCACAACCCAGGGGGCGGGTTGTGCTTTTTCTATGAAGATTTTCAGCATACTATTCTGTCTGGGTGGCATGAACCATATGGATTTTCTGAATTGGTGCCACAGATACATGAAAAATGACACGAACCATATGAATTTTCTGAATTGGTGCCACTGGCACATGAAAAATGGCACGAACCATATGGATTATCTGGTTTGGTGTCACCGGCACATGAAAAATGGCACGAGCCATATGGATTATCTTGTTTGGTGCCACAGATACATGAAAAATGACACGAACCATATGAATTTTCTGAATTGGTGCCACTGGCACATGAAAAATGGCACGAACCATATGGATTTTCTGATTTGGTGCCACCGGCAAATATAAAAAGACATAATCCACTGAATTTTTAGTGAGTCATGTCTGAAAGTCATCATTTTATTTTCCTGCGTTCGAATAGTATCCAGACCATTGGACCCAGGGCCAATACCAGAATCAAAGGTATCATAAAAACACAGAATGTAGATGTTTCAAGCAATCCATAGTTGATGATTTCTATAAATATCACAGCGAAGATGATCAAAACGCCATTTTTAGTAAAATTCATCAGCTTACGGCTGTTCAAATAAAAAGCTTCGATATTGGTTTCGTTCAGCCGACGGGGATAGTTATGCATTTCAGGGCGTTTTTCAAGCGCTTCGAGTATGGGAATCATAAAAAAAGGTATGACAACTAAAATGATCATTTCATACTTCGACCCGTACCTGTTTACTTCACCGCCCGAACCAAAGTGCATGGGCACTTCCGGGTCGAGAAAGGGGAAAGTGATGATGACATATAGAAGAGCTCCGGTGAATATGCTGTAGCCGATGATGTTGGCGAGTTTTTCTGCAGCTGTTTTAGGAATATCCAGCTTTGGTCGTGATTGCATTTTGATTACCTCTTATAAATTTTATTTATTTAATTATCCCATAATACGATATAATTTTACACACAAAAATGAGCACAGAAAACCTGTGCTCTTTAAATATTATATCACATCGTGTCTGACAGCTCTCTTCTGCGTAGTAAAGTAAGTGATGCCATATGCCAGTATGCCAAGTCCTAGAATAATGTACGGCAGAACATAGAGGATGAAGTTCCACATCGTACCCATCTGGAGATGCCCTTCCGTCACATTGATCAGCGGCATGTAGTAGAACATATACGTGAAGCCCATCGGTACCAGATACAATACTACTTTCACATTGACGTTTTTAAACCATTCTTTTGCGAATAATGCGTAATAAACACTCGCAATAAGAAGGTTGACGCCGGTGATCATAACCATGCCGAACAAGTTGTAGAATTCCCCGACAGCCAGACTGTAAGTGAAAATAACGATGATTGAGAGCAACGTCATCAGTAAATGAAACATATAATCTGACTTGATGATATCTTTTTTATTGCCGGGCAGTGCCATATAGAAATCGTGGCTTTTATTGTAAGACATCAGCATATGCACATTTATATAGTTTGCGGTCAAATACATCACTATGAACAAATTGGCAATGCTGATTACCGATATGAAAGCGGGATGATCCAATCCTGAAAACAATGCGGCTGCTAAATTCAATATGATGACGACTGCTGTAAAGATCAATGTCCATCTGGAGTAATTCAGTTTCAGATAAAAATGTTTATTCATTTTGCGACACCCTTTCTTTTTTGAGGTAGTACATAAGCTCGTCAATACGTAATTGCTCAACTAAAATTTGCGAACCGTATAATTCCGTCAATGCCTGATGATCGGCTGAAATTGCCTCAAAACCGACTGATGTTTTTTTCGTTCCTGTTAATAATGGCCGGGTTTCATCATCTAAAATATCGGAGGGCCCTTTTATTTTCTTATACTTTTCCAATAAAAGATCTTTCTCCTCGTGAAAGACGATCTCACCTTCATCGATCAGGATGATGTAGTCGGCGATGGATTCAAGGTCTGTCGTGATATGGGTACTGAAAAGGATGGTCATATTGTCGTCCATCATCAATTCCTGAAGTATCTCTAAAAATTCGATGCGAAAATTCGGATCGAGATTCGAAGTCGGTTCATCGAGTACTAAAAGTTCCGCATGGTGACTCATTGCGATTGACAGTGATAACTTCATCTTTTCACCGGTTGAAAAATTTCTGATCGCCTGATTCTGTCTGATTTTAAATTTGTTGATATAGTGGCTGAATGCCTCTTCATCGAAATGCGTATAAAATTGATTTAAAATCTTAGCGAGCTCCTTAAGGGTTTTATTCTCAGGGAATCTGTCTTCTGCGAAAACGAAGCCGATACGATTCAAAATTTCATCTCTGTGTGTTTCAATATCCTGCTCGCTGAAAATGGAAATTACTCCGCTGTCGGCTTTCTTCAACCCCAGAATCAGATTGATCAAAGAGGATTTACCAGCACCATTTTCACCGATCAACCCTGTGATGAACCCTTTTTCAATGTTCAGGTTAATATTGTTTAACTTGAAATCACCCTGTACTTTGCTGATATTTTTCAGTTGAATTGCTGTCATTTCAAATCCTCCTCGATTATTGAAATCATGTCATCCAGCTCGGTTCTTGATAAATTTATTTTATAAGAAGCTTTCAGCATGGCTTCAATGTAATCTTCGATCTCTGTTAAAACACGTTCTCTTTGGAGTTCAGAATTTTGTTCACTGACGTATGTGCCTTTGCCGACAACAGAATGGACATATCCTGCTGTTTCCAAATCACGGTATGCGCGCTTTGTTGTAATAATGCTGATGCCGAGTTCCTTTGCCAGCTGCCTCATGGATAGGAGTGAATCACCTGGATTCAGTTCGCCATTCATGATCAACCGTATAATCTCATCTTTGACCTGCGCGTAAATAGGGACGTCAATGGTATTGGATATTTTAATGTTCAGCTGGAACACCTCCACTTTATATAGTGTGTATACTTAATATATACACTATGCCCGGAAGTGTCAAACCTTTTTTAGAAAATCCATTATATAAAGGTTCTGGAAAATGAGGTCTTTTTAATGGTGGCGGTGATCAGTGTAGAAGTAGATTCCAGGTTTGCTTTAAAACGAGTAGGCAGGGTGAAAAATGGAATAGAATCGAATTTCCGGTGAGGAAACGAGCAAATCAATCGAAAATATATATGTGCTCGTATTCGGGAAGTACAAAACGAGCATGATGTGTAATAGTGTAGAGGTGCTCGGTATTGAGAGTGTGAAAACGAGTAAGTCGAGTAGAAGTTTTGATATACTCGGAAATTGACTGTGGAAAACGATTAAGACTCCTAAAATTCCAGTTATACCAGCTTCCAAAATAAAGAACCGATTATCTTCAACAAAATAATATACTTAATCGCAATCATGCAAAAAAAGTCCGGCAAACAAAATGTTTACCAGACTCAGATAATCAATATTCTATGTCCTTAAGCAGCTCGAGCTGGTTGAAACCGAGGTTTCCGCCCGAAACGACGAGACATACTTTCTCATCTTTTTTAACATCCAACTTTTTATCAATCAGGGCACCGAGGCCGATGGCTGAAGATACTTCTGCCAGCACTTTGCCTTCCATCAACAGCATTTTCTGAGCTTTCAACATCGTTTCATCAGATACTGTCAAAAATTCATCGACATGTCTTTGGACGGCCTCGAAGTTCAATGTACCCGGGCGGTTGACGACTAAAGCATCGGCAATCGTCTTCTGTGATTCAAGCTGGACAGGCTTTCCGGCTTCCAGACTTTCAGTGTATCTCGGCAGTCTCTCAGGTTCGACACCGATGACTTTGCCTGCAAAACCGGATTCTTTTAATGCAGTGGATATGCCGCCGACCAGTCCGCCGCCGCTTGCAGGAACGAGCACATGATCAAATGTTATCTCTTCTTCAATGATTTCCAGTCCGACAGTGCCCTGGCCTGCCATTACCATATCATCCTCAAATGGTGGGACAATTGTATATCCATGCTTTTCGGCCAACTGCTCTGTCACGATGAAACGGTCATCCACTGTACAAAATTCAGTCGAGGCACCGTGCTGTCTGATCGCTTCGACTTTAAACTCCGGTGCGGTTTCAGGGATGACGATGGTCGCTTTTATGCCAAGCAGCTTTGATGCGAAGCTTACAGCCTGTCCGTGGTTGCCTGAGCTTGAGCAGATGATTCCTGCATCTTTTTCCGCGTCGGTCAGACTGAGAATTTTATTCATCGCGCCCCGGAGTTTAAAGGCTTTAGTATTTTGCATATTCTCGAGCTTTGCGTATACTTCACATCCTGCATACTCATCAAGATTTTGAAGTCTGATCAAAGGCGTCTTTACAATATAAGGTTTAATCTGTTCTCTGGCTTGGTATATACTATTAACGGATATCATAAATAAAACCTCTTTTCTATTAAAATTAAACAAAGAATTTGACAAAAACAACAAATCATATTAGAATTATCTCGAAACTGAAATGAATTCGGTTTAAGATAGAAGGTGAAACAATGGATCGGACAAAAGAATCTTTAAAGGCATTTGTAGGCGTAAAACGTACAAACGAGTATTTGGAAAGCAATGTTAAAAAGGATGTTTCACATTACGGTTTGAACATTACCGAATTTGCTGTACTGGAACTATTATACAACAAAGGTGACCAGCCGATACAGCATATTAAAAATCGCATTTTAATTGCTAGCAGCAGTACAACCTATGTTGTTGATAAACTCGTTGACAAAGGATATGTAAACAGACGTCCGGATACGAATGACAGACGGATCAGCTATGCTTATCTGACTGAAGAAGGCCGCGAACTTATGGTTGAAATTTTTCCGCCGCATGCGGAACTCATCAAGGAGTTATTTGAAGAACTGACGGATGAAGAGCTGGCTGCATTCAGAAAAACATTGAAAAAAATATCGGTAAAGACAGCTCAGACTAATTAGTTTGAGCATACTTTTTGAAAATAATCTCGATTTCGAAATATAATATGGTTATATTGGCTAAAGGAGTGTTGAAAATGGTAAATCATGAGTTATTGGGTATTCACCACGTGACTGCAATTACAGACGATGCAGTAAGAAACTATCACTTCATTACTGAGGTTTTAGGAATGAGGCTCGTTAAGAAAACTGTCAACCAGGATGACATTCACACATACCATACATTTTTTGCGGATGATGTCGGCAGTCCGGGTACGGATTTAACATTCTTTGATTTTCCAAATATACCACAGGGACAGAGAGGCTCGAATTCAATCAGCCGTATCGGCCTCCGGGTACCGGATGATGCAGCATTGGAATATTATCAGAAGCGTTTTGATGAATTTAATGTCAAGCATGAAGGTATCCAGGATCTGTTTGGCAAAAAGGTGCTGCCTTTTGAAGAAGCGGACGGACAGAGGTACCAGCTGTTCTCGGATGAGAACAACGAAGGCGTTGCCCCGGGGACACCATGGAAAAATGGCCCGGTACCTGCGGACAAAGCCATTTACGGGCTCGGTCCGATTGAAATCACAATATCTTATTTGGATAAATTTGTGGAGAACTTAACCGGTGTCTACAACATGAAGCCGGTTGTCGAGGAGGAAGACGTGGTTGTTTTAGATGTAGGCGAAGGCGGGAACGGCGGCCGGGTGATTGTGCGTAAAGATGGCTCGCAGTCAGCGATGCAGGGCTACGGTGAAGTCCACCATGTATCGTTCAGAGTAAAAGATCATGAATCGATAAAAAAATGGGAAGAGAAATATAATGAACTGGGTCTCAGTCACTCGGGGAACGTAGATCGTTTCTATTTTGAAGCGTTGTACTCGAGAGTCGGTCACATATTGATCGAGCTGTCGACGGACGGTCCGGGCTTCATGGATGATGAACCTTATGAAACACTGGGTGAATCACTGGCACTGCCGCCATTTTTAGAACCAGAGAGAGAGTATATAGAATCACAGATCAGACCATTTGATACAACACGCAGTCAGTAATTACAATTAATTAAGAAGATAAATCAGGAGGAATTATTTTATGTTGCACATTTTTAAAGAAGGTAAAAAAGGTTCGCCGGTATTTGTAGTATTGCACGGAACGGGAGGTACGGAACACGATCTAATCCCGCTTGCAGAGCTGCTGAACAGTGACTACAGCATACTATCGATCCGCGGAAATGTTCAGGAAGGCGGCATGAACCGTTATTTCAAACGTCACGGAGAAGGACAGTATGATATGGAGGACCTTGAATTCAGGGGGCAGGAGCTGCTTGACTTCATTAAAGAATCGGCAGAAAAATATGATTTTAAAACAGAAGATGCGATTCCGATCGGATTTTCCAACGGTTCAAACATTGCGATCAACATGATGTTAAGAGATGAAGCAGACTTCAAAAAAGCACTTTTATTCGCACCGCTCTACCCGGTAGATCTTTCTGATAACAATAAAGATCTGAGCGATGCCAAAGTGTTCCTGTCACTTGGTAAAGGTGACCCGATCGTACCTGAAGCTGAAAGTGAAAAAGTCGTTGAAATCTTTAAGGAACGCGGAGCAGATGTGAAATACAGCTGGGTGAACGGTCACAGCCTGCCTCAGGAAGTTGCTCAAGAAGCGAGAGAATGGCTGAATCAATAATCTTATATTTCATTTTGGAATCCTGCCTTGGCTCATGGAGCTGAGGCGGGATTTTTCTGTTTGTCAGGAATAGAAATTATTCTGGCAGTATTATATTTCATAGTTAAGACAAAATACCTTGCATTATTCACTAGTGAGTAATATACTATAAATAAGTACTGAACAATGAACAGTAGTGAATTTAGATTAGCAGCGACAGTAAAGGGGGTTACCGGATGAATGCACAGTTTAAAAAGGGGTCATTGGAACTTTGTGTTCTGTCTTTTATCAACCAGGGGGAACAGTACGGCTATCAGCTTGCACAAAATATCGGGAATTATATCAATATTGCAGATGGCACTTTGTATCCGCTGCTCAGGCGGCTGGTCAAGGAAGGCCACGTCGATACATATTTCAAAGAGTCGACCGGCGGTCCTGCAAGAAAATACTATACTTTGACGGCTGAAGGGAAAGCGCATTTGGAGAATATTCATGAGGAATGGAAAATTTATACTAAAGCGGTCAATCAATTGCTGAAAGATACACATTAAACAAAGGGGAGAAATTTATTATGACAAGGAATGAATTTTTAAAGGCACTTGAAAATGAATTGATGTCACTTTCAAGCACAATCAGAAACGATATTTTAAACGAGTATGAAAACCATATCAATGAAGGGTTGGAAGAAGGGGAAAGTGAAGAGGCGGTTGTTGCGTCTTTAGGCAAGCCTTCTGATATTGCTGACGAGATCCTATCTGTTGAAGACGTGGATGAAGAAGCAGATTACAAGACTCTGGAGTCAAACCTGCTGCAGGATATCAACCCTATAGAGATAGATGTCATCGATATACAAGGCGACTTTTTAACAGTCGACATCAAAAGCGGCACCAAGTTCGAAATGAATTATGAGAGCCCTGGTGAGCAGAGTGAATTTTCACATGAAACCGATGGTGACAAACTCATATTCAGACATAAGAATAAAAATGCAAAGAAAGTTCATTTCAATATATTGGGTTTTCTGCGCAACAGAAATTATCGAAGCGACAAGTTAACAATCGTCTGGCCGGAAACTTTGACTGATTTAAAAATCAAAACAGAAAAAGGGGCGGTGAAACTGAGCGGTCTCACAGCCAAAACTTTTAATGTTGAAGCCGATCTAGGGGGTGTCAATTCAGACAACATCGTCGCAGTGAAAGGTGAATTCAGCAGCGATATGGGATCTATAACTGTTAAAGACAGTGGTTTTGACGACGTTAAACTGTCAACCGACATGGGCAGAGTAAAAGCGGATAATGTCGTCGCAAATTATCAATCCTATTCAACAGACATGGGTGCAATCGATATTAAAAATGCACAGCCGGATTCAAATATTACAGCGCATACCGATATGGGCTCAATCAATGTCATTTACAAAAATAAACCGGCTGCCACTCAAGTTATTGCAACGACTAAAATGGGCAGTGTGGCAAATAAGATGGATAATTATATCGTTGAAAACCCGGAATATACAGCAAGGTTCACGACTTCAATGGGGTCGGTCAGTGTCCATTAAATAGATAAGCAGCAACTCTTGCGGGATTTGAGTTGCTGCTTTTACTGATATGAATGGCTGCTGCAAGTCATATGTTTTGAGAACGGTCATGGCACCAGGAACTTCACCAAGTCACACATTCACAGCCTGTTTCCTGGCGCCTCTTGACTGCAGTACGAGTATGACGATTCCTGCAAGCAGCATGATCAGGCCGAGCCATGACAGGCTGTCCAATGTTTCGCCGACGAGAAATACGCCGAGCAGGGAGGCGGTCAGCGGCTCTGCGAGGGATAAAGTGACTGCTGTTGAAGATTTGACGTGTCTCAACCCGTTTGAGAATAAAAAGTATGCCAAAGTGGTTGCGAGTACTCCGATATGTAAGGCAACCAGAAGTCCGTTCGTCTCACCGAGCCATGTCATATCATTGATGAATATGAACGGCGAAAGAAGAAGTGCACTCAGACAGAATATCATTGCAACCGATGCAATGGGTTCGTGTGATTGGACCAGTCTTGAGTTCGACATCGTAAAGCTGGCGAATGAAATACCTGCACCGAGTCCGGCCAGAACGCCTGCAGTGTCCACGGTTACAGCGTTTGTGTTGAACATTAAAATGATACAGCCTGTAATGGCGAGGAATGTGGACAACCACCATACACGGGCAGGTCTGATTTTAAAAACCAGCCATTCAATCATTCCGGAGAATACAGGGGCGCTTCCTATTGAAACGACCGTACCGACGGCAATTCCCGTCAGTTCTACTGCACTGAAAAAGAACGGCTGGAATAGAGCCATCGCAATACCCCCGATAATCAGAGGTTTTACCGGCCAGTCTTTGAATGTCATTTTTTTAGTCAATACGGCAATCGCCATCAGCATGACTCCGCCGATCACAAGTCTTGCGACACCCATTGATATGCTGTCGACTTCACTTGCGAAAGCCTTCGCCGTCCCTGCAGTCCCCCAGAGCATCGCTGCAAATAAAATCATGAAAGGTGCTAAACTTTGTCTCATTTCAATCTCTCCTAAAATAATTACATACAAACCCTATATAAGATATAATATAGGTAATTTCAAAGATTATAACAATAAAATGACTTGAGTGGAGTGGGTGTTATGTTAGAAGTGATTGCAACAAACATACAGGATGTCATCGATGCCAATCAGTACGGAGCTGACAGAATTGAACTGTGTGCAAATATGGATGAAGATGGTTTGACGCCGAGCATCGGACTGATCGAGGAAGCATCGAAACTGTCACGCATACCCATACATGTAATGGTCAGAACACACAATCGGGGTTTTGTCTATAACGCACTCGACCAGCAGGAAATGCTGAGTGACATCAATTATATCAAAAAGACTAATGCGACAGGCATCGTCATCGGGATGCTGACATATGAAGGGGTTGTCGATGAGTATTTCTTAAAGAAAGTCATCGGACATGCAGAAGGGTTGAATATTACATTCCACCGCGCATTCGACTCGGCACGCATCCAGTTTGAAGCGCTTCAGACTTTATTGAAATATGAAGAAGTACAGACGATCCTGACTTCCGGAGGGGAAGGGTATGCGAGTGAAAATCTGCCGCTTCTAATAGAGATGAACAAATTTGCCAAAGAGAAAAATAAAGTCATCATGCCTGGAAGCGGAATCAACGAAAATAACGTCAGGCAGTTTTTGGATGAGTTCGAGTATATCCATGTAGGAAGCGGCGTGCGTCTCGACGGCACTTTTAAAACAGGGATGTCGCAGCGTCTGGTTCATGCATTTTTATAATCGGAAGGATGAAGTGCAATGATTAAACGCCATCATCATATTTCAATGTATACAAAAAACTTAAAAAAAAATAATCATTTCTACACAGAAATTCTTGGTTTAAGACGTGTCAAAGTGTCGGTCAACCAGAACGATACGTCGATGTATCATGTATTTTACGGCGATAGGCTCGGTTCTGCAGGCAACGATATCACATATTTTGATATGCCATTTGTCTCAGACAGGAAAAAAGGCACCAATGCGCACCATGCGCTCGGGTTGCTTGTAAAAACCGAGGGCAGCTTCGACTACTGGGAGGAACGCTTGAAAAAATTCGGCTGTGGCAGCACAAAAAAAGAATATTTCGGGCGCAATGTACTGGAGTTTGAAGATGCTGATACATTAAAACTTATACTTTTCAGTGCCGAGGGCGAAACGCTCCCGCCGGAATGGGAATCGTGGACGGATAATGATATAGATGAGGAACATCTGATCCAGGGCATGGGACCTGTTCAGATCAATGTGCGTGACAAAGAGAAAATGTTGGATATGCTGATGGAAATTTTTAAATATGCAGTCATTGAAAACACACCGGACCATGCCATTCTCCGGGCAAATAAAAACCGGCTGACCGGTGAAATCATCATCTGTCAAAAAGAGGGCAGGATTGAAGTTCAGGGACGAGGCACCATTCATCATCTGGCCATCCAGACAGAAGATACAGTTCTGGAGGAAGTGGATAAAATATTGAAGGAGCGGGGCTACCAGACGACGGGGGTCATCGACCGGCATTATTTCGAGAGTCTTTATTTCCGTGAAGATAACGGTGTGATGTTTGAAATTGTCGGTCCGGAGGCCAAAGGTTTTACAGTAGATGCAGATGAAAGTGAACTCGGCACACGACTCGATCTGCCGCCGGCTCTTGAAGAAAAACGTGCTGAAATTGAAAGCAGGCTCACGAGGATAAGCGATTGGACGTAGGCGGAATGGACATATTCGAACTGCAGGACGTGATGACGGGCTATGGGAAGAAGCTGGTGCTCGAGAACTTCAACATGACGCTTCCAAGAGGGCAGATCATCTCCATCGTCGGTCCGAATGGCTGCGGTAAAACGACACTGCTGCATACTTTATCCCGGGTGCTGAAAGTAAAGAGCGGTAAGGTTCTTTTGGACGGGAAAGACATATTCACCATGAATACTAAAGATGTCGCCAAACGTCTGAGCCTGCTGCCACAGTCATCAAATGCACCCGATGGCCTCACGGTCCGTGAACTCATCAGTTACGGCAGACATCCGCATAAAGGGCCGCTCGAGGGTATGAATCGGCAGGACCTGGACAATATTGACCGGGCGGTTGATGTGACCGGTATCAAAGCGTTCACAGACAGACGGGTAAGCGAACTGTCGGGCGGACAGAAGCAGCGGGTATGGCTCGCCATGGCACTGGCTCAGAATACGGAAATCATACTGCTTGATGAACCGACAACATATCTGGATATGAAATTTCAGATGGAGATATTGAATCTATTGAAAGAACTGAATGAAACTGCTGACAGCACCATCGTCATGGTTTTGCACGACATCAACCATGCTTCAAGATTTTCAGATCACATGATTGCGATGAAAGAAGGCAGCATCGTGAAACTCGGTACGCCTGAAGCGGTCATGACCGAAAGTGTATTGGAAGAGATATTTGAAATTGATGCAGTCATCAATGAATGTCCGTTCACATCGCGGCCGGTCATCACATCATATCAGCTGAAAGGATAGTCCTCATGCGGTATATCATAATATACGCCATTTCGATCACCGTACTGATATCCGGAATATTTCTCAGCATGTATTCAGGGGCTGCAGATATAACGGCAGGCGATATACGGGCGGCTCTATTCAACTTTGATGCTTCAAACAATAAACATGTCATCATAAATGAAATACGTCTGCCGAGGGTGCTTGCTGCAACGATTGTCGGTGCGGCATTCAGTGTGAGCGGGGCAGTCATGCAGGCGATGACCAGAAATCCTCTGGCAGAACCCGGGCTTCTTGGAATAAATGCCGGGGCGCTTTTTTTCCTGACGATCGCTTTCAGCTTCTTCCCGCACCTGTCCTATCCAAATATGGTCCTTCTGTCATTTGCAGGTGCATTGTTCAGTGCACTGATCGTCTTTTCTGCAGTCTTCTTTTCAAAGAGCAGAATGACGCCGCTCAAATTGATTTTGGCAGGTGTTGCAGTGACTCTGTTTTTCAGCTCGTTGAGCGCGGCACTCCAGCTTTACTTTAACATTGGACAGGATATCGCATTCTGGTTTGCCGGCGCGATTCAAAATGTTGACTGGAATAATCTTTTGATTCTCACACCCTGGTTCATCATCGGTATGATCATGGTGATGATGATATCTTCAGATCTCACAGCCATCAGCTTCGATGAAGAGACAGCAATCAGTCTGGGTGTCCATATGACAAAGACCCGTATCATTGGGCTGACTGCTGTGGTGATTTTAGCGGGTCTGTCGGTATCTGTCATCGGTGCTGTTGCATTTGTCGGTCTGATTACACCGCATATTGCACGGAAGATTGCCGGAGCGGATTATAAGATGATACTGCCGTTAAGCGGTATCCTTGGTGCAGTGCTCGTCGTCTACAGCGATCTCGCGGCAAAGACACTGTTTGCACCTGTGGAAATACCGGTCGCAGCCCTGATTGCATTGATCGGTGTCCCTTTCTTTTTATATTTGGCGGGGAGGGTGCGTCATGATATTTAAAAGACGGATATTCATCATTGCGGCTGCCTCAATACTTCTCGTGAGCGCATCCATATTCAGTTTACACAGCGGCTTTACGTATATCAGTCTGACGGATACAATGGGAGTGTTGTTTGGGCAGGGTGACAGCGCGACCGAAAACATACTGTTCGGCATCCGGCTGCCGCGTATTCTGGTCGCCATTCTTTCAGGTATTTCACTTGCTGTAAGCGGTGTGCTGCTGCAAAGTGTGATGCAGAATTCACTCGCAGATTCGGGGATAATGGGCATCAATTCAGGCGCCGGACTCTTCGTTGTACTGGTTTTATTTTTACTGGAAGGTTTTGACTACAGTCTGTTCATCATTCCGGTGGCTGCATTTACCGGCGGACTGCTGGTGGCGATTGTGGTGCTTTTCCTATCATATGGAAACAGTTTTGGAGCACGTCCAATACGGCTTGTATTGAATGGTGTTGCGGTCGGGGCAGGGGTCAGTGCGCTGATGATTGTCCTTTCACTCTTGATGTCGCATGAGACATATCAGTTTGCGGCCGGCTTTATGGCGGGGACGGTATGGGGCGCTTCATGGGCGCACGTATTGATCATTGCTGTCGGGCTGTTTCTTATCATGCCCATTGTATTTTTAAAGATTTCAGTACTGGATATATTGAGCATGGATACTTTGAATGCAGTCAGTCTGGGAGTGGACTTGAAAAAGGAACGGACGATACTGCTTGTTGCTGCGGTCGGCCTCAGTGCGGTGAGTGTTTCCGTCAGCGGCGGCATTGCATTTGTTGGTCTGATTGCGCCTCATCTGAGCCGCCGGCTCATCGGTGTCGATCATAAATTCGTCCTGCCGCTCAGCGCACTTTCCGGCGGGCTGCTCGTCCTGGCTGCAGATACGATCGGCCGGACTTTATTTTTTCCGGCGGCACTGCCGGCAGGTGTCATCGTTGCAATCATCGGTACGCCGTATTTTATATATCTGTTGATGAGTACGGAAGATTGATATTTTGGAGGTTATAAATTGTTTGAACAAAAAAGTGTTAATTTAACGACGACGATTCACAGTCTTGATAAAAAAGGGTCCGGCATGGCGTTGGAATACAGAGATCACGGCGGCAATAAACCGCGCAAGTTGAAGTTGAATATTCCACAGACGCTGATCGGTGAAGAAGTGGAAGTCGATGTGCCGAATGCAGACGGCAGAAGGCGTGCGACAGTCATGCCGAATAAAATACTCACCCCTCACGCAGAACGGGTGACTCCACCGTGTCCGCACTTTGAGATGTGTGGCGGCTGTGTCTGGCAGCACTGGGAGTATAATGGACAGTTGAATTATAAAACTGATCTCGTGAAATCATTTTTGAAAAAGCATGATTTTGATACTTCAGTGGTCAAAGATACAATCGGTATGGAAAATCCTTTTGAATTCAGAAATAAGATGGAATTCACATTTTCAAAAGAAGGGCATCTCGGTCTTCACGAGCTCGGCAATTTCAGAAATATCATCGACCTGGAGACGTGCCTGATTTCGAGCAGGGATATGGTAAGCGTCATGAAAATCGTATCCCGGTGGGCGAAAGATTTTGAGCTCACAGGATATGATAAAGAGAATCATACCGGCCTGCTCCGCCATCTGATGGTCAGACAGTCACAGATCACCGGTGAGCTGATGATGGCTTTATTTGCAACAGAGGCGCCGCAGGGTGAGCTGAGTGAAGCGGTCAATGCACTAGTTGTGCGCTTAACAACCGAGATTGAGTCGCTGGAAAGTCTGATGTGGATGGAAAACAGGGAAATTGCGGATGTTGCCCAGGCAGAGGACGAGGACATCCATCTTCTTCACGGCAGAACATATATCCATGAAGAGATGAGCGGCTACAGCTACCGTGTCTGGTACGATACTTTCTTCCAGACGAATCCGACGCAGGCCGAGAAGCTGGTGGAACTCGCAACAGAGATGGCAGATGTCAAAGAGCATGAAACGATGATTGATCTATTCTGCGGTGTCGGTACTTTTTCACTGCCCTTCGCAGGCAGGGTGAAGTCGCTGGCCGGTATTGAAATCGTTGAATCCTCAATTGAATCTGCAAAAAGGAATGCAGAGGATAATGATATACACAATACGTATTTCCTCGCGCGGGATGCAAGACGCGGAATGTCTGAAATTCTTGAAACATGGGGTATACCGGACCTGCTGCTGCTTGATCCGCCGCGTTCAGGTGCCGGCGGCAAAGTGATGCGTCGTATCGGCAGACTGGCGACGGACAGAGTTGTCTATGTTTCATGTAATCCGGAGTCATTTGCTGATGACATAACATGGCTGAGAGCGTTCGGCTACACACTCAAGCAGGTTCAGCCTGTCGACTTGTTCCCGCACAGCGCACACGTCGAAATTGTTTCGATCTTGGAATTGGAAAAGGAATAATATTGTATTAAGAGTTACACACAGGTGAAATATACTGCAGTAACTCTTAATTTTTTGATGATTGTGTATTTTAATCTTTATAGATTCTTTACAAATGTATATAATGGAAGTAAGAAAAGAGGGTGTAGAATGGAACAATTTACATACAAGATTCAAATCCAGAACAAAAAACAAAATGTTGTAATTATCGACGATGACGACAAAGTTTACGGGTCCATTCAGCGTAGTGTGCTGAGAAACTGCGATAAAAGAAGCACTTTCCAATTCATCAGCAATTCCGGCGATAAGGTAGTTGTCGGTATGAAGAAAAGACGGTTCCGGGATTTGAATGTGGCGAGCTATATCGTACAGTCGGAAAACTATGAATTCAAATTGAAAGAGCGTCCTGGCAGCAACCTTCTTTACTTCAAAGTGGATGGTAAATTCGATAATAGATACATCACTCTGGCAGAAGATTGGAAGGGGAACCTGGAAGTTTATTATCACGCCAGTCATGTAGTGACCATCATTGAAGATCCTGTCAGCGGTGAGACGACAATCTTTCTTGGAGAAAAATTTGAAGTGGATTCCCTCAGTTTCATAATCGGTGTTCTGATGTTCTTCATGTATAAAACATATAAGAGGGAAGACTGGTACATAGAGCGGGCATTATGATAAAATTGTGCGATTTGTAAAAAAGTTTTGAAAATTCAAGGGGGAAGGTGTAAAATCAAATTATTGAAACATTAAGGGGGAATCATATGCTAAGGTTGTTATGTATTGCGATACCGGTAGCAATTTTAGTATTCCATTTAATATTTGATGATACGTTGTTGTGGTTGATTTCATTATTATTTGGATTGCTGGGTTTTTTATTCAGTTTCATCAATCTGAAATTCAGAGTAAACCCATTAGCATGGGGGCTGCTCGCACTGAATCTGGGAATGTTCATCTTTACAGTAGTATATACCGTACTGCACTTTTCATAAGTGCGCACAAAGGGGTCAGGGCTTGTAGAGCCCTTTTTTTGTGCTTCAATTTTCCGGTTCGATATAACTGTAGTCGTTCAGATCGAGTCCGGTCGCTTCACCGCTTAAAAATTCTGCGACTTCATGTCCGATGAGCGGTCCTGCTGTGAGACCGGTCGCACCGGCACCGTTGATGACGAATGTATTATCATCCACATGGCCGATAAATGGAAGAAAATCTCTTGTATACGGCTTGAATCCGACCATCATCCTGATGTCTGTAAGCTCGGAATCAGGGAAATACCGTTCGGCAAGTCCTCTTAAATACTGATAATTTTCCTCGGAAGGCGTGACATCATATGAGTCGGTTTTTTGGTGCGTTGTGCCGACCGCAAATTCATTATCCCCCATTTCAACGATATAGATGGGGCCGAGTGCCATCACTACAGGTGTTTTCACGACTTCGGATTCCTCGACTTTAAAATGAAGAACTTCTGAACGCTGGTGTGTAATTGCCGGATCGTAACCTTGTTCCGAGCCCCAGGCGCCTGTTGCATATATTGTCATGCCGTTGGTCTTTTCCGGCGCAGTTTCTTCCAGCCATGTGCCGCCGGCCTTGATGAATGCAGTCTTCAGTGCTTTTCTCAGAAGGGCACCTTTGACCTGGGCGCCCCCTTCCACATAGACACCGGAATACTTGTCACTCAGATGAGGATGGTAATTTTTAATTTCCTCCCGCGACACCATTTTTACTTCTCCCATTTCCGGTGCGTCTGGTTTTTTCTTACTGATACGGTTGAAGGCGAGTTCCTGTACATCATCATCTTTGAATAAAGAGATCGATCCGCGTCTGATATAGCCGGTTTCCGCCCCCGTTTCATCTTCCAGCTGCTTTATGAAGGCTGGATAATACCTGGCAGCCTGTGTCACCAGACGGTACCATTTCTTATTTCTTCTCTGCGATACCCATGGGTTGATGATTCCGGCTGATGCGCCGGTAGCGTTCCCTCTGTCATTCCGGTCATAGACTGTGACGTCATGGCCTTTCTTGACCAGATGGTAGGCGGTCGATGCACCGATGATGCCGCCGCCGATTACTGTGAATTGTGACATTCTATCCCTCCGAGCGTTAATATATAAAAAAATGTGATAAACTGTTTATTGATCAATGATGGGGAGTTTTATTCATGGAAAAATACGTTTTGAATATATTCAAAGATCAGGAAGCTTTAAAAACTTTAAACAAATGGTCCATTTTAATTACGATGGGCTCTTTTATAGTATTTTACTTATTTGAAGTGTTTTTCACAAATACTTCCGGTTCGGCAATTTTAGGATGGTCATTGACAGAGATCTTATTATCTGTGCTGCTGATCATCGTCATACTATTCTTCATCATTACAGTACATGAAGCGATTCACGGCTTATTTTTTAAAATATTCAAACCGGACGGCAATGTTAAATTCGGTTATAGCAAAGGCATGTTTTATGCGACTTCTCCCGGTGAGTTTTTCGACCGTAAGCAGTTCAGCATCATTATCATCATGCCGTTTATCATCATCACTTCATTTATGCTCATCATGTGGTTTATCTTACCACATGCTTCGATCAAATTCTTCCTGGCCCTTCATACGGGCGCATGTGCAGGTGATTTTTATTATTTATATCTGTTGAATAAACACCCTGATATGAAATATGTCGAAGATACAAATGTGGGCATGACGATGTATGAAAAGCTTCCTGAAAATTAGAACGTTTGTTCGTATCATGATATGATGGACTTAATGATAAGTTATAGGTGATACTATGGAAAGAAGAATCATTCATATAGATATGGACGCTTTTTATGCTCAGATTGAACAGCGGGACCATCCGGAGTACAGAGGCAGACCAGTGATCGTCGGGGGGCGTTCTTTCGGCAGGGGTGTCGTTGCGACAGCGAGTTACGAGGCGCGTAAATACGGTGTGCATTCTGCGATGCCTACAAAAACGGCACACAAGCTTTGCCCTGACGGCATATATGTCAGGCCGCGTTTTGAAGTGTATAAATCAGTATCAGAAGAGATCATGGAAATATTCCTGTCGTATTCTGAAGTCGTTGAACCGCTCAGTCTGGATGAGGCATACTTGGACATTACGCATCTCGTATCAAGGGAACGAACGGCAAAGTCCGTGGCGCTGAATATCCAGAGGGATATTTTTGAAAAAACCAGATTGACGTCTTCAAGCGGTATTTCATATAATAAGTACCTGGCGAAAATCGCCTCCGGCATGAACAAGCCGAAAGGGACTACGGTCATACATTATAACAATGTGATGGATATACTGCTGGCCATGCCGATCGGGAAGTTTCCGGGTGTCGGCGTCGTTACCGAAGAGAAGATGAAGTCTTTGAAAATATTTGATGGTGCCGATCTTTATGGATGGACAGAACTCGATCTGACCCGCGAATTTGGCAAGAGAGGAACGTCTCTCTATAAGAAGGCGCGTGGAATCGGCACAAACGAGCTGAGTGTCGACCGGGTCAGGAAGTCTGTCGGCAAAGAGACGACATTCGACCATGATATCAATGAGGATGAGTACATACTCAAGGTTCTTGAAGACTTAAGTGATAAAGTCAGTGAGAGGATGGAACGCCGCCAGTTTGCAGGCAGGGTCGTCACAGTCAAATTGAAAACACATGACTTTAAAACACATACGAAGCAGATGATGACGACAAACCCGATATTCTCCGGAGAAGAGATATTTCATTATGCATATAATTTATATCACGAAGTGAAATCACCCGAAGAGCCGATACGTCTAATCGGTGTGACAGTATCACACCTGGAAGAAAGAAGTTATCGTAATTTGACGATATATGATTTTTTATAATAGTATGGATTTAATAAATTTTTTAAAAGGAAGACAATGACTTATGATAATTAAAACAGATGAAGAACTAAAAGCATTGGAAGAGATTGGTCAAATTTGCGGGAAAGTTTTAAATGCAGTCGTCGAATATGCGGAAGTCGGTATGACGACAAAAGAGATAGACGAAGAAGCGGGACGTCTGCTTAAAGAATACGGTGCAGAAAGCGCACCAATCAGCGAATACGATTTTCCCGGGTACACATGTATCAGTGTCAATGAAGAGGTTGCGCACGGGATCCCGGGCACGCGTGTTCTGAATGACGGAGATCTCGTCAACATCGATGTAAGTGCCAAGAAAAATGGATACTTTTCTGATACGGGTATTTCATTCGTCATCGGAAAAACAGATGAAGAGCTGAAACAGAAAGTCATCGACGTATGCGCACAAGCATTCGATGCAGCAATGGAAAAAGTCAAAGTCGGCGGCAAAGTCAGCCAGATAGGACGCGCAGTCCATAACGTCGCACGTCAAAACGGACTGACAGTCATCAAAAACCTGACCGGCCACGGCATCGGTGAAACTCTGCATGACTCACCGCAGCACATTATGAACTATTACGAAGCAAGTAAAAAAGACATTTTGAAAGAAGGTATGGTCATCGCTGTCGAGCCGTTTATCTCTTCAAAAGCGAGCTTTGTTACAGAAGGCAAAAACGACTGGGCTTTCGAGACGAAAGACGGCAGCTACGTTGCCCAGAAAGAACATACCATCGTCGTCACTAAAGACGGCCCGAAATTCCTGACGAAAATAGAAGACTGATTAAAATAAAAAATCCGGCTGCATTGCGCAGTCGGATTTTTGTATGGACGGGGTGGAGAGGTGATGAACCTGCTCACATAGAGAGTTTTACGATGCTATCTATGTGAGCGGGGATTCCTGATTGACGTTTAGTTAGCCACTGATTTCTCGCCATTTAAACGTTTGAAGTCCTCTGGCGTTTAGTTAGCCTCAAATTTCATACCATCTAAACGTTTGCAGTCCTCCGGCGTTTAGTTAGCCACTGATTTCTCGCCATCTAAACGTTTGACGTCCTCCGGCGTTTAGTTAGCCACTGATTTCATGCCATCTAAACGTTTGAAGTCCTCCGGCGTTTAGTTAGCCTCTGATTTCATGCCATCTAAACGTTTGACGTCCTCCGGCGTTTAGTTAGCCACTGATTTCTCGCCATCTAAACGTTTGAAGCCCTCCGGCGTTTAGTAGCCACTAATTGCTTGCCATCTAAACGGCAACATCCAAAAAGAAGAGCCCCGACAGAGCGGGGCTTTATTATAAATAAAAATATAATGCATGATATCCGTAATAAAAAGATATCAGTGCCAGCAGGCTGAAGATAAGGCCTTCAATCATGCTGCCTGTTTTTGTGGTCATTGGAAACCTGACTCTGAAATCGATCGGGAAGAAAAGCTGGATGCCGCTTCTCGTACCCATATCCAATATGTAATGACTGACCATGCCGACGATTAGTCCGGCGGTTATGGTTTCATATGGTAAAAATGTGTTCATTAAAAATGTGATGAGCACTATGAACAGCAGGCTGTGCGTAAATGACCGATGGCCAAATATTAAATTGATGATTTTTGACAGTACGGGCAACTGTCTGCCAATCTTGCTGCCGCCGTGACAAATGTCCGGTATCAAAGCACCGACAATTCCTGCGCAGGTAACAACCACCGGATCTGTACCTGAAAAATGAGCGTAAGCAAGACTTGCTGCGATACCGCCGATTATATGTGTTTTTCCTGTCATGCTTTCTCCCTCCCTGACTTAATTATGATACCATTAATGTCTGAATGATTTCACGTTTTTTATAATCATTTTGCATATAAATTAGGGTTATTAAAGATTAAGGATTAAGGGACACGTTGAAATAGAGTTGTTGTAGTAGACTCCTGTAAAAGGTAAAATTAATGATATATGTTTGGAGGAGAATAAAATGCCAGGAACAAGAAGAGAAAATATCAGCCCGGGTAAAACTGTCAGAGTCGTACAGAAACAAGACCAAAAATCTGGAAAACTGACTGAAGGGATCGTCGCTGGAATTTTGACAAATTCACCGACTCACCATCATGGAATCAAAGTGAAACTTGAAGATGGCACAGTTGGCAGAGTGAAAGAAATTTTAGACTGAATCAAAAATGATGCGGGAGTGTGTACCCTTATTGTTTAAAAGTACGGCTCTATGCATTAAAAATCTCCATCCCTCATTTAAAGGGATGGAGATTTTATGTTTGCCGGTCATTTTAATCCTTCGGCATCGCCTGGTCTTGGAAAATCAGCGCCGCCGTATAGACGCCGGTCATTGGCATGGTCTATCAATATTGCCTGAACATCACCGATTCTTGTGTCGGCTGTTTCTTCTCTGAACGATTGGTCAAACTGATAGCCGTGGTCTGAAAGTTCTTTAAGCACCGAATCGCCCAGGCCGTCTTCCCATTGTTTACTGAGGTCAGGCATGACATACACACGCGGGTCTTTAATTGCATCATCAATCGGCATATTGTAGTCAATGACGTTGACAATCGTCTGCACTACAGAGGCGATAATCGTCGCTGCGCCCGGTGAACCGAGCGTGAAAAATGGTTTGCCTTCATGAAAAAGGATGGTCGGGCTTTTCGAGCTTTTCGGGTATTTGTTGCCGTTTGGTTCGTTCATACTGCCAGGTTCGGTTGAAAAATCAGTCAGGTGGTTATTTAAAAGGAAACCGTGGCCGGGCACCATGATGCCTGAACCATAAATTCTTTCAATTGAAGTAGTACAGGCTGCAACGTTCCCCCACTGATCGACTGCCGTAAAGTGGGTGGTCTCCATCCCTTCTTTTTCTGAAGAGGAGAGCTGTTCACGGTCGCTGTGACCGCTTTTTTGATACTGCCATGGATTTCCGGCAGTTTTTTTCTCAGCATCTCTTTCAACGGAAATCTGCTGCATGCGTTCCTTGATGTAATCATCATGAAGCAGACCGTCCAGTGGTGCCGGACTGAACCTGGTGTCCTCGATATACTTATTGTCATCAGCCAGTGCAAGCTGCAACGTCTGTGCCATCAAGTGATATTTTTCTGAAGAATGCGGTTCATACTTTGAAATATCCAACTGTTCCAAAATTTTCAGCTGCAGTGCAACACCGATACCCCCGGCACTGGGCGGTACAGGCAGGGCGATATCGAATCCTTTGTAACTTGACCATAAGGGGTTTTCGATTCTGACATCATAATTTACCAAATCCTGATGGTTCATGATGCCGCCGTGTTCTTTGACAGTCTCTATGATTGCATCCGCAATTTCACCTTTATAAACATCGTCAAATCCGTTGTCTCTGATGGTCTTAAGAGTATTTGCCAGTTCGGTCTGTCTGATCGTATCGCCTTCTTTCAGTTTGACGCCGTCCGGTACAAATTTTTCTCTCGCTTCTTTTCCGAGACGGTGTTCGAACAGTTCAAGTGTACGTTCCCATAGTGAGTGGACTCTCACTTCAGATTCAGCCAGCCTTATTGCCGGATCTATCAAAGTTTCGATTGGTAGCGTCGCATAGTTTTCATGAACATATTTAAGACCTTTCATGATACTTGGTATGCCCACTGCTGTCCCGTGAGTGGAACGTTCATCAAAAGGGATTTCATTGCCGTTTTCGTCAATGAAGCAGTCGGGTCTGAGTGCAGCCGGCGCTGTAGGGTGCGCATTAACTACCTTTGTATTATTATTTTTATAATCATGGCATAAAATAAAACCGCCTGAACCCACGCCGGTATTCATTCCTTCTACAACGGCGAGAGCAAGCTGGACTGCAATAATTGCATCAAATGCGTTACCGCCGAGCTTCAGCATTTCATTGCCGGCATCGGTTGCTTCTTCGACGGCGCTTGCGACCATGCCGTAATAACCGGTATCGCCTTTAAGTTCTGCGTCAGGTTCAATATATTTCTGAGCTTCAAATATTTTATCTATATTAGTCATTTATTACACTCTCCTGTCTGAACAAATAAATGTGATAGTATATTATAGCCGATTTTTGATGATTTAAACTGCTCCGGAGTGAATACTATGAATCTGCCATTTTTCCGAATCATCTCAAAACCTTGATATCACAAGTGTCATCAGAGAAGCGGGGAGCATAACGATGATGCAACCGTCACTGAATCGTCATTCGGGGCGGGACCGCCACACGATCAATTTCAAAATAAAACCGGCACTCCAGAAAAAGGGAAGCACCGGCATCATTCATGAAATTTATTCTTTTTTATATCCGTCTACAACGAGATCGACTTTTCCGTTATCCGGATTGATGACGAGACCGTGTACGGGCACTTTGTTATCGAACAGTGGGTGTTCGTATACTTTTCTGACGCTGTCTTTGACGCTTTCTTCGACGCTGTCGAAGCCCTGCAGCCAGTTTTTGATATTGATTCGTGAATGTTCCAGAACGTTGAATGTGTTTTCGGAAATGCCGCGCTTTTTCATTTCCTCAATCATCGGCTCGGGCTTTAATGCGCCAAACCCGCAGTCATGGTGTCCCATTATAACGACTTCCTCGACACCCAGCATATACACCGCAACTAAAATGCTGCGCACTGTACTTCCGTATGGGTGTGAAATGACGCCGCCGGCATTTTGTATATGCTTGATATCCCCATTTTTCAAACCGAGTGATTTGAATGACATCTCAGTCAGTCTTGTATCCATACATGACACAAGCACCATTTTCTTATTCGGTGATTTTGTCAAAACATAATTTTTGTATTCTTCATCTGCCACGAAACTTTTGTTATTATCAAGCAAGTCGTATAATAATGTCATTTTAAACTGTTCCCTTCACATGCTCTTTTTCCGCATTATTTTCTTTTAAAACACTGTTTTTATGAATGATGGCGTTGATCTGCGCACCAAGGATGATAATGACACCAGTGATATATAACCAGAATATCAGAATGATGACACCGGCGATACTGCCGTAAGTCGCCGAGTAGTTACCGAAACCTGATACGTACACACTGAAGCCCCATGAGGCGACAAGGAATGCGATTGTAGTGAAGATGGTCCCGGGTACTACAGATTTCAATTTCACTTTTATATTCGGAGCAGTCAAGTACATGATCAGGAACACTATGAATACGAGAAGTACAGGTAGAATACTTCTGACAAGGTTCCAGATAGTAGAGAACTGATCGTCAAGGCCGATGACCCCGAACATCAGATTTCCAATCTGTCCGCCGAATACTATGAGTACGAATGTAAGTAATACTGATAAAGTCAAGATGATTGTAAAGAATATAGAAAGACCTTTTGATATGAAAAAGTTACGGTTGTCTTCTATATCATAAGCGACGTTGAATGCGTTCATCAGAGCCGTCATGCCGTTTGATGCAGACCATAAAGTCGCAATCAGACCTATGGACAAGAGGCCGCCGCCTGATGACGTCATGACGTCATCTATGATTCCCGTCAGCATACCTGAAATTTCCGCCGGTGCGTAATCTTCAATGAACCCGACAATCATTTCCTGGTCAATCTGGAACAAAGGTACCAGTGTCAAAAGGAATATCAGAAGCGGGAATATGGCAAGCAGGAAGTAATATGCCAGCTGTGCCGCCATCCCCGAAGTGTTATCCTTACTGAATTGAAACATCAGCTTCTGGAAAAAGTTAGGGTTGTCCTTCCTTTTTGCCGGCTTGTTGATTTTTGATACGTAAAGCGTCTCATCATCTTTCTTTGACTGTTTCGATTTAAACACCGTATTATCGACAAAAATGTCATCCGGTTTATTTTCTTCTGATTCTTTTTTAATCTGTGATAAATAATTGGAATTGCTGCTATCATTTTTCGACATATAAACACCTCATTGAATAAAAGGACCGACCGCGGTCAGTCCTTTTTAGATTTGTTGCTTATTTCAATTTTTTCTGTTCGCGTTTATTCATAAAAGTGTCTTTTGCATCCATTATTGACTTTTCCAATTCTGGATTTTCCCTTCTGATCTGTTCAACAGTATCTTTCCAGAATAGAACTTCATCTTTCAGCTGTTCAAGCTTGGATGGCTGTCCGGATGTATTTTGGAATTTATTTTTCGCTTCATCAGGATGTTTAGCATAATAGCCGACGTCCTTGCCACTGCTGATTACTGACTCACGAGTGCTTTTATCAATCAAACTTACCAGTGCCCCAATACCGGCGCCAATTAAAATTGCAGGGATTAATTTGTTTTTCATAATGTAAAATCTCCTTTAAGGTATTTATATGTGATATATCCATTTTAAATCATTTATAAACTTATGTACAAAATATATCGGTATTTTTATTTATATTACTCAACTTTAGTATTATTTGATACTATATATTCATGTATGAATTTGAAGGAGGATAAGTGTTTTGGATAAAGAGACTATGTTGAAAGAAATAGAGGAAAAATTGAAAGTGGTTAATAAAGGGATTCTCAAACCTGAAGATTTTGATGACAGCCAGACAGAGGAAATAGAAGATTATCACAAAATTCTGACGTCAAGAGACGATATCAGTGCGATGGAGCAGACAGCAATTCTTGATGAACTGTCCAAATTGAGAAAGTAATTTTTAATAAAAGGGGATTTATACATGTCTAAGTTGGAAAAATATGCCTCACTTCTCGTGGAAGTCGGGCTGAATGTACAAAAGGACCAGCGGGTCAGCATCAACGCTTCAGTGGATGCACTGCCGCTCGTACGTCTGGTGACCGAAAAAGCATATGGAAAAGGAGCCAAAGACGTAAAGGTCAATTTGAAAGATGACAAGCTCACACAGCTCCATGCGAAAAATAAAAGCCTGGAAGAGTTCAGCAGCGTACCCGAGTGGGTCATAGACGAGCGCATGTATTATTCAGATGAGAAAGCGGCGTTTTTAAGCCTGACTTCGTCATCACCGGAATTATTGAAAGATGTCGACCCTGAAAAACTTCAGGCGATGCAAATTTCTGCCGGCAAGGCATTCAAAGAATATTCCAACCGCATCCAGTCTGATTATCACAGCTGGTGCGTGGCAGGGTATCCTTCAGCTGAGTGGGCAAGGCTCGTGTTCCCGGATAAATCTGATGAAGAAGCCGTGGATGCGCTCCTGGACCTCATTTTCTACACGATGCGGATCGACCATGAAGATCCGGTTCAGGCATGGAAGGAACTGGATGAATCACTCCACAAAAAAGTGGATATTTTAAATGACCGTCATTTCCATGCTTTAAGATACGAAGCACCGGGAACGGACTTCACGATGAAACTGCCAGAAAAACATCTTTGGGCGGGTGCATCGAGCGAAGATTCAAATGGTGTAAGATTCATGGCAAACATGCCGACGGAAGAGGTTTTCACGGCGCCTGAGAAGACGGGTGTGAATGGCTGCGTATCAAATACGAAACCTTTAAGCTACGGCGGTAATATCATAGACGGCTTCAAACTGACATTCAAAGACGGGCAGGTCGTGGACTATATTGCAGAGAAGGGCGAAGATGTTTTGAAAAGTCTTCTTAATACTGATGAAGGCGCAAAATACTTAGGTGAAGTAGCCCTTGTGCCGGATGATTCGCCGATCTCGAATACTGAGACTTTGTTTTTCAATACTCTGTTTGATGAAAATGCCTCCTGCCATATTGCACTCGGCAGTGCGTACGGTTTCAGCGTGAATGGAGGAAAAGATATGTCGAGGGAGGAGCTGTCCGAAGCGGGTCTGAATGATTCGATCACCCATGTCGATTTTATGATCGGCGGTCCTGAATTGAACATTTACGGCATCGATTCAGATGGTAAGGAAACACGGATATTTGAAAAAGGTAACTGGGTCATTTAAGTTATATAAAATACTATTCACTATCATCAGCATTTTATGATAAAATATATGTAATATGGATTATGATGACTTTGTTAGGAGGGCTTTCATGAGTTATATGATGATGTTACTTGTATTGATAGCATTCACTGTTGCTATTTTGGGATTCGCAGCTGTTCTTGGTTATTACTTGAACCAGGCGTTCCCTGGAAAATCGTCAGTCGAGGTGGATACACCCGAGGAAGCATTGAATAGAAAAATATAATGTATTTTGATTAGAGTGGAGAGGGGATATGGATCTCCTCTCTTTTTCGATTGTTTTACTTAAAAGAGGCGATGAAGATGAACATGGTCAAAATCGATAAAGTTTCGAGGCGTAAAAATGGTCTATATGAGGTGGATTTTTCTAATGGTGATAAAATGACCGTACATGAGGAATCCATTGTACGTCACCGTCTGATCAGCGATCGTCAGATGACCGAAGATGAATTGAAAGGGATTTTTGAGGCTGTACAGTACGATCATGCCTATGTCAGTGCGTTGAAGTATATAAGCTATAAAATACGTTCTTTAGATGAAATCAGGAAGTATTTGAGTGAAGAATACGAATCCTATGTTGTCAAAGAAGTTGTCGCTCGTCTGATGGAGGAGAATTACGTCAACGATGAACTGTACAGCGAAGCCCTTAAAAATACGATGCTGAACACTTCTGACAAAGGTCCGAAACTGCTGGAGATGGAACTGAAAAAGCACAAGATCGATGAAGGGATCATCATTCGCAAGACTGGTGAATTCAATGATTTGATAGATTCAGAAAGAATGAATAAAATCAAAGATAAAGAGTTTAAGAAGTATAAAGGTTCAAAAAAGCAGTTTGGATTAAAATTGCAGCAGAAACTGATGGCCAAAGGTTATTACAAAGAGCATTTTGATATGATAGATTTAGATGATGACTTTGATGAAACACCGTATTTTGAGAAAGATTTTGAAAAGTCATTCCGAAAATATAAAAATAAGCATACGGGTTTTGATTTAAAGCAAAGATTGACCGGCGCCCTGCTGAGAAAAGGGTACAGTTATGATTTGATTGATAAAAAGATAGGTGAGATGACAGATGAGACCACTGCGTTCGATGACGAGACGTGAGATAGAAGCATATATAGGCGAAAAACGTGAAGCGATGAGAAAAGCTGAAATGATGGGCATTGAAAATGAATATCACGTAAATGAAAGACAAGTGCTGATCGCCGAGAGCTATCTGATAGATTTAAGCCAGATTGAGAAGGGCAAAATATACAAGATTGTCAGTAATGAAGATCATTATTTCAAAGTGGAATATATTAAAGGTGTTTTTGCATGGGGCTTCTTTATCGGCGGCAAAGAAAAAGAAACCGGCATCCCTGTAAGTATGCTTCAGTTAAAGCGGAAAGGATAAATTATGCAAGATATCATTTTGCTGAGAAGCCAGGAACTCTCATATGCGAAAGAGTCCATACACTTGAGAAAACGTATATTGTCCAAAGATGAACATCTGCTCTTAAAAGATGTCTCTTTCACTTTATATAGAGGTGAAGTGCTGGGTGTCCTGAGCGATTATGAGACGCTTTATTATTTAAAGGACATGATTACAGGCACAATCGAGCCGAATACCGGCAAAGTGAAATCGGAAGCTGTAATAGCAAGTCTGGATGTAATGGATCATGTCCAGAATAAGCACCAGGTCCAGATGTTTTTAAGCGAATTGTTTGACGAGTATATGAGCCCTCAGAAAGTTGATGAAAATCTTAAGGTACTGCATGAAAATCCGTTCTTTAAAAGAATCTGGTATAAAAATATCGATTCCCTGACCCGCGCCGAGCTTGCTTCAGTATTGATGGAGGCGTCTACATACATCGAGGCGGATATCTTTATTTTCTGTAATATGAGCAATCATCTATCAGACGGGAACAGAGTGCGTTTCAAGGAGATAGTATCGGCCTTTGAAAAAGAGGACAGAGGCGTGATGCTGTTTGAAACGGATGTCGAAATGATAAAAGGGCTGTCCAATTACCTTCTGTGGTTAAGTTACGGTCAGATCCGCTATGAAGGCGGGGTTCAAAAAGGGATTGCCTACTATAACAAGTATTTGAGAGATAAGAGCCAGATCAAAAATGTGGATGAAGAAGCTCTTTTTGATCTGAAATGGAAGAGAAATATATCGGAGTATGCCCACTATAAGCATAATATGCAAAGGCTGAGCAAAAAACAGACATCGTTGATAGACCAGCTCAGCATAAGGCGTATTATCATATCACTGGTGCTGCTGTTCATTATCATGACGTCTTCTGCTGTGATTTTTATGAATATAAATTTCAACGGTGCAAGCACTACCGCCGAGAACCAGACAGTACCAGTAGAAGAAGAAGAGGGCACTGAAAATTTCGTTTATGGATTGGTTATGAATGAGACACTGGAAATCGAAGGTGAAACATTACCATATTTGAGCATGGTGGACATTATAGAAATCCAGGATCAGAGTTATACGGTTGTCGTTGATGATGCAGAACATCAAGTGGACGAGTCTGAACTTTTATATTTCAATCCGGCGAGTTTATATACAGAAACAGCTTTTGATGAACTGCTGCAGTACGCGGGTGATTCCTTCTCAAACAGCTACCAGTTTTATCTCAGCATGATGAACCGTGAAGCGGACGATGTAATAGAGCGGTTCAACCTGCAGGCTGACGACTATCACGGAGAGGTTCCGGGAGTGCCGATTACATATCATTTCAGAAATGACCGTGTGATATCGATTACTTTCCCGGCAACAGATGTTGACGACCTGCTTGAAGATTACGGGCTGGCTGAAAAACATCAGATATTCAGGGTTGAAGACGGCTATATGATTTTAGATGGAGAAAATGAAAATTGGGTATACATCAACCGTTAAGGAGGTCATTATGAAACAAAAGTTTAATTACTTAATCAGGCACTTTTTTTATCAGGTCGAAGATTTTAAATTTCATAATCTGACACCGCTGTTGATGTACTTCATTTGTGGAATGTTTCTAATGGTCGGCGCGCTTACATTGGCTGACGTTACAGCGATGAGATATTTGTATCTCGTCATTGGACTGATGACGACCATCTGGCTGTTCAGTATGGTGGTATTGAATTGGAACATTGTTTTCGCAAAAGATTCCATTGTGAAGATCAGATATATTTCCATATTCTACAGAATCATGCCGACGATCCTATTCCAGACGTTTATCTTTACATTATTCATGGTGGTGAATTCAGCAATAATCGCACTGGCTGTGGATGATTGGATGATCAATATTTTCACGATGCTGTACTATATTATTTTGGGGCTGGTGCTCATCGTGCCGTTTATTTTATTCTATCTGATGACGGATTCACCGAACTACAGGTTTAATGTCATCGTGTTCGTCGTACTTGTTCTGGTTGTCCCGGTAGTCTACCTGCCGGAACAGCTGCCGATTGCATTGAACAACCTGCTCAGCCTGAACCCGTTCTATTATGTCGTGAACGGATTACAGGCCAATTCGATCAACATCGCATGGAGCGTCAACCGCCTGCCGCATGATGTCCTGTTCTTTGCCCAGATGGCACTTTTGTATCTATGGATATTCAAATTGTACGATAAGATGAAATTCACATTTTATGATTTCAATAAAAAGCGCCAGATGACGTGATGATGGAAAGCACTGTACACGGATAGTCAATCGGTTAGGCATGATTCTGTCAGAAAAAGAACGAAAAATCGGATGGCATAGAAGTGATGCGGATTTCCATCTCGCCCCGACACCTAAAAATTTTAGTGGCAGCTGAAACTTCAAAAAACAATTATAAATAAAAAACGACAGGCGGGCACATGCCCGCCTGTCGTTTGATTTTTAGAAATTCAGATCAATTGTCCAGCAGTTTACGCTGAAGTTTATCTTCTGTAAACACCCATCCTGTATAGCTGTGCATGACTTCATAAGTTTCCTTATCCAGATGCATGAGGCAGACGAATGGATAATGCCCCTCTTTCAAGTATCTCAGATCAATATACCGCAGTTCAAACGTTTCTCTATCAAGTGATGTCAGTTCATAGCGGTAGATGGATGAAAAGAAGGTAAAAGCCTTGAAATTTTTATCATGTTTGATCGACATGAAAATTTCGTTGGGCAGATATTCTTCTCTGTTGAAACGGTCATAGAAGATGATGTTACCTTGAAAGCTTCTGCCGACATAATAAGCATTTTCAGTCACGGCTATGATGCGCCACTGGCTGAAATGGAGAGTAGGCATGACGAATGTGCGTTTGATATTTTCATTCGGCAGCTGACTGGCCACTTTCCTGATGAGGAAACGTTGCATAAAATATCTGGTAATATAATATAGTATAAGGAAACCATACATTATAAAAAATAATACTACGGGTGAGAATCCTATGAACCACAGTACAAAATAAAGTCCATGTACAATCAGAATCGGAATATCCACAGTATTTATCGTACCCAGCTGTATCCAGGTGTTATCGAGTGGCCGGAGTGCCTGGGTGCCGTAGGAATTGAATATATCCACAAACACATGCAGAAACACTGCGAGCTGGACCCAGAAATATGTGGGTCCAAATGGCAGACCGAAGGCAAAGTGTGCAATAAGAGTCAGCAGCACAGGCCATATTAGAAATGTGAACGGCAGTGAATGTGTAATGCCGCGGTGGTGGGTGATATATACAGCATTATTTTTCATTTTCATCACTGTGTCTATATCAGGCACTAAAGATGCGCCGACTGCTGTCGCGATGAATCCTGCTGAAATAGCATCGATATTCGGATCAATGGTGGCAAGACCGACCAAAGTCCCGCCCATCAAAGTATGTGTAAGTGTATCCATGGTTTGTGCCCCCACTCAGTGTAATATGGTATAAAAAATTTATTTAAAAAGGAAAGTCAGTATGTTACAGCCTTCAACATTTAATAATAGCCTACTTGAATGGTACCACTCAAATAAAAGAGATCTTCCCTGGAGAAGAACGGATGACCCATATAAAATCTGGTTGAGCGAAGTGATGCTGCAACAAACTCAAGTCATTACTGTTATTCCCTATTTTACAAAATTTATAACAAAATATCCCACTTTAAAGGATTTGGCGGATGCGGATGAACAGGCTCTGCTGAAGGATTGGGAAGGTCTGGGATATTATAACAGAATTCGTAACTTCCACAGTGCAATCAAAGAGGTGAAAGAAAAATATAATGCCGAGGTCCCGGATGATCCACAGGATTTCTTTGAATTGAAAGGTGTCGGACCTTATATCGGGGGAGCGGTTCAGAGCATTGCCTTCAACCATCTGCTTGCTGCTGTTGACGGCAATGTCCTTCGTGTAATGTCACGACTGAATGAAGACGGCCGGGATATGACAAAAGCCAGTGTCCAGAAGTCGGTGAAACATGACATTGAAACAATCATTCCACTGGAAGCAGGAGACTTCAACCAGGCTTTGATGGAACTCGGCGCGACAATCTGTACACCGAGAACGCCTAAATGCATCATGTGTCCGGTCCAGGAACATTGTGAAGCATTCAAAAGCAGCACAGTGAAAAACTATCCGATCAGGAAAAAGCAGACGAAGAAAAAAGAAGAGTTTTATAATGTATATTTCATCGTCAACGATGAGCAGGAGATATTCATCTATAAACAAGAAGGCAATCTGCTTAAGGGCATGTATGAACTGCCGAAATACGATGTGGACACGAACCTTGAAAATATAGAAGAAGAGCTGGACGTAAAGCTTGATGACAAACGTATCTATATAGGCAGTGACAAACATGTCTTCACTCATAAAATATGGTATATGGAAAGTTATTTACTCCATACGAATTCAAAAAATGAATATTTTATCCCTGTGAATGAAGTTCATGAGCTGCCGATGAGTATGGCAATGAAAAAGATTTTCAGGAAATTTACAGCAGATGAATTCCACGAACTGTAAAGTGAATGCCCGTATGTTATAATATAAAAGTATTAACTCTCGAGGTGGTGTGGAATATGGGTGTAGAATCCATACCAAAAGAAGGAACCAAGGTAAAGGTTCAAAGCTATAAACACGATGGTTCGATGCATCGTGTCTGGTCTGAAACGACGATTTTAAAAGGCACAGACCATGTAATCATCGGTGGCAATAACCGTACTCTGGTAACAGAAAGTGATGGAAGAACCTGGGTGACCAGGGAGCCGGCCATTGTGTATTTTCATACAGACTATTGGTTCAATGTAATCTGCATGTTCAGGGAAGACGGTGTTTATTATTATTGTAATCTATCTTCGCCGTATGCTTATGATGGGGAAGCGATAAAATATATAGATTATGACCTGGATATAAAAGTGTATCCTGACGGTAAATACCATCTGTTGGATGAAGATGAATACCAGTTACATAAAAGCCGTATGAATTATTCTAATGATATCGATGTAATTCTCAGAAGGAATGTCGATATTCTTCAGCAATGGATTGAACAGAAAAAAGGGCCGTTTGCACCTGATTTCATAAAAGTCTGGCAGCATCGCTTCCACAGTGACTTTAAGTCGTACTAAACCAATCAACGCGTTTGTTGATTGGTTTTTCGAATGTATAAGGAGGATTGTCATTTGATAAGAAGGTATTTAAAATTTGTCAGACCATATATGTGGCTGATATTTCTAACGATTATCATCGGGATACTTAAATTCGGTATTCCACTGCTGACGCCGCTTCTGATCAGATACACAATTGATGATATCATCATGCCGGAGGGGCTGGCGGCGGACGAGAGAATGACCATGCTCGTTCAGATTCTGCTTGTATTCGCATTCATCTTTGTCGTAATCAGACCGCCGGTGGAGTATTTCAGGCAGTATCTCGCTCAATGGACGAGTAACAAAATATTGTATGATATCCGTAAAAAGTTATACGGGCACCTGCAGATGCTGAGTGCCAAGTATTACTCGGATAATAAGGTCGGAGAAATCATTTCACGAGTCATCAATGACGTAGAACAGACGAAAGATTTCATCATGACCGGACTGATGAATATCTGGCTGGATCTCGCCACGATAATAATCGCTCTCACAATCATGTTCAGTCTGCACGGACAGCTGACCGGTGTTGCGATGATTATATTTCCTTTCTATATTTTCGGGGTATGGTATTTCTTCGGACGTCTGCGTAAAGTGACGCGTAACCGGTCGCAGGCACTTGCAGAAGTTCAAGGGTATCTGCACGAAAGAATACAGGGCATCAATGTCATTAAAAGTTTCGCAGTCGAGAAGACTGAAGCGGGACGTTTCAATAAGAGAAATGGTAATTTCCTAAATAAAGCGACGACCCATGCGAAATGGACGGCACGGAGTTTCATGGTTGTAAATACAATTACAGATATCGGACCGCTGCTCGTCATCGGTTTCGGTGCATACCAGGTCATACAGGGCAACTTGACTGTCGGTACACTTGCAGCATTCATCGCTTATCTGGATTTATTATACGGTCCGTTACGCCGTCTGGTGTCATCATCAACAGCATTGACTCAGAGTATTGCTTCAATGGACCGTGTGTTCCAGCTGTTTGATGAAAAGTATGACGTCACAGACAAAACAAGTGCAAAAGAGCTTGAAACGACCGACGGCAATCTGGAATTTAAAAATGTCGGCTTCAAATATAATGAAGATGGCCGGCAGGTCATCAACAATCTGGACCTTGAAATCAACAGTGGTGAAACTGTCGCCTTTGTAGGAATGAGCGGCGGCGGCAAATCCACGCTGGTCAACCTGATTCCGAGATTTTATGATGTGACGGAAGGTAAAATCACCCTGGATGGCACAAATATTAAAGATCTGACGACTGCTTCGCTTAGAAACAAGATTGGTATTGTGATGCAGGAGAATATCCTTTTCTCCGAAACGGTCAGAGAAAACATTTTACTTGCGCGGCCAGATGCGACGGATGAAGAAGTGGTGGATGCAGCGAAACACGCGAATGCCCATGATTTCATCATGATGCTTGAAGATGGCTATGATACCGAAGTCGGCGAACGGGGCGTCAAATTATCCGGCGGTCAGAAACAGCGTATTGCAATCGCGCGTGTATTCCTGAAAAACCCGCCGATTCTAATCTTGGATGAAGCGACAAGTGCACTTGACCTGGAAAGTGAAAGCATCATACAGGATACACTGCTTGAACTTTCAGCGGAGCGTACAACAGTAATCGTCGCCCACAGACTGTCTACAGTGACACATGCTGATAAAATTCATGTCATCAGTGACGGTGAGGTGGTTGAGTCAGGATCTCATGAAGAGCTGATGCAAAAAAGAGGGCAGTACTTCGAACTTTACAGTATTCAAAATTTATAAGGTGATCATTTATGACAGAAAAATTTCAATCTGATGTGGATATAGAATTTATGAAGCATGACACTTTAAGTGCGGCAAAAAAGCTTCTGGGACTGGAAATCATAACGAATATCGACAGTCACATAACCAGCGGCTTCATCACTGAAGTCGAAGCATATTTAGGTGTTGAAGACAGGGCAGCTCATACTTTCGGCGGCAGAAAGAATAAGAAGAACGAAATGATGTACAAACCGTACGGCAATATATATGTCTACAGCATGCATGGCCACAACTGTATGAACTTTTTAACAACTGACGGTGAACCGGAGGGGGTTCTGATCCGGGGCATCGAGCCGAATAAAGGTGTTGATGTCATGAAAGAAAGACGCGGACGTGACAATAATTTGACAGACGGGCCTGGTAAACTGACGAAATCACTCGGCATTACAAGAAATGAGCATAACGGCATGAAGTTGAACAATGATACATTGATCGTCAGGCAGGGCAGGACACCCCGCAATATTTTAGCGACGCCGAGAATCGGCATTGATAATAAAGAAGAAGCCGTCGATTATTTATACCGCTTCATCGTCGAAGGCAATCCCCACGTCAGCAGGTTTAAAGGCAAAACAGGGCCTGATAATGGCTGGGAATAACTTAAAGAGCACAAAATCCATGAGGATTTTGTGCTCTTTTTTATATCATCATGCGATTTTTCAACGTACTGAATTCATTTTTCAGCTGATTGTACCATTCATGCACAAAAGATTTTTCATTATTCTTCAGCATATTTACATACAGCGGCTGTTTGATATTCAGATGCTCCAGACTGTGTACGATAAAATTAGGATAGTTATATTTTAATATTTTAGTCTCCTCATAACTGAGTATGCCTACATAATTATGGTGCATCAGCAAATACTGTATGATAGCTGCATCATTAATATTTAAAACAGAAGATTTTTTAAACTGGTTTCCAATATCCATCACCGCATCTTGTGTCACTAAAGACAAGTCTTCGAATTCATTTAAAGAGGCCTTGATCGGCAGATTGATTTTAGAGCTTTCCCGAAATATATAATAGTAGTTCTGATCAAATAATAATGTGCTGTTGATTTTTTCATTGAAGTATTTATTCGTTGAAACTGCAATGTCGAGGGTGTGGTCCAGAAGTTTCTGTTCTATTGTGCTCTCTTTGCTCTTATGAATATTAAAATCAATTTCAGGGTTCTTCACCAAAAGGTTTTGGAAAGTATGAAGCACTTTTGTCGTCATGTCTGACTTTGTAATGTGAATATTTAAAGTCTGTGAATCTGCTTTCTTACTCTCTGAAATCTTTTCTTTCGTCCTATCGACTACTTCTAATATTTTCACTGCATCTTCATAGAATATTTTACCTTCTTCAGTAAGCATTATATTTCTGCCCTGTCTTTTAAACAATTCAATTCCCAAGTCGTTTTCCAGTAAACCTATTTGTCTTGACAAGGCGGATTGGGCTACGTTCAAAAGAAGAGAAGCCTCTGTCATATGCTGCAATCGTGCAGTCTCTGTAAAATATATCAACTGTTTTATTTCCATAAAACCACAACCAATCTCGTTTTGATATTAATATTATATCATTGATATATTGCTTGTATAGGATTGAATATGGATAATATTAAATTGTAGAAATATTCAGATGAAAGAGGTGGCTCGAAATGGTTTTATATCAAAAGGTCAAGAAGCATGGACTTTACGACAGCAAAAATGAACATGATGCATGCGGCATAGGGTTTTATGCAAATATGGATAATTTAAGATCGCATGATATTGTGCTTGAATCTTTGGAAATGTTGATCAGGCTGGATCACCGCGGGGGTATCGGTGCTGACGGTATGACGGGTGACGGCGCTGGAATCATGACTGAAATCCCTCATGATCTGCTAAAAGAGGAATATACTGAGCTGCCTGAGTTCAGCCGTTACTCTGTAGGCATGTACATGCTGGATTCCGAGTCATCACTTGACGATTTTAAAACGATTGTTAAAGACACCATTAATATAGAAGGTGAAAAGCTGATTGCATTCAGAGCAGTGCCGGTTGATGAAACGGCTATAGCAGATCACGTCAAACGGACGAGGCCGAATTTTATCCAGGTCATTACGTCGTGTCACGATTCTCTGGATCTTTATTATTTGAGAAAAATGATTGAACAGAATTTAAATGAAAAAATGGTAAGGCATTACGTTTCTTCATTCTCCAATGAAACAATTGTTTATAAAGGCTGGTTGAGGGCGGAACAGATTAAAAGTTTCTATGTGGATTTGAGGAATCCTGAATATGTTTCGAAGTTTGGCATGGTCCATTCCAGATTCAGTACAAATACCTTTCCCAGCTGGGCGCGTGCACATCCAAACAGATTGCTGATGCATAACGGGGAAATCAATACGATTAAAGGTAATGCATATTGGATGCGCGCACGCACCAATCAATGGCTGAAGGATGTTTATGGTAAAAGGGGAGAAAAAGTTGCGGATATCATTGATGGTGAAGGCAGCGACTCGGCCATGGTCGATAATGTATTGGAATTTATGAGCCTTGTCATGCCGCCGGAAGAAGCTGCAATGATTCTGATACCTGAACCTTGGAAGTATCAGGACTATGAAAATCATGCTGTCAAAGACTTTTATGAGTTTTGCAGTTACTTAATGGAGCCGTGGGACGGGCCGACGATGATCAGTTTTTGTGATAACCATAAGATTGGTGCACTGACTGACAGGAACGGCTTAAGACCCGGCAGATACTATGTCACTGGCAAAAATGAAATCATCTACTCATCAGAAGTCGGGGTGGTCGATGTTGATGAGCAGGATGTGCTTTATAAAGGACAGCTGAGTCCGGGAAAGTTGCTTTTAGTCGACTTTGAGGCATCGAGAATCATTGAAAATGATGAATTGAAAGATGCCATAGCATCGAAAAGACCATATGGCGAGTGGATGGACAAAGCACGCAAACAATCAATTGAAACAGCAGAATTCAAAAGGGATAAGTTGGAAAAGACACAGCTTCAATCGATTTTAGTCCGATTCGGTTATACAAAAGAGGATATTGAAAAATATATGACTCCGCTGTCGAAAGAGGTGAAAGATCCGATCGGGGCGATGGGTTTTGATGTGCCACTCGCATTTTTATCTGATCGGAAGAAGCTGTTATTCGATTATTTCAAACAGCACTTTGCACAGGTGACCAACCCGCCGCTCGATTCGTACAGAGAAAAAATTGTAACGAGTGAAATCGCATATTTAGGCGGCGAAGGACACTTGATGAAACCGGGCAAGGAGGCGCTGGACAGAGTGCAGCTGCAGGAACCTGTCATCGACAACAGTGTGTATGACAGGTCGGATGTTAAAGCTCTAGGTGTTAAAAAGATTGATATCACATATAACGGGCCGCTTGAAAAAGCGCTTGATAACCTACTTGAAGAAGCGGTTCTGGTAGCAGACAAATATGGCGTCATTGTACTGACGGATGAGGCGGTGCTTGAAGATGACGGCGTATATGTCATGCCTTCACTGCTCGTTACAAGTGCGGTGCATCAGGCATTGATAAAAGCGGATAAGAGGATTTCAACAAGCATTATCACCAAGTCGGCAGAAGTTCGTGAAGTTCATCATATAGCAACTTTAATCGGTTTCGGTGCAAACGCTGTAGAACCTTATATCGCACAGGAAACACTGATTCAATCATCAGACGGAAATACCGGGATAGTTAAAAAATATAACCAGGGGCTGACTGCCGGACTCATTAAAGTCATGGCTAAAATGGGGATATCAACAGTGCAGAGCTACCACGGTGCGCAAATCTTTGAAGCGGTCGGGTTATCAAAAAAATTAATGGCAAAATATTTTGGCGGAGCAGCATCGAAAATAGGCGGCTTATCCATAGAGGATATTGATTTGAACAATAAAGAGCAACAGGATGAACAGCTGGAACATTTGGAATCAGGCAGCAAGTTCCAGTGGAGGCAGCAGGGTGAACACCACATTGTCAACCCGACTTCGATCATGATGTTAAGGGAAGCATGCATGACAAATGACAAAGAGAAATATAATGAGTATAAAAATTATATGAATGATAACCATCATTCCAGCATCAGACATTTATTGAAATTTAAAGACAGAAAATCGATACCGCTTGAAATGGTGGAGCCCGCAGAGAAAATAGTCAAAAGATTTAAAACAGGAGCGATGAGCTACGGTTCTTTATCCGAAGAAGCACACCAGACACTTGCAGAAGCAATGAATAGATTAGGAGGTAAGAGTAACAGCGGTGAAGGCGGGGAGAATCCCGAACGCTTCACTTTGAATGTGGATGGAAGTAATTACAACAGTGCAATCAAGCAGGTTGCATCCGGTCGTTTCGGTGTAAACAGTGAATACTTGAATAGTGCTGAAGAGATACAGATTAAAGTGGCCCAGGGTGCCAAACCCGGAGAAGGTGGTCAGCTGCCGGGCGAGAAAGTATATCCATGGATAGCTGAAACCAGAAATTCAACGCCGGGTGTGGGACTCATTTCACCCCCTCCGCATCATGATATATACAGTATCGAAGATTTGGCGCAGCTGATACATGATTTAAAAAATGCGAATAAAAAAGCGGATATATCTGTGAAACTGGTAGCCAAAGACGGTGTGGGCACTATTGCTGCAGGTGTGGCTAAAGCGTATGCGGATAAAATAGTCATCAGTGGTTTTGACGGCGGAACAGGTGCATCGCCTGTCACGAGTATTCAGCATACCGGCCTACCCTGGGAGCTGGGTCTGACTGAAGCGCATCAGACATTGGTATTGAACGGACTCCGCTCAAGAGTGACGTTGGAAACGGATGGTAAACTGATGACCGGCCGTGATGTGGCCATGGCCGCTGCGCTCGGTGCAGAAGAGTATGGATTCGCAACAGCACCGCTGATCGTATTGGGATGTATCATGATGAGAGTCTGTCATAAAGATACATGTCCTGTAGGTATAGCAACCCAAAATGGAGATTTAAGGAAATTATTCAACGGTAAGGCCGATCATGTGGTCAATTTCATGAATTTCATTGCAGAAGATATAAGGGAGATCCTAAGTGAACTTGGCTTAAAATCGATGGATGAACTGGTAGGCGCCGTTGATCATCTTGAGATAGACAAGGAAAGAGTGAGTCAGCACCGCATGAGTGAGCTTGATCTGCAGCCGATACTTACAATGGTTGAAGGCGACAGGATTAAAAGTGAAAAGCAGAAACATCCGTTTGAACATTCCCTTGACGAAGTGATGGTCATACCGGATTTCACCGATGAATTAAAAGAGGGTAAAAGTAAAGAAACGACATATCATGTGACGAACAGACATAGAAATATAGGTACAAGGCTGGGCGGTTTGATTACTGAAAGATACGGCATTAATCAGTTGGAGCATGATCATTATAAACTGAATACGGTTGGTCACGGAGGGCAGAGTTATGGGGCGTACATTCCACAGGGACTGACTCTGCACCATACCGGCGACTTGAATGACTACGTCGGTAAAGGGTTATCAGGCGGCCGCATCATAGTGGAAGCTCCAAACATCAACCGCAGCCATGAAATTATTGCAGGGAATGTCTGTCTGTACGGCGCTACTGCAGGGCAGGTATTTGTCAACGGAGTAGCCGGAGAGCGTTTTGGTGTCAGAAACAGCGGTGCAGAAGTCGTTGTCGAAGGTGTCGGGGACCACGGGCTTGAATATATGACGGGCGGACGTGTGGTCATTCTCGGTAAAATCGGCAAAAACTTTGCTGCAGGCATGAGCGGCGGCATTGCATATATCATTAATGATCATTCATTGATGGAAAATAAAGTGAACATGAATACTGAAGCAATTGAATTGGAGTCTGTGGAAGATTCTGAAGAGATTGAGAAAGTAAAAAATTTATTATACGCACAAAAATTCTTTACCAACAGCCAAAAAGCTGAATCGGCCATTGAGCGACTTGAGGAGGGTACACTTGATATCATCAAAGTGATACCGACTGAATTTAAAGTGATGCAACAAAAAATTCAATACGGCATCCGCTCTGAAAAATCGAAACAGGATGCAGAACTGAATGCATTTTACGGGACGCAGGTTATAAATGAAGCCGAGCTTGAGGGTATGAATATTTATTAAGAAAGGGGTTTCGGCATTTGGGAGAATTCAAAGGATTTTTAAAATATAATCGTCAAAGCCAGGATGAAGAAGATTTGAAAGGCAGAATTCAAAATTATGATGCCTACCAGCATCGATTTTGTAATGATGATGCGAGTGAACAGGGCGCAAGATGTATGGATTGCGGCACACCATTCTGTCAGACGGGTTCAAGTATGGGTAAAGAAACAATCGGCTGCCCGATCGGCAATTATATTCCGGAATGGAATGATCTGGTTTATAAGGGGGATTTCAAGGAAGCATTTCATCGATTGTCAGAAACGAATAATTTTCCCGAATTTACAGGCACAGTCTGTCCGGCACCATGCGAGTCCTCATGCGTACTTTCAATCAACGGCGATCCGGTGGCCATCAAAGGTATCGAACGTACGATTATTGATGAGGCTTATAAAGAGGGCTGGGTACAGCCGAAAATGCCGAAACATCGTTTAGGAACAAAGATAGCTATAATCGGCAGCGGTCCCGCAGGACTGACGGCAGCGGATGAATTGAATTCCTGGGGTCACAGCGTAGATGTTTACGAACGCGACATTAAACCGGGAGGATTATTAAGATATGGCATACCCAATATGAAACTCGATAAAAAGCTGGTGGAAAGCCGCATACGATTGATGGAAGAAGCGGGTGTCAACTTCATATGTGGCATGAACGTAGGTAAAGATGTCAGTCATGATGAACTCGAAAAAGAATATGACGCAGTCGTCGTTGCCATCGGAGCAAGAAAACAGCGTGATCTGAAACTTGAAGGCCGTCAGAGTCAAGACATCAGATTTGCAATGGACTACTTGACCGAGCAGACAAAATATCAGCTGCATGAACAGGATTCACCGGCCATTACAGCAAAAAACAAACATGTGATCGTCATCGGCGGGGGAGATACCGGTGCAGATTGTGTAGCCATGGCCCTCCGCGAAGATTGTAAATCTGTCTTCCAGCTTAATAAATATGACCGTCTGCCTGATGAAATTGAAGGCAACCCTGCCTGGCCATTGGAGAAAAGGACGTTCAAACTGGACTACTCCCACGCAGAATATCAGAAGAAATTTGGTGTTGAACCAAGAGCATATGGTGTACAGACAATGGCATATGATGTAGATTTCATCGGTGATTTAAAAGGGCTGAAAACTCAGGTTCTGGGTCAGAAGAGCCTGACGAATATGACGATGGAAGATCAGGAAAGATATTTCAAAGCAGATCTGGTACTATTATCGATCGGTTTTGAAGGCGTTGAAAGTGAACTGCCGAAAGCATTTGATATTAAGGTGGAAAATAATAAAATCCAGGCAGATGATGAAACATATAAAACGAATCAGAAAAAGATATTTGCTGCCGGCGATGCAAGACGCGGTCAGAGCCTGGTAGTATGGGCAATTAAAGAAGGACGTGCTGTCGCAAAAGAAGTGCATAAATTCGCTGTCAGCAATAAGTATCACAAGACCTCATAAAATACATTCCAATCAAACAATCTCATTTTGATATTGATGATATATCATTAATGTATTGATTGTATAGGATGTAATTGGTTAAGATGAATTTATAGAAAGATTCAGAAAAAGTTGCGGCTGAAAAGCTGATTGGGCGATTAAGACAAAAGAATTTTATGGTGCCGCAGCACCTGCCGGTGGAGATTGGGGAATGTTTGCCGGAAGGGGCACTGTAAAGGGAGAAATGAAACTGTATCAATGATTTTATGGTCAGTGATTTAAAATGATTGAACGGTGTATCGGCATTACGACTTTAATCTGGATTCAATCTATGAAAAAGCTCCATAGTACTTCCTAATAAATAGATGAAAAAACCTGAGTGGTCCACTCAGGTTTTTTCTTGTTTAGTTTAAATATCCATTGTCTCATCCTGGATATTGATATTATTTTTCTTGGAATGAAACTTGAAGAAACTGTCAGCCAAACGATTGATGCGTTCAAGTGAATTCGCGTATTCATATAAGGAAGAGAGTATTTCCATGATGCTTGTATATTGAAGTCGTTCCTCTTCAGTTTCAGCTTCGTTATAATGTCTGATGAAGTCATCCATCAACGAAGTTTCATATAAATCTTCATGTATGCCTTCATTTGTTACATTTGGTTTTATTTTCTCGGTGAACTTCATAAAGATCTGTTCATGAAAGCCCATTAAATATTCGAGCTCAAAACGGATCCTGTTCTGAAATTCTTCATCCAAATGATTGTAGTTATTTTCAAAGCGGTTAAATTTACGGAGTAATTCGAATGCACGTCTGGTGGATGAAATTAAATGTTTGAATAAAATCTTTCTTCTCGCGCTCGCAAAGCGTTCTCTTTTGAAAATTGACCGTTCTTCCCTGAACCACAAATACATGGTCTCGAGTTTGACGACACGTTCTCTGAGTGATTCAATATCTTTTTTGACGATTTGATACTCACTCATGTTGCTCAGTTCCAAACGTATATATTTGAAGATATCAGTCGTTATATTAAAACAATTGTGATACATCTTTGTTTCATATTTAGGCGGGATAAAGATCAGGTTGATCAACAGTGATGACAGGACCCCGATCATAACGAGTGAAAATCTTATTCCGGCAGCTTCAAGGAAGTCGATTGTTGTCGCACCGGCTTCACTTATCTGCGGGGCATCCATAATGGCGATCATTGTAACGACTGCCAGAGTTGATACGCTTTGCAAGTTGAAAAACAGCAGCGTCGCCAAAACTAAAATGACAGTCAACCCTATGACTATGACGTTATTACCAAATAATAAAACCATTATGATTGCAGCAATTGCGCCCAGTGTATTGCCCTGAAACTGTTCCCATGTCCTTACCGCTGAGCGGTGGACGTTCGGCTGAAGTGCAAATACAGCTGCGATACCTGCAATCAGGCTGGGCTCAAGCCCTAAGAGATGTGTGATGAATAAAGTGAGTACTACAGTTAATCCGGTTTTAAATACTCGAGCGCCAAAACGCATGGCACCATCTCCTAAAAGTCATATTTAAAAACATCCTCTACAATTTGTAACGTGTTTTCTATATCTTCATCCGTATGCGCCGTTGTGAGGAACCAAGCTTCGTATTTGGACGGTGCAATATTGACACCGCGTTTGATCAGGCCTCTGAAAAATTTAGCGAACATTTCACCGTCAGTATCTTCTGCTGCCTGATAGTTGGTCACTTTTTCCTTTGTGAAGAAAATTGTCAAAGCCCCGACGAGGCGTGTAGTGTTTGCAGGAATCTCATATTTTTCAATCAGGTCATCAAAGCCTTTCTGCAGCTTTTTACCTAAACGGTCAAGTTCAGTATAGACTTCGGGTTTTTCCAATATTTCCAAACATGCAATGCCGGCCGCCATCGATAATGGATTGCCGGCCATAGTGCCTGCCTGATATGCCGGTCCGAGCGGGGCGACACTTTCCATAATTTCCTGTCTGCCGCCATATGCACCGATTGGTGTACCGCCGCCGATGATTTTGCCCATGGCAGTCAGATCAGGATAGACTTTCAGTAAATCCTGTGCACCGCCGAACATGAATCTGAATGCTGTGATTACTTCATCATAGATGACAAGTGAGCCATTATTATGAGCGACTTCATTAATCTCTTCAAGAAAACCTTCGAATGGTTCAACGATGCCAAAGTTGCCGACTATCGGTTCGACCATTACAGCAGCGACTTCATCCCCGAAGTGAGCGATCGCTTCTTTTAGTGAATCAATATCATTGAAAGGCACAGTTATCATATCCTGGGCGACGCCTTCAGGAACACCTGCTGAATCTGGTGAACCGAGTTGCGCAGGGCCACTGCCGGCTGCAACAAGTACCAAATCCGAATGACCGTGATAACAGCCTTCAAACTTTATGATTTTATTCCGGCCGGTATATGCTCTTGCCACCCGGATGGTTGTCATGACTGCTTCAGTTCCGGAGTTGACAAAACGTATCTTTTCCAGTGCGGGCATTGCAGCCTGGATTTTATTTGCAAAATCGATTTCCAGCTTTGTTGGCGTACCGTAAAGTATGCCGCGTCCACTCTGTTCCACGATCGCTTCATGTATGCGCGGATGGGCATGGCCGGTGATGATCGGCCCGTATGCACTCAGATAATCAATGTATCTATTTCCGTCAACGTCGTAGAAATATGCACCTTCTGCACGATCCATCACTACCGGGGCGCCGCCTCCGACGGCTTTATATGAGCGTGAAGGGGAGTTGACACCACCAAGTATGATATCGTCAGCGGACTTTTGCAGTGCTTCTGAATTCTTGTGTGTAAACATTCTATTTCATCCTCTTAATATCAATTTGTTCATTAGATATAATAACATAAACAGTGTATGCTTTTAAGTGAATCGCAAGTTCTTGTAGGATTATAATTAGTTTTGTATCATTATAGTAACTATAATATATGGAGGCACAAATTGTTATGAATAAGTTCCCGAATTTTAAGCTTGAAAACCAGAACGGTGAAACAGTTTCCAATGAAGATTTGAAAGATGTCACAGTCATTTATTTTTATCCGAGGGACAATACGCCTGGCTGTACCACACAGGCCTGCGATATGAGAGATGCAATGGACGATTTGAAAGATCTTAATGTGACAGTTTACGGTGTGAGCGGGGATTCGAAAAAGAAACATCAAAACTTTATAGCAAAGAATGAACTGAACTTCGATCTCCTGGTGGATGAAGATTTTGAATTGGCAAAAGAATTGGATGTATATAGATTGAAGAAGTCATTCGGCAAAGAATCCATGGGTATCGTCCGCACCACATTTGTTGTGGATGCAGACAGCAATATCCTGAAACGCATGGATAATGTGAAGGCGAAGTCTCACGCAGAAGATTTGAAAGCATTTTTACAAGAGGTATAAGGTGATGAAAAATATAGTTTCTACCATTAACCTGCCGGAAGAAATGATTAAGGGCATAAAAGAGATATTGCCGGAAGCGAATTATGAACATGTCCGTTCAAAGGAAATGACAGCGGAAGAGCGTGAACGGGCAGAAATTTTTATAACATATGGTACAGATATGAAGAAGGAGCATGTTCCTGAGTTTAAAAATCTGAAATGGATCATGGTGATGAGTGCCGGGCTTGAAATGATGCCGCTTGAATCATTGGAGGGTGTTTTAATTACGAATGCAACAGGCATCCATAAAATCCAGATGACGGAATACACAATCGGTCTGATACTTTCTCATTATAAAGACTTTAATCTATTATATGAAGATCAGAAAGCAAAGCACTGGCGTGAAAATGCATTCACTACTGAACTTTATGAGAAGAATGCACATATTCTTGGTACCGGGAGTATCGGCAGCCACCTTGCTAAAGTTCTGCAGGCTTTCGGTGTAAACACAGTCGGTTACAATACAAATGGCAGGGCGGTGGAAGGTTTCAATGACACTTATCCGCTGGGTGAACTGATGAATCATATCGGCGGAGCGGATATTTTGGTCAATATTCTGCCGAGCACAGAGGCGACTGTCGGTCTGCTGACCGAAAAACATTTTGATGAAATGAAGAGTGACAGCTTATTTGTTAATATCGGACGCGGTGACATTGCAGAAGATGAGGTGCTTCTGGATGTTTTGGAGCAAAATAAAATCGGCCAGCTCATACTTGATGTGTTCAATGATGAACCTTTGACGCCGGACAGTCCTTTCTATAAGTATGAAAATGTGACGATTACTCCGCATGCTTCCTCCAAGACGAGCGGATATATTGAGAGAGCATTTGATATATTTGAACATAATCTAAAGTATATTGATGATTACAGCAAGATGGAAAATGTGATTGATAATAAGAAGGGTTATTAGGCTTATAAGAAGTCTTGATTGACAAACAATTTTGGAATTCAGTACAATGATACTAATACCAGTAGTTTAGTTAAAGAAAGTGGGTATCATTATGAAGATGATAGATATGGATAAAATTTATGATGAATCTATTGATGCGCTTAAAGAAACGGGCGTTAGAATTACGCCTCAACGTAAAGCGGTATTGAATTTCATGATTCAGTCGGATGAACACCCAACTGCTGATGATATTTTTAAAGCTTTATCAAGTGAATATCCTAACATGAGTGTTGCCACTGTTTATAATAATTTAAAATTATTTAAAGAGACAGGATTGGTGAAAGAGCTGACTTACGGGGATGCTTCCAGCCGCTTTGATTTTGTAACGGATACACATTACCATATCATCTGCAGTGAATGCGGAAAGATCACTGACTTCCATTATCCGGGTTTGAATGAAGTAGAGCAATTGGCGGGCGCTGTCACTGAGTATGATGTCAGCCATCACCGATTGGAAATTTATGGACTATGTCCGGAATGCAGATAGTATAATAGAACAAGAAAAGAAGACCAGTACCTTACTGGTCTTCTTTTTGTTTTTTCTCAGCTACAAATTTATCTCTTCTATGCTGTACATTATAGTCCAGATTGAATTCTTCGCCTTCCAATTCTTTATCGATGGTCAGTGGTTCCTTACAAAAGTAGCAGAAATCCACTCTTCCCAAGATTTTAGTCGGCCGTTCACAGTTGGGACATTGAACGGTGATCACTTTAGCACTGACAAGACCTACCCAGAAATAGATGACTACAGAAAGCAGCATAGGGATGAAGCCTATCAATATGAATAATCCGAATAGCCATGGTATCTCTCTGAAAAACACTCCGAGATACATTATGATAAGTCCGGCAAACACCATGGCAAGGGCGTAGCCTCTGATACGTTTGATCTTATTGGTTTTTCTCTCCATTATTTCACCTCAAAAATTATTATATACATAATAACATATATATGATAATCTAATAATTACATTCTTAACAAGTTAATGACCTGTTAAGAAATTTACAAGAATTTAATAATTCTTATTGACGAATGATTAAAAGCTTGATATTATATAAAAGTCGCTAATTTGAGCGAACGCAAACCAGCTTCTTCAGATAAAAAAGTTTTTTAAAAAACTATTGACGAATATTTGAAAGCTTGGTATGATTTAAAAGTCGCTGTTTTCAGAGCGATGTTGAAATGCAAACCGCAACGAATGACTTCGAAAAGTAAATGATTGAGAGTGTAAAATTGACACTTGCTTTTATGAAACTGCTCAAGTATAGTTGTAAGAGTGATTTAAAAAAGCAACACCAAACGAGAACATTGAAAACTGAATGACAATATGTCAACGTTTAATTCCGATAAAGTTTCTATTATATAGGAACACAAGTTGAGGCGAACAATGAAAAACGCAAACCGATACTTCTTGATTGAAGTATCACACCGAGCTCAAGATGAGCTTTCCATTTATGGAGAGTTTGATCCTGGCTCAGGATGAACGCTGGCGGCGTGCCTAATACATGCAAGTCGAGCGCAGAGATCAGGAGCTTGCTCCTGTGATCTGAGCGGCGGACGGGTGAGTAACACGTAGGCAACCTACCCATCAGACCGGGATAACCACGGGAAACCGTGGCTAATACCGGATGATCCTTTGAGACACAAGTCTTAAAGTTGAAAGGCGCTTTTGGTGCCGTTGATGGATGGGCCTGCGGCGCATTAGCTAGTTGGTGGGGTAACGGCCCACCAAGGCGACGATGCGTAGCCGACCTGAGAGGGTGATCGGCCACACTGGGACTGAGACACGGCCCAGACTCCTACGGGAGGCAGCAGTAGGGAATCTTCCGCAATGGACGCAAGTCTGACGGAGCAACGCCGCGTGAGTGAAGAAGGGTTTCGGCTCGTAAAACTCTGTTGTTAAGGAAGAATGACACATGGAGTAACTGCCATGTGTGTGACGGTACTTAACCAGAAAGCCACGGCTAACTACGTGCCAGCAGCCGCGGTAATACGTAGGTGGCAAGCGTTATCCGGAATTATTGGGCGTAAAGCGCGCGTAGGCGGTTTCTTAAGTCTGATGTGAAAGCCCCCGGCTCAACCGGGGAGGGTCATTGGAAACTGGGGAACTTGAGTGCAGAAGAGGAGAGTGGAATTCCATGTGTAGCGGTGAAATGCGCAGAGATATGGAGGAACACCAGTGGCGAAGGCGGCTCTCTGGTCTGTAACTGACGCTGATGTGCGAAAGCGTGGGGATCAAACAGGATTAGATACCCTGGTAGTCCACGCCGTAAACGATGAGTGCTAAGTGTTAGGGGGTTTCCGCCCCTTAGTGCTGCAGCAAACGCATTAAGCACTCCGCCTGGGGAGTACGACCGCAAGGTTGAAACTCAAAGGAATTGACGGGGACCCGCACAAGCGGTGGAGCATGTGGTTTAATTCGAAGCAACGCGAAGAACCTTACCAAATCTTGACATCCTCTGACAGCCATAGAGATATGGTTTCCCTTCGGGGCAGAGTGACAGGTGGTGCATGGTTGTCGTCAGCTCGTGTCGTGAGATGTTGGGTTAAGTCCCGCAACGAGCGCAACCCTTAAACTTAGTTGCCAGCATTCAGTTGGGCACTCTAAGTTGACTGCCGGTGACAAACCGGAGGAAGGTGGGGATGACGTCAAATCATCATGCCCCTTATGATTTGGGCTACACACGTGCTACAATGGACAGGTTACAAAGGGCAGCAACGCCGCAAGGCCAAGCGAATCCCATAAAACTGTTCTCAGTTCGGATTGGAGTCTGCAACTCGACTCCATGAAGCTGGAATCGCTAGTAATCGTGGATCAGCATGCCACGGTGAATACGTTCCCGGGTCTTGTACACACCGCCCGTCACACCACGAAAGTCAGTAACACCTGAAGCCGGTGGGCCAACCTTTATGGAGGCAGCCGTCGAAGGTGGGATTGATGATTGGGGTGAAGTCGTAACAAGGTAGCCGTATCGGAAGGTGCGGCTGGATCACCTCCTTTCTAAGGATAATTACAGGAACGGGATTGACGTTTGATATATTGTATTCAGTTTTGAATGTTTTCTCATTGGAGAGGCATTCATATTAAAGATGTACATTGAAAACCGGATAGAGAAGCAAACAAAACAAATGATTTTAACCGAAATCAAAACAAGCGTAGAAAACCGAGAACAAAGAGTTCAAGATACACGCGATGTACTGTAACCAGTACACTCACAAATTCATTACGATTAAGTGATGAAGAGCGCACGGTGGATGCCTTGGCACTAAGAGCCGATGAAGGACGGAACCAACACCGAAATGCTTCGAGGAGCTGTAAGTAAGCTGTGAATCGAAGATGTCCGAATGGGGGAACCCAGCGTCTTATGGACGTTACCAATGCGTGAATACATAGCGCATTTGGAGGTAGACCCGGGGAACTGAAACATCTTAGTACCCGGAGGAAGAGAAAGTAAACACGATTCCCTGAGTAGCGGCGAGCGAAACGGGAAGAGCCCAAACCAGCTTCGGCTGGGGTTGTAGGACACCAATGTGGAAAGATAATGTTAGTCGAACCATCTGGAAAGATGAACCGGAGGGGGTAACAGTCCCGTAGACGAAAACGTTGTCGGCCCTAGGTGGATCCTGAGTACGGCGGAACACGAGAAATTCCGTCGGAATCCGGGAGGACCATCTCCCAAGGCTAAATACTTCTTAGTGACCGATAGTGAACCAGTACCGTGAGGGAAAGGTGAAAAGCACCCCGGAAGGGGAGTGAAATAGAACCTGAAACCGTGTGCTTACAAGTAGTCAGAGCCCGTTAATGGGTGATGGCGTGCCTTTTGTAGAATGAACCGGCGACTTACGATGATATGCAAGGTTAAGCAGTGAATGTGGAGCCGCAGCGAAAGCGAGTCTGAACAGGGCGCCATAGTATATCGTCGTAGACCCGAAACCAGGTGATCTACCCATGTCCAGGCTGAAGTCCAGGTAACACTGGATGGAGGGCCGAACCGACTTACGTTGAAAAGTGACCGGATGAGGTGTGGGTAGCGGTGAAATTCCAATCGAACCTGGAGATAGCTGGTTCTCTCCGAAATATATTTAGGTATAGCCTCATGAGAGCATCGTGGAGGTAGAGCACTGTTTGGACGAGGGGCCCATCCCGGGTTACCGAATTCAGACAAACTCCGAATGCCATAGATGCGCTTCATGGGAGTCAGACAGTGGGTGATAAGGTCCATTGTCGAGAGGGCAACAGCCCAGACCACCAGTTAAGGTCCCCAAATATATGTTAAGTGGAAAAGGATGTGGCGTTGCACAGACAACTAGGATGTTGGCTTAGAAGCAGCCATCATTTAAAGAGTGCGTAATAGCTCACTAGTCAAGTGACGCTGCGCCGAAAATGTACCGGGGCTAAACATATTACCGAAACTGTGGATCAATTTATTGATGGTAGGAGAGCGTTCTAAGTGCAGCGAAGCATGATCGTGAGGACATGTGGAGCGCTTAGAAGTGAGAATGCCGGTGTGAGTAGCGAAAGACGGGTGGGAATCCCGTCCACCGAATGACTAAGGTTTCCAGAGGAAGGCTCGTCCGCTCTGGGTTAGTCGGGACCTAAGCCGAGGCGAAGACGCGTAGGCGATGGATGACAGGTAGACATTCCTGTACCGGTGTATATTGTTCGAGTGATGTGGTGACGCAGGAGGATGGTCAGGCATGCCGATGGAAGTGCATGTCCAAGCAACGAGTGGTCAGGGTAGGCAAATCCGCCCTGTGTAACCGTGAGTTGTGACGGGGAGCCGAAATTTAGTAGGCGAAGCTGTTGATTCACACTGCCAAGAAAAGCTGCTAGCAAGATATATACCGCCCGTACCGTAAACCGACACAGGTAGTTGGGAAGAGAATTCTAAGGTGAGCGAGCGAACTCTCGTTAAGGAACTCGGCAAAATGACCCCGTAACTTCGGGAGAAGGGGTGCTCATAGAGATATGAGCCGCAGTGAATAGGCCCAAGCGACTGTTTATCAAAAACACAGGTCTCTGCCAAACCGAAAGGTGACGTATAGGGGCTGACGCCTGCCCGGTGCTGGAAGGTTAAGAGGCGCGCTTAGTTCTTCGGAACGAAGGTGCAAATTGAAGCCCCAGTAAACGGCGGCCGTAACTATAACGGTCCTAAGGTAGCGAAATTCCTTGTCAGGTAAGTTCTGACCCGCACGAAAGGCGCAACGATTTGGGCACTGTCTCAACGAGAGGCTCGGTGAAATCATATTACCTGTGAAGATGCAGGTTACCCGCGACAGGACGGAAAGACCCCGTGGAGCTTTACTGTATCCTGATATTGAATCTTGACATCCCCCGTACAGAATAGGTGGGAGCCTGTGAAGTGTGTACGCCAGTATACATGGAGGCGCCGGTGGGATACCACCCTGGTGATGTTGATATTCTAACCCACGCCCGTGATCCGGGCGGGAGACAGTGTCAGGTGGACAGTTTGACTGGGGCGGTCGCCTCCTAAAGAGTAACGGAGGCGCTCAAAGGTTCCCTCAGAATGGTTGGAAATCATTCACAGAGTGTAAAGGCATAAGGGAGCTTGACTGCGAGACCAACAAGTCGAGCAGGGTCGAAAGACGGACTTAGTGATCCGGTGGTTCCGCATGGAAGGGCCATCGCTCAACGGATAAAAGCTACCCCGGGGATAACAGGCTTATCTCCCCCAAGAGTTCACATCGACGGGGAGGTTTGGCACCTCGATGTCGGCTCGTCGCATCCTGGGGCTGTAGTCGGTCCCAAGGGTTGGGCTGTTCGCCCATTAAAGCGGCACGCGAGCTGGGTTCAGAACGTCGTGAGACAGTTCGGTCCCTATCCGTCGTGGGCGTAGGAAATTTGAGAGGCGCTGTCCTTAGTACGAGAGGACCGGGATGGACATACCCCTGGTGTACCAGTTGTCGTGCCAACGGCATTGCTGGGTAGCTATGTATGGACGGGATAAGTGCTGAAAGCATCTAAGCATGAAGCCCCCCTCAAGATGAGATTTCCCCAATAGATCCCTCAGAGATGATGAGGTAGATAGGTTCGGCGTGTACGTATGGCAACATACTCAGCGGACGAATACTAATCGATCGACGACTTATTCAAAGATTTGTACCGTGTAAAGGCTTTTTACACTTGCTTGGTTTGTTTGCTTCTATCCGGTTTTGAATGTGACATCGTCACATTCGTTCGATTCAGTCGAACATCCTTAATCTGTGATTACATTTCATGTATTCGACAGTCAACATTGTCTGGTAGTGATGGCGGAGAGGCCACACCTGTTCCCATGCCGAACACAGCCGTTAAGCTCTCCAGCGCCGATGGTAGTTGGACATTCGTCCCGTCAGAGTAGGACGCTGCCAGGCAATGCTTTACATATTTAGAACTTTATAGTACCATCATATTTTGGAGAATTAGCTCAGCTGGGAGAGCATCTGCCTTACAAGCAGAGGGTCGGCGGTTCGAACCCGTCATTCTCCACCATTTATTGCCGGCCTAGCTCAATTGGTAGAGCAACTGACTTGTAATCAGTAGGTTGGGGGTTCAAGTCCTCTGGCCGGCACCATTCATTCATTAGTAGAATGAGCCATTAGCTCAGGTGGTAGAGCATTTGACTTTTAATCAAAGGGTCAGAGGTTCGAGTCCTCTATGGCTCATGTTTCATGCGGGTGTGGCGGAACTGGCAGACGCACTAGACTTAGGATCTAGCGCTTTACGGCGTGGGGGTTCGACTCCCTTCACCCGCACCATTTTTATCATCAATAGTAAGCGGAAGTAGTTCAGTGGTAGAACACCACCTTGCCAAGGTGGGGGTCGCGGGTTCGAATCCCGTCTTCCGCTCCATCTATTATTAAATACCCTGTTTGCCGGGGTGGCGGAATTGGCAGACGCACAGGACTTAAAATCCTGCGGTAAGTAATTACCGTACCGGTTCGATTCCGGTTCTCGGCACCATATATTTTGCGCCCGTAGCTCAATTGGATAGAGCGTCTGACTACGGATCAGAAGGCTAGGGGTTCGACTCCTCTCGGGCGCGTATAGCGGGAAGTAGCTCAGCTTGGTAGAGCACTTGGTTTGGGACCAAGGGGTCGCAGGTTCGAATCCTGTCTTCCCGACTTGATTCACTTTTACTTTTTTATTATAATGGGGGCTTAGCTCAGCTGGGAGAGCGCCTGCCTTGCACGCAGGAGGTCAGCGGTTCGATCCCGCTAGTCTCCACCATTATAGATTGAGTTTAACACGGCGGTGTAGCTCAGCTGGCTAGAGCGCACGGTTCATACCCGTGAGGTCGGGGGTTCGATCCCCTCCACCGCCATACGGACCTTTAGCTCAGTTGGTCAGAGCAAACGGCTCATAACCGTTGGGTCGCAGGTTCGAGTCCTGCAAGGTCCACCATCGTTTTAACTTATTTTCATATGGAGGAATACCCAAGTTCGGCTGAAGGGATCGGTCTTGAAAACCGACAGGGGCTTAACCGCCCGCGGGGGTTCGAATCCCTCTTCCTCCGCCATTATTTTAATATTATTATCGCGGGATGGAGCAGTTCGGTAGCTCGTCGGGCTCATAACCCGGAGGTCGTTGGTTCAAATCCAACTCCCGCAATTATTTGTTTTTACTCAGGTCCTGTGGTGTAGCGGTTAACATGCCTGCCTGTCACGCAGGAGATCGCGGGTTCAATTCCCGTCAGGACCGCCATTTTTTTATTTATAAAATACAGTTGTGGTCCAGTAGCTCAGTCGGTAGAGCAAAGGATTGAAAATCCTTGTGTCGGCGGTTCGATTCCGTCCTGGACCACCTTTGAAAATAGCCGGCCTAGCTCAATTGGTAGAGCAACTGACTTGTAATCAGTAGGTTGGGGGTTCAAGTCCTCTGGCCGGCACCATTTATGGAGAGGTAGCGAAGTGGCTAAACGCGGCGGACTGTAAATCCGCTCCTTCGGGTTCGGCAGTTCGAATCTGCCCCTCTCCATTCTAGGGGTATAGTTCAATGGTAGAATAGAGGTCTCCAAAACCTTTGGTGTGGGTTCGATTCCTACTACCCCTGCCATGGCGATCGTGGTGAAGTGGTTAACACACCGGATTGTGGTTCCGGCATGCGTGGGTTCGAAACCCATCGGTCGCCCCATTTTGGGCTGTAGCCAAGCGGTAAGGCAACGGGTTTTGGTCTCGTCATGCAAAGGTTCGAATCCTTTCAGCCCAGTTTTTTCGGCGCCATAGCCAAGTGGTAAGGCCGAGGACTGCAAATCCTCTATCACCGGTTCAAATCCGGTTGGCGCCTTTAGCACCCTTTTATAAGATGCGGAAGTAGTTTAGTGTTTAGAACATGCTTCTACCTGAAGCAAGACATAGGTTCAAATCCTATCTTCCGCTCCATTTTATTTTATATTGTTTCATTAATTAAAATTAATTGTTATATAGAAAACCAGCTGCTGATGCACCTGGTTTTTTTAGTATGTAAAATAATAAAGCATAAAAAATCCCCTGAAGTATGTACTCCAGGGGTAAGTAGTACCACCAGTCGGGATCGAACCGACACGACCTTTACGGCCATTGGATTTTGAATCCAACGCGTCTGCCAATTCCGCCATGGTGGCATGTGGAATATTTAAAGACAATAATAGAATTATAACGCATAATAGTAGTGATGGTCAAGATATAAAGTGAACTTTTTTGATTAATAATTTTATATATCCAGTTTCTTTTAGAATGAAAACTTTTTTAAAAAAATACTGTCTATCCGATCATTTTATGATATATTATAAACAAATGTTTATTTATCAAACAAATGTTTTATGGAGGTGCGGTCGTGAATGAAAAGGAACAGATGGTTTTGGATAATATAAAAGAAAATCCTTTTATATCCCAGCAGGAACTTTCTGATAAGGTCGGTTTATCGCGCTCTACAGTAGCTAATATCATTTCCGGGCTGATTAGAAAAGAATATGTGCATGGCAAGGCTTATGTTTTAAATGATGAGTATCCTATAGTGTGTATCGGTGCTGCGAACGTCGACCGTAAGTACTATGTAACAGATCAGTTGATTCACGGCACTTCAAATCCCATCCAGTCAACTAAATCTATTGGCGGGGTGGCGAGAAACATAGGCGAGAACCTGGGCAGGCTGTCGCAGGATGTAACGCTTATTACAGCTTGCGGTGTTGACAGTGAGTGGGATACGATCAGAACTTTGACATCGCCATTCGTCAATCTGGATTATGTACATCAGATTGGTAATAAGAGTACGGGTTCATATACAGCATTGATCAGTGATACAGGTGATATGGAGTACGGTTTTGCGGATATGGATGTGTATGATGAACTGACGCCTGAGGTTCTGATTAAAAACACCTATATACTGAAGGGCGCGAAATGTATCATCGCTGATTTGAATATACCGAGAGCATCTCTCGAGTTTTTATGCGCTTATGCTGAAAAACACGATATTAAAGTGGTGCTGATTCCGGTATCTGGCCCTAAAATGAAAAATCTTCCTCACAATCTGCATGCTGTGAACTGGATGATCGTCAACCGTGATGAAACTGAAACACACTTCAACATGAAGATAGAAACAGAAAAAGATCTGATGGAATCTGTGCGCAAATGGAATGGTGAAGGAGTGGAACATGTCATTGTGACAAATGGCTCCAGTTCGCTTGCATACAGCACTGGCAGCGAAGCATCTGTCCATGTGATAGAGAAGTCGGATAAAGTGACAGATGTCACAGGTGCAGGTGATTCATTCTCTGCAGCGGTTGTATACGGCTGGCTGAAGGGTATGGATATAGAAGATATAATCAAACTGGGCATGATCAACAGCAGAAAAACAATTGAAACAAGCTATACAGTCAGACAGGATTTGGATGAGCATCAATTATTAAAAAATCTGGAGGAAATCAAATGAAACAATTTTTAAGCATTACAGACGAAGTACAGAAAGCTTTAGATGAAAATAAACCCGTAGTTGCATTGGAATCTACAATTATTTCACATGGCATGCCATATCCTCAAAATGTCGAGATGGCAAAAGAAGTCGAGCAGATTGTAAGAGAGAATGGTGCAGTGCCCGCAACAATAGCAATCATAGACGGTAAGATCAAGATCGGGCTGAATGATGAAGAGCTTGAAATCATGGGTAACACCGAAGGCATTGCGAAAGTGTCCAGAAGAGATATAGCGCAGGTAGTGGCAACTAAGCAGCTGGGTGCCACAACAGTGGCATCGACGATGATCTGTGCAGAGATGGCAGGCATCCGTTTCTTCGTTACAGGCGGTATCGGAGGCGTTCACCGCGGTGTGGAAAATACAATGGATATTTCTGCAGATTTGGAAGAACTTGCACAGACAGATGTTGTAGTGATATGCGCAGGTGCCAAATCTATTTTAGACCTCGATAAGACCATGGAATACCTTGAAACGAAAGGTGTCCCTGTAATCGGTTATCAGACCGATGAACTGCCTGCATTCTTTACTCGTGAGAGTGGTATTGGACTCAATGCATCAAGTGACACGACTGAAGAGATTGCATCCATTGCAAAAACCAAATATGAATTGAACCTGCACGGCGGCATCGTAGTGGCAAACCCTATTCCTGAAGAAGATGAAATGGACAGAGAGTATATAGACGGCATCATTGGTGACGCTGTTAAAGAAGCCCGGGAAAAAGGCATTCATGGAAAAGATTCAACACCATTCCTGTTGAGTAAAGTGGTGGAAAACACTGGCGGAAAGAGTTTGGAAACAAATATCAAGCTGGTTAAGAATAATGCAAAAATCGGCACACAGATTGCTGTAAATTATCACAAATAAATTTATTTATAATATATCAATTCTGTGACAAGATGTTATAATCATATTTACATCATATCTGTGATTAGAGGAGACTTGTTATGGGTAAAAACGTTACAATTGTAATTGAATACGGAATTCAAGGTGAAGGCATGATCAAACATGCCCTGGAGTTGGTTCAAAATGATGATAACCTTAATATTCTTGTCGTCGATATCAGTTCCAATGAGTTGAAGTATAACAAGGAAGTGGACTTCCAGCTGATTAAAAACCGTGCTGAAGACTTGAATTGTAATCTAGATATTATTGAAACTGTACCTAAACACGCATTTGAAAAAGCAGTTCAATATGCCCAGAAAAAGAAAACAGACCATTTGATTATCGGTGAAGACAGAGAACAGTTGATGGATCTTATCCTCCAAGGCTCACTGTCCAGCTATATATTGACTAAACTGCCGCAGACGTTCCTGACTTTCATTCCGTTCAACCTTGCGGTCGATAATGATTTCTTTGATTATGCATCAGGTAAGAGAGTGTTTCTTAAAAAAATCGACGATGCTTATATGATCGTGGATAACATTGATGATGATTATGACTATGAGGCAGTATATTATAAATCAAACTACACTGATTTCGAAACAGGTATCATATATATATATGTCGGTGACAGACTCATCGAACGCAAAATTACAGAAGGAAAAGTAGAAAGTTTCTGATGCTTGTACCCTAAACCTTTTAAAGAGAAAAGGTTTAGGGTATTTTTGTATTATAGAAGCATATTAGGAGTGATGAAAGTGTCGGAGTTTGTAAAATACTTGAACATGAAATTTAAGGACAATCATCTATATTTCATCAGTGACCAGACGGGGAAGAGGGAACTTCATAAGTATCATCTCGGTGACGGTTCAATCCAGCAGGTGACAGACGAAAGACAGAACGTTAAAAAATATTGGTTTGCAGAGGACCAATTGATGATTTCGACAGATTTTAATGGCAATGAAAGAGAACAATTCAAATTGGCAGATAGAAATATCCCCCTGACTGACGCACCGGATTACTATCATTACTACGGCACCACAATCAATGACAAAATCATATATTTAAGAAATCATCAGGATAAAGGAGATTTTGAACTGTGCTCATCCACATTTGATGGTGAAATCCAGTTGCTTGAGACATTTGACAAGCCAGTTAAAATTTTATCCAGATATGATGATGACAAGCTTTTAATCAGCCAGGACGTGACCAACATCAATCAACGCCTATATCTTTATGATATGGAGAAGAATGAAATTATAGAACTTCCTTTTCCTGAAGGCAGATTTAAAAATTATAATTCAATCGACGAAAAGCGTGCAGTATTCATCAGTGATTATACCAACGGTTACCTGAATCTTTATTCGCTCGATAAAAACACATGGTCATATGAGAGAATTACAGATTTCAAATGGAATATAGAACATTTTATATTATCATCCGATAATAATACTGCATATTTGACTTTGAATGAAAATGGTTTTTCACAAGTTTACGAATACGATATAAAAGAAGGTATATCAACAAAAATGGATCTGCCTTTTAAAGGTGTCATCCAGTCGTTTAAAAAAAGTCAGAACTACTTATATTTCTTATATTCAGGCATGGCGGAACCGCATCATTTCTATCGGTATGATCTGGACGGCGGCTCACTTGAAAAGTTGTTTGGGAACAGGTCCCTGGATACGGAGATTTCTGTCTCTTCAAATACTTATGTGTCATTTGATGATTTGGATATCCCTTTTTATTTATATGAACAGCAGCGCAGTGATGTTAAAACGGTCATTCATATACACGGCGGCCCGGAATCCCAGGCACGTCCGGAATTCAATGAACTGTATTATAAATTATCTAAAGAAGGTTATCAGATTGCGGTACCGAATATAAGAGGCAGTACCGGCTACCATAAATTCTATATCGGACTGGACGATAAGGAGAAGCGGCTGGATGCGGTCCGTGACGTCGTTCATTTGAGAAAGCATCTAATCGATGTTCATTTGGCTGACAGAAGAAGAATATTTATAATGGGAAGAAGCTACGGCGGTTTTATCACACTACTGTCAATCTCTCATTATCCTGAATTATGGAAGGGTGCAGTGGATATCGTCGGCATCTCCCATTTAATAACACTGCTTAGAAACACATCAAAATGGCGCAGAGAACTGCGTTCACATGAATATGGCTTTATCGGCGAGCATGATAAGTTCATGCGGGAGATTGCGCCGCTCGGGAATACCCGGGCAATTCAGACCCCGTTAAGGATATTCCATTCAAAAAATGATGTCAGGGTGCCTTATACTGAATCTGAGCAGATGTATGAAAAGATGAAAAGGCAGGGCAAAGATGCAGAGCTGGTAGTATACGAAAATGAGGGCCATCAATATTTGCATACCGAAAATATTGATGATATGAACGCAGAGATTATAAAATTCTTTAATGATTTGAGCAGCAATCACTCCTAAAGTGTAAAATAATACTTAGAATTAGAGTTTTTATAAGTTTACTACTTGCTTTTAGTAACCAAGTGTATTATTATAAATATAGATCAAATAAAGATAACAATAAAACTTGGAGGTTTTTTTAATAATGACTAAATTTGTAGCAGATAACGTTCACTCGGAAGTAGAATTCTCAGTAAAACATATGATGGTGACTAAAGTAAAAGGTACTTTCAATGAGTATTCAGTTGAAATCGATACGGATTCAATGGAAGACTTTGAAAATGCGACTCTGAAAGCTTCAGCTAACGCAGCAACTGTCAACACTAAAGTAGCCGACCGTGACGGCCATCTTCAATCAGAGGATTTCTTCGATACTGAGAAATATCCGACGATCACTTTCACTTCAAGCAAAATTGAAAAAACAGGTGATTCTTTTAAAGTGACTGGTGATTTGACTATAAAAGATGTAACTAGAGAAGAAACAATCGTAATGGAATATAACGGTCAGGGTAAAGACCCTATGGGCGGCGGAACGGTACATGGTTTCGAAGGTTCATTCACAATCAACCGTGAAGATTACGGTCTGACTTGGAACGCGTCACTTGAAACAGGCGGCGTACTTGTAAGTAAAGACGTTAAAGTCAACCTGGAATTACAATTCCAGGAAGCTGAGTAATATATAGATGACCTTTACCACACCCTTTGGGTGTGGTATTTTCAGTTTCGAGAGTTTTATCAATATCATCAGGATTGTTGAGGGATCGATATGAACAAAGAACAAATCATTGAATCAGTAAAAAATCATGTTGAAGAATTTCATGCAGGTGATTCTACAGGTCATGATTTTCACCATGTGATGAGGGTGTACAGAAATGCACTGCACATTCAGGAAAGTGCAGGCGGGGACTACTTCATCATTGCTGTGGCAAGCCTGCTTCATGACACAATAGATGACAAGCTGAATAAAAGTGAGCATGCAGTTGAAGATGCCAGAGATTATTTGAGAAGTTTTGCCATCGGAGAGGCAGCTGTCGAGAAAATATTGTATGCCATGCAGTCGGTATCTTTCAAAGGTGGAAATAATGAATTCAAAGTCAGGAGCATTGAGGATAAGATCGTCCAGGATGCGGACAGGCTGGATGCACTCGGTGCAATCGGCATTGCGAGAACATTCATATTTGGCGGAGCAAAAAATCACGAGATGTATGACTCTGAAATAGATGCCAGATCAAATATGACTGCAGAGGAATATCGTAAGAGCAATAATACGATGATCAATCATTTCTATGAAAAGTTGCTGAAGTTGAAAGAACTGATGCACACAGATGCTGCTAAAACACTCGCAGAAGAGCGTCATCGTTTCATGGAAGATTATCTTGAACAGTTTTATGCAGAATGGCGAGGAGACAAATAATCACTCCTGCCATTCTTTTAACGTATGGACAACTTCAGCAAGCGGCAGCCCGACAACTGTGTTGTAGTCACCTTTAATCTCTTTGACCAGCAGAGCGCCGTAGCTTTGTATGCCATAACCGCCGGCTTTGTCGGAAAAGTCATCGGTCTGTAAATAACTTTCAATATCTTTCTCGGTTAAATCGTAAAATGTCACGTCTGTTTTAGACACAATCATCTTTTCATCATGCATTGACCGGAGCAGACAGGCAGTGTGAACTTGATGTACAGCACCGCTGAATTCTTTTATCATCTGATGGGCATGGTCTTTATTCTTCGGTTTTTCATAGATGACGCCGTCCTTCGATACAACTGTATCAGCGGTTAAAACCACTTCACCTTCAGATATTTCGGTCATGTCGGATTTTATTTTCGCAAGGGCCTTTACTTTTTTTACCGGGTTTGTTATGGTTACTCTTGATTCATCAGCCGATTGTTTTCGAAGTTCGAATCCGATGTTGACCTGATTCAGTAAATCGCGTCTGCGCGGTGATGATGAAGCTAAAATTAATTTCATATAAACATCCTTTTTAATACATTATTACATATTTAATGACAGCTCACGAGTGGTAGATCCAAATGTTGAAACTATTGACGTTAATCGAGCTGAAGGTGTTTTGTTGTATCAAATACTTGAGAGGTGAAATCGATGAGAGTAGAGCTCACGAAATTTCGTGTTAAAGAAGGCAAAGGCAAACGTGTGGATGCATGGATAGATTACATGCATGAAAATATGGAAGATGTACTGATGAACCTGGAAGGGGAAAGAATGTACGTTGAGACGATTTTCAGAGAAAAATTCAATAACGTTGAATATCTGTATTGGTACAGTGTGCAGGAAGCTCAGATGAGCGGCGCCGAGGAAGTGACCAACCAGAAAATTGATGAAAAGCATCTTGAGTTTTTTGATGAATGCATCGATAAGACTTTCCGCCCTGAGGATATGACAGCAGCTGTAGTTATGATTCCGTCACGCATCAGAAATGCGATGGAAAGCAGTTAAGTTTTGAATATGTGAGAGATAAAGAGTAGGCTGAGCTTACTCTTTTTTTAATTCGGAGGGATATGAATGAGCGATTTGATTTCAAAGAAATTATCTGAGATGACTGAAGTTTACTGGTTGAATGATAAGTATGACACATATGATGACGCTGGCAGGGACAGCGGATTCACCATTGATGACATCAAAGGGGCAGAACAGAGACTGCTGAAATTTGCACCGCTGATAAAAAAACTATTTCCAGAGACGAAGAGCAGTGACGGTATTATAGAATCACCTGTTGAAAAGATTGAAAATATGGAGAAGTATTTGAATGAAACTGAAGAAGATGAATTGCAAGGTCAGCTGTATATTAAAAGAGATGACATACTTCCGATTTCTGGTTCGGTCAAAGCACGCGGCGGTATATATGAAATCCTGCAGTATGCAGAAGAATTGGCAGCGGAATATGACCTGATAGATGAAGAGGAAGATTATGATCAATTTGCATCAGAGCGCTTCAGAGAGGTGTTTAACCGGTATACGATCGTTTGTGCCTCAACGGGTAATCTGGGCTTGAGCATAGGCATCATGAGCGCTGAGCTGGGTTTTAAAGTCGACATCCACATGTCTGTTGATGCGAAAGTGTGGAAAAAGGCGTTACTCCGTGACTATGGTGTGAATGTAATCGAACATGAAGAGGACTACAGCAAAGCTGTAGAAGCGGGCAGAGATGAAGCCGTGAAGCGGGAAGATTTTTATTTTGTGGATGATGAAGACTCGGAAACTCTGTTTTTAGGATATGCGGTCAGCGCTTTAAGGCTTAAACACCAATTGGCCGAAGCGGAGATTGAAGTCAATACGGAGAACCCGTTGTATGTATATCTTCCGTGTGGTGTCGGCGGCGCGCCCGGCGGCATCACTTTCGGGTTGAAAGAAGTGTTCGGGGACAACGTTCATCCGGTGTTTGCAGAACCGGTAAATTCACCCTGCATGCTGCTCGGAGTGATGACTGGTAAACATGATGAAATATCTGTCGGTGACATAGGTCTGGACAATGTGACGATTGCCGACGGACTGGCCGTCGGCAGACCGTCCAAGTTCATCGGTAAGACTGTGGAGAAGATGATTTCAGGTTTTTATACCGTTAAAGATGAGTCATTGTATAAAATGCTTGCCAAGTTATGGGATACAGAACAGATGAAACTGGAACCATCGGCTCTTGCAGGCATGCCAGGCGGCTGCAGACTGCAGAAAGCCGATCCTGAAATGACTGCAGGGACCCATCTTGTCTGGAGTACAGGTGGAAATATGGTGCCTGAAGACGTTTGGCAGAAAGACTATGAACGCGGGTTGGAACTGCTGAAGGGATAGAATGATGGGGATCTGCTATTATTTGACAGAGTTCTCATGAAAAACGACCAGAATGAATTAATAACTCATTTTGGTCGTTTTTATATTCTTTATTTATTCTGATTGATAGTTTCTAATGCTTTTATAATCTCTTTATGAGCGCGTTGTCTGTGAGACTCCATAACATTTCGTGCTGCTTTTCCATCTTGGGCTCTCAAGCATGAAATCATCGCTTTATGTTCCAGAATGGAACGTTTGGGAATCGGTCTGTAATCGATAGTAAAAAGTCTTGCTCTGAAAAGTTTATCAGAATATATATCCAAGACTTTATTCAAGCTGTCATTCTGTGAAAGCTCTATAATGCGATAATGAAATTCATCATCTGATTTTGCCCATTCTTTAATTTTTCCTTTTTCAATCATTATCTCCTGCTGATTGACTATTTCTTCGAGGTTGTCTATTTCTTTATCATCGATATTTGAGGCTGCAATTTCAATTGCAAGGCCGTCAAGTGCAGCGTTCATACGATAAATATCATTCAAATCTCCTATCTCTATTTCAGCAACAAAGAAACCTCGTCTTGGAATCAGTTCTAATGCATCATCCATTTCAAGTCTTACTAATGCCTCCCTTACAGGAGTCCTGCTCATTCCAAGAGCTTCGGCAACTTCTCTTTCCAAAATAGTTCTACCGGGTGGTAATACCAAATTTCTGATGGCATGTCTTATAATTGTGTATGCTCGTTGAGGCAGTCTGAGAGATTCCAGATTATTCATTTGAGTAACAAATGTTTTTAAATCGTTCAATATTTTCTCATTGGTTGTTTCTTCTAATGGTGAGTTATTATTATTTTTTCCCATCCAATCAATCCTTAGTCCATTCAATTATATCCATTATATATTATTTTACATAAAGGAGAAATATTCTATTTCTAAAATGCCTCTATCAATCCTTTGAAGACGATAGGTACATAGAAATACACAACCAATACCGATATTATTATTGAAATTAAATTGAGCCATACTCCTGTCAGTGCCATACTGCTCATTTTTACATAGCCTGTACCAAACACGATAGCGTTAGGTGGAGCTGCCACCGGGAACATGTAAGCAAATGTAGCACCCATATTTGCAGCAACCATGAGTATTATTGGGTTCATTCCTAGTGTTACTGCGACGACTGCAACAATAGGATAGGCCATTGTAGCTGTCGCTGTGTTGGAAGTGAATTCCGTCATGATAGTGATGGTTGCGACTATCAGCGCTATCGCGACAATTGTCGGCATACCTTCAAATGCACCGAGTAGACTTCCTATCCATTCATCGAGTCCGGAATTCATTATACCGGAAGCTAGTGCAAGACCGCCGCCAAAGAGCCATAAAATACCCCAAGGTAGTTTTAAAGCAGTATTCCAATCCATTATATTTCCTTCTCTGTTTTTAGCAGGTATCAGGAATAATGCAATACCTGCTATAACAGCAATCAGTGCATCATCTAATAGAGGTATGAAATTATTTAAGAAAAAGCTTCGGGTAATCCACGCCAAAGCAGTCAAGCCAAAAACAGTAAGTATCACTTTTTCCTCGTAAGACATTTTTCCTAATGCATTAAGGTCTTTTTTTATTAGTTCCCGTCCACCGGGGATGCCTTTTAAATTCATGCTAAATGCGACCTTAGTCAAGTATAGCCACAACAATGGAATTAATATGGCAACCAGCGGCAATCCGAACAGCAGCCAGTTGGCAAATGTGATTTCTAGATCATATAGATTATTCAAAGTTCCTGCGAGAATGATATTTGCAGGTGCGCCGATTAAAGAACCAAATCCGCCTATAGTGGCAGAGTAGGCGAGGCCAAGCATTAATGCTGTTCCAAATTTAAAATTTCCGGGTGCGGTATCTGCTGGATTTTCAAGAGAGCCGCTTTCTTTTAATTGATCCGCAAATTGTTTAGTTACTGCAAGTGCTATCGGTATCATCAGCATCGTTGTTGCCGTGTTCGATATCCACATGGATATGAATGCTGTAGCAACCATGAACCCCAGAATTATCATATTAGGATTAGTTCCTATAAAAGTGATGATTGATAATGCAACTCTTCTATGCAAGTCCCATTTCTCCATTGATAAAGCGATCATAAAGCTTCCTGCAAATAGGAAAATTAAAGAATCCCCATAATTTGCAGTCACATCACCAGTTTCCATTACTCCGCCCAGTGGGAACAGCACTATAGGCAGTAAAGATGTTACAGGTATGGGGATGGCTTCAGTGACCCACCATGTTGCAACCCATAAAATAGCAGCCAGTACGGTATTCGCTTCTTCCGGCATTGCCTCCGGTGTCGGTAAAACCTTCATAACAACGAAAAGCAGAGGTCCTAAAACCAGTCCGATTTTTTGCGGCATAGAATATGACGGCGGACGATTTGCTTTGGATGGCGCTTTAAAGTTTTCATAATCGTTGATCACTTTATTCTTATTACCTGGTGTGAATAAACTAAGTGTAAGCTTGAAGAAATTTCTTACCTGCCTGTCCCATGCCCACAACAAGTTCCAAATATTTCTAAGTAATTCCATGAATAAATCCCCCTTATTTTGTTAACGCTTCCAAAATGCTGACTATTCTTAAAGTTATAAGTAATATTTATTAGATTAAACAATGGATACGTTATTGTCAAATATTAATTATTAATTAGTTATTTTATAATTTATTTGACTTTAATGAATACGTTAATGTATTATGAAATTAATTTAAAACAGAGGAGGAATTTTAAAATGACTAAAAAGTTTAAGATAGCAGTAATTCCAGGTGATGGTGTCGGCATAGAAGTAGTAGAGGCGGGTATTAAGGTACTTGACCATATAGCAGAACAATCAAATGGAAAGTTTGAGTTTGAATATGATTACTTCCCTTGGGGTTGTGAATATTATTTAGAACACGGTAAAATGATATCGGATGATGGTGTAGAAAAGATGCGTGAATATGATGCAATATACTTTGGTGCTGTAGGTTATCCTGGAGTGCCGGATCACATAAGTTTATGGGGACTGCGTTTAGCAATCTGTCAGGGATTGGATCAGTGGGCAAATATCAGACCAGTAGATTTTTTACCAGGAGTGCCTAGAAGAATCACACATAAAGATGCAGATGATTTAAACTGGATACTTGTAAGAGAGAATTCTGAAGGTGAATATTCAGGAATTGGAGGACGCAACTTCGATGGGCGTGAAGGAGGTCAGGAAGTCGCTGTTCAAAGTTCTTTATTTACAGAAAAGGGAACAGAGAGAATCATTCGATTTGCTTTTGATCTTGCACGTACAAGAAAAAGAAAGAAAGTGACGAGTGTAACTAAGAGTAATGCACAGCAATATGGTATGGTTTTATGGGATGAAGTATTTGAACGTGTAAGTAAAGAATATCCTGATGTTGAAACCGACCAATATTTAGTAGATGCTATGGCTGCAAGATTCATAATGCACCCAGAAGAACTTGAAGTCGTTGTCGCTTCCAATCTTTTCGCAGATATCCTTTCAGATTTGGGCAGCGCGATGTCAGGAAGTCTGGGGATTGCATCAAGTGCCAACCTGAACCCGGAAGGTCGCACGCCAAGTATGTTTGAATCTGTACATGGTTCAGCACCGGATATCGCAGGACAGGGTATTGCAAACCCTATCGGTACAATAGAAAGTGCATCACTTATGTTAGATCATTTTGGCTTGGAAGAAGAAGCGGGCGAACTGCACAAAGCAATCCGCTCAACAACGAAAAAAGGTATTTTAACAAGAGACCTTGGCGGTAATTATGACACTGATGATGTCACTAAGGCGATTATAGAAAACCTTGCGCCGGTTGCAGATAAAGCATAATATAATGTTTCAAGTCGGATAGGGGAGAAGGATATGAAAGTCATTGTAGGAATGGATTCTTTTAAGGGGAGCCTGTCGTCAAAAGATTCAAACCAGGCTGTGGAAGATGGCATCAGGTCCATGTTTAAAAATACAGAGGTTAGGTCATATCCGATGGCGGACGGCGGTGAAGGTACGATTGAAGCACTTATCGATGGTTTTGACGGTGAGCGTAAGTATGCAGATGTCACCGGTCCGCTAGGTGATGAAGTTAAAGCTTCTTACGGTCTTGTAGAAAGAGAGACGCTTGCCATTATAGAGATTGCGGAGGCCTGTGGTCTGACTCTGGTCAACAAAGACCAGCTGAATCCCGCAATAGCCACCACATATGGCGTCGGGGAACTGATAGACCATGCCTATGAGAATGGTGCGAGAACATTCATCATTGGACTCGGCGGCAGTGCGACCAACGATGGCGGCGTTGGCATGCTACAGGCGATAGGCTATGATTTTCTGGATGAAAATGGCCAGCCGATTGAATTCGGCGGCAAAGCTTTATCCAATATCCATAAAATTATCAAGACTGAAAAAGCCTCTAAATTTAATGGTTGCCATTTCAGAGTGGCATGTGATGTCAATAATGTCTTATACGGAACAAATGGGGCGACATACATTTTCGGTCCACAGAAAGGTTTGATGGAAAGTACGCTTGAAGAGATGGATGATGCTCTAAAACACTATGCCGATATGACTGTAACACAGATGGATATCGATATCGCATCAATTGAAGGTGGCGGTGCAGCCGGTGGACTGGGTGCTGCATTTTACGGCTATTTGAATGGGGAACTGAAGTCTGGCATAGAACTGATCATCGAAACTTTAAACGTGGAAAAAGAACTCAGAGACTCAGACCTCGTCATCACAGGAGAAGGGCGGCTGGACGCTCAGACTGCCATGGGTAAAGTACCTGCAGGTCTTGCTGCAGCGGCAAAGAAGTATGACGTGCCTGTCATTGCATTCGGCGGCAGTGTGACAGATGATGCCTACGACTTGACCCATCAGAATCTGAACGCAATATTTTCAATCCAGCATTTCCCGACGTCTTTGGAAGAAGCGATGGACAGTGAGCTTACCCGCTTCAACCTGGAGAAAACCGTCAGCCAGGTGATGTCTGTACTCAATATAAATATTTAATGCAATAATACACCCGTTTTGCAGGCAATCTGCAAAACGGGCTTTTTATTACATATTTTCAACGTATTCCTTGATCACGACTGCCTGATTGTGTTTCTCATCTTTAGCCGCAAAGAGCAGTGTCACGTTATGACCATCAGAGTCTTTTTTCAATTGTTTCAAGTCTTCTTTATGATCTTTCAGCTCTTTTTTATATTTTTTCTTAAATTCATCCCATTTGTCAGCATCATGATCGAACCATTTTCTGAGGTCTGTCGACGGTGCAATGTCTTTCATCCACTCATCATGTTCAAGATCTTCTTTTTTAATGCCTCTCGGCCAGACACCATCGATCAGAACACGTTTGCCGTCCTGTTGTGAAATATCATCATAGACTCTTTTAATTTTTATCATTTTACTGTCTCCTTTCATCATCCTTACTGTTCAATACCCGTTTTACCTGGATTAAACGGGTGAATTCCTTATCGAGTGCCTCAGTCGGTTCTACGGATAACTTACCGAGCACTTCGGCAATTTTGTTGTCGATAATCATCAACTCTTCTTCCGTGTCATTGATTGGAGACGCAGTCTGGTCACTGATCATTCTGCCGTCTTTGATTTCATATTCAATATCCGCAATATTTTCTCTGAACATCTTGTCATGTGAGACCAGGAGGATGGTTGCAGGATAAGCCTGAAGCATACTATCCAAGGCTTCTATCGTATGAATATCTAAGAAATTCGTCGGTTCATCAAGCATGAATACCTGGATGTCCGACAGCAGTATTTTAACCAGCTGGACTTTAACCCGTTCACCGCCGCTGATGACCTCGACTTTTTTATAGACATCATCCCTTTTGATATTAAGTCTTGCCAGTACTGTCCTGACGGTGGTTTCATCATAATCACTGGATGCCATGACATTTTCTATAATAGTCTTTTCATTATCGAGTGATTCCAGCTGCTGATTGAAATATCCGATTTTTAAAGATGAACCCTTGTATTGTTCATAAATATGATTGAACAATGTCGTTTTACCACTGCCATTGATTCCAGTGATTGCCACTTTTTCACCAGCTTTGACGAATAAAGAAACGTCTTCAATGATATTTCTGCCTTTCCGTTTAATATTTTCATGTTCGATTCTGATAATTGTCTTATGACCGAGTGATTCCATGCTCTGAGTATGGAACTTAACCTCTTTTTCCACCTTCGGTTTCTCTTTCTTCTCAAGCTGATCGAGCCTTGACTGCATGCCTTTTGCCACTTGGTGAAGGCTCTTCTGCTTTTTGTTGTAGTAGGGTGTTTCGATTTTATTGTCCAGAACACGGTTCGCCTGATGAGCCTGATTCTTTTTCCCTTCGATGGCACTTTCCAGCTGTGATTTTTTATTCTGGTATTGTTTATATTCTTCCTTTGCCCGTTCGAACTGCTGATCTTTCAACTCTTTATATTTATTGTAATTACCGGGATAAACTTTGATGGATTTGTCCTCTACGGACCATATTTCATCGACGATTTTGTTCAGGAACTCCCGGTCATGTGATGCGATGATCTTTATATTTCCGATATGCTTCAGTTTTTTCACCAGTGCCTCTGAGTTCTGTTCATCAAGATGTGTGGTCGGTTCATCCAGCAGCATGATTCCGGCGTCCTGGTTCAAAGTCCGGTTCAAATACAGCTGGGTCGTTTCTCCGCCGCTTTTTTCCAGGTCACTGTCTTTGATCTGCGGTATGAGCTGGATCGTCTCATCCGTATACAGATGGCTCTTTTCAATAATATGATTGAAAAGTGTCGTCTTGCCGCTGCCGTTTCTTCCGATTAATCCCACTGTCTTATGTTCCTGAATTTTTAAATTGTCCACTTCAAGCAGTGTTTCTCCTTTAATTTCCAAATGGATATCTTTGATTTCAAGCATAAAAAAACCCCCGATTTCTATATTCGAATCAGGGTGACAAGCCTATATATGTTATAATAGTATGCATTATAAAGCACAATATTATCCATATAAGTGAGTAAGAATTAGGCATGTGATTATCCTGATCCGACATTTTTTGCATGGTAAACAAGCATAAATATGTCATAGGTAAAGGATAATCTTACTTCATTGGCCTAATTTCACTCCTTTTAATGTGATTAATTTAATATTACACTTTTTATGGATAAATTTCAATGGAAGGAGGATTTTTATGAATCGTCATGAATTCAAACAGAAAGTGATTGATTACGCACACAGCATCGGTATAGATGAAATCGGCTTTACACATGCCGAACCATTTGTCGAATATAAGGCTAAACTGATCGATTACCTGGATAAGGGCTTCGCATCCGGGTTTGAGAAGGGCAGCGTGGAAGAGCGTACGGACCCGAAGGCCAGTCTGCCGAATGCCCAGAGCATCATCGCGATTGCGGTCGGCTACCCGAACAAGCTGCCTGATGCACCGAAGGGCAGGAAGGGCAGCCGCCGGGGCATGTTCGCCCGGGCCTCATGGGGCATGGACTATCATACTTTGTTGAATAAAAGGCTCAACAAGCTGGAAGAATATATCAAGTCACTGAATCCCGACATTGAAACGAAATCGATGGTTGATACGGGTGTGCTCAGTGACCGTGAAGTGGCCCGCCGGAGCGGGCTCGGATTTATCGGCAAAAACGGTTTCGTCATCAACCCGAATTTAGGCACATATTCATACTTGGGCGAGATGATCGTGAGCTATCCGTTTCCACCGGATGAGGAATTGATCGACTCATGCGGAGACTGCAATATATGCGTTGACAGATGTCCGACAGGGGCGCTGGTCGGCAACGGGCAGCTTGACTCGAACAAATGTATTTCATTTTTAACCCAGATCAAGGGAGCGATGCCGGATGAGTACCGTTTTAAAATCGGCAACCGTCTGTACGGATGTGATACCTGCCAGCAGGTATGCCCGAGAAATAAAGGCATCAATACAGACCACCATGAAGATATCGTGCTTGAACCGGAAATATTGAAACCGGAACTAGAACCGCTGCTTGAAATATCAAACAGGGATTTCAAGGATAAATACGGCCATCTTGCAGGTGTATGGCGAGGGAAGAAACCGATTCAGAGAAATGCTATAATTGCTCTGGCACATTTCAAGGAGGAATCATCCATAGATACATTGAAACGTGTTGCTGAAAATGATCCGAGACCGATGATCAAAGGGACGGCCTACTGGGCTATCGGTCAGATTCAGGGCAGCGAAGCCGCTCCGTATATCAATGAAAGATATCCAGTAGAACAAGATGCGGAAGTCAAAGAAGAAATGCTGAAGGGCATTCAGGAAATCAGTCGTTAGAGAGGAAACAGTCATGCCAAACCATATCGTTTTATTTCAACCGGAAATCCCGCAGAATACGGGGAATATTGCACGCACATGTGCAGCAACAGACACGACACTGCATTTGATCAAACCGCTCGGCTTCAGTGTCGAAGAGAAGATGGTGAGACGAGCAGGTCTTGATTATTGGGAATTTGTAGACATTCATTACTATGATTCCATAGAAGAATTCTTCGAGCAGAATACGGGGAATTATTATATGCTGTCCAAATTCGGGAAAAAGTTTCACTCCGAAATGGACTATTCAAATACAGAAGAAGATCATTACTTCGTCTTCGGCCGGGAAACAAGCGGCTTGCCCGACTGGGTGAAAGACAAGTATAATGAATCATTGTTGAGAGTGCCGATGACGTCCGACGTCAGGTCGTTGAATCTGTCGAACACGGCAATGTTATTGGTATATGAAGCTTTAAGACAACAGGATTACCCAGAACTTATATAGGAGGAACTTTACAACATGGATCAGTATGCAGTAATAGACTTACTTAAGAACCACCGTTCAATCCGCAAATTCACAGAAGAGAAGTTATCAGATGAAACCATAAAGATGCTTGTGGAAGCGGCTCAGAGTGCAAGCACTTCAAGTTACGTGCAGGCCTATACAATCATCGGGGTGACAGACCCAGAAAAGAAAAAAGCGCTGAAAGAAGTCAGTACACAGCCATATGTTGAAAACAATGGTCATCTATTCGTCTTTGTGGCCGACTACAGAAGACACAGAGATCTATCTATAGAGAAGGATGCACCGATCAATTTCCATCTGACAGAGCAGTTCATCGTCGGCACGGTGGATGCAACACTGGCAGCACAGAACCTTGCAATCGCAGCTGAAAGCATCGGACTCGGCATCTGCTATATCGGTTCACTTAGAAATGATATGGCGAAAGTCATAGAAATACTGGAACTGCCGGAAGGCACATTCCCGTTGTTCGGCATGGTGGCAGGCGTTCCCGCACATGAAGGCAGCATCAAGGAGAGACTTCCTTTTGAAGCGGTATATCACGAGAACAAATATCAGAATCTGGATGAAAAGAAAGAAGAAATCGCCAACTACGACGAGCGTATCAGCGAATATTATAAAGAGCGCACAGACGGCAAGAGAGAAGATACTTGGAGTGATCAGGTCATTGGCATGCTCAATAAAAAGCAACGACTTGACGTGGACGAAGTCGTCAAGAAGCAGGGCTTTTTGGGACAGTAGAAAAATAAAAAAATGAGATATTGTAGACATCAAACAATTCAGTGTGATTGGTATGCCCCCCCAGTGATTTATCATGGTTGTCTAACCAATAAGCAAACAACGTATTAGCTGCATCCAAAAAAACCACAGCTCAATATTCGAGCTGTGGTTTAAACATTATTATTTGATTCTTTCTTCGCCGTCGTCCTTGTAACCCCACTCAGATTCGCGGCATGCAGTCATAATTGCAGTTAAAAACGCAATGCTCACCATTAATATTAAAAATGCATCCATCGGTCTGCCTCCTAGCGTACTTTCATATATATTTTATATTATATCTGATTATATCACAATTAAAAAGAGCAATTTACGGTTTTGGGTGCTTTAAGTGTTATTTTTGTTAAAATAATGGGTAAACTAACTATGATATGTCAAAACACAATTTATGGAGGAAACGATTATGGCTATGAATTTTAAAGTTTTTGAAAACAAAGAAACGTTCAGTGTATATATTGCGGATATTTTAAGGAAACAGGTGCACAATAATCCGACGAGTGTACTCGCTTTAGAGATGAATGAGGATTTGGAGTGGGCATATGAAAAGTTCATTGGTGAGACGAAGCAACATCCTGCAGATTTCTCACAAGTTAATATCTCCACGGTCGGTAAACCTCAGACGGATATACTGGACAAATTGGAAATTCCTGAAAATCAGCTGCATACGGATGGTTCGATCAATTCTTTAAACAAAATTCTACAAGATAAAAAGCAAGTCAGCCTGGGGCTTTTATATTTGGATGCAAAAGGTGATTTGGGTTTCCATGATGAAGATAAAAACGAATCATTATATGATGCGAGGGAACTGTTTGTCGTTGCGACAGGTGCAGATAAAGCTGATGTGGTTAAAAACCTTTACAATGCCAAAGAAAATAATAAGGGTGCGTTCAGCCAGATAAAATCCCACCGCATGGTGACGGTGGTTCTTGACAGGGATGCGGCATCCAGCCTGGATCCTGACATTGTGGATTACTACAGCTACAAATTTGCATAAATTTTGAAGAGGTGGCACCAGATGAAAAAGAAGGATCATAAAGAAGAATATTATGAAAATAATGAGAATGAAGATTACAAAGATATGGTGGAACCTGATGATAACACCATGACTCATGACATGGAAGATGTCCGTGAACTCGGCAGGGAAATGGAGCAGCTTTCCCAAAATGAAGACTACCCGATAGACACTTCAAACGACGAATCTCACGAAGAACAAAAAGAAAATAGTGAATAACAGATGAATCCTCTAGTAAATTAGTATAAAATATTGATAAATACTAATTTACAGGAGGTTTTTTTCATTGTCTTACAGAATTGAAAAAGATACCATCGGAGAAATCAAAGTACCAAGTGATAAATACTGGGCGGCGCAGACAGAGCGCAGCCGTCAAAATTTCCCGGTCGGCAAAGAAAAAATGCCGATTGAAGTGATTGTGGCTTTTGCTGAACTTAAAAAAGCGGCATCTGTGGCGAATAACAGTCTGGGTAAGCTCTCTGACAACAAGCAGGAAGCGATCAGTTATGCCTGTGACCGCGTGATCAACCGTGAGCTCGATGAACACTTCCCGCTCGTCGTATGGCAGACTGGAAGCGGTACACAGAGCAATATGAACGTGAACGAAGTGGTCAGCTATGTTGCCAATGAGTATTTGCAGGAAAAAGGCATTGAAGAGACCGTTCATCCGAATGATGATGTGAACATGTCACAGAGTTCAAACGATACTTATCCAACAGCCATGCATGTGGCTTTGCTCGTATCTGTTGAAGAGCAGCTTCTGCCGGGCTTGATGAAACTGAAAAATACTTTCGAAGCTCAGGAAGAAGAGTTCAAGTCGATTATAAAAATCGGTCGTACGCACCTTCAGGATGCGACGCCTTTAACACTCGGCCAGGAAATCAGCGGCTGGAGATATATGCTTGAAAAATGTGAAGAGCTGATCGAAGAGTCAAAAAGACAATTGAGAAACCTGGCAATAGGCGGTACAGCTGTGGGAACAGGAATCAACGCACATCCTGAATTTGGTGCGCGTGTGGCACGGGAGCTATCTGTTCAGACAGGCTACGAATTTGTTTCCAGCCCCAATAAATTCCATGCATTGACTGCACATGACGAAGTCGTTTATCTGCATGGTGCGCTTAAAGCACTGGCTGCAGATCTGATGAAGATTGCCAATGACGTCAGATGGCTTGCTTCCGGTCCGCGTGCAGGTATTGCTGAGATTGAAATTCCTGCAAATGAGCCTGGATCTTCAATCATGCCTGGTAAAGTCAATCCGACACAGTCAGAAATGCTGACAATGGTTTCGACTCAGGTGTTCGGCAATGATGCAGCAGTCGGTTTTGCAGCGTCACAGGGTAACTTTGAGCTGAACGTCTACAAACCTGTTATTTTGTATAATACGCTGCAGTCGATCTATCTGCTGGCCGACGGCATGATCACATTCAATGATAAATGTGCGGTGGGCATCAAGCCGATCGAAGAAAACATTGACAGATTCCTGAATAACTCATTGATGCTGGTCACTGCACTCAATCCGCATATCGGTTATGAAAAAGCAGCTCAGATTGCTAAAAATGCCCATGAAAAAGGAATCACTCTAAAGGAATCTGCAGTTGAATCCGGTCATTTGACAGCAGAACAGTTTGATCAGTGGATCAAACCTGAAGATATGACTGAATCCAAAGAATAGGTGATTGTATTATGATAAGAATCGGTTTAATTGATATAGGTTCAAACACCATACGTCTGGTCTTGTTTGAATATACAGAGGAAACCGGATTGAAAGAGATTCAAAATATAAAAACACCTGCACGTCTTGCGACTTATCTCAATGAAGATGGTGTCATGGAAGAAGAGGGGATAGATAATCTGATCGACATACTGAAAAGTTTCACGGAAATAGCGGATCAGTATGGTATATCAGATTTATACCCTGTCGCAACGGCTGCCATCAGAAACTCAGTTAACGTAGATGATATCATCAAGCGTGTCCAAGATGAACTCGACCTGGATGTCAAAGTGATTACAGGAAAAGAGGAAGCTTATTTCGGCTTCCATGCAGTCACACATACAATCAGTACCCAGGATGCCGTTACAATTGATATCGGCGGCGGGAGCACTGAACTGACTTTTTTTGAAGATAAAGAATTGATCTACTCGACCAGTCTGCCTTTTGGTGTGGTGACTTTGCAGGAGATGTTCTTTGAAGACAAAGAGCATAACGATAAAGAGGCCATTCAGGAAGCGGCGGAATTCATTGAAAAGCAGCTGGCTAATGTCAGATGGCTGTCTAAACGGCGTGTGCACATTTTAGCAATCGGCGGAAGTGCCAGAAACATTGCACGTATACATCAGTCCATGGTCAATTATCCAATTGCCGGAGTCCATGGATATTCCATGCATGACAATGATCTGGATGATGTTATGACAATACTGACTAAAACAGATGAAGGAGACCTGGATGATATTGACGGTCTCAGCAAAGACCGCAGTGATATCATCCTGCCAAGCCTGCTGGTTTTTCAGAAATTGTATGAAATCGTTGATGCCAAAGAATTCAAGTTCAGCCGCCAAGGTCTCCGGGAAGGGCTTGCCATGCATCTCATTTCAAAAGAGAAGCCACATGCATTCAACAAATACAAAATTTATGAAGATGCTTTGAATGAACTGGCGAATGATTTCAAACTTCAGAAGAACATTTATGATAAACGGATTGAAATTACAGAAAGATTGTATCATGAGCTTAATCGGCACGATATCATCAATATCTCAAAACACGATAAATACTTGATGAAAAATGCGGCAAAAATATTTTACCTCGGTGAATTCATCGACCGTGATGCGACGAGTCAGCATACGTTCTATCTGATTGCAAACAGCAACATTAATGGCATCGTGCACAGGGATCGTGTCAGACTCGCATTAATAGCCAGTTTCAAGAATAAAACACTTCTGAAGTTTTACGCGGATGAAGTCGACTGGTTCGACGATGATGATATCGGACTGCTGCTGTCACTCGGCAGTATATTGAAATTCGCGAATGCATTGAATATATCCCACACGAATATCGTTCAGGATATGTATCTGGAAGAACATGAGGACGAGTTTGTTCTGACGATTGAATACAAAGGCGATTCAATTGCTGAGAAATACCAGTCGATACGCCAGAAGAAACACATTGAGAAAATATTAAACAAAGATTTATCGATAATCTTTACAGAAGCTTAATATTTTTCAACTATAATAGGTGATTGGAGGGATACCATGGAATATAAACTCGATAATAAAGAATACTATGATAACCGGGAACTCAGTTGGCTGAGATTTAATTACAGAGTGTTAGAAGAAGCGATAGATGGACATAATCCGTTACTCGAGCGTTTCAAATTCCTCGCAATCACCAGTTCCAACCTGGATGAGTTTTTCATGGTCAGAGTCGGCGGTCTGAAGGATCAGGTCAAGATGAATTACCATGAGCCTGAAAACAAGACTAAAATGACACCCGGGGAACAGCTGGAAAGCATCAGTGACCTGAACAGGAAAAACTGTGATGCCCAATATGAAATTTATCATGATTTAAAAGATGAGCTCGAAAATTATGGTGTTTATTTCAGAAGGCCGGAAGATCTGCCGGAAAAGTTCATGTATGAAACCGAGAGGATTTTTGATACTGAAATCTTTCCATCACTCACACCGCTCGGGATTGATGCTTACCGTCCTTTCCCCAAACTGATGAATAAGAAAATCAATATATTTGTGGACTTATCCAATGAACTCGGCGAGCAGACTGCCATCGTTCAGCTGCCGACGATTATAAAACGTTTCTATACTTTCCATGATGGACCCAACACTTACATCGTTTTGTCCGAGGATATTATAGTTAAAAATGTCAGTAAATTGTTCAAAGGGTATAATATTGACCGTACATTCGCCTTCAGAATTACAAGGAATGCGGATTTGACTATCCATGAAGAGGGCGCACAAGACCTTCTGATCGAGATTGAAAGGTTTTTAAAAGAGCGTACCAGAGGTGCTGCAGTGCGTCTGGAAATTGATATCAGTACGAACCCCACAATCAATGGTTCATTTTTGAGAGAAGAACTGAGCCTAGGTGAAGAAGATGTTTATAAATTTGACGGGCCGCTGGATTTGACATTCCTGTTTGAGTTTGTATCTAATATGAAGCGGAAATATCCGAAACTGATTTATAAGCCGTTTGAACCCCAGGCACCGAAGTTTCTCGGGACGGATGATGTATATGAGCGTTCCTTGAAAGAGGATGTCTTCTTCCATCACCCGTTTGAATCATTCAAACCAGTTGTGGATTTTGTCAAACAAGCGGCTGAAGATCCGGATGTCCTTGCGATCAAGCAGACACTTTACCGCGTTTCCAGTGACTCTCCGATCATCGCAGCTTTGAAAGAAGCGGCTGAAAACGGCAAGCAGGTGTCGGTCCTAGTAGAATTGAAAGCGCGTTTCGATGAAGAGAACAACGTCCACTGGGCTAAAGAGCTGGAAGATGCAGGATGTCACGTCATATACGGCATGAACTACTTGAAGACGCACAGCAAGATCACTCTGGTCATCAAGCGTGTGAAGAACAAGCTGGTCCGTTTCGTCCATTTAGGCACAGGCAACTACAACGATTCAACGGCAAAGCAGTATACAGATATGGGAATCATTACGACAGACCCTGAAATAGGTGACGATGCGATAAACTTCTTCAACTATTTAAGCGGCTACTCCTTGAAACCCGTATATAATTCACTGCATGTCGCGCCGTTTGAAATCCGAGACCTTTTCGATGATCATATAGATAAAGAGATCGAATATCATAAAGTGCACGGCAACGGTTATATATTTGCCAAGATGAACTCCCTGACGGATAAGAAAATCATCGATAAATTATTGATTGCTTCACAGGAAGGTATTAAAATCGACCTTGTCATCCGGGGGATCTGCTGTGTGAAAGCGGGCATACCGGGGGTCAGTGAAAACATCCGGGTTATCAGTGTCGTAGGAAGATTTTTAGAACATACGAGAATATATTACTTCCATCACAACGGCGAAGATAAAATGTTCTTATCCTCTGCGGATATGATGACTAGGAACATGATCAAGCGTGTGGAAATCCTGTTCCCGGTGAATGATCCGAAAATCATTGAAGAATTGAAGTCGATCAATGAACTTTATTTGATTGATAATAAAAAAGCACGTTACCAGAAGCCGGACGGTTCCTATGCTTATGTGAAAAACGGCCATGAGCTGATCAGTGCCCAGGAAGAACTGATGAAACGTGCGCTGAAGGTGAACAGAGAGCAGATAGAAGAAAAGGAGAACTTCCTGCTGACCAAAATTAGGAACAGGTTCAAAAAGAGCAACTAGTTGAGCGTCTGGTTCCGATTACTATTGTGGTTTAGGTGCATTCAAATCGATTTAATGAAATAATTTCATCTATAAACAAAAACCCCCCCTGTAAATCTCATTATCTGAGGTTTCAGGGGGATCCTTTTTTTATAATGTGTCTTTATCCAGTGCGACTGTCACTTCTTTTTGAAGTATCGGGTGGATGAAAGACATTTTGTAACTGAACAGCTGAAGGTCGCGCAGTGTGGCACCGCCGTAAAGAGTATCCCCGATGATCGGCATGCCGATGTGCAGGAGGTGGACTCTGATCTGATGGGTTCTGCCTGTTTCAAGCTCCAGTTCAATTTCGCAGTATTCGTTTGTCACTTTTGATTTGATGATGTTCGTGATCGCTTCTTTACCTTTTGAAGTCACATGATATTTATTTCTCTCTTTTGGATTTTTAGCGATTGGTGCTGAAATTCTCTGTGGTTCGACACGTTTTTTAGTATCGACTCTTGCGATGTAGACTCTCTGGATTTCACGTTCGCTCAGCATGTGGTCGAGCATCTTTTTGACATATGGATGTTTGGCAACAAGTATCACGCCTTTTGTTTCCTGGTCGAGCCGGTGTACAGGTTCCAGATAATCGACATCCAAAGTGTAAAGTGCATGGTTAAGTAATGTGTTGGTTTCGTGCATCTGGTTTGGATGTGTTTTAACGCCACGCGGTTTGAACAGCAGTGCAAGATAACGGTCTTCATATAATACTTCACACGTTCTGTAACTTGGTTTGTACTGGCTTTTTTCTTCTTCGGCCGGAAGTACGACAGTATCGCCTGTATGAACTACTGTGTTCAAAGGCTGGTTATCATCATTGATTTTTATATCTTTCGACATTCTTAAAAGATGCAGTTCCTTTTTCGGAAGGTGAAGCGTCTTTAAGATGTCTTCAAGTGACATATCATTAAAATTTTCATGTACTGTAAATTTCATATATCATTCTCCGGAAGTTGCAGCGATAAATGACTCATAAGATGCAACATCTCCAGGGTTCCCTGTCATTCTTTCAACTTCTTCCCCATCTTCGAAGTAGATTAAAGTCGGTGTTGCTTCTATTTGATATTCAGCCCAAGGCTCTTCATATTCGAGAAGATTCAATTGGATCAGGTCTTCATCAGACTTGCCGAATGCTTCGACGAGAAGTGGTGTGGCTTCCTGACAGTGTGAACATGTCGGTGACCAGTAGTAGACGTACTGGCTGTCATTCTCATCGACAGATGACGCTACTTCTTCAGGTGTCTGGTTAAACTGGTAATCCTCGTTATCCAGTGCATCGATGGTCGGGCCGGATAATTCCTCAGGTTCTTTATCGGTGTAAGGGTAGTAACCCGAATCACTCAACTGTTCCGGATCTGATGAACTGTTGTTCATAACTAAAAATATTGCTGCAAAAGCAATAACAATTACTGCGATGACGCCATAAAATATTTTATTTCCCATAATACAAATACTCCTTTTACTTTTTAATGAATAATGAAAGCGTGAAAATAAGTATAAATGCGAACAGTGACAGCAGTGGAATGGTAATAAAACCTAACCAGTTAATATATTGTACAGTACAGTCCACACCTGTACAAGCCGGCAGACTGTCAGCGACAAAAGTAATCTTTTGCATGCTGTAATGATAAGCTGCAGCCAATATACCCACGGCGCTGAACACTCTGACATAGATTCTTGAATTTATGTCTTCTTTGACAAGGCCGATCAATGAAATGATGACCAGTGGATACATGATTATGCGCTGATACCAGCACATCTCACAAGGTATGTACATTCTTATTTCACTGAAATACAATGAACCGAGTGTTGCAATCAATGATATTAAAAAGATTAATTGCATAAATAATTTGTTATTTTTCATAGAACGAACCATCCTCTGACTTTCTTTCCCTGAGACCATAACTATCGATATTCTCAACTTTATCATAGAATCCTTTAATCCGGATGGTCTGGACAGGATTTTTTGTGAACTTTGTGTGAGTCACTTTCTGTATAATCTCCCTCCTTTGAATCATTGATCCGCCCGGATACATCTTTGGTCATATTTTTTCATTGATGGATTAGTGGTATCATGAAGTTGTCTTATGTGATTTTATTCCTTTAATGCTTGTTGTCATCAACTTCAATATAACATGAAAATCACATGACTTTTTGTATCCAAGGCGGCCGAATTCATGAAGATATCCACCGTCCAGAATTATTTGGGAGTTGTTAAAATGTTTAGCAAAAAGACTGAGCAGTTGAATATATTAGAATTGGCACAAATGGTCAAAGAAGGCAGAGCGGTCAAACCGGCAGGACGATTTGAAGCACTGAGCGGCAATCTGGTCGTATCACTGTCATCAAAATCGTTATTCATAGAAAAAGATGAGACCGGTAAAGGCAGTATTTATGATGAAGTATTCAAAGTTGAAATATTCCAGGTGCACAATGGAGATACAAGGATGAATCAGCTGATCATCGTTTTTGATGATGATACATATCTGGCAAAAGAAGATGTCAGTTTGAATGAAGCGAAGTCGACGTTTCCATCTGCCCGGTCGATGTATAACTTTTCTAAAGGGAGACTGAATAAAGTATTCGACGCAGATATGTCAGGGACGGCTGATTAATTAGACCAGGCGGTCCTTACTTCAAAATGAATTGGTTTAAAGTACAAATTATAAGCTTTTTGAGTTATATGACAGCCTGAAATTGGATTATAATATTATAAGTGTAGTCTGACAGTTGTCACCGGTAAGATTATAAATTATTCATATCAGATATAAATTAGGGTGTTTCTATGAAAAGTAAACTTCAATTATTAAAAGATATCGCTGAGTTTTTAAATGAAGAGACTGATCTTCAGACGATGTTGAACGGTGCGCTGCGTGAACTGGTCACCCATACGGAATTTGAAACCGGCTGGGTATTCTTCATCAATAAAGAAGGGGAGCATGAACTGGCTGCGGATTATCAGCTGCCGCCTTCAATGAAAAAGAGGGGCTGTCATTATTTGAAAGACGGGAGCTGCTGGTGTGTGCGTGCCTACCATAAACAGCAGCTGCAGACGGCGACGAATATATTCGTCTGCTCGAGACTGGAAAAGGCACAGATTGAATTCCCAGGAGAAAATAATGGCATTACTCATCACGCAACGATGCCCCTGATTTCCGGACAGGAATCTTTCGGCCTTTTGAATGTTGCGAGCCCGGGCCGCGTTGAATTTGACAAGGACGAACTGGCTCTCTTGGAATCTGTAGCATTTCAAATCGGTTCGACATTGAAGCGTATAGAGTTGACAGCAAAGGAGAAGGAAAGTGTCGTCATTAAAGAACGGCAGAGGCTTGCCCGTGATCTGCATGATTCGGTCAATCAGATGTTGTTCTCCATCGGTATCACTTCCCATGCTGCAAAAGCACTCTCAGACGGGAAAAAGATTGATGAAGCACTCGTGTCGATTGAAAACACGTCAAAACACGCGATGAAAGAAATGAAAGCACTGATATGGCAGCTGAAGCCGATCGGTCTGGAAAATGGCATTGTTCATGCTATAGAATCATACAGCAGTCTCATAGGCGTCGATGTCGATATAGAGCTGGATGGCTTCTATAATGTCAGTGACGCGGTTGAGATAGAACTTTACCGTATCATTCAGGAAAGCCTGAACAATGTAATGAAGCATTCAGGTGTGAGTGAAGCTCAGGTGAACATGACCGTGCGGAATAAAAAGCTCGAGACTACCGTTGCTGATCAAGGAACAGGTTTCGGTCTGGAAGATGATACAAAGACGAGCTATGGCTTCAGCAATATGCGGGAACGGATCAGAAGACTTGGTGGCGAATTGAATATAGATACAGAAATCGGCAAAGGGACAAGAGTGAAAATCGTAGTACCGATAGAGGAGTGAGAGAATGTATAATGTCATAATAACTGATGATCATCACATCGTAAGAGAAGGAATGAAGTTCTTATTATCCACAACAGACAATATAAATGTGCTGGATGACTTCGGCAGCGGCAGGGAAACCCTGGAGTATCTGGAAAAAAATCATAAAGAAGTGGACTTGATATTGCTCGACCTGGTCATGCCTCACATGGACGGCATCGAACTGACACGTATAATAAAAACCGAGTACCCGAAAGTTAAAGTGCTCGTGCTGTCGAGCTACACGAGTGAAGAATATATCCGGCCGGTGTTCCAGGCGCGGGCAGACGGCTATATCATCAAAGAAATGGAAGCGGAAGAACTGGTGTCATCAATAAAAGATGTCATCCAGGGTGAGAAGGTCATCCACCCGAACATTTTGAAAATCATGGACAATACAGGAAACCTCCCGCATGAAAGAAACGCCTTATCCGCAAGAGAAATAGATGTATTGAAAGAAATTGTCAAAGGCAAATCCAATAAAGAAATCGGTGAAGCGTTGTATGTCAGTGAGAAAACCGTCAAAACACACGTGAGCCATATTTTAAATAAGCTGGAAGTATCTGACCGGACCCAGGCTGTCATATATGCGATCAAATATAATCTGGTCAAGCTGTAAATCTGACTTTGTTAAATGCTGTGAGAAAATACCTCATCATAAACTTATTATGGCGAGGTATTTTACTGAACACCTTAAAATCCCACGAATTTTCTGAACTATTTGTGAAAATGAGACTTATAAAATAAGTGTTGTTTAATTATAAACATCAATGTATAATCTGGAAGTGTTTTCATTTCATTGATAGGAGGAATAATATGAAAGTAGGCAACCGTTTAACTTTATATATTATAATCGGTTTGATTGCCGGTATAGTCATTGGTTCTATATTCAGCCCTATGTCAGATCAGGCATGGGTGCAGTGGATTGACCAATATATATTCAACGTTGTGGGTCAATTATTTTTAAGTATGATATTCATGATGGTTGTACCAGTAGTATTCATTTCCATAGTACTTGGTGTCGTCGGTGTCGGTGACCCAAAAACATTAGGAAGCCTGGGTATAAAAACCTTGGCATTTTACTTAGTGACAACGGCAATTGCCATTTCACTGGCAATTGTGGTGGCGTTGGTGCTGGAACCGGGCACCGGACAGTCAGAGCTTCTGAATACCTCAGAAGTGGAGGACTACCGTGAAACAGAGCTGGAGGGCGGTGAGACGGGAGAAGCGGTTGATCAGACTTTTGATCAGACCATCATCAATCTAATACCGACAAACGTCATCGAAGCCATGGGCACTGCGAATATGCTGCAGATCATCGCTTTTGCAATTTTTATCGGAATCGCAATGATAGCGGTAAAAGACAAAATCCCTGGACTGGTCAAGCTGTTTGAAGAAGCAAATGAAGTGGTCATGTGGATCGTTCTTGCAATCATGAAATACTTTGCAGCAATCGGTGCATTCGGACTCGTTGCCACAGCATTTACACAGGCCGGTTTCGGTGCAATCCAACAGCTCGGCATGTACTTTGTCTGTGTACTGTTGGCTCTTCTGCTCCATTTGGTATTCGTCTACGGGTCAGTCATCAAGTTTCTTGCGAAGAAGCCTTTCATCTGGTTTGTGAAAGGATTTGCTCCGGCAATGGGTGTTGCCTTCAGTACATCTTCATCCAGTGCTGTACTGCCGATTTCCATGGAAACTGCACAGAAGAATTTAAAAGTGAGAAAGAGTATTTCCAGTTTTGTCCAGCCGCTCGGTGCGACGATCAACATGGATGGCACCGCCATAATGCAGGGGGTGGCGACAGTGTTTATCGCCCAGCTGTCAGGAGTTGATCTGACAATCATGCAGATGGCGACAGTCGTCATTATCGCTACGGTTGCGAGCATCGGTACCGCAGGTGTGCCGGGTGTCGGACTTGTCATGCTGGCAATGGTGTTGACTGCAGTCGGGCTGGATCCCGCAGCAATCGGTATCATCATAGGTATCGACCGTCTGCTTGATATGACACGCACTGCCGTCAATATTACAGGCGATGCCGCGATTGCCTCAGTATTGAATGAACAGCAAAATAGAAAAGAAGAGAAAGAGAAGGCAGGAGTGTAAGCTGAATTTTACACTTTTGATGCAAAAAGCTATATAATAGAGGAGTATATGGGAATTTGATAAGTGAACACTTATTGAACTTATCTTGTATACTCTTTTGTTTTTGGTAATTTTATATTATCATGTTTTAAGTGTATAATTTAACGTTACTATAAATAGTTATTGATAGTTGTATTATTGAAAGGGTGTTATTTAATGGATAAGCAGGCTTTTATAGAGACTCTACAGTCTAAATTCAAGATGGTACGTACCGAAGCCGGGTACACTCAGGATTCGATGAGCCATACTATAGGATTGTCAAAGAAAACTTTAGTTCAAATTGAAAAGGAGCGTATCCTGCCAAACTGGACCACTTGTATTTCTTTATGTGCACTATTCAGAAACAGTGAAGTATTGACTAATACTTTTTCCGGCGATCCGCTGGAACTGGCTCAGGTAATCTCAAGAGGTCATTGTGTATATCCACTTTATGACAGCGAAAAGGTATACTGGGAAACGCTTGAAACGAGAAGTGGATATGCACTTCAGTTTAACAAAGGCAACAAAATATACAGAGTGATGAATGACCAGAATCAGCCGGTCCATGCATCTTATATCGAGCGCGAAATCAGAACGTTCTTTAGCAAACAAGTGGAATTACAGCCTGTATAAATTTTATATAGAAGAGCAAAGCGATGGATGCTTTGCTCTTTTTTATCTATAAAATCAATACATATATGGTATTATTTACTGGGAGCTTTATACGAGGAGGGAGTTAATGAATTCTGCAGGTTTAATTATATTTATGATTGTCACCGGCTCTTTGATTGCGGGTTTTACAAACATGCTCGCCATTAAAATGCTGTTCAGACCTTATGAAGCGCAATATCTATTCGGCATTAAACTGCCTTTTACACCTGGTGTGATTCCTTCCCGGCGCAGCGAAGCTTCGACCAAGCTCGGCAGGATCATCACGGGTCATCTTCTCACACCGGATGTGTTCATTGATAAAGTGAAAAGTCCCGAGACAGACCGCTTCATCATGAGCTTTATTGATAAGCAGATAGACACCGTCGAGAGCGAGAAACTGAGTATCGGATATTTTCTTGAACGTCTGCATGAGGGACTTTCTGAAAAAGTCATAGACGGCTTCAATAATGAAGTAAGTAAAAAGATTGCTGAAGAAGGCGAAAAGCTGTATGTATCTAAAGTTGAAAATTTAATACCAGCGGATGCGATGCATACAATAGATAGGAAAGTGCTGCAGATACAGCCGCAGATCATTCAGAAAGTTGAAGATTATATCATGTCTGATAAAGGTTTCGATGACCTCTATACCATGACAGATGAATTCATTGAAAAAAGAGGCAGAATGGCAAAATCGATAAAATACTTCATGACAAAAGAGAATATTGCACTCAATATTCAAAAAGAACTGGTGAAATTGCTGAACCATCCCAAAATGTTCAGTATAGTGGAGCGTTTCATCGTCGAGGAGTATGATAAATTAAAAGGCAAATCTATAAACGAATTTCTATCTGAAAGTGATAAAGATGATCTCGTCTTCAGCATCGGCAGCGTGATGCAGGAACGGATCAATATACGTGGACTGCTGAATAAACCCATCGTGGAATTTAACGAAGCACTCTTCACTTCATTCAAGGAGCGCGGCAAGTACAGACTGAAAGACAACACGATCGATTATCTTGCCTACAATATGGGCAGGATCATGGATAAGCTGCAGCTTGCAGAAGTGATCAAGAAACAGATTGACAGTTTCCAGCTGGATCATATTGAAAATCTTGTGATGGATGTTGCGAACAAGGAGTTCAGAATGATCACTCTCCTCGGATTCATATTAGGTGCGATAATCGGTCTGTTCCAAGGTATAGTTGTAGTGTTGTTATAAATTATTATTGTATGGTACAGTAGAAACATCACAAAATAAGGAGTTTTATGATGTCAGTAAATGTATACGATCAAGCCAATGCACTCGAAAGTGCATTAAGAGAATCAGATGAATTCAACAGCATGAAAGACCTTTATGCTAAAGTGAACAGCAATCCTGAATCAAAGGCACTTTTTGAAGAGTTCAGACAGGTCCAGATGGAGCTTCAGCAAAAGCAGATGCAGGGTGAAGAAATCCTGGAAGAAGATGTTCAGAAAGCACAAAGTTCTGCAGCTGAAATTGAAGATGATGAAAATATTAAAGCACTGATGGAAGCTGAGCAGAACATGAGTCAGCTAATTCAAGATTTAAATCGTGTCATCATGAAACCAATTGAAGAGTTATACGGAATCAATAACGAAAATTAATCTTTGAAGAGGTCTATTATTAGACCTCTTTTGTTTTTATATTTGTTATAATGATTGTATATATTGAATATATAAAGTGGGTGAGATTTGTGGTCAAATTTATACATAGTGCGGATTTACATTTGGACAGTCCGTTCAAATCCCGAACGAAAATGCCACATAATATTTTTGAAGAACTGACATCAAGTACATATAAAAGTGTAACAAGAATGTTTGATAAGGCCATCGAGGAACAAGTGGATTTCATCATCATAGCGGGGGATGTTTTTGACAGGGAAAACCGTACTTTGAAAGCCGAGACCTTTTTAAAGAAAGGTTTTGAGCGCTTGAAAGATAATGGCATCTTTGTCTATATGATTCATGGAAACCATGATCCCCTAAGTGAGAATGTCAAATCCAAATGGCCGGACAACGTGAGTGTGTTCAAAGAGAATGTGGAGACATTTGAAAGCGTAAGCCAAAAAGGAGAACGCATCTTTTTACATGGATTCAGTTATTTCATGGATGATTCATATGAAAATAAGCTGGATGACTACCCGGTCAATCATCTGAATGAGGGCATACACATCGGCATATTGCATGGAACGTATTCTAAAACACAATATAATCAGGCCCGGTATACCGAGTTCAATCTGGAAACGCTGAACAGTAAGCTGTATCACTACTGGGCACTCGGACACATTCATGTCAGAGAACAACTTTCCGATCTGCCGCCGATCCACTACCCGGGAAACATTCAGGGCAGACACAAAAATGAATATGGAGATAAGGGTTTTCTGCTTGTTGAAGGAGATGATGTTTATTTAAGTACATCATTCGTAAAGTCTCATGAAATCACATTTGCCGAATATGAACTTGAGATGAAGACACTGAACAAACAGGACATTTACCAGCAGATTGTAGAATTCAAAGAACGTCTGCGTGAAGCGGGCAAGAAAATCATTCAGCTGACCATCAATCATGAGGGAGATGATGAGCTCTCCGAAGTGGATTATAAAGAGCTGCTGGAACTGCTGCACGAAGATGAACAGGATGTAAAGAATTTCATTTGGATTGATAATCTGTCCATCAACTACTTGAATCAAAATCAGACAGCGATTTTAAACGATATTAAGGCAAGTTACTCTGATAATGAAGAAATCTTCAAAGAAGCGTTGAATACGATGTATATGGATCCTAAAATCAACCGTCACCTGCCGCCGATGCAGGAACTAAAAAAAGAAGATTACTTAAGTCTCGGGGAAGAACGCTTGAAAATGTTAATGAGGAAGTAGTGAAAAGATGAAAATTTTATCATTGAATATATATGGCTACGGGAAGATTGCTGAAACCGAGTTAAAAACTTCGACACCTTTCGTTCAGATATTCGGCGAGAACGAAGCGGGCAAGTCAACAATGCAGTCATTCATCCATTCCGTTCTTTTCGGTTTTCCTACGCGGAAGGAGCAGGAGCCGAGACGTGAACCGAGAATGCATAATATGTACGGCGGGAAGCTTGTCGTCGATTTCGAAGACGGTGAGGGGCCTGTCGAAATAGAAAGGGTCAAAGGCAACAGAGTCCAGGGTGATGTGAAAATCTATCTGAATGACGGCACATCCAGAAGTTCCGACTGGCTGGTCAGAAAATTGAACTATATCGACAAGCGGACGTACCGTTCGATATTTTCTTTCGATGTTCTCGGTCTGCAGGACATTCATAAAAACATGACCGAAGACAAGCTCCAGGAGTATCTGCTCAGAGCAGGGGCGCTTGGTTCGCATGAATACGATGAGATGCTGTCGGCTATCGATCAGGAACTGAAAAACCTGTATAAAAAGAACGGCATCAATCCTGAAATCAACCAGGAGCTGGTACAGCTTCAGGAGATCAATGAAAAGATCCGCAAGCTGGAAGCAGAAGAGGCGAACTACAACTATCTGACAACCGAGCAGCTGAAATACGAAGAGAGCATCAATGCGAAAAGAGATGCATTGAATCAGCTGGATACCGTCCGCAAACAGAAAATTAAAGAAATCATGTATCATAAAGATATAAAAGACTGGAAAACTCTTGAAGGCGTATTGAACGTCGAGCCTTTAGTATTTCCTGAACAAGGGATAGAGAGGTATGAGAGTTTAAAGAACAGTTATGACCAGGCGAAAAAAGATATAGGTCTCAGGCTTGAGAAGTTGAAGGTTCTGAAGCATGAAATCAATCAGGTTGAACTCCCTGATGAGAGAAACATTGAATATTTGGAAGCTCTCAAAACAAGGGAACCGGAAATTAAGCAGAAGAATCTGGAAATCGACCGCTTGAAGAATGCCATTGAAAATCTTGAAGATGAAATTGAATTGCTTCAAAAGGATATCGGCTGGCAGCAGGAGCATATGGAAGTGGATGATTCCAACATCATCCGTGAATCTGTACAGTCTCTCCTTGCCAAACTTGATGAGGTCACCCTGGAAGAACAATATCTTGTTCGGGAAATTGATCATATAAAGTCTGATATCAGACAGCTCGATCAGGAGATTGCAGATCTTGAAGATGCCCAGATCAGTGACTCGAGGATCAGAGTGAAAAAAGAAGTTTTGGATAAAGAAATCGAACTCAAAGAAAAAGGGAAGATGTACCAGCTGATTGAAAAGGAGTATGAGCGTGAAAAAAGACAGCGTAATCGTACGAAACGCAATCAGACCTTTTTAATATTGGGCATAAGCATCATCACGGTCATCATCGGTGTGCTCTATCTGGTCAACGCTGAATTTACACTGGGTGCTGTCTTTGTGGGAATCGCTCTTGTTGCATCAATATTCATCCTGCTGACGAACAGAGAAGAAGAGGAAAATCTTAAGAGCGACTACGAACATGAAGTCGAAGAATTGAAAGATGAGATAGAAACGATCAAAAGTGAAAACGATGTTAATTTCGATTTGAATGATGCAAGAGATTTAAAGATGGATTTACGCACACAAAAATCGAAACGCATTTCTTTCAATGTTAAGATTGAGGAGCTGAAGGAAACTTTAGCGATTAAGGAAACGAATCATGATCGTTTAAACACTGATTTATTCGATGTGAAACAGAAATTAAAAATCAATCCTGACATTGAAAATAAGTATATCGTCGATGCGATCCATACTATTCGCGATATTAAACAAAAACGTAATCAGATTATGAGACACAATGTTGAAAAAGATAATATCATTAGAAGTCTGCAGGACTTTAAACGTGAAGTGAAGGACGATGTCAGGAAACTGGGCATCACTTATTATGACGCATCAATATTTTATGAGGTGAATCAGAAACTTACAGAGTACAATGAAAACATCTCAAATAGGAAACAGCTTGATGAACAGATCAAACTGTTGGAAAATGAAATCAGTGTCATGGAAGAACGGGTAAGTTCTTCCAGTAAGGAAATCGATGAGCTTTTCGCTTATGTCGATGCTGATGATGAAGAAGAGTACTATTACCATGCACGTAAATTTGAAGAATATCAGAATAATTTAAATCGGTTTAAAAATCTGAGTGATAAACTGGATGAAGAGTTGTTTGATTATGATCTCAGAAATGATCTGGCCTCATTGATGCTCGCTGATTTGAAAGAAGAAGAGGAAGGCATCAATAAGCAGGTTGAACATTTCAATGAAATGGTGCAGGATGAACAGAAAATTCTTGCTGAAATCAACCAGGAAATCAATATATTGGAAAGTGACGGCAAGCTTAGTGAACTCAATCATCAGTATGAGATGAAAAAGAGCCTGATCCAAGGCCTGTCAGAAGATTACCTGTCACTCAACTATATCCGTCTGCTGATTGAAACACATATCAAAGCGATTAAAGATGAACGGCTGCCTATCGTCATTGAAGAGGCGAGAAGCATATTCCAATTTGTGACTAAAGGAAGATATATCAATGTAATCTATGATGATGACGGCATTACCGTCAAACATTCAAACGGCCAGGTCTTCCACCCATTGGAGCTGTCACAATCGACTAAGGAAATGCTTTACATCAGCTTGAGACTGAGCCTGATCAAAGCACTGCAGGGCTACTACAAACTGCCGCTCATCATCGACGATGCATTTGTTCACTTTGATAAAGAACGCAAGAAGATAATCATGGATTATTTAAGAAGTGAAGTGAAAGACCAGGTACTCTATTTCACTTGTAACCTGGACACTTCTATACCATCCAACCAGACGATCAGATTAAAAGAGAAAGTTAAATAGAGGTGAAACTAGTGTCGAATATTGCAAACCTTAAAGCAGGGGACAGTGTTGAAACATTTTATTTGATCAAGAGGAGCCAGCAAGGTGTAACACAACAGGGGAAACCTTATATGACGTTATACCTTCAGGACCGTTCAGGAGAGATTGAGGCAAAACTCTGGACTGTTTCTAAACAAGATATGCAGGTGCTCCTGCCAGAAGCACTGATAAAAGTCAAAGGTGATGTCATCGATTACCGCAATAAAAAACAGATGAAAATTGCAATGTACCGCCTGGCGACAGAGCAGGATGGTCTGAATGCAAAAGATTTTGTTGAAAAAGCGCCGATTGATGAAGACACGTTGTTTGAAAGCATTATGGATTACACTCTTAAAATTGAAAATGGGGCAATGCAGCGCATTGTACGAAAGCTGCTCTCCAAATACAAAACAGAGTTCCTGACTTATCCGGCTGCGATGACCAACCACCATGACTTTGTTTCTGGTCTCGCTTACCACGTGCACTATATGCTGAGAACAGCCGAAGCACTGTGTGACATCTACCCGTCACTAAACAGAAGTCTGTTGTACAGTGGCATCATTCTGCATGACATCGGAAAAGTTAAAGAGCTTTCCGGTCCGATCGGAACAACTTATACAACTGAAGGTAATCTGATCGGCCATATCGTCATAGCGGTAGAGGAGATTTCAATGATTGCAGCAGAATTGGACATTGAAGGTGAAGAAGTCATGCTTCTTAAACACCTGGTGCTTTCACATCATGGAAAACTTGAATATGGTTCTCCGAAAGTGCCGATGCTGAAAGAAGCTGAAATTCTGCATTTTATTGATAACATCGATGCAAGAATGATGATGATGGATAAGCATCTGGATAATACCGACAAAGGAATGTTCACAGACAGAATATTCCCTCTGGAAAACAGAAACCTGTTTAAGCCAGAAAGCTTTTAAAGATTGAAATAAAACGCCCGGCCCTAAATTACAGGACCAGGCGTTTTATTTTGTAAATGATATTATGACTGTCCGGCTGTTTTCTCTTTCTCCTCTTTTCGTATCTGCTGTTCATTGAGTACTACTGCAATGGCAGCATCACCCGTAATATTAACGGCAGTACGTGTCATATCCAGCAGGCGGTCGATACCCAGAATGATACCGATTGCTGCCGGATCCAGGCCCACGGCGGTAAGTACCATCGCAAGCATGACGAGACCCACACCCGGGACACCAGCTGTACCGATACTCGCAATCGTTGCGATAATGACGACAGTCACCATCTGCATGATCGTCAGATCAACGCCTGTCAGCTGGGCGATAAAGACTGTTGCCACACCTTGCATGATTGCTGTACCATCCATGTTGACCGTCGCGCCAAGCGGCTGCACGAAACTTGAGACACTTTTTCTTACATTCAGGTTATTTTGCGCTGTCTCCATGGAGACGGGAAGTGTCGCACTTGATGAAGACGTACTGAACGCAACGCCCATGGCTGGTGCGAAGCCTTTGATGAACCAGATGAAAGGTTTCTTTGCAATAAACTTGATGACCGATCCGTAAATGAACAAAAGGTGAATGAAAAGGCCGAGGAGCACACAGACAAAGTACATGCCGAGCTGTTGAATCGCGCCAAAACCGGCCTGTGTAAATGCTGTGGCTACAAGCCCGAATGCGCCAATCGGTGCAAAATATTTCATGATGGCAAGAACGATCCACATGATGACATCATTTGCTTCTTCGAATAATCTTATGACATTTTTTGCTTTATCCTGCACCGCAATCAGGGCAATACCGATGAAGATGGCAAAGGCGATGATCTGCAGCATGTTGGCAGTGCCCATTGCTTCTATGACGTTGGACGGAATCAGATTGATAATCGTCTGGTCAAACGTCTGATCAATGGCTTCTCCCGTGTCGCCGCCGAGTTCTGTTTCACGATATTCTTCAACTTCCGATGAATCGAGCAGTTCTGCCTGGCCCTCACCAGGCTGCAGGACTAATGCGATAATAATCGCTATCGTGATTGCTATGGCTGTGGTTGTTAAGTAAAATGCAATCGTTTTAATACCCAGACTCCCCAGAGTTTTCGGATCCCCGACACCCACGACACCAAGTACTATGGAAATGAATACTACCGGCACAACAACCATGAAAATCAAGTTGAGAAAAATTTGACCGACGACATTAAAAATGAACTGGTCAATCCATTGCACCCACGTTTGGTCCGCCATGGGACTGAAAATTGAACCAACGATAATACCCGCGATTAGACCAATGACAATGTACACAGTTAAACGGTTTCCTACTTTCATTATAAAAACCCCCTTATCTTTATATATGGAAACGCTTACAATAATGACTTTGAAATTAATGACCAAAGACAGAAAAGAGCATAGGTCAGCCTATATTTATAATTATAACAGCAAATGACAGAAGATTGAAAAATATTTTAAAGATTGATTTTATTCGTAAGGATGTATAGATTTCTAGGAAAGCTTACGAATACGACTTGAGATTTCGTAAGGGTACGTAGATTTCGAGTGAAGTTTACGAAGACGGCTTGAGATTTCGTAAGGATGTATAGATTTCAAATGAAGTTTACGAATATGGATTGAGATTTCGTAAGGATGTATAGATTTCAAATGAAGCTTATGAATAACACTTACAGATGTATACTATCTGTATCAAAATAAAAAGACTTGTACAAATATACAAGTCCTCTCATGTATTTATTAAATTATTCTTCAGTTGATTCTTCGTCTGATTCTGAACCAGCGTCTTCTTCAGTTGTTTCCTCGTCAGAATTTTCTTCTGATGATTCTTCATCTTCAGCTGGTTGTTCTTCAGAACCTTCATCTGATTCTTCTTCAGATGCCAGGAATGTATCCTGGATGTAAGTTTCGATTTCCTCGTTTTCAAATGAGACGTTATATTCTTCGAGTAAATCCTGATAGAACGTCAATACCTCGTCCGGGTTTTCCTGAACTTTCTGGTTTACCAGCTGGCTTTTGACTTGTTCTAATTCTTCGTCTATATCTTCTTCATCGCCTCTTTGGATGATGTGGTAACCGAACTCTGATTTTACAGGTACGCTTGTCATTTCACCCTGTTCGAGATCAAACAATGCTGTTTCAAATTCTTCGACCATCTGTCCTTCAGTCACAAGGCCTAATGAACCTCCATTTGAAGCACTGCCGTCATCTGATTCTTCGGCAGCTACGTCAGTAAATTCAGCACCGTCTTCAATATCTGAAATAAGTCCTTCAGCTTTTTCCAAAGCTTCCTCTTCTGATAGACCATCTTCATCTTCTTCATCTACTGCGATTAGTATATGTGAGCCTTCAACAGTGCCTTCCAATGCTTCTTCATCTGAGATATCAAATTTTTCTGTGAAGAAAAGATTGTGATATGTACTTGCAATACGTTGTTGTTTGTATTTATCTGCAGTCATTCCCGGTTGTTGCTGGGACATCATCATCTCAAACTGCTCTTCGCCGCCATACTGTTCAATTTCAGCGTCTACTTCTTCCTCAATTTCAGCCGGGTCGACTTCGTCACTGTATTTATCCTGCAGAACCTGATCCAAAGTTAATTGGAATGTCTGGTTTGCGACTTGTGTCGTACCGAGATTATTTAATACATCATCAACAGTCACGTCTCCTGCGTCACTTGTTGCTAAAACTTCACCGAACTCTGTTTCTCCAGAGCCATTTCCATCCTCTGAACTTCCTTCTTCACCATTACCGCAGCCGGCGAGTCCGAGAAGACCAAGCCCGATTACTACAGGCATCAATTTTTTCTTCATAAACACTTCTCCTTTAGTCATCATACAAGAGCTAATATATCATAAAAAAATAGCGGAACACAAATAGTAAAGTGTCCCGCTGCTTAAATATTCCAATATTATTTTTTCTTTCTGTTTATCATGTTATCTACATCTTTGCTGATTTCTTCGCCACGATTGGAAACATTTTCAATATGGCCCTGTATATTTTCGATGTTTGGATTGATATCCGCCTGGAAGTTATTGATCATAGTTTTGATTTCATCACCCAGGCTTGAGAATACTTCCTGTGATTCATGTTTGGTTTTTAAAAATGATGATTTGACTTCACCAGCTTCGACTTTCAGCTGGTTCATCTGTGATTTAAAGTTGCCGGATTCGCTCTTCAGCGACTGCTGCAGTTCGGATCCTGATTTTGGCGCATTCAGTAATGAGACCAGCATGCCGCCGGTTACACCAACTGCAAAACCGACCGCAATATTTTTAAACTTCATTTACGACACGTCCTTTAGCAAGTATATATAAATCATTACCCATTAAGAATGGAGATTACTCATCGAGTTTAGATTTAATATTATTTTCTATTTCTAAACGTTCATCATCTGATCCCGGTTCCGATACAGGATTCCACTTATAATTGAAACCATCATACTCGTCATCATATCTTGGAATGATGTGGAAATGTAAATGAAAGACAGACTGGGATGCATAAGAACCATTATTTTGTACAACGTTCAATCCCTTCGGATTAAATGCATCACGCAGTGCTTTGGATATTTTCGTGACAGCTGACATCACTTTGGCACCTGTTTCGTCATCCAATTCATAAATGTTTTCGATAGGTCTTTTAGGAATTACGAGAGTGTGTCCTTTTGAAAGGGGAAAGGCATCCATAAAAGCAAGTACTTCATTATCTTCATAAACGATATTTGCAGGTATTTCACGATCAATAATCTTCTCGAAAATTGTTTTAGTCATTCATTGTACCTCCATAGTTTTATTATGATATATTGTAACGTAGTATTAGTATACAAATAATTTTATTTAAATTAAAGGAAGTCGAATATGGTTCTGAATATAGATAATTTAACGGGCGGCTATTCAAAGACCGCAGTGATACATGATATCAAATTTGATATCAAAAGAGGCGAGATCGTGGGTTTGATCGGTTTGAACGGATCGGGCAAGAGTACGACGATCAAACATATATTAGGCCTGCTGAACCCTCATAAGGGGAGTATTGAAGTAAATGATACCCAAATAGATGAAGATGCTGAAAAGTACAGAAGAGATCTGGCATATATACCTGAATCTCCGATTTTGTATGAAGAACTGACATTGAAAGAGCATATCAACATGACAGCCATGGCATACGGCCTGGAAGAATCGGCCGCATGGGAGCGTGCAGAAAAACTGCTCAAAATCTTCAGGCTGGACGATAAAGTCAGCATGTTCCCCACGCATTTTTCCAAAGGAATGAAGCAGAAGGTAATGTTGATCTGTGCATTCATCGCAGAGCCGGATCTTTACATTATAGACGAGCCATTCCTCGGACTGGATCCGCTCGGCATAGAGTCATTGATCGAATTGATGGTTGAAGAAAGAAATAAAAACCGTTCGATTTTAATGAGTACACATATTTTATCCACAGCTGAGCGTTATTGTAACCGCTATGTCATTTTGGATAACGGCAGAGTAGCCGTGTCCGGGACGATAGAGGAACTGCGTCAAAAGATGGATATGCCTGATGCATCCCTGGATGATTTGTACTTATCGCTGACTGGAGGCGCAGGTTCACATGAAAGCACCTCTGTATAAGAACAGAATTGAAGATGATATTAAAATAAGAAGTTATTATGGGAAATATATTTTCAACAGTCATTTTCTAATCTTTTTAACAATCGCAGCAGGTGCGTTCCTGTACTCATTATTAGGGATTCTTTCAACAATGGAACCGTCGATTTATCTTGACCTGATTGCTGCATTGATCATGAGTGTATTACTTTTACCGAAATACCGCTCGTTAATGAAAGAAGCGGATGTACTGTTTTTACCACCGTATGAAAAGAATATGAAAAAATATTTTTCATATACCAGCCAGTATTCATTCTGGCTGAATATCGGCTTTCCTATTGTAGGACTTGTCATTGGTTTACTGCTTCTGAATGTCGGGCATTCAATTTTGGAAATGGGCACGTTCGCTGTAATGGCAATCATCCTCTATATCATGGCATTTATGATCAGAAGAAACGCAATCAACTCGCCGGTCTCTCAAAATACAGTCATCGGCATGCTGATCATTGTACACTTCATGTCTCTGATGCTTTTATTACAAAGCCCATTTCTTGCTGCCGCAGGACTTGTTCTGATTTACGGTCTATATTACTGGATTAATAAAAAGCAGTATAACAATCTCGATTGGACGGCAATCGTCAACTACGAAGCGATATTAAAGCAGAAGTATTATCAATATGTTTCAATGTTTACAAATGTCCATCACATATCCAAACAATATAAAAGAAGGAAATACCTCGATCCATTGCTGAAACAGCCAAAGCCCGACAAATTTAATAAAGGTCATATGTATGAGTATTTATTTAAAAGGACGTTCTTAAGAGACAACGATCTGCCGATGATCATACTCCGACTGCTGTTAATATTTTCAGTTGCGATGATATGGGTGGACCAGCTGATTTTGTCTGTAATCATCATTCTATTTGCACTTTACATCATAGTGCTGCAGATGTCCCAGTTATATACGGCACAGGCATACCTGCTCTGGCCGAAAATCTGGCCGGTGAAAAGAGAGTATATACATGAAAGTTACATCAAGTTCTCTCATAAAGTCATATTGATTATCTCATTGGCACTTGCTGCAATATTCATATCATTACATCCTGCATACTTTTTTATTTCTGTCATTTTCCCACTATGGGGTTATCTTCTGAACAGTTATTTCAGTAAAAATGTATACAAAAAAGAAAGACTGCTGAGTGATTAGTCCACTCAGTAGTCTTCTCTTTCTTCTTCAGGCAATTCTTCAATTTTTTCCTCATTTTCTTCTTTCGGTAAATAAGTTTTCGATGATATGGAGCTGTGGAATACAGACCCTATATCCCTGAATTTCTTCAGAGCATCAGGTGCGAGAAAGTTTTTGTAGGTATCAGTATCTTTAAAATCTGAAATAGTCGAACTGTCTGCCCATTGTGTAAAGATGATATATGAATCTTTATGAAGTGCACGCCCAATGCGATAAGCGGTCAAGCCTTTTACATTTTGAAGCTTCTGATTCAAATCCGAAAAATGGCCGAGAATGGATGCTTCGCCACTTCCCGAAACTGGAACGTAATAAACCGAAACTGCGTTTTCCTGATTCAGTTCTCCATATTGATATGAGATATCGTACTCGGAAGCGGAATCGAAAACCGGATTTTCTTCTTCGCCTTCCCGGTATAATATTGCATCCTGACCGATCGCGCTCAACATCAAATCCGGATGTCTGTCCTGTAAAGTCGATAAATATCTGACTGTTCCAGTCGTAATGTATAAAATCATTATGTTCACCTCTCATAGTGTCTTGATACTCTATACCTGTTTGTTCATATGGATAAACTTACAGCTATAAATATATCGAATTTTTGTCATTATTTCTTTCGTTATGGTCATAAAAGTAAGGTATGATAAAATGGTATGGGAAATTATGAGACGGAGGGTTCTGAATTGTTTAATGATACTATAATTCGAGCGGCAAAAGGTGAAAAGACGGCGCATACGCCGGTATGGTTTATGAGGCAGGTGGGCCGAAGTCAACCAGAATACCGTGAAGTCAAAGAAAAATATTCTTTGATAGAAATTACAAAACAGCCTGAGCTGACTGCATATCTAACAGCGACACCTGTAGAAAATTACAATGTCGATGCAGCTGTTCTATTCAAAGACATCATTACACCGCTTGCACCAATAGGTATTGATGTTGAAATAAAAGCCGGAGTGGGACCGGTCATCCATAATCCGATCAGAGATATCAAAGATGTCGAAAAACTCGGTGAACTGGACCCGTATAAAGATCTGGACTATATATATAAAACGATTGAAATTTTAACAAAAGAAAAACTCAATGTGCCGTTGATCGGCTTTTGCGGAGCGCCATTCACGGTCGCCAGCTACATGATAGAAGGCGGACCTTCAAAAAATTACCATAGAACGAAACAGATGATGTACAACGAACCTGAAACATGGCATAAGTTAATGGATAAACTGACTGATATGAGTATCACTTATTTGAATGCACAAGTTGATTCCGGAGCGGGGATCATTCAGATATTCGACTCCTGGGGCGGAGCTTTAAGCAAAGGCGTCTACCATGAGAGCATCTCTCCTTATATCAACAGAATTGTAAATCATGTAAAATCTAAAGGTGTACCAGTAATCATCTTTGGTATCGGTGCATCACATCTTGTTCCCGAGTGGAATACTTTAGATGTGGACGTCATCGGGCTGGACTGGAGAATGTCAATCGACGAAGCAAGGCAAAGCGGTGTGACTAAAGCACTGCAGGGCAACCTGGAACCGGCCTTACTTCTGACTGAGTGGGATATCATCGAAGCAAAAGCGAAAGAGATCGTCACTCAAGGAAACCGCACCGGTCATATATTCAACCTGGGGCACGGCGTGTTCCCTGAAGTAAATCCGGATACACTTAAAAAACTGACAGAATTTGTTCATAACTACAGTAAAGGATTGTGATTTTAAATGGCACAGAAAAAAGGATTATTAGTGATGGCTTATGGAACGCCATATAAAGAGGAAGATATAGAGCCGTATTACACTCATATCAGACATGGCAGACCGCCGGCAGAAGAGGCGCTTCAGGACCTGAAGGACCGCTACGAAGCCATCGGCGGCATTTCACCGCTTGCTGACACCACAAAAAGGCAGGCAGAAGCATTATTACAACAATATAATTCTGCATCCGAAGATGAATATCAACTTTACCTCGGTTTAAAACATATCGATCCATTTATAGAAGATGCAGTAAAACAGATGGCTGAAGACGGCATTAAAGAAGTGGAGACAGTTGTACTGACACCGCATTACTCAAACTTCTCCGTCGGTACCTATAACCAGCGTGCGAAAGAAGAGTGCGAGAAGTACGGCATTTCTATAAAATCAGTGGAATCTTTTTATAAAGAACAGCCATTTTTAGATTTCTGGACAGAGGCAGTCAAATCTTCACTGGGTGAAATCGATGAGGCTGAGCACAAAGATACGGCAATCATCGTCAGTGCCCACAGTTTGCCCGAGAAAATAAAAGAGCAGAATGATCCATATCCTGGTCAGCTTGAGGAGACGGCTCAGTTGATAAAAGAGCAGGCAAATCTTCAAAATGTATTTGTGGGGTGGCAGTCTGAAGGCAATACGCCGGACCCGTGGCTCGGACCGGACGTTCAGGATCTGACACGTGACCTGTATGACGAACATGGTTTCAAACACTTTATCTATCTGCCGCTCGGGTTTGTATGTGAACATCTTGAAGTTCTCTATGATAACGACTATGAGTGCAAAGTCGTCTGCGATGAGGTGGGTGCGTCCTACCACAGACCGACTATGCCGAACACTGATAATAGATTTATCCAGGCGATGATCAATCAGCTTGAGTTACTTTAGTAAAGAAGGGTTAAAATGACAAAAGTAGCAATAATCGGCGCCGGGATTACGGGCCTTTCTGCGAGTTATTATTTAACTGAAAATAATCAGGATATCGAAGTTGACTTATATGAAAAGTCAGGTCACGCCGGTGGAAAGATCAACACATACCGTAAAGACGGATATGTGATTGAACTTGGCCCTGAATCTTATTTAAGCCGCAAGGAAGCTCTGACGGATCTGGCGAAAGATATCGGAATGGAGCAGGATCTGGTCAGAAATGAGACAGGTCAGGCATATATTTATGCAAATCATAAGCTGCATGCGGTGCCGCCTGGCACCATGCTTGGTGTACCGACAGAAATCAAACCGTTTTTAACGACGAGCCTGATTTCACCAATGGGTAAATTACGTGCGCTGCTTGATCTGACGAAGAAAAAGATGCCGCTTTATACTGATATTTCTGCGGGATATTTCTTTAGGAACAGACTTGGTGATGAAGTATTGGAAAACTTGATTGAACCTCTATTGTCCGGTGTTTACAGTACACCAATCGACAGTCTGAGTCTGATGTCGACATATCCAAATTTCAAACACCAGGAAGAAAAGTTCGGCAGTCTGATTAAAGGAATGATGAAATCAAAACCGCCTAAAAGCAAAACGAAAAAAGTAGGGCAGTTCTTCCAATTTAAAAACGGATTGATTTCATTCATAGAGAAGCTGCAGGAAAAAGTCGAGTTGCAAAATGTAAACTTGAATTTAAACAGTGATGTCCAAAATATTGAAAAATCAGAAGATGGTTACAAAGTGACTGTGAACGGTGTCGGGAAGACATATGATGAAATCATCATTACAACACCGCATTTTCAATATAAGCGCTGGTTTGATGATAAAGAACTGGAGTACTTCAAACATATGCCGGCAACCAGTGTGGCTACCGTCGTCATGGGCTTCGATAAAAGTCAGGTTATAAATGATATTGACGGCACAGGCTTTGTCGTCAGCCGCAATATGGATACGGCGATTACAGCCTGTACATGGACGAATAAGAAGTGGAAACATTCCACGCCGGAAGGCAAAGTGCTTCTTAGAGCATATGTCGGCAGACCGGGCGACTTTGTCGTCGAAGAGAAATCAGAAGATGATATCGTAAGACTTGCTTTGAAAGATTTGAACAAAATAATGGAAATCAAAGGTGAACCTGAGCTTCAGATTGTTACCAAGCTTAAAAACTCCATGCCTAACTATAACGTTGGCCATAAAGAGATGATTGACGGCATTCAAAATTATATGGAAGAAACTTATCCAGGTATACATCTGATCGGAGCATCCCACTATGCAGTCGGACTGCCAGACTGTGTTAAAGGTGCTAAAGAAACTGCAGATAAAATTCTTCAGAATCGATAGTAATTACAGTTGATTAATATATAATGGTATCAAATCATATTTCTAGGAGGTCACACTTTGAAGTTCATATCCAACAATAATATTACAGATCCCATGGTGAATTTAGCGATGGAGGAATACGTGTTAAGAGAAATTCCGACAGATGATTCATATTTTTTATTTTACGTAAATCAGCCGTCCATCATCATAGGTAAAAATCAGAATACGATTGAAGAGATCAATGAACCATATATCCGCGAACACGGTATTAAAGTGGTCCGTCGTGTATCAGGGGGCGGTGCTGTCTATCATGATGAAGGCAACTTGAATTTCAGCTTCATCACTGAAGACGACGGGGACAGTTTCCATAACTTCAAACGCTTCACACAGCCAATAGTGGATGCACTTCAGGAGATGGGTGTCAATGCAGCACTGTCAGGCAGAAACGACATTGAAGTGGACGGCAAAAAAGTATCCGGCAATGCGATGTTCACACAAAGAGGAAGAATGTTCTCCCATGGAACGGTGATGCTGGACAGTGATATCGGTGAAGTACAGAATGCATTAAAAGTGAATCCTAAAAAAATAGAATCCAAAGGTATCAAATCAGTCAGTGCAAGAGTCGGCAACATCAACGACTTTTTGGATGAGAAAATTGATATTGAGGAATTCAAACGGCGTATATTGATCAAAATCTTCGGGTCATTGGAAGAGATAGAAGAATACAAGCTGACTGATGCTGACTGGAAAGAGATTGATAAGCTATCTGAAGAAAAGTATCAGACATGGGAATGGAACTACGGCAGAAATCCGAAGTATAACTTCAGCGTTTCACATAAATTTCCCGCCGGCCTGCTGGACCTCAGATTCGAAGTGAGTAAAGGCAGAATCGAACATGCAAAAATATTCGGTGATTTCTTCGGAGTCGGAGAAGTTGTGGACATTGAAGAAAGACTCGTTGGTACGGAGCACAGCTATGAAGCGATCGATAATGCACTGAAAGATGTGGATATCAGCCATTATCTGGGCAGAATCACAAGAGAAGAGTTTTTAAATCTCGCAGTATAAATAAAATGAGCTGACTTTACTATGTATATATTTACTAAGTAAAGTCAGCTCTTTTTGTATATAAGATTATTTTTAATTCTCATCTTCGGTAATCTCTCTTAACAAAGCAGTGTAAGTGTTAAACTTTTCTTCATCTTTTTCAACCAGTGATTCTTCAATCTTTTCTTCGTAAAGTTTAGCGTTGAAGTCATCAAGAGCTTCTTGAAGCAGGATATCAGCAGAAAGGTCGTTAATCGTATTGATGAATACTCTTAACTGGTTAACAGGATAAACTTGTTTACTCATAATAGTCCGCCCCCTTAAATTATCTTGTATAGAATTATAAATTGTATGTTAAACAATGTCAAATAGCGTGTGAATATTTTGATAATTTAATATTGTAAAAATACTCCAGTCATTATAAATTACATATATTTTCGTAATGATAATAATAGTTAACATTAAAGTTAACATGTGTTATATTATATTTATCAAATACAAAGGGGCAGATTTATGAAACGTCAGCATTTCAATATTAACGATGATACGATGTACATGTTGTCTGTAGAAAACAAGGGGTTGACTGAATGCAGAGTGGGGGAGGTGTACGGCAACGGCTTTCATTGTCTGACATCGCCTAATAAAATTTTGGAAAGAAACTGCAGGCAGTTTTCACAGAGTTATCCGGCAAGAAAAGAGTTAACGAAGAAATTGACCAATCTGTCAGCCAAGTTACCGGTGATCATCGATTTATTCGGGTCGATCATCTTCTTCTGCACACATTCAGACAGAGTGGCAGAAAACAACTGGTTCAATATAAAACATATACATTCCTACAGAAATTATAATGGCAACACGAGAGTGCGCTTTAATAATAATGAAGAGATTGAAGTGGACATCTCATTTACGTCTTTTAACAACCAATATTTAAATGCTTTGAAGCTGCATTATAAATTCAATCTTGAAAAAGAGAAATTCGAGTACAGTGAAATGGCCAAGTACAAGAACACTGCGCCGTCCAGTAATTATATGACAGATGTCACAAGAACAAGCGATAAAGTCAGTGACGTCTCTTACAAAGCTTATTTACAGTATATAAGCGGCGGGAAGATGAATGATTTGGCTTAGAATACATAGTTTCAGTATAATGGGAGTAATGGAATAGGAGGATTGATAGCAGTGCCATTCGTAAAAATACAATTAAAAGAAGGACGTACGGGAGAACAGAAAGAAGCGCTGGCGAAAGAAATCATTAAAACGATGGACTCAACTGATTTCGCATCAAAGGACAGTATACGAGTCATTTTTGAAGATATGAAGGATGAAGATTTTTATTCAGGGAAAGATATGAAGTAGAATAATGACACAAACCCACAATGACTCCAGTTGTTGTGGGTTTTATCATCTTAAAAACTATATGCAGAAGTCATTAAATGATAAAATTAAGTATAAGAGATATTAAAAAGATTTAAACAAAGTAGGGCAAATATACGTAAAGGGGATGCGTATGATGTCAAATAAGAAAAATAATGATGAAGATCCGAAGTATATTATAGACAGAATAACCAGGCGGTCTAAGAAGAGTGAACCAGAACCACAGAAAAGAAAAAGACAGCCTATGAAACGGACCGTTGATGATTCAAGCACTTTGGGCTTGGGATGCTGGTTCTTTTTAATATTGCCTTTTATAGCCACTATATTGATGCTAATAATTTTGATTGGTCTGTCGCAGTGATGAAAGAGATGTATTTTACTGATGAAGAGTGGAAAGGTTGATGGATACTATGTCCGCCAAATCGATTTTAATGTTCTGTTTACTATATATGCCTTTGCTGAATGCAGTCGTATTATCATTCTTCCATGAATCTGATAACGTGACTTTCGGTTTACAGTACGGACCGATAATCATCGCATGGATCATCATATTCATCATCTCGCTATTCGAAGATGACAACAAGGTCTATAAAGAAATTATTCCGATAGATCCCCGTACACTGTCTTTGTGCATGCTGGCTGCCATTATCATCATACTGATCATTTTGCGCATCGCAGTCGGAGCACCGGAAATCAGTTTCCTTGATTTTACTGAAATCAAGTTCTGGATAGCGGTCGTTCTGATACCATTATTTTCATCAATAAGGTACATTATAAGAGCAGAAAATCACCCATGAAGAAGAGGGATATTTAGGGCATGATAAAGAAGACGTAAAAAAACCCGTCAATCAACTTTTACAGTCAATTAAAGGGTTTTAAAGTTATTCAGAACGGAGATGGAGGGATTTGAACCCTCGCACCGCGCAATGCGATCTATACCCTTAGCAGGGGTACCTCTTCAGCCACTTGAGTACATCTCCATATGGCTCCACAGGTAGGATTCGAACCTACGACCGATCGGTTAACAGCCGATAGCTCTACCACTGAGCTACTGTGGAATATCATTAGTGTTTTTCAATCGAACATTTATCATTGTACCAAGTAGATAAAGTTATTTCAATATAAAACGATGATTTAAATTTATAAATTTACACAATTTCAATATAAAGGAGTGAATTTTCATGGAAAGTGGAAAATCAGCCGTGAAAACAGGGGTCGGTTTCGGTACAGTTTTGGCAATCACCATATCATGGAGCGTGCACCAGTCGATATTGTGGGCGATCATCCATGGTTTATTCAGCTGGTTGTATGTCATTTACTATATTTTAACAAGGTAGACGGCAGCGGAAAATGAAATGTTTATGCGGGTCTCTTTTTATTTTAATTGGGACAGTTTTATGATACCATAACTTTTATCCTACTTAATAGGTATGGATTAGAAGGAGGTATCATTAATGAGTCAAAAAGAAGCGGAAGAACCTTTGAAAAAGAAATTCAAAATGCCGAATGTTATTGTCATCATGTTATTTCTTATGCTGGCGGCCTGCTTATTCACTTACATAGTACCTGCAGGACAGTTTGACATGAACGAAGACGGTAATCCCATCCCCGGCACATATGGAACGATGGAGCAGACGCCTGTCAACCCGGTGGATGCTCTGAATCTGATATTGGACGGCGGTGTACAGGCAAGTACGGTCATTGTACTGCTGCTTTTCATGGGCGGCTTCTTTGGTGCGATATTCCAACTGGATTCAATACCGAATATCATTAACTATCTCGTTTACAAATATAAAAATATCGGAGCGATGGCGCTGTCACTCGGTTTATTCACTTTGATGGGGTTTATAGGATTCTTCATCGGTGGGGATATGATGATTGTCTTTGTCACGCTGGGTGTAATTATGGCCAGGCAGCTGAGGCTGGATCCGATATCAGCACTTGCCATGACATTTCTGCCTCTGTTCATGGGCTTTTCAGTCGGACCGTCAGGGATGGCAATGCTGGGGCAGATCTTTGCGAGTGATACGCCGTTGTTTTCGGGCTACGGGATGAGAACTGTGATATTCATTATCTTCTTGATCATCACCGGCTTATATGTCGCATGGTATACAAAAAGAGTTGATAATAATCCTGAAAAAAGCCTGATGAACCACGATCAGTGGCTGAAAGATCTGGATGCTGAAACAGAGGGTGAGGACCAGGTAGATAGTGTCACCTGGCAAGATGTTACAGTGCTGATGATAATGATCATCTCTCCAATTGTCCTGGCGATTGGTAATACTGTTCTCGGCTGGTCTGAAGTATATGGAAACAGTACATTCATCACTGTATTCTTTATAGCATTTTTACTGAGTTTCCTCGTTAAGAGAAAATCAGTGGAAGAAATGATCACCTCATTTACAAAAGGTGTCCAGGATATGGTGATTGTGGCAATTGTCATTATTTTGGCCACAACTATCAGTGTTATCCTGGCGGAAGGACAGATTTTGAATACGATAGTGTTTATGATGACTGACCAATTGAATGATCTGCCGCTCGGTATTTCTGCCATAGTCATATTCATCATCAACCTGATATTCAACTTCCTTGTACCTTCAGGATCTGGACTGATGGGTGTGATGGTGCCGATTTTAGAACCGGTTGCGGATGTATTGGGACTTACGCAGCAGGTTTTAATCACTGCGATAGGATTTGGCGGCGGACTGGGTAACTTGATCACACCGACACTTGGAGCGACAGTAGGTGCCATTGCCCTTGCCAAAGCGAATTTCGGTTCATGGATTAAATTCATGCTGCCTCTTTTCTTTATATGGGTGATTGCAGGTTCAATCATTTTGTATTACCTGGCTAATATCAACTGGGCAGGATATTAATCCATTTATTTGGAGAAAACAAAAAGAGGAAGCAGATCTTGATTACAAGATCTGCTTCCTCTTTTTGAATATTAAAGACTCAATTGAGCCTTAATATTTCGAATATAATTTATTGTAGTTGAAAATGATTCTATAATATAAAGTACTCATGTGTACTAATTTTTTGGGGGGCCAATAAATTGTAACTGATAATCATTTTCAATTAGAATTATAATCTAAATGAGAATCGTTGTCAATTAAAATTCGGCTTTATTTAAAAAATATTATTCTGTGATTAAAACTCTGTTACCTGAAGGGTCTTCAGAAAAATAACCCTCCGGAGTTTCTTCAACTTCATAACCTGATTCCCTTAAATTTTCTACTGTTTTTTCAACAGCTTCTGCTGTATGATATTTCATCACGTAGTAGTTTAAGCCGGTGTTGTTCTTATCTGGTCTCGGCGCACCGACACCGTTCCAAACGTTGACGGCAATATGATGGTGGTATTTATCGAAACCTAAAAATGCTGCCTGAGGACCGAATCGTAATATCATATCGAGCCCAAGTCCTTCTGTATAGAAGTGCACAGCATCTTCTATATTTGCCACATGCAGGTGAATATGTCCCATGACAGTATCTTCAGGAAGACCGTTAAATGGCTCACCTGTGTAAGTTGTCATAATATCCTCTACATTCAATGGCTCAGTCACCATATGAACCTCACCGTTATTCCAGCTCCATTCTTCCGGGTCACGGTCACGGTATACTTCAATGCCATTACCGTCCGGATCATCCAGATACAAAGCTTCGCTCACAGCATGGTCGGATGCACCAAGTCTTATATCCTTTGTAGAAAGGTGTTTGATGAATGCTGCAAGATCAGAACGCTCAGGCAATAGAATAGCGAAATGGTATAGTCCGCTGGTTCTATGCTGGTTCATAGGATTGGAAGGTTTGACCAATCTGAGCAGAGTCGTTTTACCATCGGCAGAAAGCTCAGCTTCATTACCGATTTGGGAAATAACTTTAAAACCCATGATTTCCTGATAGAAATCTAATGATTTCTCTATGTTACTAACATTAATGGTTACTTCTGAAACGTTATTTACCGGCGCTTTATGAAATTGCATAATGATTCTCCTTTTATGATTACAATTTGTAACCAAGTGTACATTAATAAACAGATTTAATCAAGTAATAAGTTTATCTTTTAAAAGATAGGCACTTATGATATAATACTTGAAAAGGAAGTGATAGCTATGAGTCAAAAGCAAGGTGAGATGTGCCCCCGGTTCGAAAAAGCTGTTAATATTTTAAGTCAGCGCTGGACTGCGCTTGTCATATATCAAATGCTGGATTCTCCAAAACGATTTGGTGAAATACAATCTGCAATTGGTGTGAGTGGCAAAGTGCTGTCAGATAGATTGAAAAATATGGAACAGGAGGGTCTGATCAAAAGAGATGTGTATCCTGAAACACCGGTGATCATTGAGTATTCACTGACAAATAAAGGTGAATCGCTCGAACCGGTATTAAGGGATATAGAAAATTGGTCTGCAGATTGGATAGAACATCCAAAATCAAAAGAAGAAGCCGTTAAGTAACAATCTTATCACTAAATACCACAAAAAGCCTTAAAAGAACATTCATATGCTCTCCCTGAATCAGATACTTTATAAGTAAACTGCTCCGGGGAGAGTATTTTTATTTCAAAGCAGATTCAAGGTCTTTAAATAAAAAACGTACACGAAATGTTCCGTGTACGCAGTAACTGTCATTTAATTTGTTGCTGTTCTGGTAAAAATTGTTCTGTCTCCACGTTCCAGAGGTGCGTTTCTCATCATTAAAACTGACAGTATCAGCATGATTAATGAAAGAAGTGCGAGCAGGTGGACGAATAATAGATGATCCATGATGATGAATTCAAACAGTGGTGTCAGATCTATAAAATAAAATGCTGCAACACCTGCAAGCAGCAGCACTGCTCCAAGGCTCAATGTCCGGATTGTACCGAGGTTAAAGTTGACTACCTGTGCGAACATGCCAAGTCCGAATAAGATAAATAACCATAGAAAGTCGATCCAGAAACACATTGCCGGATTTCCATCGTTCAATATGTCTGCCATGTGGAACAGATATCCGTTTTGGAAGGTCATCCCGGCTATCAAATGAAGTACATTCAGTACTATTGTTCCAATGACCATAAAGATCAGAGTTGCCACCAATGATGATATAATGAACTGCTTTCTTGTCCCGCCTAGTGCAAGTATAAAATTATAGCTTTTGAAAAAGATGAACGGATAGACCAGGAATACTATATAGAACGGTCCGAATAAGACCCCCAGGTATTCATTGCCGTCTGCTCTGAAACTGAGGAACAAGTAAAGTGCGAATAGTGCGATTGTAATACCGATATTAATATAAAACGTCACTCCCATTTCTTTTGAGACGATTTTCAAAGGTCCTTTAAGCCTGTTCATTAACTTCGGCCTCCTTTTTTGTCAGGTTTACAAGGTAATCCTGGAACGATGCCTTCTCAACCGTGACTCCGGCTTGTTCTGCGCGGGATTTCAAATCAGCAGTGAATGGAGCATCAATCATTACATTGAGTTGTTTACCGAGTTTCCGCTCTTCCAGTACTTTCATGTTGCCGATAACTGAGTGGACTGAATCTGAAGATCCGCTAAGATGTACGCCATTATTTTTAAATACATCGGTTTCTTCATAATGCATTAACGTATTGTTATCAATGATTGCGATTTCTTCACACAACGGCTGGATTTCTTCGATGTGATGGGATGAAAGTAAAATTAGGCGCGGGTGTTCTTCATAGGAATCAAGGAGCACATCATAGAACTGTTTTCTCATATGCGCATCCAGACCATTTGAAGGCTCATCAAAAATGGTAATGGGTGATTTACTGGCCAGACCGATGACGATCGTAATCATCGTCTTCATCCCTTTGGAGAATTTACGGATTTTCTGTTTTCTTGGCAGTTGAAAAATATCGATTAACTCATCGGCCAATGCCTGATCCCAATTACGGTTGAAATCACTGGCGAAATTCAGTGCATCATTGATGTCCCAGAGATCAGAGTAGGGGTGGTCTTCCTGCATGAATGTGACGTGATGCATCGCTTCGCTGTTGTTATAAGGCACAACACCATCCACTTCTACAACACCGTCATCAGGCTGTTCCATGCCTGATAATAATTTCATCAAAGTCGTCTTGCCTGAACCATTACGTCCCCAGAGTCCGATAATCACCGGTTCCGTTTCAGTCAAGTTCACATCTTTTAATATATATTTTTTGTCATAGGCAAATGATAAATTTTTTATATTAATCATTTTTGTCCTCCTCTATAAATTTAATGACCTCTTCTTTCGACATGCGAAGTCTCTTCGATTCTTCAAGCATCGGCTTGATGAACTGCAACTGGAACTCTTCTTTACGTTTATCTATCAGTTTTTGTGTCGCACCTTCAGCGACGAAAATTCCGACACCTCTCTGTTTATATGCATGGCCATCATCAATGAGCATTGCCAGTCCTTTTTGAGCAGTTGCCCGATTAATTTGATAAAATTTTGAAAGCTCTGTAGTGGAGGGGATCTGATCGCCTTCTTTCAGATCTCCCTGGATTATGTCATCTTCAATCATTTCATATATCTGTTGGAATATTGGTCTGGATTCATCAAGTACAGTTTTCACAAATTAAACACCGCCTGTCCTGTTCGGTTGATTAGTCGTGTAATCAACTATACACTTGGGACTGTGTTTTGTAAATAGTAAAATGAAAAAACCTTGAATGACATTGAATGTCATTCAAGGTTTTTCTATTCAGACCATATTCCTGCATTTTCACTCTGAGCCTGTTCTTCCGCCTTTTCTAGAAGTTCTAAATGACTGGTGTTCGGAGGATTGGCATAACGGACCGCTGCGAGGCCTTCACGCAATAAGATTTCATTGATCATCTCGCCGTCAGCATAAACATATGCCAAATATCTGTCGTAGTCATCTGTCATGGGTCCGACGTCAAATTCAACTTCTATAGTATCTGCCTGTGTCAATAACTCTTCGACTCTTTCTGCAGCCTCTACAGCATAGGGTTCGGGAATGCCTGAATCAGTGTTCACTTCAGGTGTGTCGATGATCAAATATCTGAAACTCTCACTGCTGCCATTGAAATTGAACCGTGTGGTATCACCATCAATGAACTGATCGACGGTCACTTCATGAAACTCTCCGATGCTGTAATCCGTATTGCTGTTCTCACTGCCATCATCCGAGAAGAAATAAGTGATAGCGACCAGAATGGCTACAAGTAGCAGGCCCGGCCATCCGAGTTTTCTGATCAATCTGCGGTTCCTGCTGTTATTCAATTGATTGAAATCAAAGTTTTTATTACGTTTCATAATATAATAGACATCCTCTAAAATTTTAATCTTAATCATTATAATATAATTTTGAATTATTTCACATGATATATTGACCATGACGCAGCGTAATAGTTTAACTTATTAAGTGAGGAGGCATGAACATGAAAACTAAAGAAGTGGCTGATCTGATCGGGATCAGTGTGAGGACCCTCCATCATTATGATGAAATCGGTCTGATCAGCCCGGAAAGAACAAAGGATAATGAGTACCGGATATACACGACTGAAGATTTATCGAAATTACAGCAGATTTTATTTTTCAAGAAGCTTGGGTTTAAACTTTCGAATATAAAGAAAATCATTAATGATCCTGACTATAATCAGGAAGAGGGGCTTCTGATGCAAAAGAAAATGCTGCTTGAAGAAAGAAGTCAGCTTTCAACAATGATAAATACAATTAATCTGACACTTAAGGAAATGAATGGAGAGATTGAAATGACAGATAAAGACAAATTCAAAGGGCTGGATTTCAGCAGTAATCCGTATGAACAGGAAGCGAGAGAACGGTGGGGCAAAACGGCCGTAAACCGTTCAAATGAGAACCTGAAGCAAATGGGTGCGGAAGAAGCAGAGCGGAGATTCAATGAAATCATGAGTGATCTTGCTGCAGTCAGACATCTGGATGCAGGTTCGGAAGAAGCACAGATAGAAATAGGCAAGTGGTATTCATTTTTAAATGAAGTGGGGGAGTATAACCCTGAAATGTTCAAGTATCTCGGTGATATGTATGTTGAAGACGAACGTTTCACAAAGAATATCGATAAATATGGCAGCGGACTTGCCGATTTCATGAAACGTGCGATGAATGAATATTATGAGCAAAATAAATAATCCCCGGAATCCGGGGATTATTTTTCGTTCTGCATCAGACTGTGTATCTTACGGAAAGTGTTCACGTTCCTTATGGTCATATGCTTATACATATCTTTACCGACAACTTTTGTAACTGCACTTTTGCCCACGTTTTCCCTCTCAACAGAAGAGAGTATGACGCCGGGCAGGTAGATGATGGTGTCGATTTCAGGGCGTATTTTCAAACTTTCGAGTATGGCTTCATCATCAATGTCTTCCCACAGGAATAAAACGTCGCTCTTCATGACTTTGTCATTCGCCCAGTGGGTGGGAAGGTGTTCCATGATGTCTTCCATTTCAGTTTTACTCCGGATCAGCACCTTAATTTCCAATCCAAAGTCCTCAAATATGGCTGCTTCAAGCCCGCTTGCCAAGTCCGCTTTGATCATATCGTCATTTGTAAAAATGATGTTGCCCGAATTGATATAGGTCACGACATCAATCATTCCGGCATTTTCAAATGTCTGTTTCAACATCTTCATATCAATCTTGTTTCTGCCGCCGATGTTGATGCCTCTCAGTAATGCAACATACTTCATAGCCATCACTCCTGAGTTTTATTTGACAGCTGCAATTTCAGGTGCGTATGTGTTGATCAATTCCCTTGCTTCATCCGTCGATTTCGTATTCATCAGCTGGTTCCTCAGTTCACCTGCACCTCTGAATCCTTTGACATATATTTTAAAGAAGCGGTGCAGCGGTGCGTATTTACGCTCTTCCATTTCATTGTATTGATCATGAAGGTCAAGATGGAGTTTCAGCAGATCCAACAGTTCTTCCGGCGTGTGCTCTTTCGGATCAGTTTCGAACGCATACGGATTTTTAAAGATGCCGCGTCCGATCATGACACCGTCAACGCCGTATTTTCTGACCAGCTCCAGTCCGGTTGCGCGGTCCGGGATATCACCATTGATCGTAAGCAGCGTATCCGGCGCGACTTCATCACGGAGTTTTTTTATTTCAGGAATCAGTTCCCAGTGCGCATCGACTTTGCTCATTTCTTTCTTGGTTCTTAAATGGATGGAGAGATTCGCAATATCACATTCCAAAATATGCTTCAGCCAGTCGCGCCACTCATCCACTTTATACAGCCCGAGCCTTGTTTTAACGCTGACCGGCAGACCGCCGGCTTTTGCGGCCTGGATGAGTTCCGCTGCAGCTTCTGGACGGCCGATCAGACCGCAGCCTTTGCCGTTCCTCACCACATTGGGCACAGGACAGCCCATGTTGATGTCGAGCCCTTTAAACCCGGCTTCCGCCATGCCGATACTCATCTCGCGGAAATGATCGGGGTTGTCTCCCCATATATGCGCCACAATCGGCTGTTCATCTTCTGTAAAGGTCAAACGCCCGCGGACACTGTCTTTGCCATCCGGGTGGCAGTAGCTTTCGGAGTTCGTAAACTCTGTAAAATAAACATCCGGTGCTGCAGCATCGGCCACGACATGACGGAAAACGACATCCGTCACATCTTCCATTGGTGCCAGGACGAAGAACGGGCGGGACAGATTCTGCCAAAAATTATCTTTCATAAAATACAATCCTCTCAATGACTTGGGTAAGTCTGTAAAATAACATGTATATTATACCAGAATATTATGGGATTAAACATGGTTAAAATTACTTGTAAAGAGAATTTAATCAGTCAAACCGTTTGATTTCCACATCCAGATCATCCACTGCCGGTCCCTCGATCACTTTGCCGTCGTAGTTGAATCTTGAACCGTGGCATGGGCAGTCCCATGTCTTATCTTCTCCGTTCCATCCCAGGCTGCACCCCATATGGGTGCATCTGTTGGAAACGACATAGTAGTCGTCGTCATCACGATAGACACCTTTTTTGCCCATACCGTCACTCGCGACAGTACCTTGTCCGCTGTCGATTTCAAGGTTATCTATGTCAGTGTGTGACTCGGTCATGTGTTTAGTTTCAGATTCAATCACATGAAGCGGGTTGGTGATCTGTTGTTTCAACTGCTGGAATGTCGATTTTTTACGGTGGGGATCAAGCAGGTCTTTATAATCATTATCATTCCCAGTAATCAAGTCCCTGATGACCATTGAAGAAAGCACACCGTTTGTCATGCCGAACTTATTGAATCCGGTGGCGACAAAGCGGTTATCATGCTGCTTGTCGAACTTGCCGATGAAAGGCAGGGAATCTGCGGTCATCAAGTCTTGTGCACGGTAGGCATAAAGGACTTCGTCATTTATAGTCTTCTGATCTGCATAGAGTTTCAGCGTCTCAATCTGTCTGTTCATGTCTTTATCTTCATACGACATATGACCCAGGCCGCCAAACAATACAGTTGCCGCTGATCTATCCGGGTTGACGATATTTCTGATGGACAGGCCGGCGCCGTCATGGCCGCTGAGAGATACATCATCCGGCGGCGGGGTGGTGGAAGTGACGACCAATCCATATCCATAACTGATTTTAAAGCTGTTGAAATAAAAACCTTCTAAATCGAGAAACGGGAAATGAGTGGCAATGACCATATTTTTAAAATTGATTTTGTTGCCGTCTGTAGTGACCAGCGTGTCATCTTCAACTGATTTTGCACGTGTATGCTCATAAACTTTCACACCGCTGTCAGTGGCAATATCCAATATGCCTTTTAAAAATTTCAGAGGATGAAATTCAGCCTGATTTTTCATGACCAGTTCAGCCACTGTTTCAAAAGGCAGTTTAAGTCCACCCTTTGAAAGGTATCCATCGATGCCGAGCGACTTATAAACATCTGCCTCTTTCTCCAAATCTTTTATGGAATCTTCATATACAGTATATATGACGCTGTTCAGACGTTTAAAATCACAGTCGATTTCATGCTTGGCAACGAGACGTTCTATCTCATTAATTGCCTCCATTTGTGAATCGTAGTAGTGGCGGGCTTTCTCCTCACCCATCTGTTGGACAATTGGCCGTAAAGCAGGCCTTGCTGAGCTGTAATTCTTGCAGTGGTATTTTTAGTCGTGCCGCTTAAAATTTCGTCCCCTTCTATCAGTGTGACATCATACCCTTTAAGTACCAGCTGGTAGGCATTCATAATGCCGACAATTCCGGTACCGACGACAACAATCTCAGTATCGATATCTTCATCCAGCTTCGTAAATTGCGGAAGTTCTACGGAATCTCTCCAAAAAGACAGTTTTACATCAGGTTCCTTTTCCATTGAAAGCCTCCTTAAATTTCTTATATATATGCAATACCCAATAAGGTAATAGGGTAATGATTGGTGCTATTAATTAAGAAAGTGTAAATTTGACATTAAAATATAGTAAATAATACTTGAAAACATCATGAAAAAAGTATAATATAATATTCAGGCGTTAAAAGCGCTCTAATAATATTACCGCGGGATGGAGCAGTTCGGTAGCTCGTCGGGCTCATAACCCGGAGGTCGTTGGTTCAAATCCAACTCCCGCAATTTTTTTATTTCCAGTGGTCCTGTGGTGTAGCGGTTAACATGCCTGCCTGTCACGCAGGAGATCGCGGGTTCAATTCCCGTCAGGACCGCCATTTTTATTTTAATTACATATGCAGGTCCAGTAGCTCAGTCGGTAGAGCAAAGGATTGAAAATCCTTGTGTCGGCGGTTCGATTCCGTCCTGGACCATTAAGCACCTTTATTATGGCGGTTGTGGTGAAGTGGTCAACACACCGGATTGTGGTTCCGGCATGCGTGGGTTCGAACCCCATCAGCCGCCCTTACTTTCATTAGCGGATGCGGGTGTAGTTAAATGGCATAACCTCAGCCTTCCAAGCTGATGTTGTCGGTTCGATCCCGATCACCCGCTTTTACTTATTATTCCACAGTAGCTCAGTGGTAGAGCTATCGGCTGTTAACCGATCGGTCGTAGGTTCGAATCCTACCTGTGGAGCTTTTTTTGGCCCGTTGGTCAAGCGGTTAAGACACCGCCCTTTCACGGCGGTAACACGGGTTCGAGTCCCGTACGGGTCATATTAGAAGTGTAGACGATGCACTTCTATTTTTATTGTGGACAGCTGGCCGAGTGGCTTAAGGCGCACGCCTGGAACGCGTGTATACGGTAACCCCGTATCTAGGGTTCAAATCCCTAGCTGTCCGTTCTTATTGAATTTCATTATATGTTATTACCTGAAACCCTTGATATCAAAGGGTTTTTTATTTTGTTTAAAGTAGTTTAAAGTAACTCTGTGGCACAAGAATGGCACAAACGGCACATAAAAATCAGATAGAATCCAAAAAGTTTATTGTTTGATTATTGTCTTTTTCATACTGTTCTTCTAATAGATGTGAATATACTTCTAAAGTGATTTTAACGCTTCTGTGACCTAATCTTTTACTGATATAGTCTATACCGACACCCTCACTTAAAAGCACGCTGCAGTGGCTATGTCGCAAGCCGTGCGGTGTAATACGCTTTTCTATATTGCACTTTTTTAAAGCGTTATCCAATGCTTTGATTGCCGCATTATTGGATATGCTAAAAACATTCCCTACCACCTTACGGTTGTGCTGGTCTAATACATGGCGGATATGTTTAATATCGCTGGCTGGTAAATGGATAAAACGTTTAGCACTGTCTGTCTTACCTTCCGGTATATCTATGCCATTATGCTTAAGTTGGATATATTGCATGTCGTTAATTTCTGAAAATCTAGCACCCGTGACCATGAGGATGTATAAGAGTAGGGCAGACTTGCTTGTTTTTGATTTCAAGTATTCTTTTAATTTAATGAAATCATTACGATTGATATATTTTAAATTGTCGCTTTTTGTTTCCACAGCAGCTTTATATTCTATTCTGTACGCTGGGCTTTTGATGATGTAACCTTCATAAACCGCATCACTTAAAGCCGCCTTCAAACAATTATGCACCTTCCGGGTACTTTCCTTTGTATGTGTGGACGCATACCAATTGATGAACTTCTGGTATTCCATTTTATCGAGAGTGGCCAGCTTCTTATCTTCCCCGAAGAATTCCATAAATTGATTTAAAGCATTAATGTAAGTCTGAAAAGCCCGTTTAGTAATCTTATCCTTTTTATATACAGTGACCCATTCCCGGTAAAAATCTTTGAATGTCGAATCTTTGCTAATGTCCAGGCCTTTTCTGACAGATGCCTCTAACTCTTTGGCGGCATCTTCTGCATCTGTCTGATCATCAAAACCACATTTTCTTTTACGTTCTCCGCCGATGGTAATGTCGTAACACCACTTGGTGACGGTTATCATATTATCTCCACGTTTACTTTTCCTTTTCCATGTACGCTTGTAGGTACGCATTTAATCACCTTCTTTAAAGCCGTAGATTTCTTTAATGAATTCATTAAAGTAACCTGTGGTAGTTTCTATACTGTTCAGTGTTTCCTTTCGTTCGTCAGCGGTCAATTCATCATTATCGAGCTTTTTATAATCACGGTTTATTATTTTAAGAATTGCAGCTAACTTTAATTTTACTTCAGGATTTGTAACACCAATAAAGAGGATAACGCTATTTAAAATACTGACTTCGGTTGTGCTTAATTTTGTTTCAGTTAAATATTTTAAGTCCCGTTTTAAGTCCTCTTCATTTTTGATAATAAATCTATTAACAGGGTCGTTCTTGATTAGATCTTGTGAAGAGGGCTGGCCAGTTTGTAAATAATAAGTAGATACATTTAATTTATCAGCTATTTTTTGAAGTGTGTTCATACTTGTATTTCTTTTATTATTTTCTAAATCTGTTAAATAAGTGCGAGAAATACCAATCTCATTGGCTAATTCCTGCTGGGTTTTCTTTCTTTCTTTTCTAAGTTTTTTAATATTTGAGCCAATCGACACGGTAATCACCTTCCTTTAAAATTATTTTATCATAAAATTGACGACGCATGTTGACATTTTTAAAAGAAGCCTTTATACTAAATATAGACGACAATAGTATACATTTAGGGAGGTGCTAAATATGTCTATAGAAATTGATTACAGAAGAATATTAAGAATGAAGCGCAAACGTCTAAAACTGACACAACAAGAAGCAGCAGACAAAATTGGTATTTCAAGAAGTTATTTATCAGACATTGAAAACGGAAAATCTCTACCAAGTGGTAAAACATTGTTTGCTATCAATGAGGTTATTCCTATTTTTTTACCTTTTAATGACGACAATAATATACATTTTGGCGAGGTGAAACAGAATGTTTAATCTGCAATTGGACAATGATCTATTTGAGAAGTTTGTACAGAGTGAAGTTAAAAGGCTGGTCGGAGAGTCGGAACAATCATCTTACATGTTGGACACGTTGAAAGCATGTGATTATTTATCAGTGTCCAGGCCGACATTTATGTTGCTAATTAAGGATGAAGGCATCCCAACATTTTCAGTCGGCAAGAAGAAGCTTTACAAGCGTACCGACATTGAAAAGCTGGCTGATGATCTATGTAAACGGTCGGCATATAAAAACTACGATTTATTAGAAAGTTGAGGTGATTAATATGCACTGGATCACATTATTTATGGTCACAGTTGGCATCGGCTTAATCGGATTGACGGAAACATTTACATTAATCTCAATCGGTTTTGTCACTATGATGATTGGCTTGCTGATCGGATATTTTGACATTACCAGGGAGGTGGTTTAGATGAAGAATCTCGATAAGTGCATCGAAGAACTGAAGCAGATACTCGAAGAAAGAGCAGAGTTATTCACTAAAAGGATGGAGGACACTCAATGACATTCAGAGAAGCTTGTGAGGTGATATGTGCGCCGTATGGGACATACGACAGTGTAGAGGTAGATAAGGCCATTAGAGCCGTACATTGGTACAGGGACAACATACTGGAATTAGAGGACTATCAAACGGATGAATTGTATAAAATATTAGATTATTTGAAAGGTGAGGAATAGAAATGAATAAAAATAAAACAATCGAACTTATCAACGGTACTTTTGAAGATGTGATTCACGATTATGAGAAATATCCCGAAGAAATGGAAGTTGACAATGAAACGGCACAAGAAGTTATCAGCGCATTAGATACGATGCAGCAAGTGATTACCACATTGTTACTGGATGATATGGGGGTATTGAAATGAATAAAAAAATCAATGCGGAAGAAGTCAATAAGTTATCTGATAAAATATCTCAAATGCAGAAGGTGATACAGCTTCAAAATCATCACTTGGACTTCATACCCGCATTAAAAGATATTGATGATGCAAGGTTCTATTATGCGATGGTTTACCGCAGTTTGGATAACATTCATATGGTCAACCAGGATGCGATGAAAGATATGGAAGAAGTGGCTGTCAGACTTTCAGAAATTGCAGATGAATTAGAGCAATAAAAAAAGACCGTTGGCAGACGGTCGGGGTGTGAATAGACGAATATTAAACTTACTTCAAGTATACGTCTATTCACCCTTAATTGCAAGTTTTAAATTACACTCCATGATCACAAATTATATAGAAGGTTCAGCAGAAATAGGGGTGAAGGAATGAAAAAAATAGAATTGGAACACGATATTAAAATATCGTTGACACATTATAATGACAAACATGGTAACAGCGGCAAGGGGCACATTGAGCCGATGCTGTCAGAGTTTTATTCTGCACTGCAAACACCCAAAGTTGTGGGTGACAATGAAGAAAATAAATTGAAGAACGGCCTGATCACTTCAGGGAAGGTAACCGGGCAGCGCAGCAATGACAATGTGAAACATAAAAACATACTTGTCTATGATGTGGATGATTTACCACCTGGAGTGGACTTATTCGATGAAATAGAGCCGTTATATCAAGGCGCTTTTGCAATATACAGCACCTACAAGCATACAGAAGCAGCCGGGCGGTACAGGTTACTGATTCCTGTCAATCGTAACCTGACACCCGTACAGTATGAAAATTTAATGCGCAAGGTGGCAAGGCAGTTTCAACTACAGGGTTTGGACGGCAGCAGCTACACATTAAGCCAACCATTCGCTTTACCAGTCGTGAAGTACGATGATAGCCCGTATGTATTCCAGTACCGTGACGGGCCGATTATGAACCTTACAGACGATATGTTAAAGCAATTGAGCCATGACAGTAAGAAACTAAAGTTGTCAGTTGGCAACGCTGAAATATATAAGAAAATTTCATCCGAAGAATGGGAAGATTATTTACAACCAATGAAGCAGCATGATGGCCGTAACATTGCGATGACAAAAATCCTCGGGCACTTGCTGGCTAAAAACGTTGAGCCGATTGTTGCATACAGGCTGATGGAAAAATGGAATGAAGGCCACATTGAGCCAATGGATGCACCACGGTTTAGGCGTACCTTTTCAAGCATCTATGAAAGAGATGTCAGAAACAAAAGGAGGTACAGCCTATGAGTGATGAAATGTTTGAAAAACGTCTAAAACAGCAGTTTGAAGAAGATAAGCTGATTAATCTTCGGGACAGAAAAAAAGAGCAATTCATAACTAATGAAGATGGGGGCATTAAACACCTTTTTGCAAATCTGGTTACGATGCTGCGGAAATCTGAAAAGGTCAAGGGTATTCAATTTAATGAGTTTACCCAAGTTATTGCAATAGATGACGTACCAATTACAGATGCCTTTTTATCAGAATTGAAATATGACATTTCAAAACGCTACTATATGGATTTCTCGGACGGCAACATCCTTCAGGCACTTCAGAGGCTAGCAAGTGAGAACTCCTTCCATCCGGTTAAGAATATGATTGAAAGCAAGCAGTGGGATGGTGTCGAGAGGGCAGAAACGTTATTCATCGACTACCTGGGTGCAGATGATAATGAGTATATCCGAAAGGTTACCAGGCGGTGGCTTGCTGGTGCAGTCGCAAGGATATATAACCCTGGTGTTAAGTTTGAAATTGTACCTATTCTAAGCGGTGATCAAGGTATTGGAAAAAGTACCATAGGTAGAAAAATAGGCGGCGAGTATTTCACCGATTCTTTAAAAAGTTTAGGTAAAAGTAAAGATGATTATCAGTTACTAATTGGTAAATGGATTATTGAACTGGCGGAACTAAGCAGCATGAATAAAACGCAGATTGAAGAAGTGAAAAATTTTATCAGTGCCGAAACGGATAGCATACGCCTACCATACGATAAAATCACGCAAAATTATGACCGTACAGCCGTTTTTATTGGAACAACCAACCACAAACAGTATTTAAAAGATGCGACAGGCAACAGGCGATTCTTCCCAATTTATCTAGAGTCTACTCCGAAGAAGAATATTCATGAAATATCAGATGAAATCATCCAGCAGATATGGGCTGAAGCGTATGAACTTTACACTAAGGGGGAGCAAATATATTTCACCGAAGGGGAGCAGAAAACAGCAGACAAATACAGAAGTGAAGCAGTGGAAGAAAATATCCTGCTTCATCAAGTGGACGAGTATCTTGAAATGCCCGTGCCTAAAAACTGGAACAGCAAGAGTGATCTAGATAGAAGAATTTATTATGACCATTATCGGGAGGGTGACTCACACAAAGTTGATGATGGTGATTCTGTTATTGACAGAGTGACTGTTAAAGAACTTGCTTATGTGATGAAAATTGAGCCACAACATGCGACTTCCGCCAGTCGGCAAAAAATGATACGCCTGCACATGGATAATCTGCCAGGATGGCAGTATAAGAGTTCTATAAAAGTGAGAGGGAAGACAACATCCGGTTATATTCGTAAGTGAAACCTACTTCCTACCCTAAAACCTACCATGTTGCTACCGCCTTAAAGCCAGTCACACCAACGGTTGCAGGTGTAAAAGTAGGAAGTAGGAATAAAAAAGCTTAAAACTTTTTGTAGGTTAGATAGATGGATGGTATAGCTAAGCATCCATGTATGTCGGTGGGGTACTAAAGTTTTCATGAAAATTTGTCCTACTTCCTACCTTTTGACCTGAACCCCTACAGCCCCAGTCATTACAGCGGTAGGAGAGAGGTAGGAATGATGGTAGGAAAGTAGGTAAAGTAGGAAAGGAGGGCCAACATGACCGAAGAACAAGCGGAACGTTTAATCGAAGTGTTGCACGGCATTAGATCAGACATACAAAAGCAGTCTAAAGAAACTGACTATATTGGTGTGATGCTGTCAGAGATTGATTTTCATTTAAAAAGTATGTAAACCCTTGACAAAGCTATCTTTATATGTAAGTAAATGTTATAATAAAAGTAAGTTACTATAAGTAAAAGTTATCATTAATAATCGGAGGTGAAGCAGTGGCTAAATGGATTGATAAGATTTTAGGCATAGATAAATTAAGGGAACGACAAACCGAACGGGTGGAATTACTTTCAAGCGGCACGGCATCATTTACGGCTTTCAGCGGCTCGGCTTATGAGAGTGATGTATTCCGTGCGGCAGTGGATGCAATCGCAAGGAACGCTGCTAAATTAAGAGGGAAACATATCATTTACTCAAAGACAGACAGTAAACGACTGCAAGGGGATCAGGCACTGAATCGTGTGTTAAACACTCGGCCGAATCCATATATGACCAGCTATGATTTAATTTATAAATTGGTTACGCATTACTATCTCCACAACAACGCATTTGCATACCTTCAGAAGGACGATAGCGGCAATCTAAGAGGCATTTATCCTTTGTCACCAAACAATGTGGAATATGTGATTGATGGTAATAATGAGATGTATCTGCAATTCCTGTTTGGTAATGGGCAGCAAGTCACACTGCATATGTCGGAAGTGTTCATTGCACGCAGGCATTTTAATAGTAATGATCTACTCGGTGATAGCAATTCATCCATCATGACCGCCCTGGAATTGGCGCACAATCAGAACCAGGGATTGAGTGAATCCATCAAGAGCAGCGCAACCATCCGGGGGATATTGAAATATAATCAAGTCTTATCACCCGAAAAGATGAAGCAAGAAAAAGATGCTTTCATGGCAGATTACCTATCAATGAGCAATCACGGGGGCATTGCAGCCGTCGATAGCAAAATGGACTATGAGCCACTAGCCGTGAGTAACATCAGTATTGATGATGGTCAAATCAATGCAGTTAAGAAGAAAATTTATGAGTACCTCGGCATATCTGAAAACATAGTGAACAGTACTTATACAGAAGATGAATGGGCTGCTTTTTATGAATCCATCATTGAGCCATTAGCAATACAGTTTTCACTGGAACTGACAGATAAAATATTTACAGAACGTGAACAGGCATTCGGCAATACGATTATATTTGAAGCTGGCCGCCTACAGTTTGCCAGCAACGAAAGTAAGACGAATATCATTAAAGAACTCATGCCGCTTGGCATCCTGACAGCAAACCAGGCACTGGAAATATTGAACATGCCGCCCGTTGCGGATGGTGACAAACGCTTACAGACGTTGAATGTGGTCAATAGTGAAATTGCCGACCAGTATCAGATGGGGAGAAATAAAACCTATACAGAGGAGGAGAAATATAGTGAAGGAAATCAGACACGCAGAGATCAGAGCGCAACAGAATGAAAAAGAAGAAATGGTCATCACCGGTACGCCGATTGTGTTCAATACACCGACGAATATCAATGACCCGAAGGGCGCATATACTGAAGTCATTCAGCGCAATGCCCTGGATGGTGTCGATTTAACGGATACTCGGCTGCTAGTGAGCCATGACTATAATAGGATACCTTTAGCCAAAGCACCTAAGACAATGGACTTATGGACAGATGAACGAGGTTTGAACATGAGAGCCGTTCTTCCTGATACGGAAGAAGCACGCTCCGTTTATACGGCAGTAAAACGGGGCGATATGACAGGCATGTCATTCAGTTTTACTACTGACAGTGATGGTAGTCACTATGATGTAGAGAAACGTACAAGAAAAATATCACGCATCAACAAGCTATTCGAATGTTCCATTGTGAACTTCCCGGCTTATGAAATGGCTTCAGTCGAAGCACGCAGCCAGATGCAAGAAGCCGAACAATTGGAGCAGCAGCGCAAGCACGCACGCATTAAACTCAATCAGATTTTAAGCAGAGGTGTTCAGTGATGTATGAAGCAAGGGAGCAACTGGAGCACCTAATCAAAGAACTGGCGAAAGATATTGAGTATGATGGCAACTTGGAACAAGTCAAAGCATTATCAGAATTGGTTTCTGCAACGGCACAATTGACCGCTGCACTCAAATAATAATATTAAAAGGGGTAATTATAATATGAAATTTAACACAGTACAGGATGCATTTAATCACTACCGCACACAGCCATTAGAGCAAATCGAATCGAGAGCCGCACAGCTGAAAGGTGTCATTGACACAGACCCGGAAGCAGATATTACTTCTATCAATGTAGAGATTGAGGGATTGAATCAAGCGAAAGAGAATGTGACTGAAAAAGAGAGCAACGAACAGCGCAGCTTCAACCCGATCACTGGCGCATCATTCAACCAGGATAAGAAAGTACCATCCGAAAAAGATGTATTTGAATCTGCTGAATACCGCAGTGCATTCTTCAAGTCGATGCTGGGGCAAAAACTTACAGACGTTGAGCAACGTACATTTGATACAGCGATGCAGAAACAGGAAGTAGAGCGCAGAGCCGATAACTTCAATACAACAACGAACAGTGCTGCTGTCCTACCGACAACGACACTTAATGAAGTCATCAGCAAAGCACGCACGATGGGCGGCCTGATTTCACATGCTCGAAGCTTCAACCTACCGACTAAGATTAAAGTACCGATTGGTACACCGACATCTAAGGCCGCTTGGCACACTGAAGGCGCACAAGTCGAGAGTGAAAAGAAAGATGTGACTTATGTACAGTTTGATGGCTATGAGATTTTGAAAGTATTCTCAATGTCCGCAGCCGCTAAGAAAATGAGCATCCAGGCGTTTGAATCTTATATCATTGAAGAACTCACTAACTCGGTCATGGAAACAATCGCTGATGGCCTGGTCAATGGTACAGGAGATGAACAAGGCACTGGCCTGGATAGTGGCATCACTTGGAATGAATCGAACACGCTGCCGCTGTCTGGTGAGTATACAGACTTCACTTCAGCACTTGCAAAACTGAAAAGAGGATATGCAGCTGGTGCGAAGTTTGCAATGTCAAACGCTACACTTTATAACAACGTGTATGCACTGGTCGATAACAACAACAGACCAATCTTTATACAAGACCCTAAGAATGAATCAGTGGGGCGCATCCTCGGCAAGGAAGTAGTCATTGATGACAACATCGCAGACGGTACTGTTATCCTGGGTAACTTCAATTACATGGGCTACAACTTACCGGAAGGCTTGATGCTTGAAGTGTCACGTGAGTCATCATTCAGAAGTGGCCTTGTCGATTACAGAGCAATGGCTATTGCTGATACTAAACCATTAGTAGAAGAAGCGTTCATCAAGCTGGATGCAGCACCTGAAGTATAATTTAAAAACCACAATCGAGGGTGTCAGTATCTGCTGGCATCCTCTTTTTATAAGGAGGTCACACAATGATCATAGACTTACAGGAAGCACGGGACTATCTAAGAATAGATGGCGACTACAACGATGATATTATTGAGCCGTTGATTGAAGCGATACCAGGTTACCTTGAAGTATCTACTGGCGTTGCTTGGGATGAAGGGGAAGTCACGCATCCACTGGCAAAGACGACAGCGAAGTTTGTATTGCAATTGTGGTTTGATCCACAGACAGAGGACAGCATAAGACTGAAGCGTACCATTGATACGCTGCTGGTGTCCTTGACGGCCATAGGACGTGCGAAGAATGGCTAAAGAATGGGCAATGTCGTTCTATAGGAGCAAAGCATGGGTAAGTTGCCGCATCAGTTACATGCTGAGCCAGAACTATATATGCGAACGTTGCGGGGATGCTGCTAAGATATGCCACCATAAAACACACCTGACACCGGACAATATAGATGACCCGAATATCACACTGAATTGGGAACAGTTAGAAAGTCTATGTCAGGACTGTCACAATATTGAACACCATAAAACAAAAGCGACTGAATCAGGACTAAGCTTCAACTCGAAAGGTGAGTTAGTCAAAAGTTAGTTTCAAAATATTTTTATCCCCCCCGACTTTAAATTTCAGAAAGTGAGCCGGGATACCGGCGACAGGGGATAACTTACCCTCCACATGACATTTTCAGATAGGGGAGAGTTACAAAAGGTAACCAATAAACTAAAAGAAAGAGTGATTTACTATGACTAAGCTGGTTAATATCAAAACTAACGCAGATATGCGAGAACTTAAAAAGTTATTGAAGGATGTACCGGAAGATAGGCAGCCAATCGCTAAGAGCCTGTACAATGAACTGTTATTCATGCAGCAGACCTTATCTGTCTTGAAACAACGGGTGGCGGATGAAGGCCCGGTCAGTGACTTCAAACAAGGCAAGCAAGAATTTCTAAGAGAACACCCGGCACTAAAGGCATATAATACGACCGTGCAAAAGTACAGCCTTCTTTATAAGCAACTCATGGAGATTATGCCCGAAAGTGGCCAGGATGCTGCCGACGAATTATTAAACTTTGTCCAGGGTGAATAAATGAATTATGTATTGGAATACTTCAATGAGATTAAAGAAGGCAATATCATTGTATCTAAAAGAGTGTACAAACAATATGAGAAATTAATTGCAGATATGGACGGTCATGATCGTTATATTTTCGATGAAGAAAAGGCTGTCCGACCAATCGAATTTATAGAAAAGTTTTGCAAACACTCTAAGGGTGAGTGGGCGGGCAAGCCATTAAAGCTGGCACTGTTTCAGAAAGCGTATATATCGGCACTGTTTGGCTTTGTGGACAAGGACACAGGCTTCAGGCGGTACACGGAAAGCATGTTTTATGTGGCCCGTAAATCAGGTAAAACGGCTCTACTGGCGGCCATATCGTTATATATGCTGATTGCTGATGGTGAATCAGGTTCTGAAGTGTACAGCATTGCCAGTAAGAAGGAACAGGCCAATATTTTATTTGATGCAGCGCACGAAATGATCATGCAAAGTCCTTATTTATCTAAACATATCCGCAAGCGTAAGAGTGATTTATATTTTTCGCATAACTTCAGTAAGATGATGTCCCTGGCTAAGAACTCGAACAGTCTTGACGGCCTAAATAGCCAATTAGTTGTGGTCGATGAGGTACATTCTATTCAGGACAGAAATATATATGAAGTGATGAAGCAAAGTCAATCTGCCAGGCAGCAGCCGTTATTGATTATGATTACAACCGCTGGGGCGCAACGGGGTACAATCTTTGATGATATGTATGAGTATGCGGCCAATGTGGTGGACGGTAACTTCACTGATGATAATTTTCTGCCGATACTTTATGAACTCGATGAAAAGAAGGAATGGACAGACCCGACGAAGTGGCAGAAAGCCAACCCAGCATTGGGCATCTCTAAAAAGGTGAATGACCTTGAAAGGAAGGTTGCCCGTGCTAAAAATAACTCGAATGAATTGACCGGACTTCTTACCAAAGATTTCAACATCCGTGATACCGTCCACAGTGCCTGGCTGACGTTCGATGACATCAACAATGAAGAAACCTTTGATATAGAGGACTTCAGGGGACATTATGCCATTGGTGGGGCGGATTTAAGTATCACGACAGACTTATCATGTGCCACGCTGTTATTCGTCGATAAGGAGACCCACAAGCGATACTGCCACCAGATGTACTGGCTGCCACGGGATAGCTTTGAAGAACGTGTAGAGCATGACAAGATACCCTATGATAAATGGCATGAACAAGGACTGTTAAGGTTATGTAACGGCAACACCATCAACTACAGCGACATTACCGCCTGGTTTGTCGAGATGATGAACGATTATGATATTACTCCATTGTGGATCTATTATGATAATTATTCAGCACGCTATTGGGTGGACGAGATGGAGCAGCACGGCTTCAAGATGGAAAGGTGCATCCAGGGCGCAAAAACATTATCATTACCAATGGGGAATATGGGCGCAGATCTACAAGCCAAAAAGATTAATTACAACAATCACCCGATATTAAAATGGTGTTTGACGAATACCGGCATACAAGAGGACAGGAACGGTAATATTGTCCCCGTTAAAAATCAATCTGCTAAAAAGCGTATAGATGGTACAGCTTCCATGTTAGATGCTTATGTGGGCTTATATGATCACTTTGAAGAATTTCTAAGAGCGATGTAAAAGGAGGTAATACTATGGCATATCATTTCAACAATCGAATCGAAATTATAAAACTGATACCAGCAAGCGGCCCGGAAGCCCACGGTGGTGATGAAGAAGTCACCATATTCAAACCCTGGGCGGATATAAAGACGATGCAAGGCAGCGAGGTACAGAATCTTGGCCTGTCCGGTCATGAATTGTCGTCAAGGTTCATCATCCGATACCGGGAAGGTGTCAAACATGACCACAAAATTAAGTTTAAAGGCGAAATTTACGATATTGAGAGCATCACCAACGATAATGAACGAAATAGAACAATTACACTGATTGGAAAAGCCGTTACTTGAAAATGGCTTGTGAGGTTGCCTGTAGCAAGGCGATTAAGCATGAACTAATGGTATTAATCATTGAGTGCTTAAATCGTCACTATGGGCGTTTTTGTGCTTTATATGAGGTGTGCAGTAAAATGGCATAAAAAAAGCCGGGTATACGTTTTGTACCCGACCTGACTGTTGAAGAATTAAAAGTTTTGAAGAAGATGAAAGTGAATAAACACGGTGTGCAGAGGTGAACCAACACACCTAGTTTGATTCTGGAAGCCTACCTTTATTATACCACATAATAAAAATTATGTGGCACAAAAATGGCACAAATATTATTTAAAACGTTGTTATATCAGTGCTTACAGACATTATATAAGTTCCCTAGCTGTCCGTTACATATTTTTAAGAAACCTTCTAAATCAACGTTTAGGAGGGTTCTTTTTATTTTGTGCCATTTCTGTGCAGATAAGCTTCAACTTTTTCATCTTCTTCGTTTTTCTTCTTATCTAACAAATGACTATATATCCTCAGAGTCGTACCGAGTCAGCTGTTGATAATAAAGCGCCATCCAAGCCAACAATAACACCGCCGTCAGCAGCGACAGGTAATACACATACCGTTGTCAAAGATGATACCATCTCTATTGGGCAAGTTCTGAAGATTACAGGGAGTTTCGGAAGAACACCAAGAATTACAAATGATATCCAGACCAATGAGTTCGGAACACAATGGGCATCTGCTGAAGGCACGTTTACAGTCGGAAGCGGCCGGATTATGTCGAGAGCGAGTGGCTCGAATGGTGGACCATTCCAGTCATCACCCGAAGGTGGATGGGTCTATCCCGAACACGGCATCAAGTATGACTATATCTTGAGACAAGATGGTCATATCTGGATTCAATACTTCCAGAACAACGCCTGGTGGATCTTGCCAGTCCGTGAATGAAACTCATATATCGGCGCAGTCGGAGATGAGTGGGGTGGATTCAGTTAAAAAAAGAGAAGCTAAAGCTCCCCTTATACATATAAGTTTTAAAAGTTACCTTTGAATAATGACTCGTCGACATCATATTCTTCGATGTTAAGTTCTTCATACATAAAATCAGAAGTATCCATGAAATTTGTGTACTTATATATTTCCTCTGTTGATTCTGCTGTACAGTTGTTCTGTGCGCACTCTTCCAGGTTGAACTGGAGTACAACCCAAGTGTGTGCTTCGTTTGCAGTGTATACACCAATTTCTTCAGACCCAACTTCGTCTGGGACTTTTGATAAATAGCTCACTGTTTTAACGTTTGCGTTATCAGTAAAGTTCTCATCGTATGCTCTGACGACATATCGAATCGTTTTCTCGTAGTTATTCAATGCGTTTTCGAGAATTGTTTTATATGTATCATAATGTTGTAAACCTATACCACTCTCTCCAACCTCAAATGTGATATATGTTTCGAAAGTGTTGTTTGATACTTCCTCAACGTACATTTTAGAAGGTCCTTTTGTGTTTGGAAGCATTTTAAGTTCATCGAACAACTCTCCAGCTACTTCTGCAGATTTTTCATCTGCGTCTCGTATATCATTGTCATGTGCCTGGTATTCTTCAGGTAAATCGACAGAGCAGTTTAATGTGTCCTCGATGCCGTCGTTACCTATTTCACAACCGTCAACTTGTGCATGACCAGAATCATTGTCCTTGAACAATTCATCTCCGGATGACTCCTCGGTTACTTTTCCTTCTTGAACAACATCTTCGTTTTCAGAAGACTCTTCTTCGGTTACATTTCCACTTTCCACTTCCGGTTCGTCATTACCACATGCTGATAATATTAATAAAACGACAACAAAGGGTAAGAATAAAAGTTTTAACTTCTTCATTTTCATATAACCTCCATACTTCATATTTTTATTCATTCTTTATAAAGATACCACAACTTCGCAATCATTATAATCAGATAAGTAAAATAATGTCATCTAACTAATAACCTCGTTTATATAATTCAAGGCAACCTCAAACGGGATATACTTCTTTGTGTATTCCAGGTCAACATGATTAAAAACCAATAATTTTATATGTGAAAAGTGATCGAATAAATAAAAAGAACGGTCACATTCAGTAAACGTGACCATTCCGCGCTCAACTCCTCTGATACCATCGACTTCATAGTTTTTAGATACCAGAATATTTCTAATCTCTTCTATTGGATCACTCATCGTAACCACCTCTTTCATCTGCGACAAATGCTTCGAATTCTTTATTTGTTTTATGCTCGAACAATTCAGGTTCATAGAACGAATACTGCTGTGGTCATCGTCAGTGATAACAACATGGTCCAGTAACTCAACCTGAAGCATGTCTCCGGCCATCTGTGTACGATTTGTAAATTTAACGTCCACAGAACTAGGCTCGACGTACCACTCGGGTGGTTATGGATAAGTGCAAGCGAACTTGCATTATTAAGTAGGCAAACTGCATAATATCACGGGGGCTGACAACGATACTGTCAATCGTACCTGTAAACACTGTATAAACCGTGACTACCTCATTTTTAGTATTGACTGCAACGCAAGCAGTGACTCTTTAACATCTCCACGTAAGAAATGACAACCTAACGCTGCAAAAGCATGTGGGGTATTCATCTTGTAATGGTCTTTACCTAAAATATCCTTCTTCCGGGCTTCCTGATACAATTTGATTTTTGACACAACTAAAGTCTGCATAATGAAAACACTCCTATATATATTTTATTTTTCATTCTTTTTGGCTCAGGTTTAAAACTACTCGCTTGAAGGAGCGAGGATGAACTTATCGGTCTGGAAATAAGAGATATTTATGACATACTTATATATACATATGACTATGATGGTCTTATGGACGTGCAGCAGCATATCAACGACAGAATGTTAAATGCCCGAACTGTGGAGATACTTTTATTATGAAGCAAATGGAAGTGGACCACATTGACCATTGGTATTCCAATGGTCGAACAGTGACTGAGAACTATCAAATGCTATGTAAACCATGTAATAGAAGAAAGAAGGCAATTAGATGGGGAAAAAAGGGGGTTTGATCAAGAAAGAAGAGAATTTGAACAACAGAAACAAAACTCCGGAAAAAAAGAGGGGGGCTACCTCAAGTGGCTACTTATTATCTTTAGAGTAATTATTCTAATTGGAGCTTGTGGGGCTATGCTATCAACGAAGATTCAAATGACACCGAAGATGAATCTGTAAAAACTGCTTCTGAAAAAATACCGAAGAATCCGAGGAAACTACAGAAGAGCCAGCCTAAGAAACAGAAGAGGTAGAAGAAACAGATAGCGAGGAACAAGTAGAATCTGCCTCTGAGGATGAGGAAATTGTTGAAGAAGAAGTTGATGAAATTGTAGGAATTGGTGAACCATTAGAGGTTGATGGTGTAGAATTCACTATCAATGAAATGTATCAATCAGATAGCGTGGGTTCTGAGTTTATAGCTTCTGAAGCAAATGATACTTATATTGTTATGGATGTTACAGTTGTGAACCACCAAAATGAAGCTATAACTACTGATAGTAATTTCTTTAAAATTATTTACGGTGAAAGAGTATTTGAACCAGATGGTTCAGAGTCGATAAATGCAAATGATGATGGTAGTGGTCTATTTTTAGAAGAGATTAATCCTGGACCATCACGTACAGCAAACATTGTTTTTGATGTAACTCAAGATATAGTGAATAGCAGTGATAAGCAACTACAAGTGCGATCGGGATTCTGGGGAACCGAAACTGGAATTATAAATTTACAATAAAAGTAAATCTGCATAAATTAGTTGCTTGAAATATAATACGTATGTTAAAAAATCGTTCTATTTAAAGAGTATAATTAGCTTCTACCATGAAAAAGAATGAAATTACGGCATAGCTAAAGAGGAAAAATAATATCATTATCTAAAACCATCAGGTATTGCCTGGTGGTTTTTATGTACTTGGACATTTTTAGAACGAAATGTCAATATTTTTTTATTTCATTTTAAGATGAACATAATTTTCAAAAATTTCAAAAGGTAAATTTAACCATAAGGCTTGATATGACGTCAACAACAGTGGTTTGACCACTAATAATTAGTACCTGTTACTAGTATTAGGGATAAAATTTTATTTTTATAAAATCTGAATTATTTGAAATGAAATCGTTTACATTTAAAACATGTGGTGGTACATTTATCCTTGTAAATAGAAAAATAAACAAAGGGGTGTTTATATTCTGAAAATTCATATCGAAAGTCGGGAGATTGAATTATGAAGATTATTGCTTACAAAGAATTGAAAGGTATTGTCAAAAGTGGAGACGTCATCGCTCTGGCAGCTCTATCCACCGGCAATCTGCCAATGGAAGTTTTAAAGCATCTGGCTGAGCAGCATGATGAAGATGGGAAAACTGATACTCTCACTTTTATCGTTTCGAATGATATCAGTGATTTTGACGACGGCTTCGATCTGGATTCTTTTATATCAAGGGGGATGGTCAAAAGAATCATTGCTAGTTTGATCATCGCATCACCGTTTACGATTGATGCGATTAAAAATAATGAAATCGAAGCTTATTTTCTACCTCAGGGCGTTATTGCGACGCATTACAAGAATCACGCATATTCTTCGCCGGGGATGATTTCTAAAATCGGATTGAACACGATTGTGGATCCGAGATATTCAGGGGGCAAAATGAACGATGTTACTGAGGAGGATCTGGTTTCTTTAATTGAAATTAATGATGAGGAATATCTTCATTATAATTTTCCCGCAATTGATGTGACGCTGTTAAGGGGAACTTATGCGGATGAGAAGGGGAATATTTTTATGACTCATGAGTCTCATCTTGGTGAAGGATTCAGCGCGGCCACTGCAGCACGTAAAAATAACGGCATAGTCATCGTGCAGGTGAAAGAAATCATTGAAAGTGGAAAGTTTAATCCGAATGATGTGTTCATTCCCGGTGAACTTGTCGATTATGTGGTCATAAATGAAAATCCCAAATATCATAAACAGGTAATACAGACCTATTATGACCCCGCTTTATCCGGTCACCATAGAATAGTTGAACCGAAAGAGGGACTTGTCCCATTCAGCGCGCGGAAAATCATATTGAGACGTTCATCGCAGTTTTTAAAGGAGGGGGACGGTGTCAGCGTCGGCTATGGCATCAATAATGAACTGAGTAATGTGTTAAGAGAAGAGGCTGCTGACCATCTTGTCAGACTGAATATCGATACCGGTATTTTTGGCGGTATGATCGGCAGCGGTAACCATTTTGGCATGAACTACAATCTCGATGCCAGAATGCGTCATGATATGACTTGGGATTTCATTTACAATGGGGGGCTTGATGTCGCATTCTTAAGCTTTGCTGAAATCGACGGTTCAGGCAATGTCAACGTATCAAAATTCGGAAACAGAATGAATGGCAACGGCGGATTTATAGACCTCAGCCAGACGATTAAAACATTGATATTTTCAGGGACGATGGTCGTGGGGGCGAAATCGGCCTGTGAAAATAATGAACTGTACATTGAAGAAGAGGGATTTTCGAAGAAATTTGTAGATCATGTTAAAAGTCTGGATTTTAATGCAGCTTATTCAAAAGAGCTTGGACAGCGAGTATATTATGTCACAGAACGGGCAGTGTTCCAGCTGGCTGAGGATGGTTTGGAGCTGATTGAAATCGCACCAGGTCTTGATTTGGAACGTGATGTGCTGTTGCAGATGGATTTCAAGCCGGCAATTTCCAAAGAATTGAAAGTCATCGACGAAGGAATTTTTCATGAAACATGGGGGAAACTTGCACAATCGATAAAAGAATAATTAATGACAAAGGGGAAGATTTAAATGAATTATGATTGGATTAAAACAAGATCGGATTATGACGAAGTGAAAGCAGCGGTCATCGACCCTCAGAAGGGGACGGAGTGGTCATATCAGGATATGAATATACGTGCGGAAAACCTGGCGAATCACATTAAAGACCAGGGAATCAAACGCGGTGATGTCGTCGGGATTTTTGCACCGAATGATGTAGCGATATTCGACTTACTGTTTGCATCATTCAAGATGGGTGTTGTATTTTTACCGATCAACTGGCGTCTGAAACCGAAAGAAATTCAAAGTATCATTGCAGATTCCGGAGTTAAGATGATTTTTTATTCTTTAAGACATAAAGAAAGTCTGACTGGCACACCTGAAGAACTGCTGCATATGGATATCGATTCAGAGGAATATGATGAAATATGCAACCCGAAAAACCATCGACCGTTTGAAACTGTAGATGTTGAAAGTGATGAGCTGGCATCTCTGATGTATACGAGCGGTACGACGGGACTGCCTAAAGGGGTCATGTTCACCTACGAATCTTACGTATCGAACGTTATCAATGCGGCTCTGACATATAAAACGAACTCGAAACAAATCTCGATCATATCGACACCGATGTTTCATGTGCTCGGCTTGAATGATACTGCATTGCCTATAATCATGGCAGGCGGCACACTTGTACTGCACCGGTATTTTGATGGGGCAGAACTCAATGACCTGATGGCCAAATACAAACCGGATTATTTGATCATGATACCGACGATGTATTACGGCATGCTTGCTGCAGAAAACTTCAACCCTGCAAACTTTGAGAACATCGAGTACTTGATCCAGGGTGGATCGTCACCGCTGCCAGCAGTACAGAAGAAATTTGAAAGTATGGGTCTGACGCTTATTAACGGCTACGGTCTGACGGAAGCGCCGCTTGCCATGGTGAATACACCGCATAATTCGAAAGTTAAACCGATGGCTATTGGGAAACCGATCATGTACATGGATATGAAACTGTTTGATGATGACGGCAGTGAAACGAAAGACGGAGAAATCGGCGAACTTGCGGTTAAAGGGAAAAATGTCACACCGGGATATTGGAATAAGCCAAAAGAAACGGCTGAATCGTTTACCGACGGTTATTTCCTGACTGGCGACCTTGCAAGAAAAGATGAAGACGGGGATATCTATATCGTCAACCGTAAGAAAGAATTGATCATTACCGGCGGTGAAAACGTCCTGCCTTCAGAAGTTGAAGCTGCACTTTCAGAACATCCGATTGTCAGATCGGCAATTGTAGTCGGTTACGACAATCCTGAGTACGGGGAGTCTGTATCTGCTGCAATTGTTCTGGCTGAAGAAACAGAAAACTTTGAAGAGATTCTGGATGCACATATAAGAGAAAGGGTTGCTGGATATAAAATACCAAGACTTTATCTGAAAATGTCAGATATTCCATTAAACTCTACTGCTAAGCCGGACAGATTGGAAATTCAGAAATTGATGAATGAAAAAGCCAAGGAAAAAGAAGTGAATCAATAAAATTTTTAAGGTTATTTGAAAGCGTTATCATAAATGCGGAGGGGACATTATGACTGAAAAAGATAAAGTATTGAAAGAATTATATCCAGAAGATTTATTGAATGTATCAAAAGAATTAACTGAAGGGGAAGTTGAATTTTTAAAACAGCTGGATGACCTGCTTGAGACAAAGTACCGTGATTCCATCAATGATCACTGGGTAAATGCAACAGTGCCCGAAGACTTTTTTGATGATATGGGCAAGCTGAATTATTTCAGGAATCCATTGCTGTTTAAAGGGCGTGAAGGTGCTAAAACACCGAGTCAGCTGTTCCAGTTCTTCATGTCCTATACTGTTGCACGATTCGATGTGTCGTTGGTTACAGTGCTCGGCGTACACCAGGGTCTTGGACATAATGCATTTCTATTCGGCGGTTCTAAAGAGCAGGTCGCACACTATATACCAAAACTTCAGTCGCATGAACTGAGAACGTGTTTTGCACTGACTGAGCCGGAGCACGGATCGGACGTAGCGGGCGGACTTGAAACAACCGCTAAACGCGAAGGCGACAGCTGGATTATAAATGGGGCTAAAAAATGGATCGGCGGTGCAAATGTCTCAGATGTCATCCCGTTGTTTGCAGTAGATGTAGACACGGGCAAGCCCAAAGGCTTCATCATCCGTCCGGAACAGGACGGCGTCGATATAGATATTATCGAAAACAAAATTGCACTCAGAATCATTCCGAATACGAATATCCATTTAAATAATGTAGTCGTAAATGAAGAAGACCGTCTGCAGAACATCAACAGCTTCAAAGATATTGCCAAAATACTTTATTCTACAAGAGCGGGTGTTGCATACATGGCTACAGGTGCTATGGCGGGCGCACTCCGTGCAACGCTCGATTATGTGACACAGCGTAAACAGTTCGGCAAAGAAATCAGCAAGTATCAGCTGATCCAGGAAAAACTTGCGATGATGCAGGGGAATCTGTCTCATGCGATGACATTATCTGCACAGCTTGCACGCATGCAGGAGAACGGCGAGTATGACGAAGTCGCAACATCGACAGCCAAGATGATGAATGCTCTCAGACTGCGTGAGTCCGTATCAATGGGACGCGGAATTACCGGAGGAAACGGCATTCTTGCCGAGTACGATATTGCAAGATTCTTCTCCGATGCTGAAGCAGTCTACACTTACGAAGGGACGCATGAAATCAATGCGCTCGTTATCGGACGTGCATTAACAGGCGATTCAGCATTCCTTTAAGCCGGTAAGCATTCAAAATGACAGATAAAATAATATGGAGGGTTCTTCATGACGATAAGAAAAGCAACCGTGTTGGGTGGAGGAGTGATGGGCAGTCAAATTGCTGCCCTGCTCGTCAATGCGGGTTTAAAAGTGAAATTACTTGATATGGCAATAGATGAAAAAGATCCGAATAAGGTTTCAAGAAAATCTTACGAAATAATCACAGATAAAAAGAAGCCCCAGCTGTTCGACCTGGAATTTGCACCGAATTTGACTTACGGCAATTTCGATGAGGATCTGAAGGACCAGGACGATGCAGATATTTATATAGAAGCGGTTAAAGAAGAACTGGAAATTAAGCACGATGTGTGGAATAAGGTAAAGGCAGTCGCAAAAGAAGATGCATTATTTGCGACAAACACGTCAGGTATTCCAATCGAATATATCGCTGAAGTGTTCAGCGATGAAGAACGTCAGAGGTTTTTTGGAATGCACTTCTTCAACCCGCCGCGCATTATGAAGCTGGTTGAGATCATTCCGCTTAAAGATACTGCAGAACAGTCGTTAAAGAGAGCTCAGAGTTTCGCTGAAGATAAGCTTGGAAAAGGGGTCGTCGTAGCGAATGATGTACCCGGATTTGTAGCAAACCGTGTCGGCACCCAGACGATGAATGACGTGATGTACAGAGCGGAAGAAGCGGGACTGTCGATTACTGACACCGATGCATTGACAGGTCGCAGTATCGGCCGGCCGAGCCTCGGGACTTACGGCCTGGTCGATTTAGTCGGTCTGGATATTGCAGTAACAGTCACAAAAGGGCTGCAGCAGGTGCCTGGGGAAAAAGAATTTTTCCATGATACAGTGCTTGCTGAAAAATTGATGGAAAACGGTGCTCTAGGCAGAAAAACGAAACAGGGATTTTATAAAAAAGAGAAAAAATCAATTCTTGTCTTTGACCCAGAAACTGATGAATATGTCGAGCAGTCACAGCCGTCATTTGAAATCCTCGGTAAATTCACCAGAGATTTAAAAGCGAATATGGATACCATTTTTAATGCGGATGATAAAGCCGGGTTGTTCATGTGGGAAACACTGAGGAACAATTTTTATTACTCAGCGTTGAATGTACCAAAGGCGGCAGCGGACTATAAAGATATAGACCGTGCGGTCGTCTGGGGATTCAACTGGAAAAAAGGACCATTTCAACTGTGGGATCTGATGGGCTTCGAACGGGTTAAAGAACGTATGAAAGAAGAACTCGGTGAACTGCCGGAATGGATAGAAAAGCGCAGCGGATCTTTTTACGAAACAGATGAGTCATTGGAACGTGTGACACCTGTACATGAATTCATCGACAGTGAAATCTGGAACCGTGAGGATTCAAATTTATCGGTTGCGAATAGAGACCAGCTGCTTTTAAAACTGCAGAGTCAGAATAATATTATTTCCGACGGCTTTGCAAAAGATTTGATCGAAGCTGTCGATCTACTTGAAAATGAAAATTATTCAAGCATGGTTCTGTATACTGACGGAAGAAATTTCAGCGTCGGCGCCAACCTGTATATGATGAAAAAAGCACATGAAATGAAGAAAGTGGATGAACTGGTCGGTCCGGCAATCGATCAGCTGCATGAAAGTTTCAACCGGATGAAATATTCATTGAAACCGGTTGTTACCGCTGTACAGGGCAAAGCGCTCGGCGGCGGATGCGAATTAGTGCTTCACTCTCCATTTGTTGTGGCAGCAAGTGAAACGTATATCGGTATGGTCGAAGCGGGTGTCGGTCTCTTGCCAAGCGGCGGCGGTCTTGCTGAAATGTCGGACCGTATATTAAATACGACTCATAAACATGATGATAAACAGCAGTCCATGACAGAAGTGCTGACGAATATCGGTATGGCAAAAGTGTCGACGAATGCATATGAAGCAAAAAGATACGGATATTTACGTGATACCGATTCAATCATTCTGAATATGGAGAAGCGGGTGGAAGCTGCGTTAAATAAAGCGCGTCTTGAATCGGAGATGAATTATATTCCAAAACCGAAAGGACAGTACATCGCCCTCGGCAGTGACTTTAAAGCACTGGCACAGGGAATGCTCGATGCTCAGCGTCTCGGTAACTTCATCAGCGATCATGATTACGATATTACATTGAAAATTGCAGAAGTATTATCGGGCGGGAATCTGCCGCGTAACACATATGTCAATCAGAGATATTTGCAGAAATTGGAAAGGGAGAGATTCCTGGAACTTCTCCAAACTGAAAAAACATATGAACGTATCAGTTACATGCTTGAAACGGGTAAACCGCTCCGTAATTAATCAAATGTATGAACAGAGAAAGGATGAAGTTAAATGCAGGATGCATATATAGTAGCTTACGGACGTTCCGCTGCCGGACGGGCAAAAGGCGGTGCGATGTTCCACGACAGACCGGATGAGGTGGCTGCGCAAGTTCTGAAAGGTGTATTAAACCGGGTCGATGGCAAATTCAATCCGGATATGGTCGAAGATGTCATCGTCGGGAACTCATTTCCAGAAGGATTGCAAGGGCAGAATATTGCACGATCAATCGCACTTTTGGCAGGCATGCCGAATGATGTGCCCGGACAGACGGTGAACCGTTACTGTTCATCGGGACTTCAGACGATCGCACTCGCTGCAAATCAAATCAAGGCAGAGCAGGCGGACGTGCTGGTTGCCGGCGGCGTGGAATTGATGAGTGCCGTACCGATGGGGGGCAATGAACCGACGAACAGCCCAATACTGCAGGATGCAGACTCAGGCGTGTCATATCCGATGGGGCTGACAGCTGAAATGGTTGCTGAAGAATTTGAAGTATCGAGAGAAGATCAGGATGCATATGCGGTGCAGAGCCACCAGCGTGCAAAGGCGGCGCTTGACGCGGGCAGATTTGAAGATGAAATCATACCGGTGGATGTCAATAAAGTAACCTATAATGAAGAGGGACCGGTTGTCACTAAAAATGAATTTAAGACGGATGAACACATCCGTCCGGATACAACCATGGAAGGTTTAAGCAAATTGAGAACTGTGTTCAAAGCAGACGGGACGGTCACCGCAGGAACTTCGGCGCCATTGACAGACGGGGCAGGATTTGTTGTCGTGATGTCAGGGGATAAAGTAAAGGAACTCGGTGTCACACCAATCGCACGTTTCGTCGGATTTAAAGCAGTCGGTGTCGATCCGAAGATTATGGGAATCGGACCGGCATATGCGATACCGGAAGTGCTCGAGCAATCCGGTCTGACAGTAGATGACATGGATCTTGTCGAACTGAATGAAGCATTTGCCTCACAGACAGTCGCATCAATCAGAAAAGCAGGGCTGGACGCCGAGAAAACGAATGTGAACGGCGGTGCAATATCACTGGGACACCCACTTGGTGCTTCGGGTGCAATGCTGACAGCAAGACTGCTTTCAGAAATGAAGCGGAGACCGGATTCAAAATACGGCATGGTAACCATGTGTATCGGTGTCGGTATGGGTGCAGCAGGCATATTTGAATATGTAAGATAAATGTACAGATTTAATTGGATTAACCCCGTCGAAAGTTTGACGGGGTTTTAAGTTCACCCGGATTCCGAATGGCAGACTGGACAAACTATAAATCTCATAATATAATTACTTAGGGTAACTAATTATATTGGGGTGAATCAGTTGAGTAATATGGAGGATAAGCGCAGGTTATTCTTTGAACTTTCGGGTACATACCGTCCGTATGTTACGAATATGGATCTGTTATTATCGGAATTCAATCTGTACAGTTCACAGTGGCGTATAATGGTGTATTTAAAAAATTTCGGCCCCCACACAATCAGCCAAATTGCAGAATATAACAGCGTGGAAAAACCGACGATCACCCGTATGGTCATGAAGTTGATTGACCGGGGATTTCTAATGAGCACGCCGGGTGAAGACAGGCGGGTGCGTATTATAGATATTACTGAAGAGGGCCGGCAGGTCTATGAGAAAGTCAGGGACAAAACGGATATATTTTATGAGTATGCACTGCAGGAAATAAAGTCGGAAGAAATTGAAGAACTGACAGAACTGATGCAGAAAATCTCCCGCAGAATAAAAGAATATAAAGGAAGATAATGATAAATTGAGTAATAGTAACTATAAAGAGAAACTTTGGACCAGGGATTTTATCAGCACATCTATCGTGAATTTGGCTTTGACGTTATCCATGTATTTATTGCTTGTGACGATGGCGGTCTATGCGATGAATGAGTATGATGCTTCGATGAGTATGGCAGGATTTGTCGCAAGCATATTCGTCATCGGTGCACTGGTGGGGAGGATATATGCAGGTAAGCAGGTCGCCTATACGGGTGGCAAGAAGATGCTGATGGTCGGAGCGGTGTTGGTTTTAATAGTCACGTCCTTATATTTTCTGCCGCTCGGGCTTTATGGCCTGATTCTCGTGCGTTTTCTGCACGGCATCATGATAGGAGTGGCAACGACTGCCACCGGTACGATTGTGGCTCAGGTAATTCCCCAAAGCCGCAGTGGTGAAGGCATCGGTTATTTCAGCATGTCTGTTGTCATGGCGACTGCGATAGGACCGTTGATCGGTGTGATGCTGATAACGAATGTCGGCTTTACAAGTGTTTTTGTATTCTCACTGGTCATGTCGGCAATCAGTTTACTGCTGAGTCTCACATTGAGACCGCCGAATGTGAATAAACCGGTAAAACAGAAAAATGCACCTTTCAGTTTTTCCGACTACTATGAAAAACGCGCATTGCCGATATCAGTGGTCATGTTTGTGATGGCATTTGCCTATTCGAGCATATTATCCTTTGTTACCGGATATGCACAGGAAATCAATCTGATTGAAGCGGGCAGCCTGTTCTTTTTAGTATACGGGGTCACTGTGCTCTTATCCCGCCCGATCACCGGACCACTAATGGATAAAAAGGGAGCGAATGTCGTCATATATCCGGCAATAATTTTATTTGCGCTCGGAATGATCGTCATCAGCCAGGCATACGTCGGCGCTGTTCTATTAATCGCAGCAACTTTACTGGGACTGGGTTATGGTAACATTCAATCCATTATACAGGCATTGGCGATTAAGATGACACCGCGTGAAAATATGGGTCTTGCGAACTCTACTTATTTTATTGCGCTTGATTTGGGTCTGGGTCTCGGGCCGTTGTTGCTGGGATATTTAATACCAGTGTCCGGATACAGAGGCATGTATCTGCTGCTGGTTGTCGTCATCCTCGTAGGAATGGTGTTATACCACTTCCTGCACGGCAGGGTGGATAAGAAATTGATAGACAGTTAAGTATAATCTTTCCGCCGGGGTAAAGATATTATCCGGCGGGGCTTTAAGATTTGAAAGTAATCTGCTATAATTAAAAAGTATGTTCTGAAATACTTATTTTTATGTGCCGACATAGTTTAATGGCAGAACGCAGCCATGGTAAGGCTGAAATGCGAGTTCGATTCTCGCTGTCGGCTTAAAAGAACCTTATAAAGCCATCCATTCGACGTGGGTGGTTTTTTAATTTGGATTGGAAACCCGGGCTTTTTTTGTTTACTCGGTTGTTTCTTGCAATATAATCCTCTCCCCATGTGCATTAAACGCAGGTATTGTTTGCGTATTCCCGATAACCGTCTCATAGGTCACTAAATCATAAAATGAGCCGTATACTTCCACATGGTCATCTTCCAGCAATCTTTCCTCTAAGCTAGCTCCTAAAGTTTCCACATAAACCACTCTATCAATATCATCATTCACCGCAATTCTGTAAGCAGTCATCACGTCATCTTCTATCACCTGTATGATTCTACCTTCAAATGCAATCCATTCATCAGTATATTCTGCAGGGTTGCGTTCGATATCTGTCATGTCCACATCCGCATTGTACTCTGAAAAGTCTGTTGGATCGCTTCCATCATTTGTTAAATGAGAATCATCGCTTTCTTCGGTGGCTAAATCTGTCTCAATTTCATCTTCGTTTTCAGGTTTATCTTCCTCTATGACTTCTTCAGTCTGCTGTGCATCCGAGCTGCTTGTAGGGTAGCTTGACGTCTGTGGGACCGTATCCTCCACATTGGCTAAGGCGACAAACATCAGTACGACGACAAAGATAAAACTCCCGCCCAATACACCTGACATGATTCCGGCATTTTTAACAGGTTTCTTTCGAGCGGCCATAACGATTAAAATGATAAGTGATATGACCAGTCCGAAAAACAGCAGTACGGCAAGGGCAAAAAACAGTAGTCCAAATAATTCAGCCATTTGTAAACTCTCCTAAATATTGTTAATTTTAATTATACGTGACCATTACGTGACTTTCTAGTGTGCTTTAATATGTTTTATTGTGTATGTGAAATTATATAAACATTATAATATTGCGCATTGTAGTCTATTGCATTATTAAAATGATTCTCGCTGTCGGCTTTATACAAAAATCCCGATGTGAATTTTTTAAATCACATCGGGATTTTTATTTAATCACTATAGCTCTCAACTGCCATAGAATCAACTTTTGATAGCTCCTTCTCATTTTCCATCTCAGCCGTCTTAGCGGTAAACTGCTTTCTTGCCCCTTCAATAATATCTTCTTTCAATGCGGCGGTGATGGCTAAAAGTAATAGCAGAAAGCTGACAACATGTATGATCCAGTAAGGAACGAAATCATATAATACCCCGTATAATAAAGTCCCGACAGGCTGGATGCTCATCGCAAAAATACTCACGACCGAAAACACCCGGCCCTTAATGTTCTGTGGTGTAATGACCTGCATATAAGTGAAGAAAGGTACATTGATCACCTGTACAAGAACGGCAATGATGAATCCTATCGCTGCAAAAAATATCATTATCCCAAGCTGCGGCATAGTGACATAGATCGGCAGCAGGAAAAGTAAGAACATTACGGTTAAAAGAAGCAGGCCGGTTTTCATTACTCTGATCGGACTATTTATCTGCTTTATCGAACCGAGGACAGCACCTGCAACGAGTGCACCGACTCCGTCAAATGCATTGATTACGCCGACAGCTTCCGGGTTGAAACCGAGTTCTACAATCATCACTTTTTCAGGATAGATGGCGAGTAGTGCAGTAAAGAAATTAATGACGGCAGCCATGATGAATACCCTTTTCAATATGCTGGATTTCCAAATATACACGAAACCTTTTGAAATATCTTTTTTGAATTTATCAGCTTTGGATAATACTTCTTCTCCGATATCTTCCTCTGAAACATAATTGGCCTCATCATAATACAATTTAAATTTGACGAAAAAATCAAGAACCGCAGAAATGAAATAGGCGATGAAGAACACCAGAATCATGACATAGAAGTCGAACAATCCGAAAAGGACGCCCCCAAATGCAGGACCGAGAATGACCGCTGAAGACATGATCGAAGACGTGTAGCCCATGACCTTCTGGATTCTGTCGGCGTGGAACATTTCAGTCATCACTGCCTGATAGGCATTGGATATGAACGGATTGATGAAAGAAGCCAAAACTGTCGTGATATAGACGGCAATAAGATTGAAGCCGTAGAGATATGAGTAGACCAGCAGTCCCCCGATGATAAAAGTCATCATTATCTCTCCGGAAATGATCAAAGTCCTCTTATTCCATACATCGCTCAGCCATCCGGAGAAGGGGAGGAGCAGAAGGGACACCAGTGTCATCAATGCCAGGTTGATTGAAAAGTAAAAAGCGGAGCCGGTGGTATATAGAATAGAGTATGAAACTGCGAACATATAGACCATATTCCCCAAGTTCGTCATCAGCCGGCTGACAAGATAAATAACGAAATTCAACTTTTCAGCATAGGGCACGTCTTTGTTCAATAACATAAAATTACCCCCGTTTTTCTACTTTAAAAGTAGATTTTGATTACTTAGAGTTCGTGTCTCTTTGGAAAAGTTTGACCCCTATGACAAACTCTTCAACATCCTGAACATCTTTATCATTCGTCTTTTTAACCCATTTGGCAATCAGATCACGGAACTCATCCAGTAATTCCTGCTGGTCTTCTTCCTTAAGCAAAAGCGCTGCACTGAGAGAACCTTTTGATTCAGCTTTGGAACCAGCCTGAAGTTCCGGATATACTTCATGATCACTGCTGAATGTCGTTGCTCTTGCCAAGTAATATTTTTCGACGACGCCGCCGACCTGTTTTTCTTCCACCAGTTCTATCAGGTCCCCTTCATACAGCTTCTTCATGTGATAGTGGACATTGCCGGGTGACTCATTGATTTCAACGGCAACCTGTTTGGAAGTTTTCGCGTCATTTTCAATCGTTGCGAGGATTTTTATTCTAAGTGCGCTTCCTAGTAATTTTGCTTGATCTACTGAAATTTTCAGTGGTTTGTTTTCATTTTTAGACATGCGGCATTCTCCTCTGCAGACGAACTGTTTATACAGTACGAACTGTTAATATTATTCGAACTAATTAATTAGATTGTAATTATAGTATACAGCATAAATGTAATAAGTAAAGAAATATTTTTAAATAAATAAAAAGAACTGTTATGAAGATAATCATCTCCATAACAGTTCTATATTAGAAAGCGGTAATATTTATCTTCGATATCAAAATATATCACTCCTCTGAGTCTTCCTGCTCTTCTGGTACTTCACCGTCGTCCAGACTTTCACCGGAGTCTTCAACAGCATCTCCGGCACTTTCGGAAGATTCTTCATCTTCAACGCCGCTGGTTTCTTCTGTATCACCGGCGCCTTCGCCGCCTGCATCATCTGCGCTTTCCTCATCGCCCCCGCAGCCGCCTAAAACAAGTATTGAAGCGAGACCGCCGGCAAGTAGATATTTCTTAATATTCATATCAAAATCCTCCATTTAATAGATGTAGTGATACTATACCCGCTGTAGTGGGTGTTAAAAGTATATTTTATTCTCTATACAAAAGATCAGAAGTGGAGGGCAACTTCTTCTATAATAAGTTTGCCGGGTTTGAATACGTTGCTGAAACCCCGGTGATTGGAAAATTTATTGTGATTATTTTTTAAAGTCAATATAATGCTTCTTCATTCAGTTTACGATGAATTTTACTCAAGAAGATTGCCTTCGGCAGGAATGGGATTCTCTTTAAACAGCCGGGCAAAGTGAATCAGGTTATAACTCATCATCCGTATCTGGTTTTTAGTAAAATCATTCTCCTGGCCTGCTTCTATATAAGACGGACCGGGACCAGCTTCACCGATCCAGTAAGCATTCGTGTTGGGAGGAATGGTAAAGCCGAGGTTAGCCATACGTGAAAGGATAGAACCGCCTGCTTCTTTCGCGCCATCTTCATTGCCTGTCACCACTGTACCAAACACTTTGTTATAATATTTGGATTGTCCATTATCTGAAGTTTCCGAGCTCTGTGCATAAATCCGCTCCATGACGATTGTTGCCAGACTGCTCTTATGCCCGTTCCAGATCGGTGTACCAATCACAACGATGTCCGAGTCAATTATCTTGCTGAAAATCTGTGGCCATTCATCACCATTGCCCATATCGGGACTCATGCCCGGGGTGATATTATAATCTGCGATTCTCAGCAGTTCAGTTTCAACACCTTCGTTTTTAAGAATATCCATCGATTTCTGCATCAGTGCTTCGGTGTTAGATGCTTCCTCACCGGTTTTTAGAGAAGTGTTCAAATAAAGAGCTTTAATACTCATGAAAATATACTCCTTTCGAAATGATACTTACTTGTCCTGTTCCCCTGGGCAGTGCTTTAAAACTCATTTGTATGTATAAGGCATATAAAAAAGAGAGTTTATTGTCAATATACTTATTAAAATACTAATTATATGCATAAAATATGTGATTTTGTCATTAATCTTACATATTGTGTATAAATATTCTAAAAAATTGTCGTATACTATATATGTAACATATTTCAGGGAGTGGATAGATTTGGGTTTCATTTTTATACCAATCATAATCGTCGGTCTATTGTCCAGTTTTGGATTATACTTGAGTGCACTTTATACCAGAAGTGTGAATAGCAAGTCTCAAAAGGGACTATGGAGAGGTGCAATACTTAGTACATCTATGACTTTGATTCTCATGTTGATTTATGCCGCTGTAAGCAGCAGTGTCACTCTGTCGGATATTTTTATAGTTGTATTTTTATTATCCACAGCCGGACTCGTACTATCACTATTATTTAATAAAACATATAAAAATAAGTACAACGAAAGAGGAAAGTTTAATCTGACAACAGGAATTACAATCGGAATGCTGGTACTGTCACTCGTATTCATCGGAACTTCTGCTGACACAGAAAAAGTTGAAGATAATACAGGTGCAGCACTCGTTGAGGCCTCGATTGATGAAGTTACTGAGGAAGATGAATCTGCGGAAGAGGCCGAAGCTGAGAAGAAGGCCGAAAAAGAAAAAGCTGCGGAAGAGGCCCAAGCTGAGAAAAAGGCCGAAGAAGAAAAAGCTGCAGAAGAGGCCAAAGCTGAGAAGAAAGCCGAAGAAGAAAAAGCTGCGGAAGAGGCCGAAGTTGAGAAGAAGGCTGCAGAAGAAAAAGCTGCAGAAGAGGCCGAAGAAGCTGATGAAAAAGTACCTGTTAAAGATGGGCTCATTCCTGTACAGCTGTACCGTGTTGTTGACGGTGATACGGTGCATGTTATTGATGAACATGGTAATAATCTAAACTTGAGATTACTGCTCATAGATACACCTGAAACTGTACATCCCACAGAGCCGGTCCAGCCATACGGCCAGGAAGCATCAGCGAGGCTGACTGAACTGTTGAATAATGCCAATAAGTTATATATTGAGTATGATGATGGAGAAAAACAGGATCATTATATGAGGGAGCTTGTTTACCTGTATGCAGATGATGTCAGTGTCCATGAAGTCCTGCTTGAAGAGGGGCTGGCGAGGGTTGGTTATATTTATGAGCAGCAGCGCTACCTGGAAGAATTCAGAGCTGCTGAACAATATGCGAAAGATAATCAGCTGGGGGTCTGGTCAATCCCTGGATATGTCAATGAAGACGGAGAGGGCTTCAATTATGAGGAAGAAGCGGATGCCATTTCAGAACCTGCCTCGGATTCTCCATCAAATAATGCTTCAACCGGGTCTGACGCCGGAGCAAATGCATCCTACAACTTTCAGAACTGTACAGATCTTAAGGAGGTATTCCCTGACGGGGTGTCGTCGGATCATCCTGCCTACCAGCCGAAAATGGATAGGGATAAGGACAACCATGCTTGTGAATAGATAAAAAAATCTGCAGCTCCCAACTTTTTGGGCCTGCAGATTTTTATTCTAATTGATGGTCTGAACGCGCGGGTTTGTTTCACTTTCAGCTTTTTTCCTTCTTGTCGGGTCGAGTCTTCTTTCAAGAAGTCTGAGACCGATATCGACCAGCACTGCGATGATTGCGATCGGTACCGCACCGGCCAGTATGAAGACCGTGCCTTCTGAAGCGTTGGTTCCACGAATGATTATATCTGAAAGGGTGGTGGCGCCGATGAACGAACCGACTGCGACAACGCCGATGGCGACAACGAGCGCGATTCTGAGTCCGCCGATAATTACAGATAATGCCAGTGGCAGTTCTATCATCGTCAATACTTGGTTACGTGTCATCCCCATACTTTTACCGGCATCTTTAATGCTGGAATCGACATTTGAAATCCCTGTATAAGTATTTTTAATGATCGGCAGCAGTGCATAAAAGAACACAGTCACGACGACTGTCGTATTGCCGAGACCCATGACAAGCATCATGATGGCGAGCATCGCAATGACCGGAATCGTCTGGATGATATTCGTCAGTGTGATGATCAAGCCTGATAATTTGGAAAAACGTGCAATCAGTATACCGATCGGAATACCGACTGCAGAAGCGAAAATAACACCGTAGACCGACATCAACAGGTGGTTGAAAAACAGTTCAAAAATGTAGCCGCCATTTACTATAAAGTAATTAAAAAAGTCTGTGATAATATTTCCAGTCATGACTGATCCTCGCTTTCTGTCTCTTCAAAGTAGTTATTCTCTTCCAAAAATTCTTGAGCGACGACAGCAGGTTCTTTACCTTCGCCGTCCGCTTCATAGTTCAGCTGCTGCATCATATCCGTCGTGATGATTCCATCAAGCTTGTCCATCGTATCCGCCAGTTCCGGGTACTCATCCAGCAATTCTTTTGTAGCAAGCGGTGCGGCATCATACGGCGGGAAGAACTGCAGATCATCTTCCAGTACAAATAGATCATAAGCGGCAATCCGTCCGTCTGATGTGTAACCGAGGGCAACTTCAAGGTTGCCATTGTCGAGAGCATCATATACAAGGCCTATCTGCATCGGGCTGATACTGCTGAATGAAAAACCATAGTGCTCTGTAAAGCCTTCATAACCATCACCTGGACGCTGCAGCCAGGTAGTATCCACGCCAAATCCGAATTCATCCTGATATTCTTCAAGATCTGAGGTAGTTTCAAGGTCATATTCTTCTGCAGTTTCACTCGTCACCATGAATGCATATGAGTTATCAAAGCCGTATGAGTCAAAGTAAACCTGATCGAATGTATCTGAGAAAATATCTTTGGCAGTCTGCATTGCCAGTTCAGGATCTGTAATCGGTTCCTGTTCAAGCGGACCGGTCATTTCTGTACCGGAATATCTGACTGCCGACATATTGGCATCGCCATTCAGTACTGCCTGATGCTGTAATGTTGATGCACCAAGATTATTTATGATTGTCGGATTCAATTCACCGTCACTATCATGTTCTATCATCAGTCTGACAAGGTGAGCCATAATCTGTGATTCACTTGTATCAAGTGATGTAATTCTTATCGGATCATCTGAACCGCCGCCGAGACCCGGCAGACTGCATCCAGATAACACCAATAGAGAAGTCAGCATCACGATGAACATTTTTCTAAATTGTTTCATAGTAAGTTAAAACTCCTTCCTTTTATCTGGATACTTTCAGTCCTTTAGGTACTGACCATTTTTCTACAAAAGACAATATTAAGTCGGTGAGAAGTGCGATGGTCGTCACAAGTACCGCTGCAACGATGATCATCATCGGCTCATACAGGTTCAGTCCCTGGAACACAAAGTCTCCCAGTCCGCCTGCGCCGATGTAGCTCGCAAGTGTCGCCCAGCTGATGACGTAAACGCTGGACAGACGCACACCTGACATAATGTAAGGCAGGGCAAGCGGGAAATCGACTGAACGCATCAGCTGTAAGTTGGTCATACCCATACTTTTCGCAGCTTCCTTTACATCTCCTGAAATACTCTGAACACCGATGATGGTGTTGTTAAGCATCGGCAGGAGAATGTAGGCTGCAAGCGCAATGATGGCAGGTGTCTTTCCGATGCCAAACAACGGAATCATCAACGCCAGCAGGGCAAGTGTCGGTATTGTCTGGAGTACGCCTGCCGTCGTCAGAATGATGCCTGAAAATCTTTTGTTTTTCGCAATCAATATGCCGAGCGGTACTGCAATCAATATGCCGATTGACAGTGCAACAATTGAAATGAAGAAATGTTCCATCGTCTTTTCGAGCAGTTCAGCTCTGTTTTCTGTTATGAAATCAATCATCGGCTATCAGCTCCAGCCGGGACTTCATCTTCTCCCCATATGGATTCATAGACGATATCAACCAGATTGGAACGTGTAATCAGGCCTTTAAGTATGTTGTTCTCATCTACAACCGGTATGTGGCGTACATTTCTCTTCAGGATGGTCCTTATGGAGTCCTGGAGTTTCGTATCCAGTGCCACTTTATAAACATCCCGTTCCATGATGTCGATCAGTTCTGTGTTTTTGCGTACGCCTTCCTGGATATCTTCGATGTCCAGATAGCCGAGAAGCTTCTGCTCATTGTTAGTCACGAAGATGGTATCGATGCGCTTTTCACGCATAATTTTCACCGCATTATTCAATGATTCGTCGACATTGACCGTAATCGGTGTTTTCATCACTTCTTTTACTGTCCGTATATTCGGCCTGTCCTGGAGCAGTCTGTTTTCGCCGATGAAATCTCTGACGAAATCATTGGCAGGTGCACTCAGTATATTGTCGGGTGTATCAAACTGCAGCACCTTGCCTTCAGACATGATGCAGATCTTATCTGCCAGCTTGATCGCTTCATCCATATCGTGCGTAACGAAGATAAAAGTCTTGTTCAGCTTCTGCTGCAGCTCTTTAACAAGGTCCTGGAGTGTATCGCGTGTAATCGGGTCGAGTGCGCCGAACGGTTCATCCATCAAGATGATATTCTGTTCTGCTGCAAGTGCACGGACCACACCGATACGCTGCTGCTGACCGCCTGACAGTTCGGAAGGATACCGGTCAAGATAAGATTCGGGCAGATCAACGAGTTTAAGCAGCTCACGTGCCTTTTTGTCTTTTTTCTCTTCAGACCATTTGAGGAGTTTTGGGACAAGGACGATATTTTCTTTTATCGTCATATGCGGCAGGAGTCCGATCTGCTGAAGTACATAGCCGATGCTGCGGCGCAGTTCGACAGGATTCATTTTGTTGACGTCTTTACCGTCAATGGTGATGGTGCCTGACGTCGGCTCGATCATCCTGTTGAGCATTCTGAGTGCGGTTGTCTTACCACTTCCGGAAGTTCCGATAAAAGCGACGAATTCACCATCTTCAATATCTATGGTGACATCATCCACAGCTTTTGTCGTTCCCTGATAGATTTTGGTCAAACCTTTAATACTTAGCATAGATTATCTCCTTCGTATGTTTAGTAAAATTCCACTAATATCATTATAGCAGAGTTAAAGTTCAATGAAATCTATAGGTAAACGATAGAACTTATAAATTAGATTTTTAAGATTTAAAGTAATATAGTAGCATTATATATAATCAGAGCATAGGGAGAGAATGTTATGAGTCATACGCAGTTAGATACACCTGCCTTAATGATCGACAACAAAATATTGAACCGCAATATTATTTCCATGCAGGACTATGCAGACAGGCATAAAGTGGATTTACGTCCACATACTAAAACGCATAAAATGCCGGAACTTGCCCAAAGACAAAAGCGCGCAGGTGCCGTCGGAATAACTGTAGCAAAGGTCGGAGAAGCTGAAGTGATGGCAGAATCTGGTCTCGATGATATTTTCATAGCCAATCAGATTATCGGCAAGTCCAAAGTGGAACGTATAAGAAACCTGTCAAAATCCATCAGCATTTCATTCGGAGTCGACAGCCTCTACAGTGTCAAAGAGATAGATGAAGTATTCGAAGGTGCGGATAATAAAGCGCAAGTGCTCATTGAAATCGAAGTCGGGGAGAAGCGCTCAGGTATCATAGAAGAACATGATTTCATCGAACTGCTTAAGGAGATTAAAAATAGTGAAAATGTGAGTTTTAAAGGCGTGTTCTCACATGACGGGCATACTTATAAGGCAGGCACGATTGATGAACTGGCAGAACTGTTTAAAGAAAGTTCGGGAAGGACGCTGCACTTTGCCGATATTGCACGCAATCACGGCATGGCATGTGATGTGGTCAGCATCGGTTCCACTCCGCCGTTCATACTCGGCTTTGATATGCCGGAAGGCATCACTGAAATACGCCCGGGAACATATATATTGATGGACGGCTCGCAGGCGAATGTCATCGGCACTGATGACACATGTGCTGCCACAGTGCTCACCACCGTTATCAGTAAGCCGACAAGCGAGCGTGTGATCACAGATGTGGGGGCGAAAGGTCTTACCCAGCAGCACAGGAAAGTCGGGTTGACCGCCACTAAAGGACTCGGCAAGATCGTCGGTTTCGATGATGTGCATATTGACGGCATGTTCGATGAGCATGCAATCATATATAATGAGCAATTCAGCAATCAGGTCAACATCGGTGATAAAATCGAGATCATCATGAACCATATCTGTCCGGTTTCGAACTTGTATGAAAAGGCTTATTTAGTAGAAAATGAAGAAATGCTTGAAGAGATTGAAGTATCAGCCAGAGGGAAATTACAATAGCCTGCAAAAAAGGAAGTCAGTGAATATGGATATTTTCACAATCATTTTACTCATTGTTGCAGCAGTGGTCATTGGAATACTCATACAAATGCTGCTGGTGAGACAGAAACCGAAAGTGAAGCTGAAAGTGAAGAATGAAAAAATAATTGAAGATACCTTTACTGATGAGAAATTGTACCGTTTTACAATTTTAAATGACTCTGACCAGTCTGTCGTCATGGAAGACATACGATTATATTCTAATGACAAAGAAATCTTTGACAATGAACACCACCCGGGCTTCAAAATCCCTGAGAAAAAGGGTGGGGAGGTCGTAGAGATTGATTCAAAACGCGTCCGTGACATCAGTAATCTGCTCAGTGAAAACTTTCTCGGAACAACTGTAGTGCAGCAGCAGGAAGAGATGACTTATTCGTATTATCTGGACGCGGCCCCTGATGAAATAAAAATTACCATCAGGCAAAACGAGGATATCGTTGTCCTGTTAAATCCGGCCTTCTGATGAAATCTAATTTTAAATAAAAAAAGGGCAGGGACTTCATTCCAAGTCTCTGTCCTTTACTGTTTAAAGTCTATTATATAAGCTGTTCAGCAGCTCATCGCTATATTCTAAATAACATTCAGATTCCATTTCATCATTATCATCTTTACTTAATTCCAGTTTAATTATTTTTTCGTCATTATCAAAGAATGGTACTGATTGCTCAGCATATTCTTCTGTCAATCTATCATATAATTCCTGTGCTTTTTTGACATCTTGAAATGAATGGTTTTTTACTACAACTTCTTTTTCAGATTCATCAATAGTTTTAAGATTAATATCCAGCATATTTACCCCTCCATTTAGGTCTAATCACATTATAACAAGAGACCGGGGAGTGAAAGCAAGCAGAAGGGTAAAACAAAAAGGACCCGGATTTTATTATCCGGGTCCAAGTCTATATCCGTAAAGCGATTACTCTTCAGAATCTTCTTCCTCTTCTTCGTCATCGGCACTGTCCTCTTCTGCTTCTCCAGCACCATCCAGTTCGAGTGTTTCATCAAGTTCTTCGTCATTACGGCTTTGAATGACAGTTTCCAATGAGGTGTCGAGAGGGCCGTAGGCAACTAAAGCTGTTGCTGATTCGCCGGGCTCCACCAACTCTATGGATTCAGCTATCAGATCTGCTTGTTCATGATCCTCCGGCAGATCCATAGTCAAGTTTTCCAAAGTGTTTTCTCCCGCTTCAGCCATTTGTCTGACTGCAAGGTCCAGGCCGAATGCTTCTTCCGGAGAAGTTGGAACATCGCTGTTATTAGTGAATTCAAATTCGATCAATACCAGATCTGTCGGTTCAGCTTCTTCAGCTTCTTCTCCCTCTTCTTCCTCCTCTTCCTCTTCAGCTTCTTCCGGTTCTAAAGTGTACTGCTCGTATGAAGCGACCGTGAACTCACCATATTCTCCTGAATATGTAATTTCTCCATCGCCACTTTCCTCATCAGTGCTTTCTTCTTCCTTTTCATCATCTGCACTGCCATCGTCTTCTGTTGCAGTATCTTCTGCTGTATCATCAGTTGCACTGTCGTCAGTTTCCTCTGTAGCTGCATCATCAGTTTCTTCTTCCGTAGAAGTGTCATCCCCGTTACACGCTCCAAGAAGTAGAACTGTAGAAAGTCCGCCTGCTAGTAAATATTTTTTTAAACTCATTAGTAGTTCCCCCTAATTATATAGATACACAACAATTATAATAATATTTTGACAAATAATCAATTTTTATTTCGAAAATTGAAGTAAAAAGATTTATTTTTCTACATTTATTATTATATATACCAAAATATACCTTTTTCATTAATGAAAAAGAACCCTCTGTCTAAAAGAGGGTTCTGTCATCATATACCTGTCAGTCCATAGATGAGGAGTCCTATGGATAACAATAAGCCGAACATCGTATTCAATTTCCCCATGGAAGCCATGGCCGGAATCAATTCTATCGGAGTGTCTCCGTTTTTCCACTTCACCACTGTTTTAAACGCTACAGGAGCAGAGAGCAATGGTAACAGTAGAAAGATGGAACCGATGGATTCAAAAAATGTAATCCATATTAAAAAGAGGTAACAAAATGCGAGCAATACTGCAGATGTCATGACTGCCACGGGTTTGCCGACCATAATGACAAAAGTTTTACGGCCGCTCATTTTGTCTTTCTTACGGTCCCGTATATTATTTGCCATATTGAGCAGTCCGATTGTTATTGCAACAGGTATGGACATCAGAAGCGGGAAATAATGCAGTGTACCGGTATGGATGAAAAATGTAATCATGATAATGACGGTACCCATAAATAATCCTGCAAATACTTCCCCAAACGGCGTCCATGAGATAGGAAATGGTCCTCCGGTATATAAATAACCGACAGCCATTGATATAATTCCTATGAGGAGTATCCATAACGATGAGTTGAAGGCTATGTATAATCCGATCAGTGCCGCAATAATATAGAATGTGACTGCAAAACTGAAGACAGACTGCGGAGACATGCCGTTCCGCACGATGGCTCCGGCAATTCCCACAGATTCATGGGTATCGAGCCCTCTTTTGTAATCAAAGTATTCATTGAACATATTTGTAGCAGATTGAATCAGCAATGTAGCAATAAGCATAGCGATGAACATGTCCCACCGTATCGGCGCAAACAGCAGTACACTAAATGTCCCGACGAGCACTGGGACGAAACTTGCAGTTAACGTATGGGGCCTTGTTAAGCTGATATATTTTTTAAAGCCTGTAAGAGTATCTGGACCTTGCACAATCATCTTCCTTTAACTTTATATTGACTCATTGATTTTATCATATTTGAGTGAGGAATTGATAACTCAAGATACACAGTATAGCGAATAAATGATAAAATATGAGTAACTATGTAGAAAGAAGTGTAAATCAATGAGTTTGACAGAATATCAAAATGCAATCGATGCAGTAATCATCGATTCTGATAAAGAATACATAACACTACATATACCGATCAGTGAATATGATGTGAGCCACGCACAAATATTCACATACTTTAAAGATTATCTTGGAGAACGTTATTGGTTCCAGTCCAAAGATAATAAATTTGATACCGTCGGTATAGGATACAGGGCAACCATTTCCCGTGACAGGTTTAAAGTGGCACGGTTGTCTGATGAGAAGAAAAAATTATATGACAGTATACAGATGGTACCTATGACTGAGGAACTGACTTCCCGTCTGAGTCTTTTCGGCGGGGTCAAATTCGATGATAAAGATACAACCGACGAATGGTCTGATTTTTCAATGGCGGAATTCCATCTGCCTGTATTTCAGTTCGACCTGGTCAGACAGGAGCTGTTCTATACCATCCCTCAAAATTCTGAGAAATTATCAGATACTTTTGAGGAGCTCATGGAAACGCTCCGTGCATTGTCTGAAACAGAACCTGACTCTTACGAAGGCGCAGAGGTAAATATCGTCAAAGATATTTTCCCTGAAGAGTGGAAAGAGCTCGTAGATGAGGCAGTGGAAGTGTTGGATGAAGAGACATTCATGAAAGTGGTGTTGGCGAGACAGCGTCTGATTACGTTCAAATCATCAATGGACCCGCTGTATCTGCTCGAGCGCCTGAAAGATGAAACAGGCACATATACGATTTTTTATGAGAAAGGGAGCAGTGCATTTATTTCCAAGTCGCCTGAACGTCTTTTCGAAATCAAGGATGATTATTTGTGGACGAACGCAATTGCTGGATCTGCCCCCCGGACATCGGATGAAGAGGACAACGAATATCAACAGAATTTTCTTCTCAATGATGAGAAGAACCGTTACGAACATGAACTGGTCAGACAGTCTATAGTTGAAGATCTTAAACCGTACAGTTCTGTCATCAAGTATGATGATGTACCTGAGATTCTGCAGAATAAGTATATTTATCATCTGCATACACCGATTGAAATGAGATTGAACGATGATATAGAAATCTTTGAAATACTGAAGGCAATCCATCCGACGCCGGCCGTCGGCGGACTGCCTAAAAAAATAGCAAAAGATTATATCAAGGAAAAGGAGTACGGCACACGCGGACTCTATGCTGCGCCCATCGGTCTGATCCATGAAAACAATGATTCGGAGTTTGTCGTAAGCCTGCGCTCGATGCTTTTGTCCAAAACGAGTGCGACCCTTTTTGCAGGCTGCGGCATAGTCAAGGGCTCTTCTTCCGATAAAGAATTTTTGGAAACGGATGTCAAGTTTACACCAATGATGAATGTTCTGGAGGTGGAAGCGTGAATCATCAGGAAGCATTGACGATTCAAGTATTCACTCTGCTGGACAGTCTGTATGAAAACGGAATGGATGAAGTGGTCATTTCACCGGGGTCTAGATCTACACCGCTGGCACTTGCTGCAGAAATCCATCCGCATATCAAAACATATATCCATCCCGATGAGAGAAGCGCGGCTTTCTTCGGACTCGGTTTGAGCAAAAAAGAAAAAAGACCGGTCGGACTCATATGCACTTCAGGTACTGCAGCGGCAAACTATACGCCTGCAGTCGCAGAAGCGGGACTCAGCCATATACCTCTGATAATAATGACTTCCGACAGGCCGGCAGAGCTGCGTAACATCGGCGCACCGCAGGCGATAGACCAGGGCAATATGTACCGGAATTATGTTTCCTACTACACGGAGCTGCCGGTTGCTGAAGGCTCGCAGAACTATACAGGTCTGATCGGAGCGAAAGTGAAGCAGGCCGGACAGTACTTTACGGGTACGAGTCTCGGACCGGTGCATTTCAATATTCCAATCCGTGAACCGTTAATGCCGGACTTGACACGTACTGATTTATTTACGAGAGAAAGAATTGAAGTTAAAGAAGCGGCCATCCATTATGATGTTCAGCCGCTGAACGGTAATATACTCGTCGTTTTGGGTGAGACGGATGCATCTCTCGAGCATTTGCAGGGATTGTTCAACCAGCCGAATGTCATCGTAGTGGCGGACCCGCGTCAGCACACCCGCATCAACAGCGAAAACATTGTCACTGCACATGACCTGATCTTTTCATGTCTGACCGACAAACAGCAGAAATTCATCAACCAAAACCTGGATTATATCATCCGTGTGGGTGAGCCGGTCACGTCCAAGCTGACCAATCGGTTTTTAGGCAGTTCACCGGTCAGACAAATACTGCTCAGTGAGTTTGAAATCATTAAAACATTCCCTGTTTCACCAGATGAAACATATGTTGGTGATATTGGATCAATACTGAAAGATTTGATCGGCAGCGGCGATGATCAAAAATTGAAAGACTGGTTCATCAGGCTGGATAAGGAAATCAGAAGTCATATAGACAGCAATATTGGTGATTACAGTGACGAAGGACGTTTCATGTATGAAGTGCTGAAACGCACACGAGATGATATCATCTTTGCATCGAGCAGTATGCCGATCCGGGATGTCGAACGCTATGGCACAATGCCTGCAGGAAGAGTCTATGCAAACCGTGGTGCCAATGGTATTGACGGTGTAGTATCCACGGCGATTGCCATGGCGGTGAAAGATAAAGTGACGCTCGTCATCGGAGATATCGCACTGTATCACGATATGAACGGTCTGATCATGTCCAAGCTGAACGACATTGATATCAATATCGTCGTCTTCAACAATGACGGCGGTGGAATTTTCAACTTTCTTCCGCAATATGACAATAAAGATCACTTTGAAAGATTGTTCGGCACACCGCTGGATTTGAATTTTGAATACAGCGCGAAACTTTACGACTTCACTTATAGAAAGATAGAATCGATGGATGATATGAACGGTTTTGAAATGCCTGCTTCCGGCAGGAACATCATTGAAATCATAACAGACCGGACGGACAATCTGGATTCACATCAGAAGCTGAAATCAGAAATCGCACAGTTGGTGAAGCGCTTTGACACTTGATATGAATTTTTATTTTGAAGATAACAATCATTCAGAAACCGTTTTTCTATTGCACGGTTTCATGTCTGACTCGGGAAGCATGAAAAGTATCGGTGAGACATTAAGTGGTTCATATAACTTACTTTACGCAGACTTACCGGGGTTCGGCGGGTCAAAGAGCAGGAAGTATGACTATGATATGGAAGATGTGTCGCATGGCCTGAGCGGGATATTGCAAAGATTGAAACTTGATGCGGTGCATGTGCTCGGTTATTCCATGGGCGGCAGGACAGCTTTATCATTGGCGGTACTTTATCCGGAAAAAGTTCAATCATTAATACTCGAAAGTGCTTCACCGGGTCTTTTGGATGCAGGTGAAAAAGAACAGCGTCTGGAAACAGATAAAAAAAGAGCACAAAAAATCATGGGAGATTACCGGAAGTTCCTGGATGAATGGGAGAGGATGGGTTTATTCCAAAGCCAGCAGAATCTGTCTGCCGAAGCATTCACGGAGCAGAGAAAAATGCGTGAAGCACAGCAGCCGGAGGAAGTGGCGGACAGCCTGCTGAAATATGGTACAGGTGCGCAGCCGTCGTACTGGTCCGGATTACAACATCTTAAAATGCCAGTCTTATTGATTGCCGGTGAAACCGATAAAAAGTTTGTGGATATCAATAAAAAAATGGCAGATTCAATTGAAAATGCCGAATTGAAAATAGTAGAAGGTGCCGGGCATAACATTCATTTAGAATCGGCAGAAAAGTTTGATACAATAATAACAGAGTTCTTAAAATAGGAGGCAGTCTAATTATGGCTAGAGAGTGGGAAACACTGAAAGAATACAAAGAAATCAAGTATGAATATTACAATGGTATCGGTAAGATCACAATCAACCGACCGGAAGTGAGAAATGCATTCACACCGCGGACGGTGTCAGAAATGATAGATGCATTCACACGGGCACGCGATAACCAGAATATCAATGTCATCGTATTGACTGGTGAAGGCGACCTCGCATTCTGTTCAGGCGGAGACCAATCCGTCCGCGGGCACGGCGGATATGTCGGAGAAGATGATGTGCCAAGATTGAACGTCTTGGATCTTCAGCGCCTGATCCGTGTGATTCCTAAACCGGTCGTTGCCATGGTTGCAGGCTATGCTATCGGCGGCGGTCATGTACTTCATGTCGTGTGTGATCTGACTATTGCTGCAGATAATGCGAGATTCGGCCAGACAGGTCCTAAAGTCGGTTCATTCGATGCAGGATACGGTTCCGGCTATCTTGCACGTATCGTCGGCCACAAAAAAGCGCGTGAAATCTGGTATTTATGCCGTCAGTATAATGCTGATGAAGCATTGGACATGGGTCTGGTAAACACAGTAGTACCACTGGAGAGACTGGAAGATGAAACTGTCAAATGGTGTGAAGAAATGATGGAACACTCACCGACTGCACTTAGATTCTTAAAAGCTGCGATGAATGCTGATACGGACGGACTTGCAGGACTTCAGCAGATGGCAGGGGATGCAACACTCCTTTACTACACGACAGATGAAGCCAAAGAAGGCCGTGACGCTTTCAAAGAGAAAAGAAAACCGGATTTCGACCAATTCCCGAAATTCCCATAATATCAAACCCATCTGACAGATGGGTTTTTTGAGGTGTTGAATATGGAAAACTGGCTGAGAAAAGCTTCTGAAGATGTGCCTGATAAAATCGCTGTGAAATACAGTGGGGAAACCATTACATATAAAGCGTTATATGAACAAGCCGATGTACTCTCCCGTAAAATAAAGTCTCTCGGACAGAATAGGCTGGGTGTCTATATTTACAACTCGCTTGATTCGTTGAAGCTGATCCATGCTTTGATGCAGGCCGGTGTGGAGATTGTTTTTATCAATACAAGGCTGACGAACCATGAAATCACAGAGCAGCTGAAAGATGTTGATGTATCAACAATCATTGCGACTAAACGATTTGAAATCGACGGCTTTGAAGTGATCAGTTTTGATGATCTGCAGCAGTTGCAGATGGTGGATTTTGAATCGCCGGCGGTCAATGAAGACAGTATTTTATCCATCATGTTCACTTCAGGGACCACCGGCCGGGCCAAAGCGGTCAAGCAGACATATTTGAATCATTATGCCTCCGCAAAAGGGTGCGAAAGCAGATTCGGCTATGATACGGACAGCGTGTGGATGCAGGTCAACCCGATATTTCATATTTCAGGACTGTCGATTGTGCTCAGATGCGTAATTGCCCAATGTACAAATATAGTGGTGGATAAGTTTGACGAAGAGAAAATCTTTAATTTATTAAAGACAGACGAGGTCACCCATACAAGCCTGGTGCCAATAATGCTGAAGAGGCTGCTTAAAATCGGCAATGATTTCGGCAGTAATCTGCAGGGCATTCTACTTGGCGGAGCCGGGGTGACTAAAAATGTCTTAAAAGAAGCGCTGGATAATAATCTGCCTGTATATAATTCATTCGGCATGACTGAGACCTGCTCTCAAATCGTTTCTATTCCATATCATGATGAAAAGATTTTAAACGGCACTGTAGGAAAAGCGTTAAAAAATGTACAGATAAAAGTCGATCAGAACGAAGAGTTATTAGTCAAAGCGGAGAATGTGGCCCCCGGATATTTAAATGCACCGATAGATGAGGAAAACGGATACTTCAAAACTGGAGATCTCGCATACATCGATGATGAAGGATATCTATATATACTGGACCGGCGTAAAGATTTGATAATAAGCGGCGGCGAAAACATTTATCCTAAAGAGATTGAGGACAGAGTCCATGAGGTGAGCGGCATAGAATCCTGCGTCGTTGTCAAAGTGCAGGATGAGAAGTGGGGCGAGGTCCCTGTGCTCTTGATTCAGGGCGATCAAAATATTAAAAGTGATATATTAAATCATCTGTCTGAGACGCTGGCCAGATATAAGATGCCGAAAGAGATATATTTTGTCGATGAAATCATTATGACATCCACCGGCAAAGTCTCAAGACAGAAAAATTATGAACGATATATAAAAAATCAGTAGACCGGAGATTCCGGCCTACTGATCAGTTTTACTGTCTGGATAGTTTTTAGGGTTCAAAGGCACGGGATCATATCCGCCCGGATGGAACGGATGACATTTAAGGATACGTCTTATCGCCATCCAGCCGCCTTTGAGTCCGCCATGTTCCCGGACGGCTTCAATACCGTAGTTACTGCATGTCGGATTGAATCTGCATGAAGGCGGGAACATCGGTGAGATGACTTTTTGATAAAAGCGGAAAAATAATATTATGATTTTCTTCATAGTTTCACCAAGTTTTTATTAATTTATACATATGATATCGGGTATATTGAGATTAAGCAAACAAAGGATGTTGATGAAATGAAAGAATTTACGGATTTTGAAGGCAGGAAAGTGACATTTACAGAAGGATATGTGGATAACACAAAACATGTCCTCGCAATACCAAAGTTTAATCATCAATACTTGTTCACCCATCATAAAATACGGGGCATTGAGTTTCCCGGCGGTAAAGTGGAAGCGGATGAAACATTGGAAGAAGCAGTGCAGCGAGAACTGTTTGAAGAAACAGGCGCGTCTGCCGAGCGCTTGAAATTTATTGGGACATATACAGTACATGCTGAAAAACCGTTTAATAAAGCAGTCTTTTATATAGAAGTGAAAAATCTGTTTTTTAAGTGCGAGTATCTCGAAACACACGGGCCGGAAGTGTTTGATACTGCAGATGATGTTCCTGAAGAAGACAGGAGCGTGCTGCTTGAGGACGAGTGCATTCATTATTTGTATGAGATGAGCCGAATGGATGAATTTTTTGACGGGTAGCATTGTCTGATTTCGATTTGAGAGATCTTAAATCGATGACCGAATCGAAATGTGATGTTTAAATCGATTTGAACAAGGAAAATCTGCTATTTAAATTGAATTTAAGTATAAAAATCGATTAGAGGCTTCTGAAAATCAATCTCACATCGAAATAGGGTGTCGAATTCGATTTGATCCGGTAGAATTTGGATTTCAAATCGAAAAATCATCTGAGATTCGATTTGAGAACTAAAGAATTCAATCTCAAATCGAAGATAAAATATAACACCTTCCATATTAAAATATGAAAGGTGTTTTTAATTTGCCTATTCACTAAATCCGACTCTGTAAAGATGTGTATCCTCATTGAACCCTATTTCTTCACTCCAGTTCATCACATTTTCACTCACTGGTGTGACGTAAGAGAAGTTCAGTGTCGGAATGACTGGTATTTCTTCATTCATCAGTTCCTGCCAGTCATTATAAATTTCAATCCGTCTCTCAATGTCGAGTGCTTCCTGTGAATTCCCCTGTACTAAAAGGTCAGTACTTTCTTCAGTTTCATAACGTGAATAGTTGAATGGTGCATCTGCACCGTAGAACTGGTCAGGGTTCACGTCTGTACCGACGTTCCATGAAGCTTCATAAATATCAATATCCGGGTCGTCATTTTCTACCATGTCATAAAATGTATTGAATTCTATCAGACGGTTGTTGACGAGTCTGACATGCAGGCCAACCGCTCTCCATGACTGCATCAAGTAGTTTGCAAATGGTTCAGCGACATCGCCACCCGACATTGCGAGGTAGCTGATTTCAAGAGGTTCACCGTCGGGTGTTTCTCTGAAGCCGTCATCGTCTATATCTTCATAACCCGCTTCATCCAAAATTCTGTTTGCTTCATCCGGATTATATTCCGGCACATCAAGATTATCATTATGGAATCCTGCATGAACAGGTGACATTACCGATTGTGCCTTCCAGGCAAGGCCGTTGAAGAAGTTTTCTCCCATGGCATCGAGTTCGATTGCGTGCCACATTGCACGTCTAAGATTGATGTCACCCATTTTCATTTCATCAGGCTTATAATCTACCATTTCATTTTCTTCATCCCATTCGCCGAGTTTAAATCCGATGTATCCGTATGAGTTCTGTAGCTGCATCAGCCATTCGACGCCTCCCATGTCATGGACGTCTGGGAACTGTGTGGATGGGAATGATGCTGCGACATCGATCTCGCCACTTTCCATCGCATTGGCAATGGAGGAGGGCGGGATTACGCTGACCTCCATACCGTCAAGTTGGGGTTCACCTCTCCAGTAATCTTCAAACTTAGTCAATGATATTGTTTCCCCTGTAATAATTGAATCCACTTTATATGGACCGATACCAATAGGATTTTCTCTTGTTTCCGGTGCTGATGCCATATCTTCGACGTCCACACCTTCGTAGTGGTGTTCCGGGAAAGCATAGAACCAAAAGCCACCTGATGTGAGTGATGGGGCCAGCTCTTTATATGTAAACACTGCGGTATCATCATCAATCACTTCAATACCTGAAATCTCATCTGCATCACCGGCTTTATACTCATCATACCCCTCAATCAATGTAAATCCGTCGGTAGTTCCTCTGACACCGTCATAATCAGGATGGCCGATCACTTCATAGGAAGCAACGTAATCCTCGATGGTCAAAGGTTCACCGTCGTGCCAATAAACATCCTCAGCCACAGTGAAAGTGACAGTATTGTCTTCTTCATTCATATCAAAATGAATGGCGCCCTCATTGGTAAACTGCATATTTTCATCTGAAGTGAAAACTGATTCATCAAAAAAACCAAGCATGGTCATGTCCGGTGTACCGGTATAGAAATTATAATTCAGAGTTCCTTCAAATGGTGTACTGGATGAATAACCGACTTGAAGTGTCCCTTCACCTGTAGGATCCCCTGTATTCGACACAGTCTGTGGAAAATCTTCATAATCAAAGAGTTCATTGCCATCTGACTCACCATCCGCTTCCGCATTTTCATCTGTTGAAGTTCCTGTCCCATCTGCTTCAGGCTCCGATGGTTCATCCCCGCATGCGGCGAGCAGCAGACTCATGGTGAAGATCAAAAGCATCGTTTTAATACTGAATCCTTCTTTCATAATTTTATCCCCTTTAATTGTAATCGCTTTCATATTAATCCTACCACAAAATTTTATAAAACACATCATTTTTTATAATTTTCTAACAATTATAAAACTCATAAAAAAACCGGTAATAAAAGTCTTTTAAGACTAATATTACCGGAGAAGGATGATTATTCAGTCCACTCTGATACTACATCCTGGTTGTCTTCAACCCAAGCTTCTGCAGCATCCTGAGGTGAAGCACCTTGTTCTATCTCCAGCATAACTTCTTCCATCTGTTCAGTGTCCCAGTAGAAATTATCAAGAACGTTATATGCGTGCGGGCTGTCCGTTTCTAAATCTTGTCTGACGACAGTGTTGATCGTTTCAGCTTCCCCAAAAGAACCTTCCGGGTCTTCAAGGTATTTAAGGTCGAACTCCTGGAATTTCCAGTGTGGTGACCATCCTGTTACGACGATCTCTTCACCGTTTTCAACTGCTGAACGGAGTTCTGTCGCCATTGCACCTGATGATGAAGTCTGAACTTCCCAGTCACTCAGGTTATCGTAATCTTCGCCGACAGCACGTTCAGATGCCTGTACTACACCAGCACCCGGTTCAATGCCGGTCACTGTCTGGTTTGCTTCATCGCTGAGGTCTGCGATAGAATCGACAGGAAAGTCTTCAGGTACTACCATACCGATTGCTGCGCCTTCAAGGTTTGGACCAAGGTCTACAATCTGATCTTCGTACTCTTCGTAAAGATCACCATGTGTAAGTGGCAACCATGCCGCCACCATGCCATCTGCTTCGTCTGTTGCAATTGACTGCCACATAACAGCATTATCAAGAGGTGTCACTTCAACATTATAACCTTCATCTTCCAATACTTTTTGCATTACGTGAGTGGAAGCAATTTCTGTATCCCATTCAACGTAAGATAAAGTGATGTCTTCTTCACCTAAATCACTGCTGCCTTCTGAACCATTTTCCTCAGTGGACTCAGCGTTTTCCCCGCTACCTTCTTCACCACTGTCTGTTTCTTCTGCGCCGCCGCATGCAGCAAGCACAAGTGAAAGAACGGCTGTTAAAAACAAAAGATGCCATTTTTTCATAAATAAACTCCTCCTATAATATATTATTTATTTGAACTGCTGGTCTGGGTAAATCTATCTATAATGATTGCCAAGATGACAATTCCCAGTCCGGCAACAAATCCTGGACCTACTTGAGCTCTTTGAAGTGAACTCAATACTTCTGTACCTAATCCTGGTGCACCAATCATAGATGCAATGACAACCATGGAAAGCGCCAGCATGATCGTCTGGTTAATTCCTGCCATAATTGACGGTCTGGCAAGGGGAAGCTGTACTTTAAGCAATTTCTGCATTGGTGTCGTACCGAATGAATCACTGGCTTCAATCAATTCTTCCGAAATCTGCCTTATCCCCAAGTTCGTTAAACGGATGGTCGGCGGTGATGCGAAAATCACTGATGCGAACACGCCTGGCACCATACCGATGCCGAAAAATGCCACTGCAGGTATCAAGTAAACGAAAGCCGGCATCGTCTGCATCAAGTCGAGTATCGGTTTCATGAGCATTTCAAAAGTATTGCTTCTGGACATTAGAATTCCTAGAGGTACACCGATGACGATTGAAATCAGACCACTGATGATGACGAGAGTCATAGTATCAATCAGGTTTTCCCATAATCCCTGATTGTATATGAACACCAGGCCGATACCTATAAGGATAGGGGAGAGTACTTTCTTTTTCATAAAGATGGCTGACAGCGCCATGATGATAAGTATGAATAATAGAGGGGGGATGAACTCAAGCCCGCTGATTATCCAATTCATCAAAGTACCGAGATAATTATTGATCGGATCGAAGATAAAGCTGAATGCACTTGTAACCCATCTGACGAAGTCAGAAGTCCATTCGGAAAGAGGAAGGCGTGGTATGTTATCTAACATCTTCTTCCACCTCATTTCCAACAGCAAGTACTTCAAATACTTTATCGAATTCAACTATGCCGACGATTTTATCATCTTCCTTTACTGTTAATTCTCTGACACCGTTTTTAAATGATTCATATGATTTATAAAGCAGATCTTCAGAATCAATGACAGGATTTGCAGCAGTATTTTCCTGCGGGTTGGCCGGACGCATGATATGTTTCACTTTAAGCACTTTTGAGCGGTCGATATCTTTAACGAATGCTTTGACATAGTCGTTTGCCGGATTTGTCACTATTTCCTCTGGTGTTCCGACCTGGGCAATTTCTCCATCTTTCATCAATGCGATGCGGTCGCCGATATTCAGTGCCTCATCTAAATCGTGTGTGATGAAGACGATTGTTTTCTGCATTTTCTGCTGAAGCTGCATCAGTTCATTCTGCATCTCTTTCCTGATTAAAGGATCAAGGGCTGAGAATGCTTCATCCATAAGCAGGATATCAGTGTCATTGGCGAGCGCACGGGCCAGGCCCACACGCTGCTGCATACCGCCTGACAATTGGCTGGGCTTTTGATTTTCATAGCCGGCGAGACCAACCATATTAAGCGCATTTTTCGCTTTTTCCAGTCTTTCCTTCTTTGGAATATTCCGGACTTCCAACCCGAATGCAGTATTATCCAATATGCTTTTAAAAGGGAATAGGGCGAAGCTCTGAAAAACCATGCTGAAGTTTTCTCTTCTGAACTCTCTTAGTTCTGTTTTGCTCAACTTTGAGACGTTCTTTCCTTTGACAATCAAGTCCCCGGTCGTGGGATCTATTAGGCGGTTGATTAATCGTATCAAGGTAGATTTACCACTGCCTGAAAGGCCCATGACTACAAAAACTTCACTTTTTTCAATCGACAAATTTGCAGATTTTACAGCAACTGTAGAGCCGGTTTCATTTAAAATTTCATTTTTGGATTTGTTTTTATGTAAAAGTTCTTCAACTTCTTTCGTGTAAGGTCCAAAAACCTTTGTAACATCCTTAATTTCAATAACACTCAAAATACTCAGTCCTAACTTGATGATTAGTTTTGTCGTACAATCTGACAGTTTGAAGAATTACTAAACTTTGATCTTATTTAACGTAACACAGGTAATTTTATAAATCAAACCAACTGAGTAAAAAATTGTTAGTTTACAATTATAAATTACTATTTTAAAGTAACTGATAATTCGAATCATTTTATTTTCTGAAAATATGAAGAAGGGGATGTAACATAAGGTTATAAAAAGATGATAGGCCGGCTGATGGACAGAAAAATCCGTACGCTATTCCCCCAGGATTAAAGCGTACGGATTTTTTATCTTGAGAATGGTTCTGTCCCAATCACTTTGAATTAAAAGGATTTAACTAGTTAAATCCACCTTTTTGAGCAATCTCTGCAGACTGTTCACCGAACTTATTAAAGTTTTCTTTGAACATTTCTTTTAAATTATTTGCTTTCTCATCATAGCCTTCCTTATCCAGCCATGTGTTTTTAGGCATTAAGAGTTCATCAGGAACGCCTGTCACTGAAACTGGTACGTTAAGACCGAAGGTTTCATCTTTATTAAACTCACCAAGTTCCAATTCTCCGCTGATTGCACGACGGATCATTGTGCGGGTGTGAGTCAGGTCCATACGTTTTCCTATGCCGTAACCGCCGCCTGTCCATCCTGTATTGACAAGATAGACGTTGACGTCATGCTTATCGATCAGACGGCCAAGCATTTTAGCGTAGACAGTCGCTTCCAACGGTAAAAATGGTGAGCCGAAACATGATGAGAACACCGGCTGTGGATCAGTCACTCCTCTTTCAGTACCTGCGAGTTTGGATGTGAATCCATTTAAGTAATGATACATTGACTGATCTCTGTCCAATTTACTGATCGGAGGCAATACGCCAAATGCATCCGCCGTCAAGAAGATGATTGTTTTTGGATGACCTGCCACTGAAGGGATGCGTGCATTGTCAATATAATGAAGCGGGTAGGCTGCACGAGTATTTTCAGTCAGTGATTTATCTTCGTAATCAGGTGTACCTTCTTCGTCTAAAACGACATTCTCCAGTACAGTCCCAAATCTGATTGCACCGTGGATTTCCGGCTCTTTCACTGCGGATAAATCTATCGTTTTCGCATAGCACCCGCCTTCAATGTTAAAAACGCCCTCGTCATTCCAACCATGTTCATCATCACCGATCAGATCACGGTGAGGATCCGCGGACAAAGTTGTCTTACCTGTTCCGGATAAGCCGAAGAATAATGCAACATCCTTGTTTTCTCCGACGTTGGCTGAACAGTGCATACTCATCACACCTTTTTCAGGCAGCAGGTAGTTCATGATAGAGAAGATTGATTTCTTCATTTCTCCGGCATACTCTGTACCGCCGATTAAAATAATTCCCTTTTTAAGTGAAATGATGACAAATGCCTCAGAGTTTGTTCCATCGACTGCAGGGTCTGCCTTGAAAGTCGGTGCAGATACGATGGTGAACTGCGGGTCGATATTGAGTGCCTCTTCTTTAGTCTCAGGACGGATGAACAGGTTTTGAACGAAAAGATTGTGCCAGCTGAATTCATTGACAACCTGCAAGTCCAAACGGGTAGATTCGTCAGCCCCTGCGTAACCTTTAAACACGAAAGTCTCTTCTTTAGAATTTAAGTGATCAATCACTTTTTCAAATAGATTATCGAAAATCTCTTCTGAAATCGGCTGGTTTACTTCACTCCAGTGAATTTTATGATCCGATACGTTGTCTTCCACTATGAAACGGTCTTTAGGACTGCGACCTGTATATTTACCGGTTTCTGCTCTTAAAGCGCCTGTATCAGTTAAAGCACCTTCTCCTCTTCTAAGTGAAGCGGTAACAAGTTGTGGAGCAGAAAGCTGAACTTCTGTTGTATCTTTAGATACTAACTTTGAGATTAAATCAGAATGCTTGACCATTTAAATGCCTCCAGGGATTTATTTTAATGTACTAATTGCAAATAGTATAACACATTAAGAAATGTGGTAACACATTAAATCAGTACAAATTAATTTTAATTTAATGATACTATCTGATTTTAAAAATGTTAAGGTCGGTCTTGATGAAAGTGGTTAATTTACACGTTAAAAACTTCAAAATAAAAAAGAAAGTTAAATTGATTATAAACGATGAATATATCAAATGTGAAATATTATCAAAATTGTAGTCTATTATCTTATATCTAAATTTAAATCATATATAATTAGATGTAAATATTTAGAAGGGGTGTAATTTAATATGAAACGATTTTTAATCGGTATTGTTTTTATACTTGTACTGGTTATCGGTGCCTGTGGTGGAGAAGAGGAATCGGACACAGCTTCATCGGATGAACTATCAGAACAAATTTCCCAGCTTGAATCTGATAAGCAACAGCTTGAAGAAGAAGTTGAGGCTTTAGAGGAAGAGAACGATGTATTAGGGGCACAAAGTAACACCGATGACAGTGCACAGGAACTTGAGCGAAAACTAGAAACTATGGAAGAGGAGAAAGGAGAGCTGCAGTCAGAAGTTGAAAGTTTGAAACAGGAAAACAATGAAATGAATGATGAAAATGATGCCCTTACCAATCAGGTTTCAGATTTGGAAAAGAAATTATCTTCTATTGAAGAAGAATCGGAAGATGAAAGAGCTGAAGAAAATACTGATGTTGAAGTGGATAAAGAAACCGCTGCTGAAAAAGGGACGGTTCCAAGAGAGTGGGAGCTCGCTTTGGAAAGTGCTTACACATATGCAGAAATCATGTCGATGTCAAAAGCAGGAATATATGATCAGCTGGTTTCAGAGTATGGGGAGAACTTTCCACCTGAAGCAGCACAATATGCTGTAGACAATATAGAATGGGATTGGAATGCCAATGCTCTGGAGTCCGCAAAGACTTATCGGGATATGATGAGTATGTCGAATGCTGCGGTTTACGACCAGCTGGTTTCAGAGTATGGTGAACAGTTTACAGCTGAAGAGGCGCAGTATGCAGTCGATAATCTGGATTAAGAGAGACATCAGCTGAAACTCCATCCTTTTAACATCTTGAATTGTCGTCTCCACTCTAGTATATTTAAACTCAAGTTATCTCTTATCAAGAGTAGGTGGAGGGAGCAAACCCGTCGAAGCCCAGCAACCTCTTTTACTAAAGGAAGGTGCTAAAGAATGCAGATTATTCTGATCGATAAGGGGAAGAGCGAAGCCTTTTCTCTATGTCAGAGAGAAGGCTTTATTTTGTTTGAAGAGATAGCGAATAACTTAAAGGAGATATATATAGGATGAGTGAAAAGAATTTATTTACTTCAGAGTCGGTAACAGAAGGACACCCGGATAAAATTGCAGACCAGATTTCAGATGCGATATTGGATGAAATCATAAAGCAGGATCAGGATGCACGTGTTGCCTGTGAAACAGTAGTCAATACAGGGCTAGCATTGATCGTCGGAGAGATAAGCACAGAAACTTATGTGGATATTCCTAAAATTGTAAGAGAAACGGTGAAGGGCATCGGTTATATTGATGCAAAATACGGTTATGACTATAAAACAATGTCAGTGTTGACGGGAATAGATGAACAGTCGAAGGACATCGCAGTCGGAGTGGATAATGCGATTGAGACGAGAACGACGGATGAAATTACAACAGGTGCAGGCGACCAGGGCTTGATGTTCGGTTTTGCTTCCAGCGAAACAGCGGAAATGATGCCGTTACCGATATCACTGGCTCATAAATTATCACGCCGTCTTACTGAAGTCAGAAAAAATGATACATTGAACTATTTGAGACCTGACGGTAAAACACAGGTCACTGTTGAGTACGATGAGAACAATAATGTGAAAAGAGTGGACACTGTTGTTATTTCAACGCAGCACAGTGAAGACGTCTCTACACAGCAGATTTACGATGACCTGCTTGAACATGTCATAGAAGCAGTTGTACCGGCAGAGCTGCTCGATAAGGAAACAAAATATTTCATCAACCCTACAGGACGTTTTGTGATTGGTGGTCCTCAGGGTGACGCTGGATTAACAGGGAGAAAGATAATAGTAGATACTTACGGCGGTTACGCAAGACACGGCGGTGGTGCTTTCAGCGGAAAAGATCCGACTAAAGTGGACCGTTCCGCAGCCTACGCTGCCAGATACATCGCAAAGAACATTGTTGCAGGCGGTATATGTGATAAATGTGAAATCCAGCTCGCATATGCAATCGGCGTCAGCCAGCCTGTTTCGATTTCTGTAGATACATTTGGAACATCGGATTTTGAAGAGAGCAGAGTTGTAGAGGCAATCAGGGAACTCTTCGATCTTTCTCCGGATGGAATCATTAAAATGCTTGATTTGAAGCGTCCGATTTATAAAGATACTGCAAGCTATGGACATTTTGGACGTGAAGATATCAACTTGCCGTGGGAAACATTGGATAAAGTGGATGAGATCAAAACGTTTTTAAATCGATAAAAACAACAATAAACCCGGAGCAGAAATTGCTCCGGGTTCTAATTTTAAATTGAGTTTGAATATTACAATCCTTCGTCTTCTTCTTCGTCTTCTTCTTCATCATCCATTGCTGGATCCTCTTCCACTGCAGAGTCTTCCTCTTCTTCGTCATCCATTGCCGGATCCTCTGCTGCCGGATCTTCAGCGCCTTCTTCCATTGCCGGATCTTCTGCTGCTGGATCTTCTTCAGTTTCTCCGCCGTCGCCACATGCACCAAGTACCATTACGGATGCAAGGCCGCCTGCCAGTAGATATTTTTTAAGTTCCATAGTAAAAGCCTCCTAATTAATTTCCTAATATAATATTAATGAGTAACCCTGCCACTTCTTTATCTCTATATAGCAAGTTATATTTACATTACCCATGTGTTGATTATTAAAACATATAATTTTAAAAATATAAAATAAAACGATGCAAATCCTAATGGAAAATGTGTAATAATTCATGTTTTATTTTTAAGAGTACTGTCATATTAATGGTTTTGATGCTTTTATCATTTTCGATTATTTAATACATTATATTGATGTAATAAATTTTTTGTTTTGTATCGATAACTTTTTTGTAGTATTGTTATAATATTAAAGGAGAAAGATATCGAAAAGTACAAATGGAATAGGAGATATGCGTATGAATACAGAGATTTTTACAAATCCGTTTTTTATAGCTGTAGCAGCTGTATTATTAATTCTGATCATTGTATTTCTAGTGTATTATTTTAAGCATCGTAATGAGATTAATAAAGTTCAGAACTCACACAATGAAGAAAAACAGAGCTTGATTGATAAATATGAGAATGAACAGGAAGAGGAACATCTGGCTCATAAGAAAGAAGTTTCCACTCTTAATGAAAAATATCATAATGATACAAACTTACTGAATAATAAGTTGTCGAGCTTATATCAGTTTACGGTGGACAAGGGTGAATATCTAACGGATCTGGCTTTGATTCAGTTGAAGGAGAAGCTGGTCGGTGAAGGGAAAATCCGTGATGCCGATATGTTGATACTATCGAATGTATATCTTCCAAGCCGCAACTTTACAAACACCAGAAAAATCGATCATTTAGTTCTGACACGAACAGGTCTGTATCTGATCGACTCAAAATACTGGAGTGGACATATACTCCACGGTATCAGCGAAAATAACTTTGAAGAGCTGCCTTATATCGAATCTTTCTTTGAACTGTTGGATTTGGATAAAACTCAGGAACAGACACTTATCTTCGATAAGTCAGACTCTGAGAATATATCCGTAAATCACTATAACCCGGTAATTGATGAGGCTAAATTATCTGCTGAGAAACTGAAAAATATATTGAAGCTGCAATATGATCTTGTACCGTTGATATACTTCAACCCTGAAGATGGCGGAAATTATTCCATTGCCAACTACTCTGATGATAATGTCAAAGTGCTTGTCGGGAAAGATGAACTGGAAGAGTTCTTCCTTAAATACATTTTCCACGGCAGATTCCAATACACTGTCAAAGACCTGGCAGAAATTGAAGATGCAATTTTAACGCTTAATCCATAGACGTATCTTTTTAATGACCCTATACTTCGAGTATGGGGTTTTATTTTATAAAAAATCCAGCACTGTAATGATATCGGAGGGCATGTAATGAAGAAAAGAATAGCAATTATCGGCGGAGGCATCGCCGGCAATGCGATCTTGCATCATATGATCAATCATCCAAATTTTGATGACTCGTTTAGAATTGATATATTCGATTTGAAGGATCGGATGGGGCGGGGCAAGCCATATATCGAAGACAGTGAAGTTCTTCTCCTCAATATCCCTTCTGAAGAAATGTCATTTACAAATGGACCTTATAGTTTTGTGGAATGGCTGAATAGAGAGAATTTACCTGTTCATAATTATAATTCAAGAAAGCATTTCGGCCATTATTCGTCGGATATGTTCCAGAGGGCTGTGGGAAAGCATTCTAATGTCCAGCTGATCAATGAGAGAGTGGCGGATGTTGTGTACAATGAAGAAAGAGAAAGTTACACAGTCATTTCAGAGTTCAAAACGGAGGAATATGATGCAGTGTTCCTAACAGTCGGGCAGCTGAGCTATAATGATCCGTATAAACTGGAAGGTGTGAAAAATAATATTCACAATCCTTATCCTCTGAATCATACTGTGACTGATGTTGACGGTTCAATCGGAGTGATTGGTACCGGGCTTTCTGCAATCGACTGTGTCAGATATTTGATAATGGAACAATCGGTTGATGAAGTTCACCTATTTTCAAGGAGCGGCGACATGCCGTCTGTAAGAGGGACGAGTCATTATTTTGACATTAAATACTTCACTGAAGAAAAAGTGTATACCTACATAGAGGATGACCTGATATCTCTCGATAAAATCATTGAGTTGTTCAGAAAAGAAATGGCGGAGCAGGGCGTTGATGAAAAGTTATTTTACCGCCACCCTGAAAGTACCCTGGATGATTTGAAACTTGATATAAGGCATAAAAATGAGGTAGGGAAACTGCAGTATTTGATCATTACAGTAAATCCGCTGTTCAGCAGAGTGTTTCCTTACTTTTCTAAATCTGATAAAGAGAGGTTCATGAATGAAATCCATCCGCTCATTGATAAAAATCATTCTCCAATGCCGCTTGAAGTTGCGTATCAACTTGTAAAGTGGGCTGAAGCGGGCAGGGTGATCGTCGTCGATGGAATTGAAGAGGTGGGGACAGGTGTTCAGTTTGAAGTGAGGACTGATGAAGATGAAACGTTCATAGTGGATTATTTAATCAATGCAACCGGACCGATAAAGGATATCACTAAAGAAAAGACACCGTTAATTGTAAACATGATAAACAGGATGCTGATAGCTCCGAGCGAACTCGGTGGTTTGATTGTGGATAAAGAACATAGAGTGATCAGTCCAAGATATGGAACATTGCATCATATGTATGCGATAGGTCATTTGACTTTCAGTTCAGATTATATGTCAAATACAGTGAATATACTGGTGCAGAATACAAAAGTAATGGTTGAAAGCATCATGGAAAATCAATGAAAAAACCTCCTGCCAAGGGTGAGCCTGGCGGGAGGACATGATTTTATTTCTTGAACAGCTGATAAGCTGCGACTAATGCACCGACACCGGCAGCGATGGCTGCACCTGTCTGGAAACGTTTGTCTGTTGTTACACCTTTGATAACGAGATTGAGATTTTGAGGACGTTCAGCGAGACGTCTCATGAAGTATGCATACCAGTCATAGCCGAATGGTACGTATACGACAGTGTTATATCCGCGTTGAACCAGGTTTCTCTGGTAGTCTTTTCTGAACCCGTATAACATCTGGAATTCAAATTGATCATTGGGAATATTATTCTCTTTGATGAAATCGATAGTTTCTTCTATTATATTGTGGTCATGCGTCGCGATGGACGTAAAACCTTTACCTTCTAATAAATGTGTTTTTATCAGTCTCAAATATGCAGCATCGATATCCCGTTTGTCCTGAAAAGCGACTTCGGGGGCTTCTTTGTACGCGCCTTTTACAAGACGGAGTCTCTGATCTTTATATTTAATGATATCTTCTCTTGAGCTGAATAAGTATGATTGAATGACAGTTCCGACGTTATCGAACTCTTTCAATACTGTATCCAGCAGACGGATTGTAATATCATAAGATGCGTAGTTCTCCATATCAATATTGACGAACATGTCTGCCTGTTTTGCAGCGGTCAATATTTCACGTGTATTCTCCAGACAGAAATCATAATCGATATGCAGACCAATTTGAGATAATTTTACAGATGCATGTGCATCAAGATTATTCTCGTCGATGGCTTTGATCATATCGATGATGTTCCCTTTTTCCCACAGCGCGTCGGATTTCTCTGTGATGAATTCACCGAGATTATCAAATGTGACGCTCATCCCCTGATTGTTGATGTCTTCAATACGCTTGATCGTATCTTCCACTTTAATGCCGCCGACCACTTTATCGGCGCCAAATTTCAAGCCTATTTTTTTTGTAGCGTCATTCAAAATTTTGTTCTCTGAAAGATGTATGAAAATATCTCTTAATACTGGCATAAAACCTCTCCTACTTTAATAATATTCAACATGTTTATTATACCCTTTTATAAAAAAGGTAGACAATCAAATTTAGAAAATTATGGATAAACTTTGAATTTTTAATTCACCCCTTTTTATAATGGGGGATATGGCTGGTATAAGTATTGTTGATCCTTTCCATTTCTATGATATCCTCTTCCGTTAAATCTCTTACCACTTTCGCCGGTCGTCCAAACGCAAGTGTCTTCGGCGGGATTTCCGTGCCCGGTGTGACAAGGCTCCCGGCACCAATAAAAGCACCTTCGCCGATCTCGGCACCATCCAAAATTGTGGAATCCATCCCTATCAATGCATTTTTCCTGATTGTACAGCTGTGCAGTGTCACTTTATGGCCCACAGTGACATAATCCTCTATTATAAGAGGCATATCAGGCGTTTCATGTAAAATCGACAAGTCCTGGATATTGCTATGTTTACCAATTTTAATGGGTGCAATATCTCCGCGTAAAACACTGCCGAACCATACTGATGCATACTCATCGATGGTTACATCTCCTATTACTGTCGCATTTGGAGCTACAAAAGCGCTTTCATGTATTTTTGGTGAAATCCCTTTATAATCCAGTTTCATTTCCACTATCCTTTCTGTATATTGTTGTTATAATAATTGTATCATAGAGAATTACAAAAGGATCGAAGGAGACTTGCCTCAAATGTGGAAATGGGAAACGGAATACGAGCCTAAAGGGGTCGTTGTCGTCATTCATGATATGCTCGAACACCATGAATATTACAACGGTTTAACCAGTCAGTTAAGAAGTTCTAGCTACCATGTCATCACCGGGGATCTGCCGGGGCACGGGCAGACAACCAGAGTGCATAAAGGACACATCACCGACTTTTATCAGTATGTCGACAGAGTGATGGAATGGTTTGAGATGACAAAAGAATACCATCTGCCGACATTTGTCATCGGTCAGGGACTGGGCGGACTGATTGCGCTTGAATTGATAAAGCAGAATAATATTAATATAGACGGAATTGTATTACTGAACCCGTTACTGTCATTCAAACAGTCGTTTATGAATAGAAAGAACACGCTGATGACAAGTGTAAGGACGACGAGTGACGAGACGAAGTTTAACCCGGGAATCAAAATGAAATACTTCACATCGGATAAAAACTATCTGGAACGTTATGAAAGTGACGAATTGCTGGTGAGAAAAGTGAGCTACCACTGGTATAAAACGGTCATCAACCAGATGAAGAATACTGCAGAAAATATTGATGACCTCCCCGATGTGCCGGTCTTATCAATCTTCAGCAATGAGAATGAAATCATTGAACCTTTCATCTCTTCAAACTACGTTAAAAAAATGATGAGCAAAGAACTTCAGGTCATTATGCTGAACAGTGAAGATCACAGCATATTTCAGCGGGAGGACACTGAAACACCATATTATTATTTAGAGAAGTTCTTTGATTCACAACTGTTCAGAATCGGTTTATTATAGAAAATAAAAAACTCATACTGTCCGATCACTCGGCTGGGCAGCATGAGTTTTTTCTATACAGAATATGAAAGGGGCGCTGTTTTTCTGGTTGATGAAACGGTATTCCAGAACATTTGCTTCCTTCTGGGGCAACTGCATCACGAAATCGTACAGAGCATCCTTTTCTTCTTTACCGCCTGGATGGCCGTGATAGACGACAATGACGATTCTGCCGCCAGGCTCTAAAATATCGAAGATCTGAGTGATCGCTTCCAGTGTGGAATCACTTTTAGTCGTAATGGATTTATCGCCTTTAGGCAGGTATCCCAGATTGAACATTGCCGCTTTTACATTTTCATTTATGTATTTGTCCACGTTGGCGTGCGAGTCGAGTATGTAATGGATGTTTGATAAGCCTTCAGTTAAGGTTTTCGCATTATCGAGCGCCTCTTCCTGAATATCAAAACTGTAAACTTTTCCGGAAGGACCGGTTAAGTCTGCCATGAACTTTGTATCGTGGCCGTTGCCGCACGTGGCATCGATTAAAATATCATTTTGTGCTGCGATCTCTTTAACCAGGGATTTTGCCTTTGGCAGAATTCTTTCGAGCATAATAGTACACCTCTTCTTTATAAAAGAATTTTACCATATGGATTGTGTATTGGACATGATGGATATATTATTTTATATAACAGGTGAGGAGTTGAGCGTGGAAATGATTGAAGTGAGCAATTTGACAAAAATATTTGGACACAAACATGCTGTACATAATTTAAGTTTTAAAGTGGATGATGGAGAACTCTTCGCATTTCTGGGGCCGAATGGCTCGGGCAAATCGACGACGATTAAAATGTTGATGGGCCTCACTGAAAAATCTGCCGGAAAGATTGAAATACTCGGAGAGCAGCCGGGCGTGGGCAGTGTATCGCTTAAAAGAAAAGTGAGCTTCGTTCCGGATACACCGGATATTATGGGGAAATTGACTGGTAAAGAATACTTGGATTTTGTAGCGAGTGTTTATCAAATGTCCCAGGATGATTATAAAGAAAAATCCGCGGAGCTGCTTGAGCTGTTTGATTTAACGGACGCACTCGGTACATTAGTGGAAGGATACTCCCACGGAATGCGCCAGAAGCTCGTAATAATCGGGGCATTGATGCATGAACCGGAAGTCATCTTTATGGACGAGCCGAATGTGGGGCTTGATCCAAAGAGCAACCGTAACTTGAAAAGCTTTTTAAGAAATTATGTCACTGAAGGGAACACCGTCTTTTTAACGACGCACACACTCAGTCTTGCTGAGGAGATCGCGGACAGGATATTAATCATTTACGAAGGTGAAGAGAAAGCGACCGGCACACTCACCGAGCTGAGAGCCGAAAGCGGTCTTGAATCCGGTTCACTTGAAGATGTGTTTTTAACACTGACAGGGGAGGAGGAAGGGGATGCTCCCGGTTCTGAAAGTTGAGATACAATCGGCGGTTAATCACTTTAAAAATATACGCACGCAGACAGTAATATCTCTCGCTATTATTGTATTGGTGGCATTATTATTCCTTCCAATAATCATCATTACGTTTTTCAACTTTTTATTATTTGCAGAAGAAGCGATGCTGTCATCCATCATGTTGATGATCTCTGTGCTGCTCATGATCATATTGTCTCTGATAACGGTCAATCGTATTGTAAAAGATATGTTCATGAACAAAAATATGCAACTATATCTAACTTTTCCGGTCAAGGCAGTAGATCTGCTCCGTGCAAAATTCATCATGCAGCTGTGTACAGGCGTTTTACCGATAACACTGGCTGTCGCTCTCATAACGGGAAGTGCATTTTCTTTAAGGTATACGAGTGTGTTGCCATTCATATCTTCCATTATATATTTTATGCTGCTCAGTTTAGTAATACTTGGCATAAGCTATATCATCGTATTTTTGGTGACGAAAGTTGCGAGTCCTAAAAAGGTTTCGGAAATTTTGACATTTATCGGCGGTTTTGCTGCAGTTTTGCCGTATCTTATCATTACATTCGGTGTGGTCAATATAGAAACTGTGCTGAACTACTTTCCTGACCCCGACTGGTTATATGATGGATTCATTTATAGTGTGAGTCTGGGTAAATTTTTTGTACTTATAATTTTAAGTGTTATTTTGTCCATCACTATTTTTATTTCTTTGACGCATGTGGTTAAAGACGGTTTTATCAAAGGCTGGATCACCACTTCCGGACGCGGGAAAAAAGCAGGCGGTAAATCTCTGGGCGTCCATTCTGTAAAAAAAGCATTGTTAATGAAAGATTTTAATATGACAATCAGAGATTTTAAAGAGTGGTCCGCAATTTTACCGCAGTATTTCATTCCTTTCATCGTATATTTTGTAGCGTTTAATCCGGTTGGACCTGAAAATGCTGTACCAATGAGTATGGATGCGATTGTTATCTCAGTGTCCATTACCGGGACCGTCATCATTTCCATATTTGCTTCGGCAACGAATACGGCAAGGGATGCGCGGCATCATGATATGATGCGCTCGCTGCCGGTTGAAGCGGGTGATGTAGTGGCCTCAAAATTCCTCTATAATTTCATGACAATCGTTCCGGTATATATGCTGATGTCGATGATCGTCTTTATATTTACAGATGTTTCTATACTTGGACTCGTTTACAGTTTTGTTTTTATTGTTCTGACTGCACTGGCAGTCATTCCGATCGGCATGTGGTTCGGTGCGAAATATCCGGTTGTCAACACCAATAAACCCACAGAGCGTCTGGATACCGGCGCATCTGTGATTATGACAATAGTCATTTTTATATTAGTATTTTCAACAGGGTTGATGTCTAATATATTTGTCGGTGCAGAAGGTGAATTGAATCATCGGATGATTGGTATAATGATTATGGGAATACTTGTACTCAGCACGGTTATGTACTTGTTAATCACTAAAATAGTGAAAAATATTTATGACAGAGGATTAAAAATCGTTTTTAAGGGGTGATGGATATGGCAGTTGTCTACGCGGAATTTCCGGTCGGCTGGCTGAAGATATCGAGTGATGATAAAAAGATAATTGGTATCGATCATGTGAGTGAGCCTGGAGAAAGTGATGATCATACAGAGGTGATTGATACGTGTATAGAGCAGCTGAATGAATATTTCGGCGGCGGACGGAGCGATTTCACAGTGCCGATCAACTTCAGGTACAGCGGAACGAAGTTCCAGCAGAAGGTCTGGAGTGAACTGTGGAAAATCCCTTACGGGCAGACAATCAGTTATAAAGAACTCGCTGTCAGATGCGGGGGTGCGAATTATTCAAGGGCCGTCGCCAATGCGAATGGTAAAAATCCGGTTTCAATCATTGTCCCGTGCCACAGAGTCATTTCAAGTGACGGCACTTTAGGCGGTTACACCGGCGGGTTGGATAAAAAGTCGAAATTACTGACGATTGAGGGTCTGCAATTAATATAAATGATTTTATACACTTGCTAATATTTAAAAAATAACATATATTAGTACTTGTACAGAAGTAGTAATGTGAAGCTGTTTCAAGAGAACCGGTGGCGGTGAAAACCGGTAACAGCAGGCCATGAACTTGTCTGTATTCAATGAATTGAATACTTTTGAGATGCACTTTTAAAGTGAATGCGGGTGGTACCGCGGTCATATAGATCGTCCCATGTTTTATTAAACATGGGATTTTTATATACTTTTTTACATACAAATAGGAGGGTCCAAATGGCTTATAATCACAGAGAGATTGAAAAGAAATGGCAGGAATTTTGGGAAGAAAATAAAACGTTCAAAACAGAAGAAGAATATGATAAGAAAAAATTCTATGCGTTGGATATGTTTCCATATCCTTCAGGTTCAGGGCTTCATGTGGGTCACCCGGAAGGTTATACAGCAACAGATATCGTTTCAAGAATGAAACGTATGCAGGGCTACAATGTCCTCCATCCGATGGGCTGGGATGCTTTCGGCCTTCCTGCAGAGCAGTATGCGATTGATACAGGAAATGATATACGTGAATTTAATGAAAAGAATATCGATAATTTCCGCAGGCAGATCAAGGAACTCGGTTTCAGTTATGACTGGGATCGTGAAATCAATACAACAGACCCTCATTATTTCAAATGGACACAGTGGATTTTCATCCAGCTGTACAATAAAGGACTCGCTTATATCGATGAAGTGCCTGTGAATTGGTGTGAAGCACTCGGTACGGTACTGGCAAACGAAGAAGTCATCGATGGATTGTCAGAGCGGGGCGGACATCCGGTAGTAAGGAAACCGATGCGTCAATGGGTTCTGAAAATCACTGAATATGCAGATCGTCTGTTGGAAGATCTGGAAGATTTGGACTGGCCGGAATCACTTAAAGATATGCAGCGCAACTGGATCGGCAAGTCTGAAGGAGCGAATATCGACTTCAAGATAAAAGATACCGATAAAGAATTTACTGCATTTACAACACGTCCTGACACGATTTACGGAGCGACATATGCCGTATTCGCACCGGAACATGAGCTGGTGGATGAAATCACGACAGCAGAACAACAAGAAGTGATCAAAGCTTATCAGGATAAAGCAGCGATGAAGAGTGAACTGGAGCGTACTGATCTTGCGAAAGAAAAAACAGGTGCTTTCACAGGTGCTTACGCCATCAATCCGTTCAACGGTGAAAAACTTCCGATATGGATTTCTGATTATGTTCTTGCATCATACGGAACAGGCGCAATAATGGCTGTTCCGGCACATGATCAGCGTGACTATGAATTCGCACAGGAATTCGGTCTGCCGATCGTCGAAGTGATCGAGGGTGGAAACATAGAGGAAGAAGCTTATACAGGCGACGGAACCCATGTGAATTCAGGCGAACTCGACGGCCTCGGCACTGAAGAGGCGATTGAAAAATCACTTGAGATTCTGAATGACAATAATTATGGAAGAAAAGAAACGACATATAAGCTCCGTGACTGGCTGTTCTCACGTCAGCGCTACTGGGGCGAACCGATTCCAGTCATCCACTGGGAGGACGGGACGATGTCAACAGTACCTGAAGATGAGCTTCCTTTGGAACTGCCGTCCATGGATGAAATAAAGCCGTCCGGAACAGGTGAATCGCCACTTGCGAATAACTCAGAGTGGATAGAAGTTGTGAGAGAAGACGGTGTCAAAGGACGCCGTGAAACGAATACGATGCCCCAGTGGGCAGGCAGCTGCTGGTACTACCTGCGCTTTATCGATCCGCATAATGATGAGGCATTGGCAGATCCTGAAAAACTGAAACACTGGCTGCCGGTTGATCTATATATCGGCGGGGCTGAACACGCTGTCCTTCACTTGCTGTATGCACGTTTCTGGCATAAAGTGCTTTATGATATCGGTGTTGTGCATACAAAAGAGCCGTTCCAGAAGTTGTTCAACCAGGGCATGATTCTTGGTGAAGGCAATGAGAAGATGAGTAAATCAAAAGGTAATGTCATCAATCCGGATGATATCGTTTATTCACACGGTGCAGATACACTTCGACTGTATGAAATGTTCATGGGACCGCTTGATGCTTCAATCGCATGGAGTGCGACCGGGCTGGATGGTTCGAGACGTTTCCTCGACCGTGTATGGAGGCTTATCATCAATGAAGATACAGGCGAAATTCAGGATAAAATTGTCGATAGAGAAACACCTGAGCTCGATAAGGTATATCATGAGACAGTGAAGAAAATCTCCGATGATTATGAAACACTGGATTTCAACACTGCAATATCTCAGATGATGGTGTTCGTCAATGAGTGTAATAAGCAGGACGAAATATCCAAAGAGCATATTGGCAACTTTGTTAAACTGTTGTCTCCGATTGCACCGCATTTAGCGGAAGAACTGTGGGAAAAGCTCGGTCATGAAGGTACGATAACTTATGAAGAATGGCCGGTATTCGATGAAAGTAAACTGGTTGAAGAAGAAGTTGAAATCGTCATTCAAGTTAACGGTAAAGTCCGCGAGAAGATGAATGTACCGACAGATGCATCCAAAGAAGATTTGGAACGCATCGCAATCGAATCTGACAAAGTCCAGGAAGCAATCCAGGATAAAACTGTAAGGAAAGTCATTGCAGTACCGGGAAAACTGATCAATATAGTGGCAAACTAAGAAAAAGTAAGGTCTCCGACCTTACTTTTTCACATTTGTCATTATATCCTTATCCTTATCATCTGAATCTTTGTCGCTTTTAGGAATGACAGAAATACTGCCTTCAGACTCCAGAATTACAGCCTTTACATTTTCCAGGTTAGCCGTCCCATTTGCACGGACTGCCTGATGGATTTCAGTTTTATTCAATCTTTCTTTTTTTAGGTTTTTATCTAAAAAATGATCATCATAATATAATAATTTTGGATCAGATTTAATTATTTTATTAAATTTATCACTATAGAGTGTCAGCTTGGTAATGATATATTGCATGACGATCAATATTAAATATGCTGTCATCCCTTGGACGAGGGACACATCTTTAGTCAGGATGATGCTTGCCAATATCGAACCAAGTGCAACCGTAACGATGAAGTCAAAAGCATTCATTTGAGATAATGTGCGTTTGCCGCTGATTCTGATAATGACAACCAGTGAGAGGTATGCGAGCAGGCCGACAATGATTGTGCGCAGAATGACTTCGAAATCACCGATAAACATATTTTGAAAAGACAAAATGATACTCCTTTCCGGTACAACTTATGCTTTTTATAAATTCCTTTATACAGAAAAAGTTAAACCTTTTTAGAATATTGTAACTTTTACAATGATAGTTGACGATGTGATTTATGATATTGTTTTATATAGAACCTTTATGAAAGGATGGATAAGAATGATTAAAGTGGTAAACGCATTAAGCATTAAAAAGGGCCGGATCGATGAAGTGGCAGTAAAGTTTCAGGAACCGAAAGCTGTGCATACATTTGAAGGCTTCGAATGGATGGAAGTATTGAAGAATGAAAACCTTGAGGACCATGACGAGCTTTTGATCTCAACAACATGGAGAGATCATGATGCATTCGAAGCCTGGAGAGACAGCCGTAAAAATAAAAAAGCGCATGAGGCAAAATCCGGAGAAGAAAAAAAGATAGATAATCCGATTATTGACAACGAAATCCGCATTTATGATATTGCCTACCAGCATAAACCGGAATAAAGTCCGACCCCGTCACTCAGCATGAGTGATGGGGTTTGCTGTATGTGTTCTGATATATGCCGCGGCGCTATAAGTTGCAGTCCGGTGGTCATGAGTTATGGCGCGAGCCAGATGAAAGACTGGGTTTCGTGCCATCTGCATGTCTGGAATGGTACGAGTCAGATGAAAAGTAGAGTTTCGTGCCATCTGCATGTCTGGAATGGCACGAGTCAGATGGAAAGTAGGGTTTCGTGTCATCCGCATGTCTGGAATGGTACGAGTCAGGTTGAAAGTAGGATTTCATGCCATCCGGCCCAGCCTTGAGAAGAGAAACTCACTTCAAACCCGCGCTGTGGCCTGCAACATATCCGGTCACGAGGGCGCTGGTAATATTGTAGCCGCCGGTATAGCCGTGGATATCCAGCACTTCTCCGGCAAAATAAAGACCGTCAACCATACGGCTTTCCATCGTCTGGGGTGTTATCTCTTTCAAATTGACACCGCCGCCTGTGACGAAAGCTTTTTCAATGGACTGGGTGCCGTCGACTTTGAAGGTGAATCCTTTGAGAAATTCAACAATCTTATGCTTATTTTCATTTTTAAGATGATGACTGGTCGCGTCGCCGTCGATATCATTATATCCGATCAGAAATTCGGCAAGACGGTCCTGCATCATTCCTTTAAGAATATTTTTAATGGATTTATCAGGGCTGGCTTTTAACAATGCATCCAGTTCTTCCTGCAGAGCACCTTTTTTAACATCTGGATAAAAATCTATCATCATGGAAATATCTTTACGTTTCTGACTTTTCTGCTCTTTGAATATAAATTGGCTGCATCTGAGTGCCGCAGGACCTGAAACGCCGAAGTGTGTGAATATCATATCCATCTGATGTGTGATTCTCGGTTTGCCGTTTTTTCTGAGGACGGACAGGGCAACATTACTCAGGCTCATCCCTTTTAAGGTGCCTTCTTGAATAAAGTTCTCGGAGGAGGTGATGGGCACCTCGGTCGGGAATAACTCTGTAATATTGTGGCCGGCTTCTGTCGCAAATCTGTGGCCGTCTCCAGTGGAGCCGGTGTTCGGTACGCTTTTTCCCCCAGTAGTGATGATCACATTGCCGGCTTTTATAATTTCCCCGTCGTTCAGCTGTACGCCGGTAATTTTACTGTCTTCGATTATTATTTTCTCTACTATAGTATTGTACCGGATTGTCACATCATTATGATCCAGTTCTTTTAAAAAGACATTCAATACATCAATTGCCTTGTTGGTCACCGGGAACATCCGGCCGTGATCCTCTTCCTTAAGGCCGACACCCCGTGCTTGGACGAAGTCTATGATGCTTTCATTATCAAATGTGCTGAAAGGGCCGTACAGGAACTTGCCGTTACCTGGTATATGGCTGATAATCTCTTCGTATGGCAGGCGGTTTGTGACGTTGCAGCGTCCGCCGCCTGATATGAGAAGTTTCTGTCCGAGCTTTTTATTTTTCTCGATAAGTAACACTTTTCTGCCATCTTTTGAGGCAGCATAGCTTGCCATGAGGCCGCTGACGCCGCCGCCTACAACGATTATGTCAAACATAGATTTTCTCCTTTTGGTTTGAAAGTGATGATATTTTGATTATAATGTAGTTTAGTCTAAAATAAGAAGGTTATAAAAATGTCAGATTCAAATAAACTGGTTAGAGGGACATTCTATCTGACTTTGGCGACATTGATCACTAAAGTTTTAGGAATGCTCTACTTGATTCCATTTTACAGTATTATGGGCGGAGAAGAAAACTTAGCCTTATACGGTTATGCTTATACGCCCTACACAATCATGCTTTCAATCGCAGCAGCAGGGGTGCCCGGTGCCGTGTCGAAGTATGTAGCCAAATACAATGCACTGGGTGCATACCAGACGAGTCAGAAACTGTACAAATCCAGTCTGCTCGTAATGATCGCTTCAGGTATACTCGCGTTTCTGGCACTTTATATCGCAGCGCCCTACATAGCTAATCTGCAGACGCTTGCAGCAGGAAGCGGGGAGGGCAGCTGGACGGCGGAAGATATTACCCGCATCATCCGCATTATCGGCATCGCAGTCATCATCATTCCATTCATGGCGACATTCAGGGGTATATTCCAGGGATTCGAATCATTCGGTCCGACGAGTGCCTCATCCGTAGTGGAACAGATCATCAGAATCACAGTGCTCTTGAGCGGTGCCTATATTGTTATCAATGTGCTGGATGGTACAGTTCAGACAGCCAATGAAATCGCCGTATTTGCAGCATTCATCGGTGGAATCGGTGCTATTGCGACTCTGTTCGTCTTCTGGAGAAAGAGGCAGCCTCATATTCAGAAGCTTGTAGAAGCTGACAAAACAGATTACGATTTTTCGTATAGGGAAATGTACGGTGAAATCATACGTTACGGGATTCCATTTATAATAGTAGGAATCAGTATACCCGTGATAATTTTCATCGATCAGCTGACACATAATAACGGTCTTGCGATGGCGGGTGTGCCGGAGCAGTACCATGACAGCTGGTTCGGTATGCTGAATCTTACGACACACAAGCTGATCATGATTCCGACGTCTCTTGCAGCAGCTTTCGCGATTAGCATCCTGCCGTTCATCACTAAAAATTTTCAGAGGAAAGAAATGGACAATGTCCATCATCAAATCAAGATGATGCTTCTGATGCTTCTGTTCTTTACCGTTCCGGCAGCGGTCGGCATGATGATCCTGTCCGCACCACTGTATACATCCTTTTACAGTTACAATGAGATGGGTATTAAAATACTAATATTCTATGCACCAGTCAGCATAATCATTTCACTGTTTTCAATCACATGTTCGATTGTACAGGGGATTGATAAACAGAACCTTACATTATATGTCGTCCTTGCAGTGCTTGCAGTCAAAGTTACAATCAACATTCCACTGATCATGCAGTTCCACACGGTGGGTGCGGTAATGGGCACGGCGATTGCACTTGGTATCGGCGTGGCTTTAAATCTTTGGATTATAAAGAAATATGGAAAATTCCACATCCGTCCACTGATAAAGCCGCTGATGCAGATTGGTTTTTACACTGTAGTCATGCTGTTGTCAGTCGAGGTCGTTTATTTGCTTCTGCTGTTTACTCTTGACGTTGAGAACAAGGTTGATTCAATCATCATACTTGCTGTTACGGTGCCGGTCGGTGCATTCGTTTATATGTTCCTGTCATTCAGAAGCAGGCTGGCTGACGAGATACTGGGTGCCAGAGCAGATAAAATCAGACAGAAGTTGAGGTTTTTATAATGCGATTGGATAAATTTTTGGCTAATGCCGGGATCGGCAGCCGTAAAGAAGTGTCTAAACTGATCAGGGATGGTCAGGTCAAAGTCGAAGATACGGTCATCAATAAACCGAATCACAAAGTTTCATACGACAGTCATATCACCGTCAATGATGAACCAGTGATTTTGGAGGAGTATATTTATCTCATGCTGAATAAGCCGATGGGGGTCATCTCCTCCACTGAAGACGGTCCCACGCAGACTGTGATGGAATTGATAGACCACCCGCAGATAGATGAATTGTTCCCGGTCGGCAGGCTGGACAAGGATACAACGGGTCTCTTGATCATTTCCAATGACGGCAAACTGTCACACAGTCTGCTGAGTCCAAAAAATGAAATCGGAAAAACATATGAAGTCACTTTAAAAGAAGATGTGACTGATGAAGATCTCCTGAAATTAGAAGCGGGTATACCTTTAAAAGATTTCACATCTTCGCCTGCTATTGCCAAAAAGATAGAAGACAGAAAAGTTGAACTGACTATATACGAAGGCAAGTTTCATCAAGTAAAACGCATGTTCATATATTTAAATAATGAAGTGGTAAAGCTGAAACGCATAAAATTTGCTGATCTGCCTCTGGATGAACTGCTTGAAGAAGGAGAAAGCAGATATTTGACTGATGAAGAAGTGAATAGTTTAACACACCTTGTTTAAATCATTTAAGAATGGGTAAACATTTATTAGTAATTACTTCAAAATTAAATTTAAATAGAGGTGTATCAAAATGGGAAGATTGATTAATGGATTAGTTAAACTGGCTGCGATTGTCGGTATTGCAGCAGCAGTTAAAAAGCTCTCTGAAAAAGATAACAGAGATGCAGTGGTAAATGAGTACAACAAGGCAAAAGAAAATCCGAAAGAATATGCTCAGACAGTCCAGGATAAAGTGACTGAGAAAGCTCATGAAGTCCAGGATAAAGCGAAAGAAGAATACTCCAAAGCGAAAGAAGATCCGAAGCAATATGCACAGGATGTCCAATCCAAAGCGACAGAGCAGGCCAAGGGTTATCAAAGTAAGATGACAGAGCAGGCCAAACAGTATCAGGAAAAAGCAAAGACTGAATTCAATAAAGCAAAAGAAGATCCAAAAGGATATGCAGAAAACGTCCAGTCAAAAGTCAAAAAGGACGAGCACGATGTAAAACCTGATGCAGAAGATGGCGGCGGCCACCTGACTACCGATCAGGAAGAGGGCAACTTTGACTCTGAAGGGGGATTCGTCCATCCGGAAGAGAATCCGAATTCAGAAGTCGTCAATGATAAAGGCGATATCAATGATAATCATAATATCCACGTTGTCTATGATGAAGACGACGATGAGAACGATAAGAATTAAATATTCATATACACAGCCGGTTCTTATGGACCGGTTTTTTTATTGTGGAAATTTTTATATAATGTCATGTTTGCTTGTTTTTATACTGAAATATATTTATCATTAAAAATAAATAACTATAAGTAAGGATGAACGGACATGGACTTTCAGGCACTTGTCAATCAGCATAAAGATTCACTGATTGAAGATTTGGTCGGATTACTTGAAATAGAAAGTGTGAAAGGGGACAAAACCGAAAATGCACCTGTCGGAGAGGGGCCGAAAGCTGCTCTGGATTATATGCTCCAACTCGGTAAAAGGGATGGTTTCATAATTAAAGAAGTCGACGGTCTTGCCGGTCATATCGAAACTGGTGAAGGTGATGAGATTTTCGGTGTATTGGGGCACGTTGATGTGGTACCGCCTGGCAGCGGATGGGACAGCAAACCGTTTGATCCTGTCGTTACAGACGATTTCATCACGGCACGCGGTGTTCAGGACGATAAGGGGCCGACGATGGCGGCATATTATGCGTTGAAAATTTTGAAGGAACAGAATGTGGATTTTAAATTGAAAACCCGTCTGATCATCGGTACGGATGAAGAATCGGACTGGGAATGTACGAAAGCCTATTTCGGAAGTGAGGAAATGCCTGCAGCCGGTTTTGCGCCGGACGCTGCATTTCCTCTGATATATGGTGAAAAAGGAATCACCTCTTTCAATATTGTACAGAAGCATACACTTTTGGATGAAGAAGAACCCAATATTGAATTGAAAGTTTTAATTTCCGGTGAAAGGTATAACATGGTGCCTGAGGAAGCGGAAGCAAAACTTAAAGTGATTCAGAATATGACTGAAGTCATCCAGTCATTCGAAGGCTTTTTAAGGAGCACAGGTGCTGAGGGCAGTTATGAAGTCGATAATGGTTTCCTGAATATAAGAATCAAAGGGCAGAGCGCACATGGTTCGACACCGGAAGCCGGAGTGAACGCAGGTTTTATTCTGATTGATTTTCTAAGCACAATGGACTTGGATGATAACGCAATGAATTTTGTGGATTTTGCCAATAAATATATTGTAGGCAACTACAAAGGTGAGAAATTTGGCATGTCCCATGTTCATGAAGAAATGGGCGAAGTCAGTGTCAATACCGGAATGATCAATTATACCGAGGTTGACGGTGCGAGTTTTGGGGTCAATCTGAGATACCCGGAAGGGCTTGATTTCAACAGCAGGATACATGCACTTAAAAGTACGATTTTAAGTCAGGGTTTCACAATCGAAGACATCTCGGATGAACCGCCGCATTATGTAGACCCCGGGGATCCGCTTGTGAAAATCCTTCTGGACAGTTACAGGAATCATGTGGAAGATAAAACTGAACCATTTACAATCGGCGGGGGGACTTATGCAAGAACACTCGAAAGAGGCGTTGCATTCGGTGCAATGTTCCATGACACGAAAGACACGATGCACCAGAAAAATGAATCCATGAAAATTGATGAGTTATTGAAAGCGACTGCAATTTATCTAGAGGCGATTTACAGAATATGTGTAGAAGGTGAAATCAATGAGAATTAGTTATTATAACGGACAGTATATGGATCACGATGAGATGAGTATAAAAAGCGGAGACCGCGCATTTTATTTTGGTGACGGCGTTTATGAAGTCATCCGGATTTATGACGGTAATTTTTTTACTTTTGACGAGCATGTAGACAGACTGCTGCAAAGTGCAGAAGAAATCATGATCAGAGATGTCGACCGCGGAGAAGTGGTGGAAATACTTCACGAAATAAAAAATCGCAACGTTATTCTTAACGGTGCACTTTATATCCAGGTATCGAGAGGAATCGCTCCCCGTGATCACGGTTTTCCGAATATGTCGAAGCCTGTCATCTATGCAAGCATCAGGGAAGCAAAGCGTCCTCTGTCACTGATGAACTCAGGTGTGGAAGCAGTGACTGCTGAAGACTACAGATGGTTGAAGTGCCATGTTAAAAGCCTTAACCTGCTCGCTAACGTCATGGAGAAACAGTATGCTGTGGAAAACGGTGCCAAAGAAACGATTCTCCATCGTGACGGGGTGGTGACTGAAGGGTCTTCAACCAATGTATTCATGGTGAAAAATGAAGTGCTGTTCACCCATCCTGCAAACAATCTGATATTGAACGGCATCACCCGCCGGGTCGTTCTGGAGCTTGCAGAAGAAAACGATATTTCTGTGAGGGAAGAAGGGTTTACAGTGTCCGACATGAGTGAAGCGGATGAAGTGTTCTATACAAGCACAACGCAGGAAATCATCCCGGTCATCAAAGTGGACGGGAGAGGCGTAGGCGACGGTAAGACCGGCCGGGTCACCCAGCAGCTGCAGGAATACTTTAATAAAAAAATCACACAATTAAATTCAGTTAAATAAAGTTAACGGGTGATATTACACTTATATTTTTTAAAGCTTGATGAAGCCTTATAATATGTGACTTTGACGACTGTTTCATTGCTGTTGTCATATAAATTAAAAAATATGAGTCTTGAAATCAAACCGCAAACACTATATTATTTTAATCACGAAACAAAAAAAGGATGCTATTATATGTAGTTATTTCAGCGTCTTTTAAGGACGAAGAGAGGTGTGGAATTTGGAGCATTTCTATCAGCTCGGCTGGACACTGGACCCGGCAGGCGGTGCATCCGGTGAAGCTTATAAAGCGGAACAAGATGGCCGGAAGCTCTTTCTGAAACGCAATGCCAGCCCTTTTATAGCAGCACTATCTGCAGAAGGTATAGTGCCTAAGTTGGTTTGGACGAAACGCATAGAAACGGGAGAGGTCGTAACAGCACAGCATTGGAAGAATGGCCGTGAGCTGACCCATGAAGAGATGTCTTCAAACAGGGTGGCAGCGTTGATGAAGAAAATTCATTCATCAGGACCGTTGTTGACCATGCTTAAGAAAATAGGCATGAAACCGATGTTACCCGACTTATTATTAAATAAAATACAATCTTCATTATCCCCTAAAGTGAATGCACACCACACTGTAAGAAGTGCCATTCAATATTTGGAAAATGAAATCCCTAAATTGGATCAATCATTGAGTACGGTCTGTCACGGTGATGTTAATCACAATAACTGGCTGCTTTCTGATCAGGATGAATTGTTTTTAGTAGATTGGGAAGGTGCAATGATTGCAGATCCCGCAATAGATATCGGTATCATCCTATACACTTATGTTCCAGCAGATAAATGGGATGACTGGCTGGAATCGTACGGCATTGAATATGATAGAGATTTAAGGAAGCGCATGAAGTGGTATACATTGGTCCAGGCAATTACGATGGTGCAATGGTACGAAGACCATAAGCGTTTCAAAGACATGAATGACTGGATACTGTTCTTGAACAATGTTATAAAAAGAGACCGGTTCATCTAGTGGAAAAGTGAATGGAGCAGCAGGATGAGAATTCGTAACAAACCGTGGGCCATGGATTATTTGAATGAAAATGGCCATATCGTGGATACAGAAATGACTTATAAAAATAAAATTAAAGAGTTTTTTGATGTTGATCAGCCTCTTCATATTGAAGTCGGGACGGGTATGGGAACGTTCATTACGGAACTGGCTTCGAGAAACCCCGGTATCAACTACCTCGGCATCGAACTTGACAAAAATATAATTATCAGAGTGGTTGAAAAAATCATTGAACTGGATTTGAAAAACATCAGGCTGGCACTGCTGGATGCAAACTTCCTCAGTGAGTATTTGAATGCGGGTGAAATCTCAAAGATCTACCTCAATTTTTCAGATCCGTGGCCAAAAACAAGGCATGCAAGAAGACGTCTTACTTATCATACTTTCTTAAAGCAGTATCATACTCTTCTGGATGAAGGTGGCAACATGCAGTTTAAAACTGACAACCGTGGTTTATTCGAATACAGTTTAAAGAGCATGAACGATTATGGCATGAAATTCGATGAGATCATTCTTGACCTTCACGATGAAGAGCCAAAAGATAATATACGTACTGAATATGAAGAAAAATTCTCACAGAACGGCAGCAGAATATACTTATTGAAAGCATCTTTTTAAGATGCTTTTTTCTTTGCAATGTAATTATCACTAAAGAATGATAAAATATAATGTGAAGAAATTATACGTGGAGGGGAAGCTTTTGAGCAAGTTCAATTTCGACAAAGAAACGACTAGGGAAGGTACTTACAGCATTCAGTATGAAGGCACGGAACCATTATTCGGACGGACCGGGCTCGCTCCATTCTGGATCGCTGACATGGATATTCAAACACCTGAAGCAATTACGTCAGCAATGAAAAAAAGATTGGATAACGGCATCTTTGGTTATACGATATGGAAGAACTCAAAGTTTTATGGACCTGTCAAACAATGGTGGAAATCCCGATACAATGTGGACCTTACCGACGACATGGTCACTTATGCGCCGTCCGTGCTGTATACGGTGAGTGAGACGGTGCGCCTGAACTCTGACAAGGGCGACGGGGTCATTTTGAATATGCCGACTTACAACGCCTTTTTGAAGGTTCTGAAGGGCAACGATCGTGAAGTGGTATCATGTTCTCTGATAGAAGAGGATGATGAATATACATTCGATTTCGACCACTTTGAAACACTGTGCCAGGCAACTGAAAATAAAGTGTTCATACATTGTAATCCGCATAACCCGACAGGGAAAGTATGGTCAAGAGAAGACCTGCAGAGGATGAAGGATATCTGTCTTGACAATGATGTCTTTTTCATCAGTGATGAAATTCATATGGATTTCGTGAGACCGAAAGAGAAATTCGTTTCCATGGCTGAACTGATGGATGAAGGCGACCCTGTCATTGTAACGACAGGACTCGGAAAGACTTTTAACCTTGCAAGTATACCGCATTCATATTTCATAACTAAAAATGAAGAGCTGAGAAATAAAATCGTCTACGAGTATGATCACCGCTATAACGTAGGGACGGCAAACAGTCTGGTACTGTCGGCGATTGAAGCCGCCTATACGGAGTGCGGCGAGTGGGTGGATGAGCTGAACGATCATCTGGAAGGTAACTTTGATTATATCGAAGAGTATATAAATGAACATCTGTCCGATTATCTGTCATTCAAAAAACCGGAATCAACCTATTTAGCGTGGATCAGCTTTGAGAAATGCGGGATTGAAGATGCTGAGATGCATAAAGCACTGGTGGATATAGGAGGCATTGCAGTATCACCTGGTCATATATACGACGTTTCCGACAACGGGCGTTTCCGTATGAATGTGGCTTCCAGCAGGATGCGCATAGAATCCGGTATGGAACGCATTCATAAAACGATTGAAAAGCTGAAAGAAGACGGCAGGATATAAAAGGGTGAAAAAAAGGAGATTACTGATTAGTAATCTCCATGATTTCACCTGTATAAGCATCAGCCATAAATTGGTACTTGGAAACATCTTCTCCTTCACCAACGTGAACGACGCCGTTGATCACTTTGGATTTCATTCCAAGGAAGTTTCTTTCGTCCGTCTGGTAATCCAGAGAAATGAATGAAACATCATCGAATTGTAAATGTAAACCGTCAATCACCTTTTGTGCATCAACCGTCCGGTATAGAAAGAACCAGATTAATGCCGGTACAGAAGTGATGACTGTAAATAATAAAAATATTCTACGCTTTGACATAAAACTACCTCCTTAAATGTAGTTTACCATATGAAATAAATGAAAATCATCTTAAAGGGGAATTATCATGAATTTATCACAAAAAACTTTGGATAGAATGAAAACATTAACTGAGTTACACGGCGCCCCCGGTTTTGAAGATCTTGTCAGGGAGTATTTAAGAAAAGAATTAGAACCACTTTCTGATGAAATTATCACCGATGGCCTCGGCGGCATTTTTGCCGTTAAGAAAAGCGGTAAAACAAATGCACCAAAAGTAATGATTGCAGCGCATATGGATGAAGTGGGATTCATGGTTACAGAACTCAAAGAGAACGGACTTATAAAATTCGTACCGCTCGGCGGATGGTCAAGCGATGTTTTATTAAGTCAGAAACTAAAATTGCGTACCCGCGACGATAAAGAGATTACGGGCATCGTCGGCAGTGTGCCGATTCATTTCCGTAAAGGCGGTAAAGATAAAAAGACAGAAATTAAAGATATGCTCTTTGATGTCGGCGCGGACAGTGAAGATGAACTGAGAGAGATGGGCATCGAAGCCGGTGACTCAATCGTCCCTGACGTCCAGTTTGAAGTGATGGAAAATGATAAGAAGCTTCTTGCTAAAGCATGGGACAACAGATACGGCTGTCTGATCGCGATAGAAGTACTCGAAACATTGAAAGATATCGATCTTGACTGTGATCTGTACGTGGGTGCAAACGTCCAGGAGGAAGTAGGCTTAAGAGGTGCCAAAGTGAGCAGCAACCTGGTCAAGCCGGATGTGGCATTTGTGGTGGACTGTTCTCCTGCGAACGACATGATGGGCAAGAAAGATGATAAGGGCAAAATCGGCGGAGGCACATTACTTCGCATAATGGACCGTACAATGATATTATCCAGACCTATGAGAGAATATATGATTGATATTGCAGAGAAGAATAATATAAAATACCAGTACTATACTTCCCCGGGCGGTACTGACGCCGGCAGTATACATGTCTCCAACGAAGGTGTCATTTCAGGAGTTGTCGGTATTTGTGCAAGGTATATCCATACTTCACATTCAATCATCGACTATAATGATTATATAGAAGCACACAAGTTTTTATCAGAACTTGTACAGGGTATAGATTCTGAAACCGTTAAAACTTTAAACGGCAACTAAGCAGGCGGGGTAAAATCATGAGAAAATTATTAAGACGCTGGTTCATCGATGGGATGAGCTTCATGGCTTTAGGTTTATTTTCTTCTTTGATCATTGGTCTGATCATGGATACGATAGGGACTTATATCCCGTTTCTGTCATTTATGACTGACATTGGTGCGGTGGCGATGGCACTCACAGGGGCGGCGATAGGGGCAGCAATCAGTTATGGTTTAAAGGCGCCGCCGCTTGTTGTTTTTTCGACAGTTGTAGTCAGCTACGCCGCCTATGAATTTGGCGGTGCGGCCGGAAGTTTCATCGCCAGTATCGCAGCGGTTGAAATCAGCCGTCTGTACAGCGGGAAAACAAAGATAGATATCATTGTCACGCCGCTCTTGACAATTACTGCAGCATATTCAGTCGCTCAGTTTGTAGGGCCGTGGATAGGCAACTTTATGACGGGTGTCGGTGAATTCATCGTCTTTGCGACCGAACAGCAGCCGTTTGTAATGGGCATACTCGTTGCCGTGGTCTTCGGCCTGATGCTGACTGCACCTTTATCCAGCGCGGCGCTTGCCCTGATGCTTGAAATCAGCGGCCTGGCAGCTGGTGCAGCAGTCATCGGCTGCTGCTGCCATATGGTAGGCTTCGCTGTGCAGGGCTACAGAGACAATGGTATATCCGGTCTGATTTCAATCGGTGTCGGCACATCGATGCTGCAGGTACCGAATATATTTTTAAACCCATTTATCGTTATTCCGCCTACGCTGGCCAGTGCAATCATCGCACCGATAATGACCGTATTTTTCCCAATGGAAAACAATGCGGCTGGTGCAGGTATGGGAACGAGTGGTTTTGTCGGTCAGATAATGGCAATTGAAACGATGGGAATGTCAGTCGAAGTGGTTGTTCTGATTCTTGTATTCCACATCATTTTACCGGCAGTGGTCACATACTTGATTTATATTCTGATGAAACAGCTTGGAATGATCAAAGATGGCGACCAGATTATACAGCATTAAAATAAGCAGAAACTTAATGGAGGCATTCTAATGAATGTTTTTAAACTGAAAGATTTAATTTTAGAAAAACTGAATATAAAACGTGACGATTTTGATTTTAAATTCAACAGGAAAGATGAAGAACTCAGAATCGAGCGAAAAGACAATAAAAAAGGTGTCGATATAGAACTTGCCAAAGCGGCTCAAAAAGCAAAGAACGATGATAAATTCGTTGATGAAATCATCTACTATATCGATGAAACATTAACACGCATGGCAGATGAACCAGTCGACCTGGACCAGTCCATGATCTATCCGGTCGTCAGAGCGACAAGCTTCCATGAAGAGACTAAAAGCGGATTGAAATTCATCATGGATGAACATACGAATGAAACTCGGATCTACTATGCAATGGACTTTAAAAACAGCTATCGGCTGATCGATGAAAAATTTGCTGAATCATTCGGCATGAGCCACGAAGATATCAGAGTCCTTGCGTACAATAACCTGGACAATCTGAAAATAGATTATAAAAAACAGACGGTTCAGGAAAATGACTTTTATTTCGTCAATCATAACGATGGCTATGATGCATCAAGAATCCTTAATGAACAGTTTTTAAACGATATGCATGAAATATGTGAAGGTGAAATGATGGTCGGCCTTCCGCACCAGGATGTACTGATCGTTGCGGATGTCAAAAATGAAGTGGGCTATGATATTATGGCCCAGATGATGATGCAGTACTTTGCAGAAGGGTTGACACCGATCACTTCATTGTCGTTTTCATACAGAGACAAGAGATTGCAGCCGGTTTTCATTCTCGGCAAACAAAAGAATACAAAAAGAGGGAATATAGATGAAACTGACTTATAATAATAATCATGTTGGCGATGTATTGCTGGTATCTTTAAAAAGTGCGAAATCTCCTTCCTACACACACCATGATGGTGTCACTGTAATCAAGGATAATGATGAAATTATTGGAATGAATATATTCAATGCTTCGGATAAATTTGATCTGGAAAAAGATGTTGTCAATGTGACACCTACAGAATCGCATGTCGATAAGATAAATGAAATTTTAACGGCATCAGGAGAAGTGCAGATCGAAGCGGATCTGAGTCCTAAGTTTGTAGTAGGGTACGTTTCTGAAAAATCACAGCATCCGGATGCGGACAAACTCAATGTCTGTCAGGTGGATATCGGAGACGACAGTCTGAAGATCGTCTGCGGTGCACCGAATGTTGATGCCGGGCAAAAAGTGGTCGTTGCACAAGTGGGCGCGTGGATGCCTGACGGAATGTACATTAAACCGTCCAAGTTAAGAGGCGTTGAATCAAATGGTATGATCTGTTCTAAAAAAGAATTGAATCTGGAAGATGATGGAATTGACGGGATTTATGTATTAGACGATGACTATGAAGTTGGTCAATCATTTGCAGTGAATTAAGGGTGGGACTATGGCTAGATCAAGGAAAAGAAGAGAATTTAAACCTGTGGATGCAGAAGAAAAGCTGACAGAAGAGCGCTTTAGATTTCCGCTTGATATAGACGATGATATTAAAAGCCAGCCGGTTGAAAAAGATGTTGGTGAAAAATCCGGAGGCTTCATCAGAAGAGATAAAAGGCGCCGGCCGCATCAATCGACGAATTTACCTGATAATGATAAATCGAGTTTCATCTTGAAAAAGGCGAGGGTCATCCCGTCGCCTGTTCATGGTTTGAAAAAGTATGACCTTGAAAAGAAAGAAGAGCCGTTACAAGAATTATCCGAAAATCAGGATGAGACAAACTACGATGATATACAGTCCGTCATCATCCGGGATATTGTAAGGGAAAGAAATCGTAAAAAGCATCGTGAAAATGTCAAAAGAAAAGCAGAGATGAAAAGAAGGAAAGAGGAAGCCGATTCCAAAAGTTCTCAAAATATAAAATCGGCCGTCAAACCTCTGACCAAAAAGAAAAAATCCTTGAAGGAAGAGAAAATTCCAACACACACGATGGGTACGCCCGTCAAGATGAAGCCATCAGCAGCTGAAAAACGTTCCGGGCCGACTTTGAGCCTGCCTTCGCTCAATATGCTCGGAAAGATGCAGGCTTCGGACTATGCAGTTGAAGAAAAAGACCTCAGCGAAGCAATCATTCAAGGATTCAATGCAAATGGCATACCTGCAAGTGTCAATGATTATAAATCGAACGGCATCATCGGCACGCACGAGCTGAGATTAAACCGGAATTTCCGCATCAGCAATATTTCGAAGCTTAAAACTCATCTGCTGCCTTATTTGCCTGTGGATGAAATGCGTGTCGTTGCACCGATAATCGGAACGAGCCATATCGGTGTGGAAATTCCGCTCAGGGAACCGAGGCCCATTTACTTCAGCACGCTATTTCAAAAGAGTAGTTTGAAGTTAAGAAAAAATGATTATAAATTCATTTTGGGTAAAATCGTGGATGACCAAATTTTCAGCTATGAGCTGCCTAAAGCAGGCCATCTGCTCGTTTACGGTGGAAAAAATGATGAGGCGGCTCATTTAATCGACAATTTCATCATTTCGATGCTGATGAATCACACTTCCCATGATTTAAAATTAAAGTTTGTTACAAGCAATGATATGTATGATGATTATAAGCAGTTGAATTACCTGTTTTCTGAACATGATACAATCAAGTCAACTGATGCCCTGGAAGATATTTTGCAGGAAGTCAATTCCAGGTCAAATCAATTCAGACGCGCACATGTACGAAATATATCCAGTTTCAATCAGCGTGTCAGCCACGCAAATAAAAAAAGTGTTATAGTAGTTGTTATTGATGACTTCAGTGAGCTTATTCAGAGTAATAACCATGAAGGGGTAAACGCAGTTGTGCAGATTCTGAAGAAGGGCAAACCGCTGGGCATCCATCTGCTGATCAGGCATGGTGATCCTGCTGCTAAAATAGGATATGAACTGCTGCAGCTTCTGCAGACTAAAGTCTCTTTCAAAGATGACAGAAATCAAGTGATAAAAGGGTCGGACAGCTTGGTGGAAGGCAATGACATGCTGGTTCAGATTCCAACATCCAATAAGCCCCTCAGAGTCAACAGGGGAGAAATAGAAAAAGAAACCAAGGATAAAGTTTTAGCGTTCATACGTGAGCAACAACCTTAATATATTGAGAAAGTTTGGTGTCGCTGTGGAAAAATTTCATTTTATTGGTATAAAGGGCGCCGGGATGAGTGCGCTTGCTCAAGTGCTGCATGACCTGGGTCATGTCGTTCGGGGATCTGACATTGACAAGGAAGTTTTTACGGAATTCCAGTTGAGAGACAAAGGAATAGATATCCTGTCTTTTGATGAGAGCAATGTCGAAGAGGGCTATACTTATATTGCAGGAAATGCATTTAAAGACGATCATATCGAGATTAAGAAAGCTAAGGACAACAATTTCAAAGTCATAAGATATCATAAATTCCTGGCTGAATTCATGAGCCGTTTCACTTCTATAGCAGTCACGGGAGCACATGGCAAGACTTCTACGACTGGACTGCTCAGCCATGTGATGAACGGTGATGTGGAAACCACTTTCTTAATCGGTGACGGGACAGGGCTCGGTATGAAAAACAGCGATTATTTCACATTTGAATCCTGTGAATATAAAAGACATTTTCTAAGCTATCATCCTGACTATGCAATCATAACAAACATTGATTTCGATCATCCGGATTACTTTAATGATCTGGATGACGTCGTCGATGCTTTCAATGACATGGCATCTCAAGTTAAAAAAGCTGTCGTCGCATTCGGCGGAGATGAAAATACCAATAAGATCCAAGTGGAGGTACCTCTTTACACATATGGAATTGAAGGCGACTATGATGTCATTGCATCCAATATAAGAACGACTGAAAAAGGTACAGAATTTGAAGTGACGATCGGTGAGGACTATAAGGATGCGTTCGTGATTCCCATGTATGGAGACCACCATGTATTAAACTCATTATCAGTCATTGCGGTATGTCATTTGGAATCATTGAATATGAATAACATTAAAGAAGCATTTCTTACATTCGGAGGAGTGAAGCGCCGTTTCAGCGAAACTTATATCAATGATATGGTTCTTGTCGACGACTATGCCCATCATCCGAAAGAAATCAAAGCGACGCTCGAAACAGCACGCAAAAAATACCCGGACAGAGAAATAGTGTCAGTCTTCCAACCGCATACTTTTTCAAGGACGGAAAAATTTTTAAATGAATTTGCAGAAGCACTGAATGAATCTGATAAGACATATATCGTAGATATATTCGGATCGGCAAGAGAATCTGCGGGCAACTTATCCAGTGCGGATCTGAGTGACCTGATACCCGGCGCCACCGTCTTGAACGATGACGATTTAGAATTGTTGAACGACCATGAAAATGCGGTGATTATATTTATGGGTGCAGGGGATATTCAAAAATATGAAAAAAGATTTACTGAATTATTATCATAATTTGTAATAATTATGTTTACTGATGGCCGAATTAGGCTATTTTAAATAATGAATAAAAAATTGTCAAAAGAAGATGGAGGCGTTTGATTATGGATTGGCAGCTTATATTAGCTATTGCTGCAGGTATAGCGGCAATTGCTCTATTAATTGTTGCGATTGCAGTTGCTTATGTATTATTACCTGTTAAAAAGAATTTAGATCATATTGCAAAAACACTGGATGGTGTAGAAGGTCAAATTCAAGGTATCACAAGAGAATCTACAGATTTACTTCATAAAGCAAACCGCTTAACTGAAGATATTCAGGGTAAATCACAAAAACTGAATTCAGTTGTAGATGCAGTACAGGGTATGGGTGATTCAGTCAACAATCTGAATAGTTCAGTGGACAGAGTGACAAACTCTATCACTCATAACATTTCACAAAATGAAGATAAGATATCACAAGTTGTTCAATGGTCCAACGTTGCAATGGAAGTTGCAGATAAATGGCAGATGAGACAACGACGCAACAAAGGTTATAACACGAATCCCCAGTCTCAGTCAGAGAACAGTGAGAACTTACCTGTAGCAGTCAACTCACCTTCAACAGATGAGGACCGCTAATTGTCACTGTTTAAAACCGAAGAGGAGGTCTTTATAAATTATGGAAACTTATAATAGAGATCGCCATTTACACGGTGTAGAGGAATATGAACAGCAAATCCACAGCACCACCGGCCGTGACTTTACAATCGGTCTTGTGCTCGGGCTTGCAGTCGGTACAATCGGAGGATTGTTCCTGGCACCGAAATCTGGTGATGCGTTAAGAGATGACATCTCAGACACAACGAACAAAGTCACTCAAACTTTCAACTCGAAAGAGAACGGCGGAATTGATAGTGAATCACTGAAAGCTAAAGCTGAACAGAAAACTGAAGAGTTACGTTCAAAAATTGAAGCTAAAAAGGATGAAGCCGTAGCGAAGAAAAGTGAATTAGAAGAAAAACAGCGCATCAAGAATATTGATGAAGAACAGATTCAGGCCCAAAAGAGAGCGATACAGGATGATGTAGCCGATGAGGGTGCCGAGGACCCGAGATCGGTGGACATGTCCAAGTATGCTGAAGAAGGTAAAGATGATAAATAACACGACTTAACCACATGCACTGCATGTGGTTAATTTTTTTATGTGATTATTACAACAATCAGCATAATTAAGATGCAATTACTGTAACGTTCATGTTATTATTAAAAACAAACGCTTACATATTTATTCAGGAGGTGTACATATGACAGTAACTATTTATGATGTAGCACGTGAAGCAAAAGTTTCCATGGCTACAGTATCCCGGGTGCTTAACGGTAACCCGAACGTTAAACCGGAAACAAGGAAAAAAGTTAAAGAAGTCATTAAAAGATTAAATTACAGGCCTAACGCTGTTGCTCGCGGTCTGGCGAGTAAAAAGACGACAACGGTAGGCGTTATCATACCGGATATATCCAATTTGTATTATTCATCTTTGGCAAGAGGGCTGGATGACATTGCTGAAATGTATAACTATCAGACGATCATTGCAAACACGGACAATGATCCGGAAAAAGAGAGAAATTCATTTTTGAACCTGATCAGCAAGCAGGTGGACGGTATAGTCTTCCTCGGGGGTACGCTCAATGAGGAAACGATCGAAGATATCAAAGGGTCGAATGTACCGGTCGTCATATGTGGAACAAGTGAGAAGGATGCCAACTTGCCGTCGGTGAATATCGATTATTTTAAAGCGATTAAAGAGATTTCGAATCATCTGTTTGAAAGCGGAGCGAAAGATATCTTCTTCATCAAAGCCCTTTATTCCCAGCAGCTTGAACGTCATATTGAAGACGGGCTGAAAGAAGCATACAAAGAAAACGATATACCTTTCAAAGAGGAGTACATTCAGGAAGTGGCGACTCACTATCACGCAGGAAGAGATGTATTTGACCGTCTGCTCGACGAGGAGAATGTTGATGTTCTTATCACTATGAGTGATGAAGCGGCTGTAGGGATGCTGCACGGCGCTTTAGACCGCGGTATCAGCTTTCCTAACAAGTTACAGCTCGTAAGCTGCAGCAACACGAATCTCGTGCATATGATGCGCCCTCCTGTTACGAGTATCGCAATACCTCTGTATGATATCGGAGCAGTCGGCATGAGGTTGCTGACGAAGTATATGAAAGATGAGCCGGTGGATGAGCCAAACGTGATTCTGCCTTATATCATCGAGTACAGATCATCAACAAAATGATAAAAACCTCTGGTTGGAGTGAATAATACTCCGGTCAGAGGTTTTTTATATTTGGTCCAGATACATCAGTATTCTCTGGAGCATGCCTTCATTTTTTTCAGTAATATCATTCTTTCTCGGTATTTCCTGAAAATCGCTTAAATCATCCTCCCATATTGTCGGGAAATCGACCTTGCTTTTACTTTGATACTTTTCAAGGAAAGTATCGGGTAGAGCACCTCGCGGTGGCTTCTCACCGTTCATTGCAAGCCATATCTGCGCCCACATTCTCGGCACGACCTGCCATATATTGTAGCCTCCGCCGCCGACAGCAATCCATTTGCCTTCCGTATATTCGTCGCTGAGACGATTGACGATTCTCGGTATCTCTTCGTATGATTTTGAAGTAAGGGCCAGATGTGTCATCGGATCTCTGTAATGGGCATCGACACCGTTTTGACTCAACAAGATGTCCGGCTTGAACTTGATGATCGCCTTTTCCAGGCTTTCCTGAAAAACACTTAAAAATGATTCATCTTCTGTAAAAGCATCGATGGGCAGATTTACAGAAAAACCAAATCCTGTGTCATCGCCTCTTTCAGTGGTGGAGCCGGTACCCGGAAATAGATATCTTCCGGTTTCGTGTATCGAGTATGTCATCACTTCATTGGTGTTATAGAATGAAAATTGTACACCGTCCCCATGGTGGGCGTCGGTATCAATATAAAGGACTTTCTGGCCGTAGTTCTTTCTCATGTATTCGATGGCGACCGACGAATCATTATAAATGCAGAACCCGCTTGCCCGGCCGGTGAATCCATGGTGAAGGCCGCCGGCAAGACTCAGAACCTTCTTCGCATTGCCTTTCATCACTTCATCAACAGCGGTGAGTGTCGCACCGACCAGCATTTTACTTTTTTCATGCATATCATCGAAAGTTGGGGTGTCATCGCTCGCCAGGCCGTAGCTTTCCATCCGGGACTCGGGGAGTGTGCCTTCACCCGCTTTTTTAACTGCTTCAACATAATCTGGCTGATGAACGAGCAATAATTCTTCGTCAGTCGCCTTTCTCGGTTTGATGATATCTTCTTTTGTCAAAAATCCTGATGAGGACAGTAAATCAGTTGTCATTTTAACTCTCATTTGATTAAAGGGGTGTTGATCATTGAATCTGTATTCAAGCAATGATTTATCATAAACATATAATGGCTTCATCTCAAACCCATTTTGTCAGGGGTCAGCACATTGAACCCCTGCTCCTGTAGTTTCTGTATCGCAAATTTTGGATTCATCGCCTGAACGCGTAATACAATGATCTTATTCCCTTTAGTTTCCTTATTCTTGTAAACTGACACACTGATTATTCTTATGTTCAGATTTTTGAACACTTTGCCTATTTCATAAATGACACCTGTCTTGTCCTCGATATCAATTTCAATAATTGAACCGGGTTCTTTTATGCCGGTCAGTTCCAGAAAAGTATTCAACATATCTTTCTGGGTGACGATACCCACGATTTTACCTTCTCTTACAACCGGTATGGCACCAATCGCAAAATGATAGAAATCCAGTGCAATTTCTTCGACAAAGTCCAATGGATGACAATAAGTCACGTTCGTCCTCATTATTCTGGATAAAGGTTTTCCCAGGTTCATGCCGGGATCTTCGTCTGACAAGACGGACGGCAGCGTCATTTTGATATCTCTGTCAGAAACGATACCGACTAATTTCTCATCCTCATTGGTGAGGGGCACATGTCTGAATGAATACCGGCTCATCATGTTGAGGGCCTCTTCAATTGTGTTTTCCGGGGACAGAGTCCGGACAGGCGATGTCATGATTCTCTCTACTAACATTTAATATCCTCCTAGCATTAAAAAAAGAAGCGGTCTTTAAAACGGATTTTATCGAATTCCATCATTTGCTGCCTCTTTATATTTTTTCCAATTCTTGCCATAAGCGTATTTGCAGGGTGGGCCGTGATTTCCGGATCATTTGTCTGAAACACTTCAAATCCTGCACTTGCCATCAACTTGATCATAATATCTTTATATTCATAAACGCTGAGACTGTTATTTTTCAAATCCCAATGCCAATAGTATTCAGTTGTGATTATAATGTAGTTCTCCACGAATGGATCTTCCATTGTAAGCTGGATCAGTTTTTTTCCTATACCGCCGCTGCGGTAGCCTAAAGCAATCTCTACCGCACCGAGTTCAATGAGGTAGGGCAGATTGCCGTCTGACCATCGTTCAAGCTCGTCAGGGTAGTGATAGGTCACATATCCGATTATATGGCTCCCATCACGCGCTATTATGATTCTGCCCTCATCGAGATCAGCAATCTCCAATATTGCCTCAAACTGATCTTTTGGAATTCTGAAAGCATCTAAACCGTCATCAAAGCTGTATGTCTTCAAAATGTCGCTGGATACAGGTCCTTCGATAATTATTTCCCGGTCATTTATAGTGAGGATTTCCTGATGATAAATCTTTTGGTGCTTCACAAATCACACCTCCTGATTAATAAGATTTAAAAATTTTGAAAAGTACGTTAATATTATTATATACTATCATTAGAAATGAGAAAACTTATAGGGGGATTTAAGATGAAAGTAGAACTTTACGAAGCAACAGATCAAAATCCAAATCTGAATGATTACAATGAAGTTTATGAAAATTTCAAATGGGATGAGATTGAAAAGCATTTTTCATGGTCTGAAACAAATAAATTCAATATGGCTTATGAATGCATTGATAAGCATGTTGAAGATGGTTATGGAGATAAAAGAGCTTTTATTTACAAAAATGGAGAGGGAAATGCTACATATACATTCAAAGATATGAAGGCTGCCTCCAATAAAGCTGCGAATGTACTTAAAAATGAAGCGGGTGTAGAAAAAGGTGACCGTGTGTTCATTTTCATGTCACGCTCTCCTGAATTATACTTCAGCTTACTCGGTACTTTGAAAATCGGTGCGATTGTCGGACCTTTATTCGAAGCTTTTATGGAAAAAGCAGTTAAAGACAGAATGGACAACAGCGATGCGAAAGTGATTGTCACTACGCCGGAATTGGTCGGACGTATTCCGGTAGATGACCTGCCTAATCTTGAAAAGGTTGTCATAGTCGGTGGTACTGACAATGCTGATCATATAGATTTCGATGCTGCTTTCGAAAAAGCATCTGAAGACTTTGAAATAGAATGGCTGGATAAGGAAGATGGCATGATTCTTCACTATACAAGCGGTTCAACAGGTCAGCCTAAAGGGGTCCTTCATGTACAGTATGCGATGGTTCAACAGTACATTACGGGTAAATATGTGCTTGACCTGAAAGAAGATGATGTATACTGGTGTACTGCAGACCCGGGCTGGGTGACAGGTACATCTTACGGCATATTCGCTCCATGGCTGAACCGTGCGACGAATGTGGTCGTGGGGGGCAGGTTCTCTCCTGAATCATGGTACGGTGCAATCGAAGAGCTTAAAGTCACAATCTGGTACAGTGCCCCGACAGCGCTCCGTATGCTTATGGGTGCAGGGGACGAAGTACTTAAACAATATGATTTAAGTTCACTCCGCCACGTATTGTCTGTCGGGGAACCGTTGAACCCCGAAGTGGTCAAGTGGGGCATGGATGTTCTTAACTTGAGAATCCATGATACTTGGTGGATGACTGAAACTGGTGCACACATGATTACGAACTTCCCGTCCATGGATATCAAAGCAGGTTCGATGGGCAAACCTGTACCGGGCGTTGAAGCGGCAATCATCGATGATGCGGGCAATGAACTGCCGGCTAACAGAATGGGTAACCTGGGCCTTAAGATAGGCTGGCCTGCCATGATGAGGGAAGTATGGAAGAACAAACCTAAGTACGATTCTTATTTCATTGGTGAATGGTATGTATCCGGTGACTCGGCTTATAAAGATGAAGAAGGATATTACTGGTTCCAGGGCAGAGTGGATGATGTAATAATGACTGCCGGTGAAAGAGTCGGACCTTTCGAAATCGAATCGAAGCTTGTCGAACACCCTGCAGTACAGGAAGCCGGAGTCATCGGGAAGCCCGACCCGGTCAGAGGTGAAATCGTCAAAGCATTCATCGCTCTAAGAGAAGAGTATGACGAATCAGATGAGTTGAAGGAAGAGATCAGAGTATTTGTAAAAGAAGGACTCGCCGCACATGCTGCGCCGAGAGAAATCGAATTCAAGGATAAACTGCCAAAAACTCGCAGTGGTAAAATCATGCGCCGTGTCCTGAAGGCATGGGAACTGAATTTAGATGCCGGAGACCTCTCCAGTATGGATGATGATTAATATTGTATATTTAAAACTCCCTTTATTTTGAGGGAGTTTATTTTTATGTCAAAAGAAGGCAATATCCTATCGAAAAGTGAGTGATAAAAGTCATTTCAATGCATTAAAGCGTGCATAAAATGATTGGCGGCCAAGTTTGTTATAAGAATTAACTTATAATGCGTTGTTTGTGGAAAAATTCACTTAAATATGTCATAATAAAAGGGTAAGTGTTATGCCTCAGCATAACTCAATATTATTCTTTTAGGAGATGAGATAATGGCACATTTAACAGATCAGGAAATTGCTTCTAAAGCTGAGATTCAACCGATAGAAGATATCGCAGCTAAAGCGAATATTCCTACTGAGGCCTTGGAACTTCATGGTAAATATAAAGCGAAAGTGGACATTCATCAACTTGAAGGAGACGAAAACAAATCTAAAGTTGTTTTAGTTTCTGCGATGAACCCGACTCCGGCCGGGGAAGGTAAATCTACTGTCACTGTCGGTTTATCAGACGCATTCAACAAATTAGAGAAAAACGTTATGGTTGCATTGCGTGAGCCATCATTAGGTCCTGTTATGGGTGTTAAAGGTGGAGCTACCGGCGGCGGCCAGGCACAAGTATTACCAATGGAGGAAATAAATCTTCATTTCAACGGTGACCTGCATGCTATCACAACAGCTAACAATGCTCTATCCGCGTTCATTGACAACCACATTCACCACGGTAACAAACTGAATCTTGACCCACGCCGCGTTTCATGGAAGAGAGTTCTTGATATGAACGACCGTGCACTGCGTCAAGTAGTTGTCGGTCTTGGCGGACCAAGCCGGGGTGTACCTCGTGAAGATGGTTTTAACATTACGGTTGCAAGTGAAATCATGGCTGTACTTTGTTTAGCTACAGACATTATGGACCTTAAAGCAAAACTGGGTGAAATGGTCATCGGTTACACATATGACAAAAAACCTGTAACTGCTAAAGAGCTTGAAGTTGAAGGCGCGCTTGCATTACTTCTTAAGGAAGCGATCAAACCAAACCTTGTACAGACTATGGAAGGTACACCTGCTCTGATCCATGGTGGACCATTCGCAAACATTGCACATGGCTGTAACTCTTTAATCGCTACAAACACAGCACGCAAACTTGCTGACATCGTAGTAACTGAAAGTGGTTTCGGTTCTGACCTGGGCGGAGAGAAGTTCATGAATATCAAAGCACGTAAAGGTGACTTCAAACCTGATGTTATTGTTCTTGTTGCGACTATACGTGCGCTTAAGATGAATGGCGGCGTGGCTAAAGCTGACTTGGGCGATGCTAACGTCGATGCTCTTAAAGAAGGTATTGTTAACTTAGGTAAGCACATTGAGAACGCTCGTAAATTCGGCGTTGAGCCGGTTGTTGCACTGAACGACTTCGTTACTGATACTGATGAAGAAAGAGACTTTGTATTAGACTGGTGTAAAGAGCAGAACGTACGCGTTTCACTTACGCAAGTATGGGAAAAAGGCGGCGAAGGCGGCGTTGACCTTGCGAACCAGGTACTTGAAGTCCTTGATCAGCCACAGGAATTCAAACACCTGTATGAACTTGAACTGCCAATCGATCAGAAAATCGATAAAATCGTCAAGGAAGTATACGGTGGTGAAGGTGTCGTTCTTACAGCCAAAGCTCAAAAACAGCTGGAAGAAATTGAAGCAAACGGTTTTGGAAACTTACCGGTTTGTATGGCTAAATCACAGTACTCACTGAGTGATGATCCGAAAAAACTCGGTCGTCCTGAAGGATTTACGGTAACTGTAAGAGAATTGGATGTAAAAGCGGGAGCTGGTTTCGTTGTTGCTCTGACAGGTGACATCATGACTATGCCTGGTCTTCCAAAACAGCCATCTGCGGTTAACATGGATGTTGCTGCTGACGGTACTTCTAAAGGTTTATTCTAATAAAAAACATAAAAAGAGATCGGCCGATTGGCCGATCTCTTTTTATGTTCTATTTTACTTTGAGATTAATCATCATCGTCATCGTCATCATCATCATCACTGCTTGATGAGCCTCCGACAGAATAACGGTTATCATAAGTGTTGGTAACTGTACCTCTCAGAGATGAGTTGGACAGACCTTCATCATCAAACGCAGCACCCATTCTTGACTGTATCGCTGGATCATTTAGACTGCTCTTATCAGAAATTCTTGTATCTTCTGCGACAAGCCCCTCAATCGGTTGATCCAGATCAGTTTCACAGTCACTTTCTGATTCCATTGTGAGTCCGCAATATTCCATTTGTCTGACCGAGTCAGGCTGTTGGAATGAAGCACCGCGTCCCATCTGATCCGGAGCAAGAGCGATCAGTTCCTGAGTCAGGTTGCGCCAGTTATATATGTGAAGATATTGTTCACCTTCATAACCTGAAACTTGAGGGATGTTTTCGTCATATCCCATCCACAGACCTAAAGTGACATCCGGATTATAACCCATGAACCATGAGTCGACGAACGAGTTGGATGTACCTGTTTTGGCTGCAAAATCATACTCATTCTCAATGCTTCTATAGAAATCATCGATATGATATGCAGAACCTGAAACAAAGGACTCTTTCAGCATGTCGCTCATCAGATATGCAGTCGAATCTTTGAACACTTCATTTTTAACCGGTTCGTGTTCATAAACGACTTCACCGTCAGGGCTGGTAATACTTTCAATCATATAGCCTTCTGTGAAACTGCCATCCTGTGCAAAGCTTGAAAATGCATCAACGTTTTCCTGAACTGTAAGGTTATTCGTACCAAGCGGCAGAGAAGCGAATCCCCGTCCTTCATAATCAAATAGTGTATCAGGTAACGGCATGTTCATACGTTCAAAATATTCCTGTGGATTTTCTTCACGTACATCTGCCCACAATCTCAGAGTACTCAAGTTATATGAGTTGCTGAGCGCGTGTTTTGCAGAGACGAGGCCAAACTCTTCTTCATAATCGTAGTTGGCCGGCTCATAACCGTTATAGCTGAATTTTTCATCCAGTAATACCGTATCCGGAGCAATGATGCCTTTATCTATTGCAGGGCCGAATGTAATCAGGGGTTTCATCGTTGAACCGATTTGTCGGTCTGTCTGTGTAGCGTGGTTGACAGATGAAGCATCATGATCACGGCCGCCTATGAAGCCTAATATTTTACCACTGCTGTTTTCCTTCAATATTGCACCCACTTCGTGATGCATGATTTCTTCTTCCTGATCAGACTCTTCGTCTATATCAATCGCATCTTCAGAACTTCTATCACCATAATAGTAGAAATTATCATCTTTGACATCCTGCATAGTGTCATAGATTTCTTTATCAATGGTTGAAGTGATGTGATAGCCCTGATAGCGGAGTGCCTGGTTTGCCTGTTCCGTGTAATCTTGGTTGATGAGTGGTGTGGAATCTACTTCATCACGGGTCAGGCCGTCTTCTTCTGCCAGAACGTATTTTAAAATCTGTACACTGCGTCGTTCCAGTTCATCTGTTAAAAATGGATAGTTCTGGTTTGGCACAACGACACTGTCAGTCAAGTTCGAATATAAATCATATTCGACAGCCTCATCATATTCTTCCTGGGTGATCTTTTCCTCCAATAACATACGGTCTAAAACAAATGTCTGTCTGTTCTTACCATATTGGAGATAGTCTTCACTCTTGACGTCGCCGCCCTGCATAAATGGAGTATATGCATATGGGTTTTGCGGCATACCGGCTAAAAAAGCACTTTCTGCGATATTGAGTTCACTGGCATCTTTACCGAAAACACCTTCTGCAGCTGCCTGTATGCCGGCGACGTTCTGTCCATTCGCATTACGTCCGAAAGAAACAGCATTCAGATAAGCTTCGATAATTTCATCTTTATCGAGGAGCTTTTCCACCCGGAAAGCGAGAAGAAGTTCAACAGCTTTTCTGTCGAACGTCGTTTCGTTTGTAAGTAACTGGTTTTTAACCAGCTGCTGTGTCAGTGTACTGCCGCCTGTACCGTCATCGCCGCCGGCGAAGACTTGAAGCGCTGCACGCATGAATGCTTTTGGCACGACGCCATTGTGTTCGTAGAAGTGCTCATCTTCAGTCGCAACGACTGCGTCGACAACGTAAGGACTGATGTCTTCATAGTCGACCCTTTCTCTAATCAGGTCTGCACGGAGCGTCCCCAATGATTCTCCGGTGCCAAATGCAACGGTCGAGCTCTCCGTCATTTCTGTCAGCGCAACGACCAGCTCATCATTGGACTGTACCTCTTCGTCATTTACCAGAGCTGCGAAATAGCCGATGCCTACGCTGAAAGCTAAAAGGCCTACCAATGAAAAAGCCAATATAATAAATAAAACAATATTCCAGGCGGTTTCATATGTAGTAAAAAAAGCGACTCTGACTGGAGAACCAGCATTTCTCATTCTGTTGTTTATATTTGAAAATTTCTCTTTGAAGGTATTGCCGGTGACTGTGTCTTTGTCACCTTTCGGTTCGCCCTTCGTAAAAATCTTCTTAATATTATCAAAAAAGTCTTTAATATTCTTCTTCATGTGGACCTCCTATCAACCGACATTATACCATATATAAAAACATTATAGATAGTGATATCAGCCCTTGCAATATTAAAAAGTGATAAATTTATCACATCATTTTCGGAAGTTACCGCATAGCATGATGGTTGACTTTTTTAATGAAGATGTTATTATTATATTAATTTAATACCCTCTGAATAGTGGGAGAAGTAGTGGATCTATCCTGATGAAGAGAGCTGGTGTCCGGTGAAAACCAGTGAAGGATAATTTGTGAATACACCCATACGAACATTCAGGAAAAAGGATATGTCTATCCTGAAGTGAAACCGTTTGGTGGTACCGTGCTCAGCACCCATACTATATTTAGTGGGTGTTTTTTTATTTTTAAAAATCAGGAGGAATTATTGTGAATGCATTATTAGAAGACTTGAAATACCGCGGAATCATTTATCAGATGACAGATGAAGAGAAAATTGCTGAATTACTGGATACCGAGCAGGTATCGATATACTGCGGGGCGGATCCGACAGCGGACAGCCTGCATATCGGCCATCTTGTGCCATTCCTGACATTAAGACGCTTTCAGAAATATGGACATCGTCCGGTAGTTTTAATCGGCGGGGGAACGGGCATGATCGGCGACCCGTCATTCAAAGCAGAAGAAAGAAAACTTTTGACAGAAGAGCAGATCGACCAAAATGTGGATGGCATCAAATCGCAGATGGGCAGAGTGTTTGATTTCTCTGATGAAAACAGTGCGTTGCTTGTAAATAATAAAGACTGGTTAAAAGAAATTTCATTGATCAGCTTCTTGAGAGATTATGGAAAACATGTCGGACTGAATTACCTGCTTGGCAAAGATGCAATCCAATCCCGTTTGGAAACCGGAATTTCCTACACAGAATTCACTTATACTATTCTGCAGGCAATCGACTTCGGTCACCTGAATAAGAACTACAATGTTAAAATGCAGATCGGCGGCTCCGATCAGTGGGGCAACATCACCAGCGGATTGGAACTGATGAGAAGAATGTATGGTGAAAATGACTCTCAAGGCCTGACGATACCTTTAATCACAAAAGCAGACGGCAAGAAATTCGGCAAGACGGAATCAGGCAACATCTGGCTTGATCCTGCAAGAACTTCACCGTATGAGTTTTATCAGTTCTGGTTGAACCAGAGTGATTCAGATGTCATTAAATTCTTGAAGCTGTTCACATTCCTTGAAAGAGAAGAAATCGAAGCACTGGAAAAATCAGTCGCAGAAGAACCTCACCTGCGTAAGGCGCAGAAGAGCCTCGCTGAGGAAATCACAAGATTCCTTCACGGAGAAGAAGCGCTTGAAGATGCGAAAAGGATTACAGATGCATTATTCAACGGTGAAATAAAATCACTGACTTCAAAAGAAGTGAAAGATGCATTTAAAGACGTTCCAACAGAAAACTTCGACGGTGAAGAAGAGAATCTCGTCAACGTCCTGGTTGAAACCAAAATATCATCTTCCCGCAGACAGGCAAGAGAAGATATCAACAACGGCGCCATCTACATCAACGGCGAACGCCAGCAGGATGTAAACCATGTGATGACCGCAGCTGACAAACTGGACGGAGAATTCACAGTCATCCGCCGAGGTAAAAAGAGATACCATATGGTGACTTATAATAAGTAGAGAATGGTAGTTTGGGGTTCTACGGATGATGTTCAAGGTATAATTCCGAGTACATCGAGATATCCGACAGACTTGCTCGTTTTCTGAGGTCGGCATCCGAGCATAAGCGATTTTCCGACAGACTTGCTCGTTTTCTGAGGTCGGCATCCGAGCATAAGCGATTTTCCGACAGACTTGCTCGTTTTTTGAGACCATAATCCGAGTATATCGAGATATCCGACAGACTTGCTCGTTTTCCGAGACGCTATTCTGAAAATCAAACAAAATAACCGACACAAAAAGAGAGGACAAGATAAAATTCTTGTCCTCTCTTTACATATTAGAAATTGAATACTACCGGCATCCAGAAGTAAACAGCCAGAGTAATCACTATAACGGATACGATGTTCAGCCAAACGCCTGCTTTCGCCATATCTGATATATTCAGGTATCCCGGCTCTTCGGCCTGTTATTAAAATATAATGTGCGCGAAAATAATGATGATCGGTAATGTAATTGCTGTTCTCAGTAAGAAGATGATGAACAGTTTACCAAGTCCTATTGGAATTTTAGATCCGAGGATAACACCGCCGACTTCTGATAAATAGATCAGCTGGGTGATACTCAGAGCTCCGACAACGAAACGTGTCATATCCGAAGCGACGGATTCAATTAAGATTGCCGGCAGGAACATATCTGTGAAACCGATGAAAAGAGTTTCAGATGCTGCCTGTGCTTCTTCTATACCAACAAGTTCCAACAGTGGTACAAATGGTGCGCCGATCCATGTAAACACCGGTGTATACTCGGCAACGACCGTTCCTAAAGTACCGATTGCCATAACGATCGGCAGTACCGCAAACCACATGTCTCCGACTGTTTTCAGTCCATCTTTAAGGTAATCTGCTAGACCATCCGCTTTTTCAGCTTTCTCCATCGCCTGACGGTAACCCCATGTAACTGGATTGTACCCCTCTGGAATCACTTCATTCAGATCTCTGTCATCACGATGATAGGTGTCTTCTATTCTGGATAATGGCGGGATTCTCGGCATGATGAATGCCGCAGCAAGACCGGCAACCAATACCGTCAAATAGAATACTCCGAAGTAATCCATCAAACCGATTAAATCTAAAATGACAACTGTAAATGTAATGGAAACAACAGAGAAAGTCGTTGCGATAACCGTTGCTTCTCTTCTCGTATAATATCCATCTTCATATTGCTTACTGCTCAGAAGTACTCCGACTGTTCCGTCCCCGACCCATGAAGCAAGATTATCGACAGTGGAGCGTCCGGGTAATGTGAATAAAGGTCTCATCACTTTTGTGAAGATTGAACCTACAAATTCAAGCAGACCGTAGTTCAACAGTAAAGGCAGGAGTATCCCGGCAAATAAAAACACCGATAATAATGTCGGCATCAGATCATTGAGGATCATACCGCCGGTGCCTCCCGAAATAACTGCTTCAGGACCGATTTCAAAATAAGTCAGCAATACGAATATTGCACCAAGTATCCTTGTTGCCACCCAAATGGGTGTTACTGAAAATATATCAGCCAGTATTTGTGATTTTGGTTTATGTATCCAACTGAATATTACTGTCAGAATGGCGGCTGAACTTATTATTATGGTGATGATGATTAAAGATAAATCATGTCCCAGAATATCAAGTAATAATCCCGCCAGATAAGCAATCGGTATCGTCGTATTACCGTCCGCATCCGTCATCGGGAATAGAAACATGAAAACACCGATCAGAGATGGTATCAAAAATTTTAATAAAGTTGCAGTTTTATTCATAAATATCCCTACCTTTAATTAAATTATACAATTCATAATTGTAAAGTAAATAGGAAAAACATAAAGAAAACGTTTTCATATTCACTTTCTAGTTTATACTCTTGCTAATATTAATTCAATACATTTTTTATAATGTATAAAAACATTTAATTTTTGCGACTATTTACATTGTCTGTATAATATGAATCGAGGGGGAATTGAAATGAAGATTATTGATACACATTGTGATGCGCTGCTGAAGCTGCAGAGTGACAAACGGCGCTCAAGAGGGTTTATGGATGAACAGGCACCGCTGAATTTTTATGATGCTGAAGAAATTGATACAAATTATAACCGTTTGAAAGAAGGGGACTTGCAAGTCCAGTTTTTTGCGATTTTCATCTCTCCGAAAGTGCCTGATAATGAAAAATGGCAGCATGCGCTTGAACAGGTGGATGCTTTTTATAATGAAGTGCTCGGTCAGGAAAACATGGTGCATATTAAAAATTTAAAAGAGATTAAACAATTGAAGCCTCATGAAATCGGTGCGGTACTGACACTTGAAGGATCCGATGCGTTCGGAAATGACCTGATGAAACTGCGTACATTGATCCGGCTGGGTGTGCTGTCCGTCGGTCTTGTATGGAACAATGCCAATCTCGTGGCGGATGGTGTAGGAGAAACGAGAAGCGCCGGTCTTTCCAATTTCGGTGCCGAAGTGATTGAAGTATGTAACGAAAATGATGTTCTAATCGATGTGAGCCATTTAAATATCCCCGGGTTCAACGATATTATAGATAAAGCTGACAGGATATTTGCCAGTCATTCAAACGCCCGCGGAATATTTGACCACCAGCGTAATCTGACAGATGAGCAGATTACACAGATCATTGACAGAAATGGCATGATCAATATCGTCTTCTGTCCGATGTTCATCAATGAAGGTGAGCTTGAAATAGAAGATCTTTTTCCGCACATTGACCGCATCATAAATCTTGGCGGTTCCGACAATATCGGAATAGGATCGGATTTTGACGGCATAGCAACTTATGTAAATGGCCTGAGCCATGCAGGCGAGTTTCAAAATCTGGTCAACAAGCTTCAGGCACAGTACGGCACGGAATTCACTGAAAAGATGACGCACCGTAATTTTAAAAAAATATTCTGTGAATAAAAGACTCCACCGGTCTTTTATTCTTCTTTTATATTGTTGTACTGTTCTTCTATTATATCGTGTTTGGTTTCAATATCATCCTCGAGTAACTTGATTTCTTCAAGGTCTTCTTCGAATGAATCTGAAAAACTGTCATCATCCATCGGATTTGATACATAAAAGTTCATGTTGAACTCGCCGTACCGCTTAGTGAGTGTTTCCAGGGTATTGATGTAATCCAGCATGGATTCCTGCAGTTCCAAATTCTCGGTACTGCCGAATTCATAGTTATTGATGACTGATTTGAAATCATCGAATTTTGGTACCAGATTATTATAATAGATTTCCACCTGGCTTTCACGGTCATCAGAATTTCGGATATCTTCCAGTTCCCGTTCCATATCATTTCTGAGCTCTTCATGGTTTCGGTTGAATGCTTCATATAAGCTATCCAAATCATCGCTCTCGTTGTCAGCGCAGCCCATCAATATAAAACTGACTGCTGTCATTAAAAATATTATTTTTTTCATGGAACACCTTCCTTTATTCCATTTTAACATGATTGAATATTAGATTAAGTTTTATTTGCCTTATAAATATTGTATAATACTCAAGTTGATTATTTTTAAAGGTTTAAGGTGATATATGTGAATAAAAAATTATTGGTCACTTTCACAGTCGGTGTATTTTTACTTGGGATGATGGAGTTGATCATTTCCGGTATATTGGAACTGATGAGTGACGATTTAGGAATCAGTGTAGCTGTTACGGGCCAGCTGATCACTGTTTATGCAGTAAGTTTTGCGATTTTCGGTCCGGTGTTGGTAAAGCTTACAGAAAAATATAAGCCGAAGCCTGTTATATTGGTCTCTTTGGTTGTATTCATATTCGGTAACGTCATTTTTGGATTATCCGAAACATTTCTCATGCTGGCTCTCGGCAGAGTAGTTACAGCGATGGCAGCCGCCATCTTTATAGTCAAGATTTTGGATATGACTGTCGTACTGTCCGAACCGAGCATCAGAGGTAAAATGATTGCGCTCGTTTATATGGGATTCTCGGCCGCAAATGTTTTCGGCATACCACTGGGCACTCTTGTGGGTACGATGTTCGGGTGGAGAATTATCTTCCTCCTTGTCATTTTGCTGTCAATACTTGTCGGCATCGGACTGATCTTACTTGTGCCTGATAAGGAACCGGAGAGCAGGGAAAACACGACTAAAACAAAAATCATGAATATGAGGAACGTTGTTCTTTATATTGGTGTCACGATGTCCGTACTGATCGGCAACTACATAGTTCTCGGCTATATATCTCCTCTGATGACGTCCAATGGATTTACAATACAGAATGTTTCCATCGCATTGTTCATTGCGGGAGCAGGCGGGATGGCAGGTACAGTTCTTGGAGGAAATCTGGTGGACAGATATGGTTCAAGAAAAACAATCATCGTCATGTTGATCCTGTTCTCACTGACCATGCTCGCAATGCCGCTATTATACAGTACACCAATCTTGTTCTATATCAACCTGTTCATCTGGAGCCTGTTCCAATGGAGTACGAGTCCTGCCGTCCAGTCCGGCCTTGTAGATAATGTCGAAGGTTCGGCTGCGAGTGTATTCAGCTGGAATATGTCGGGACTCAATCTCGGCATAGGCATCGGTGCAGTCATCGGCGGGATTTTCATCAGCCGCTTTGAAATCAGTTATGCACCATGGCTCAGTTTCTTCATTATATTGATGGGACTTGCATTCGCTATATTAGTAAAAGAAGATAAAAAACTGTATAATTGAGTGGAATGAGAAATGAGGGATGTTTATGATACTAAGAATCATTATGTATACAGGACTCGGCTTCCTGTCCATATTTTTAATAAATTACTTCGAACTTGCAAATATTGAATTCACTTTTATGAATGTGCTTATAGCGATCGGCTCACTTATAGTGCTTAGAATTTTATATTCGATATTTACACGGTTTTTAAGAGTGCTGGTCTTTGCATTTGTATTTCTGCCGGTCATCGGGATTGTCATCTACTATGTATATGCATACTTTACAGGAGAATCTGTAGACCTGGCATCTCTTGCATTATGGTAAAAAGTGAACTGGACGGTTTAATACACTGTTCAGTTTTTTAATTTCCAATTGGTCTTCAAAATAAAAAAAGAGGTGAAGTTCGTGGGTAATAACTATCAGCCGACCTCATTTTCAGAAAGGATTCATGAGATTGACGGCATCAGAGGTTTTGCACTGCTGGGCATATTAATGATGAACATCATGTCCTTTGCAACACCCATGATGCAGGACGGCATGGAGCAGCAGGCAACAGAGAGATTTACAGGACAATATAACGAATGGTCGATATTTTTCATCAATACATTCGTTACGACGAACTTCTACACGATGTTTTCATTCCTGTTCGGTCTCGGATTTTACATATTTTTATCCCGTGCCGAAAATAAAGTCCAGTCGACGAATATACTATTTCTGAGGCGGATGGGCATGCTGCTCATATTCGGTATACTGCACGGTGTACTCTTATGGTACGGAGATATTTTATGGACGTATGCAGTTACAGGGGTGCTTCTATTATTTTTCTATAAGCTGAGCCCGAAGATCAATCTGATCATCGGTGTTGGAATTCTGGGTGTTTTCACAGTCTTCCTGTTACTGATGTCACTTCTTCTGTTCGGGGTGAATGTACCTGTTGAAGGGGCGTTTTCACTTCCGTTCGATATGACAGAGACGATTATCGATGGCAGCTATTCAGATCTGATTTTAATCAATTCAACGTTTCTCGGCATCAGCCTGATGAATATCATATTTCTCGTGCCCAGCGTTCTGGCAGTCTTCCTGATTGGATTATATGCAGCACAGAAGGGGATATTCAATAACATTGATGCGCATGAAAGCCTGATCAACAAAGTGGCTGCGGTCGGTCTCGGCATCGGGCTGCCGATTAAAATACTGACAGGATATGCGGTGACTTATCAATCCCTGGATACAGCATGGGCAATGCTTTCAATGCTCAGTTCCACAATAGGGGGACCGCTGATGTCACTCGGATATATCGCATTATTTTTAATCATCGCAGGAAAAGTACCTGCGATGGTCAAAATACTTCAGCCTGTCGGCCAGATGGCTCTGACAAATTACATCATGCAGACAGTGATCATGATGATCATATTTTACGGCTTCAATCTGTTCAACAGGGTCGATGCGGTTTATTTCATACCGATAGTATTGGCGGTGTTTGCTGTTCAGATCATATACAGCCACCTATGGATGAAAGTATTCAAGTTCGGTCCGCTTGAATGGATATGGAGAACAGTCACATATTTAAAAATACTGCCGATAAAAAGACGTTAGATCTTTTGACACAGACAGTTATAGAAATCAGGAAAAATGGCTGAACGGGTGATTCAATTCCGTACAGCCATTTTAATATTACTTATGATAAAGTACTTATATTATAATCGACCACTTTCCACACGTTGTCATCGGACTCGATGATGCTCAAAGAACAATTGTCGAGTTTGGTGAAAACCATATGTATCTCATCCGTATATAATGAAAGGATGGACTTTATCGTTCTTGAATGCGCTGTGACCAATACATTCTGATCTACATGATTATCTTCAATGAATTTCATCACTTTAGAGGCCCTTTCAGCAAGTGAATCAAAAGTTTCCACACCGGGAATGTCGCCCTCCGGATATTTCAAACGGATATTTTCAATATGTTCCCCTTCAAACTGTCCAAAATACTGTTCTTTCAATTCATCCATCTTATGAATTTTTAAATCATGGTGCTCATTGATGATTTCAGCAGTGGCATAGGCCCGTGACAGCGGACTTGAAAGTATTGCATCGAATTTTTCATCTTTAAGAAATTCAGATGCTTTCTTTGCCTGTAACAGACCGGCTTCATTGAGCGGAATATCACTCGATCCCTGTAAACGCAATGATTTGTTATACTCTGTCAGACCATGCCTAACCAAAAAAATCTTTCCCATTCACGTCACCCCAAATTATTAGTTGTATATCTTCATCATAACATTATCATTGAAAATTCGAATCTCTGATGGATTCTTTCTTTGATAGATTAATTCTGTTGAAACTTGATGATTTCACCGATAATTTCTTTTTCAGCAGCATGATAGGTCGGTGCTGTTAATATTTCACCGCGTTTTGAAATGGTCAATTTATACTTATGTTCTGCCTGTCTTGTCACCCTGAATTTAACATTGTCTTTCGACAGTGTAGCGATGGAGCTGCCCGGCAGTGCCTTAAAGCCATTTTCTCTGGCAAATGCAATAACTTCTTTCATGGATCATCACTCTCTTTTCAATTATTATACTTATTCACAATATTATCATTTCCTTTATGACATGCACAAAAGGACAGGGTATGCCTTTTGTTTCTTTATAAAATTATATGGTAAAATGAGAAGTGATAAATAGAGTTGTTTTTAATCGATGAGAGGGGAAAATTGATGAATTTACAAAGTTTTTATATAGGTGATCATCATGCGGAAGTGACGATGATGCTCGGCGCCCGTGAAAAAACGGCAAAAGGGCATCCGGCAGTGGTAATCTGTCCGGGCGGGAGTTATATGTATGTTTCAAAAAGAGAAGCGGAACCGATAGCCTATCAATTTCTCGCACAGGGCTACCATGTCTTCATATTGAATTATTCAACAATCGGCAGTGCGATAGAAAAAGAGGGCAGAACTCCGGCACGTGATGAACTTTATCAGCTGGCTGGCATGGTGGAAGATGATAAGGAGCTCGGTTCCGAATTTCCGACACCGCTTACGGAACTTGCGAAGACGATGACTTTCATCCGGGAAAATTGTCACGAGTTCAATATTGATCCGGACCGCATCGGTGTTGCCGGTTTTTCTGCAGGCGGACATCTGGCTGCAAGTCTCGGTGTGCACTGGTCGAGTGAATGGTTGAAGGAGGCCGTGGGAAGTGAGAACAGATGGTTTCGTCCGAATTTCCAGATACTGAGCTACCCCATACTGGATTATATGCTCAATAAAGAGATTGCAGAAGAAAGGGGCATGGGGGACCCGCGTTTCATGGAAATGGCATCGAGAATGATTTACGGTGCAGAGCCGGATGAAGAAGTGGTCCGCTTAACCCGGCTGAAAGATTACGTGTCAGAGGACACACCGCCGACATTCATCTGGCATACGATGGAAGATGAACTCGTATTTATCCAGAATTCCCTGGATTTTGCGAAAGTGTTGGATACTCATCAAGTGCCGTGGGAATTACACACATTCCAGCATGGTGAACATGGTTTGAGCCTCGGTACCGAACTCACCGGAAAAATAGATGACAGAGCAAGCGGGTGGCTGGAGCTGATGTTCAGCTGGCTGAAAGTGAACATATAAAAAAAGACACTTATGAGTGTCTTCTGTAATTTAATTCATATATTCTGAATCTCTCTGTGTGATCCGGATAGATGAACTCAATCATTTTCTGCCCGATATTCTTTGAATGACTTTCTTTTTTAATATAGTCCTGTTTAATATGTTCAGTATCACCTGGATTAGAGATTAAGTGATAGCGGGTTTTGTTATTCTTGGTGTCACTATACTTGACTATGATTGTCATGATACACCAACTCCTCGTAATACATATATCCTTTATGCAGGATTGTAAACGTATTTCATAAAATTTGATGAATTGTTTTAAATTTGTTAACTCATTTTGAGAAGAGGTGTCCCTGTGGAAGTAAGAAAATTAACCATGAATGATTTAAACGACCTGATGGAACTGCAGTCACTTGTATATGGAAGTCTGCAGGACAAGATGATACTGGAAACAATAGACAGGCCCGAATTCATTGAAATGATTGAACAGGATTTTATCATAGGTGTCTATGAAGATCAGAATCTGAAGGCAGTCCGTGCGATGTACATTCCACCGCCCGACGATCCGGAACATCTGGCTGAAGATGCAGGAATCGAAGACAGGTCAGAGGTCATCTACTCTGAAATCTCTTTTATCCATCCGGACAACAGAGGACAGGGTCTGCAGACGAAACTCGGGCGCCAGCTGATTGAAAGGGTAAGAAAAGACGGCCGCTTCAAGCATGTTTTAACGACAGTGCTGCCGACCAATATTCCGAGCTTGAAGGATAAGTTCAGACTGGGTTTTAAAATAGTGAATACGAGAGTCATGTATGGTGGAAAATACCGTCACATCCTCCAGCTGGATCTGAATCAACCGCTTGAAGCATTTGGCGAAAAAGAAACTGTTGATTATCGAAATATCGAGTGGATGCTGGAGAATGGGAAAAATCATATTGGATTTGATTTTGACGGTACGTCTATCGATTATTATTTAAAATAAGATTACTTTGATGACTGAGGAGCGGATTATAATGGAGTTTAACCGGATAGTGGAAGATGCAATTCAGTTCAGACGAGAGCTGCACAGATTTCCTGAACTGAGTGATGAAGAATTCAATACATCAAAACGGATACAGGAAGAACTGGCTGCGCTCAACATCCCATTTGAAACTGGTTTTGCCGGAACTGGGGTTCTCGGCATAATAGAAGGTGGGAACGAAGGGGGCATTGTCGGTCTCCGTGCCGACATTGATGCACTGCCGATTCATGAAACTTCCGGTGTCGAATACAGCTCGGAAGTGGATGGTGTAATGCACGCCTGCGGTCATGATGCACATACATCGATGCTGATTGCGACGGCAAAAGTGCTGCTCAGCCGACGCGAGGAGATTAATGGAAAAATTTTATTGATATTCCAGCCTGCTGAAGAAAAATCACCAACAGGCGGTTCGCAGCGAATGATGGACGATGGCATATTTGAAGGCAGAGAGCCAGATGTATTGATTGCCCAGCATGTCTGGCCGACGATTCCTGCAGGTAAATTCGGCATTATGCCCGGGCCGATAATGGGGAATTCCGATCGTTTCAAACTGGTGATAAAAGGATCGGGTGGACATGCTTCGATGCCACATGACACAGTGGATGCAATCATCGTCGGGACGCAGGTGATCAATGCACTGCAGACAATTGTCAGCAGGAATTCTGATCCATATGAACCATCGGTTGTGACAGTAGGGAAGTTCCAGGCCGGCACCCAGCATAACGTCATTGCAGAAACAGCTGAAATAGTCGGGACGATACGCACGCAGTCTAATGATATGAAAGCTTTGATCAAAGAAAGGTTCCATACAATAGTGGAAAATGTTGTTACAGCTATGGGCGCCACTGTGGAAATAGAATATCTGGATGGTTATCCTGCCACAATCAGTTCAGAAGAATGGGCTCACCAGATGAGAGAGACTGTATTGAATCTGTTCGGAGAAGAAGCGCTGCCCGATTACAGACCGAGTCTTGCAGGAGAGGATTTCGGCAGATTCCTGCTTAAATATCCAGGTGTTTATTATTGGCTGGGAACTTCGGTCGGGGAAGGACAGAAGCCACTTCACAATCCATCTTTCAAAGTTAATGAAGACGCTTTTAAATACGGTATAGAAGCAATGAGCCAGGGAGCAATCGATACTTTGAACAGATTGAAGGAAAAACAGGAAGATTAAATGTCCACAGCTGTCAGTTTTGTGATAATATTAAAAATGATATTTTGAAGATATGAGGTTGGATAATGAATAAAATAGAGATTGTTTACACATCGGGAAAGAAAGAAGTTTTCGAAACCGGTAAGTATACTGCTGAAACTTTGAACGCAGAACTTGAAATCGCATTTGCACATAAGAAATCATATCTGGAAGTGGATGGCTTTTCACTTTTCCCTAATATGATAAAAGAAGTACGTGAAGTGAGATAATTAAAAAAAAGGCGGCCTGCTTTAAAATCAGGCCGTCTTTTTTTTAATTCTCTAAGTAACATCTGTCTATTCAGACCACATGTCATACATCGCAGTCAGTTCTTTATCACTTACCTGGTCTTCACTGAATGCAGGCATAGAGTTTTGACCGTTTCTTACGATGTCAGTAAACTCATCTTCACTTAAAGAAGTGCCATCCAAAGCCGGCCCCATGCCGCCGGAGAAGTCTTCACCGTGACAGGAAGCGCATGAACTCTGTGCGACACCTTCTGCGTCCACATCACCTGTTGAAGCACCTTCATCCGAACCTTCTTCAGTCGTTGATTCTTCCTCTGGAGCAGCATCATCAGTTTCCTCAGTATCACCGCCGCATGCACCCAAAACCAGTACTAAAGAAAGACCGCCGGCCATCAAATACTTTTTCAAATCCATAATCTCACCCCCTCAACCTGAAAGTGTATTACAAGTTTAATATATCACATAGTAAAATATCGGCACATAGGGCATTGTCCCTATTTGTCATATGAAAAATAGATGGAAGCACAAAACTAAAAGGTTCTGAATGCTGATCAGGCAGGGTTTTTATTGTCACACCTTTGAAATTCATATATGATTAGTTGTACATTAGTCCTAAGGAGAAGAACATGAAGAAGCGTAATTATAATATTGACATTATAAAGGGACTTGCAATAATTGCTGTTATTTTAATTCATAGTTTATCAGATGAATTATTGCTTGCGATTTTCTCACCGTTATACATCTGGCAGGCTGTCCCTGTATTTTTATTGTTGGCAGGATATAATACAGCTGCATCTTTTCAACGGAGGGGTTATGTAAGTCTGAATCAGTTTTATGACATTTCCTTTCTCTACAGCAAGGTTGAAAGGCTTCTCTATCCCTTTCTCTTTATATGGATCATACAAGTCACAGCCCATTTTCTGATATTGGATGGATTGAGCCTCGCAACCATGGCGACATCTCTGTTCACCGGCGGCTGGGGGCCGGGCAGTTATTTCATCCTCGTAATTATACAGGCGACTCTGATTTTACCTTTAATCTACATGCTGGTTAAAAAGAACCTGACTGCTTGGACGATTGCTCTATTCTTTATCAGTATATTGGTGGATGCATTCTGCATGTTGATTGATGTGCCGGGAAGTGTTTACAGAGTTCTCGTCGTCCGTTATATATTCGTTTTAGTTTTGGGAGTCTGGCTAGCTCTGAATCCCGGGAAGATAAATTACAGGTGGTTGATTCCTTTAGCACTTGTGAGTGCGGTATATATAACGGGTGTGTATTATGAGGAATGGAACTTTTTCATTGAAAGATTTTGGCAGAGCCAGCACGCACCGTCCTACTTTTGGACATTACTGCTGGTCATCATCGGGCTGAAAGCCTATCAGTTCAAAGCGGGGAATCCTGTCAGCAGACTGTTGGTAAAGATGGGGCAGGCTTCTTATCATATATTTTTAGTCCAGATGTCCTATTTCTGGTTGACGGAAGACAGTTTCGGTGATTTACCAATGCTCATTTATGTATTGATAAGTTTGACAATCTGTATCATATTCGGCCTGGTATTCTTCAATGCTGAAAACACACTCAGAAAAGCAATTAAAAGTAAATGATGAAAAGCTGTTGTTAACCTTTCTATTTGAAGGAAAAATAGGAAGGTTGATTTCAGGTATATCAATATTGGGCCAAATTTCTGGATCTGTCTTATAAACTGCATAAGAAAAGACCTGCAAACATTGATATGTCTGCAGGCCTGGATTCATTTAAACAACTTATTATCTTGAGTAGTACTCAACGATAAGCTGTTCGTTGATTTCAGCAGGTAACTCTGAACGTTCAGGGAAACGTACGAAAGAACCTTCCATTTTATCTTCATCGAAAGTCAAATAGTCAGGAATGAAGTTGTTCACTTCAATTGCTTCTTTGACGATATCCAAGTTACGTGATTTTTCACGAAGACCGATAGTCTGTCCTGGTTTCAGGTGGTATGAAGGAATATCCACACGCCCACCGTCCACTGTTACGTGGCCATGGTTGACCAGCTGACGGGCCTGGCGGCGTGTACGGGCTAAACCTAACTGATATACAACCGCATCCAGACGTGATGCAAGAAGAATCATGAAGTTTTCACCGTGAACACCTTTTTGTTTACCAGCACGGTCAAAGATCGTGCGGAATTGACGTTCATTGATTCCGTACATATAACGTAGTTTCTGTTTCTCCTGAAGCTGAAGACCGTATTCTGAAATTTTCTTTCTTTGAGTCGGTCCATGGTCACCTGGTGCGTACGGACGACGTTCCAACTCCTTACCCGTACCTGTCAGGGAGATACCTAGACGGCGGGATTTTTTCCAAACTGAACCTGTAAAACGAGCCATAATTGACTCCTCCTTATTGTGTTTTATTTATGCAATAAACATCATAAGGTAACAACCGCCCATATGGGTATATGATTTAAAGTGTCTTCGCCTCATAGCATTGGTTACGCAACACATACCAACTACCGGGAACCACATACTGACATATAATGATTGTAAGCTACTTAATCCGTTCATTTACACAATAGCTTATTCTACATAATATCTATATGGAAGTCAAGGTGTCAGAGGTACTTCTTTAAAATATCAACAAAGCCGATCAATCCTGTGCGGTCTTCTTCACTGAATCTCTCGTAGAAAGGCGAGTCGATGTCAAGCACGCCGACCGGTTCATTGTCTTTATAGATTGGAACGACAATCTCAGATTTGCTGTTTGCATCACATGCTATATGACCGGGGAATTCGTTTACGTTATCAACGACGAAAACGTCATTGCCTTTGAATGCTGTACCGCAGACACCTTTGCCATTATCAATCCTTACACATGCAGGGAGTCCCTGGAACGGTCCCAGGACCAGCTGGTCCGATTCTTCTTCAAATAAATAAAACCCGACCCAATTGATATCTTTCAAATAGAAATTGAGCAGGCTTGCAGCATTTGATAAATTTGCAATTCTGTTTGTTTCATCTTCGAGCAGGCTCTGTAAAGTCTTGTTCAATTGTTCATAATCTGTAATATTTGTCGCTGTGAACATGTATAATCACCTTTATTCTTCAATTTAATTATAAATTATATAATTATCTGTTTTTTGTTTCAAGCTTTTAGGCTATAATTAGTTATATGTTTAGGAGGTAAGTGTATGATGGTCTATATTCTTATCGGAATAATAATTTTGGCCGCAATAGCAGTGGCTCTAGTACTTTATATCAGAAATACAAAATTAGAAGATTTAAATAATAAATATCATCGTCTGGAAGAAGTTAAAACACTTCCTTTTCAGGATGAATTATTTAAAATCAAAGATTTGAATTTACATGGTGAAGCGAAAGAACTTTATTCCGGATGGCAAAAAGAATGGCAGTCTTCTTATAATGAATCGGTGGATGAATCGAAATTATTGCTTGAAGATGCAAAAATGGATTTAACAAAGTTCAAGTTCAGTGACAGTAATGAGAAAGTCAATCATGCTGATGAAATTTTGGATTCTGCTGAAAACAAGTATGAGCAGCTGAGCGGTGAAATTGATGAGTTACTACAGGCCAATGAAGAGGCGATGATCGCCCGCGCTGAAGCTGAGAAGATTCATCGTGAAGCGAAAAGAGATGTGCTTGCAAGTGCATACCAGTTCGGTGAGGCCGAAGGACCGCTTGAAGAGCTCATTGACAGTTTTGAGCCGGAAATCAATGAGTATGATCTGATGAAGAATGCGGGGAATTACGTCAGTGCGAACAAGCATATTGCTGAAGTGCACAGCGACCTTGTAACTTTAAAAGAAAATATGGAAGATATCCCACTGTTGATCAGAGAAGTCCAAAAAGACTTGCCTGCCCAGTTCCAGGAAATCAGATTCGGCTGCCGTGATCTGAAAGCGGACGGTTATGATCTGGAACATATAAAAGTTGAAAACAAATTATCCACATTGAAAGGAAAGCTGAATCTCGTTGAACCGTTGATTTCAAGACTGGATTTAGATGAAGCGCGTAAAATACTGGATGACATCAACAATAACATTGATGATATTCTGGAGCTTATCGAAGTTGAAGTGAAGGCGAAAATCAAAGTAGATGAAGATCAGCCCCGGGTAACGGATGAATTATTCCATGCAAGAAATTCCAACTATACACTCAGGACTGAAATCCATTATTTGAAAGACCAGTTCTATATAAATGATACTGATATTCATTCCATTCAAAAGTTTGAACACGAAATTGAAAGTCTGGTGGATATTTATGACGAAATCGTCACTGAAATGTCCAAGACTAATGCCAGATACAGTGAAGTGGAGAACAGGATTTCTCATATCAAGGATCAGATCATTGAAATTAATGATGAGCAGGAACAGATTCAGGAGCATCTTGTCGACTTAAGAGATGATGCTGAAGAGGCTCGGGAAAATGCATACTATATTCAGGATAAAAAAGAGAATATTTACCGAAGATTAGTCGGCTCCAATCTGCCTCATGTGCCTGAAAGATTCGTCATAATTAAAAACGATCTTGATATTGATTTAAGAAATATCGAGCAGTATTTCAGTAAAACACCTTTAAATGTCCAGTACATCAAGGATAAGGTAAACCAGACCATGATGGAGTTGAATAAGTTCGAACAGGAATCATTTGAACTGCTCCGTGATGCAGAACTGACAGAAGTCATGATCCAGTATGGCAACAGATACAGAAGAGATGACCACGACTTTGACGCTGAAGCACGCGAAGCTGAAAGGATGTTCCAGGAAAGCAGATACAAGCGATCATTGGAAATCATTAAATCAGCACTTGAAAAAGTTGAGCCCGGCGCAGCAGCCAAAATTGAAAATGAATTTGATGACGAGTAGTTTTATAAGTGAATTGAAGTGACTTAGAATATTAATATTCTAAGTCCTTTTACATGAAAGGAGAGATTTATTTGCATTATTTTGATAATGCTGCAACGACGAAACCGGCTGTAGATGCAGTGAATACTTTCAATAAAGTGAATGAAAAGTATTATTTCAACACTCGAAGCATCCATCGTGCAGGGCGGGACAGCGAAAAGCTGCTGGAAGCATCAAGAAAGCAGGTGCTGGATATATTCGGACTGCCGAATCATCACTGTGTATTCACTTCAGGTGCGACAGAAAGCAATAATATCGCAATACAGAGTACGCTCAACAGAAAGAAAAAGTTCGGCAATACAATCCTCACGAGCCAGATTGAACATCCAAGCGTAATCAATGTCCTCGATCATTATAAATCAGAAGGATTCAATGTCAGATTCATCAGGACGACTGCAGAAGGCAGAATAGATCTCGAACATTTAAAAACATTGATGAATGGAGATGTCATTTTCGTCACTGTCATGGCAGTCAATAATATTGTCGGCACAGTCCAGCCGATTGAAGAGGCAGCTGAAATCTTGAAAGAATTTCCTAAAGCACACTTCCATGTTGATGCCACTCAGTCGGTCGGTAAGGTCAACATTAATTATGAAGATGTGGATACACTGAGTATATCCGCACATAAATTCCACGGGGTAAAAGGTGCAGGCGCTTTGATTGCTAAAGAATTGAAATCAATGTCACCGGTGTTCTACGGCGGCGGACATGAAGGAAATGTACGGAGCGGTACTGTCAATTTACCGGCGATTGCCGCAATGGCGAAAGCATTGAGGCTGAACCATGAAAGTGCTGATGATAACTATACGAAGATCAAAAACTTTAATCAGTCAATCCGGCATGCATTGGAAGATTATAAATCGATTGTCATCCAGCCGGGAGACGTGCCACATATATTAAACATGTCATATGTGGGTGCAAAAGGTGAAGTTGTTGTAAATGCACTGTCTGAAAAGGATATTATGGTTTCAACGACGAGTGCCTGTGCATCGAAGCTTGCAACATTGAATGAAACACTGACAGCCATGGGGCAAAATGTCGAAGTCATCAATGGCAGTATCCGGATTTCCATGTCGCAGGATACTGAGCAGGCAGATGTCGATATGCTGATAAAAGGATTAAAAGAGGTATATGAGGAAATAGGAGATGTTTTAAAATGAAATACGATCACATATTGGTCCGCTACGGTGAGATGACATTAAAAAGCAGAAACAGAAAATTATTCGTCAATGCTCTCCGAAAGAGAATGGACAGAGCGCTTGAGGGCATGGATGTGGATATAAGATCAAACAGGGATCGTGCATACATCGTCATCAACGATGAGGATGCCTATGAAGTCATTGATAAATTGAAACTGATCAGCGGTATTTTAAGTGTTTCACCAGTAGTAAGAATCGAGAAGACTGAAGAAGCGATGCAGGAGACTGCACTGCTTTTTGCGAAAGATTTTGAAGCAGATAAAACATTTAAAATAGAAGTCAAAAGGGCGGATAAGAAGTATCATTTAAAAACGCATGACATACAAAATCTGCTCGGCAGTCATATATTGGAAAACACAGACCATTTGACTGTAAATGTTAAAAATCCCGACCACCAGATTACGACAGAAGTGAGACTGGATGCGCTTTATATGTATCATGATTCGGTGAAATGTCTGGGCGGACTGCCGCTCGGCACAGGCGGTAAAGCTCTGCTGATGCTTTCAGGCGGTATTGATTCACCGGTTGCCGGGCTGGATATAATGAAGAAAGGTGTGGAAATTGAAGCGGTTCACTTCCATTCGCCGCCTTATACAAGCCCAGAGGCCACGGACAAAGTGAAACAGCTCGTCGATATCATGAGTGAACGCACAGGTTTTGATATTAAACTGCATATTGTGCCGTTTACAGAACTTCAGACGGCTTTATATGATCGTATACCGGATAATCTTTCAATGACTTCGACAAGAAGGGTGATGCTCAGAATTGCAGAGAAACTGGCGGTGAAAATAGACGCAGAAGCAATTGTCAACGGAGAGAATCTGGGGCAGGTGGCTTCACAGACTTTGACGAGCATGTATGCAATCAATGAAGTGACGAACTTTCCGGTGCTGCGACCACTGCTGACACTCGAAAAAAATGACATCGTCAATATGTCAAAGCAGTTCGGCACATATGAAACATCCATACTGCCTTTTGAGGACTGCTGTACAATCTTCAAACCGAAGTCACCGAAAACGAAACCATCTCTTGAAAAGGTGAAACATTTTGAAGAGCGGGTGGATTTTGAACCTTTGATCGATAAAGCTGTGGCCGGCATAGAAACATATACACCTGACACAGAAAAAGAAGTGAGGGCAGAATTCAAGGAATTATTATAAAGAGTAAAAAAGAAACTTCCTGTTTTACAGGAAGTTTCTTTGTGCTTTATGCCAGAAAGTATTGTTCGGCAGTCTCAGAGTTTTAATGACTCTGTCTGCCACACGGATCTGGACCTGTTCCGTATTTTGCAGACTGAGCGCCTCGTTATCCAAAGACATGATCGGATAGTAATCTTTATTCTTGTCGATCATCAATGTAAGCGGACGGTCCTTATTCAAGAGGAAACTTGTTCCGAGTGTACGGTATTTATTGTTGTTGACACTGGCGAGCTCTGTGACCTGGATGGCTTTCACCAAAGGATCCACTACGGCGCCGCCGAGCGATTTGTTGTATCCGGTCGAACCGGTCGGTGTACAGACCAGAACGCCGTCGCCATGAAATTGTTCGAATAAAAAGTCATCGATATAAATATCCATCATGATTGTCTTGACGATGCTTGAACGGAGTGTGAACTCGTTTAAACAGAAGCTCGGCTGGTCATCATTGATCTTCACTTCAATTGCAGGATAGTTGCGTACTTCTGTCTTTTCGGAAGTAAGTGAATCCGTGATCAGATGGCTGTTTTTGTAGTCGAAATCGACATACATGTAATCATCTTTTTCAATCGCGATGCCGATATACACACAGTCATCTCTGAATCCGGTTTTTCTGACAGCCTGCAGGAAAGTGCCGTCACCGCCAATGGCAGCGATTAGGTCTGCCTCTTCGCTGGTTCTCACTGTGTTGATGCCGATATTATTAAATACTTCTATCAAGTCTTTTCTAATTCTTTCTGTATCTTTTCCAAAAGGGTCAAAGAAATAGACATTTTTAAACTTATTCATGAGACGCACCCCTTAATTCTATTTGACTACAACATCTATATGTTATCATAAAAATGGCAATGGATTAAATATTAGGGAGTGTTTTTATGAAGCGTATCATAGCGGCAGTAATTGCAGCGACGCTATTGGTATTTGGAGTTTTCTTTTCAATTTTTACCAATTTATGGGCAAGTGATTTTCAGGAAACATTTGATCAATTTGCAGGAGGCGAGTTCCCGCCCTCACAGGTTGTTGAGCAGGGTGACCTGAACAGTCAGATCGCAATGATCAATATTGAAGGCACGATGATTGATACAGGCAATCAGCAAAGCATGTTTGCTTCAGAAGAATATAACCACCAGCTGATCATCGAGTCATTGAAACAGGTTATCGAAGATGACACGATCAAAGGAATTCTTTTAAATGTGGATTCACCGGGCGGTGGTGTATATGAATCGGCGGAAATACATAAATATCTTGTACAGGCTAAAGAAGCCGGCAAGGTCATTTACAGTTCGATGGGCGGCATGGCTGCTTCAGGCGGTTATTATGTGTCCGCACCGGCCGACCAGATTTTCGCATCAGAAGAAACGATGACAGGTTCTATCGGTGTCATCATGCAGGCAATAAACTTCCAGCAGCTTGCTGAAGACCTCGGTATCGAGTTCAACAGTTATACAAGCGGAGATATGAAAGAGATGCTGAGCTCCACAAAAGATCCGAGCGAAGAGGAAGAAAGATATGTTCAGGGCATGGTGGACACCATGTTTGACGACTTCGTACAGGTTGTAGCAGACGGACGCGGCATGAGTGAAGAGGAAGTGAGAAATGTTGCTGACGGACGCATTTATCTTGGTGAAGATGCAGTCGATAACGGGCTTGTCGACCAGCTTGGCCATATTGAAGACGCAACAGCGGCATTAAAAGAAGAAATCGGCGGCAATCCGCAAGTCATAGAATACGGCTACTCTAATAATTTCGCGAGCATCAACTTAAGTTATGGTGTTGAAAGCATCTTCGGCGAAATCACAGGGCAGAATGATATCGCACGGGTTGAACAGATGATCAACAACCGTCAGGGACTTCAGCCTATGTACTTGTATGACAGATAAGGAGGGATAATATGGAGAGTGCACAAAAAAATAATGTACGATACCAGCCGGCACAAAGTACTTTGGCAGATAAGCTGGATTACATGTCCAGCGCTTCATTCATGGGCCGTGCAGTGGCATTTATCATTGATATACTTGCTATTTGGGGCCTCAGTCAAATCATTGTTTATCCTGTTATCCAATTATTGGGTATAGGTGATTTATTCTTCCTGGCTCCCGCGCTCAGCGTTGCAAATATTCTAACCGGAATTTTATATTTCGCATACTTTGTACTGATGACGCATTTTACACAGGCGACTCTTGGTAAGATGGTGACGGGCATCACGGTATTGAGCAGGGATGGCAATAAACTAACATTCTCGCAGGTTATTTTCCGCGAGCTGGTGGGGCGCTATATCAACAACTTTTTATGGTATCTCCCGTATCTGGTCGTACTGTTTACAGAACGCCGTATCGGACTGCATGATTACTTTGCAGATACGTATGTCGTCAAGAATAGTTACAATCAGTATAAAAAAGAGATAAAAGAGCGTATAATCAAAGATGAGGAATTTAAATATCAGGAGGATGATTTGTACAATGACAGAAGTCACGTTTCAAGGTAACCCGGTAACAGTCAGTGGAAATGAAGTCAAAGTTGGAGATACTGCACCTGATTTTACAGTTTTAAACAATAGTCTGGAAGAAGTGAGCCTTTCTGATTATAAAGGGAAAAAGAAATTGATCAGTGTGGTGCCTTCCCTTGACACAGGTCTTTGCAGCACACAGACTAAAAAGTTCAATGAAGATGCGGGCTCGGTGGATAACTCTGTTGTCATCACAATTTCAAACGACTTACCGTTTGCACAGGCGAAATGGTGTGCAGCTGAAGGCATTGAGAATGCAATCACGCTCAGCGACCACAAAGATCTGTCATTCGGCAAGAACTACGGTACCGTGATGGATGAGCTGCGACTGCAGGCAAGAAGTGTGTTCGTCATTGATGAAAATGATAAAGTCGTGCACGTTGAATATGTTTCAGAAGGTACAAACCCGCCGGATTACGATGCAGCAGTGGAAGCTTTAAAATCTTTATAAGATATATTATAATATTCAAAAAGGGACTGTTCGACCACGGGCAGTCCATATTTTTATGTGAGTAGGGATAAAATGGCAAAGAGTAATTTGGAAGAAGTCTATCAGTTGATTGTAGATGAAACAGAAGCTGTCTTGAAAGATAACAGTGAGATGCCCAGAATCGAAGCATTGATGGAATCTTTGCTGACACTTCAGATTGATGACGGCAAATATGAATATGCGGACTTGAGGAAAGCGGTTCAATTTGCCTACCTGTATCAGCTGAATGTAGAAAGTGTTCAGGCGAACCATCAGCTGACTCCGGATTCGATTGGATATCTGATCGCACACCTGGTAGATCTATTCAAAGAAAAAGATCATATCAACCTGCTGGATGCCGGCAGTGGAACAGGGCATCTGTCCATGACAGTCAAAGAGCATGTGGATGAGGTGAACTTCCACGGTGTTGAAGTGGATCCCGTACTGTCACGCTTCAATGTCGCGCTGTGTGACTTTTTAAAAGTTCCGATGGATATATATCCGCATAACATCATTGAACCTGCGAAGCTGGAAAAAGTGGATATAGCGATCGGTGATCTGCCAATCGGATATTACCCTCTGCCTGTTGAAGGTTTTACAACGGCATTCAAAGAGGATAAAAGCTTTGCTCATCTGTTGATGCTTGAAGCGGCCATGGGCCATGTTGAAGATGATGGAATCGGTATCTTTGTAGTGCCGTCGAATATTCTTGAAGACAATAATGAAACGATCAAAGAGTATATTTCAACAGAAGCGACATTATTGATGTTTCTAAATCTACCGAACACTTTATTCAAAACAGAAAATATGCATAAATCGATCATTGTATTGAAAAAAGGATATAAACCGATAGAGGATATTGAAGTGCTTATCGGGGATGTACCGGATTTCAAAAATGCAGAACAGATGAAATTGTTCCTGGATAGAACGGACACATGGTACGAGACTTATACTAGTAAGAAAAAGTAGGTGGGATTGTGACTAAAATTATAGCGATGAATGCAGGGAGCTCTTCATTCAAGTTTCAGCTCTATGAAATGCCCGAGGAAGTTGAGATTGCCAAAGGTATGGTCGAAAGAATCGGGCTCAGGAACGGCATACTATCAATTACGATAGATGGTAATATAAAAGTCCAGGAACGTGATTTTGACAATCATGAAGATGCAGTCAATGCGCTTCTTGATGAACTGCTCAGATTGAAAGTGATCAATGATATCAACGATATCATTGGCTCTGGGCACAGAGTGGTCCACGGCGGTGAAACATTTGAAGATTCAGTGCTGATCACTGATGAAGTGGTGAAAAAAATTGACGAACTGAGTGAGTTGGCACCGTTACATAACCCAGCGAACCTGATGGGAATCAAAGCGTTCAGAGAACAGCTTCCGGATGTGCCGCATGTTGCAGTATTTGATACATCCTTCCATCAGTCAATGCCGGAAAGTTCTTATTTATACAGTTTACCTTACAGTTATTATAAAGATTACGGCATCAGAAAATATGGGTTTCACGGCACGAGCCATAAATACGTGACCAAAAGAGCGAGTGAAATGCTCGGCAGACCATTGGAAGAACTGAGACTGATCAGCTGTCACCTGGGTAATGGTGCGAGTATCGCAGCTGTAAAAGGCGGCAAGTCGATAGATACGTCAATGGGCTTCACACCACTTGCGGGAGTGACCATGGGTACACGTTCAGGAAACCTCGACCCGGCACTGATTCCTTATATAATGGAGAAAACCGGTAAAACGGCGACAGAAGTGCTGAATGTACTGAACAAAGAATCAGGGCTGCTCGGCGTCAGCGGGTTCTCCAGTGACTTAAGAGACATCGAAGAAGAAGCTAAAAATGGAAATTCACGTGCAGAACTGGCACTGAATGTCTTTGGCGAAAGAATCCATAAGTATATGGGCTCATACGCAACCAGGATGGGCGGACTTGATGCGATCATCTTCACAGCAGGCGTCGGTGAGAACTCCGATGTCATCAGAGCAAAAGTTGTTAACGGGTTGGAGTTCATGGGTGTTTATTTCGATGAAACGATGAACGATGTCAGAGGACAGGAAAAATTCATCAACCATCCGTATTCACCGGTGAAAATCATTATCATCCCGACGAACGAAGAGCTGATGATAGCAAGAGATGTCATGAGAATTACAGGGATGGAATAAAATGATCGCGTCTGTCAAACATGTTTTGGCAGGCGTGTATTTAGTTTATGCTGAAATTGAGCGGGTATACGATTAACGATCAGTCATCTATGAGAATATTTAATATGTGCCTTAATATTATATGAACATTGTTTTCAGAATATATTATGTGAGGTGGATGAATATGAATAGAGAAGAAATTGTTAATTTATATGAGAAAAATCTTGATGTGGACAGCGCTGAGGCCGAACAGAACTATTCGGATTGCAGGAAGCTGCTTGATAGAATACTTCATGAAGTTGAAGATTATAAGAAGAGTCTGGAAGCTAAAGGGATAGAATTAGATGTCAATCAGAGAGAAAAGAATCTGAAGGCGACCGACTTCGGTCTGAATACCTTTATTAGTGTAGCGGGCATCAATGAAAATATAGAACTCCTTTTCAGAAAGAATATGATGGAATTTGAACTGAATGTCCGTGATACGACTTATCTGTTGCCGGTGGATAAGGCTACTGATGATGAAGTCTATGTAGTAGAGGATACACAGGAAATAAACAGCATGGGCTACAGCGAATTCGTGGATATGGTGATGCTGAAATTGCTGGGTGAATAAGCGCAGCGATAAATATATAAATTAAATAAGACATTAAAAAAAGCCCCTGAGGGGCTTTTTTGTCTTACTCGATATTCTCTTCGCTTTCAGAAACAAGTTCTTCTGTAGCAACTGTCGTTTCAAAGTCTTCCGGAATGTTTTCAGTTCTGACGACCAAGACATCAATGTGAGCATGTCTTACGATTGCTTCCGATACTGAACCGACGATGAAACGCTCGACTGCGTTCAGACCGGAGGAACCACATATGATGACGTCGGCACCGGTTTTTTCAACTGCTTTTTTTGGAATGATAGCTTTTGGTGAACCATAGTCAATGATTTTATCAACTTCAGTAATCCCTTTTTCAAAAGCCAACGCTTCATAACCGTCTAATAATTTTTTAGCAAACTCATTCGCACGATCTGATATTGAACGGTCGTAGGCTTCAACTGATGCAAATGAGCGGGTATCTATAATGTTAATGATACTGAGCTTTGCATTATTACGCTTTGCCGCTCCTAATGCTTTGTGGAAAGCCCACTCTGCTTCTCTGGATCCGTCGACTGCGATTAAAATGTTTTTGTATTCTATCATAATTTGAAACCCCTTTCATGTTAGGTTGATAGAGTATCTCTTCCTTATCTATATTATAACTCGAATTATGAATATTAACAATAATCTATAACTATAAATCATGACGAATTTAGGAACTCATGATACAATTGACTCAATTACAGAAGGGAGATGTTTTAGATTGATAATAGGCGTACCTAAAGAGATTAAGAATAACGAAAGCAGAGTCGGTTTGACTCCTGGCGGGGTGCATGCGTTTGTGACTGCAGGGCATACTGTAAAAGTTGAAGCCGGTGCTGGATCTGCTTCTTATTTCGAAGATCAGGATTACATAGATGCAGGAGCTGAAATAGCAGGTTCTGCAGGCGAAGCCTGGGATGCAGAAATGATCGTCAAGGTCAAAGAACCTTTGAAAGAGGAATATGATTATTTTAAAGAGGGCATGATTCTGTATACATTCCTTCACTTGGCTCCGGAAGTTGAACTGACTAAAGCTTTACTCGAAAAGAAAGTCGTTTCAATCGCTTATGAAACAATCCAGGCACCGAATGGTTCATTACCGCTGCTTGCACCGATGAGTGAAGTTGCGGGCAGAATGGCAACACAAATTGGAAGCGAATTCTTACAAAAGACTAAAGGCGGTAAAGGTATACTGCTTGCAGGTGTCCCAGGGGTGGAACGTGCAACAGTAACTATCATCGGGGGCGGAATGGCCGGTACAAACGCTGCTAAAATGGCGATCGGTCTTGGTGCCAGAGTCAACGTCCTTGACCTGAATCCACAGCGCCTGAGAGAGCTTGACGACCTGTTCGGTTCAGGCATCCAGACGATGATGTCATCACCACTCAACATTTCAAATGCGGTTAAAGAAAGTGACCTTGTCATCGGAGCGGTACTCATTCCGGGTGCAAGAGCGCCGAAACTTGTGTCTGAAGAAATGCTCAAATCAATGAGCCCGGGTTCCGTAGTCATCGATATCGCGATTGATCAGGGCGGTATTTTTGAAACGACGGACAAAGTCACGACACATGATGATCCGACTTATGTAAAACATGAAGTGGTGCATTACGCAGTGGCAAACATGCCGGGTGCAGTGCCACGTACATCAACAATCGCACTGACCAATGCAACGATGAACCTGGGTGTTCAGATCGCAAGCAAGGGGTACAAAAAAGCTGCTGAAGACAACCCGATGCTGCTTGGCGGCTTCAACACACTGGATGGCCATGTAACGTATAAAGCAGTGGCTGAAGCACAAAAGCTTGAATATAAAGATGTCACTGAAATACTGTAAACACAAAACGGACAATCATCTGAAGTGATGATTGTCCGTTTTTTTTACTCATTTGGCAGGAATCTGTTTTTATCTTCTATAAAATGAGTGATGACCATACATATCACGCCGAAGAACAACATGATACCCGCGATGATTGTAATCTGGGTGTAGTTCAAACCATTGGAAAGCAATAGGGAACCGAGTGTCGCACCGATTGAATTTGCCAGATTGAATACGGATGCTGCGAGTGTCCCCGCAAGTGCAGGTGCCGTAATGGCTGCAAAGATTATTTTCGAATTCAGCATCGGTGAAATGCCGAATGTGCCGAGTCCGAACAACCCTGAAGCGATAAATGCCAGTACTTGATTTTCCAGCATGAATGTAAAGAATATAAGTACAATTCCTAAAAATAAAAACGTCATGGTGACCGTGAAAGTCAGCCGCGACGGCTGGATATTGCCGGATGAGAAATTCCCGATCACGGCAAATGTTCCGAACATCAGCATGCTGAATGCGACGCCGAAATTGCCCATCCCCGTAATGTCCCTGAGCATGGGTTCAAGGAATGTGTATGCTGTAAAAACACCGGAATAGCCGAAAATGATGGTGAATATCAGAAGCAAGACATTCTTATCTTTGAAGACTGTCAGTTCATCCATAATTCTCGGTGCATTCTTGATTTTATAGTTCGGTGTGGTCAGGATAAGGCCGATCAATGTAATGATGCCGAGCAGTACGATAATCCAGAATACCGTTCTCCAACTCATGGCTGCACCGATGAATGAACCGAACGGTACACCGATCATGACTGAAATAACAAGACCGCCGTTGACCAGTGCGACTGCACCTGTCTTTTTATGCGGCTCCGAAATTGCCATTGCGAGACTCATCATGACCCCGAAAAAGGGTGCATGCATCGTTGCAGACAGCAGCCTTGAAAGAAGCAGGACTTCGAAGTTCGGTGCTGTCGCTGCGACAATATTGCTGACGATAAAAATAGAAGTTAAAATGATCAGCAGCAGTTTCGGTGAAAATCTTAATGTCAGTAGACGAATGACCGGCCCGAACACGGTGACGCTGAGTGCATACACACTTAAAAGCAGGCCGGTTGTTGCAATTTCGACATTCAGGTCGATCGCAAATTGTGTCAGCAGTCCGGTGACCACATATTCGGTCATGCCGACCGCAAACGTCCCAATCATAAAGACCGCAATGATGACATTGCGGGACGGGTTTTTAAATATTTCGAGCAAAGTGATTCCACCAATCTGTAGTTTTAAGGATGAATGTAGACCATATCGAATGGAATGCTCTTGATCAGTTCATCCCTTTTTTCTTCTGAAGACACCACCGGAATGATCTCAATCCTTTTTTTGGCATGGATTTTTATTTTCGCCAGCGGCTGCAGTTCACTGTAATTATTAAAATCGATATCTCTGATGTCGAACATCACGCCCGAAACATCGTATTCGATGAGTTCATCCAATATCTGGCTCTGCCTGAAATACGGGATTTTTGAAAATGAAGGGCCTATGATGAAGTGCTTATCACCGATCAGTTTAGATAACTCATTGACGAACATCGCATCGATATGATGATGGTTGTCTGTGAATATCTGATCTGTAATGTAGCCCTCGACATTTTTGAAATGTTTTATCGTTTCAAAAATGATATTTTTATGCATGAAAATATCTTCTTCTTCGAAATGATCCACACTCGTGAAGATTTCAACATCCGGGTTCAAAGCGCTCAGCATCTCAGGGAGGACCGGGTTCGGCGCATTGAAATTCTGCTGGGCCATCACCACAGATGGGTGTTCCGTATTTAAATCATGACTGTGAAACAGGGTTTTCATTTTATTCACCTCGAGAATATATTAACATATACACGGTTGGAATAAGAAGTTATAATTCCTACTTATTTGATATGCAAAATGATTTCATATATAATTTTAATGACTCTGATATAAAGGTGATAAAAAATGACACGATATAATGATATGACAGAATTAATTGGTAACACACCGGCAGTAAAATTAAACCGCGTAGTGCCGGAAGACTGTGCCGACATTTTTGTGAAGTTGGAATTCTTCAACCCAAGCAGAAGTGTTAAAGACCGTGCAGCTTATAACATGATAAAAAAGGCTGAGGAAGAGGGCGTCATCAAGCCGGGAGATACTCTGATCGAGCCGACAAGCGGCAACACTGGTATCGGTCTTGCGATGAATGCTGCGGCAAAAGGCTACAGGGCAATATTTGTACTGCCCGATAATATGACTGAAGAGCGTATTAATCTATTGAAAGCATACGGTGCAGAAGTCGTACTCACGCCGAGTGAAGAAAAGATGCCGGGCGCAATCAGAAAAGCGGAAGAGCTGAAGGAAGAGCTCCCAAATGCATTCATCCCGCAGCAGTTTGAAAACTATGCGAACCCTGACATCCACAGAACAACGACAGCATTTGAAATTTTAGAGCAGATGGATAATGATCTGGATGCGTTTGTCGCAACTTCAGGTACCGGCGGAACCATTACGGGTACGGGTGAGACGTTGAAAGAGAAGCTCCCAGGCCTGCATGTCGCTGTAGTCGAGCCAAGCGGATCACCAGTGTTATCCGGCGGTAAACCGGGCAAACATAAACTGGTGGGTACATCACCTGGTTTTGTGCCGATCATTTTGAATGAGGATGTTTACGACGAAATCATCCAGATTGATGATGACGATGCAGTGAACATGTTCAGAAGACTGGCTAAAGAAGAAGGTTTATTTGTCGGACCTTCTGCCGCAGCTGCGGTACATGCTGCAATCATGGTCGGGAAGAAACTCGGCAAAGGCAAAAGGATTTTATGCATCGCGCCTGACTCGGGTGAAAGATACTTGAGCATGGGACTGATCGAATAGTATAAGGTCTTTATTTATGAAAGTACGGACAGAATTCTGAAATGAAAAATCCATCCGGAAAAAGCGTTCATATCCGGCCAGAAACTTCCTAACCGTAAATTCTGTCCGGTTTTTTATTTTGAAGATATGCTTTAAGGAGAGTCGTATATGTTGGAGAAATTATATGAAAAAGACTTTGATGAAATATTTACAATATTGGAAGAAGCGTTCCCGCCAAGTGAAAGGCGTACAAAAGCTGATCAGAAAAAACTTATGGATTTGGAAGAATACAGTATTTTCGGCTTGAAAGAAAGAGGTAATCTGATTGGTTTTGTCGCAGAGTGGGAAGGGCCGGAATATCGCTTTGTCGAACATTTTGTAGTGGATGAGGCGTTTCGGGGAAATGGAGTCGGCTCGGGACTGTTGAATGATTATCATGATTTGAGCGACAAACCGGTTATACTGGAAGTCGAACCGCCTGAAAATGATGTCCAAAAGAAACGCATCAAGTTTTATGAGAAGAACGGCTATCACCTGAGTGAATACAGTTATGTACAACCGACAATCAATGCAGATATTAAAGGTGTGCCGCTGGTTTTGATGACTTATCCGGACGGATTGAATGACGACTTGTTTCTGACTTTGAAAGACTGGCTGTTCAGTACAGTTTATAATAGAGAAAAAATGATTAAATAATTCCTCTTTAGGGAAGAGTTTAAAAACAATCTCTATGGAGGGAAAATTCATGAATATTAGTTTTCATGGTCATTCTATTGTCTTAATTGAAAATAACGGTAAAAAAGCGATCATTGATCCGTTCATCAACGGTAATGAACTGACGGATCTGAAAGTGGAAGATGTGAAAGTCGATTATATTATTTTGACGCATGGGCATAACGACCATGTGGGTGATACGATTGAGATTGCCAAAAATAATAATGCGACAGTCATCGCGCCTGTTGAGCTTGCAGACCTAATGGACCAGAACGGTGTTGAAGCAGTAGGCATGAACATCGGCGGTACTGTCGACTTTGAAGCGGGGACCGTCAAAATGGTTCATGCATTCCATTCATCCAGCTTTACACACGACGATGGCACGATCCAGTATGCAGGCATGCCGACGGGTCTCATACTGAACATCGGGGGCAAGAAGATTTACCATGCCGGAGATACAGGACTTTTTGGCGACATGAAGCTGATCAGCGAAGTCAACGGACCGATAGATCTGCTGTTCGTACCGATCGGCGATCACTTTACGATGGGTATAGACGATGCTTCTTATGCATCAAATGAACTCATCAAACCGGGGATCGTTGTTCCGGTGCACTATGATACTTTCCCGCCGATTAAAACAGATGCCGGTAAATTCAAAGACAAGGTGAATGCGGACTGCCAGGTGCTCAAGCCCGGAGAGTCAGTTAAATTTTAATGAATGAGATTATGGATGACCTGCTGTAATGCAGGTCATTTTTTATGGGTCTTTATTATAAAATGATATTATATTCAGTATAATGGTCTTAAGGTGATGAAATGGTTAAAGCAAAATCAAAGTTGGAAATAATAATAGAATATATAAAAGGGCTGCCTGAAGGGACGAAGATTTCCGTAAGGCAGGTTTCGAGCTATTTGGACGTATCGGAAGGGACGAGTTACCGGGCGATCAAACAGGCTGAAAAAGAGGGACTTGTGAAAACGATTGAGCGTGTCGGGACAATCCGTATCATAAAAAGAGAGGATCATATCGTCGGCAACCTCACTTTTGAACAGGTCAACCGGGTGATTCAGGGCACTGTGCTTACAGGCGCATCATATTTGAGCCGTGAAATCAGCCGTTTTATCATAGGCGCGATGAGGACCGAGGAAATCGAAAAATATTTGGAAGACAGTGCTTTTCTGATCGTCGGCAACAGGGAAGATGCTCAGCTGAGAGCGATAAATAACGGTGCCGGCATTTTGATAACAGGCGGTTTCGGCGCTTCCAGAGAAATTTTGAAAAAAGCTGAAACGAACGGTGTGCCGGTGATTTCCACCGAGCATGATACGTTCAGCATTGCTTCCATCATCCATCGGGAGTTGTACAGTATGTCGCTGATCAGTGAAGTCATTACCGCGAATGACCTGATGATTAAGCAGAGTGACTACTCCTTTGATCTGAGCGGGGATTCCTCCCGTTTTGTCTCCAATGATAAAATCACTTTTTTAGTCGAGGGCGACCGGTTTTTAGGCACTTTAAAATCACAGGATATCCATTCGATCAATAAGGATAACTATAAAAATTATCTGCACCAGGATATTCACGTGCTTCCGAATACGACGATACAGAGTCTGAGACAGCTGATGACATGGCACCAGCTGAATATCATACCTGTCGTGAATGACTCACAAAGATTGGTCGGCGTTGTCCACAGACGGGAGGTCTTCAAAGACATTACGCCGCATAAGCTGCAGACAGGCATGTCCACAGAAGAAACGATCGATCGTGAAATCACAATTAAAGAAGATTCCATCCATATGAAAGTGCTGCCGTTCATGACGGATGAGTTCGGTACACTCACACAGACAGGCTTTATGCGCCTTGTCGAGAGGATGATCATGACACTGCTCAATGACTACGACATCATGAACTACCACATCGACTCCATGAATATGACAAACCTGAAACTCGTGCAGATCAACCAGCACATCCAGCTGAAAGGTGAAATCCTCGATCTCGGCGGACAGTATATCAAACTTGAAGTCAAAACGATTACAGCCGGCGTCGTCTATAACAAAGTCGGCATCATGGTGCAGTATTTCAAATAAAAAAACCAGCAGATATATTCTGCTGGTCATTTTCTACTTGTTTCTGTTTTTGTTTTTCTCAAATTCTTCCCAGGCTTTTTCTTCAATAGGCAGGTTTCCTTTAAACTTTTTGCGTGCTTTATTGAAATACCAGATATTATAAGCACCAATGACGATAAACAGGATACCCACTATGTAAGAAACTGCCGTACCGAACTGGATGATTGAATTGAGTCCAAAACTCAACATCATGATGCCCAGCCAGATTCTTGAAATACTGTTGTAGTAAACAGTACGCACTTCACGGTTGGTCCGGAACTGCCTGATCTTATACAGGATGAACATGAAGAGTGAGACTAACAAAAGGGTAACAAGTGCTGAAACGATTATTTGATACGCTAGTTCCATCGGTTACAACTCCATTCCTCATGTAGTATAATATTTTATAATTACTTAGTAAATCATTTTAAAGGGAGAATTCACTTTGTTCACAAATTATATAAAAGATTACACGTCCATAAAAGATAATTACAAAGATATTTTGAACATGATCAACCAGTATGAGCATATCATCATTTATAGACATGTCAGACCGGATCCCGATGCATACGGTGCTCAGCTGGGATTAAAGGAAATCATCAAAAACATATTTCCTAATAAAACGATCAGCGCGCTCGGGGAAAGTGAACCGAGCCTTGATTTTCTGGGCACGATGGATATCGCAGAAATACGGGATGATGCTTTATACATCGTCGTCGATACGGCAAACCATGACAGGATTGACGGTGATATTCCTGACGGCGCTAAAGTGATAAAGATCGACCACCACCCGGATCATGATCCATTCGGTGATATCAACCTTGTTGAAACAAGTGTATCTTCGACGTCCGAACTGCTTTATCTGATTGCGAACCTGTGGGGCTACAATAATGACTTCATCAACGATGAAGCTGCGAAACTGCTATACATGGGCATCGTCGGAGATACCGGCAGATTTTTATTCAACAATACGACGGGTATGACGCATTATGTTGCCTCGGAACTTAAACAATACGACTTTGATTCGACTTCTTTGATTCAGGAGATGAACAGGACGTCGATAGAATCATTCAGATTCAAAGGCCATCTGATCAGCAATTTCAACTTGAGACCGAGTGGTGTGCTGCACACTTTCGTCAGCCGTGAGGATTTGAAAGAGTTTGGTGTGTCCGGCAATGAAGCGAGTCTTTCCGTCAACTTATACAGAGACATTGATAATGTAAAAATATGGTTCATGGCAATCGAGGAAGAAGATGAAATCAGAGTCAGACTGCGTTCTAAATCTGTCATCATCAATGATGTCGCCAACCAGTTCGGCGGCGGGGGACATCCGCTCGCCTCAGGCATAAAACTCAATGATAAAAACGAAATAGAAACTTTGGTGAAGGCTCTGGAAGACAAAATCGAAAATAACTAATTTGGGGGGATCTGTAAATGATCAATTTAAATATCCATTCGAGTTATGAATTTTTAGCCAGCAATATACAAATTGATCCTCTTTTAAAACTCCTGAAAGACGATAATCAGAGTGCGGTGGCCATTACGGACCTGAATCATATGCACGGCATATACCAGCTCCTGAAAAAAGCGCCGGAATATAATATTAAACCTGTTGTCGGCATGGAAGTGCTTGTCGATGACGGGCTCAGCGGTATCCCTTTAATTTTGCTTGCCAAAAATAATAAGGGATATCAGTCTTTAATCAGGATATCCGCAATGTTGTCCTATAAAGATATAACGAGAACACCATTCCAATTTTTAAAGAACAACACGAATGATCTGGTCATTATTGCGGTGACGGATGAAGGCACCGGACTGCTCGGGGAACTCACAAAAGTGAGTGATGAAGACAAATATATATCGCAGCGGACGGGATATGCAGATTATAAGAGAGCATTCCTACACAGTGCACGCTACATGAGAAAAGAAGACAGGAAAGCACTCAAAGTGCTGAATGCGATCCGGGATAATGACAGGCTGGAAGCACATGACCTGACTGCAGTTTCAGGTGATGAGCATGTCCTGAAAAAGGAAGATATTACTGAGGAAATAGAACCGTTCATACAAGTGAATGAAGAGATTGTCGAAAAATGCAATGTGTCAATGCCTAAAGTTACTACGACACTGCCTCATTTTCCGCACCCCGATAATGATGATTCAGATGAGTATTTATGGCGGCAGCTGATGAACAGACTGGTTGAGAAGACAGACGGCACTGAAGAATATGAAGAACGGCTGCAGTATGAATTCGATGTCATTACAAAAATGGGATACTCGGATTATTTCCTGATTGTCAGTGATGCTGTCAACTATGCCAAAAATAATGATATCTACGTCGGGCCGGGCAGGGGGTCCTCAAGTGCGAGCCTTGTCTCATACCTTTTAAATATCACTGAAGTGGACCCGCTCAAATATAATCTTCTGTTTGAACGTTTCCTCAACCCCGCGCGAGTCACTATGCCGGACATCGATATCGATTTCGAAGATACGAACAGAGATAAGATGGTCACTTATTTAAATGACAAATACGGACAGATGAATGTGTCGAACATCATTACATACGGTACGCTCAGCGCCAAGATGGCAGCAAGAGATGTCGGACGTGTACTGAAATTCAGTGACGATACACTTAAGTATATTTCAAATATGATAGGGACCGAACAAAGCGTCAGCCTGACAGAAGCATTCAACAGCCAGGCGTTTAAAAAGCTGGCGGCCTCGGATGATAAATATGCAGTGTATAAAGACATCTGCCTGTCCATTGAAGGGCTGCCGAGACACTCATCGACCCACGCAGCGGGTGTTCTGGTCAGTGCGGATAAACTGACTGAGAAAGTGCCGATCATGTTTACAGAAGGGCACACGATCAGCCAGTGGACAATGAACGAAGTGGAAGCAGTCGGACTGCTTAAAATTGACGTTCTGGGCCTCCGAAACCTGACGCTGATCAGAAGAATGGTCAATATGATTTCATATCAAGGTGAAAGAATCGATATTCATAATCTTAAAGAAGACCCGAGAGTGTATAAAATGTTGAGCCACGGCCTCGGTCTCGGGGTATTCCAATTGGAATCGCCAGGTATCCGTAAAGTGCTGAGAGAAGTGAATCCGACAGAATTCATGGACCTGGCAGCGGTGCTTGCACTATACAGGCCAGGCCCGATGAAGGAGATTCCGAACTTCGTCCGCGGAAAACACCAGCCCGAAACCGTGACTTATCCTCATGAGGATATCAAAGAGATTTTGCGGGAGACGAACGGCGTCATCGTCTATCAGGAACAGATCATGCTGATAGCGAGCCAGATTGCTGGATACTCGTATGCAGAAGCAGACATATTAAGGCGCGCCATGAGTAAGAAAGACCGTGAGACACTGCTGAAAGAGAAGGAGAAATTTCTGGGCGGTGCCAAAAATAACGGTTACGCAGCGGCGCTTGGAGAGCATATATTTGAGCTGATACTGAAGTTTGCCGATTACGGTTTTCCTAAAAGCCATGCGGTCGCATATTCGAAAATCGCATATATCATGGCTTACATAAAAACACTTTATCCCGCCATTTTCTATGCGGTCATTTTAATGCAGAATATCGGTAATCATGCAAAAATCATCGAGCTTTTCGAAGAAATGAAAATATTGAAAGTGAAAATCCATCCTCCGGATATAAATCGTTCAAGAAGTGGCAATACCGTTGATGACGGCGTATTGCTCGGCTTGAGCATGATTGAAGGCGTCACATACAAAGTGGCCGAATCGATCATGCAAGCAAGAAAAGACGGCGATTTCAAAGATATATATGATTTGAAGACGAGGGTGGACAGCAACCTGTCTGAGAAAATACTGCGCAATCTGATTTTGTCTGGTGCCCTGGATGCCTTTGAAGAGAACAGGAAGACAATGCTTCAGTCACTCGCGAACTTAAAGGATATCAACTCAGAAGAATTCTCGCATAACTCCTTTTTAAGCGCCCTGGGCTTCAATGTCAAAAAAGAATACCAGTATGCCGAAGAGATGAGCCAGATGGAAAAGATAGAGGGTGAAAAAACAGCACTCGGTTTTTATTTGTCCAGTCATCCGATCAAGCTCATTCAGAGAGAGAACCAGCTGATCCCGTTCAACATGTTCAGCCAGCAGAAGAATTACGGCACATACCTCGTTTTTCTGGATGAGCTCAAAGTCATCAAAACAAAGAAAGGGCAGAATATGGCTTTTGCAAAAATAACGGACGGCATGATGGACATGGATGCCGTCATCTTTCCGAACGTCTACTTCACCGATCATCCGAAGCTGACTTCAAAAGCACTCGTTGTAAAGGGCAGACTGGATGAACGGAAAGGACAGCCGCAGCTGATCATCGAAAAGGTGGATGAGCTGGAGATTTTCAAAGATGAGTATTTAAGACGTATAAAAAAAATTTATGTAAGAAATAAAAACCGGTATGACTTCGATGAACTCCTTGGTGAGAAGGGGATTGTCATCTACTCGTTCGAAGACGGAAGAAGTCTCGGCAATATAGAAACAAACCGGCTGAATGAGCTGCAGGAAAGAATTAATCCAAATGATTTGAGATTTATGACCTAAGTTGTTGTGTATCCGGGAATATTTTGATATATTACAGTGGTATGACCACCAAACGAAGAGGGGTAGATTTAATGTCTTTAAGAGATGATGCACTGCATATGCACAAAATCAACCAGGGAAAACTGAGTGTAAACTCGAAAGTTGAGTTGAAAGATAAGACAGATTTAAGCCTGGCATATTCACCGGGAGTCGCCGAGCCCTGCAAAGAGATATATGAAGATCCGAATACAATATTCGATTACACCATCAAGGGGAATACCGTCGGCGTCGTAACCGACGGTTCTGCTGTGCTCGGCCTGGGCAATATTGGTGCGAAAGCAAGTCTGCCGGTAATGGAAGGGAAAAGTGTATTGTTGAAATCATTTGCAGGTGTAGACTCTTTTCCAATCGCATTGGAAACGAATGATGTGGATGAAATCGTCAATACGGTAAAACTGATGACGCCTGTTTTTGGTGGTATAAACTTAGAAGATATATCAGCGCCAAGATGCTTCGAGATCGAAGAAAGATTGAAAAAGGAAACGGACATACCCGTATTCCATGATGATCAGCACGGTACGGCAATCGTCACGGTCAGCGGACTTCTCAATGCATTAAAGCTGACCGGACGTTCTTTCAATAAAATAAAAGTCGTATTGAACGGTGCGGGTGCAGCAGGTGTGGCCATCGTCAAACTGCTTAACAGTTTCGGTGTCAAAAATCTGATCATGTGTGATTCAAGAGGTGCAATATACGAAGGGCGTCCAAACGGCATGAATCCTGTCAAAGAAAAAATCAGCAAGCATACAAATTTGAATAACGAGCAGGGCTCACTGGAAGAAGTGATCAAAGACGCCGATGTGTTCATCGGAGTGTCGGTTGCGGATGCGCTGACAGCGGACATGGTCAAAACGATGGCGGATGATGCAATCATTTTTGCCATGGCAAACCCGAACCCCGAAATCATGCCGGATACTGCACACTCGGCAGGCGCAAAAGTCGTCGGAACGGGCAGAAGTGATTTCCCGAACCAGATCAATAACGTGCTGGCATTTCCGGGTATATTCAGAGGTGCACTGGATGTACAGGCAACACATATCAATGAGGATATGAAAAAGGCCGCTGTACGAGCGATTGCGGATCTGATCCATGAGGATGAACTGAGCAGTGATTATGTCATTCCGGACCCGTTCAATAAATATGTCGCACCGGAAGTCGCAATGGCTGTGGCAGAAGCTGCAATGGATTCAGGCGTCAGCAGAATAAAAATCGATTCAAAGTCAGTGTATGAAAAAACACTGAAATTGACTGAGACGGTAGAAAATGACTGAGAAAAAAGGACTTGAGTCTGTTATTGAAGAAATCTATATGATCATCGATAAGGAACAGATGCAGGTTGGACAAAAACTCCCGAGCGAAAGATATTTGAGTGAAAATTTGAATGTCAGCAGACAGAGCGTAAGAGAAGCTTTAAGAGCGCTTGAGTTTCTTGGCATCATCTATGTGAAAAGAGGCGAGGGGACTTACCTTGCCGATATAGACAGCCACCAGCTCTTCGAACTCATTGCCAAGTATCTTGTCCGGACGGACAAACAGCGCAGGGAACTATTGGAATTTCAAAAGATGATGGAAGATTATGTTGAAGAGAAAACGGATGAAAAAAGTACTGTGATGTCATATGACAATAAAATCATGAGAAAGATATATGTGATTTTAAAGAAATATACAGGACAATAAGCGGTAAAAAAATGGGGAATTATACTATGTTAAAAGATTTATTTTTCAAGTTGAATAAAAAAGTGAATGATAAAAAAGAGCCGGGTGTTTTTGAATCGAATGAATCAATCATTACGAAGTGTCCAAACTGTAAGAAAATCCTTTATTCCAAAGAGTTATATAAACGTCTGAATGTCTGCTCAAACTGTGACCATCATCTGATGATTACAAGCACTGATCGCATGGAGGCACTGTTGGACGAAGATTCAGGTACAGCTCTGTTCGAAGGGGTTACGTCTGTAAACCCCCTCGAATTTCCGAACTACGAGTCAAAGCTTGAAAAAGATAAGGAAAAGACAGGACTGAATGAAGCAGTTATTGTTCACGAAGGCACCATTGATGGATCTCCGGTAGTCATTGCCATAATGGACCCGAGATTCCGTATGGGAAGCATGGGTTCTGCCGTCGGTGAAAAATTGGCCAGAGCATTCAATCATGCTACAGAAAAACGTATGCCTGTCATTGTCTTTACGGCGAGCGGCGGCGCGAGGATGCAGGAAGGCATCATCTCGCTTATGCAGATGGCCAAAGTCAGCGTTGCTGTTGAGAAGCATAATAACGCAGGTCTCCTGTACATCGCATATATGACGAACCCGACAACAGGCGGCGTATCGGCAAGTTTTGCTTCAGTCGGCGATATCAATCTGGCTGAAAAAGGCGCCCTGATCGGATTTGCAGGTCGCAGAGTAATTGAAGAGACGATCAAGGAAAAATTGCCGGATGATTTTCAGACGGCTGAATTTCTATTGAAACACGGGCAGCTTGATGAAGTTGTCGACAGACGGGATATGAAAGATTATTTAAGTAAAATTCTAATGATGCACAGCGAGGTGAAATAATGGCTTTCGACTTTGAAAAACCACTCGAGGAGTTACAGGAAAAGATAAAAGAACTTGAAAAGTATGCATCAAAGAACAAACTGGATCTTGCCAAGGAAATCAGTTTTCTTGAGAATAAGCTGGAAGATAAGAAAAGAGAAATCTATTCGAATCTTACGCCGTGGCAGAGAGTTGAAATTGCCCGGTATATCCATCGTCCGACAACTCTCGAATTCATTGAAATATTATTTGAAAATTTCACCGAGTTTTACGGCGACAGAGTCTACACCGATGACCACGCAATTGTCGGCGGCATCGCAACTTATAAGGATATTCCTGTAACAGTCATCGGCCATCAGCGCGGCAGGGATACAAAAGGGAATATCAAGCGCAACTTCGGTATGGCACATCCGGACGGGTACAGAAAAGCACTGAGATTGATGAAACAGGCAGATAAATTCAACCGCCCAATCATCTGTTTTATAGATACTAAAGGTGCATATCCCGGTAAAGCGGCCGAAGAGCGCGGCCAGAGTGAATCAATCGCACGCAACCTGGTTGAGATGGCAGGCCTGAAAGTGCCGGTAATCAGTATCGTCATCGGGGAAGGCGGCTCCGGCGGTGCACTGGCACTCGGTGTGTGCAACCGTCTTTTGATGCTTGAGAATGCCACTTACTCTGTCATTTCCCCGGAAGGCGCTGCAAGTATTCTGTTCAAAGACGCCTCCTTGAAGGAAATCGCTGCGGAATCATTGAAGATTACAGCAGGCGACCTTAAAGATCTGGGTATTGCGGACGCTGTGATCAAAGAACCTGACGGCGGCGCTCATGAAGACAAGGAATTCGTCTTTAAAAGTCTTGATGAAACACTTCATGACTACTTGGCCGAGCTGTCCAAATTATCAGCTGACGAACTTGTGGACGACCGTTTCAACAAGTATATGTCTATCGGAGAATACAAGGAACTCACGTAAGCAACCTGAAAATGGTTGCTTTTTTTATTCCTGTTATTTTCTTGTTACAATATGATGGATAGATTAAATTGTATATGCTATTTTTAAAGTAAGAAACAGAGATGGGGGCTATATATGAAGAAAATTGCAGTATTGACAAGTGGTGGAGATTCCCCTGGAATGAATGCCGCCATAAGATCTGTAGTCAGAAAAAGTATTTTTGAAGGATATGAAGTATATGGTATTTATCAGGGGTTTCAGGGCCTGATCAATGATAATATAGAAAAGCTGGAACTCGGTGATGTCGGTGACATCATCCAAAGAGGGGGGACGAAGCTCTTCAGTGCAAGGTGTCCGGAATTCATCGATGCCGGTGTACGGATGCAGGGGGTTGAGAACCTTAAGAAATATGGTATCGACTCATTGGTTGTCATCGGCGGTGACGGCAGCTACAGGGGGGCGCAAAGACTGGATGAAGAAGGTATCAACACCATCGGTGTGCCAGGAACGATTGATAATGATATCAACGGAACGGATTTCACCATCGGTTTCGATACTGCATTGAATACGATTGTTGATGCAGTGGATAGAATCAGGGACACTGCAACGAGCCATGAAAGAACATTCATCATAGAAGTGATGGGCCGGGATGCGGGGGACCTCGCGCTTTGGGCCGGTCTCGCAGGCGGTGCGGAAACAATTTTGATACCTGAAGCGGCAGCGGATATAAAAGGTGTTGCTGAACGTATTGAAACAGGGATGAACCGTGGAAAAAAACATTCCATCATCATCGTTGCCGAAGGCGTCATGTCTGCACAGGAGTGTGGTGCGGAGCTCAGAAAATATATCAATGTGGACACGAGAGAAAGCGTCCTCGGCCATATGCAGCGCGGCGGCAAACCGACGGGCAACGACAGAGTGCTGGCTTCAAGACTGGGCGCCCTCGCCGTGGATTTATTGAAGGATGGAATTTCAGGGTGTGCCGTCGGTATAGAGAATAACAAGCTTGTTGAAACGAAATTTGATAAAATATTTGATGAGAAACACCAGATAGACAGAGCACTATATAAACTTTCACAGGAGTTATCAATTTAGGAGGATATTATTAATGAGAAAAACAAAGATTGTTTGTACAATTGGACCTGCATCAGAATCACCGGAAATGTTGGAAAAATTAATGACGGAAGGTATGAACGTTGCAAGACTGAACTTTTCACATGGTGATCACGAAGAACATGCAGCACGTATTAAAAACATCAGACATGTCGCCTCAAAATTGGATAAAACAGTCGGTATCCTGCTGGACACCAAAGGTCCTGAAATGAGAACGCACTCAATGGAAAATGGTGAGGTTGAACTGAAAAGAGGTCAGGCGATCACGGTTTCCATGAAAGAAGTGACGGGGACATCAGAGAAGTTTTCAATCTCCTACGAAGGTCTGATCAACGACGTCGATACAGCAGACAGGATTTTACTTGATGACGGACTGGTTGAACTGAAAATAAAAGAAATAGATAAAGATGACGGAGAGATACACTGTGAAGTTTTAAACGACGGGCTTCTTAAAAATAAAAAAGGCGTCAACGTACCGGGTGTATCGGTCAACCTGCCGGGCATCACTGAAAAGGACGAGAGTGACATCCTTTTCGGAATCGGACAGAAGGTCGATTTCATAGCGGCAAGTTTCATAAGAAGAAACAAAGACGTTCTTGAAATACGTGAATTGCTGGAAAAAAATGATGGTGACTATATCAATATCATTCCTAAAATCGAAAACCAGGAAGGAATCGACAATATTGATTCAATTCTTGAAGTGTCCGACGGTCTGATGGTGGCCAGGGGGGACCTGGGTGTTGAAATTCCGCCGGAATCAGTGCCGATGGTGCAGAAAGAACTGATTAAAAAATGTAACCTCATCGGTAAGCCGGTAATTACAGCGACACAGATGCTGGATTCAATGCAGGTGAATCCGAGATGTACACGTGCTGAAGCAAGTGATGTGGCCAATGCGATCTATGACGGTTCGGATGCCGTCATGCTGAGCGGAGAAACGGCAGCCGGAGACTATCCGGTGGAAGCAGTCAGAACAATGGCCTCAATCGCAGTTTCTGCTGAAGAAGCACAGGATTATAAAAAGCTCCTATCAGACAGGACGAAAATCCAGCAGACGAATCTGGTGACGGCAATCGGTGTTTCTGTTGCCCACACCGCGCTGAATTTGAATCCGAAAGCAATTGTTGCGGCAACGGAATCCGGCCATACAGCACAGATCATTGCAAAATATAGACCGAAAGCGGATATTATCGCAGTCACACCTTATGGTCATGTAGCAAGGCAGCTCGAACTTGTATGGGGCGTGCAGCCGATTGTCGAAGATGCAACAAAAGATACGGATACACTCTTAAACACTTCAGTATCCGCCTCGCTTGATAGAGGATATGCAAACTATGGCGATCTGCTGATCATCACTGCAGGTGTTCCGACTGGTCAGGCAGGAACGACGAACCTGATGAAACTTCATGTGGTTGAAGATGTATTGATCAAGGCACAGGGTATCGGCAGAAGAAGTACTGTGGCTGAAGTGGTTACGGCAGACGATCTTGCAGAACTGAAGTCGAAAGATGTCAAGGGCAAGATAGTAGTACTCACTTCCGTCCAGTCCGAAATGACGGAACTGCTTGAAGAAGCGGCCGGTCTTATCACTGTGGAGGGCGGACTCACATCACACGGTGCAATTATCGGTCTGAATCTGGGACTGGCTACAATAGTCGGTGCCAAAAATGCGTTTGATATATTGAAGGACGGCGATCTCGTAACATTAGATGCTGCACAGAATTCCATTTACAGCGGCCATGCAAACGTACTTTAATACTCCTGATCCACCCCATTACCGTAGTAGACGGCGGATGGGGTGTTTTTACAGATGTTAATTCAAGAATTTGTTTCCCTCTAAATTTTTCACTGGTATAATGATTTTGAGGTGTTGACTATGAATAAAAAATTATTAACGACTATGATGCTTGGATTCCTGCTATTGCTTTCAGCATGTAACGGCAATACTGAAAGTGATTCTGAATCCGGCGAAGAAGGAAATTCCGAAGAACAGCCGTCAGAAACAGAAGAATCCGGCGAAGCTTCTGTACTTTCCGCAGATGAACTGATTGACGGCGCACAGGAGAATTGGGCGGATACCGAAAGTTATGAACTCAATCAGATATATGTGATTGAGAACCGTGAAGACTCAAATCCAATCAGGACAATTACCACACACAGCGACCAGAATGAACTTAAAATCGCCGTCAACAGCGATGATCTGACAACCACCCACTACATCATCGACGGGGAGCATTACATCTACAAAGGTGAGGAACTGGAACTTCAGGATGGAGAGGTGGATATTGAAAATTCCACCTACAGTGATCTGCTCAGCCAGCTCGACAACTACAGGTCCGGCGAAGTCACTGAAACAGAAAATGGCTACTCGCTTGATGTGCAGTTTGAAAACCAGGAAGACGCGAGTGCTTTATTGTCGGAAGATGCTGCCGGCATCATCGAGGACGGTGACGACGTTTCCGGCGGACTGACGCTGACATTCGACGATGAGTACAAATATGACGGGGGAGAACTGACAGCGGTGATAAGCAGTGACGGCGAAGAATACGAGCTTTCATCGACCATATCCATTGAAAGGATAGGCAACATTCCTGTCATCGAAAAACCGAGCGGAATGTAATACATGTTAGAATAAGCAGAAGTTATCTTTATCTATAAGATAATTAAACATTACTTATCATAGTGGAGAATTTTGAATACTCCATTAAAAAAGCTTTAATGATAGCTTTTGAGAGCTTTTATGTAAACACTTTCACAAAGATGGACGGTCTAATGAATTATTCACAATATATTATTCTTTGATATAATAAGAGAAACTATAAATATTTCTATAGTAATTTAGAGGAGGATTTAAAATGCCTGAGAACAAAGGTTTAGAAGGGGTAGTTGTTGCTAATTCCAAAATCAGTTCAATCATCGGTTCACAATTGACATACGGTGGTTATGAAATTGATGATCTTGCTGAAAATGCCCTGTTTGAAGAAGTGGTTTATCTGTTATGGAATGATAAACTTCCAAACAAACAGGAGTTGGAAGCATTCAATAAAGAACTGTTTGATCTGATGAGTTTGGATGACAACATTTATAAGCATTTTGAATTATACCCGCTTGATAAAGTACATCCTATGTCGGCGGTCAGAACGGGTCTTTCATTGACGGCTCATTATGATGAAAATGCTGAAGACAAATCATTGGAGGCATCACAGCAGAAAGCGGTGCGTATTCTTGCACAGCTCCCTGCACTTGTTGCAGCATTTGCACGTATCCGTAATGGCAAGGATGTTGTAAAACCTAAAGAAGGGCTGAACTATGCAGCGAACTTCCTGTACATGCTGAACGGTAAAGAACCGACAGATACAGAAGTGGAAGCGATGAATAAAGTACTTGTGCTGCATGCAGACCATGAACTGAATGCTTCAACATTCACTGCACGTGTGTGTGTGGGAACGGAATCGGATGTCTATTCCGGTGTTACTGCTGCGATTGGTGCACTTAAAGGCCCACTTCACGGCGGTGCGAACGAACAGGTGATGGCGATGCTGAAAGATATCGGCACACTGGATAATGCTGACAGCTATATCCAAAAGAAACTTGATAACAAAGAAAAAATCATGGGAATGGGGCACAGAGTTTATAAAGACGGCGACCCTCGTGCGAAATATTTAAAAGAAATGTCTAAAAAACTGACAGACGAAAGCGGCAACAGCGAACTGTTTGATATTTCAACAAGAATCGCTGAAATCGTCAAAGAAGAAAAAGGTCTGCTGCCGAACGTTGACTTCTACAGTGCGACTGTATATCACTCTATGGGCATTGAATCAGATCTCTTCACGCCAATCTTTGCAATCAGCCGTGCTTCAGGCTGGACTGCGCATATATTGGAACAGTATGCAGACAACAGACTGATCAGACCGAGAGCAGAATATATCGGTGCAACAGACAGAAAATATGAACCAATCGAAAATAGATAATATGGAGGAAAATTAATTATGGCTAGTGAAAAAATCACAACTAAAAATGGTAATCTGACTGTACCTGACAAACCTGTCATTCCATTCATCATCGGTGACGGTACCGGCCCGGATATCTGGAATTCAGCACAGAAAGTATTGGACGGCGCTGTAAAAAAAGCGTATAACGGCGAAAAGGAAATCGAGTGGAAAGAAGTACTGGCTGGACAGAAAGCATTTGATGAAACAGGTGAGTGGCTGCCACAGGCAACACTTGATGCTATCAACGAATACCTTATTGCAATCAAAGGACCTCTTACAACACCAATCGGCGGCGGTATCCGTTCATTGAACGTTGCACTTCGTCAGAAATTGGATCTTTTCACATGTCTTCGTCCAGTAAGATATTTTGACGGTGTACCTTCACCGGTTAAACGTCCGGAAGATACAGACATGGTCATCTTCAGAGAAAACACTGAAGACATCTATGCGGGTATCGAGTTCCAGGAAGGTTCAGAAGATGTTAAGAAAGTGATCGATTTCATCCAGAATGAAATGGGCTCTGAAAACATCCGTTTCCCTGAATCTTCAGGTATCGGCATCAAACCTGTATCAAAAGAAGGTACTGAGCGTCTTGTACGTGCAGCAATCAACTATGCGATCGACAACAACCGTCCTTCGGTAACTTTAGTGCACAAAGGCAACATCATGAAGTTCACTGAAGGTGCTTTCAAAGCATGGGGCTATGACCTTGCTGAAAGAGAGTTCGGCGACAAAGTATTCACTTGGAAAGAGTATGACAAAATCGTTGAAGAAAAAGGCCGCGAAGAAGCGGATAAAGTACAGGGTGAAGCGGAAGCAGCAGGCAAGATCATCATTAAAGATGCAATTGCAGATATCTTCCTTCAGCAGATTCTTCTGCGTCCAAAAGAATTCGGCGTAGTTGCAACGATGAACCTGAACGGTGACTATATTTCCGACGCACTGGCTGCACAAGTCGGCGGTATCGGAATTGCACCGGGAGCGAACATCAACTACGAAACAGGGCATGCAATCTTCGAAGCAACACACGGCACTGCTCCGAAATATGCCGGACAGGACAAAGTGAACCCTTCATCAGTCATCCTTTCAGGCGTACTGATGTTAGAACATATCGGCTGGACTGAAGCTGCCGACCTGATCACTAAAGCGATGGAAAAAACAATCGCTTCAAAAGTCGTCACTTACGACTTTGCCCGTCAGATGGATGGTGCAAAAGAAGTGAAATGTTCCGAGTTCGGTGAAGAACTAGTTAAAAACATGGGCTGATAGGAATATGAATCAAGAAGTATGGTCAATCTGACCATACTTCTTTTTAGTTGGGTGGATATTGTTTGAAAATTATTTGATAATATGACTTCAACCATTTATAATATAAGCCGTTGTCTTTATTTTAAGATTACTTTTATTTTGGGAGGAAGAAATGAATGGAAAATGGTAGAAGTAAAAAAGGTCTCTTCCAAAAGTTCCTGGATTTTGTAGAATGGCTGGGCAATAAACTGCCTCATCCGGTTACATTATTCGCAATACTGGCAGGTTTGACACTGCTTGCGTCCTGGCTATTCGCAAGTATGGGTGTGTCAGTGGAACACCCTGGGGAAGAAGAGACGGTTTCAGTAACAAACCTGCTCAGTGGAGAGGGTATCAATTACATATTCTCGACTATGACAGATAATTTCATCAACTTCGCACCACTCGGCGTGGTCCTGGTGACGATGCTCGGTATCGGTGTGGCGGAACATTCAGGATTGATCAGTGCAGCACTCAGAGGTTTTGTACTTTCAATACCGAAAAGTCTGATCACTGCAGGACTTGTCTTTGCAGGTATCATGTCATCACTTGCTTCTGACGCTGGTTACGTTGTACTGCCGCCGCTCGGGGCAGTCATATTCCTGGCACTCGGCAGGCACCCGCTTGCTGGTCTTGCTGCAGCATTCGCCGGCGTATCGGCAGGTTTCTCTGCAAACCTGCTGATCAGCGGAACGGATGTCATGCTTGCAGAACTAAGTACGGCAGCAGCAGCGACGATCGATCCGGCCTACGCGGAAACTATGAATGTGACCATGAACTGGTTCTTTATCGCAGCGAGTGTATTCGTATTGACACTGGTCGGCTGGTTCGTCTCTGATAAGATCGTCGAACCAAGACTTGGTAAATACAATCCGGCGGATGCTCCGGAAGATGGCGGCGATGCGGAAGCTGAAGATTATATGGCGCCGCTGACAAAAACTGAGAAGAGGGGCCTGTGGGCTGCATTTATTTCTGTAGTGATCGGATTGGCTCTTGCATTGTCTCTTGTGGTATTTCCGAATTCACCGATGCGGGGGACCGAGGGCAATTATATGGATACAATCATCCAGTCGCCATTCATGTCAGCGCTTGTACCGATCATCGCGATACTGTTCTTTATACCGGGTCTTGCTTACGGCATGGTGACGCGCTCGATCAAGAATGATAAAGATGTTGCAAACCAGATGTCCAAAACTATGGCTTCCATGGGCATGTTCATCGTTCTGGCGTTCACAGCAGGACAGTTCGTTGCGTACTTCAACGAATCCAACCTGGGACTCGTCATCGGTGTGAACGGTGCGGATCTTCTTGAAAGCATGAATCTGACAGGAATACCCTTGATCATCGGATTTATGCTGGTCACTGCATTCATCAATCTGTTCATCGGGAGTGCCAGTGCAAAGTGGGCCATGATGGCACCGATATTCATACCGATCATGATGCAGCTGGGATATTCTCCAGAGCTTACGACGATGGCATATCGTGTTGCAGATTCATCAACGAACATCATTACACCGCTTATGACATACTTTGCAATCATCATCGCATTTGCTCAGCAGTACGTCAGAAATATCGGTATCGGTACACTGATTTCAGTCATGCTGCCATACTCCATATGTTTCTTCGTATTCTGGGCATTGATGCTTATAGTTTGGATGCTCATCGGACTGCCTTTAGGCCCGGGGGCACCAATTCATTACGAAGGTTAAATAAAGTTATCAAAGACGCAGGTAAAACTGCGTCTTTTTCTATTCTCTGTTAAAATGGTATATGTATAATTCGAAGCAAGATAATTTATATTGAGGAGCGTATCCCATGAAGAAATTAATATTAATTGACGGCAACAGTGTGGCGTTCAGGGCCTTTTACGGTTTGCCTTTGTTATCCAATCAGAGCGGTCTGCATACGAACGCTATTTTCGGCTATGCAAGACTGCTGGAAAGAATCATCAAAGAGGAAGAACCGACTCATTTCATGGTCGCTTTCGATGCGGGAAAATCAACATTCAGACATAAGGAATATAAAGACTATAAAGGCGGCAGACAGTCGACCCCGCCGGAACTGGGCGAACAGTTTGCCCCGATCAGACGCCTGATTGATGCATATGGCATTAAACGCTTTGAGCTGGACGAGTATGAAGCGGATGATATCATCGGTACACTTTCCCTGATGGCTGATGCGGAGAAGATGAAAACGATCGTCATCACAGGGGATAAAGACTTGACCCAGCTTGCAAGTGATCATACCGTCATATACTTCACTAAAAAAGGTATCAGTGAAATTGATGAATATACACCTGAACATGTCAAAGAAATCTATGATCTGACACCAGAACAGATCATTGACTTAAAAGGTCTGATGGGTGATAAATCGGATAATATACCGGGGATTCCGGGTGTGGGCGAGAAAACGGCCCTTAAGCTGTTACATGAGTTCGGTACAGTTGAGAATGTACTGGAAAATTCAGATTCAGTGAGCGGCAAGAAACTGCAGGAAAAACTGAAGGAGTTTACCGAAGAAGCATTGATGAGTAAAAGTCTTGCGACCATACACCGCGAAGTGCCGCTTGATTTTGAACTGGCCGATCTTGAATTTAAAAATGATAATGAAGAACAGAAATATGAGCTGTTCAAAGAGTATGAGTTCAATTCCCTTCTTGAAAATATGGATGCTCAGGAAACTGAAGACATCAGTGATTTCAACGCCGATAAAACAGATGACATTAATGAACTTGGAGAAAAGGTGTCGATCCATCTTGAAGTGCGTGCGGAAAACTACTTATATAACAAACCGGAATTCATTGCAGTGACCGACGGTGAAAAGGCTTATGTCAGAAGTCTTGAAAATATGGAGTCAAAACAGCTGGAAGAATTCCTGAACAGCAGGGAAGAAGTCAATGCCTATGATATTAAAAGGCAGATCGCACTGCTCAACCAGATCGGTATCAACTTTACCGGCTTCAGCAATGATATAATGATGGCGAGTTTCCTGCTTGATCCGTCGACAAAGATCATCGACGTTTCAGAGACGGTCAGTCCGTACGGCATCAATATCAACAGTGATGATTTCCACTACGGAAAAGGCAGGAACAAAAAGACTCCGTCCGAGGAAGAAACCATTGAATTTCTCACAGATAAAGTGATGGCGGTCCACAGTGCCAAAGATAAAATGGTTGAGAAACTGGTTGAAGATGAAATGTCTGATCTTTATTACGACCTTGAAGTCCCGCTGTCAAAAGTGCTGGCCGAAATGGAAATCAGAGGCATACGCGTGATGCCGGAACGGCTTGTCGAAATGGAAGAGGAGATAAAAAGCAGGCTGAATGAAATTGAAAGTCATATTTTTGAATTGGCCGGAGAAGAATTCAATATCAACTCTCCTAAACAACTGGGTGTCATCTTATTTGAAAAACTGGAATTGCCGGTGATCAAAAAGACCAAGACGGGATATTCAACTGCAGTGGACGTGCTTGAAGCGCTGCTAGACAAGCATGAAATCATCCAGTATCTGCTCGATTACCGTACATTGTCGAAACTTCAGTCGACATATGTCATCGGTCTTCAAAATGAAGTGAAAGAGGATTCGAGAATCCATACGCGTTTCAATCAGACACTGGCCCAGACCGGCCGTCTGTCATCAGTGGAGCCGAATTTGCAGAACATCCCGGTCCGTCTGGAAGAAGGTAGAAAAATCAGACGTGCCTTCGTACCTAAAGATGAGAACCACGTGCTGCTCGCATTGGATTATTCACAGATTGAACTGAGAGTGCTCGCAGCCATCACGGGTGATGAAACGATGCGTGAGGCATTCACGAGCGACCTCGATATCCACACAAAAACTGCGATGGAAGTCTTCGGTGTGGAACGTGATGATGTGACTCCTGCAATGAGACGGAACGCAAAAGCAGTGAACTTCGGTATCGTCTACGGCATCAGTGACTACGGACTCAGTCAGAATCTCGGCATTACGCGTAAGGAAGCAAAGACCTTCATTGACAATTACCTGGACTCATTTCCAAAAGTGAAAGAATTCATGAAATCCATCGTCCAGGATGCGAAGCGTGACGGCTACGTTAAAACATTGCTCAACAGACGCAGATATACTCCGGATGTCCACAGCAGGAACTTCAATGCAAGAAGTTTTGCAGAACGTACAGCGATGAACTCGCCGATCCAGGGCAGTGCAGCGGATATCATCAAGCTTGCAATGGTGAAATATGCAAAAGATGAAAAAGCACAATCCTTCAATGCTGAACTGCTGCTGCAGATCCACGATGAGCTGATCTTCGATGTGCCTGAAGATGAAGTGGAAGAATTTTTGACAGTGATAAAAGATATAATGGAAAATGCGCTGGATATCGGTGTACCGCTGAAAGTCGAACATGGCTTCGGCAGTGACTGGTACCAGGTTAAGTAGGTGTAAAAGTGCCGGAATTACCAGAAGTGGAATTGGTTAAAAGAGAATTGGAATCAGTGGAAAATTTAACGATCGAAGATGTCAAAGTATCGGACAAGATCATTGACGGCCATAATGCCGGGAAGCTGACGATCATTAAGGAACCTGTTGATATATTTATCGAAAATACAAAAAATTATGAGATACTTTCACTTGGGCGCCGAGGTAAATATTTATACTTCATACTGCAGAATGACCGTCAGGTTAAATACCTGATTGGTCATTTAGGTATGAGCGGTGCCTTTTTTCATCTGAACAGCCTGGACGAAATAGTGGAACACAATTTCAAAATCCACTGTCACGTTATATTTTATCTGTCGGATAAGAGCTTGCTTGTCTATTCAGACATCAGACGTTTCGGCGAACTCAGAACAATCGATAAGCTGGGGGACTTCCTGCCGGTTGTCCGGATGGCTCCGGAATATGATTCACTAGAAGCGGAACAATATTTCCTGGATGCAGTCAAACATCCGAAAAATGCATCCAAAACGATCAAGGCAGTTCTGATGGACAGCACGGTCGTCACGGGTGTCGGAAATATTTATGCAGCGGAAAGTCTGTACTCTGCCAAAGTGCTGCCGACAAGAAAGGCGGGCAATATATCCGTAAAGAGGCTTGAGCGTTTATTTCAGGCGATCATCGACGTATTTGAATTGTCGCTCACCCAGGGCGGTTCGACGATATCGGACTACCGCAGTTCAACCGGGGGCAGCGGTGAGATGCAGAACAGGTTTCAAGTATATCAACGTAAAATCTGCCCGGAAGGGCATGACATAACTACCAAAGTCATTGCAGGACGGAATACATTCTACTGTACGAAGTGCCAGCGATGAATAGTTTGAGAGAGGGTTACAGCTATGTATAAAGTGATAGGGTTGACCGGAGGCATCGCGAGTGGAAAATCGACTGCATCCGACTACATCAAAAGTTTGGGTTTTGAAGTGCTCGATGCAGATGTATACGCACGAAAAGTCACTGAAAAAGACAGCTCAGGCTATCATAAGATCATCGAAGCTTTCGGTTCTGGTATATTGGATGGAAATAAAGAGATCGACCGCAAAAAACTCGGTGAAATCATCTTCGATGATCCTGAGGAACGGAAAAAGCTGAATAGTATATCACATCCGGAAATAAGGCGGATGATGAACATGGATCAAGATGAATTTATAAAACATAATCATGTGTTTCTGGACATTCCTCTGCTCTTTGAAAACGGTCTGGATAAAAAATGTGACATGACCATTACTGTGTACGTGACAAAAGAGAATCAGCTTGAAAGATTGATGGCGAGGAATGACCTGACTGAAAGAGAAGCAGCATCAAGGGTCAACAGCCAGATGCCACTCGATGAAAAAAAGAATCTGAGCGATCATGTATTCTATAATAATAATGATAAAAAAGAACTGTATAATCAAATCGATGAATTTGTCGAAACATTGAAAAATCATCAATTGTAAAAATACCGCTTTCCTGGAATTTTAAATGTGTTATACTATTTATGAAAAAGCATAACATAAAGGAGATTTGTCATGAAAAAAGTTGCGATAAATGGCATGGGAAGAATAGGTAGAATGGTATTCAGAATTGCATCAGAATCTGAACATTTAGAGGTTGTTGCAGTCAATGCAAGCTATCCTGCTGAAACACTTGCCCATTTAATTAATTATGATTCAACTCACGGGAAGTGGCAGAAAAAGGTTGAGCCAAAAGTGGGTGCCCTTGTAGTTGATGGTCATGAAGTAAAGATTACGAGTGATCGTAACCCTGAAAATCTACCATGGTCGGATTTGGGAATAGATATTGTATTTGAAGCGACTGGCAAATTTAATGACGAAGTGGGCGCTTCCGGTCATATAAAAGCCGGTGCTGAAAAAGTTGTCCTGACAGGACCGACTAAAGGCGGAAATGTTCAGACGGTTGTTGTCGGTGTAAATGATGAAAGTTTAAGTGTCGATGATTACAATGTGTTTTCAAATGCATCATGTACAACGAACTGTTTAGCGCCTGTAGCAAAGATATTAGATGATGAGTTCGGTATCAATAATGGATTGATGACTACTGTCCATGCATATACGAATGATCAGAAGACAATAGATAATCCTCATAAGGATCTACGCCGTGCACGTTCAGCGGCTGAAAACATCATACCGACTTCGACCGGTGCAGCAAAAGCGCTCGGAGAAGTGCTGCCTCAGCTGAAGGGTAAACTTGACGGTCTGGCACTCCGCGTTCCGACGCCGAACGTTTCACTTGTAGACCTGGTTGTTGATCTGGATAAAGATGTGACTGCTGAAGAAGTGAACAGCACTTTTGAAAAGTATGCGGACGGTGAAATGAAGGGTGTGCTCGGTGTTACATATGAACCGCTTGTATCGGGAGATTTCAATACGGATGCAAGAAGTTCAATCATCGATGCAAGTCTGACGATGGTTATGGATGATAATAAAGTTAAAGTGCTTGCATGGTACGATAACGAGTGGGCTTACTCGAAGCGCACAGTAGAACTTGCAGAAAAAATTGCAGACGGACTTTAACCGGCAGAGGGCTCAGAACAATGTTCTGGGTCTTTTTTATTTTCTTAGTATAGAGAATGAATAAAATTTGATATAATAGAAGAAATTCTTTAAAAGAGGTGATCGTTTATGAAATGTCCACAATGTCAGCATAGTAACTCCAAAGTGATCGATTCACGCCATACGGATGAAATGTCGACAATCAGACGGCGCCGTGAGTGCGAAAATTGTGGGTTTCGATTTACTACATTCGAACGTGTAGAAGTCACACCTCTGGTCGTTGTTAAAAAAGATGGTACAAGAGAAGTCTTCAATAGAGAGAAAGTACTTGCCGGGCTGCTCAGAGCGTGTGAGAAAAGGGCCATTCCCTACGAAGAGCTCGAGAAACGTACAGACAGGGTAGAGGCGAACTTAAGAAATCTGAACAAGGCTGAAATATCATCAAATGATATCGGCGAGTTTGTCATGAAAGAACTGATTACGCTGGACCAGGTTGCATATGTCCGGTTTGCATCAGTTTATAAAGAATTCAAGGATATTGACCAGCTGATGGAAACTTTGAATCAGTTGACAAAGGGTAGTAATAGCAATGAACATCAATAACCGCCTGAAACCGAATACCGAATTCATAGTGTACCGTCCGATGACCTTAAGCAGCGACAACATGGAAGTGATCAATGAACTTTATTTGCCGCTGATCGGTGCAGATACGGCCATGACATACATTTATATGTTCGAATCCACGGCACATTACGAGCCGCTGACCATCCGTTTCCATAAAGAATTCATGGATGCATTGTCCATATCACTTTCAGATTTGTTGGAAAGGTTGAAAAAACTGGAAGCGATCGGTCTGCTGAAAAGCTATGTATCAAATCACACGCATGAAGATCTGTTTGTCTATGAACTGCTGCTGCCATTAAGTGCGGAATCATTTTTAAATGATCCGATGCTCAGCATGTATCTGTATGGTAAAGTGGGCAATGAGCAGTATAAAATAAAAAAAGAACGGCTGATGTATCCTGAACTGCCGGAAAACATTTCGGAAGTAACGATGAAATTCACAGACGTCTTCAATCATCAGAATGACGACAGCTATACACTGCCGGCTGAAAACTTTAAAGGCCGGACAGTTTCCGGCGGCGTCAATGTCGATCTTGATGATTTTGATTTTGAAGTACTATTCACCCATTTGAAAGGGACGATCATCGACCGGAAGTTTTTTACAAAAGATATCCGGATGCTTATTGTCAAATTGAGTGTACTGTTCAATCTGAATGCTTATGACATGAAGAATATACTGCTCAAAGCCACGTCGAATTATCACGGCATCGATGAAGCAAAGCTGAAGTATGAAGCGAGGAAGTATTTCCAGGCCGAATCCAGGCAGGTCAGCCCTGTTCTCGAGGAGAAAGGGAAAAAGGAAGACACCGGTTCAAAAGAAGAAGACAGAGAATATATCAAGATGCTGCATGACACGAATCCTATCGACAGGCTGAGAGACTTAAGGAATGGTTCTCCAACGGACATCGATTTGAAGCTGGTGACGGATATCATTGTGAATACGCCGCTCAATCACGGCGTCATCAATATATTGCTTGAGTATGTATTTTTGAAAATGCAGGGCGAACTGCCTTATAATTATACGATGACCGTTGCGAACAACTGGGTTGAAAAGGGATATCAGTCTGCCGAAGAAGCGATTGAATCCATCAAAGAGTACCAGGAACAGCAGGAGAAGAGAAAGAAGAGATACCTGCCGTCAGAGCGCCAGGGCGAACAGGCACCGAAGTGGATGTCGAAAAGTAAGCAGCAGCCTGCAAAGAAAGATAAAGAGCCGGCGGCAACCAAAAAGAAACGAACGAACCAGTCACAGAAAACTGCAAAAGATGACCCGGAACTGCAGAAGATGATTGAGGAATTTAGAAAAAACAGGTGATAGTATGGAGCCGATTAATCAATTCATTAAAAATAATAAAAAAATAGAGCGAAACAATGAGCGCATATATCAGGAACTGATTCAGAACCCTAAAATAGTGGAATTGATCAATGATGAAGAAACGCCTCTGACCGCTTCCATGATAAAAAACGACTTGATCACTTTAAAGCATTATGCTGATCAGCCATCCGAATGCAAAGAGAACAGTGAAGGGGAATGTGAAAACCATCCCGACGGGTATATCATCAATATTGATATAAGGAACGACCGTGCAAACATGTTTTATACACCGTGCCCGATCAAAGTCAGAAACGACGAGTTCATAAAAAGGGAAAACCTGATCCAGTCCTATCATGTGCCTGAAGATATTAAAAATGCCACATTCGATACGATATATCTGGATGAAGCATCCAACAGGAATGTGCTGCTGAAAAAAGCGATCCAGGTAACAGATGCGGTGGCGTCAGATACAAACTACAGGGGGCTTTATATTCACGGTGAGTTCGGTATCGGCAAATCCTACATTCTCGGGTGTATCGCCAATGAACTTAAAGAAAAGGCGGTATCATCACTGATTGTCTATGTACCTGAAATTCTCCGTGATTTGAAAGCGGGCTTCCGTGACGGCACGACTGATGAAAAATATAATCTGATTAAAAATGCACATGTACTGATTTTGGATGACCTCGGTGCGGAAGATGTGACTCCGTGGGCAAGGGATGAAGTCATTACAGGTATACTGCATTACCGCATGGTTCAGAAAATGCCGACGTTCATCAGTTCGAACTATTCAATTGATGATCTGGAATACCGTTATGCCAGAACGAAAGAAAACGGCATTGAAGAAACGAAAGCGCGCCGCATGACTGAAAGGATCAGAGCATTGTGCGAAGAAGTGCAGATGACCGGCGACAATTACAGAAACGGCTAGTTGTTGCATTAAATTTTTCTATACAGTATAATTAATTTACAAATTTCATTAATTAAATTCCAAGGACGAAACACTTGCGGATTTTTTCAAAGAGAGCGCATCAACTGCTGAAAGATGTGCACTAAACCGTTAGATGTCACTACCTTCTGATTTGCTGATTAATACTCAGCCGGCAAGGTCCGTTATAACCTTACTTGAGATGATCAGTATTTTTATATCATAAATCAGGGTGGTACCACGGTTATATCCGTCCCTCTATTATTATAGAGGGGCTTTTTTTATTTTATTTGAGAGGATGAGTCAAATGGTAGAAGTAATTGATGTTAAATTCCCGGATGGCAACAGTAAAGAGTTCAATTTCGGCGTCACAGCCGAAGAAATTGCATCGTCCATCAGCCCCGGCCTCAAAAAGGCGGCTGTGGCAGCAAAAGTGAACGGTGAGATGTATGATTTAAGACGGCCGATAGAAGAAAGTTCAAATATTGAATTGTTCACTAATAAAAATGACGAAGGACTTGAAGTGCTCAGGCACTCGACTGCCCACCTGATGGCACAGGCGCTGAAAAGACTTTACGGCGATGTGAAGTTTGGTGTCGGTCCTGTCATAGAAGAAGGGTTCTATTACGATTTTGATATGGATGAGAGCATTTCAGAAGAAGATCTTCCTAAAATTGAAAAAGAGATGCAGCGTATCGTGGATGAGAACGTTGAGATTGAAAGACGTGTGCTTTCACGCAATGAAGCAAAAGAACTCTTCCAGGACGATCCTTATAAACAGGAACTGATTGACGCAATTCCTGAAGAGGAGAATGTTTCGGTTTACTCACAGGGTGAATTTACAGACCTCTGCCGCGGTGTGCATGTTCCCTCGACTTCCAAAATAAAATCATTCAAGCTTTTATCGACTGCCGGTGCATATTGGCGCGGGGATTCCGACAATAAAATGCTGCAGCGGATTTACGGTACTGCCTTCTTCAATAAGAAAGACTTGAACGCATACCTGGAACTGCTGAAAGAGCGTAAAGAACGCGACCACCGTAAGATCGGCAAAGAGATGAAGCTGTTTGAAAACAATCAGTTGATCGGTGCGGGTCTGCCATTATGGCTGCCGAATGGTGCGACCATCCGCCGTGAAATCGAGCGTTATATCGTGGATAAGGAAGTCGCACTCGGTTACGACCACGTGTATACACCGATCATGGCGAACAGTGACCTTTACAAAACAAGCGGCCACTGGGATCATTACCAGGATGATATGTTCCCGCCGATGAAAGTGGGTAACGAAGACCTGGTGCTCAGACCGATGAACTGTCCGCACCACATGATGATTTATAAAAATGAAAAACATTCATACAGAGAACTGCCGATCCGTATTGCAGAGCTCGGCATGATGCACCGCTACGAAGCGAGCGGCGCAGTGAGCGGCCTGCAGCGTGTACGCGGCATGGTATTGAATGATGCACACGTGTTCGTCCGTCCGGACCAGATCAAAGAAGAACTGATCCGCGTAGTGGAACTGATCCAGGAAGTTTATAAAGATTTCAACCTCAATGACTATTCATTCCGTCTGAGCTACCGTGATCCGGAAGACAAGGAGAAATACTTCGATGACGATAAAATGTGGCAAAGAGCAGAAGAGATGTTGAAAGAAGCAGTGGATGACATGGGTCTTGAGTATGTTGAAGCTGAAGGTGAAGCGGCGTTTTACGGACCGAAGCTCGACGTACAGGTGAAGACTGCGCTCGGCAAGGAAGAAACGTTGTCGACAGTGCAGCTGGACTTTTTATTACCAGAACGCTTTGATCTGACTTATATCGGTAAAGACGGCGAAGAACACCGTCCAGTTGTTATCCACCGCGGTGTAGTATCAACTATGGAACGCTTTGTCGCATTCCTGACTGAAGAATATAAAGGCGTCTTCCCGCTGTGGCTTGCACCGCAGCAGGTTGAAATCATCCCCGTCAACCTGGACCTTCATTATGATTACGCAAGAAACGTCCATGATGAGATGAAATCACAGGGCATACGTGTCCACATCGATGACCGCAATGAAAAGATGGGCTATAAAATACGTGATGCACAGATGCGTAAAGTCCCTTACCAGGTTGTAATCGGTGATAAGGAAATTGCTGAGCAGGAAGTGAACGTACGTAAGTACGGTGAAGAAGCACAGAATACTTTTGATAGAGAAGACTTCGTCTGGTCACTGATTGACGAGATCAGACTTAAGAAATAATTTGACAAAGTGGAGATATACCTGTATAGTAGTAAGAGTTGATAAGAACGGACAAGAAGAAGCTCCCGCTTCTCACCCGCAAGCGCAGAAATGTTGTGAACGGGTTTCAGAAATACAGAACATATGAATGAATATGTTCGGTGTATTTATGGAGATAGGCGGGCGCATAAAAAATGCGGCCGCCTTTTGTTCGTCTTAAATATTATGGAGGTGTCAAAGATAGCAAAAGACCAAACAATCATCAATGATCGTATTCGCGCTAAAGAGGTTCGATTAATTGCACAAGACGGTGAACAAGTCGGTGTTAAACCGACGAAAGAAGCTATGGAAATGGCAGAACGTGTGGAATTGGATTTAGTGTTGGTTGCACCAAAGGCTAAACCGCCTGTTGCCCGTATTATGGACTATGGTAAGTACAAATACGAACAGCAGAAAAAAGACAAAGAAGCACGTAAAAAGCAAAAAACAATCAGTCTGAAAGAAATCAGATTATCACCAACGATTGAAGAACACGATTTCAATACTAAATTGAAAAATGCGAAGAAATTCATATCTAAAGAAGATAAAGTAAAAGTTTCCATCCGCTTCCGTGGCCGTGCAATCACTCATAAAGATATCGGTCGTAAAGTGTTGGAGCGTTTTGCTGAAGAGCTTAAAGATGTCGCGACAATAGAACAGAGACCTAAAATGGAAGGTCGTTCGATGTTCCTGATTGTTGCCCCAATTGTAGAAAATAAATAACTAATCCCGGAGGTCAATAAAATGCCTAAAATGAAAACACACAGTGGTTATGCTAAACGTGTAAAGAAAACTGGTACAGGTAAATTCAAACGTGGCAGAGCATTTACAAGCCACCTTTTTGCAAACAAAACGACTAAACAGAAACGTCATTTAAGAAAAGCGACATTAGTTGCTAAAGCAGATTCTAAAAGACTTAAACATTTACTGGCAAAAGCTAAATAATTACATTTTTCAAGGAGGAATAATCGATGGCACGTGTTAAAAACGGTCTAACGTCACGTAAAAGACGTAAAAAAATATTAAAATTGGCAAAAGGGTACGTCGGATCAAAGAGTACTCTATACAGAACGGCGAAACAACAAGTAGTTAAATCAGGTCAGTATGCATACCGTGACCGCAAAAATACAAAACGTGAGTTCAGAAAATTATGGATCACACGTATCAACGCAGCAGCACGTCAAAACGACATCAGTTACAGCCGTTTAATGAATGGCCTTAAAGTGGCAGGTATCGATGTAAACAGAAAAATGCTTTCAGAAATTGCAATCGCTGATGAAGCGGCATTTGCTGAACTGGCAACTAAAGCAAAAGACGCTTTAGCTGAATAATTAATATAATATATAGGTATTGGACCCCCGCTGAACAGATGCAGCAGGGGTTTTCTTATGGGGATTTTGAGGATTATCGCCGGACCGTTCGATTTGACTCCTGGAAACGAGCAACTCAGCAGAATTCCTTAAGATAATCGGATACGGACCTCTGGAAACGAGCAACTTAGCAGGATTCCTTAAGATAATCGGATACGGACCTCTGGAAACGAGCAACTTAGCAGGATTCATGAAGATAATCGGATACGCACCTCTGAAAACGAGCGACTCAGCAGGATTCCTGAAGATACTCGGATTCGCACCTCTGAAAACGAGCGACTCAGCAGGATACCTGAAGATACTCGGATTCGCACCTCTGAAAACGAGCGACTCAACAGAATTCCTGAAGATAATCGGATATAAATAAAATTCGAATCACTTTTTCCACAGCATCTCTTCAGCCATCTTCCGGTATTCTTCAAGCCCTGAAGATTCGGCGAACTCGGTTATGGTGAGTGCCTATCACTCATTAGTTTTCACAAAGTTCGAATTTCTTGATATGATTAAATATGATACTCACTTAAAATCGAAAACAATATTCGGAAAGGTACGGAATACATATTGAAGAAATCAGTGCTTTTTCTACTCAGCATCTCTGTCGTATGCATTGCATTTGCCGCCATCTTCGTAAAACTGTCTGATGCGCCGGCGGGCATCATCAGCATGTACAGAATGTTTTTCGCAAGTCTTTTGCTGGTACCTGTCATATACAAGTATAAGCACGAGTTTTTGAAACTGACGGCGAAGGAATGGTGCGGCCTGATCCTTGCTGGGTTGTTCCTTGGCATGCACTTCGGCTTCTGGTTTGGATCCTTGCAGCTGACATCTGTCGCCAGTTCGACGGTCATCCTTGCACTGCAGCCAATTATCGCGATGGCGGGCGCCTACCTTGTCTATAGAGAGAAAATCAGCATGCGGGCAGCTGTAGCGGTGTTCATCTCATTCCTGGGCATCGTCCTCATCAGCTGGGGCGATTTCAGTTTCACAGATTTCAGTGCAATCATGGGGAACATCCTCTCTTTCCTCGGTGCAGTGGCGGTGGTGGTCTACTTCATGATCGGACAGAATGCGGTCCGGAACCTCAAGCACTGGGTTTACAGTTTCATCGTCTTCAGCATCGCCGGGGTGTTCCTGCTGATATACAACATCTTCACCGGAGTGGATCTGATCGGTTACCCTCCGAAGGAGTGGCTGCTCTTCATGCTGCTCGCCATTTTCCCGACCATCGCACATGTCATATTCAATTACTTATTATATGATGTCAGCCCGACCACGGTTTCGATGGCCATGCTGCTTGAACCTGCAGGAGCCTCAATACTCGCCTTTTTTGTACTTCAGGAAACATTGGGCCCCCTCCAGCTTGGGGGCGGAGTGATTGTGCTGACGGGCGTCTACTTCTTCCTCAGGAACCAGCGGCGGACCGGTCCTGCCGATGGTTGATGCATAATATGTGCAGCCGCTTAAACTTGCAGTCTCTTATTTGCGAATGAATACCTCGATAATCGGGTATGTAAAATAAGATAAGCATTTTATTTTGCAAGGAGGGGTGCAAATGAAGACACATTTCCGCCTGATTGTTCTAGGCGGCGGTGCCGGCGGTATTTCTACCGCAAGCCGTATATTGAGTAAAAAGAAAGAGCTTAAAAATGAAGTTCTCATCATAGAACCGGGTGATTATCACTTTTTCCAGCCCGGCTGGCCGCTTGTCGGAAGCGGGGAAGTGAAACTGGAGGCGACGAAGAAGGAGACAAAAAAGGTCATACCAAAAGGTGCCAGATGGATGAAAGCTTTTGTCGACTCAGTGGATCCTGTCAAACGTGAAGTAAAAGCGGGCGGCAAAACTGTAAGTTATGATTTTATGATTGTCGCTCTCGGACTCGAACTGGATTATGAAGCAATCAATGGTGCGAAGGAATTTCTCGGCAAAAACGGCGTCTGTACAAACTATCTTTATAACTATGTGGAGTATACGTATGAATCCCTGGAAAATACAACCGGAGGCAATATTTTAGTGACGAAACCGCAATCGCACATAAAGGGCGGGGTCTCGGCTGAGAACTCATTGTTTACGATGGATGACTACATCAAGAAGCATGACCGCAATGTGGATATCGTCTTCAGAACCGGGCGGGCAGAAATATTCGAAGTGAAAAAGTACAGCGACAGTCTGGTTGAACAGCTTGAAGCGAAAAACATCGATTACAAATTGAACGAGGAACTTGTTGAAGTGGACGGCGAAAAAAAAGAAGCGGTGTTTAAAAATCATGAAACCGATGAAACGCACACGGTACCATTCGAAACGTTGATCATCACACCGCCGATGCATGGACCGAGTGCTTTGAAAGGTTCAGGACTTCTGGACGATGAGGGCTGGGTGGACGTCGATAAACACACTATGATGCATAACACCTATACGACAGTATTTTCACTCGGGGACGCTTCAAATCTGCCGACAGTGAAGATGGGCGGTGCAGTCAGACAACAGCTGCCTGTCCTGGTCGACAACCTTATCGAACGCATGGATGATAAAGACCCGACACATGTTTATGACGGGAAGACAGCCTGTCCGATCGCAACCGAATACGGTGAATTGATTTTGGCTGAGTTCGGATACAATAAAATACCTAAAGAGACGACTTTCTTAGATCAGTCCGATGATAAAAAACTCTTTTATCAGTTCAAGAAAAATATGCTGCCGATCATGTACTGGTACGGCATGTTGAATGGAAAGTCGTAATCATCCTTTTCATCATATTTTAATAAATGCTGAAGCATTCTTTAAGAGTATATGGATACGATAATGTCAAAGTGATGAACGGAGGACGTTGTCGTATGAAAAACAAACTGTTATTTATTCTTTTATTGGCCGTAATGGTTTTGTCAGGGTGCGGTGAAGGTGAAGCGTGGAGTGGAGCGGAGGAGACACTCAAGGAGCATGAAGACACAGCTGCTCAAGTAGATATCGAAAAGTGTGAAAATGGCAGCATCCAGCCGGCTGAAGATATCGTGTTAGAGAAGTATCACGGCGAGCCTGCACATACATATGACGTGGTGTACACTTTGGATGAAGTGCTCGCCCTCGCTATTGACAGTATAAGTTCTAAAGATGAAATGATCCCTTTGCTCGATCAACTGGATGAACATCATATTACAGCGACATTTTTCGCTTCTCCTGAGCAGTTGGATATGTATCCAGAGGGTGCGGAAGAGATAATCGAGCGGGGGCATACGATCGAAAATCACGCTTCGTATGGCATGGATTTGGATGTATTTGAATATGATGAGATTTATCAGAGGATGGAAATGACGAATGAGAAGATTGAAAGGGCGACAGGTGATACAGCTGAATATGTTTTCGTTAAAAATAACGATAATAAAGATCTGAACACTGTTGCGGCCCAGCTGGATATGACAGGTGTCGTCAAACCTGTTTCAGAATTGAAGCTGTCAGATGATGAAGAGAAATTAAAGGACAATATTAAAAAATCCATCGCCCGCGGCGGTGTGCTGTCAATGAATGCTGAGGACGCTTCACTGATACCTTATTTGAAAGCAGCAGCAAAAGAAGTGAACTTCAACTTTGTCACGTTGGATCATTTAATATCAGCGGATGAAGGCAGGAAAAATTTTTTAGAGATAGACGGGGCTGATGCGATACAGATGAATTCCGATCTGACGGATGTCCAGCCGACTCTCCATTACCAGCAGCCGACTACTGATAAGGAGGTAGCGCTGACTTTTGATGACTGGGCGAGTGAAGCGGTGGTGCTGGAAGTGCTGGATATACTTGACCGGTATGATATTCAGTCGACATTCTACTTGAAGTCAGAGAAGATACAGGAGAATCCGAATCTTGCGAGATTATTAATAGAGCGGGGTCATGAAGTCGCAAATCATACACATTCACATCCCGACACGACAACCTTGACAGCTGAAGAGCTTCAGGAAGATGTGTATCATGCACACAAAATAATTACAGAAGCCATTCAGGAGCAGCCGGCACTTTATTTCCGTCCGCCTTTTGGCAGAATCGATGACGAAGGGTCGAATGCGATTGCTGCAATGGGGTATGAAGCGATAGGCATGTACGATATTTCCTCCTATGACTGGAATGAGGAGTATACCGAACAGGAAGTCATCGACCGTGTCATGACGAACGTCAAACCCGGGAGTGTAATTGTCATGCATATTCTGGATGATATCCATACACCGTCCGTCCTTGATGACGTGATTGAATCACTTCAGTCAGAAGGCTATGAATTTGTTCTGACTTCAGATTGGCTGAATGGATGAAATAAAAGCCCTGACCAGGTAATTTTCTGGCCGGGGCTTTCAAATATGATTAAAGATTCAATTTTTGGTTGCTGGACGCTCTTACTTTTTCAAGCAGCTCACTGTCATGGATTAATGACTGTCCATATGATGGGATCATTTCTTTCAGCTTGCTTTCCCACTTGTTCATATATTGGGAGAAGTTGTTCTCCAATACTTCCAGGGCTACAGATACAGAAACTGAAGCACCTGGTGATTCACCAAGCATCGCAATGACGGAATCATCTTCTGAATGGACGATTTCCGTACCGAACTGGATGAAACCGCGGCCGTGTTCTTCCGTATCTTTAATGACCTGTACACGTTTACCCGCAAGTTCAAGATCCCAGTCTTCGTCCTTTGCATCCGGTACGAATTTACGAAGTTCTTTCATCCGGTCTGATTTATCCATCATCACCTGTTGGATGGAATACTGGATCAGCGACAGATTTTTGATGCCTGCAGAAGCAAGCGTTAAAATGTTGTCCTTATTCATTGATTTGAAAAGGTCTGTATTCGAACCGTACTTCAGGAACTTAGGTCCGATCGCAGCAAATGGACCAAACAGCAGACTGTCTTTTCCTTTAAGGTACCGTCTGTCAAGGTGAGGCACTGTCATAGGCGGTGTACCTTCAGGCTCCTTCCCGTAAACTTTCACATCGTGGCGGCTGACGACTTCCGGGTTGTTACACACAAGGAAAGCACCGGTGATCGGGAAGCCGCCAAGATTTTTGCTCTCAGGGATTTTAGTCTTTTGGAGCATAGGTATCGCATTGCCTCCCGCTCCGACAATGATATAGTCAGTGACGTGGAACTCTCTTCTGCCTGTTTCCAGGTTGTGCACTTCAACTTCCCATTTTGAATTATCAAGCCTTCTGAAAGAAACAACTTCCTTATTGAAGTGAATTTCTGCCGATTTATGTTCACTTATATTTTGTGCGAGTTTACGTGTCAATTCACCGAAACTCACATCTGTTCCGCCGTCAATTTTACTTGCAGCGATTGTTTCTCCAGCATCTCTGCCTTCCATCATCAGAGGAATCCATTCCTTGATGGTTTCAGGATTTTCCGAGTATTGCATCCCTTCAAACATTTTAAAGTGTGACATCGCTTCAAAACGTCTTTTGAGGAAATTGACATTTTTTTCACCCTGTACAAAACTGAGGTGGGGCAGAGGTCTTATAAATTCATCCGGATTTTTAATCTGTCCTGATTCGACAAGATGGCCCCAGAACTGTTTGGATACTTCAAACTGTTCATTGATGACTTTAGCCGTATCGATATTGATGGAACCGTCAGGCTGTTCGACCGTGTAGTTCAGTTCACACAGTGCTGCATGCCCGGTGCCGGCATTATTTCTCTCGTTGGAGCTTTCAATCGCAGGCTGATCCAGTCTTTCAAAAATTTTAATATTCCAATCAGGTTCAACATTTTTAATGAATGAAGCAAATGTGGTACTTAAAATACCCGCTCCGATAAGGAGTACGCTTTTTGGCTTGTTGTTACTCATACTCATTCCTTCTTTCTAAAAAATCTAACTTTGTTAATATCATACCAATATTCTTGCCGGATTCAAAAAGATTTTTTAATATATCAATTAATCGATAAAATTTACTTAAGAATTCATCAACGGCTGTCATGTAGAAAGATGTATGAAATGAAAATCGAAACGACTTGCCTGCAATTTAAATAAAAATCTGCGGAATGCCTACAATTCATTGACTAGAGTAACGATTTATGGAAATCTTAAAGGAGAGTACAATATAATAGAAGAGGGGTCTACATATGTTTGAAATTACAGGTACTTTACTGGCAATTATCGCAGTCATAGCTGTATTGATCATAGCAGCGGTCGGCTGGTATCTTTTCATGAAAGCCAGATACCGTACAGTGCCTTCCAACGAAGCGCTGATCGTTACAGGTCCGAATCTCGGTGATGAGACGAAAGAGACCAACATCTATAAAGATGACCAGGGCCGTTACATGAAAGTCATCCGCGGCGGCGGTCACAGACTGAAATTGTTCCAGACAGGAACGAGAGTCTCTCTGAAATCCTTCCAGCTGCAGATTTCAACTCCAAAAGTCTACACGCTGGAAGGCGTCGGAATATACGGCCAGGCCGTAGCGACTGTCAAAGTAGCGGATGATCTTGACGGTATCGTCAAGTATGCAGAGCAGTTCCTAGGTAAGGATCAGGATGATATCGAGCATGAAATTTCAGAAGTGCTGAACTCGAATCTTCGTGCGATATTATCCAAAATGTCAGTCGAGGAGATTAATCAAGACCGCGAAAGTTTCAACGAGCAGGTCCGTGAGATTGCACAGAATCAACTGAACAGAATGGGATTCAAGATTACATCACTCGGCCTATCAGATCTTAGAGACGATGAGAACTATCTTGAAAATCTCGGCCGTCCGCAGATCGCGAAAGTTAAGAAAGCGGCAGAAATTGCAGAGTCGGAAAACAGACGTGAAACTGAAATCCAGCAGGCAAAAGACAACGAAGATATTTCCAACGAGCAATATAAGAGAGAAATGAATATTGCTGACAGCCGTAAGGAAAAAGATTTGAAAGATGCACAGATTCTTGCGGAGACCGAGAAAGAAAATGCTGCTGCAAGAGCAGCGGGTCAGCTTGAAGAGGAAGAGCGCCGTCTGGAAGTTGAGAAACAGCGTCTTGAAATCCGCGAGCAGGAGAAGCAGAATGAATTGAAACTCCGCCAGATGGAACGTGAAAATGACGTCGAGCTGGAGAAACAGCAGGTCGAGGTCAGAAGACAGCAGGCTGAAGCCGATTACTATGCACAGACAAAAGAAGCGGAAGCAAGAGCCGAAGCCCGTATGGCTGAAGGTAAGGCTGAAGCTGAAGTCATCAGAGAGAAAAGTCTTGCAGAGGCTGAAGCAATTGAGCGCCGTGCAAAAGCGATGGCAGAGCACAAGGACGTCATCATATTAGAACAGCTGATTGAAATCATGCCTGAATTTGCAAGAGCAGTCAGCGAATCGTTGAGCAATGTCGAATCCATCCGCATATTGGACGGCGGCAAAGGAGAGCAGATGAGCTCACTGCCGAACACTGTAACGGGCACCATGGCAAAACTGCAGGAAAGCATGGGTCAGATGACGGGCTTTGATCTAGAAGGCTTTTTAAATAACCTGTCCAGTACAACCGAAGCGGGATTATACTGAAGTTGAAAAAGATGAAGAAGTCAGCAATGATGAGACAGAAGAAACTGAAGCGCCGGAACCGGAAGCCGAAGATACAGAACCGGTTGAAGAAACAGAAATCAAAGATCCGCCGGATGAACCTTCCAGTGACGATTATTATAAAGATTACTAAAAAGATGACTCTCCGGAGTCATCTTTTTTATGTGTCTTCATAGCGGGTATATGTTTAAAGCATCTGATAAACGGCTAAATATCAGTTGAATGAATTATATTATGGAGGTTTTTTAAAATGACTAAATTTGTATTCCAATCACCGGGAAAGTATATACAGGGCGCAGGTGTCCTTAATGAACTGGGTGAAGAAACTAAAAAGCTTGCCGAAAACCCTTTAGTCGTATCAGACGAAATGGTCTGGTCGATTACTGAAGAGCGAATCGCTAAAAGCTTTAAAGATACAGGTATAGATTTTGTATATGAAGAATTCAGCGGCGAAGCCTCAGAAAATGAAATCAACAGATTGACGGAAAGCGGTCAGAAAAATGAATCTGATATCATCGTTGGTGTCGGAGGCGGTAAAACACTGGATACGGTGAAGGCGATAGCGGATAATCTTGGCGCACCGGTCATCATCGTACCGACGACAGCATCAACCGATGCACCGTCAAGCTCGTTGTCAGTCATCTATTCCGACGAAGGTGAGTTCACAGGTTACAGATTTTACGATAAAAACCCGAACTTGATCATCATCGACTCGGAAGTGGTCGTTAACGCACCGGTCAAACTATTTACGTCAGGCATCAGTGATGCGATGGCAACACTTGTCGAAGCAAGAGCCGTCTTGAAGAGTAACGGCGAAAATATGGTGGGCGGCCAGCCGACACTCGCGTCTGTCGCAATCGCAGAAAAATGTGAAGAGATACTGTTCAAGCACGGACATTCTGCGCATAAAGCGGCAGCGAAGGGTATTGTGACTCCGCAGGTGGAAGCTGTCATTGAAGCGAACACGCTGCTTTCAGGGCTCGGATTCGAAAATGGCGGACTCGCAGCAGCCCACGCCATTCATAATGGATTCACGTCTCTGTCAGGTGATATCCACTATCTGTCTCACGGTGAAAAAGTTGCTTACGGTACACTCGTGCAGCTGGTGCTTGAAAACAGTTCAGATGAGACATTAAAACGTTATATTGATTTTTATAAGAGCATCGGTATGCCGACAACATTAAAAGAAATGCATCTTGAAGATACAAGCTTTGAAGATCTCCTCAAAGTCGGTGAACTCGCAACAGACCCGAATGATACATTCAGCAATCTAAGCAGCAAGATCGCACCTGAAGAGATTGCGAATGCGATACTCGCAGTCAGCGAATTCAGTGAAGGCAATGAATAATAAATAATCTGGAATGATAAGCTCCGCTATGCCGGAGCTTTTTTCATGCAAGCCGTTAATTTCACTTGATTTGTAATATCACGTACACTGTCTATAGAGAAAGCACGGGAGTGAACGGACAATGAAAAAGTACTATAGCGACGTCATCCAGTTCAGAGGGACACATTATGATTTTGGATATTATCAGGGGGAGCTGCTGAAGGGTTCACCGATACTTAAGAACCGCGAACGGCAGTGGAAACCGAGGAAGCACCGTCATTTTATTATCGATCCTGATGAATTTCTTACTGTCATGCAGAGTATTTCACCAAGGATACTGGATGAGATAGAAGGTCTCTCCGATGCACTGGAGATGGATAAGGAAGAGGCAATCCGCCAGTTCGGCGGCTATTATATGGAATATACGACGAGCGGCTGTTCAATATTCATGGACCCTGACTTCATGGTCCGTAATTATGACAGCCATCCGAGAGGTTACGAGGGCAGGTATCTTTTCTATCAGCCGACAGACGGCGGTTACGCAGTGATCGGCCCTTCGATGCAGATCACAGGTCGTATAGACGGCATGAATGAAAAGGGGCTTGTGCTGGGTTATAATTTCACCCACAGCAAGAAATCAAATGACGGCTTCATCTGTAATATGATCGGACGGCTTGTCCTTGAAAACTGTGCGGACGCGGATGAAGCGATTGCCTTACTCAAGAAAATTCCACACAGGCATTCTTTCAGCTACCCGATACTGGATGCAGGCGGCAGGTCATATGTCGTAGAAGCTTCCCCGAGAAGAGTCGTCGTCCGAGAGTCGAACGTCTGTACGAACCATTTCCATATATTGAATGAAGAAAACCGGTACCGTCAGGAAGAAACCCGCGAGCGTGAAGAGAGAATTCTAAATGAGCAGCAGAGTGCTGCAAATGCTTACGAAGCTTACAAGGTGATGAGCAGCCCGGATCACGATGTATTTTCCAATAAGTACGATGCCTCTGCAGGAACGATTCACACATCGGTATATTTCCCGAAAGAATTGAAGGCATGGTTCGTGATGGGGCCAGACCGGAAGCCTGTCATTTTCGACTTCGGCAAATGGCTGGCCGGCGAGGACGTTTTCGTCAGACAGATCAAAGGTGAGCTTGAATTCGACCGTCCATTTGTAAATATGGAAAACACATCAGAGAAAGTGGGAGATTGATATGATAATCGATTTCAAGATGAAACCCCCGATTCCAAAATGGGAGGAGCTGTTTAAATCAGGACGTACCCCGGTAGCTGAATTATTCAGTAGACTGCCTGACTTCGGACCGGCCAGCGCAGAGACTTTTGATGATGTCATCAAAGAGATGGATGGAACAGGCATTACACAAGCTGTCATATTGGGCAGGAACAATTCACCAGGCAGTTCGAATGAAGAATTGTATGAATTTCTGAAAAGTGATGACAATGACCGGTTCTTTGGTTTTATCGGCATCGAAGACCTGACGGTGGAAGAAGCGGTTGAAACGATTGAAAAATACGGCCCGACAGGTGTTTTCAGCGGTGTAGCAGCCGCCCCGACAAAGATTGTGCCCCATACACATATAGATGATGACAGTCTCCATCCGATATTTGACGCATGCGTCAAATATGATCTTCCATTTTGTATCACGCTGAGCATGCTGCTCACTTTGAATGATGATGAGGCGGATTATGACTATATCAAACCAAAACATCTCATTCCAGTCTTACAGAGGTATCCGGAAATGAAAATGGTCGTTTCCCATGCAGGCTGGCCGTTCATCCAGGAAGGTATTGCGGTGGCGATGCATTTTCGAAATCTATATTTGTGTCCCGACTTCTATATGGGCTTTCCGGGATCGGAATCACTTGCTGAAGCAGCGGAAAAAGGTCTGGGCGAACAGATAATCTACGCCAGCTGTTATCCGAATGCACCATATGATTACGCACTTGCACAATACCGGAAATATTTTTCAGAAGAAGTAATGGACAATATCCTGTATAAAAATGCAGAGAAAATATTAAAGAGATAGATTTTAAAATGAAATTCGCTTAAAACATTAAAATGCAGCCGCCAAATATTTGACGGCTGCATTTTATGTTTGAATTCCATTGATTAATCTTCTGGTAATAGGGAAGATTAAAATAATGAAATTGATTGAGGAGTGGTTAAACAGATGACAAAAACCATTGGTGAATTTTTATTCGACTGCCTGAAAGAGGAAGGGATTGATGAAATTTTCGGTGTACCCGGTGATTTCAACTTTTCTTTGCTTGATACATTGGAAGACCGCGAAGATATTTCTTTTATCGATAATCGTAACGAATTGAATGCCGGATATGCAGCTGATGCCTATGCACAGGTGAAAGGCATGTCTGCGATGATCACGACATTCGGTGTCGGGGAACTGAGCGCGAGTAACGCTGTTGCTGGTGCCAACAGTGAAAATATCCCCCTGATACACATAGCAGGTTCACCAAATCTCAGTGATTAAAAAGAAGAGAAGAATGTCCACCATACTCTGATGGACGGAAACTTTGAAGTATTCAGACATATGTATGAACACATTACCGCCTATGCTGTTAAAGTCACCACAGACAATGCGGGGACGGAGATTCCAAAAGCGATCCGCATTGCCAAGGAGAGAAGAAAGCCGGTGTATATCGATATCCCGTTCGACCAGGTGACAGAGCCCATAGGCGAAATAAAAAGACATGAAGCGGATGAAAAAACTGACAGCAGCGAGTTGAATGCTGCGATGGACAAAGCACAACAGCGGCTGGACAAAGCTGAAAATACAGTAATGCTCGTCGACTTCAATACAGTCCGTTTCGGACTGGAAACAGTAGTGCAGGCCCTTGCTGAAAAAATGAACATACCTGTGGCACAGATGCTGCAGGGCAAAAGCGGTTTTGATGAACAGCACCCGCAGTATATCGGAATGTACGGGGGTGCCTTCGGGGATGACCAGGTCCGTAAGACAATCGAAGAGGCGGACTTGATCATAGCTGTCGGCATGTTGTGGTCAGATTTCAATCTGGCGAAGTACACTGCAGATTTGAAAACTGGGAAGATGATCATCATCCATCCGCATTCAACAGTGATAACAGATGATGAATACGAAAATATAAAAGCTGCAGACAGTCTGAAAGCACTGATGGATTTAGACTACCGAGAAGATGGAGAAGTGCAACAGCTGCCTTCGATCTATGATGATATCGCAGGAGAAGCGGATGAGATCCTCTCTAGTGAATCATACTACCCGCGTTTTCAAAATATGTTGAAGCAGGAAGACATAGTGGTAGTGGATACCGGGACATTATCTTATGGGATGAGTCAGGTGAAACTGCCGAAAGGTGCAATGTTTCTGTCCCATGGTTCATGGCAGAGCATCGGCTACGGTACGCCCGCAGCACTCGGGGCAGCAGTGGCAGCACCGGACCGCCGGGTTGTGCTGTTTGTCGGTGAAGGTGCCTTCCAGTTCACCGTACAGGAACTGAGCTCCATCATTGATAAGGGCTGTAAACCGATCATATTCCTGTTGAACAACCAGGGCTATACGATTGAAAGGTATTTGAATACAGAGCGCCCTTATGCAGATTATAATGATATCCCGGGATGGGATTATATGTCGCTGACAGATGGATTTTCTGGTTCCAAAGAAGTATTTAAAGCTCAGGCTCGAAATAATAAAGATCTGGATGAAGCCATTAAAGAGGCGGAACAATTTGACGGCATGTGCCTTATTGAGCTCATAGTCACCGACCCGATGGATGCGCCGTTGTATCTGCATAATTTAAGAGAATATGAGAAAGACGATTAAATATAGAATTTAAAAAGGCACTTCCATAATTTAAATGGAGGTGCCTGTTACCTTTCAGATGATATTGCCAAATTACTTAATGATCATTACAGGTGTATTCACTCGTTTGGCGACTTTATGTGTCACATGGCCGAGCACATGTTTTATGTCCATTTTGGAGCGTTTGTTACTCATAACCACGATTTCATAATCATTCTCTTTAATTTCTTTTAAGAGTTCTTGAACGACACGGCCTGTTTTGATTTTGATATTATAATTTAAACCAAGTTCATCCAGCTTTTCAGTGAAAGGTTTCAGATCCTCAACTTTATCATTGGCGATATCATCAAAATGTTTTCCCTGATACTTCACATTATCGGCCATTTCATTTTCTGAGATGACATTGAATATTGTGATGACGGAATTTCCATCACCATTTGTCAAATTCACCAACTGCTCAGGCACATTGATGAAAGAATTTCCGAAATCATAAGGGAGTAAAATCTTTTTATACATAAATACACATCCTTCGTTTATTTTTAGAATCAGCCGTTTTCACTTATGTTGTCAATATTATATTAGATTTTTCTGTTTATTGATAGAGGCAATTTAAGATGATATTAGAAAATCTCAATATAAAGATCCTATCAATATGATATCATTTTAAAAGACGGCCCGGTTGATTTTCGAATTTCAGGAGTCAGCATTTTACCGTTAAAAGTATAAAGGAGATCAGTTCAATGCCTGACATTGGTCTTATTGGAAATATCATCGTATTTGTACTCATTGTTTTGGTTTATATTGCTGTCATAATACAAAGAGCATACGGTAAGGGAAAGTATAGTCAAGATGTTCAAAAACCACGACAATTAAAATCATTCTTTACAAAGATGATGATCATTTTTACAGTATTTTCAGGTGTGATTGCGGTGCTCGGTGCAATCGGGGGAGAATACGAAATGGCAGCCGTCTTCTCTGTGATGTTTATCATATTTTTAGTACTGAGTTATTTTATGAGACATAAATTTGATATGACTTATCAGGAAACGGATGAATATTTCATTCTTACAGACGGACAAAAGAAATATAAGGTGTTTTATGAGAACATTGTCTATTGGCAATGGGGGTTCAGTCAAATATTCCTATTGGATGGGAAGAGGTCTGATGAAGAGTACATAAGTATAAGATTCGACTATTTCACTCCGGAAATTCTGCTCAAGACAGTTGCGGAGATGACATTTGATGATAGATTCCCCCGAAGGGACTTTGATGTATATCCGGACGATTCGATGAAGAAGAAGGAAATGGTGCACTTGCTTAAACATACAGATTATTATTATTTGATGGAAGACCATTTGTAAGGATGGAGTGATGTATTATGATGGAAAGATTAGAAAACCTATTCCATTCGTTTTCTATTTTACAGATAAGTCTAATCGCCTTCTTTGGCAGTGGAATCATTACATTATTTAATCTGTTTACGAGTGATATGGTTAACTGGATTGCTTGATTCCTTTAAGTGATTCTATAAATGATTAAATGAACAGCTAAAGCACCGGGGAGAGATATACCTTTCCGGTGCTTTTATATGAAAGTCATCCGACTTAAATTGACTGGAAAACATCGAGTGTTTCTTTTCAGTGATGTGTATCATAATATTCGAAAGGGTGGTGGAAATGATGATTAAGACTTTGAATGAAGCGGTTGAATATATTGAGGATAATCTTTCGAAAGAAATTAGAGTGGAAGATGTTGCTGATTTTATCGGTGAATCCGACTATCATTTCAGGAAAATATTTCAATATATCAGTGGCATGTCACTCAGTGATTATATTAGAAAGCGGAAGTTGGCCATGGCCAATCAAGATCTGGCCGGGGGCGGAAGTGTGACAGATATTGCATTCAAATATGGTTATCAGTCTCTGGACGGTTTCACCAGAGCTTTCAAGGCGTGGAGCGGTTATCTGCCGTCAGAGGTCAAACAGACGGGGACAATCATTTCATTTCCCAAACTTTCTTTCTATATCGATGTCAGAGGAGGAGAAAATATGGAAGTACGGATTAAAGAAATGTCTGCATTCACGATAGCAGGCGTGAGCAGGAGGGTGCCGATGCAGTTCGAAGGCGTTAATAATGCGATTGTTGAACTGGCAGAGAGCATTACTGAAGAACAAAGGAATGAGATGCACAGACTCATGAATATTGAACCGAAACAGATTATTAATGCTTCATATGATGCGGATGAAAAGTTTTTAAAAGAGGAAGGGGATTTGACGCATACTATCGGGGTGCCGACTACGGAGAGAGATATCAGTCCGATTCTTGACACGGTCAGCGTCGATGCACATACATGGGCGGTCTTCCCGAACGAAGGAGAATTCCCAGAAACACTTCAAAATACAATGGCCCGGACATATTCGGAATGGCTGCCATCCTCAAACTATGAGGTGGTGGATGCACCTTCATTTTCATTCACATTAATGGACGATGAAAAAGAAAATCATGCTTACAGCGAAGTATGGATTCCCGTAAAAGAAACTGAAAAGTAATAAAACAGCAGGCCAAAGTCATAACCTCGGACTTTGGCCTGCTTTAGTTTTAGGTGTTGCTGGCAGGTGGGTTATCTGATGCTTTAAGTCTCATCAATTTATCTTTCCTCTCTTTTCTTTATAAATAGTATCTGTACTTGAAAAAAACTATATAAAAACAATCAGCAATAAGGGCATCAGCATTATCAGCCCGTTTATAATAATCATCAGCAAACTGATATACCTTTTATATTCGTTAATCAAAGTGACGATCCCGGCAAAAAATAGGATAAAAGCAATAACTGCAGGCACCCCGAAAGGCAGCAAGAGAAAATTACTGACATCATTATTCTGGTTTATAAAAATGGTGGCTATAAAATAAACTGTATTCAATGATGTGATCCATAATAATATACTTTTCATTATTCCATTTCCCCCCTGCTATTTATAATACATTTACACTTTCAATGTATTTATCAAACAAAACCTTTATAATTCCCCTTATTATATATATAATTACTCATAATACTCAGAAAAGAGGGGTAATATGAAACTGAGAGTATTCAGAAGTTTATTCGGCCTCCTGTTCATAGTCATTTTAGTGACGATATATTTCATTAATCCTGAAATGATGTCCTGGACATTTTTTCTCACAGCAGTGATCATTTATTCTGTATTAGATTTGGCAATAAGTTTTATCATCGGCAGAAACAGATCCGAGGATGATGATTATGAAAGTTCAGGTTATTAAAATAAAAGATTGTGAGTAAGTGGATAATATGGATTTCTTTTTGAGAGATATTAAGTTGACTGATACGGAAGATATACACAATTATGCTTCCATGGACGAAGTTTCGAGATATCAGGGGTGGGGGCCGAACAGTCAGAAAGATACGGAAGACCATGTGAAGTTCGTTCTCGACAGGAACGAAACTCACTATCATAAAGTCATAGTGGATAAGCAGACTGATAGAGTCATCGGTGCGATTGAAATGACTATTGATAAAACTAATGAGAGTGGAGAAATCGGCTATATTCTCCATCCTGATTTCTGGGGAAAAGGAATCATGACGAAAGCTGTCGGAGAGATACTCGATTATGGATTCAACCAGTTGAAACTGAACAAAATCTGGGCGACGACGGATGTAGAAAACATCGGTTCCGAAAAAGTCATGCAGAAAGCCGGTATGACAAATGAAGGATTGTTAAGACAGGATATCAAATTAGAAGATGGCTTCAGAGATACTCTGGTATACAGCATTTTATACAGTGAGTACAAAGCTGATGAATAATGATGGACAGGTTTGATGATGACCATAACTGGGATTATGAAAGCTGAAAAGCCCCTCTGAACAAAATGCTTTGATTTGGAAAACTGGATAAAGGGGCAAGCGATGATAATAAGTAGGAGTTTTAAAATTGAAGACGCCAAAGCAGTTTCAGAATTGGTAAGAAGAACTTTACGGGAGACGAATATCAAAGATTATTCAAAGGAATACATTCAAAATGATATATCAAAAATGGATGAGAACTTCTTTATTGAAAGAGGGAAATGGACAAATTGTTATGTCTTTCTGGATGAAAATACAGAAAGTATTATAGGGGTCGGTTCCATAGGTTCTTATTGGGGCAGTGAAACTGAAAGCAGTTTATTTACAATATTTGTTTCTCCTGATTATCAGGGAAAAGGTATTGGAAAACAAATCATGGAGAAGTTGGAAAGTGATGAATATTTTCTGAGAGCAGACCGTATTGAAATTCCAGCATCCATCACTGCCTTATCATTCTATCAAAAGATGGGTTATGATTTTAAAAACGGTGTAGATTACATAGATGAAGAAGGATTGTACAGGCTGGAGAAATTCACATTTTCAGAAACCGACTAAGTATTATATGATAGTGTAGGGAATGATTATTAGTGCATTAAAAGTGGATGAAAAGGTGGAACAGTTATGGCAATGGAATTATATGAATATCAGACGACGGTTCCGGAATCGTGGCTCGATTACAATGGGCATATGAACGACGGACAGTACAGTCGTGCGTTCAGTGATGCGGGACTTGAGTGGTTGTCACATCTAGGCCACAGTGAATCAAGGGTAAAGGAACTGTCCTATACCATCTTCACTCTGGAGAACCATATTGTGTATCAGAACGAAGTATTTGCCCATGAAGAAATAACGATCAAAGTCAGAATATATGACTTTGATTCAAAGAGACTTCATACATTCATGACGCTTCATAATCAAAAAGGAGAACTTTGTGCCACTTATGAAGTGATGTATATGGGGATGGATACACAAGCTGGTCGGCCTGCTCTGTTTCCCGAAGAATTAGATCAGGCAATCAGGAAATATTACGATGCTCAAGGAAAAGTGGAGACGCCGAAAGAACTTGGGCGTACAATTGGAATCAGACGAAAATAATAGTAGAATGACAGGTGCTGGGATACACTCCACCACCTTCTTTTTTTATATAACAATTGTAAATGCGATACTTGGTCATAATGTTTTAAACTTTCCTTATATCATATAGACCATCTACTTCTTCATTTCTGTTTTCACTTTTCCGGTGGTCAGTATAGAAACTGGTGAAAGGACAAAAAATTGGCCTTCTAGATATGTATTGATATTTGCTTATGTGATTTCTCCCATATGGGTAACAGTCAATATTTTTAAAAACAGCGACAAGGAGCGAAGTTGAAATGATGAATGAACAGTGGAAAAATAATCTGCCGACTCAAGGCATTAAAGATATAATTCCAGTAGCGGGCGGCGATGTCAATGATGCATATAGGATAGAAACCGATGGAGAGCCCTGTTTTTTACTCGTACAGCCGGGACGTTCTGAAGATTTCTATGCAGCTGAAATTGCCGGGCTTGAAGCAATGGAAGAAGCAGGTGTGACAGCTCCGAAAGTGCTTGGTAATGGCAGGATAGGAGATGATGCCTATCTTTTACTGGAATATTTGGAGGAAGGGACAGGCAGTCAGCGTGACCTGGGCCATATGGTTGCAAAGATGCATCTTAAACATCAAGAAGATGGCCAGTTCGGCTTTCATCTGCCGCATGAAGGCGGCGATATTAGCTTTGATAATTCCTGGACATCTTCATGGAGTGATTTGTTCATAAGCGAAAGAATGGATCAACTCAGAGACCGGCTGACAGAACAGGGGTTATGGAATGAAGCGGACCTCAAGACATATGAGAGTGTACGAGAAGTAATGACAGATAAGCTTAATGGGCATGAGAGCAAATCATCCCTGCTCCACGGCGATCTATGGGCAGGTAATTATATGTTTCTCACGGACGGGAAACCAGCGTTGTTCGATCCTTCTCCATTTTACGGCGACCGGGAGTTCGATCTTGGTGCGACGACCGTCTTCGGCGGTTTCAGCAAAGATTTCTACGATGCATACGAAGAAACGTATCCTCTCAGTGATGATGCCTGGGTAAGAATACGATTTTATAAGCTTTATCTATTGATGGTGCATTTAATGAAATTCGGTTCTGTTTATTTCAGCAGCGTCGAGCACACAATGCAGGATATATTGAAATCATAGGTGTATTTTTAACAGTTTCCAGTTTGCAGTAAATATACTAATCATCAAAAAAAGCCAAATCACTGATGACTTGGCTTTTTCTGTTTAGAATTTTTTTGTGAATGAAGCAGGAACTTTTGACTCGAATCTCATATATTCCTTGGTCGCCGGATGTTTGAATCCAATTGTATGGGCATGCAGGCCGACTCTTTTGATAGGGTTGGTCTGTGAACCGTATTTCTTATCACCGACGATCGGATGTTTCAAATCCTGCATATGCACACGGATCTGATTTTTACGGCCGGTTTCCAAGTTTACCTGAAGCAGCGACAGATTAGCATTTGACTTCAGAACTTTGTATTTGGTGACAGCTTTTTTACCCTTATTTGGATTTTTACTAGAACGGACGATGAGGGCTTTATTTTCCGTCAGCCATGAGGTGATGGTACCGTCTTCTTTTACCGCACCTTCAACGAGTGCTATATAGGAACGTTCGGGTACAGCCTCCTGCCACGCATTTTGTAATTTCTGCTGGATTCTTTTACTCTTTGCAAATATCATTACGCCTGAAGTATCACGGTCCAGTCGGTGAACGACGAATATCCGGCTTTTAGGACGAATGTTTTGAATATAATCCGAAAGCTGGCGAAATGCAGTCATCTGATTTTCTTTTTCCGAAGCGATTGACAAGAGCCCCGCTTCTTTTTCAATCACAATAATATCCTCATCTTCATGGAGGATTTTGAGTCCTCTGATTCTCGCATCGTGCTTGGCAGTGCGTTTTTCAATCGATACGCGGTCTCCCGGATGAAGTGGATCATTGAACTGGGTCGTCGGCTCACCATTAACAAACACCTGGCTGCGGCTCAAAATACCTTTCACTGATTTTTTGCTTCGTGCAGGCATCATTCTAAATAAGAATTTAAGCAGTTCTGTCGATTCATCAACAATCCATTCTTCTTCCGGTTCGTTAATATTCATTCTTTTTGTCATTATATACTTCCTTTGAATTATCTATTTTAATATTGTCATTAAACTGTACATGGATTTCAGTTGAAATTACATTATCCATATAATAATACTATAATCTCGATGCTCATGTATGAATTATTTTTATTATGAGAAAGGGAAACTACAAATATGGATGGTCAGCACAGATTTTCTAAAGTCTGATATTCATTTTACCATGTACTTTAAAAACGGTTCGAGGTAATCATCTCTGCTTCTATTATCCTTATCGAAGAATGAATGGACTGCATCTTTGTTTCTTTCTATAAAGACAATATTTTTAAACTCCGGCACTTCATTTTTATTTTTTAATTCTTCTACATAAAGTTGATAGGTTTTCTTGAATTCTTTTTCTGAAAGGTTCACTTTTAGATGATATAACACGACGAGGGAATCATGGATATGAACGTCTTTCATCAAGACAGGCTGACATTGTTCTACATGCTTGTCTTCATCAATTGCGAGTTCTTCCTTCGTTTCCCGCAGCACACTTTTTTCAAGATCGAAGTAATCTCTGTCCAGGTCTTCATTGCTTAATCCGCCGCCAGCACATTGAAGTCTTCCCGGATAAGCTGTATTAGATGCCATTTCTCCGAAAATGAATTTTGAGTCGGACGTTTCTACAAGACCGGCACTGAAGATGGTTCTGCATCTTTCTTCATCGGATATATGATTCCATACGGTATGCAGATGGTGGGCATAGTCCGTAGTGTTCAGAAAAATCTTATATTTATCTTTCTTCTCGGTTACAGTTTCTATATCGAACGCTTCTCCTCGATAAAATTTTTCGTCCTTATTAATATCAGCCCAAAACGCTTCAATTTCATTTTGTCTTTTCTCTGACAGTTGAACAGGCTTCTTTGTACATATGACTTCTACTTTTTTATTTAAAGGTATAAGGTTGATCATTGTCTTCATAGACCTCTTCTCTATGCATATTTAATGTAATTATACCTTATCTCATCTTAAACATTCATAAAATGATACAATTTATAAAAAGTATAAATAAAGGGATGTGCAGCGATGAATTTTACAATCAGAAAAATGACGAATGAAGATATAAAACAAATCCAATCAATAGCAAAGAAAAGCTGGAACGCTACATATGAAGGGATTATTCCAGAAACGATACAAAATAACTTTCTTCTGATGGCATACAGTGACGAGATGATGAAGCACCGGTTAAACCACTCATTCATGTATGTCGCAGAAACTGATTCAGAGTTAGCCGGTTTTGTGAACTTCACACCAGTTGATGAGAAAGGCTTATCGGAATTAAGTGCCATCTACCTCGATCCTGATTTGCTGAACAGAGGAATAGGGACGGCTCTGCTTAATGAAGGCATTCATAACATTGATGGGTTGAAAGAAATCCGGCTTGAAGTAGAAAAGGAAAATAAAATCGGCATGAGTTTTTATAAAGCAAAAGGTTTCGACGTAGTGGAAGAGTATGATGAAGATTTCGATGGTCATAATCTTAAAACAGTGATTATGAAGTTGGACATTTAGTGTGTTATTAATAAAAATTTAGATATAAAGGTAGGGGTAAACTAATATGTCGCAAGAAGATGTAATCAAAAATTCTAAAAACCTGATAACTAAAGAAAAATTGATCAATGATTTAAAATCTATCGGTGTTAAGAAGGGGATGACTTTAATCGTGCACTCCTCGTTAAGCAAGATTGGTTTTGTCAGCGGGGGTGCTCAGACAGTTGTTCAGGCACTTAAGGAAGTACTGGGCAGTGAGGGGACACTCGTTATGCCTACTCACAGTGCAGATGTTTCGGACCCTGCAGAGTGGCACAATCCTTCTGTACCAAAAGAATGGATTGAAGCACTTCAGGAGACGATGCCGGCATTTGAACCGGATAAGACGTCTACATTTTATATGGGTAAAATAGTTGAGTGTTTTATGATGAATGACGATGTGATTCGGAGCAATCATCCAAAAGTATCATTCGCAGCGTGGGGAAAAGATAATGACGAAATCACTAAAGACCATCCTCTTGATCATGGAATGGGAATTGATACGCCAATGCATAACGTCTATAAGAAAGAGGGGTATGTCCTATTGATCGGTGTCGATTATGATTCAAACAGTTCAATGCACCTGGGAGAACATTTATCGGGGCAGTTGGATGAAGTGCAGACAGCCAGCCCGATACTCGAAAACGGAAAACGAGTCTGGAAAACATATGCTGAACCTGATTATGATGAAAATAAATTTAAAGAAATTGGAGAGAGTTTTGAAAGGGAGAATACTGTGAATAAAGGATGTATCGGCCAGGCTGAATCAAAGCTGATGTCCCAACCTGATTTGGTTGATTTCACAGCAGGTTATTTGAAGAAATAACTCTTTTCCTGAACCATTTTGCTGGTTTGCTTATTTCATCCGATATTGTAAAGATAATAAACAAGCGTAGTAATGAATATTCGTAATCTATGTCGTGAACAAACCGGGTATGATTTTGACAACTTCAGCAAAATTTACTCACTACGGTCCTGGATTGACACGGCAAAACAGTGTGTATCTTACCAGTTTGGCTGACTGTGTGAAATCTGCTGCGTCAGACAGTTCGCATATTTTGGATCAGGAATGTGTTGAATAGAAGAGTAAGCATGATGAACTTTAAAATGATGGATTTAACCTGGTGTCGGGTCTAATCCATCATTTTAAGATGAAGTAAAGTGGTTAACATAGTATTTTCAATCATTTTTCTTCTTGATGAAAGTAATAAGAGCAGGTGTTTTATCTTCTATGATACGGTTGAAAAATTCAAATGAATATTGATCAGTACTGTCCACTTCCAAATTGAGATGAGTGAAGTTTGTTTCCTGCAGGTGGATCAGAGTCTTATAAAATTCTGCGCTCAGAGCCTGTTTGGCATCCTGAACTTTAAAGTAACAGTAGCCGACATCTTTCGATGTATCTTCATTTTCATAAATCATCGTATAAGCGACAATTTCATCACGCTGATCATGGATTACAATCGAGTTTTCAAAGTCCAGATCATCAGTGAGCAGACCTTTCCATTCTGACAAATCCATATTTTTTAATGGATTCACCTCGTGAGTCGACTGATACACTTCTTTAGTAGTTTCCAGTAATCTCTCAGTCATTTTAAATTTCTCGCTTGTATATTGTTCTCCAAAGACATTGTCAGAAAATCTGGAAAGCAGGCTATGAATATCTACTTCAGGTTCATATGTCTTTTTGAACTCGACGAAATCTCTGGCATTGATAAAGTGTTCATAAAAATCAAAGTTGCGGTGAATCTGGAAAATTATATTTGAAGAAGGAAGTACCGTTTCAAATTTATCGTACATTTCTATAAGTGTCTCTGACTCTATATCTTTATCCAGAATCGCAAACCGCAAATATATCGTAGAAGGGTGATAATGGTTTATGGAATAGTACAAGTAGGCGGCAATTTCATTTTCTGATTCACAAATAACACCATATTCAGAAGATGGATAGTTTTGAATTATATTTTTTTCCTGTAAATAGGTTGTGATATTTTCCTGTAAGTTGATAATCATAAAAATCACCAAATTTCTATGGGAAGTATAAAATTTTAAATACTTTGCTAATATTGTCTTAATTATAATACATTCAGTATTTAAAGCGACTGTTTTAATAAATTTTCTATTAAAACTTATAGATATAATCGATTGTAATGAAAAGAGCGGATAACGTAATCAGTTATCCGCTCTTTTCATATAGGGAATTCTTCTTTGCCCGCTAGTTTTATCAGGATAATCTGTAAGTACATTACAGTAGCAATGACTGCTATGATAAAAATAATATGGGGTATTATTGGGGCATTAAAGAAAACTGGTATGAACATTGCAAATATAATTACAAAAGAGAACATTGATCCCAGCCTTTTAGACTTTAAACTGACGAACTGCTCCGACCCGCAATATGGGCATTCTTTCCTTGAGTGCAATGTTTTATATATACCTGCTTTTTCTCTAAAAGTCCATTCTGTATGACATTCCGTGCATTGTGCCATGTCTGATCTCCTTTGTCATTACTTATTCTATAACAACACCGTCTGTTGTTTGAATCGTCAGAGGGTCTTTGATTTCATCTAAACCAATCCATATATAAGGTGTTTTATCTTTCTCGCCGCCATCGACAATATTTATGGTGATATCCGTTGAATCCCACTGGTTGACATTATCAACCTCAACTTCTTTTCCTGAAAATTCTTCACCCAATACGAGAGTGACCTGCTTTCTCCCTTCAGAAATGGTTGTCACTTCATAATAAGTTTCTCCCATATAGGAATTTTCACCCTCATCAATAATCCAATAATTTTGATCGAAGTAGAAGGCTGAACCGATGGTTGTAAAAAATAGTACCGGCAAAATGATGAGCATCAATTTATCAATTTTTCCATATCTTTTTGCATTGCTGCGCCGTGATAACCAAGGTAAAAGGAGGGTGCCGGCGACACCGACAATCAGAAAACCAAACCCTATGATGGCGTATCCGAATCCTTCAAAACCGCCAACCACGAAGAAACCATAAGCAGAAATTGCGATGAATAATATGAGTGTGATCACTGGTGTCATATAATATCTGCCACTCTTTTTGAATGCTGTGAAACGTTTGAAAATTAGAGACTCTGAAATTGGAAAAGACTTAGTGATACAGCCTATTCCAAGTTAGCCGGCTTTAAAGAATTAAAGAACCAGAAGTTAGGTGTACGTCTCATATTCAAACCGACGAAAGATGATCAGATAGAAATTATAGAAATCGTCGCTATTGGCAAAAAAAATGATGAAAAAGTATTTTTAACTGCTGAAAAATGAAGGCAGGATCATTTATAATTTTATAAAAAGATAAGTCTGCCCCTGATCTATTCTGAACAGTGTCGTTAATATATGAGTTATATGTTTACCACAGGCTGCTTAAAAATTTCTCTGTATAAAATGGCCGGTTATCGTCATCGAAAGCGACGCCGACGCCAAGCTCTCTGAAGCTGTCGTTCAATATATTTCCACGGTGACCTTCTGAATTCATCAGGCCGTGGTGGGCGTATATACTGCTGAGCTGTGCGGCTGCGAGGTTCTCACCGGCAGTGGTGTAGGAGATATCATCTTCATTCATCCGGTCAAAAGGTGACTGTCCGTCTAAATTCGTATGATTGAAATATTCGTTCTCAGCCATATCTGCGCTGTGATTTCTTGCTGTGCCACTGACTTCTGCGTGCCACTCCAAAGGCTGAAGATCATGTTTCGTCCTTGCTGCATTCGTCAGATCGAATAATTGATATTCAAGACCTTCCCTTAATGATTCGCTGCCGGGAGAATAGACTGCGTCTTTTTCGCTTTCCAGATTTTCATCGATGATCTGTACTGCTGTTACCGAATTTTCCTGATGAACATCATAGAAAATGGTCGTATGATTTCCATTCTTCTGGTAGACATCATATTCGTCCTGGTTGCTGACCTGATAATTAAATGGACCGCTCTGAATGATATCTTCAGGTTCTCCGAGTGTCTCATGTACCGCTTCTTTAGAATCTCCTAAAACCAACCCCGGCTCTGAAGACACCATGTCCTGATTGGTGTAAAGCCCACGTACATTTTCCTCGTCGTCATATGCGACCATCATGAAATTTCGGTAGTTTTCATGGTAGGCGGACCAGCTTACACCGTATTCATTCTCACTTATCCGTTCCGGTTCGCCGTACAACTCATCCACGGATTCTTTCGTGTCACCAATCTCCACATTACCGACGGAAAATTGCTGTTCTTCCGGGGCCGTCAATTCAAGCGGCTCCACTTGTTCCTGCAGAGATTCTGCATCCGTAAAGGAGGAAAAGAATGATGTGATCCGGTCTCTCAATGTATTGAAATCAAAGTCGATATTCTCTATTGTATTACCAGTCGAATCTCTGACTGAATCCAATGTTTCAGAAACCGGGTCAGGCATTATGTCATCGGCGGAATCTTCCCAATAAGGTTTGGCCCAGATGATGGCTGTTATGAGCAATATTATAAAAAACAGTCGTTTTAAAATATCTTTTCCTCCTTTCTATGTGAAGTGCATATATATTTTAATGTGAATGGGTAACAAAAAGCAACTCTTTCGAGCTGCTCTGGTTGTTTAATGTGAGTGTTTATTGTCGTTTTATTTCATTGTCTCTTACCTGCATCTGATCCAATAATTTTTGTTTGTTTTTATGTGGTCTGTTAAAATGGCGTGTTCCCGGCACGGGATTAGCATTGACGTTCACTTTTCTTTCAAAGTTCTGAAATCTATAGAAAGATATCAATATGCAATTCCTGCACGTGATTTTATATAACTGTCATCTTCTATCTGACTATATGCAAATTCTGCCGTGTCAGGCACGGAAATCATTTTTCCATTTTCAGGAAGAAAATCGCGTTCTGTCCGGTATGAACCTGTATGTTCACCATCCGGCAGATAGGTGGGGCAGACGATGGTCCAGTCAAGGCATGAGTCTTCAAGCAATTCATAAGCTTTGTGATGATCCTCTGCTGCCCGCGTCGTTTTTCTTTTTGATTCATTGGATTGATAACGCAATTTTCCCGGCTCGGTCCTGCTATTCAGAATGCCGCCGGTTCCGATGGTGATGAGTCGTCTTATACCTTCATTTTCCATCCCTTTAATTATATAGGCCATGCTTTCTGAGAGTGTAGTGGTGCCGTCTGTACCGAGCGCACTGATGACAATATCCATATCAGCCATCGCATTCTGAATGTCAGATTCGATTAATGCATTCCCCTCCATGACGGTTAAATTCTTACTTTCAACCTGCATTTTATCCATATTACGCACTAATGCAGTCACATGATGACCATCATTTAGTGCTAACTGCAGTATATGACTTCCGACGCGTCCGGTTGAGCCTAAAATTAAAATATTCATTACAATTTCCCACCTTTATACTTTTTTATTTTACTTGGCATCTCTTCATCTTTCAGCCCTGCGTCCCGGGAGCCGGAAGGTGAATGTCTGTCCCAAAAGACGGGACAGACAATATCTGGATTTCATATTACTCATTGTCATAATCTGCATCTTCAATAGGTACATTGAGCAATCTCCAAGGCACAAGATAATCCAACCGTTCGTCTATATTTTCATCATAATTATCAGTCGGTGCGTGATCAACCGTTACTGTGTCTGCCGCAATATCAGGGTAAATGACTGTCACTGTTACAGATTCACCATCTTCCAGCCTGGAACCGACGCGTACATTACGATTGGCCAGCGGCACCAGCTCTTCATCGCCTTCAGATCTTGAATCATTAACGGTCAGCGCCCAATAATCAATGGGGAAAACACGTCTATCCCCGTCAATCAAAGTAATACCGTCTGCATCATAGTTATCCAAAAGACCACCAGAAGTTTCAGCATTGTCATCTACATTAAGATTCCTTGCTCCATGCCCGAACCCACTGTTGACGGGATTGTGTATATGAGTTGAACTCCCATCGATTTTTGTCACATTGAAGCGTCCAACAATATAATCATCATATCTCTGTAAGGAATCCGCTGAAACTTCAAATGTATGATTGTTACTGTAAAGCACCTCTATATGATTATTATCTTCATAATCTTCCACCGGCCCCAGGTTATCCGGTAATTCAACCTCAACAGTCTCTTCTGAACTCTCCTCGGGTGGTTCAAAATAAAGCTCGACCCTACGGTTCAGTGCCTGACTTTCTTCAGTATCATTCGAAGCGACAGGTTCAGCAAAATTTCTTCCTTCAGTGACAACCCCATCAAAAACACTTAAATCCATAGCTTCATCCAGATGACTATAAATGGCTTCTGCCCGGTCCTCGGATAATGTTTGGGAATACTCTTTTGTCTCAGTATTGTCCGTGTGGCCGACAATCAATAATTCACCACCAGGAGCACGCTCCAGTTCTTTTGCAGCGTCTGCAATGGCAGTGTCTCCACCATCCCGTAATTCCACAGAATCAGCTTCAAATAGTACCGTTGAATCCAAAGTTATCGATGCAGCATCTTCTTCGACTAATGTTCCGACATTTGATTCAATGTTTTCGTCATATGTCTGCAAGGAATAAATCTGCTCCGGGACGTCATCGACAGTCAGCCCTGCTACATCAGAAACATTCTCATTTAACAGATCTTCAGCCATATCCCTCACTCCTTGTGATTCAACCACCGGTATTTCAGTGATGACATCAAAACTTTCAATCAAAAGATTGACCAGATCTTCTTCAGGAGCATTGAAAACCGCCTGGTAACTCACCGTTTCACCATCATTGAACGCTGTCGAGTCAATTTCTTCACCTTTTAAAGCATTTGTAGCCATATAAGTTGTCCCGTCATCATCCCTGTTCTCCTGATAGAACAGAGTGTGATAGACCTCCTTGTTGATATTATCAAATAATCTTACATTATAGCCCAGGCGGTCGAACTGATCCCCCCTTGTAACAGCACGATGTGACGTCCTCTCAGTAGCGGGATGACTCAGCATTTCTTCCAATCTAAGACCACCTTCGCCATCATCCGTCCGCTTAAAGTCCATATCTAGAACTGCAAGCCCGTCTTCCGTCCGGATAGGGTGAACAGTTATTTCGACGCCGGTTTCATAACCTTCTCTTTCAAAATTTTCCGTATATACGACCGGCTCTTCATCTTCTTCATCCATCTCATTATCATCTTCCTGATTTTCTGAATCTTCTCCCAAGTTTTCATCTGCTTCTTCAGACTCTTTCTCAGGGCTTTCTTCTGGACTCCCGGATGTCTCTTCTGAATTATCACCATCTGTAACTTCTACCGTCCCTGTGTCAGTGTCTGCTGACTCTTCATCTGCACTACCTTGTGAGTCATCATTTCCACCACATGCCGCTAATGTGAACAATAATGAAAACAATAGTGTTGAATACCTCTTCATGAAATTCCCCCTATATTTTAAGTAGCCATTCACGCTTCTCCATTGAAAGTAATGGCATAATCATTTTATTCATTTTAATTATACTTAAATATTTCTCATCTTTCTATCAATGACAGTGGATCCGCACCTGCAGGTCATAACAGAAATATCTATAGGAATGAGGCCGCATGTTTACTATCCAAACTCAAAGCATATATAAGATATATCTTTTTTAAGGAAATATTTCACCCCTCAGAGCTGCGGCTGTACAAAAAGTTTACAGCGTGACCGTGCTGGAAAGATATCGAGTGACAAACAGAACCGTTAGCCAGTGAAAAGTAATTGACTTCAGAAAAAACTGAAGCATCATTAAATGGTATTTTCACAGGGTACATAAAAGGAAAGGTGATTTTTAAAGTGAATGAATAGAGGAGAAACTAATATGTCAGTGGAAAAATTATTTGAACCATTAACTTTAAAAAATGGTGTAACCATTAAAAATAGGCTCTATAAAGGTGCGATGAGTGAGGGGATGGCTGATAGAGCACATCGTCCAACTCAGGAATTGATCAATGCTTATAAAAGCTGGGCGGAGGGTGGTATAGGAATTTCAATTACTGGAAATGTGATGGTAGATCGTCGATACCTTGGTGAACCTGGCAATGTCGTCATCGAGGATGAAAGAGATTTAGATACTTTAAAACGTTGGGCTGAAGCAGGTAAGTATAATGGCAGCCACATCTGGATGCAGATTAATCATCCGGGTAAACAAAGTCCAAAATCAGTATCAAAACAACCCATTGCCCCCAGTGAAATTCCAATCAGTGGTGCTTCAGGCAGAGCATTCAACCCGCCAAGGGAAATGACGGTTGATGAGATTCGTGAAACAGTCGATCGTTTTATCAAAACGGCAGCTGTGGCCAAGAAAGCAGGGTTCACAGGTGTCCAAATCCATGGTGCGCATGGGTATTTGGTGAGTCAATTTTTATCCTCACGTGATAATAGAAGAGATGATGCATTCGGCGGTTCATTAGAGAAACGCATGCAATTTTTAATAGATATATATACTGGCATACGTGCAGCACTGGGGAAAGAGTTTCCAATCAGTCTGAAAAT